>NZ_DS996397.1 GCF_000156375.1 Desulfovibrio piger ATCC 29098
TCCGCTGGGAAAGCCCGACGGAGGATGTGGAGATTCCGGCGGGGGGGCTGGCCGTGCTGGAAGCCCTGGACCTGCAAACGGTCTGGGTGGCGGAGGAATAGGCCATGGCAAGCCCGTTCTGGCAATATTTCCATGACAAGCTGAACTGGCCCGCCATCTTCCGTCCCGGCCCTGTATCGGCGCTGGCGAAGGGGCTGGCGCTGTATATGGATGACGTGCGGGAGGACATTTTGTGGCTTCGCCGCCAGTGGAATCCGGCCACGGCTGACGATGAAAGGATAGCCGCCTACGGGGCCAGCCGGGGCATCCTGCGCACACGCTATGACACGGACGAAAGCTACCGCCTGCGCGTGGTCAACGCTTTTGCCTGGCACAAGCTGGGCGGCAAGGTTCAGGGCTTGGTGCGGATTCTGGCGGAAAACGGCTTTGCGGGCGCGGTCATCGTGCCGGTGAACGACGTGCGCCGCCATGACGCGGCGTTCTCCCATAACGGAGCAGCCACCTACAATGACGGCCTGTGCTGGGCACAGTTTGACGT
>NZ_DS996396.1 GCF_000156375.1 Desulfovibrio piger ATCC 29098
GCTTACTACAATAGCAGCGGCGCGGGCCTTTTTGGCCTTTCTCTCCCGTTTGGTAGAGGATATGTACGCCAGACTGTGGGGTTCCGTCCCGCTCTCGCCCCAAGTCGTCAGATGCCCGGCGGTCACGGCTTCCGGGACGGTACAGGGGGAAAAGGGGGCTGTTTCCTCCCCCGGTGCAAGGTGGGGAAACAACAGCACTCCCGTGCGGCAAGTAGGTGACGAACGCGGCGCGGGAGCCCATTTTTTGACAAGAAAGTTGGCGGTGTATGCCGTTGACGGGGAACGGCCTGGATATGGAGCGCCTGGCGTTGCGCGGCGGCTATTTCGGGCATGGCGTAGGCGCGGGCCTTTTTGGCCTCCGCCTCGCGTCGTTTCGGGATTTTCACGCGCCGTCTGTGGGGTTCCGTCCCGCTCTGCCCCAAGTCGTCAGATGCCCGGCGGTCACGGCTTCCGGGACGGTACAGGGGTAAAAGGGGGCTGTTTCCTCCCCGGTGCAAGGTGGGGAAACAACAGCGCTCCCGT
>NZ_DS996395.1 GCF_000156375.1 Desulfovibrio piger ATCC 29098
AATTACAACAATAGCAGCGGCGCGGGCCTTTTTGGCCTCAATGTCAGAAACACTCGTACGCTCCGCAATAGGGATGTGGGGTTCCGTCCCGCTTTCGCTCCGAGTCGTCGGAAGCCCGGAGGCTACGGCTTCCGGGACGGTACAGGAGCAAAAGGGGGCTGTTTCCTCCCCGGTGCGAAGCGGGGAAACAACAGCGCTCCCGTGCGGCAAGTAGGTGACGAACGCGGCACGGGAGCCCATTTTTTGACAAGAAAGTTGGCGGTGTATGCCGTTGACGGGGAACGGCCTGGATATGGAGCGCCTGGCGTTGCGCGGCGGCAGATACAATAATGGCAGCTACGCTGGCCTTTTTGGCCTCGCTATTATTGATTTGCGCCTACTTCGTTCCCGTGGTGTGGGGTTCCGTCCCGCTCTCGCCCCAAGTCGTCAGATGCCCGGAGGTCACGGCTTCCGGGACGGTACAGGGGTAAAAGGGGGCTGTTTCCTCCCCGGTGCAAAGTGGGGAAACAACAGCATTCCCGC
>NZ_DS996394.1 GCF_000156375.1 Desulfovibrio piger ATCC 29098
GGCTCTCCCTGCGCAAGCTGGGCTTCCTGCTGCCGCTGGTGGCGACTACGGACGGGGAAATTCTCTCCGGCCATCAGCGGCACGCCGTGGCCGTGGACATGGGAGCCGCCCGCGTGCCCGTGCTGCGTGTGGACGTGCCGGAAAAAAGGCGTCGCGGCATCAATATCCTGTTCAACAGGGCTACCAATGATATAGCCGTACAGGACACCGAACGGGACATGAGCGCGGCCCTGCGCGGGGCTGATGTTCATTCCCTGGCCGAAAAACTGCCGGACATTTCCCCGGACAGCCCGGCTTTCTTCCCCTGCATGGCCGCTGAGATGCGGGAAGTCTCGCCTCTTGCCCGGCGCAACGTGTCCCGCTTCGTGCGTCATGCCGCTAATGTGGGCCGGATGCTGGCGCGCCTCGGCGTTCATCTGCCCATCGTAACCACGCCGGACGGCACGGTCATCAACGGCGTAGGCAGGCTGGAAGCCGCCGCCCGCAAGGGCCGGAAGGAAATATCCGTGGTCACGCTGGACGAAAACCGGGCGGAACTGGCACGCGCCATGCTGAACCTTTTGAGCATGGACTTCCGGTTCACGGGGGACAATGCCGATTTTCTGCGCTACGGCGCGTTCCGGCGGAAATGGCTGCATCGCACCTATCTTGGTCGGGCATTTGTGTTACCGGTGTACCGGCACAAGCGGCTTTCCGACGTACGACTGGATGCCGCCTTCATGGGAAAATGGAAGGCTGCCTGCGGGGAAAGTGTGCTGGACTTCGGTTCGGGACAGGGCGACGAAGCCCGGATGCTCCGGGACGCGGGCATCCGCGTGACGGAGTTTGAGCCGTATCCCGCTGACGGCGACACGGTAAACAGGGAAAAAGGGCGCGCTTCGGCCATGGGCTTTCTTTCCGCCGTGCGGGCTGGTACGCCATTCAGCGCCATTTTCGTTTCCAGCGTGTTGAACAGTGTGCCGTTCCCGGAGGACAGGGAGCATATTTTGCGCATCGTGGCGGCCCTGTGCGCCCCGGAAACACTGGTATGCGCGGCGGCACGCGGTACAAAAAGCAGTTCCTGGAGCTGGTTCACGGAGGGCGAAGCCCTGAGCCAGAGAGCATCCAGAGCGTGCAATTTCCCGTTGAACATGGAAAAAGGCGT
>NZ_DS996393.1 GCF_000156375.1 Desulfovibrio piger ATCC 29098
GCCCACCACGGCCCCACAAGCGGAGAAAGGCCGCTTGCAGAGTATCCGCCTGTCGTGTCTGTCCACGCGGGACAAGGCATGGTCTAGCACGGCGGACGCATGGGGCAACCGCTGGAAATATTGAAAATGCAGGAAAAGAAGGAAATCCGCTGTGGCCATTGCAACAAGCTGCTGGGCAAAGGAACCGCCCGCGACCTGGAAATAAAGTGCCCCCGTTGTGGCACGCTGAATCATCTGAGGGACATGATCCCCCGCTCCGAGCCGTCCGACGGCCTGAACGGAGCGTTTTATGCTGATTCCGAAAAAGAAATCGGAAACTGAAACCATCATCATTGTTGGTCCCTACCGTATCCCGGTCAAGCGCGAGGCTTTCAGAAAGTGGGAAGCGGAGCTTATGACCGGAGCTGGCTTCACCGACAGGGAAATCAAGGCCGAAATCCTGCGGAGGCTGGGGTATGAACAGAATTGAACTGTTGCCCGTTTCCGCCCTGCGTCCCGCCCTGTATAATCCCCGCGAGGCCGACGCGGAACGCCTGGAACTGGTGC
>NZ_DS996392.1 GCF_000156375.1 Desulfovibrio piger ATCC 29098
GTATGTTATAAAGCTCCTTTTGATTTGCTAACATTGGATTGCGGTCTGGCAACTGCATCTATGAAGCAAATCAAAAGGAGGTCATGATGAGTGACATCAAAAGCTTAGCTCATACCAAGTGGAACTGCAAATATCATATAGTATTTCCCTAATACCGGAGACAGGTTTTCTATGGTGAGAAAAAACGTGCCATTAGGCGAGATTTTACGCAGACTGTGTGAATGGAAGGGAATAAATATTATCGAGGCGGAATGCTGTCCTGACCATATCCACATGCTTGTTGAGATCCCTCCAAAAATGAGTGTTTCAGGATTTATGGGATATTTGAAAGGTAAAAGTAGCCTGATGATATATGATCAATTTGGTGATTTAAAATTCAAGTACCGCAATCGTGAATTTTGGTGCCGTGGATATTATGTGGATACGGCAGGTAAAAATGCGATAAAAATCCGTGATTACATACGAAGACAATTAGACGAGGATAAATTGGGAGCGCAGTTGAGCCTTCCGTGTCCCGGTAGCCCGTTTACGGGCCGCAAGTAAGAGAAATGCAAATGTCAGACCGCCATGCGCCTG
>NZ_DS996391.1 GCF_000156375.1 Desulfovibrio piger ATCC 29098
GCGGCAAGTAGGTGATGAACGCGGCGCGGGAGTTCTGTTTGTGTAATAAGGATGTTGGCGGCATACAGCCGTCAAAGGGGAACGATCCGGCTTGTCTCGGTGTGGCGTTGCGCGGCGGCAGCTACAATCGTAGTTCCGGCGCGGGCCTTTTTGGCCTTGACCTTGAATGCTACCGTAGCAACCGCAATAGACGTGTGGGGTTCCGTCCCGCTCTCGCTCCGAGTCGTCGGAAGCCCGGAGGCTACGGCTTCCGGGACGGTACAGGAGCAAAAGGGGATCGTTTCCTCCCCGGTGCGAAGCGGGGAAACAGCAGCCTCCCCGCGCGGCAAGTAGGCAACGAACGCGGCGCGGGGAATCTGGGGAAGACAGATGCCGAAGACTGCCCGTCATCTATGGGAACATGTGCTGGAGTGGGAGAACCTGCTTACAGCGGCCAAAGAGGCTTCGCGGGGTAAGCGCTACCGAAACGAGGTCATGCGGTTCAACGTCCATCTTGAGGAAAACCTGCTGCGGATTAGGGAATACCTGCGCGCCAAGGAATGGAGACCAGGGCCGTTTCGGGCTTTTGAAGTCTTTGAACCTAAGCGCCGCTTAGTTCATGCGCCTTGTTTTGCGGATCGAGTAGTGCATCACGCCCTGGTGCAGGTTATTGGACCATGCTTTGAACGACGCTTTATTGCTCAGAGCTTCGCCTGCCGTGTCGGCAAAGGAACTCACGCCGCCAGCGACTACCTTTCTTCCATGTTACGCTCGGCAGAGGCCAGATGGGGCGGCGTGTACGTCCTCAAGGCGGACGTGACCAAGTATTTCTACTCCATCGACCATGACATACTGTTGCGCATCGTATCCCGTACCATAGGGGAC
>NZ_DS996390.1 GCF_000156375.1 Desulfovibrio piger ATCC 29098
TAGGCTCAGGACTCATTATTTCCAACGACGTCAAAAAAGGATAAGTATGGATATGGAGGTTTCTATGTCCACTCTTTTTTACCTTTCTTCCGCTCAGATGGATGTCATTCGCCCTTTCTTTCCTCGTTCAAGAGGCATTCCCAGAAGGGACGATCAAAAAATTATCAGTGGAATTATCCATGTTCTCAAGTTCGGTCTCCGATGGAAGGATGCTCCAAAAGAATACGGCCCCTATAAAACTCTTTATAACCGTTTTGTCAGATGAAGCAACATGGGCGTCTTCGAAAAGATTTTTACGGCTCTTTCCGAAAGTACCCAGGATACATCCCTTCTCATGATTGATGCTACCTGTCTGAAAGCTCACAGAACTGCCGCAAGTTTGAGAAAAAAAGGGCTTCCTCTCGCTGTATCGGACGCACAAAAGGAGGATTGAACACCAAATTACATGTAGTCTGCGACTTCGACGGACGTTCAATTCGGACATTGCTGACAGCCGGAACCATCAGTGATTATGGCGGTGCGGCATGTCTCTTGCCAACTCTGCCTTCAACCCGAATACTTCTTGCTGACAGGGGCTATGATGCCGGATGGATTCGCAGTTTTTTGAAAAATCGAGGTTGCACTCCCTGCATTCCTTCTCGGAAAAATACAAGAGTCATGAGTATTACAACAAGAAACAATATCTCCAGCATCACAAGATAGAACACATGTTTTCCCGGTGAATGACTGGCGTCACATAGCCATGCGCTAT
>NZ_DS996389.1 GCF_000156375.1 Desulfovibrio piger ATCC 29098
TTCCCCTTGCCGCATCCGACATGGAAGCCGTGCGGCTGATTCTTTGGACTGTAACCGACAATATGGAGGCATAACATGGCGACCATCATCACGAAAGACAGCCTGCGTTCCAGCGTGGAATCGGCCACGGGCGGCCTGTGCACGGTACTGTATGACGATGCTGGGCATCCCAGCTTCATGCGCCGCATCCCGAAAATGCGGATTGAGGACCTGTATCCCGACCTGGGCCTGACGGGTACGCATCCGGCCTTCATCGTCAACGGGGTGGAGAAGTCGGAACTTTTCATCGGCATGTATCCGGCGTCCCTGGTGGACAGCTACGCGGTGAGCTTGCCCGGTATGGACCCGGCCAACTCTCTGAACTTCGACAGCGCGGTGACGTACTGCAAGAACAAGGGCACGGGCTGGCACCTGATGACCAACGCGGAATGGGCGCTGCTGGGTGCGCTGGGCATCAAGACGGGGTTCCAGCCGCGCGGCAACACCTACTGGGGCCAGCACCACGAAGCCAAGCACGAGACCGGTACGCTTGCCCCCGGAGCCAGTGAGCTGGGTGTCAGTAACGACGATTTGCACGGACGCACGCTGACCGGCTCCGGGCCTGTGAGCTGGCGGCATGACAACAGTCCTGCGGGGATCGCGGACCTTGTGGGTAACGTGTGGGAGTGGACTGGCGGTATGCGTCTGAACGCCGGTGAAATCAACATTATCAAGGATAACGATGCGGCGGCTGATGTGGACATGAGCGCGGACAGCAGCGCCTGGAAGGCCATTCTGCAGAACGGCACGCTGGCCACGCCCGGCACGGCGGATACGCTGAAATATGACGCCGTGGGTAGCAACGGCACAGGCGCTGTAAGCTGAATAAGACCATCACCAGCCAGTACCCCAGCCCTGACACCACGGCGTCGTCTTCCTGCGCCTTTAAGTCCATGACGGCGGAAAGCAGCGTCACGGTGCCTGCCCTGCTGAAACTGCTCTCCCTGTATCCGTGGACACGACCAATCCTGTGGGTTCCATCTGGATGCGGAACAGCGCGGAGCGCCTGGCGTTGCGCGGCGG
>NZ_DS996388.1 GCF_000156375.1 Desulfovibrio piger ATCC 29098
GCCTGTCTCTTCGTAAGCTGGGCTTCCTGCTGCCGCTGGTGGCGACCACGGACGGAGAAATCCTCTCCGGCCATCAGCGGCACGCCGTGGCCGTGGACATGGGGATTACCCGCGTCCCCGTGCTGCGTGTGGACGTGCCGGAACAAAGGCGGCGCGGCATCAATATCCTGTTCAACCGGGCTACCAATGACATAGCCATACAGGATACAGAGCGGGACATGAGCGCGGCCCTGCGCGGGGCTGACGTTCATTCCCTGGCCGAAAAACTGCCGGACATCTCCCCGGAGAGCTCGGCTTTCTTCCCCTGCATGGCCGCCGAGATGCGGGAAGTCTCGCCTCTTGCCCGGCGCAACGTGTCCCGCTTCGTGCGTCATGCCGCCAATGTGGGCCGGATGCTGGCGCGCCTCGGCGTCAATCTGCCCATCGTAACCACGCCGGACGGCACGGTCATCAACGGCGTGGGCAGGCTGGAAGCCGCCGCCCGCAAGGGACGGAAGGAAATAGCCGTAGTCACGCTGGATGAAGACCGGGCGGAACTGGCCCGCGCCATGCTGAACCTTTTGAGCATGGACTTCCGTTTCACGGGGGACAATGCCGACTTCCTGCGCTACGGCGCGTTCCGGCGGAAATGGCTGCATCGCACCTATCTTGGTCGAGCATTCGTGCTGCCGGTGTACCGGCACAAGCGGCTTTCCGACGTGCGGCTGGATGCCGCTTTCATGGAAAAATGGAAGGCCGCCTGCGGGGAAAGCGTGCTGGACTTCGGTTCGGGACAGGGCGACGAAGCTCGGATGCTCCGGCACGCAGGCATCCGCGTGACGGAGTTTGAGCCGTATCCCGCTGACGGTGACACGGTAAACAGGGAAAAGGGGCGCGCTTCGGCCATGGGCTTTCTTTCCGCCGTGCGGGCTGGTACGCCATTCAGCGCCATTTTCGTTTCCAGCGTGTTGAACAGCGTGCCGTTCCCGGAGGACAGAGAGCATATTCTGCGCATCGTGGCGGCCCTGTGCACCCCGGAAACACTGGTATGCGCGGCGGCACGCGGTACGAAAAGCAGTTCCTGGAGCTGGTTCACGGAGGGCGAAGCTCTGAGCCAGAGAGCATCTAGGGCGTGCAATTTCCCGCTGAACATGGAAAAAGGCG
>NZ_DS996387.1 GCF_000156375.1 Desulfovibrio piger ATCC 29098
ACCGCCGCGCTTGAAGCTCACCGGCCACAGGCAGCGAGAGAGCAGGCGCAGACCATAGGGATTGTCGTAGGTAGCATGATGCGTGACGAACACGAACTTGCCCGGAGGCAGGGGACGCGGGTCCGCGCAATACAGACCGTATTCCCCCACGAACACGGGATTATTGCGGCTATCGAACCGGAACCAGTGATAAGGCTTCGGCACAATGTCCACGATATGCCACCAGTCCCCGTCGAAGCGCCAGACAAGTTCCATAGGCGTAAAACCGTAAAAGGGGGCATCCAGCATCCCGGTAATGACTGTGCGCAGGTTGGCGCGCTCAAGGTCCCGCATGAAACGCCGGTGCAGTTCCTCCGCTTCCGGTGTGGGCGTTTCGCCCTCCGGCGCTCCGGCACGAAACGACAGGTGAGGACAGTTCAATACCCTGTTCTTGCGGGAGAGCATGGCCGTCGTCACCTGGTCATCCGCAGAAAGTTCCCGCAGCACATCCGCCTCGTCCCCGCGCTTGCGCAGCACCGGGTCCGGGTCCGGCAGGGTGTTCAGCCAGCCGTCCAGTTCCCCGAAAAACACCCCCGCGTTCTGCCGCGTCGCCAGTTCCGTGCTCAAATCCGCTGCGCTGAACGGCACAAAGGTTCCGTCCGCGTTGTACAGTCCGCCGCTACTCATACCGCCTCCGCAAAAAGCGCCACGCAGACCGGCAGCAGCCAGTCCAGCAGCGATTTGCGGTTCCAGACGCGCGGATCGAACCCGCCCCACCAGGGCATATTGTCCCGGTGTCCGTTCCCGTAAGCGTCAATCCAGCGATATTCCGCCTGCGCATGTTCGCGCCCTGTATAAAACGCGGCGCACAGCCAGGCCAGCGCCGGAATATGGCAAA
>NZ_DS996386.1 GCF_000156375.1 Desulfovibrio piger ATCC 29098
GCCGCCGCGCTTGAAGCTCACCGGCCACAGGCAGCGAGAGAGCAGGCGCAGACCATAGGGATTGTCGTAGGTAGCATGATGCGTGACGAACACGAACTTGCCCGGAGGCAGGGGACGCGGGTCCGCGCAGTACAGACCGTATTCCCCCACGAACACGGGATTGTTGCGGCTGTCGAACCGGAACCAGTGATAAGGCTTCGGCACAATGTCCACGATATGCCACCAGTCCCCGTCGAAGCGCCAAACAAGCTCCAGGGGGGTGAAGCCGAAAAAGGGGGCATCCAGCATCCCGGTAATGACTGTGCGCAGGTTGGCGCGCTCAAGGTCCCGCATGAAACGCCGGTGTAGCTCCTCCGCTTCCGGCGTGGGCGTTTCGCCCTCCGGCGCTCCGGCACGAAACGACAGGTGCGGACAGTTCAACACCCTGTTTTTGCGGGAGAGCATGGCCGTCGTCACCTGGTCATCCGCCGAAAGTTCCCTCAGCACGTCTGCCTCGTCCCCGCGCTTGCGCAGCACCGGGTCCGGGTCAGGCAGGGTGTTCAGCCAGCCGTCCAGCTCCCCGAAAAACATCCCCGCGTTTTGCCGCGTCGCCAGTTCCGTGCTCAAATCCGCCGCACTGAACGGCACAAAGGTTCCGTCTGCGTTGTACAGTCCGCCGGTACTCATACCGCCTCCGCCAGCAGCGCCACACAGACCGGCAACAGCCAGTCCAGCAGCGATTTGCGGTTCCAGACGCGCGGATCGAACCCGCCCCACCAGGGCATATTGTCCCGGTGTCCGTTCCCGTAAGCGTCAATCCAGCGATATTCCGCCTGCGCATGTTCGCGCCCTATATAAAACGCGGCGCACAGCCAGGCCAGCGTCGGAATATGGCAAC
>NZ_DS996385.1 GCF_000156375.1 Desulfovibrio piger ATCC 29098
GTGGGGTTCCGTCCCGCTTTTATCCTGTAATTCCTGATACTTGAATCCTGAATTCCTGACCTTGCCATCATACATGGAAAAAATTGCGGGATATGCTATTAACCCTTACCGGCGAAGCCGGTCGCAATTTTTTTGTAAAAAGGATATCCGTGCCATGACTGAATCCGTTGAAGGCGGCCTTATTCTGCAACAGAAATGGGAAGACCTTTCCGTCTATCTCTTTTCCTGCGTGCTGCGGGATATGCCGAAAAACGACCGGTTCACACTGGGGGCGGATATCCGGGCGACTGTCTGGGAAGTGGAAGCGGCCCTGGTGCAGCTTTCGCTCCGAGCCGGAAACCGTTGGGTTTTACTCAACACGGTGGACGTGAAGGCAAAAGTCCTTCTGGCTATGATACGGCTGGGAATCCGCGTCGGAGCGATCCCGGAAAAGCGGTATGAGCCGATAGCTGCCCGTCTGGTGGAAATCGGAAAAATTGTCGGTGGCCTCAAGAAAACGGGCGGGGAACGCCCGCGCCGCTGACAGGGAACGACCCGGATATGCTGCGATTTGGCGTTGCGCGGCGGCAGATACAATAATGGCAGCGGCGCGGGCCTTTTTGGCCTCAATCTGAATAACAATCGGACCAATCGCAATAGGAATGTGGGGTTCCGTCCCGCTCTCGCCCCAAGGCGTCAGATGCCCGGTGGTCACGGCCTCCGGGACGGTACAGGGGCAAAAGGGGGTTCGTTTCCTCCCCGATGCGAAGCGGGGAAACAACAGCGCTCCCGTGCGGCAAGTAGGCGACGAACGCGGCGCGGGAGCCCATTTTTTGACAAGAAAGTTGACGGTTCAAAACCGCCAGCAGGGAACAGCCCGGATATGCCACTTTCTGGCGTTGCGCGGCGGC
>NZ_DS996384.1 GCF_000156375.1 Desulfovibrio piger ATCC 29098
ACTGATGTGCTCAACGTGTTGCGCGTTCTGGTAAAGGAAGCCGACTGTATCGAGGGGAACCGGGGCTTGCCGCTGGGGGCGCTGACAAGCCAGTTACTTGCCAACGTGTACCTGGATCAACTCGACCATTTCATCAAGGATACGCTGGGAGTGCGCTATTATGTGCGGTATATGGATGACTTCATCCTGCTGCACGGAGATAAAACGGAGCTATGGCGGCTATTGGCGGAAATCCGGGACTTTCTGGCCTGCGAGCTGCATTTGACCCTGAACAATAAAACACGGGTATTCCCTGCATCCCACGGTGTGGACTTCGCGGGATACCGGCATTGGGCAGACTACAAGCTGCCACGCAAACGCAATGTGCGCCGGGCACGAAAACGCTTTGCTGGATTATCCAGGTGCTACGCGGATGGGCGCGTAGATATAGACACCGTGCGTTGCTGCGTCGCGTCCTTTACGGGATACATGCGGCATTGCAAGGGATGGAAGAGTGCGGAAAGCACCTTGAACAAGCTGATTTTAGTAAAAAACAGTGAAAAAGACAAGGAATAACGGGCGAAAATCCTTCGCATGGAGCGCGCTGTTTCCGGGCTTTGCGCAGATTTTTCCGGCATAGTGAGGGCTGACAGAGGCGGGGGCGCAGCAACGCCCCCACCGGCGGGCTTAGGCA
>NZ_DS996383.1 GCF_000156375.1 Desulfovibrio piger ATCC 29098
CCAGATGTGCTCAACGTGTTGCGCGTTCTGGTAAAGGAAGCCGACTGTATCGAGGGGAACCGGGGCTTGCCGCTGGGGGCGCTGACAAGTCAGTTACTTGCCAACGTGTACCTGGATCAACTCGACCATTTCATCAAGGATACGCTGGGAGTACGCTATTATGTGCGGTATATGGATGACTTCATTCTGCTGCACGGAGACAAAACGGAGCTGTGGCGGCTGTTGGCGGAAATCCGGGACTTCCTGGCCTGCGAGCTGCATTTGACCCTGAACAACAAGACACGGGTATTCCCGGCCTCCCACGGCGTGGATTTTGCCGGATACCGGCACTTTTCAGGCTACAAGCTACCGCGCAAGCGAAACGTGCGCCGGGCAAGAAAAAGGTTTGCGGGCCTGTCGAGATGCTACGCGGATGGGCGCGTAGATATAGACACCGTGCGTTGCTGCGTCGCGTCCTTTACGGGATACATGCGGCATTGCAAGGGATGGAAGAGTGCGGAAAGCACCTTGAACAGTCTGATTTTAGTAAAAAACAGTGAAAAAGACAAGGAATAACGGGCGAAAATCCTTCGCATGGAGCGCGCTGTTTCCGGGCTTTGCGCAGATTTTTCCGGCATAGTGAGGGCTGACAGAGGCGGGGGCGCAGCCACGCCCCCACCGGCGGGCTTGGGAGAA
>NZ_DS996382.1 GCF_000156375.1 Desulfovibrio piger ATCC 29098
GGGCGCGGCTGGTAAAAGAGCCTTACAGGCGCATATGAAGACCCACCGGCTTTGCCGGTGGGTCTTTTATAACTGCGATAATCTTTCTGGAATCATGACCATCATAGACATAAGAACTTACTGTCTATGATGAGACCTGGCTTCTATGAACAACGGCTTTTCCTGGCCCGCCAAAGAAGGCCTGCCATATTAGTCCATACAGAATAAAAGTTTACATAATCAAGTAAGAGTATTTTCGTATGACCTCAAATCCTGATTTTCTGAGGATATACGCAGAATTCATGGCACCCGACCAGAAAGATTTTTATCGCTGCTGAAGTCATTGCCAAAACTCCAGGAATCTTGACCTGCCTGCCCCATCCCTCTTATGCATGCCAGTTCTCAGGCAGCTGCTGTCAAGCCTGCAAAAAAATTTCAACATCTCAATATACTACGGTCGAAGTGCCCCCTTCCTGCTGTCTTGATCCCGCCTTTTCCCCTTCTCTGTACTACTCTTAGCCCGCCTTATAATAATAGCTAGTGGTCCGACCAGAGGAAAGATGCAACTAAGGGCTGAAGGTTGCCATAACGATATTGTTATAGCCTGAGACGCACACCTCAAAGCGGTTCTACTCCGTACCCCCTCGCCATCCCTTCCATCTTGGCCCGGCATCCGGCGGCAAGAAGGGACCCCCAAACAAAAAATCCCCGGCTGGTACCGGGGACGATCCGAAGCGGGGCACCTAGGCGCCCC
>NZ_DS996381.1 GCF_000156375.1 Desulfovibrio piger ATCC 29098
TAGGGTCAGGACTCATTATTTCCATACGCTTCAAAAAAGAGTAGGTATGGAGACGGAGGTTACCATGTCTACTCTTTTTTATCTTTCATCTGCTCAAATGGATACCATCCGCCCTTTCTTTCCTCGCTCCAGAGGTGTTCCCAGAGTTGATGACCAAAAAATTCTCAGTGGAATTATCTATGTTCTCAAGTTTGGCCTTCAATGGAAAGATGCTCCAAAAGAATACGGCCCCTATAAGACTCTTTATAACCGGTTTGTCAGATGGAGCAAAATGGGTGTCTTTGAAAAGATTTTTACGGCTCTTGCTGAAAATTCCCAGGACACACTCTTCTCATGATTGACGCTACTCATCTGAAAGCTCACAGGACAGCCGCAAGTCTGAGAAAAAAAGGGCTTCTTCCCGATGTATCGGACGAACAAAGGGAGGATTGAACACCAAATTGCATGCGGTCTGTGATGCCCTGGGGCGTCCTATTCGGACATTGCTGACAGCTGGCCCTGTCAGTGATTACGCTGGTGCGGCATACTTGCTGCCCGGTTTACCTTCAGCTTCAGCTCTTCTTGCCGACAGGGGCTATGATGCGTCATGATTCGCAAGCATTTGAAAAGCCAGAACTGCACGCCCTGCATTCCAGCTCGAAAAAAATACAAGAAGTCAGGATAATTACGACAAAAAGCTGTATTGTCAGCGTCACAAGATAGAGAATATGTTTGCTCGATTGAAAGACTGGCGCCGCATAGCCATGCGCTATGATCGCTGTGCCCATACATTCCTTTCGGCAATCCATATTGCTGCCATTGTCATTTTTTACCTTTAATGAGTCCTGA
>NZ_DS996380.1 GCF_000156375.1 Desulfovibrio piger ATCC 29098
CGGCGGCCACGTCATCGTCGAGGATCTGGGAAGCATTGGTGGTGAAGGCAGGCAGAGCCAGGCCCTGGATACCCATGCGGACCTTCAGGTCGGTCTGGGGCACCATCCAGTCGATGTAGGCACGCTTCAGTTCCACCACGCTGTTGTTGTCAGCACCCAGGGCGCCACCGGTCTTGTCCTGGCCCCAAACCTGGTCGCCGATTTCGAAGAACACGGTACCGGACAGGGCTTCGGAAGCCACGGCGTCCAACTGCAGGCGAACACGCTGGCGGGCTTCGAATTCGTCCTCACCCTTGTAACCGGAACCGGGCTTGCCGTCCTGGTTGGAACGGAAGTCAGCATGCTGACCATAGTCGAAAGACATGATCCACTGGCCCTTGGCCTTGAAGTCGATAGCGTTGGCGCCGGTAGTAGCACCCAGCATCATAGCGGCAGCCAGAGCGAGAGTCATAAGCTTCTTCATGATAATACCTTCCTTCATTACTTCCGCATCTTTCGATCCCATCCAGTATGGGATCTTTTCCCTTGCGGGACCCCATTCCTGCCCTGTGCGGAGCGGGACAGGAATCCCGGCCGATACGACCGGAGCAAAAAAGCTCGTTTTTAAAAGTCGGCAGCAGCAATCTGCTTGGCCGTCGAACTTGTAAAAATTTTTAAACCCCTTTCCTGGCCTTGTCAACATTTCTTCAAAAAAAACAGTATGTTATATAAAATTACCTATATCTATTTTTTGATTTTCATCCTTTTGTTTACAACGTCCGCTCCCTGTCTTCCGTCAAAAGATATCTC
>NZ_DS996379.1 GCF_000156375.1 Desulfovibrio piger ATCC 29098
CGTTGCGGCGCACGGTGGCGTCCAGCACGCCCAGACGCGGCTGGTCAGAGCCTTCGATCTCCTTGCAGAGCAGGATCAGGCCCGCGCAGCTGCCGTAGACGGGCATGCCGTCCAGGATGCGCCGGCGCAGCGGTTCCAGCATGTTCCATTCCACCAGCAGCTTGCCGATGGTGGTGCTTTCGCCGCCGGGGATGACCATGCCCTCAAGGCCTTCCATGTCCTTGAGCTGGCGTACTTCGCAGACGTCGGCGCCCAGGCGGCGCAGCGCTGCGGCATGTTCGCGGAAGGCCCCCTGCAGGGCCAGGACTCCGATGCGGGCCATGCTACCAGCCCCGCTCCTGCATGCGTTCGGCCGGCGGGATGGTGGAGATGTCGATGCCCACCATGGGTTCGCCCAGATCGCGGGAGATCTCGGCCAGCAGAGCATAGTCCTTGTAGTTGGTCACGGCCTGCACGATGGCGCGGGCACGCTTGGCCGGGTCGCCGGACTTGAAGATGCCGGAGCCCACGAACACGCCGTCGCAGCCCAGGTGCATCATCATGGCGGCGTCAGCGGGGGTGGCGATGCCGCCGGCGGCAAAGTTCACCACGGGCAGGCGGCCTTCCTTGCGCACGGCCATGCAGACTTCCAGGGGAGCGCCGTTTTCCTTGGCGAAGTTGGCCACTTCGGCTTCGGGCAGGGAGCAGAGCACGCGGATCTCGTCCATGACCTGGCGGCAATGGCGCACGGCTTCCACCACGTTGCCGGTGCCGGGCTCGCCCTTGGTGCGGATCATGGCCGCGCCTTCGGCGATGCGGCGCAGGGCTTCGCCCAGGTTGCGGCAGCCGCAGACGAAGGGCACGGTGAAGTCGCGCTTGTCGATATGATAGCGGTCATCGGCGGGGGTCAGCACTTCGCTCTCGTCGATATAGTCCACGCCCAGGGCTTCGAGGATGCGGGCTTCCACGAAATGGCCGATACGGGCCTTGGCCATGACGGGGATGCTCACCACTTCCATGATGCGCTTGACGATGGTGGGATCGGCCATGCGGGCGATGCCGCCGGCGGCGCGGATGTCGGCCGGGACGCGTTCAAGAGCCATGACGGCGCAGGCGCCGGCTTCTTCGGCGATCTTCGCCTGTTCGGGGGTGGTCACGTCCATGATGACGCCACCCTTGAGCATTTCTGCAAGACCGGTCTTCAGGCGAATGGTGCCCTGTTCCAT
>NZ_DS996378.1 GCF_000156375.1 Desulfovibrio piger ATCC 29098
GGGGGATATAGCCACGGCTCCCAAGGCGCAGAAGTTCTTTGAGGAAGCGGAATGGCTGGAATTGTGGAGCAGGTATTTCGGCTCCGTGGAAGCCGGATTGTCCGACGGCATGGTGACGGTTCGCTGTCGCAGGCCACTGGCATGGCATCCGCGAGAACTGGCGGAAAGCCTGCGCTTTGAGTTCGATCTGCCGTACCCGGACGGCCAGCGCATGGGCCTTGTCCGGCTGGCGCTCAAGTCGTTTTCCCAACGGCTGGGGCTGGACCTGGAGGGCGTATGAGTCAGGGGCACGACTGGACGTTCCACGGCTTTGCCGGAGAGTTTGACGGGCATGTCCGGGAGCAACTGCCTTGGTATGAGCTGGCGAGCGCCGCCATGGGCCTGATAGCCCGGCAATACATCCCGAAGGAAGGCAAGGTCTATGACCTTGGCGCGTCCACGGGCAACGTGGGCCGCGTGCTGGCACCCACGCTTGAGGCGCGCTGTGCGCGGCTGACGGCTCTGGATGAATGCCCGGATATGGTGGAGGCATACAACGCTCCTGGACGGGCGCTGCGGGCCGATATAACGCGGTTCGACTACAAGCCCTTCGACGTGGCTGTGGCCTTTTCTGGTGTTCATGTTTCTTGCCGTGCCCGCCCGGAGAAAGCTGCTGGCCCGCCTGCGGCAGCAGCTACGCCCCGGCGGGGCCATCATCATCTTTGACAAGCTGGTGCCGCCCGGCGGCTATCCGGCCACGGTCCTGGCAAGGCTGACCTGGGCTTCCAAGCTGGACCAGGGCGCGGAACCCGGAGCCGTGGTCAGAAAGGAGCTCTCCCTGTCGGGAATCCAGCGACCGCTTTATCCCGGAGAGCTGGGCGAAGATGCCGTGGAGGTATTCAGGTTCGGGGACTTCGCGGGCTGGATTATTGAGGGCTGAAAAATGGGCGTGGTTTTGTGTATGTTTTGACACACAGCCCGCGCCCCTAAAATCTTCATTCAAAAAACGTGCCAAAGCATAAAAAATGCTCTGGCACGTTCTCATTTCTCTTGCGGAAGATTCTCATTTCTCTTGCGCCTTCACA
>NZ_DS996377.1 GCF_000156375.1 Desulfovibrio piger ATCC 29098
AGGACAGTGTCTGGTGGGTAGTTTGACTGGGGCGGTCGCCTCCCAAAATGTAACGGAGGCATGCAAAGGTTCCCTCAGGCTGATTGGAAACCAGCCGTCGAGTGCAAACGCAAAAGGGAGCTTGACTGCAAGAGAGACATCTCGAGCAGGTACGAAAGTAGGTGTTAGTGATCCGGTGATCCCGAATGGAAGGGTCATCGCTCATTGGATAAAAGGTACGCCGGGGATAACAGGCTGATCGCATCCAAGAGTTCACATCGACGATGCGGTTTGGCACCTCGATGTCGGCTCATCACATCCTGGGGCTGAAGCAGGTCCCAAGGGTACGGCTGTTCGCCGTTTAAAGTGGTACGCGAGCTGGGTTTAAAACGTCGTGAGACAGTTTGGTCCCTATCTTCTGTGGGCGTAGGAGAATTGAAAGGGCCTGTCCCTAGTACGAGAGGACCGGGATGGACACACCACTGGTGGACCTGTTGTCGTGCCAACGGCACAGCAGGGTAGCTATGTGTGGAAGGGATAACCGCTGAAAGCATCTAAGCGGGAAGCCTGCCTTAAGATAAGTTCTCCCTGACGCAAGTCCTGAAGGGCCGAGGTAGACGACCTCGTTGATAGGCTGGAGGTGGAAGCCCTGTGAGGGGTGGAGCTGACCAGTACTAATAGCCCGTGCGTCTTGTTTTCTCGAAAAATCCTTCCATCCCTGTTTCAATAAATTTGCCAAATTTCTTTGGTAGCCATAGAGGAGAGGGTACACCCGACCCCATTCCGAACTCGGAAGTTAAGCTCTCCATCGCCGATGATACTGCATAACGTCATGTGGGAAAGTAGGCCGCTGCC
>NZ_DS996376.1 GCF_000156375.1 Desulfovibrio piger ATCC 29098
CGCCCGTCTGCACCATGTCCGCCTGCATCCGGGCCATGAGGATGGTGGACGACTGCGCCCTGGCCTCGGCAAGGGCCTGTGCGGCCAGCTCTTCTTCCGTGGGGGGAAGGACGGCTTTGATGACGAAGCTCCCGTCCGCCTCCTCGATGTAGGCATTATTGTTCATGCACCACTCGGCGGCTTCCGGGGGGTATGTGGAATCGAATGTTTGTCCGATGGTAAAAGGCATGGTTGCTCCTTAATAGCCCGCTGCGTACCAGGAGATGGAGATTCCGCTCGTAGGACGCTTGATGGTGAAGTTGGCCGTGGCGCATGCGGATATGACGGACGAGCCTTCCAGATAGTTATCAGCGTTCACCTCGCCGATGGCGACGGTGTACGAGGTGGAAGTGAACGGCGTATGCAGCGATATGGTGGTCGATGCGCCACTGGTCGTCGTGGTGCCGCCCTGTTCGATGAAGCCGTTGGACCATTTGCGATACCACGAGGATCCGGACCGCCAGGTCGCGGTAACATAGGCGTTCGGTTTGGCGACACCATCGACGGCGCTCTGCGCAGCATCGGCGGCAGCTTTGGCCGTATTGGCGGTCTCGGCGGCCGCGTCGGCGGCAGACTGGGCGGCAGTCGCAGCCGTCTGGGCTTTGCCGGCGGCTGTCGCGGCGGAGACCCCCTTGTCGTATGCGGTCTTTACCGCGCTGGCCGTAGCAGCCAGAGTTGTGCTGGTGGAATTGGTGGCGGAGGAGAGCTGCACCACGCCCTTGGCGGAAGTGGACGCACTGGCGACGCTGAGGGTCCCGTCGGCAGCAACAGAGAGGTTCGTGCCGACCTTCACTTTGCCTGCCACAGAAGTGGTGGCGATGGGGACGGTAGCGGACGATCCGGGAGCCCCGCGCAGGTCCACAGCCTGTCCCCACGAACCGTCGGGCTCCTTGAAGCGCAGCGCCGTCCCCTGCCATTCATGCTCCGGCGGCAGGCCGTCAGCTCCATCCGCACCGGCCGGGCCGG
>NZ_DS996375.1 GCF_000156375.1 Desulfovibrio piger ATCC 29098
CGGCTTTGCTATGTTGAAACTTCAACCGCCCGCAAGTTTCTTTTAGTACGCAAAAGCGTACTAGTCAAGAAGGATAGACCGCTTTTATTTACTTGCAGGTTTATCTTTTTTTGAATTTTACCTAACTATGCGGCATAACTAGCAAACAATGCAAAATATATTTGCATGTTTGCTTGCAGGTTTGAGCTAATGGAACATGCAAGTACGCAAGCCGCATTGGACTATATGAAAAAGCTGGCAGGAGTATCCTATGATTTTGAGCTTGCTCAAAAGCTGGGATACTCAAAACAAGCGCTTTCATCTGTCAAAAAAAGACAAAAAATTCCGATGAAATGGCTTGCAAAAGCCTCCCTTTTGTTCAAAGTCCCCGTCGAAGAATTACAGGCCGCAGGACAAAAGGACTTGTACGCAAACAAAGACCAAGAGCCGCATTCTGAAAGCGCCTACTCAGTTGCGGAAAAAGACTCGGATGCGCTTACCTTGGAGCGACGCATATTTGAGGAGGAAAAGCGCATTTTTTGGGAAGAAAAAAAAGAAATAATTGCAGAAAATCGCCGCCTTCATCAAGAAAAGGACGCTCTTTACCGCGAAAAAGAATGCCTCCTACGAGAAATCGGGGAACTACGTGAGAA
>NZ_DS996374.1 GCF_000156375.1 Desulfovibrio piger ATCC 29098
CTTGTTGACAGCGAAAACGAAGCGGCGTAAACAACTGCTTCGCGCCGAGTGAATCGGTGTGGTTCATTGACAAGTGAATAGCGAACGGGAAGGAACTTTGAGATTCTGATTTCCGTCCAACGGAGATCTTTGCTACAGATTTGAACTGGAGAGTTTGATTCTGGCTCAGATTGAACGCTGGCGGCGTGCTTAACACATGCAAGTCGTACGCGAAAGGGACTTCGGTCCCGAGTAAAGTGGCGCACGGGTGAGTAACACGTGGATAATCTGCCTCTATGATGGGGATAACAGTTGGAAACGACTGCTAATACCGAATACGCTCATGATGAACTTTGTGAGGAAAGGTGGCCTCTGCTTGCAAGCTATCGCATAGAGATGAGTCCGCGTCCCATTAGCTAGTTGGTGGGGTAACGGCCTACCAAGGCAACGATGGGTAGCCGATCTGAGAGGATGATCGGCCACACTGGAACTGAAACACGGTCCAGACTCCTACGGGAGGCAGCAGTGGGGAATATTGCGCAATGGGCGAAAGCCTGACGCAGCGACGCCGCGTGAGGGATGAAGGTCTTCGGATCGTAAACCTCTGTCAGAAGGGAAGAAACTAGGGTGCTCTAATCATCATCCTACTGACGGTACCTTCAAAGGAAGCACCGGCTAACTCCGTGCCAGCAGCCGCGGTAATACGGAGGGTGCAAGCGTTAATCGGAATCACTGGGCGTAAAGCGCACGTAGGCTGTTATGTAAGTCAGGGGTGAAAGCCCACGGCTCAACCGTGGAACTGCCCTTGATACTGCACGACTCGAATCCGGGAGAGGGTGGCGGAATT
>NZ_DS996372.1 GCF_000156375.1 Desulfovibrio piger ATCC 29098
ACCCTCGGCAAGCGTGGTCATCATGCGCGCCCCGGAAAGCGTGAGCTGAGAAAGCGGCCCCACATGCGCGTCCGAAAACGGTAGGTACTCCCGCACCTTGGTAAATACACCTTCCACGGATTCCACTACGGATGACGCCATGCTCTTGATGCCTTCCACAAAGGTGGAAAGCAGTTTCGCCCCGGATTCAAAGAGGTTCAGCCCGCCGAAAAATTCCAGCACGGCGTTCCAGGCTTCCGTTATCCCAGCCAGCAGGGACGCCCCGAAGCCCGCGATACCGCCCACAATGGCGTCCCACGCGCCGGAAACAATGCCCTTGATGCCTTCCCATGCCGCGCTCGCCGCGCCGCTGGCCGTATCCCACGCGCCTTGCAGACCGGAAAGGATAGACGCGCCGAAGCCCGTAATACCGGAAATGATGGAATCCCACGCCCCGGTAATCGTGCCCGTGATGGCGTCCCATTTTTCACCCGCCCAGGCCGCTATGCCGCCCCACAGGTCATGCCACCACGCGGCGATCTCATCCCAGTTTTGGACAAGCCACGCCCCGGCGGCAATCAGACCCGCGATAGCGATGACGACCAGACCTATGGGGTTTGCGCTCATGGCCGCGTTGAGAACCCACTGCACGGCGGCCCACGCCTTTGTCGCGGCAGATACCGCCACCATGACACCGCGCACGGCCAGAAGCGCGGCTTTCCAGGCCACAAACAGCCCCAGCACATAGCCGAGTACCTTTCCGAGATTCGACCAGGCGAAGGGGTCCGCTGCCGCGTTGGCTTCATTCGTGGCCCCGCCAAGGTCCAGCAGCCAGCCGCACAGCGCCGAAACGCCGTCTATCAGGTGCCCGATGACGGAAGCAAACAGCCTCACTCCGTCCACCAGCCAGGCAAAGCCCGTGGCCAGTCCTTCCAGCACTCCGCCAGCGATCTCTCCCAGGGCCGCGCCGAAGGCTTCCCAGGACGAGGCGGCGCTGGTCACTTCGTTGCCCGTGAACAGGCCGAACAGACCGGAAAGCGCCTGCATGAGTTCGGCCACTGCCAGACGCACGGGCACAAAAATAACG
>NZ_DS996371.1 GCF_000156375.1 Desulfovibrio piger ATCC 29098
GAAGCTGGTGGAAATCCCGGAACAGGGGCTGAACGCGGATATTCTGGCCTGGTTCCGCTGGCTGGTGAACGAATACAAGCCCGCGCGTTCCATCCTGCGGGCCATGTCCTGGAAAACCAGCTTTGAAGACGAAACGGCTTTCACGGAAGCGGACGGCGTATGGCTTGCCGTCAAGCCTGAGTATGAAGACCGGCGCAAGTGGGGCTTTCCGCTGCATGACGGTTCCATCCGGTATGACAACGGCCTGTTCCGGGCGCATGACGGGCGGCTTTTCCACGACGGCGCCAACCCGTACACGCGCTGGGAACCTTTCGGCCATCTGCATGATGCCCGGCTTGAGAGTCTGGACGTGGCCGTGCGGCCCGTCATGGCGGACGCGGTGCATTATACGCCACTGCACAACGGGGCGCTGCTTTATGACGGACAGGGCCGTCACGGAACGCTTGAGACTCCCGCCGTTGACACCCTGAACACGCGGCTTTCCGCACGGTGCCGGGAAGTATTGGACGTGCGGGAGGACGTGGAGACTCGTCTTGAGGTGACGGCCCTTGACGAAGTGGGTCGCTATCACGACGGCAGTATTACCCACGGACAGCGCTACATCAGCCTGCATAATGGCGCGTTTTTCC
>NZ_DS996370.1 GCF_000156375.1 Desulfovibrio piger ATCC 29098
AAAGCTGGTGGAAATCCCGGAACAGGGGCTGAACGCGGACATTCTGGCCTGGTTCCGTTGGCTGGTGAACGAATACAAGCCCGCGCGTTCCATCCTGCGGGCCATGTCCTGGAAGACCAACCTTGAGGATGAGACGGCCTTTACGGAGGGGGACGGCGTATGGCTTGCCGTCAAGCCTGAGTATGAAGACCGGCGCAAGTGGGGCTTTCCGCTGCATGACGGTTCCATCCGGTATGACAACGGCCTGTTCCGGGCGCATGACGGGCGTCTTTTCCACGACGGCGCCAACACGTACACGCGCTGGGAACCTTTTGGCCATCTGCATGATGCTCGGATTGAGAGTCTGGACGTGGCCGTGCGGCCCGTCATGGCGGACGCGGTGCGCTATGTGCCGTTGCATGACGGAGCGCTGCTTTATGACGGCCAGGGCCGACACGGCACGCTTGAGACCCCCGCCGTTGACACCCTGAACACGCGGCTTTCCGCACGGTGCCGGGAAGTATTGGACGTGCGGGAGGACGTGGAGACTCGTCTGAAAGTAACGGTCCTTGACGAAGTGGGTCGCTATCACGACGGCAGTATTACCCACGGACAGCGCTACATCAGCCTGTATAATGGCGCGTTTTTTC
>NZ_DS996369.1 GCF_000156375.1 Desulfovibrio piger ATCC 29098
CCCGTGGCCCCCGTATCGCCCTTGGGGCCCGGTTCGCCCTGTTCCCCCTGCTGTCCGGCGGGGCCTGCGGGACCGGTGGCGCCGTCAGCTCCTGCAGGGCCCTGGATGCCCTGTGCGCCGCGTTCGCCCTGGGGGCCTCTGGCACCGATCCTGACCCAAAAGGCAGACGCATTCTCCTGCGGCGCAGTCCCGGCGGGGGCGTCTTTGACGCATTCCCAGACCTCCCCGTCGAGCGTCACACGGTCAAGACCGCATAGCTCTGCGCACTGCTGTATTCGCCCCGGAACACAGGGCGCACGCGCCCGATCTTAAGCGTCGGCATAGGTCACCTCCAGTTCGCCGTCGGCATCGATGGAAAAAGCGGCCTCAGGCTGTGCCGCCCCCGTGTAGTTCATGGCAAGGTCGCCGTCGCCATCCACCACGAACTGGATGAAGGTGGCATCCAGTGCCGTGGTGATGTCTCCCGTCTCTCCTTTCGGCCCCTGCGGCCCGGGCTCTCCGGGATCGCCTTTCTCTCCCTTCTCTCCTTGCAGGCCTTGCGGCCCCTGGGGACCGCGGGCACCGGTGGTGCCTTGCGCTCCTGCGGGCCCTGCCGGGCCAGCGATGCCCTGGATGCCCTGGGGGCCCCGTTCTCCGGGCAGTCCCTGCACGCCTTGCAGGCCTTGCGGGCCCTGTATCCCTTGCGGTCCACGCTCTCCCTGATCGCCCTTGTCCCCCCTGGCACCCTGCGGCCCTGTGGCACCGGCCGGGCCCTGCTTCCCGGGCATGCCGCGCGGGATCTTGAAGAAAAAGCGCAGGGAATCCGGCACGAAGTCCACGGCCGCGGCCTCCCCGGGCTCCAGCGTCTCCGCCTCCGCCGTGAGGCTGCCGATGTTCAAGTAGCTATCCTGGGCATCTTCCAGCAGTTG
>NZ_DS996368.1 GCF_000156375.1 Desulfovibrio piger ATCC 29098
TACGCTTCACCCCGGCAATGGATACAAGGCCGGAGGCCAAACGGTCCCGCACCACGTCCTTACCGATGGAAAAACGCGGAATATCCGGGTCGTCGCCGTAGGAAAACATGGAACGCACCCAGTTTTCCGCTTCCGCCTTCACGGAGTCGGCGTCCCCGGAGAGCAGTTCCAGCACGGCCTTGACCGACACGTTCACCGGCTCCGGAGCTCTGACCAGGAGGTCGTGATTGATGACGATGGCCGCGTCCAGAGCGGCGCGCACGTCCGACAGCAGGCTTGACGTAGGCATACCCGCCGTTCCCATGACCACGACATCCACCGTGCCTTCCCCGCGCGGATGCTGGTCCGCCACATACACGTCCACCACACCAGGAACCGAAAGCGCCGCCGCTTCATAGGCCGCGCGGGTCACGCCCGCCTGACGCTGCCAGGCCAGCACATAGCGCCGTCGCAAACTTGCGTCGCTTTCCGCATCCGCGCCTTCCTCAATCAGCCAGTCCGCCGCATTGGTCACACCCGAAATGCCTTCCACCGGAGTGACAAGCTCGCATATCTGCCCCACGGCGGCGTTGGCTCCCTGGCCGTATTCCTCCGCCGTGGCGGGCACGGCCACGGATGCCGCGCCTTCCGGCAGTACGGCCAGCTCATCCGTCACATAACGGTAGATATCGCCCTTGCCGTCGGGCTGTGTCCGCACGATACGCCCGGCGGGAATGCGCACGTTCCCGGTCTGATCCCCGCGCAAAAACAGCACATTGCCTCGCGCCTTTGTGGCGGGCTTGCGGCTTTCGTCCACCTGC
>NZ_DS996367.1 GCF_000156375.1 Desulfovibrio piger ATCC 29098
CCCTTTTGCTACTGTTGAAAACTTCAACCGCCCGTAAGTCCATATTTAGGACAAAATTTCAGACAAGTAAACTGAAATTTTGGGTAAAACTTAAAAAACGCCTGAAATTTTATTTGTCAATTTTTATAGCTAGTTACGCAATTAGCTAGGTAAAAGTTGAGGTAAAACTTTGGCGTAGGGAACTTTTACCCAATGAAGACACTGGGAGAACGCATCCGATTCATACGTGGGGAAGAAAGCCAAGCCGAATTTGCAGAACGTGTTGGAATTGCAAAAGGTTCTATAGGTGGCTATGAAAATGGCAGAAATTCACCCAGTGCAGATGTTATTCTGAAAATTTGTCTTTCGTATGATATTTCATCCGAATGGCTTCTCAAGGGGGAAGGCTCCATGCACATTGGCGCTACTTCGGCTTCCTCTGTATGCAAAGAGAACCAGGAAAAAACATCTCAAGGCTATTCTAACATTGAGAAAAAATTAAATATATCAGAAGAGGAACGCCGAGAGCTGACAATAGAAAATCGCAAGCTCTACCGAGAAAAAGAAACGCTCTATAAGGAAAAGGAAGAGCTACTCCGCGAAATCGGGGAACTACGAGAAAA
>NZ_DS996366.1 GCF_000156375.1 Desulfovibrio piger ATCC 29098
CGCCAGCGTCCCGGCAGCGCGCAGGCTGTCCAGCCCGTACTGGGCCGCCCAGGAGGCCGCCCCGGCGGGCAGGGAGCACAGCAGAGCCCGGCCGGACAGGGAAAGCAGGCCCGCGAAGGCGCCCGTGCCCTGACGTCGCGCCCAGATGGCCACCAGCCAGAGCACATAGGCGCTGACGCTCACCGCCGAGGTCAGGGCGATGGCCCACGCGCCCAGCGGCACGGCCCACCAGTAATAGACCGGCAGGGCCAGCAGGGTCATGGCCGTGCCCGTGGTGGCCGGGGTCAGGGTATCGCCGTCGGCATAGAAGGCGCGCACCAGCACCATGTACACGATCCACAGCGGCGTAGCGGCCAGCATGATCTGCAGCAGGGGCGTGCTGGCCACGGTCTCGGCCAGGCCGAAGCGGCCGCCCTGGAAGATGACGCCCATGATGGACTGGGCGGCCACGCCCATCCAGAGAGCGCAGGGGATGATGAGGCCCACGCTGGCCCGCAGGGCCGCGCTCAGGGTCTGGTCGAAGCGTTCCTTCTCGCCGTTGGTCAGCAGGGAGACCAGGAAGGGATAGGAGGCCACGGCGGCCGCCTGCCCCATGAGGCCCACCGGCACCTGCATGATGCGCCGGGCATAGTTGAGCAGGCTCACGGCGCCGTCGCCCACCAGCGAGCCGAACACACGCATGAACTGCTCATCCAGAAAGATGACGGTCTGGCCCAGCATCAGGGGCAGGGCCATGATCAAAAAGCGCTTGAGCAGCGGGTGCCGGAAAACCAGCGAAAGGCGCAGCCCACCGGCGGCGGCCACCCGGAA
>NZ_DS996365.1 GCF_000156375.1 Desulfovibrio piger ATCC 29098
ATGGGGCAAAGGGCGGCGGATCACTTCGCTAACGCCACCGCCTACCTTCTGGACTATATGCGGACGACAAATGAGGAAACGCTGGGGCCGCTGTATGAAGAATACGCGGCGAACCATTACACCGGTCAGTATTTCACTCCGTCTTCCGTGGCGCGGCTTATGGCCAAGATAACGCACACGGCACCGCCGGAAACGGGCCGTTTCAAGGTTCTTGACCCCGCCTGCGGCGCGGGAGCCTGCCTGATAGCGGCGGCCAAGGAACAGACGTTCGAGCAGAACGGACGGGCAATATTCGTAGGTCAGGACATAGACCTGAACTGCGCACGTATGACGGCCTTGAACCTCATGTTTTTCAATCTGGACGGTGTGGTTCTGTGGGGCAATCACCTTGCCCTGGAAGTACGCGAGGCATGGGAAACCCGGAGGAGCCTGGTCTGGGGAGGGAGCATCCGCCCGCTGGACAGGGAAGAAGCGCGGGCATGGCTGGAAGGCCACTTTTCCGGGCCGGAGACGCCGCCGGAGCCGAAGATGGCAAGCGCCGCGCGTGTCAAAACTGACACAAAAACAGTGGCAAAAATGGAGCAACTTTCGTTGTTCTGAATACACCAAAAGGAGATGTAACCATGAAAGTCGTAAGAACTGAAACCGAAATTGCCCGCGTGGAAAACTGGGCAGTGGAAGGCATTGACGAAGGAACCCGCTATCCCGGCATGAGTTATGAACAGGGAATCGCGGATGTTTTGGCATGGCTCAGGGGAGACAGCGATACGGCTCCGGACGAGGGATAACCTCAAGCGAAACGGCTCCGCATGGGGCCGTCGCCGGAGCGTGGCGGCTCCGGCCTGACGAGCAGCCATGAGACAGAACAATGACGGAAGTAATACCGAACCTTCCCAGCATTGAGCGGGACGGAAAAATTTACATTGGCGAAGGCGTAAAGTTCGAACGCATCCGGCGCATCACGGGCTACCTGGTGGGCACGGTTGATCGATTCAACAATGCCAAGAAAGCGGAACTTCGAGACCGCGTGAAGCATACCGCCATGAGGTAAGATCATGCGGAAGGACAACCGGAAATTCTGCGCGTCCATCAGTGTGCGCAACGGAGAAGAGCGCGCGAAGCTGGAGCTTTCCCCGGCTCCGTTGCACGGCGGCCCGGAAGGCTTTTACCGCGTGCGGCTGGCCCGACGCTGGCTTGATGCGGAAGACGGCGCGCCGCGCTTCTTCGACCGGGACGGAATAGCCCGTCTGGCGGCGGAACTTGCCTTGTGCGGGCTGGAAACGCCCGCCCCGGCCCCTGACATTCCCTGCAATTCCCGCGTGTCTGTGCGGCGCGCGGACGGCTTTTATGAAGGCACCTGGACGAACACGGAGCCGATTCTGGACTACACAGGGCGCTGGGTGGTCAATGTTTCGTTGGGAGGAAAGCGCGTGTTCGTACCGGTTGAAGAAGTGACCGTACACAAGGAGCGTCGCCGTGGATAACCGGAAAATGCGTCTCGGCCTGTATCGCAAGATTGAAATTGCCAGAAAGCAGCTTCCGCACATGGATGAGGAAGCCTTCCGGGCCTTGCTGCGTTCGGAGTTCGGCGTATCCAGCCGCAAGGATATGAATATCCATCAGCTTTCCCGGCTGGCGCAGCTTTTCGCGGAACAGCACGGCGTTACCTATACAGCGCCCGCCAAAAGCCGCAACAGACGTGTGACG
>NZ_DS996364.1 GCF_000156375.1 Desulfovibrio piger ATCC 29098
GGTGGGGCAAAGGGCGGCGGATCACTTCGCTAACGCCACCGCCTACCTTCTGGACTATATGCGGACGACAAATGAGGAAACGCTGGGGCCGCTGTATGAGGAATACGCGGCGAACCATTACACCGGTCAGTATTTCACTCCGTCTTCCGTGGCGCGGCTTATGGCCAGGATAACGCACACGGCACCGCCGGAAACGGGCCGTTTCAAGGTTCTTGACCCCGCCTGCGGCGCGGGGGCCTGCCTGATAGCGGCGGCCAAGGAACAGACGTTCGAGCAGAACGGACGGGCACTATTCGTAGGTCAGGACATAGACCTGAACTGCGCACGCATGACGGCCTTGAACCTCATGTTTTTCAATCTGGACGGGATAGTGCTGTGGGGGAATCACCTTGCCCTGGAAGTACGCGAGGCATGGGAAACCCGGAGGAGCCTGGTATGGGGAGGGAGCATCCGCCCGCTGGACAGGGAAGAAGCGCGGGTATGGCTGGAAGGCCACTTTTCCGGGCCGGAGACGCCGCCGGAGCCAAAGAAGGATAGTGCGGTGAGTGTCAAAACTGACACAAAAACAGTGCGAAAAATGGAACAGCTTTCTTTGTTCTAAACAGCGAAACGCCCCTGCGGGGGCGTCGCCGGAGCGTGGCGGCTCCGGCCTGACGAGCAGCCATGAGATAGAACAATGACGGAAGTAATACCGAACCTTCCCAGCATTGAGCGGGACGGAAAAATTTACATTGGCGAAGGCGTAACGTTCGAACGCATCCGGCGTATCACGGGTTATTTGGTAGGTACGGTGGATCGCTTCAACAATGCCAAGAAAGCGGAACTTCGAGACCGCGTGAAGCATACCGCCATGAGGTAAGATCATGCGGAAGGACAACCGGAAATTCTGCGCGTCCATCAGTGTGCGCAACGGAGAAGAGCGTGCGAAGCTGGAGCTTTCCCCGGCTCCGTTGCACGGCGGCCCGGAAGGATTTTACCGCGTGCGGCTGGCCCGGCGCTGGCTTGATACGGAAGACGGCGTGCCGCGCTTCTTCGACCGGGACGGAATAGCCCGTCTGGCGGCGGAACTTGCCTTGTGCGGGCTGGAAACTCCCGCTCCGGCCCCTGACATTCCTGGCAATTCCCGCGTGTCTGTGCGGCGCGCGGACGGCTTTTATGAAGGCACCTGGACGAACACGGAGCCGATTCTGGACTACACGGGACGCTGGGTGGTCAATGTTTCGTTGGGAGGAAAGCGCGTGTTTGTGCCGGTTGAAGAAGTGCCCGTACACAAGGAGCGTCGCCGTGGATAGTCGGAAAATGCGTCTCGGCCTGTATCGCAAGATTGAAATTGCCAGAAAGCAACTTCCACACATGGATGAGGAAGCCTTCCGGGCCTTGCTGCGTTCAGAGTTCGGCGTATCCAGCCGCAAGGATATGAATATCCATCAGCTTTCCCGTCTGGCGCAGCTTTTCGCGGAACAGCACGGCGTTACCTATACCGCGCCCGCCAAAAGCCGCAACAGACGTGTGACA
>NZ_DS996363.1:0-800 GCF_000156375.1 Desulfovibrio piger ATCC 29098
CGCGCTTCACCCCGGCGATGGAAACAAGGCCGGAGGCCAGGCGGTCCCGCACCACGTCCCTGCCGATGGAAAAGCGCGGGATAGCCGGATCGTCACCGTAGGAAAACATGGAGCGAACCCAATTCTCCGCTTCAGCCTTCACGGCGTCCGCGTCTCCGGAGAGCAGTTCCAGCACCGCCTTGACAGGCACCGTCACCGGCTCCGGCGCTTTCACCAGAAGGTCGTGATTGATGACGATGGCGCTATCCAAGGCTGTGCGGACCTCAGCCAACAGGCTTGCCGTGGGCAGTCCCGCCGCGCCCTGGACCACCACGTCCACCGTGCCTTCCCCGCGCGGATGCTGATCCGCCACATACACGTCCACCACACCGGGAACGGAAAGCGCGGCGGCTTCATAGGCCGCGCGGGTCACGCCCGCCTGGCTCTGCCAGGCCAGCACATAGCGCCGCCGCAAACTCGCGTCGCTTTCCGCATCCGCGCCTTCCTCAATCAGCCAGTCCGCCGCATTGGTCACACCCGAAATGCCTTCCACCGGAGTGACAAGCTCGCATATCTGCCCCACTGCGGCGTTGGCTCCCTGGCCGTATTCCTCCGCCGTGGCGGGCACGGCCACGGATGCCGCGCCTTCCGGCAGTACGGCCAGCTCATCCGTCACATAACGGTAGATATCGCCCTTGCCGTCGGGCTGTGTCCGCACGATACGCCCGGCGGGAATGCGCACGTTCCCGGTCTGATCCCCACGCAAAAACAGCACGTTGCCCCGCGCCTTCGTGGCAGGCTTTCGGGTTTCGTCCACCTGT
>NZ_DS996363.1:2306-3744 GCF_000156375.1 Desulfovibrio piger ATCC 29098
GCCCTCGGCAAGCGTGCTCATCATGCGCGCACCGGAAAGCGTGAGCTGCGAGAGCGGCCCCACATGCGCGTCCGAAAACGGTAGGTACTCCCGCACCTTGGTAAACACGCCTTCTACGGATTCCACCACGGAGGACGCCATGCTCTTGATGCCGTCCACAAAGGTGGAAAGCAGCTTTGCCCCGGATTCAAAAAGGTTCAGCCCGCCGAAAAATTCCAGCACGGCATTCCAGGCCGCCGTCACGCCATCCAGCAGGGACGTGCCGAAAGCGGACAGGCCGCCGATGATGGCAGCCCACGCTCCGGACACCAGACCGACGATACCTTCCCAGGCCGCGCCCGCCGCGTTGCCGACCGTATCCCAGACGCTTTGCAATCCGCTGATGACGGACGCCCCGAAGTCCAGTAGCCCGGAAAGGATGCCTCCCAAGGCGGCCAGCAGTCGGGCGACAAAGCCCTCCCACTCAGCCCACGCGCTTTGCAAAAAGGAGAGAAGAGAAGCGCCGAAGTCCGCGACGCCGCCTACAATGGCGTTCCACGCGCCGGAAATGATGCCGGTTATGCCTGCCCAGGCCGCGCCTGCCGCGCCGCTGATCGTATCCCAGACGCGTTGCAATCCGCTGATGACGGATGCTCCGAAGTCCAGTAGCCCGGAAAGGATGCCTCCCCAGAATGCCGTCAGCAGGGTAATATAACCTTTCCACGCTGCGCTGATGCCGTTTCTCACGGCATCCCACGCGCCTTGCAGACCGGAAAGGATAGACGCGCCGAAGCCCGTAATACCGGAAATGATGGAATCCCACGCCCCGGTAATCGTGCCCGTGATGGCGTCCCATTTTTCACCCGCCCAGGCCGCTATGCCGCCCCACAGGTCATGCCACCACGCGGCGATCTCATCCCAGTTCTGGACAAGCCATGCCCCGGCGGCAATCAGACCCGCGATAGCGATGACGACCAGACCTATGGGGTTTGCGCTCATGGCCGCATTGAGTACCCACTGCACGGCGGCCCACGCCTTCGTCGCGGCAGACACCGCCACCATGACGCCGCGCACGGCCAGAAGCGCGGCCTTCCAGGCCACGAAAAGCCCCAGCACATAGCCGAGTACCTTGCCGAGATTCGACCAGGCGAAGGGGTCCGCCGCCGCGTTGGCCTCATTCGTGGCCCCGCCAAGGTCCAGCAGCCAGCCGCACAGCGCCGAAACGCCGTCTATCAGGTGCCCGATGACGGAAACAAACAGCCTCACTCCGTCCACTAGCCAGGCAAAGCCCGTGGCCAGTCCTTCCAGCACGCCGCCCGCGATCTCTCCCAGGGCCGCGCCGAAGGCTTCCCAGGACGAGGCGGCGCTGGTCACTTCGTTGCCCGTGAACAGGCCGAACAGACCGGAAAGCGCCTGCATGAGTTCGGCCACTGCCAGGCGCACCGGCACAAACACCGTG
>NZ_DS996362.1 GCF_000156375.1 Desulfovibrio piger ATCC 29098
TCCCACCTATGCTACACATGCAGGCTCAAATCCCAATGTCAAGCTATAGTAAAGGTGCACAGGGTCTTTCCGTCTTTCTGCGGGTACACGGCATTTTCACCGCGACTTCAATTTCACCGAGTCTCTGGCCGAGACAGTGTGGAGATCGTTACGCCATTCGTGCAGGTCGGAACTTACCCGACAAGGAATTTCGCTACCTTAGGACCGTTATAGTTACGGCCGCCGTTTACTGGGGCTTCAATTCGGAGCTTCGCTTGCGCTGACTCCTCCTTTTAACCTTCCAGCACCGGGCAGGCGTCAGTCCGTATACGTCGTCTATACGACTTGGCACAGACCTATGTTTTTAGTAAACAGTCGCCACCACCATTTCTCTGCGGCTTTTCAGGGCTCGACAGAGTGAATCGCTTCACCCTAAAAAGCACCCCTTCTTCCGAAGGTACGGGGTTATTTTGCCGAGTTCCTTGGCCAGAGTTCTCTCGAGCGCCTTGGATTATTCATCCCACCCACCTGAGTTGGTTTCCGGTACGGTTTGCGTGTCCTATACTTAGAAGCTTTTCTAGGCAGCATAGACTCAACAACTTCAGACCTTTCGGTCACGGACTCGCGTCTCAGGATAGAGAGAAGCGGATTTGCCAACTTCTCATCCCTACACGCTTGCACCGGGACAACCAGCGCCCGGCTTGCCTATCTTCCTGCGTCCCTTCATCGCGCGAACACACAAGTACGTGAATATTAACACGTTTCCCATCAGCTACGCCTTTCAGCCTCGCCTTAGGGGCCGACTAACTCCGGGAAGATTACCTTTACCCGGAAAACCTTGGGTTTACGGCGAACGGGTTTTTCACCCGTTTTATCGTTACTCATGTCAGCATAATCACTTCTCCACAGTCCAGCATGCCTTACGACACACCTTCAGCCCGTGAAGAACGCTCCCCTACCAGACCGCATTCGCGGAATTCAAAGCTTCGGTACTATGCTTAGCCCCGTTACATTTTCGGCGCAACGTCATTAGACCAGTGAGCTATTACGCTTTCTTTAAACGATGGCTGCTTCTAAGCCAACGTCCTGGGTGTCTCTACAACGTCACCACCTTAACCACTGAGCATAGATTTGGAGACCTTAGCTGTTGATCTGGGCTCTTACCCTCTCGACGACGGACCTTAGCACCCGCCGTCTGACTCCCATGGTACATCTGACCGGCATTCTGAGTTTGATAGGGTTTGGTAATCTGGTAGGACCCCTAGCCCTGTCAGTGCTTTACCTCCGGTAGACAATCCATGAGGCTATACCTCAATATATTTCGGGGAGAACCAGCTATCACCGGGTTTGATTGGCCTTTCACCCCTATCCACAAGTCATCCAAACCGTTTTCAGCCGGTATTGGTTCGGTCCTCCACAAGGTTTTACCCTTGCTTCAACCTGCTCATGGATAGATCACCCGGTTTCGGGTCTAATCCGCACTACTCATCGCCCTTGTCAGACTCGGTTTCCCTACGGCTCCACTCACGCTTAACCTTGCAGTACAGATTAACTCGCTGACTCATTATGCAAAAGGCACGTGATCACGGAACAAGTCCGCTCTCACAGCTTGTAAGCACCAGGTTTCAGATTCTATTTCACTCCTCTAACAGAGGTTCTTTTCACCTTTCCCTCACGGTACTGGTACACTATCGGTCGTCGGTTAGTACTTAGCCTTGGAAGATGGTCCTCCCGGATTCCCACGAGGTTCCACGTGTCTCGCGGTACTCAGGTACCGGCTGTGTCGCTTTGGGTTTCAGGTACGGGGCTGTCACCCGCTCTGGCAGAGCTTTCCAGCTCATTTCCCCTGCCTACTCATGAATCACATATGCCGGCCCTACAACCCCGGCTGAACGAATCCAGCCGGTTTGGGCTCATCCCATTTCGCTCGCCGCTACTTTGGGAGTCTCGTTTGATTTCTTTTCCTTCAGGTACTGAGATGTTTCACTTCCCTGAGTTGGCGCTGGACACTTTATGTATTCAAGTGCCCGCGACGGAGCATGACCTCCGCCGGGTTTCCCCATTCAGAAATCCCCGGATCACAGAATGTTTAGCTTCTCCCCGAGGCTTTTCGCAGCTTACCACGTCTTTCATCGCCTTCCGACGCCAAGGCATCCACCCGATGCTCTTGTCAACTTGTCTTCTCGAAAAAAACTTCCTTCCATCCCTATTCAATTGTAAAAGAGCAATCACTTTCGTGATGGCCGGATCATATCCGGTTCGAACTCGCAATC
>NZ_DS996361.1:0-19693 GCF_000156375.1 Desulfovibrio piger ATCC 29098
CTCACAGCGCGAGGGGGTCTTTTTTTATGTTTTTTCCCCTGTGGTGCGCCACGGCGTGCTACGAAAGATTTCTCGCCCTGCATGTGATTCTGATCGTCCCCGCTACAGCCGGGGATTTTTTTGTTTTGGTGGAAAAGTTTGCGGGGAGGGAGAACCTTTTTCCAAAAAGGTTTCCCTCCCCGTGTCCCTCCCTTCCAAAAACTTTTGTCGGTGGGCCTGTGCAAGGATAAAGGGGGGCTACGCGGTACACCAGCTTCGACAAGTATTTTATTTTGTCAGTTTGTGGTGCCTGTTTCTTTGCATCGAGGGTCAAGGCCTCTATCGCTGTGTATCCTGATGCGTATACTGGGCGTTCGTCGGGACGGCCTCCGCCTGTTCGGGAGTACGTTACAGGCCTTTGGCGTTGAAAAATTCAGTGGGCTGAGAGGAGGGAGGGAACTTCCTGCTCGTGCGGCACAGGTGATTCATGCCGGGAGGGAGTACCCTCCAGCCTGGAAGATGGCTGCGTACGGAGAAAGGGCAGGGGGACTGCCGTGGGGTGGTCTTCCCGAGCCGGGAAGGAATGGGGATGGAGAACAGAGGCCAAGAGGGCATTGTCTGGTTCCTGCGGGGCGCCCCTTAGCTTCTTCATCTTGCGGTGAAGACGAAACGGTGTCGCTTGAGCAGTCCGAGACCCACAGGTCAGGCATCTTTCCTGCGTGTGCCCCACAGGTAAAGCAGCGTAAGACTGCCGCAGCCGAGCAGGATGCAGGCCAGCAGCAGGACAGGCCAAAGGCCGGTCGCCATGAGGTACCCTTCCAGCCCCGTGTGCAGAGAACCATCCCAGTCCGCGAGCCGGACCGGATGCAGGCGCGAGAAGATCCACAGGGCCGCCAGTCCGCCCAGGCCGCAGCAAAACAGCAGCGTGCCCAGGATCAGGGGAAGGAGCCGGAAGGTACGCACAGGTCCGGCCTGTGCCGGGCGCACGCTGTCTTCCGCAGGAGGGGCAGGAGCGGGGATGGGGTCCCTGCCTGCCGGCACGATGAGCTCGTCGAGGCTCGTCTGCAGCACGTCCCGCAGCAGGGACAGGCGGTCTATGTCCGGGGATGACTGGCCTGTTTCCCATTTGGCGACGGACTGGCGGGAAACGCCCATGCGGGAGGCCAGTTCTTCCTGTGTCATGCCCATGGCTTTGCGTCGGCGCAGGATCTCCTGTCCAAGTCGGATCCTTCCTTCTGTCATCTTCTCTGTCATGGATGGAGGCTAGGGAATTTCCAGAGGGAGTACAAGGGGCGGGCACTCCCGCCCCTTGCAGCAGACGGCTAGTTCAGTTTTTCCAGGGCGGCATCATAGAACTGGCAAAGCCGTTCCAGATCCTGTTTCTGTTGCAGCTCCGTCAGCTGAGGCTGCAGTTCCTGCATGATCTCGGCGTAGCCCTTGGGATCGGCCTGTGCCTTTTTCTGGATGGCCGTGGCGAATTCGTTGGCCTTCTTCTGGGCTTCTTCAGGGGAGCAGGCAGCGGCCGCGAGAGAGGCCGTGCCGCAGAGCAGGGCACAGGCCAGCAACAGGGAGAGCTTTTTCATAGGCACCTCGATACGTTGGACAGACTGGCTGTCGGTTATCCCCATATGGGACTTTCGTTATAGCTGGTAACATTGGTTGCAGGCCACCAACCAATAGTTGCAATAGGGCAACCATTGGCTACCTTTTGAAAAAAACAAACAGTTATGCGGAGATAGGGGCGCACTCTTTGTGGCCCTTGCCAATCGGGACGAGACCTGGGGCAGGACGCCGTGTGGCGTGCCGTTGTGCTTCTGTCCCACTTGGCCGGATGCGTCCTGCCTGCGGACGGCGTTGCTTCTGGCAAAGCACCGGGCAGGAGCCCGCCTTGCCCTTGACGACGGGCGGCACTTACATCTAAAAAAATGGCCTACTGACCAAGTCAGGAATGTCTTGCGAGTGGCCAGGAGGCCGCTCCCGGTTTTTTGCCAAAGGAATGCATATGAAAAAGTTTACTCTCGCCGTCCACAGTCTCGGCAATATCGGTACCCGTGTGGTGGAAGCGGCCCTTGCCGCCCCTGATTGCCAGTGCCTCGGCGTGATCCGCCGTGCCGAATCCCTGGGCACGCAGAGCCATGCCCTGCGTGGCCTGCCCGAATTTGCCGATCTGGCCAGCCTGGAAGCTGCCCAGGGCCGCCCTGACGTCATCGCCCTGTGCGGACCTTCGCGCAGCATCCCGGAAACGGCGGAAGCTTTTCTGAAGCAGGGTTACAATTGTGTGGACAGCTTCGACATCCACACCGAGATCCCCGCCACCGTGGCCCGTCTGGATGCCGCCGCCAAGGCCGGTAACAGCGTCAGCATCACGGCTGCCGGCTGGGACCCCGGCACGGACTCCGTGCTGCGTGCCCTGTTCGAAGCCATGGTGCCCCGCGGCACCACCTTCACCAACTTCGGCCGTGGCCGTTCCATGGGCCATTCCGTGGCCGCCCGCGCCATCAAGGGCGTGGCCGATGCCGTGTCCATCACCATCCCCGTGGGTGGCGGCCGTCATTCGCGCCTAGTCTACGTGGTGCTGGAAGAAGGTGAAAACTTGGCTGACGTGACGGCCCGCATCAAGGCCGACGATTACTTCGCCCACGATCCGCTGGACGTGCGCCAGTGCCGTGACCGTGAAGAACTGGCCTTCGTGGCCGACCAGTCCCACGGCGTGCTCATGGAGCGCACCGGTGCCTCCGGCATGACCGACAACCAGATCCTCAAGTTCGACATGCGCATCAACAACCCGGCCCTGACCGCTCAGGTGCTGGTCTCCTGCGCTCGCGCCGCGACCCGCCTGCAGGCCGGCTGCCATACGCTCATCGAAGTGCCGCCCATCGCCCTGCTGCGCGGTGAACGCATGGACATCATCTCCCGCATGGTCTAACGGGCCATAAGCGGTTCGCCCCTTTATCCCCTGTCGCTTTGGCGGCAGGGGATTTTTTGTTTCGGAAGGAGCGATTTTTCCCCTTATTGGAGGGGCGGATGACGGGGGCTGTACGGGGATGCTGCATCTCGCCGGCAAGGACGCGGAGAAGGCAGGAAGCGGGCAAGAGGAAGAGCGTCCTTGGCTGGAGACATAAAAAAGGCCTCTACACGGGCAGAGGCCTTGAAACGTGTCACGAAAGGGCGTTGCTGCTGTGCAGGGGGTCCGGCACAGCTGAAGGGATGCTGCGGCCGAGAAGATCGCAGACGGTGCCGAAAGGGGGGAGCGGGCCTGCCCGCAGGATCAGCTATGGAGGTAGGACGTCGGTCTCCATCAGGGCGGACCAGCGCCTTTGCCGGACATCGGGGCCCAGATGTCCCTTATTCTATGGCCAGCTGTTCCAGCAGCAGGGCCTGCTTGCGGGTCTCTCCGGTCAAGAAACTCATGGCGCTCAGACGGGCCATGCTGCCGCCTTCGTTGGGCAGCTGCACCAGATCGGCAAAAAGCTCCTTGTACTGGACCCAGGCTCGCTGTCCCTTGAGCAGTTTGTCTGACCAGCCCTTGGGATCACTGGAGTTTTGGCAGGCCTGACGGGCTTTTTTGTAATTGGCGTTGAGCCGGGCGTCCCAGTAGTCGTAGGCATGCTGGAAGCAGCCCATCATTTCCATGGTGACGCCACCGCTTTGTTCCATGCAGCGATCGAAACCCGGGGCCAGTTCATCTTCTTCGGCCATGGCCGGAGCAGCCAGGAAGAGCAGGGCCAGACAGCAAAGCAGGAGACGCAGTTGGGGCATGGATGACCTCCCATGATGTTTGCCGTCAGCATAGACGGCTTCCGCGGCTGGGGCAATGGCCTGCGGCATTGGCTGTTCCCTGTCCGGGACGGCAGGGAATGAGGATGTCTGGAGCACGGGGGAGAGGAGAGGCCGGGTGCGGGCCGGGGGACTTGCCACTCTTGCAAGGCCGGGAAGCGGGAAAGAACGTCCTCTTTTATCATGGCTGCCGGTCCCAGGCGTGGGGACAGGGACCTGGCCGGATGGAACGGAGAGAAAGGCAGGCCGGGCATGGGCATCAGGCAGAAGACAGGAATGGCCCGCTCTCCGGCCCGGCATCTTGGCGCGTTTGCAGCACAGGCCGCGCAGACCAGGCATCGCCGGTACTGCGCGACCGTCATTTTCCGTGGTATGGCGTGCCCCCGGATGGTTAGGCGCCGAGCCAGCCCCGGACTTCTTCCGCGCTGGGGACGCGCCCCGTGCACATGATGCCGCCATCGATGACCACCGCAGGGGTGGCCAGCACGCCCAGGGCCATGATCTCCCGCAGGTCGGTGATTTTTTCCACCGTGGCGTCACTGCCGGAAGCGGCCACCGCCTTGCTGACGATCTCGTACGCTTCGACACATTTGGAGCAACCGGGACCAAGGACTTTGATGATCATGATGCTGTCTCCTTTGGCAGGATATTGAGGGGAAGCGGCAGGGCGGGATGCGTGGGGCTGCCCTCCGCTGTGATGCGGGAAGGACGTGTGCGCCCCATGCCTTACCCTGCCTGACCGTTGCGATGCCGGAACGAGGGGCCCGTACCGCGTGGCACGGGCCCGTTCTATTTTAGAACAGCGTGAGCTGCAGGCTGTTGAACAGCCAGCCCACCAGGGTGAAGATGACCAGCAACAGGCCCAGGAAAAGGGCCAGCAGCTGCCAGCGCATGACTTGCTTGAGCATGAGCATCTCGGGCAGGCTGGCGGCCACCGTGCTCATGCAGAAGGCCAGGGTGGTACCTACGGGCAGGCCCTTGAGCAGCAGGCTCTCCATGATGGGCACCACGCCCGTGACGTTGCTGTACAGGGGGATGCCCACCAGGACGGCCACCGGGACGGACCACCACTGCCCCTGGCCCAGATGGGCGGCGAACCAGTCCTGCGGTACGAAGCCGTGCAGGAGAGCCCCCAGGCCCACGCCGATGATGACCCAGCGCCAGACGCGGCGGAAGATGCCCGTCATCTCGTCCCAGGCGAAACGGTGCCGTTCTTCCAGTCCCAGACGGGTGCTGCGCTCGTCCCGTGCCGCCTGGCCGGAGACACCCAGCATGCCGCGCAGGAAGGGCTGCAACCAGCGTTCGGCGCGGAGCAGGTCCAGCAGCCAGCCGCCCAGCATGCCCGCCGCCATGCCGACGACCACATAGACCACGGTGAACTTCCAGCCCAGCAGGCCCCAGAGCAGGACCACGGCGATCTCGTTGATGAGCGGCGAGGTGATGAGGAAGGCCATGGTGATGCCCAGCGGGATGCGGGCCATGGTGAAGCCCAGGAAGAGGGGGATGCTGGAGCAGGAACAGAAAGGCGTGATGGCGCCGAACGTGGCCCCCAGCAGATAGCCGATGCCCCGGCCCTTGCCGGACAGATAGTCGCGTACCCGCTCCACATGCAGCCCGGCCCGCAGCCAGCCGATGCAATAGACCATCAGCACCAGCAGGAGCAGGATCTTGGCGCTGTCATAGAGGAAGAATTCCAGGGCCAGGCCCGGAGCACCGCCGGGCGTCAGGGAGAGCAGGTCGAAGGTCAGCCAGGTGGCCAGCGGCTGGATGGACACGTACAGGCCCGTCCAGGCCAGCAGTACGGCCAGCAGGGTCAGGGCATAGCGCGGGGCGGAGAAGGGGCGCGGTGAGGAAGGAGTGTCTGCCATAAATATTCCTTATTGGCAAAATTGCCAAATTTGAGGGTAAAAAAATCCCGCCGCAGCGGGCCTGCCTATTTGTTCCGCAGCATGTCCATCTGGCTCAGGATGCGTTTTTCCAGCAGCTGGCCGGTACAGGTCAGGAACTGGTCCAGGCAGCAGAGGGCAAGGCTGTAATAGATGTTCACGCCCTGCTTGCGCCGGGTGACCACACCGGCGTCACGCAGGACAGCCAGATGCTTGGAGATGGTGGACATGTCGTCCCCCACCAGGGCCTGCAGGTCGCAGACGCATTTTTCACCGTCGCGCAGGGCATCGACCATCAGCAGACGGCTGGGGTGTCCCAGGGCTTTGAAGATCCGGGCCTGTGCCGCGATGAATTCTTTGTTGTGCTGCATGCTGTCCCTTTATTTGGTCATTTGGCAAAATATTCTTTGAAGGCCTTGCTGTCAAGATGGTGCAGGAAAGCCGCGTCCAGGTCAACGCCGCCGGAGGGCCCGGAGGCGGGCGATCATGGCGGCGGGGCCGGATAAAGAGACGGCGGCCGTGCGAAAACGTCCGCATGCCGCCGTCCGTCATCACCGGGCGGAGAGGTCCCTCCGCCCGGCAGGCTGGAAAAGCGTTACTTCCACTGGATGCGATGCACCGTGGCCGGGCCGTATTCCACCGTACGTGCGTAGCGGATGGCAGGCTCGCCCAGCAGCATGGCATACTGGAAGCTGTGGGTCTCGGGCAGGCCCAGCTCGGGCAGGAGCTCGGGCAGCATGAGCTGCAGGCACCAGTAGAGCAGGCCGCACCAGGTGGTGCCCAGGCCCAGGCTTTGGGCATAGAGCTCCATGTACGAAAGGTAGATGAGCGGATCCTGTTCCTGACAGGGAGCGTCCTTGGCATTGCCCACCAGCACGAAGTGGGGCGCGCCGCGGAAGATGCCGTCGATGCCCTGTTCCTTCCACAGGCGCGGTGCTGCGGCAAAGAAAGCCGTGCGGTGGCACTGGGGCAGGGCATTGTGCAGGGCCTTGTCCGCCAGGCGGGCATAGACTTCCTCACGGAAGGCCTGCATGCGGTCCATGTCGTCCATGACGCCCACCCAGAGCTTACGGGCATTGACGCCGGTGGGGGCGTGGGCGCTCACGTCCAGCACCTGCTGCAGCAGGGCCGGGTCCACGTTTTCCGGCCGGTACTGGCGCACGGAGCGGCGGCCCTTGATGAGATTCTCCAGCTGTTCGGGCTGGGGCCAGGCATTGAGGAGACGGCGGGAGGCGTCAGGATTGTGCCCGTCCACGCTGATGGCGCCTGTGGGGCAGAGGGCCAGGCAGTGGTGGCAGTGCATGCACAGGCGTTCGTCCTTGATGTAGGGGTGTCCTTCCTCGTCCATGCCCAGCGCGCGGGGCAGACAGTCGGAAAGGCACAGGCCGCAGGAGACACAGCGGTCGGTATCCACGGAAAACTGCATGATGATGTCCTTTGAAAAAAAGAACCTGCCGCAGGGGCAGGCAGGGGAGGCCGCCGGTGCCGGGGGCCTGCCGGGGCGAAAGAAAGAAGGGAGGGGCCGTGGCCCCTCCCGGGGATGCGTCAAAAACTAGCCGCGATAGATGATGTGTTCGCGCACGTCGGCCAGGGAAGCGCAGCCGGTGAGCAGCATGGCCTGCACCAGCTGGCCCTGCATCTGCTGCCAGTACTTGGTCACGCCTTCCACACCGCCGCCGATGGCCGCGATGCAGAGCGGGCGGCCCACCAGAACGGCGTCGGCGCCCAGGGCCAGCATCTTGAGCACGTCCACGCCGTCACGCACGGCGCCGTCGGCCAGGATGGTGATCTTGCCGCGCACGGCATCGGCGATGGCGGGCAGCACGGTGGCGGTGCCGGGGCAGTGGTCCAGCACGCGGCCGCCGTGGTTGGAGACCACGATGGCGTCGCAGCCGGCGTCGATGGCGCGATGGGCGTCGTCGGGGGTCATGATGCCCTTGACGATGAACTTGCGGCCCATGTCATGCACATAGCGCACCACGGTCTCCAGTTCCGTCACGGACATGGGCATGACCGGGCGGCCCATCTTGCGCAGGGTGATGAGACCGGCGGCGTCCACGTCCACGCCCAGGATGGGGCTGCCGTCGGCCAGCACGCGGTCGATCTTTTCGAACAGTTCCTTGCCTTCCCAGGGCTTGATGAAGGGGATGCCGTGACCGTTGCAGGCCTTCAGGGCCTTGACGGCGGCGTCGATGATGAAGGGCGGCACGCCGTCACCGGTACAGCCGATGACACCGGCGGCGCGGCTGCCTTCCAGGATGGCGAAGATGTAGTCGTCTTCGCTCATGGCATCGCTCATGTTGAAAGAGACGCCGCCGATGGGGGCCGCCATGACGGGGAAGCTCAGGTCGATGCCCAGGATGGTGCAGTTGGTGCGGGGCTCGCGGGCGTCGTGCAGGGCCGTCATGTTGAGTTTGCAGGCATTGAGGGCCTCGCGGTTGTTGCGGAAGCTGGCACCGGTGCCCAGACCGCCCATACCGGGCACTTCACCGGAGCAGGCCTTGCCATCGCAAACGGGGCAAACGCGGCAGTGACCCTTCATGCGCTCGCGCGCGGCAGCTCTGATCTCTTTCATGGGATGACTCCTTTATGACAGGAATGATTGTGTTCAAGGCAGGCGCTCCGGATACGGGGCGCAGCATGGGCAGTATAGGTCAGGGCAGGGGACTTGTCATCCGCTGGATGACCTTGTATGTTGTGAAAAAAGTAACATAACGGCAAAGGCTGCCATATTTCCCTGTACAGTGACCATTTTCCGTGCTAGTTGCGACAGCAACAAAAGTTTGAAGAAAAAATAAATTTGCCTCCCCGGCAGGGATTTTGAGGATTTTTGAGAAAAAAGATCTAAAAATCCAGCAAGTTGGATGGGGATCAAAAAAGCCGTTTTTTCTTCAAAAAAAAGATGGATTTTTCATAAAAAATTTCATAAAAAATAGCCAGCCCAACGGATGGCCCCATGCCAGAATCCATGGAGAAAAATCTTCGTGAATTTTGGAGCAAACACTTGACGGCAGAGCAGGCTCTGCGTAATCTCGTGTCGTGCGTGGCTGTTTGTTTGGTCAAACAGTATTTTCTCCAGTGCGGCACGGCCCGCCAGACTCCGTGCCGCATTTTTCATCACTGGCGACGCATGCTTCTAGAGCGCACCACGCAGCCGTGGCCCTTCCTCCTCAAGGCCCGGCGCTCCCCCGCCCGGTTCCGGGCGGGTTTTTTTATGCCTCCCTTTCCTCCTCCGGGGCCAGCTTGCGCCCTGTGCGGCCTCGCGCTATGCTGACCGGGCCTTTCGGCATAACCCAAGCCCGGCGGCGGCAAGCCGTTTCCTATGGATATTCATGATATTCGCGCCAAACTGGCAAAGGATGAACCCACCATCGGCACCTGGCTGCAACTGCCTTCCGCCGATGTGGCGGAACTGATGGCCCGTGCCGGCTATGACTGGGTGGCTGTGGACATGGAGCACGGTTCCTTCGGCCGCACCGGCCTGCCCGACATCTTCCGTGCCATCCAGTGCGGCGGGGCCGCACCTTTCGCCCGCTTGCCCGTGGCGTCCAAGACAGCCATCAAGGCCGCGCTGGAGGCGGGCGCGCAGGGCCTGATCTTTCCCATGATCGAGAGCCGTGAGCAGCTGGACCAGGCCATCAGCTGGGCCACCTATCCCGGCCATGACGACGGCCGCCGGGACGGCGACCCCCTGCGCGAGAACCGCGGCGTGGGCTTTTGCCGGGCCAATGCCTTCGGCAAGGATTTCGATGCCTACATGCGGGACACCGCGCCCCGGCTCTTCCTGGTGGCCCAGATAGAACACATCCGCGCCGTGGAGGATCTGGACGCCATCCTTTCCCAGCCGCGTCTGGACGCCATCATGGTGGGCCCCTATGACCTTTCCGGTTCCATGGGCCTGACGGGGCAGTTCGACCATCCTGATTTCAGGGCCGTCATGGCCCGCATCCACGAGGCCTGCCGGCGCCATCATGCCCGCATGGGCCTGCATGTGGTGCAGCCCGACCCCGGGGAGCTGCGCCGTCAGGTGGCGGCGGGCAGCCGCTTCATCGCCTACGGTATCGATTCGGTCTTCCTCTGGCAGGCGGCCGCACGGCCCGCCGGGGTGTAGGGCGGGCATCGGGAGGAAGGCCGTGAAGGTGACCGTTTTCGGCGGTTCCGGTTTTTTGGGATCGCATATCTGTGACAAGCTCTCCGATGCCGGACACGACGTGACCATCGTGGACGTGCGTCCTTCTCCCTGGCTGCGCGACGACCAGAAGATGGTGGTGGGCAGTATCCTGGACGAGGACTGCGTGCAGGCCGCCGTGGAAGGGGCCGAGGTGGTCTTCAATTACGCGGGCATCGCCGACATCGGCGAAGCCAACGAGCGCCCCGTGGATACGGCCCGCCTCAACGTGGTGGGCAACGTCATGGTCCTGGAGGCCTGCCGCCGGGCCGGTACCGGGCGCTACATCTTTGCCAGCTCGCTCTATGTCTACGGCAAGTCCGGCGGCTTCTACCGCTGCAGCAAGCAGGCCTGCGAGATCTATATCGAGAACTACCAGGCCATGTACGGCCTGCCGTACACCATCCTGCGCTACGGTTCCCTGTACGGCCCCCGCGCCGACATGCGCAATGCCATCCACCGCTTCGTGCACGAGGCCCTGACCACGGGCAGCATCACCTATTACGGGACGCCCACGGCCCTGCGCGAATACGTGCACGTGGACGATGCCTCCTCGGCCACCCTGCATGTCCTGGGGCCGGAGTTCGCCAACCAGAACATCATCATCTCCGGCAACCAGCCCATGCGCGTGGCCGACCTGTTCAGGATGATCGGCGAGATGCTGGGCAAGGAGCTGGAGATCAGATACCAGAACGACCCCAACAGCGGTCATTATCAGGTGACGCCCTATGCCTTCATGCCCCGGATGGGCCGCAAGCTGGTGCCGCCGCTGACCGTCGACCTGGGGCAGGGCATCCTGCGCGTCATGGAAGAGGAACACCGCCAGATCCACCCGGAACTGCAGAGCCAGGGCGGTTATCTGGTGTCCACCGACGACTGAGGCCCGCATGGTTCGCGGGGCCTGCCTGTCGGCGTCATCCGTGTGCGCTCCGGTCCTTCGGTCTTTTCCCCTGCGGCGCAAGGTCCGCCCCGGCTGCGGAGCGTCCGCCGGAGACCGCGCCCGTCTTCCCGTCATCCCCTTGCCGGGCAGTCCCTGCCCAGGGAGAAGTTATGAACATCATCGCCATCATCCCCGCCCGCATGGGCTCCAGCCGCTTTCCCGGCAAACCTCTGGCCCTGATCCACGGCGTGCCCATGGTGGGCCATGTGGCCTTCCGCACGGCCATGAGCCGCTGCCTTTCCGCCACCTATGTGGCCACCTGCGACACGGTCATCGAGGACTACTGCAAGGAGGCGAGCCTTGCGTGCGTCATGACCGGTGACCACCATGTGCGCTGCTCCACCCGCACGGCCGAGGCCCTGCTCAAGATCGAGGCGGCCACGGGCCGGAAGGCCGACATCGTGGTCATGGTGCAGGGGGACGAGCCCATGGTGCTGCCCGGCATGATCGACGCCGCTGTGGAACCCATGCTCAAGGATCCTTCCATCAACGTGGTCAACCTCATGGCCGATATGGATACCCTGGAAGAGTTCGAGGACCCCAACGAAGTGAAGGTCGTGGTGGACCGCAACAATGATGCCCTCTACTTCTCGCGCGAGCCCATCCCTTCCCGCAAGAAAGGGGCCGACAAGGTGCCCATGCGCAAGCAGGTCTGCATCATCCCCTTCCGCCGGGACTACCTGATCCGCTTCAACGAGATGGAGGAGAGCCCGCTGGAGATCTGCGAGTCCGTGGACATGATGCGCATCCTCGAACACGGGGAAAAAGTCCGCATGGTGCCCACCGATGCCCGCACCTGGAGCGTGGATACCCCCGAAGATCTGGCCCGCGTGACGCGGCTCATGGAAGGGGATGTCCTCATGCGGGAGTACGCGAAGTAGATGGGGCCGCTGTCCCGCCTCCGGGCCGCCTGGGAAGAGCTCTGGATAGCCTGCTTCGCCTGGATACCCACGCCGCTGGGACTGGCCCTGCGCTGGCTGGCCTGGCCTGGCGCTGGCTCTTTGACCGCTGCGGTTCGGTACGCTTCGGCACGGGCCTGAGCTTCGTGGGCTGCCGTCACATGCGGCTGGGCGATGCCGTCCGGCTGGGGCGGGGCTGCATCATCACGGCCGGGGACGGCGAACTGGTCCTGGGCGACCGCGTGTCCATCTCGCCCTATGCCCATGTGGCGGCCGATGGCGGGCGCATCGTCATGGGCAGGCATGTGGCCGTGGGCCCCGGCACGGTGCTGCGGGCCGCCAACCACTGTTTTTCGCGGCACGATGTGCCCATCCTGCAGCAGGGGCACCATCCGGGCGAGATCGTCATCGGGGACGATGTCTGGATCGGGGCCAACTGCGTCATCACGCCCGACGTGCGCATCGGCCGGGGCGCCGTGGTGGGCGCGGGTGCCGTGGTCACCCGCGATGTGGCCCCTTTCACCATCGTGGGCGGTGTCCCGGCACGTCCCATCGGCCACCGCGACCGCGACGCATGTCCGGAACGATCGTAGCTCCGGGGCGGGAGCGTATGGCGTTCCCGCATGGCCGGCATTTTTCCTGCCCGGCAGGCGGCCTGTGCCGCCTTCCGGCTCCGGCCCGCAAGGCTTCGTCCGCTCGGGCGGCGGGGCGCGGGCCTGTTTTCGTATCCTTCCTGTACGGCGTCGTCCCTGACGGCGCGAACAAGGAGTCTGCATGGCCCTGAAATGTCTTGTTTTCGACTGTGACGGCGTGATCCTCGACAGCGTGCCCGTCAAGACGCGCGCCTTTGCCCGTCTGGCCGAGCCCTACGGCGAGGAGGCCCGCGACCGTTTCGTCATGTTCCATACCGTGCATGGCGGCGTGAGCCGTTACAAAAAATTCGAATGGTTCTTCCGCGAGATCCTGGACAGGGAGATCACGCCCGCCGAGTCCGAGGAGTGGGGCAGGCGCTTTGCCGAATACGCTCTGGATGAGGTGCGCCGCTGCGAGCTCATCCCCGGTATCGCGCCGGTGCTGGAACACTGGCGGGGCAAACTGCCCCTTTATGTCTGTTCCGGCGCACCGCACGAGGAATTGAACTTCATCCTCAAGGAACGCGGCCTGGACAGCTGCTTCACGGGCATCTACGGCTCGCCGCCGTCCAAGGCCAAACTGCTGGCCATGATCGTGGACAAGGCCTGTGTCCTGCCTGACGAGGTGCTCATGGTGGGCGATGCCTCCACGGACCGCAATGCCGCCGAGGAGGTGGGCACCCTGTTCTACGGCACCGGGCCGGAGCTCAGGGGCGGGGATTTCCCCTGGGGGTCTGATCTGACCGGGCTCGACGCCTGGATCGCGGAGCATGTGGAATGATGCGGCGTCCTGTTCGTTTCCTGTGGCTGGTGTGTCTCATGGCTCTGGCTTTCGGCCTGTGCGCCTGTCAGGAGGAGAGCGCTCCCAAAGCCAGGCTGGACAAGGAGACCGCCTCCGCCGTGGTGACGAAGGCCGCCGCCGGGCTGCACGCGCCGGAAGCTCCGGCCCCGGCCGAGGAAGTGGAGGCTGCCGGCAGGGTGCTGGATGCGGGCAATGCCATCTGGCGCTGGGCCGATGTGGCGGGCATCCATGCCGGTCATCTGCTGCGGCAGGCCGAGGACTACATGCGTACCTGGCTGCTGGGCAAGGAACCCCAGCGCCCTGCGGAGCTGGACGACAGGCCCGCTGTGGAAAAGGCCGTGTGGGGCGAGGCCGACGCCGCCCGTTTGCGGGATCTGATGGCCACCATGCGGCGGACGCTGACCGGTATGGAAAAGCTGGTCACGGCGTTCCGCAAGTACGCCCTGGACGACAGCATCGTGGATGACGGAGCGCAGGGCAAGAAGCTGCTGCGCCGCCTGCAGGATGCGCACAATGAGTTCTCCAAAGCCCGTGATGCCCTGCTGGTGCTGGTGCGTGACCGCAGCCGTCAGGCCGAGGACGTGCTGCTTCAGGGCAACCCGCTGAAAGAGGCCATCAGCTCGGCCCGTTTCCTGTTCAGCCGTTTCCTGCTGGGCGGCCTCCTGCTGCGCGAGGGCAATCCCGATACCGTGGCCGTGGCGGGCTGGCGCAAGGAGATGGAAGATGCCCTGGCCGCGGCCCGTGGCCACACCCGGGGCATGACGGAAGAAGAGCGGCGCCTCTGGCAGGCTTTTCTGGACAAGGCCGACCTCTTCCCCCGCACCGTGGCCCAGGGGCAGGAAGACGCGTTCAGCAATGCGACGCGCCGCCAGCTCAATCTGGTGCTGCAGGAGGCCCAGGAGGCCTATAATGCGTTCGTGGAAGCCCATAACAGGCGGGATGCGGCATCCAGATAGCCGCTGGAACCGGCCCTCCCCTTGCGGGAGACTGCTAGTGAAGGAGGACGTCCTGCTGACTGCGGGGCGTCCTTTTTTGTTGGTGCGGAGCCCCGGCCTTTTCCGGACGCGACACGATGGAGACAGGTTGCGGGAAAAGCGGCTGGCAAAGGGGACGCGCCCCTGCCGCGTCTGTTTTCTGGGGAACGACCATTGCCCGCTCTCGGGCCCGTCGGGCATGAAGAACGGCATGATGCCTTTCTAGGATAACAGCATATCATTCCAGATAGTGGAAAATAGAGCAGGCTTTTCCCGGAACGGGGAATGGCAGACCGTTATCGTGCCTGTCTGCCGGGCATGAGCGGACGCAACAAAAGACCACCCGCAGCGGGTGGTCTTCATATCTTCGGGATGCAGACAGGGCTTAGTCCGGGTATTCCACATGGGCCAGGGCCAGGCCCTGCGGCGGGGCCGTGGGGCTGGGCAGGGCGCGGCGGTCGGCGGCCTCGAGGATGGCGGGGATCTGGTCGGGGCGCAGCTTGTGGCGGCCGTAGGCGGCCAGCAGTCCGGCCATGTTGCGGACCATCTGCTTCAAAAAACCGTTGGCCGTGACGGTCAGGCGCAGGCAGGGCAGACAGGGCGGCATAAACTCCACGGGCGGCAGTTCCGTCAGCGTGGCGGCCTGGAGCTCGCGCACGGTGCTTTCCATCTCGGTCCCGGCGTTCTGGAAGCTGGCGAAGTCGTGCCTGCCCAGCAAAAAGGGCAGGGCCGCGCGCATGGCTTCGGCATCCAGAGGGCCGCTGCGCCAGACGAAGGGCGCCAGCCGGGGCGGGACGAAGCCTTTCTCCTGCCAGAAATCATACACATAGGTCTTGCGCAGGGCGCTGATGCGGGCGTGGAAGTCGGGAGCGGCCTCCTGCCAGTATAGGACGCGCACGTCCGCGGGCAGCAGGGCGTTGAGGGCGTGGCGCCAGTCCAGGCCAGGGCGGCGGGGCACGTCGCAGTGGGCCACCTGACCGTGGGCATGGACGCCCGCATCGGTACGGCCGGAGCCGAACACACGCACGGGCCGTCCGGCGATACGGCCCACGGCGGCTTCCACGGCGGCCTGCACGGTGGGCGGCGGGGTGGGGATGTCCTGGATCTGCCAGCCGCAGTAACGGCTGCCGTCATAGGCCAGCAACAGCCTGAGGCGCATGGTGGAAGAAGTGTCCGGCATGGAGGCTCTGGGGTTGAAGTGGAGGAATGCGGGGCGGCTGCGGGGCCGCCATCCGGCATGGTGACGCGCAGGGGCTGGACGAAAGGCGTTTCCCGCAGGGGGGAACCGGCGTCCGCGATTTTTGGGCCTAGGAACGGGGAAGGGCATTTCCCCATGTCCCTACCGTGGCGGAAGGCCATTGCCTGTCGGGGCCGTTGCCGGAACGCGTTTTGGGGGCGGAGCATGTCCGGGAGAGGACAAGGGGCCGGGGAAGGGCCCCTCTTGTGTCATGCACAGATCTCCCCTTCCCGCAGCCATCTCCCCCGATCGGTCTTGCAATGATGCCTAGCGGCGGGCGGCGTGGTTGACGGGCCCGCAGCCCTTGCCGGGCGCGTAGCTCTTGCGCAGGGCAAGGTTGAGGAATTCCTGGGCGCGGGTCACGGCCACCTGCAGGGGCAGGCCGTGGCCGAGGCCGGTGGCGATGGCGGCCGACAGGGTGCAGCCGGTGCCGTGGTTGTTGGTGGTCTCCACCTTGGGCTGGGGCAGGAACTTGGGGGCCTGCCCGGCCTGGCAGAGGCAGTCCGTGACCACGATGGAGCTTTCCATATGACCGCCCTTGATGAGCACGGCCTTGGCGCCCATCCTGATGAGCGCTTCACCGGCGGCGGCGGCGTCATCGGCGCTGCTGATGGTCATGCCGGTGAGCATCTCGGCTTCGGGACGGTTGGGGGTCAGCAGGTCGCAGCCGGGGATCATGCGTTCCTTGAGGGCCTCCACGGCATCTTCACGCAGCAGGTGGCTGCCGCTCTGGCTCACGGAAACGGGGTCCACCACCAGCGGGAAGCTGCGGTCGCGCAGGGCATCGGCCAGGGCGTTGATGATGCCGGCCGAGAACAGCATGCCGGTCTTGGCGGCGTGCACGGGAAAGCCGTCCAGCACGGCGCGCAGCTGCAGCACGACGAATTCGGGCTCGGGCGCGTGGATGCCGGTGACGCCCAGACCGTTCTGGGCGGTCAGGGCCGTGATGACGCTCATGCCGTAGCCGTCCAGGGCCATGATGGTCTTGAGGTCGGCCTGGATGCCGGCACCGCCGCCGGAATCGGAACCGGCAATGGTCAGGATGTTGGGGGTACGCATGGATATCTCCTGTTCTGTGATGGCGGTCTGACGGCCGTGGGACACAAGCGGCCGGACAGCAGGGTTATACGCTGCCTCCGGGCACGGCGCAATGCCGGGCGGTCGGGCCGGAGCGCGCCCTACCGGCGGCACGAAAAAAAAGGGCAGGGAAGATCCCTGCCCTTGTGCGTGGCTATGGAGCGGCGGAGCGCTACACTTCGTCGATGCTGGGAGCACCGGCGATGGGCTTGCGGGCCAGAGCCAGGAAGGCGACCAGGCTGACGACGGCCACGATCACGCCGATGATGTCGGCGATCTGGATGCCCATGCCAAAGCCCATCTTGGGCTCATAGCAGATGTAGGAGATGCACACGGCCGTCATGAAGGTGGCGGGCACGGTGCAGATCCAGTGCAGGCGATGCTTGCGGTACAGGTAGGCGCCGGAGGCCCAGAGCATGATGGCGGCCAGGGCCTGGTTGGCGAAGCCGAAGTAACGCCAGATCACGTTGAAGTCCACGAAGTTCAGCACCACGCCGATGGCGAAGATCGGGATGGCGATGGCCAGACGGGCCGGGATGGCGGACTGCTTGAAGTTGAACATTTCGGCGATGGTCAGGCGGGCGGCGCGGAAGGCCGTGTCACCGGAGGTGACGGGCAGGGCCACCACGCCCAGGATGGCCAGCACGCCACCGACGGGGCCCATGAGGGCGCGGGCGGTCTCGTTGACCACGTTGGCGGGACCACCGGCAGCGGCCAGGGCTTCGGGGCTGGTGTAGAAGGTCATGCCCACGGTGGCCCACACGAGGCCGATGAAGCCTTCAGCCACCATACCGCCGTAGAACACGGCCTTGCCCTGCTTTTCGTTGGACAGACAGCGGGACATCAGGGGCGACTGGGTGGCGTGGAAGCCGGACAGGGCGCCGCAGGCGATGGTGATGAACACCAGCGGGAAGATGGGCAGCTGCTGGGGATGGTTATTGGGGAAGGAGGCCCAGTTGTAGAATTCGCAACCGTTGGTGAACATGGTCACGGTCATGCCCACGGCCATGATGATCAGCACGGCGCCGAACAGGGGATAGAGGCGGCCGATGATCTTGTCGATGGGCAGGATGGTGGCCAGGAAGTAGTAGGCGAAGATGACGGCCACCCAGAACATCTGGTCCATGTAGTCGGGGGTCAGCTTGGCCAGCAGGCCGGCGGGGGCGGCCACGAAGACCACGCCCACGAGCAGCAGCAGGATGACGGCGAACACGCGCATCACCTGCTTGGCCACGTTGCCCAGGTTGTAACCCACGATGGTGGGCACGTTGGCACCCTTGTAACGCACGGAGAGCATGCCGGAGAAGTAGTCATGCACGGCACCGGCAAAGATGGTGCCGATGACGATCCACAGCAGGGCGCTGGGGCCGTACAGGGCGCCCAGGATGGGACCGAAGACGGGGCCCACACCGGCGATGTTCAGCAGCTGGATGAGCCAGACCTTCCACATGGGCATTTCGACGTAGTCGACGCCGTCGGCCATGGTCTTGGCGGGGGTGGGACGGTTTTCATCCGCACCGAAGATTTTAGCGACGATGGAACCGTAGATGATGTAGCTCACGATGAGGCCGGCTACGGCAAGGAGAAAGTAAACGTAATTCGGCATAGTATCCGCTCCCTCTGCGGCTATTCCGGTTAAAAGGTGAAAGCGGCAGCCGTGCCTTTGGCGACCGGCTGCCCATTGTTAGTAGGGGGTCGTGATTAGCATGGCGGAAGGGGGCGTCAACAGAGGGAAATGCTTTTTTTCCGCTGCCGGTGCGGCTGCCGGGGCCTCCGTGCCTGCCGCGCGAGGACGGTGTTTTTTCGGAAAAACAGGTGGTTGGCACGATTCTTGTTTCAGACTGGCCCTCCCGGAAAAGGGATGCATCCTCAAGGACAAAAACTTCGGGCCGCGCAGGGCCGCAAGCGCACCCGGCCCGCCGGGCCGGGGCCCGCAAAATGCCTTCACAGCAGTGTGTCGTGATGCTAGCATGCCCACAGCCTGCCGAGCCGTCGGCAGCGAGTTTTTATGGGCGTGCCTTCCTGCCGCCCGGAGGTCCCGCATGAAACTGGAAACCAAGGCACCGGCACAGAACCGGTTCGCTACCCCTGCCTCCGCGTCCCCGTCCGGCGGACGGCTGGATGATCTGCCTGCCCCCAAGACGTCGCGCGGCGGGCACAAGCTGGGCTGCCTGGCCCTGCTGGCCCTTTTGCTGGTGGCCGGAGCCGCCGTGTGGCTGACCCGTGACGATGCCACCCGCGATGCCTGGCGCAAGGATGCCGTGACCTGGCTGGATGCCAGGCTGGAAGGCACGGCCCTGGCGCCTCTCATGAACCTGTTGCGCGAGACGCCTCCGCCGCCCCCGCCTTCGGTGGCCACGCCCGCCACGGAGCCGGGCACGCTGGCCGGGCCCACGGTACAGGGGACGGTCAGTGCCCTGGTCAGGACGGACTTCGTGTCTCCCGGGGCCGTCGTGCCTGTCCCGGCAGGACAGGAGGCGCCAAAACGCCAGTACCCCGCGGACAGCCGCGTGCAGCCCGCTTTCGTGGATGATCTTGCCGGACATGTGCTGGAACGCTTCCAGGGCAGCGGTCTCGATCTGAGCCTGCTCTCCCTCAATCAGCGATACGGCGTCAAGCTGACGGGCCTGGCCGGCGGCAGCCGCGCCGCGGTGCTGCGCTATGCCTTCCATCCCGACATGCTGCGCAGCCTGTACACCATCTATGCCGACCGCTTCCTGGACAGCCTTGACCGCCAGTGCACGGAACGCAACTGGAGCGATTTGCAGAAGCGCCAGCTGCACATGGCCCTTGCCGGGCGCCTGAACGCCTGGGCCGCTGCCCTGGACGGTGTGGCCGCCGTCCCGGATCTGGGCGCACGGCTGGCCGAGAGCGAGCGCCTGTTGCAGGAATCGCTGGATATCTACAGCCGCATGGCCAGCACGGTGTTCGAGCTGGACGAGGCCCGGCAGCGTAACGATGCCGCCGCCATCGCCACGGCCCAGCTGCGGGTGGACGACATCACGGGCCGTTACCGTCAGGCCATGGATGCCCGCACGGCAGCCCAGCATTCCCTGGTGGGCGACATCCGCCGCCATGCCGGTGCGGCCCTTGATGACGACAGCCTGCTGTTCGTGGCCCAGTGGGTGGGCCGCCGCCTGCAGCAGGACAGCAAGGCCCTGGCCACCGTCCATGCCGGTTCCGCCGCGCTGCGGGACATGGCGGGCCGCTGCACCCGGATCGCCAGCGGCAAGGCGGCTGTGGAACAGCCTGCGGCCCCTGCCGTCAATGATGTGCCCCTGCGGCCCGGTCCCAAGCAGGCCCGGCCCCGTCCGGCGCCGGC
>NZ_DS996361.1:20018-22252 GCF_000156375.1 Desulfovibrio piger ATCC 29098
ACCGGTATCCGCCCCGCAGGGGACTGCTCCGGCGGCCCTGCCCGCCCAGGGGCCTGCCGTCGGAGGGGCGGTGACGCCTCCGGCCCTCGCGGCTCCGCAAACACCTGCGGCACCCGCACCGGTACCCGGACATGCGGCCATGCCTCCGGCAACGGGGGGCACCTCGGCCGGTGGTCCCGTGCTGCCCGCACCGGCGCCGTCCCGCTAGGGCTCGACGATCCGGCCTGTTCCTGCAAAGGCAGGCGCGGAAGACGGCGGCCCGGCGGAAGGTCCCGGCGCTCCCGGGGATGCGACCATGAGCGGAGGATGTCCCTCCGCCGGTGGCCCGGATGGAGCTCCGGCAGCGACACGATGCAAACTTCAAGGCAAAGAGGGGGAGTGCCTTCGGGCAGCTCCCCTTTTTCACACGCCGGCAAGGGCGCCATGGCAGCGTCCCTTCCGGTCTGCCGGGATGTCCCGGCCCTAACGGCGGGCCCGTGCCCGCAAGGAGGCGTGCCATGCGCGCTGTGTTCCCCAAAGATATCTTTTGCCGCGGCAGCGCCCTGTGCTGCCTGCTGCTCCTCAGCTGCCTGTGCCTCTGGCCTGCCGGGGCCCGTGCCCTTTCTTCCGATGCGGCCCGTGCCTGCGTGGTGGAGGCTGGCGGGGCCGTGGACAATGCGGATGCGGCCTGCTTCGAGCAGCTCGTGGATATGGATGCCATCCTCAATGAGGCCGTGGACCTGTTCATGAAGGAGGCCGCCAAGCCGGAGAATTCTTCCCTGCTGCCGCCCATGCTGGCCTTGATGTTCTCCGGGGCCGCCATGGCCGAGGACAACGGCCTGGGCGTGCGCAAGCTGCTGGTCTCCGAGGCCCGGGCCTTCGTGCACAATGGCATCGCCTCCGGGGCCTTTGCCGGAAAGAGCGTACAGGACTACGCAGCGGAAGGCTGGGTGGCACCCCTGTTCGAGTCCGTATCCATGGGCCGCAAGGAGATCCGCAACGTGGGCACGCCCGTGCGGCAGGGCAAGGACTGGATCGTGCCCTTCGTGCTGCGTGACCATGGCAACGGCAACAGCTATGCCGTGCGTGCGCGGGTGAGCGATGCCGGGGGCAGCCCGCGCGTGGTGGCGGTGGAGAATTTGCGCCAGCTGTTCGTCATCCTGGGCAAGGAGGCCCAGGCGCTGGAAAGTTAGGCGACCGAGGATCGAACCATAAAAAAAGGCCCTCCGAGGAGGGCCTTTTTTTATGGTTGAAGGTCAGGAACTAGAAGCGGATCTCCACGCCGAGGCGGAAGGAGTTGTCCGTGTAGTTGCTGCGGGTCTCGCCGTTATACTGCCCGAAGATGGACACGGTGTCGTTCACGTTGAAGCTGACACCGGCGTTGTAGCGCAGGGCGTCCTTGCCCATCTCGACGCCATGGACACGCAGGGGCGCGCTGTTGGGGCCAAGATACACGCTGGCTTCGGCCTGGGAGTCGTTCAGGTCGCGAGCGTAGCCGACACCGATGCAGGTGCTGATGGACTTTTCGTCATCGATGACGAAATCGTGCTGCAGTTCGATGCCCACGGGCAGGGTCCAGCGTTCCAGTCGGTCCACATCGAAGTGACGGCCGAGCGGGCCGCTTTCGGTGTAGGCATCCTGCGTGACGCTGGCGTATTCGATGCCCACATAAGGGGTGAGGCGGGTGGCGCCTTCGTTGAACAGGAAGTTGTACGAAGCGCGGGCGCCGAAGCCCCAGAAGTAGCTGTTGTAGTCGCCTTCGGCATCGGGCAGGCCCGAGAAGGAGGTCTCGGATTCGTTGTAGCCCTGGCCGTACATCACATCGGCTTCCAGGCGCACGGGGTCAAGATCCAGAGCGGCATAGAGGCTGCCCACCCAGCTGCGCATGTCGGTGTGGTTGAGGTCGTCACGGGAATAGACGTCGGTATCGATGTAGGCAAGGCCGACACCCACGAGGGCCTTGCTCATGGTCAGCGCGTAACCGGCAGCGAGACCGCCGGTGTAGCTGTCGAAACCGCTGATACTGTCGTTGGAGCCCTGGTTGCTGATGCCGCCCAGAGCGGTGATCCACATCTGCGAGCGGGGTTCGTCCGTGGGGGCAAGGCCCTTCACGCCGTTGCGGATGCCTTCGCGGAACAGGTTGAGCTGGTTGATGTTGGCATAGCCGCTGTTGAGGGTGTTCTCACCGCTGACCTGGCGCAGGGTCTCGGCGGCGCCTTCGGGCGTCATGCCGGAAAGGCCGTTCAGGTAAGCGG
>NZ_DS996361.1:22610-24969 GCF_000156375.1 Desulfovibrio piger ATCC 29098
CGGTCTGGCCGTCAGCATTGCTCAGGATGCGGTCGAACGCCGCGGCGTTGGCGCGGACGTTGCGGTTGCCGGGCAGGGAAGCGATGACGTCGGTCTTGTTCTTGACATCGACGACCAGGGAGGCCGAGTTGCCGTCCCCGCGCACATGGGTGGTGGCGAACAGGTCGTTGGTCCAGTTCTCGCCGCTGGCGGCAACGCCGTTTTCCGTCAGGTTGACGCCGTTCGTCGCGGCGGCGAAGTCCGCCACGGTGTAGGTGCCGGCGGCCAGGGTGGCGGCGTTGGAGACATGCAGGGCAAGATTGCGGTCCAGGGTCAGGGAACCGGTACCGGCGTCCATGTGCAGGGCCTTGCCGGTCTCGGGATCCAGGGCCATGTTGAAGGTACCGCCCGCCAGGTTCATGTCGAACTTGACGTCGGGCTTGGCGGCCTGCAGGTAGCTGCCGGGCATGAAGTCGAAGGTGCCGCCCTTGATGTTCAGGCTGCCGCCGCCGGTGCTGGCGCTGATGCCGGAGGTGCCGTCAAAGCTGAACGTACCGCCATTGATGTTGAAGTCACCGCCGCCGCGCGTGCCCCAGTAACCGCCGTTGACGGTCTCGAAGGTACCGCCGTTGATGACGGTGGTGGCGGAGGAGCCGTTACCGGCATGGTCCGTATAGAAGGTGCCGCCGTTGATGATCAGGTCGCTGGCGTTGGTATCCAGAGAGGCCAGACGGGTGACGCCGATGATGGAATACGTACCGTTGTTGAAAGTGATGGTGGTGGGATCCTTGTCCTGGGCCATCATGACCAGGGCGTCCACCGCGGTGAGGGTCGGGCCGCCGTTGGCGTTGCCGAAGACCACGCCGCCTTCGCCGGCACTGAGGGTCAGACGGGTGCCCAGCAGTTCCTTGCCGCGGACTTCATCATAAACGGAGTAGCCTTCCTGACCGGTCAGGGAGATGTTGCCGCCGGTGATCTCCAGCTTGTTGTCGGCATACAGTTCCGTATAGCCGTTGGAGAGCTGGAAGTTGCCGCCGCTGATGGTGATGTCCTGTCCGGAGAAGCGCTTGCGGTCCAGACCGGTCAGCAGGAAATTACCACCGGAGACGGAAAGGTTGCCTGCGGATTCCATGGTGAAGCCGTAGGGGATGTTGAAGGTATTGCCGTTGACGGTACCGTGGGAGCCGTTCGGGGTCCCTTCATACGCGAAGGTGCCGTCGGTGATGTTCAGGGCCGTGTTGCCCCGGAACAGGGTCGAGCCGCTCATGACGAAGGTGCCGCCGTTGATGTCCAGGCGTCCCTTGCCGTCCACGGAGGGCTTTTCGCCATAGGTGCCGTTGCTGTTGATGACGCTGGTACCGCTCAGGGCATAGGTGCCGCCGTTGAGCGTGATGGAATTTTCACCATTGATGTCGGCGTTGTGGACGACCACGGTGCCGCCGTTGATGGTGAGGTTGGGCACGGTGAGCATGGACTGGACTTCCACCGGATCGTCGAACAGTTCCTGGGTGGAGGTCACGCTCAGGCTGCCGCCGTTCATGGTCAGGTCCGTACCGGCATGGAGCAGAGAGGAGCGGAAGGTGCCTTCGACATTGATGGCACCGCTGTTGAGGACCATGCTGCCCGCACCGGCGGGCACGGCCATGAACAGGGAGTCCTTGATGTTGAAGACGGGGCCGTCGGCAGCGCCGGCACGTCCGAGGACGATGTCGCCGTCGCCGGTATTGAAGGTCAGGCGGGTGCCCAGGACCCAGCGGTCACGGGTAACGTCGTACTGGGCCCATTCCTTGGTGCCCACGAGGTTGAACTCGCCATTGTTGATGGTGATGCCGCCGGCGGACGTGAAGGTGGTGTACGCTTCCGACATGTTGAACGTACCGCCGTTGATGGTGATGTTTTCACCGGAGAAGTGCTTTTCGTTGGCACCGGAAAGCGAGAACGTGCCGCTGTTGATGGTAAGATCCTTGCCCGCGGCGATGTCCAGGCCGACGATGCGGGAGGCCGCATCGGACTTGCGGGCGGCGGCCAGGGCCGTCACATAGTCAGGGCCCTTTGCCTGGGCGGCCTCGTCCGAGATGAAGCCGCCGGTTGACGGGTCGGTCAGCTTGAGGCTGTTGTCACGGCTGGTCTCGATGCCCTCGGCCTCGGTGTAGCTCGTGACGGGGTTTTGCGTGTTGAAGGTCGCGCCGTTGATGGTCAGGTTGCCGTCGGACGTATAGCGTGCCTGATCCCCGGTATCACCGTCGGACATGCGTGTGTACGTCCCGCCGTCGATGACTTTGTCTGCTGCCAGCGTCGTGTCGGGGACCCCCAGTCCCGTCATCATAAAAGCGAAACAGCCGAACAGCAGCGACGCGGAAATACTTCGTCGTGAAAATTC
>NZ_DS996361.1:25534-97261 GCF_000156375.1 Desulfovibrio piger ATCC 29098
ACCTGCAAACATATGTTCCCCCCTACGTTATGTGTTTGGATATTCCTCCATGATCCCGGGTGGGCTGTGAACCTCCTTGTAAAAATAAGCCCATAAATAGAACCAATTGTGGGGGGGAGTCTTTGTAAATCTAAAAAATGTAAATATAGTTAAAACGTTAGATATGATAAGAAAAGGGATGGCAATTAGGATTAATTACCACCCCTTGCGTTATTTCTGCTGTTCCCGACGATCCCAAAGGGCCAGGCGCAGGCGGTCGAGGACCATGAAACCGCCACTGCACAGCACCATGAAGGCCGCCGCCATGAAGACGCCCCGGTAGCCGAAACCGGCATGGATCACGGCGCCGCCCAGCAGGGGCCCCAGCATGCCGCTGGCATCGAAGGTGAGCATCATCACGTTGGAATTGATGGAGCGCGTGGCGTCCGTGGAGCGGTCGTAGATGGTGGCCGCCAGCAGGGGATAGAGCAGGCCCAGGCCGATGCCGTACAGGATGGTCAGGGGCAGGAAGGCCCAAAGGGGCCCCCAGGCCAGACCGGTCATGCTGATGGCCAGCGCCACGGCACAAAGGGGCACGATGCGGTAGCGGGGCAGGGTATCCAGCACATGCCCGCCGAACAGGCGCACCAGGATGATGGTGGTGGTGTAGCCCATGAAGAACATGGCCGGGGTGGCGCCGGTGGTCACGCACAGGCCCTTCATGAAGTAGATGGCCAGGGCCGTCATGATGCTGAAGGAAAGGCAGGCCAGATAGATGCAGCCCAGGCCGGAATGGGTCATGGAATAGAGGATGGCCCGCGGCGTCATCTGGTTCCTGGCCGTATCGGCGGAGATCTCGGGCCTGCGCAGCTTGGGGGCCAGGGGCACGAGCATGCACAGGGCGGGGATGGCCAGCACGGCCATGAGGGCGAACAGGCGGGGCTCACCGCCCAGTAGAGGCAGGATCTGCTCGCCCACGGCCGGGATGATGGAATAGGGCAGCAGCGTGGTCAGGGAGAAGATGGCGAAGCCCCGGGCGCTTTGGCCCTTGGGGATGCAGCTGACCAGCACGGCCACTACGCAGCTGGAGTAGACCGCCAGCGAGATGCCCTGGGCGATGCGCAGGCCCAGGATCAGCCAGATGCTGTCGGGCCCGTGGATGAAGGGATAGGCCAGCATGATGCAGCTGGAAAGGCAGATGGTGACCAGCAGGGCGGGCAGCTTGCTGCGCGAGAGCAGTACGATGCTGGCCAGGGGCCGCCAGAGCAGGACCATGGCGAACAGGGCCGAAAGCAATATGCCGCGCCAGTTGGGGCTGACTTGCAAACCTTCCAGCCATTGTTCGAAGCAGTAAAAGACGGCCATATAGCTGTTGTTGCACATGGCCATGCAGAAAAGCAGGATGAAATCGCGGCTGAAGAGCGTCTGTTTTTTTTCGTTGTCGGGCAGCGTGGGGAGCATGGGAGACCGCCTTGCTGAAAAGGGAGAGGGAGACGAGACAATCTAAGGCTATTTGGTTGCGTCCGCAACCCGATCAACACAAAAAAGTGGTCACTCCGCCGAAAGAGAGAGGAACGGGAAAGCCCCTCCGCAAGGGAGGGGCTTCCATGACAACAAACGGTCCTCCGCGGAGGATCAGTGATATTCGCCGTTGAGGAACTTCATGGCATAGCCGTGCACGGCCGCGTCGGAGGTCATGAGCATGTCCATCTGGCGGGTCATGATGAGCAGCCGGCCCAGCTGGTCCAGGCGCGAGAGGACATCCAGCCGGGGATACTTCTGGTAGCGGGCGCGGATACGGTCGCCCACTATTTCTACAGTAAAGCCCAGTTCCGTCAGGATGACCCCGATGCAGCGCACGCGCCGTTCGCGCTGCACGCTGCCGGCCGCCCCGCCGGCGAACTCGAAGCGGATGTAGTTCTTGCTCAGGGTCTCGCCGCACCAGCTGTCCAGGATGGCGTAGTGATAGCCCACGCGCGAGGAGAAGTTCACGTAACGGTCCGAGACGATGGCATAGCTGCGGTCGCCGAAACGCTGGCCGCCCTGCTGGTTGCCGCCGCTCATGTTCTGGCTCATGACCGACAGGAAGCCCCGCATGTTGATGGGGCGGGGGCCACGGGCCTGGACGGCGGGATTGAGCATGCCGGACAGCACTTCCGCGAAAGGCTCGCTGATGACGTCCTCGGGCGTGACGCGGCGGGACTCGGGATTCTTGAGGCCGCCGCCGAGGTCGATGACATACAAGTCCAGCGGCACCGGACAGACCAGCTGGCTGGCCGCGCCCATGCTTCCTTCGGTGACGCTGTCGGAGATGAGGAACATCTCACTGTAGCTTTTTTCATGGGCGTAGCGCATGACGTCGTGCAGCGAGGTGCAGTTGGCCGGGCTGAAGAGCTCGGAGTGCGGGTCCACCAGATGCAGGGGCATGATGTAGCTGGCGATGCGGCGCAGCAGGATCAGGGCCGGGGTATCCGCCGCGGGGCGGCGGGGCTGCAGGCGCAGGGCCAGCAGTTCGGGGATCTCGCCCTTGAACACGCGCCCGCCGATGGCGTCCACGGTCACGACCTCGCCCTCTTCCAGCAAACTGGTGGCACCGGGCAGGTTGATGACCGTGGGCATGCCGAACTCACGGCAGACGGACGCCATGTGACCGGTAAGGCTGCCGGTCTCGGCGATGATGGCCGAGGCCCGCTGCATGGCCACCATGGCATCGGGCGAGGTGTGCTGGAGGAGCATGACCGCGCCTTCGGGGAAATGGGTGAGGTCCTGTGAGGGCTGCACGTGGATGACCGGGCCGCAGCCCACGCCCTTGGCCGCCACTTCGCCGCCGCTGAGCAGCGGGCGCAGGTGCGAGAGCGCCGGGGCCGTCACCTCGCTGACCGAGGCATCCAGGCCCATGGGGCGGGTCTGGAGCAGGATGATCTGGTCGTCTTCGTCCACGGCCCATTCCACGTCCTGCGGGTACTGGTAGTGACGTTCCAGTTCCAGCGCCATGGAGGCCAGCTGCTGCGCCTGTTCGTGCGACAGGCTGGGCACGTTGCGCAGGCTTTCGGGCACGTCCTCTTCCTTGCTCTCCACGCCGTGGCGTCCGGGCGCCAGCACGAGGCGGATTTCCTTGTGGGCGATGGTCTCCTGCTGGATGCGCAGGTTGGCGCGCGAGACCAGCCAGTTGTCCGGGGTGGCCGTGCCGTCCACCACCATCTCGCCCAGGCCCCAGGTGCCCTGGATCATGACGCAGTTGGAACGCAGGTCCACGGGATGCCGGGAGAACGCCACGCCCGCCGCCTTGGCCTGTACCATCTTGAGACAGCACATGCCCATGCTGGTGGCGTCCAGCGGGTAGCCGTTGCGGGCGCGATAGGCCAGGGCACGGGGCGAGAACAGGCTGGCCAGCACGCGCTTGAAGGCCGAGGGCAGGCTCTCGCGCGTGACGCCGAGGATGCTCAGGTACTGGCCGGCAAAGGACTGCACCCCGTCCTCGTCCACGGCACTGGAGCGCAGGGCGGCCTGTACCTGGCTGTCCTTGCCGAAGGCCTCGTCCCAGCCCTCGAACAGGGCTTTTTCCACTTCTTCGGGCAGGGGGGCCTCCAGGATCAGGTTCTGCACGGTACGTGCGGCGTCCTGCAGGCTGTGGGGCACGTCGGCGTCCACCTTGCACAGGGTGCTGTGGATCTTTTTGAACAGGCCGCTGGGGCGCAGCAGGGCCAGGCTGCTGGCCTGGATGGTCACGGCAAAGCCGGGAGGCACGGGCATGTCCAGCATGTTGCTCAGTTCGCCCAGGTTGGCGTTCTTGCCGCCCACGCTGTAGCCCATGCTGGCGTCCACTTCCGTCAGGGGCAGGATGAGCGCGTTGACGTCGCCGCGGGTGTGCTTCTCCAGCTCGTTCTCGATATGCTGCCCGATGGCGGCCACGCTTTTTTCCAGATCCTTGTAACGGTTGCGCGACATGTCGTTGAGGCAGGCCGCCATGCGTTCGCAGTGGAAGACCGCCTTGCGGGCGATGCGTCGGACCTGATGGGTCTCCAGATGCTTGTCGCCCCGCTGGGCCGCGTCCAGTTTGGCCAGGATGGCGGCCAGGTCCGCATTGGACTGGAGCAGCTCGTTGAAGGAGGCGTAGCGGCGGCCGAAAGCGGCCATGGCCTGCTCGCGGCTGATGCGCGGCTCCAGGCCAAACATGCGTTTGAGGATCTTGATGGTCGTGGTCATGGAACTTCCTTTTGCTTCCCCCGGCAGGGCATGGAAGGCAGACGCGCAGGCACGCCCGGCCTGTTCCTGGAAGGCCGGGACCGTCCGGGCAGACCGTCCGGCATCCGGCAGGCGGGCGTACCGCCATGCCGTCATGTCCCGGAAGGGCCGCCTCAGGCGCGGAACCCGCGTGCTGCCGGCAACACTATATAGCGTTGGGCCGGGCCGCGTCCTTCCCTGCGGACAAGGCCCAGACGGACCAGGATCTGCAAGTCATACTGGGCGGTACGCATGGAGATGTCCTTGCCTGCCATGTCCTGGTATTCCTGCCGGCTGATGCTGCCGAGCTCCACGATCTGGGGCAGCAGCCGGGCAAGGCGGGCATTGAGGCGCGGCTGGGCATCTTCCGCAACGGGCGCCGTGTCCTGCTCCTCGCTTTCGGCCGGAGCGGGCGGGACGACAGGATGTTCCGCCGTTTCCGAAGCCTCGTTGTGGGGCTGCCTGCTGTCGGCCCGTGCGGGCGGGCAGGAGAGCTTGCCGCGTTCCGGTCGCGCAATGTCCCCGGGAAGGGTATCCGGTCCCAACTGGATGTTTTCTGCAAAAATGAGGCCATTTTCGCAAAAAGCCAGGGCCCGGGTCAGGCAGTTCTGCAGTTCGCGCACGTTGCCCGGCCAGTGGTATTCCTGGAGCTTGCGCAGGGCGCCGCGGCTGAGGCGCGGCGTGGGCAGGCCCTGGGATTCCGCGGCCCGGGTCAGGAAGAAAACGGCCAGCAGAGGCAGGTCGGACTTGCGGCGGCGCAGGGGAGGCGTGCGGATGGTGATGACGGCCAGACGGTAATAGAGGTCCTCTCGGAAGGAGCCTTCCTGGGCGTCCTGCAGCAGTTCCGCGTTGGTGGCCGCGATGATGCGGGTATCGAAGGGGACGTCCTCGTCGCTGCCCAGCGGTCGGATCATGCGGGTGGAAAGCGCCCGCAGCAGGGCCTGCTGGACCTTGGGGGCCGCGTTGCCGATCTCGTCCAGCATCAGGGTGCCGCCCTCGGCCGTGAGGAAGGCGCCCTTGCGGGGCTGGCGCGCCTCGGTGAACGCGCCCTTGACGTGGCCGAACAGGGTGTCCATGAGCAGGTTCTCGTCCAGGGCCCCGCAGTTGATGGTGATGAAGGGGCCGTTGGCTCGGGGGCTGGCCTGGTGGATGGCCGCCGAGACCAGCTCCTTGCCGGTGCCCGTCTCGCCGATGACGAGGACGTCGGCCATGGTGGGCGCGGCCTTGAGGATGTTGGCGCGCAGGTCCTGCATGGCGGCGGAGGTGCCCACGAGGCCGTTGTCGGGGATGTCGTCCAGCTCCGGCATGTTCTCGGCAGGTTCGCGTGCCCAGCGGGCGTCCTGCATGAGCTGCTGGTTGAGCTGTTCCTCCTCGCTGCGGCGCAGGCGGTGGAGCAGGGCGTTGATGGCGTCCTTGAGCTGCTCCAGCTCGCGGGGCATGGGCGGCAGCACCAGCGGGTTGGAGCTGTGGCTGTCGATGCGCAGGTTCACTTCATTGGAGAGACGGCGCAGGCGCTTGGTGGTGCCGCGTGCCAGCCAGGCCAGGCCCAGGCCCAGCAGGCAGATGCCGGCCAGCAGGCAGATGCCGTAGATGCCGATGATCTGGATGCCGGTGCGGGTGGCGGTGAAGCTGGTGTCCAGCACGGCCAGGCCGCCCATGATGGTGCGCGGGCTGTCGGGGTTGGCGGCAAAGGTGACGGGCGCGAAGCTGACGCCTTCCACGGCGCTGTTCTCGTGGCCCCAGGCATCGCTGTTGTCCAGGAATATCTGGCCGGAATGGCCGCCCTGGACGCTGGAGACCATGGACCAGTAATTGACGTGGTTGGGGCCGGGACGGAAGGCTGTGCTGAAGCCCGCGCGGCCGAACTCGCCTTGGAAGCCCGCGCGCAGCGAGTCGCTGTTGAGGCGCCCGCTGGCCTCGTCCGCCTCCAGGTTCTCGGACTGGAAGAGCATCCAGCCCTGATTGTCGAAGAAGATGCTGCGGATGCGGGTCTCGTCGTCGGCGGTGCGCAGGGGCGCGGAGGACGAGGAGAACATGCTGATGGCGTCACGCAGGACGGTCAGGTCCAGGGAAAGGATGAGCATGCCCTGGAAAACGCCCTGGGCATCATAGATGGGCGTGGAGAAGCGGATGACGTACAGGGGGATGCTTTGCACGGAATCGTTGAGCGGGACCATGGAGTAGACCACTTCCAGCGGCTGGCTGACCTGCACATGTTCGGGCCGCTGGGCCGCGCTCAGGCTGGTGAAGGGGTTGCCCACGGTGGCGGAGGCGATGTCGGGAGGGATGGAGATGATCTCGCCGCCGTAGCTGAGCAGCAGATAGCGCTGGGAGGGATCCGTGCCCATGAAGGCCACCTCGCGATAGCGCAGGCCTTCGGCCCGCACGCGGAACTGGAGGCGCCGCACCATGTCTTTGGGATCCATGGAGCCCGCGGCCAGGATGAGGAGCTGGTTTCGGGTCTCTGTGAGAATTTGCTCAAGCGAAAGGCTCATGGCCTGCGCCTGCAGCTGGGCATTGCGGGCTATTGCGCGATTGACGAGGGCTTCGATACTGCGTCCCGTTGCGAGGAAAACAAGTAATAAAACCAGCGTCAAAAGCGGCAAACCGAGCAAAAGCACCCGGCTTGTCATGCTGCGGTTGACGAAGAACCGGGTGGTTTCCAGCGAATTTCCCAGGACGGGTCTGGTCCAGATGCGCATACATCCTCCCGATAACGCAAAAAACGTGCAACTTTCCTGAAAATCTATCCGCAATGCGCAGTTTGCGCAAGCGGAAAAACGCTTGGCGGTGTTGGTAATCAAGGATTTCCGGGTTTTTTAGCGAAATTGGCACGGGTGTTGCTTAAACAGGGCATGTGAAGTTTGGGACGAATGGTCCTGCCGTGGGACGCAGGATCTGGATGTAACAACCCCAAGACCCGGAGGAGAACATGAAAATGATGCGCAAGCTCTGGACAGCTATTGCGGGCAGCTTCATCATGCTGCTGGTCATGATGCCTTCCCTGGCCCTGGCAGCCAAGAAGGCAGCGGCAAACGTGGTCATCGTGGCCGATACCCGCCGCCTGGACGGTATCATGCTGTGGTGGGCGCAGATGTACAATGACAGCCATCTGTACTTCACCATCCTGACCATCATCATTATCCCGACGGTCGGCTGCATCTTCGGCTTCCTGGCCGACGTTGTGATGTCGCACATCGGTATCGACCTCAAGCACCGCGAGCTGGCTGAACACTAGGCCGGAAGGGAGGAAAACATGGATTGGTTGTATGTTTTGATGCCCATCTCCGGCGTGACGATTTTCTGGCCCGGTCTGATCATTCTGGGTCTCGGCGTCGGCATCATCGGTGGTTTCTTTGGTATGGGCGGTGCCTGGATGGTTACCCCCGGTCTGAACATCCTCGGCTTCCCCATGGCCTTCGCCGTGGGCACGGACGTTGCCCACATGGCCGGCAAATCCCTGATCTCGACCTTGCGGCACGGCAAGTTCGGTAACGTTGACTACAAGCTCGGCCTGACCATGCTGGCCGGTACCATCGTGGGTGTGGAACTGGGCGCCCAGATGCTGATGTGGCTGGAACGCCTGGGTTCCGTCGACAAGGTCGTGCGCTGGCTGTACGTCGTGCTGCTGATCTGCATGGCCTGGATGGTCTTCCATGACGTGGCCCTGCGCAAGAAGAAGGAACGCGAAGCCGCCGCCCGCGGTGAAGAGCTCTCCGCTACCGCTACCGGTATCGACTGGGCCTCCAAGCTGCACGCCATCCGCATCCCCCCCATGGTGCACTTCCATGGCGCCGGTATCTACTGCTCCGCCTGGCTGCCCATCGTGGTCTCCCTGTTCACTGGCTGGCTGGCCGGTATCCTCGGCATCGGCGGCGGTCTGATCCGCATGCCCGCCCTCGTGTACCTGGTCGGTTGCCCCACCCACGTGGCCGTGGGTACGGACCTCTTCGAAGTGGCCATCTCCGGCCTGTACGGTGCCGCTTCCTTCACCTTCAAGGGTCGTACTGAACTCGTGGCCGCCCTCATCATGCTGGTCGGTGCTGCCATCGGTGCCCAGGTCGGCGCTGTGGCCACCAAGTACATCAAGGGTTACGGCATCCGTATCGCCTTCGGCTGCGCCGTGCTCGGCTGCCTCGCTTCCGTGGTCCTGAAGCTCATCCAGCCCTACTTCCCCGCCTATGCCGGCTTCATCAACGGCGTGGCCACCGTGGTGGTCCTGGGCTTCGTGAGCGCCATCTCCCTCTACATCACCGTCCGTATGGTTCAGGGCGCCAAGGCAGAACTGGCCGCCAAGAAGCGCCAGGCGTAAGGAGGCAGCACATGAGAATGCGTAACGTAATCCTGACTCTGGTACTGGCTCTCAGCCTCGGTCTGACCGCGTGCGAATTTGGCCAGGTGGAACAGGGCCGCTGTGTGGCCTTCAATCCCGAAACCAAAACCCTTCTGGTGGTGCTGGACGTCAACCATGACCAGCTCAACCCCCACTACTCCGGCGGCATCCATGAGTACACCCTGCCTGCCGATCCGGCTGAAATCGGTCCCCTGCCCGTTCCCGGCGGCCGCGTGATGTTCGACCTGGAAAAGTCCACCGTCACCATCTTCAACCCCGAGACCAAGGCTCTGGAAGTCCTGAACGTGACCTTCACCGATGTCGAGAAGGGCATCAAGCGCACCCATCCCAAGGTGCACGGCAAGACCTTCCCCATCATCGACAAGGACAAGATGTCCGTGACCGAATACTCGGCTCGCCTGCAGGCCCTGGTGACCTTCACCATCCCTGCTGACAAGATCGACCTGCCCCCGTCCACCTGGGAAGCTGGTGACGAAGTCCGCATGTACTACAAGGAAAATGCCAAGCATCAGGCCCTGCGGTTCATGAACATCACCCGCACCAACATCTTCAAGAAGTAAACAACAGCAGCATCCACAACCAGGGGGGCGGCCCTCCGCCCCCCACCCCTCCTGCTAGACGAGACTGCCGTGAAAAGCCTTTCCCGGCAGTCTTTTGATAACAGACCTTCTTCCCGCCAAGGAGCCCGTCATGACCAGCAGCTACAAGCGTTCCCTGTATTCCAGCATCGTCCGCATTGTTGCCAATGTGATGATGATCGGCGCTGTCTTCCTGGGCATGTACATGGCCTCCCGTTCGCCCATGTCCTCCATGAGCACGTTCTGCCTCTGGTTCTTTGGCATCTCCATTCCTGTCTGGATGGGGGCGTTCGCCCTGATCCGCAAGATCCGCCAGGTCTACGCCGACGAAGGCGCCACCTATATCGAACTGCCCCGGCAGGGCGCCAGCCTGGTCTACTGGCGGGTCCTGGAACAGCCCCAGCATCACCTGGGGATCGTTCGCTGACATTCGCCTCCGGAAAAGCCCGCTGCCCTCCGTCCCCGCCGCTTTGGGCCGGGGCCCGAAGCGGAGGCGGCGGGCTTGCCGGAAGGCCGCTCTTCCTCTAGACTGCCCGTATGAGCGATTCCTCCAATTCCTTCTGGCAGGCACTGCCAGCCCTCAAAGAACGCCAGCGCCGCACAGGTCTGCTGGCTGCTCTTGTGCTGGGGCTGGCTGTCCTCGTTCTTGTGGACGGTCTGCAGGCCCTCATGCGTGCCGGGTCCTACCATCTGGATATCGTTGCCGGGCAGGGGACCATGCTTTCCGGCCCCATCGGTATCGACAAGCCGCGCGACAGCGACCTGCTGGTCTCCGTGACCCCGGAAGGCGCGCCGCTGAGCTTCCGTCTGGACGGTTTCTTTGCCAGCTACTGGTTCGGCAACGGCATGTGGCGCGGCGAGATCGTGGCGGAGCAGGGGGCCACTCCCGGGACCTACGCCCTGAGCGTCCGGGTGCGCGGCACACCGGCCAGCGCCACACAGCGGTACGAGATCACCGTCTGGAGCGACGCCGCCAGTCAGCGCCAGGGAGCCTATTCCCTGACCGTGTCCCTGCTGGGCTTCAATCCCTTCTGGCTGTCCGGCATCCTGGCCTGTATCGGCATCGTGCCGGGCCTGCTCTCCTTCCTGTCCGGGCGGCGCATCGTCAGGCTGCTCTGGTTCGCCGGGTTCAGCGAAGTTTTCCGCACGGCGCCCCAGAAGGACGGCAGCCTGCTGCTCTGGTGCCCGGGCTCCAAAAAGGAAGGCCCCGCCGAAGGCGCCCTGTGCGAGGTGGTGGATGCCGACGGGCAACCGCTGGGCCGGGCCAGGCTGGAGAAAAAGGCCGCCACCTGCATGGAATTGCGGCTGGCTGCCGGGGAGCTGCCTGAAGACGAGGTCCCGGAAAGTTGCTACGTGCGCTTGTCGGCACCGCGCAACTGATCGCTTTTTCTAAAGATCGCATGAGGGGCTTCCCGGCAGGGAGGCCCTTTCCATCTCCTGCGTGGTCCGGGTGTGTGACGTTTGGGAGCGGACGGGGCTTCGGCCTTGTCCGCATGTTCCATCATCGGGGGGACGGGGCGTGTCTGTCCGATGGGCAGCCTCCCGGGAGTGCTGATCGTCGGCCGGTAGCTCCGCCATGTCCCGTAAACCCTCCCGTGGCGCCGTTCCCCGCCTGTCCTGCTTGCCGCCGGGGCGGCCATGGGCTACACTTGCAAAGCGCCGTGGCTCCTGTCATGGCAGCTGTCATAACAAGGATGTAACTGCAAGATGTCTGAACTGTGTCCCTGCGGCAGTGGCCGCCCTCTGGACGAATGTTGTGGTCCCTATCTGGAAGGCAAGGCCTGGCCCGATGATGCCGACACCATGGTGCGTTCGCGCTTCAGCGCCTATTGCCTCGGCAAATTCGATTATCTGGTGGAGACCACCCATCCCGCCTATCGCGAAGATCTGACCGCCCAGATGCTGGAAGAGCAGACCCGTGACGTCCACTGGCTGCGTCTGGACATGGGCCCCTGTGAAAAGGACCAGCCCGAAGGCGAGAACGGCGAGCTTTTCGACACGGCCGAATTTTATGCCTACTACGAGCTGGAAGGTTCCGTGCGCCAGATCGGCGAACGCAGCTTTTTCCAGCGCAAGGACGGCAAGCTGTACTATGTGGACGGCGTGGCCCGTCGTCCCAAGGCCTACCGCCGTCCCGAGCCCAAGGTGGGCCGTAACGATCCCTGTCCCTGCGGCAGCGGCAAAAAGTACAAAAAGTGCTGCGGCCGGGAATCGGCCTAGGCGGGGGGATCCATGGCCAATCCTGGCCCTGTTGCCGCCATCCGGAAATTTTGTCTTGAATGTCAGGGCAATTCCTCCCGTTCCGTGCGCCAGTGCGCGGATGAGGACTGCCCCTTGTGGGGGTGGCGTATGGCCGCCGTCGAGGCGGACAGCCGCCCGGAATGGCATGGCCCCGATGCGCCGCGCCGCGCCCTGCGCGTCATCCGCGGGCAGTGCATGATGTGTGCGGGCAGCCGTGCCGACGTGCGTCAGTGTGCCGCCCGTGAGGACTGCGTGCTGTGGCGTTACCGTTTCGGTGTGCGGCCGCAGACCTATAAGGACGTGCGCCGGCGCTTTTTTGCCCCCAAACCCTTGAAACTGTTTTGATCTTACGGAGCGGCGCCGTCGCGGTGCCGCTCCGGCCTTTTGGCTTCCCTTGCGGAAGCCGTCCCGTCTATGGGGAGGACACCATGATGCATACGCTTGAATGGTCCCGCGCCTATACAGGCCGCCTGGAGCGGGAAACCGCCGCTGCTTTCGCTGCACGTGCGCCGGAGCTGGCGCACCGTCTGGAGACGGAATGCGCACAGGGCTTGCTGCCCTTCCTGACCATGCCGTACCGGGAGCGTCTGGAGCGGGAACTGCCGCCCCTGCTGCCCCGGGTCCGTGCGCGGCGCCACATGCTGGTGCTGGGCATCGGCGGCTCGGCGCTGGGCGCCCGCGCCCTGCAGCGCGCCTTTGCGCCCGGGCAGGATGGCCCCTGCCATGACGGCCCCTGCCTCTGGATCGCGGACAATGTCTGCGCCGCCACTTTCGAGAGCTGGCTGGCCAAGTTGCCGCCCCGCGAGACCACCGTGGTCTGCATCAGCAAGTCCGGCGGCACCATCGAGACCCTTTCCCAGTATTTCCTCTGCCGGGACTGGCTGCGCCAGGCTCTGGGCGAGCGCTGGCATGAGCACATGATCGTGGTCACGGACCTGCACAAGGGCTTTTTGCGGGAGGAGGCCTCCCGCTACGGTCTGGATTCGCTGGAAGTACCGGACAATCTGGGCGGCCGCTATTCGGCCCTCTCGGCCGTGGGGCTGCTGCCCGCCGCCTTTCTGGGCATCGACTGGCAGGCCCTGCTGGACGGTGCGGCTTCTGTGGCCCGTCCGCTGGCCCAGGATCCCTCCTGCCTTGCCGGGCATCCCGCCTTCCACCTGGCCTGCTGGGCCAACGCCCTGGAGAGCCACGGCTACAGCCAGCTGGTCTTCTTCTGCTATGTGCCGCAATGGTCCACTTATGGCCCCTGGTTCGCCCAGCTCTGGGCCGAGAGCCTGGGCAAGGACGGCAAGGGCATCATGCCTGTGCCCGCCACCGGAGTCACGGACCAGCATTCCGTCAACCAGATGTTCCTGGACGGGCAGCGTGACAAGGGCTGCATCTTCGTGACCGCCCGGGGGCTGGAGCAGGGACGGCATTTCGGCCAGGATCTGCCGGAGAACTGGAGCTGGCTGCGCGGCAAGCCTTTCGGGGCCCTGCTGGAAGCCGAAGGCCTGGGCACGCGCATGGCCCTGTGCAAGAGCGGTGTGCCGCTGATGCACATGGAGATGGGCGAATGCACGCCCCGTGCGGCGGGCAGCATGATGCTGCTGCTGGAAGCTGCCACGGTCTTCACCGGCTGGCTCATGGGCATCAACCCGCTGGACCAGCCCGCTGTGGAGCTGGGCAAGCGGCTGGCCAATACCCGTCTGGGAGCGTCCGGTTATCCCCGGGAGGCTGCCGACCTTGCCGAGTATCTGGCTGTGGCCCAGGAGCCCGAAAGTTTCTAGGGAGCCCGTTTTTCCCTGCCGCGTCTCCGGCCTGTCCTGTCTCGGGCCGCGGACGGCAGACTGGAGCATCGCATGTTCAAAGGTGGTACCGCCGCAGCGGGAGCGACGGCAGAGCAGGATCTGCCGCTGAGCTATGCCCGCACGCTGTCCTGGCTCTCGCTGCTGGTCATCATGGCCACCAGTCTGGTGCTGTCGTTCTTCATCGCCAATTCGGCGCGTGAGGCTCTGCTGACACGTCAGGAGAACTTCTCCCGCCTGCTGGCCGAGAACCTCAACCACCAGATCTACCGGCGTTTCGCCCTGCCCACCCTGCTGGCCCACGGCCGCATCGCGCTGCGCCAGCCCAGCCAGTACGAGCGGCTGGATCAGGTGGTGCAGTCCGTGGTCCACGGGCTGCCCATGGAACGCCTGCGCATCTATGACTTCACGCGCGTGGTGGCCTATTCCACCAGCCGGGAAGAACTGGGGCGCATGGGCGTGGGGCCGGAAAGCCTGGACGATACCTTGCGCGGCGGCGTGCCCAAGCCGGAGCTCATCTCCAATATCCCGGACTGGCGGGCCATCTTCCATCTGCCCCTGCCGTCGGGGACCTTTGTCCTGCGGACCCTCTATCCCCTGCGCGGGGAGCCCCTCCAGCCGGGGGCGGAGCCGCCCATCATGGGGGCCCTGGAGCTGACGCAGGACATCACCAGCGACTACGAGCAGATCCTGCTTTTCCAGGGCGTCGTGGTGGTGACCTGCCTGCTGTCGTCGGTCATCATGTTCGCCTTGCTCCTGATGCTCATCCAGCGGGCGGAACGTGTCCTGGCCGACCGTATGGCCAAGAACCGCCAGCTGGAGAACGAGCTGCACAGCAACGAGAAACTGGTCAGCATGGGGCGCGTCATCGCCAGCATCGCCCACGAGATACGCAATCCGCTGGGCATCATCCGCTCCAGCGCGGAGCTGCTGCAGCGCCGCATGGGCAAGGCCGATGCCGGGACATCGCGCATCCTGCAGGCCATCTATGACGAATCCGTCCGTCTGTCGCAGACGGTCAACGATTTTCTGGACTATGCCCGCCCCCGCCAGCCGCGGCAGGATCTGGTGGATCTGGATCTTGTGCTGAGCCAGGTGCTGGCCTTCCTGGAAGGGGAGCTGGGCCGCGTGGGGGTGGCCGTGGAACGGGCCACCTCGCCCGGGCTGTGGGTGCGCGGTGACAAAGACCTGCTCTACCGGGCCATCTACAACATCCTGGTCAATGGCCAGCAGGCCATGGACGGGCCGGGCATCATCCGCATCAGCAGCCGCATGAGCGATGACGGACGCGTGGTGCTGGAAGCCCTGGACTCGGGGCCGGGCTTCGATCCGGCCCTGCTGGACAGCGTGCTGGATCCCTTCTTCACCACCAAGGACGGCGGCACGGGCCTGGGCCTGCCCATCGTCAGTTCCATCATCAACAGCCATGGCGGCGAGATCCAGCTGGCCAACGGGCCCGAAGGCGGGGCCCTGGTGCGCATCCTGTTGCCTGCGGCGGAGCCTGAGCATCCTGAAGAGCCTGAAGTTCCGGCTGCCGTCCCTGCCCCGGCGGAAGTCCAGCCCGCCGCGGAAGAAAGCGGGGAGACCGCCGCCCAGCCTGCTGATAAAAAGGAAAACGGGACGCCGGAGCCCCGCAAGGAAAGCTAGACGTGTCGTACGCCGGGTTGCCCCCGCCTGCGGGCAGTCCGGAGCAGGAACGATGATGCAGGCGGGGCTTGCAGCGTCTCCCGCCGGCGGGGCCGCTGGGCAGAGAAGCCGTTTTTTTGCGGGCAATACGGTCCTGGACTGATCGGAGCCGCCTCACGCCTGTATGGGGAGAGACACCATGAGTGACAAATCGCATATTCTGGTCATCGACGACGAAAAGAACTATCTGCTGGTGTTGCAGACCCTGCTGGAGGATGAAGGCTACACCGTCACCGCTATCAGTGATCCCGAGACGGCCCTGGCCTTCCTGGCCGAGAGCGAAGTGGACGTGGTGGTGACGGACATGAAGATGCCCAAGGTCTCCGGGCGCGAGGTGCTCCAGCATGTGAAGAAAAGCTGGCCCTACATCCCGGTGCTCATCATGACGGCCTTTGGCTCCATCGAAAGCGCCGTGGAGGCCATGAAATACGGGGCCTTCGACTATATCACCAAGCCGTTCTCCAATGACGAGCTGCTGCTCTCCATCCACAACGCCACGGAGCTGGCCCGCGCCCACCGCCAGTACCGCCTGCTGCAGGAAGCCATGGAAGAGCGTTACAGCGTGCACCAGATCGTGGGCCGCAGCCGCGCCATCCGTGATGTGCTGGTCATGGTGGACCGCGCCGCCCCCAGCCGTTCCACGGTGCTCATCACCGGCGAGTCGGGCACGGGCAAGGAACTGGTGGCCCGCGCCATCCATTACGCCAGCCCGCGCAAGGAAAAGCCCTTCGTCTCGGTCAACTGCATGGCCCTCAACCCCGGTGTGCTGGAGAGCGAGCTCTTCGGCCATGAAAAAGGCTCCTTCACCGGTGCCGTGGCCATGCGGCGCGGCCGTTTCGAGCAGGCCGACGGCGGCACGCTCTTTTTGGACGAGATCGCCGAGCTGACGCCCGATCTGCAGGTCAAGCTGCTGCGTGTGCTGCAGGAGCGCCGTTTCGAGCGCGTAGGCGGCGGTGAGGAGATCGAGGTGGACATCCGCGTGGTGGCCGCCACCAACAAGGATCTGGCCGCCATGGTGGAAAAGGGCACGTTCCGCGATGACCTCTATTATCGTCTGAACGTGGTGCAGATCCCTCTGCCGGCCCTGCGCGAGCGCCGGGAGGACATCCCGCTGCTGGTGGCCCACTTCATGGACAAGGTGGCGCGCGAGAACAACATGCCGGCCAAAAAGTTCACCACCGAGGCCCTCAACTATCTGAGCGGCTACGAATGGCCCGGCAATATCCGCCAGCTGGAGAACGTGGTGGAATCCTGCATGGTTCTGGTGCCCGGTACGGTCATCGACGTGGACAACCTGCCCGCCGAGATCCGGGACGAGGACTCGCAGTTCAAGAGCGCCGTGGACCTGCTGCCCGTGCAGCTGGATCTGGCCGATACCCTGGAGAAGATCGAGGCCGCCCTCATCCGTCGTGCTCTGGTGCGCGCGGATCTGGTCCAGGTCAAGGCCGCCGAACTGCTGGGCATCTCCAAGAGCCTCTTGCAGTACAAGCTCAAGAAATACGCCATCACCGGACATTAGGGTGGGGAAGGATGTTTGCGGGGGGAGGGAAACCTTTTCGGGGAAAAGGTTCTCCCTCCCCCCGATCCCCCCACCTTTCCAAAACCTTTTATTCAGGTCCCTGACGGCTGTCGTGACATGGAAAGATTTCTGGCCTTGCCGGTCCCCGGCAGGGCCTTTTTGTTTTTGGGGAAGGCCGTTTGAATGGAGCGCTTTGTGAGGATGATTTTTCTTGCAGGACAGGCTGTTTCCCTTCGTGCGGGCTCTTGGGAGGCTGTTCCTATGAATTGCGGGTGGCTTGAAGGCGTGTGCCAGGGCAGAGAGCCGGTAGCCTGGAGAGGGCGGGGAGCCTGACGTGGCGCTTCGGGCCTGATGCCGCTCGGTAGAGGACCATCAAGCCGTATTTCGTGACGCACCGGCGCCAGCGTTCTTATAAAGCGCGCTGGGAGGGGAGGGGGGCTTGGGTGAAGGGGGACTCCTCTCGCGCGAGCAGCGACCGAATGGCGGCCCGAAGGGCCGTGCCCGTCAGCGACGAAGGAGCTTTACGGGCATGGGCAGCAGAGATGAGGGGGCTCCCTTCCCCCAAAAAAGCACCTCCCCAAAACCATGTGCTACAAACGCAAAAAGCCGCGAACGTTTCCACGCTCGCGGCTTTTGTGGGCCGGACACCCGGCAGCGGCTGTTACCGCTGCTTTCTTTCGAACCTGACGGGGTTGGCAGTGCTGCCGCCGTCCGGCTTGAAGGCAAGCTAGCCGTAAAAGGGGGCTGCTGTCAAGCCCCGATCCTCAGCAGACGGCCCGCATTGCTGAGGATGCGCTCTATGGCGTCCTCGTTCAGGCCGCTCATGGTACGCAGGCGCTCCAGCTCGTGGGCGGGGTCATAGAGCGGCCAGTCCGTGCCGAACAGCAGCCTGTCCGGGGAATGGCGGGCCAGCAACCGTTGCAGGAGCGAGGGCGTCACATAGGGCGTGGTGCTGGAGGTGTCTATCCAGAGGTTCTCGAAGTCGCCCAGGGCCTCCAGGCTGTAGTCCCACATCTGGTAGCCGCCGAAATGGGCACCGATGACCCGCAGGCGCGGGAAGGAACGCATGAGGTCGGCCAGCATGAAGGGACTGGAAGGGGCCTTTTCCAGGGGATCGTCGCTGCCGATATGGATCTCGAAGACGAAGTCGTCCTGGGCGCTCTCGAAGATGGGCAGCAGGCGGCGATCGTTGAGCGCGAAGCCCTGGAAATCGGGATGGAGCTTGATGCCGCGCAGGCCGCCCGCCTTCATGCGTTCCAGCTCGTCTTCCCAGTCCACATAGGCCGGATGCAGGGTCCCGAAGCCGATGACTTCTTCATGTTCCCGTTGCAGCTTCATGGCGTAGTTGTTGGCCGGGATGACCTGTGCGGGGGCCGTGGCCGCGCAGAGGACGATGCATCTGTCGATGCCGGCGGCCTTTTCACGCTCCAGGAGGTGTTCGATGGTGCCGTCACCGCGGCAGTCCAGGTGATAGACCGTGTTGAGATGGTCCACGGCCTTGTGGGCGATCTTGGGATGGAAAGCGTGGGTGTGGATGTCGAAAAACATGATGGGCTCGGATGTCTTGTGGGAGAGGCGTTCCTGTGCCGTCCGCACGGCTTCCTTGGGGAAGATGCCGCCGGAGGGGCGCTCTCTGCTGTTCCGTGACGGAGGGTGGGACCGGCCGGAGCCGTGCCCGCGCCTCCGCTATTCGTTCTGTCGCTGCCTAGTCCTTCACACCGTTGACCACATTGACAGGGGTGCCCTGTTGCCAGCGGAGGATGTTCTCGGCCGTGAGGTTGATGATGTTCTGCCGCGAACGGGCCGTGGCCCAGGCCATATGGGGCGTGATGAGGGTATTGGGCGTGTGCAGCAGGGGATTGTCCGCCGCCGGGGGCTCCTTGGCCAGCACGTCCACGCCCAGGCCGCCCAGCTTGCCGCTGTGCAGGGCCTCGGCCACGGCGGCTTCATCCAGCAGGGGGCCGCGGGCCGTGTTGATGAGGATGGCGCCGGGCTTCATGCGGGCCAGGGCCTTGGCGTTGATGATGGCCCCGGTGGCATCGGTCAGCGGACAGTGCAGGGAGATGACATCGGCCTGCTGGAAGATCTGATCCGTGGAGGCGAAGGCGAAGGGGCTGTAGGACGGAGGGTTGCGGGGCGTGCGGCAGTTGGCCAGGACGGACATGCCGAAGGCGTGCCCCAGCTCGCCCACACGGCGGCCGATGGAGCCGAAACCGATGACGCCCAGCGTCCGCCCGCGCAGGCAGACGGGAGTGGTCTTCCAGTAGCACCAGGTGTCCTTCCATTCTCCGGCGCGGACGCTGGCCGTATGGTCGCTGGTGCGGCGGCACAGCTCCAGCAGCAGGGCCCAGGCGTGCTGGGCCACGTCGTCCACGCCGTAGGCCACCACATTGCAGACAGGGATGCCGTGTGCGGCGGCATCGGCAGTATCGATGATGTCATACCCGGTGGCCAGGACGGCCACCATGCGCAGGTCGGGCAGATGGGACAGCGTGGCCGCCCGCAGGGGGACTTTGTTGGTGACCAGCACTTCCGCGCCGGCGGCCCGTTCCACGATCATATCCTCGGGCGTATGGCCGTGGATGACCACCTCGCCCAGTTTTTCCAGGGGCGCCCAGCTGATGTCGCCGGGGTTGATGACGTCGCCGTCAAGCACAACTATCTTCATGTGGATCCTTGCTGCGCGCACTGCAAAACGGGCAGGCAGTGTCTGCATGGCCTGTTGCCCGGACAGGCAGGGGAAGAAAAAGGGGCAGTCCCTGCTTTTTCGTGAGCAGTGTAGCCTTAGCCGTACGGCCCCGCAAGGGGCGGCCCTTGGACAGGGAGCGAAAAAAAAGGGTCGCCCCGAAGGGCGACCCTTAAAAGCCGGATGGCTGACGACTAGTGAGCGATCACGCAGAAGTCGTCGCGGCGGTTCTGGGCCCACACGCTTTCGCCGGAACCCTGCACCACGGGCTTTTCCTTGCCGTAGCTGATCATTTCCAGCTGGCCGGGGTTCACGCCCAGGCGAACCATGTAGTCATAAGCGGCGCGGGCGCGGCGTTCGCCCAGGGCCAGGTTGTATTCCTGGGTACCGCGTTCGTCGCAGTTACCTTCGATGCGCACGCGGATGCTGGGGTACTTCTTCATCAGTTCAGCCTTGGCGGTCAGCATGTCTTTGTACTGGGGCTGAATGTCGAACTTGTCGAAAGCAAACAGCACGCGACCGTCAGTGATCTGCTGGATGGCAGCACGCATTTCGGGGCTCATGTCATCGACATCGCCGGTGGCGTCCTGGGTCTTCTTGGCGCAGCCGAAACCGGCGGCGAGGGCCATAACCAGAGCAAGGATAAGAGCGTAGCGTTTCATTGTGTGTCCTCCTGAACAGCTCTAACTCCAAAAAGGTACCTTTCCTTTCTGTACACAGCGGATGGTGGTATCCCATCCGCAGAACGGATGGTATATGTGAACCAAGTTTTGTCAAGTCAGGATAGGGGGGATTCCCCTATTTTTTCCAGAAATCTGCCCGGTTTTTCCAGAAAAGCCGGGCAGGATCTCCGGATTTTACAAAATTTGTCCGAAACTACTTGCCGTCGGGCATGCCCCAGCGGGGGAACGAGGCCGCGCCGCCGCCGGTGGGCACCTTCTTGGCATCGCCGCCATGACGGGTGGTCAGGTAGATGCCGCGGGAGCCGCCGCGGCTGGAGGCGAAGGCGATGAAGTAGCTGTCACCGCAGAAGGAGGGCTGCTCGTCGCTGCCGGGGCCGAAGGTGATCTGGCGTTCCAGGCCGGTGACCATATCCTGCACGAAGATGCGGTGGCCGTACTCGGTCATGCGGCTGTAGGTCACCAGGGTGCCGTCGGGCGAAAGGTTGGCTTCGGTATTGTAGCCGCCGTTCTTGCTGACGCGGGTGATGCTGCCGGAGCTCAGGTCCTTCATGAAGATCTGGGGGCCGCCCAGGCGCGAGGAGGTGAAGACCATCTTGGTGCCGGTCCTGTCGAAGGTGGGCGACACGTTGATGGAGTTACCGCCTTCGAGGATGCGTTCCTTCTGGAAGCCGTGGTTCAGCAGGAAGATGACGGGGTAGCGGCCGTTGGACAGGGCCACGGCCACCTTGTTGTCAGGCGTGAACGAAGGCCCGATGACCACGTTGCCGGGGAAGCGCACGCGCTGCACGCTGCCCTTTTTGCGGTCCCACACGCCCAGGGAGTGGGACTTTTCGTCGATATGGGTGAAGACGATGAAGCGGCCGTCCGGGGACCAGGCCGGGGACATGGCTTCGCCCTTGATGTTGGTGATCTGGCGCAGGTCGCGGCCCGTGGGCTTGACCAGCCACACGTTGGCGGACAGGCGGCCGGACTTCTTGACGAAGGCCAGGGTTGAGCGGAAGAAGGCGCCGCTGCCGGTCAGCACTTCGAGCAGGTCGGCGCAGAAGCGGTCGGCCACTTCGGGCAGGTCGCCGGCACGCACCTGGGGATATTCCTTGCCGAACAGGCGGCCGCCGGTGTTGGTCTCGAAGGCGCGGATCTGCACGGAGCTGGTGCCGCTGTCACCGTTGGGCCAGTAGGTGGTGACCACGATGTCCGAACCGGCCAGCTGGAAGCGCTTGAAGTCCAGGTTCGGGGGCTCGTAGCCGGGCAGCAGGATGCCGCCCAGCACGGAGGCGGCGGGCGTCAGGCGCATGAAGGGCAGGAAGCTGAGGTTCTCTTCCACCAGTTTCTGCAGTTTGGCGCCCATGCCGTTGGCCTGCTTCTGGGGGCCGGTGATGGGGGCGGCCAGGGCAAGGTTCACGATATTCTGGCCGGGGCCGTAGATATCGACGCGCATGGCGGCCTGGGCGGTGCTGCCCAGGGACAGCGTGACGGCCAGGGCCAAAAGGATGGCAAGACGTTTCATGGCGTAATGGTCCTTGTGGTGGTGTCTAGCGCACCAGAGTTAGGGTGGCGTTCACAAATCTGCCCACAGCCGCGGGCGGGGGGCTGACCTTTCCTGCCCGGCGTATGCCCTGCCGGACATATCTGTCAAGCAGCTCGCTGCCGCTGCTTTGCAGGATGCTGTAATTGAGGATCTTCCCCGAGGCGTCCATCTCCAGGCGCACCGTGGCGTAATAGGTGCCCTTGGCCAGCTCCGCGGGGATGAAGGTGGCGTTACGCAGTTCCATGACCAGCTTGCGGAAATAGGCCGCGTGCTTGGGCCCGTAGGCGTCCTGGGCCTTCAGCGGCGTGGTCAGGGTGGCGGGCTTGCTGTCCAGCGTGACGGGCGCGCTCTTGGCCTCGGGAGCGGGGGCGGCGGCAGGCGCGGCCGTGCCCGCCGCGGACTTTGCGGCGGCCTGACGGCGGTTGATGCCGGAAAGGTCGGCCATGTTGCCCTGCCAGAAGGTCAGGTAGACGTCCTGGCTCATGCCGTAGGGCGGCTTGCCCAGGTCGGCGGTCTTCATGGCCGCGCTGCACACGGAGTCATTGAGGGCCTGGCTGGCGGACTTTTCGACATAGCCGCAGCGCTCCACCTTGCCTTCCGCGTCCACGCGCACCACGATGCGCACCTTGCCGCGGTCGGCCGGGGCGGCCCAGTTGGCCAGGATCTTTTCCATGGCCTCACCGGCGTAGCCGTTGGCCACGTCCGCCGCGGCAGCGCCCGTGGCTTGGGCGTGCAGCGGCATCAGGCACAGCATGAGGGCCGGCAACAGGACCGGGAGAGCCAGCGGGCGGAAAAGGGTTCGTTTCATGTGACCTCCACGAAGGCATATGTGCATGGGGATGCGTCTCTCATGCAGCGATGCCGTTCCAGAATGGCGCATCCTTGGGGAAAGCGGGGCCATCCCCGGCGATGCGGGATCTCCAAGACAGCAAGGCGGCCGCACCACCGGGCACGACCGCCTTGACGGACCGGCTAGCGGCCCATGAGTTCGTTGAGTGTGAAGACAAGGTCCAGCTCGGTGTACTGTTCCGACGGCGGCGGCGGGAAGGCCCCCGCCCGGCTGGTACGCCAGATGGCGTTGGCCGCCGAGGAGTCGTACTGCGCGTTGCCGGAGCTTTGCGTCACGTCGACTTTTTCCACTTCACCCTGCAGGTTGACCTTGACCCGGACCACGCAGACCAGGTTCAGGCGCGTGGCGGAAGTGAAGCTCCAGTTGGGACGCACGGCAAGCATGACCTGGCCCATGTAGACGTCGTTGAGGCCACCGCCGCCGGGGCCGTCGCCTTCGCCGCCACCGCCGCCGCCATCGCCGCCGGCATTGCGGCGGGCCTGGGCCAGGGCCTGTTCCACGCTGCTGCCCTTGTCCCCGGATTCGACGCGGGACGTGGCTTCGCGGCGGGCCTGGTTCATGGCTGCGGCCACGGGATCGCCCTTGGACGGCTTGTCGGCCTTTTTGTCGGTCTTCTTGTCGTCTTTGGGCGTGGACTTTTTATCGTCCTTCTTCTTGTCGTCCTTCTTGGGCTTTTCGGGCTTTTTGTCGTCGTCCTTTTTCTTGTCCTCTTTCTTTTTCTTGTCTTTTTTGTCGGCCACCGGGGTGGCGTCCTTGGGTTCGGGCTTGGGCTTGACCTCATGCTTGGGCTCAGGCTTGCGCTCGACCTTGGGTTCGGGCTTGGCCTCCACCGGACGGGCTTTGTCCGCCGTGGGGTCGGCCTTGACCTCCGGCCGTTCGGGCGCGGCCGCATCGGCCTTTTTGGCCGGGGGCGAGACGTCCTTGGGGCCGTCCGTGGGCTTGCCCATCTTGCCCAGGATGCTCGAGGGCGTGCGGTTGCCGCCCGGAGCGCCGCCCACCAGGCTGATCATCACCGGCGGCGTCTCCAGGTTCACCGGAGGCGAGCTGGGCCAGAACATGATCAGCAGGAAGACCGCCAGATGCAGGCAGAGGGAAAGAAGATACGAGGCCCAGTTCATCGCTGACTACTTCCCGCCTTTGGCGGCTGCCGCGGCGGCAGCGGGCGACAGGCTCTCGGAGGAATCGGCCACCACGCCGAGCTTTTCGATGCCCACGGCCTTGATGCGGCCCATGACATCCACCACCACGCCGTAGGGGACTTCCTTGTCGGCACGCAGGAAAAGGGTCTTGTTCTTTTCCTTGACCAGGGTCTGGAGGTAGCCTTCCAGGTCATCCATGGTCTGGACCTCGTATTCGTCCAGGAAGATCTTGCCGTCGTGGCGGACGGTCAGCATCATGTTGTCGTTTTCGGTCGGCAGCACTTCCACCTGTTTGGTCTGGGGCAGGTCCACTTCCAGCCCCTGGCTCATCATGGGAGTGGCCACCATGAAGATGATCAGCAGCACCAGCATGACGTCCACGAAGGGCGTCACGTTGATCTCGGAGACAAAGCGGTTGTTGCCGCCCACGCTGGCGCCCATCTTACATCTCCGTGGCGCCCGTGCGCTGCACGGGACGGTGGGCATTGAGTTCGCGCTGCACGCGGTTGAGGAACACGCCGGCAAAGTTCACCAGCAGGGTGTCCACCTGCGAGAGCTTGCCCATGAAGATGTTGAAACCGATGGTGGCGGGCACGGCCACGCCCAGACCGATGGCCGTGGCCACCAGGGCTTCGGAGATGCCGGGGGCCACCGTGGCCAGGGACGCGGACTTGAGCATGCCGATGGAGTGGAAGGAGTGCATGATGCCCCACACCGTACCGAACAGACCGATGAAGGGGGCCGTGTTGGCGGTGGTGGCCAGCAGGGAGAGGGAGCGCTCCAGACGGGCCATCTCGCTGGCCACGCCCTGGCGCAGGGAGCGGCGCACGTTGTCCACCACGATCTCGCTGCTGTTGCCGGCTTCCTTGGAGCGGTTGAACTCCATCACGCCCTGATGGGCCACGAAATAGAGCGGGGACGCACGGTCGGAACCCAGGGAGAGCACGGCCTCACGCAGGCTGGGGGCCTTCTCGAACAGGTCGGTGCCCTGCAGGGCCTTGCGGTAGGCGGCGTTGAGGGCCAGGGTTTTCTGGATCATCATGCCCCAGCTGCCCACGGACATGAGCACCAGGATGCACAGCACGATCTTGGCCACGAGACTGGCCTGGCTGATCATCGAAAAGAAACTGAACTCCATGTATCACTCCTGGAGATGGAAAAATGGTGTGCCTGGGATGGATCCTGTGCCCTGCCGGACACGGCATGTATGCACCGGAAAAAAGAAAAACGCCAAAGAGCCCCTGCCATCCGGGCGGCCCCGGAAGGCAACGGCTGTGCGCGGCGTTGAACCGCCCGGAGAATGCAACGTTCGCCGTCTTTTTTCAAGCGTTTTTTCTGTGTCGCAGGGGAGGACGGCGGCAGGGCGCGCTGTCTCCCGCCCTAGTCCGCATCGCACATCTTGCGCCAGAGGGTATTGAGGCTGATCCCCAGGGAGCGGGCAGTGCTTTTTTTGCTGTACTGCTGGCGGACCAGTTCCTGGCGGATGATCTTCTTTTCCATGAGGCGCAGGCGCTGGCGCAGGCTGCCGCTTGCGGGCAGGTCCTGTTCCTCCCGGTTCTCGGCTACCCTGCGGGGCGAGGCCAGGATGCCCTGCGTCTGGCGCATGTCGAGCAGCAGCTCCTGCAGCAGGGGCATCTGGAAGGCATCGCTGGTGGACATCAGGCAGTAGCGGCGCAGCAATGCGTCCAGCTCGCGCACGTTGCCGGGCCAGGGATAGCTGCAAAGAAGCTCGATGGCTTCGGGGGGCATCTTTTTGTGGATCATCCCCATGCGGCGCATGATATGCCGGACAAGCAAGGTCATGTCCTGGAGGCGTTCACGCAGGGGGGGCATCTCCAGGCGCAGCAGCGTCAGGCGGTAATAAAGATCCGCCCGGAAGCGCCCCTCCCTGACCTCCTGCACGAGATCCTTCCAGGAAGAGCAGACCACGCGGGCATTGACGGTCACGGGCCTGTCTCCGCCAAGGCGGAAGATCTCGCCGCTTTCCAGAACGCGCAGGAGCCTGACTTGCACGGCGGCGCTGATGTCCGCGATCTCGTCCAGGAAGATGGTGCCGTCCTGCGCCAGTTCGAACAGGCCCTGCTTGCCGCCGCGGCGGGCGCCGGTGAACGCCCCTTCGGCATAGCCGAACAGTTCGCTCTCCAGCAGGCTTTCCGGCAGGGCGCCGCAGTTGACGGCCACGAAGGGCGCGTGGCGCCTGGGGCTGGCATTGTGGATGGCATGCGCCAGCAGCTCCTTGCCCGTCCCGCTTTCCCCGTGGATGTATATCCCCGCGTCGGACTCGGCGAAACGCTGGGCGTGTACCCGCAGGGTCCTCATGGAAGGGCTTTCGCCAAGAAGGTCGTTCAGCGTGAACTTGGCCCGCAGGCCTGCCTGGCGGGAATGCTTGAGCCGCCGTTGCAGATCCGTCAGGACAACATCGGGTGTCAGGACGCTCAGGGCTCCTTTCTGGATGCCATCGACCACGACGGCGCTGCTGGTGAAGACAAGGTCCTGGCCGTTCTCGCCTTTCAGGGTCCCTTCTGTGGGCCGTCCCGTTTCCAGGCTTTCGGCAAGGCCAAGGTGCTGCAGTGCCCAGCCGTCCCGGAGCCGATCCTGCCCCAGGGCCTGTCTGGCCACGGGATTGCTGAGGGCCAGCTTGCCCGCAGGGTCGACCCCGATGACTCCTTCATGGAGGGCATCGACCACGTCCTGGAGCCAGGCCGCGTGTTCGCGGTCACGGCGGCGGGCCTGGGCGATGTTGGACGCTTCCTCGAAGGCCCGTTCCAGGGCCTCGTTGCCCGGACAGACCACGATGCCCGGGCAGTGGTGGGCCTGCGCGATGGAGACGCAGACGCCGCCCCCCACGACGCAGCCGGCGCCCTGGGCGATGGCCTGGGTGATGCCCAGGGTCAGTTCCCGGGAGTTGGTGAAACGGATAGGCTGCAGGCGGATGTGCAGCAGGCGGGAGAACAGTTCCGACCAGGGGGGGATGGCGTCATAGCATGTCACGGCCACATTGTCCGTATATTCGCGGGCTTCCATCAGGGCCTGCAAGATGGACATATGGCTCCGGGAGATGGTGACGACGGGTTCGTTCAGATGACGGCGCAGGAGCTTCCCGGTTCCGCCGCCGCCCAGGATCACATCCACACCCTGGTCGAACAATCGTTTGGCCACGGGCAGCGCCTCTTCCATGGTAGCCAGACGGACTTCTTCCAGCGGCCACCCATGCTCCTGAGCATAGGTCTGGACCTTTTCTGCCACCACAGCGGAGTTCGAAACGAAGGCGAAGGAAAAGGAAGTAGACAACATAATGTCTCCTGCTCCGATGGGATATGGTGCGGGCCGTCGGAATGACACCGGGCATACGACTTCAAGAGGCAGGGGGCCCGCAAAGACAGGCGACGGACGACATCTTTCAGTATCGTCTATGCATTAGCTAGTTTTCTCATCTTTATCCATAAAATTGTCTTGGGATGTCGCGGCTGTCAATGCAGGTCCGGGACTGTCGCTCAGTACGACAGCCCCGGAGCGGCGGGGGGAGGTGTGGTGTGCCCCGCCGCGGGATCGGAAGGGCGGCACGGCCGCCTTGCCGAATATCTGCCGCCATGCCGGGCCCGGAAGCGAGGGAACAGGCCGGACATGGCGGGAAACATGGTCGCTACACCGGCGGCATGATGTAGAAGTCCAGACCGAGGACCACGACGGTGAACCAGAAGTAGAGGATCGTCAGCAGCACGGAGATGAGCGCCGCGATCATGCCCCAGACGAACATGGTGCGGAGGTTGGCGCCATAACCGGCCACGATGCCCTGGGCACCGGTGGCAGAAGCCACTGCGTACGACCAGCTGATGGCCGAGCCCGTCACCCAGACCCAGGGCACGGCCCCAAAGGCCAGCCCGCGCCAGTTGGCCATGGATTCGATGGCCAGGGGCACCATGACGCCGGCGGCCGCGGTATCGCTGGTCACCTGGGACAGGGCGTTGGAGGCCACGCTCCAGGCCACGATGGACAGGGTGTCATTGATGCCGACCAAGGGCGTGATCCAGCTCCCGAACATCGTACCGGCGCCCGTGGTGGCCAAGATCTTGCTCAGGGCCACAGAGGCGGGCCACATGAAGAGGATGGTGATAGGGAAATGCTCGCGCAGGGCCTTGACGGACAGGATGGTCTCATCCTTGGCGTTGCGGGCGGGCCAGAACAGCATGAGCAGCGGGATGATGCAGAACAACTGGGTCGGCTTGAGCCAGGACCACTGGGGCCCCTTGGTGTACGGGGCGTACAGGGGCTGGAGGACGGCCAGGAGGATGGCCAGTGCGAAGCCGTAGAGAGAAACCTTTTCCTCATAGGTCATGGGGCCGAGCTTTTCCAGCTCCTGCCGGTAAAATTCCTTGCTGCCGCTGAAGCGCTCCATGTCCGTATGCATGAAGTACATCATGAGGCCCACACCGGCGATGACAAGCAGGGAAATGGGCACCATGCGCAGGGTCCAGTCGATGAAGTAGATATCGTGCCCCAGGTACTTGTTGAGCAGACCATAGGTCACCACGGACTGACCGCCGCCCAGCGGGGTGGCCATGCCGCCCACACTGGCGCCCCAGGCCACGGCGATGAGGATGTTGGACGCCGCCTTGGACTGCCAGCGCTGCTCGTTGGTGTTGAAACCGGCGTACATCAGGGATGCCACGGCCACAGGAGCGAACATGGCGGCCACGGTGGTGTTGCCCACCACGAAGGAAGTGACCCCGCAAAGGAGGAACCAGCCCGCGGTCTGGGCGCGCACGCTGCCGTTGACGCGCATGAGAAAGTTCAGGGCCAGGCGGCGGGCAAAGCCCCAGCGCACCCAGGCGCAGGTGATGGCCGTGGCGCCGAAGATGAGGACGGCCTCACGATGCACATACGCCTCCAGCACTTTGCCCAGCGGCATGTAGCTGTAGACGCAGGCCACGAAGATGGGCACGAGGCAGGTCAGCTTGATGTCCACGACGCAGGTGATCCACCACCAGACCATCCAGAACAGGATGCCGAAACCGAAGCGGGACTCGATGGGGCCGAAAATGGGCAGGGCCAGGGCAAGCAGCAGCAGGGCAGGCCCTCCCAGGAGATGCAGCAGACGGGAAGAAGACGACGATTCAGACATGACGGGCTCCAGTCCTTATTCCGGGCGGGCCGTGTGGCCCGCCCCTCGATATCATGCCGCCCGCAGGGATCCGGGCAGACTACAGATGGTCGGGCGTCCTAAAGGACGACATCACCAACATAGCGGCGCTTGATGGAGAAGTGCTTCTTCCACTTGTCGGACGCGCGCAGGCCAATGATGTATTCCTCGTCGGGATCGCCGGCAGGGAAAACCTTGGGGGCCGTGGCGGGATCCCACAGGCCCTGCTTGCGACGTTCTTCACGCTGGTCCACCAGCCAGTCATTATAGCTCTCGAAGACGATGTGGCCTTCAAAACCATCCAGGGTGGCGGCGCGGATGCGGCCGTCGAATTCCAGATATTTTTCGATCATGCGCTGGCTGGGCATCTCGGGCTCCACCGTGTTGGTGTAGCCGGCTTCTTCCAGCTCCTTGCCGGCCACGGCCGCAAAGATGCGCTGGTCACGCAGGGAGAGCAGATCCTTGTGGATACCGATATACTTGTCGCTGATGGGCTTGCCCAGAGGCGCATGGTCGCGGGAAGCGCCGCGAGCCTTGCACATATCGGTCTTGTAGAAATCGAACATGCCTTCTTCGAAGTCCTCGCCCAGGAACTCGCACACGCCGCGCATGACTTTTTCCGGTTCACGCACCAGCTCTTCGTAGCGCACGTCCAGCCACAGACCTTTTTCACGCAGAGGTTCGCGCCACTCCTTGACGGCGTTCCAGCAGCGCTTCCAGGACTGGGCCGCGCAATAGATGTTGGTGGGGCCAAAGGAGGATTCCATGTAGTCTACGCTGGCGTCACGGCCGTCCCGGGTGATGTAGATGAACTGGGCATTGGGGAAATCGTGGTGCATGGGGCCCACGAAGTAGAGGTTGTGCGGCGTTTTTTCGCCCCAGCGGGGCTTGTTCACATACTGGGCAAAACGCATGTGCATACCTGCGTACAGACCGGCAAAGCTGCGTTCGGGGACCAGCTCGATGACTTCATCAACGATGGTACGGGGGTTGACCTTCATCCCCCAGAAAGGAGTCTTGAGGCCAAAGACCATCTCCTGGGCCAGAGTGCGGAAGTTGGCTTCGACGGACAGGTCGCCGTAGGTGTGCAGATAGGGGTAGAAGCGGGGATAGTACCAGACCACTTCCGGAACGGCGATGCGGGAATGGCAACCCAGCAGGGCCATGACCAGGGTCGTGCCGGAGCGTTCGGCACCAATCATGAAGATGGGACGTTCTTGGAGGTTGAGAGGCATGGTTTTTCTCCTTGTTGGGGATTTTTTGACGTTGGGGGTCTTTTCGATCAGGCCTGCAGCAGGGCGCGGACGAAGATGAATGCGCCCACGACGATGCAGACGACGGAAACCATTTTTTTCAGGACGCCGGACGAGACGCTGTGGGCCAGCTTCGCGCCGGCCACGACACCGGCGAGCTCGGCCACCGTGACCAGAAGCGCCATGTGCAGGTCGACGAAACCATTGGCGAAGTTGCTGATGGAGCCGGAAGTGGCAGCCGTGATCTGGATGACCTGGCTGGTGGCGATGGAGGTGAGGGGGGTGAATCCCAGGATGACCATGAGGGGCACGGACAGCACGGGGCCACCCACGCCGGTCAGGCCCGAGCCGAATCCCACGGTGGCGCCGATGAGCAGCAGTTGCAGACGCTGCCGGCCGTCACCGGGGCGGTAGGTGATGGTGCCGCCTTTGGCGGGGAACAGGGCATAGATGCCCGCGAAGATGATGATGCACCCCAGGATGAGGTTGAGGATCCAGGCCGGTGCGATGGCGTTGGCCAGGGCCCCGGGGTAGCCGCCCACAAGACCGCCTATGCAGACGGGTATGGTGATGCCCCAGTGGATGCTGCCGTGTTTGCAGTACAGCCAGGTACCCAGAAGCCCGGTAAAGATGAAGCTGAACAGGGACGTGGCCATGGCCGCATGGGTCGTCAGGCCGCCAAGGCCGCTCAGGGCGGGGATCAGCAGGATGCCGCCCACGCCTACTGTTCCGATGAGGCCGCCGACGATGAGGGCGACGGCCAGGAGGATAATGATCATGGCTTGCTCCGATGTGATGTTGTTCACAAGCTGAGCAAGCAGCGTGCCAAAGAAAAAATAATATTTAATATATTGTTTTTATTATGTCTTTTTCTGCATATGGGCCGGGCTGCCGCAATGCGTTTTTTGCAAAAAAGAGGTGAAACGATCGAAATGTGGAGTGTTGCGGACAAAAGGCCGCTATCCCGCGCCGCCCTTGCCCAGGCCGTCGACAAGCGCATTGCAAGCCCGCCGGTGAGGGTGTATGCTGCGACCTATGTTGATGAAAAGCTTTTCTTCCTTCCGGGGACGCTGTGTCCGGCATCTGGGCACGGCGGTCTTGTGCGTGGTCATGCTGGGGTCTTCCCAGGCTTCTTTTGCCGCGTCCGCCGGCCGGCAGGATGCCGTTGCCCGGCAGCCCGTCTATAGCGGCCAGCGCTCGGCCGAGACGGCGGACAGGCCCGTGGCGGGCAAGAGCATCGGCATGTCCGATGCCGTGGAGCATGCCCTGCGCTTCAACCCCGGCCTGGGGGCGCAGGAAGCCGAGAGCCGTTCCTCCGAAGAAGGGCGAAAATCCGCGCGCGGTGCCTTCGGTCCGCGCCTGGGCGTGAGCTATTCCGCCACCAAGACCGAGAGCAAGCGTGATCCTTCCGCCACCATGGGCACCAAGAACCCCAAGATGGGCGTCTACAGCTGGGGCATCGAAGTGACCCAGCCCATCTTCCAGGGCTTCCGCCTGCTCTCCACCTACCAGAAGGCCGCCCTGCAGGCCGACAGCGACAAGGCTTCATTGCGCAAGGCCGAGCTGGACATGACCGAGCAGGTGCAGACGGCGTTCCTGGAATACCTGAAAGCCGGCGAGAACACCCGCAGCATGCGCGACAGCCTGACCCGCCTGCGCGAGCAGCTGCGCATCGCCCAGGCCTATTTCGAAGTGGGCCTGAGCCCCCGTCTGGACGTGCTCCAGGCCGAAGTGGACGTGAGCGAGGCCGAGCGCCTGCTCATCGAGGCCGAGAACACCCAGGCCACCACTCTGGCCAGGCTCAACACCCTGCTGGGCTTCGACGCCACGGCCGTCAATACCTATACCGGCACGCTCAAGGAAGTGGGCTTCCGCTATACGCTGGAGCAGTGCCTGGAACTGGCCTACCGCCAGCGCCCCGACCTGTATGTGGCCCAGAAGGCCGTGGAGATCGCCCGCAAGAGCCAGAAGGAAGTGCAGAGTGACTACTACCCCCAGATCGAGGGCTATTACAGCATGACGCAGAGCGGCAACACGCCCGGCATGCAGCGTTCCGGCGAGAACGGCTCGCACGTCACCAACTGGGAAGTGGGGGCGCAGGCCACCTGGAACGTGTTCGAATGGGGCACCACCTACTACGCCGACAAGCAGGCCGGCTGGCAGGTGACCAAGATGCGTTACGAGCAGGAGAACCTCAAGCTGGAAGTGGGCTACGACATCAAGTCCAAGTATCTGGCCGTGCAGGAGGCCCGCAAGCGCATCGCCGTGGCCCAGAACAGCGTGGCGCAGGCCACGGAGGCCTATAACGTGGCCCTGGCCCGTTATCACGAACATGTGGGCACCAACTTCGACGTCCTGGACGCTTCGGCCAACCTCACGTCGGCCCAGTCCTCCCTGACCGGTGCCAAGGCCGACTATCTGACGGCCCTTTCCCAGATCTATGTAGCCATGGGCGAATATCATCCCGACCTGCTGCGGGAAGGTGGCGCCGCCAGAAGAAAATAAACGGTCCCGTATGAGTGATTCTGAACAATTTTTGACAGTGACCCCCCTGGGTGGTCTGGGGGAGATCGGTCTCAACTGCCAGCTGTGGGAGACCTCCGCAGGCGTGGTCATGGTGGACTGCGGCCTGATGTTCCCGGATGATTTCCATCTGGGCGTGGACGTGGTCATCCCGCATTTCGGCGCCGTGAGCGCCGTGCGCGACAAGCTGCTGGGCATCGTCCTGACCCACGGCCACGAAGACCACATCGGCGCCCTGCCGTGGCTGGTGCCCCAGCTGCGCGGCACGCGCATCTATGGTTCCTATTTCACCCTGGCCCTGGTGGAGCACAAGCTCAGGGAGCACGAGCTGCTGGACTGGGTGGAGCTGTGCCCGGTAGAGCCCGGCGACCAGGTGGCCCTGGGCGACATGACCTTCCATTTCTTCCCCGTGTGCCACTCCATCCCCGAAGGCTTCGGTCTGGGCGTGGAAACGCCCGTGGGCCGCATCGTCCACAGCGGGGACTTCAAGATCGATCCCCAGCCCCTGGCCGGCAGCGGCACGGATCTGGCGACCTTTCGCGACTTCGCCGGGCCGGAGGGCGCGCGCCTGCTGTTCTCCGATTCCACCAATGTGGAGCGCGACGGCCGTTCCCTTACCGAGCGGGCCGTCATGGAGTCCCTGGGCAAGGTCTTCGACGAGGCCCCGGGCCGCATCGTGGTGACTCTGTTCTCCAGCCACATCCAGCGCATCCAGGAAGTCTTCGACCTGGCGCGCGAGCGCGGGCGCACCGTGGTCATCAGCGGCAAATCCCTGGCCAACAACATCGAGATGGCCCGTGATCTGGGCATCGCCAAGCTGCCGCCCAGTTTCTTCAACGCCCATAACGGCGTGCCCGACCTGCCCGACGAGCAGCTGGTGCTGGTGGTGACCGGTGCCCAGGGCGAACCGTTGTCCGCGCTGTCGCGCATGGTGCTGGGCGGCCACCGCCAGCTCAGCATCCGCAAGGGCGATACCGTGGTCATGAGCTCGCGCATGATCCCCGGCAACGTCAAGGCCGTGTCGCGCCTCATCAACGAGATGTACCGTCTGGGCGCCACGGTCCTTTACGAGAGCGTGCGGGCCATCCATGCCTCGGGCCACGCCCACCGCGACGAGTTGCGCGAATTGCTGGGCGCCGTGCGGCCGGAATATTTCGTGCCCGTGCACGGGGAATACCGCCATCTGTTCAAGCACGGCCAGCTGGCGCGCGAATGCGGCGTCAAGCCCGACAACGTGGTCCTGCTGGAGGACGGCTGTCCCCTGACCCTGCTGCCGGACGGCATCCGCCTGGAGCCGCCCGTGCCCGTGGAATGCACCCTGGTGGACGGCAAGGGCGTGGGCGACGTGGGCTCGGCCGTGCTGCGCGAGCGCCGCATCCTCGGCGACGAGGGCATGGTCATCGTGGTGCTGGTGCTGGATGCCGAGACCGGCAGCGTGCTGCACGGACCGGAGATGTTCTCCAAGGGCTTCGTGTTCGAGCAGCACTACAGCCATGTGCTGGAGGATGCCAAGTGTCTGGTGCTGGACGAGATCGAGTCCGTCCGTCCCGGCCAGCTCACCCGTTTGCAGGAAGGCATCCGGGCCTCGTTACGACGTTTCTTCCGTCGGGTCCTGGAACGCGATCCGGTGGTGGTGCCTATCGTAAGCGAGGTATAACTCTTTTGTATCTTTACAGGAATGGACAGGGTCGTGGTGTTGCCGCGGCCCTGTTTTGCTTTTTTGCGGGACGCGGGAAGGGCAGGGTGCGTTGACAGGAGACAGGTATTTCTTACTATAATACTGTCATTTTCCGGGCTGTCAGGAAAGACGAGCCGCCTTGACCCCCGGGACATATTATCATAATATTTGTAGTCTTTTAGCTTGCCCGTCGGTATGCCCGGCAGCAAAGCGGGCTTCCGGCAGGATGGTCCCTGCCACGGGCAAAGGCGGTACGGGCCGGTCCCCGGCGTAATGTCGCCGTCCACAGTGTTCTTTAACCCCATTCAGCAAAGGGGATGTCCTCCACATGACTTGGGATTGGGATAAATTGCAGGAAAAACGGCAACGGCAGCAGGGGCAGCGCCCCTCCCGTCCGCTCTTCGGTGATGATGATAACGACACGCAGGACGAACAGCCCCGGCGTGTCCGGCGTTCGCCTTCCGGCAACGGGGGCGACGATAACGGCTTTGACGGCAGGAATGCCCTGAAGAAGCTTGCCGGCATGAAGATGCCGGGCGGCATGGTGATCTGGCTGGTGCTGGGTCTGGTGGGCCTGTGGCTCTTGTCCGGCATCTATATCGTCAACCCTGACGAGGAAGGCGTGGTGCTGCGCTTCGGCAAGTACGACCGCACCGAAGGGCCCGGTCCCCACTACGCGCTGCCCGCTCCCATCGAAAGCGTCTACAAACCTCAGGTGACCCAGGTGCTGCGCTGCGAGGTGGGTTTCCGTTCCACCGGGCAGGCCACCACCTTCCGCCAGGGCGAGCTGCGCAGCGTGCCCAAGGAAGCCTCCATGCTCACCGGTGACGAGAACATCGTCAACGTCCAGTTCAGCGTGCAGTACAAGATCAACGACGCGGTCAAGTATCTGTTCAACATCACCGACCCCACCAACCTGGTGCGCAACGCCGCCGAGGCCGCCATGCGCGAGGTCATCGGCAACAGCCTCATCGATTCGGCCATCACCGACGGCAAGCTGAAGATCCAGAGCGACGCCACCGTGCTGCTCCAGCAGGTCCTGGACCGCTACGAGGCCGGCATCCAGGTGCTGGCCGTGCAGATGCAGGACGTGCATCCGCCGCAGGAAGTGAGCGACGCCTTCAAGGACGTGGCCAGTGCCCGCGAAGACAAGAGCCGCATCATCAACGAGGCGGAAGCCTACCGCAACGCCCTGCTGCCGCAGGCGCGCGGTGAGGCCGCGGCCATCCTCAACAAGGCCGAAGCCTACCGGGTGGCCCGCCTGCAGCAGGCCGAAGGCGAGTCCCGCCGTTTCGACGCGCTGCGCCAGGAATACGAAAAGGCTCCCGACGTGACCCGCCAGCGCCTGTATTACGAGACCATGGAAGAGATCCTGGCCGCCTCCAAGGACAAGACCCTGCTGGACAGCGGGGTCTCCGGCAAGGTGCTGCCGCATATGCCTCTTCCGGGTACGCCCGCTTTCGGCGTCCTGCCCTCGGAGAAGAAATAATGACCAAGAATCCCCTCCTTTACGGTGTCCTGCTGCTGGTGCTGGCCGTTTTCGTGACCCAGTGCTGCTTCACCGTGCACCAGACCCAGCAGGCCCTGGTGCTCCAGCTGGGCGACCCCCTGCCCGAGATCTACCGGCCCGGCCTGCATTTCAAACTGCCCTTCATCCAGAAGGTCGTCTATTTCGACGCCCGTGTGCTCGACTACGCCGCCAGCTCGCGCGAGGCCTTCACCGTGGACAAGAAGACCATCGTGCTGGACAACTACGCCCGCTGGCGCATCAGCGACCCCCTGCAGTTCTACCGCACCATGCGTACCATCCCCGGTGCGCAGGCCCGCCTGGACGACGTGGTCTATTCGCAGCTGCGGGCCCTGGTGGGCGCCTATACCCTGACCGAGGTGGTCTCCAAGGAGCGCGCCACCATCATGACCCGCGTGACGGAAAAGGTCTCCGAGCTCATGAAGCCCTACGGGGTGGAGGTACTGGACGTGCGCATCAAGCGCACCGACCTGCCCACGGAGAACCAGCGTTCCATTTTCGACCGCATGCGGGCCGAGCGTGAACGCCAGGCCAAGCAGTACCGTTCCGAAGGTCAGGAACAGGCCACGCGCATCCGTTCCGATGCCGACCGCCAGAAGGCCCTCATCCTCGCGGAGGCCAATCGCGAGGCCCAGGTGCTCTACGGCCAGGGCGATGCCCAGGCGGCGGCCGTCTACGCCGCGGCCTACGGCAAGTCACCGGAATTCTATTCCTATCAGCGCTGGCTCGATGCCCTGCGCAAGTCCTTCAAGGAGAACAGCAAGATGGTGCTGGGCAGCCAGATGCCCTTGCTGGATCTGCAGAAGTAGGTGGACCATGGGCTTTACGGAAATCTACGAACGCATCAAGCTGGCCACCAACTGCCGTACCCAGGTGGAGCTGGCGGAGCTGCTCAACATCCGCCAGTCCAGCATCTCGGACGCCAAGCGCCGTGATTCTGTGCCGGGCGACTGGTACATGAAGCTCTTCGAGCGCTTCGGCCTCAACCCCGACTGGCTCAAGTACGGGGTGGGGCCCCTCTATCTGCGCACGGACAAAGGGTATTGCCCGCAGGAGGCCCCCCAGGCCTTGGCCGAGACCGTGGCCTGCTACGGGGACGACTTCACCCGGTCCACCGTGGTGGACGTTTACGACATGGCCTGTGTCTATACGGACGAGGCTCCCAGGCCCGCCTTGTCCATTTCCGGCAGGGTCCCCCTGCCGCAGGCCTTTTTGCGGCCCTCGCTGCAGGTGCTGCGCCTGCGCGGGCAGGCCATGGAGCCCCTGCTGCGCGAAGGCGCCTACATCGGGGTGGACATGGAGGATCTGGCCCCTGTCTCCGGCAGGACCTACGCCCTGTTCGCCCCGCTGGAAGGCGTGGTGGTCCGCCAGGTGTTCCTGGACGGCTCGCAGCGGGGCTATGTCCTGAGGGCCCAGTCCCCGGACTATCCCGAGACGTCCCTGGATGCCGCCCTGTTGCAGCGCCGCATGCTGGGGCGTGTGGTCTGGACGTTCCAGGAGGTATGATATGAGCATCTCCGCCAGGGACGGGCGCAAGGCCCTGCGCCTTGTCCTGTGCGCCCTGTTTTGTCTGCTGCTGGCTGCCTGCGGCGGCAAGGAACCCGTGGATGACGTGGTGGCCAGCGGCACCGTGATCCTGGAGCCGCCGTCCGCCGATGGCGGCAGCGATGACGGTCTCAGGGAACGCTCTCTCGGGCCTTCTCCGGCGGCCCCTGCGGTGGTGACGCCTGTGGCGTCCTCCGCCCCCAGGACCGCGCGTCCGTCCACCCCGGCCGTGGCCCCTGCCTGGCAGGATCTCTCTCGCCGCCTGGCCGCCGACGGCATCGCCGGTCCCCAGGTGGACGCCCTGCTGGCGGGCCTGCCCGCCACGCCCACCCAGTCGCCCATGGGCCGCAAGATCAAGGCCCTGTACAATCGCAAATTCTTTCCCGCACCGCCTTCGGACAAGCCGCAGGCGCAGTATTACAAGGGCGTGGTCACGGACGCCAACGCGCGTTTGTGCCGCCAGTTCATCACGGCCAACAGCAAGGCCTTCCGGCAGGCGGAACAGCGCTACGGCGTGCCCTCGTCCATCGCGGCAGCCCTGCTGTTCGTGGAGACCCGCCTCGGCAAGGTGCTGGGCGATACCTCGGAGAACGCCTTCTACACTCTGGCCAGCATGGCCGTGAGCCGGACGCCGGAGAGCATCAGCGACTGGCTGCCGCAGCTGCGCGACCATGAACAGCACATGGACTGGATCGCCGAGACCATGCCCAAGCGCGCGGACTGGGCCTACAAGGAGACCAGGGCCCTGGTGGAACACATGCTGCGCGACCGCGTGCCGCCGGAGCATCTGCCCGGTTCCATCTACGGTGCCGTGGGCCTGTGCCAGTTCATGCCGTCCAATATCGCCACCTATGGTGCGGACGGTGACGGCGACGGCCGTGTGGACCTGTTCACCGTGCCCGATGCCGTGGCCAGCCTCTCCAACTATCTTGCCCGGCACGGCTGGAAGGCCGGGCTTTCCCGCGAGCGTCAGCACGCCCTGCTGATGCGCTACAACCACTCCACGGTCTACGCCAACACCATCATGGCCCTGGCGGACCGTGTCGCCGCTCTGAAGTGAGTCACGGGACGGCAGGCTTTGCCTGCCGTCCTTTCCTGACAGGCCGTGCCTTGGCCCGGCTCGTTCCGGTGTTTTTCCGGGCGCGATCCTGCGCCTTCCCTTCTTCCTTTCCCGGGGCCTTCCGTCGCTCCGCTGATCCTTTCCGCTGTTCCTGACATCCTGCTGACGCGTTCCGTGTTGTGCTTTGAGCGGCTCCACCGTACTGGCCGGAGCCGTCCCGACAGGCCCGGCCTGCGGGCAACTCCCGCGGCGGGGCCCCTCATCCTTCCTTTGTGCAGGTACCTTACATGACCTTTATCTCGACCTTGTTGAAAGCGGCTGCGGCCCTTTTCATGCTCGTCATCCTGATGCTGCTGGTCCAGCTGGACCTGACGGTCTTCCAGACCGTGGAAGTGCTGGCCCCCGGCTGGGGCTGGCTGGCCTTCGTGGCCCTGCTGGCCCTGGAGGCAGGCGCCGTGCTCTGGCTGGGCCTGGCCTGGTTTGCCCGTGCGCCCCGTCTTGTCCTGCGTGACGACCCCTCGGAAGCCGAACGCCAGGCCTTTGCCCGGGAACTGGCACGCCGCCTGAAAAAGAATCCCCACGTCCGCGCCGCAGGCATCCGCGCTACGGATGAGGATTTTCTGGAAAAGGCCCTCGACGTGCTGGACGCCCGTGCCGGGGAAGAGATCCGCAACAACGCCAAGCGGGTGTTCCTGGGCACGGCCCTGTCCCAGAACGGCCGTCTGGATGCGCTCATCATGTTCGTCTCGCTGGCGCGCATGATCTGGCGGGTCTCCGGCATCTACAACCAGCGTCCCTCCCCGGCGGAGCTGTGGAGCGTCTACAGCACGGTCTCCTCGGCCACCTTCATTTCCTTTTCCATCGAGGCCCTGGACATCCCCCGGACCATCACCGAGAGCATGAACGAGCTGCTGCCCGCGGTCACGCCCGTCATGGCGGCCTCCAGCGTGCCGCTCATGGGGCCCATGATGCAGCAGTGCACGTCCGCGGTCATCGACGGGGCGGCCAACTGCCTGCTGGCCATCCGGGCCGGTGTGGTGACGCGCAGCGCCTTCCGCTTCGCGGCCCTTGGCAGGGAAGAGGCCCGGCAGCAGGCCTGCTGCCGCGAGGCGGGCACCATGCTGACGGAGATCTCGCGGGAGACCGTGGGGGCCATCGTGGAGGCCTTCCGCAAGCAGCTGATGGATCTGCCTGCCTCCATGGGCCAGAAGATCTCGGAGACCGTGGGCACCGTGGCCGACAGTGCCTTGGAAAAGACCCGGGGCGCCGCCCAGAGCGTGGCGCGCGGCGGTACGGCCGTGGCCGAGGCCGTGAGTTCCGGTGCCGGTGCCGTCATCGGTGCCGGGCAGGCCGTGGCCGGGGCCGTCAGCTCTGGGACCGGTGCCGTGGCGGATGCCCTGGGCAGCGGGACCAAGGCCGTGCTGGGGGCCGTGCGGGGCATATTGCCCGGCAACCGGCGGCGGGAAGCCACGGCGGACGAGCGTTTCGTCCTGCATCTGGCGCTGGTCTGGTCGCAGGGGCGTCCGGGCTGGAAGCGCCGTCGCCAGCTGGCCCGCCTGTGCGATGCGGAAGGCGTGAGCGCCGGGCTGCGTACGCTGGTGGACAGGCATCCCGATCTCGACCTGCTGGAACCGCAGTTGTCGTTCTGGCGGGGCAGAGCAGAGGACGTGCTGGCCTGCCACCGGTCCCTGGAGCTGGAACACGGCGCGGCGGCCGCGGCCTGGCTGGCGGAGCTGGATCACCGGCTGGGACTGGGCGGCAGTTTGCAGGGCGGTCATGAGGCGCCCGCCTCCGGCTGGAAACGCTTCTGGAAGTAAGCGCAAGGGGCGGGATCTTCCGCATATCGTCCGGCAGTCCGGCGGGACTGTGAAAAGATTCCCTGTTTTGTGACGATGGTCACAGTTGCGGTGGAGGAGATGTGCTCTAGTGACATGGACAGACACCCATCCCCCTCAGCACAAGGAGCCCCCCATGTTTTGCAACCAGTGTGAACAGACCTCCAAGGGCAAGGCCTGTACCCGCCTTGGCATCTGCGGCAAGAACGAGGCCGTGGCCATCCAGCAGGACAAGCTGGTATGGCAGCTGCGCGAACTGGCGGCCGTGGCCCTGATGGCCCGTGACGCCGGCATCGTGGACACCGCCACCGACGACTTCGCCTTCAAGGCCCTGTTCTCCACCCTGACCAATGTGAATTTCGATCCCGTCTCCCTGCGCGCCGTGCAGGAAGAATGCCTGGAGCGCACCACCGCCCTGGCCGCCCGCGTGCCCGGTGCCCCGTCGCCCTCGCCGCTGGCCGCCTTGGACCTGCGCGATACGGCCATCGACCGCCTGTCCGACGACGAGGACGTGCGTTCCGCCATGCAGATCCTGCTCTACGGCCTCAAGGGCGTGGCCGCCTATGCCGACCATGCCGCCGAACTGGGCCAGCGCGATCCCGACGTGGCCGCCTTCCTGTATCGCGGCCTGCGCGCCGGTACCGAGCTGGATCCCGAGAGCCGTGACCTCAACGGCTGGCTGGGCCTGGTGCTGGAATGCGGCAAGGCCAACCTGCGCGCCATGGAGCTGCTGGAAGCGGGCAATACCGGTACCTTCGGCACGCCCGTGCCTACGCCCGTTTCCCTGGGCCGGCGCAAGGGCAAGGCCATCCTCGTCTCCGGCCACGATCTGCCCGATCTGCTGGCCCTGCTGGAGCAGACCCGCGACACGGGCATCAACGTCTACACCCACGGCGAGATGCTGCCCGCCCACGCCTATCCCGTGCTGCATGCCTTCCCGCATCTGGCCGGGCATTACGGCACGGCCTGGCAGAACCAGCAGAAGGAACTGCCCGCCTTCCCCGGCGCGGTGCTCTTCACCACCAACTGCATCCAGGATCCCAAGGGCTACGCCGACAAGGTCTTCACCTCCGGCAACGTGTCCTGGCCCGGCCTGGGCCACTGCAAGGACCGTGATTTCTCGGCCGTCATCCGGAAGGCCCTGGAGCTGCCCGGCTTTGAGGAAGACGTGCCCGGCAAGGAAGTGCTGACCGGCTTTGGCCGCGAGACCCTGCTGGGTGCCGCGCCCGCCGTGCTGGATGCCGTGGCCCAGGGCAAGCTGCGCCACATCTTCCTGGTGGGCGGCTGCGACGGCGCCCGTCCCGGCCGCAACTACTATACCGAGCTGGTGGAGAAGATCCCGGCCGACTGCCTGATCCTGACCCTGGCCTGCGGCAAGTTCCGTTTCTTCGACAAGGAGCTGGGCAGCCTGGGCGGCATCCCGCGCCTGCTGGACGTGGGCCAGTGCAACGATGCCTACGCCGCCGTGCGTGTGGCCATGGCCCTGGCCGATGCCCTGAAGTGCGGCGTCAACGATTTGCCGCTGTCGCTGGTGCTTTCGTGGTACGAACAGAAGGCCGTGAGCATCCTGCTGACCCTGCTGGCCCTGGGCGTGAAGAACATCCGCCTCGGGCCCACGCTGCCTGCCTTCGTGTCCCCCAACATCCTCAAGGTGCTGGTGGAGCAGTGGAACATCATGCCCGTGACCACGCCTGACGAAGACCTCAAGGCGATCCTGGGCTAAGATTCTCCGCAGGGGAAGGCCGTGACGCGGTCTTCCCCTGTGTTTTTGGGCCCGGCGGGGCCGCTGCCCCGTCCGGTCGTTTTTCCTGCCCCTGCCCCGCAGGGGCGAAGCTTTCATGGAGGTCGCGCATGGACCGGAAAAAAGGGGACCGCCCCACCGATCCCCAGAGCCTGCGGGATGCCCTGCGCCACAGTCCGCTGGGCCGCTGGCTGGACGAAAGGCAGACCGGCCTTGTGCTGGACACGGGCCGTCTGGCCGAGATGCGGGCGGGCGATGTGCTGTTCCGTGAAGGGGACGAGATACGCCATGTGCCCTTCGTCTTGTCCGGTGAGGTGAAACTGGTCAAGATGGGGCCGCAGGGCAGGGAATATGTCCTGCACCTGACCCGTGGCGGGGCCTTCCCCGATCCGGGGGCCCTGTTCTACGAGGCCCCCCTGCCCGCCACGGCCGTGGCTTTGGGGCCGGGACGCCTGCTCTGGCTGGAGCGGGCCACCATGGACAGGCTGCTGGACGAGAATCCCCGGCTGGCCCGCTGGCTCCTGCAGGTGCTGGCGGCCCGGCAGCGTCTGTTCGTCAACAAGGTGGCCGGCTCGCAGGGCGTGATCTCGGTCTCCCGCCGGGTGGCCGGATGGCTGCTGCACCGCTCCCGCATGGAGGAGGGCCGCCGCCAGCTGAAACTGCCCGGTACCCGGGAGCTCATGGCCCGCTTGCTGGGCCTGAGCCGCGAGAGCCTGAGCAGGGAACTCAACAAGCTGGCCCGGGAAGGCGCCATCCGCCTGGAGCGGCGGCGGGTGGAACTGCTGGACATGGCGGCCCTGGAGCGCCGGGCCCAGGACTAGCGGCTTTCCGGCCGTGTTTTTCGCTCCGGCCTTTACGGGCCTGCCCCTATGCGGCATAGATGAGGGCCGCAGGCAGGCCCGGCCTTCGGCCGTGCCTTTTTGCATGACGCTCCCGCCACTGTGCGTCGCGCTCCGGTGATGCCGCGGCGCAGGCCTGACAAAGGGCGGCATACAGTATCACAGATAGCCATGACAGACATCATCCCCCAGCTTTCCTTGCCGCTGTGCATCCTTTGCTCCAGCACCACCGGCAATACCCGTTCTTTGGCTGATGCCCTTGCCGACGCCACCGGGGCCCCCGTGTTCCCCGCGGGGCATCCGCCGCTGCTCGATCATGCCGGGACTCTGCTCCTGGGCTTCTGGGTGCGCCGCGGCCTGCCCGACAGCCGCAGCCTGCGCTTGTGGCAGGGCATACGCGGCAAACGCATCTTTTTTTTCGGCACCCACGGCACACGTCCCGGCTCGGAACATTCCCGCCAGTGTCTTGCGGTGGCCCGCCGCCTGTTGCAGGACAACGGCAACGAGGTACTGGGCGGATTCTTGTGCCAGGGGCGGGTCAACCCGCGCCTGGTGGCGCTGGCGGGCAAGCCGGGGCACCATCCCATGACGCCCGCCCGCGCAGCCCGTCTGGCCGAGGCCGCCCGCCATCCCGATGGGGCGGACCGGCAGGCGCTGGTGCGCTGCTGGGACTGCTGCCGTCAGGGCCTGCCCCTGCCCGGGGCCGATGCCGCCGGGGAAGTGGACGGCGGCCACTTTTTTGCCTGGTCCGCCGGGACGGGACGCTTGTCCTGAGCCCGCGGGCCCGTTATCCTGTAAGGGGAGGAGAAAACATCATGGAAAAGATCGTGAGCCGCGTGGAACTGAGCGATGATCCGGCCCTGCCCGGCGAGATCCTCAACAAGGCGGAATCGCTGTACGTGGCCTTCCAGACAGGGGATTTCCCCTATGTGCTGCCCTTCAACCATGTCTGGCTGGATGGGCACATCTACATCCATTGCGCGCTGGAAGGGCGCAAGATCGACGTGCTGCGCCGGGATGGCCGGGTGGGCTTTTCCACGGCGGTGGACGTGTGCATCATCCGCGAAAAGTCCACCACCCACTTCCGCAGCCTTTGCGGTACCGGCCGGGTGAGCGAAGTGACCGATACGGAAGAGAAGCGCCGGGCCCTGGACGCCATCAGCCTGCGCTTCGATGCGCGCTGCCCGCGTCCCACGCCCGATGCCGCCCTGGCCCGGGTGAACATCCTGCGCATCGATGTGGAGAGCCTGACCTGCCGCCACAAGAACGGGCCGCGCCGCAAGGACAAGGAATAGGGAAAAGTTTGTGCTTTTTAGCACAAATTGGAGAAAAGGCCTTGTCTTGTGCAGGGAAAGTCCTTACATTATGGACATGCCGGGAACATAGGCGCTCAGGGCGGCTATTTCCGGGCGCACGGCGGAGGAAAGGGCCATCCCCCCTTTCCTGATGGAACTGGATTTTCAACATTTTACTTCTGTCCGTTTGGGCGGTAATGGAGCGTACCATGAAGGAAATCAAGAAGATTCTTTGCGCGGTTGACCTTTCCGAACACAGCGCGGCCGTGGCAGAGTACGCCACCATGCTGGCCAAGGGCCTGGGGGCCAGCATCATCGTCGTCTACACGGCTCCCTCGCTGAGCCAGTATGTGGGCTTCCATGTGCCGCCCAACACCATCGAGAACTTCGTGGGCGAGATCGTCTCCGGCGCTGAAAAGTCCATGGACGCTTTCGTGGCCGAGAACTTCCCCGGCGTGGAAGCCAAGGGCCAGGTGCTCATCGGCTACGCCGCCGAAGAGATCCTGACCCGTGCCAATGACGAAGGCGCCGACCTCATCGTCATGGGTACCCACGGCCGCAAGGGCATCGACCGCATCCTCTTCGGCTCCGTGGCTGAAAAGGTCGTCAAGAACGCGTCCATGCCTGTGCTGACCGTTCGCCCCAACAGGTAAGTCCCGGCCGGACCGGGAACTGACAACGGTTTCTCGGGCCGCCGCACTTGCGGCGGCCCTTTTTTCTTTGCATCTGGAGTCTGTATGTACACCTGCGCCGTGCGCCCGGAAATAGCCGCCCTGAGCGCCTATGTTCCCGGCATGTCCATTGCCGAAATTCAGGAGAAATACGGCCTGTCCAAGGTCGTCAAAATGGCCAGCAACGAGAATCCCCTGGGCGTCTCGCCCCTGGTGAAGGAGGCCCTGGGCCTGCACGCCGGGACAGCCTTCCGCTATCCCCAGGGCGGCAACCCCCGTCTGGTGGCGGCCCTGGCCCGTACGCACGGCGTCAGCCCCGACCAGGTGGTGGTGGGCAACGGTTCGGACGAGATCATCGACATGCTGATTCGCATGCTCCTGGTGCCGGGCAAGCATTCCGTGGTCTGCTTCGAGCCCTGCTTCAGCATCTATCCCATTCAGGCGCAGGTCTGCGGCGTGGAAGTGCGCCGCCATCCCCTCAATGCGGATTTCAGTTTCGACCTCGACGCGCTCTTCGCCCTGGTGGACGATGACACCCGTCTGGTCTTCGTGACCACGCCGGACAATCCCTCCGGCTACTGCCCGCCGCTGGCCGACGTGCGCCGCCTGGCGCAGCGTCTTGGCGAGCGCTTCCCCCACTGCCTGCTGGTGGTGGACGAAGCCTACATGGACTTTGCGGGCGACAGTCCCGAGGACGAGGCCCGCTTCTCCCTGCTGGCCTCGGGCGACATCCCGGACAACGTGGCCATCATGCGCACCTTCTCCAAAAGCTACGGTCTGGCCGGGCTGCGTCTGGGCTACGGCATCCTGCCGGCCGAGCTGGCCCAGTATTACTGGCGGGCCCGCCTGCCGTTCTCGGTCAACATCCTGGCCGAAGAGGCCGGTATCGCCGTGCTGCAGGACAGCACCTTCCGGGCCGCCACGCTGGAATGCGTGCGCGCCGGTCGCCGTCGCCTGACCGAAGGCCTGCGCGCCCTGGACTGCACGGTGTGGCCCAGCGCCGCCAATTTCATCATGATGCAGCTGCCCGAGGGCTGCGGCACGGCGGCGGCCTGCTTCGAGGCCCTGCTGCAACGCGGCATCATCATCCGGCCGCTCAAGAGCTACAGCCTGCCCGAACATCTGCGCGTGAGCGTGGGCAGCGACGAAGAGAACACGGCCTTCCTGGAGGCCATGAAACAGTGGATGCAGGAGGTGCGGGGATGAAGACGACCCTGCCTGTGGTGACCCTGGACGGCCCCGCCGGTGTGGGCAAGACCACGCTGGCCCAGCAGCTGGCCGAGAGCCTGCATGTGGCCTATCTGGATACCGGCGCCATGTTCCGTTGCCTGGCCCTCAAGCTGGGGCCCGGTGCGGAGACCCTGCCCGAAGAGGAATTGCGCGAGAAGTGCCGCCAGTGGACCTTCAGCCTGTCCGGCAAGGGACGGGCCTCCGCGGTGTGCTGCAACGGCGTGCCCATCCGCGGCGAAGTGCGCACCGAGCAGGTGGGCATGCTGGCCGCCCGCATCGCCACGGTGCCTGTGGTGCGCGAAGTGCTGCGCGAGGCCCAGCGGGCCATGGGCGAAGCCACGCCGCTGGTGGTGGAAGGCCGCGACATGGGCACGGTGGTCTTCCCGGACGCCCGTTTCAAATTCTTTCTGGATGCCTCCCCCGAAGTGCGGGCCCTGCGCCGTCTGCGCGATCTGGCCGCCCGCGGGGTGGAAGCCGATCTGGTGACGCTGACCGAGCAGATCCGCCAGCGTGACTCCCTGGACCGCAACCGGGCCGTGGCGCCCCTGCGCCCCGCTGCCGATGCCGTCATCGTGGATACCTCGGAACTGGACATCGCCGGAGTTCTGGGCGTGCTGGTGCATCGCATCAGCGTGCACGAAGGCAGCGTGACCCTGCTGCCGTAGCTGGGGACGGCAAACATCGTATGGCAAGATGACGGGCCGGAAGGGATCTCCCTTCCGGCCCGTTCGCGTTCCTGCTGCGGCCCACGGGAGCAGGGCACAGGAGGAGGAACCGATGACTTCTTGCGGCAGGCGGTTCCCTGCCCGGGAGATGAAAAGAGTGCCGCACGGCAGGGGCGGGGGCTCTCAGGCTTTCCCCAGCGTCGTGGAGGGGGGGAGCACGTGCCGCAGGAAAGCCATCTCTGTAACGGCGTGGCGGTCCGCGAAAAGCGCGTGCCGGGAAAGCCATGGAAAAGGAAAGGGGCCCCCTCTGCCGATGCGAGAGAGGGCCCTTTCCCAAAAGACCGGTCTGTGGTGCGGAGACCTTCTAGGCGTGGTGACGGCGCTGCAGGTGGTCGCGCAGGATGATGGCCAGCAGGTTCATGCCCAGCACCAGCAGGATGAGGACCAGGCCCGTGCCGTACTGGAGCGGGCGGGTCTTCTCGATGTCCGTGCCGGCAGTGGCCAGCACGTACATGTGGTAGGGCAGGGCCATGACCGAGCTGAAGATGGAGTCCGGGTTCTTGGGCGTATAGAAGACCGCGGCGGTGAACATGATGGCGGCCGTTTCACCGGCGGCGCGGGCCACGCCCAGGATGGCGCCGGTGAGCATGCCCGGCATGGCGCAGGGCAGTACCACGCGGGTGATGGTCTGGGCCTTGCCGGCACCCAGGGCCAGGGAGGCCTGGCGGTAGGTGTCGGGCACGGAGCGCAGGCTCTCCTCGGCGGTGCTGATGATCACGGGCAGGGTCAGCACGGCCAGGGTCAGGATGCCGGACAGGATGCTGACGCCCATGCCGCAGAAGGTCACGAAGAACGAAAGCCCGAACAGGCCGAAGACCACCGAGGGCACCCCGGCCAGGTTGTTGACCCCCAGGCGCACCATGCGGGCGAAGGGCGTGTTGCCCGCGTATTCATGCAGGTAGACGGCCGTGGCCACTCCCAGGGGGAAGGCCAGCAGCAGGGAACCTAGGGCCAGGATGGCCGTGCCCACGATGCAGGGCAGGATGCCGCCGGCGGTCATCATCTCGCGGGGCGGGGTGGAGAGGAATTCCCAGCTGAGGGCGGGCAGGCCCTGCACCAGCAGGAAGAGGCAGATGGCCACCAGCAGGATGACGTTGAAGGCGGCCACCAGCCGCAGGGTGCCGAGCATGGCGCCCTGGACGAAAAGACGGCGGCGCGGGTCGGGTGTGGCAAGAGGCATGGAAGGGCTCCTTAAAGGCTGGCCGAGCCCACCTGGCGGTGTTTTTCGGCGATGCGGGAAGCGATCATGTTGAATGCCAGCGTCATCAGGAACAGGACGATGCCTGTGGCGAACAGGGCGTAGTAATGGTCGCTGCGGAAGGGGGCTTCAGCCATTTCAGCGGCGATGGAGGCGGGCATGGGCCGCACGGGATCCAGCAGGGACTGGGGCAGCATGGCCGCGCCGCCGGCCGCCATGAGCACCACCATGGTCTCGCCCATGGCGCGGGACATGCCCAGCATGATGGCCGTGCCGATGCCGGAAAGGGCCGCGGGCACCACCACGCGCACGATGGTCTCCCAGCGGGTGGCGCCCAGCGCCAGAGAGGCCTCGCGCAGGGAGCGGGGCACGGCGCGCAGGGCGTCCTCGGAGACGGAGCAGATGGTGGGCAGGCTCATGATGGCCAGCACCAGCGAGGCATTGAGCAGGTTGAGGCCCGTGGCGGCGCCCAGCACGTCCTGGAGGATGGGGGCCAGCACCACCATGCCCAGAAAGCCCAGCACCACCGAAGGCAGGGCCGCCAGCAGTTCCACGAAGGGCTTGATGATGCGGCGGGCGAAGGGCGGCGCGATCTCGGCCAGATACACGGCCGTCATGACGCCCAGGGGCACGGCCAGCAGCGAGGAGAGCACGGTGACGGCCACGGAACCCACCAGCAGCGGGAAGATGCCGAACAGGCCGGGATCTTCCGTGGGGTACCAGAGGTCGCCCAGCAAAAAGTCCAGCGGGCTCACATGCCGGAACAGGGGCAGGCCTTCGGTGAACAGGAAGATGACGATACCTGCCAGCGCCAGCAGGGACGAGGCCGCGATGGCGGTGAGGCAGATGCGGATGGCCCGCTCGTGGGAAGAGCTGAACATGGTTTTCTCCGAAGGTTTCCTTGCGGGACGCGCCCGCTGGAGGAAGCGGGAAAAAAGCGGAAAAACGGGGGAAAGGGGGACGCACGCCGGTATGATCCCTCAGACCGGCACGGGCCCTTTCCCCTTGCGGGGGACCGGGCAGAGGCCCCCGACAGGAGAAGGGGAGCGTCTGCCCGGCGCTGCGGGCTTAATGCTGCAGGGGAACGTAACCCACGGCCAGGACGTCCTTCTGGCCCTTGTCGGCGGCCAGCAGGTAGTCCACCAGCTTCTTCACGCCGCCCTTGGGATCGCCGTTGGTGAAGATGTAGAGTTCGCGGGCGATGGGCCATTCGCCGTCCAGAGCGGTCTTGGCGCTGGCGGCCACCTTGCCCACGGTCAGGCCCTTGACGCTCTTGTCAAGATAACCCAGGCCGATGTAGCCGATGGCGTTCTTGTTCTTGGCCACGGCCTGCACCACGGTGCCGTTGGAGGCCTGCATCAGGGCGGCGGGGGTCACGCGTTCCTTCTTCATGACCAGTTCCTGCCAGGATTCAAAGGTACCGGAAGAGGTATCGCGGGAGATGACCACGATGGGGGCATCCTGACCGCCCAGTTCCTTCCAGTTGCGCACCTTGCCGGCGTAGATGGAGGAAAGCTGCTCCAGGGTCAGGTCCTTCACGGGGTTCTCGGGGTTGACCACAGGCACGATGGCGTCCACGGCCACGGCGATGCGCACGGGCTTCACGCCCTTCTTTTCAGCGGCGGCGCGTTCCTTGTCCTTGATGTCGCGGGAGCTCATGGCCACGTCGCACTGCTTTTCGCCCAGGGCCTTGATGCCGTTGCCGGAACCGCCGCCGGAGATCACCAGCTTGATGTCGGGGTTGGCGGCCATGAAGGATTCGGCGGCCTTCTGCATGACGGGCAGCACGGTGGTAGAACCGTTGACGACGATATCCTGGGCGTGGGCGGCCACGCTCAGACCCAGGGCGGCACAGGTAAGGACCAGAGTTTTGGCGAGATTCATGATAGTGCTCCTTCAAAAGGAAAAAAGTCTTTGCTTCGGCTCAATCCCGAAGCACCTCCCTTTTCTTCAGGTTTTGTTACGAAAATGTGACGCCTCGGCGAAGATGCGGAGACACTTTGAAAAACGCGGTTTTTACGGCCCTGTCACACAATTGTAACCTTTCAGGCGCATTGCTGGCGCATGGGAAAGGCACTACTTCTCCAAGGCAAAGGAAAGCTCCATGCAACGCATACTTGTTATTGAAGACGAAAACGATATCCGCCAGCTGCTGCGCTTCAACCTTGAGCGCGAAGGCTTTGCGGTACTGGAAGCGGCCGACGGGCTGGGGGGCCTGCACATGGCGACCTCCGAGCTGCCCGACCTGGTGGTGCTGGACCTCATGCTGCCCGGCATGGACGGCTGCGATGTCTGCCGCAGGCTCAAGGCCCAGCCGGTCACGGCGGCCATCCCCGTGCTCATGCTCACGGCCCGCGGCGAGGAAGTGGACCGCATCGTGGGCCTGACCCTGGGGGCCGATGATTATGTGGTCAAACCCTTCAGCGTCCGGGAGCTGGTGCTGCGCATCCGGGCCATCCTGCGCCGCGGCAGCCGCCCCGGCATGGGCACGGCCCTGTGCCGCGGGGCCCTGTTGCTGGATGTGGAGGCCCACCGTGTGACCCTGGACGGGCAGGAAGTGGCCCTGACGGCCACGGAGTTCCGTCTGCTGGAAGACCTCATGCGGCATGCGGGCGCCGTGCGTACCCGTGAACAGCTGCTCAACGCGGTCTGGGGATATTCGTTCGAAGGCTACGCCCGTACGGTGGACACGCATGTCCGGCGTCTGCGGGCCAAACTGGGTGAAGAAGCCGCCGCGCTCGAGACCGTGCGCGGCGTCGGTTACCGTTTGAGAGGCTGAGATGACGGGGATGTTCCGTTCTTTTAGGGCCCGGATCTTCTGGGCCATCCTGCTGGTGGCCGCGGTGGCCGCGGGGCTTTCCCTGTGGCTGACGCGCGAATGGCTGGAAGAGCGCCAGCTCGACGAAGCACGCACCGGTCTGCTGCGCGAGGCGCGCGTGGCGGGCGAACTGATGCTGCGCGGCGAAAACGATCTGGAGGTCCTGGCCCGCGTGCTCGACCTGCCCGACCTGCGCCTTTCCCTGCTGGATGCCGACGGCAACGTGCTGGCGGAGACCGGCGGCGTTTCGCCCGAGGGCATGGACAACCACGGCGACCGTCCCGAAGTGGTGCAGGCCCGCAGCGAGGGGCAGGGCTATTCCCTGCGCGCCAGCGGCACCTTACATAAGAATTTTGCCTACGCGGCCCGCAACCTGCCTGACGGGCGCATCCTGCGTCTGGCCCTGCCGCTGGACAGCGTCAACCTGCTCATCCAGAAGCGCCTGCACGTCTTCGCGCCCATGATCCTGCTGGCCGTGGTGCTGGCCGTGGTGCTGGCCGCCTTCATCTCCGGCGCCATGCGGCGTTCCCTAGGCCAGATGGTGGACGTGGTCTCGGCCATCTCACGCGGCCGTCTGCAACGGCGTCTGCGCCGTCTGCCGGGCACGGAATTCGCCCCCTTGGCCGAAGCCGTGAACCGCATGGCCGACAGCATCGGCGAGCAGGTGCGTATCGCCTCGGACAAGACCGCCCAGCTGGAGAGCGTGCTCAACACCATGAGCGACGGCGTGCTGGTGCTGGGCCCGCAGGGCCGCATCCGCCGCTGCAACGGCGCCTTTGCCCGCCTCTTCCCCCAGGTGACCGACATGGCGGGCAGCCCGGTCATCGAGGTGATCCCCTCGCCCGAATTGCAGGACGCCGTGGATGCCATGCTGCGTTCCGCCCAGGTGGCCCGCTCGTCCTCCGGCAACGGGGACGAGGATCTGGACGTGCCCCGTTCGCTGCGCCAGGTGCAGCTGCATCTGGGCGGCCGGGTCTTCTCGGTGCTCATCTCCCTGCCTGTGCTGGCCGATGCCCGTCTGGGCGCGGTGCTGGTCTTCCGCGACATCAGCGACCTGATGCAGCTGGAACGCATCCGCAGCGATTTCGTGGCCAATGTTTCCCATGAGCTGCGCACGCCGCTGACCGCCATCCAGGGCTATGCCGAGACTCTGCTCAGCATGGATTCCTCGGAGCAGGCGCAGCACTTTGCGGCCATCATCTACCGCCACAGCTGTTCCCTGGCCCGCATGCTGGAGGATCTGCTGGTGCTGGCCCGTCTGGAAGGGCAGGGAGGCGCCCTGGAGCTCTGCCCCACGGAATGCGCCGCCACCCTCGATGAGGCGGGCAGCCTGTGCCAGACCCGCCTGCAGGAGCGCAAGCTGCGTCTGGAAGGCCATCTGGAAAAACTGCCCCCCGTGCTGGCCGACGACCGTCTGCTGACGCTGGTGTTCCGCAACCTGCTGGAGAACGCCTGCCGCTATGCCGAAGAAGAGACGGCCATCCGCGTCACGGGCCGGGTGGAAGGCGACGACGTGGTCATCCGCGTGGTGGACGACGGCGTGCTCATCCCGGCGGACGACCTGCCGCGCATCTTCGAGCGCTTCTATCAGGTGGAGCGCCATCGCGGGCAGAATTCCACGGGTCTGGGCCTGGCCATTTGCAAACATGTGATCGAACGGCACGGCGGCCGCATCTGGGCGGAAAGCCCGGCCGAGGACGGCAGCACGGCCATCATCTTTACCTTGAGGCGCGCGGACGCCCCCCGGACGCCCGTGCAGGAGTAGTTATGGCAACAGCACTTTCGGCGCAGAAGATCAACGTCTACTACGGCGCTTCCCACGCCCTGCAGGATGTCAGCCTGGATTTCGAGGCCGGCGGCGTCACGGCCCTCATCGGGCCTTCCGGCTGCGGCAAGTCCACCTTCCTGCGTTGTCTCAACCGCATGAACGACCTGATTCCCGGCTGCCGGGTGGAAGGCCGCATCATGCTGGACGGCGAGGACGTCAACCAGCCCCGCACCAATGTGGTGCGCCTACGGCAGAAGGTGGGCATGGTCTTCCAGAAGCCCAATCCCTTCCCCAAGAGCATCTTCGAGAACGTGGCCTACGGCCTGCGCGTCAACGGCGTCAAGGACGAGAACCTCATCACCGAGAAGGTGGAGCTGGCCCTGCGCCGCGCCGCCCTCTGGAACGAAGTGGAAGACCGCCTTTCCTCCTCGGCCCTGGGCCTTTCCGGCGGCCAGCAGCAGCGCCTGTGCATCGCCCGCGCCCTGGCCGTGGAGCCGCAGGTGCTGCTCATGGACGAGCCCGCCAGCGCCCTGGACCCCATCGCCACCCGCAAGGTGGAAGAGAGCATCGTGGAGCTCAAGGAAGGCCTGACCATCATCATCGTGACCCACAGCATGCAGCAGGCGGCCCGCATCTCCGACCGGACGGCCTTCTTCTACATGGGCCGTCTGGTGGAAAGCGACAGCACGGACGTCATCTTCACCCGTCCGTCCCAGAAAGAGACGGAAGATTACATCACAGGCAGGTTCGGTTAATGGTTCTTCAGGATTACACGCCCCAGCACATGCTGGCCACGCTGCGCACGCGCCTGCTGGTCATGTATGCGCAAGTGGACATCGCTTTGGAAGAGGCTGCGCGCTCCTATGAAAAGGGCGAGGCCGTGCGCGCCATCGCCGTCTGTGACGGTGATACGGCCATCGACGCCCTGGAAAACGAGATCGACGAGCTGTGCCTGCGCCTCATGGCCCGCATCAAGCCCGTGGCCGGCGATCTGCGCTTCGTGGTGGCCGCCCTGCGCATGGTGGTGGATCTGGAGCGTATCGGTGACGAGGCCGTGACCGTGGCCGAGCAGACCGTGCTCATGGAAGACGTGCCCGGGCGCCGCATCCTGGCGGACGAGGTCTGCGGCATGATGCAGCGTGCCCGCGAGGCCTTCATGCGCGCCATGGACTGCTTCCGCGAAGGCAACGGGCAGGAAGCCCTGGCCCTGCGCAATTGCGAGGACGAGGCCCTGCAGAACGAGATGCGCATCGTACAGCGCCTGCTGGAGCTGCTGCGCCAGGAAGAAGGCAAGCGCCCCGATCCCCAGCTGGTCATGCATACCCTGCTGGTGGTGCGTGCCCTGACGCGCATCTGGCGGCGTTCCGTCAATCTGGCCGAGCAGGTCTACTTCATGCAGCACGGTCAGAGCCTCAAGCACAGCGGCGACAAGAAGTAATCTATCAGCGTTCCTTTGTTTTTCCGGTAAAAGCGGGTGCAGGCCACTGCCCCGCTTTTTTTGTTGGGGAAAGGCCGTGGAGTAGGGGGATGACGAGAGGGGAAGGGGCGTTTTTTGTAAAAACTGCCCCTTCCCCTCTCGTGCTCTCCCCATCCCCGAAAAAACTTTCCTCAGGTCGGGCCGCCGGTCCCCGTCGCTGGCTGGCGGCTGGGAGGAAAGGACATGTCTGGTCATGGGGCCGGGAAAAGGAGGGAGGGAAAAAGCTGGGGAGAGAAGATGCCGGAGTTTTTTCTTTTTCTCGCTCGCGCTTGCTCCCGGGCCGCTGGAATACCTCTGGAAGTATGGGACGGGGCCTTCCTGCGATGAAGGGACCGTCGGGAGAGCTCTTTGATAAGTGGCTGCAGGTACGCCGCAGGGCGGGACGCTCTTCGGCAGAGGTCCGTCTTGTGCGGATGTCGGGAAGTGAAGGCGTGTTTGGGGATACCGGGCAGCGATGCCGGAGGGACTCGTAGGGCTGCCCGGCGGTTGCTGCCTCATAGCAGGCCCGGAGCGGCAGGGAGAGGCTGGCCGGTCTGAAACGCGGGCCGGGATACTCCGGCTGGGGGCTGCCTTGGTAGGGAAGGCTGATGCCGGGCCGGGGGGCGGCATGGCGTGCACCGGTCTCTGTCAGGCATGTCCGGTGGTTGGGATGGGCCCGTGTGGAGCTCTCCCCGTACAGCTCGTTTCGGGCAGGCGGTGGCCCGCAGGACGCAAAAAAGCCCTCCATGCGGAGGCTTCGTCATTCCCGATGGGCGGACAGGCTTCCGGGACTGTCCTCGGGAGGGCGTACGGCCATGTCTGCCATTGGGCGGGCATGCCGTACCATCTGAAAAAATGGCCGGAAAGGGAGGCGCTTGGGAAAGGGGCTCCTCATGTGAGAGGAGCCCCTTCCGTCGATGTTCGTTTCGTCTGTGTCCGGTCTTAGGCCTGGGCCGAAGCGGCAGCCGTATCTTCTTCCTTGCGGGCGACGTTGCGGCGGCAGGCGTCGTTGAGGTCGCGTTCCAGCAGGGCCACGATGGTGAAACGGTTGATGAAGGCGCGGGCGAACTGCAGGTAGTTCAGATACAGGTCACTGCTGCGCATGGACAGGCCTTCGGTATCGATGCGCTGCAAGAGTTCGATCTGGATCTTGCTGATGCGGGAAGAGCAGTGGTCGGCATAGGCCGAGAGTTCGGCGCGGGAGCCTTCGCCCGCGGCATAGGTCCGGAAGTGGCGGGCGGCGTCTTCCAGGATGCCCAGCATCTGCTCCAGATTATCGCCCAGCGCGCCGCTATAGGGGCGGTGCCGGTTGGCGATATGGTTGGCGGACATGCCCAGCACCGAGCGCAGCTCATGGCTCAATTCCTTCATGCCGTTGAAGATGCGGTAGTAGATATGCCGCGCCTCGTTGTCCAGATCGTCGCCACCGCCGCGCAGGGCCATGCGGTAGTAGGAACCGCGGGAGCGGGAGATGTCTTCGAAAAGGTTCACGGCTTCGTTCTTGCAGCGGTTCAGGACCTTCTCGTCCTCGGCCTGGAAGGCGGTGAGGCCTTCGCGCATCAGGCGCACGGCGGTATCGATGCTTTCGTCCACCGAGGCGCCGATATTGGCGCGGATGCTGTCCTTGTCGGTGTTGTCGGCCACGATGTCGAAACTGCTCTCGTCCTTCTTCTTGCCGAAGAAGTTGGAGCGCACCAGGCTGACCACGGCCACCAGCATGAAGATGACGGCCACCACGCTGCCGCCTTCGAACAGGGCCCAGGTGACCAGGGCGCAGGCGCTGAAGGCGCACATGGCGGTCAGGAACCAGCCGCTGATGACGGCCAGCACGCCGGAGATGCGGTAGACGGCGCTTTCACGGTTCCAGGCACCGTCGGCGAAGGAGGAGCCCATGGCCACCATGAAGGTCACATAGGTGGTGGACAGGGGCAGCTTGAGGGACGTGGCCGAGGCGATGAGGATACTGGAGACCACCAGGTTGATGGCGGCACGCACCTGGTCGAAGGGCAGCACGGGGGCGCCTTTGACCTGTTCCACGGGCTGCATGCGGCTTTCGAGAGCGTTGAAGAGCGATTGGGGCAGGATCTGGTGCAGGGTCTTGTTGGCGCTCAGACCGGCGCGCACGATGAGGCGGCCGGGCAGGGAGGAGCCGAACTGTTCCTGATCGCCGCGGGTGCTGCTGCTCAGGTTGATGGAGGTCTGCACCACGCGATGGGCCTTTTTGGAGAACCACAGGGTCAGCACCATGATCAGGCCGGAGAGCAGCAGGTAGAAGGTGGGCGTCTGCACGGCCTTGCGCAAGCCCTCCATGGTGAAGGCATCGGGGGCCATGCCGCTGGCGGTGAACTGCTGCCAGCTTTCCCAGGCGGCCAGCGGCACGCCCACGAAGTTGACCAGGTCGTTGCCGGCAAAGGCGAAGGCCAGGGCAAAGGTCCCGGCCAGGATGACGATCTTGAAGATGTTGACGCCGCGGCGCACCATGAGCAGGTGCAGCACCACGCTCAGGCCCGCGAACAGCACCAGCAGGATGGGCAGGGTGTGGGCATTGATCCAGGCCAGGTATTCCGGCTTCATGAAGGACGCGCCCTTGGCGCCTTTCATGATCAGGAAGTAAAAGATGGCCGTCAGGGACAGGCCGCCGAAGATGCCGCCGATGCGGCGGTACATGCGTTCATAGTGGAAGGTGAAGATCAGGCGGGTGATGTACTGCACCACCACACCGGCCACGAAGGCCACCACCACGGAGATGAGGATGCCGGACACGATGGCCAGGGCCTTCTGGCTGTTGATGAAGTCCCCCAGCTGGGAGAGCAGGATGTCCGAGGTGGAGATCTTGATGAGGGCCGCGGCCACGGCACCGCCCAGCAGTTCGAAGACGATGGACACGGTGGTGGAGGTGGGCAGGCCCATGGAGTTGAAGGCGTCCAGCAGCAGGACGTCGGTGATCATCACCGCGAAGAAAATGATGATGATCTCGTTGAAGGTGAACATCTCGGGGTTGAAGACCCCGCTGCGGGCGATCTCCATCATGCCGCTGGAAAAGGTGGAGCCCAGCAGCACACCGATGCTGGCCACCACCATGATGACCTTGAAGCTGGCGATGCGCGAGCCTATGGCCGAGTTGAGGAAGTTGACGGCGTCGTTGCTGACGCCCACGAAAAGGTCCACTGCGGCCAGGATGGCCAGAAATACCAGTATGAGCAGAAAGATGCTTTCCACGTCCCGTCTCCTGCGGAATAGTTTGAGAATGAGGCATATTCTGTGTAGGCAGGTTTTGTTACAAATCGGTGACGGAGGCGGGAAAATGCAGGGAAGAGAAGGGCTGCCGGGAGAGGACGTTTGTAATTTTACGGGGTCAGCCTGCTGGTGAGAGGAGCCTGAAAAAAGCCACCCGGTACCGGGTGGCTTTATCTTGTATATCATGATGAAAAATAGCGTAGCCGCTCCACGAACATGCGCCAGCGATAGCGTGCGGCCTTACGGCCTTTGCGCAGTGCATCCAGAGGCAGCATGCACAATGGATAGAGTACGTTGGCGCAACGGAACCAGAGGGGAAAGGTATGTTTTTTGAGCAGATACATGCGGCCGGCAGCATAGCTGGCGATCTTGGTATCAGATGGAACATGCGTATCCGGTGAAGGATGGAAGACTCGGATGGACGGGCAACGCCAAACAGGAGCGCGTTTATGCGCTTCCAGCAGGTAGTCCGTATCTTCGCCACAGCCGTAGGGCAGTCCCGTACCGGGACCAAGTCGGGTGTCGAAACAAAGATCTTTTACCGCTTCGGCCCGGAAGAATTGGACGCAAGTCCCCCCTTGAGAGAAAAGATCCGTGGGGGAAAGAAGCTGTTCCCTATTGTCAGGAGGGGGAAGTTCCGGCGAGGGAGTCCAATACCCTAGGACAGCTCCAGCCTCGGGATGACGCTGAAAGGCCTCCACAGCCTGAGCCAGCGTATCCGGGGCGTACCAGCAGTCATCATCAGGGAAGACGACGATATCTTCATCCCCAATGAGGGAAAGGATCGCATTGCGTGCTATCGAAACACCTTGGGACGGCAGCAGAATGCGAGTCACCTGTAGGTCCTCATGCTTCTGCAGTACGGCATCCAGTGTCCCCGGTGCGTTCTGGTCGGCAAGATAGATATGAAAGTCGACGTAATCCTGCCGTTTGAGAGAAGTCAACAATCTGTCGAGTTCCGTAATGCGGTCAACAGTGGCTATGCAGAGAGCAAGGCAAGGAGTGTTATGCATGTGGATCCTTTACTTATCGACATTGCAGGCGGCCACATAGAAATTCTGTCATTTTCTTCATGAATTCGCCGGGAGAATACAGAGCGCACTGACAGAGATGATAGAGGCGGGAGCCTGTGGACAATCCTTGAGCTCGCGCTGCTCTCAAATGATAGAGAGCCAGAGCTTTGCGGATTTCAGGGGTAATGTCCCCCTGAAGAACACACGGAAGCCACTCTTGTGCTTCAGGGTCTTGTTCGGGTGAGACACCGATAAGATGAGGGTTAAGAGCCAGCATACGAGCTAGAAGCTCTTTCTGCTCCTTCGGAGAAAGCAGTGAGTTTAGAAGCTGTGTGGCTGAAAGCTGACAAATTTCACGTGTCCACTCTTGTCCTGAGAGCCAAATAGCCTGAGCTCGTAAAATGGAATCCCGCTGCTGACGCGCATGCACATGTGAGATGCTTTGCCCATGTACCCTATAGGCAAGAAGAACTTGAGGTATAGTATCCATACGACCGCAGGAAAGCATCCGTAGCCATAACGCATAATCTTCGGCAGACGGGAACTCAGGACTATACCCTCCAATTTTTTGTACAGCATCCGTACGCATCATTACTGCAGGATGTACAAGAGGACATCCCCAACGAAAATCATCGAGGAGTTTTTGTCCTGAAGAAAAAATTTTTTTTCTGTACATCCTGTCCTGGTTGTCCATAAATTTTATGTAGCTACCTACAGCTACGACATCAGGATGATCCGTCATATAAGCATATTGAATGGACAGGCGATTTGGAAAAGAAAAATCATCAGCATCCATTCGTGCAATAAATGGGCTCTGTACTAAATTTATTCCTTCATTGAGAGAAGCTATAAGCCCTTTATTGGGACGTTGTACAAGGCGAATCCGAGCATCTTGTTCTGCTAACTGCTGAGCAAGATGCTCTGTTCCATCTGATGACCCGTCATCGATCAGAATTATTTCGAAGTTTGTAAAGCTCTGCTGTAAAATCGACAAAACAGCTTTTTTTAAATACTGCACGTTGTTGTATACAGGCAAGAGTACAGATATGTGTGGTGTATTCATGGTATTAAAAATATTTTTTTATTTTGTTTCCATATAGTGTATATAACCGGTAAAATCCATATATGAAAATTCCATATTTCATGGAAATCAATCTATTCGGTATGTTTTTGTCAAAAAAATACGGGGGAGTATCCTTGACTATTCTTCTTTCACTAATACACGCCAAGCAATAGTCTATTAATTGTTTTCTTTCTTTGGTTTGGTATGCTTTGAATGTAGGAAATCCATCTGTGAAAAAAGCCATTAATTGAATATAGATGTCAGCTTGTTGTTTCCAATTGAAAGAGTCAAATATCCTTATGGTTTCTTTTATATGCTTTATATAATCTTTAAACTGCTGTTGGGAGAATTTTTTTATAGATGACGATGCTCGATATTTATATACTGTATCTGGAATAGTAACGACAGAATCTGCAAGGCATAAAGCCTTAGCAAGCATAGGCGGATCTTGTCCTCGCAACAGATTTGGATAATAAATATTATTTTCTACTAAAAAAGATTTTTTAAACATGACTCGCTGGTGATACCAGGGAATCCATAAGCTGGGGTCATCACAAGGCGATATTATTTTAAACTCATCTATGTGGCTTGATAGTAGCGGGAAAGGAGGGAAAATAGGATGGCTCATGTCAGGTGACATGAACTTTATATTTCCTATACACATATCGCATGAAGATTCTGCCAATGCTGTCTTCATTTTACTCAGTGCATAGGAAGGATAGATATCGTCAGCATCGCAGAAGACGAGAAAGTCTCCAGAGGCTTTAGAAATTCCAAGATTTCTTGCCGGTCCGGCTCCAAGGTGCTGGTTGCTTTGAATAAATTTTATGCGGGAATCGCGAGCTGCATACTGTTTTAAAATATCAAGGCTGTTATCAGTAGATGCGTCATCAATACAAAGGACTTCAAAATTATTTACGGTTTGATTTAGAATACTATTCAGGCAGTCGTGGATATATTTTTGACAGTTATATACGGGGATTATAATCGATATCATTTTTTATATTCCCTTTTTATTTTTGAAATATATGCATATAGGAATCCTGCATCAAAAAAGAGAGGCCTTGTATTTTTGAAAATAATTTTTCCTATAGGAACTGAGGCTCTCAAGCTGATGACATCCCTAATAATAGCATAGAAAGATTTGCAATAATGCCAAAGGCAACGTAATAATATGAAACGTTTGCTATATTTCTGGGAGGAAAATTCGGCTTTCCCGTATGCAAAGGCTGAACATATCTGCCATCGTAGTCTGTATTTATAAGGCAACACACAATGATCTATCTTGAGATGGGGGACATATCCCAAGCGATAGCCTGCGGCACGCATACGCTCAAAAAATTGTGTTTCTTCTCCGTAGCCGCAATGTTTGCCATTCATGCCGAGCTTGGTCGAAAATGTACCGGTGGCTCTTGCTGCGGCGCATCGGATGATACTGTTCCCACCAGGGATGTAGGTGTCCCCTGTCAACAGGCCATAGCCTTGAGGGCTTTCATAAGTACCAAAATTATCTGGGAACCATCGCGGAGCCGGTCCATAATGGTGCCAGGCATAGTAGGGGCCACCAAAGGCATCAAAATCATTTTTTTGGATGGTCTCTAGAATTGTAGACACCCAGTTTGGATGAGCCTTGGCATCGTCATCGAGGAATGCCAGCCATTCTGTATCGCATTCTTCAAGGGCTCTATTACGGGCATGAGAAAGTCCTTGGGCATGTTCGCTAATAATGACTAATTTAGCAAATTTGTCCTTAAAAGAAAAAATAATTTCTTTGGTGTTATCTGTAGAATTATTGTCGATAACTAATAAGGTATAATTTGTGCTATCAACAGTTTGTTTGTTGAGAGAAGCAAGGCATTCTGAAATGATGTTTGCTCGATTGTATGTACAGATAGCGATAGTCAAACTGCACTTTTTCATATGGCATCTATTTGTTATGGTGTGGTGTTAAATGACTTTGCTATTCCTGCATGCATTTATGTATGAAATCGACACATCTGCATTCAAGTTGATTTGCTTTTTCTATATGCGTATTTTTATTTGTAACTTTATTGTTCTCTGTGGCAACGTCATATATAAAATCACTATTATTGTCGAATCCAATAATGTTGAAGAATTCAGAGAGTCCACTGTATCTTTCTTTATCGTAATTGGGGACAAGGAGAATGACAGGTGTTCCCAGTGACAGGCACGGTAAGGCGCAGTGGATCCTTGTTGTCAGCACAAGTTCCGCACTGGCATATTTGTTTAGTAAGCGTTTAGCTATTGCAAATCGGTCATGATGGTTGATATTGCAGCTATACATATGTCGTGTATATTCTATATTTTCTGGGTAATGTTTTATTATTTGTTCTACATGTGATGAGATTTTGTTATGTCTGCTGAAGAATTCATATCTGTTGATAAAATTTGATAAAAATAACTTTATATTTGATTTGATATTTTTGTTTTCAGTAAATTCATAAAAAGGAAAATCACAGAATATGATTCCTTTTCTATCAACATCTTTTTTATATGTCCGCCCCAACGTGGTCGTCAGGCATGAGGAAAAGTAGGCATCGATGCCCTTAGATTGAAAAAAATTCCTAGTCGCGATATCCCGACAGCCTATGGGCTGGAGCCTCTTGATGGAATTTAAGAAAGATGCTGGAACACTTTCAGGATTTTTTATGTAAATAGATAGTAATAGTGCATTGAAATTTTCAGGGATAAACCTATTTCCATCATATATATAATACCATCCATTCATGATGATATTTGTATCGACAGACTCATAAACAAAGCCATCTCTGTCGATGTATTTTGATACATAGGGAAGATATTGCTCTGCAGCTAGGCTTTGTATGTAGTCGCCTATATTGAATAGAGATATATTTGGGTTATAAAAGTTATTTTTATTGCTGTATATCGATTTATCGGTATAGTCATATGTTAAAACAGAGTAATGCTGTTTCATATTTTTTCTCTCTGATTGGTGCTATAATAAATATTATATTCAGATAATACTTTTTCTGTATTTCCATACATCTGAATATGTCCTTTCTCTACCCAATACAGCCAGTCACATTTCTCCACAGTCGTTAATCTGTGAGCAATGATGATCACCGTCATATGGGATCGCAGGCTTTCGATGGTCTGCTGGATGGCTTGTTCAGTAGCGGTATCAAGAGCAGAGGTCGCTTCATCAAAAATGATGACTTGCGGATGATTATAAAGGGCCCGGGCGATGGAGACGCGTTGCAGCTGACCGCCGGAAAGCCGCACCCCTCGCTCACCGATGATGGTGTCGATGCCGTTTTCCAGGTCATCCAAAAAATCCATGGCTGCCATGCGGCAGCATTCCCGTACGCGATCTCGGTCGATCTCCTCTCCCCATTGGCTGAAGGCGATGTTTTCCGCCAAGCTGCCGTTGAGCAGGAAGGGATTTTGCGGCACATAGCCGATGCCCCGCATCCAGCCTGTACGTAGACCAGCATCCATTTCTTGCCCATCCACCAGTATCTTACCGCTGCTGGGCGTGTAGAGACCGGTCAGCAGGCTGACCAAAGTGCTTTTGCCTGCGCCGGAGGGGCCTATGAGGCCGACCATACTCCCTTTGGGGATATGCAGATTGATATCGTGCAAAGCATCAGCGTGTCCCTCAGCAGTACCGGGATACCGGAAGCAGACATGCTCGAAACAAATCTGCTGCTGCAAGGGGCAGGGGCGCTCTTCCGATCTGTCCTGAGGCAACGTTTCAACTTCATGCAATTTTTGAAGGATGGGATCCACCGTGGACAGTTGCTGCTGCATTTGCAACAGGCCTTGCACCACGCGGTTCATGATGGGCAGCAGGCGCCAGGCCACGGCGGCCAGCAAGGCCAGGGTGGCGCTCACATGGGCCAGGCTTGCATCTTGCCAGCGCAGCAGCAGCACAGTGCCCAGCAACAGGGTGATACCTACGAATTCCAGTATCCACGACGGCATGGGAGGAAAGACCGGCAGTACGCTTTGCCCTTGCATGAAGCGCTGTTCCGCCGCGGTGTACTGACGGATGAAATTTTCCTGCTGTTGACAGATGAGGATGTCCCGGATGCCGTTGAGGCCCGTATGGATGAGTTTCATGGAATCTTGCTGGGCGGCGGCGCATTGCTGGCTGAATTTGCGGACCCAGCGGCGGCTGCATCGAAAAATCCCCCAGGCGGCCACACCGGTGATGCTGACCACCAGGATCCCGGCCAGCGGAGCCATGCAACAAACTGCCACCAGGAGGGTGGCGACTACCAGCAATTGGGAAAGAGCCTGCAAACTTTGGAAAAGAAATATCCCGGTATTGGCACGCCAGTTCAGGAGAGTGATCAGGTCGCTGACCTTCTGGCCTGTATGCCAGAGGTAGGGGGCGTACATATATCCTTGATACAAGCGTATGCCCAGATGCCTGCTCACCATCTGGCTATAACGGCTTTGTCGCCAGGTCAGCAGAGCCAGCATAACCGTTTTGAGGAGGGTTGTACCGCAGAGCAGGCAGAGCAGCAGGGCCAGCAACAGGCGCGGGTCTTCCATGGCCGGACGCAGTGCGGGCAGCCAAAGTACCAGCTGCTGCATGATGCTGTTGTGGACGATGGTTTGAGGAGATGCCAGTACCACGCCCAGCAGGGAGACAGCACCGGCCAGGGCGAATTCCGTCAGGGCCACCACCACGGTCAGGGTCATGACGGTCCAGAAGCTGCGTTGCAATGGTGAGGGCAAGACGCAGTAGATGCGCTTGAAGGCCTCGACAAGCTGGGCTTTCAGCATGGGGAACGTACCTTTCGTAGCAGGACTTGGGGAAGATTCGCAGTAGCGGGAAATTACGGGAACAGTATATGGCCTTTCAGCTATCATATCCCATGATAACAAAAAAGGGTCACAGTCTAAAACCGTAACCCCTTGAATTTCCTGTGGTGGAGAAGAGGAGACTTGAACTCCCGACCCCCGCCTTGCGAAGGCGATGCTCTCCCAGCTGAGCTACTTCCCCACATGGACGCCACAACGCGGCGTAGCGTGGTATGTATGCCATTCACCTGCTGCGGTCAAGTCTTTTTTGTGAGCAGGCCGTCTAGCGGCAGGGAGAGGGGAGCCAGGTGCTGTGGCAAAAAAGGACAAGCAGCCACGAAGATGGCGCCGACAAGCGGGAGGGCATGAGCTTGCATCTGTGGCCGTCAGGATGGAGAGAGCGTGCGTTCTGTCCGCTGCTGTTCGTTCCAGTTCCTTGGATCGTGTCCAGCCTGACCCGGTCACGCTAGTCCCCCTCCTTGGGGCCTGCGGAAAGGCGCTACTCTCCGAAGCAGGGCGGCAGGCAAACGCTCTGACTGGCAGGACTCGGGAGCATCCACAGGGCCATGCCCTCCGGCTGGCAAATTTCACGCCACGCTGGGCAAAGCCCACGGCATCCCCGGGTCCGCTCCTTCCGTCCATCCCCTGCAAAAAAATCGGCCGGGTCACCTCTGTGGGGCTTGGCTACTGCGAAAAAAAACGCTATAGAAGCCCGCTGGTGTCACTATGAAGGAATATCGAGATCATTATTTTCTCAAGGCCAAGCGCGAGAATTATCCGGCCCGTTCCGTGTACAAGCTCAAGGAACTGGACGCGAAGTTCAAGCTCTTCCGCCAGGGGATGCGCGTTCTGGATCTGGGCGCGGCTCCGGGCTCGTGGTCGCTGGGTGCTGCCGAAAAGGTGGGCCAGCGCGGGCTCGTGCTGGGCTGCGACATCCAGACCACGGAGACCGCCTTTCCGCCGCAGGTCACCTTCATGCAGGAGGACGTGTTCAACCGTTCCGATGCCTTTGAAGCCCGCCTGCGCGAGATGGGGCCGTTCGATGTGGTCATGAGCGACATGGCGCCCCGTACCACCGGGACCAAGTTCACGGACCAGGCCCGCTCGCTCGAACTGGCCTGCGAGGCCCTGGAAGTGGCGCGCCTGCACCTCAAGCCCGGCGGCAGCTTCATCGTCAAGATTTTCATGGGGCCGGACATCCAGGAGATGCTCCAGCCCATGCGTCGCGCCTTCAAGGCCGTCAAATCCTTCAAGCCCAAGAGCTCCCGAGCCGAGAGCAAGGAAACGTTCTTCGTGGGCATGGGGTTCAAAGCCGAGGCGCGTCCTGCCGCACAGGATGCGGGCACGGACGGAGCCGCCGACACCGGACAGGAGCCCGGCGCCCTGTAGGGGCGTCCCATCCTCCGCTGTCCGGGCCGCTGCACCCGTGTGCGCGCCCGGAGAGGCCGGAACCAGGCTCCCGCCGCCGGGATGTCCCGGTATCCTGGGCAGGGAACGGACGCGCCGCACGGCCGTCTGTCTTTTTTCACCTTTTACATTCTCCGAGTTTTGGGAGGTTTTATGTCTGGGCACAGCAAATGGGCCAATATCCAGCACCGCAAGGGCCGTCAGGACGCCAAGCGCGGCAAGGTTTTCACCAAGGCCGCCAAGGAAATCATCATCGCTGCCAAGAACGGTGGCGATCCGGCGGGCAACCCTCGTCTGCGTGCCGCCATTGCCGCTGCCAAGGCCGTGAACCTGCCCAAGGACAAGATCGAAGCCGCCATCCGTAAGGGTACCGGTGAAGATGCGGGCGGCGATCTGACCGAATGCTTCTACGAAGGCTACGGCCCCGCCGGTATCGCTATCATGGTGGAAGTGGCCACCGACAACAAGAACCGCACCGTGGCCGAAGTGCGCCACCTGTTCACCAAGCACGGCGGCAGCCTGGGCACCGACGGCAGCGTGAGCTGGATGTTCGACCGCAAGGGCGTCATCACCGTGGACAAGGCCGCCTACACCGAAGACCAGATGATGGAAGTGGCCATGGAAGCTGGCGCCGACGACGTCATCGACGATGAAGATGTCTGGACCCTCCAGACCGCCATGGCCGACTTCGCGGCCGTGCGCGACGCTCTGGAATCCGCCGGTGTGGCCATGCAGTCCGCCGAACTGGCCATGGTGCCCCAGAACCTGGTGGCCGTGGACGCCGAAGCGGCCCAGAAGGTCATCCGTCTCATGGAAGCCCTGGACGACAACGACGACGTGCAGAACGTCTACGCCAACGCCGACTTCCCCGAAGACATGGATATGGACTAGTCCGGTACGCTCCCGCCCCTCCGGGCGGCAGATGTCCGTTTTTTGCCCGGCATTCCTTGAGTGCCGGGCTTTTTTTCTATGTGGTGAGCTATGGCAGACACTCCTCTTGTGGTCCTGGGGGTCGACCCCGGCTCCCAGCGTACGGGCTGGGGCATCATCGCGGAGCAGTCCGGCGTGCTGCGTCTGGTGGATTGCGGCATCATCCGCACCACCTCCAGCGGCGAAAAGGAATTCTCCCAGCGGCTGGCCGTCATCTACCGGCAGCTGGCGGACGTGGTGGGCCGTTACCGGCCGCAGGAAGCCGCCATCGAACAGGTCTTCACGGCCAAGAACGCGGCCAGCGCCCTCAAGCTGGGCCAGGCCCGCGGTGTGGCGGTGGCCGCCTGCGCCGCCCACAGGGTACCGGTGAGCGATTACGAGCCCACGCTGGTCAAAAAATCCGTGGTGGGCACCGGCCGCGCGGAAAAGGAACAGGTGGCCTTCATGGTGCGGCGCCTGCTCAATGTGCGTGGTGAGGGCTGGGCCCTGGACACCACGGACGCTCTGGCTGTGGCCATCTGCCATTTGACCATGCGCCGCCTGAAGCTTCTGGCCCGGCGCTGAGGCTCTGGGGAGTTTGATTTTTGGGGGGGAAGGAATGCCCTTTCTCTGGCGCGAAAAGGGGGTTCCTTCCCCCAAGCCTCCATCCTCCTCCAAGCGCGCTTTATTACGCACAAAAAAAGACGCCGCGTGGCGTCTTTTTTCATGCGATGGTCATGTCAGGTTCTCTGGTAAGTAGGCCGGAAGAATAGCGGACGTCCTGTTTCCCGATATCCTCGCCTGCCAGCCAGCGACGGGGACCTGCCATACCGGTCAGAAGAAAAGGTTTTGGAAGGGTGGGGGTGTGGGGGAGGGAGAACCTTTTCACCGAAAAGGTTTCCCTCCCCCGCATCTTCTCTTTATTCCACGATGGTGGCACGCTTGATGATGACGGGCTGCATGGGCACGTCTTCGTAGTAGCCGCGGCTGCCGGTCTTGACGGCCGCGATCTGGTCCACCACGTCCTGGCCGCGGATGACCTTGCCGAACACGGCATAGCCCCAGCCCTGCGGGTCCTTGCTGCGGTGGTCGAGGAAGCTGTTGTCCTTGACGTTGATGAAGAACTGGGCCGTGGCCGAATGCGGGTCGGAGGTACGGGCCATGGCGATGGTGTACTTGCGGTTGCGCAGGCCGTTGTCGGCTTCGTTCTTGATGGGGGCGCGGGTGGTCTTTTCGCGCAGGCTGGCGGTCATGCCGCCGCCCTGGATCATGAAGTCCTTGATGACGCGGTGGAAGATGGTGCCGTCATACTGGCCGGCCTTGACGTATTCCAGGAAGTTGGCCGTGGTCATGGGAGCCTTGCGGGCATCCAGACGCACGAGGATGTCGCCCATGCTGGTCTCCAGTTTGACGACGGGGTCCGGGCCCTGGGCGCGGATGCCCTGGGGAGCGGCCAGCAGGGCGCAGGCCAGCAGCAGGGCGGGCAGCAGACGGGTGAAGAGAGTGAATGTCTTCATGAAGGGTTCTCCTTGATGATCTGCCGCACCATGCCGGTGCGACAGGCGCACGGTAGCATGTGCCGGGGGGAGCGGCAAGGGAAGGGCTGCCCCGACGGCCCGGGACTTGCTTTTACGCGCCATATCCCTATATGTTAAGCAAGGAATGAAAGTACGGCCGTGCATGCCGCGCGGCCAAATCCTGGAGGAAAAACATGACTGCTCGTACCATTGCGCAAAGCGCTGTGAGCGCCGTTTCCATCTATATGCGCCAGGTCTACATGTGGATGACCGCCGGCCTGGCCATCACGGCCGTGACGGCCTTTGCCGTGGCTTCCAGCCCCGACCTGCAGATGGCCATCCTGGGCAACATGGTGATCATGATCGCCCTCATCGTGGCCCAGTTCGGCCTGGTCATCGCCCTGAGCGCCGCCATCCACAAAATGTCGGCCACCACGGCCACGGCGGTGTTCATCGCCTATTCGGCCCTGACCGGCCTGACCCTGTCCAGCATCTTCGTGGTCTACCCCATCGGTTCCATCGCCAATGCCTTCCTGACGGCCACGGGCACCTTCCTGGCCATGTCGGTGTACGGCACGGTGACCAAGCGTGACCTGACCGGCATGGGCAACTTCCTGATCATGGGCCTGTTCGGCATCATCATCGCGTCCATCGTCAACATCTTCCTGGCCAGCAGCATGATGGACTTCGTCATCAGCTGCATCGGCGTGCTGATCTTCACCGGCCTCACCGCCTATGACACCCAGAAGCTGCGCGTCTTCGGCATGAACGCCCCTGTGGACGACGCCACGGCCATGCGCCGCGGTGCCCTGCTGGGCGCCCTGGAACTGTATCTGGACTTCATCAACCTGTTCCTGATGCTGCTGCGCCTGTTCGGCGGCAACCGCGACTAGCGGAAAGGGCTTCACCTTCCCTCCTCCTCCGCCCGCACATGAGGGGGAAGAGGGAAGATCCCGTGCCCTGTATCGGCGGGAACGACATGGCACTGGCAGGGGCGCGGGATGGATGGCCGCCTGTGGAACGGCCACGCTAACGATATGACAGAGGGGCGGAAGGGTGACCTTCCGCCCTTCTTGTGTCTGCCGCTTTGACAAGCGGGCCCGGGGCCCGTATGCAGGACGGACGGACATTTTGTGCAAACATCGTCGCTCTGTGCGGCGTACAAGGATCTATGAGCAAGAAAAACAACTACTTCGATCTTCCGGCCGGTCTTGATGACGCCGAATTGCTGGAGATCTTCCATGAACAGAACCGTCCCCTGCGCCTGGATGCCCTGTTGCGGGTCACGGGCTTGCCGCGTGCGGCCCGCAAGATGCTGGAAGACCAGCTCTATGCCCTGGCTGACGAAGGGCAGCTGGTGCGCCTGCAGGGCGGGCTCTGGGCCCGTGCCGACGGCCTGCGCCAGATACGTGGCCGCTATATGGCCCTGCGCAGCGGTGCGGGCGGTTTCGTGACGCCCCTGGGCGACAACGGGCAGGTGACCGGCCCGGACATCTTCATCCACCCCCTGCAGGCGGGCGATGCCTGGCATCAGGACATGGTGCGCGTGGCCCTGTCGCCGCGTTCGCATGCCCGCGGCAAGAGCCAGGAAGGCCGCATCGTGGAGGTACTGGAACGCGGTTGCCGCGAGGTGCCCGTGCACGTGATCCATGTGACCGGACGCCGTGCCCTGTGCCGCCCGGCGGACAGTCGCATGCCCTTCGATGTCAGCGTGGAGCTGCCCGAGGACATGGAGCGCCCCTCCGGCGGTTCGCTGCTGCTGGTGGCGCCGGAAAAGCGCCTGGCCGCCGACCTCTGGCAGGCCCGTTTGTTGCAGTCCGTGGGCCGGGAAGACGACATCGCCGTGCAGGAGGATCTGGTCAAACTCAACCACGAAGTGCCGCGCGAGTTCCCGCCCCGTGTCCAGGCCGAGGCCGACGCCCTGCCGTCCGCGCCCCGGCATGCCGACATGGCCGGGCGCGAGGACGTGCGCGCGCTGCCGCTGGTGACCATCGACGGCGCCGATGCCCGTGACTTCGACGATGCCGTGCAGGTGGAGGCCCGCCCCGGCGGGGGCTGGCTCCTGCGTGTGGCCATCGCCGACGTGAGCCATTATGTGCGCCCGCGCTCGGCGCTGGATACCGAAGCCCTGGCGCGCGGCAATTCCTGGTATTTCCCCACGTCGGTGGAGCCCATGCTGCCGCCCGCCCTGTGCGACGGCCTGTGCAGCCTGCGTCCTGACGAGGACCGGCTGGCCATGCTGGCCGAGATCCCCTTTTCCGCCACCGGGCAGCCGGGCAAGCCGCGCTTCGCGGCGGTGGTCATGCGCTCTGCGGCCCGCCTGACCTACGATCAGGTCAAGGCCTGCCTGCTGGACAGGGACGAGCAGGCCCGTGCCGCGCTGGCCGCCGGACCGCGCGGGCAGGAAGTGCTGGACATGCTGGAGACGGCTTTCGAACTGTACCGTTGCCTGCGCGAGGCCCGGCAGCGCCGGGGCAGCCTTGATTTCGACCTGCCGGAACCGGAATACAGCTTTGACGACAAGGGCCGCCTGCTGCGCGTGTCCCGTCGTGTGCGCCACGACGCGCACCGCCTCATCGAGGAGTTCATGATCGCGGCCAACGAGGCCGTGGCCCGCCATCTGGGCGGTCTGAAAGCCGACGGCAGTCCGGAGGGGGCCCCGAAGGAGCCCTTCCTCTACCGCGTGCATCCCCAGCCCGATCCCGAACGGCTGGAGAGCCTGTTCGACTCTCTGGAAGCCATCGATCCCGAACTGGTGCCCGTGAAGCCTGCGGCCTCGGCCCTGCAGGGCATCCTGCGGGACGTGCAGGGCTCCGACCGGGAGTTCCTGGTGGGGCGCCTGTGCCTGCGGGCCATGCCCCAGGCCCGCTACCAGCCGGAGAACGAAGGGCACTTCGGTCTGGCCTCCCGTGCCTATTGTCATTTCACCTCGCCCATCCGCCGTTATGCCGACCTGCTGGTGCACCGGGCGCTCAAGGCCAGCCTGGGCCTGTACGACGGCGCCCTGCCTGCCGGGCAGAAACTGCTGCGCGTGGCCGACCAGCTCAACCGGCGCGAGCGGGACGCCCTGGACTGCGAGCGCGAGATGGCCCGGCGGCTGGCCTGCATGGCCCTTGAGGGCCGCGTGGGCGAGCGCTTCCGGGGCGTGGTGGCCGGTGTCAACGATTTCGGCCTGTTCGTGGAGCTGAACGAGATGCCCGTGGAAGGAATGATCCGCGTGGAGGATCTGGGCGACGACTGGTACGATTTCGATGTCCGCCGCCAGTGTCTGGTGGGGCAGCGTTCGGGCCTGTGCTGGAGCATGGGCCAGTCCCTTGAGGTGGTGCTGGCCGAGGTGCACAGCGGCCGTCTGGAGATCCGCCTGCTGCCCACGGAACTGGGCGTGGCGGCCCGCCGCGGCGGACGTGTGTCGCGCGGGCGGCAGGGACGGCCGGGAAGATCTTCGGTCCGGCATGCCAAACTTCCGCATCAGCGCCGGGGCCGTGACCGCGACGGGCAGCGTCCCGTGCACGGCAAAGGCCAGGCCCGCCGGGATGGAGCTCGCGGGGCGCGGCGTCCCGCAGGACGGGGGAGACGCGGATGAGCTTTTTCTCGCAAAAACAGCGCATGGGCGCGGCGGCCCTGATCCTGGCCGCCAGCACCATCCTGTCCCGTCTCATGGGGCTGGTGCGCGACAAGGTCATCTCCTGGCAGTTCGGCGCGGGCAGTGAAGCGGACATGTACTTCGCGGCCTTCGTGGTGCCGGACATCATCAACCACCTGCTGGCCGGGGGCATCATGGCCATCACCATCATCCCCCTGCTGTCCCGGCGCTTCCAGGAGGACGAGGACGACGGCTGGCGCTTTTTCTCCTGCATCTTCTGCTGGATGGTGGTGGCCTCGCTGCTGGTGACGGGGGCGGGCATGCTGGGCGCCGAAGAACTGGCCCGCATCACGGCCCCGGGCTTCGATGCCGCCCAGACGGCGCGGCTGGCCTTTTTCATGCGCATCATCCTGCCCGCGCAGGTCTTCTTCCTGTGCGGGGCCTGCGTCACGGCCCTGCTCTACATGCGGCGGCAGTTCCGCGTGCCCGCGCTGGCGCCCCTGATCTACAACGGCTGCATCATCCTCGGCGGCCTGCTGCTGCCCTGGCTGACGCAGGGAATGGCCCTGCCCGCAGAATGGGAACTGGGCGGCATGACCGGCTATTGCGTGGGCGTGACCGTGGGGGCCGGTCTGGGGGCCTTTTTG
>NZ_DS996361.1:97774-131635 GCF_000156375.1 Desulfovibrio piger ATCC 29098
GCCGTGGCCCAGGCGTGCCTGACCTGCGCTGCCAGCGGTCTGGCCTTTGCCGTGATATTCCTGCCCTTGAGCTACAGGCTGGCACCCGGCATACTGGAGCCTGTCTGGCGGCGGCTGCGGCGCGGCCGTCCGCAGGGGCAGGCCTAGGGATGACGACGGGACGGCGCCTTTCGTGCCGGAGCTTTGACGGCAGCCCCCGACGGAAGGCCATGCTCCGGGAACAGGCTGTCCGCCATGCCCGGAACGCTCTCGGATGGCTGCATGTTTTTTCCACCACCATTGAGGAGACGAAGATGCAAAAAATATTGCTGGCAGGCCTGCTGATCCTGTTGCTGGCCGTCCCCGCGCCGGCTGCGGCAAAGGAAGTGGCCGGTGTCTTTTTCCCTCTGCCTGAGGGCTGGAGCGTCGTGGAGGAAAACACGTCCGGGACGACGTCCACCTTGCTGCTCCAGCAGGCGGATCGCCGGACGGCCATAGCCGTGATGGTGGCCGCCGATGCGGGCCTTGCCCCCGCCCAGATCGCGGCGGAGCTGGCCTCCGTGACCGGCGCCACGGCCGATCCCGTGGAACGGGAGGGGCAGTACAGCTTCCCCATCAAGAAAGACGGTCAGGATGGCGTCTGCTTTCTGGCGCAGTCCAATGGGCGTTTCGTCTTCGTCAGCGTGCTGGGCGAGCTGCCCCCGGCCGCGCCCCTGCTGGAAGGCATGCGCTGCCCGGCCGATCCCGGACTCGTGCTGCGCTGATAGTTTCCTGTCCTGAAAAGAGAAAACGTCCCTGTGCTGTCACAGGGACGTTTTTTATGGTCCGTTGGCGGAGCAGGATGCTTTAGGAAAAGCAGGCAGTGATGCCCCCTCCCGGATCTCTTTCCGGGGCTCCTTCCCGGGCCGTCTTGCTAGAACAGTTCCCGTACCAGCGCGCCGGCCAGCACGCGGCCCTGCTCGTCGTAGATGGCAGCCACCTGTCCGGGGGCGCTGGGGAACTGCGGCTCCGCCAGCGTGACGCGCAGGCCGTCGTCCGTGAGCTCCACCTGGGCGGGGGTGGGGCGCTGGCGATGGCGCAGGCGAGCCAGCAGGATGTCCGGCCACTGTTCGGGCGGGCAGAGCAGATTGACGGGACCGGTAAGGCAGCCGTGCATGCCCAGGCGGGCCCTGCCGCCCACCACGAGGGTATTGTCCTCCCCCTGCTTGCGCAGCACGTAGAGGGGCTCGCTGTGGGCGATGCCCAGGCCCCGGCGCTGGCCTTCGGTATAGCGCCACAGGCCTTCATGCCGGGCCAGAGGGCGCAGCACGGGGCGGCCGTCGCTGCCGGCCTCTTCCAGCAGGACGGGGCCGCTACCGGGCAGGGACAGGCCTTCCGCCTGCCAGCGCCGTTCCAGGAAGGCCCGGTAGGCGTCCTCCCCGGCGGGGATGAAGCATATCTCCTGGCTTTCCTGCGGAACGGGCACAGCCAGCCCCGCCTCTTTGACCTGCGCGATGCTGGTGGCCTTGTCCTGCCGGGCAAGGGGGAAGATAGCCCGGCGCAGGCGCTCCAGCGGCACGAGGGAAAGGAAGTAGCTCTGGTCCTTGGCCAGGTCGTCCGCCGCGGCCAGCATGGGCCCGGAAGGGCCGTCCAGCAGGCGGGCGTAATGGCCGGTGGCGATGCGGTCCGCGCCCAGGCTCAGGGCGGTGTCCAGCAGAGCCCCGAACTTGATGGCCCGGTTGCAGAGCGCGCAGGGGTTGGGCGTCCGGCCCCGGGCATAGGCCCGCACGAAGGGCGTGACGACCTCCCTGTCGAAGACCGCGCGCATGTCGGCCACATGCAGGGGGATGCCCAGCTGTCCGCAGGCCGTTTGCAGGCCTTCCACCGCCTGGCGGCTGGCGGGGGGCAGGGGCGCGGCCAGGGCTTCTGCCGCCGTGAGCAGGCGGGGGCCTTCAGGGGCCGGGCACGGCCCGGAGGAGGCGGCATCGGGCAGGAAGAGCCCGTGCAGGGCCAGGACGTCGTGTCCCTGTTCGCGCAGGCGCAGGAGGGCGCAGAGGCTGTCCACGCCGCCGCTGACGGCAACGGCCAGTTGTGTCATCGAAAAGTCTCCTTGGCGTCCGGCCGGGCCGGAGGGAAGATGCGAAAACAGCCCGCCAGAAAAGCTGACGGGCTGCGGAAAACCTTGGGCCGGGAAACGGCTTACAGGATCTGGGTCAGGAACTGGCGCAGACGTGGATGGCGGGGCGAGTTGAACAGGGTGTCGGGCTTGCCCATTTCCAGGATCTGGCCGTGGTCCATGAAGATCAGGCGGTCGGCCACGGTACGGGCAAAGCCCATTTCGTGGGTCACGCAGATCATGGTCATGCCTTCTTCGGCCAGGCTCACCATAACGTCCAGCACTTCGCCCACCATTTCGGGGTCAAGGGCGGAGGTGGGCTCGTCGAAGAGCATGATGTCCGGCTGCATGGCCAGGGCGCGGGCGATGGCCACACGCTGCTGCTGGCCGCCGGAGAGCATGGCGGGATAGACGTTGGCCTTGTCGCTGATGCCCACTTTCTTGAGCAGCTTCAGGGCCATGGTCTCGGCTTCGGCCTTGGGGATGTTCAACAGCTTGCGCGGGGCCAGGGTCAGGTTCTGCAGCACCGTCTTGTGCGGGAAGAGGTTGAACTGCTGGAAGACCATGCCGAGGTTGCGGCGCATCTCGTTGATGTTGTTGGCCTTGTCGTTGATGTCCTGCCCGTTGACGATGATGCTGCCGCCGTCGATCTCTTCAAGACGGTTGATGGAGCGCAGCAGGGTGGACTTGCCGGAGCCGGAAGGCCCGATGATGACCACGCGCTCGCCGGGAGCGATATCGAGGCTCACATCCTGCAGGGCCGGGAGCTGTCCGAAGTACTTCCAGACGTGGCGGATGCTGATGATGGGCTCGGTGCTATTTTTTTCTGTCATAGTGATTGAGCCTCGCTTCGATGATGCTGACGATCTTGGAGAGGATGAGGGTGATGATGAGGTACACCAGGGCGACCACGGTGTAGGACTCGAAATAGCAGTAGCTCTTGGAGGCAAAACTGCGGGCGCGCTGCATCAGGTCGGGCATGCCGATGACGGAGACCAGGGCCGTATCCTTGAGCATGGCGATGCATTCGTTGCCGACGGGCGGGATGATGGTGCGCCAGGCCTGGGGCAGCACCACGTAGAACATGGTCTGCACGCGGTTGAAGCCCAGCGAGCGGGCCGCCTCGGTCTGCCCGTGGGGGATGGCCAGGATGCCCGCGCGGAACACTTCGCCCATGTAGGCGCCGTAGCAGAAGCTCAGGGCGATGACGGCGGAGGTCACGCCTTCCATCTTCACCAGCATGGAGATGGCGAAGTAGATGTAGAAGATCTGCACCAGCAGGGGGATGCCGCGGATGACTTCCACATAGGTGGAGGCCAGCAGGTTGAAAAAGCGGTTGCGCGAGATGCGCCCCAGGCCGGTCAGCAGGCCCAGAGGCACGGCGCCGCAGATGGAGTAGGCCGTCACCTTGAAGGTGAGCAGCAGGCCGTCAGGCAGGAAGATGATGGCATCACGGTAGACCTGCGGCCCGGTGGTGCAGAGCAGCACCAGGGTGATGATGGCACCACACAGGGCGATGGACCATGCGTTGATGAGCCGCCATTCGCGAGGGTTCGGGATGGACGGGCCGTCCGTCACCATGATGATGTTGCCTTTGCTTTGCCCTTCGTCTTTCATTGTACAGGTTGCCCCTTGTATGCGGGAACGCCGGAAGGGCCCGGAGGCCCTTCCGAACGGTTGTCACAAAATGGGGACCGGCGGTGCCGGTCGCGGCGGCTGCCCTAGTCGGCAGTGCCCATCCACTCGACCTTCAGCTTGTTTTCGGTGCCGTCGGCCTTGATCTCGGCAATGGCCTTGTTCAGGCGGTTCAGCATATCGGTGCGGCCCTTGCGCACGCAGAAGCCGAAGTATTCGGGATTGTTGTGCTGATAGGCGATGCCGAACTTGCCGGCGAAATCGGTACGCTTGTTGGCGTAGTACTTGGCGACGGGGTCGTCACAGATGACAGCGTCCACACGGCCGGCGGCCAGGTCTTCGAAGGCCAGACCGATGTCGTCGTATTCGCGGATCTTGGCGCCCACGTTGGCTTCCTGCAGCACGAGCACGCCGGTGATGCCGATCTGGCTGCCCACGGTCAGGCCCTTGAGGTCGGCCAGGCTGTTGATCTTCTTGCCCTTGGGCATGACCACGGCCTGCACCACGCCGTAGTAAGGTTCGGTGAAGTCGAAGGCCTTCTGGCGTTCGGGAGTGATGGTGGTGGAAGCGGCCAGCAGGTCATAGTTGCCGGCGGCCAGACCGGCGAAGATGCCGTCCCAGGCCACGTCGCGCAGTTCCATCTCATAACCGGCACGCTTGAGCACTTCCGTGGCGTAGGCGATGGAATAGCCGTTGGGCACCTTTTTGTCGTTCAGGAATTCCATGGGCGGATAGGTGCAGTTGGTGGCGACCACCAGGGTCTCGGCGGCCACGGACGTGCACATCATCATGAGAGCACACAGGGTAAGCGTGAGTTTGCGGAACATAATGCTGCCTCCAAAGGTTGATGAAGATGTTTGGCCTGAGGCTCGCGCCCGCATGCCAAAACCGGCCAAACTGCGTTTTATTAGCCGCGCAGGCCCCTGTCGTCAATACCCGGCGGGCGCCGGAGCGGCAGTTTTCCCGCCTGCGGGGCCTTGCCGTCCGTTCCGGGACAAAAAACGAGGGAAGGGCCCGCAGGCCCTTCCCTTAGGATGACAGAAGGATGGCCGGTACGTCCGGCCGGGGGATGGTCTAGTCGGCGGAGCCCATCCACTTGATCTTCAGCTTGTCTTCGGTGCCGTCGGCCTGCATGCTGGCGATGGCCTTGTTGAGGCGCTCCAGCAGCTCGGTCTCGCCCTTGCGCAGGCAGAAGCCGTAGTATTCGGGATCCTTGTGCAGGTAGGCCACGGAGAACTTGCCGGCGAAGTCTTCGCGCTTGTTGGCATAGAACTTGGCCACGGGGTCGTCACAGATGACGGCGTCGGTACGGCCGGCGGCCAGGTCTTCGAAGGCCAGGCCGATGTCGTCGTATTCCTTGATCTTGGCGCCCACGTTGGCCTTGCGCAGCACGAACACGCCGGTGATGCCGATCTGGCTGCCCACGGTCAGGCCCTTGAGGTCGGCCAGGCTGTTGATCTTCTTGCCCTTGGGCATGACCACGGCCTGCACGGCACCATAGTAGGGGATGGTGAAGTCGAAGGCCTGCTGGCGCTCGGGGGTGATGGTGGTGGAGGAAGCCAGGATGTCGTAGTTACCGGCGGCCAGACCGGCGAAGATGCCGTCCCACGCCACGTCGCGGAAGGTGATCTTCAGGCCCGCGCGTTTGGCGATCTCATGGATGTAGTCGATGGAATAGCCGGTGGGGACCTTCTTGTCCGTCAGGAATTCCATGGGCGGGAAGGCACAGTTGCCGGCGACCACGAGGGTCTTGGCGGCCACGGGAGTGCACATCAGGACGAGTGCGCACAGGGTAAGGGTGAGTTTGCGGAACATAATGCTGCCTCCGGAAAATGGGAAAAAAGGCCTGGACCAGACCGGGCATCCGTGCCGGGCCCGGCCAGGATTGGGTCTTATTAGTCGCGCGGGCCCCGGGCGTCAATAGGTTTTCCGGGATTTTCCGGCCCCGCCGCACAGGGCCGGAAACGCAGGAAGGGCCCGCAGGCCCTTCCTAGATGTCGTGGGATGATGACCATGGGTGCCGGCCGGGGTGTCCGGCTAGTCGGCGGAGCCCATCCACTTGATCTTCAGCTTGTCTTCGGTGCCGTCGGCCTTCATGGCGGCGATGGCCTTGTTGATGCGCTTCACGAGTTCGGTCTCGCCCTTGCGCACGCAGAAGCCGAAGTATTCGGGATCCTTGTGCAGGTAGGCCACGGAGAACTTGCCGGCGAAGTCTTCGCGCTTGTTGGCGTAGAACTTGGCCACGGGGTCATCGGCGATGACGGCGTCGATACGGCCGGCGGCCAGGTCTTCGAAGGCCAGGCCGATGTCGTCATATTCCTTGATCTTGGCGCCCACGTTGGCCTTTTGCAGCACGAACACGCCGGTGATGCCGATCTGGCTGCCCACGGTCAGGCCCTTGAGGCCGGCCAGGCTGTCGATCTTCTTGCCCTTGGCCATGACCACGGCCTGCACGACGCCGTAATACGGGTCGGAGAAGTCGAAGGTCTTCTGGCGTTCGGGGGTGATGGTGGTGGAGGAGGCCAGGATGTCGTAGTTGCCCGAGGCCAGACCGGCAAAGATGCCGTCCCAGGCCACGTCACGGAATTTCATGTCAAAGCCGGCACGCTTGGCCACTTCCTTGATGTAATCGATGGAATAGCCGGTGGGGACTTTTTTGTCGTTCAGGTATTCCATGGGCGGGTAGCCGCAGTGTCCGGCCACCACCAGGGTCTTGGCGGCCACGGCCGAGGACATGAGGACAAGGAAGCACAGGGCAAGGGTCAGTTTACGGATCATATCGCTGCCTCCGGAAGATTGATGGGATAGGTCCCGGCATGTGACACACGCATGCCGGGACGGCCAACCATATCTTGTCTTATGCGGGAGGGCCAGCGCCGTCAACTGCCTTACCAGCTGTTGCCCGGGGCGGGGCCGTCGTCCTCGTCGTCCTCGTCATTGGCGCCGGGGGCCATGCGCGACAGGGTATCGCGCAGGGGGCGGGCCTGGGGCAGGGCGGCATTGCCGGGAGCGGCGTCCGCCTCATCCTCGAGGCGCTCGTCCTTGAGGGCCTGCTGCAGGAACCAGTCCTCGCGGATGCGCCAGGAGGCCGCGGCCGTGTAAGCGGGCGAGGAATAGCCCACGGAAAGGATCAGGGTGCGGCGGGCGTGTTCCTGCAGGCGGATGAGCAGGGGCGTGAAGTCCGCGTCGCCGGACAGGATGATGAACTCGTCGAAATGGGTGGGGTGGGAAAGGTCGTCCATGCAGTCCATGACCAGATGGATGTCCGTACTGGTCTTGCCGCGGGTGGTCAGGGGCGGACAGTCCACCACCTGGAAGGCGCTGCGGATGAAATGGTAACGGAACTCCTGATAGCGCTGGGGGTTGAGGTAACACATGCGCTTCAGGATGCGGCGGCGCACGCCGTCACCATAGAGGATGCGCAGGGCGTGGTTCTCGATCCAGCGCACCCAGCGGTAGGGGGCCATGCCGAAGGCCCGGGCCGCTTCGGGATCTGCTTCAAGGAAACGGGTGTAAATGTTGTCAAAGTCCACATACAGGGCGCTGTACACTTCATCAAAACCGGTAAAACGTGCCATAATCTCCTCAATCGCTTATGAAATAAAGTTGAGTTTACTTAGCGCAGCGGGGGCCGGGTGGCAAGAGGCGGCTTGAATTCGGCAAACCCTGCCGCTATGGTGCCGCTATCGCAATACAGGAGGCCCAAAGATGTCGCACCTAACGACTTGTGTCACGGATGTGATGGACCGTATCCGAAAACGCCATGACGCTGCCCCCGGGGAATTCTGGCACACCTGTCTTTTCTGGACGTTCTGGGTCTCCCTGGCCCTGTTCCCCATAGGCTACGGCTGGCGCGAAGTGACGCCACCGCTCTGCTTCATCTTCCTGCTGCTTTACTACAGGCACGCTTGGCAGGGCTCCGTCCTGCGCCGGCTCACGGTCTGGCCGCTCTTCCTTTGCGCCGGTGCCATGACCCTCATCGGCGTGATCTTCTCCACAGACGTCTGGCAGTCCTTCCTGCATGGGGGCATGGGCATCAACAAGGCTTACATCCTGCCCTTCATCGCCATGGAGTGCGTGCGCTCCACTCGGGATCTGCGCCGCCTTGTCTGGGCGTGCGTGCTGGCCTGTGTCTGGCAGGGGCTGGACGGCATGTGGCAGGCCTGGACCGGTTTCGACTTCATCATGGGCTATGCGCCCAACGCCGGGCGCCTGACGGGCAGCCTGGGGGATTACTGCGTGGGCAACTACATGGCGCTGGCCATGATCCCCGCCTTCGCCTGCTGGTTCCTGCTGCGCCGCCGTCTGGGCGTCTGGCCCGCAGCGATCGTCTGGGTGGTGCTCTTTGTCCCGGCCTTTTTCCTGCTGGAAGGCGCCTCCAGCCGCAGCGGCATCCTGGCGGTGGCTTCCACCTTCGTTTTCTGGGCGCTGCTGGTGGGCGGTAAGACAGGACGCATCGCCCTCTGGGGCTGCGTCGTGGTGCTGGGGGGCTTCACCCTGCTGTCCTTCCATCGCATGGATCCTTCCACCATCGCGGGGGACGGGCGCTGGAGCCTCTGGTCCCTGGGCTGGCAGGTCTTCCTCGAGCACCCCTGGCTGGGGGCGGGCCTGGACCGCTACAACGCCTGCTTCCGGGCCCTGGGGCTTGTCCCGGCCCGTGACGCCATCACCATCAGCCACCCGCACAACATGTACCTGGACATCCTGTATGCCCATGGCATCATCGGTTTCATCCTGGGCATGATCTTTTTGCTGGGCTTCGTCTGGTGGGCAGGCAGGCATATCCGCCGCGCCCTGCACGACAGCGGGGTGGCGCAGCGCCCTGCGGAGGCCACGGGCAGCCTGCTGCACTAGCGCCTGACGGCCTGGTTCTACCTGGGGTATCTGGGCTGGCTGGTCAACGGCATCTTTGGTCATGATTTTTATCGCATCTGGTGGCTGGGGCTGGCCATGTGCAGCCTGGGCATCTGCATCGGCGGTGTGGTCAGCGGACTGGCCGCGGACAGGGATCCCCACCCCGGCACGGCAGGAGAGGAACGATGAGCTTTTGTCTGCAGGTGGCCGGAGACGGCGATATCTTCCCCATGCTGGCTATCTATGCCCCCTATGTGCGGGATACGGCCATCACGTTCGAGTACGAGGTGCCCACGGCTGCGGAGTTCGGCGCACGGCTGCATCATGTGCTGCCGGAATATCCCTGGCTGGTCTGCCGGGCGCCGGGCCAGGTCCTAGGCTATGCCTATGCCCACCGGCACATGGAGCGGGCGGCCTATGGCTGGAACGTGGAATGTTCCGTCTATGTGCTGGGCTCCGCCCGGGGCCGTGGCGTGGGGCGCGCCCTGTACGGGGCCCTGCTGGAACTGTTGCGCCTGCAGGGGGTGGTCAATGCCTATGGCTGCATCGCCGTGCCCAACGAGCCCAGCGAAGCCCTGCACAAGGCGACGAGTTTTTCCCTGCTGGGGCATTTCCCCGCTTCGGGCTGGAAGCAGGGCCGCTGGCACGACATCGTCTGGTACGGTCGCTGCCTGCAGGAGGATGGAGAGGGAGAGCCTGCGCCGTTGCGTCCTTTCGGCAGCCTTGGGCAGGATCTGGTGGACGAGGTGTTGCGGCGTCACGCCCGCGGATGACGTTCCGGGCGCATGCCGTGGGCGGGGAGGGCGTCCGCGCAGCAGCTCCCTGGGGCCGGAGAGGGCCCGGGGAGGATCCGCCGCCGGGCAGATGGCAATACCGGTGCGGACTGCGCGTCGTCCCGGCGGAACGGCCCGCCCGCAGCAGGTGATACGATGACACGCAAGAGGCCGGATGCATCACGCGTCCGGTCTCTTTTTCGTTGTGCCGCAGGAGGTCGCTGCGGTATCCCGGACAGGAGGGGAGCAGACCGGATGGCGGACGGGCAATGCGGCAGGAGATACGGGGGACAGGCACATAAAAAAGGCTGCCCTTTGGGGGCAGCCTTCGGCATTGCGGTATGGAGGCGGTTTATCCGCGTCGTTTGAGGCGATCGCGGCGTTCCTGCATCAGGAAGCGGCCGGTGACGGAGTTGGGATCGGCCACGATGGCCTCGGGCGTGCCCTGCGAGACCACGAGGCCGCCGTTCTCGCCGCCGCCGGGGCCCATGTCCAGCACGTGGTCGGCGGCCAGGATCATGTCCGTGTTGTGCTCGATGACCACCACGCTGGCGCCCTTGTCCACCAGGGCGTGCAGCACCTTGATGAGCTTGCCCACTTCGTGCATGTGCAGGCCGGTGGTGGGTTCGTCCAGGATGTAGAGCGTGCCCGGCAGGGAACGCTTGCCCAGTTCGCGCGAGATCTTGATGCGCTGGGCCTCGCCGCCGGAAAGGGTGGTGGCGGGCTGGCCGAGGCGCAGGTATTCCAGGCCCACTTCCTCCAGCACGGCCAGACGGCGCTCCAGCACGGGATAGTTCTCGAAGAAGGCGCGGGCCTGCTGCACGGGCAGGTCCAGCACTTCGGCGATGTTCAGGCCCTTGTAGCGCACTTCCAGGGTCTCGTGGTTGTAGCGGCGGCCCTTGCAGACGTCGCAGGTCACGTAGACGTCGGGCAAAAAGTGCATCTCCACCCGGATCTGGCCGTCACCGCCGCAGGCCTCGCAGCGGCCGCCGCGCACGTTGAAGCTGAAGCGTCCGGGCTTGTAGCCGCGCTTGCGGGCGTCGGGGGTCATGGCGAATATGTTGCGTATCTCGTCGAAGACCTTGGTGTAGGTGGCCGGGTTGGAGCGCGGCGTGCGGCCGATGGGCGTCTGGTCGATGGCCACGATGCGCTCGATGGGGCGGGCCCCCTCGCTGTAGCTCAGACCGGCGATGGTGCCGGGCTGGTCCACGCGCTGGCCCAGGCTGATGGCCAGATGCTTGTACAGGGTGTCCACCACCAGCGAGCTCTTGCCCGAACCGGACACGCCCGTGACGCAGGTCAGCACGCCCAGCGGGAAGCGGCAGTCGATGCCGCGCAGGTTGTTGGTGGTCACGTTGTGCAGGGTCAGCCAGCCCTGGGGCTCGCGCCGCTCGTCGGGCAGGCTGATGCTGGCGTCGCCGCGCAGATAGCGGGCCGTGAGGGTATCGGCGCGCAGCAGTTGGGGCACGCTGCCCTGGAACATGATCTCGCCGCCCTGGGAGCCGGAACCGGGCCCCAGTTCGATGACCGTGTCGGCCGCGCAGATGGTGGCCTCGTCATGTTCCACCACCAGCACGGTATTGCCGCGCCGCTGCAGGGAACGCAGGGTGCCCAGCAGGCGCTCGTTGTCGCGCGGGTGCAGGCCGATGGAAGGTTCGTCCAGCACGTAGGTCACGCCCACCAGGCCGGAGCCCAGCTGGGAGGCCAGACGGATGCGCTGGGCCTCGCCGCCGGAAAGGGTGGCCATGGCCCGGCCCAGGGAAAGATATTCCAGGCCCACGTTGCGCATGAAGGACAGACGGTGGGTCAGCTCCTTGAGCAGGGGCTCGGCCACCAGGGCGTGGCGGCCGTCGAAGTGGCGTTCTTCCAGCCATCGCAGGGCCCGCTCCACGGAAAGGGAGCAGAACTGGGCGATGTTCAGGTCGTCCACGCGCACGGCCAGGGCCTCGGGCTTGAGGCGGGCGCCGTGGCAGTCCGGGCAGTCCGTGGACTGGCGGAAGCGGGCCAGGATCTCGCGCCAGGCCTCGCCGTACTGCATGCCTTTTTCCAGCAGCGGGATGACGCCGGGCCAGCGCTCCTCGCTGACCTTCACCTCGGCGGCGCGTCCGGCAAAAAGTTCGCTCTGGTAGTCGCCCGTGGCGTCCATGGCCACGTTGCCGCCCATCCAGTTGCGGCGCAGGCCGCTGCTGTGCGCGGCGGGGCGGCCTTTTTCGTCCTCGCCGTAGAACAGGCAGGCCAGGGCCGCGTCGGAAAAGTCCTCCAGCGGCGTGGAGAGCGTGAAGCCGTGGCGCTCTCCCAGGGCGCGCAGGGCGGGCTCGTAACGCTGGAAATGCTTGCTCTCGGCCCAGGGCAGCAGGGCCCCGGTATTGAGGGAAAGGCCCCGGTTGGGCGCGATGAGGCGGGGCTCGAAATAGTCCACGGTGCCCAGGCCCACACAGCGGGGGCAGGCCCCCTGCGGGCTGTTGAAGGAAAAGAGCTGCGGGCTGGGCGCGGGCAGGGAGATGTGGCAGTGCGGACAGACCGAAGTGGTCGAATGGATGATGTCCCGTTCCCCTTCGGGCCTGTCGGGCAGGTGGACGGTCAGGCGGCCTTCGCCGTAGCGCAGGGCCAGCTCCACGGAATCGGCCAGGCGGCCGCGGATGCCGTCCTTGTTGACCAGGCGGTCCACCACCAGATCGATGCTGTGCTTCTTGTTCTTGTCCAGGGCGGGCACGTCGTCCAGCGTGTGGAAGGCGCCGTCCACGCGCACGCGGGCGAAGCCTTCGGCGCGCAGCTTCTTGAACTTGTCCTGATGGGTGCCCTTTTGCAGTTCCACCAGCGGCGCCATGACCATGAACTTGCTGCCCTGGGGCAGGGCCATGATGTCGGTGATGATCTCGTCGGCGGAGCGGGCCTCGATGGGGCGTCCGCAGGAGGGGCAGTACATGCGGCCCAGACGGGCGAAGAAGACGCGCAAAAAGTCGTGGATCTCCGTCACCGTGCCCACGGTGGAGCGGGGGGTGCGCGAGGTGCTCTGCTGCTCCAGCGAGATGGCCGGGGAAAGGCCCTCGATCTTCTCCACGTCCGGCTTGTCCATCTGGGGCAGGAACTGCCGGGCATAGGCCGAAAGGGATTCCACATAGCGGCGCTGGCCCTCGGCATAGACGATATCGAAGGCCAGGGTGGACTTGCCGGAACCGGAGGGCCCGCAGACCACCACCAGCTCGTCGCGGGGGATGTCCAGGCTGATGTCCTTGAGGTTGTGCTGCCGGGCTTTTTCGATATGGATGCAGGGATTGTTCATGGGCTGTTATGTAAGCGTGGCGACGTTGTTTGGCAAGAGGGATTCCTGATAAGCACCGGGAAAAACGGCCCGGAGCGATGGACAAAGGACAGGGAAGACCGTATAAAATTTTTGACGAGCCGGGACAGTGTCGCGGCAAGGGGGAGATATGCGTGTTTTTTTCTGTCTGCTGATGCTCATGCTGCTGGTCCCGTCCGCGGGCCTGGCGCAGGAGAGCGCGCTCACCGCCCGCGAGGCGTTCGGCGCCCTGCCCACGAGCATTTTTGAGAATACGGCCGAAGGCCTTGAGGACGAGGACAAACAGCAACTGCTGGAAGAAGGCCAGAGCGAGTTCTGGGAACTGGCCGGCGAGAGCCGGGACGTGATCGTGTTCCGGGCGCTGCCCTTCCGTGACAGCGGCGTGGCCCTGCGCCTGTTCCGGGACGCTGACGACGGTTCGGCCGTGGCGGCCATCGGCACGCTGGGCACCGAGCTGTGCACGGTGGAGCTGTGGCGTGTGGACGCCTCGGGGCGCACGGTGCCCGTGGACGTGCCGCAGGAACCGGACATCCAGGAATTTTTCGCCAAGGGCCAGCCCGTGCCCGACGACGTGAACCCCTCGGTGCTCATCTGCCTGGGCATGGGGGGCCTGCGCGCGCACCCCGTGTTCTGGAACAAGACCGGCATGCTCTACCTGCCGCTGGCCAACGAGATCGGCTACCGCTGGGACGGCCACCGCTTCCAGAAGGTGGTCAGGCCGCATGCGGAGGGCGGCGGCGAGCCCGCCGACGGGCTGGACGTCCAGTGATGAACGAAGGGGGCACCCGGCAGGGCGCCCCCTTTTTTCATTTTTCGGGACAGTCTATTTTTCCAGCCACAGGGCCAGGCGGCGTTCCAGCTCGTCGGGCTCCAGGCGGGGGCTGTCGTAAAAACCGGCGGCCTCGCGCTGGCGGCAGGCTTCGGACAGGATGATGGCCGAGGCCACCGAGACGTTGAAGCTCTGGATCATGCCGTACATGGGGATGTAGAGCTCGCCGTCGGCCATGCTGATGAGTTCCTCGTTGACGCCGCTGTGTTCGTTGCCCATGATGATGGCCGTAGGACGGGTGAAGTCCCAGGTGCGCAGCGGCTTGGCCGTGGGCGTGAAGGTGGTGGCCAGGATCTGCATGTTCTGGGCACGCAGGCTGGTCTCCAGCTCCTGACGGTCGCGGTGGCGCACGCTCTCCACCCATTTGCGGGCCGAGGCCGAGGTCTTGCGGCCCAGCACGGGGAAGGGCGTGTCGGTATAGTACAGGTGCACCTTGTCCACGCCGAAGGCGTCACAGGAACGGTAGATGGCCGAGACATTGTGCGGGTCATGGATATTGGCAAGCACAAGGGTCAGGTCGGGCTGACGGTGGGCAAGCACCGAGCCCAGACGCGCCTTGCGCCGGGGAGTGGGGTCCTTGGGCATAGCATCCTCGTTGTTGGTGGAATTCGCCGGAAATCTGGCAGAAAAACGCCGTTCCCGCAAGCCTTGGCCTTGCGGCGCGCGGCAGGGAGTCTCAGCATGGAAACTGGCAGGGAAGCATCGGCCGCCATCCGCATCCGGCCGCTGGAACGGGAAGACCTCAAGTTCGTGCATGGCCTGGACAACAACGCCAACGTCATGCGCTACTGGTTCGAAGAGCCCTACGAGGCCTTCGTGGAATTGCAGGACCTGTACAACAAGCACATCCATGACCAGAGCGAGCGCCGCTTCATCGTGGATCATGAGGGCCAGAACGTGGGCCTGGTGGAGCTGGTGGAGATCGACTACATCCACCGCCGGGCCGAGTTCCAGATCATCATCGACCCGGCCTGGCAGAACCACGGCTTCGCCACGGCGGCGGCCAAGCTGGCCATGGCCTATGCCTTCGACGCGCTCAACCTCTACAAGCTCTATCTGGTGGTGGACAACGAGAACGTGCGTGCCATCCACGTGTATTCCAAGCTGGGCTTCCAGGCCGAGGGCGTGCTCATCCACGAGTTCTTCGCCAACGGCGCCTATCACGACGCCACGCGCATGTGCATCTTCCAGCACGAATACCGCAGCCTTTACGGCAGCGACAGCGGCCCGGCCGCGGCCCTGCCCGGGGACGGCCCGGACCCCGTCCGATAGGACGGATTTTGTGAAATATGCCACCCTGCGCCAAGAGGGCGCATTTTCATTGCAAAAAACGTGGAAATGGCGTAAGATTAAGAAGTTTTTATAGTGTATCACAATGTTTTCTTTTGTGATATTGTATACTGACTTGAGGAGAATCCCATGTTGAAACGCTGGTCCCTGCCTCTTGCCCTGCTGACCGTGCTGGCGCTTCCCGTGCTGGCCATGGCCTCCGAAGGGCATCCGAGCATCCCCGGTGCGGAACTGTCCGCGGTCTGGGTCATTCCTTTCGTATGCATGCTGCTGTCCATCGCCATCATGCCGCTGGCCCTGCCGCATATCTGGCATCATCACTTCGGCAAGATCTCCGTCTTCTGGGGCCTTGCCTTCCTGATTCCCTGTCTGGTGGTCTACGGCTTCAACGTGGCCTTCTATGAATTCCTCCATGCCATCCTGCTGGAGTACATCCCCTTCATCGTGCTGCTGTTCGCCCTGTTCACCGTGGCCGGCGGCGTGCGCCTGAAGGGCTCGCTGGTGGGCACCCCCGTGGTCAACACCGGCATCCTGGCCGTGGGCACCATCCTGGCCAGCTGGATGGGCACCACCGGCGCCGCCATGCTGCTGATCCGTCCCCTGCTGCGCGCCAACGCCCACCGCAAGTACCGTGTGCATTCCGTGATCTTCTTCATCTTCCTGGTGGCCAACATCGGCGGCTCCCTGACTCCCCTGGGCGACCCGCCGCTGTTCCTGGGCTACCTGAAGGGCGTGAGCTTCTTCTGGACCACCACCAACCTGTTCGTGAAGACCTGCTTCATGTCCCTGGCCCTGCTGGGCATCTATTTCGTGCTGGATACCGTCCTGTTCGGCCGCGAAGGCCGTCCGCAGCCCCCGCATGATCCCAACAAGGTGGAAGAAAAGCTGGGCCTCGACGGCTCCATCAACCTGCTCTTCCTGCTGGGCATCGTTCTTTGCGTGCTGGTCTCCGGCATGGTCGACTTCGGCGAAGCCATCAACATCCACGGCGTGGGCATCGACGGCCAGAACCTGCTGCGCGACATCCTGCTGCTCTGCCTGGCCGGCCTGTCCTGGAAGTTCACCACCCGCCAGTGCCGTGAACTCAACGGCTTCTCCTGGGCTCCCATCGAAGAAGTGGCCAAGCTCTTCCTGGGCATCTTCCTGAGCATGATCCCCGCCCTGGCCATCCTGCGTGCCGGTACCGACGGCGCCCTGGCCGGTGTCATCAACATGGTCTTCCATGACGGCGAGCCCGTGAACTACATGTTCTTCTGGCTGACCGGCGCCCTGTCCAGCTTCCTGGACAACGCGCCCACCTACCTGGTGTTCTTCAACACCGCCGGTGGCGATTCCGTGCACCTGATGACCGACATGGCGCCCACCCTGGCCGCCATCTCCGCCGGTGCCGTGTTCATGGGCGCCAACAGCTACATCGGCAACGCTCCCAACTTCATGGTGCGTTCCATCGCCGAAGAACAGGGCGTGGCCATGCCCAGCTTCTTCGGTTACATGGCCTGGTCCGTGGGTATCCTGATCCCGCTGTTCCTGATCCTGACCTGGCTGTTCTTCATCTAGGCCCTGCGCCTTTGCGATCCCAGGGGCTGCCCGGCAACGGGCGGCCCCTTTTTTGTGGCCTCCGCCCGTGGACTGGAGGGCGGAGCGCGCCCCGCGCCAGGCGGGCGGCGCCTGTCTTTTTTCTGGTGCGTCTGACGGGGGCGCCTGCCGCTCCCGGCCGCCCGGCATGTCCGCGACGGCGGCGCATCCCGGCGAAGGTTCGTCCTTTCCCCGGCGTCACCGGCGGCCCCGGCCGTCATTGCTTTTTGACCTGAAAAAGGTAACTATGGCCGCTCCGCAGGCGGCCCGGCAAGGCTGCGTGCCTGCCCCGCCGGTCCCGGCCGGGGCGGCCTGCGTCCGTATGATCTTTTCGGGAGGCAATCCATGCGAGCTCTGTTCCGTTTGACCGTTTTCCTTTGCGTGCTGGCCCTCTGCTGCCCGCTGGGAGCCACCGCCGCCGCCAAGGCCGACAAAGACAAGGTCGAGGAAGATTTCGAAGCCCTGCGCCGTTTCAGCCAGGTGCTGGATCTGGTGAACCGCTATTACGTGAAGGACGTGAACCAGGGCGAATTGCTGGATGGTGCCCTCAAGGGCATGCTGCAGGGCCTTGATCCGCACTCCACCTTCATGACGCCTGAAGAACACAAGGAGATGCAGGAGACCACCTCCGGCGAATTCACGGGCATCGGCATCGAGATCACGGTGGAGAACGGTCAGGTGACCGTGGTGACCCCCATCGAGGATACGCCCGCCTATCGTGCCGGCCTGCAGTCCGGGGACATCATCCTGACCATCAACGGCCAGCCCACGCAGGAACTGAGTCTGCAGGACGTGGTCTCGCGCATCCGTGGTCCCAAGGGCACGGAAGTGGAGCTGGGCATCCTGCACAGCACCTCCAAGTCGCCCAAGACCATCCGGGTCAAGCGTGAGGCCATCCCGCTGGTCAGCGTGAAGTCCAAGCCGCTGGAAGACGGCTACTACTGGATCCGCCTCACCCGTTTCTCCGGCCGTACCGACGAGGACCTGCGCGACGCCCTCAAGAAGGCCACGCGCGAATGCGCCAAGACCGGCGGCCTCAAGGGCATCGTGCTCGACCTGCGCAACAATCCCGGTGGTCTGCTGGACCAGGCCGTGAGCGTTTCCGATATGTTCCTGAGCAAGGGCACCATCGTGTCCATCCAGGGCCGCGGCCCCGTGCCGGAACGCATCTACGAGGCCAAGGACCAGGCCGGGGACATCGACGTGCCCGTGGTGGTGATCATCAACGCCGGTTCGGCCTCGGCCTCCGAGATCGTGGCCGGTGCCCTGCGCGACCAGAAGCGCGCCCTGATCATCGGCGAACGTTCCTTCGGTAAGGGCTCGGTGCAGAACATCATCCCCCTGTCCGACGGCTCGGCCCTCAAGCTGACCGTGGCCCTGTACTACACGCCCAGCGGCAGTTCCATCCAGGCCGAGGGCATCGTGCCCGACCTGGAGATCCCCTTCGAGCGTCCTCATGAAGAAGATGCCGACGAGCCCCGCATCCTGTTGCGCGAGCAGAACCTGAGCGGCCATCTGGAGAACGCCGATGGCGGCAAGAAGGCCACGAGCAGCAAGAAGCGTGACGATGCCGCGGAACAGCTGGCCCGCGACAACCAGCTGCGCATGGCCCTGCAACTGGTCAAGGGCCTGCCCCGCATCCAGGAGATCCGGCGCTAGGCCTGCGTCCGGCGCGGAGGGAACCTGTGCGCTTGCCTTTCTTTCATCCCGGCCCCCCGAGCGGCGACGATCACGACGGCCTCTCTGGGGGGCTGTGTGCGTCGACCTGCCTGCTGGTGGGCGGTATCCTGTGGTTCTGCCTCTGTCTGGGCCTGTCCCTGTGGCTGTCCTCCCGGGAGGGAGGCGCCGTGCTGGTGGCCGAGGACGGACAGCCCGTGCTGGCCAGCGGTGACTGGCTGCGGCACCGGGACCGTCTGGACGACCTGATGCGCCAGACCCTGTCCCGGGTCATGCCCGGCTGCCGTCTGCTGACCATGCCCGGCTTCTCGGAACAGGAGGCCCGTCATTATCGTGTGGAAGGGGACGGCGCCCCCCTGCGTCTGGCTCTGGCCCTGCAGGAGCGCCTGTGCCAGGAGGCCCTGCGTACCGGCCCTGACGGTGAACGCCTGCTGGCCGATGACGTGCCCATGCCGCAGTTGCGCTGGACGGATGACGGTGTGCTGGAAGCCGACGTGGACGGCCGCACCTGTCTCGTCCTGCATTTTCCCGGCTGGGAGACCATGCTGGCCACGCTTTCCCGGCCCATGCCCGAGCCCGCCCTCGTGCTGGTGATCGACGATATGGGCCAGAAGCTGGAGCCCGCGGAGCAGCTGGCCAGCCTGCCGTTCCCCGTGGCTCTGGCCCTGTGGCCCCATGCCGCTGTCCGCCGTTCGGTGCAGCAGGTGGCCCGGGACATGGGGCTGGACGTCCTGTTGCACATGCCCATGGAGGCCATGCCCCGCAAGAACGGCACCGCGCCCAACCCGGGCCCCGGAGCGCTGGAGACGGACATGGACGCCTATGCCATGGAACACGCCCTGGACAAGGCGCTGGCGCAGGTGCCCACGGCCCTGGGCTTCAACAACCATATGGGTTCCGGGTTCACCGGACAGCGCGATGCCTGCCGCATGCTGGCCGGTCTGGCCTACGGGCGCGGCCTGTTCGTGCTGGACAGCGTTACCCGCGGCAACAGCCAGCTGGAGAACAGCATGGTCCGTCAGGGCATCGTCACGGCCAGCCGCCATGTCTTTCTGGACGATCCCCAGGGCACGGACAAGGTACTGGCCGCGCTGGACAAGGCCGCCCGTCTGGCCCGCAAGCAGGGCATCGCCATCGCCATCGGCCACCCGCACGCTTCGACCCTGCGGGCCCTGGAACGCTGGGAGAACCGCGAGGGCGTGGCCGTGGTGCCCCTGCGGCGCTATGTCTGGCATCTGGCCCAGCTGCGGGCCGGACAGTTCGGCAAGCCGGAGTGATCTTTCCGGGAGCGTCTGGAGCGCTTCCCGGCTGACAGCCGCCTGTGGCGGTGATGGAGAACGAACATGAGCATGAGCATCGGTTGTGTGGGTTGCGGCAACATGGGCGGGGCCATCCTGGCCGGTCTTGCCGCTTCTTCCCTGGACTGCACCCTGTATGGCCATACGCGCACGGCAGCACGCATGGCGCCTCTGGAAGCGGCGGGCGTCACCCGTCTGGATTCCGCCCGCGAGCTGGCCCGCAAGGCCCGCTATGTGGTCATGGCCGTCAAACCCTATCAGATCGAGTCCCTGCTGGCCGAGATGGCGCCCGAGTTCGGGCCCGATACGGTGGTGATCTCCGTGGCGGCCGGCATCAGCATCGCCCGTTTGCAGGCGGCCGTGGCCGGTCGCTGCCCCGTGGTGCGCTGCATGCCCAATACGCCCGCGCTGGTGGGCAAGGGCGTGTTCGCCCTGTGCTTCGACGACAAGGTCCCGGCGCAGAGCAAGGAGGACATCCTGAGCTTCTTCAGCCAGCTGGGCGTTTGCCTGGAGCTGCCGGAATCCCGCTTCACGGCCTTTTCGGCCCTCATCGGTGCCGGGCCTGCCTATGTGTTCGGCATGATGCAGGGGCTGGTGCAGGCCGGCGTCACCCTGGGCCTGGGCCGCAAGGAATGCCGTGACATGGTGGCGGCCCTGTTCGAGGGTTCGGCCGTCATGGCGGCCCGCAGCGACACACCGCTCATGGAATTGCGCGACCAGGTGTGCTCGCCCGGCGGCCTGACCATCGCCGGGGTCAATGTACTCGACAGGGCGGGGCTTTCCGGCCTGCTGGTGGATGCGGTGCTGGCCGCTGACCAACGCGGCAGGGACATGGAAAAGGAATAAAAGAAGGGGAGGCGAAAGCCTCCCTTTTTTGGTGCTGGAGAAGAAGAATCAGCGTTGGGCAGAGCTTTTGTGCTTCCAGGCCCCTGTCTGCTTTCGTGTCACGCATTGGCTCCAAGTGCTGTAGGTGCACCGGACGGCGGCATTGCTCCCTCGATGCATGCCGTTAAACGGCACCCTAGTTGATGAATGCAAAGTCTTTGAGATGGCTTGAGATATCTATTAATTTTTATATAAAACAGTAAGTAGAAAATATATAAGGAGAATAATATATAATAGGTGTCAGCAAGGGCTTGTATATTGATTTTAACTTTAATATGTGATATTTTTTTGGTATAAAAGGAGACTGGAATGAAATTTTGTCGTATGTGTTCCTTTTGTATTATTATGTTTCTGCTATCGGCATGCTCTGCATCATATAATGGTGTACTTATGTCGCAAGTCGATGATATGTATATGCAGAATAAGGATAAAAAATATATTATTATTCCTGCTGATAAGAATATTTCATATGAATCTCTTGAATTTAAAGAGTATTCAAACTATGTTGCAAAGGCAATGAATACGCAAGGATTTCATATAAGTAAAAATATAAATGAAGCTGATGCCGTCGTATTTTTGTTCTATAAAGTAAGTGATCCTCAAACACATATTTATACAGATTATACGCCAGTCTGGGGCCAGACAGGGATACAATCATCATCTACTTATGGTACAGTTAATCCTTACACTGGTAGCTATTCAGCAAATACAACATATATGCCTCAGTATGGTATTACAGGATATGTGCCTGAAGTAAGGACAGTAACAACATATATGAGAGGCATAGCTCTGGATGCCTTTATTCTTAATAAAGGAGAAAAAACTGTAAATCTTGGCCCACAAATGTGGAAGCTTAATGTTGTAAGTTCTGGAAGTAGTGGTATCTTGAGAGATGTTTTTCCTATAATGATTTTTGGAGCAAAAGAGTATATTGGAAAAGATTCAAAACAAAGTGTTGCATTTGAAATTAAGGAAAACGATAAAGAGTTAATTAAATTTATTCGTGGAGATGCCACAGCTACTGCGAATTAAGATAATTGGCTGTAATTACGAAAAACGGCAGGGTCTCGCGGGAGATCCTGCCGTTTTTTATCGTTATGCTGCGGGAAATTACTTGGTCTTGTCCAGACGGATGTCCAGGCGCTTCTTGCCCTTGGTCAGGATGTAGCGGGTCTTGGCCTTGGCGTGCAGGTCGATGACGATGCGGGTATCGCTGCCCTTCTTGCCCAGGCGCACGTCCTTGACCATCTCGCCCTTGGGCACGCCGGGCTCGCTGAGCTTCCAGGTGCCGTGCAGGTCCACCACCACGCGGGCGGGGCTGGTCAGCTCCAGATGCTTGAAGCGGATGGGCGACGAGGCGTCCAGTCGGATGGTGGCGCCGCCGTCACGCACGAAGACCACGAAGTTGGTGATGGTCTGGTTCTTGGGGGCGGGGGCCGCTTTGCGGGGCGCGGGCTGGGGCTTGGGAGCGGGTTTTTCCGCCTTCTTCACCTCTGCCGGAGCCGCAGGAGCCGCAGGAGCGGGCGCCGTGGCCGGCTGGGCCTTTTCGTCATGGGCGGCAGCGGTGAGCGGGGCCGTGCCCGGAGCTGCGGGAGCAGCGCCCCCGGCCGCGGTGGCCGTCGTTTCTTCCCCGGTGTCGAAGGCGAAGCCGCGTTCCACGGCAGCGGGAGAAGGCTTGACCCCGGCAGCGGCCAGCTTTTCACCATCGGCAGGCGTGCCGGGCGTCACGGGCAGGGGGGGCTGGGCAACGGGCTGTGCGGGCGTCACAGGGGCGGAGACGCTGTTGTCGGCAGGGGCCGGGGCGTCGCCGGACTGTCCCATGCGCGTGTTGAGCAGGATGAGCAGCAGGCCAAGGATGATGACCGCGAGGACTATCCAGAGAAAGATCTTGTTCATGCCAGTAGGCTCCTGTGCCTTTGGGCCGTATGTCCGCCGGAAAGTGCCCGGCGGAAGATCACGCGTGGTGATTCGATGCATGTCCGGGCGGGGAAAGATGCCCCCGGCCGGGGCGTGCCATGAGGCCCCGTATGCAGGCACGGCTAAACTCTACATGATTTATGCCGAATGGCAAGATTTGCCAAATCCCTTTACGCGCCGGGGGGTTTGCGCTAGCATCGGCGCACTATGCACGAAATGTCCATCGCACAAAGCATCCTGGACATAGCTCTGGAAGAGATCGCCAAACAGGGCTGTGACCGGCTCGACCTCATCCGTGTGGAATGCGGCGCGCTGGCCGGCGTGGTGCCGGACTCGCTGCAATTCTGTTTCGAGGCCCTGGTGCAGGGCGGGCCGCATGCGGCTGCCCGGCTCGAACTGGTGACCATCCCCCTGTTGTTGCGCTGTTCCGCCTGCGGGCAGACCTTTGGCGGCGAGGGGCAGGAAGCCCTCTGGCAGCCGTGCCCGGCGTGCGGCGCTCTGTCTGGCCACACGGTGGAGCAGGGCAAGGAGCTGCAGATCAGTCATCTGGAAGCCTCCGTCAGCGGGGGCCAGGATTCATAAACCCACGGCCTGCGGCCATGCTGCCGCCAGGCGGGCCCTGAGGAAAGGGCCGGAGTTCCGGGAGGAAACGATGCAAATTCCTGTGGTGCGCAACGTTCTGGAAGCCAATGAGAAGATCGCGGCCAGCGTGCGCGAGAAGCTGCGCGAGCGCAAGATCCTGGCCCTGAACCTGATCTCGTCGCCGGGCGCCGGCAAGACGACCCTGCTGGAACGCACCCTGCATGACCTGGCCGGCGAGTTCCGCATGGCCGTCATCGAAGGCGACCTGCAGACCGACAACGATGCCCGCCGCGTGGCGGCCACGGGCGCCCAGGCCGTGCAGATCAACACCGACGGCGGCTGCCATCTGGACAGCAACATGATCATGACGGCCATGGAGAGCCTGGATCTGGACGGTGTGGACATCCTGTTCATCGAGAACGTGGGCAATCTGGTCTGCCCCGTGGAATTCGACTGCGGCGAAGACGCCAAGGTGGCCCTGCTGAGCGTGACCGAAGGCGACGACAAGCCCGAGAAGTACCCCCTGCTGTTCAACCTGGCCAAGGCCATGGTGCTGAACAAGGTGGACCTGCTGCCCTATGTGGACTTCGACCGCGAACGGGCCCGGGACTTCGCCACCCGCCTCAACAAGGAACTGGCCGTGTTCGAAGTCTCCTGCCGTGACGGTTCCGGTCTGGAAGGCTGGTACCAGTGGCTGCGCGACATGCGCGCCAGCAAGCTGTAAGCCTGGCCCGCATCTTTAGGAATGACAAAGCCCCCTGTACAAGGGGGCTTTTTGTTTTTCCGGCGGACGGGAAATGGCAGCCTGGACGGGGGAGGGCGGTGTGCTGTTCCTCCTGCCGGGGCTGGATGCTGCCCGGAACTTGCGCTCCGGCGCGGGGACTGCTAAGGAAGGTCAAGGGGATGGAGTCCCCCATGAACCGCATGTTTTGCTGATGACTCCTGCCGGACCTGTGTGTCGGCAGGAGTCATTTTTTTGTGCCGCGTATAGGTCTTCCGGCAGCTTCCTTGAAGGAGGGGACGACTATGGGACGTGGCATTTCACCGGCGTTCATTTTTATCCTGCTCATGGGCATCGTCAGCCTGTTCGCGGACATGGCCCACGAAGGGGCGCGCAGCGTGCTGGGGGATTATCTGGGACTGCTCGGGGCTTCCGCGGCCACCGTGGGCCTCGTGGCCGGTCTGGGCGAGTGCCTGGGCTATGCCCTGCGCATGTTCACGGGCATGCTGGCCGACAGGACGCACTTATACTGGCCCATGACCATCGGCGGCTATTGCGTCAACATGCTGGCGATCCCCCTCCTGGCCCTGGTACCCGAGGGCGGCTGGCCGGCGGCAGCGGGGCTCGTCATCGCGGAACGCATCGGCAAGGCCGTCCGCCAGCCGGCCAAGAACACGCTGCTGTCCTTTGCCGCCAGCCGGGAAGGTGTGGGCAGATCGTTCGCCATCCAGGAGTTCCTCGATCAGGTGGGGGCCTTTCTGGGGCCTGTGCTGCTGTTCGCCATCATGACAGGACGCGGCGGGATGTCCGGGCTCGATGCCTATGCCTTGTGCTTTGCCTGTCTGGGGATTCCGGCTCTCATGGCGTTGGTCGTACTGTTGGCCGCACGGCGCAGGTTTCCCGATCCTTCCGCTTTTGAGCCCTCCTCCGTGCGGGCGTCTGCGGCACGCGGTTGTTCCCGGCTTTTTTTGCTCTATCTTGCCGCCTCGTCCCTGCTGGCCTTCGCGTTTGTGGATTTCCCCCTGGTCACGCTCCATGTGTCCCGGGCGGGCCTTCTGGACGGTGCGGGGCTCCCTCTACTGTATGCGCTGGCCATGCTGGCCGATGCTTGTGCGGCCCTGATCTTCGGCTGGCTGTACGACCGTCGGGGATATCGGGTGCTGGGGCCGGTGGCCCTGGCCGGGGCCCTGTTCCCTGTCTTCATCTTCTGGACGGACAGTCTTTGGGGCGTGGCGGTAGGGGCTTGCTTGTGGGGCATGGGCATGGGAGCGCAGGAATCCGTCATGAAGGCCGTGGTGGTCTCCCTTTCGTCCCGGGAACAACGCGCACGCCATTTCGGCATTTTCGAGGCCTGTTTCGGAGTGAGCTGGTTCCTGGGGAGCTGGTGCCTGGGCTGGCTCTACGAAGTTGACCTGCGTGTCATGGCCCTGTGTTCGATGGGGCTCCAGTTACTGGCCTACGCCTTGTACCTGCGGCTGAGCTTCGTTGCGCGGGCCAGCCGCTGAGCTCCGTCCGGCAGGGCCAAGAAGGTCACACGGGGGGGCCGTCCGGTCGACCGCGATGGGAGAACGATGCGGGATTGCCGCTCGCGGCCCGTTAGCCATCCTTCCGGCCTGTCCGCTCCGGCGCGATGGCGCGAAAAAAGCCCCCCTCCCTGTCGGGAGCGGGGCCTTGCATGACAGGTCATCCGTACCTGCTAGAACGAGGCGCTGTACGCGGTCATGTCCACGATGAGGGTGGCGGTGGGACGGCGCACGGTGATGGTGAAGAGCTGCACGTCCTTGCGGGGGGTGTCGCTGATGAGGTCGGGCAGCATGTCGCCGGGGGCCATCATGATGCAGGCGTCGCCGCGCGGGGCGTTCATGAGCATGCCCAGGGCCATGTGCAGGATCTCCATCTGGCGCTTCTGGTCAGCCACGGGCATCTCGGTGAAGTTCATGTCCAGGCCCGGCAGCTCGGCCTGCCAGGGGCGGTAGCCCATGCTGTAAAGGCTGGCCAGCAGGGCGTCCAGGCGCTGGTCGCTGAGCTTCTGGCGCAGTTCCACATGTTCCAGCACCTCGCCGCCGGCCTTGACCGGGAAGGCTTCCACATCGTCATCGCCGGGCGTGTAAGGCGTCAGGCGGGCGGCCCAGACCATGTCGGCAAAGCCCAGGCTGGTCAGCACGGCGCCGCCGTCATCGCGCAGGGGATCCTTTTCCAGCAGGGCGCAGGCGTCCTTCATCAGCATGCCGGGGCGGAACTTGCTCAGGGCACAGACGGGCCGGGCATCTTCCGCGGGCAGCAGGGATTTTTCCGTGCCGTTGATGTGGCTGGTCTTGCCGTCAAGGCCGCGGACCAGCAGGCAGGGATGGTGCTCGCCGCACAGGGTCAGGCTCTGGATGCCGGCCAGGCGGACCTTGCTGAAGTCCCACAGGTACAGGCCCATGTCCATGCGCAGGTCGGCGGTGCCGCCGGGATTGAGCAGCTGGTCCTCGCCGCCGGGCAGGAGGTCGAGGCGGGCATAATTGGCCTGGTTGCCCACGGTGAAGCGGATGCTCAGCAGCTCTTCGGCGCTTTCGTTGCGGATGGTCAGGCTTTTTTCGTCTTCCAGGGTGTCCCGGGCCGCGAAGGCCGGAGAGGACGCGAGCAGGGAGGCGAACACAAGGGTCAGAAAAACAAGAAGACGGCAGGGATGGAACATGTCGGACCTCGTCAGGTTGCAGTCCCGAAGGGCTGGGACGGCACGGCGGCCGTAGTTGGCAGGATCGGGCCGCACAGCAGCGTGCGGCATGCTGTAGGTGTAGCAAAGGCCCGCCGGGGCCGCAAGGCATTGCACGCGGAAGAGGAAGGAGCGGGGCAGGAAGACGGGGCCTTTACGCTGCCCGTCCCGGCTGGTATAGGAATCAGTCGGGCGGGACTGTCCGCCTTTTTCCTAACACGCCGTTTTCCAAGGAGCCGCCATGTCTTCGTCCCGCCGTGCGCAGGATACTTCCCAGCAGACGCCCCCCGCAGGGCTGAAACTGACCCTGCCGGTCCTGGTGACGGCCAGCGTGCTTTTTGTGGCGGCCCTCGTGCTGGCCTATCTTGGCGGTGTGATGACGGGCCGTGCCCAGTGGGCCAGCAGTCTGGAGGAATCCCGTGCGGCCCTGGCCGCTGCCGCTGCCACGGATGGGGAAAAGGAAGAGACCGCCGCCGGTGAGGCCCAGACCGCCGCAGATGCGGAGAGCGCAGAGGACGCGCTGGCCGAGGCCTCGGTACTGGCGGCCTCGGAGCTGCGTTTTTCCCGTGCCTTGCGGGCCGAGCCCGGGGCGCGTCTGGAGCCTGTCTCGCCGCCGCTGCCCGCCGCCCAGGCGCCCAAACCGGCGGCGGAGGGGGGCCCCGCCTATCCGCCCATGCCTCCGGGCATGCAGCCTGCCGTGCCCGCCGGGGAGAAGGCGCCGCCGCCAACGCCCACCGACATGTATGATTTCGTCTTCCAGCTGGGGGCCTTCCGCGATCCCGGCATCGTGGACGACCTGCGCCAGCGCCTGGAGGGGCGCGGCCTGCGTACCCGCATGGAGCGCAGCGGCAAGCTCTATCTGGTGATGGTGGTCATGCGCGGTACGGATGATCGTGCCCGCGAAGTGGAAGCCATCGCCCAGGACATGCATCTGGGCAAGCCGCTCATGCGCAGCCGCAAGCCTGTTCCCGGCCGCCGCTAGGGGGGCGGGCATTTTTCCCGGTCCGCAGGGCCCTCGGCGCCCGTCTTGCAATATGTGAAAATATTCGCTATTATTGCAAATCTTGTTTGTTTAATTAAACAGTCATCCCGGCACGGCGCCCTGCCGTGCATCCTCCTCTCCGTACGTAGCGGCTGCCTCCCGGCTCCGATGCGTCCGGGGAGCCGTTCCTGACCTGTCGCGCCTGCTCGGGGCGCCTGTCCCTGGTGCCGGATGTCCCGGCCATCGCCATACGCCTGTCTTCGGACGAACATCCATCCCGGACGTTCCACCCCAAGGAGAGACCATGCCCGCTACCAAGACTGACAATATGTTGAGTTCGCTGCGCCTCGGCGTCATCGAACGTCTGGCCCTTTCGTTCTGGGCCGGGACCCTGCCGGAAGACGTGGACCGCATCCCCCTGCTGATGCGCCCGCGCGGCAGCGAGATCATGAGCCGTTGCTGCATCTACAAGGACCGCGCCATCCTGCGCGAACGCCTGCGTGCCGCCATGGGTTTCCGCCTCGAGGACGAGACGGATGACTCCATCCCGCTGCGCACCTATGCCGAAGAGGCCCTGGAGCGCAAGGAACCCAACTGGCCCATCCTGACGGTCTGTGACATCGCCTGCCAGGGCTGCATGCGTGCCCGCTACTATGTGACCGACGCCTGCCAGGGCTGCGTGGCGCGTTCCTGTATCGGCAGCTGCCGCTTCGGGGCCATCTCCTTCTCGCGCGGCCGTTCCACCATCGACCCCGAAAAGTGCCGCAACTGCGGCATGTGCATGGACGCCTGTCCCTACCATGCCATCGTGCGTCTCAATGTCCCCTGTGAGGCGGCCTGCCCTGTGCGCGCCATCCACAAGGGCAACAAGGGCCGCGCCGAGATCGACTTTGAAAAGTGCACCAGCTGCGGCCGCTGCATGCGCGCCTGCCCCTTCGGTGCGGTCATGGAGCGCAGCGAAGTGCTGCCCGTGCTCCGTGCCCTGGCCAGCGGCCGCCATGTGACGGCCCTCATGGCCCCGGCCATCGTGGGCCAGTTCTCCGGCGGCCCGGCCCGCATCGTCACGGCCTTGCGCCGTCTGGGCTTCAGCGACGTCATGGAAGTGGCCCTGGGCGCCGACGTGACCTCGCAGCGTGAAGCCGCGGAATTCGTGGAACGCATGGAACGCGGCGATACCTTCATGACCACCTCCTGCTGCCCGGCCTACGTGGAAGCCGTGCGCCGTCACGCGCCCGAGCTCCTGCCCCATGTGTCCGAAACGGCCACGCCCATGCACTATACGGCCGAAATCGCCCGTGAGCGCCATCCCGAGACCGTGACGGTCTTCATCGGTCCCTGCGTGGCCAAGCGCCAGGAAGGCCTGCACGACGAGATGGTGGACTATGTGCTCACCTTCGAAGAAGTGGGCGCCCTGTTCAATGCCCGCGGCATCGTGGTGGAAGAGTGCGAAGAGCACGAGCTGGAGCGCCCCAGCAACGAGGCGCGCGGCTATGCCATCGCGGGCGGCGTGTCCGCCGCTGTGGAAAAGCTGGTGGGCGACCGCTTCGAAGTGCGACCCGTGGCCATCAACGGCCTTTCGCCCCAGGGCCTCAAGAAGTTGCAGTCCTTCGTCAAGGGCGGCTGCCCCGGCAACCTGGTGGAAGTCATGACCTGCGTGGGCGGCTGCGTGGGCGGCGCCGGTGTGGTGATGCCCGCCGCCAAGGGCGCCAAGGCCGTGGAGAACTTTGCCACCAAGGGCAAGGTGTAGGGGAGGGCGGCAGGCGGCCTTCGTGCTGTCCGCCGCTTGACATCCCCGTGAGCCGTGGCTAGTAAATGTGTTACGTTTGAATAAAACATAACACGATTGCAAGCCTCGGGTTTTTTCTCTTCCTGGCAGTCGGGAAAGACCTTTCAGGGGATGCCGGCCCGTCCGGCATCCCCTGCATCGTATGGTGCCCCTTCCTGACCGCCGTCATCCCGTTCATCACGGTGCAGACGCGTCCCTCCAGGCATCCAGCCCTGCTCCTGCTGGCCGCATCCCCCTGCGCCAGAGAGGTTTGCCATGTATGATTCCCATTCCCTGCATGCCGAAGAATTTATAGATCACGATGAGGTGCAGGAAACTCTTGCCTGGGCGTCGGAGCATGCCCGTGATGCCGAGCTCATCGACGGCATCCTTGCCAAAGCCGCGCTCTGCAAGGGCCTGAGCCACCGGGAAGCCTCCGTCCTGCTGGCCTGTGAGCTGCCGGACAGGGTGGAGGCCCTGTACCGGCTGGCCAACCGCATCAAGCACGAGTTCTACGGCAACCGCATCGTCATGTTTGCGCCGCTGTACCTGTCCAATTACTGCGTCAACAGCTGCGTCTACTGCCCCTACCACGCCCGCAACAAGCACATCATCCGCAAAAAGCTGACCCAGGAAGAGGTGGCCAGCGAGGTCATCGCCCTGCAGGACATGGGCCACAAGCGCCTGGCCCTGGAAGCGGGCGAGCACCCCACCATGAACCCCATCAGCTACATCCTCGACTGCATCCGCACCATCTACGGCATCCGCCACAAGAACGGGGCCATCCGCCGCGTCAACGTGAACATCGCGGCCACCACCGTGGAGGAATACCGGATGCTCAAGGATGCGGGCATCGGCACCTACATCCTGTTCCAAGAGACCTACCACAAGCAGAGCTACGAAAAGCTCCATCCCGCGGGCCCCAAGCATGATTATGCCTGGCATACCGAAGCCATGGACCGCGCCATGCAGGGCGGCATCGACGACGTGGGCCTGGGCGTGCTCTTTGGTCTGGAAGGCTACCGTTACGAGTTCGCGGCCCTGCTCATGCACGCCGAGCATCTGGAGGCCGTGCACGGCGTGGGCCCGCACACCATCAGCGTGCCGCGCATCAAGAAGGCCGACGACATCGACCCCGACGTCTTCGACAACGGCATCGACGACGAGACCTTTGCCCGCATCTGCGCCTGTATCCGTGTGGCCGTGCCCTACACCGGCATGATCATCTCCACCCGCGAGAGCCAGGCCGTACGCGAAAAGGTGCTGCCCCTGGGCGTCTCGCAGATCAGCGGCGCGTCCCGTACCAGCGTGGGCGGCTACTGCGAGCCCGAACCCGAGGACGAGAACTCCGCCCAGTTCGACGTCAGCGACCGCCGTACCCTGGACGAAGTGGTCCGCTGGCTCATGGATCAGGGCCACATCCCCAGCTTCTGCACGGCCTGTTACCGCGAGGGCCGCACCGGCGACCGCTTCATGAGCCTGTGCAAGAGCCGCCAGATCCTCAACTGCTGCCACCCCAATGCCCTGCTGACCCTCAAGGAATATCTGCAGGACTACGCCTCGCCCGCCACCCGGGCCGTGGGCCTGGACATGATCGCGAAGGAACTGGACAAGATCCCCAGCGACAAGGTGCGCGCCCGCACCATCCAGTGTCTGGGTGCCATCGAGGCCGGGCAGCGGGACTTCCGCTTCTAGCTTTATCCTTATGCCGGGGCTGTTCCTGTCTTTCGGGAGCGGCCCCGGCTTTTCCCTGGCGTTTGCCGCCTTTTTTCATTTCCATCCATCCCGCCGGGCAGGCCCTTCCTGTCCCGCCCCTTCCCAGGAGATCCCGCCATGCCGGAATCCGCACCATCGTCCCCCGTGGCGGCCAGTCCCGAGGCCGTCTGTTCCTCCGCTGCGTCCGCTTTCATCCCCGCCCTTTCCCGGGCCGAAGTGCGCGAGCTGCTTTTCGACCTGCCCTGGCCGGAATTGCAGGCCCTGGCGCACCAGTGCCGCCTGCGGCACAAGGGGCGGCATGTGCATGTGCGCGGCCTGCTGGAATTTTCCAACGTCTGCCGCCGCAACTGCCGCTATTGCGGCCTGCGCCACGAGAACAGGCAATTGTCCCGCTATAGTCTGTCGGCGGCGGAGCTGCTGCGGGCCGCATCGCAGGCCGTGGCCGCCGGGGTGGACACGCTGGTGCTGCAATCGGGCGAGACGGCCCGTACCCCCCTTTGGCTGGCGCAGGTGGTGCGCGGTCTCAAGGAACGTTTCGGCCTGCCCGTGACCCTGAGCGTGGGCGAGCAACCACGCGAATGGTACGCCCTGTGGCGTGAGGCCGGGGCCGACCGCTTCCTGCTCAAGCACGAGACCGCCGATGCCCGTCTTTATGCCGCCCTGCATCCCGGCTATCGGCTGGCCGACCGGCTGCGGGCCCTTTCCTGGCTGGCGGAGCTGGGCTATGAGGTGGGCTCCGGCTTCATGGTCGGTGTGCCCGGGCAGCGCCCCGAAAGTCTGGTGGACGACATCCTGCTGGTGCGGGACATGCGCGTGGCCATGTGCGGGGCCGGGCCATTCGTGCCCCAGGCCGACACCCCTCTGGGGCGGCAGCCGCGCGGCTCCACGGAGCTGTGTTTGCGGGTCATGGCCGTGCTGCGTCTGGCCCTGCCCTGGGCCAACCTGCCCGCCACCACGGCGCTGGCCAGCCTGCGCCCAGAAGACGGGCAGCGTCAGGGCCTTGCCGCGGGCGGTAACGTGCTCATGCCTTCCTTCACTCCGGCGGCGCGCCGGGCCTCCTACCGCATCTACGACCACAAGGTCGTGGTGGATATGGACGCCGTGCGGCGCGCCATCGCGGGCGCCGGGCTGGAGCATGCGCTGCCGGAAGCCTAGGCAGGGGAGAGCGGGATGTTTTGACGGGGGAGGGGCTGCCGCAAGTGGCCGCGTGATTTGCGGCGGTGCAGTGTTTTCTGTTCTTTCGGTAATGACGGCATGGACAGGTGTCCGTGGCGTTCCTATATCTGGAAAGGAAGGCCGGGAGCGCGGCTGAAGGCATCGTCCTGCCGGCCGTCCCGTATCTTCCGCATCAGGATCTTCAGCATACAAATTATGGAGTGCCGCCCGGCATGACCGGCGGCCAGCATGAAGGAGTTCGGCATGAACGAAAGTCCCAAGGCCCTGCGCCTGCATATCGGTCTGTTCGGGCGGCGCAATGCGGGCAAGTCTTCCTTGCTCAACGCGCTCGTAGGGCAGGACGTGGCCATCGTTTCCCCCACGCCGGGCAGCACGACGGACCCGGTGGAAAAGACGCTGGAGATGGCGCCCCTGGGGCCGGTGGTCTTTCTGGATACGGCCGGACTGGACGATCGGGAGGCCTCGCTGGGCGCCCAGCGGGTGGAGCGCAGCCTGCGGGCCATGCGCCGGGTGGACGTGGCCCTGCTGGTGCTGGACGCTCCCTGCTGGGAGGCTGTAGACGCCGATACCGCCGCCCGTCTGGCCGCTGCGGGCATCCCCTTTGCCGTGGTGGTCAACAGCCGCGGAGCGGCGGCTGCCTGCGATGCGGCATGGCGTCCTGACGGTCTTGCCGCGACGGTCCCCGTGCTGTGGGCTTCGGCCCGGGAAGGCTGGGGGCTGGAAGGCATCCGGGCGGCGCTGGCCCGTCTGGCTCCGGCCGGGGCCTTGAAGCAGCCGCCGCTGGTGCACGATCTGCTGCCGGAGCACGGCACGCTGCTGCTGGTGGTGCCGCTGGATTCCGGGGCGCCGCAGGGCCGCCTCATCCTGCCGCAGGTGCAGACCATCCGGGACAGCCTGGACGGCCGCTGCCTGTGCCTTGTTGTGACGGAAGAGCAGCTGCCGCAGGCCTTTGCCGCCCTGCGTCGACCGCCGGATCTGGTGGTCTGCGATTCGCAGGTGGTGCATGTGGCCGCGCGCCTGACACCGCCGTCCGTGCCCCTGACCACGTTTTCCATCCTCATGGCCCGCGCCAAGGGCGATTTGGTGGCCCTGGCCCGGGGGGCGGCGGCCCTGACCCGTTTGCGTCCCGGACAGACCGTGCTGGTGCAGGAAGCCTGCTCGCACCATGCGCAAAAAGATGACATCGGCCGTGTGAAGATCCCGCGCCTGCTGGCCCGGCTGGCCGGCGGCCCCGTGGAGACCCCCATGCTGGCCGGCAAGGAATTTACCGAATATGCGGGAGACGCGGCCTCCGTGGTACACTGCGGCGCCTGCGCCATCACGCGCGGCCAGATGTTGGCCCGTCTGGATGAAGCCCGGGCCCACGGGCTGCCCATGACCAATTACGGCATGTGCATCTCGCTGGCGCAGGGCGTGCTGGAACGCGTGCTTTCTCCCTTCCCGGAAGCGCTGGCCGCCTGGCGTGCCGAGGCGCACCTGCCGGGATAACCTGTAACCACAGGGCATGCATCATGCCCGGGAGGTCATATGCCTGGACCGTTGTTCGCCGTCATCGGCATCATCGTCATGTTTTTCGCCATGCGCTGGGTCTTCAAGAATGGCGGTTGCGGCTGAATGCCCCGTCGTCCTGCCCCGGGTCCCGGGGAAAAGCGTCTGGAAGAATTTTCCGCCCGGCGCAAGGAGGAAGACCGCTGACCCCTTCGGGAAGGCCCTGCGTAGCCGTCATGCCTGCGTGAGCCTGTCCCTTTTCCCGCTGTCCTGATCTGACGGCAGCGGCTCTCCTGTCCATGTTCCCCGGCCCGTCGTGTCCTGCGACGGGCTTTTTTTGTCTGCGCTTCTCCAGCCCCGTCGTCATGGGGTCTGTCCTTTCCCTGTTTCCATCTTTTGCTAGTCCGGTATGGTCTGCCGCACAGCCGCCGGACCGTGTTTTCCCGTCTGCGGTGGCTTCTGCCTTTTATTCCACCTGCCCGTCCCGGATGTTAAAACCGATATTACCCTTATATCCTGAAGAGATATATGACTTTTTCATTTTGTGGGCCGGAGTGGGGAGTCCTTGACGCCCCGTCCGAAGACGGGGACCTGCCATACCGACCGGAACGAAGTTTTTTCGGGG
>NZ_DS996361.1:131929-157119 GCF_000156375.1 Desulfovibrio piger ATCC 29098
GCCATCCCCGTCCCCGCCCGGATGGACAGGGAGGGACAATCTTCGTATGCTGCCTAGCCTGAGGGCCCTGACGGTCGCATCCGGCCGGTATCATGCCGGATTCCCGAGCCGGGCCCAGAAATGGAGACTTGTCCGGGGCTGCGGGGCGCAGAGGGGATGCCTTCCTGCCCGGGCTCCATGCGGGAGAGAGATATGCGGCAAAAGATTCTGGCAGCGGTGCTGCTTGTGGGCGTGGCCGTGGCGCTGGGCTGGTATTTCCTGTGGGACGGGACGCAGGGGAACCTGGTGCTGTACGGTAATGTGGAGATCCGCCAGGTGGATGTGAGTTTTCGCGTGGATGGCCGCATCGCCCAGGTGCTGGTGGACGAAGGCGACAGCGTGCGCGCCGGGCAGGAGCTGGCCCGTCTGGACGATGACCTGCTGCGCCAGCAGCGGGACCAGACAGCGGCCCAGCTGGCCGGGCAGAAGGCCCAGTTGCTGCGTCTGGAGCGCGGCTACCGCACGGAAGAAGTGGAGCAGGCCCGTGCCGCCGTGGCCCGTGCCCGTGCTGTGGCCGACAATGCGGCCATCAATTTGAACCGCATCAGCGCCATGCGCGCACGCAACGCCATCTCCCAGAAGGAGCTGGACAATGCCCGCAGCTCGGACAGGTCGGCCCGGGCGGAACTGCGCTCGGCGCAGGAACAGCTGGACATGCTGCTGTCCGGCTACCGTGAGGAAGAGGTGCTGGCCCAGCGGGCGGCGGTGGATGCCGCTGCTGCGGCTCTGGAACTGGCCGAGATCCGGCTGCGTGACGCCCTGCTGACCGCGCCGCAGGACGGCATCGTCCTGACCCGTGCCCGTGAGGCGGGGGCCATCGTGCAGGCCGGGCAGACCGTGTACACCTTGAGCCTGGTGGACCCGGTGTGGCTGCGCGTCTATGTGGACGAGCCGCAGCTGGGCCGCATCAAGCCGGGCATGGCCGTGCGGGTGCGCGTGGATGCGGTGCCGGACAAGGAATTTTCGGGCCGGGTGGGCTTCATCTCTCCGGCGGCGGAGTTCACGCCCAAGAGCGTGGAGACAATGGAAGTGCGTACCTCGCTGGTCTACCGGCTGCGGGTGCAGGTGGACGATCCCGACAACGTCATGCGGCAGGGCATGCCCGTGACCGTGACCCTGGTGGAGCCCTAATGTCTTTCTGGTCCGCCTGGTGGCGGCGCCGGGCAGCCGGGGCGCCGGACACGGCCCGGCCTGAGGACGGTCCTGCCGGTGACGGCCACAGGAACGGGGACGCAGGGCGCAAGGCCGCTGCCGCCCCTGAGGCCGGGCAGGAGGCCATGATGCCGCGGGACGGCATCGCCGTGGAGTTGCGCGGCCTGGCCATGCGCTTCGGGGCCGTGGAGGCCCTGCGCGGGCTGGATGCCCGCATCCCGGCCGGGCGCATCACCGGTCTCGTGGGGCCGGACGGTGCGGGCAAGACCACCCTGCTGCGCCTGCTGGCCGGGCTCATGGAACCGGCGGCGGGACAGGCCCTGCTGTTCGGCCGTCCCGCCCGCGAGGTGGCGGCGGACGCTCCCAACAGCATCGGCTACATGCCGCAGCGTTTCGGCCTGTATGAAGACCTTTCCGTCATGGCCAACCTGCGCCTGCACGCCCGTCTGCGCGGTCTGGAGGGCGAGGCCCGTGACGCCCTGTTCGACAGGTTGCTGGCCTTCACTTCGCTGGGGCCGTTCACCCGCCGTCTGGCCGGACGTCTTTCCGGCGGCATGAAGCAGAAGCTGGGCATCGCCTGCGCCCTTCTGGGGGCGCCGCGCGTGCTGCTGCTGGACGAGCCCGGCGTGGGCGTGGACCCCCTGTCGCGGCAGGAGCTGTGGCAGATGGTCAGCGAGCTGAGCGATGACGGCATGACCGTCATCTGGTCCACGGCCTATCTGGACGAGGCCGCGCGCTGTCCGGGCATCATCATGCTGGACGGCGGCCGCATCCTTTACGACGGCCCGCCCGAAGGGCTCACCGCCCGGGTGGAAGGGCGCGTGTTCCATGTGCCGCCGGGTAGCGAGGGCAGCAAGGCGGCCCTTGCCCGCTGGACGCGGACGCCGGGCGTGGAGGACGCCCTGATGCAGGGCAGCCGCATCCGTGTGCTGCTGGGGCGGGATGCTCCGGAAAGCACGCGGGCCGCCGTGCGCGATGCCGGGGGCGAGAACGTCCCCGCCCGTCTGGAAGATGCCTACATGCACATGGTGGGCGGTCTCAATCAGGAGCCTTCGCCCTACGGCAGGACAGGAGGCGACGGCAGCGGCCATGTGCCGCAACTGGCCGTGGAAGCGCCGGAACGCATCGTGGCGAAAGAGCTGACCAAGCGCTTCGGCGATTTCACGGCGGCGGACCACATCAGCTTCACGGTGCGCGCCGGGGAGATCTTCGGTCTGCTGGGGCCCAACGGCGCGGGCAAGTCCACCACCTTCCGCATGCTTTGTGGCCTGTCGCGGCCCACGTCGGGGCAGTGCAGCGTGGACGGCGTGGACCTGCTGCGTGCGGGCAGTGCGGCGCGTTCGCGTCTGGGCTACATGGCGCAGAAATTTTCCCTGTATCTGGACATCCCGGTGCGCGAGAACATCCTGACCTGTGCGGAGCTGTACGGCCTGGCCCCGGAACGCCGCAAGGCCCTGCTGCCCGTTCTGGCGCAGGCCCTGGAGCTGACGGACTTTCTGGACAGCCGCACCCACAGCCTGCCGCTGGGGCAGAAGCAGCGCCTGGCCCTGCTGTGCGCCACCCTGCACGAGCCCCCGGTGCTCTTTCTGGACGAGCCCACATCGGGCGTGGACGCGCGTACCCGCCGGGATTTCTGGAAGCATATCACGGCCATGACCGAAGCCGGGGCCTCGGTGCTGGTGACCACGCATTTCATGGAAGAAGCCGAATACTGCGACCGCATGGCCCTCATCTACCGGGGCGCCATGATCAGCATGGGCACGCCGGACGCGCTCAAGGCCTCCTGCCGGGGCATGGAGGGCGTTCCCGACGACCCCACGCTGGAGGATGCCTTCATCGCCAGCATCCGGCGCTATGATGCAGAGCACCCGCAGTAAGGAGTGGCACCGCCTGCGGGGAAAAGGATATCCCGGCTCCCGCGCGCTGTCGTGATGGCCGCGAGCTTGCTGGCTGACGGGCGCGCCCCTGCGCCGGCGCACTGTCAGGGTGCCCGGTCAGGCAGGGCGTGCGGGACGGGAAAAAGGATCGAGAAATCAGGTAGCTATGACGGCAGGCCGGGAGAGGGAACACTGATGCAAGAACGTCTGTCACGCCGCCTCTGGGTGCGGCAATTGCTGGCCCTGGTGGGCAAGGAATTCCAGCAGATCGTGCGGGACCCCTCGTCCTATCTGGTGGCCGGGGTGCTGCCCCTGCTGTTCCTGCTGCTCTTCGGCTACGGCATCACTCTGGACGCGGGCGTCTTGCAGCTGGCCGTGTTCAACCAGAGCGGCGGTCAGCATTCGCGGGCCCTGCTGACGGACTTTGCCCATTCGCCGCACTTCGTCATCCGCTCCATCGGCCATATGCGCGAGGGCGAGCGCCTGATGCGCGAATCCTCCGTGCAGGGCATCCTGGTGCTGGGCCAGCAGTTCGACGCCCAGCTGGACAGGGGCGCCGCGGCGGACGTGCAGCTCATCGTGGACGGCACCGAACCCAACGTGGCCCGCTTCATCCAGAGCTATGCGCAGGCCGTGCTGCTGCGCTGGCAGGGGGCCCGGCAGGCGGGCGGGGTGCCGCAGGCTAGCCCGGTGAGCATCGAGGAACGTTACTGGTACAATCCCACGGCCAAGAGCGAGCGTTTTCTGGTGCCTGGGGCCATCACGGTCATCATGACGCTCATCGGCACCCTGCTGACCTCGCTGGTCTTTGCCCGCGAGTGGGAGCGCGGCACCATGGAAGCCATGCTGGCCACGCCCGTGAGCCGCTGGCAGATGCTGCTCGGCAAGCTCATCCCCTATTACTGCATGGGCATGTTCAGCATGGGCCTGTGCGCGCTGGCCGCCGTGACCCTGTTCGGCGTGCCCTACCGGGGCTCGGTGGGGGCGCTGCTGTTCATCTCCTCGGTATTCATGCTCTGCGCCCTGGGGCAGGGCCTGCTCATCTCCGTGAGCCTGCACAGCCAGCTGCAGGCCGCCGAGGCCGGGCTTTTTTCCGGCTTTTTGCCCGCCCTGCTGCTGTCGGGCTTCGTGTTCGACATCAACAGCATGCCGCCCGTCCTGCAGGCCATCACCCATCTGGTGCCGGCCCGTTATTTCAACACCTGTTTGCGGACGCTTTTCCTGACCGGGGACGTCTGGGAACTGTTCTGGCCCTGCTTGGGGGCCATGAGCCTGCTGGCCCTGCTCATGCTGGGCCTGGTCTATAAAAAGCTGGTCAAAAGGCTGGATGTCTGATGCTGCGCGATGCCCTTCTGCTCCATATCCGGCGCATGCTGGCCATCGTGCGCAAGGAATTGCTGGTCCTGTTCTGCAACCCCATCTCCCGCATGCTGCTCATCGTGCCGCCGCTCATGCAGATCGTCGTGTTCGGCTGGGCCGCCACCATGGAAGTGCGCAATGTGGACGTGGCCGTGCTCGACCATGACGAAGGCCCCCTGAGCCGGGAGATCGTGCGCCGTCTGGAGGGCTCGCCCACCTTCCGGCATGTGTTCTTCCTGCGCGGGCAGCAGGAGGTGCGTCCGGCCATCGAGCAGGAGAAGGCCCTGTTCGTCATGGTCTTCGATGCGGAGTTCTCCCGCCGGGCCGCCCGCGGCGAGCCCGTGACCGTGCAGCTGCTGCTGGACGGCAGGCGTTCCAATGCGGCCCAGATCGCGGCCTATTATGTGCAGGTCATGCTGGCCGAGGTGGCCGCGCAGACGCCGCTGGGGCGGCAGGCCGCGCGGGCGGGCGGCGGCAGCCTGGACATCCGGCAGCGCAGCTGGTTCAACCCCAATTTCGAGTTCCAGTGGTTCTTCCTGCCCAACCTCATCGGCATGCTGAGCTTCATGCTGGGGCTGGTGGTGACGGGCCTGTCCATCGCCCGCGAGCGCGAGGCGGGCACCTTCGACCAGCTGCTGGTCTCGCCGGCCACGCCCACCGAGATCGCCCTTGCCAAGCTCATCCCCGGCTGCGTGGTGGGGCTGGCCCACGGCACCATCTTTTTGCTGGTCTCGGTCTTCGGTTTCGGCGTGCCCTTCACGGGCTCGGTGTTGCTGCTCTATGTGGCCATCTTCATCTTCTCGCTGGCGGCGGGCGGCATCGGCCTGATGATCTCTTCCCTGTCCTCCACCCAGCAGCAGGCCTTTTTGGGCGCCTTTACCGTGGGCGTGCCCTGCATCCTGCTTTCCGGGGCCGTGACGCCGGTCATCAACATGCCGATGGTTTTGCAGCACGGCAGCCAGCTCAACCCCATCCGCCATTTCACCACCCTGGTGCAGGGCGTGTTCCTGCGCGACATCACCTTCGAGGCCGCTTCCGTGAGCCTGCTTAAGATCTGCGCCATCACCGTGGTCTGCGTCTGCGTGGCGGTGTGGATGTTCCGTCGCCGCGTGTAAGGCCTTGTGAGAGGAGCGCGGCTACGGGTTCTCTTTGGAGGCGGGTTCCTTGTCCGCCTTCTGGACGGGGCGGCTGGCAAAGGTGCGGCCCACGATGGAGGCGATGACCACCAGCGAATAGATGTTGGCGGACAGGGACACCAGCACGGTGGCATTGCGTGCGGCCCAGGAAACGGGCGTGATGTCGCCGTAGCCGATGGTCATGAGGCTGATGTAGCTGAAGTAGAAAAGATCCTGCAGGCTCACGCCGTCGGGATCGGGGCCCCGGAAGGAACCGGGCTGGAAGCTCTCCAGCAGCAGGAAGAGGAAAAAACCGCTGTAGCCGATGAGCAGCAGGCCGGAAAGGCCCGCGCAAAGGGTCTGCCGGGCATCCAGATGCAGGCGGTGTGTCTGGGCGCGGTAAAGCTGGATGAAGACTTCCAGCAGGATAATGAAGAAGAACAGGCCGTGCAGCAGGAGCAGGCTGAGCTGGAGCGCCCGGGGCATGGAAGACAGCGCCTGGAAGGGATGCAGGGCCAGGATGCCCGCGGCCGTCAGGGCCGCTGCCCAGAAGCCCGGACGAAGACGCCCGTACAGATTGATCCCGGCCAGCAGTTGCAGGGGCAGGTAGCAGGCCTGGGCCGTACCGCCATAGATTTTTCCGGGAAAAATGATATTCAGCAGGAACATGCAGGCGAGGGAAAGCAACAAGCCCTCGAAACGGCGAAAATGCCACCAGCGGCGTCCGTGCAGCAAGGGGAACATGGGACCTCCCGGTCAGACAGCTTCAGTGCGGGAACAAGCAAACCATGGCCTGCCGGGGCAGACAGAGGATGAGGCGCGGCCATGACCCTGCCTTTGCCGTGTCGGCGCGGACAGCAGAGGTTACCGGGCATCGCTCCAAAGCCGACCCTAAAGCAGAAGCGCGGGATTGCAAAGCCCGGATGCCCGCCATTGCGGCGCTGGCGTTCTCCTGCCGGGAGCGGACGCGCCCGGGATGCGGGACATACGTCAGTGCCTTGCCCGCGGAGCCTTGCCGGTGCAAGGACGGTGATGGCCGCGGCGGCGTCAGGTGCGGCGCGCCGGCCTGCGATCATGATGGAGGATGACGATGGATGTGACGGCGCTGCGCAATTGCGGCCTTCTTTTTCTGGCGGGCGGGGCAGGGGCCCTGGCCCGCTACGGCGTTTCGGAACTGGCCAATACGCTGGTGGGGCGGCAGTACCCGCTGGGGACCTTTGTGGTCAACGTGCTGGGCTGCTTCCTGTTCGGGCTGATCTGGGAGCTGGCCGCGGTGCGCCTGCTCATCTCGGATACGGTGCGCCTGATCATCCTGGTGGGCTTCATGGGCTCGTTCACCACCTTCTCGTCCCTGATCTTCGATTCCTTCGCCCTGGGGCAGACCCGTCTGGCCCTGCTGCTGTTCAATATCGGCGCCCAGACCATCCTGGGCTTCGCGGCCCTTTTCCTGGGCATGACCGTGGGCAAGCACTGGTAGCCCCGGCCCGGTTCAGCGTCCCCCTTCCTCCGGCGGCAGCTCGCGCAGGCGTTCCACCAGCCAGCGCCCGGCCGTGCCCAGGGGCTCGACCCAGGCCAGCTCCACCGCTGTGGTGCTGATGCCGTCGTCGAAGTCCAGCTCCAGCAGTTTGAGCCGCCCCTGTTCCACGAAAGGACGGGCCAGCTGGGCAGGGAAGACCGCAAAGCCCATGCCCGCCAGCAGCATCTCCTGCAACTGGTAGAACTGGCTGTAATGCACCAGATGGCTGCTGAGGCGGAAGCTGTCGTAAAAGGCATCGGAACTGATGACGCCCGGCAGGGGCAGGATCTGGCGGTGCCGCAGCAGGTCGTCCAGGGAAAGACTGCCCCGGATGCGGCTCAGGGGATGGTCGGCAGCGGCCACCACGCGCCAGATGATGCGCCCGGCCATGACCGACTGGCCGCCGTGATCGTAGCGCAGCCGTGCCGGGGCCAGCAGGATGTCCACCGTATGGCGGGCGCTGCTGTCCAGCTGGCGCAGCTTGTCGCAATGCAGGACGGAATCCTCGCCGTCATACAGGAATATCTCCAGCAGGGGGAAGGTCCGTTGCAGCTCCACCAGAGCGGCCCGTACCTCCGGGAACATGACGAAGCCGTGCAGGCCGATGCGCAGCTGCCCTTCCTGCCCCTGTCCCCGTGTGGCGGCCAGGTTCTCCAGCCCTTCCAGACGCGGGATGATGTCCAGGGCATGGAAGTAGAACTGCCGCCCCAGGTCGGTCAGCACCGGGCTGCGGCCCGGACTGCGCCGGAACAGGGGCGCATCCAGATCCTGTTCGAAATGCCGGATGACCTGCTGCACGGCCGCGCCGCTCACGCCCAGACGGCGCCCGGCGGCCGCGAAGGAGCCGGTCTCGGCCACGGCCCAAAGATAATGCAGGCGTTCCGTGGTGATGATCATGCGTGCCTCCCGCAGGCAGGGCATCCGGGGCGTTGACACGGGGCGTCCCAAACATCCTGCCGCCATGCCGTCCGCTTTGTCCTGACGGTCGCTCCTGCCGTTTCCTTTACCGGACGGGGCGTCCTCGGTACCGGGCAGCCTGTTTTTTCAGGCGCTCCCTTTTCCTTCTCCCGTTCCTTCCGTCCCGTTCCGTCAGGCCAGTTTGAGCAGGGCCACGCCCGCGATGATGAGCGCGATGCCCGCAAGCCGCAACGGCTGTACGGGGTCGCCGAAAAGCAGGGCCCCGGCCAGAAAGGTACCGGCCGCGCCTATGCCTGTCCAGACGGCATAGGCCGTCCCGATGGGGATGTGCTTCTGGGCCATGAAGAGCAGGGTGCCGCTGACGAGCATGCAGACGCCCGCCATAAGGAAGCCGGGCACACGCCACAGGCCCGATTGCGTCCATTTGAGGCCCAGCGGCCAGCCTATCTCGCACAGTCCTGCCAGTATCAGGAGCAGCCATGCGTTCATCCTGCTTCCTCCTTCCACGAAAATGTGGTGCTGATGGTCCGTGTCCCGGCGGGGACGATCCCGTTCTTATAGCACGGGATGACGGAAGCGGTCTTGCACGAGCGTAAAGCGCGGCTTTCAGGCTGCCATAAAAAAGAGGCCCGCAAAGGGCCTCTTCGTCATGACCTGTCAGGAAGGACGGACGCAGGGGACGTGCGCATGGCCGCCCCGTGGCTGCCGTTCCGGTCTAGCGGATGAAGTTGGTGGGCTGCCAGGGTTCCACGGCAGGCGGCGTGATGCCCGCCTTGCGGCCGGCCTCGATGCACTGCAACAGCCAGGCCATGTTGTCGCCCAGGGTGCGCATGATCTGCAGGCCTTCGGCGTCCTGCACGGCCTCTTCCGCATTGTTGCCGTGGATGGAGTTCCAGTACTGGGAGGAGACCACGGGCATGCGGGCGATGGTGAAATACTTGTTGAGGCGGTCGAAGGAGGCGCTGGCCCCGCCGCGACGGCAGCTCACCACGGCGGCCGCGGGCTTGAAGGCATAGGGCGCGGACTTCATGTAGAACATGCGGTCCAGCAGGGCGCACAGGCTGGCATTGGGACCGGCATAATAGACGGGCGAGCCCACCACCAGGCCGTCGGCCTCGCGCATGCGCTCGATGCATTCGTTGACCGGGTCGTCCTTGAAGATGCACAGGCCGGTCTGGGCGCATTTGCCGCAGGCGATACAGCCGCGGATGGCCTTGTGGCCCACGTGGAGGGTAGTGGTCTCGATACCGGCCTTTTCCAGTTGCCGGGCCACAGTGGCCAGGGCCGTGGCCGTGCTGCCCTTGGGATGGGGACTGCCGTTGATGAGCAGGACCTGCATGGAAATACTCCTTGGTTGAAAACGCCCGGTCGCCGACGCGCCGGGACCCTACAGATAAGGACTGTCCGCCGGGAGTAAAGGGGCCGGGCAGGATGCGGCAGAAATGGGAGAGGATCCGGCAGCGGGCCCCGTATGCGGGCTGGCGTGGATGTTCTCGCCAAGGGGCAGAGCACGGCAGGAGGCCTCCCGCTCAGGATGACGGGCCAGCGGGGCCGCATCCCGGCACGGCAGGCACGGAGCCTTGTGGCGGGCGCTGCCGGGACCGCACGCGTACTTTCCGGCACGCTCCCTATGGCTAGGCGCGCGCCCCGTCCGTCCTGTTCCCCGGCAGCTCGTTGGCCAGCGTGGCGCCCAGGATGAGGACGGTACCGCATAGCTCCGCCGGGCCGAAGGGCTGGTGCAGGAAAAGGGTGGCCAGCAGGATGGCGGTGACGGGATCCACATAGCTGAGCACGGCCGTGGTCTGGGCCGGAAGACGGCCCACGGCCGAGAAGAACAGGATGTAGACCAGGCCCGTGTGGACGATGCCCACCACCAGCAGCAGGAAGAGGGTGAACGGCTCGGGAGCAAGACCGTGCAGGTGCCCGCCCAGCAGCACATAGGGCAGCATGACCAGGGCGGCGGTGCAGAGCTGGCAGAAGGTGGTCTCCAGCGTATCCAGCCCGCGCAAGCGCTTGTTGAGGAGGATGAGGGAGCAGTAGAGCAGGGCGGCCGCCAGCCCGAAAGCGATGCCGCGCGGGTCCTGACGGCTGCCGGTGAACACGCCGGAGATGCACACGGCCCCCAGCACGGCCAGCAGGGTACAGACGATCTTGCGGCGGGTCAGGCGCTCGCCGAGCACCAGGGGCGAGAGCAGGATGACGAAGACAGGCGCCATGTAATAGCAGAGCGTGGCCACGGCGATGCCCGTATGGCGGAAGGCCTCGAAGAGGAAGATCCAGTTGAAGCCCAGGGCCGCGCCGGAGAGCAGGAGGCAGAGGGCGTTCTTGCGGATGGCTTGGCCGTGCAGGGGCGTTTTTTTCAGGCGCAGCACCAGCAGCAGGAAGAGGGTGCCGATGACGGCCCGGGTGCAGGCGATGACCGCCGGGGGCAGCGGGATATAGTGGACGAAGAGGCCGATGCTGCCCACGATGAACATGGCGGCGGCCAGTTTGATCTTTTCCATGGCGTGGTTCCCTGTGGTTCGTTTTTGGTTCGACAGGGCTTGAGAGGGGGAGGGGCGTTTTTGGGCAAAAACTGCCCCTCCCCCTCTCAAACTCTCCCCCGCCCCGAAAAAACCTTCTTCCGGTCCGGTCGCTGGTCTCCGTCGCTGCCTCGCGGGTGCCGCTATGCTGGTGTCAGCCCTCCGTGCCGCTGCGCAAGCCGAAAGCGGCCAACAGGCGTTTTTCCCCGTATCACCGGGGACCTGCCAGCACGCGCCCCAGACCGGCGGGCGCCGTGACGCCTCCCCTGTGTCCCGGGCGACCGGCATGGCGGCAATGGCAGCGGCAGACATGGGGAAGCCCTCCCCCGTATCACCGGGAGACCGGCAGCAGCGCGGTTGCCGCCGCCTCTTCCCTGTCCTGCCGGTGACCGGGATAAAAGTTTTTGGCAGGAGGAGGGGAGCGCGAGGGGAGGAGGGAGACCTTTTTTCAAAAAGGGCCCCTCCTCCCCTCGCCCATCCAGACTTACAGACCGGCGTCGATGAGGGCCAGCAGCTCGGCGGTCTTTGCTTCCAGCAGTTCCCTGTTGGCGCGGCTCTCCACGTTGAGGCGCAGCAGGGGCTCGGTGTTGGACATGCGCAGGTTGAAGCGCCAGTCGCCGAATTCCAGATTGACGCCGTCGATGGCGTCTTCATAGGTGGCGGCGGGCGCGTAATGGTCGCGGATCTTGCGCATCAGGGCCGGGGCGTCGGCCACGCGGCGGTTGATCTCGCCGCTGCAGGGCCAGGCCTCCATGCGCTCGCGCACCAGCTCGGCCAGGGGCTTGCCGTGGCGCTGCATGGCCGCGATGACCAGCAGCCAGGGCAGCATGCCGGAATCACAGTAGGCAAAATCGCGGAAGTAGTGGTGGGCGCTCATCTCGCCGCCATAGACGGCATCTTCGGCGCGCATGCGTTCCTTCATGAAGGCGTGGCCCGTCTTGCCCATGACGGGGACGCCGCCGCCCGCTTGGATGAGCTCGCGGGTGTTCCAGTAGACGCGGGTATCGTAGATGATCCTGGCGCCGGGGAAGCGGGGGAGCAGCTCGGAGGCCAGCAGGCCCACCAGATAGTAACCTTCGATGAAGTTGCCTTCGTTGTCGTAGAAGAAGCAGCGGTCGAAGTCGCCGTCCCAGGCGATGCCCAGGTCGGCCTTGTGCTCGCGTACGGCACGGGCCGTGGCGGCGCGTTTTTCGGGCAGCAGGGGGTTGGGCACCCCGTTGGGGAAGGTGCCGTCGGGCTCCATCTGGCAGAAGATGAATTCGTGCGGCAGGTGCGGGGCCAATTCCTTGAGCAGCAGGCCTGCGCAGCCGTTGCCCGCATCGGCCACGATCCTGAGGGGCTTTTGCGCGGCGGCACCGGTGTAGTCCAGGATGCGGCGGACGTATTCCTGCCGGAAGCTGACCAGCGTCACCGGGGCTTCGTCCGCGGGCAGGGAGACGCCCTCCGCCAGCTGGGCCGCCACACGGTCGCGCAGGTCGCGCAGGCCGGAATCGCCGCTCACGGGCCGGGCGCCGCGCAGTACCAGCTTGAAACCGTTCTCGTCGGCGGGGTTGTGGCTGCCGGTGATCATGATGCCGGCGTCGAAATCCTGCCGGGCGGTGGCATCGTAGATCTCTTCGGTGCCGCACATGCCCAGGCTGAAGACTTGGGCCCCAGCCTGATGCAGGCCCGCAGCCAGCGCGGCGTGCAGACCGGGGCCGCTCAGGCGGGCATCGTAACCGAGGACGACGCGGCGTGCAGAAAAATGTTCGGCCACGGCACGGCCCAGGGCAAAGGCCAGCTCGGGGGAAAGGGGATCGGGCACCTTGCCGCGGATGTCATAGGCCTTGAAGCAGGAAAGATCGGTCATGGAAGCTCCTTGAGGGGCCGGTACGACCCGCAGGCAGGGGCGTTCCGGTGGGATGGCAAAAAGATCTGTCCGGCGCGGCGGGCGGCGCTTCGGCAGCGCCGCCACGGATGCCGGGGTGTCCCTAGCCCTGGACGCACCAGGGATCGCACAGGGGACGGCAGCGGCAAAAACGGGCAAAGGCGGCGGCACTGGTGCGCAGCGCCTCTTCCACGGGGGCCGCACCGTCAAAACCGTAGATGACGGTCAGGCAGATGCGCGTCTGATCGTCCACCAGGGCACGGGTGGAATCGCTGACGGGGCTGCCGAAGGGGCCCAGGGCGTCGGCCAACAGGGGCAGGTTCTCAAGATTGAGGCCGCCCTTGCCGATACCTTCGTAGGTCTCGCCCGGCAGGCCGCGGCGGAAGGTGATGTCGCCCCGGAGGTTGGCAAGGGTGTAGCTGCCGAGGGAAAAGCCAGTCTCCAGAGAGGCGATGTTGTTGGCATCCACCACGCTGTTGATGGCGTACAGCCCCTTGCCCTGTTTGAGGCGGCGGTACAGGGCCTCGGAAGAGATGCGGTAGCGGCCGGGATCCTTGCCGCAGGCCTTGCAGCTCGCGCGCGAGGGGCCCAGGTTGGGCCATTGGGACAGGGGCTCGCCTTCCATGCGGGCCACGAGACGGGGCGCCAGTTCGTCGTCCAGATATGCCTGGCAGTCAGGGCGGCTGGGTTCCACTTCCACTTCATGGACGAGACAGCCCAGGCAAAGGCCGGGCACACGGGCAAGGATGTCGGCATCGGGACGGATGATGGGACGGGTAAAGGAAGGAACGCTCACGGGATGATCCTTGGCAAAGTCTGTACGGCGTCACCGGCCGGTACGGTGGACGCGGAAGCGCGGGGACGTACCGGCGCGCCGGTCCCTGCGGCAAGGCAGGGACAAAAGCCGATTTTAGCACGGGGCGTCAGCGGCCTCAAGCCGGAGGGGTGGGGGCCGGAGCAGGAGGCAAGAGGCACACTCGCCATGGACGGGATCCGGGAAGGGCGGGGCAAGGACGTTTTGAGGGGGGACGGCGCAAGGGCGGGAAGGCCACGGGCGCATCTGCCCGCCGATGGCAGCAGCGGGCCATTGCCGCCTGTGCGCCTTTATCCCTGGCCGCGGTCGTGCCGCCTGCATCCTGCGTGCTCCCTCACCGTCTGTCCGGTGTGGACGCTAAGGATAAAAAAAGGAGCATCCGGGGGGATGCTCCTGCTGAAGGTGACGCACGGCACCGGAGTTGTGCGGCCGGCGCTGTGTGGACATGAAGGAAAAAAAGACGGCAGGCTTGCGCCTGCCGTCCTGGTATCAGTCTTCCACGGGATTGACGGAATCCGCGAAGGGATGGGGGCCGGAGAAGTCTACATCGGCGGGGATCTGGCACACGTGGCTGTTGAGGTGGCTGCCGTCCCAGTGATGCAGCATGTAGCCGGGCATCTCCATGCGGAAGGTGTCGCCGCCCTCGGGGCTGAGGTCGAGGTCGATCTGCATGGAGATGGAAGGCACGGTCAGGGCCAGGCCCTGCGCCCAGGCAGTGAAGATGGGCCGGTGCATGTGGCCGCAGCACAGACGGGCCCAGGGCGCGCGGGACAGCACGTCACGCAGCAGGTCGGCGCCTTCGAAGGGTTCGTCCATGGCTCCCATGCCCGTGATGAAGGGCGGATGGTGCATGAAGACCAGGGCCGGGCGGCTGCTATCTTCCTGCAGGCAGGCGTCCAGCCAGCGGGCCATGGCTTCGGGGCAGTGGCCGCTGTGGGAACCGGGCTCCATGCTGTCCAGCATGACCAGGCGCAGTTCGCCCATGTCCACGCAGTGGCAGACGCGCGGCGGCACGGGGCTTTCCTCGGGCACCCAGCCCTTGAGGATGGCACGCATGCGGTCGCGGCGGTCATGGTTGCCGGGCACGGCGTAGATGGGCACGGGCAGGTCGCCGAGGGCCTCGTAGAGCATGTGGTAGGCATGCTCGTCACCGCTGTCGGCCAGGTCGCCGGTGATGACGATGGCGTCGGGCATGCGGTTCAGGGCGTGCAGATAGGCCGCCGCCGTGCGCAGGCAGGCGGGCGTGTCCACCTTGCGGAAGGAGAGCTTGCCGTCGCCGCGCAGGTGCAGGTCCGATATTTGCAGGATTTCCATGATGACAACCCGTAAGCGCCTAGATATGCTCGGCGTCGTCACCGTGCTTGCGCTGGGCGGCGATGCTCTTGCGCTGGATGGCAAAGGCCGAGAGGGCGCTGGTCACGGCCGCGAGCAGGGTGAAGAGGCAGACATACAGGGGATCGCCTTCGTTCCAGTTGATGAGGAAGGTGCACAGACCGGGCACGATGCCGGCCACCAGGAAACCGGGGAACTGGTAGACGATGGAGATGCCGGTGTAGCGCACGTCCGGCGGGAACAGGTCGGAGAACAGGGCGGCCTCAGGACCGAAGACACCGGCGTAGAACACGCTGATGGGGATGATGATGGCCAGGGCGATGAGGAAAAGGCTGCCACCGCTGCCTTCCATGAGCCAGAACGAGGGGAAGATGGACAGACCGCAGAGCAGGCTGGACACGCCGTAGACCATGCCGCGGCCGTAGCGGTCGGCCAGGCGGCCGGCGATGAGGATGAAGGGGCACATGAGCAGGGCCGCGATCATGACGATGGTCAGGGCCTGGGTGCGCTCGATGCTGATGTACTGCACCAGGTAGCTGATGACGAACACGGCCAGCACGTTGAAGAACACGCCGTCGATCCAGCGGGCGCCCACGCCCAGGGCGATGTTGCCGGGATGGTTGCGGCAGACCTTGACGATGGGCAGGGTCTTGTCGGCGGTCTTGCCGGAATCCTTGGCCTTCTGGAAGTCGGGGGTCTCAAGGATGTGCAGGCGGATGTACAGGGCCACGCCCACCAGCACCACGCTGATGAGGAAGGCAATGCGCCAGCCCCATTCCAAGAACTGCTGGTCGGTCAGGCTGGCGGAGAGCAGGGCCACCACGCCGGAGGACAGGCACAGGCCCGTGGCCAGGCCCATCTGGGGGATGCTGGCATAGAAGGCACGCTGGCGCTTGCTGGCGTATTCGTAGGTCATGAGCACGGAGCCGCCCCATTCGCCGCCCAGGCCCAGGCCCTGCATGAGGCGGAAGGTCTGGAGGATGATGGGAGCGGCGATGCCGATCTGGGCATAGGTGGGCACCAGACCGATGCCGATGGTGGCGATGCCCATGATGAGCATGGTCAGCACCAGCATGCTCTTGCGGCCGATCTTGTCACCGAAGTGGCCGAAGACGAAAGCGCCGAAGGGGCGGGCCAGATAGCCGATGGCAAAGGTGCTGTACGCCAGCAGGGTCCCGATGAAGGGGTCGTCGGTGGGGAAGTAGAGCTTGTTGAAGACGATGCCCGCCACGACGCCGTAAAGGAAGAAATCGTACCATTCGATGGTGGCGCCCAGCAGGCTGGCCAGGGCCACGGTACGGATCTGTTTCTGGGAGGGAGGATTCATGCCTGCTCCTGAAAATTTTGTTGAAGTTTATTTAATTTTTAATCATCGGGGCCGCTCCTGGGCCGCCCGGCAAAAGACGCTGGGGAAAGGCTGCCATAGCAGAAAAAATAAGACAAGAGGGGTAAGGCCCGGACAGGATATTTTCATGGGATTGTAACATTTTTTTACCTAAAAAGGGCGGAGATCGGCCTTTTTGGCAGGCAGCCTTGATTAATTTTTAATTAAAAATTAAATTTAACAGCAACGGTTTTTATCTGCAGCGCAGGGAGGTGCCCATGCAACGCAGCCAGCGCGTCACTCTGGCAGACATCGCCGCCCGCAGCGGCGTCTCCACGGCCACGGCCTCCATGATCCTTTCGGAACGGCCGGACGTCTCCTTCTCGCGCGAGACGGTCCTCAAGGTGCGCGAGGCCGCCGAGGCCCTCGGCTACCGGGGCATCCGGCGGCACCGGCCCTCGCACCTCATGGCCGAGAAGTGCGTGGCCATCCTCTGCCCCAATGTGGTCAACCCCTATTACGCGACCCTGGTGCAGTCCGTGCAGGATGCCGCCGCCCGGCATGACTACGACACCATGGTCTTCCCCACCTACCGTGACGCCGCTGTGGAGGCCCGCCTGCTGCGCACCCTGTCGGCCGCTTCCGTAGGGGGCATCGTCTTTTGCGCCATGCCGCTGTGCCCGGCCCAGGCAGAGCTGGCCAACCGGGAGACGCCCGTGGTGGTCATCGGTGACAGGGACGCCAGCCTCAATCTGGATACGGTGGAGCTCAACAACTATAATGCGGGCGTGCTGGTGGCCCGCTATCTCATCGGGCTGGGGCACCGTTCCGTCGCCTGCATCGCCACGCCCCTGAACAAGGACAATTCCGCACGGCTGCGGCGCCTGGAAGGGCTGCGCGACGTGTTCCGCGAGGCCTGCCCCGAGGGCCGCTTCCTCGTCCGCACCTGCACCATCACGCCCGAGCAGGAGCGCGGCGACCTGAACATCGAGCACCGCACCGGTTACACCCTGGCCCGGCGCTGCATGGCCGAGCGGGACATCACGGCCTTCGTGGCCGTCAACGACATGGTGGCCTACGGCGTGCTGGACGCCATCCTGGAGAGCGGCGCACGGGTGCCGGAAGATTACAGCCTGTGCGGTTTCGACAACATCTATCCTTCCCACTTCTCGCGGGTGGGCCTGACCACGGTGGAACATCACATCGCCGAAAAGGGCCGCAGCGCGCTGGAGATGCTCCACAACCGCATCACCAGCGGCCCCGGGTGCAGCATCACCCGCGTGGAGGTGATGCCGGAGCTGGTCGTGCGCAGCAGCACCGGGCCCGCGCCCGTGCAGCGGCAGGCGGGCGGGCCGCTGGGCAGACCGCAGGCCGAAGACGACGGGCGGTAAAAAAAATTTGACGCACCATCTTGCCAGCCGGAACGCCGACGGCTATGCTGCCACCTGTCTTTCGGGACAGAAATTCGCCTTATGAAGGATACGCCATGAAAAAGATCGCAACGCTCCTCCTGGCCGCCGGCCTGCTGTTTTCCGCCGCGGGCATGGCCCAGGCCATCGACTTCAAGATCCGCGGCCAGTGGATCATGGCCTTTGATTACGGCGAGCATGGCGCCTTCACCGGCGGCAACGGCATGACCGGTTACAAGAAGGGCAACGAGGACAACTTCGAGGCCCGCCAGCGCCTGCGCCTGCAACTGGATGCCGCGGCCTCGGAAAACCTCTCCGGCTCCGTCATCTTCGAAATGGGCGACCAGATCTGGGGCCAGAGCGCCACCGGTGGTGCCCTGGGCGCCGACGGCACGGTGGTGGAAGTCAAGAACGCCTGGCTGGACTGGATGGTGCCGGATACCGACATCAAGGTCCGCATGGGCCTGCAGGGCTTCTTCCTGCCCAGCATGACCACCGGCAGCCAGGTGTGGGGCGATGATGCCGCCGGCATCACGGCCAGCTGGCAGATCAACGAGAACGTGGCCCTCACCGGTCTGTGGGCGCGTCTGTACAACGACAATTTCCAGGGCTACGGCGACGACGGCCTCCGCAAGAACTACATGGACAATGTGGACGTGGCGGCCCTGCTGCTGCCCCTGACCTTCGACGGTTTCCGTCTGACGCCCTGGGCCATGTACGCGGGCATCGGCCCCAACAGCCTCAAGGCCGACCACGCCAACGACTGGCAGAAGGTGGGCGTTTCCGGCATCCAGTATCTGGCGGGCATGCTGCCTGCCGGTGGCGCGGCCCACAACAGCCGCATGGACCTGTACGGCAACGCCTTCTGGGCGGGCCTGACCGGCGAGCTGACCCTGCTGGATCCCTGGCGCATCGCCTGGGACCTGAACTACGGTTCCGTGAGCTATGACGACGGCTCCGCCAACCGCGCCGGCTGGCTGGCCTCGCTGCTGGTGGAATACGATCTGGGCTGGACCAAACCCGGCCTTTACGGCTGGTACGCCTCCGGTGATGACGACGACCGCGGCAACGGTTCCGAGCGCATGCCCTATCTCAGCGTGGCCAACGTGCACAACGCCTGGTCGCACTATGCCTTCAACGGCAATGAATACATCTCCCGTGAAGGCGCGGTGGGCAACGGCATGACCGGCACCTGGGGCGTGGGCCTGCAGCTGCGCGACGTCAATGTCATCGAGGATCTGTACCAGACCTTCCGCGTCAACCTCATCGGCGGCACCAACGACCCCGGCATGGCCAAGTGGCTGTCCTCGCAGGGGCTGGCGGCCAACTCCGGCGCCCTGTCCGGGACGCCCGGCATGGACGGCCTGTACCTGACCCGCCAGGATTACGCTCTGGAATGGGGCCTGACCAGCACCACGAAGGTGACCGAGAACTTCACCGTGGCCCTGGATGTGGCCTATGTGGCCCTGTGGCTGGATCATGACGGCAGCGTGTGGGGCAACAGCCGCATGAACGGCCGCAACGACGAAGTGCGCGACGCCTGGAACTTCAGCCTTTCCTACATGTACAGCTTCTAGCAGGCTGCCCGCAGCCTGACGGTACGGCAAAGCAACACACAAAAGCGGCGGACGGGAAAATTCCTGTCCGCCGCTTTTTTATCGAATCTATCGAAACTGTTGCCGGGGGACCGGCAGGCATGGGCAAGCCCGTGTGGAGGGATGGCCGCCATCCTCCAGAATGAAACGCGTTGGGGGAGGGATGGGGGCGAGGGGGAAGGGGACCCCTTTGCGTGTCAGCCAAAGGGGTCTCCTTCCCCCTCATGATCTGTTCGTTACAGCTTCCTGTACGGGGCCTGGCCGGTCTCGTAGTAATTGTCGCCGGTGCTGTCGATGACCACGATGGCCGGGAAGTCTTCCACTTCCAGCGCGGCCACGGCCTCGGGGCCCAGGTCGGGGTAGGCCAGCACCGTATATTTTTTGATGCGCTGCGAGATGAGCGCCCCGGCACCGCCCACGGCCGCCAGATAGGGCACGCCGTGCCGCTTCATGGCTTCCACCACTTCGGGCTTGCGGTAGCCCTTGCCGATCATGCCGCGCAGGCCCTGCGCCAGCAGGGTGGGCGTGTAGGCGTCCATGCGTCCGGCGGTGGTGGGCCCGGCCGCGCCGATGGCCCGCCCCGGTTTGGCCGGACTGGGCCCCACATAATAGATGACCGCCCCGTCCAGATCCACGGGCAGTTCTTCGCCCCGGGCCAGGGTCTCCACCAGGCGCTTGTGGGCGGCATCGCGGGCGGCGATGATGGTGCCCGTGATGAGTACCCGGTCTCCGGCACGCAGGGAACGGGCCGTGGCTTCGTCGAAGGGAGCGCGGATACGTTTCATATCGGACATGGCAGCCTCCTACAGACGCACTTCGGCGTGACGCGCCGCATGGCAGTTGATGTTGACCGCCACCGGCAGGGAGGCGATGTGGGTGGGGGCCCATTCCACATGCACCTTGAGGGCCGTGGTCTCGCCGCCCAGGCCCTGGGGGCCGATGCCCGTGCGGTTGATGAGCTCCAGCAGCTCGTCCTCGAAGGCGGCATAGCGGGGATCGGGGTTGCGGCTCTCCAGATCGCGGGCCGCGGCGCGCTTGGCGCACAGGGCGGCCACTTCCATGGTGCCGCCCAGGCCCACGCCCACCACCATGGGCGGGCAGGAGTTGGGCCCGGCCGCCAGTACGGCGTCCAGCACCACCTTGCGCACGCCTTCGATGCCGTCGGCGGGCACCAGCATTTTGACCACGCTCTTGTTCTCGGAACCGGCGCCCTTGGGGGCCAAACGCAGGGTCAGGCCGTCGCCGGGCACGATGCGGGTGTGGATGACGGCCGGGGTGTTGTCGCCGGTGTTCTTGCGCTCGAACAGGGGCTCGGCCACACAGGACTTGCGCAGATAGCCGTCCACATAGCCGCGGCGCACGCCTTCGTGGATGGCGGCTTCAAAATCGCCGCCCGTGATGTGCACGTCCTGCCCCACCTCGGCAAAGACCACGGCCAGGCCAGTATCCTGGCAGATGGGGATGTCGTCCCGCGCGGCGATATCCGCGTTCTCCAGCAATTGTTCCAGGATGTTGCGCCCCACGGGCGAAGGCTCTTTGTCCAGCCGCTGCCGGAACGCGTCCCGGACATCGGCGGGCAGATGACAGCAGGCCTGCACGGCCAGCTTTGCCACGGCGGCACTGATGGTCGCGGCGTCGATCTCTCGCATGGTGTGCCTCGTCAGAATGGATTTGCCTGACCGGCCGTCCGCAGGGACGGGCCGTGGTCAGGAGATGAGCAGGGCCCCGGGCGCTCCCCGCTCTGTGCGGGGGCTGTCTTCCGGGACCGTGAGGTGGCGTTACCATCCAGGGGGATGGGATGTCACGCCTCTTGTCGCAAAAAAACAGACCGGCACATGACGTACCGGTCTGAGGGATCACGTTGGTGAAGGGGCCGTGGGGGAGGGAGCTCCCTTGCCCCTCCGGCTGTCACATCTAGTCGCCGGCAGGCACGAAGGCGCCGCTGTTCACCAGATCGGCCACCTGGGCCACGTCCTTGTCGCCGCGGCCGGACAGGTTCACCAGGATGATGGCGTCCTTGTCCATGGTGGGAGCCAGTTTCATGGCATGGGCCAGTGCGTGGGAGGATTCCAGCGCGGGCAGGATGCCTTCGTTGCGCGACAGGGCATAGAAGGCCTGCAGGGCCTCTTCGTCGGTGATGCTCACGTATTCGGCGCGACCGGCATCCTTGAGTTCGGCCAGTTCGGGGCCCACGGAAGGATAGTCCAGACCGGCGGAGATGGAGTAGACCTCGCCGGCCTCGCCCTTGTCGTTCTTGATCATGTAGGAATTGAAGCCGTGCAGAACGCCGGGCTCGCCGTAGCAGAGCGAGGCCGCATGCTGGCCGTAGCCGTTGCCGCGGCCGCCGGGCTCCACGCCGATAAGGCGCACGCCCTCGTCATGCACGAAGCCGGAGAACAGGCCCACGGCATTGGAGCCGCCGCCCACGCAGGCCATGGCCACGTCGGGCAGACGGCCGGCAAATTCCAGCATCTGGGCGCGGGCTTCGCTGCCGATGACGGACTGGAAGTGGCGCACCATGAGCGGGTAGGGGTGCGGGCCCACGGCGGAACCCAGCACATAGAAGGTCTCGGGCTCGTTGACCCACATCTCCAGGGCTTCGTCCACGGCTTCCTTGAGGGTACGCTGGCCGCTCATGGCCGTATGCACGCGGGCGCCCAGCATCTCCATGCGGGTCACGTTGAGGTGCTGGCGGACGACGTCCACTTCACCCATGCAGATGACGCATTCCAGGCCCATGAGGGCGGCACTGGCCGCGGTGCCCACGCCATGCTGGCCCGCGCCGGTCTCGGCGATGACGCGGGTCTTGCCCATGCGCTTGGCCAGCAGACACTGGCCGATGGTGTTGTTGACCTTGTGGGCCCCCAGGTGGTTGAGGTCTTCGCGCTTGAGCCAGATCTGCGCGCCGCCCAGCTTCTTGCTGAGGTTGCGGCAGTGGAAGACAGGGCTGGGACGACCGGCAAAGTGCAGCAGCAGGCGCTGCATCTCCTGCGTGAATTCGGGGTCGGCCAGGGCTTCCTTGAAGGCTTGGTCCAGTTCGTCCAGGCGGGCCTTGATGGCATCGGGCACATACTGGCCGCCGTACGCACCAAAGAAGCCCTTGCTGTCAGGCTGGCAGAAGGCTTTGATATCTTTGCTCATGATCGCTCCTTTACGCACGCTGCGGCGTGCGGATGCTTCAGTATCGGAAGCTATCTACACTATGCTGTCCGCTGGCGGGCGTCAAGGAAGCACGCAGGTCTGCCCCTTCCCGCACGGATTCCGCAAAAGCGGGGGCCGCTTGAGGCACAGGACATTTTCGTGTAGGTTCACCTTTCATTTCACAGGAGGCGCACATGCTGGATGAAAAATATACCGGGAACGGCAAAGTGGTGCTGCTGGCCGGGGGCGGCAAGATCTACACGGACATCGCGGCGCGTTTCGTGCGCAGCGAGCGCAGCCTGGAAGAGATAGTGGCCTCGCCCTATTCCCGGCAGATCGTGCGCAATATCCTGGAGAGCGGCCATCGTGCCGCGCTGGAATTCGACTTTTTCCTGTTCGGCGTGGAAGGCTATTCCCGCGTGACCGAGACCCAGCTGGTGCGCAAGCGCCTGGCTTCCTACCTCATCAAGTCCGGCCGTGCGGAGCTGGGCGGCAAGCGGCGTTTTTCCGTGGTCTATCCCGCCAGCGTGCGCGATTTCGGCGCTGAGGTGACCCTGCCTGACGGGCATACGGCCCGCCTGACCGGCCGGGATCTGGCCGATCTGACCCGCCAGTGGTACGACGCCGGGCTGGAAGCCGGGCTGCCGGAAGAAGACCTGCGCTATCTCAAGCCGCAGGCCACGGAATTCAAGGCCATCATCGGCATGAACGCCCATGCCCTGCTGGACTGGTTCTCCATCCGCTGCTGCCGCAACGCCCAGCACGAGATCCGCCACCTGGCCTGGCAGATGCTTTCCCTGTGCCGCAAGGCCGCGCCGGATCTGTTCCAGGGCGCCGGGCCCAGCTGTGTGCATCTGGGCTACTGTCCGGAGAACCGTTTGCAGAACCCCAAATGCCGCGGCCGCATCCTGACCCAGGAAGAGGCCCTGGCCATCCTGCGCGAGCATCGGGGCAGCCAGATCGCCCGTGCCGAAGAGTTCGAAGCGGAATAGCCGCCGGGCATATCCATAAAAAAAGAGGCCGCCCTCCCTTGGGAGTGGCGGCCTTTGCTTTTGGGATTACGGGAGCAGGTCCTGACGTTTGGTGGCAAGGCTGCATCCCTTGCAGCCAGCCTGCTGTTTGCCATCCCCGCAGCCGCAGGAGCACTGTCCCTTGCGGGCGGAGATGAAAAGTTTTCTGGCCATGAAGATCACGGCCACGGCCACTATGACGATAACGGCGATGCTTTGGCCATCCATGTTGTTGTCCTCGTTTCGGTCGATTTTTTGTAAGTATGTCTTAAATGAAAATGAAAATCAACTTTAATTAGTGCGGACCCACAAAAAAAGGGCGGAAGCATCCGCCCGCTGTCTCGATGGCCGGAACAGCTTATTGTTGCATTTTTTTCTGGCAGTCCGCGCAGATACCGGAAAGGATATGCACATGCCGCAAGAGCACGAAGCCGTGCTTCTTGGTCAGCTCCTGTTGCAGCTTCTCGATACGGGGATCGTAGATCTCGACGATCTTGCCGCAGGACTGGCAGACGATGTGGTCGTGGTGACTGTCGGGAGCGGCCACTTCGTAGCGGGTGATGCCGTCACTGAAGTGGATCTCCGTGGCCATGCCGGCATCGCACAGGAGCTTGAGCGTCCGGTAGACGGTGGTCTGGCCGATGCGCGGGTCCAGCTTCTGGACATGCTGATAGAACTCCTCCAGCGAGTGGTGGCCGGGGAGCTCAAAAAAAGCATCGGCGATGATCCGCCTCTGGGCCGTGGTGTTCAGGCCTTTGCGGCTCATGAACTCCAGGAATGCCAGCAATTCTGATCGGTCTTTGTTTTCTTCTTTCATAATTAGCCTTCCCCCGGGATTGTCATAGCATGGCAGGCATGGCCTGCCAAGTCTGAAGCTCTGTCCCGCATCATGGCGGGCAGGGCGCGGCAGCGGGGTGGGCCTGCCTTGACCATACTATGGGAAATAAAAGCCTTGTGGCAAGCATCCATCTGTATTTATTTGTTAAAAATAGCGCCCTCACTCCATGCCTTGACAGTTTGAAAAACTATGATACTTGGCCCCTATATTGTTTAGGAGGGGCGCGTCTATGCCTATTTCGCAAAAGTCCCTGCACGTCATGCTGCACCTTTTCCTGGTCTACATCTCGTGGGGATCCACCTATATCGGCTACAAATTCAGCCTTGGGGTGGCCGGTCCCTTCCTGGTCGGGGGCAGCCGCATGGTCATCGGCGGCATCCTCCTGGCATTGTTTTTGATGCTCACGGGGCGCTGGATACGGCCGGAGCGCAAGGACTGGATCCATGCCACCCGGATGGGCGTGTTCATGGTCCTGCTGGCAAGTGGTTTCCTGGCCAAGGGGCAGGAGAGCGTGGCTTCCTCCACGGCGGCGGTCATCACTGGTTCTACGCCCATCACCATGCTGGTGGCCGGCTGGCTGTTCGCCAATGAGCCCCGGCCGCGGCTGCTGCAGTGGACGGGCCTGGCTACGGGGACCTGCGGCCTTGTGCTGCTGGCCTACAGCCAGCAGAACGTGGGCGGCGTACAGCAAAGCAGCATCTCCGGCATGATCTGGGTCTTCACGGCAACGCTCGGCTGGGTGGCCGGTACCCTGCTGACCCGCCGTTTTCCTTTCAAAACGCGGCTTGCCAGTTTGCAGTCCTGTGCTTTGCTCATTTTCATGGGCGGCCTGGAGTGCCTTGTGGTCGCCTTCCTGGACGGCGAACACCATGGCATCCGGTACGAGAACATCCACTGGCCTGTGGTCGTGGCCTTTGCCTGGATGTGCACCGGCGGTTCGGTCATCGCCTATGCCTGCTATTTCTGGCTGCTGGAGAATGTCCCCATCGCCACGGCCATCTCTTATGAATATGTGGTGCCGGTCATCGGCATCTTTCTGGGCTGGCTGCTGGGCGGTGAGATGCTGACCTGGAAGATGCTCCTGGCCTGCACCATGACCGTGGGCTCCGTCTTCTTCATCATGTGGCACCGCGAAAAGCACTGACCCCCCTTTCAGCGGTCTGGGCCCCTTCCCCGGAAGGGGCTTTTTTTATGGGGAATTTTGGGAATCAATATGCTGAAAAAATTGATGAATCGTCACGGATTCTTCATATTGCATAAAAAATAATATGAAATGCTTTGCATTTTTTGCAGAGAGCACTATTGTCTCTTCTAGCGGATTGAAAATAAGTGATCCACGATGCGGAAGCGCCTTTTTGATGG
>NZ_DS996360.1:0-6665 GCF_000156375.1 Desulfovibrio piger ATCC 29098
CAGCCGGGGATTTTTTGTTTTGGTGGAAAAGCTTGCGGGGAGGGAAACCTTTTTGGAAAAAGGTTCTCCCTCCCCGTGCCCCACCCTTCCAAAAACTTTTACCGGTGGGCCTGTGCAAGGATGGAAAGTCTGAGGCGCGGTTGGGCTGGGTGTGTCATTGGGCAAGGCCGTGGCATTACGAGGCCGGAAGCTGTGGCTATCGGGCGCAGAGAGTCGGCGAGTGGGGGCTTTGTCTTGAGGCAGATAGCGCAGGGAACAAGTTCCCTGGCTGCGGGAATTTTTCCGGGGATTTCTTTTCCCTTGGGATCCATGCTGTCCTGTTTTTCAGGATTTTCTGAAATCCTTGTGGACAAGCGGACAAGAACAGGGCACTTTGCCCTCCGCAAGATATTACTGATGGAGCTGGATCGATGCTGGAGATCATGACGGAGCGTTGTTGCCTGCGTCCCATGACGGATGCGGATTTCCCGGCCCTGTGCCGTTACCTGCAGGATCCCGGGGTGATGTATGCCTACGGGCATGCCTTCAGTGACAGGGAAGTCTGGGACTGGCTGCGGCGCCAGCAGGCCCGTTATGTGGTGCCGGGCTATGGAGCGCTGGCCGTGGAATTGCGGGAGACGGGAGAAATGATCGGACAGTGCGGCATCACCATGCAGGACTGTGCGGGGGTGACTGCCTTTGCCGTCGATGTTGATGCGGACACAGCGGCCGCGGTCGGAGAAGAGACGGGAACTTCCGCTTTGCTCAGCGAGAGCATCGATGCCACGCCCCGGACGTTGCAGGTCCCGGAAGTGGGCTATCTGCTGGCAAAGAACTACTGGCACCATGGATATGCCACAGAATCGGCCCGTGCGTGCATGGAATTCGCTTTTGACGTACTGGGTGTGCCGGAAGTCTTTTCGTGCATCAGAGACGATAACAGGCCCTCTCTGGAGGTGGCCCGGCGTGACGGTATGGAACTGTGCGGGCGCTTCAACAAGCATTACTATGGGCAAGACATGGAGCACCTGCTCTATGTGGCCCGCAAGAGCAGCTGGGCTGTGTAGGCGGGACACGGAGGGAGGCCGCTGTGCGGGATGCGTCCCTTTTCCGCACGGCGATGCCTGAAAGCTCTCGGTACGGCCTGGATGCGGTCCGCGAGAGGATGACCGCATGGCGGGACTGGTGGCTGGAAAGCGGGCCTCTGCCGCTTTGGCGGGCGATCTTATGGAGACAAAAAAGGCTGCCTCACGATGACGTGAGGCAGCCTTTTTATTTTTCAGGATACCCGCAGGGGGCATCAAAAGGGCTTACATGCCCGCAGCGCGGCGGATGCGGGCCAGGCTGGCGTCCTTGCCCAGGAAGGCCATGATCTCGGGCAGGTGGGGGCCGCCCATGAAGCCCATGAGGGCCGTACGCAGGGCCGGGGCCACGTCCTTGAACTTGAGGCCGTTGCCTTCGATGTAGCCGTGCAGGGCGGCTTCGAGGCCGGGCGCGTCAAAGGGATCGCAGGCGGCGAAGATCTCAGCCACGGCATTGAGGTGGGCCTTGCTGGCATCGGTCAGGTTCTTGGCGCAGGCCTTTTCGTCATAGGCCAGCTCGTCGGCGCTGACCAGCAGGGGACGGAAGGACTCGGCCAGGGCCTTGAGGTCCCCGGCGCGCTCGCGGAACATATGGCACAGGGCGGCCAGCTTGTCGTCGGCGACATCGGCGGGCAGACCGGCTTTTTCCACGAAGGGGCGCACCAGCTTGGCCAGTTCGTCCAGGGGCATCTCGCGCATGAAGTGGGCGTTGATCCACTCCAGCTTGGCCGGGTCGAAGGCGGCGGCAGCGGGGTTGAGGCTGGTACCGTCGAAGAATTTGATGAGCTCTTCCTGGGTGAAGATCTCCTGGTCGCCGTGGGACCAGCCCAGACGCACCAGATAGTTGACCAGAGCCTGGGGCAGCAGGCCGTCGTTCTGGTATTCGATGACGGCGCGGGCGCCGTGGCGCTTGGAGAGCTTCTGGCGGTCGGGGCCCAGGATCATGGGCACATGGCCGAAGGTGGGCACGGGCAGGCCCAGGGCTTCGTAGATGAGGATCTGGCGGGGGGTGTTGGACACGTGGTCGTCACCGCGGATGACGTGGGTGATGCCCATTTCGTAGTCGTCCACCACCACGGCCATGTTGTAGGTGGGCATGCCGTCGGCGCGGCGGATGACCATGTCGTCCAGTTCGCTCACGTCCACGGCGATGCGGCCCTTGACCATGTCATCGAACACGACCTTGCCGGCCTGGGGGGCCTTGAGGCGCACGCAGCGGCCTTCGCCGGGGCCCAGGTTGCGTTCACGGCAGCAGCCGTTGTAGCGGGGCTTCAGGCCCTGGGCGCGGGCTTTTTCGCGCATGGCTTCCACTTCCTCGGGGGTGCAGGAGCACCAGTAGGCGTGGCCGGTCTCCAGCAGCTTGTCCACATAGCTGTTGTACAGCTCGGTGCGCTGGGTCTGGTAGTTGAGGGGGCCGTCCCAGTCCAGTCCCAGCCAGCGCATGGAGGCCAGGATGGAGTCGGTGTACTCCTGCTTGGAGCGCAGTAGGTCGGTGTCCTCGATGCGCAGGTGGAACTCGCCGCCGAAGTGGCGGGCCAGCAGCCAGCAGAAGATGGCGGTACGCGCGCCGCCGATGTGCAGATGGCCCGTGGGGCTGGGCGCGAAACGGGTAACGACTTTATTCATGGTACTGTCCTTCATCGACGGCAGGCCGTCGAGGTGATTTTGCGGTCGGTATGCAGGGAGCGTGCGGAGCCTTGCCCCTGCGGCTGTAAGGCAGAGCAGGATAACCCCAATGCGCCTGCCTTGCAATGGCGGGCAGCACAGGGGCAGCGGCGGGCATCTTGCGCCTTCCCGGCCGGGGGTGCTACAGCGGTGAGGCGGTCTTTCCGCATTTTCATGCCTGTGCCTCAAGGAGAAGATATGAGCACCCAGACTGTTGTCATCAAGTACGGCGGCCATGCCATGGACAAGGACGAACTGAACGCGGCCTTTGCCGACGACATGGCTTTTCTGCAGCAGAGCATGCGCCTGGTGGTGGTGCATGGCGGCGGGCCCCAGATCAACGCCCTGCTGAACCGCCTGGCCATCGAAAGCCGTTTTGAGAAAGGCCTGCGCGTGACCGATGCGGATACTATGCAGGCCGTGGAGATGGTGCTGTGCGGCCAGGTCAACAAGACCGTGGTCAGCCGTTTTTTGCAGCACGGCGCGCGTGCCGCGGGCCTTTCCGGGCGTGATGCGGGCTTGCTGCGCGCGCGGGTGAAGGATCCTGTGCTGGGGCTGGTGGGCGACGTGGAAAAGGTCGATGCCTCCGTGCTCTCCTGCCTGCTGGACGGCGGCTTTTTGCCCGTGGTGGCGCCGGTGGCTTCCGGTCCCGAGGGCCAGGCCCTGAACATCAATGCGGATACCGCGGCCGGTGCCGTGGCCGGGGCCCTGCATGCCGACTATTTCGTGCTGATCTCCGACGTGCCCGGCGTCCTGGATGCGGACAAGAAGCTGATCCCCTCCCTGGATCGCGCCCGCATCGCCGAGCTCATCGAGGCCGGTGTCATCAACGGCGGCATGATCCCCAAGGTGCAGTCCTGCCTGCATGCCCTGGACGAAGGGTGCTCCCGGGCCCTGATCCTGGATGGCCGCCAGCCCTCCAGCTTGCGCCGTTATTTGCTGGACGGCGAACCGCTGGGCACGGTGGTCACGGCCTAGGTTTGCGGAAAAGAGGATGCCGGGAGGGATTCCCTTCCCGGCACTGCCAGTCCTTGCCGGTACCGCGGCCGGCATCCCGCCTGGGCGGGGAAGGCCCGGTGCCGCCATGTGCACTGTAACTTACTGAGATCCCGGTGACGGATCATTTGGAGGAGTCATGACACAATGTGCTGCTCCCAGTGCGGCTGCCGTGGCCGCCAGACGGGCCATGAAAAAAAGTTTCCAGACGCGGGGCATCCTGACGGCTGTCTCGTCCGGCATGGTCTACGGCATGTACACGGCCTTCATGACCTACGCCATGGCCATGGGCATCTGGGCCGTCTGGTACGGCGGGGATTCCGGCCTGTCGGAATTTGCTGTCCTCTTTCTGCTGAGCGCCCTGGGCGCCGGCCTCACTGACGGCTGCGCGGCCATCTGGGCGCTCATCATGGCGGCCCTGCGCGGCAAACTGGGCGATTTCGGGCGCAGCTTCAAGACGCGCCCCGGCATGATGATGCTGGTGGCGGCCCTGTTCGGCGGGCCTTTCGCCTCCACCTGTTATGTGGTGGGCCTGCAGATGGCCGGCTCCATCGTCGTGCCCATCAGCGCCCTGTGCCCGGCCATCGGCGCCATCCTGGCCCGCTTCCTCTTCCGGCAGCCCCTGACGCCCCGCATGATGCTGGGCATCCTGATCTGTCTTTCGGCCAGCGCCCTGATCGGCTTTTCCAGCATGGGCGGCATCGAGGCGCGTCCCCACATGATGCTGGGCCTGTTCTTCGGCTTCCTGGCCGCCCTGGGCTGGGGCATCGAAGGCTGTGTGTGCGGTTACGGGGTGTCCATCATCGATTCCGAGGTGGGCATCACCATCCGCGAAGTGACCATCGGCATCTCCAACCTCATCATCCTGGTGCCCATCCTGGGCTGGATCGGCCAGACGGACGGCTTTGCCATGCTGGGCAAGGCCCTTGCCGACGTGGACTCCATGAAGTGGTTCGTGGTGGCCGGTTTCCTTTGCTACTTCAACTTCATGTGCTGGTACCGGGGCAACGCCATGTGCGGTGCGGCCCTGGGCATGGCCTGTAACGGTGCCTATTCCTTCTGGGGGCCCTTCTTCTGCTGGCTCATCCTGGGCGTCGTCTTCGGTCTGGACGGCTGGAACATGGTGCCGGTGGCCTGGGTGGGCGCCGTCCTGATGGTCGTGGGCATCTTCACCATCGCCACCAACCCCCTGGCCCTCTTCCACAGAAAGGAGCAGTAGGATGAGACCCCTGAACTTTGCCATCCTCAAGTATCTGACCACCGTGGACGAAGCCTGCCCCGAAGACATCATCGAGGCCCTCAAGGGCACCTATGGTTCCTTCCGGGCCCTCAACAAAAAAGACATCCTGTCCGCGCTGATGACGGCCGAGGTCAACGGGCTTGTCCAGGAGTCCCGTTTCGAACTGGACGAGAAGGGCGAGCTGCGCATCTATTACCGTGCCCATGAAGAAGGCGCGGCCACCATCAACCGCTACATCCCCGACTAGCGGGGATATGTAGCCCTATCCGCATAAAAAAGGGACCGCCTGTGCGGTCCCTTTTTCATTCATCGTCCGGGTACGGATCAGCCCCGCAACATGCGGCACAGGGCCGTACGGACGGCGTCGAAGGCTTCCTCGCCTTCCATGCGCAGCGTCCCGCCCGCGGCATTGCGATGACCGCCGCCGCCGAATTGCACGGCCACGGAACGCACGTCCGTGGTGCCCGTGGAACGCAGGCTGAGCTTGTAGACGCCGGGAGCGTCCTCCCGCAGGATGCCGGAGGCCTCCACACCGCGCAGGCGGCGGAACTGTTCCACCAGCCCTTCCAGATCTTCCTTGAGGGCCCCGCACTGGCGCAGGTCTTCCAGACGGGCCAGGGCCAGGGCCGCACGGCCGTCGCAGCTGATCTCCACACGCTGCATGAGCCGGGCCCAGAGCGCCATGCGGGCCGGGCTCCAGTTGTTGTCGAGCTTTTCGCGCAGCTTGTGGATGTCACAACCGCTGTCGCTGAGCAGGGCCGCCAGACGGAAGACGGCGGCCGTGGTGCTGCCGTGCAGGAAACCGCCGGTATCGGTCACCAGGCCCAGGGCCAGGGATTCGCCCAGCGGTCCTTCCGGACGCAGACCGGCCGCCAGGCAGACATAGGCCGCCAGCTGGGCCGTGGCCGCGGCGGCGGGTTCGATCCAGTTGTCGACCGTCCCCATGCCGTCGCTGCCCAGGTGATGGTCGATGTTGATGATGGCCGTTTCGGCAAAGCGGCCTTCCAGGGCCGTGGCCAGGTCGTCGCCCAGGCGGTGGGGCTCGCCGCAGTCCAGCAGGACCAGGGCCCGCGGCTCGAAGGGCAGGCGTTCCAGGCTGGTGAGCAGCGTGCAGGGCAGGGACAGGAAGGACAGGTATTCCGGCACGCCCGAGGGGCTGTAGAGGACGAATTCCTTGCCCATGGCTTTCAGCAGCCAGCCCAGGGCGCTCATGGAGCCCAGGGCGTCCCCGTCGGGGTTCACATGAGCGGCCACCAGCACACGGTCCAGGCCGCGCAGGCTTGCCACCACGCGCGCGGCGGGCTCGCGCCAGTTTTCGGGAATCTCAGTCATCAACGGCATAGATCTCTACCTCGCTGTCGGTCATTTCTTCGGTGCAGACGGCTTCCATCATCAGCGCGCACTTGTCCATGCGGCTGCGCAGATGGCTCTCGCTGTTGGAGATGGACGTCACGGCCAGACGCAGGCGGGTCAGGCTGTTCTCGGTGCCAGCCTCGGCGATGGCCACGTTGAAGCGGTTGCGTACCTTCTGCTTCAAGCTGTTGGCCACACGGCGCTTGGCCTTGAGGTTGTCGTTGCCGTCAAGGGCGAATTCCACGGTCAGGACTGCTACGAACATGGGCATGGTATCGGGCCTCGGGAGAGGCAAGGCCGGGGGAAGGGGGACGCTTTTGGAAAAAGCGTCCCCCTTCCCCCGTACCCCC
>NZ_DS996360.1:7173-9538 GCF_000156375.1 Desulfovibrio piger ATCC 29098
CGTGTCCTGACCGCATCAAAAAAGGCGGCCGGAAGACCGGCCGCCTTGGCGGGGAAAAGGGGGACATTCCCCGATGGGGGTATCCGTTGCCATGACCGGGGGCAGGCCCGGCCATGACACGGTTTGTCGTTATTACAGTTGGCAGCTTCCTCGACGGTCTCGAAGGCTTCGATGCGCCCATCGTTGCGACGAAGGAAGCTACGAGGGGCGACGGTCCGGCAGGGGACGGGCCGCCCAGGTCACCACGGCCTACAGGGTGGCAGCCTCTTCGACGGTCTCGAAGGCTTCGATGATGTCGCCGATCTTGACGTCGTTGAAGTTTTCCAGGCCCACGCCGCATTCGTTGCCCTTGACCACTTCGCGGGCGTCGTCCTTGAAGCGCTTGAGGGAGCTGATCTTGCCGGTGTAGACCACCACGCCGTCGCGGAGCAGGCGCACGCCGGCGTTACGGGCGATCTTGCCGTCGGCCACGTAGGAACCGGCGATGATGCCGACCTTGGGCACGCTGAAGGTGTTACGGACCTCAGCCTGGCCCAGGTAGACTTCGCGCTGCACGGGAGCCAGCAGACCGGCCATGGCGCTCTTGATGTCATCCACCAGCTTGTAGATGATATCGTAGAAGCGGATGTCCACGTTCTCGCGCTCGGCGATGTCCTTGATGCGCGAGGTGGGGCGCACGTTGAAGCCGATGATGATGGCCTGCGAGGCGGAGGCCAGCATGATGTCGGATTCGGAGATGGCACCGGTGCCGCCGTGCACCACGTTGATGCGCACCTTTTCCGTGCTCTGCTTGTTGAGGGCCTCGGTGATGGCTTCCAGGCTGCCCTGCACGTCGGCCTTGAGCACCAGGTTGAGGGTCAGGGTCTCCTGGTCGGAGGCGCGGCGCGACAGGAAGGTTTCCAGGGTGACCTTGGATTCGCTGGCCAGATCGCGTTCACGCTGCTTGGTGGCGCGCATTTCGGCGATGCGGCGGGCCAGCTTTTCGTCGGCCACGGCGAAGAATTCTTCACCGGCTTCGGGCACGCCTTCAAAGCCCTGCACTTCCACAGGGATGGAGGGGCCGGCTTCCTTGACCTTTTTGCCCTGGTCGTTCATCAGGGCGCGCACGCGGCCGGAGAACTGGCCGCACACGAAGTTGTCGCCCTGGTGCAGGGTGCCTTCCTGGATGAGCACGGTGGCCACGGGGCCGCGGCCCTTGTCCAGCTTGGCTTCCACGATGCGGCCGTGGGCGGGCTTGTTGGGGTTGGCCTTGAGGTCCATGATCTCGGACTGCAGGGCCACCAGTTCCAGCAGGTCGTCCAGACCCTGGCGGGTCTTGGCGGAGACCTTGGCCACGATGGTGTCGCCGCCCCAGTCTTCGGGCTGCAGGCCCATTTCGGACAGTTCACGCAGCACGCGGTCGGGATCGGCGCCGGGCTTGTCCATCTTGTTGACGGCCACCATGATGGGCACACCGGCGGCGCGCGAGTGGTTCACGGCTTCGCGGGTCTGCTCCATGACGCCGTCGTCGGCGGCCACCACCAGGATGACCAGGTCGGTGACCTGGGCGCCGCGGGCGCGCATGGCGGTGAAGGCCTCGTGGCCGGGGGTGTCGAGGAAGACGATCTCGCCGCGCTTGGTCTTCACATGGTAGGCACCGATGTGCTGGGTGATGCCGCCGGCTTCGCCGCTGGTGACGTTGGACTTGCGGATGGCGTCCAGCAGCGAGGTCTTGCCGTGGTCGACGTGGCCCATGATGGTGACGACCGGGGGACGGGGCTTGAGGTCTTCGGGTTTGTCCTCCTGCTGGGGCAGCAGGTAATCTTCTTCGGAGAAGCCGGCCTTTTCCACTTCGTAGTCGAATTCGGCGGCCACCAGGGTGGCGGTGTCGATATCCAGCGACTGGTTGATGGTGGCCATGACGCCCAGACCGAAGAGCACCTTGATGATCTCGTTGGCCTTGAGGCCCATCTGGTGGGCCATGTCGGCCACGCGGATGGCTTCGGTCACGCGGATCTTGCGCTTGGCGGCCTTGAGGGGCTGGGTGGCCTGCACGGCGGCGGGCTTGCCGGGCTTGCGGCGGCCGCGGGTGCTGCGGTTCATGCGCGGCGCGTCATCATCGTCCTGATGGCGGCCGAAATCGCCCTGCTGGAAGTCGACGGTGCGGCGGCCCTTGTTGCGCTTTTTCTTGCTCTGGCCGTCGCGACTGTCCAGGGGAGCGGCAGGCGCGGGAGCGCTGTAGCCGCCACCGGCGGGACGGGGCGCACCGCCGCGGGGGCGGTCACCGAAGCCGGAACGGTTGCCGCCGGGGCGGCCGGAACGGTTGTCACGACCGTCGCGGTCACGGCCATCACGGCCGCCGTCGCGATCGCGTCCGCCGCCACCG
>NZ_DS996360.1:9972-46648 GCF_000156375.1 Desulfovibrio piger ATCC 29098
GGGCGCGGCACCGGGCTGGGGACGGGAGATGACGCGCACCTGGGGAGCCGGGGCCACCACGCGGGCGCGGGTGGGCGTGGCTTCGGCGGGACGGTCGTCACGGTTCTCGCGGGCCTCGCGCTGGGGCAGCGTGGGGGCGGAGGAGCCTTCGGGCATGGCCGAAGCGTCAGGACGGCCGGTGCGGGGCTTGGCGGCCTTTTCCGCGGCGCCGTTCTCGGCGGCTTCCTTGGCGTTGATGGCGGCCAGCACGGCGCTCTTGCGCACTTCGGGCTTGGCTTCGGGAGCCTTTTCGGGCTTGGGCTCGGGCTTGGCTTCCGTCTTGGTCACGGGAGCGGCGGCCTGGGCGGGCCGGATGATGCGGGCCGTGGGCGTGGCATCGGGACGGCTGATGACGCGGGCGCCGGCCGGAGCCACCACGCGGGCGGTCTGGGGCGTCGCCTTTTCCACGCGGGCTTCGCGCTTGGCTTCGGTCCTGGGTTCGGCTTTGGCTTCGTTCTTCACGGGTTCGGGCTTGGCTTCAGGAGCCTTTTCGGCCTCGGGGGCGGCCACCACGCGGGCAGCGGGCGTTTCCACCGGGGCGACGGGTTCGGGAGTCTTTTCGGCCTTGGGCTCGGCCTTCACGGGTTCGGGCTTGACCTCGGGAGCCTTTTCAGGCTCGGGGACGGAGATCACGCGGGCCGCGGGCGTCTCCACCGGAGCGGCGGGCTCGGGAGTTTTTTCGGGCGCGGCTTCGGCCTTGGTCTCGGCCACGGGCTGTTCTTCGGCCGGGGCTTCGTCCTTCACGCGGCGGCGGCGCACGATGACCGTGGGCTGATCGTCCTTGCGGTCGGCCTTGCGCTGGCGGTTCTCGGCCACACGGTCGCGAACCCCGCTCACTTCTTCCATGGGGATGGAGCCCTGGGCGCTCTTGACGTTGAAGCCCATGGACTGCAGCTCCTGCAGCAGTTCCTTGGCATCCATCTTGAGCTCAGCGGCAAGATCCTTGATTTTGATTTTACTGTCCGACATTACTTTTCCCCCTTGCGCCGTCTGGACGGTCTGAACTTGGCGAATCGTGCCGCGCAGGCCGGATCGTCACACAGGTACCAGCCCCTGCCCGGACTGGTCTGCGGCGCGTCGATAATCAAATTTCCGTGCGCGTCGCGCACGTGGCGCGTCAGTGCTGCCTTGGCGAACCGGCGGCGGCAGATGACGCACATTCTCACTGGCCCTTCGCAGCCCTCAACGGGCGCGTCGGGGCTAGTCTTCATCACCATCCTGGGCTTTTTCGCTGTTGCCGGCGTCGGTGTCTTCCTCAGCGGCCCGGGGTTCGGGCTCGGCCACGGGGGCCAGGAAGTTGATGGCCGAACGCAGGTCGGCGATGCGGCTGTCCGAGATGGCCAGCTTGTCGGACAGTTCCTCGTCGGTGGCCTGACGCAGCAGGTCCAGCGAGGTATAGCCCGCTTCCAGCAGCTGGTTCATGGAGACTTCGGCCACGCTGGCCACCTGCTCCAGACCGTGGCCGATGGCATTGGCCTCGTTGTAGCGGGTCTCGGTGAAGATATCGACCTTCCAGCCCAGCAGGCGGGCGGCCAGCTTGACGTTCTGGCCCTTGCGGCCGATGGCGTTGGTCAGCTGGTCATCGGGCACGATGACTTCCAGCAGGTTCTCTTCTTCGTCCACCACGATGCGGGAGACCATGGCCGGGGCCAGGGCGTTGCGGGCGTAGGTGGCGATATCGGGGCTCCAGACCACGATGTCGATGCGTTCGCCGCGCAGTTCCTGCACGATGTTCTGGATGCGCGAACCGCGCACGCCCACGCAGGCGCCCACGGGATCCACGTCGCGCTCGCGGGAGAGCACGGCCACCTTGGCGCGGGAGCCGGGGTCGCGGGCCACGCCCATGATCTGCACCACGCCGTCGTCCACTTCGGGCACTTCGCGGCGGAACAGGGCGGCCATGTAGTCGCGGTGCGCGCGGGAGATGACCACCTGCGGGCCGCGGCCTTCCTTGCGCACGTCGATGATGATGGCCTGCACGCGGTCATTGCGCTTGTAGTGTTCGCGGGGGATCTGTTCCTCGCGGGGCAGGATGGCTTCGGTGCGGCCCAGGTTGACCACCCAGCCGCCCTTGTCGCGGCGCTGCACGATACCGGAGACGATCTCGCCCATGCGGTCCTTGTACTCGTCGTAGATGATCTCCTGCTCGGCGTCGCGCATGCGCTGGATGATGACCTGCTTGGCGGACTGGGCGGCGATGCGGCCCAGGTCTTCCACCTTCACGCGGAAACCGACTTCGTCGTCGATCTGCACGGAGGGATCATGGGTGCGGGCTTCGGTGATGCCGATGTGGGTGTCTTCGTTCTCGACCTCGCCGTCTTCCACCACGATCTTGAACTGGTAGACTTCGATGTCGCCGGTGTTGTCGTTGTACCGGACTTCCACATCCATATCTTCGCTGAAGCGGCGCTGCACCGAGGTGCGCACGGCATCTTCAAGCGTCTTGATGAGCATGTCGCGGTCAAGGCCCTTGTCTTTGCTGATCTGGTCAATGGCCTTTTTGAGTTCAAGGTTCATTGCTACCTCCGGCTGCCGCACTGGGCGGCATAAATTTCCTGGTGTACCGGCCGGGGCCGGAAACCGCCGTCACGGGCGGGTGATGACGAAGCGGCCTTGCGGCCGCGTGAGAGGACCGCAGGGCGTGCCCGTGCGGTTATATGTCTTCGGCCTCGTTACGGCCGGGATGCTTGCTCTTGCCGCTCTTGCTCTTGCCCTTTTGGGGGGCGTCGCCCTGGGGCGCGGCCTTGGCGGCCTTGCGGGCGGGCTGCTTGCCGGGCTTCTGCGGCTGGCGGAAAATATGGATGCGGCTGGCGCGGCGCACCATGTCCCAGGGCACCAGGACCTCGTCCATGGCCTCGGGGCAGATGTCGCCCTCGGCCGAGACGCTGGCCGGGGCCACGCGCACGGCGCTGTCGGTGACTTCGCGCAGGACGCCGCGCCAGGCGCGACGGGCCGCGGGAGCGTTCTCGGGAGCGTAGGCGGAGACCATGCGCAGTTCCACCATGTCGCCCACATAGGAACGCATCTGGTCGAGAGAGAAGAACAGACGGCTGAAGCCGGGCGTGGAGACTTCCAGCACATAGGCCTGTTCGATGAGGTCTTCCACTTCGAGGGCCAGACCGAGCTGGCGCGAGATCTCCTCGCACTGGTCGATGCTGGCGGAGCGGGCCGCCATGATGTCGGCGCTGTCCTCAAGGTTGTCGGCGGGATCGCTGTCGGCGGACAGCGCGGCCTGGGCCTGTTTGACCTCCAGCGGCAGGTCCACGAATACACGCACCGTGGTGCGGCCTGCCTGGGCGATCTCCACACCCCAGATTTCAAGACCCTGAGCCTGGACCAGGGGCGTGGCCAGACGGGTGACGGTTTCCTTGAGGCTGTTTTCGCTCATGTCCCTTCCTGGGCGTCTGCCCGGTCGCAAGTACAAAAAAAAGGGGGCCTGTTGAGGCCACCCCGTTGTGAACGCATGTTCTGCATCAGGATGATGCGGCAGTGACTGCCGCGCCATTTCGGACAACCATATAAGGAGAGAATCGGGGGGCTGTCAAGCCTTTTTTCATGGCCGGAGGCGGAAAAATCCGCTTTTGGCGCGGATTTTTCAGGCAAGGCTGCTGCGGACAGGCCGGGCATCCAGTGCGGCGCGGACCCGTGCGGCTTCACTTTGGAAAGGTGGACAGGGCCGGTCCGCCGTCTCGGACTCCTGTGCGCAGGTCATCCCGTCTCCGGTCCTGCGGTGGAGGGCGGCAAGGACGCGCTGCCTCTCCTGATAAAGCGCGCTGGGGAGGGGGACGTTTGAGGGGGAACCCCTCTCGCGCCAGCAGCGACCGGATGGCGGCCCGCAGGGCCGTGCCCGTTGGCGACGCAGGAAGCTATGGGCATCGACAACAGAGATGAGGGGCTTCCCCTCAAAAGAACACCCCGGACCTCGGCAGCAGAGATGAAGGGGCCCCTTCCCCCCTCAAAAAAAGCCCTAAAAACCCTTCAGCAGCGGCCCTTTCGGCGCCGTGAGGCTGTCGGCCAGCTTGCGGTGGGCGGCGGGCATGGCCAGGTTTTCCAGCTCCCCGCGTTCCAGCCAGCGGCAGGCCGTGGCCGCCGTGAGCACGGGCGGTTCGGGCGGCTGGGGCGTCGCGTCCGAGACCAGCTCCAGGGCGAAGCAGTGCAGGCGCACCCGGTAGGTGGTGTAGCCGTGGCGGATGATGCCCAGCGGGGCCGTCACCCGGACGGTGAAGCCCGTCTCTTCGGCGAACTCGCGCACCACGGCCTGTTCCGGCGTCTCGCCGGGTTCCACGCGGCCGCCGGGGAATTCCCACAGGCCGCCCCAGGCCCCCTGGGGCAGACGCTTCTGGACGAAGAGGCGGTCGTGGCTGGAAAGGACGCCGGTCACCACTTCGATGGGCGTGATCTCCGCCTTTTTGCCCGGCACGGGACGCTCATGCACGATGCCCAGATGCAGGGCCGTGCAGAAACGGGCCAGGGGGCACTGGCCGCAACGGGGCTTTTTGCCGCAGACCAGGGCCCCCAGCTCCATCATGGCCTGGTTGTGGCGGCGCGCCTCGCCTTCGGGCAGGATGCGGCGGGCCAGCTCCGCGATGCGTGCGGCGGCCGGGCCGGATTTGACCGGGCTGTCCACATCGAAGACGCGGGCGATGACCCGTTCCACGTTGGCGTCGATGCAGGCCACGGGCAGGTTGAAGGCGATGCTGGCGATGGCGGCCGTGGTGTAGGGCCCGATGCCGGGCAGGGCGCGGATGGCTTCGGGATCGGAGGGGAAGATGCCGCCGTGTTCCCGCATGACCAGACGGGCGGCGGCCAGCAGGTTGCGGGCGCGGGAATAGTAGCCCAGGCCCTCCCAGGCGTGCAGCACCTCTTCCTCGGAAGCGGCGGCCAGGGCGTGCAGGTCGGGGAAACGCTCCATCCAGCGCAAAAAATAGCTGACGCCGCGTTCCATCTGGGTCTGCTGGAGCATGATCTCCGAGATCCAGACCTCGTAGGGCGTGTAATGGCGCCGCCAGGGCAGGGGGCGGGCGTTGGCGTCGAACCAGGCGAGCAGGGCCTGCTGCAGCTCGGGGAGGTGCTTTTCGGGCGGACGGTGACCGGGCGGCGGCACGGCACCGGTGACGGGGACGAGGGACGGCAGCGTATGCTGACCGGTGGTCTGGCGGGATCTCATGGCGGCAGTGTAGCCGTGCGGGCCCTTCCTGTCACCCCGCCGGGGCGGAGAGGGGCGCATTGTCTTTGCCGGCCGCTTGTCGTATAGAGACGGATGGCCGCCGTGTTGCACGGCCGCCGCAAATTTCCCTCAAGGAGTTACCATGTCCAATCCCACCGTGCTGCTGGAAACGACCTCGGGCGACATCCTGATCGAGCTCTTCCCCGACAAGGCTCCCGACACCGTCGCCAACTTCCTGCAATATGTGGATGACGGCTTTTATGCCAACACCATTTTCCATCGCGTGATCCCCGGCTTCATGATCCAGGGCGGCGGCCTTGGCCCCCGCATGGACGAGAAGGCCACCCGCGCCCCCGTCAAGAACGAAGCCGACAACGGTCTTTCCAATGACCGCGGCACCATCGCCATGGCCCGCACCATGGATCCCCACAGCGCCACCGCCCAGTTCTTCATCAACCTGGTGGACAACGACTTCCTGAACTACAGCGCTCCCGTGCCCAGCGGCTGGGGCTACTGCGTGTTCGGCAAGGTCGTGGAAGGCATGGACGTGGTGGACAAGATCGCCAAGGTCAAGACCAAGAGCGTGGGCATCCACGAGAACGTGCCCACCGACATGGTGCTCATCACCGGCGCCAGCCGCTTCGAATAGGCCGCGGCCTGTTCCTCACCGATTCTGGACTGTCAGCCCCACGCCTGTCGTGGGGCTGCCGGATTTTCAGGAGGAAACATGAAAAAATGGCTTTTGTGCTGCTGCCTGTTGCTGGCCCTGCCCCTGGCTGCCCAGGCGGAAGACGAAAAGATCGACCCCGCCAACTACATCTGCGCCGAATTCGTGGCACAGGGCGCCGTCAGCCAGGATCCGCCCATCTTCCAGGCCCTGCAGATCGACGGCTTCGTGAGCTCCAACATCGGCTACACCGTGGCCGATCCGCAGGCCATCAACGTGCTGGTGCCCCAGGCCTACCTCATGTGCCAGGAGCAGCCCACCGCCGTGGTGGCCGAGATCTGGGAGCCCCTCAAGAAAAAGCTGCCCCGTCCCGTCAGCGGCGAATGGGAAGCCGACGTGACCAAATGCCGTGCCTATAACGAACATCCCGAGAACGGCAGCGGCTTCGTCATCTGGCTGGATGCCTACAACCGTCAGTACAACGTGACGGAAAAGTCCATCCTGGCCAAGCAGGAGACCCTGGACAAGTTCCTGGCCGCCTGCGCCAAGAACCCCGATGCCTTCATGATCGACGTGCTCCAGGAGACCCTGGGCAACAAGTAGTCGGGCCGGATTTTTTTCCGCAAGGAAAACGACAGGACCGCCATCCCCGATGGGGACGGCGGTCCTGCTTTTTTTCAGGGATGCCGCTGTGACGGCTCACGCCTGCGGCGCATCTTGGCGGGGAGGCGGCTCCCCCGGGCTCACGGGATGCGGGGCCGGCGGTCGGGCCATGCCCGGGCGCTCCCGCAGGGGAGGCTCCCGAAAGCTCTCCTGCCTATTCCTGCACGAAGGGATAGACCCGAACGCTCAGGGGCTGCTTGTTCTTGTGGGACATGGCGGAGATCACATAGGTGTACTGGCGGCTCTGGCCCGCCGGCGGGCAGGGGCCGGTATAGACACGGGTCAGGGCGCCTTCGGGGATGATGCCCGTGCCGTCGTTCTCCCAGCTGCCGCCGCCCAGCAGGCGTTCCTGCGGCTCGTTCTCCAGCAGGCGGACATCGAAGTAGTCCGTGCCCTTGGGCACGTTGGTGACCACCATTTCGGGCGAGATGCGCGAGCAGCGGTGCAGGGCGCGCAGCTTCACTTCCACCTGCATGTCGGGGGACGTTTCCGGCTGGGCGGGGGACTCGCTGCCGTCCTGCCACAGGCCGCAGGCCGAGAGCATCAGGGTCGCGCCCAGCAGGAGCGGAGCACGGTACAGGTTTTTTCCAGAAAAACGCTTGCGCATGAGGGGCCTCCGGGTATTTGCTATTTCCAGCCTTCGCAAGCTATACTGGATAGTCACCAGAATGACAATAGGATCAGCAGTCTGACGAGCCCTCGTGCGCTCCGCCAGGATTGCGTGGACAACAACTCAGGAGAACCCCATGTCCCTTCTTGCAGAAAGCGTTTCCGGCTATCTGGAAAATGCCTCCTGGATCCGCCGCATGTTCGAGGCCGGCGGCCAGTTGAAAGCCCGCTACGGTGCGGAGAACGTCTATGACTTCAGCCTGGGCAATCCCGACCTGCCCGCCCCCGCCGCCGTGGGCGAGGGCCTGCGCCGTTTTGCCGAGCATGCCGGTGAACCTTTCGCTTTCGGCTACATGCCCAATGCCGGTTTTCCCTGGGCGCGCGAACAGCTGGCCGCCCATCTGAGCAAGGAGCAGGGCGTGGCCCTGGAGGCCAATGACGTGCTGCTCACCTGCGGTGCCGCCGGCGGCCTCAATGCCTTCCTGCGCGCCGTCATCAATCCCGGCGAAAAGATGCTGACCTTTGCCCCGTATTTCGTGGAATACGGCTTTTATGTGGCCAACCACGGCGGCAGCCTCCAGGCCATCATGAGCAAGCCCGGCACCTTCGAGCCCGACTTGGACGCCCTAGAAGAAGCCATCGACGAAAAGACCCGCGTGGTGCTCATCAACTCGCCCCACAACCCCACGGGCGTGGTCTACAGCCGCAAGGCCGTCACCTCCCTGTGCCGCCTGCTGGAGAACAAGAGCGAGCAGTACGGCCATCCCATCTGGCTCATCGCCGACGAGCCCTACCGCTTCCTGACCTACGACGGCGTGGAAGTGCCCTCGGTGCTGCCCCTGTACCAGTACGCCGTGGTCATCAGCTCCTTCTCCAAGAACCTGTCCCTGCCCGGCGAGCGCGTGGGCTATGTGGCCGTCTCGCCCAAGCTGGCCGACCGCGCCAAGCTCATGGCCGCGCTGACCCTGACCAACCGCATCCTCGGCTTCGTCAACCCGCCCGTGGTGGGCCAGCACATCATGGCCGCCGCCCTGGGCAGCCAGGTGGACGTGGAGATCTACGCCCGCCGCCGTCAGGCCATGGCCGAGGTACTGACCGCTGCCGGTTACAGCTTCCAGATGCCCGCCGGTGCCTTCTACTTCTTCCCGCAGGCCCCCGGCGGTGACGACGTGGCCTTCGTCAACCGTCTGGTGGAAGAACGCGTGCTGGCCGTGCCCGGTTCCGGCTTCGGCTGCCCCGGCTATTTCCGCCTGGCCTTCTGCGTGGACGAGACCGTCATCCGCAATGCCGCCGAAGGCTTCGCCCGCGCCTACGCCGCGGTGGCCGGCAAGTAATGTCCCCTGGGGCGGGAGGGCGTGCGCCTTCCCGCCCTTTTTGTCTCCTGTGTCTTCCGGAGGTCCCGTGTCCCGTCTCCTTTCCCTTTTGCTCCTGCTCTGCTGCCTCCTGCTGCCCGCCGCGAGCGTTCCGGCCCGCGACATCGGCCCGGACGAGGCCCGACAGGTGCTGGCCCAGCCGCCCGCCGGTCTGGTGGTGCTGGACATCCGCACCCCGGAAGAGTTCCGGGACGGGCATCTGCCCGGTGCCCGCAATCTGGACTTCTTCGCCCCGGATTTCCGGCAGCGTCTGGAAGCCCTGGCGCGCGAGGACGTGCCCATCCTGCTCTACTGCCGTTCGGGCAACCGCTCTGGGCAGGCCATGCGCCTGCTGCGGCAGTGGGGCCGGGACGACGTGCTGCACCTTGCCGACGGCTTCCGCGCCTGGCGGGCCGCCGACCTGCCCGAAGAATAACGTCCCGCACGGCCCGTCCGTGCCCCTCTCCTTTATGGGAACTGCCTTATGTCCGCTTTCATCCCCGCATCTCTCTATGGCGTCATCGGCTGGCCCCTGGCCCAGAGCTTGAGCCCGCTGCTGCACAACACCGCCTTCCAGGCCCTGGGCATCCCCGCGGCCTACATGCTCTGGGAGCTGCCCCCGGAAAAGCTGCCGCAGTTCGTGGACAGCATGCGCCTGCTGGGCATCCGCGGCTGCTCCGTCACCCTGCCGCACAAGGTGGAGATCCTGCCCCTGCTGGATCACCGCAGCGAGCGCGTGGAGCTCATGGGCGCCGCCAATACCCTGTACTGGCGGGACGGCCGGCTCTGCGGCGAGAACACCGACGTGACCGGCTTCATGCATCCCCTGCTGGAACGCGGCCTCGACCCGGCCACGCCGGTGCTGGTGCTGGGCGCCGGAGGGGCCGCCCGCGCCGTGGTCTGCGGCCTGTGGCTGCACGGCTGCCGCCGCATCTTCGTGACCACACCTTCCGACCGTTCCCATGCGCCGCTGGTGGAGCGCTTCGGCGTCACGGCCGTTCCCTGGGCCGAGCGTCATGACGTGGCGGCCTCGCTGCTGGTCAACACCACGCCCCTAGGCATGCACGGCAAGGCCGAGGACCGGAGCCCCTATGATTTCGACCGGGCCCCGGCCCCGGCGGACGGCGGCGTGCCCGTGGCCTACGACATCGTCTACAACCCGCTGTGCACCCTGTTCCTGCGCGAGGCGCAGGCCCGCGGCTGGGCCACCATCAGCGGTCTGGAGATGTTTTTCCGCCAGGGCGAGGCCCAGTTCCGCCTCTGGACCGGGCAGGACATGCCGCAGGCCGCCCGTCTGGCCCTGGAACATCAGCTGGGCGCCGCGCGCGCCTGAGTCAGGAGGGATACCATGCGCAAGATCCTCGTCCTCCACGGCGTCAATCTCGACATGTTCGGCAAACGTGACCCCCGGCATTACGGCCATGCCACCCTGGCCGACATCGATGCGGCCCTGCGCGGGCTGGCCGATGAACTGGGCGTGGCGCTGGAGACCTTCCAGACCAACCACGAGGGCGTGATGGTGGAACGCATCCACGCGGCCCTCACGGACGGCACGGACGCCATCGTCATCAACGCCGGGGCCTGGACCCATTACAGCTACGCCATCATGGATGCCCTGGGCATACTGTCCATCCCGGTGGTGGAAGTGCACATGTCCAACGTCCACGCCCGTGAGGAGTTCCGTCACCATTCGGTGCTGTCCACGGTCAGCGCGGGCAGCATCGCGGGCTTCGGTGTGGACAGCTATCTGCTGGGCCTGCGCGCGGCCTGCTCGCTGCTGGAGCGCAAGGATGCCTGACGTGGCGGGAAATGCCCGCCAGCCAAGACTTTGCGAACTGTGCAGATCGTAAAAAACATGTGCGCTTTGGCTGGATTTTTTCATGCAGACGCGCTAGTCTGCTGCAAATTGGTATGTCTTTGTCCTTCAGACTCTAACCTTGAGAGTTTCCATGAACGACGCCATTGATCTGACCCGAAAGCGTGACCGCGACTTCACCGCCGCGGTGGAAGCGCAGAGCGGGCAAAACGTCTCCACCTGCTACCAGTGCGGCAACTGCTCGGCTGGCTGTCCTGCGGGCTTCGTCTATGACCTGCAGGCCAACCAGATCATGCGTGGCGTGCAACTGGGCCTGAAAGACCAGGTGCTGAACTCCCGCTCCATCTGGATGTGTCTGTCCTGTTCCACCTGCAGCCTCCGCTGCCCCAACAACATTGATGTGGCCGAGGTCATGGAGACCCTGCGCCACATGGCCCGCAAGGAAGGGCGCGTGGCCGTGCCCAAGGTGGAAAAATTCTGGTTTTCCTTCCTCGATACCGTGCGCAAGTTCGGGCGGACCTACGAGATCGGCACCATGGTCCTGTACATGTTGCGCTCCCTGCGCGTCTTCACGGACGTGGACCTGGCTCCCCAGGCCCTGGCCAAGCAGAAGCTGGGCTTCAAGCCCCATTCCATTCCCAACGGCGGCGCCGAGGCTGTGGGCCGCATCATGACCCGCTACAAGGAACGCGCCAAGCGTGAGGGGGTGCGCCCATGAGACTTGCCTACTATCCCGGCTGTTCGGCCAAGGGCTCCTCGGCCGATTACGAAATGTCCACCCAGGCCGTGTGCGGTGCCCTGGGCATGCGTCTGGAAGAGCTGCCCGACTGGAACTGCTGTGGTTCCACGCCCGCCCATGCGGTGGATACCGAGCTTTCCGCGGCCCTGTGCGTGCGCAACCTGGACATCGCCGCCCGCACCCAGGCCGACATGGTGGTGACGCCCTGTCCCAGCTGCCTCTCCAACCTGCGCCATGCGGCCAAACGCATGGAAAAGCCGGAGTTCCGCGCCCGCGTCAACGAGCTGCTGGACAACCCCGCGGCCGAGAGCTTCCCGCCCGTGACCTCCGTCATGCAGGGCATCGCCCAGATGTACGACGCCAAGGCCATCGCCAGCCATGTGAAGCGCAGCCTGCGCGGCCTCAAGCTGGTGGCCTACTACGGCTGCCTCATGAGCCGTCCGGCGGAACTCATGCAGTTCGGGGATCCCGAGAACCCCACCCTCATGGAAGAGCTGCTGGCCGCCTGCGGCGCCGAGATGCTGGACTTCCCGCTCAAGACCGAATGCTGTGGCGCCTCCTTCGGCATTCCGGAACGTCCCATGACGGCGCAGCTGTCGGGCCGCATCCTCGAAGTGGCCACCAACATGGGCGCCGACGCCATCGTGGTGGCCTGCCCCCTGTGCCAGATGAACCTGGACCTGCGCCAGAAACAGGCCATGAAGGGCGTGGACCGCTATTTCAATATGCCGGTGCTCTACTACACCCAGATGATGGGCCTTGCCTTCGGCATGCTGCCCAGCGAACTGGGCCTCGACAAGCTGGTGGTCAGCGCCAACGCCCTGGTGGAGCGCATCCTCGACACCCAGCGCGAAGACGCCCAGAAGGCCCAGGCCCCCGAAGGAGATAAAGCATGAGAATAGGCGTTTTCATCTGTCACTGCGGCAGCAATATCGGCGGCACCGTTGATTGCGCCAAGGTCGCCGAGACGGCCCGAGCCTATCCCGATGTGGTCTACGCCGTGGACCTCATGTACTCCTGTGCCGAGCCCGGCCAGGCCGCCATCGAAGCGGCCATCCACGAGCACAAGCTGGACGGCGTGGTGGTGGCCTCCTGCAGCCCGCGCATGCACGAGCCCACGTTCCGCCGCACCGTGGAACGCGCCGGCCTGAACCGCTACATGTTCGAAATGGCCAACATCCGCGAGCACGTCTCCTGGATCGGCAAGGACAAGGTGGCCAACACCAACAAGGCCGCCGAACTGGTGGAAATGGCCGTTGCCAAGCTGCGCAACAACAAGCCGCTGTTCTCCAAGTCCTTCGACATCAACAAGCGCGTGCTGATCATCGGCGGCGGTGTGGCCGGCATCCAGGCCGCCCTGGACTGCGCCGACGGCGGCGTGCCCGTGGTGCTGGTGGAACGTCAGCCCACCATCGGCGGCAAGATGGCCAAGCTGGACAAGACCTTCCCCACCGTGGACTGCTCGGCCTGCATCCTGGGCCCCAAGATGGTGGACGTGGCCCAGCATCCCAACATCACCCTGTACGCCATGTCGGAAGTGGAAGACATCTCCGGCTACGTGGGCAACTTCACCGTCAAGATCCGCAAGCGCGCCACCTATGTGGACTGGAGCCTGTGCACCGGCTGCGGCGCCTGTACGGAAAAATGCCCCAGCAAGAAGACGCCTGACGCCTTCAACGAATTCACCGGTCCCACCACGGCCATCAACATCGCCTTCCCGCAGGCCATCCCCAAGAAGGCGGTCATCAATCCCGAGTACTGCCGTCAGATGACCAAGGGCAAATGCGGCGTGTGCGCCAAGGTCTGCCCCACCGGCGCCATCAAGTACGACATGCAGGACGAGGTCATCACCGAGGAAGTGGGCTGCATCGTGGCCGCCACCGGTTACGACCTCATGGACTGGACCATCTACGAGCAGTACGGCGGCGGCAAGTACCCCGACGTCATCACCTCCCTGCAGTACGAACGCCTGCTGTCCGCCTCCGGCCCCACCGAAGGCCACATCAAGCGTCCTTCCGACGGCAAGGAGCCCCAGAGCGTGGTCTTCATCCAGTGCGTGGGCTCGCGCGACAAGTCCATCGGCCGTCCCTACTGCTCGGGCTTCTGCTGCATGTACACCGCCAAGCAGGCCGTGCTGACCAAGGACCACATCCCCACTTCGCAGTCCTACGTCTTCTACATGGACATCCGTGCCCCATCCAAGCTCTATGACGAGTTCACCCGCCGGGCCATCGAAGAATACGGCACGGAATACATCCGCGGCCGCGTGTCCAAGATCTACCCCGACGGCAATGGCCAGTACATCGTCAAGGGCGTGGACACCCTGCTGGGCCAGCCCGTGGAGATCCGCGCCGACCTGGTGGTCCTGGCCGTGGGCATCGAAGCCAGCAAGGGCTCCCCGCAGCTGGCCGAGAAGCTGCGCATCTCCTACGACAGCTACGGCTTCTTCATGGAGAGCCATCCCAAGCTGAAGCCCGTGGAGACCAACACCGCCGGCGTGTTCCTGGCCGGTGTCTGCCAGGGCACCAAGGACATCCCCTCGTCGGTGTCCCAGGGCTCGGCCGCCGCGGCCAAGGTGCTGGCGCTCTTTGCCCGCGACAAACTTGAAAATGACCCGCAGATCGCGCAGGTGGACAACAAGCGCTGTGTGGCCTGCGGCAAGTGCATCCGTTGCTGCCCCTTCGGCGCCATCACGGAAGTGGAATTCCGCGGCGAGAAGAAGGCGCAGGTTATCGAAACCGTATGTCAGGGTTGCGGTGTGTGTACCTCCACCTGTCCGCAGGGGGCCATCCAGCTTTCGCACGCTACTGACAATCAGATCCTTGCGGAGGTGAATGCCTTATGCCAGTGCTGAATGGCAAAGAACTGCGGATCGTAGGCTTTCTTTGCAACTGGTGTTCCTACGGCGGTGCCGACACCGCCGGGGTCGCCCGTGCCACCCAGCCCACCGACCTGCGTATCATCCGTGTCCCCTGTTCGGGCCGCATCGACCCGCTGTTCATCGTGCGCGCCCTGCTCAACGGCGCGGACGGCGTGCTGGTGTCGGGCTGCCACCCGCGTGACTGCCACTATTCCGCCGGCAACTACTATGCCCGCCGCCGTCTGGAAGTGCTCAAGCAGTTCCTGCCCGTGCTGGGCATCGACGAACGCCGCTTCGAGTACACCTGGGTCTCGGCTTCCGAAGGCCAGCGCTGGCAGCATGTGGTGACCACCTTCACCGACCGCATCCACAAGCTGGGCCCCGCGCCCCGCTTCGAGGATCCCGAGCCGCTGCTCAAGGTAGTGGACATGGCCCTCACGTCCCTGCGTCCGCTGGGCACCGGCCAGAACGCCAAACTGGACGAGCTCAAGGCCGCCATCAAGGCCAAGCTGCCCGAACTGGACTGCGTCATCGGCTGGCAGCAGGGCTACGACGCCGTGCACACGGTGCCGCTGTTCATGCGCACGCCCGAAGACGTGGACAAGCTGGTCTGGGGTCCCTTCAACGTCAACAACCCCGCCACCTACCTGCCCAGCTTCAAGGGCAAGAAGGTGGGCATCGTGGTCAAGGGCTGCGACTCCCGCTCCGTGGTGGAACTGTTGCAGGAAAACCTCATCAACCGCGATGACGTGACCATCTTCGCCATGCCCTGCGAAGGCACCCTGGACATGGCCCGCGTGGACAAGGAACTGGGCCGCTACAACAAGATCGACAGCGTGGTCTATGACGAGGCCGGTGTGACCGTCACCGCCGACGGCAAGGAACACCGCTTCTGCATGACCGAATGCGCCCAGGGCAAATGCTACGGCTGCACCATGCCCACGGCCAAGCTGGCCGACACCCTGGCCGGTGCGCCCACCACGGTGGAGGGCACCCCCGGCACGCCGCCCGAGCTGGCCCTGCTGGATTCCATGACCCTGCCCGAACGCATGGCCTTCTGGCGCGGCCAGATGGAACGCTGCCTGCGCTGCTACGCCTGCCGCAACGCCTGCCCCATGTGCGTGTGCCGCGACTACTGCGTGGCCGAGAGCCGTGATCCCCACTGGATGACCCAGGAAGACAGCGTGCGCGAAAAACTGTACTTCCAGACCATCCACGCCCTGCACCTGGCCGGCCGCTGCACCGGTTGCGGCGAATGCCAGCGGGCCTGCCCCGTGGGCATCCCGATCCTGGCCCTGCGCCAGCAGATCGGTCGTGCCGTGAGCCAGCTCTTCGACGGCTACAAGGCCGGCATGGACCCCGAGGCCGTGCCGCCGCTGCTGGGCTATGAGCTGGAAGAAAAGAACATCCATGAGAGGGAGTGGAAATGAGCATAACCCGTTTCGTCACCGCTGACGGCCTGCCCGCCTTTCTGGCTCACCTCTCCAAGAGCGCCCGCGTGCTGGCCCCGGTAGAAAAGCCGGGCAACAAGACCGCGGTCGTGTTCGAGCCCTGGAAGGAAGGCAAGCCCTTCACCCTGGCCAAGGCCACCGTGCCCGCCAAGGAAGCCGTGCTGCCCCAGTGCGAAGTGCTGGTGCGCTACAGCAAGACCAAGGATCCCAATGATCCGGGCAAATGCACCATGACCCTGGACGATACGCCGCAGGCCGAGCCCACCGTGGTCTTCGGCAGCCGTCCCTGTGACGCCCGCGGCTATGTGACCCTGGACCGGCCCTACCTGCACGGCCCCTTCGCGGATCCGTACTACAAGGCCCGTCGTGACCAGCTCACCGTCATCACCCTGACCTGCCCCAGCGGCTGCAGCACCTGCTTCTGCCACTGGGTGGGCGGCGGTCCCACCTCGCCGGAAGGTTCCGACGTGCTGATGACCGAAGTGGAAGGCGGCTATGTGCTGCAGGCCATGACCGACAAGGGCGCGGCCCTGCTGGAAGGCAGCAGCCTGGCCGACGGTGCCGACCGCTTTGCCGATGCCGAGGCCGCCCGCAAGGCCGCCTGGGCCAGCCTGGACAAGGCGCCCAGCCTGGCCGAAGCTCCGGCCAAGGTGGCCGCCCGCTTCGAGGATGTGGAGTTCTGGCAGCAGGAGACCGACCGCTGTCTGTCCTGCGGGGCCTGTACCTACTTCTGCCCCACCTGCTACTGCTTCAACATCACCGACGAAGGCGACGGCCTCAACGGCCGTGAGGGCCGTCGTCTGCGTACCTGGGACAACTGCATGTCGCCCCTGTTCACGCGTGAGGCCAGCGGGCACAACCCCCGCACGGCCAAGGCCCTGCGCATGCGCAACCGCGTGTCGCACAAGTTTGCCACCTATCCCGAGAACTGGGGCGCCTTCTCCTGCAACGGCTGCGGCCGCTGCGTGAGCAACTGCCCCGTGCATCTGGATATCCGCGCCATCGTGCTCGACGCCATCAACAAGTAGGAGTTCGTTCATGGCTACCAAGAAAACTACCACCCGGAGCAAAAGCACGAAGGCTGCCGCCAAGCCTGCCGCCAAGCCCGCAGCCAAGACCAAGAAGGCTGCCGCTGCGGCTGCCCCGGCAGAAGCCGCGGAAGTGGCCGTGCGCGGCACGGACAGCCCCGTGCTGAAGGAAAGCCATGCGCCCGTGGTCAAGGAAAGCCCGGTGCCGGCCGAAGCCGTGAAGGCCGAAGCCCCCGCCGTGGCCGAACCCGCCCAGGCTCCCGCCGTGGCTGAAGAAAAACCCGCCCGTACCCGCAAGAGCAAGGCCGCTGCCAAGCCCGCCGAAGCTCCCGCGGAAGAAGCCCCCAAGGCTGAAGAAAAGCCCGCCGAAGCTCCCGCTCCCGCTGCGGAAGCCAAGCCGGCCGCCAAGCCTGCCGTCCTCAAGCCCCGTGCCGACGGCGGCATGCTGCGCGAGATCACGCCCCGTCCCCAGCAGGCGGGCAACCCCTACAAGCCCATGCTGGCCACGGTGGTGGAGACCATCCAGGAGACCGGCAACATCAAGACCCTGCGCGTGGTCCTGGACGATCCCGAGCAGATGGCCAACTTCACCTACGAGCCCGGCCAGGTGGGCCAGCTCTCGGTGTTCGGTGCCGGTGAATCCACCTTCGTCATCAACACCCCGCCCTCGCAGAAGGAGTACCTGCAGTTCTCCGTCATGCAGGCCGGTGAAGTGACCTCCGCCATCCATCGCCTGAGCCCCGGCGACAAGGTGGGCGTGCGCGCTCCCCTGGGCAACTTCTTCCCCTACAACGACTGGAAGGGAAAGAACATCTTCTTCGTGGGCGGCGGTATCGGCATGGCCCCCATCCGTACCATCATGCTGCACGTGCTGGAGCACAAGGCCGACTACGGCAAGGTGAGCCTGCTGTACGGCGCCCGCTCCCCGCGCGACATGGCCTTCAGCTACGAGCTGGACGGCTGGCTGGCCAACCCCGACCTGGATTGCACGCTCTGCATCGACAATCCCTACGAAGGCTGGCCGCACAAGGTGGGCCTGATCCCCAACGTGCTGACCGAGCTGAATCCCAGCCCGGACAACTGCGTGGCCGTGCTCTGCGGCCCGCCGATCATGATCAAGTTCACCCTGCAGGCCCTGGAAAAACTGGGCTTCCAGCCCGAGAACATCGTGACCACGCTGGAAAAGCGCATGAAGTGCGGTATCGGCATCTGTGGCCGCTGCAACATCGGCAGCCACTATGTCTGCGTGGACGGCCCGGTGTTCACCATGGCCCAGCTCAAGGAACTGCCGCCTGAACTGTAGGCCGGCATCTCCGCTGCGTTTGAAGGAAGGGGTCTTCGGGCCCCTTCCTTTTTTTGCGCTCGGCGGAGGAGCGGCCCGGCGCGACCGAAGAGAAACGGCCTGTACGGGAGAGGCGCGCACGCCCCCGGCAGGCATGGGAAGAAATGCCGTGATTCCGCTGGGGAAGGGGATGTATATCACGTTTTAATGACATAAAAGTCACTCTTTTGTGACGATCCGCCGCGATTATCTTTTTTAAACATGATGAAATAATTTATTTTTTCTTAACTGGTAAATTTTCCTGAAAATTGCCTGCTTAAAAGCGTGAATTTTCATCCGGGGGCGTTTTCGTGCCCTTTACAGTCCCTTGCCGAGTGCGTATATCCCCCTTGCACAAGTACTCAACCTCCCACCGATAGAAGGAGAAAAAATATGGAAACCAGCGCTCGCAATACTTTCTGGGGCACCATCAGCTCCGTGCGCCCCGGCGCCGTCAATGACGAGATCGAACTGACCATGCCTTCCGGCACCAAACTGGTGGCCTCCATCACCAAGGCCAGCACCGAACGTCTGGGCCTGGTCGAAGGCAAGGAAGCCTGCGCCCTGGTCAAGGCCAGCATGGTCATCCTGATGAACGATGCCGACCAGTACATCCTCTCCACCCGCAACCAGTTCTGCGGTACCGTGAAGAGCGTGACCCCCGGCGCCGTCAACGGCGAAGTGGTGGTGGACCTGGGCGCCGACGGCGAGATGACCTCCATCATCACCATGGGCAGCATCAGCAAGCTGGGCCTGGCCGAAGGCAGCAAGGTGACCGCCATCGTCAAGGCCACCAACGTGATCATGGCCGTCAAAAAGTAATTTTGCACGATCCTGACTGTCTGGGGGCCGCACTTGAGGGTGCGGCCCTTTTTCATTTTTGGCGGGCCGTTACAAAAACGTATGAATACCGGGGGATGGCGGGCAGGAACAAATTTTGACTTTGGGCAAAATTCGGCTATGACAAGGCATACTGATTGCTCCAAGGTCTGTGAAATGAAGAATACATCCTGTCTTGAAACTACGCTGCCGCCCATCCAGTTCCGCCATCCGGGGCCGCCGCTCTATCAGCAGCTGGCCGACCAGTTGCGTCAGGCGATCCTGGACAAGAGCCTGCACCCTGGCGAAAAGCTGCCGACCCTGCAGCAGATGGCTTCACTGTGCGGTGTGGCCCGGGTGACGGCCCGTCAGGCCGTACAGCTGCTGGTCAGCGAAGGCTATCTGGAGACCCGTCAGGGGCGCGGCACCCATGTGGCCCAGCAACTGCCCCTGCGCCCCTGCACCAATATGCGGACGTCCTGGAGCGCCCTCATCAAGCGTATCGAAGGCGCCAGTGTGGAACTGCTGGCAGCGGACGAAGTGCTGACCTGCCCCCTGCTCCGCGGAGAGCAGAAGGGGATCCCCGCGGCCTGTTACCAGTACATGAAGCGCGTCCATATCAAGGACGGTGTCCGCTTTGCCTTCATCGATCTGTATCTGGACAAGGATATCTACGACCTGGCCCCGGAGCGTTTCAATGCCACGACGGTCATCCCCGTCATGGACGAGCTGGGCGTCGATGTGACCACGGCCCGGCAGATCCTGACCATCGGCATCGCCTCGCCCGAAGCGGCCAATCATCTGGGCATCGCCTGCGGCATGCCCGTGGCCCAGGTGGAGCGTTTTGCCTGCGACAAAAGCGGCAAGGTGGTCTATGCCGCCAGCATGGTCCATCCCGGTGACAGGGTACGCTTCGAGATAGACCTCGTCCGCTAGCCCCCAGCCTCTTTCCGGCCGGGCCCCGGCAGCAGAAGAGCCACGTACAGCGGTACGGGGCTCTTCTGTTTTGGAAGGAGGAGAAACGTATCTATGCCGTCCGGAGCTGCCAGATGATGTGGGCCGCCAGCAGGGCCAGTACGGCCCCCGTCAGGCCCAGCAGCAGCGGGGCGGCCAGAGCGTCGCCGTACACCGTCAGCCAGAAGGAGCCCGCACAGACCAGCAGGGAGAGGAGATAGTCCACGGGCCTGAAGATCCGCACCATGGCGCCGTAGAGCAGGGCGTCCAGGCTCATCAGGCCTGCCAGGATGCACAGCAGGGAGCAGACGGACCAGGCCATGTTGCTGAAATCAAGGGAGAACAGGGGATTGTAGACGATCAGGAAGGGCAGGATGAAGCCGCTCAGCGACAGGCGGAAGCCATGGACGCTGGTGATGGCGTAATTGCCGCCGGAAATGCCCGTGGCCGCCAGGGAAGCAAGACCCACCGGGGGCGTGACCGCTGCGATGATGGAGAAGTAGAAGCAGAACATGTGTGCCGGCAGCAAGGCCACGCCCATGGGGGTCAACGTAGGAATGATGATAATGGCGCACAGCGCGTAGGCGGCCGCCGGGGGGACGGCGCAGCCCAGGATGAGCGAGACGATCATGGTCACCACCAGGGCGATGAACAGATGGCCGCCCGCCAGCATGTGGATGAGGCTGGCCAGCTTGCTGCCGAGGCCGGTGGAGATGAGCGTCTGGGCCACCATGCCGATGAGCGCCAGGGAGATGCCGATCTTGGCCCCTGTGACGGCACCGCTGACCAGCGACTGGATGAGTTCCTTCCAGGTGGGGCGGGTGTCCTTGATGGCAAAGCCCACCACCAGGGTCACGATGCTGGCCCAGAAGGCGGTATTGGCTGGGCTGTAGCGCAGCAGGAGCATGGCGAAGATCAGGCCGATGGGGATGATGAAGATGCACACGCGGCGGCGGATCAGGCCCCAGTCCACATCCAGCTGGACGGTCTTCAGGTCCTTGCGCACGGAAAGGAACTGCACGCCCATGGCCACGGCGAAATAGAAGAGCACGGCGGGCAGGATGGCCGCCAGCATGACCACCGCATAGGGCTGGCCGATGAAGGTCGCCATCATGAAGGCGGCCGCGCCCATGACGGGGGGCATGAGCTGGCTGCCCGTGGCCGAACAGGCCAGGATGCCGCCGGCTTCATCCACGTTGTAACCGGAGCGGTTCATGTACGGCAGTACGAAGGGGCCCGTGATGGCCACATTGGCCACGGGGGCGCCGGAGACCATGCCGATGAGGGAGTTGGAGAACACGGCCGTGAGTCCGGCCCCGCCACGCAGGCGGCGGCCCAGGATCTTGCCGGCTTCCATGAGCAGGCCTTCCACCTTGAAGATGCCCAGCAGCGAGCCGAAGACCACGAACAGGAAGACCTGGTCGGCGCTGATGGACATGAACAGGCCGTACAGCTCGGACAGGCCCACACTGAGCATGGAGACCACATAATCAAAGGAAAAGACGGGATGATGGAGCGGGCCGCTGAGCATGTGCCCAAGGAAGAAGTAGGCCACGAAGACCACGGCCACGATGAGCAGCGGCAGGCCCCAGCTCAGCCAGGTGCACAGGGCCGTGCCCAGCATGAGGCAGATGCCGACGATGACGGCGGCCTGGGTGGGGAAGCCCTGGGACATCTCCAGTTCTTCCGTGTTCAGATAGACATAGGCGCAGCAGACGAGCGTCACGAGCATGCAGGCATACAGCAAAAACTTGACGGCCTTGTTGGATATCTTGCGTGCGTAGCTCATGAAGATCAGCAGGAACAGGAAGGAAAAGTGGATGGTCTGGTGTTCCCACTGCGAAAAATACAGGTACTGGGAGGCAATGGCGTGGTAAAGCACCATGGCCAGAGCGCCGCCACGAAAAATCATGCTGGATGCAAGTTCTCCCGCTCTCATAGTCGTCTCCATCGGCTCCGGGATGTGGCGCCGGGCCGCCGGAGCGGCCCGGTCCAGGGGAGTTTCGGTTACAGCAGGCCTGCTTCCTTGTAGGCGCGCAGGGCTCCGGGGTGGATCTGCTCGGGGCTCCAGCCCTTGATGAGGCCTTCACGGCTCATCAGGGCGCCAAGGGCGTGGTACTGGGCAAAGGCGTCGATGTTCTCGATCATGGCCTTGGCCAGGATGTAGGCGTATTCTTCGGGGAAGTCGGGGTGGGCGAACAGGCCGTGGGTATCGGCCCCGATGAAGATGGGGGCGGTCTGTCCTTCCACGGAGTTGGCGGGCACCTTGAAGGGGATCAGCTGGATGTCCTTGGCGGCGGTGTTCTTGACGGCCGCTTCGGTCCAGTCGAGGTGGTGCAGGTCACGCCCAGAGGCGACCACTTCCACGGTCTGGGGCGCAGGAGAGAACTTGCCGCTGACGGGGTCCATGTAGCCGCCGATGGTGGCGGCGTCCACCTGGCCGTTGACCAGGGCGGTGGCGGCTTCGCCCGTGCCCACATACTGGATGGACAGGCTCTTGTAGAAATCGTCGGAATAGCCGCAACGCAGCAGGGCGTCAGGCTCGTAGCCCCAGATGGCCTGGGGGATGCGGCCCATGGCGATGCGCTTGCCGCGCAGGTCGCTGACGGACTTGATGGATTCGTCCGCGGTGACGAGCCAGGTGGCCGTATAGGTGTAGCTGCCGATGAGCAGCAGCGGGGTACGCTTGGCCGGGAAGGGCTTCTTGCCCTGGGCGGCCAGCCAGTTGATGCCCTTGGAGGCCGTGCCTACGGTGTTCTTGCGGGCGGCCGGATCGGCATTGAGCTTGTTGACGTTGAAGGCCTGGCCGGGCGTTTCCGCATGCGAGATGAGGATGGGGTAGTCACCCTTGTTGACGATGTTTTCCAGAGCCGTGCCCAGCACATAGCTCCCGGTACCGAAAGGCGTGCTCAACAGGTTGATCCTGACCTTTTCAGCGGCTCCGGCCAGACCGGAACACAGGGCCAGGGACGTGACGATGAGACAAAGGCAGGTAAGAAAACGCTTCATGATCGCCTCCTGTAGATGACGGGACGTGCAGGCATTCAGCGGCATTCGGCCCGGTAAGTCACAAGGTTTTCCACAGCATCCAGATCAGGTTCCACACCAAGCCCGGCCGCATCGGAGAGGGTGATGCGGCCTTCCCGGACGGCCGGGAAGGGACGGGCCAGCAGTTCGCGCAGGGGGTTGGGGTTGCAGTCCACTTCCAGCAGGCCGTCCCCGCCCACAGCCGCCAGCAGATGGGCGGAGGCCAGCAGGCCGATGCCGCCGCCGAGATAGTGAGGGCAGTAGCGCAGGCCCGCCTTGAGGACGGCCCGGGCCACCGGCAGGCAGTTGCTCAGACCGCCCCACTTGCAGATGTCCGGCTGGATGACGCCAAGGTCGCGCCGGATGATGGCAGCGGAAAAGTCGGTATGGCTGCGGATGTTCTCGCCCGCGGCCAGCGGATGGGGAGAGGCGGCGGCCAATGCCGCCCAGTCTTCGACGGGGCTGTCGCAACGCAGGGGCTCCTCGATCCAGAGCAGCGGCCAGCGGCGCAGCTTTTCAACGCCCGCCAGCGCCTGCCGGCGCGTCCAGGCCTGGTTGACGTCCACCGCCAGTTCTTCGCCCGGCAGCAGGGCGGCGAAGGCTTCTTCCAGATTGGCGGCATCGCTTTGTTCGGAAAAACCTATCTTGATCTTGAAACAGCGGTAGCCTTCGGCACGGGTGCGCCGGATGGTCCCGGCGATGTCGGGATGGTTGATGCCGCTGGCGTAGACGGGCATGGAGCCGTCACCACCGCCGCCCAGGAAACGGTGCAGGGGCAGACCCGCGCGGCGGGCCGCCAGATCCCACAGGGCTATGTCCAGGGCCGCCAGCGCCTGGGACATGGGGCCGGGCTCATCGGCCTGCAGGCGCAGGACCTCCAGCTGACCGGAGATCTCCGCGGACAGGGCGGCCGGGCTGCTCCAGGGCTTGCCGATGACCTTGGGGAGGATGGCCGTTTCCAGCAGCCGTGCCCTGTGTTCGGCACCGCAGGAGGGAAAGTTGCACCAGGCTTCGCCCCAGCCGTGCATGCCGTCTTCATCCTCCAGGCGCAGCAGGACAGCAGGCCTGTCGTGCATGATGCCGAACGAGGTACGAACCGCTTTTTCGATGGGCGCCCGGAAAACGAAGATCTCCGCGGAGCGCACCGGGGCCGTTACCAGATCTGTCGCCATGGTCTTCCCCCTTGCTGATGTGGAAGAGAGTTGTTCTCAATTGGTATATTGATACTATTCATAGTATCAATATGGTGTCAATTATCGGGGAAGCATTTTTTTATGAAATTTTTCCAAAAAAATGTTGCCGGGCAACAGGGCAAAAAAAAGGCTGCCCGCAGGCAGCCTCGAAATATCGCATCAGGGAAGGGATCAGCGGATGGCGCAGTTGCCGTCACGGCAATCCTGCGAGGGGACCACGGGCGTGGCCTGGAAGAGGACGATCTTGGTCTCCTTGCCGACCTTGTTCAGGACCATGGTATAGCGCATCAGGCCCTGGGGCAGGGCGGGCGTGGCCGAGCCCTTGAGCTCGCCGTTGGCCGTGACCAGGGTCACGTCACCCATGACGGTGCTGCGCATGTTGCTGAGGCGGATACGGTCGATGACCAGCTTCCTTTCCTTGAGGCTGGCCAGGAAGTGTTCCTTGTCCTGGATATGGCCGTTGGCGCTGACATGCCAGTAATTGGGGGCCAGGAGCTTGTCCAGGGACTCCACGTCACCGGTCATGAGGGCTTCTGCATACAGTTCGGTCACATCAGCCTTGGCCAGGGCCGCACCGGCAAAGATCAGACCCAGGGCCAGCGATACAAGGAACATGCGGAACAGCTTCATGATGTATCCTCCTTTGGAGCTAGGGTAGACGATACCTGTTATAAAAAACGGTACGGGGCATCATGGCGGCTGTCAAGCTGTGTCCATTGTCGCGCAGCGCGTCGATTTGCAAAACCCGCCCGGCTGGCATATAGTGATGTTCCTCTTTTTATTCCCTGACTTTTAGCAAGGATACAGCATGCTCACCAATATTCTGCAAAGCATCGGCAGAACCCCTTTGCTGCGTCTGAACGCTCTCGGCGCAGATCTGCCCGGTACGGTCTGGCTCAAGCTCGAAAACCGCAATCCCGGGGGATCCATCAAGGATCGCGTGGCCTTCCATGTGATCGACAAGACCATGGAGTGGGGCGACATCGAGGCCGGCGGCACCATCGTGGAAGCCACCAGCGGCAACCTGGGTATCGGCATCGCTCTGGTGGCTGCCGTGCGGGGCCTGCACTGCGTGCTGACCATGCCCGATTCCATGAGCGTGGAGCGTCGCAACCTGCTGCATGCCCTGGGCGCGGAACTGGTGCTGACCCCGGCCGCCGAAGGCATGAAGGGGGCCATCAAGGTCGCGGAAAAACTGGCGGAAGAGCGCAACGGCCTGCTGTTCGGGCAGTTCTCCAACCCGCTGGCCGTGGAGGCCCACTATCTCACCACCGGCCCCGAGATCCTTGCCGACAGCGTGGGCCATATGGACGTGCTGGTGGCCGGTGTGGGCTCCGGTTCGTCCATCACGGGCACGGGCCGCTTCCTCAAGGAGAACATCCCCGGCTTCAAGGTCATGGCCGTGGAACCGGCGGAATCCCCCGTCCTTTCCGGCGGCCAGGCCGGGCAGCACGGCATCCAGGGCATCGGGGCCAATTTCGTGCCTTCCATCCTGGACCGCAGCCTGCTGGACGAGATCATCCAGGTGCCCACGGCAGAGGCCATGGCCACGGCACGCCGCCTGATGCGCCTGCAGGGCGTGTGCGCGGGCATCTCCACCGGCGCCAACGTGCTGGCCGCCCTCAGCGTGGCCGCCCGTCCCGAGATGCAGGGCAAGAACATCGTGACCTTTGCCTGCGATACCGGCGAACGCTACATGTCCACGCCCCTGTTCCGTCAGGACTAGCCCTGGCGGGAGCCCAGGGCTTCCCCATGACGAGCTGTGAAAAAGCCCCCTCCATGAGGGGGCTTTTTTTATGGTATGGCGTGGCGGTGACCGTACCTGTCCGCATAAGACGCGCCGGGAAGGGCGTTTGCAGAAGACCCTTCACGTCAGCGGCCGTATGGCGGCCGCAAAGCCGTGCCCGTGGTGGTACAGCTTTGCGGACAGGGGGACGGCAACGCGGGGGAGCCCTTCAAGGACACACCGGAGGTGTCCTGCCTTCCCTGAGGCTCCCTTGCGGTCTTAGCCCGCCTGCCGCAGCAGGTCGCCCAGGAAGGCATAGGCGAAGGCGAAGTAGATGAACACGCCCACCAGATCCATGATGGAGGTGATGAGGGGCGAGGACAGGGTGGCGGGGTCCGTGCCGATGCGCCGGGCCACGAAGGGCAGGAGCACGCCGATGATGCCGCCCAGCACGGTGCAGACCAGCATGCTCAGGCCCACCACCAGCAGCACGTCCAGATCGATGCCCTTGGAGAACCAGGCGAGCACGGTCTCCATGCCGGCCACCACCAGGCCCAGGGCGGCGGCCACGGGCAGCTCGCGCCGGACGACGCGCCAGACGTCCTGCCAGCGCAGGCTCACGTCGCCCAGCGCCATGGCACGGATGACGAGGGTGGCCGACTGGCTGCCCGCATTGCCGCCCATGTCCACGATGGGCGCGATAAAGGCCGCCAGCACGATGACCTGCGACAGGATCTCTTCCTGCGCGGCCACGAAGGTGCTGGTGACGACGCCGAACAGGGTCAGCAGCACCAGCCAGAACACGCGCACGCTGAACATCTTGCGGAAGGGAGATTCGAGGATGTCCAGGTCGGTGCCGTCGGTGGTCACCGTGCCGCCAAAGCGGGCCAGCTGGGTGGCGTCTTCCTGCTTTTCGATGTCCATGGCGTCGTCCACGGTGACGATGCCGACCATCTTTTCCCCGCCGTTGATGACGGGCAGGGCCAGCAGGTCATAGCGGCCGATGAGCTCGGAGGCCTTGCTCCGGGGCCACTGGGCCCGCGCGAACACGGGATCGCGGCGCATGATGTTCCTGATGGTCAGGGCATCATCGGCCAGCAGCAGCTCGCGCAGGGAAAGGGTGCCGCACAGATGCCCTTCCTTGTCCTGCACATAGATGACGTAGATGGTCTCCTTGTCGGCGGCGGTGGCCCGCACATGGGCCAGGGCCTGGGCCACGCTCATGTCCGGCAACACGGACACATAGTCCGAGGTGGTCACCGAGCCCACGCTGCCCTCGGCATAGGCGGCCAGGCGCAGGATGTCCTCGCGTTCGCCATGGGCCAGAGCGGGCAGCAGGCGCTGGCGGGCGGCCTCGTCCAAGTCGTGGAACAGGTCCACGCGCTCGTCGGCGGCCATGCCTTCGAACAGGGCCACCACGGTCTCGCGGGGCAGTTCCCGCAACAGGCGGCTCTGGCGCTCTTCAGAAAAATACACGAATACTTCGGCCAGCGCCTCCGCCTTCAGGCAGGGCAGCAGGCGGGCCACATCACGGCTCTTCAGGGTCTCCAGGGCCTCGGCCATGTCGGAGGGGTGGACGCTCCCCACCAGTTCGGCAAAGGCGGTGGTATCGTGACGGGCGGACAGGTCGCGCACGGTGCGCAGCAGGTTTTCACGGATCATTGGTCGTTCTCCTTTTTTCTTCAGCGTGCGGGATGGGGACGGCGGATGGCAGGCAGTCGGCGCTGCCCGAAGGCCGTCCGCGATCCGGGGTCATGCGGCCGGGCACGGAAGAGGAGAAAACCGTTATGCGTCCGGGGGACGGGATGGATCGGGCGCAGGTCATGGACGTTGACGCCAGAGGCGACCCGGCGGGCCATCCGTGTTTTTTTGAGGATCATGACAGACCTCCCCAAGGTTGGGATGCTGGGGGCAGGCGCGTGCGAAGGCAGGCGCGGCCACGGACGACGGGAGGGGGGCAGGGTGACTGTCCATACGTCGGCTCCTTTGGTTAGGGGTGTTCTCGATACAGGCCTTCCTGACGGGCGTCACGGCAGGCGCACGGCATGACGGCAGGCCTGACGCGCCGGTACGGGACGCGCGCGGTCACATGCCGCAAGGGTGTTCCATGCGGGCCAGACGGCGCCGAAGGCAATGGCGGATGATGACGGAAGACCATCCCGCAGGGCGGGGCCCGGCAGGGGACGGCAAAGGGAGGTGATGGCCTGTCAGCAGACAGCGCGCATCACGGACGTCCGGCCCATGACGGGGATGGACGAGCGGGAAGGATGCAGGACATGACGGCGCGCCCGGAAGATGATCCGGTCACGGACGGGGCCGTGCTGGGGGACAGACGGCAGGAAGATGAAGGTATGGGACATGAGACCTCCTCGCAGGGCTGGCACTGCCTGCGGGAAGATGGACGCAAGGCAGGCGATCAGCGTGACGGGACAGATACCTGGATACTGGGAGGGATGGGACTGTCGGATGACATGGGAACTCCTTGCGTGACATGGCCGTCAGTTCGACGGCCTGTTTCCTATGACACAGATAGGAATAGAAGTCCAGCAAAAAAGCCAGGATAGCGAAGACGTCACAGAAATGTCGTAAAGGAGCAGGGCGGACAGGGGACTGCCACGGTATGCGATGCCCTCCGGCCGGAAAGCCGGGCCTGCGGTATCTGCCCGGACAGGAAGAGGCCTGTTTTCCGGGCAGGCATCCTGCAGGAGCGGCAGGCGGCAGCCCTATTCCTGTCCCGTCTCCCGGCCGCTGCGCCAGAACTCGTGGAGCCGTTCCACCTGGCCGGAGCAGAGCAGGGGCATGGCCGCGTTGATACGCTCCAGCGGCCAGTCCCACCAGCGCATCTCCAGCAGCATGGCGATCTGTTCGGGGCTGAAGCGCCGGCGCAGCTCACGGGCCGGCATGCCCGCCACCACGGCATAGGGTGCCACGTCCGCGGTCACCACGGCGCGCGCGGCGATGACGGCGCCGTCACCGATGTGCACGCCGGGCATGATCATGGCTTCCGTACCGATCCAGACATCGTTGCCCACCACGGTGTCCCCGGCACGGACGAAGCCGTCCACGGCGTCCCGAAAGCCTGCCTCTTTCGGCATGTAGAAGAAGGGGAAGGTGGCGATCCAGTCCATGCGGTGGCCCTGATTGCCCGCCATGATGAAGCTGGCGCCGCTGCCGATGGAACAGAAGGAACCGATGATGAGCTTGTCCACGTCGTCGCGTTCAGGGCTCAGGTAGCGGGCACAGTCATCGAAGCTGTGGCCATGATAATAGCCGGAATAGTAGCTGTAGCGGCCCGCGCGGATGTTGGGATTGCGGATCTGCTGGTCCAGAGGGACGCCCTTGAAGGGGCTTTCAAAAAAATTCATGGCGTTTCCTTGCGGGAGGGCAGGCGGGGGAGAAGGACCTTTTTGAAAACTCTCGTTCCTTTTCCCGGAGCAGTATCGCTCCTGATGACCACGGCCTTGCGGGTCATCATCCGGTCGGCCCATCCCTCCCGAATACGTTTATCCGGTTGCTTGTGGCAGGCTTCGTCTTCGGACAGCGGGCTTGTGCTGTCATCGGGCGAGCCTGGAGAAGACAGGAGAGCATGGTAGCCGGGGCCTGTGGAGGATGCAACGGGCTGCGGCGAGCGGGCGCACGAAGGCGGCAGCCCATGCATGTAACGAGCGGCGCGGAGCAGGCCTGCCGTATGGAGACTGGGCCGCAGCGGAAGAGGCCTTAGAGATTGGGCCATACGAGGGCATAAAAAAAGCCTGTGCCCCGAAGCGCGGGACACAGGCAGGCAAAGCGTGCTGGGGAAGGAGGGGGAGAGGGAAAGCCCTCTCCCCGGAGCGACCGGATGGCAGCCCGCAGGGCTGTGCCCGTTGCGACACAGGAAGCTACGGGCATCGACAGCAGAGATGCGACCGGATGGCAGCCCGTAGGGCTGTGCCCGTTGCGACGCAGGAAGCTACGGGCATCGACAGCAGAGATGCGACCGGATGGCGGCCCGCAGGCGCGTTGTGGACATCGCCGGGATCAGCCGTACCGTTGGCTGTCAGGGGTGCGGGGACCCTTCCCCCAAAAGGGATTCCCGGCCGTTATGCCTTGCGGGGCAGACCGGCGCGCTGGGCAAAGCCCATGAGGGCGTGGGTGAGCTTAGCGGCGGTGAAATCCGCATGGTGCAGGCCCGGCAGGGGAGCCAGCTCCACCACGTCCATGCCGACCATGCTGCGGCCCTGCAGGCAGCGCTCGATGAGCAGCAGGGCCTGATGCCAGAACAGGCCGCCGGGCGAAGGCGTGCCCGTGGCGGGCATCAGCGAGGCATCCAGACCGTCCACATCGAAGGTGATGTAGAGGCGGCGGGGAAAGTCCGCGGGCAGGGGCTGTTCCGGCAGGCCCTGGCGGAAGAGGACGTCGGCATCGTAGTGCAAGACATTGTACTGGCGGCGCACTTCCACTTCTTCGCGGCAGAAGTCGCGCATGGCGAACTGGGCCAGCGGCAGGCCCAGGTCGGCCACGGCCCGGTGCATGACGCTGGCGTGGGAATAGATGGAGCCCTCATACTGGGAACGCAGGTCCGCATGGGCATCGAACTGCACCACGCCAAAGGGCTCGCCCGTGCGGGCGGCCTCGGCGGCCAGGGCACGCAGGGCGCCCAGGCTCACGGTATGCTCGCCGCCCAGGATGACGGGCAGGGCCTTGCAGCGCAGGGCGTGGGCCGTGGCGGCCTCGATGCGGTCCAGGACGGTCTCGATGGGGGCGTCACAGTCCACGGCGGGAGCGGTATACAGGCCCGCTTCTCCCGGGGCGCTGATGCCGTCCCAGGCTTCCAGCTGCTGCGAGGCGGAAAGGATGGCGGCCGGGCCGTGGGCGGTGCCGCCGCCGTAGGAGACGCTTTGCTCCAACGGGACGGGGATGATGTGGAAGGCGGCCTGCTCCGGCTGGGCCGGTTCGTATTCCGAGGCCAGGAAGTGGCTTTCGTCGAATTCCTGATGACAGACAGTGACGGGGCTGGACATGCTCGTGTCTCCAGACAGAAAAACGGCCTGCTGGGGGGGCAGGCCGTTTAGGTTGAACTGTCAGTAAGAAAGGAAGGTACTTAGCTTACTGCATAAGGCATGCCAAAGAGTCCAGCGAGGAAAGTTTATCTATCTTGCTGTTTTTATTGTTTTTATGTTTTGTCGTAGACGGAGGGGACGTTTAATTTTTTTTACATGGAGCCTGCCGGAGCCATACGGGGGGACAAAAATATTGCACACTCCCCCCTCTATGGGAGCCGGTCAGGGCCGCGGCGATCCGGCATATCCGCCGGCGGCCTCGTCTTTCCGGGCATTTTTTTCGCCCTGCCGGAGCAGGCCAGGCTTCAAGGACGCGTCGTCCTGCCTCCCATACTATGGGGGGCGGGGCCGCCGCAAGGAAAAAGCGGGAGCGGTCAAAAAAGCTGGCTTCAGGCACGCCGGCCTTTCCGGGCCGGTTCAGGGATTTTGTCTCTACGGGTCGTGCTTGCAGGAGCGTGTCTGGCGGCCGCTGTCCCGCACGACTCGCCCGTGTCCGCCGTCTGCACCGGGAGATCCATCGCGGCAACAGGCCGCCAGGCATGCGAAAAGGGCCCCGGAAGACCGGGGCCCTTGCCGACTTGATCTGTCAGGCCCTCAGGCCTGGGACGTACCCGTTAGGGCAGCATCCAGGACAGGGGACCAGCCTGCAGGTAGGCCAGCACGCAGAGCACCAGGGTCATGCCGATGCTGTGACCGATGGTGAAGCGGAAGAGCTTGCCTTCCTGACCGGCATTGTTGGTGGCGGCGGTAGCCACGGACAGGGACTGGGGCGAGATCATCTTGGCGGTCACGCCGCCAGAGGCGTTGGAGGCCACGGCCAGTTCGGGGCGCATGCCCACGGCCAGGGCGGTATCCTTCTGCATGCCGCCGAACAGGGCGCAGGAGGACGTGTCGGAACCGGTCAGGAACACGCCCAGCCAGCCCAGCAGGGGAGAGAAGAAGGGGAACAGCCAGCCGGTGTGGGTGAAGGCCAGACCCAGGGTGGAGCTCATGCCAGAGTAGTTCATCAGGTAGGCCAGGCCCAGGATCATGGCGATGGTCAGGATGGGGAAGGTCAGCTGCTTCAGGGTGCGCATGAAGCAGGCGATGGCCTTGCCGTAACCGTACTTGGGCATGAAGGGCACGGACACCAGACCGGACAGCAGGATGGCGGTACCGCCAGCGGACAGCCAGTTGAAGGTGAACTTGGCGCCGTACACGGCGTCAGCCTGCACGATGGGGGCGGTCTTCATGACTTCGCCATCCAGGCCGGGCCAGGAGATGTTGAACACGGTGCCGGGCAGGCCGTTGAGGATGGCCTTGAAGGAGCCCAGGCCCCAGAAGAACACGAACACGGCCAGCACCAGGTACGGGGCCCAGGCGCGCAGCACGACGGCGAGGGGGTAGCCCTGGCCTTCCAGGTTGGAGGGAGCTTCACCTTCGAAGCGGAAGATGCTCTTGGGCTGCCAGACCTTGAGCAGCAGCATCAGGGCCACGATGGTGGCGATGGCGGAACCGATGTCGGGCAGGGTCGGGCCGTGGAAGTTGGCCAGCAGGAACTGCGCACCACCAAAGGCCACACCGGCCACGATGATGGCGGGCAGCACTTCCATGGAACGCTTGAAGCCGCACATGACCACGCAGACCCACAGGGGCACGATCAGGGACAGCAGGGGCAGCTGGCGACCGGCAATGGCGGAGACGGTCATCTGGTCAAGGCCGGACACCTGGGCGGCCACGATCAGCGGCACACCGATGGCACCAAAGGCCACGGGGGCGGTGTTGGCGATCAGGGCGATACCGGCGCCCCACAGCGGGGTGAAGCCCAGGCCCACCAGCATGGCGGCGGCGATGGCCACGGGGGTACCGAAACCGGCGGTACCTTCGATGAAGCAGGAGAAGGCAAAGGCGATGAACAGGGCCTGCAGACGACGGTCGTCCGTCAGGCGGGCCAGGGAGTCTTTGATGATCTCGAACTCACCGGATTCCACGGTCATGTTGTAGACCCACACGGCCGTGATGACGATCCAGACGATGGGGAACAGGCCGAAGCAGGCCCCCAGAGCCACGGAGTTGACTGCCAGGCCTACCGGCATTTTCCAGACCAGGATGGCCACCAGCAGGGCGCCCACCAGACCGGCCACGGCGGCGATATGACCTTTCGCCTGCCGGAAAGCCAGCATGTAGAACAGAATGATCAGCGGTACGGATGCCGCCAGTGCCGACAGGCCGATGCCTCCCAGAGGTTCGTAAACCTGAGTCCAAGCCATCTTTCTCTCCCTTCTACTAGAAAAGCGTGTCGTCAGTCCGTCCGGCCCCTGCCCGAGGACAGGCGACACAAATACATCCTTAACGCTAAGATTATGCTGGCAATGATGAAAATGCAATAGGCTAGGGATAAAAAGGGGGCTATTTTCGCTTTTTTTCGCTAACGAAACTTTCTTTTAATTTATTGAATTTAATAACTATTTTTATGTTATAAAATAGTTATTAAAATATTTTTTCAAACTTTTTCTGACAGGAAAATCCTGTAAAAAAAGCCCCTTCCGGGGCTCTTTCAGACTGGGGATCAGCGCTGCCGCACAGGCAGTCGTTCGGCCAGCAAAATGCTTTCGCCGTGGGTCTCCCGATTGGCGTCCCGGCAGTGCAGCACACGCCAGCGCCGGGGCTCCAGCCGAGCCAGCCTTTGGGCAAGGGCGGCCTCTTCGGCGGCGCCGCCTTCATGGCCGGTATAGCAGTGCAGGCTCAGGCAACCTTGCGGGGCCAGCCGTTCCAGCAGGGCATCCACGGCCGCCAGACTGCCCGCCGCCGTGGTGGTGCAGCGCTTGTCCGTGCCCGGCAGGTACCCGAAATTGAAGATGCCCGCCAGCAGGGGACGTTGCCTGTCTTCTTCGGGCAGGGCGTCCAGCAGCTCCGGCAGGGACGCATGGGAATGGAGGACGAGACGGATGTCCGTCGTATGGGAAGGGAGAGGGGGCAGGGAACAGGCCGCCGCTGCCGAGGCACAGCAGCGCGCCGCCATGCCTGCCTGCTCCAGCCGTGCCCGGCTGGCCTGCAGGGCGGCCTCCTGGATGTCCAGGGCCAGCAGCAGGCTGCCCGCCGGGGCCTGACGGGCCAGGAAGAGGCAGTCGTGACCGTTGCCGGCCGTACCGTCCAGCAGCAGGGGGGGCTGCCCGCCGCCGTTGTCGCGCCAGGCCGCCAGGGCCCGGAGCACGGCGCTGTGCGCCACGGCATCCAGAAGCGAAGGCCGGGGCGGTCGCAGGACCGTCCCGGCGTGGAATAGGCTTGCCGCCCCGGAGGCGGCCACAGGATCTGCCATGACTAATGGGTGGTGCCGTTACCTTCGGTGCGCGGCGCGGCCATGCGGGTGGCCAGTTCCTTCACCTGGTCCGTGGAACACCACTGGGCGAACAGTTCGCGCCAGCTGCCGAACTCCATGAAGTTCTGGTCCAGCTGGTTCTCGTGCATCTGCACCCAGGCGTTGAACAGCTGCATGCGGGTCTGGAAGGTGGTGCTGTCGAACACGGTCTCGGCCATGCGCTGGGGCATGACCTTGCCGTCCAGGTGTTCCATGACGAAGGAACAGACGGCCTGCTGCGACAGGGCAAAGCTGATCTCCTTGCCGTTCAGGCTCTCGGCCAGGGGCAGCAGATCGGGGTACAGCTCCTTGATGCGCTGCATGCCCTGCTCGGGGATGGCCACGAACAGGGGCTTTTCCGCGCCTTCTTCCACAGGCGCATCCAGCTTTTCAGTGAGGAAATAGAAACGGATCCAGTTTTCGAACATCACGGTTTCCAGGATGCGCAGGACGGCATTCTGGAATTCTTCTTGAGGCGTAGGCATGGAAAATCCTTTGTGCAAAAAATTTCAAGCTACTTTACGATTCCCGTCCGGCGGCGTCAACTGGTGGCGGGATTTTCCTTTTTTTACTGTAAGGAGGGCCGGATAGGGGACGGATGCCCCGAGGACGGGAGCGATGCGGAAAGCGGGGGCGCCATGGGCCTTTCCTCGCTGCACGGAGGCCGCCCGGGCGGGATGTGCCTGCGGGCTCCTCTGGCCTGCCCAGCACCTTTATGCTAATCTGTAACGATGATTGATTACGCGCACGCGCTCAACAGCGCCCAATACGAGGCCGCCACCTGCGGCGACGGGCCGGTCCTGGTAGTGGCCGGCGCCGGTTCCGGCAAGACCCGCACCATCACCTACCGCCTGTCCTGGCTGGCGGATCACGGCGTCCCGCCGGAATCCATGCTGCTGCTCACCTTCACCCGCAAGGCGGCGCAGGAGATGCTGCAACGGGCCGCGGCCCTGTCCGACCACGCCCTGAGCCTGGTGCAGGGGGGTACCTTCCACTCCTTCGCTTTCGGCGTGCTGCGCCGTTACCGTCCCGACTGGCTGGAGGACCGCCCCTTCACGGTCATGGACAGCGCGGACATCAACGCGGCGGTCAAGGCCTGCAAGGACGACCTCCGGCTGGGCAAGGGCGACCGTTCCTTCCCGCGCACGCAGGCCATCGTGGGCTTTTTGAGCAAGGCCCGGAACAAGGAGATGCGCCTGGACGAGGTTCTGCAGCGCGAGGCCTTCCACCTGCTGCCCTATGCCGAACCGCTGATGCAGCTGGGCGAGGCCTACGATGCCTACCGCAAGGAAAAGGGCCTGCTGGATTACGACGACCTGCTGTTCGAGCTGGAGCACCTGCTGCGCACCAACGAGCGCGCGGCCGAAAACCTGCGCCGCCGCTACACGCATATCCTGGTGGATGAATATCAGGACACCAACCTGGTGCAGGCCCGCATCGTGCGCCTGCTGGCCGGGCCGGAGGGCGAAGGCATGCCGCCCGGCAACGTCATGGCCGTGGGCGACGAGGCCCAGTCCATCTATGCCTTCCGTGGCGCCAATGTGCGCAACATCCTCGATTTTCCCAAGCTTTTCCCCGGGGCCCGCATCATCCGGCTGGAGGAGAACTACCGTTCCACCAAGCCCATCCTGGACGTGGCCAACAACCTGCTGGAAAACGCCACGGAATCCTTCCGCAAAAAACTGTTCACCCGCAAGGAGGGCGGCGCGCCGGTACGTCTGGTGACGCCCCTCAGCGACATGAGCCAGGCCAAGCTGGTGGTGCGCCGCATCGAGGACCTGCTGACCCGCCACCTGCCGCACGAGATCGCCGTGCTCTTCCGGGCGGGTTTCCATTCCTACCATCTGGAAATGGCCCTCAACCAGGCGGGCATCGCCTTCCGCAAGTACGGCGGCCTGCGCTACACCGAGGCGGCCCACGTCAAGGACGTCATGGCCTACGCCCGCCTGCTGCTCAACCCGCTGGACATGCCCGCCTTCTCGCGCGTGGCCGAGCTGCACGAGGGCATCGGCCCCAAGACCGTGCTCAAGCTCTACAACGTGGCCCAGAGCGCCGACGGCCCGGCCCTGGACAAGGCCTGCGCCCGCTTCCCCTCCTTCCGCGAGGATCTGCGCTTCATCGCCGAGATGCGCGCCCGCCCGCTGCATCCGGTGACGGCGCTGGAGCTCATCGTGGACCATTACCGGCCCGTGCTGGAGAGCCGCTATCCCGAAGACTGGCCCCGCCGCCAGCAGGGGCTGGAAGAGATCCTGCAGATGGCCTCGGGCTATAACGATCTGGATCTGTTCCTGGCCGATCTGGCCCTGGATTCCCCCGACGAGGAAGACGAGGACAACGAAGGCCGCATCACCCTTTCCACGGTGCACTCGGCCAAGGGCCTGGAGTGGAACGCCGTGCTGATCATCGATCTGGTGGAGGACCGCTTCCCCTCGCGCCACGCTCTGGCGCGCCCCGAGGACTTCGAAGAGGAGCGCCGTCTGATGTACGTGGCCTGCACCCGCGCCCGGCAGGAGCTGGATCTGTACTCGCCGGCCACCATCTACAGCAAGGCCGAGCAGGGCACGCAGCACGTGGCCCAGAGCCCCTTCGTGCGCGAGCTGCCCGCCGGACTGACCGAAGAGTGGGTGGAAAGTTACGGCGGCGGCCTGAGCAAACGGGCGCGCGGCGGCATGTTCGCCGACCCCTTCGGTGGACGTCCGGCCCCGTCCGGCCCCGGCGCGGGCTTCGGCCGCGGCCGCCATACGGGCCTTGCCGCCCCTGCCGGACTGAGCCCGGCCCAGCGTCTGGCCGCCACCCGCTCCCTGCAGGATGCCGATGACTGCCAGCTGCCCCCGGACGAACGGCCGGGAGGTGCTGCGGGCAGCGGCCG
>NZ_DS996360.1:46986-57961 GCF_000156375.1 Desulfovibrio piger ATCC 29098
GCGTCCGCCGCTCCCGCCGGGGAGGCCGCCGGTGGTTCGGTGCTGGCCGCCGCCGGAGCCGTGGCCGCGGGCAAGCGTCCCTGCTTCTGCCGCCACAAGATCTTCGGCCGGGGCAAGATCCTCGGCCTCATGCCCCCGAACAAAGTACAGGTGAGTTTTGCCGGTTTCGGGATCAAGGTCATCCTGGCCGACTATCTGCAACTGGAGGACTGATATGTCCCAGCCTTCGCGCGCTTCTGAAGACAGCATCCTTGCCTGTCTGGCCCGGCATTTCCCGGCCACGCATCCTTCCCTGCTGCTGGGCAGGGGCGACGACTGCGCCGTGCTCAAGGCCGGCACGCCCCTGTGCGTGAGCAGCGACCTCTTTCTGGAGGATGTCCACTTCCGGCGCTCCTATTTCACGCCCGAGGAGATCGGCCACAAGGCCCTGGCCGTCAATGTGAGCGACATCGCGGCCTGCGGCGGCCGTCCGCTGGCCTTCACCCTGGCCCTGGGCCTGCCCGATGACGTGGATGCCGCGTGGCTCGACCGCTTTTTCTCCGGCATGGCCGCTCTGGCGCAGGAACAGCGTCTGGCCCTGGCGGGCGGCGACTTGTCCCGCAGCCCCTTCCTGCACGTGAGCATCACCATCTGGGGTGAATCCTACACGGGCGGGGACTTCCTCGTGCGGGGCGGCTCCATGCCCGGGGACAGCCTGTTCGTGGTGGGCCGTCCGGGCCTGGCCCGCGTGGGCCTGCAGGTGCTGGAGAAGGAAGGCCGGGCCGCGCTGGAGCACTGGCCCGCTGCCTGCGCCGCGCATCTTTTGCCCGTGCCGCAGGTGGATGCCGGGCTCATGCTGGCCCGGGCGGGCGCCAATGCCCGTCCCCCGGCGCTGATGGACCTTTCCGACGGCATCATGCGCGACCTGCCGCGCCTGCTGGGCCGTACCGGCGAGAGCCGGGCCCGGCGCGAAGGCGACACGGGCACCGCCACGGACAGCGGTCTGGGAGCGGCCATCCTGCTGCCGCAGGGCATGCTCCATCCCGAAGTGGTGCGCCATGCCCGCGAGAACGGGCTCAACCCCGTGCACGAGGCCCTGCTGGGCGGCGAGGATTACGCCCTGCTGGGCTCCTGCGCCCCGGACATGCTGCCCATCCTGCATGCGGCCATCCCCGGCTTCATGAGCATCGGCACCATCACTGATGACGGGGAACTGACCTGCAACAACGAGCCGCTGGACGCGCTCCAGGGCTTTGATCACTTTGCCGTATCCGCGGAGGCCTAGATCATGTCCTTTCCTTGTTTCCACCAGCGTCAGGGCCGGGACATTGCCCTGGCCGGGCTGCCGTCGTCCATCGTCCGGGAACTGGCCGAAGTCTGCCGCGAAGCCTGGCACGGCGGCATGCTGGCCGGCTGCAACGGCAACGCCAGCTGCCGCTGGCTGAGCCCCGAAGGCGAGCGCATCGTCATCACCCGCAGCGGCGCGGCCAAGGGGCGCCTGACGCTCCGGGACCTGTGCGTGCTGGATGCCCGGAGCGGCGCCACCCTGTACGGCGGTCCTTCGTCCAGCGAAGGCCTCATGCATCTGGAAGTCTACGCGGCCCGGCCCCAGTGCGGGGCCATCCTGCACACCCATCCCCGCCGGCTGCTGGCCCTGGCCCTGAAGCTGGAAGGCCTGACGGACTGGCAGGAGCGCTTTTTGAAACTGCCGGTCTTCGAGTCCGGCGTCTGGCGGGCCCGCCTGGGCTACGCTCCGGCCTTCGAACCCGGCACCCGCGAACTGGCCGAGGCCGTGGGGCAGGCCGCCCGCGACTTCGAGGCCGTATGGATGACCCGCCACGGCCTGTGCGCTTCGGCCCCTTGTTTGGGCCAGGCCCTCACCCTCAGCGAGGAACTGGAGCATCTGGCCGCCATCCAGCTGCTGGCCGGGTTAAGTTAGTCTTTTGAGGGGAGGAGGGACCCCATCGCTGCTGTCGATGCCCGTAGCTTCCTTTGTCGCAACGGGCACGGCCCTGCGGGCCGCCATTCGGTCGCTGCTGGCGCGAGAGGAGGTCCCCCCTCCCCTCAAGCTCCCCTCCCCCTCCCCAGCGCGCTTTATCAGAACGTACGGCCCCGGACTGTCATGCAGTCCGGGGCCGTACGTTCGTCATGGCTCTGGGCAGGTGCCGACAAGGGGTATCCTGTCGTTATGGAGAAACATGGAAAAAAAGGGCAGGCCATCCCTTTGTCCGTAGCGGCGGAAGGCAGCCGCAGGCCGTACTCGTTGGCGATACAGGCAGCTGTGGGATGGGCATTTCCTCCTTTTCAGGCCACGCCAGGCGCAAGGTATCAGGGGAAGGAGCCCCTCAGAAAAGACCTATTCCACGCCGGTGAGGATGAATTCCAGCATGGCGTCGGCCAGCAGGGCCGCGGCCTCGGTCACGCGCGGGGCCAGGGGCGGATATTCGAGGATGTCGGTCTCGAAGTCGCCCACCAGCACCAGATTGCCCAGCATGCGCTTTTGCATGGGCTTGCCGCCAAAGCCGCCCATGCCTGAGGCACTGGCGATGCGGCGGCCCGAGAGCATGACCTTTTCCACCAGCAGGCGCTTGTCCGCCGCGCCGTCCAGGGCTTCCAGCCACAGGGGGCAGCGGGCCACCAGTTCGTCCACGTTGGCGGCGTCGATGCGCAGGCGGCAGGTCTCCACCCGGGCGTCGGGGTTCAGCTCCCGCACCAGTTCGGCCAGGGCCTCCACCTTGGGGCGGCCCAGATGACGGGGCCAGAACTGCTGCCGGTTGAGGTTGGAGGCGTCCACCACGTCATCGTCGATGAGCAGGAAATGCTCCACGCCGCTGCGGGCCAGCATCATGACGGCATTGGAGCCCAGACCGCCCGCACCGGCCACGCCCACCCGGGCGGCCCGCAGGGCCTCCAGCTGGGCCGGGGAAAGATAGCGCGTCAGGCCCTGACGCAACACGTTCTCACTCATGGCAGACTTCCTGAAAAACGGTTTACGGATGGATGCGTCCAAACGTCATCCTGAAACAGCCCTTTCCGGGCCGCATCCACGGAATGGACAGGGACCCGGCCACAACGGGCGAATCCGGTCCCTCATGAAGAGGTGGACTGCCCCGCCCCCGTATGAAAAGGAGGGACGTCTTTCCGGTGGAAAGACGTCCCTCCCGAATAAAGCGCGCTGGGGAGGGGGAGGGGAGTTTGAGGGGAGGGGAGACCCCTCTCGCGCCAGCAGAGGGGTCCCTCCTCCCCTCAACAACACTCTGCCTAAGCGTGGGTCAGGGTGGGGTCTTCCCAGTCCTTGATGACGGCCTGGTAGCCATTCCTGGTCAGGTCGGCGATCATCTGTTCCACGCTGCGGTGGTCGGTGATGTCGAACTGGCCGCTGTTGTCGGCATGGGTCTTGCGGCCGCCCACGGCGGTGGACACACCAGCCGAGACGCGGGTCACGCCCAGCGGGATCAGGTGGTCACGCATGAAGGCGCTCTCGCGGCTGGAACAGGTGATGGACGAGCGCGGCAGGAAGCAGCGCAGGGCCGTCACATACTGCACGAAGCGGCGGTCATCGAGGGCGTGCGGGATGTCGAAGCTGCCCTCATGCGAACAGATGCGGGGGATGGACAGACCCACGTCCACGCCGGGGTAATGGCGCAGCAGCCACCAGGCGTGCAGGCCGGTGGCGAAGGCGTCCTGTTCGAACTCATCCAGGCCCAGCAGGGCGCCCAGGCCCAGGGAACGCATGCCCGCGCGGGCGGCGCGTTCGGGGGCGTTGAGGCGGAAGGCGTAGTCCTTCTTGGGGCCCACCGGATGCAGCCAGTCGTAGAGCTCGGGATTGTAGGTCTCCTGGAACATGGTCATGCTGTCCACGCCGCTTTCCACCATGAGGCGGTATTCGTCCTCGGTCATGGAATAGACTTCGATGCCCACGCTGGCGAACAGGGGCTTGATGCGGCGGGCGACCTCCGCGATGTACTCGGGCGAGGAGAGCTTGCGGGCATCACCGGTGAGCAGCAGGATGTGCTGCAGGCCCATGTCCGCGATGGCCTTGGCTTCGTCGTAGGCCTCGTCGGGGCTCAGGTGGCGGCGCGGCTGCTTGTTGTTGGCATTGAAGCCGCAGTAACGGCACTGGTTGGTGCAGTAGTCCGACACGTAGAGCGGCGTGAACAGGTTCACGGCCCGGCCGAAGTAGCGCAGGGTCAGCTCATGGGCGCGCTGGGCCATCTGCTCCAGCAGGGGCGCGGCCGCGGGCGAGAGCAGGGTCAGGAAGTCGGCGGGCTGCAGGTAGTCCTTGCGCAGCACGGCGCGCACCTGGTCTTCGGTGGCGCCGGCGGCTATCTGGCTGCGGCGTTCGCGCGGCCAGTTTTCCAGATATTGCTGAAAGTTTTCCATGTCTGCCCCCGACCTAGCGCAGGAAGCCCGTCAGCGGAGAGGAGGCCTGGGCGCCTTCGCCGCTGGCACGCACGGCACCGGGACCGGCCAGCCAGGCGGCGCGACCGGCTTCCACGGCCTGACGGAAGGCACGGCCCATGAGCACCGGATCGGTGGACGAGGCGATGCCGGTGTTCACCAGGCAGGCGGCGGCGCCCATCTCCATGGCCTCGCAGGCATGGGAGGGCAGGCCGATACCGGCGTCCACCACGATGGGCAGGTCGATCTCTTCGATGAGGATGCCGATCATCTCGCGGGTGCGCAGGCCGCGGTTGGTGCCGATGGGCGCGCCCAGGGGCATGACGGCGGCGGCACCGGCATCCACGCAGGCGCGGGCCACATAGAGGTCGGGGTTGATGTAGGGCAGCACGGTGAAGCCTTCCTTGGCCAGGATCTCGGTGGCCTTGGCGGTCTCGTAGCCGTCGGGCAGCAGGTGACGGGTATCGGAGATGACTTCGATCTTGATCCAGTCGCCGCAACCGGCGGCGCGGGCCAGACGGGCCAGGCGCACGGCCTCTTCGGCGGTGCGGGCGCCGGAGGTGTTGGGCAGCAGACGCATGTGGGAGGGGATGTGCCCCACGATGCCCTGCTGGCCTTTTTCCACGCGGCGCATGGCCACGGTGATCACCTGCGCGCCGCTGCTGGCGCAGACGTCGGGGATGAGGGCGTCATTGCTGTATTTGCCGGTACCGATGAACAGGCGGCTCTGCAGTTCCACGCCGCCGATGATGAGGGGATCGTTGTTCTGAAAATCGCTCATGATGGTCTCCTGCGGCCGACCGGGCCGCGCGGTGCGCACAGGGCGCAGAGGAAGAAAAAAACGTCGTCGTGCCGACGGCTAACCGCCGCCCACGAACTGCACGATCTCCAGCACGTCGCCCTCGTTCAGGGCGGTGGCCGCGAAGTCCGCGGCGGGCACGATCCGGCCGTTGTGTTCCACGACCACGGCGGTGGCGTCGTGTTCCCGCTCCCGCAGCAGGGCCGCCACGGTCAGGCCTTCGGCACAGGTACAGGCTTCGCCATTGATGGTGAGTTGCATACTGCCTCCACAAAAAAACCCGTCCACCTTGCAAGAGGGCGAAACGGGCACGTTGGGCGCAAAAAGAGCGCACGTTGCCAGCTTCCCTTCGACAGCACTATCTGCATCAGGTGCAGGGCCGCACGGCGGCCCTAGGGGTCAGGGTCCTTGCACCCTTTCTCAGCCCGCAGGCTCCCCCAGCCGGAAGCAAAAAAGTAGTCCCGGGACGGAAATATTGCAAGGGGGCATGCCCGGGCTTGGGGATTTTCCCCGTGCCTGCCTTGCCAAGGCCCTTGTGCTGGCCTGCTGCGGACAGGGCCCGGCAGTCCCCATCCTCCACAGGCAGCGGCTTGTATCCTCAATCTGTTGCAGAGGTGCCATCCCGGGACGTCTTCCAGAGACCGGGATGGCGTTTTTGAGGAAGCATGAGGGGCTCTTGGGGGCTGCCCTTCCTCAGGATCGAAACGGTCAGCGTCCCAGGCGGGCGCGCAGCTTCCGGATCTTTTCACTCATTTCGGCGCGGCTCATGCCCAGCAGCTGGGGGATGAGCAGGGCCATGAGCGCGGCGGCCAGGGTGTAGACGACGCCGGAGACCAGAAAGCGCAGCAGGGAGTCGATGCCGCCCAGGCCCAGCATGAGGGTGAGCTCGCGGCAGGCAAAGGCCACGGCGGCCAGCACCAGCACGCACCAGATCTCGTGCAGCATGATGGGCAGCAGCCGGATGGGCACGAAGCGCGAGGCGCGCCAGAGGCAGATATTGACGGTCACGCACTGCACGGCGATGGTCTTGATGGACAGGCCCACGGCCCCCAGATGCAGGCCGCCGTAGGCTTCGGGCGCCAGCAGGAACCAGGCCGTGGTCATGCCGTAGACGCATTCCAGCAGGGTGAGGTTGCGCAGTTCGCGGGTACGACCCGAGGCGTGGAACACGGAGCTGGCCAGCTGCAGATAGGACTGGTGCAGGGGGTAGAGGGCCATGATCTGCACGGGCAGGATGGCGGCCGTGAACTCCGCGCCCCCGAAGATGCGCACCAGCGCCGGGCCCTCGGCCATGCTGAAGCAGGCGAAGTAGGCGGCTACGGCATAGATCAGGGGGGCGAAGCGGTTGACCAGGCGGCCCATGAGCTGGAGGTCGCGCTGCCCCCAGGCGATGGAGAGCTCACGCATGACCAGCGGCGTCATGGCCGAGACGAACATCAGGCAGGCCAGACAGACCTTGTGCCCCAGGGCGAAATAGCCCTGCTCGGCGCTGCCGTCGAACCATTGCAGCAGCCAGCGTTCCGCGGCGGCCATGAGGAAGATGAGCAGGGCCTGGACGAAGAGCGGATGGCTGTAGGTGAAGAACTCGTGGCAGTAGGCTTTGTTGCTGTCGGCGCTCAGGCGCAGGCAGAAGGTGGCGTCCGGGCCGCCGTAGCAGCGTTCCCAATGGCGCCGGGTGACGATCCAGTAGCCCAGGGCCGTGACGCCCAGCATGGCGTACTGCTGGCCGAAAAGGCTGAAGATGTTCAGCCAGTCCAGCAGGAACAGGCCGATGAGCAGGAAAACGGCCGAGAGCGAGACCACGGTGCGCACCATCTCGGACTGCACGGTGGCGCCCACGGCGTCGTTCATGGAGCGGAGCACGCGGCCCCACCAGGTCAGAAAGGCCCAGATGGCGGCCAGAGGCGCCAGCCACAGGGGCACGTCGGGCATGAGCCAGTTGCCGACGAGGGGCACCTGCATGGCACCGGCGATGAGCAGGCTGATGACGGCGATGAGCAGGCAGAGCCGCATGTAGAAGCTGATGAGGCCCGTTTCGGACTGGCGCCGGGACAGGGCATTGTAGAAGCAGGTGGACGTGCCCATGTCCAGGAACATGAACAGCTGCTGGAAAAAGTTGGTGGCAAAACTGTAGTTGCCGTACATGGCCGGGCCCAGGGCACGGGGCAGGATGGCTTCCATGGCCAGATAGACCGGCACGGAAGCCACGTTGGCCAGCAGCTTGCATATATAGCGACGCGCCAGACTTGGCGTGGAGGGGGGATTCGTCCTGTTTTCCATGCGGGAAAACCTAGCCCACTTTGCGGCCTGCCACAAGCCGGGAATGGGGCGCGGCGTACCTTGCCGGCCGAACGGCCGCCGGGGACAAGTGTTTACGGCCTCCGGCTTTTTGCGTATGAAAAAACATTGAGCGCACGCACAAACAGCGCACCGGAGGACGCGGCCCAGCCGCTCCGGGAGCGGCCGCCTTACCGGCGGTCCCGCCCCGCCCTCAACGCCACCATGCGGCGGGCTGCCGCGCCGCTGCCCCCGTGACGCCCATGCACAAGATACCCGCGCGAACCCTTTGCGGCCCCCTGCCGCCGCGCGGGCTGCTGACAAACGTCCAAAGGATACCGTCATGGAAGAGAACAGCAAAAAAATGAAATCCGGCCTGGAAAAGGCCCCTCACCGTTCCCTGCTTTATGCCCTGGGCCTGACCCGCGAGGAAATGGAACGTCCTCTGGTGGGCGTGGTCAACGCCGCCAGTGAAGTGGTGCCCGGTCACCTGCACCTGGGCAAGCTGGCCGAGGCCGTCAAGGCCGGCGTGCGCATGGCCGGCGGCACCCCCCTGGAATTCCCCGCCATCGCCGTGTGCGACGGCATCGCCATGAACCACGAAGGCATGCGCTTCTCCCTGCCTTCGCGCGAGTTCATCGCCGACTCCATCGAGATCATGGCCCGCGCCCACGCCTTCGACGCCCTGGTCTTCATCCCCAACTGCGACAAGTGCGTGCCCGGCATGCTCATGGCCATGATGCGCCTGAACATCCCCTCGGTGCTGGTCTCCGGCGGCCCCATGCTGCCCGGTACCCTGACCCCCGGCAAGCAGGGCGACCTCATCACCCTGTTCGAGGGCGTGGGCCGCGTGCGCAACGGCCAGATGACCGAAGAAGAACTGACCCAGTGGGAAGAACGCGCCTGCCCCGGCTGCGGTTCCTGTGCGGGCATGTTCACGGCCAACTCCATGAACTGCCTGGCCGAGACCATCGGCGTGGCCCTGCCCGGCAACGGCACCATCCCGGCCGTGCATGCGGCCCGTGTGCGTCTGGCCAAGCAGGCCGGCATGCGCGTCATGGATCTGGTGAAGCGCAACATCCGTCCCCGCGACATCGTGACCCGCGGCGCCGTGGAAAATGCCATCGCCGTGGACATGGCCCTGGGCTGCTCCACCAACACCACCCTGCACCTGCCCGCCATCTTCCATGAAGCCGGCCTGGACATCGACCTGTCCGTCTTCGACGAAGTGAGCCGCAAGAGCCCCAACCTCTGCAAGCTCTCCCCCGCCGGCCACCACTACATGGTGGACCTGGAGAACGCCGGCGGCATCCCGGCCGTCATGAGCGAGCTGGACAAGCTGGACCTGATCCGCAAGGACTGCATGACCGTCACCGGCAAGACCGTGGGCGAGAACCTGAAGGAACGCAACGCCCATATCCTGGATACGGACGTGATCCACACCATCGACAACGCCTATTCCAAGGAAGGCGGCATCGCCATCCTGCGCGGTTCGCTGGCCCCTGACGGCGCCGTGGTCAAGCAGTCCGCCGTGGCGCCCGAGATGATGCGCCGCGAAGTGACCGCCCGCGTGTTCGAGAGCGAAGAAGACGCCATGCACGCCATCCTCGACGGCAAGATCAAGCCCGGCGACGGCGTGGTGGTGCGTTACGAAGGTCCCAAGGGCGGCCCCGGCATGCGCGAGATGCTGTCCCCCACCGCCGCCATCACCGGCATGGGCCTGGGCAAGGACGTGGCCCTGTTCACCGACGGCCGCTTCTCCGGCGGTACCAACGGTGCGGCCATCGGCCACATCTCTCCCGAAGCCGCCAATGGCGGCCCCATCGCCCTGGTGCGTGACGGCGACCGCATCCTGGTGGACATCCCCAACCGCAAGCTGGACCTGCTGGTGGACGAAGCCGAACTGGCCCGCCGTCGCGCCGAGCTGGTGCCGCCGCAGAAGGAATGCCCCTACCCCGTGCTGCGCCGTTACGCCAGCATGGTGAGCTCCGCCGACAGCGGCGCCATGTACAAGAAAGTCTAGGACGCTTTCCCGGCCGGGACGGGCGCCCGCGGGAGGGACGGTGCCGTGCCGTCATCCCCTGTGAGGCTGCGCCTGTTCCTTCCGGGCATCCGTCCGGCTCTTCGGGGCCGGTATGATGCCCGGAACGCCGAAAGACGCCCGCTCGTTTACCGATGGTCCCGCATTGCCGCCGATGCAGTGCGGGACCATCGTTTCCTGGCAGGGCCTTTTCCTGCCGCACAGGTGTGTCATGGTCTTTTTCCACGCTCTTCAGGGTATCCTCAGTTTGCAGATCATCGTCACGGTGGCGTATGTGCTGGCCCGTAAAGGCTGGTTCTCGCCCGAGACCCAGATCCTGCTGCCCCGGCTGGTCACCACTGTGGCCCTGCCTTCCTACCTGTTCTATACCATCACGCATTCTTTCGGCCGGGACGATCTCGTCCATCTGCTCTACGGCTCGCTCTTCCCGCTGCTCAGCATCCTGCTGACGTTTGGCGTGGCCTGGCTGATAGCCACGATAGCGCGCGTGGAACGGCGGCATTTCGGCCTGTTCTGCGCCAGCTTCTCCACGTCCAATACGGTCTTCATCGGCCTGCCCGTCAATCTGGCCCTGTTCGGGGATGCGGCCGCGCCCTATGTGCTGCTGTATTTCTTTGCCAATACCAGTTTTTTCTGGAGCGTCGGCAGCTACCTCATCAGCCACGACAACGAAGAGCTGCGCGGTTCCGCCACGTTGCTGGACAATGTGCGCCACATCTTCTCGCCGCCCATGCTGGGTTTCCTGGCCGGGCTGGCCATGACCCTGCTGGGGCTGGGCCTGCCGGATTTCGTGCAGGAGGCCCTGCGCTATATGGGCAACCTCACCACGCCGCTGGCCCTGATCTTCATCGGCATCTGTCTTTACAAGATGGATCTGCGCCATCTGCACCTTTCGCGCGACCTGGTGCTGGCCCTGCTGGGCAAGCTGGTCATCTGCCCCCTGATACTGGCCGGCATGCTGCATTTCGTGGATCTGCCCGAGCTCATGGAAAAGGTGTTCATCATCCAGGCCGGTCTGCCCTGCATGATGCAGATCTCCATCCTCGGCGCCGTCTACAAGACGGATGCCTCCTTCGGGGCGCTGCTGGTCAGCCTGTCGACCATCCTTTCCGTCATCACCATCCCCATAGCCATGACGCTGCTTTCGCTGTAGCGTTGAAGGGGCGGGCGAGAGCGGGAGCCCAAAGTTGTTGAGGGGGGAAGGAGGGACCTTTTGCACGCGCGTGAAGGTCCCTCCTTCCCCCCTCAAGCTCCCCCCCATCCTCTCCTAAACGCGCTTTACCGGTCGGGCCGCTCCATCAGGAGCGGCCCGACTTTCTCTCTGGCTGAACCAGTACTCCTGCTTCTGTCCAACCTTTCCGCGTACGGCTGCATACCCAGATCCCTCTGTTCCATCTATGCAGCCTCTCCACCCCTTGCCCCGGCGCGCCGTAAAGGAACCGGGAACCAAGGCGGGGCAGGGGGTGCAGGGGGCCTGG
>NZ_DS996360.1:58239-95505 GCF_000156375.1 Desulfovibrio piger ATCC 29098
CTCGCCGCGCAGGCGACCAGGCCCGGGGGCCGGGCAGCGGCCGTCCATCGGACGGCTGGCTGTCGCGCTACGGCTCCCCTCTCATCCCGGGCAGGGGCTGCCATATGGCACTGTCCCTTTTGTCCCGCACCGGCGGCCACAAAAAAGGCGCGCCCGCCGGAACGGACGCGCCTTGAAAGGCGATGCCTTGACTTGGGACTAGAAGCCGAAGCCGTCGGAGTTGGCGCCGCTGGTGCCGAAACCGAAATCGTCCGGCACGCCGCCTTCTTCCTGGGCGGGTTCTTCGGCGGCGGCAGCGTCACCGGCCACGCCGGCAGCAGCCACACCCACGGTGATGTTCTTCAGGTTGTCCTTGATGGCGTCCTTGATGCTCTGCATCAGTTCGTCATGGTTGATGGCGACCTTGCCCTGGAATTCGGCCACCTGGCGACGCAGACCGCCCATGTCGGTCTTCATGGTCTTGATGGTGTCTTCCAGCTTGTCGCACTTCTTCTGCAGTTCTTCAGCCTTGCCCTGATAGGGGGCCAGGGTCTCCACCTGCTGGCGCAGGGTGGCGATCTCGGCGCGCTGGCTGACCATGGTGCCGTGCATGTCGTCCATCATGTCGAGCACGGTGGCGACGGCGTTCTTCAGGCAGTCGTCCATGGGGGTCAGGGAGATGGTGTCGCCCAGCAGACGGGCACCCTGGTTGACGAAGTCGCCCCAGTTGTCACCGTCTTTGTAGTTCATGTCCAGGAACTTGGGGGACAGCTTGGCCAGCCAGGCAGCGGCGAAGGGAGCCACGGCGGCGGCGCAGGCGTCACAGACGATGCTGCGACCGGTGATGTAACCGGCGATATCTTTCACGTCCGCGCCCTTCTTGGCGACGGCCAGGGCCAGGACGGTTTCCACAGGGAACATTTTGCGAGCGGTATCAGACATTTTCGGCCTCCTCCTCGGAGAACGGTGTTTTGCAGTGTGAGCCTGTGCGGGCCGTCGTCACGGGGCGACTGCCCGGAAGACCATCCTAGTAGCCGCGTCCGTACATGCGGACGAACAGCAGGGCCGCGGTGCGGTACACGAAGTGACCGAGCTTGGACCACGGCAGGTAGGCGAAGAGCATCCACACAAAGACCAGATGCAGGTAGTACACCACAAAGGCGGGCTGGATGGCATCGGCCAGGCGGAAGACCTGGGACAGGATGCCCGTCACGGCCACCAGCCAGATGATGCCCAGCAGGTACCAGTCATACCAGCTCGAACCCTGATGCTTGGGGTTCAGCTTCAGACGGCGGGCGGTGAGCATGGCCAGGCCGCAGACCAGCATGATGGCGCCGAGGTTGGCCAGGATCTTCACAGGGTACAGCAGCGGCATGGGGGTCTCGATCTTGATGAGCGGGATGATCTTGCCGCCCCAGTGGCCCAGGGCCACCACGGCCGTCACGAAGGCCAGGATGACGAAGCTGTAGACCAGGATCATGTGGCCGGCCTTGCGGTTGGGCACATAGGTACCGGTCTTGGGACCAGCTTCGCAGTCGTCGAACTTGCGGTGGGTGACCACTTCGTCGATGAGCACGTCCAGCAGGTGCCAGTACCAGGCCTTGGTCTTGCCAAGCACGGTCAGGCGGCCTTCAGGCTTGAACATGCCCCAGAGCTTGCGCACGCCCTTGTAGAGGATGTAGCAGGCCCCGAAGAAGGTGATCATGAAGATGGGGTCGATGGTGTAGTCACCATAGAACACCTGACCGAACACGATGCGGCCGTCGGCGGCGCGGGGGAACCAGTTGCCGTCATTGAAGCCGGCGCGGATCCACCAGATGAAGAGCCACAGCAGGGCCGGGATGGCGAAGAGGAAGGGCAGGCCGGAGGGCTTGCTCATCCACTTGCCCACGATGGTGGGCTCGGTCAGATCGCGGTAGACCATGTTGCGGGCAGCGCCCATGACGTCGGCGGGACGGGCACCACGGGGGCAGAGGTCCGCGCAGTTGCCGCAGTTGTGGCAGAGCCACAGGTCCACGTCGGTGGCCAGCTTTTCCTTGAGGCCCCAGGACGCCCACACCATTTCCTTGCGGGGGTAGGGAGCGTTTTCCGGAGCCATGGGGCAGGCCACGGAGCAGGTGGCGCACTGATAGCATTTTTTCAGGCTTTCGCCGCCCGCTTCCATCAGCTCCCGCGTAAAGGTGGAATCCGGCTTGAGAATATTCTGTGCCATTGCAGCCTTCCTCCTACATGCCCTTGAACGGGTTGGGGCCGAGTTCCACGATGCGAGCGACGAATTCGTCGATCATGTCCGGCACCTTGTCATATTCGTCGATGGCCACTTCGAGCTGGTCAACGCGCTCGGGCTGCACGCCCAGACGGTTCAGGGTCTCGGCGATGTTTTCCTTGCGGCGGTTGCAGATCTCGGAACCCTTGATGAAGTGGCACTGGTAGTCTTCGCCATATTTGCAGCCCAGCAGCAGCACGCCGTCGAAGCCCTTGCTCATGGCGTCAGACACCCAGATGGCGTTGACGGAGCCGAGGCAGCGCACGGGGATGATGCGGCAGTACGGGCTCCAGGCCTTGCGGCGCATACCGGCCATATCCAGGGCGGGGTAGGCGTCGTTTTCACAGGCCAGGATGAGGATGCGGGGGCCTTCCTTCTTGAAGTCCTTGGGCACCACAACTTCGCGGATCATGGAACCGATCTGGTCGATGTTGTAGTTGGCAAAGGAGATCACGCGCTCGGGGCAGGCGCCGAAGCAGGTACCGCAACGACGGCAGCGGGCCGGGTTGGGTTTGGGCGTACCCTTTTCGTCGTCGTCCAGGGCGCCGAAGGGGCATTCTTCGGTGCAGCGCTTGCACTGGGTGCAGCGCACGAAGTTGAACACCGGGTAGGAATTGTCGCCGGAGCGGGGGTGCACGGCCACACCGTGGGAAGCGGCTTCCACACACTGGATGGCTTTGAGCACGGCACCGCGGGCGTCTTCTTCACAGGCGTCCAGGGTCTGGGGCTGACGCACGCAGCCGGCGGCGTAGACACCGGTACGGCGGGTTTCGTAGGGGAAGCAGATGTAGTTGGAGTCCGCGAAACCGTCGAAGAGCTGCAGATCCGGGAAGTCGGGGCCCTGGCGGTAATCGAATTCCACCACCACGTCCTTGGCGGTCGTGGGCACGACGCCCGTGGGCAGCACCACCAGATCCACGTCCAGATCGAAGTCCATGCCCAGCAGGGTGTTCTTGCAGCTGACCACCATGTGGTTGCCGGCATCACGGATGTCGGTCACGTCGGCCTTGGTCATCATCAGGCCCAGACGGTCCTGCATCTTCTTGTAGAAGCGTTCCAGGATGCCGGGGATGGTCATGTCCTTGTACAGCACGAAGGCCTGCACGGCATCATTGGTCTTGTCGCAGATGATGTTGGCCATGCGCAGCATGCCCACGCTGTTGACGGCGTTGGAGTAACGCAGGTGCTTGATGCTTTCCAGGTTCTCCTTGACGAAGCCCTTTTCTTCTTCCTCGGCGGGAGCTTCGGCAGCGGGGGCTTCGGCCTCGGCAGCGGCGGCTTCGTCAGCGGCCTTCTGCAGGGCTTCTTCAGCGATGGTGGTGTCGAGCACGAAGGCGATGCGGCGGGCGTCGACCTTGCCTTCGCCCAGCATCTTGGCGAACTGGGCGGCATGGACGACCTTGGGGTTCACGCCCAGGCCCATGCTTTCCAGATACTTTTCAGCCAGCGGCACCCAGCCGGTGGCCAGGACCACGGAGCCGATGTCGAAGGTCTGTTCGCCGTTGGCGGTGGCCACGGTGGCCTTGAACTCGCCGGGCTGGCCTTCCAGTTTGGCCATGTGGGCGTTCAGCAGCACGGTGATGCTGCTGTTGCCGGTCACAGCGGCGATCTTGTCGGCCAGGTTGGTGGGCTGGCGGTCTTCCCAGGGAGCCTGCAGGGGCGAACCCATGGGCATGTTGTTGACCGCGCCGCCGAGCTTGTCGGCCTTTTCCACCAGGATGACTTCATAGCCGGTCTTGGCGGCTTCCTGGGCGGCGGTGAGGCCGGTCCAGCCGCCACCGATGACCAGGATGCGCTTGATGCCTTCGATGGCCGCAGATTCGGGCATGTTGCTCTTCTGCAGTTTGACCACGCCCATGTTCACGTAGTCGGTGGCCATCTGGGTCAGCAGGGCGGGAGCCGTGCCGCTGACGGCGGAACCGTCGGGGTTCTTGTAGGCGAGCACGCACTGTTCGCGCAGGTTCACGTGTTCCACCTGCACGGGCAGCTGCCAGGGGGTAGCTTCGTCGCGGGGGCTGGCGCCGCAGAAGAGCACGCCGTCAAGGCCGTTGGCTTCGATGTCGGCACGCACTTCGTCTTCGGCCACGCTCAGCATGGGCAGCACTTTCACCACAGGGGTGAGGTCGCTCCATTTGCTGCGGACCTGTTCGGCCAGGGCTTCCACATCCAGGCCGCCGCCGATGTTCTGTACGTCAAAATAGACGCCGATCTTGCTGGCCATGCCGCCTACCTCCCTTTCACCGTTTGCACCGCCTTGAGAGCGGCGGCCGTGCCGGACTGCGCGGTACGCATCACGTCCAGCGGCATGCGGGCGCAACCGGCGGCAAAAATGCCAGCCTCTTCACCGCCCATGACGAAACCGTCTTCGTCCAGGGGCAGGGGCAGGGGCAGGCTGTCGGTGGCCAGGCTGGGCTGCATGCCCGTGGCCAACACCACCATGTCATAATCCAGATGCAGCTTTTCGCCGCGGATGGCGTCTTCAACGGTCACGGTGACGTTGTCGTCAGCGGCCTGGGCCACGTCGGCCACCTTGCCCTTGATGAAGCGCACATTGGGGGCGGCCTTCACCTTGTCCAGAACCTTCACATAGCGGCCCGGAGCGCGCAGGTCGATGTAGAACACCGAGATCTGGGTCTCAGGATACTGCTCGCAGATGTACTGGCACTGCTTGAGGGTGGCCATACAGCAGATGTAGGAGCAGTAGTTCAGGTGGTTCTGGTCACGGGAGCCGGCGCACTGCACGAAGGCGATGCGTTTGGGGCGACGGCCGTCGGTAGGACGGACGATCTTGCCGCCGGTGGGGCCGAAGGGGGAGGCCAGGCGTTCGAGCTGCATGTTGGTCACGCAGTTCTTGACCTTGCCGGCGCCCAGGTTGGCCAGGTTGGTGACGTCGTAAGGCTTCCAGCCGGTGGCCACCACGATGGCGCCCACATTGAGCTCGATTTCGCGGGCGGGTTCGTTCTGGTCCAGGAACTTCTGGCCGGCGACGCGGGCGGCGTCAGCCTTGCTCAGGGCGTCGGTGTCCAGCACGAAGCGGTTGGGGAAAGCGAAAGGCATGGATTTGTACAGAGCCTTGCGCTGGGACAGCCCGAAGTCGAACTCGTTGGGCACGGTACCTTCCAGGCTGGAGGCGAGGAGGGTGAAGTCCACGTTGTGGGCGGCCACCTTGCGGGGCTTGATGCTCACGGTGGCGGTGTAGTCACCCTTGCAGCCGACCAGTTTGGTCACTTCGGCCATGGTGAAAAATTTGATGCGGGGGTTCTTCCTGATGCGCTGGAACTGGATTTCCAGACCGCAGGAGGGGGGACAAAGTTTGGGGAAATATTTGTTGAGCTGGGCCACACGGCCGCCCAGGTAGGGCGACTTTTCCACGATATACACATCGTGGCCCAGTTCCGCCGCTTCGATGGCGGCAGTAAGGCCTGCAAAGCCGCCGCCCACGACGAGAATGGAGTTGGACATCCTGGATATCCTCCTGCGTTGCAGCGCCGTGGCCCCTCTGCGGGGCGGCGCGCACGCCTGCCCGGTTGTATGGGATTGCCGGGCGGCGCAATTGAGAGCCAAGGGGCCCTGCCGCGCGGCGCATATTCCAAGGCGCGGCGGGGAGCTTGCATGTCGCACACCCGCCGCGCCGAAAAAAATGGGGTGGCCTAGGCGGCCACCCCAGGGATGTTCTTCCGCCTACTAGTCAGGGATGATCTGGTAGTAGGGCTTCTTGAAGATCTTGGTTTCGCCGGTGGCGGGATCGTACTTGGAGTTCACGAAGCACTTCCACTTGCTGTCGTCGATACCCAGGAAGTCAGCGCGGTAGTAGAAGCCGGGGTAACGGGACTCTTCACGGAAGGCGATGTGCTGCATGTGCAGGCGCACGGTCCACAGGCGATGGTAGTTTTCCCAGCAACGCAGCAGTTCGTGCAGGTCGCGGGCGGCCAGCTTGGCGGAGTCTTCTTCCATCATGCCCAGCAGATAGAAGCCGGTGTCCAGCAGAGCCTTGGAGGTGGTGTAGTAGGTACCCACGCCGCCACCGTATTCGTCGGTGCACTTCACGAGGCGCATCATGAAGTTCTTGGGCGTGATGTAGTTGGGGTTCACCACGGGGTCGGTGGAGGCGTCCTTGCCGGCCAGGTAGTTGTAGTAAGGACGGTAGATCAGCTGCTTCAGTTCTTCGGCGGTTTCCTTGAACTCAGGCTTGAAGTCCTTGTGGTCCAGGCACCAGCGGACCATCTGCTTACCGGCGATACGGCCTTCAGCATGGGAACCGGAGGAGAACTTGTGGCCGGAAGCGCCCACGCCGTCGGCGCAGGTGAACAGGCCTTCCACGGTGGTCATGCGGTTGTAGACCTTACCGTTGGCAGCGCGAACCTTGTAGTCTTCGGGCACCCAAGCTTCGTCGGGACCGGAAACCCAGATACCGCAGCAGCCGGAGTGAGAGCCGAGCAGGTAAGGTTCGGTGGGCATGATTTCGGAACCGCGTTCTTCAGGAGCGGTGTTGGTGGCGGCCCACAGGTTGGCCTGGCCAACGCACATATCCAGGAAGTCTTCCCAAGCTTCGGACTCGAGGTCTTTCTGCTGTTCTTCGGTCAGGGTGGCGAAGGTGGTCAGCAGAGCGGTCTTGGTGTCCATGTAGATGGGGCCGCGGCCTTCGCGCATTTCACGAAGCATCATGTGGTTACGCAGGCAGGTGGGGATCACGTGACCCTTGGCGTAGCCGCGATCTTCGTAAGGCTTCAGCATGGCGCGGTTGGTGGCGCAGTAGTCTTCGCCCTTGCTGTTGGTGGCTTTAGCCTTGAACAGCAGGAACCAGGCGCCCACAGGGCCGTAACCGTCCTTGAAGCGGGCGGGCACGAAGCGGTTTTCCATCATGGTCATTTCGGCGCCGACCTGAGCGCACATGGTGTAGGTGGAACCGGCGTTCCACACGGGGTACCAAGCGCGGCCCATGCCTTCACCGGTGGAACGGGGACGGTACACGTTAACGGCACCGCCGGCGGCCACCATGATGGCGTTGGCTTTGAAGATGTGCACTTCGTTGGCACGCAGGTTGAAGCCCACGGCACCAGCGACGCGGTTGGGGGTGTTCTTGTCGAGCAGCAGCTTCACGATGAAGATACGCTCCATGATACGGTCTTCACCCAGGGCATTCTTGGCAGCTTCGGCCACGATGCACTTGTAGGATTCACCGTTGATCATGATCTGCCAACGACCGGAGCGGACGGGCTCGTCGCCGTTGCGCAGGCTCTTGCCGGCGGCCTTGGCGGCGGCGCCGTTCATGTTGTGGCCGTTTTCGTCCTTGATCCAGCAGGGCAGGCCCCACTCTTCGAACAGATGCACGGAGTCGTCAACGTGACGGCCCACGTCGAAGATCAGGTCTTCGCGGACCAGACCCATAAGGTCGGTGCGGACCATGCGGACGTAATCGTCGGCGGTGTTTTTGCCGAGGTAGGTGTTGATGGCGGACAGGCCCTGGGCCACGGCGCCGGAGCGCTCGAGGGCGGCCTTATCGCACAGCATCATTTTCAGACCGTGTTTGTCGCCCCAGCGCACGGCTTCGAAAGCGGCACCGCAGGCACCCATACCGCCGCCCACGATCAGCAGGTCGACGTCATGTTCCTTCACTTCAGGTTCAGCAATGGCAACGCCTTTCATCGCTTCCTTGACGGGAATCATAGGCATAGTGATTTCTCCTTAAGCTCTACGCGGTTACTGCTCTCTAGCGGCCCTGTTCCATAGCGGTGAAGACCTTGTCGGCTTCAGTCACTTCGAACTTCTTGCCCAGGACTTCGATGGGGGTGGCCAGCTTTTCTTCGGTGAACAGCAGTTCGTCGTCGAGGTTGGCGCCTTCCGGTTTGCCTTCGAAGGGCTTGATGGAGCCTTCAGGAGTGGTACGGATGGGGAACTTGAAACGTTTCACGCTGCCGTTGCGGAACTGCACGGTCCACATGATGGAGTCGGCAGAGCGCATGGGGATACAGGTGCCGCCCATGGGAGCAAAGTCGGCGTAGGGACGAGCGGTGATGGCGCCCTGGGGGCAGATCTTCACGCAGGAATAGCATTCCCAGCAGGCGTCGGGTTCCTGGTTGTACGCCTTCATTTCCTGAGGATCGAGGATCATCAGGTCGTTCGGGCAGATGTACATGCAGGCCGTCTTTTCGCCACCCTTGCAGCCGTCGCATTTGGACGGATCGACAAACGTAGGCATAACGTATCCTCCAACTCTTAAAGTGTTTCAGGTCAATCTTGACCATATGGGCAGCCACTCGGGCCGCCCGAGTGCCGTCTTGATTGGATCACGACCCTGGGCAACAGCGCTCAGGTCGTGCGCTTGTGTTTTTAGTAACAAGCTACCCCTCTTCACGTCAAGCCCCCTTTTGAAAAATTCGTGGGAACTCTCGGTGGAAAACGGCACAAACCACTATAATCCTTGCGTATTCTCCCTAGCATAATTTTTATGCTGTGTAAAGATGCGCCGCGTTTTGGAGGACCTTCATGCCCAAAACCTGCTTTGGGTCGGGAAAAGGCATTTTTATCAGTGGGTTATCCCGAATGTTTTCCTTTGCGGGGCCGGGAGTTGATTTGATAAAAATATTATATTCCAAATGGTTAGCGTGGCATATCTTTCGGTTTCGGCGGGGTGGCTTTTTTATGTCGATCCCGTGTCGCCCTGATCCCGGCCGTAAAAAGGCGTAAAAGTTGAAACAATTATCCAATAAAATCAAATGCTTGATTATAACTAATTGAAAATATTGCATTTTATTGAAAAAGACGAAGAAGGCATCCGTCAGGCTGTCCTGGCGGGCCGTCAAAGCCCGTATGAGCTTGCACTCTCTTTCACATGATACCGGAAAAGCCCCGTCCGGGGGCTTGCCAGTGACGCCGTTTCGGGATACAGCATCCCCCACAAATTCATAGAGCGACGCGCCGTCCGGCGGTCGAGAGGAGCATCCAGCATGAACGAGCACCACGAATTCCGACCTGCCCAGAGGCCGGACAAACGCAGCGACCGCCCCGAAGGACGTTTCGAGGCCAGAACCGACGGCAAGCCCGAGCGTCCGCGCCGCAGCCTGCGCGAGACCGTCTGTGACATCGACCGCGATATCCTGCGCATGCTCATGCGCCGCCACAATCTCATCAAGCGCATGTACAATGCCAAGGGTTTCCTGGAGCCCGCGGAAGAAAAGAGCATCCGCGAGTCCTGGGAAGCCGCCGTTTCCCGCGTCAGCCGCGATCCGCGCCTGAGCGGCCGTTTCTTCACCCTGATGCAGGAAGTGGAATTCCTGCCCCGTCCCGGTGAAGACGGCGAAGCCCAGCGCCCCGCCTTCAATCTTGCCCCCGCCGACATGCCCGTGCGCCTGTCCATGCCCGCCCCGCGCTCCTGCCGCCTGACCCGGGCCTGGGCCACGCTGGCCGCCTGCACCGGCCAGGCCGTGCGCATCGCCCCCGCCCTGATGAACGATCCCGTGGTGGATTGCGTCAAGCTGCTCAACCAGCTGGGCGCCCATGCCAACCGTGACGACGGTGCCGTGCATGTGGCCGCCGGCGCGCCCCTGGGCACCCCGGACAAGGTGCTGCATGTGGGCGACAGCTCCTGGAACTTCTATCTGGCCCTGGGCCACTACCTGGGCCGTCCTTCGCGCACCAAGTTCACCGGCGGCGCGGCCCTCAAGCTGGCCGACCTCAGCGCCACCCGCCGCTTCCTGCCCCTCATGGGCGCGCGTCTGGTGCATGTGGTGCCCAAGTCCGACGGCTTCCCGGTGCGCATCGAATGCTCCGGCGTGCTGCCCGGCAAGGTGGTCTTCCCCGCCGATGCCCCGGTGGAACTGGTCGAAGGCATCATGCTGGCCGCTCCTTCCTACGAGCACCCCATCACCCTGGATCTTTCCGCCATGCCCGAGCGTGCGCTGGCCTTTGCCCGCATCCTGCCCGTGCTGACGGCTGCCGGCGCCGACGTGCGCCGCGAAGGGGACGTGCTCCACTTCCAGCCCTGCACCCTGAGCATCCCCTCCGAACCCACCCTGCCCGTGGAACCGGAACTGGCCGTGTTCCTGATGGGCCTCGCCCCCGCTCTGGGCGGTGAAGTGCGCCTGGAAGGCCAGTGGCCCACCTGGCCCGGCACCGAAGCTGGCCTGGACCTGCTGCGCCAGACCGGCGCCAAGGTGGAATGCTCGACCACCGAGATCCTGGCCCGCAGCCTGAAGCCGCTGGCCGAACTGCCCGCCGCCTTTGCCCTGCCCGAAGGCCTGCCCGCCTCCTGGCGTCCGCTGGCCGTGGCCCTGAGCACCATGACGGCCCTGCGCGGCGGCCGTGCCGTGCTGCCCGCCGGTCTGGAAGCCGAAGAGAACGTGGTGGAAAGCTACCTGCACGCCGCCGGTCTGGCCCTGGATGCCGAAGGCTGCTTGGTGGCCTGGAAGCCCGGTGACGACATGGAAGAAGTCGAAGAGCAGGACGAAGAAGGCCGCCCTGTGCGCAAGCCCCGTCCCGCCCTGCAGGCCCGAGGCTGGAACGCTCCCGACGCCCCCTGGGCCGTGGCCCTGGCCCTGGCGGCCTGTGCCCGCGGCAAGCAGGAAGGCTTCAAGCTGGGCAATCCCGGCGTGCTGACCGAGCTCTATCCGCCTTTCTGGGTGCTGTACAACAACCTGCCCGAACCGCACATGACGCGTGAGAACAAGGAAGTGCCCGCCGAGCCGGTGAAGAGCCGCCGCCGCGTCATCACCAGCGCCGTGGCCGTGCCGCCTCCGCTGGAAGACGAAGATTACTAGGACCGGGCAGCTCCCGCCGCATGACCGGGCCTGATGGCCGGGCCGTGGCGGCTCCCCGATGAAGACGAAAAGGGCGTCCCTCCTTCGCGGATGGACGCCCTTTTTTATTTGCGGGAAGCGGCGGTCGGATTCTCCTGTCCGGCCCTGTCTGCGGGATGCTCCCGTCAGGCCAGCTCTTCCGGGAGCTTGCAAAGGTCGACCCACTGTCCGCCGGTGACGGCGGCCAGCTCTTCCGGGGTCAGCTGCACGGCGTTGTTGGGCGCACCGGCGGCAGGATAGACCACGTCATAGCGCTTGAGGCTCTCGTCCAGGAACACGCGTACCCCTTCCGGCAGGGCAAAGGGGCAGACCCCGCCCTGGGGATGGCCGGTGAGGCGCTCCACGTCCTCCACGGGGATGAAGCGGGCCTTTTCGTGGAAAAGATCCTTGAACTTGCGGTTGTCCAGACGGGCCAGGCCCATGGCCACCACCAGCACGGGACCGGTGGAGGTGAGGATGGACAGCGTTTTGGCGATACGGCCCGCCTCGCAGTGCAGGGCTTCGGCCGCCAGCGCCACGGTGGCGCTGGAGACGGTGAACTCGCGGTAGCGGTCGCCCAGACCGTGGGCGGCCAGTTGGGCCCTGACGGCTTCGGTGCGCATGGCTGGATGCTCCTTGGCTGAAACATGCTCCGTTGTTGCCGGTGAGGGGCGGCATGCCGGAGGCGTATCTCCCGTTTGGCGGGGATGGGAAAAGGGGCCTGCCGGGCAGGCCCCTCCGTAGATCTACAGGGTGATGGGCATGGGGCCGAAGCTGGCCTCGTAGCGCTTGCGGAACTCGTCCTTGCTGAAGTGGTGTTCCTGCGTGCCCAGCTGTTCGATGGCGTAGCAGGCGCTCACAGCGCCCAGCTTGGCGGCTTCGGGCATCTCCAGGCCGCAGACCAGGCCCTTGAGCAGGCCCGCGCGGTGGGAATCGCCCGCGCCGGTGGGATCCTTGACGCCGTCGCAGGGGATGGCGGGCACGTGCACGTCCACGCCCTGGGCATTGCGGATGCGCTGGCCGTCACCGCCCAGCGTGGTCACCAGCCAGCCGGTCATGGCCACCAGTTCCTCCTCGCTCTTGCCCGTCTTTTTGCAGACCATGCCCAGTTCGTAATCGTTGGTCACGCAGGCATAGGAACCGCGGATGGCGTCGCAGAGATCGTCGCCCGAAAGTACGGGCAGCTGCTGGCCGGGGTCGAAGATGTAACGCACGCCCTTTTCACGGAAGAAACCGGGCAGGCGGCGCATGTCGTCCACGCTGCCGGGGGAGACGATGGCCCAGTCCTTGGCGGGGTCGAGGTTGGGGAAGGTGTAGGTGGCGGGCTGGCTCATGGCGCCGGGGTAGAAGCCCGTGATCTGGTTGTTGTTCTGGTCCGTGGTGATGTAGCACAGGGCCGTGAACACGTCGGAATCGCGCCGGATGCCTTCCAGCGACAGGCCCAGCTTTTCCCAGGCCGCCGCGTAACCGGTGAAGTCGCGGCCGGCGGCGGAGACCACGATGGGCTTTTCGCCCAGCAGGGCCAGGGTGTAGGCGATGTTGCCCGCACAGCCGCCGCGGCGTTCGTCCATGCTGTCCACCATGAAGCTGACGCTCAGCATGTGCAGTTTGTCCATGAGCACATGGTCCTGCAGATTGCCGCCAAAGGTCATGATGCGGTCAAAAGCCAGGGAACCGGAAACATAAATGGCCATCTTCGTTCCTTTATTCGTTGGGCTGCCCTGCGGGCGAGCTGTTTTGGGCGATCCACTCCAGGAAGGGGGCGTTGCCCTTCTCCAGCGGCATGCCCACGATACAGGGCACTTCATAGGGATGGGCCGCCTCCACGGCGGCACGGAAATCTTCCCACGCCGCCCGGCTGACCTGGGCCAGCAGCAGGCATTCGCGGCTCTCGCGGACCTTGCCTTTCCAGCGATAGACGGAAAGGGCTCCGGGCAGGATGTTCACCCCGGCGGCCAGCCGTCGTTCCACCACCAGATGGGCCAGGGTTCGGGCAGTCGCTCCGTCGGGCACAGTGACACAGGCAAGCAGGCTCATGGCGTCCTCCTGTTCGGGAAGTGGGAAAAGCGGACAGAAGATACACCAGCGGGCCGTAAAAACCAAGCGTGCCCCGCCTTGCTCCCCCTGTCTTCCTGTGGCATAGCAGGCCCATGAGCGCAAAAAAATCCCTGCCGCGCGGTGCCCTGGCCCGCGCTGAAAAAGTCCTGGCGGCCCTTCAGGCCCGCTACCCCCGTCCCGCGACCCATCTTGAGGCCGACAACGCCTGGGAACTGCTGGTGGCCACGGTGCTGGCCGCCCAGTGCACCGACGCCCGCGTCAACACCGTGACCCCGGAGCTGTTCCGGCGCTGGCCCGGCCCGGCCGAACTGGCCCTGGCCACGCAGGAGGAGCTGGAAAGCGTCATCCGCTCCACGGGCTTCTATCACAGCAAGGCCCGCAACCTGCTGGGTGCGGCGCAGCGTGTGGTCTCCGTCTACGGCGGCGAGGTGCCGCCCCGTCTGGACGAGCTCATCACGCTGCCCGGCGTGGCCCGCAAAACGGCCAATGTGGTGCTGTTCGGCGCCTTCGGCATCAACGAGGGCCTGGCCGTGGATACTCACGTCAAACGTATCAGCTATCGTCTGGGCCTCACCGCCCATACCGATCCCGTGGACATCGAACAGGATCTGATGCGCCTTTTCCCCCGTGCCGAATGGGGCGACGTCAATCACCGCATGGTCTGGTTCGGCCGCGATGTCTGCCACGCCCGCAGCCCCCGCTGCACGGAATGCGAGATGGCCGACTTCTGCCCCCGCCGCGAACCGCCCAAAAGCAAGTGATCTTTGAGCGGAGAAGAAAAAACGGGGGAAGGAGGGACCCTTGGCTAGCGCGCAAGGGGCCCTCCTTCCCCCGTACCCCCTTTCTCCCCCCAACGCGCTTTATCAAGGCTTTTTCACCGTCGGACACGGCCCTTGCGGGGGCCGTGCTCTCTTTTTATGCGTATCAGCCGGTTCCGGTCCGCTGGGGAGTTTTTTCTCTCGGAGAGCCTTGGCCGTCCTGAGACGGACAGGGAAGGCGGTGCGCCCGGCTCCATGACAAAAGAACAGCCCGGCCTCCATGGAGGCCGGGCTGTTTCGTTGCAAGAAGGGGGATGTTCCCGGAGAGAGCCGGGACGGGCTCACTTGCGGTCGATCCACCATTTTTTGTCCACGCGGCCGTACCACCAGCGGTTGTGGTCCGTACGCAGGATGACCTCGCACAGGGCCTGGGCCTGCGGGCTGCGCAGGCGTTTGACCGCGCTTTCCAGCCAGTCGGCGGCAAATTTGTTGCCCTTGTCCAGCTCGGCCTTGAGGTTGCAGATCAGGTCCAGCTGGTCGGCGTCGTGGGCCAGTCGGGCTTCCAGGCTCCGGCGTTCCTGCAGTTCGTCCCAACCGTCGAGGATGTCCTGTTCCAGTCCGGTGCCGTCCACGGCATCCTGCAGGGCATCGCGGTCGCGGCAGGTGTCGTAGCGGTGGTTCACATAGTTGAAGTCGCCGGTACGGGCTTCATGCAGGTCGTGGAAAAGGCAGAGGAAGGTCACGCGGGCGGCATCGGCCCCCGCCAGTTTGGCCAGAGTGTAGCCGATGACGCTGGTACGGTAGGAATGCTCGGCCACGTTCTCGTTGCCGGAGCCCAGGAAGGCATAGCCGCTGCGCGGCGTGTGGCGCAGATGGCCCGCCTCGTGGAAAAAGTCCGTGATGCGTTCCAGTTGCCGTTCATCGGGCAGGCCCGCAGCGGGCGTGCTTTTGTTTGAGCTGTCCTGTGCCATGTGTGTTTCCTTATGGATGGAGCGCGGCGCCCCCTCCGTTGCTGATTTGTGTGAAAACTGTCCGCGCGCCATCGTCCTCCCCTTTCCGTCTTTGCCCGACCGCTGGCAGGCGGTGTTTTTTTTGGGGGGGGGACGGCCACCCAGGCAAGGCCAGGGCTTTTCCGGGCCTCGCCATCCTCCTGGGCGAAGCGCGTTGGGGGAGGGATGGGGGCGGGGGGAAGGCGCGAGCCAAGGGGGGGCCCTTCCCCCGGAAAATCCCTGCGCGCTCTTATTCCAGCCCGTATTTGCGCAATTTGTTGTGCAGGGTGGCGCGGGTGATGCCCAGGCGGCGGGCAGCCTCGCTCTTGTTGTCCTCGGTCTGGCGCAGGGTGTCCTCGATGGCGCGGCGTTCCAGGGCTTCCAGCGAGAGACCGGCCAGGGAGGCCTCGGCGGTCTCCGGTACCGGAGCGGCCTGTTCGGCGGCGCCGGTGATGCTGGCGGGCAGTTCCGGGCCGGTGATGAGGTCGCCGGTGCAAAGGATCACGGCGCGTTCCACGGCGTTCTGGAGCTCGCGCACGTTGCCGGGCCAGGAATAGCGGCGCAGCATGTCCAGGGCCTGCGGGGCGAAGCCCTTGACGTTCTTGCGGTTGCGGGCCGCGAATTTCTCCAGGAAGTGGGCCGCCAGCAGGGGGATGTCCTCGCTGCGTTCACGCAGGGCGGGCACCTCGATGCTGATGACGTTGAGGCGGAAGAACAGGTCCTCGCGGAAGCGCTTCTGTTCCACCTCTTCGCGCAGGTTGCGGTTGGTGGCGGCGATGACGCGCACGTCCACGGTGATGGGCGAGTCCGAGCCCACGCGCTGCACCTCGCCCTGTTGCAGGGCGCGCAGCAGCTTGGCCTGGAGCGAAAGGGGCATCTCGCCGATCTCGTCCAGGAAGAGGGTGCCGCCGTCGGCCTGCAGGAAGCGGCCCTCGCGGCGGCGGTCGGCGCCGGTGAAGGCCCCGCGCTCATGGCCGAACAGTTCGGATTCCAGCAGGTTCTCGGCCAGGGCGGCGCAGTTGACCGTGACCAGGGGCTTGTTGGCACGGGCGCTGGCGCCGTGGACGGCGCGGGCCACCAGTTCCTTGCCGGTGCCGGATTCCCCGGTGATGAGCACCGTGGCCTCGGTGGGCGCCACGGTGGCGATGATCTCGCGCATGGCGCTGACGGCGGGGCTGCGGCCCAGGATCTCGGGCCCGGCGGCGGCCTCGCTGAGCTGGCGGCGCAGCTCGCGGTTCTCCACGCTCATGCGGGAATGGTCCACGGCCCGTTGCAGGGTCTCGCGCAGGGCGTCGAAGTCCAGCGGCTTGGTCAGATAATCATAGGCGCCCAGGCGCAGGGCATCCACGGCGGTCTCCACGGAGGAATAGGCCGTCATCAGCACCACGGGCAGGGCCGGATTGTAGTCCAGGATGCCCCGCAGGGCATGGATGCCGTCCATGCGTCCCATGCGCACGTCGGTCAGCACCACGTCGTAGGGCTTGGCGCGCACGGCCTCCACGGCCAGGTCGCCGTCGGCCGCCTCGTCCACGCTGTAGCCCCAGGCCTGGAGCATCATGCGCAACATGCCGCGGTGGGCATCGTCGTCGTCAACCACGAGAATGCTGGTGTTCACCTAATCCTCCCCCTTCTGCCTGTTGGCGGCAGGCTCCCCGGCCTGCCTGTCCGGGCCGTCCGCCGGATGGCCCGCGGCCTTGCCGGCCTGCGGCAGGCGTATGAAAAACGTGGTCCGGCCGGGCGTGTCCGCCGTGGCCTGACGGGATCGTACATAGACTTCGCCTTCGAGCGCCTCCACGATCTTGTGGACGGTGGCCAGCCCCAGGCCCGTGCCGTGCCCCTTGGTGGTGAAATAGGGGTCGAAGATGTGGTTGAGGTTCTCGGGCGCGATGCCCTGCCCGGTATCCGTGACCGAGAGGACCAGATGCTGTTTTTCCACCGTACAGCCCAGGGTCAGGGTGCCGCCGTCGGGCATGGCATCCAGGGCGTTGAGGCAGATATTGAGCAGGGCCTGCCCCAGCCTGTCGGGATCCATGCGGGCCGGGGGCAGATCGGCCGGGAGGTCGTTCACCAGCCGGACGCCGCGTTTTTCGGCATCCTGGGCGATGAGGCGCAGCACATGGGCCACGCTGTCTTCCAGCGGTGCGGCCACGGGGCGCACGTCACTGGGACGCGAGAGCCCGATGAGCTCGCTGATGACGCGGTTGAGGCGTTCCACCTCGCGCACCATGACGCCCGCGGCCTTGCGGTCCTCGCTGCCTTCGGGGAAGCGCATGCCGAAATAGGTGGCGTAGCCCTTGATGGAGCTGAGCGGGTTGCGGATCTCGTGGGCCACCCCGGCGGCCAGCGTGCCCACGGCGGCCAGCTTTTCCTTGCGGCGTATCTCTTCTTCCAGACGGCGTATCTCGCCTTCGGCCCGGCGCTGGCGGCGGCGGGATTCGCGGGCGCGCTGCGCATAATACAGGGCCAGCAGGCAGGCCAGGCCCACCAGCATGGCCACCCCGGCCAGCATGAAGACGTGGTCCCTGTCCTGGCCGCGGGTGATCTCGAACGGCGAAAGGTCGAGGCCCAGGAAGATGACGGGCTGCGGCAGGCCCGGCGGCAGCTCCTGCCCCTTCGGGGGCTGCATGAAGTAGCGGTAGACCACGAACACGCGCTGGCCTTCCATATTGAGGATGGCGGAACGTGTCTGGCTGCCGGGGGCCAGCATCTTCATGGTCTTTTCGTCGGCTTCTTCGCCGTTGATGCGCAGGATCTCGCCCAGGCGGTTGCCGTTGCTGTGGGCCAGGATGGTGCCGTCGGGCATGGTGACGGCGATGAACTGCACGTCCGAGGTGCTGGCCATCTCCTTGAGCAGGATCTGCAGGCGCACGCGCGCCTCACCGCGCATGCTGGTGCGCAGCATGCTCTCGAAGGCCATGATCAGGGAACTGCCTTTTTCGGCCAGCAGGCGCGACATGGCGCGTTCGTTGCGTTCGATGGAGGCCAGGGCCAGCAGCGTGACCAGCAGGATGAGGACGAAGGCCGTCCCGCCCAGCAGCAGACCCAGCGGGGTGTTCTGCTGCTGCGCCAGCTGCGAACGTGCCTGCGAGCAGTCGTTCTCGCGCGCGGCCTGGTCATTGGCCACCATGCCGCCGGAGCTCTGGCCGGACGGGGCAGACCCCGGTGTCTGGCCGGGCCGGTTGGCGGCGCGGGCCAGCCGGTGGCGACGGGGATCCAGCAGGGCGGCAGCAGCGGAAAGGCAGCGTCGGATAAAGTTCATGCCTGCACTATAAGCATGGTTGGGGCACCTGTCACCTTGCCGTCGGATATTTGGCTTGCATGTTTTTTGCAAGAACGGGGAAAGACGAAAAAAATGCCACGGCCTGCCAGCGGCCTTTCCTTGCGCCGCGGACACAGGCTTGATATGCCAGAAGCATGGCCCAACAGAACAAGGTTTGCCTATGTGGAAGAATATAGTTGTCAGTGGTCTGGTCATGACATCGCTCCTGCTGCTGCCGCTCATGGTGGCTGCCGGGGGGCATCACGGCGGCGGTCACGGGCCGCGCGGCTACCGCAATGTCGACCAGTGGCTCCAGAGCCTGCCCGAAGAACAGCAGGTCAAGGCCCGCGCCATCCTTGAAGAAGCCCGTCCCGCCATCGAGGACACCCGCTGGCGCATCCGCCAGAAGCGGGAAGAGCTGGCCCATTTCGACTACGCGGAAGATTCGTCCGCCGAGACGCTTTCCCGTCTTGGCTGGGAATTGCAGGACCTGCGCGACCGCCTGCGCCTGCAGCTTGCGCAGCTGGAGGGCCGCCTGCTGGACGAGGTGGGCGTGAGTTTTCGCCGTGCGGGCAAGAGCCGGGGCTGCAACAGCATGATCCGGCAGGACGTGATCCACACCTATTCCCTGCAGGAAAGCCTCGAACCCTGCCCGTAACCCGTGCAGCCCAACGAAGCATCCAGGCCCCGCCCAGGCGGGGCTTTTTTTGTGCTCCGGTCCCGGCGTGGGGGCCGCAGGGCAGGGGTGTATGAAAATTTGTCTGCTGTATAATTTTTGACCAGGTCCGTCGGCCCGCTGCATAAAAACTGGACATCCGGGGCGCCCGCCGGACAGCAGAAAAAGGATGCCGTGTTGGGAATAAATTTATAATTTATTGATTTATATTAAAAAATATACTTTGGCACGCGGGTTGCTATATGCAGGGCACAAAGGGCAAGACCCAAAGCCCAAAGACAACCCACTCTGAAAAGAGCTAAAGGAGCATATATATGAAGACTTCCCGTGTTATGATCCCTGCCCTGCTGGCTGCTGCCCTCATCGGCGGAACCATGACCTCTGACGCTTTCGCCGGCCCCCATCATCGCGGCCAGGGCAACGGTTACGGTCCCTGCTACGGTTACGGCGACGGCGGCTGCTGGGAAGGCGGCTGGGGACATCACGGTCACGCCCGTGGCTGGGGTTACCGGGCCATGTCGGATGCGCAGCGTGCCAAGTTCGACAAGATCATGGAAGAATTCGCTCCCCGCATGGAGCAGCTGCGCGACAGCATCTACGTCAAGCGCCAGGAACTGCGGGCTTTGGAAAACGCCACCAACCCCGATGTGAAGGCCGTGCGTGAGGCCGCTACCGAGATGACCCGCCTGCGCAACGAGATGGCCGACCTGCATGACGCCCTGGGCGACAAGCTGGCTGCCGAAGTGGGCGTGCCGGAAGGCTTCAAAGACGCTCCCCGCGGCCCCCGTGGTCCCCGTGGCGATCGCGGCCCCGCCATGGATTGCCCTCGCGGTGACGCCAGCTACGACGACGGTCCCCATCGCGGCCACTATTAAGAGCTGATCCCTGCCAACGGCAGAAAAAAATATCTGGCCGGAAGCTCCTCCTCCTTCCGGCCAGGCTCCCGAAAACAGCAACCTCCTTTGACAGGCACCTTTAACCAGAGCTCCCGCTCTACAAAATGCAGTCCTCTGGAACTTCTACCCCGGCCGGGGATTCCCCTGGCCCCGGCCGGGCCTTCCTGAGAAAAGGCAGATTTTACATCCTGAGATCGCCCCTCCCCGCCTTTGGCGGACAACATAGCCGGCAGGGCAATCCCCCTTGGTCCTGCCGGGGCTCACGAGAGCATCCTCCTCCTTCACCATAACCTCTAACCATCAGAACATCCTCCCTCTTTGGCCGGCTGCTCCTCCCCCTGGGCAGCCGGTCGTCTTTTTTTATCCGCTGCCCGCCGGCCCGGTGGGAGCGGCGCCTTCCTGTGGGCCTGGTTTCCCGGTGGGCCGGTGCCGTCATCAGACCCGGCAGAAAGGAGGCGGGTTGACGCCTGCCCCCGGCATTGGACATCTGGGCCGGTAGGGCCCCGGATCACAGTGTCCGCCACTGCCGGTGCGTGTCTCTTCGCTGTCCCGTATGTTCCGGCATCTTCCTGCCGTGATGGCGTGGTGCGGGCTGTTCCCGCAAGCGCGGCACAAGGGGCTTTCCGGCAGGAGCCTTCCTCCTCCTTCTTCCTTTATCCGAGATGCTGGCTATGCGCCCCGCCTGCTGCGCAGCAGGGGCGCCAGGCCATGGCGGGCCGCATCGACCGCGCAGGTCTGCGGGCACAAAAAAAGACGTCCACCGGCACGGAGACCGGCGGACGTCCTGTTTTACGGATGCGGCACGCGGGATCAGAACAGCTTGTAGAGCAGGGAAGAGATGGCCACGCAACCGGCGGCCAGCACGAAGGCATTGCTCCACTGGCCACGGTAGCGGCTCATGGCCGGGATCTTGTGCACGGCGTACATGGGCATGATGAACAGGATCATGGCGATGACCGGGCCGCTGAGGGATTCGATGATGTCCAGGATGCCGGGGTTGAGCCAGCCGGCCAGCCAGAGGGTCACGAAGAAGAACAGGGCGATGCCGGTGCGCACGCTGCGCGAGGTGGCCGTGGCTTCGGGGTTGGAGGACATCTGGACCAGGATGCCGTGCAGGCCTTCGCGGGCGCCCAGATAGTGGCCGAAGAACGAGCTGCCGATGGCCAGGAAGGCGATGAGCGGGCCGAACCAGGAGATGAAGGGATTGTCGAACTGGTTGGCCAGATAGGAGAGCACGGGGATGTTCTGGGCCTTGGCTTCCACCAGCTGGGCGGGGCTGAGGCTGAGCACGCAGCTGAAGACGAAGGCCATGACGAAGAGCACCAGGATACAGGCCGTGCCGCGCAGGGTCTGGGAGGCCTTCTGCTCGGCCATGTCGCCGTAGTGGCGGCGCTGGGCCAGGGCAAAGGACGAGATGGCGGGCGAATGGTTGAAGGCGAAGACCAGCACCGGCAGGGTGAGCCAGAGGGTGCCCAGGAAGCTGCCGGCATCAGGCATCTGCCCCAGCGCGGAGGTGTTCCAGTGCGGGATGAGGTAGAGCGACAGGCAGAAAAGGATGCCGCACAGGGGGTAGACCAGCCACTCGTTGAATTTGAGCATGAAGTTCTCGCCCACCAGGATGACGGCCATCAGGGCCGCCACCAGCACGCCGGAGAGCAGCAGGCGCGGCGGCGCGGCCATCTGTAGCTGGTTGATGATGAAGGATTCCACCGTGTTGGTGATGCCCACGGCATAGATGAGCAGGATGGGGTAGATGGCGAAGAAATAGAGCAGGGTGATGAGCTTGCCTGCGGAAAGGCCGAAGTGCTCTTCCACCACGGCGGTGATGTCGCTGTCGGCGCGGGAGGAGGACAGCACGAAGCGGGCCAGGCCCCGGTGGGCGAAATAGGTCATGGGGCCCACCAGCAGGGTGATGACGACCAGGGGCCAGATGCCGGACATGCCCGCATTGATGGGCAGGAAGAGGATGCCCGCGCCCACCGCGGTGCCGAAGAGGTTGAGCATCCAGACGACGTCGAATTTCGTCCAGCGGCCGGAGGCGGCATGGCCGGTTTCAGGGGTCTGTGCCATGAAGGTTCCTTGAGGGTGAAAAGGTTGAAAAAGCAGGGGAACAGGTCCCGGGCCCGTGGCAGGGCCGTGCTGCGGGCGTCCGGCACCGGCGGGTGCCGTCCCTGTTCCTGTCCGGGGACGGAAGGGGCCGCCTTCATCGGATGGACGAAGACGGCCCCGGGGGAGCGCAGGGCTCCCGATCAGCATTCCACCAGGCTGACGGCCAGGCCGCCTTCGCTGGTTTCCTTGAATTTGGCGTTCATCTCGCGGCCGGTCTCGTTCATGGCCATGATGACGGCGTCCAGGCTGACCATGTGCTGCGAGGACTTTTCGCAGGTGGCCAGCAGGCAGGCATTGTAGGCCTTGATGGCGCCCACGGCGTTGCGCTCGATGCAGGGGATCTGCACATAGCCGCCCACGGGGTCGCAGGTCAGGCCCAGATGGTGTTCCAGCGCCACTTCGGCGGCGTTTTCCACCACATCCACGGCGTAACCGCGCGCATGGGCCAGCATGGCGGCGGCCATGCTGGAGGCCACGCCCACTTCGCCCTGACAGCCCACCTCGGCACCGGCGATACCGGCGTTATGCTTGGCCAGGAAGCCCACGGCCGCCGAGGCCAGCACGCCTTCGCGCAGGGCCCGGTCGCCGATGTTCATGTTGTAGCGCATGGCGTAGAGCAGGGCGGGCATGACGCCCGCGGCCCCGCAGGTGGGCGCGGTGACGATGACGCCGCCCGAGGCGTTCTCTTCGGCCACGGCAAAGGCGTAGGCGTTGACCTGGCCCAGGAAGCGGTCCACGGCCAGGGGCATCTCGCGGGCACGTTCCAGCAGGGTGTGGCCCTTGCGCCACACGCCCAGGGTGCCCGGCAGCTGGCCTTCGGCCTCAAGGCCACGGCGCACGCTGGCGTACATGGATTCCATGATCTGTTCCAGGTTCTGGAAGATGTCCGGACGGGACATGCCGGTGATGGCGCTCTCGTTGTCCAGGATCAGTTCGTGCAGGGTCAGGCCGGTCTTGGCCAGCTGTTCGCGCAGCTGGCGCATGGTGCCGTAGGGATGCACGGGCTTGCCGCGTTCGGGCGGGGTCCAGCCCTTCCACTGGATGAAGCCGCCGCCCACGGAATAGTATTCCATGCTGAACAGGGCCTGGCCGTCGGCATCCTCAAGGCTGACGAGCAGGGTATTGCTGTAGGGGGCGTCGTGGATGATGGGACCGTGTTCGATGTCGGCAAGGCCCACCTGCAGGAGGACGTCGTGGATGCGCAGTTCGTGGCGGGCGTCGGCTTCGCGGCCCAACTTGTCCAGCAGGCCCGCGGGACAGGTCTCGGGGCTGGTGCGCAGCAGGCCGGCCAGCACGGCGGTGTTGGTGCCGTGGCCCATGCCCGTGGCGCTCAGCGAGCCCAGCAGCACCACATGGATGCGGGCGGCGCGGCGTACCAGATCGGGATCGAGGGCATCGCAGCGCTGGACGAAGTCATGCCCGGCGCGCATGGGGCCGATGGTATGGGAGCTGGAAGGGCCGGGGCCGATCTTGAAAAAGTCGAAGAGCGAGGTCTCGATGGCCGGACGGACGTGCAGGGCCGTCAGGGGCTTGTGCGTGGGAGTCATGGTGTCTCCTTGTGTGGGATGACTGTGCTGGCCGCAGGCGGCAGGCCTGACGCGGGGCGGGCGCGGAGCGCGCCGGGGAGGGAGAGGAAGGAAACAGGAGCTGCGCCCCATTGCAGCACATCCCCTTTTGCCTTGAGTGCGGGGATGTGTCAATATTTTTTAACTTAAAAAATATTTTAAACAGTAAGACTAGCCATTATCCTTTTTGATCTGGCGCATGTAATTGTACACCGTATAGATGGAGACCTGCATCTCCTTGGCCACGTGCTGGACCACGCCCTTGATGAGGAAGGCGCCCTCTTCGTCGAGGATGCGGATGAAGTCCTTTTTTTCCTCGCGGTTCATGAGGGAGGGATGCTTGCCGGCACGCCGGATGGCCGCCTCGAGGATGGCAAGGCTGGTATCGCCGGTGCAGGCGGCAAAGGTCTCGCTGGCATCGCGTTCCAGCGGATCCACGTGCAGCAGGGGGTGCATCACGGCCTGGAAGTGCAGCAGGTCGGAAAGGTCGATGTTCATGCAAAAGGCGCCGATGACCCGGCCGTCGGCCCTGCGCAGGAACGAGGTGGAGGACTTGAGGGATTTGCCGCCCGGCGTGGACGAGGGATAGCCTACGATGTCCGCCACGCTGTCGCCCTGCTGGCGCCAGGCCTTGACCACGATGTTGGTGATGGGGGCGCCCAGTTTGCGCCCGGTGAGGCTGCCCTCCAGATGGACGAGGGAATGGTCGAGATCCCGGAAATCGTGGATGGCGACTTCGCACAGCGGTCCCAGGGTCCGTTGCAGCATGCGGGCCTGCCGGATGGCATTGGCAAAGATGGCGCGTTCTTCTTCACTGAGCGGCGGCAGGGACCCGGAAGGGGCGGCGGACATGGTCACCTCATGGTCGGATGCGGACGGTGCCGCAGGTTGGAGGAAATACGGGATCAGGCCTCAAGGTGCAGGCAGGCGGCCTGCCCTGCTGTCCAGACGAGATTGCGGCGCGTGATGCCCAGGGCCGCCCAGGCCTTGCCCAGCTCGTCGCCCGGCCCGCGGAAGAACCCCTGGCAGGCGCGCGGCAGGTACAGGGCCCGTGCCCGGGGCGATGCGCCGGGGGCTTTTTCGTTCGCCAGCAGGGCGTCCAGCAGGGCCGCGGCCCGTATCTCGCTTGGGGCGGCATCGTCCCCCCGCGCCCGCAGCAGGCAGGCACAGACATGCAGCCACAAGGCCCGGCCCAGCACGCGCCCGCCCAGGTTCCTGTCGGCGGGCCCGGCCAGCAGGGCCGCCTCCATGCCGGGTTCGGGAGCAAGGCCCATGCGGATGACGGGCACTCCGGCGCGACGGGCGTACAGCCAGCCACGTGCCAGCAGGGAGAGGGTCTGCGGCAGGGGCCAGGGCGTGTAGAGGCCCTGTTGCCAGCGGCGGGCCAGTTCCGTGCCCGCCAGTACCAGACAGGGATAGAAGCGCAGCATGTCCGCCCCAAGGGACAGGGCCCGGCGCACGTCGGCCAAAAAGTCTTCCGGCTGGTGGCCCGGCATGCCGGGCAGCAGCTGCACGCCCAGGGCAAGGCCCGCGTCACGCACCAGGCGGCAGGCTTCGGCGGCCTGCCGGCCGCTGTAATGGCGTTCGCTGGCCTGCAGGGCCGTGTCGGAAAAACTCTGGATGCCCAGTTCCACCGTGCGGCAGCCGTGGCGGCGCAGGCGCGCCAGCAGGGCCGCATCCAGGCGGTCGGGGCGGGTGGAGCAGCGGAAACGGGTGATGCAGCCGTCACGGAGGAGGCTGTCGGCCATGTCCAGGCAGGCATCCAAATCGCGGGGAGCCAGGGCCGTGAAGGTCCCGCCGTAAAAGGCCAGCTCTACCGGCGGCCTGCCCTGTGCCCGCCGGGCACGCAGATCGTTGGCCGCGCGGGCCAGTATCTCGTCCAAAGGACTGGCCTGCTGACCTGTCTGGTCATGTTGGGAACAGAAGACACAGCGACGGGGACAGCCGAAAAACGGGATGAAAACGCTGAAGACCGGGACTGCCCTTGCAGGAGTCTCCCACAAAAAAGTAAGCGAAACACGAGACATGGCAGAAAGCGAGCAGTAGCAAGGCTTGGCAGGCTTCGCGCAGAGACAAAAATCTTGCCGGAAATGCAAGTTGAGTATATCCTACAAAAAAGTTGTGCATATGTGAAGCGTGCCTGTGGCATAAGGATTGGACATGAAGAAAACATTGACCAAAGCTGACATCGTCGAGCGGATCTACGAGAGTACAGACAAAAATCGGGTTGACGTGAAGAATGTGGTCGAAAAACTGCTGGAGATCATGAAGAGCGCCATAAAAAAGGACAATGCTCTTCTGATCAGTGGGTTCGGCAAGTTTGAGGCCTACGACAAAGCGTCGCGCAAGGGCCGCAATCCGCAAACGGATGAAGCTATCACCCTGCCGCCGCGCAAGGTCGTCGTCTTCCGTCTGTCCCGCAAGTTCAGAGCTGAGCTCAATTCCTGATATCGCGCGGCATTCGGGACGATCCAACGTATCAGTCTCCTCGTTTTCTCCCGGGGTGGCCGTCTTGAGATGTGCCGCGCCGGGAGATTCTTTTTATGCTTTTCGCTTCCTTCCCCTTCCTGTTCCTCTTCCTGCCCATCCTCGTCTGGCTGTGGAAACTGACTGCCGGAGAAGACAAGACCAGATTGTCCGTGCTCCTGCTGGGGGCCTCGCTGCTTTTTGGGGCCTGCCAGGGGCTGGAGGCCCTGCTGCTCTTGCTGGGCATGACCGTGATCAACTATCTGTTCGGCCTGCTGCTGGCCGATGAGGGGCACCGCCGCCGTCGGCTGGGCCGTCGCGGTTTGCTGCTCCTGGCCGTGCTGCTCAACGTGCTGGTCTGGTGCCGGTTCCGCCACCTGCCGGCTCTGTCGGCCTGGCTGGCACAATGGCAGGACATCCTGCCCGTTTTGGCGCCCGCGGCCATGCCCGCGGGCTTCTCCTTTGCCGTGCTCATCCAGCTGGCCTGGCTGCTGGGCGTATACCAGCGCCGCATCCGGCCCGAGGGCATCGTGCGGCAGGCCGTGTTCGCCACCTGCTTTCCCTATGCCCTGTCCGGCCCGCTGGTCCGCTATGAGGAGATGGGCCCGCAGCTGGATGCCCTGGAGGTGCCCCAGGCTGAGGATCTGGCGCGGGGCCTGGGGCTGATGGTACTGGGCCTGGCCAAGAAGGTGCTGCTGGCCGACAGTCTGGCCCCGGCGGCTGACGCCGTGTTCCACGCCGCCGCCCAGGGCCTGCCCCTGAGCACGGCCGAGGCCTGGCTGGGGGCCCTGAGTTATACCTTCCAGATCTATTTCGATTTTTCCGGCTATACGGACATGGCCGTGGGGGCCGCCCTCATGCTGGGCCTGCGCCTGCCGGAAAACTTTGCCGCGCCCTACAAGGCCACGGGCATCGTGGATTTCTGGCGCCGCTGGCACATGACCCTGGGCCGCTGGCTGCATGACTGCCTGTATCTGCCCCTGGGCGGCAGCCGTCACGGCCGGGTGCGGCAGTACGCCAATTTGCTGCTGACCATGCTGGTCTGCGGCGTCTGGCACGGTGCCGGGCTGACCTTCCTCCTCTGGGGGGCCCTGCACGGCCTGCTCCTGCTGGTCAACCATGCCTTCCGGCATCTGCTGCGCGGCAGCCTGGCCGAACGCGTGCTGGCCCTGCCGCCCCTGCGGGCCCTGTGCGTGCTGGTGACCTTCCTGTGCCTGACCATCGCCTGGGTGCTGTTCCGCGCCGGGGATACGGGCACGGCCCTGCATGTCTGGCAGAGCATGTTCCTCTGGAGCGACGGCCATCCCTTGCCCCTGCAACAGGGACTGGAGGCCCTGCTGCCCGGCGGCCTGCTGGAGCCCCGGCTGTTGCTGCCGCTGCTGGCCGTCTGCGCCGTCATCGTCTGGGCCCTGCCCTGCAGCCAGCATGTGATGCTGGGCCGTGTCGACGGCAGCCGCCCTTGGCTGCACTGGCAGCCGAACCTGCTCTGGGCCGTGGCTTTGGCCCTGCCGGCGCTGGCCTCCCTGCTGCTGATGCAGGGCCATGCCTTCCTTTCTTTCCGCTTTTGACGGAGGCCCTCATGTCCGAGACAGTGCATCCGGCCCCTGACGGCTGGCTGAAACGTTTTTTTCTTTCTCTGGTGATCCTGGCCCTGCTGGCGGGGCTGCTGCTGGTCCCCTGGGCCGTCTGCTGGCTGACGGCCAGCGGTGAGCTGGATCAGGAAGAAGTCGTGGCACGGCAGGCACAGGGGGAGTTCGTCCTGTTCGGGCCGGGTCTGACGCAGGACATCATGGCCTACAAACTGGCCCTGTATGCCGCCGTGAAGCCTGAGGTGGTGGTGCTGGGCTCGTCGCGGGCGGGGAACGTGCGCGGGGTCTTTTTCGAACGCCCCTTCGTGAACATGGCCGGGGCCGCCACGGATCTGGAGAGCCTGCGGCTGCTGGTGGACAGGATGCTGGCCGTCCACCGTCCCAAAGTGGTGCTGCTGGGGCTGGACTTCTGGTGGCTGATGGCGGGCGCTCCGGCGGGACATCCCGATCAGGCCGGGCGGCCTTCGCTGCTGGATGCGGACACTCTGCGGGCTCCCTGGCGCTGGCTGGCGCAGGGGCGCATAGCCCCGGCGGATATAATGGCCCCCCTGCAAGGCCGTCTGCGTGCCGACCGCTACGGTCTGGAGGCCCAGCTCCGGGACACGGGCTACGGGCCGGACGGCTCGCTCTATGAGGGCGCGATACTGGACGGCCGCCTGCCTGCGCCGGACCATGCCTTTGCCCGCACCCTGCGCGAGCTGGAAAGCGGTAGCGGTGCCTGGGCCGGGAGCCTTGCGCCGGACAGGGCACGTCTGGAAGTTTTTGCCGAGATCTGCTGCCGCCTGCGGTCGCGCGGCATCCGCACCATTGTCTTCCTGCCGCCCCTGGCCACGCCCGTGCTGGGTGCCCTTGCCGACAGGAACGGCGGCGATGCCGGCTGGCTGTCCGCCCTGCGGCAGGGCCTGCTGGACTGCGGCGTGGAGAGCATGGATTTTTCGGATCCCCGCGTCTACGGCTCCGGTGATTGCGAGATGATGGACGGCCTGCACGGCGGGGACGTCATCGGTGCCAGCCTGGTGCGCGACATGGGCGACCGGCAGCCCTGGCTGCGAGACATGCTGCACCGGGAGTATCTGAGCCATGTGCTGCGCGAGCGGCGCGGCCTGGCGGCCGTGCCTGACGAGCGCCTGACCGCCAGGCCCGAAACGGATTTTCTGGGCCTGCACTGCGCCAAGAAGCGCCGCGGCGAGGCCACGTCCCGCTTCTAGGGACGCAGGAGGACAGGCAGGAGACAGAGGGGAAGCGTCGAATGGCCGCGCGGTCCTGCCGCCCGCCACTGGCCGCCAGGCCTGGAGAGAGGCGGCAGGGGAGCTTGTGGGCCTTTATCCGTATCTTCCTGTACCGCAACAGCAAAAGCCGCGCCATGGCAGCGCGGCTTTTTACTTTTCGTGATCAGGAGCTGGCAGGGGGCCGTCCCGGCGTCGCTCATGCCGTGCAGCCGCCTGGTCTCCGTTTCCCCGGGCAGCCGGGGGGCGGGAAGGCGGGCACAGGCTGAGGGGAGACGATGCCCGGCATGGACCCGTATAAAAGTTTTGGGAAGGGAGCGGGGGAGCGCGAGGGGGAGAGGGAGAACCGTTTTTCAAAACGGTTTCCCTCTCCCCCTCGCCTATGTCCGCTTGATTGCCTGTCGCCCGGTCCGATCAGTAACGCTCGGGCATGTAGTGGGGCGGCAGATCGTTGACCGGGGCACCGTTGCCGGTCTGCCCCAGCTGGTCGCGCAGGTTGCGGGCCAGCTCCATGGTCTCGGCCAGACGGTGTTCCAGCGTGTCGATCTGCTGTTGCTGGGCCGTCAGGGCCTCGTTGAGTTCGCGGAGGCGTTCTTCCTGAAAATAGGCCAGCTCTTCCAGCCGGATGATGCGTTCTTCCTGATCCATGAGCTCTCCTCGGCGTCCTGCGCCGGTGTCGGGCCGATGCGCCCTGCTTGCCTGCCCGTCCGCCAGCGGCGGCAAGGGCCGCGGGCGCTATGCGCGTCCATCCATGTTTCCGGGCGATACCCTCGCGGGTACCGCCCGTTTTTTTATTCTTCGTCGTCGTTCAGCGCCGGGCCGTCAAAGCCCCTGTCCCGGCGTCGGGCGCCGAAGGCGGGCTTGCCGTCCCTGCGGAACGTGTTTTTGCGGAAGGGCTTGTCCGCATCCTGCCGGAAACCGGGCTTGCGGAAACCATCACGTTCGGGGCGGCGGAAGTCGCGCCGGGGCGCACCGTCCTGCTCGTCATCGAAGCGGGGGAAGGGCGCACGGCGTTTCTGTCCGTCCTGGCCTTCGTTGCCGTCGCGGTCGTGGAAGTTCCGGGGACGGAAGCCGTCCTTGCGGAAAGACCGGCCGTCGTCGTCACGGCGCGGGCGGAAGGGCCGCCCTCCTTCTTCTCCATCACGATCCACGAAGCGGTCGCCATGGGGACGGAAGGGACGTTCGTTTTGACCATCCCTGCGGAAGGCGGGCCGGGCCTTCGGGGCCTCGTCACCGTCACGGGCGGCATCGGGGAAGGGACGGGGCCGGAAGGGCTTGTCCGCATCCTGCCGGAAACCGGGCTTGCGGAAACCGTCGCGGTCGGGACGGCGGAAGTCACGGCGGGGAGCCTCGTCCTGTTCGTCATCGAAGCGGGCAAAGGGGCGGGGACGCTTCCAGGCGTCCTGGCCTTCGTCGCCGTCACGGTCGTGGAAGTTCCGGGGACGGAAGCCGTCCTTGCGGAAAGGCCGGCCGTCGTCATCACGGCGCGGGCGGAAGGGACGTTCTCCCTGACCATCCCTGCGGAAGGCGGGCCGGGCCTGCGGGGCTTCGTCACCGTCACGGGCGGCATCGGGGAAGGGGCGGGGCCGGAAGGGCTTGTCCGCATCCTGCCGGAAACCGGGCTTGCGGAAACCGTCGCGGTCGGGACGGCGGAAGTCACGGCGGGGAGCCTCGTCCTGTTCGTCATCGAAGCGGGCAAAGGGCGGCTTGCGGTCTTCCCGGAAGTCGCGGCGGCCTTCGTGCCGGGGGGCCAGGCCGTCGGCGCTGCGGCGTTCGTCGCGCCAGCGCTCGGTGGTGTTTTCCCAGCGGGGCTCACGGCGGTGACCTTCGCCCGCATCCTCCGCATCGGCATGGCCGCCGCGTTCGGGCATACGGCCGAAATCGGGCATCAGGATGCGGTGCTGGCGCAGGCGGTCGGCATCGCTGCGGGCCACATAGATCTCTTCGCCGTCCTCGTTGCGGCCGCAGTAATACATGGCCGTGGCGATGCTGCCCGGCGTGGGGATGAAGCACTGGGTCTGCTGCGGGCTCCAGTGGCGTTCCTGCAGCCAGCGGGCCAGCTCGTGCATGTCCTCGTCCGTGCAGCCGGGGAAGGCGCTCATCATGTAGGGCACCACATACTGCTCGCGCCCGGCCAGACGGCTCTGTTCCACGAAGCTCTGGAGGAAGGCCTCGAAAACTTCCATGCCCGGCTTGCGCATCAGGTCCAGTACGCGGGCGGCGCAGTGTTCCGGGGCCACCTTGAGCTGGCCGCCGGTGAATTCGCCGGTATAGGCCGCCAGGGCCTCAGGATCGTTGAGGGCCAGGTCGGCGCGCACGCCGCTGGCCACGCGCACCTGCCGCACGCCGGGCAGGGCCGCCACCTCGCGCAGCAGGCCCACATGCTGCATCTGCGGGGTGATGAAGGACTTGCAGACCGTGGGGTAACAGCAGCTGCTGCGGCGGCAGCGGGACGAAGGCCGCGCGCCGGGCTCCGCCTTGGCGGACGTGGCGTCGTCCAGGGCGCAGTGGGCCTGCCACATATTGGCCGTGGGGCCGCCCACGTCGGAGATGGCCACCTGGCCGCGACGGGACTGGGCCACCAGCTTGCGGGCCTCGGCCAGGATGGATTCCTGGCTGCGGGAGCTGATACGGCGCCCCTGATGCAGGGCCAGCGAGCAGAAGGAGCAGCCGCCGCCACAGCCGCGATGGCTGGTGATGCTGGTGCGCAGCATCTCGTCGGCCGGGATGGGCTCGCGATAGCGGGGATGGGCCGCGCGGGCGTAGGGCAGGGAGTAGATCTTGTCCATCTCTTCCGTGGTCAGGGGCCGGGCCGGAGGCGCCAGCACCAGGGCCCGGTCGCCCACCATCTGCTGGGCCCAGGCGTTCTGGCGGTGCACCTGCTGTTCCAGCATCTGGGTCAGGCGCAGCAGTTCCGTGGCCTCGGCCTGCACGGCCTCGTGCGAGGGCAGCTGCATGCGCGGCAGGTCGAGCCATTCCTCGGGCAGATCCACGGGGACGTTGTTCTCGTCCACCTTGGCCAGCCAGGCCGTACCGTCGATGCCGTGCAGGCTCTTGCCTTCGGCCAGACGGCGGGCGCATTCCAGCATGGCCAGCTCGCCCATGCCGTAGATGAGCAGGTCGGCCTTGGCATCCAGCAGGATGGAGCGGCGCAGGCTGTCGGTCCAAAAATCATAATGGGTGGTGCGGCGCAGCGAGGCCTCGATGCCGCCCAGGATCACCGGCAGACCGGGGAAGGCCTGACGGGCCAGGTTGGCATAGACCAGACAGGCGCGGTTGGGACGCGCACCGGCCTTGCCGCCGGGGGTGTAGGCATCGTCGTGGCGCTTTTTGCGGAAGGCCGTGTAGTGGGCCAGCATGGAGTCCAGCGCGCCGGCGCTGACGCCCACGAAAAGCCGGGGACGGCCCATGACCAGCAGGTCGTCGGGCGACTGCCAGCGGGGCTGGGCCACGATGCCCACGCGGAAGCCGTGGGCCACCAGCCAGCGGCCCAGCAGCACGGGCCCGAAGGCCGGGTGGTCCACATAGGCATCGCCGTTGACCAGCAGCACGTCCAGTTCCTTCCAGCCTAGGGCCTGCATCTCGGCGCGGCTCATGGGCAGGAAGCGGGGCTGGCCGTCCACCCACGGATCCTGGAACGCCTCGTTGCGCTGCCGGGAGCCGGGGCGGGCATCGCGGCGGTCTGCGGGACGCCCGGCACGGGGAAAGTCCCCGGCAGGACGGCGCCCGTCACGGGGGCGGTCTTCACGGCGGGGACGGTCGTCCCGGGAAGGAAATTCGTTACGTTCCCCGCGCTGGAAGCGGGGACGGTCGGCAGGCTGCGTGCCGGTGAGCGGACGCGGGCGGAAAGGACGGGGCGCGGCGTCGGTGGTGCTGATGTCGGTATCGGCGGGCGCGGGTCGGCGCCGGGGCTTGGGGAAGAAGGGCATGGTTTTCCTTTGGCGGCCTTAGGGCGCCACACGGATGGGGTGAAAGGTCGAAAGGGCGGCACCGCGGTGCCGTGAAGGGGGAGCGCCCGGCAGGGACGCAGGGACGCTCCCCTGACGGTTACTTGGAAGGCGGCGTGACCAGCGGCATGGCCTTGGGCGCGGCCTCGCCGGCGGGAGCCATCTGGGCGTCGGGGTGGCCGGCGCGGCCCATGGCGTGGCTCTTGCTGAAGCCCTGCCATTCCTCATGGCTGATGGCGCCGTCCTTGTTCTTGTCGATGGCGGCAAAGGCGCCGTCCTGCATCTGGGGGAAGAACTTCTTGAATTCTTCCTTGCTGACGCTGCCGTCCTTGTTGGCGTCCATCATGGGGAACTTGTCCACAGGGGCCTTGCCTTCGCCCATGCCGGGCATGGCCAGGGCGGGAGCGGCGCAGAGCATGGCGGCGCAGAGCAGGCCGCCCAGGATACGTTTGTTCATGGTAACTCCTTGGTCGGTTCAGGGTGCGGCCACGCCGGTCATCCATGGCCGGGAGGCCTTCACCAGAGGGAAGAAGGCGGCCTTGCCGCGCCCTTCCCGAAATCTTCCGTCGGGAGACCTCCGGGGCAGCGCCGGGAGACCGGCATCAGGGGAAGGCCGGAGCGCCGCCGGGATCATCATCCTTCCGGCCAAAGCGCGCTGGGGGAAGGATGGAGCGGGGAAGGCGGGCCCCTTGCGCGCGGGCCGGGGCGCCCTCCTGCCCCCTGAAAAAAACTGTCCGCTAGTCCTGCGGGTGCAGGGTATAGTGTTCGCCTTCGTCACGCAGGCGCCGGATGAAGACCTGCAGGTCGTCGGGCTGGCCGGGCTTGTGGTCTTCGGGATAGAGCAGGGCGGACATATAGAAGATGGAGCCGATGCGCAGCGCGTTGCGGGCGCTGGCCGAAAAGCGGTGCAGACGGTGCCCGGCCTGGTCCTGGAGCTGTTCGGGCAGCTCTTCGAGATAGGCCTCGCCTTCCTCTTCCAGAGAGGCCAGCAGGCGGGCCTTCTCCTGCATGCGGGCCGTATAGGCGGGCATATCGTCCATGACGGCCAGGGCCGCCTGTTCGGCCTGCATGACGCGGGCGTGCATCTCTTCCAGCCAGGCCACCAGACGGGCCAGTTGCGGCGACATTTCCATGACGAGCCTCCTTGCGGGACAGCCGGGCAGCGACCGGCACAGGGCAAAAAGGCCCGGCGCAGGGGCCGGGCCTCCATGACGGGGTTAATCCCAGTGACGCTTGTCCTCGATGGGACGGATCTGCGGGGGCAGGCTGCCCGGCGCCAGGATCTTGAGCTCGGGACGCAGCTTGATCTTTTCGCGGAACTGGTGGAGCAGCTCTTCCTCGCGCTTGAAGCCGCTGGTCTCGATGAACAGGGTCATCTCGTCGATGCCGCCGGGGTTGGTGACTTCGATCTGCCAGCGCTTCACTTCTTCGAAGCGGCTCATGACCTGTTCCACCTGATGCGGGTAGACGAACATGCCCATGATGCGGGCGGTGGTGTCCACGCGGCCCACGATGTTGCCCAGGCGCGGGCTGGTACGGCCGCAGGCGCAGGGGCTGCGGTCGATGTACGACAGGTCGCCCGTGGCCAGACGGATGAGCGGATAGGTCTTGTTGAAGGCCGTGACCACGATCTCGCCCACTTCGCCGTCCTTCAGCGGGATGCCGGTATCGGGATGGCAGATCTCCACGTAGCAGCGGTTGGCGATGTGCAGGCCGGTCTTGTGGAAGCATTCGTAGCCGATGCAGCCCACGTCGGCGGTGCCGTAGCCCTGGCGCATGATGAGGTCGTACTTCTTTTCCATCTGGGAGCGCATCTTTTCGGACAGGCGCTCACCGGTGACGAAGGCCACTTCGAGGAAGAGGTCCTTGCGCAGGTTCAGGCCCTTTTCCTCGGCCTTCTGGGCCAGGTGCATGAGGAAGCTGGGCGTGCCCACATAGCCGGAGACGCGCAGCTTCTGCATGATGTCCAGCTGGGTGGAGGCATCGGTGGGACCGGCGGGGATGACCGCACAGCCCAGTTTGCGCAGGGGCTCTTCGAACATCAGGCCGGCCGGGGTCAGCTGATAGTTGAAGGTGTTCTGCACGGCATCACCGGGACGGAAGCCCACGGAATAGAAGGCTTCGGTGTAGCCCCAGTAGTCTTCGCCGCGGTCTTCGGGGTCGAAGATGGGTCCGGGGGAGAGGAAGATGCGCTTCAGGTCCCCGATGTCCTTGGTCAGCAGACCGCCCAGACGCGGGCCCATGGACTGCAGGAAGATGAGTTCCTTTTTCTTGAGGATGGGGATGTGCTTGATATCGGACAGGGTCTTGAACTTCTCCACGTTGAACTGCGCACGGTCGAAGCGTTTCTTGACGTCTTCGGAGTAGCGGTAGGCGTAGGAGAGCAGGTCCTTGAGCTGGATCAGGCAATATTGACGGCGTTCGCTTTCGTCGAGCACTTCACGGCGGCTGTAGATGCCTTCGGTACGGTCTTTACGAGTCATACGGCCTCGCCTTGTAGAATTTTATTTGGGACAGTTGTTTACGCAACCTGAACCATATTTGCAAGCACTATTTTATTTTTACAATTATATCAAAATGTTACTTGTAGTTTTTCGGTGTATCCGCCTTTGCCGCACCAGCGGGGCGCGCCGCCTCTTCCAGGCCTACGGCCGTGAGCCCGTGGAGCACGAGGGCCCCGGGATCGCGGCGGCAGTACTGGTGCAGGGGGCTCTCGCCGCTGTCGAACAGGGCGAAGATGCGGTCGAGGCGCCGCTGGTCCTGCAGGGGGACCTCCAGACCGGCCCGCCCCAGGGCATGGCCCGCGAGCCAGAGGGAAAGGGCCAGCTGCTGCTCGTTGCCCGTGATGGGGCGCGTGGCCGGGGCGTACCAGCCGGCGCAGCTCACGGCGGGCAGCATCCTGCCCCTGTCGGCGTGTTGGCGGCGCCAGGCCAGGATGACGTCGGCCAGCTTGTCTTCACGATGGGTGGGGCACCAGGCCTCCAGATGATCCAGCAGGGCGTCGGTCCCGGCCTTGCCGAGACGCACCTGCTGTGTGCGGGCGGCGGCCCAGCCGTCCAGCATCAGCACGGGCGTGAGGGCGTTCTCGTTGCTGTCCAGATAGGTGGCGCATGTCCAGGGCGCGGCCACGGGCGTGTAGCCGGCTTTGTCGGGGACATTGCGGGACGTGCAGGCCGCAAGGCAGCACAGCAGCAGGACGAGGCAGGGAAGCAGGCGGGTCATGGTCTCTCCTCGGTGGGGGAAGCGGCGGCCCGGCGCCGACGGCGCTGTTCCAGGATACGTTCCTTGAGACTGTCGTAAACAGGCGTCGAATGCAAGGCATTGGCCGTGAAGGCCGCGGCGAAGGCGGCCAGCAGCACGGCCGGGGCCAGATGGAAGCCGCCGCACATCTCCATGACCAGGGCGGCTCCGGTGAGGGGCGTGCGCACGGAGGCGGAGAACAGGCCCGCCATGCCCAGCACCAGCAGGGTGGCCGTCTGTTCCGGGGCCACCAGCCCGGCATCGCGCAGGGGCGCGGCCAGCAGGGCGCCGGCCATGCTGCCCGCCAGCAGGATGGGCATGAGGATGCCGCCGGAAACGCCCGAGGCGAAGCTCACGCAGGAAAAGGCGATCTTGCCCGCCAGCAGCAGGGCCAGGGCAAGGGCGGGCAGGCGCAGGTGCTCCAGTTGCAGGGTGGTCAGGCCCATGTTGCCCGTGATCTCCGGCCAGACGAGGAGCAGCACGCCGCAGCAGATGAAGGGGAAGACGATGCGCACGGGCCCGGGCAGCCAGCGGGCCCTGTCCTGCCAGAGCAGCAGACGGATCATGCCCGCATTGTACACGGCCCCCAGCAGGCCGCAGGCCATGCCGGCCAGCAGGGGCAGCCAGTACTGGCTCCAGTGCAGGCCGGGCAACCGGGCGAAGGGGAAGACCAGGCCGAAGTCCAGCACCACGTCCACCATGAACCAGGCGGACAGGGCCGAAAGGCCGGTGAAGAGCAGCATGGGCAGGGTGAGCGGGGTCTTCATCTCCTCGAAGGCGAAGAACATGCCGGCCACGGGCGCGCCGAAGGCGGCGGTCATGCCCGCCACGCCGCCGCCCACCAGATAGCGGGGCCGGTTGGCGCGGCAGCGGTCGTGCCACATATAGCCCACGCCCGCGCCCACGGTGGCGCCCATCATGATGCAGGGGCCCTCGCGCCCTACGGAAAGACCGGCACTGAGCGCGGCCAGCGTGGCCACGAACTTGCACCAGAGCACCCGCGCCCAGCGCATGGGCGGCAGCTTTCCGGCCGCGATGAGCTCCACCTGCGGGATGCCGCTGCCGCCGATGAGGGGCTCATAACGCAGGAGCAGCCCGGCCGTCAGGGCCATGAGCAGCAGCCCGGCGGCCATCAGGGCCAGCGAGAGTGGTGCGAAGGGATCCTGCCCGGCCACATGGGCGCGGACGGCGCCGTTGATGATGGTATAGAGCCAGCGGAACAGGCCGATGACCCCGCCGGAGACGAGGCCCGTGAGCAGGGCCTGGGCCATGAGCGTCCAGGCGCCCTGGCTGCGCAGGGCAGCGGATTCCAGGATGAAGGGAGGCAGAGAGGGGCGGAAGGCCATGGGGATCCTGTGGGATGAAGGGGCGGGGACAGGGCGCACAAAAAAACGATGTGCCTGCAACAGCCTGAAAATATAGGGATACTGCCTGTCCTGACGGGAACAGTATGGAGGCTGGACAAAAAA
>NZ_DS996360.1:95751-118130 GCF_000156375.1 Desulfovibrio piger ATCC 29098
TTCAAGTTTTTGGCAAAAAACGAAAAAAAATGCTTGCCAAGTCGGGGGGAAATCTGTACAAGCATTTTTGTTGTGACGAACAACACCACCTCACGCCGAGGTAGCTCAGTTGGTAGAGCAGGGGACTGAAAATCCCCGTGTCGGCAGTTCAATTCTGTCCCTCGGCACCAGGGAATCCAAAGGCTTGCAGCGAAAGTTGCAAGCCTTTTTTCGTTATGGGCTTTTGCCGGTCGGACGTCTGCGGGCAGCCGACCGGCTGTCTCCTCCTCCCGTGCGGGCCAGCCCGTGCTATCCCCTTTCTTTCCCTGTTCTTCTTTTTCCCTGTCTTTGTCCCGGCTCGTGGGGCTGTCCCCGACTTTGCCGCTGGCTTCCCGAGGACCACGTATCGGCCATCATCCGTACGGCAGCGTCCCGGAGCAACACACCACGTGCCGCATATCCGGATGACCCATTCTCTTGCGCCGCTGCCTTCTGTCACAGCCTTCGCGTAAGTGCCTGAGGGCCGAAAGCGGGAAGGAAACATCCGCCTCCTTCCCGCTCCATGTTGTCCCTTACGCAGGTATGTTTGTCATGGTCCGGCCTGCAGAAGGCCGGAGTCAGGCCATGCCTTCCCCGCCGAAGACCCGCACGGTCTCCTCTTCCTGCCAGCGGTGCAGCAGATCGCGTACGGCCCTTGGCCCGTAGACCACATGCAGGCGCACCTCCACGCCCCGACCGTTGGCGGCCTGCCGCAGCGGCGCGAAGGCGGCTTCCGCTTCTTCCTCGCTCTGGCGGCGAACATAAGCCGTGAATTCCGCCATGGCCCCGGCGGGCGCCAGCTGATCCACCTCGCCGTAATGGCCGAGGTCGATACCGGCATCATAGACGGCACGGATACTTTCCTTTCCGCCACAGGCGACCAGCGGGGCGGCCGTGTCGCGCAGGGGACAGGCGGCGGAGGCCAGACAGCAGATCATGCCAGCACCTTGGCCAGCAGGATCAGCAGGATGCCGCAGGTGATGACGATGATGTCCTGTTGTCTGCTCTTGGAGATCTTGTTCCACATGATGTCCTCCAGGGGGGCGTGTCGTATCCGGGTCCCCTCTATTTTTTATGGTGTTCCGTCAGGCGGCATCAGGCGTCGCCTCCGTCCGGGGCTGATGCCGTCCGTCCATCAGGCAAGCCGGGGAAGGGATCGCAGAGGGCTTTCCGCATGCTCACGGTTGAACGGCGCCCCGCAGGGGCATGGCCGGCGTGGCGGTCTTGCGGGCATGCTGGGCATAGCGACCAGGCCCTTCCCCGCGATGGTGGTCCGTTATTGCAGGAAGCAGAGGACCACCAGCAGAGCCAGGCCTGCCTTGACCGAGGCCACGCAAAAGCCGATGAGCGCACCGGAAAGGCCCGCGGCCTTGATGTCGCTGAGGTGGGTGGTGAGGCCGATGCTGGAGAAGCCCAGCAGGAAGCACCAGTTCATGAAGGTACCGGCCATCTTGGCTTCTTCTTTGCTCATGAAGCCGAAGGTGTTCAGCAGGACCACGGCCAGGAAGCCCAGCACGAAGACCGGGAACTTGTCGAGGATGATGCGCATCTTGCTGGTGTTGGCCAGCTGGGAATGCACCTTGGCGTCCTCGGCGGCCACCATGATGGCCAGCATCAGCACCACCAGGGGCAGACAAATGACGCGACCGATATTGTACACACCGGCCACGATGCCCGCGTCATTGCTGAAGGCGAAGCCCGCTGCCAGCACCTGGGCCGAATTGACGATGCCCACACCGGCGAAGGCCCCGAACTGGTTGGGGCTGAGGTCGAGCCAGTGGCCGATGAAGGGGAAGACGAAGAGCGCCAGTAGGCCGAACATGAGCACAACGGCGATGGTGTAGGCGATGTCTTCATTCTTGGCCCGGACGGCCGGGGCGATGGCCACACAGGCCGAGACCCCGCAGATGGACAGACCGGCGGCCAGACAGGCACCCAGCGAAGGCGACATGCTGAGGCGGCGGGAGAGCCACATCAGGATGATGGCGGAGGTGAACAAAAAGACGGAAATGATGATGATGGCTTCCGAGCCGGTCTTGATGAGCCCGGCAAAAGAATATTTGCAGCCCATGACCACGATGCCGGTCTTGGTCAGGGTGGTGGAGAAGCGCAGGCCGTCCCGGAAGACGGCGGGCACACCGACGGTATTGCAGATGAGCATGCCCAGGATGATGGCCACGATGAAATCGCTCAGGTTGAGGGACTTCATGAAGGGATGCAGGGCGATGAGGCGCGGCGTGATGAACCATGAAAACACGGCGACGCCTGTCAGCAGAAGGATACCGGGCAGGGCGGAAAGGCTTTTCCGGACAAAGGACGGTTCGGGTCGTTCACAGCTGGCCATCGTTCTCCCCTCATTGTTTTGTTACATGCTTTTACAAATCGTAATACACTCCTGTTCTTCTCAAGATAACATGGTATTCGTGTTTTGTATGTAGAAAAAATAAAAAACTATAATTCACAACATAAAATAAACTAATTGTATTCTAGTCTTATTTTTAGGTGATATATTCAAAAATATGTGCATTTTTTCATAAACAACGTATCTTATTCATGCTTTTTTTGATGATATAAGCATGATATATGCATATCTTTCCTGAATAACAGTCGCAGCAGGTGAGCGATGGGAGGTAACACGTAAAAAAAGGCCGCAGGAAAGCCAACGCAGTCCCTTGCTGCAATGGGGCGGGGAGCACGGCACAATGGACGGGCCATGCCATATGTCAGGAGATATTTTTTAAAATTTTGCGGACGGCAAGAAGACCTCGCGCAAACGCCGGAGAGGGGCACTGGCGAAGCCGTAAAAAATAAACCGTGCTATTCAAGAGGATTGGCGTTCCGTGGCAGGTGCGGCAGGCACAAAAGCCCGCCGTGGGCGGGCGGGATGCTGTCCCGTCAGGCACAATCCTCAGCGCAGCGCAGCCGCCGGCGGCAGCAGTCCTTCCGGCAGCAGGGGCAGGCGCCGGTCACAGGGGGTGCCTTCTTCTTCCGCCAGCTGCTGGCAGTCCCGGCAGCGGCAGGCCCCGGGCACGGCCAGCAGCCGGGACAGGGGGATCTCTTCGCCGCAGTCCATGCACAGGCGGCGGCCGCTGCAGCGCAGATCGCCCAGCAGGCCTTCCAGGGCGCGGATGCGCGCCGCGCACAAATGGGCGTGGCTCCAGGCCAGCAGCTCCGCCATCTCGTCACGGGCGTTGTCCGCCTCGTCACCATGCCCGTGGGGCAGGGCGAATCCGGCGCACAGGCGGGCCAGGTGCCGCCGTTCCTGTTCCAGTTTGCGTTGCAGGGAATGCTGGGCGTCGTCCATGGGCAAGACCTCCGGGGGGATGATTTCCCGGCAGGATACACCGGTCCGCGCCCCGGGGCATGGCGAAGTGATGACGCTTGGCGTTCGCTCCTGTGAAAAAAAGCCCCGCGTCGTGCGGGGCTTTGGCATAGCGTGTGGCGGGACGGCCGGGATCAGCGGCGGAAGCTGCTGACCACCTCCACGGGGATCTCCTGCCGGAAGACCTTGCGCACCAGCTTGGCGCTGCCGCGCACCAGATCCAGCTCGATGGGGCATTCCTCGGGGGCACGCAGCGAGAGCTGCAGGCCGCCTTCCTTGCGGGCCTCGAAGCGGACGGTGCGCACGATCTGGCGATGGCTCTTGTCCATGCGCTCGGCCAGCAGCAGGAAGAGCGAGAGCAGGCGGATCTCCTCGCGGGTCTCCTGGTCGAATTCCATGAAGAGCGGCACCTTCTTAGAGGGACGCTTGCGGTGGAAGTAGGTCAGGGCGGCCATGATGTCCACTTCACGGCGGGTGAAGCCCAGCAGCTCGGTGTTGCGGATCAGGTAGTGGCTGTGGGCGTTGTGGCGCGAGAAGGAGATGAAGATGCCGATGTCGTGCAGCAGGGCCGCATAGTGCAGCAGCTCGCGGGCCAGGTCGCCGGAGTCGTGCAGGCCCATGGCCTTGGCGCTGTCGAACAGGTCCAGGGCCAGGCGCGACACATGGCGGGAGTGGCGTTCCTCGAAGCGGCAGCGCCGCGCCAGGTGCAGCACGCTCTCCTTGCGCACGGGATGGAAGCTGCCGTCGGCATGGGGCATGCGAGTGGACAGGTAATCCACCAGGATGCCGTTCTGCAGGTTGCGGTTGCTGATGCGCACGCTGTCGAAGCCCTGGTCCTCCATGATGGTCTGGAGGATGGCCGCACCGGCCACGATGACGTCGGCACGGTTGGGGTTGATGCCGGGAACGTTGCGGCGCTCCTTGAGGGTACGGCCGCAGAGTTCCTTGACGGCCCGTCGCAGGCCGCCGTAGCTGAGCACGTCGCGGGATTCCTGCGGGGCCCGGCCCGTGCGCGCGGCATCCTCGGCGTCCAGGGCGGCGGCGATCTCGGCCAGGTTCTGGGCCGTACCGGAGCTGGCCACGGCTTCTTCGATGACGAAGTCCGCTATGCGCTGGAACGAGCGCAGGGCATTGTTGCGGATATAGTTTTGCAGGGCGGTGTAGCGCTTGGCGGAGATGGTGCCGGAGTCCTTGTCGAAGAAAAGGTTGGACAGGCGCACGCAGCCCATCTTGAGGGAATCGAGGTTGCGGTATTCCTCGGAATTGCCCACCACCAGCTCGGTACTGCCGCCGCCGATGTCGATGAACAGGCGCAGGCTCTCGGTATGGGCCAGACCGCTGGAGACGCCCAGATAGATGAGGCGGGCCTCTTCACGGCCGGAGACCACGCGGAAGTCGATGCCGGTCTTTTCCTTGACCCGGCGCATGAAGTCCGGGCCGTTGGCCGCGTCACGCACGGCGGCCGTGGCGATGGCGATGACCTCCGAGGCGCCGTAGACGCCGCACATCTCGGCCATGCCGCGCAGGACGTTGATGGTCCGGGCCATGCTCTCTTCACGCAGGTGCCCCGTCTCGAAGGCGCCTTCGCCCAGGCGCACCATGTTCTTGACCTGGTTGAGGACCGTGTGCGAGCCGTCGGGCAGGATGCGCACCAGCATCAGGCGCAGCGAGTTGCTGCCCAGGTCGATGATGCCGATGACGCGTTCCCCGTCAGGCCCCGCCTGCTCCGGGACTACAGGATGGGACATATGCACTCCAGCTCCACGCCAAAGATGTGCATGAACAGGTCGCCCTTGACCAGCAGGCGGTCCTGCTCGGGGGCGCAGTCCTGGGCGCCGCTCAGGGTCAGCACCACTTTGCCGGGCTGCAGGTCGATGGCCACGTCGCGCACGGCTTCCATGTGGCGGTAATCCAGGGCGTCGGCCATGCGGATGAGGGCCGCGGCCTTGTTCAGGGCCTCGCGGTCCTTCTTGCCCAGAGCGGCGAAACGGCGGTGGCGCATGGCGGGCCAGGCCTTGCGGTGATAACGGACCAGCTGGGCCACCAGGGAACGGTCTTCGGGCAGCAGGGCCAGGCTGGTGTCCTGCTCCACGATGCGCATGCCCTTTTTGTGATGGCCCTTGCGCCCGGAAGCGAAACCGATGTCATGCAGGCAGCAGGCGATACGCAGACGGTAGAGCCAGCGGCTGTCCAGACCGTGCAGGGGCTGGAGCTGGTCGAAGAGCTGTTCCGCCAGATGGGCCACATGCTGGCCGTGACGGCGGGTGGCCTCCAGCTCGGGGCTGCCCGGCAGCAGATGCTCCAGCAGGGCCTCGCAGGGCAGGGGCGTCCAGTCGTGGGCGGCATCGGCCGTTTCGGGACCGGCGACCTTGACGCGCTTCTTGCCCGTCTTGGCCTTCTTTTCTTCCTTGTCCTTTTTCTTGGCTTTCTTCTGGGGAGCGGCGGCTTCCTGTTCCGCTCCGGCCTCCGGCGCCGGAGCTTCCTGCGCCGTCACGGGCGCTTCGGCCGGAGCCTGTTCGGGCCCGTCGGCCGGGAGAGTTTCTTCCTTCATCGTGTCCGCAGGGCGGCTTGCCTGCACTTCAGGGGCGGTTGCCGCGCTTTCCTGCGGCTGTTCCGGGGCGGAGCCTTCCACGACGGGCAGCGTCACGGCAGGCGCTTCGGCGGCTTCGGGAGCGGGCTGCGGCGCGTCCGTGCCGGTGCCGGGCAGGGAAGCCTGGAGGAGTTCGGCGCTGTCGTTGCGGGGAGCGGCGGTGGGAGTAGAGCTCTGCCCCTGGCGCGACTGCCGGCTGCGGCTGGTGCTGCTGCCGGTCTTGCCGGCGGGGCGTTTTTTGGTAGCCATGATGAAAGCTCCTTGGGATCAGATATCGTCCCTGCTGATATGTTGGGCGATCATGCGTTCCTGCGCGTTGACGGCAGTTTCCTTGCTGGAGGGCTTGAGCCGCGTATAGGTGGCATCGGCCTGCAGCTGCCAAGTCTGGACGTTGTCCGCCAGATGGACTTCGAGGATGTCCTCGCGGATCTTGCGGCGCAGTTCGGGATCGAGGATGGGGGTCAGGACCTCGATGCGGTGGTCGAGGTTGCGCGGCATAAGGTCCGCGCTGCCGATGTACATGATGTCTTCGCCGTTGGCATGGAACCAGTAGATGCGCGAATGCTCCAGGAAGCGGCCCACGATGCTGGTGACCGTGATGTTCTCGCTGATGCCCGGCAGGCCGGGGCGCAGGCAGCAGATGCCGCGCACCTGCAGGCGCACGCGCACACCGGCCATGGAGGCCCGGTACAGGGCACGGATGATGCCCGCATCCACCAGCTGGTTGCACTTGAAGATGATCTCGCCGTTGCCGTAGCGCTTGTGCAGCTCGATCTCGCGGCGGATCATCTCCATGAGCGGGCCGCGCATGGCCTGGGGCGAGACCAGCAGCTTGCGGTACAGGTCGCGGTCCGCATAGCCGGTCATGACGTTGAACAGGTCGGTGACGTCGGCGCAGATGTCCTCATTGGAGGTGATGAGGCCCATGTCCGTGTAGATCTTGGCCGTGGAGGCATTGTAGTTGCCCGTGCCGATGTGGACATAGCGCGTGATGTGCCCGGCTTCGCGGCGCACCACCAGGCAGAGCTTGGCGTGCACCTTCAGGCCGATGAAGCCGTAGACCACGTTGACGCCTTCCTTTTCCAGCTCTTCGGCCCAGGTGATGTTGCGCTCCTCGTCGAAGCGGGCCTTGAGCTCCACCACGGCCACCACCTGCTTGCCGCGGCGCCGGGCCTCGATGAGGGCGCGCACGATGGGCGAATCGTTGCCCGCGCGGTACAGGGTCTGCTTGATGGCCAGGACGTTGGGGTCCTCGCAGGCGCGGCGGATGAAGTCCAGCACGGCCTTGAAACTGTCGTAGGGATGGAAGAGCACCACGTCCCGCTTGCGCAGATGGCCGAACATGTCGCCTTCCTGGAACAGGCGCGAGATGTGCCCCTGGATGCCGGGCGTCTTGAGCTGGGGGCGGTCCACATTATAAAGGGTCATGAACTCGGAAAAGCCCATGGGCCCCTTGATGCGGTAGATCTGGAAAGGTTGCAGGCGCAGGCGCCGGGCCAGAAAGTCCACCAGCTCGCGCGAGGCCTTGTGGGCGATCTCCAGCCGCACCACGTCGCCGAAGCGGCGCTGTTCCACCAGGTCGCGCACGGCTTCCAGCAAATCGTCGGCCTCGTCCTCTTCGATCTCCAGATCGGTGTTGCGGGTGATGCGGAACAGGGCGGAGCTGACCACCGTATGGCCGGGGAAGAGCAGCTCCAGGTACTGGGCCATGAGGTCTTCCAGCAGCACGATGTCGTCACCGCGCACGTTGGGGTCGAAGCCCAGGGAGGCGTAGGTCTTGGCCTCCTTGTTGCGCGGGATGAAGATGAAGCGCGAGAGGTTGTTGGGGCACTTGAGGCGCACGAAGCGCGATTCGTTGTCGCGGTTGCGCAGCTGGATGATGAAATTGAGGCAGGTGGTGGAGATGGTGGGGAAGGGGTGCCCCGGGTCGATGGCTTGGGGCGTGAGCACGGGATAGATCTCGTTGCGGAAATAGCCGTCCAGGAAGCGGCGCTGCTTTTCCGAAAGGTCGGTGTAGCGCACGATGCGCACGCCCCGCTCCAGCAGTTGCGGGGCCAGGCTCTTGAGCCAGTGGCTCTGCGCGCGTGAGGTCAGCAGCAGGGTGCGGCGGCGGATCTCGGCCAGCTGCTTGGCCGGCGTGATGCGGTCGGCCGAGCCGTTGGGCGCGCCGTTGCGGTACTGGCGCAGGATATTGGCCACGCGGACCATGAAGAATTCGTCGAGATTGTTATAGAAAATGGCAAGGAATTTGAGCTGTTCCAGCAGGGGCTGCTGGGGCGAGAGGGCCTCGTCCAGGACCTTGGCGTTGAAGTCCAGCCAGTTGATTTCCCGATTGAGGAAAAGGTTGGGGCAGGAAAGGTCCTGCATGTCTTCGGGCGAGCAGGGTTGCTCAGGGTATTTGAGGACTATCTGGGAGGTCATGCCGCTCTCCTTGTGCGCGTAGCTGTTCCCGGAATACTGCTGCATGGTTGTGACAATTCTGTGACATTTTAGGACAGGATCGCGAAAGAAAAAGAGAAGAAAAGCAGGCGGACCTCCAGGCCGCACCGGGAAGGGGCAGGGCCGGAAATCCGCATGTCCGTAAGGTGAAACGAATTTTCAACAACTGGTTTTGAGGTGTTAGCACAGGCTCCGGCGGAGCTCAAGAGGGCGCAAGGGCCCCCGGGGAGGAGCGGCGGGCCGCCACGGGCGGCGGCAGCAGGAACAGATACAAAAGGGGAGGCCTTGCGGCCTCCCCTTTTGTATCGGGAACGGGTCTCAGTCCTGCATGCGGAAGTCCACGCGGATCTTGAACAAACGCGTGGCGGGCAGGTTGAGGATGGGGATGCCCGTACGGGCCGTGATGTCATCCAGCGTGGCGCGCTCGTCTTCCCGCGAGGGACTGATGAGCGTGAACCAGATGTTGTAGTTGTGCTCGCGCAGGTAGTTGTGGGTGATGCCGGGACGGGCGTTCACTTCGCGTACGAAGTCGTCCATCTTGTCATCGGGCACCTTGGCCGCGCAGAGGGTGGAGACGAATCCCAGCTTGTTGGACTGGAAGTTGGCACCCAGGCGGCGGATGATGCGCCGCTGGCGCAGGCTGCGCACGCGCTCCAGGGCCTCTTCCTCGGGGATGCCCAGCAGCGTGCCCAGGTCGGCGTAGGGGCGGGGCGTCAGGGGAAAGGCCGTCTGGATGATGTCCAGCAGGCGGCGGTCGGTCTCGTCCAGGGCTTCCTGCGCGGTGTGGGGACCGCAGTATTCAGGGGCGTCCGTCATGCTCGCTCACTTTGCGCCCGTGGCGCGCTTGGGCTGATAGGTGCACAGGGGCTCTTCAGCCATATGGTTGCCGTTCATGCTCCAGGCGCGGGCGCGACAGCCGCCGCAGACCTTGTGGAACTCGCACACGCCGCACTTGCCTTCGTAGCACTTCTGGTCGCGGAACTGGCGGAAGTACTTGCTGTTGCGCCAGATCTCGGGGAAGGGCGTCTCGCGCACGTTGCCGCAGTTCAGTTCCAGATAGCCGCAGGGCTGCACCTGGCCGGTATGGCTGATGAAGCAGAAGCCCGTGCCGCCCAGGCAGCCGCGGGTCATGGCGTCCATGCCGAAGGTCTCGGGCGTGACGGCCACGCCTTCCTCATGGGCGCGCTGGCGCATGATGCGGTAGTAGTGCGGCGCGCAGGTGGCCTTGAGGTGCATGCTGGTGGTCTTGCGGAAGTCGTAGAGCCAGTGCAGCACGTCCTCGTATTCCTCGGCGCTGATGACTTGGTCGGCCAGGCCCGAGGCCCGGCCCATGGGCACCAGCAGGAAGATGTGCCAGGCGGCCGCGCCGATGCGTTCGCACAGATTGAAGATGTCCTTGAAGCTGTGCAGGTTGTTGCGCGTGACCGTGGTGTTGATCTGGAAGGGCACGCCGGCCTGCTTGAGGTATTCGATGCCGCGCATGGAGGCATCGAAGGCCCCGGGCACGCCGCGGAACTCGTCGTGGCTGGCGGCGTCGGCGCCATCGATGGAGATGGAGCAGCGGTTGACGCCGGCTTCCTTGATCTTGCGGGCCAGCTCGGGCGTGATCAGGGTGCCGTTGGGCGAGAAGGCGCAGGTCAGCCCCTTGTTGTGGGCATAGGCCACCAGTTCATAGACATCGGGGCGCATCATGGGATCGCCGCCGGTGAAGATGATGATGGGGTTGCCCACCTGGGGGAAGGTATCGATGAGGGCCTTGGCCTCTTCGGTGGAGAACTCGCCCGGATAGGGTTCCGGGTGGGCCTCGGCGCGGCAGTGCTTGCAGGCCAAGTTGCAGGAGCGGGTCACTTCCCAGGCGATGAGCTTGCAGGCGGGCGTGCCGTCCTCAAGGGTGCGCACCATCTTGTGGCCGGGCGCGCCCCCCGGATGACCGCCGGGCTGGGCACCCGCGGCACCGGGATGGCCGCCGGGGTGTCCCCCCATGCCGCCGGGATGGCCCGGCATGTGCTTCTCGTCGTGCATCAGCGCACCAGCCTTTGCTTGAGCAGGGTCTCGGTAAAGTAGGTGATGAGCATCTTGGCGCCGGCGCGCTTCATGCCCAGCAGGCTTTCCATCATCACGGCCTCTTCGTTGATCCAGCCGTTGAGGCCGGCGGCGCGGATCATGCTGTATTCACCGCTCACCTGATAGGCGCACAGGGGCACGTTCACGGCGTCGCGCACCTGGCGGATGATGTCCATGTAGGGACCGGCGGGCTTGACGATGAGGCAGTCGGCGCCTTCGTCCAGGTCGGCCAGGGCTTCGATGATGGCTTCACGGGCATTGCAGGGGTCCATCTGGTAGCTCTTGCGGTCGCCGCAGGCCGGAGCGGATTCGGCGGCCTCACGGAAGGGACCGTAGAAGGCCGAGGCGTACTTCACGGCATAGGACATGATGGGCACCATGACCAGGCCGGATTCGTCCAGGGCATGACGGATGGCGGCCACGCGGCCGTCCATCATGTCGGAGGGGGCCACCATGTCGGCACCGGCGGCGGCATGGCTCACGGCGGTCTTGGCCAGCAGTTCCAGGGTGGGGTCGTTGAGCACCGCACCGCCGGGGGTCAGGATGCCGCAATGGCCGTGGCTCATGTATTCGCACAGGCACACGTCGGTGATGACGTAGAGAGAGGGCCAGCGATGCTTGAGGCGACGCACGGCTTCCTGCACGATGCCGTCTTCGGCATAGGCGCCGCTGGCTTTTTCGTCCTTCACGGCCGGGATGCCGAAGAGGATCACGGACTTCAGGCCGTCATCCACGGTCTTTTCCACCTGCTTTTCCAGTTCGGCCAGGGACAGCTGGTACTGGCCGGGCATGGCGCCGATCTCCTTGCGGAAGGACTGGTCTTCGGTCTCCACCACAAAGTAGGGCATGATGAGGTCTTCGGCCAGCAGGGGCGGGGTCTCGCGCACCATGCTGCGGATCTCGGGGGTCCAGCGCAAACGTCTGCCGCGATGGAAGGATTGGGACATGGTTCTACCTCGATGCGGCAATGCCGCGGTTGTGTTTGGGGAGGACGGCGACGGACCGTCCCCGGCCCGGCGGGGCCGCGGGAAAGACCGGCGCCCGGAAAAGCCTGCCTCCTGATGCCGCCGGGCGGCAGGGGACGGGGCCTTCCGATGAGAAGGCCACCATAGCGCAAAACGCCACAAGGGAAAAGCCGCCGGGCACCACTGTGATTGCAGGCATGCAAGGCAGGGGCTCCGGGCATGGCCGCCTGCGGCCGGACGTTTGCGATATCGCAACAAAAACGCCCCGGCATCCGGGATGCCGGGGCGTCGTCGTCTCGGAAAAGGCGGCCTACAGGCCGATCTCTTCGTCAGTGAGGTAGCAGGCGGGATCCTGGGCCCATTCGTCGCCGTAGTAGGCTTCGGCGCGGGCGCGGAAGTTGCCGCCGCAGATGTTCAGGAAGCGGCACTTGGCGCAGCGGCCGCCCACATGGGCCTTCTTGTCCTTGAGCTTGTGCAGCAGCTCGATGTTGGGGTCGTCCCAGATCTCGGAGAAGGGGCGCTCCAGCACGTTGCCGAAGGTATGGTTGCGCCAGAACTGGTCGGCATGCACCTTGCCGTCCCAGGAGATGCAGCCGATGCCGCGGCCGGAGTTGTTGCCTTCGTTGTACTGCAGAAGTTCGAAGATCTCTTCGGCGCGCTTGGGATCCTCACGCTTCATGCGCATCCACACATAGGGACCGTCGGCGTGGTTGTCCACGGTGAGGATCTCTTTGGGCTTGCCGGCGTCGAACAGGGCGCGGGTCTCGTCCATGATGAGGTCCAGCACCTGACGGGTCTCGGCGTGGTCCAGGTCTTCCTTGATGAGCTCGGAGCCGCGGCCCGAGTACACCAGGTGATAGAAACAGGCGCGGGGCACTTCCAGATCGGCCAGCAGACGGAAGATGCCGGGGATCTCGCCCACGTTGCGCTTGTTGATGGTGAAGCGCAGGCCCACCTTCAGGCCTTCGGCCTGGCAGTTGGCCACGCCTTCCAGGGCCTTGCGGAAGGCACCGGGCACGCCGCGGAAGCGGTCGTGCACTTCTTCCATGCCGTCCAGGGAGATGCCCACGTAGGAGAGGCCCACGCCCTTGAGTTCACGGGCCTTTTCCTTGGTGATGAGGGTGCCGTTGGTGGAGATGACGGCGCGCATGCCCTTGGCGGTGGCGTGGCTGGCCAGTTCCACCAGGTCCTTGCGCACCAGGGGCTCGCCGCCCGAGAAGAGCATGACCGGCGCGCCGTAGGCGGCCAGGTCGTCGATCATGGTCTTGGCCTGTTCGGTGCTGATGTCGTCGGCGCCGTCCACGGGCACGGCCTGGGCGTAGCAGTGCACGCACTTCAGGTTGCAGCGCTTGGTCATGTTCCAGACCACCACGGGCTTCTTGTCCTTGGAGAACTGGAGCAGGTGCGAGGGCAGGTTGCCGGATTCACGGCCGTAACGCAGGGCGTCGGAGGGCTCCACCTGACCGCAATACAGTTTGGAAATACCGATCATCGTACGATCCTTTACAGCGAGTCGCCGTTTGTGCCCCGCCGGGATAGCGGACACGGGGCGGGGGAGTATGGCGCGGGGAAGCCCGGAGGAACGCCCGGCCGGAGTGTCTGGGGACGGGACAGGATGATCCTGCCGTCATGGTGCCTGTCTGCCCGGAAGGCCGCGGGCCTGCCAGAAGCAGAGGGAAAAACGGTGGCTGCGGGGCCGGAACGGGGAGGGACGCCATGCGGCGGCCCCTCCCCGACAGTCGCGAAGTTAGCCGGCGATCTTGTCGCGCAGCACGTCGAACGCGGCTTCCACGCCGTCGGCCTTGGTGCCGCCGGCCTGGGCCAGGTCGGGACGGCCGCCGCCGGAACCGCCGCAGGGCGCGGCCACGTCCTTGATGAGGGCGGGCGCGGTGAAGCGGCCGTGCAGATCCTTGGAGACGTAGAGCAGCAGGCCCACCTTCTCGCCTTCCACCGTGGCCAGGCAGGCCACGCCGGAGGGGATGCGGGAGCGCACGTCGTCCATGATGTCGCGCAGGGCCTTGACCGGCACGCCGTCCAGCTTGGCGGTGAGCAGCTTCACGCCGTTGACCTCGGTGGCCTTCTGCACCAGGTCGGCGCCGGTGGCCGGGCTGGCGGCCGCCTTTTCGGAGGCCTTGCGCAGCTTCTTCACATCGCTGTGCAGGGCCTGCACGCGTTCGGCCAGCTGGCCGGGCTTGGCCTTGAGCAGGGCCGAGAGGTCGTGCAGCTCGGCACGCTGGGCCACGGCCAGGTCATAGGCGTTCCAGCCGGTGACGGCTTCGATGCGGCGCACGCCGGCGGCCACGCCGCTTTCGGACACGATGAGGAAGCTGCCCGCCTGGCCGGTGTGGCTCAGGTGGGTGCCGCCGCACAGTTCCACGGATTCGGTATGGGCGTCGTCGCCCATGCTGACCACGCGCACGGTGTCGCCGTATTTTTCGTTGAACAGGGCCATGGCGACGCTGGCCACGGCCTCGTCATGCTTCATTTCCTTGGTGCAGACGGGGTAGTCGGCCATGATGGCGCGGTTGACCTGGCGTTCCACAGCGGCCAGTTCCTCGGGGGGCAGGGCCGCGATGTGGGAGAAGTCGAAGCGCAGGCGCTGGCTGTTGACCAGCGAACCGGCCTGCTTCACATGGGTGCCCAGCACGGAGCGCAGGGCGGCGTGCAGCAGGTGGGTGCAGCTGTGGTTGCGGGCCGTGGCCATGCGGGCGTCTTCTTCCACGCTCAGGGCCACTTCCTGGTCGATGCGCAGCAGGCCCTGTTCCACTTCGATGTTGTGGACGATGAGGGTGGGCGCGGGCTTCTGGGTATCCAGCACGCGGGCGGCGCCGTCGGGGCCTTCCATGCGGCCGGTATCACCGGCCTGGCCGCCGGACTCGCCGTAGAAGGGGGTCTGGTTGGTGACCACATAGCCCTTCCGGCCGGCGGGCAGTTCTTCCACGCTCAGGCCGCTCTCGTCCAGCAGGGCCACGATACGGCCCTGGCCGTTCAGGCCGCTGTAGCCGGTGAAGACGCTCTGCAGGCCGTCATCGGCCAGCTGCTGGAACAGCGAGGAGCCGCTGCCGTCCTGGCCCAGCAGGCCGGACTTTTTCTGGCTTTCGCGGGCGCGGCGGCGCTGTTCGGCCATGTGGGCCTCGAAACCGGCCACGTCCACGCTGAAGCCGCGCTTTTCGGACACGTCGGTGATGATGTCCAGCGGGAAGCCGTAGGTGTCGGACAGCTTGAAGCAGAACTCGCCGGGGATGACCTTGTCACCGGCCTTTTCCAGTTCGGCCAGCTGGTCTTCCAGCAGGGCCAGGCCCTTGCCCAGGGTGAGGGAGAAGCGCTGTTCTTCCTCATGCACGGCGCGGGCGATGAAATCGGCATGTTCGGTCAGTTCGGGGTAATCCTCGCCCATGATCTCGGTGACCTTGCGGGCCACCTTGTACAGGAAGGGCTCGTGCACGCCCATGAGCGTGGCAAAGCGCAGGGCGCGGCGGATGAGGCGGCGCAGCACGTAGCCGCGGCTCTCGTTGGAGGGCAGGGTGCCGTCGGCGATGAGGAAGGCGGCGGCGCGGGCGTGGTCGGCGATGACGCGCAGGGCCGTGTCCACGTCGTTGGTGTCGGGCGCGCTGAAGCTGTACTTCACGCCGGCCAGTTCGGCGGCGTACTGGATGATGTCCTGGAACAGGTCGCAGTCGAAGTTGGAGCGCTTGCCCTGGCAGACGGCGGCGATGCGTTCCAGGCCCATGCCGGTATCGATGTTGGGACGGGCCAGACGGTCACGGGTGCCGTCGGCGTGCTGGTCGAACTGGGTGAAGACCAGGTTCCAGATCTCCAGGAAGCGGTCGCAGTCGCACTTGCCGATGCCGCAATCCGGGCCACAGGCCATGTCTTCGCCCTGGTCGATGTAGATCTCGGAACAGGGGCCGCAGGGGCCGGTATCGCCCATGGTCCAGAAGTTGTCCTTCTCGCCCATGCGCACGATGCGCTCGGCGGGCAGACCGGCCACTTCCTGCCAGATGGCGGCAGCTTCGTCGTCCTCGCGGAAGACGGTCACCCACAGGCGTTCCTTGGGCAGTTCCAGTTCTTCGGTCACGAACTTCCAGGCCCAGGTGATGGCCTCACGCTTGAAGTAATCGCCAAAGGAGAAGTTGCCCAGCATCTCGAAGAAGGTGTGGTGGCGCGCGGTGCGGCCCACGTTCTCGAGGTCGTTGTGCTTGCCGGACACGCGCAGGCACTTCTGCGAGGTGGTCACGCGCGGCACGTCGCGCACTTCTTCGCCCAGGAAGAACTTCTTGAACTGCACCATGCCCGCGTTGGTGAAGAGCAGGGTGGGGTCGTTGGGCGGGATCAGGGGCCCGGAGGGCAGGATGTCATGCCCGTTGCGGGCGAAGAATTCCAGATAACGGCGACGAATCTCTTTGGCGGTGAGCATAGGGGCTCCATGTTGCTGCCCGGAAGGGCGATAAAAAAACGGGCGGCCCCGCAGGGCCGCGTTGCACACAAAAAACTAGTCCAGATCGGACATGGCGGCGCTGCCGTCGTCCAGATCCTCTTCGCTGGGGATGAACTCCTGGGGATGCATGCCCAGGAATTCCGTGACCTTGGCTTCGATCTGGCGGCGCAGTTCCGGATCCTCGTCCAGCAGGGCACGGACCTTTTCGCGGCCCTGGCCCAGCTTTTCGGAGCCGAAAGCGAACCACGAGCCGCTCTGCTCGATGATCTTGGCTTCCAGGCCCAGGTCGATGAGTTCGCCCGAGCGGGAGATGCCCTGACCGTAGAGGATGTCGAAGGTGGCGCTGCGGAACGGCGGGGCCACCTTGTTCTTGACCACCTTCACGCGGGTGCGGGAACCGAAGGACTCTTCCTTGTCCTTGAGGGTCTGGATGCGGCGGATGTCCATGCGCACCGAGGAGTAGAACTTGAGGGCGTTGCCGCCGGTGGTGGTCTCGGGGCTGCCGTAGCCGGTGACGCCGATCTTCATGCGGATCTGGTTGATGAAGATCACGGACGTGCGCGACTTGTGGATGGTGCCGGTAAGGCGGCGCATGGCGTGCGACATGAGGCGGGCATGACCGCCCACCTGGCTCTCGCCCATGTCGCCTTCCAGTTCGGCCTGCGGGATGAGGGCGGCCACGGAGTCCACCACCACCAGGTCCACGGCGCCGGAACGCACCAGCATGTCGGCGATGTCCAGGGCCTGCTCGCCGTAGTCGGGCTGGGAGATGAGTAGTTCGTCGGTGTTGACGCCCAGGCGCCGGGCGTAGTTCACGTCCAAGGCGTGTTCGGCGTCCACGAAGGCACAGGTGCCGCCCATCTTCTGGCATTCGGCGATGATGTGCAGGGTAAGGGTGGTCTTGCCCGAAGATTCGGGGCCGAAGATCTCCGTGATGCGGCCGCGCGGGATACCGCCCACGCCCAGGGCCAGGTCGAGACCGATGGAACCCGTGGGGATGACGGGGATATTGACATGGGCTTCGTCGGAAAGCTTCATGACCGCGCCTTTGCCGTACTTGCGTTCGATGGTGGCAAGTGCGGTGCCCAGGGCTTCGGCGCGGGCTTCTTCAGGAGAAAGGGCCGGTTTTTTGGCCATAGAGACGCTCCCTGTAGGAAATTTAAGCAACGCAGTATAGCAAAGCGCGCACGGCAAGGCAAGGAAGGCGGCAGGCCTCCCGGGACGGGCCCTTGCGGGCTGCGGGGATGCCGCCCTCGTCGCGGCACGGGCCCTGCCGCATGCCGGGCATCACAGGATAAGGCATCGGCAGGGGGGCGGCTGTGCGGGCGCGCACAAAAACTGTACTATTCAGGAATAAATCTCAATAATTGTCAAGGGGAGAAGGACCGGCTGCGCGGCGACAGGGCCGGGGCGCGCTGTTCCGTCTCCCTGCCCCCCTCTCCCGCTCCAGGTCCCCGGTGCCGTGCAGGCGCGCCGGAGCCGACGGCACAACGCCTTCGGCCAGGGCCGTCAAACGGTACGCTCATTCGGCGGGAGAGGAGCGCCGTGGTGTTGGCGCGGTACCTGAGGCAGCCCTCAAGAGCGTCCCCCACCCCGCATGGGGCTCGCAACGGCGCGGCAGGGCGAAAAAATCCTATCCCCCAGCTGCGAAAATCCGGGCCGGGCTCTTGCCTCCTGCCCCCGCTTTCGCGTAGAAGGCGGGCCATGATGAACACTCCCTCCGATTTCCAGACCCCCGCCGCGCCCGGCATGGTCAATGCTGACCAGCGGCCGGTGGATGTGGTCGTGCTTTTTTCCGGCGGCCTGGACAGCATCCTGGCGGCCAAGGTCATGGAGGAACAGGGCCTGCGGGTCTGCTGCCTGCACTGCCATTCCCCCTTCTTCGGTGATCCCGGCGCCGTGGAGCGCTGGAGCAACCTCTACGGGCTGGACATCCGCACCCTGGACGTGAGCGACGATTTTTGCGCCATGCTGCGCGCCCGCCCGGCCCACGGCTTCGGCAAGGTCATGAACCCCTGCGTGGACTGCAAGATCCTGCTCCTGCGCCATGCCCGCCTCTACATGGAGAGCATCGGCGCGCGCCTGCTGGCTACGGGCGAGGTCATGGGGCAGCGTCCCATGTCGCAGCGCCGGGACGTGCTCAATGCCATCCGCCGCGATGCCGGGGTGCAGGACATTTTGCTGCGTCCCCTGAGCGCCCTGCATCTGGCGCCCACCCCCGCCGAGGAGGAAGGCTTCGTGGACCGTTCCCGTCTGCTGGGCATCAGCGGGCGCGGCCGCAAGGACCAGCTGGAGCTGGCCAAGAAGTACCAGCTGCCCGAGATCCCCACGCCCGGCGGCGGCTGCCGTCTGGCGGACAAGGAGAACGCCCGCCGCTACTGGCCCGTGCTCTCCCGCTGGCCCGAGCCCGACACGCGGGCCTTCAGGCTCTCCAACCTGGGGCGGCAGTTCTGGGCGCAACAGGATGGCCGGGACTACTGGCTGGCCATCGGCCGCACCAGTGCCGACAACCAGGCCCTGCACACGGTGCTGGGCAAGGACGATGCCAAGATCCACCTGGCCGACATCCCCGGCCCTCTGGCCGTGGCCTGTGGCGGCCGTACCTGGCCGGAAGAGGTGCTGCGTGCGGCGGCGGCCCTGATGGCTTCCTATTCCGGCAAGGCCGTGCGTCTGGGCACGCCCGTGGGCGTGCGTGCCAGCTGGCTGGGCGGCGGCTGGCAGGGCGAGGTGCTGCCCTCGCGTGAGGGCATCTGGCAGGAACCGGCCTGGGTGCCGGCCCGCGAAGAACTGCGCGCCGAGCAGAAAGCGCGCCTGCACGGCATCCCGCCGCAGGAGGACGAGGCGGGGGAATAGGCGCGTACCGCTTTACAAGATGACTTTTTCCGGGTAATGAGGAGCGATTCCTCATTATGGGGCAACAATGCCAAAATCGTGCCTACAGGGCCAGTTTTGGGAGGCTTATATGGACCAGAAGGATATAGAGTATTTCCGCAAGCTCCTCACCACCATGCTGGAGGAAGCCAAGCAGAAGGGCGACTCCACCATCGAAGAGCTCACGGACAGCAATGAAGTCTTTGCCGACCCTGCTGACCGGGCCACCGCTGAATCCGACCGCGCCTTCACCCTGCGCATCCGTGACCGCGAACGCCGCCTGATCCGCAAGATCCAGTCCGCATTGCAGCGCATCGACGACGGCACCTACGGTATTTGCGACGAATGCGGCGAAGAGATCGCCATCCCCCGTCTCAAGGCCCGTCCGGTCACCCGTCTGTGCATCAACTGCAAGGCCAAGCAGGAAGAGGACGAACATCTGCGCGGCGACTAGCGCGCATCCCTGACCTGTGCCGCCGGAGCGCGGCATCCTTTGACCTTTTCATAAAAAACGGGCTCCGGCCCGTTTTTCTGTTTTTTGCCCCGGCTTCACGCCGGTAAGGACATCCCCGGCATTACCTATGGACGCCCATCTTTTCTTCCGTTTTTGCGAGGAGCTCGCACCGCGCATCATCGGCGGCTGGCTGGAAAAAGTGCAGGAACCGGCCCCCGGCCTGCTGGCTTTCAACATCAACCTGCCCACGCGCGGCCAGAGCTACGCCCAGGCAGGCGGCAGCCGCAAGTGCCAGCTGTGCCTGCGCGCCGCACGCAAGGAGCCCTTCCTCTTCCTTTCCCGCAGCCGTCTGGCCGCCGGGCGGGCCCCGTCGGCCCCGGTCATGCGATTGCGCAAATATCTGGCCGGGCACCGCATCCTGGCCACGGTCTGCTGCTTCAGCCGCCGTCAGCTCTGGCTGCTGGTGGGCGGGGAGGCCGCGGCCGAGGAGGCCCTGCGCCGCCAGATGGTGCTCTGGAGCCCGGCGGAAGGCGAGGAGGACGGCCTTTCCCCCGAGAGCGGGGCGCAGCCGGACATGGCGGACATGACGCCGGAAAGCGGCGATGCCGCGGAGCGGGAGCCCCTGGCCACCTGGCTGCTGCTGGATCTGCGCGAAGGGGCCTCGGTGCGCTTCCTGCCCGTGAGCCGCAGCCCGCAGGAAGAATCCCTGCGCTGGCCGGAGCCCGGGGAGCTGGAAGAGGCCCTTGCGCACTGGCGGGACTGGCCGGTGCTGACTCCGGCCCTGCGCCGTGCCCTGCCCCTGTATGACGAGCTGGACCGGCAGGCCCTGCTGGAAGATCTGCGCCTGGGCGGCGGGGACGTGTTCTATTACACGCCGCCGGCCGGAGAAGTGGAGGAGAAGGCCGGGAACGAGCGGCCCTCCTGCCGCATCGCGGCCTGGCCCCTGCCGGATGCCCTGGCCCAGGGCTGGCGCGAGGAACAGGGGGAAGACATCCTCGGCCTGGTGGAAAAAGCCGGGCAGAAGCTGGTGCTGGAGAAGGCCGCGCGCGATGCCGCCGGTGCCGCGGCCCTGCCCCTGTCGCGCCGTCTGCGCAAGCTGGAACAGCTGCTGGCCAAGCTGGACGAGGAAGAGCAGCGCCTGCTGGGCATGCGTGCCGCCCGTGAGGACGGCCTGCTGTTGCAGGCCTGGCTGTGGCGCTGGCCCGCGGATTTCCGGGCACCGGAACTGGTGCTGCCGCCGCCGGAGGAAGGGGAGGGGGACACGCCGCGCAAGACCGTGAAGCTGGATATGCGGCGCAGCGTGCGGGACAACATGGAACGCCTGTTCCATACGGCCCGGCGCGGCCAGCGTGGCCTTGAGCATCTGGCGGAACGCCGTGCCGTGCTGCGGGCCGAGCTGGCCACCGTGCAGGCGGCCCGGCAGGAAGCCCTGCTGGGCGGTATCGGGCACGCCGCCGGAGAGGCCGGGAAGCCCGACAGGAGCACGGTGGCGCTGGGGGCCCTGCGCGGTGCGGCCCTGCCGCGCAACGTGCAGCTCTTCGTCAGTGACGACGGCTTCGCCCTGCTGCGCGGCCGTGACGCCAAGGGCAACATCGCGGCCCGCAAACTGGCTGCGGCCCACGACATCTGGCTGCATACCGACGGCGGCCCCGGCTCGCACGTCATCATCCGCCGGGCCCATGCCGGGCAGGAAGTGCCGGAGCGTACCCTGGACCAGGCCGGGGCGCTGGCGGCCTGCAAAAGCTGGCAGAAGGACGCGGCCCGGGCGCGCATCCTCTACGCCGAGGTGCGCCACATCCGCAGCATGCGCGGCGCGGGCACAGGTACCGTGCGCATGGACAAGATCCTCTACAGCCGCGAGGTGCCGGTGGATGCCAGTCTGGAGACCCGCCTGCTGCCGGAGAGCCCTGCGGGGAAGACGGACGGGACGGACAGGGACTGATCCCCTGACATGCGCCCCTTGCGCCCGGCTGCTGTCCCGGCGATCTGGAAGCTGATGGGCGCGTGCGGCCCTGGCGGACTTCGGACTGCAGGCCTGCATGGCCTGAGCCCCGCAGCTGCGGGCAGGGCGGGTGTTCGTGACGTGCGGAGCGCCTGGCGTGCCGGAAAAGGCCGCCCGAAGGCGATGCCCCGGCGTCCGTCTTTACGTTAGCGAGGCTCCCCGCGTTTGGGGCACTCGTCCGTCCTCCGGCCCGTCGTGTCGATGAAGTACCAGGCATCGCTTTCCCAGTACCAGTGCTCGCCGCCGGAGCCCGGGACTTCCTTGCGCTGTCCCGTATCCGTGACTTTTGCCTTGCCGCCTTCGAAAGGATGGGCAAAGGCGAAACGGGGCGCGATCACCACCCGGCCGCTCTCGTCCGCATAGCCCATGCGGCCCCGGTCATCCACGATGCGGTACAGGCCCTCGCGGACATAGTCGGGGCCGTTGTCGTAGCGGAAGGGGACGACAGATGGTGACGCGGCGCAGCCGCACAGGAGCAGGGCCAGCAGCAGGGAACAGCCTGTATTTCTCATGGGGCTCCTTTTTATGGGCACCGGCGGGCTGGCGGTCAGGGACGACCACAGGCCTCACCGTCATAACGATGGAACAGCGTGTATCCGGGACGACGGACGGAGGACACCGGCGGCGCCCCGGGCGAACGATATGGAAAAGCCACCCTTGCGGGTGGCTTTTTTGTCGTATGGCGGACAGGGCGTCCCGTCTGCCGTCCTACTTGGTGAACAGGATCAGGCAGACCATCTCCATGTCGCCGGGGCCGTCGTTATAGACGGCATGCCATTCGCCGTCGGGACAGACGGCCGTGTCCCCGGCCTGGAGCATGACCTCGGTACCGTTGTCGTCATAGCGGCACTGGCCCTTGAGGATATGATAGACCTCCATGTCGCCCACATGCTGGTGACGGCCCACGGCCTCGCCGGGCCCCAGGCGCACGATGTTGAACAGGCGTCCCTTGTCGTAGAACTCGCCTTCGTTGAGGAGCTGGGTGGCGTGGATCAGGCCCGGGCCTCCGGCGATCTGTTTGTCGAAGCGGATGTGGTCTTCCTTGCGGCGGATCATGGTTCCCTCCTGGGGGTTGGACGGGGACCGGGCCCCGTCATGGGCGCACGGGTCAGGCCGTCAGCTGACGGTCCTCATCAGTGGGCGTGTCGTCATCGACCGCAGGCCGGGGCCGCGAGGACAACTTGCCGCCGGGGCGGGGCTTGCGGTTGCGCAGGGG
>NZ_DS996360.1:118486-192799 GCF_000156375.1 Desulfovibrio piger ATCC 29098
GTCGGGCAGGGCCGCCGTGGGCCGCGTGGCCATGTCACGCGGGCTCTTGGCACGGGGCGGCATGTCCTTGATGTGCACGTCCATCTGCGGGAAAGCGATCTCGATATTGTTCTTGCGGAACAGCTGGTCGATCTCGAACAGCAGTTCCGAGGCCGTCTTGACGCTGACATCGTAGTCCCGCACCCAGAAACGCAGGGTGAAGTCCAGGGTGCTGGCGCCGAAGTTGGAGAACAGCACCACAGGCGCGGGGTACTTGAGGATGTCGCTATGGCCGTTGGCCACGGAGGCCAGCAGCTTCATGACCAGGGTGGTGTCGCTGCCGTAGGCCACGCCCACCACCACGTCACGGCGCACCGTACGGCTGTTGCGCGTCCAGTTGATGAGGCGCGTGGACACGAACTCGGAGTTGGGCACGTAGATGACGGCGTTGTCGTAGGTCTCCACGATGGTGGCGCGCACGCTGATCTTGCGCACGCGGCCCGTGGTGGTGCCCACCTCGACCACGTCGCCCACCTGCATGGTGCGGCTGAAGATGAGGATCAGGCCGGAGAGGAAGTTGTTGATGATGGTCTGCATGCCGAAACCGATACCGACGGACAGACCACCGGCGACCATGGCCAGGTTGCTCAGCTCCATGCCCAGCGAGCGCAGGGTGAACAGGCCGAAGAAGGCCCAGAGGGCGTAGGTGAAGGCCGTCTGCAGGGGCTGGATGAGCGTGGGGTCGATGCGCAGGCCGCGGCTGGGCATGCGCGAGAGGAAGAGCGTGCCCATGCGTACGGCGGTACGGGTCAGGAAGAAGACGCTGATGATGAGCAGCACCTGCACCATGTTGAAGCGCGTCTCGCCCACGTTGACGCCCTGGAGCACGAAGTCCTGCAGCAGGGAAAGGCCGCCGGGCAGGGTGCAGACCCACAGGGACATGCCGCCGATGGCCAGCAGCAGGATGACCGGCGCGGCCAAGGCCAGCATGAGGCTGGAGAAGGCCGCCGAGCCGCCCTCGTCGGGCAGCTGGTCATTGTAGCGGTTGATGGCCGACATGCTGGCCACGCTGATCTGCAGGGCCAGCGAGCAGGAAACGTAGAACAGATACAGGCCCATGCTGAAGATGTGCAGGCCCATGATGGCCAGCACCAGGGTCACCCAGAAGATGAAGGCGCTGCCCGACAGGAGGGTGGACTCGAGCTGGGTGCTGGCTTCCAGGCTGTGGCTCTTGGCCCGCCACAGACGGTGCAGGAGCATGAGCACCACCCAGGCGATGAGGGTCACCACCGGCGGCAGGGGCAGATAGATCAGGATGTAGGAAAAGAGCGTCAGCGGGATGAGCTGCCACAGGGGGTTGTTGACGGCGGCCTTGTCCGGGTGCTGCAGGCGGCGCAGGTCCCAGGCCAGGAAGACCTCGCCGATGATGATGCTCAGGTTGCCCAGGGCCAGGAAGCAGCGGAACACGTCGCCGTGGGAGGACAGCGACGAGGCCAGCAGGGACAGGCCCAGGCCGATCCAGGGCAGGCTCACATGGAACATGTGGCGGCCCACCTCGCCGTGGGTCTCGGAATTGCGCCAGCGGCGGTAGAGCATCGTGCCGGTGAACAGGACCAGCAGGAGGCAGATGGTGAAGCGTAGACCGGCCGTGTGCCAGTCGTCGGCATTGACGGGGATCTCCACGGGCAGGCGCAGCAGGATGCCCTGCCAGACATATTGAAGATGCTTGGGCACGGTCTCCCAGGTCTCGAGGCTGAGATAGGGCACCGGGCTTTGCAGGTAGTAGTCCCGCCACAGCTGGGGCAGCATGCTGGCGATGTCTTTCTGCGCCTTTTTCAGATCGGCCATCATGTCCTGGGTGGGCGACAGCACGGAATCGTAGCGCTTGATGACGTCGGTCAGGCTCTTCTGGGCCTTGGTGACCTGACGTGAGTATTCGCGGATCTCGGCGTTGGACGGCAGATCCTTGGTCTCGGGCAGGCTCTCGGCCAGATGGTTGACGCGTTCCAGCAGGGAATTGACGCTGTTGCGGGCCAGCAGCACGGGATCGATGACCTGCTGCATCTGCTGCACGGTGAAGGAGATGCGGCGATCCAGGGCCTCCAGCGGGTTGGGCCAGTTCTTGAACGTGTTGATGAGCAGGAGCAGGCGGCGGGCCTCCTCGATGATGGGCCGCGCCTGCTTGGACATGGTCTCCGCCTGCTTGTTGATGTCGCGCACCAGGCCGCGCGTGCTGCTGTTGATGTCGTCCAGCATGTCCTTCTGGCCGGCCCAGATGTTCTCCAGCGGGTCCACGGTGGGGGCCGCTTCGGCTTCGGCGGGGGCATTGGCACCCGATTTCTTGTCCTGGGCCTTGTCGTCCTTTTGGGCATCGGCCTTGTCATCGGCCTTCTGGGGCGCTTCATCAGCCAGGGCACAGGTCGGGCCGACGAACGTGGTCATCTCCCGGCAGGCGTTTCCGGAGAGGGCCGGCGCGAGGCTGAGGACGGTCAGCAGCATGAGAACGGGCAGGGAACGGAGCAGGCAGCGATACATGGTCCACCTCAAAGAAAGGCCTCTGCAGAAGGGCAGGGGCATCATGACATTGAAAAGCCAGCAATAGCGCAAGATGTACTGGTTGAAAAGAGCATCCGCCTGTGAAAAACGGCTTTTTTCCCTTTCCGGGAACAGACGGATGGCCCGGCTTTACAAGCCCTTCCGTGCCCGGCATAGTGGGCGCATGTCCCAGAGCGTCTCTTCTTTTTCCCGTCAGGATGGCCCGGCCTCTGTCCCCGGGGTGCCCGTTGCCCTGCAACGTCTTTCCCCTGCCGACAGCGAGGCCGTGGCGCAGGCCCTGCCCCCCCTTCTCGATCGCGCGGGTCTGGCCTCGTCCTTTTCCCTGCGTTCGGCCCATGTGTTGGTCAAACCCAACCTGCTGACGGCCACGCCCCTGGCCTGCACCAGTCCCGTGGTGGTGGCTTCCGTCTGCCGCTGGCTGCTGGATCAGGGGGCCCGCGTGCGGGTGGGGGATTCGCCCGGTTTCGGCACGGCCACGGCCGTGGCCCGGCAGACGGGGCTGGAAGAGGCCCTGCGGCCGCTGGGCCTGCGGGTGGAGTCCCTGGCCGATCCCCGTCCGCTGGAGCTGCCCCTGCTCCGGGGCGGGCCCGTCTCCTTCGGCGTGGCCCGGGTGGCGCTGGAAAGCGACGTCATCTTTTCCCTGCCCAGGGTCAAGGCCCATTCCCAGATGCGTCTTACCCTGGCGGTCAAGAACCTGTTCGGCTGCGTCTGCGGCCTGCGCAAGGCCCTCATCCATACGCGGCAGGGACAGGATCCCGACTTTTTCGCCGACTGCATCGCCGCCCTCTGGGCCGGTCTGCCGCCGGTGGCCGCCGTGGCCGACGGCCTGACCGCCATGCATGTGACGGGCCCCAGCAAGGGCCGGCCCTTCCCCCTGGGACTGCTGGGGGCCAGCCCCTCGGCCGTGGCCCTGGACGAGGCCCTGTGCGCGGTGCTGGGCCTGCCCTTGGCCGGGACGCCCCTGGGCGCGGCCCTGGAGCGCCGTGATGCCACGGGGTGCCGCCGCGCGGGCTGGCGGCACGACTATGTGCTGGCCCGGCCCGAAGATTTCGACAGTACGGGCTTCCTCCTGCCGGACGAATTGATGCACACCTCGTTCCGGCCCTGGCGCCTGTTCAAGAGTTGTCTGCGCCGCCTGTGGCTGGCGCGTCGGAAATAACGAAAGCTGCTCCCCCTCGGGGAGCGAGGAGTTGACCATGCCTGTGATCCTGCCGGGCCAGACCGACATCTATGCCCTGACCGATGCCCGCCTTTCCTGCGGCCGTACGCTGGAGACCGTGGTCTCCGCCCTGCTGGGCGCCGGGGTCAAGATCATCCAGTATCGTGAAAAACATATGAAATCCGGTGAGATGCTGGAAGAATGTCGCTTGATGCGCCGCCTGACCCGCGAGGCAGGGGCCTGCTTCATCGTGGACGACCATGTGGACCTTGCCATCCTGGCCGAAGCCGACGGCGTGCACATCGGGCAGGAAGATTTCCCCCTGCCCGCGGTGCGCCAGCTGGTGGGTCCCGACATGTGCATCGGCCTGTCCACCCACAGCCCGGAACAGGCAAAAGCCGCCGTGGCCGTGGGCGCCGACTATATCGGCGTGGGGCCCATCTTCGCCACCAAGACCAAGGAAGACGTGGTGGCCCCGGTGGGCTTCGACTACCTGGACTGGGTGGCCGCCAACATCACCATCCCCTTCGTGGCCATCGGCGGCATCAAGGAACACAATATCGCCGACGTGGCCCGGCACGGGGCCCGCTGCTGCGCCCTGGTCTCCGAACTGGTGGGCGCTCTGGACATCGTCGCCAAGGTGCAGGCCGTCCGCGCCGCCATGCATCAGGGGATGTAGGATGTGATATACGGGATGTTCGGGGGGAAGGGGGCCCTTTGCTCGCGCCCAAAGGGGCCCCCTTCCCCCCGAGCCCCCCATCCTCCCCCAAACGCGCTTTATTCCGTCTTTCCTGAGCGAGGAGATGTATGGATAATCCGTGGTGTTTCCTTCCAGAGGCACAGCCTTTCGTCTTGTAGGCCGATGCGGTGGTGGCGCGGCATTCGATCTGAAGGATACCGGGGCTCCCTGTGAACAGTATGGTGTCGCGTTCTAGGGCATCCGGTACTCAGTCCTAGGAATCTGGGCAGTGAAGGCTGGCGGATCCTGCTCTCTGCCCTGGATGCAGGATGATCGAAAAGCAAAAAGAAGAGGCGACCGTCATATGACGGCCGCCTCTTCTTTTTCAGCTATATAATGGAATAGAGCGCGCTTGGGGAAGGGGCGCCTTCCCCGGCGAAGCCTGAACAGGCCTTAATCGAAACTCTTGGCCCAGCGCAGGATATGGGCGTGCAGCAGGCGCACGGCCTGGAGGAAGCGGGGACCGCGTCCCTGGTAATGCTGGCAGAGCTGGTGCCAGAAAAAGGCCATGCTGGCCAGTTCCGGACAGGACTGCATGTGCTGGAGGATGGTCATGCACAGGGGGTGGCCCGTGGGGTCGAAGCTCTCCGGCAGGGGGGCGCATTCCTGCAGCAGGGTCTGGAGCAGGTGGGCGCAATGGCTCAGGGCCTTGCCCACGCGGGCCGCGAACTGGCTGGAATAGTTGGGGCAGGCCATGCTCAGGGGCACATTGGTCAGGGGCGTGGGCTCCGTGGCGCCGGAGGTCAGGTCATCCAGGATGCGCCGCCAGTAGACGCGCTGCTGGCAAAGCCAGAGGGTGCGGTCATCGGCCTTGTGGTCGGACAGGCAGGTGGTGGTGATGAAACCGCGCGAGTCGGTGGCCGTCTGCCAGATGCGGGCCTCACGGCAGGCCGAGGTGGTGATGCCTTCGCTCCACTGGCCGCTGGTGAGCTTGGCCAGCACCAGGTCGGCCACGATGGAGGCGCTGATGTGGTGGCGGCATTTCTCGCCCAGGACGCAGTCGTGGTCATGCGGGCAGGGATGGCAGGGCAGGGTCGGCTCCAGGCAGCAGCTGCCGGGCAGGTAGGGGCCTGTATCGCAGGGCTGGGCCGTGGCCAGGAAGATGGAGAGCAGGGGCAGGCCCAGACCGGCGGCCAGATGCATGGTGCCGGTATTGTTGGTGACCAGCATGGCCATCTCGCGCAGGACGGCGCCCAGCTCGAAGATATTGGTCTGCCCCACCACGTCCACGAAGGGCGTGCTGGTCAGACGGGCGTATTCGTCGGCCAGGGGGCGTTCCGAGGCTTCGCCCAGCAGGACGGGACAGATGCCTTCTTCCTGCCAGATGCGCTTGCCCAGCTCCACGAAGTGGCTCACCGGCCACTGACGGCGCTTTTCGCTGGCGCCCAGCTGCATGCCGATGAAGCCGTGCCGGATCACCGGTGCGTGGGCCAGCAGGCGGCGGGCCGTCTCGCGGGCCTCGGTGCCCAGTTCGCTGAGCAGGCCGGAGCCGGGCTGGGAGAGCAGTTCGCCGGAAAGGCCGCCCAGCAGGGGCGCGCCGGTCATGCGGAACATGTCGGCCAGGTTGAAGGGCGCGTTGCTCTGGCGCAGTTCGGCGGCATGGAGGAAAGCGGGCCAGAGACCGTCCACGCGCGGGCGGCCCTTGTGATCCAGTCCGAAGCCCAGCACGGCTTCGGGCGTGGGGGCCAGGGCCGTGGCCAGCAGACGGGCGGGCATGCTGGGCGTCAGGTTGATGATATGGTCGGCCTGCACGCTGGCGCGCAGGTTTTCGGCCCACGCCTGCAGTTCGTGGCGGGTGGCATCGGCCTGTTCGGGACTGACCAGATGGTCGGGCACCGTGAGCAGAGGGCTGGCGAATTGCAGCAGGCCCTCGGTGTCCGCGTATTTTTCCAGACAAAGCAGCGTGGTGCTGCGCCCGGCCTTGTGCAGGTCGTGCAGCAGGGGCTGGCTGAGCAGCAGATCCCCGAAGCGGTTCAGATTGATGACAAGAGCATCCAGACGCATGACAGTTTCCTTGCGGAGGGTGAAGATTCCCGTGGTGCGGGGCACGCTGACGGGGGGAGCTTTCTAGCAGAACTGGGCGCGGACGTCCAGACGGATGCGGCGAGCGGGAAGGACCGGAGGGAAGACGGGCGGCAGAGCGGGGAAGATGACGGGCGCGCCGATGCTGTCCGCTGCCTTGCCCTGTCCCGTGGCGGGCAGCGCCTTGGATGGAGCGGAAAGTCCCTCTCCGCAGGACGCGAAAGAGGGCCCCGCCCCGCCGCATATGCCGGGGCGGACGAGTCAGGCCCTGAGGGCCGGAGCTGGGGCCGGGGCCCGTCAGGGACGCCGGGCGTCCTGCGGCTGTGCCGGGGCCTGCTCCTGAGGGGCCGTGCTGAAGGGCGAGGTGATCTCTTTGGCCAGCAGGGTCACGAAGAGGGCCGGGATCCCGGAATCCACGCTGAACTCGCGGCGGGCCAGCAGGCCTGTGCGCATCTGGCTGCTGCCGCGGGCATTACGGCTGCCCACGTTCTGGAGCATGAAGCGCTTGGGGCGTTTGTCGCTGGGGACGCGGCGCTGGACCAGCAGGATGTCCGAAAGGACGAGGGTCGCGCCCTTGCCGGAAAGTTCCGACGGCGCCCCGTAGCCGCCCTCGACCATGCGTTGGGCCGCGGCGGCATCGGTGATGCCGGCTTCCAGCACGCTGGCCTGGATGATGAACCCGGCCTGGCTGGGGTTGTCGGTGATGTCGTACTTTTCGGCGCGCAGCAGGCGTTCCACTTCGGTGCGCAGGCCGAAGACATGGCGGCTCTGGTCGCGGACGCTGACATAGACCACAGGGGTGGTGTCATCGTCGGCCGGGGCCAGGGAGCCTTGGCGCAGGATCTGGATGTCGGTGGGGGCGGGCTGCCGGTGCTTGCAACCCGGAAGCAGCAGCAACAGCAGCGCGAGGAGGAGAAAGAGCGTTTTTTTCATGCGTCTCCGGGACGGCGACAGGGCTTGCGGCCCCTGCCGGAGAGCTTGCCCACGCCGCGCGGCAGCGGGCACGATGGCAGGGGGACCGGCGCGTCCGGGAGCGGACGCGGTACTGTCTCCGAGGCCAGCCCTATACCGCAGAAATCACAGGCATGTCCAGCAGGGCCGGGAAGCTGCTGTCTGCCGCTGCGGATGAGGATGGTCGCGGTCGTCCCGCTCCTGCCGTTGTGGAGGGCGATGTGGCCGGCAGGGAGGACCTGTCCCTTGCTGCGGCAGGATACTTACGCTTCTTCAAAGGCCTGCGTGCGTGCTGAAGACGGCCCGTGGGATGCGCTATCGACATCGACGGAAAGGGAATACCGCTTGGGGTAAATTTCATAACGCTGATGACGAGGCGCAAACAGGAAGGGAAGGATGGATGATTGTGCTAACGCGCTGGGGTCTATGAAGGTCCCTTGCAAAGGAGGGACCCGTCATCACAGGACCCTGATGGACTCCAGGATGGCCCGGCACAGGGCGTCTTCCAGTCCGGCGAAGGCTTCTTCCTTGCTGCGGGGATTGCCGCGGCTGACCACGGAAACGGCATGCAGGCTGTCCTTGTCGGGGATGCGGCGGGCGGCCGTGCCCACGGCGGCCTCCATGGCCCAGTTGGTGTAGTTGTCGCCCGCGTCGTGCAGGGTGGCGCCCACGCCCACCGTGGCGCCGATGCCCGCGCCCACGATGGCGCCGCCGCGCCCGTCCACCAGACCGCCCAGCAGCACGCCCAGCATGGTGCCCGTGCCCACGTTGCCCAGCGCGCGTCCGGCGCTCACCCGGCTGCCGTCGTTGGTGGCCCAGACATCGCGGATCTCCACCAGGATCACCAGATCGGCTTCTTTGATGTCCGAGGCCGGGTTCAGGCCGCGTTCGCTCTGCAGGTAGGCCGTGAGCATGGAGTGCAGGTCTTCCGTCATGCTCTTGCCGTTCTCGATCTGGACGAAGACCCTGTCGCCCCGTTCCAGGGTGACGGCGGGCAGGGGCGCGCCGGGTTCCGGTGCCGGGCGGGCATCGTGCGAGGCGCAGGCCCCCAGGGCCAGGCAAAGAAGCAGGAGGAAAAGCAGGCTCAGGATGCGGTGCGGATGCATGGCGGCTCCTTGAAAGGGAAAGAATATCCCGGTCATTTATATGTTGTATCCCAGGCCGGTAGACCTGTCCAGACGGCGGAAAAGGCGCGCCCGGAGCCCCTGCGGCGGCGGCGCGGGCTTGACGTGGCTGCATTTTGCCGTATCCTCCGCGCACACGGCAGGTCTGAGGGCCCTTGCCGCGGACCTGGCGGCCCGGCTTTTTCTCCGCTACGATTTCCTTCCGGGCAGCCTCAAGGCAGCATGAACGGTCCACGGGACCGTCTTTTTTCATTCAACTCCTGCCACTGCCGTCCGGCAGTCGGATGGACAAGGGACATCATGGGCAAGCAGCTGATCATCGTGGAATCGCCGGCCAAGGTGAAGACCATCAAGAAATTTCTGGGACCGCAGTACATGGTGCAGGCCAGCGTGGGCCATGTGCGCGACCTGCCGTCCAGCAGTCTGGGCGTGGACGAAGCCAACGATTTTGCCCCCCAGTACGAGATCATCGACAACAAGAAGAACGTGGTCAGCGAGCTGCGCAGCGCCGCGGCCAAGGCCGATACCGTCTATCTGGCCCCCGACCCGGACCGCGAAGGGGAGGCCATCGCCTGGCATGTGGCGGAGCTGATCCGCGACAAGGCCAAGGACATCAAGCGCATCCAGTTCAACGAGATCACCGCCCGCGCCGTCAAGGAGGCCCTGGCCCATCCGCGCGAGCTCAACCAGCACCTTTTCGATGCCCAGCAGGCCCGGCGCGTGCTGGACCGCCTGGTGGGCTACAAGATCTCGCCCCTGCTCTGGAAGACCATCAAGCGCGGCATCTCCGCCGGGCGCGTGCAGTCCGTGGCCCTGCGCCTCATCGTGGAGCGCGAGGCCGAGCGGGCCGCCTTCAAGCCGGAAGAATATTGGCTGTTCAAGGCCCTGCTGGGTGCCGAAGTGCCGCCCTCCGTGCGGGCGGAACTGGCGCGCATCGGCGGCAAGAAGGCCGTGATCCGCAATGCCGAGGAGGCCAATGCCCTGGAGGCCGAGCTCAAGGGCCAGCCCTTCGTGGTGGAGAGCGTGGAGCAGAAGGAGCGCGAGCGCGCGCCGCAGCCGCCCTTCATCACCTCCACCCTGCAGCAGGCCGCCAACCAGCGTCTTTCCTACACGGCCAAGCGCACCATGAACATCGCCCAGCGCCTTTACGAAGGCGTGGAGATGGAAGACGGCAGCATCACGGCCCTCATCACCTACATGCGTACCGACTCCACCCGCATCGCCGACGAGGCCCGGCAGGCGGCGCATGACTTCATCCAGCGCGAGTTCGGCAACGATTATCTGCCGGCCAAGAAGCGCGTCTACAAGACCAAGAGCGGCGCGCAGGACGCCCACGAAGCCATCCGCCCCGTGGATGTGAACATCACGCCCGAGATGGTCAAGGCGGCCCTGCCCCCAGACCAGTACAACCTGTACCGCCTGATCTGGTCGCGCTTCGTGGCCTCGCAGATGGCCGGGGCGCGCTTCCACGACACCACGGTGACCGTGGCCTGCGGCCGTACCCAGTGGAAGGCCAAGGGCGAGCGCCTGCTCTTTCCCGGCTTTTTGGCCGTGCTGCCCCGCGGCAAGGACGAAGGCGATGCCGAGCTGCCGCCCCTGGCGCCCGGCCAGACCCTGAAGCTGGAAAAACTGGACAAGGAACAGAAGTTCACCCAGCCCCCGGCCCGCTACAGCGAAGCCAGCCTGGTGCGCGAGCTGGAAGAGCAGGGCATCGGCCGTCCCTCCACCTACGCCAGCATCATCTCCACCCTGCAGGACCGCGAGTATGTGAGCCTGCAGGACCGCCACTTCATCCCCACGGATCTGGGGCGCGTGGTCTGCGAGCAGCTGGTGCAGCACTTCCCCCACCTCATGGACGTGGGTTTCACGGCCGAGATGGAGAGCCTGCTGGACAAGGTGGCCGACGGCGACCAGCAGTGGGTGGACCTGATGCATGCCTTTGCCGCGGATTTCAACCCCACGCTGGCGGCTGCCGCCAAGAACATGCAGAGCGTCAAGGGCGGCCTGCCCACCGATCTGGCCTGCCCCGACTGCGGCAAGCCCCTGATGATCAAGTTCGGCAAGGCCGGGCCCTTCCTGGCCTGCAGCGGCTATCCCGACTGCCGCTTCACCAGCAACTTCCAGCGCACCGAGGACGGCCGTCTGGAGATCGTGGCCCCGCAGAAGCCCGAGCTGGAAAAGGTGGGCGAGTGCCCGCGCTGCGGCAAGGACCTGGTCATCAAGCACGCCCGCACGGGCAGCCGTTTCATCGCCTGCACGGGCTATCCGGACTGCAATTATACGGCGCCCATGGCCACGGGCGTCATGTGCCCGCGCTGCGGCGAAGGCCGCATGGTGGAAAAGAGCACCAAGCGCGGCAAGCTTTTCTATTCCTGCGACCGCTACCCGCAATGTGATTTCGCCCTGTGGGACAAGCCCGTGCCCGGCCCCTGCCCGCGTTGTGACTCCCCGTATCTGGTGGAGAAGCGCGGCCGCGACGGCAGCGTCAAGGTCATGTGCCCCACCAAGGGCTGCGGCTATGTGAAAGGAGGCGACGATGGACAGGAAGCCTAATGCGCCGGCCTCGCCGGTGCTGGTGAGCGCCCCGGTGGACGGCCTGGGCGTACCGCTGAACCTGGAGGCCCGTGCGGCCCAGCTGCTGGACGAAGGGCAGGCCGTGGTCCTGCTGACCGTGGTGGAGCGCGAAGGCTCGGCCCCGCGTGCCGCCGGCACCCGTGCCCTGCTGACCGCCGCCGGTCTGGAAGGCACCGTGGGCGGCGGCCTGCTGGAGGCCCGCGCCGTGGAGGCGGCCAACGTCTGCCTGAAGGAAGGGCGCTCCGCTCGTGTGCGTTGCGATCTTACCGGCCTTGGCCCCGACAGCGACATGATCTGCGGCGGCAGCATGGATCTGCTTTGCGAATATCTGGCGCCTGCGCAGGCGCCCCTGTTCCGTGCGGCGGACGCGGCCCTGAAAGCCGGGCTGACCGGCATCTGGCTGCTGGACGTGAGCCGGGCCGACGCGCCCGTGCGTGACCTGTATCTGGATGCGCTGCCCCAGGGCCAGCCCCTGGTGGCTGGCCTGCACGAGGGCGCGGAAGCCGTCCGTCCGTTGCTGGCCGGGCGCAAGGGCCGTCCCGGCCTGGTGCGGGAAGGCCTGGTGGAACGCTATGTGGAGGCCCTGGACGCACCGCCGGTGCTGCTGCTCTGCGGCGGCGGCCATGTGTCGCTGGAGACGGCCCGTCTGGCCCATGCCGCCGGTTTCGTGGTGGACGTGGTGGACGACCGTGCGGAGTTCGCCGATCCCCGGCGCTTCCCCATGGCCCGGCGTTGCCTGACGCTGCCGGCCTTCGAGGATCTGGCGGCGCGCTGCGGCATCGGCCGGCACCATTATGTGGCCATCATGACCCGCGGCCACAGCTTCGACCGCGAGGTCCTGGCCCAGGCCCTGGGAACGGACGCCTTCTATATTGGTATGATCGGCAGCAGCAGCAAAAAAGCCTCGGTGTACAAGGCGCTGCGTGCGCAGGGCGTCAGCGATGCGGCCCTGGACAAGGTCTGCTGCCCCATCGGTCTGGGCATCGGCGCGGACACGCCGCAGCAGATCGCCGTCTCCGTGGTGGCCGAGCTCATGGCCGCCAGGGCGGGGACGCTGGAGGCTCTTCGGGCGGCCCGCTGAGGCCGTGGAGGCCCTCAAAAAAAGTGATTTAAAAATATCTAATTATTCCAATAAGTTATAAGAAAAAAGTACGGTTCGCTAACCTATTGGAATAAAAAGATTTTTCTTTATTGAACCTTAAGAGCAAGATAAGCCTGCATTTCTTGACGCATTTTGCAAAAAATGTTTAGCAGGGGATTCAAAGCCCGCTCGCTTTGCGGGCGGGCTTTCCACGTATCGGCAGTTCGCTGCTGTCCCAGGAGTAAGATATCATGACCGGAAAACAGACCATTCTGGCAACGCTGCTGTTGCTTCTCTGTTTCAGCCTTGCGGCATGCAAGGATGAAGGTGCTCAAAAAGGTCAGATGCCCGCCCCGCCGGTGGGCGTCTTCCAGGTGGAAGCCAAGGACGTGCCCTGGCCTTCCGAATTCCAGGCCCAGGCCTCCGGCTCCCGGTCCGTCGAAGTGCGTGCCCGTGTGCAGGGCATCATCGAGAAGCGCCTGTACCGCGAAGGCGAGTTCGTCAAGGCCGGCCAGCTCATGTTCCAGATCGAGCGCGACCAGTACGAGGCCGCCGTGCAGCAGGCCGAGGCCCAGTACGACAGCGCCAAGCGCGAATGGAACCGTGTGCGCCCCCTGTTCGCCAAGAACGCCGTTTCCCAGAAGGATCGCGACAACGCCAAGGCCGCCTATGACAACGCCAAGGCCGCCCTGCGCGCCGCCAAGATCAATCTGGACTACTGCCAGGTGGTGGCCCCCGTGTCCGGTTACAGCTCCAAGGAAAGCTTCACGCCCGGCAACCTGGTCAGCAACAACTCCCTGCTGACCTACGTGGACCAGACCGATCCCATGTACATCGACTTCTCCATCGCCGCGCCGCAGCACATGCGCCGTCAGCAGCTGGCCGCCGAAGGCCGCCTGCGCTTCCCCGAAGGCAATGTCTACAAGGCCCGCCTGCGTCTGCTGGACGGCAGCATGTACCAGGGCGAAGGCCAGGTGGACTTCATCGACAGCCGCGTGCAGCCCGAGACCGGCGTGGTGCAGGCCCGTGCCTCCTTCGCCAACAGCGACGGCCAGATCATGCCCGGCCAGTACGTGCGCATCTTCATGGACGGCGACGTGCTGGTCAACGCCGTGCTCATCCCCCAGAAGGCCGTGCTCATCACCCAGAAGGGTTCCTTCGTCATGACCCTGGACAAGGACAACGTGGTCGGCACCCAGAAGGTGACGGTCAGCGAGACCATCGGCGACATGTACCTTGTGGACTCCGGCCTCAAGGGCGGGGAACGCATCATCTGTGAAGGCATGGTCAAGGCCCGTCCCGGTGCCAAGGTCAGCGTCATGGGTGACGGACAGGCCCAGAAGGGACAGGCCGCCCAGAAGACCGCTCAGAAGTAGGTGATGGTCTATGGCAGCTTCGGCAAAACCAAATATCTTTTTGCGCAGACCGATCCTTTCGTCGGTCATCTCCATCGTGATCACGCTGGTGGGCGCGCTGGCCATGAAGGCCCTGCCCATCGCCCAGTATCCTGAACTGGTGCCGCCCACGGTCAACGTGACGGTCTTCTATCCCGGCGCTTCGGCCGAGACCATCGCCGGTACCGTGCTGGCCCCCCTGGAAGTGAACATCAACGGCGTGGAAAACATGCTCTACATGACGTCCACGGCCTCCTCGGGTTCCGGTTCGGGCTCCATCAACGTCTATTTCAGTCTGGGCACCGACCCGGACATGGCCCTGGTCAACGTCAACAACAAGGTCAACCTGGCCCAGACCACACTGCCCGAGACCGTGCGTCTGCAGGGCGTGCAGGTGACCAAGCGTTCACCGGCCATGCTGCAGATCATCGCCCTGTACTCGCCTGACGGGCGCTATGACGCCGTGTACCTGCACAACTACATGCAGGTGAACGTGGCCGACGAACTCAAGCGTGTGCCCGGCGTGGGCGACGTGAACGTGTTCGGTTACATGGACTACTCCATGCGCATCTGGCTCGTCCCGGACAAGCTGGCCAAGTACGGCGTCACCGTGGGCGAGATCGCCGCGGCCATCCAGGAGCAGAACTCGCAGTTCTCCCCCGGCCGTCTGGGCGACGCGCCCATGCCCGATACCGCCCAGCTCTCCTGGCAGATCGACACCAAGGGCCGTCTGGCCACGCCGCAGGAGTTCGGCGAGATCATCATCCGTACCGGTGAGGACAGCGCCATGCTGCGCCTCAAGGACGTGGCCCGCATCGAGATGGGGGGCAAGGACTACAGCGTCAGCAGCGAATACAACGGCATGGTGACCCGCGCCATGGGTATCTACCTGCTGCCCGGCGCCAACGCCATCGCCACCGGCGAGGCCGTCACCGCCCGCATGCAGGAACTGTCCAAGAACTTCCCCGAGGGCATCGACTACAAGATCGTCGTGGACACCAACGACTTCGTTATGGAATCCATCAACGAAGTGGTCCACACCCTGGTGGAAGCCATGATCCTGGTGTTCCTGGTGGTGTTCATCTTCCTGCAGAACTGGCGCGCCACCCTTATCCCCTGCATCGCCGTGCCCGTGTCCATCATCGGTACCTTCGCGGGCATGTTCGCCCTGGGCTACACCATCAATACCCTGACCCTGTTCGGTATGGTGCTGGCCATCGGTATCGTGGTGGACGACGCCATCGTGGTGCTGGAGAACGTGGAACGCATCATGAGCACCGAGCACCTGCCGCCCAAGGAAGCCACGGCCAAAGCCATGAGCGAAGTGACGGCCCCCGTTATCGCCATCGTGCTGGTGCTCTGCGCCGTGTTCATCCCCGTGTCCTTCATGGGCGGCCTGGCGGGCCAGATGTACAAGCAGTTCGCCATCACCATCTCGGTGTCCGTGGTGCTTTCGGGCATCGTGGCCCTGACGCTGACCCCGGCCCTGTGCTCCCTGCTGCTCAAGCCGCATGCGCATGACCATCAGCCGGCCAAGCCCTTCGTCGTCTTCAACTACTTCTTCGGCAAGACCACGCACCGCTATGTGCGTACGGTGCGCTTCATCAAGGACCACGGCCTGATCTCCATGGCCCTCTTCGGCTGCATGATCGTCAGCCTTGTCTTCCTGTTCCGGGTGGTCCCCGGCGGCCTGGTGCCCAACGAAGACCAGGGCTACATCCTGGGCATGACCATCCTGGACGACGGCGCCGTGCAGAACCGCACCCGTGACGTGACCCGCGTGGTCATGGACGTGCTGCGCAAGAACCCGGCCGTGGACACGGTCATGACCCTGAACGGCCTGGACATCACCTCCATGTCGTCCAAGAGCAACTACGGTACCTTCTTTGCCGTGCTCAAGCCCTGGAGCGAACGCACCACGCCGGAGAGCAGCGCCTCGGCCATCAGTACCAAGGTGCTGGGCGTGACCATGATGCAGCCCGAAGCCGTGACCATCGGCTTCACGCCGCCGCCCATCAGCGGCATGTCCACCACGGGCGGTTTTGAAGGCTTCATCCAGATGCGCGGTGCCGGCACCAGCCAGGATCTGGAAGCCACGGCCAATGCCTTCGTGGCAGAAGCCACGTCCCGTGACGAGAACGGCCAGCCCAAGTATCCGGCCATCGGTACCCTGCGCAGCCTGTTCTCCACCGGCGCCCCGCAGCTCTACGCCAACCTGGACCGTGAGCGCTGCAAGGACATGGGCATCAGCATCAGCGATGTCTTCACGGCCATGAACGCCACCTTCGGTGCGCTCTACGTCAACGACTTCAACTACCTGGGCCGTACCTTCCAGGTGCGCATGCAGGCCGAGGCCGATTACCGCCTGCTGCCCGAGTCCCTGCACGACATCTTCGTGCGGACCAACAAGGGCGGCATGGTGCCCCTGGACGCCATCATGACCCTGGAACGCCGCACGGCGCCCCAGACCATGGAACGTTACAACGTGTTCCCCGCCGCCCACCTCATGGGCGAACCGGCCCCCGGCTATTCTTCCGGTCAGGCCCTGGAAGCCATGGAACAAGTGGCGGAAAAAATGCTGTCCAGCGATTACGGCCTGGGCTGGGTCGGTTCGGCCCTGCAGGAAAAGCTGGCCAGCGCCGACACCACCGTCATCTTCGTGCTGGCGCTCGTCATGGTCTTCCTGATCCTGGCCGCCCAGTACGAAAGCTGGTCGCTGCCGCTGGCCGTGCTCACGGCCGTGCCCTTCGGCGTGTTCGGAGCCCTGGTGGCCACCTGGCTGCGCGACCTGTCCAATGACGTGTACTTCCAGGTGGCCCTGGTCACCCTGGTGGGCCTGGCCGCCAAAAACGCCATCCTGATCGTGGAATTCGCCGTCGAGGCCTGGCGCGGCGGGCGCAGTCTGGACGTGGCCGCCATGCATGCGGCGCGCCTGCGCTTCCGTCCCATCGTCATGACCTCGCTGGCCTTCATCCTGGGCTGCGTGCCGCTGGCCATCAGCTCCGGCGCCGGTGCCAACAGCCGTCACGCCATCGGCACCGCCGTGGTGGGCGGCATGCTGGCCGCAACCTGCATCGCCACGCTCTTCGTTCCCTACTTCTTCCGCACCATCATGCGGATCTCCCTGAAGCTGCAGGGCAAGAAGGATCCCAACGAAGGCAAGAAAAGCTTCGATGAGGAGGAGGATATATGACCCCCCTGCTGAAAGCGGGCCTGACGCTGGTGCTGTGCCTGGCCGTCACGGGCTGCTCCCTGGCTCCCGACTATAAACGTCCCGAGCAGGACATCCCCAAGGAGTGGCGTTCCGTGGATCTGGGGCCCAGTCCGCTGAACACCGACTGGTGGACCCGCTTCAATGATCCTGTGCTCAATGCCCTGGTGGAAGAAGCCCTGAAGAACAACCAGGATCTGGCGGAAAGCCTGGCCAAGATCGATTCCGCCGCGGCCAAGCTGGGCGTGGGCACCAGCCAGCTCGCTCCTTCGGTGAGCGGCGCCGGTGCGGCCACCTCGCAGAGCAACTCCACCAAGATCGCCAACTACAACGATGTGGCGGACCGTTCCTATGTGAACTATCAGGGCCAGCTCTCGGCCAGCTGGGAACTGGACTTCTGGGGCAAGTACCGCAACAACTACACCATGTTGTCGGACGTGCTGCTGAACACCGTGGTCAGTCACGAGGCCCTGCGCCTTTCGGTGGCCAGCCAGACGGCCCAGAGCTACTTTGCCCTGCTGGCCCTGGACATGCAGCTGGCCACGGCCAAGCGTACCCTGCGCACGCGTGAGGACGCCTTCGGCATCTACACCAGCCGCTACCGTCAGGGCGACATCACGGAGCTTGACTGGCAGCGTGCCCGCGCCGAAGTGGAAACGGCCCGCTCCCAGGTGCACAGCTCCACGGTGGCCGTGGACAGCGCCGAAGCCAGCCTGGCCGTGCTGCTGGGCCGCTCGCCCCGTGACATCATGAGCGCGGTCATGCCGCGCGGCGGTGACATCAGCAAGCTGCCGGCCCCGCCCGTACTGCCTGCCGGCCTGCCGTCCGAACTGCTGGAGCGCCGTCCCGACGTGCGCGCCGCCGAGTACATGATCATGGCCTACAACGCCAATATCGGCGTGGCCCGTGCCGAGTTCTTCCCGTCCATCTCCCTGACGGGCATGCTGGGCACCCTCAGCGCCAGCGTGGTGAACCTGTTCAGCGGGCCCGCGGGTGCCTGGAGCTACGGCGTGACCGGCTCCATGCCGCTGCTGGACTTCGGCCGTACCTGGTATAACGTCAAGGACGCCGAGGCCCAGAAGGAAGCGGCCATCGCCGTGTACCGCAAGACCGTGCAGAACGCCTTCAAGGACGTGCGCACCTCCCTGACCTCCCAGCGCGAGGCCGACGCCATCGTGGCCGCCAGCCAGGCCCAGGTGGACAGCCTGCGCCGCGCCGCGGAGATCGCCCGCCTGCAGTACGACAACGGCTACACCGACTACCTGACCGTGCTGGATGCCGAACGCCAGCTGTTCAGCGCCGAGCTGAGCCTGGCCAACGCCCTGCGTGACCGCCTCAATGCCGTGGTCAGCGTGTGCATGGCCCTGGGTGGCGGCTGGCAGGATCCCAACGTCAAGCCCTCCTTCCCGGTGGCTGACGCGGAAGAGCTGGTCAAGGCCCATGACGCTGCCGGCCAGAAGGCCTCCCAGCCTGTGGCCGCTCCCGCCAAGGAACAGCCCGCCGCCAAGCAGTAGGCACGGCCTTAGCTCAAAAAATACAGGAAGGACGCTCTCGGGCGTCCTTCCTTTTTTTGTGCCCCATTTATGAGGGGATCCCAAAAAGAGCGGTACGAAGGCATCATGGGCCACGAGACGGGCGCAGAGGATGGCCTGCGGCGGGGATGTCTTTACAATCCGGCAGGATGACGGCTATCCTGCCTCCATGCTGCACAGAGTACATTTGTTTTTGGCTGGTCTGGCCCTGTCTGCCCTGACGGTCTCCCTTGTCCCCTTGCCGGTCCCGGCGGTGGAAAAGGGCAAGGCGGTGCAGGCCCCGGCGGGCAAGGCCGCTGCGGGCAACAGCAAGGGCGGGCAGGCCTGGAGCTTCGGCGCGTCCCGCGACAGGAACAACGCCCTGTGGCATGACGGCGTGGAGACGGAATCCCTGCACAAGCGGGCCCTGGGCAGGGACAGGGGCAATTCGGCCAGTATCGAGCATGCCCTGCGTGAAGCCGACCGGCACGCCAAGGCCGAATCCCGCAAGGCCAAGGAAGCCGAAAGGGAAGCTGAAGAAAAAAGCCGTCTCGGCATGAACATCCGGCGTGACGACTCCGTCTGGCGTGCGGAGCTGCCGTCGAGCGAGGCCCGTCCCGACGAGCTGCGTCCTCTGGAGCGGCGGCATGTGGTCCGGGCCTATGCCGACTTCATGGACAGCGATGACGCCTCGCTGACCATCGGCCCGGAGCTGATGCTCAAGGACGAGCACAACGAATGGGGCAAGAAGTCCCGGCCCGAGGAGAACGATCCTTCCCTGGGGCTCGGTATGCAGTTCAGTCTCGATTTTTGACGCCATCCGGCGGATAGCCCCGGTATCCGGGCTGTCTGCGCCATGGATGCGCAGGCGGAGGACGATCCCGGAGATGCGGGACGATACGCTGGCAAAGAAAAGGGGGGACAGCCTGACAGGCTGTCCCCCCTTTGGTGTCCGATGCCCGGGGTGTGGTCCGGGCGCTGTCTCCGTCTGCCCCCTGATGAAGAAGCGAGGGAGGCAGGAAGGCAGACGGACTACCGGGCGGAGGTTTCCGGCTCGTGCGGCAATTCTTCCTTGCCCTGGAGACGGGTGATCCAGATGGTGCTCAGGCTGCTGATGACCGCCGCGACCAGCAGGTAGGCGCAAAGGTACCAGGGCTGGCCGTCATTGCTGCTGACCAGCATGGTGGCGATCATGGGGGTCAGGCCCGAAGCGAAGATCCCGGAGAACTGGTAGATGAAGGATACGGCGGAGTAACGCACCGTGGGTTCGAAGCTGCCCGAGAACAGGCTGGACATGGTGGCGTACGCCGCGCCGTAGATGATGCCGAAGGGCAGGGCGATGGCCAGGAAGACCAGCGGCACGTTATGGCTGAAGTTGTGCAGCACCCAGAAGGTGGGGTAGGCCGTGATGCCCAGCAGGATGGCGGCGATGCCGAAGATGCGGGCACGGCCCCAGCTGTCGGCACGCATGCCCCAGAAGGGGATGGCCACGGCCATGACCGCGGCGGCGCCCACGATGACGAACAGGCTCACGGTCTTGTCCAGGCCGCAGGAGTTGGTCAGGTAGGTCAGGGAGAACACGCCGAACACGTTGAAGGCGATGCCTTCCACGAAGCGGGCGCCCACGCAGGCCGTCAGGGTGCGGGGATAGTGCTTGAAGGCGGCCAGGATGGGGTACTTGACCTGTTCGGTCTTCTTCTTGGCGGAGGAGAAGTCCTGGGTCTCCTGCACGGAGATACGGATGTAGGCACCCACGCCCACCAGGATGGCGCTGAGGATGAAGGCCACACGCCAGCCCCAGGCCAGGAAGGCTTCGTCGCTGAGGAAGAAGGACAGCAGACCGATGACGCCGGAGGCCAGCATCAGGCCGAGGGCCAGGCCCACCTGGGGCAGGCTGCCGTAGAAGGCGCGCTTGTGAGGCGGCGCGGATTCGAAGGCCATGAGCACGGCGCCGCCCCATTCGCCACCGATGCCGATGCCCTGGGCCAGGCGGCAGAGGACCAGCAGGATGGGGGCCCAGATGCCGATGCTGTCGTAGCTGGGGATGAGACCGATGCCCACCGTGGCCACGCCCATGATCTCCAGCGTCAGGACCAGCATCTTCTTGCGGCCTAGTTTGTCGCCGAAATGGCCGAAAATGATTCCGCCGAAAGGACGGGCCACGAAGCCCACGGCAAAGGTAGCGAAGGCAAGGATGGTGCCCACCGTGGGGTCGGCAGCGGGAAAATAAATTTTATTGAAGACGAGGCCGGCCACGACACCGTACAGGAAAAAGTCATACCATTCGATGACCGCGCCGATGAGGGAGGAGATGACCACGCGGCGCAGGTTCTGCTGGCAGTGTCCGTTGTTGGGAGTATCGCTCATTCTCGTTGCTCCTTGGGTGCGGCTAGGCCAGTTTCAGGACCTTGCGGGCGTTTTCGTACATGATCTTGTTGCGCACTTCGTCGGTGAAGGGGAAGGCGGCATAGGCGTCCAGAGCGTCACGCAGCTCGATGAAGGGGTGGGCGCTGGCAAAGAGCACCTTGTCGCTGATGGTGGTGCACATGGCCTTCACATAGGTCTCGACCTGGGGCGAACGCTCGTATTCGGAGATGTCCATGTAGACGTTGGCGTTGCGCTGGCAGGTGTAGATGGCCGCATCCACGAAGGGGTAGCCGCCGTGGCTCATGATCAGGGTCAGCTCGGGGAAGTCACGGGCGACCTTGTCCACGTCGCGGGGATCGGCGTATTCCAGGATGGCGCCGGGCACGCACGGCGGAGGAGCCATGGTGATGAAGACGGGCACATCCAGTTCGCAGCACTTGGTGTACAGGGGGTAGAAGCGGGCGTCGCTGGCGGGCATGTGGGCCAGATAGGGGTCGATGGCGATGCCCTTCATGCCGTATTCCTTGACGACCTTTTCGATCTCGCGCACGGCGGCCATCTTCTTGTGGGGGTCGATGCCCCAGAGGCCCACGAACTTGTTGGGATAGGCACGGCAGAATTCGAGCACGCTGTTGTTGTTGGCCGGGAAGCCGTAGGTGGTCTCGGCGTCGCGACCGGTGATCACGCCCAGTTCCACGCCCATGGCGTCAAGGTCGGCCACGATCTCGTCCAGGGGCTGGGGCTTGCGCTGGTCGAAGCCGATGACTTCACAGGCAGCCTTGAACATGGTGCTGTTCTTGATGCCGTTGATGATCTCCGGCGTGTTGGGCCGGAATCGAAAGTCGACAACTTTCATGGGTGAACTCCTTGGTTGTTGGCTGGGGCCTGCGGCAGGAGGCTACCTCAGGCAGTATATCTCACAGGTAACGTTATATCTAAACGAGCAAAAATTTTTTTTCAACAAGCGCCAGTTATTTTAGGGGTTTATGAGGATGTTATGATAACTGTTATTACGTTTCGGGTGCAAAAATGCATCATTTGAGGTTGGAGGAAATTCGGGAAGGAATCTTTTTTGATGTATCGGGGCGTCAAGCCTTCACAGCCAGAATTCCGCATTTGGTACTGTTTTCATGGCCTTGAAAATGATGCATTTTAGCATCATCGGCCTCCGAAAAGGCTGTGAAAAAAAATTTTAGGCGCAGATTTGCATCATTTTGATATGCTTGCCAGGGGAGCTAAAAAAATATACTAAAAAAACAATATGTTACAAAAATGGCACAGGCATTGCTATTTATTTCGCAAGCGATTCGTCGCGAAATATGTCAAACACCCTTTCAAGAGGAGAACAGATATGTCTCAGACCGTTTGCGAATGCAGATCCCCCCAGGAACAGCGCCTGCTCGATAAGATCGAAGGCAAGGTCGACCGTTTCCGCGCCACCCACGAGCGCGTGTTCCGCATGCTGGAACGCTTCGACGGCATGAAGCCCCGCATCGACATCGAACGCGCCCTGTACTTCACCCAGTCCATGCAGGAGACCGAAGGCCAGCCCCTGGTGCTGCGCTGGGCCAAGGCTCTGATGCACATCGCCAAGAACATCACCGTGTACGTGCAGGACGACCAGCTGCTGCTGGGCCGCGCCGGCTGCGACGGCCGTTACGGCATCCTGTACCCCGAACTGGACGGTGACTTCCTGGACATGGCCGTGAAAGACCTGCCCACCCGCGCCACCTCTCCTGCCACCATCACCGCTGAAGACGCCAAGCGCGTGATCGAAGAGATCGCTCCTTACTGGAAGGGCAAGACCTACCACGAAGCTCTGGCCGCCGCTCTGCCGCCGGAGATCCACAAGCTGACCTACGACGATCCCAAGGGCCTGATCTCCCGCTTCATCGTCAACGAGACCTCCTCTTTCCGTTCCTCCATCCAGTGGGTGCATGACTACGGCAAGATCCTTAAGCGCGGCTTCAACGACATCAAACGCGAAGCCCAGGAAAAGCTGGCCGCCCTCGATCCCGCCAGCGCCAAGGACATGTGCGAAAAGAAGCCCTTCCTGGATGCCGTCGTGATCGTGTGCGACGCCATCGTGCTGTGGGCCAAGCGTCACGCTGAAGAAGCCCGCAAGGTGGCCGAAAAGACCGACGATCCCGTCCGCAAGGCCGAACTGCTGCGCATGGCCGCCAACGCCGAACGCGTGCCCGGCGAACCCGCCCGCGACTTCTGGGAAGCCTGCCAGAGCCAGTGGTTCGTGCAGATGTTCTCCCGTATCGAACAGAAGACCGGTACCACCATCTCCAACGGTCGTATGGACCAGTACCTGTACCCCTACTACCAGCAGGACATCGAAAACGGCAGCCTGGACAACAAGAAGGCCATCGAACTGCTGGAATGCATGTGGGTGGGCATGGCCGAATTCATCGACATGTACATCTCTCCCTGCGGCGGCGCCTTCAACGAAGGTTACGCCCACTGGGAAGCCGTGACCGTGGGTGGCCAGACCCCCGACGGCCGCGACGCCACCAACGAACTGACCCACCTGATCCTGAAGTCCAAGCGCGAATTCCCGCTGCACTACCCCGACCTGGCCGCCCGTATCCACAGCCGCTCGCCTGAAAGCTACCTGTGGGACGTGGCCGAGACCATCAAGGACGGCTCCGGCTTCCCCAAACTGATCAACGACGAAGAAGTCGTGCCCCTGTACGTGGCCAAGGGTGCCACCTTCGAAGAAGCCCTGGACTACGCCGTGTCCGGCTGCACCGAAGCCCGTATGCCCAACCGCGACACCTTCACCTCCGGCGGTGCCTACATCAACTTCGCCGCTGCTGTGGAAATGGTGCTGCGTAACGGCCGCATGAAGAAGTACGGCGACATCGTGCTGGGCGAAGAGACCGGCGATCCCCGCAACTTCAAGACCTGGGACGAATTCTGGAACGCCTATGTGAAGCAGCACATGCTGTTCCTGCGTACCGCCTTCACCCAGCAGTACATCGTCAACAACCTGCGTGCCCAGCACTTCGCCCAGCCCATGGGCTCCGCCATGCACGACCTGTGCATGAAGCACTGCATCGACCTGCACCAGACCCACATCCCCGAAGGTATCGACTTCGGTTACTTCGAATACATGGGCCTGGGCACCGTGGTGGACTCCCTGTCCGCCATCAAGAAGCTGGTGTTCGAAGACAAGAAGCTGACCATGGACGAAGTCATCAAGGCCATCGACGCCAACTTCGAAGGCTACGAAGACGTGAAGGCCCTGCTGAAGTCCGCTCCCTGCTACGGCAACAACGATCCCTATGCCGACAGCATCGGTCACGAGATCGACCGCCTGTCCGTGGAATTCGCCGCCAAGTACAGCCAGAAGGACCTGGGCATGTTCTACAACGTGCGCTATGTGCCCTTCACTTCTCACGTGCCCTTCGGTAAGGTGGTGTCCGCCACTCCCAACGGCCGCGTGGACTGGTTCCCGCTGTCCGACGGTTCCTCCGCTTCCCATGGTGCCGACGTCAACGGTCCTACCGCCGTCCTGCTGTCCAACTACAACACCAAGAATATGGGTATGCGCGACCGCTTCGCCCGCATGCTGAACATCAAGTTCACGCCCAAGTGCGTGGAAGGCGAACAGGGCACCGAAAAGCTCGTGTCCTTCATCCGCACCTTCTGCGACCTGAAGCTGTGGCACGTGCAGTTCAACGTGGTGAACAAGAGCACCCTGCTGGCCGCCCAGAAGGATCCCCAGAAGTACCGCAACCTGATCGTGCGTATCGCCGGTTACAGCGCCTACTTCGTGGACCTGTCCCCCGACCTGCAGAACGACCTCATCGCCCGTACCGAACACGACACCATCTAGTTCCGGTCATCAACGGCGGCGGCCCCGTGCCGCCGCCGGCCTGTACCGCCTCCGGCTGCCCTGCGGGGAGGCCGGAGGCCTTGGCGTTTTTTCAGTCCTTCCCCCTGTCAACCTTCAACTTCTCCGGCGGTGACCCCGTGATCGAAAACAACAACGCGCGCGGCCTCGTTTTCAATATCCAGAAATATTCCGTGCATGATGGTCCCGGCATCCGTACCATCGTCTTCACCAAGGGTTGCGGTCTGCGCTGCCGCTGGTGCAGCAACCCGGAATCCCAGCACAGGGAACCGGAGCTGGCCTACAACCAGGGCCGCTGCCTGGGGACGGACAAGTGCACCCGCTGCTTCAAGGCCTGCCCCAACGGCGCCCTGTCCCGTCGCGAGGACGGTTTCGTGGCCATCGACCGCAGCAAATGCGTGGGCTGCAAGGACATGCCCTGTGCCGAAGCCTGTCCGGCCCAGGGGATCATCGTCTACGGCAAGCCCTACACCGTGGCCGAGGCCCTCAAGGTTGCGCAGGAAGATGCCATGTTTTATGCTCGCTCCGGTGGCGGCATGACCATCTCCGGCGGCGAGCCCCTGCTGCAGAGCGAGTTTGCCCTCAATCTGCTGCGCCTGGCCCGTGAGCGCCGTGTGAAGACCTGTATCGAGACCTGTGGTCTCGTCCCCACCGATGTGGTGCGTGAGGCGGCCCAGTACCTCAACTATGTGCTGTTCGACATCAAGCACATGGATCCCGAGGTGCACAAAAAGCACACCGGCATGCCCAACGACCTCATCCTGAAGAATTTCCAGACCCTGGTGACGGAGTTCCCGGATCTGCCCATCACGGCCCGTACGCCCGTCATCCCCGGATTCAACGATCATGGCCCGGACATCAAGGCCATCTGTGACTTCCTCAAGCCCTTCGGGCATGTGAAGTACGAGATGCTGCCCTATCACCGTCTGGGCACACAGAAATACACCTTCCTGGACCGTGTGCCCCCCATGGGCGACGTGACGCTGGACGACAAAAAGTTTGCCGCCCTGCAGAAGATCGCCGTCGCCACCCTGGGGGATCGCGTCATCATCCCCCGTTAGGCCGGGCTTTCGTCCAACCGCAAGGGTCCGTCTTTCGGGGACGGCCCCTTTTTTTGCCCCTTTGCCTTCTCAAGGAGCGGATATGGTCAACTGGCACAAATTCTTCACTTCCATCCTCGATACCATTTCCGACGGTGTTTTCATTTCCGACGCCATGGGCACCACCCTGTATGTGAACCAGATGTATGCCGATCTGGTGGGGGTGCCCGCCCGGGATCTGCGGGGCAAGAACGTGCGCGACCTGGTCAGCGAAGGTTTCTTCGACCTGGCCCTGAACCCCGAAGTGGTGCGTACGGGCAAGCCCGCCACCTATATGCAGAAGCTCAAGGACGGCAAGAACGTGGTCATTTCCGGCGCGCCCGTCTTTGACGACAAGGGCCGGGTCTGCCTGGTGGTCACCTTCGTGCGCGACGAGACCCGCCTGGCCGAGCTCAACGAGCAGACCGGCGAACAGCGCAAGCTCATCAAGGAAATCAACGACAAGCTGGCCTTCGTGGCCCAGTCCCAGGGACGCGATCTGGAACCGGTCTTTGCCAGCAGCGCCATGCAGTCGGTGGCCATGGAGCTCAAGCGTTACGCCAGCACGGACGCCACCGTGCTCATCATGGGCGAGACCGGCGTGGGCAAGGACGTGTTCGCCCGCCTGACCCATCGCTGGAGCCGCCGCAAGGACAAGATCCTGCTCAAGGTGGACTGTGGCGGCATCTCCGAGACTTTGACGGAATCGGAGATCTTCGGTTACGTGCCCGGCGCCTTCACCGGTGCGTCCAGCAAGGGCAAGCCCGGCTATTTCGAGATCGCCGACGGCAGCACCATCTTCCTCGACGAGGTGGGCGAGCTGCCCCTGTCCATGCAGACCCGTTTGCTGCGTGTGCTGCAGGACAACGAGATCGTGCGCGTGGGCAGCTCCCAGCCCCGCAAGGTGGACGTGCGCATCATCGCCGCCACCAACCGCAACCTTGAGGAATGCGTGGAGGCGGGTACCTTCCGCCGTGACCTGTTCTACCGTCTCAACGTGGGCACGGTACGCATCCCGCCCCTGGGCGAGCGGCCCGAGGACGTGCGCGTGCTGGCGGAACTCTTCCTGCGCCAGTACACCACCAAATACCGCAAGAAACTGGCCTTCATGGACATCACGCTGGACATGCTGGCCCAGTACCGCTGGCCGGGCAACGTGCGCGAATTGCAGAACCTGGTCCACAGTCTGGTCATCACCCGGCAGGGGCCCCGCATCTCGCCCCGCGACCTGCCGTCCAACATCAGCGGCCTGCACGACGAGAGCGGCGGCCATCTGGATGCCGTGCTCATGCAGGCCCGGCCCCTGCGCGAGATCATCGCCGACATGGAGCGGGACTTTCTGCGCCGGGCCATCGAGGTGCACGGTTCCGTCCGCCGGGTCTCGGAGCTGTTCCAGGTCAACCGCAGCACCATCTTCCGCAAGCTGCAGGGCAGCAAGGGACACGACAAGGACGAGGATCCCGCCTCCTGACGTCGTGTCCTTCACGGTCATCCGCATGACGCAAAAAAAGGCGCCTCCCCGAAGGGAAGCGCCTTTTTCGTCAGTAGCGCGGAAAGCCCGGGCTAGGCCTGGGCAGCATCCTTCTGCTTGTTGCGCTGGCGCAGCACCAGCATGGTCACCACCATGAAGACCAGACCGGAAGCGAAGCCGGGCAGCAGGCTGCCGTGGGTGAGGCCGGAGACCACATAGCCCACCGTGCTGCTGGCCGCCACCACACAGGCATAGAGCATTTGTGTGGAGACGTGTTCCAGATGGGCGCAACCGGCGCCGGCACTGGACAGAATGGTGGTGTCGGAGATGGGAGAGCAGTGGTCGCCGAACACGCTGCCGGCCAGGGTGGCGGACAGGCAGACCAGCACCAGGTTGGGATCAACGGCCTGGGCCACGGGCACCACGATGGGGATCAGGATACCGAAGGTACCCCAGGCGGTACCGGTGGAGAAGCTCAGGAAGCCGGCCACCACGAAGATGATGGCGGGCAGCAGGCCGCCGGAGATGCCGCCGTCGGCCACCATGGTCTTGACGAAGAGCGGGGTCTGCAGCAGGTCACGGCACACGCCGCTGATGGTCCAGGCCAGCACCAGGATGGTGTTGGCGGGCATCATGGCCTTCATGCCTTCGCCGGCGCAGTCCATGAAGGACTTGAGGCTCATAAGGCCGCGCGGCACGAAGAGGAAGAAGGCCACGGTGATGGCACCGAAGGAGGCCCAGACCAGGGCCTCGGAGGCGCTGCTGTTACCGAAGGCGGCCGCCAGGGTGTGGTAGGCGGGATCGCTGCCCCAGTAGCCGCCGCTGTAGAGCAGGGCCACCACGGCGAAGAAAATCAGGCTGCCGATGGGCAGGAGCATGTCGATGAGGCTGCCCTTGGCGCTGGTACCCAGCTCGGCCTGTTCGGCATCCACATTGCCCAGTTCGCCCTGCTGGGCGCGCAGTTCGGCCTTACGCATGGGGCCGAAGTCGAAGTTGCCCAGACAGACCATGACCACCATGATGATGGAGAACAGGGCGTAGAAGTTGTAGGGGATGGTGGCCACGAAGGCGGCAAAGTCGCTCTCAAAGGCGCCGGTGGCTTTCAGGTTGCTGCCCACGGCGGCGGCCCAGCTGGAGATGGGCGCGATGATGCAGATGGGGGCGGCGGTGGCGTCGATGAGGTAGGCCAGCTTGGCGCGGGAGATCTTGTAACGGTCCGTCACCGGGCGCATGACCGTGCCCACGGTGAGGCAGTTGAAATAGTCGTCGATGAAGATGAAGGCGCCCAGGCCGCCGGTGGAGAGCATGGCCACGCGCTTGCTCTTGATGCGCTTGGTGGCCCAGTTGCCGTAGGCACGAGTACCGCCGGCACGCGAGATGGTGAACACCAGCGCGCCCAGCAGGGTACAGAAGATGATGATGTTGAAATCGACCTTGCTCACCATGGTGTTGAAGGCGATCTCCACGGGCTTGATGATCAGGTCGCCCGTGCCCATGCCCAGGCAATAGATGACGGTGCCGCTGAGAATACCGAGGAAGAGGGAGGAAATGACTTCCTTGGTGATCAGGGCCAGGGTGATGGCGATGATGGGCGGCAGCAGAGAGAGCCAACCCGCGTCAAACGGATCCATGAACATGCTCCTGTCTTGAAGGTCTGGAAGGCGCAGCGCCGCATACGGCTTGCCGGCATCCCCCGCCGGCGCGTGATCTTCCCGGTCGCGCTGGACTGCGTGCGCGGAAGTATATCATGCGCGCTTTGGAGCGGCAATACAAAACGGCCGGGAAAACCGGGACGGGAGGGGCTTCGGCCGCCGGAAGAGAGTCGGCCTTGTGCTGACGGGAGAGACGCGGCAAGCGGATACGTCAGAAGAGCATTGGCAGGCGCTACAGGTCCGGCAGACACGGGAGCTGTCCAATCAGCTCAAAGGGTTGTGTGGATACACAGATCTTTAGGCTGGTGTATCAGTAAAAAATTATACGGGGGCAGCAGCCTGATCCTGTCGTGCCGTGTCCCGTGCTGTTGGGAACCTCCCTGGATATGACAGTTGGGAAAACTGGATCGAATGGCCCCGGCGTCTGTGGCGCTCGCGTCTGATCGCCATGCATGCCGTGGACCAGACTCTCGTTACACGTGGGCGTGGCGATTATATGCACTGTTTTCTCGTTGGTCCCGCCTAGGCAACTTCATACGCCAGCTTCGAAAATAGAGGACATGAGGCAGGATGCTACTATTGTGGGTAATGATAATAAATATACTGTATTATAGATATATTCCACATAACAGCATTGCGTTCGCAAATGTGGGCGGCTATGATGTTCCTGATGATGATGGGGAATGGAACAAAATAGCGCCCACGCTCTTTTGTTAGGACAGTTTTCAGACTGAGTAAATAAAAAATGTACATCTATATCTAATTTTTTGTTTATAGCTGATTTATTGTTCTTCTTTGGGGTGGGTCAAGGATGAAAACATATGCAGAAACTTGGAGAACGCATCCGTCATGTGCGGGGCAGAATGTCCCAGGAGGCTTTTGCCGGCCTGCTGGGCATCAGCAAGGGCGCTCTCGGCGGTTATGAACGTGGGGAAAATTGTCCCAATGCCGATGTTGTCTTAACTATTTGTAATAAATGTCAGATCAATGTTTCCTGGCTGATGTCCGGGGTGGGGAGCATGCATGCCCCGGACGGCACGGGAGAGGAGGATCGGCAGAAGAACAGGCCGGGGCATCCCCGTGAGGGCAAAATCCCGACGACCGGAGAATTAGTCTGTCAGATGGCGCCCGGTCAGGACTGCAAGACAGAGAATGACGCCTTGCGGGCCCATTGCCTCTGGTTGCAGGAGCGTCTGGAGCAGCTGGAAGCGGAGCGCCGGGATCTGAACAGGGAAAACAGGTTGTTGTGGCAAAAAAATGCTGATCTTGGTGAACGTCTTGCCCGGCTGGAGCAGTCGCAGGAGCTTGCCCGGATACATGCCCATGTCTCAGGAGAGGACACGACGACTTCTCTGGCGGATTCCAGCTATGGAGTGAGCTGCAACCGCCTGCAGGAAGGATGAAGGATGGAGAGGAGCTAGACCGGGACTCGGTGGCCGATGCCCAGGCATAACGGGAACAGCTCTCACGACGCTGTACCTTCCGGTTCCTTTGCGTCCCGTCACAGGACCGGATGCGGGATGTCCGGGATCCGGCACATGCTGGAAATGCGTCCCGGGAAGCCCCGATGCCTGCGGCAGGCCGGATCTTTTCTGGCGCCCCCTGCCGGTACCGGTGCTTTTGTCATGTACCGGGTCTGGGGGCGCGCCCGTCCTTCCCCGGCAGGCATGCGCGCGGGGCGGGACTGTCCCCATGCTCTTGACGGGACAGGCAGATATCGTACTCTGTCAGGGCAAGACCTGACATCTGGAGCACGCATGAACAGCAGTTATCCTCTGGTATTTTCCGTCACCTCGGGCAAGGGCGGCGTGGGCAAGACCAATATCTCGGTCAATCTTGCCCTGACCCTGGCGGCGCGCGGCAAGCGTGTGCTGCTTCTGGATGCCGACCTGGGGCTGGCCAATGTGGACGTGCTGCTGGGCCTGCATCCCGAAAAGAACATCTTCCACCTGTTCCATGAGGGGGCGTCCCTGCGGGACATCCTGCTGCCCACGGAATACGGCTTTTCCATCCTGCCCGCCTCGTCGGGGGTCAGCGAGATGCTGGCGCTCAATTCGGGGCAGAAGCTGGAACTGCTGGATGCCATGGACGAGCTGGAAAACGATCTGGATTTCCTCATCGTGGACACGGGCGCGGGCATCAACGACAGTGTGCTCTATTTCAACGTGGCGGCGCAGGAACGGCTCCTCGTCCTGACCCCCGAGCCCACCTCGCTGACGGATGCCTATGCCCTGATCAAGGTGCTGAAGACGCAGCACGGCGTGGACCGCTTCCAGGTCTGCGTCAACATGGCGCAGGACATGAAGAGCGCCCGCGAGATGTTCGTGCGTCTCACGGACGTCTGCGACCACTTCCTGGGCGGGGTCTCGCTGGATCTGGCCGGTGTGCTGCCCCGTGACCCCGGTGTGCACGAGGCCGTGGTGCGCCAGCAGCCCTTCTGCCGCTGCCTGCCGGAAAGCCCCGTCTGCCGGGGGCTGGAAAAGATGGCGGACACCATCCTGCGCTGGGAGCCCGCGCCCAGTGCCGACGGCAACATCAAATTCTTCTGGAAAAAACTGCTCTATCGCTAGCGTGTCCTGCCGGGACGGATCCCGGGCAGGCAAAAGACCATAAAAAAACGGCGTCGAAAGACGCCGTTTTTTTGTTGGCATTGCTGTCTTCGGACAGCGGGAGGGCAGGAGCCGTCCTTACTTCACGGTCACCAGCTCGTAATCCACGTTGCCGATGCCGATCTTCTGGGCATGCTCGATCTGGCTGCGCCAGTTGGTCTTGGGATGGATGTCGGTGAAGTGGTCGTTGTGCTCGTGGGCGCACTGGCCCAGCACGCTGGTGCTGATGGCGGGCGCGGCATTGACCGCGTCGATGCAGGCATGGTCCAGGGCCACGGGGTCGAAGCTGGCGAACATGCCGATATCGGGCACCACGGCGGCGTCGTTCTCGGCGTGGCAGTCGCAGTAGGGAGAGACCTGGTTGACGATGCTCACATGGAAGTGCGGGCGGCCCTGGATGACGGCCTTGGTGTATTCGGCCATGCGCTCGTTGAGGATGGTGCTCTCGGCGTCGAAGGCATTGCTGATGGCGTCGAAGTTGCACACGCCGATGCAGCGGCCGCAACCGGCGCACAGGTCATGGTCGATGCGGGCCTTGTGGTCTTCGCCGATGCTGATGGCCGATTGGGCACAGTAGTGCGTACAGGTCTTGCAGCCGCGGCACTTTTCGGCGTCGATGCTGGGCTTGCCGATGCTGTGCATGGCCATCTTGCCCGCACGGCTGCCGCAGCCCATGCCGATGTTCTTGATGGCGCCGCCGAAGCCGGTCAGCTCGTGGCCCTTGAAGTGGGTCAGGCTGATGAAGATGTCGGCATCCATGATGGCGCGGCCGATGAAGGCGCTCTGGAAGTGGTCACAGCCTTCCAGGGGCACTTCCATCTCGTCGGTGCCCTTGAGGCCGTCGGCGATGATCATCTGGCAGCCGGTGCTCAGGGGCGAGAAGCCGTTTTCCTGCGCGGCGGCCAGGTGTTCCAGGGCATGCTTGCGGCGGCCCACATACAGGGTGTTGCAGTCGGTCAGGAAGGGGCGCCCGCCCAGGGAGGTCACCTTGTCGGCCACCACCTTGGCAAAGTTGGGACGCAGGAAGGACAGGTTGCCCGGCTCACCGAAGTGGATCTTGATGGCCACGAACTTGCTGTCCATGTCGATGCTGTCGATGCCGGCCTTTTCGATCAGCTTTTTCAGCTTGTCCAGCAGGCCGGTGCCCACGGGGCAGCGCATGTCGGTGAAATAGACTTTGGAAGCGCTCATTGTCGTCTGTTCTCCAGCGTAGAGGTGTTGAGCGCCGTCCCGGAGGACGGCGCGGACGTTCGGATGTTACAGGCCGTACTGGCGGCCCAGGGAAAAGGCCTTGCCCAGCGGCTCGCCCACGCGGCAGTACTGCTTCTGGCCGCCGTCGTAGAGCAGGGGATCGATGCGGTACATGTCGGGCTGGCCGCTTTCGTTGAGACAGTCGGTCTCGATGCCCACGTTGAGGATGCGGCCCACGAACTGGGTATGGCTGCCCAGTTCCAGCGTGGCCTGCAGTTCGCATTCCAGCACCAGCGGGCATTCGTCCACATAGGGAGCATCCACGACTTTGCTGCGCACGGCGGTCAGGCCGGTGGCGGAGAATTTGTCCTCCTTGGCACCGGAGACCATGCCCGCAAAGTCGACCATGGCTGCCTGAGCCGCCGAGGGCACGCAGACCGTGAACGCCTTGCGCGCCACGATGGCCTTGTGCGTCCAGCGTTCGGGCCGCACGGACACGGCGATGCAGGGCGGGTTGGAGCAGCAGATGCCGCCCCAGGCGGCGGTCATGATGTTGGCTTTGCCTTCTTCATCATAGGCGGCCACCAGAAAGGCCGGCATGGGGTAGGCCAGAGTGACGGGACCAAGAGCTTTTTTCATATCGTGACCTCCTTGTCATGCATGATGTGTTCCGCGCAACCGCTCGTGAAGGATGGCTGTATAGCATCGCCCGCGGCCTGTAGCAACATGTGGGGAGTAACATGTTTGCTGCAAAAGTGTCATTGCCTTTTCCTCTCGACATATATCGCCGGAAGGGGGGGGCCTAGCCGTCCTCCGGGGGGCGCAGGGCGTGGTGCAGGCGCGGCAGCCGGCGCACGGCCGCCAGCAGGATGCCCAGGGCCACGCAGGGGGCGGCCGCCAGGGCCAGGAAAGCGGGACCGTAGCCCAGCAGATGGGCCACCAGCCCGCCGTAGGAAGCGCTGCACGAGGCGCCGATGCCCTGCAGGGTCATGATGACGCCCAAGCCCAGGTTGACGTGGCCGGTGCCGTTGAGCAGCCGGGCGGCCAGGCCGGGCGTGACCACGCCCAGGATGCCCGCGCCCACGCCGTCCAGCATCTGGACGGGGAGGATGCTCCACGGGTTGTGCCAGAAGCCCGCGATGCAGCCGCGCAGGGGCAGGGCCAGCAGGGCGCACCAGAGCAGGATGCCGTAGCCGCGCCTGCGGGCCAGGCGGGCGGCCCACAGGGCCACGAGGATCATGGTGCCCTGGGCGATGACCACGGTGGCGGCGGTGTAGGCCGCGCCGTTGATGGCGAAGCGGGCCACGGCGGACTGGCCCAGCAGGGGCAGCATGTGGGCGTTGCCCAGATGGAAAAAGAGCATGACCAGACCCACGCAGAGCACGGGCAGGGCCGCGGGGCCGTGCCAGAGGGCCGCGCGCTGTGCGGGCGTGGCGTGTCCGGCCTCGGGGGCGAGGCCCCGGGCCTGGGCATGGTCGATGTCGCGGGGCGCGATGCCGTGCAGGGCGTAGAGGCTGAGGAGCAGCATGCAGCTCATGACCACGAAGACGCCGGGCACTCCGTACCAGTAGCCGATGGCCCCGCCCAGCATGGCGGAAAGGCCGTTGCCCGCGTGGTTCCAGGCCTCGTTGCGTCCCAGCTGGGCGGGCAGGTGGGCCTGGCCCGCCAGCCCCAGGGTCAGGCCGCTGATGGTCGGGGCCATGGCGGCCGCGCAGACGGCCTGGACGATCTGGGCGCCGCCCACCAGCAACGGATGCTGGCAGAGGAAGATCAGGGCCAGGGCGGCCACGATGCCCAGCGATGCCAGGGCCAGCAGCAGGCGTTTGCGGCGGGTGGCGTCGGCCAGGGCGCCCAGGGGTGCGGTGACGGCCATGCCCGCCAGACCGCCGATGGTCATGACGTAACCGATGCTGTCCGGCGTCCAGCCGTGGCTTTGCAGGAAGATGCCCAAAAAGGGCCCCAGACCGTCGCGGACGTCGGCCAGAGCGAAGCAGAGCAGGGAAAGGCAGGTCAGGGAACGTGTCTTGGCCGCCAGATCCGGCGGCAGGGCGCGAGGAGCGAAGAACGACAGGGCGGACATGCGGCCTCGGGAAAAGACTGAAGGTTTGAAAATAAAAATTGTCCCGAAAAAGTCCCGCTTTGGCAAGAGCAGGGGCACATGCCGCCGTGGCGGGGCCTGCGTACCGGGGGATGGCAGCCTCAGGATGGCCAGGGGGCATCCCCGGCCGGTCCGTGTGATCCGGAGCGCCGCCCGGACGGAGCGTCGCCTCCCGTCGGGAGCCCTTGCCAAAGGGGGAGAAAAAGGGCTAGGAAGACCCTTTCATTTTCAGGAGAGGAGGCTGCTGTGGCATCTCCCTATATGGATGGCGTGCGCCGGGCCCTGCCCATCGTGCTGGGCTATGTGCCGGTGGCGTTCGCCTTTGGTGTGCTGGCCGTCAAGAGCAACATCCCGCCCGCTCTGGTGGTGGCCATGTCGGTGTTCCATTTCGCCGGTTCCGGGCAGTTCGTCTGCGCCGGCTTGTGGGGGGCCGGTGTGGGGGCCATGTCCGTCATCGTGGCGGTCTTCGTGGTCAATCTGCGTCATCTGCTCATGTCCGCCGCCATGGCCGAGCCGCTGGCGCCGCTCAAGCGCTGGCAGCGCTTTTTGTTCGGCTGCGAGATGACGGACGAGACCTTCGGCGTGCATATCACGGCCTTCCAGCGCGGCTGGAAGCTGTGCACGGCCACGCTCTTCACCTGCAACCTCACGGCCCACGCCTCGTGGGTGCTGGGGACGGTCATCGGCGTGTTCTGCGGCGGTCTCGTCCATGACGTGAAGCCCCTGGGCCTGGACTACGCCCTCACGGCCATGTTCCTGGCCCTGCTGGTGCCGCAGTGCGTCAGCCGCCTGCATGTGCTGGTGGCCATCGTGACGGCCATCCTTTCCCTGAGCCTGAAGCTGGCCGGCATGGGCCAGTGGAACGTGGTGGTGGCCACGGTGCTGGGTGCCACGCTGGGCGTGATCCTGTTGCACCGCAACAAGAGCGCCCTGCCGGAAAAGAAAGAGGAGGACGCGGCATGATCTGGATACAGCAGCACGCGGAACTGCTTTTCTGTCTGGTGGGTTGCATGCTGGTGACGGTCATCCCCCGTGTGGGGCCGGTCATGTACCTGCATGCCGAGAGCCTGCCCGACCTGCTGCGCCACTGGCTCTCCTTCGTGCCCGTGGCGGTCATGGCGGCCCTGCTGGGCCCGGACGTCTTCATCTATCAGGGAGAGTTCATGCCCACGCATCACAACCTCTTCCTGATGACGGCCATCCCGGCCCTGCTGGTGGCCTGGTGGAGCAAGAGCTTTTTCGGCACCATCGCCTTTTCCATGGGCTTCGTGGCCCTGATGCGCTACCTGGGGTGGTACTGATGGCACACGAGCCCCGGCCGCATTGTCCTTTCCACCTGCGGGAGGCCCACCTGCCCCCGGCCCTGCGCAAACCGCGCAAGCCCGCGCCGCCCCTGCCGCTCCCGGCACGCAGCGCTAGGCTGCTGGTGCGTCTGGCCGCGGAGGATACGGCCCTGTTCCGCTTTTTGCTGGAAGGCTACGACAACACGGCCTATTTCACCGTGCTGGAGCCGCGCACGGCCCTGCTCAAGCTGGTCTTTTCGCCGCACCGGGAAGAGGCCCTGCGCCGGGCCCTGGCCGAGATGGCCGAGAGCCTGGAATTTTCCGTGGAACCCTGGCCCCTGGACAGGGCCTGATACGTTGGCGGGGAGGTGCCCGGCAGGGCGGCCATCCCCGGCGTCCCCGGCACGCCGCCTGTCCGCACAGGGCGACGGCCGGGAGACGGGAGTTTTTGTCATGGAGAAGGATGACCCTTCAGGAGCGGGAGCCCGCGCTGATCAGTCCCGCCCCGCCGGGGAGGAGAGCGCCCCGGACGGACGGCTGGACGCCCTGCTGGCGGCCCTGACCGCCGCGAGCTTCGATGTGGAGCGGCAGGACGGGCCCGGCAGCCTGCGCGCCATCGCCGCCTTCCACCGTCGTGACGAGGCCTATGTGCTGCACCGCAAGGCCACGCTCTGGGCTGCGGAGACGCACGAATACGTGCAGGTCCACTGCCTGCCCCGGCTGGACATGGCCGCCTGGGAGCGCATCCGTGACGGTGCCCTGGCCTGGGGGAAGGAGCGCATCCGCCCCCATGACGAGCACATGGCCTCGTATGTGAGCGTCATCATCCTTTGCCGGACATGGCATCAGGATGCGGCGGCCGCTGTGGAGCGCTGCCGTGTCTGCAAGAGTTTCTGGCTGGGCCTGCGCGGCTGGATGCGTCTGAGCGCGCTGGCCCTCATCCTGCCTTCCGCGCCGTGGCGCGACACCGTCCCCTCCGATGCCGCCTGCGCCTGCAACAAGGCAGCCCGGGCCACCCTGCTGCCGCTGGCGCGCAGGGCGTTCCCGTCCCTTTTTCCTCAAGAGCGTGCATCATGAATTCCCTGTATCTGCTCCTTGGCGGCCTGGCCCTGCTGGGGCTGGGTTATTTCGTTTACGGCGCCTGGCTGGAAAAGGTCTGGGGCGTCGATCCCTCCCGGCCCACACCGGCCCACCAGTTCCGCGACGGCGTGGACTACATGCCCTCCAGGGCTCCGGTGGTGCTGGGGCACCATTTTTCGTCCATCGCCGGGGCCGGGCCCATCAACGGCCCCATCCAGGCCGCCGTCTTCGGCTGGCTGCCCTGTTTCATCTGGGTTGTCGTCGGCGGTATCTTCTTCGGCGGCGTGCATGACTTCGGCTCCCTGTTCGCCTCCCTGCGCAACAAGGGCCGCTCCATCGGCGAGGTCATCGCCGGCAGCATCGGCCTGCGGGCCAAGCGCCTGTTCGTCATCTTCTCCTTCCTGACCCTGGTGCTGGTGGTGGGGGCCTTCGCCTCCATCGTGGCGGGCACCTTCAACGGCTTCATGACCGATGTCTCGGGCGCGCTGGTCCACAACCACGTCAACGGCTCCACGGCCACCATCTCCCTGCTGTTCATCGTGCTGGCCGTGATCTTCGGCCTGCTGGTCTACCGTTTCGAGATGCCTCTGGGCAGGGCCACCCTGCTGGGCGTGGCGGGCATCGTGGGCGTCATCGCCCTGGGCCTGCGCTTCCCCCTCTATGCGGGCTACGACACCTGGATGTGGCTGCTGGGCCTGTACATCCTCGTGGCCTCGGTGACGCCCGTCTGGATCCTGCTCCAGCCCCGCGACTATCTCAGCTCCTTCCTGCTCTATGCCATGATGCTGGCCGCCGTGGTGGGCATCGTGGCCGCGCATCCGGTCATCGAGCTGCCCGCCTTCACCTCCTTCGAGGTCAACGGCCAGTACCTCTTCCCGGCCCTGTTCGTGACCGTGGCCTGCGGGGCCATCTCGGGCTTCCATTCGCTGGTGGCCTCGGGCACCACGTCCAAACAGCTGAGCAGCGAGCGTGACGCCCGTCTGGTGGGCTTTGGTTCCATGCTCATCGAGAGCGCGCTGGGCATCGCCTCGCTCATCGCCGTGGGCTACATCTTCACCCAAAACGGCCATGCCTTCACCAGCCAGACGCCCACCCAGGTGCTGGCCGACGGCCTGTCGCAGATGCTGGCCTGTGTGGGCCTGGGCAGCGAGAGCGCCCGCGGCGTCACCTACGGCCTCATCATTTTGGCCGTGTCCACCTTCTGTCTGACCTCGCTGGATACGGCCACCCGTCTGGGCCGCTACATGTTCCAGGAACTGTGGCTGGCCCCGGGCCAGAGCGTGAAGGACGTGCGCGGCTGGCGGGCCGTGCTGGTCAACAAATATGTGGCCACGCTGGTGACCGTGGGCCTGGGCATGAGCCTGGGCTTTGGCGGCTATGCCAAGATCTGGCCCCTGTTCGGCGCGGCCAACCAGCTGCTGGCCGCGCTGGCCCTGCTGGCCGTGGCCTGCTGGCTCCAGAACCTTGCCCGCCGCAACGGCATGTTCTTGCTGCCCATGCTCTTCATGCTGCTGGTGACGCTCTCGGCCCTGGTGCTGGGCATCGTGGCCCAGGGCCGCGCCCTGCTGGCCGGGACGGGCGGCGCCGTGGCGGCCCTGCAACTGGTCATCGCCGTGCTGCTGCTGGCGCTGTCGCTGGTGCTGGTGCACGAAGGCTGGCAGGCTCTGCGCCGCAAGGGGCGCCCTGCGGCGGAAGAAGCCTAGCCGGGGCTTTCCATAAGCCGGCGGGAAGGGAGCTGTCCTTGACGGGCAGGGCCCTGCCTGACGCATATGATGAAAAAAGGCGGATCCTCGGATCCGCCTTTTCGCGTTCTGCTGTCTGCCGCTCGTGCCGGGCTATTTGGTTCCGGCAGGATGATGCCCGTGGGCAGGATGATGTTTCGGTGCTGCCGCCGTCACGGCGCAGGGCCCGTCCCGAAACGGCCTTCTCCGGCGGCTGCCCGTCCCGGGGCTAGTCGTTGAAGATGACCGGCTCCTTGCGCTGGGCTTCGGGCAGATGCCCCTTGGCATAGCCCAGGCTTAGGGCACTGACGAAGCGGCACCGTTCCGGCACCTTGTAGCGGGCCTTGATCTCCGGCCGGTCCATGAAGTCCTGGGCAAAGCCGATCCAGCAGGAGCCGATGCCCTTGGCGTGGGCGGCCAGCATGATGTTGGCCGTGCACAGGGTACCGTCATACACATACCAGTGCGAGGCCGTATCCCCGTAAACACAAATGACGTTGTCGGCGTCGTAGAAAATGTTGTAGTTGGGGTTGTCCAGCCATTCCTTGTACTGGGCCAGCCAGGGGAAATCCGCAAAGTTCTCTTTGAGCCAGGCTTTGATCTCGTCGGAAAGGGCGGCGATCTTTTCCCGTCCTTCCAGGGTCACGAAGCCCCAGGGCTGCATGCCCGAACCGGTGGCGGCCTTGGTGCCGACGGTCAGCAGCTCCAGGATCTCTTTTTTGGGGATGGGCCGGTCCTCATAGGAACGGCAGGAACGGCGGGTGAGGATGCATTGCAGGGCGTCCATGGTAGACCTCCCGGTCGGAAGAGGGAAAGAACGTCCGCGGCCTGCGCGGACACCCTGCCAGTATAGCGCGGGGGCCCGTAAAGGTCGAGGCAGAGAGGCACTCTCCGGCGGGTCGGCGGGCCATCCTTTTGAGTGGCAAGCGCGGTCGGGGGGAGGACGCGTGCGCCAAGAGGCGCTTTGAGAAAGTCGGTGATGCGCGACAGGGCGTTTTGCGTCCGGTGCGGCAGCGGCGATACCTCAGGAGAGCGGGGAGCGGCGCTTTGCAGGATGCCGGAAGATGCCCGCATCACGGGGAACACCTGACGGCGCTGGACTTTGGCCGGCATTTCCCGTAGTTGCGCAGAAAAGGCGCTGCCTGCGGGGCGGCCCCGCCATGGCCCTGATGGCCGTTTCCCTTCGAGTCCGTTTTGCTGATGGACAGCGGGCATTGCCGCTCGTTCCCTCGAAGGCATGGGAAACGCACCGGAAGGGACGCGGGAAGATGCCGCGGCGCTGGAACGTTTTACCGGAGACCATATGCAACGGACCCTTTTGGCCCTGATCTTCCTGCTCCTTTCCGCCAGCACCTGCCCGGCCGGGCAACACCCCGTCACCGTGACCCGGACTTCCGACGATTTTTACGCCGCGTTCGACCGGGACATCCTCATCAAAACAAGATTTTGTTCCGTACGGGCTTTCCAGGAAAGAGCCCTGCTGCGCTCGGATCGCTTTGGCGAACTGGTGTTCACGAACGGCACGCGTTGCACCGTGGACACTGTCTATGCCCGCAAGCGCCTGCGGCGGGGGATCCATAAGGTCACCGTCACCCGCGAAGGGGAGGGCCTTTATCGTTTGGCGGGCTCCGAAACGCTGCTCTTTGCGTCACGCTGCTCGACGCTGGCCCTGCGGGACGAGGCCGTGCTGGAGATGCAGGACAGCCTTTCCGGCATGCTGCACCTGCATGGTGGAACCTGCCGGGTGGAGGGCGTTTTCGAGGCCATCTCTTATTGATATTGGGACGCGCTCTGGCTTGGGCGATCCCCGGGTGAGATGGCCGGGCCTGCCCGGCTTCTCCTTTTGGCTGCGGGTTTTTCCCGCCGGGGATGGGCTGCTTGAGAAACGGAAAAAGCCGTCGCAGACAGGTCTGCAACGGCTTTTTTTGTTCTGGTACCCGGAGCCGGGCTTGAACCGGCACAGCCGGTGGCCGAGGGATTTTAAGTCCCTTTTTAGCATTTTCATATAAGGTCATGCTTTTTAATGATCATATTGATTTTATTGGAAAAATATGAAATAGCTCTTCACATAGCATCCCTTGACTTAGGGCTATTTCAGGAGAAAATGTTGTAAAAGAGTTGTAAAGAGGTGCCGTCATGGGAATCAAATGGTTTTCGGAGGGAAAAGGGATCCGCTACTACAAGCACCCCCAGAGGAAGTACGGGAAGAGACCAGACAGATACTACACGCTCGTTTACCGGTTAGAAGGGAAGATAAAAACAGAGAGCTTAGGATGGGAGAGTGAAAACAGGGTTCCCGGCGAAAGTATGCTGAAGAGAGCTCAACGTTTGCTGGCCATGCTTCGTGAAAACTGGCGTACAGGAAACGGGCCACAAACCTTGGCAGAGATGCGCCATCTCAACCAGCTTGAGAGAAAAAAGAAGCTGGCTCAGGAACAGATGGAAGCACGGCAGCTCGTTTCTTTAGATGCTTTCTTTGAACAAGAGTTCAAGCCTGTTGCTCAACGTAGCAAAAAAGCATCATCATATGAAAAAGAGTTTTCTTACTACCGAAACTGGATTATGCCAGTATTGGGAAAAAAATCTTTGATACAGATTGATATGATGGATTGGGAACAGATATTGCAGCCTTTAGATAAAGCAAATCTTACTATTGCTACAAAGAGATATATTTATGGTACATTGTGTCGAATTTTGAAATGCGCTAGAGATCGTGGGTTTGCAGTAACTATTCCATCAATGAAAAAACTAGGTTTATCAAATATAGGTAATAATAGGAGGACACGTGTTATTGAAGAATGTGAAATGGTAAAAATTCTTGATAATCTAAAGATGAGGGATATAAATGCTTATAATATTGTTGTATTCGGTGCTTTAACTGGGTGTAGATTTAGTGAAGCGGCAGGATTAAAATGGGGAGATATTACAGAAAGTGGAATTATATTCAAAAAAACTAAAAATAATGATTTACGTATTATTCCTATATCAAATTCGCTTAAAACATTTCTAGAATCTCTTAATAGAAAGGAAAATCATGAAAATGTATTTTTGAATACAAGAGGTAAAATTTACAAAGAAGCCCCACATTCTTTTAGACAAGTAGTTAAAGAGCTTAGTTTAAATGAAAACCGTGATAAACTCGATCGTATTTCCTATCATTCGCTGCGTCACACAGTTGCAACAATGCTCTCGCAGGAGTTAGATATTCGTTCCCTTATGGATTTACTTGGTTGGAAGCAAGTTGCTATGCCTGCACGATATATGCACGGTAATGAAGAGAGAAAAATTGCAGCACTCAATAATGTTGGTTCTCTTGTTGAAAAGAAAAAGCAGGCGCACATTATTCAATTTACTGGATAGCATGTTAGCCGATAAAGGAATGGCTCATTTCATCGGGTTCTTCGCTTACTACCAAGCTTTACTCAGATAGGATATTCACATGGGAAAAGAACGGATACCGCATGACTCTGCGTACAAGCAGTTTTTCAGCAATCCTGAAATGGTGGAATCTCTATTGCGGGATTTTGTACCCGCTGATTTCATTGAAGACCTAGATTTCTCAACGCTCGAACGCTGTTCAGGAAGTTATGTAACGGATGATTTGCGGGAGCGTCATGACGATATTGTCTGGCGCATCGGCTGGAAAAAGGGCGCTTGGTGCTATGTAGCATTAGTTCTGGAGTTCCAGAGCACACCAGATTACTGGATGGCATTGAGAACACTGTCCTATACGGCGCTATTACTGCTTGATCTCGTCAAGACGGGAAAGGTGCATGAAGGTGAAGGCTTGCCGCCTGTATTTCCTATTGTTATATACAATGGAGGCAAGGCGTGGAAAGCTCCGCAAGAGGTGGCGACCTTGTTTGCGCCCATGCCAGACAGTCTGAAGCACTACTGTCCCCAGCACCGTCATTTTCTGCTGGATGAGAGCCGTGTTTCAGGGGATGAGCTGGACAAAAGCCAGGGCCTTGTGGCGCAGCTTCTGAAACTGGAACGGGCGCAGGAGCCGGAACAGGTTCGACAGATAGTTAAGGAATTGATAACCCGACTTCATGAACCTAAATACTTGCTTTTGCGTCGTGCGTTTACAGTGTGGCTGAGCCGTGTCGTGCTGAAACGCTCCGGGATCACCGAGGAAATTCCTGAATTTCAAGACTTACGAGAGGTAGACGCCATGTTAGAAGAACGTGCCGCTCAGTGGAAAGACGAGTATATCAAGCAAGGAAAGACTGAAGGTATCTCCATCGGGGAAGCTAGAGGGATCAGATCGGCCTTGCACGCTTTTCTGGAATCTCGTTTTGGGGTCCTGCCCCAGACAGTGACTTCTTATCTTGCGAATACTTCCGATCCAGATGCTCTGCGAAAATTGATGATTTTCGCTTTTCATGCGGAATCATTGCAGGCCGTTATTGACAAATTCAAAGAAAAATAATGCTACAATGGTGAAATCGAATATTGCCCTGCTTTGGCAGGGCTTTTTTGTTCGTATAGAAAGAGGCTCTTTCCTATTAAATGATTAATAATATCCAATCGTACTGTTGCTTGTTCTTCTGGATTTTCAACGATGCGGTACAGATCGTAATTATTCAAAGAATATTTTGAGGTTAGTTGTATAATAATTTTTCTGTTTCATCCTTTGTAAGGATTTTGTTTAAGTTAAGAGGTTTCGACTGATTATCAAGATCAACATCTCTTGTATGGAAGTATTCAATATGATTGCTTATATAAAATACAGTGTATTATTTTCTCAACTGATTTCTTGGAAAAATAAAGAAAAAGGCTCCTCAAAAAATGAGGAGCCTGAACTTGTATTTTTGATGTCTTTGCTAATGCTCGTTGATGAAATAATTTATCCTATTCAGCCAATCAAAATTAGAATTAGTGCTAGCCGTAGTTTCAGAACGCTTTCTCGCTTGGAGGCTATCTGCTTTGAATAGATGATACTTCCTGGTATATTGCCGGAAGTGATATTCTTATTTGAAAGGATTTTTTTTTGGGGGGGGGTAATATCTAGCAGTATACTTGATTAAGTGACATCTTTATATCGTGATACAAAGTATACACAGGAGCATTCACATGCCAACCTCTATTGGCTTCTATGAGTGCCTCCGACAAAACGGATACTGAAAAGCCCATCAATAGGGGCTAAAATCAATTTTTTTTGTACTAGTAATGGTAAGAGAGGGGGGAGTATATATATGGTAGATAGATAGGTGAATAGGGTAGATAGAGTAGGAGGAGGCGATGGTAGTTGGTTGTAGCATAGGTCTAGAGTAACAAAAAAAAGTATATAGGTGTATTTTTTAGGGGGGGATAAAAATTATTAGTATAAAAAAGCTTTTAGATGTATTATCTAAATAATATTTTTTTAATTAGGTATGAAAAAATAAAAATGTTTTTTTATAAACTTAACTTGTAATTTATAAAAATGAATTTGATAAAAATAGACAATAATAAGAAAAAATGATAAAAAATATATGTAAAATAAATATTATAATTCTTTACGATAAATTGTTGAATACTATTTTTTCGAAATTCTCGGATAAGTTTTAAAAGTTTCATAAAATTCATTCATCATCAGTTGGCGAAGTAAATATTCATCTTTGCTGCTTGTTATAAAACTATCATGTATGCAGAGAGCACATTTACCATCTCGATAAAAATGAAGAAGAATTTTCTCGGCGATATTGCTTTCAAAATTTTGTAATTTTAATCCATAACTACTACAAAAATACTTTTGAATTGGGGCATGTCTTTTGAGTATCTTGTCAATAATATCAATAGACGGTACCTTTGGTTGATTCTCCGGCTGAGCATTATCATCTTCACTATATTTGTACTCATTGTCTCTGCGATATTTGTTGAGTGCTTGGACGGCCTTTGTTTTATCAGGTGCATTTATGGAAATATTGACGGCGCTTTTTATTACATTTCGTAGAGTTTTTGGTATTCCATCAAGTAAATATAAATCTGTCTCAGGAAGTTGTATCATCTCGATGGCGTATAACATCGAGAGATGAAGGCATGAATAATCCAGTTCTACTGTGTCTTCTCCATCAATTGTGATGTACTGCCTATATTTTGAGGGAATTCTTTGACTCCAGTGTGAGAAAAAGCGCCCACCTTCATTAAAGCTCCCATTATTGAAAACTCTCCTGTATTTATTCTCAAGTTCAATATTTGATATATTTGTATTTGATTTCTTTATCTCATCCCAAAGAATCTCTGGATCAAGTTTTATAATATGTCTAGAGAGCATCTTGTTAATTCTATTTGTATTTAAAATTATGTTTTTTACCTGTTGATTGTCGCTATTATAGTTCATTTCATGCTTATCATTATCGCGTAAAATGACAGGGATATTCCGTTTTATAATTGTACCAGAATCACTTTTGTATTTTCTGAATAGTCTAAAAAGTTTTTCAGTTCCTTTGATTCGTGTCTGTCTCTTAGCTATATCAGAATTAAATCCTTTGTGCTGTTCTATGTATCCATGTGATTCGAGAACATCGAGAATATAAATTGTATATTTATATTGAAGGAATAGATTTTTTAGCCTTTTTAAATTTCTATAGCTGTTTTTAGAACGGCTGATAGCAATATATTTTGTTGGATCTTCTTGCTTTACAACAAATAGATCTGTTAATATTATGCGGAGATGGTATCTAAGTTTCTTTTTGGATAGATTTTTTTGAGTGCTGAGAAATTTTTTGTCTATAAAGTTACATGCTTCTTTTACTTCTGGTTTGTTCGACCAAATCCAGATATCAAATGGACGCGAATTGTCGAGTTTGTTCATTATCTTCCCCTGCGATTTTTTTCTTACGACTTTTTGCCGTGGAATATAGGTATAACTCCTATCAGGCCATGTCGCGTATACATCATGTTCTGCCGGGGAATATATCGATTTGTGCCGACACAGTGTATCTTTAGAAAAGCTTCTCCTTTGGCTGGGCCGGTTCGAGACCGATAGGCCAACGTCCCATCCATAATCTCCCCCGGAAACAGGGGGTGATCTCCACTTGGGAGGACATTCAAAAGGCTGACAACTGACCATCATATTTTATCATCTATCTTCATAAACCTTCATCGCGTGTGAATCTTTTTATTCAGTTGCATGGAGATTTTTGTAACTTACTGATAATATTTGAATAAAAAATGATTCTAAGCGAGTTTCAGCAAGGAAGATGGCTCAATGGTCATCAGCATGCTGTTTGAAGGCTTAGAATCAAAGTATGAGGGCTTTTAGAATCATACTTTTATAGTATGATTTTGGTGCATCTTGCACTATGTCCGACAGGCGTCCCTATATATTTATTAAAAAAATTTTTATACAGTAAATTTACATGGGTACAAAAAAATTAAGATTTTCATATAGAAATAGGTTAGCTCTTGACTCAAAACAGCAAACCCGGAATAAGCTGGAGGATCATCCCCAGGAGGAATACGATGATCCCGATTTTCGCATCGCTGCCAGAGTCCTCTCAAACGAAAGCGGTCATGGAATATCTTTACGAGCTTGGCAATAGACGGGAGTGGAATGAGCTGGAGAAGGTGCTGCACGAGATTCTGTCTTGCAACGGCTTTCATAAGCTGAAAGCCCAGGCTTTGGAGTATGCTGTTTTTATGGGCCTTCAGAGGAAGGAGCAACGGCAAGCCCTTGGATACTACCATGATCTTTGCCGTCTTGAAGATGATTGTGGGCCTTTTCGCACTCAGCGGGCACAGGCCGTCGCATATCTGGTGCGGCTGTTTGAAAATTCTCCACAAAGTGTGCTTGTGCCGTGGTGTGAGCTCGTATGTGAAGACCTTCCTCCATTCGCACAGTATCTTTGTGGGCGTAGTGGCCTTTTTTTATTGAAAAATCTTTGCAAAAACAGAGAGTTGACGAGCGCTTGTGTCGTGTTCAGGCTTTTTAAGCGTTTACCCGTCCGTATATGCGACACATATCTGCGCGAGGCCAAGGTCATTCTTCAGAGGCAGAGGGAGCGTTAACAAGGCGTTGGCATTCCCTGTCAATCAGCGTGACCATGTAGCCGGGCGAAATACCAAAAGCTTGCGCGAGCAAAAAAATTGCGTTCAGTGTTGGTCGATACTTTTTTTGTTCGATCTGCAACAAATAAACGCGGTCGATTGTCGTGAGGAGCGCCAGCTTGCGCTTGCTCAGGCCTGCATCTTCCCGTAGGCGAGTCAGCACGTTGGCTACGGCCTCGGTGAGTTTGGGGTAATCTTCCATCCAGCCTTACTATCAGGATGGATTGCATTATGTGCAGTGCTGGTATACTAAACAATTATATGCAAAATTTTTGGGCTGTTTTCTGGCGTGCCCGGGAGGACAAGTATGGAAAAGCGTATTAAGATGTATAATCCAAAAACAGGTAAATCAAAAAATGGATTTATTGGCTTTAGTTGGCCGATTTTGTTTTTGGCATGGATTCCTATGTTTGCGCGCGGTGATATCAGGAGTGGTCTTGAGTTAATTGCTGTTCAGTTAGGTTGTTTGGCTATTCAGTCTTGTGGATTTCAATCATTTTATTTGATATTTATAGTTATTCAGGTTATGGTAAGTATTTCTTATAATATTTATTATACAAAAGGATTGATACGCAAAGGATTTCTTTTTAATGATACAGATGTATTGAATGGAATTGGAGCTAAGACTGTTGGTATTTCTGTTAAAAATTGTGTTTTTTACCAAAATGGTACGAGTAATATAGATGATAATTCAGATGATATTGATGGTAGACAATGTTCGGATATGAATAAACTCGAAGATGAAAATGTCGATAAGATGAAAAAATATAGCACGCGTAATCTGGATGATAATTCAGATGATATTGGGAGTAGGCATTGCTCGGATATAAATAATTTTGAAGATGAAAATGTTGATAAGCCGATATCATCTTTGGCTGTAAGGAAAATCAGCAAACTCTCATCTTCAGAGATACAAAAATATGGAGCCATATTTTTTTTGACGATATCAGCTGTACTTGGATATGTAGAATATTCTTATACTGATACTATATTTTACGTTGTTGAAATCGAAAAAAAACTTTCCCTTGAGCCTACTCTTATAACTACTCTTTTTTCTTTTATTTATATAATGACAATGACTATTCGTGTAAAATCTGAAATTATATTTTGCAAAGAGAATAGAACCGTAGGTTATTATATTTCGGAATGGATACTATTGGTGTTATCTGTTTTAGTTACGGCTATGTTTTTCTCTATATTTACTAATTCATGTAAATCAGATGTATTATCTTTTGCTGATATTCATGGTATTACTGGAAAGCATTTGCTGTTAGCAGCAGTTATGTTTTCATTTGTAGGTGCGAGAAGCTTGGCTGGTTTCATATGGATTGCCGTAATCTTTGTGGGGATTTCTAATGCGATTGATGCTGATAAAGCTATGGGGATATTTGGTGTAATTTTTGCCATCTGTTCTATTCTTGGATTGTCTTTGCAGTTCATTAGATTGTATGCCGATCAATTTGGAGCGATGATAAAATCTGATTTTATGGGGGCAAGAACTATTATCTCTGGAGATGTTGCAGAAGCTAAAAATGTTGCTGGAGCCATTGCAAAGCAGGCTGTAAATATTGGTAAGACATATGTAAATCCTGAAATTGCAATTGCACATAACGCAATTGGTTGTAAACAAAGAAAGAAAAATTCTCCTGAGGAAAAAGTTGTTGATTTGTCAGATTATAAAAATAGAAATAATAGGAAACGATTAATTCATAAGAGAAAATAAAGGATATGAGGTAGTCGTAACTTATTTATAGCATTGATGTCTTTATAGCTATCTAAAAAAGCATCGAACGTGTTTATTTGACGCACTCGAAAAGTTTTTCAGGAGGTTTTATGTTTCATATACTCGATTTTATTGATTCTAAGGATATTCGAGAACATAATGCAAATACGCAGTTTACACCAATGGAACAAGCAGTGCTCATTTATCATAGCTGCCGCACAACCGTTGATGATAAAATGACAGCTTGGCGTGAATTACTGGAGCGTTACGGAGAGAATGATTTTAAGATACTCAATTATGGAGAGAGACAGTTCGTAAGACGAAGCAACCGTCAGTTGGTGGAAGATACCGTTCGGCAGTATGAAGCTGCCCTTTCCAGTAGATATACTGCTTCCAATGTAATCTTTGCAGCCAGTTTTGAGGAAATAGGACATCCACGATCTGACGAACTTTCCTATTTTACTGATTATGACTCTGCTTTTGCTTTCATCGAAGCTGAAAAACAGAGGTATTTGGATAATGATTATCTAAAGGATGTCCCGACAAAGGCGCGCATTTCCATTGTTCCACTGAATGAAAAAAATCGTCGAGACAGTACTTGGTTTGACTTCGATACGGATTTGCGAATGACCGGATTATATCCATGCCATTCCAGCGACGAAGACGGAATGGATAACGAAGATCTGGATATGGCATATATCTATGTACCTGTTCCGTTTAAGAAGGGCGATATTTTAAAAACTATTAACCCAAACTACAAAACCGACTATGGTGTTTTGCCGAGGGATAGCATTTGCCCTTGGTGGTGTGAAACAATGGGTGATTCTTCTGATATGATAGTTATGCTAGATTGTTATGACTACGAAGAAAATTTATTCGACTATTATGATGATTGCGAAATTCTGGAGTTGGAGAAATGCTCTTGGTCTGAATTGCCAAAGGAAGAAAAAATACTAATTTTATTAAGTTGCGTTTATCAGGATAAAATGGAAGCTGGGCAGATGCTCTATTACTATTCCAAGTTTGGAAGAAAAGCATATGATGAAATCGCCGCATACTTGAAAGAAGAATAGATGTGTTAACTAAATAAAGATGTTATATATTTCAAGCTTCCATTGACATCGAATATTGCAAAATATAACATCATTATTTAGTTAGCACGCTCGAAAAAAATTTTTCAGGAGATTTTATGTTTCATATACTCGATTTTATCGATTCTAGGGATATTCGAGAGTATAATGCAAATACGCAGTTTACACCAATGGAACAAGCAGTGCTCATTTATCATAGCTGCCACAGAACCGTTGATGATAAAATGACAGCTTGGCGTGAATTACTGGAGCGTTACGGCGAGGATGATTTTAAAATACTCAATTATGGAGAGAGACAGTTCGTAAGACGAAGCAACCGTCAGTTGGTGGAAGATACCGTTCGGCGCTATGAAGCTGCCCTTTCCAGTAGATATACTGCTTCCAATGTAATCTTTGCAGCCAGTTTTGAGGAAGTAGGATATCCAGAACCGGACGAACTTTTCTATTTTACTGATTATGACTCTGCTTTTGCTTTCATCGAAGCTGAAAAACAGAGCTATTTTGATGATGAGGATATAAAGGATGTCAAGACCAAGGCGCGCATTTCCATTGTTCCACTGAATGGAAACAATGGTCGAGAGAGTCATACTTGGTTTGATTTCGATACGGATTTGCGAATGACCGAATTATTTTCATGCTATTCCGGCGACGAAGACGGAATGGATAACGAAAATCTGGATATGGCATATATCTATGTACCTGTTCCGTTTAAGAAGGGCGATATTTTAAAAACTATTAATCCAAACTTCGAAACCGGCTATGGTGTTTTGCGGAGGGATAACATTTACCCTTCGTGGCGTGAAACAATGGGTGATTCTTCTGATATGATAGTTATGCTAGATCATTATGACTACGAAGAAAATTTATTCGACTATGGTGATGGTTGCAAAATTCTGAATTTGGAGAAATGCTCTTGGTCTGAATTGCCAAATGATCAAAAAACACTAATTTTATTAAGTCTCGTTTATCAGGATAAAATGGAAGCTGGGCAGATGCTTTATTACTATTCCAAGTTTGGAAGAAAAGCATATGATGAAATCTCCGCATACCTGAAAGAAGAATGAGTGTGTTAACTAAATAAAGATGTTATATCTTTCAGATTCAATTGACATGGAATCTGGTAAAAAAGTGCCATTGTAAGGTCTATCATTTCAAGAGTTTTAGATACGACTGTTGATTTCCTCCTGAAACTCGCAAACCAATGCCTCTATCTTCCGTTGTTCTGCTCAAGGTACACAGTTTGTGATCTGCTCTGAATGTGTTTTTGCAAATAATTTTATCAACTTCAAAACAGCAGTCGGAGAAACCCCAATGAGCCTTACGATAGCCAGTATTGAAAGACCCTTGTACAAGGTTACACTGCCATAGCCTTTTCTTGTACAGGCCGGCCACGAGGAGTCAGTCTCGTAAATTGCAAGGAGCAAATTGCATTTATATCTTTGTTTTCCTAGAGCTTTTCCATTCTTGACGACTTGCGGTGATTGACATTTAGAGCATGGCGTTTTTCGTTCATGTAATCTTATCGCACATAAATGTCGTGAAATTATTAGGTTATTAACATACTCGAAATATTTACTAAAGATATAATCGTAATTTTCGTTAAAAAAGTCCCGGCGATTAGCTGGGACTTTGTTTTTACTGTAACTGTAACCTCATGCAAACAATGATTTTTATGCTAATTTATAACTGTGCAGAGTCCGCATAAAGTTACGCAAGGTAAGCGGTTCTTTTTTGCAGCGTTCCAGGTGGTCTTTTTGCTCGCTGTAGACTTCGGAGGGAAGCCTGTCGGGAGCGCAACCATACTGGTCTTGCAAGTATGCACGGTAACAATGTGTCAATTCCGCCAGTCCCAGATCAGCAAGGAGTGCGCTGAGGGAAGGGCGGTTTTGAACGTTTGCCTGTACCGGAGCTGCGGCCTGTTTTCTGGATGCCCCAACGGGGTGTGATGTCCGTCTTTTGGGCGATGGCTCCATAATATTACAGGCAGCATTGCCATCATCATCTTCTTCGGGAAGGATACCCAGCATCGCGGAAAGTGCGTACCTTCTTCCGTAGGTGATGGCACTTCCCATTGCTTGGGGATCATGTTTGGCTAGCGGGATAACCGCTAATGAAGCCTGATATTGTCCACTTTTTGCGTGGACGAGCTTGGTGACAAGACCGAGATACTCTCCTTCCACGGGAACAGGATACTGGGTAAGCAGTACGTCGTGTTCGATAAGAGCATTTCGGCAAGCGTCCATGATACTTCCCAACGATGCGTAGGAGTTATGAACGAAGGGGTTAACGGCATCCTTGAGCGCGGGTTTCAAATCTTTTTGTACCGCAATCAGGGCTTTTGAAAGCTCCGTGATTTCGGCGGAACAGAATGCATAATCCATGCTGATCCTTCCTAAGCGGTATGTTGTGGGGAAAAGCATAGTTTCTGATACATACACCATCCGCAATGGAGCCCCCTGTTTTTCCAGAACAATCCGTGTCGTATCGCTTTGACGATACTGGATATTTCCTGATATGCGGCCATAAAGTCCGGCATGGAGCGTTCTGAATGCAGCCAGACAACCTTGAGCTCCTTTGTACGAACAAGGTACAGGAAGCTGACCGGTATGGAGATCTGGAAGCCGAAGGTGCACGCCATCAGATAGGCGTAGACCGTCAGTTCAAGGGCACGATTGGCTTGTTCTTCATGGGGAGACTTGGCCGAAGTCTTGATATCGATGATTCGCGTGATGTCTTGGGCGGGAGCATCAATGATGTCCGCGTAACCACGCAAGATGACGCTGTGATCGACTTCCCCGGTTGCGGGATGTACCAGTGGATGCTCAAAGTACGTTTCCATCTGGTATGTGTTCAAGCCGCCGATCATTTCAAGAAATCTCGTTGCTTCACTCAGGATTTTTCGTTCCGCAGCTTCCAGTTTTTCAGCACTGGAATATTCCGTAGCTTCAAGCTGGACGGATGACCAAAATTCCTTGGAGGCTTCTTCCGCCATGTTGGGAATGGCTTTGCCATATACCAGGCAATTTTCCACAATATGGTGGAGTGCCGAACCTTCTATGAGCGCAACAGGCGTTTTTTCTACGAGAATTTTCTCGATATAGGTGAGCCTGAATTTTTCCGGGCACTGGCAGTAGGTATTGAGGCGTGATTTTGAAAGCAGCAGAGGTTCCATACTCCCTCCTGCGTAGTGGCGGGAGGGATGTCCCGCCACCACGGTAAAATGGTAACGGGCTTTAAGCCTTCAACTAGGCTGCGAAGCGCAACCTGCGTCGAGGCAGGTCTTCAAGAGATGCGTCAATGCCGGTCAGCAATTTTTCCATCTGTTGATGGAGCTCTTGCCTGACCTGGGTGTTACCCCTGATGGCGTTTGCGTTGGTGTTGGTAATAATTCCTCGGCATTGCTCAACAAGTTCAGACAGTTGTGCATCATCGAAGATGTTTCTGCTGCTGAAGTTGTCGAGGAACTGTTTGAGGTTTTCAACAGCCGCGTCGCGTAACCTTCTCGGCTTGCCATCATCATGATTTTGCAGCTTATCAGCGATGTTGGTAACAAGGTCGACAAATTCTTCACGCAAAGCCGTGATCGCCTCACTGCGCGCTTGCTCCATGAGTTCTTGAAACTTCTTTACTTCTTCCTTGTAGATGGAGGGAGGCAAAACTCGTGAAACGGATGGGCCTATCGTGATATATCGCCACTGGAAGCGGAATTTATTTTTGATCATTTCCTGTGTCGGGTAGTCACATTCGTCGAAGAGTTCTCCAAGGGAGTCTTTGGCATCTTTGACCGTCTGGGGATACCAGTAGAGGAAGTCCTCGACAGCACTATTATAATGCCACTTGATCTCCTTCAGGTGTTCCTGAATCTCAGGGATCAGCTTTTTCGGCACCAGAACACAGCCTTTGATGGGGAAGGGCAAGGAGATCTTTCGAAGATAATTTCTTGCTTTTCCGATGTGTTGCTTGATGAGAGCCGTAGAGTCTGGGGCGAGGAGCAGTTTTCGTCCTCGCAGGAAATCAACATTCCCGACATCGGCCAACATGGATTGCGGCAATTTTTTATCCAACTGCCAACATGTGGCCGTCAGCTGAAGTAAGGCTGCTTCCCGAAACATGTTTTCAGCAGTGACCATTGGAAGGAGCTCCCTTATGCCTTGTTGCAGGTGATGACTTTCTTCATCTCGGTATAGGGGATAAAGGCCGTCGGTTTCATTTTGATAAAAGTTTCTTCGCCGAGAAGGTCTTTCATGAACTTTGTGGCCTCGACGCAGGACTTTCCCGGAAAACCGTATGTGGACATTTCGACACGACCATCAGCGGTCACGGTTATCTGAACAATTTTCATAAGTTACTCCTACAAGGTGATCGTCAGTTCGATACCGCTGTTAACTTGTTTTTCGTTATAGCTATAACGCTTTTTGCGCACAGCTTCCTTGATGACTTCGACACCGTAGGCCTGTTTCAGAAGGCCGCCATTTTCCCCTATAGCCCTTTTGAGTTTGCTGTCCCAAAAGTCGCAGAGCAGCATGTAGCTGCCGTTCCTTTTGATAATGCCTATTTCATAACGTGCATTGGGGATCTGGATGGCGTGGTCACAATGACCAAGTTCTTCTTCCGTGATACCAGGGGGCAGAGGGTATTTCTCAGGTTCAACGAGTTTGCCGTACCAGATGTATGTTTTTTGGTTTTCCATGAAGCGGAATCCCATACGGCTACAGGCACGCTTGATAGCACTAAGATCGTAGATCTTGAGCTGGATGTGCGAAACGTGTGACATTTCATCTCCTAATGTGTAGAGGTTGATGGTACAAATGGCGGTGTAGTCATGATTGTTGTGCGACGTATTTTCCGCTTTTCACTATGTTGTTCGTCAGGAGTATTTGCAATTCTGGCTCTAGAACGAGCCCATTGGCGTAGATGTTCGATATCTTCTTTCATAGTTCTTGAGAGAGGAATGAAAGATTTTAGAGCTACTTCGAGTCCGTCAAACAACGAATCTCTGATTATCTGCTCAATTTCTGATCCAGTGTAACCATTCAGGTTATCTGCCCATTCGACAGGCATTGATGTGCCATATTTGCGATTCATTATTTGTATAATTTCCATTCGTTCACTTCGAGATGGAAGGTCAACAAACCAGATAGCATCAAATCTGCCAGCCCGAAGAAATTCAGGCGGTAATTCTGTGATGTTGTTCGCAGTGGCTACAATAAAGGCAGATTTTTGCTCATTGGCCCATGTTAAGAAATGCGAGAACATTCCCATCGTGGTACCTGAGTCATTGAGTCCTCCACTTTTGGTTCCAGAAAACATTTTTTCCAGTTCATCAAGAAAGAGAACGCAATTTCCGAAAGCATCAATAATTTTGGTAGCTTCACGCATCCGTCGTTCTGATTCACCGACAAGGGCATTTTTCAATGCACCGATGTCGAGACGGATGAGCGGGAACTGGAGCATGGAGGCTATGGAACAAGCAGTTTTGCTCTTTCCCGTACCCGGCACACCAACCAGCAAGATACCTTTAGGTTTCGGTAAGCTGGAATGAAGCTGATAGGCTTTGGATCGATTGATGACATACTCTTTGAGCGGGGATAGGCCACCGACATCAGCGATATCCGCAGCGGGATAAATCTCTAACAGGCCAGACTTTTTTATCATCTGGGCCTTTGCTTCGGTGATGCTCTTTGAGCTGAAGTAGCCTTTTTTGATCAGGCTGAGAGAGTAGGCTGTTTCAGCCTGAAATTCGGTCAACCCTGTAGCGAGCCGTGCGGCTTTTCGGTTTGGCCGAATGTTATGAGGTTCACCCAAATCTGTTTGCAGGCGATATAGCGCCTCTTCATCTGGCAGCTTTACTTCCACGAGGTGGAAGAATGGTTGAAGTGCTTGCGGTAAGGTGGGGGTAGGTGCGATGACAGCGAGACAATTTCCAAGGCTTTTGTATAGAGGAATGGCGTTCAGGACTGCTTGACAGACCATAGGGTCGTCCAGAAACGTGGATAAGCCATGACAGATGAGAAGCGTGTCCTTCGTAGTGGTAAGCCACGAGATCGCTTCAACAGGATTTTGAATTTCCTCATAGTGAAATAATTGCGGGGAAAATCCCCGGATACCTTGCAGACAATCCCATCTGGCAATCTGCCAGCCAGTTATTGCACGAAGCTCTTCCTCAGTTCTATGTGGTTCAAAAGTTTGGAGTAAAACCGTCGGAAAACCAGCTTTAAGAAGGTTTGTAATCATGTAAAATCCTCCTAAATTTATATTTCTATATACAAGGAGAGATTTTGCAATTTTAGAAGAGCAAAAAAAAGCCACCGATTTCTCGGTGGACTCATATTGGGATTAGCTTTGCCGTGCTGCCAGCCAATCTAAAAAGTCGTTTCGTGCATATACGACTTTACGGCCGACATAATGTTTTTTGGGGCCTTGCCCTAAAGAATCTAAGTTGGCGAGGTATCTAGGAGAGATTAGATTCCCAAAATAATGGGCAATATCTCGACGTGTCAGTATCGGAGGAACCTGCGATGCCAGCTCAGAAAAAAGATGCTCGGACATATCACTTCCTCCTAAGCATCATTTTGGCATGTGGCCTCATCTTCACTACTGGGTGCCTCTGGGGTGATGCGTACAGTACCTCCTTGAACACTGACGTGAACCGATGTCCCTTGAGAAAAAATTTCCGCGAGCCCGTGCTCTGCAAAGAAGGCGGCAGGGATGGTCAGGCCTTTTGCGGTAACGCGGCAAGGAGATTTGCGTGGAATTCTGGGGACGAATTCTTTTTCCTCCCCCAGCCGAGCATACGCTGTTGCGAATTGGGCCGGGGTAATGCCCAACTCACACATGATGTCTTCGCGGGTTTTTCCTGCGCACAGGGCTTGGTAGAGTGTTTCTCGGTCAGTGGCTGTCATACGTTTCATGAGCATAAGTCCTTGTGTTTGGTGACCTCCAAAAATTCGGGTACGTTATCGGGAAAATGCATTGGCCTAAATGTATTACCAAGGGGCTAACCGTGTAAAACGGAACCTACACAGAGATATTACATCTTACCGGTCTGGGGGGCAAGAACTTTTTTATGAAATTGGGGGCCTCTTTGGGGGGCATCTCTGTTGCACCGCGTACGGTCTGAAATGCTCCAAGGGGTGCTATCGCATCGCACTTGTCGAACAGATGGGCCACGCCATAGTGATTCCATAGCGTTGATTCCTTCATCTGAAAGAAGTAGAGTATATGTGTTACGTGGTTTTCTTCCCATGCGTTCGGTACGACGCAAAATCCCGCTTTACGGGTAAGGGAGGTTAGCTGCATGAGACGCATTCTGCTTCTGGCGCTGCTGACGCTCCTTTGTCTGATGCTCCGGGCTTCGTCCCGGCTGTAACCAAAACAAAGGCCCCCGTCCGGCGGGCACCGGGCGGGGGCTAAAAACTATGCGGTTAGCCATGTAACGCTAAGGGGACGCTATCGCGTCGTACCTGCCGGGAGAGTGTTGGCGCATTCTCCCGGCACCTTTTTTATAAGCCTTTCTTAAAAGGAGTGCAAGTCGTTCAGCGGCCTCGTAGCGTGCTGAGGTTGATGCTTGAAACGTACGTTGGAAATTTTTGAGTGTGCTGCAAAGTTGGAGGCTGAGGGGGCGCGGGGAAAAGTTCAAGGTGCAGTTGTTGTAAAATAGTTGTAAAAAATACGAAACAAAAAAAGCGGCTACAGAATCTAAATCTGTAACCGCTTGATATTGTTTGGTACCCGGAGCCGGGCTTGAACCGGCACAGCCGGTGGCCGAGGGATTTTAAGTCCCTTGTGTCTACCAATTCCACCATCCGGGCGTGGGCTCCTTTGTAGCTGGCAGCTCCTGCGGCGTCAAGGGGCGGACATTGCCAGACGGGGGCCGAGCCGCTACACTGCCCCAGGCTCCGCCGTCACAGAGAGGCCCGTAAAGGACGTACGTCCTCGCACCGCAGCGCTTTCCCGGGCCATGCCGCAGGGCTTCGCCTTGGCGTAGCGGAAGACAGGGATGGTCCATCGGGACGAGCGCGAGAGGTCCTCACGGGCTGTCAGGCAGCGGCGAAGGGAAATCCTCGAAAGGATGCCCTGGGGGCACGTCGCCCGTGCGCGGTATCCTGTTCGCTGCAGCCCGCCTTACTCATGCCGGGGCAAGGCATCCGCTCGTGAGTCCGTTGCGGCCCGGTGGCGTTCCATCATCGTCGATCGTCTCGGCCGTCCGTGTTCGGGGCGTGGTCGGGGACGCCGGATCTGTGGGGCATTCGCCCTGCAGCGGGCGGCCTTGAGGCCGGATGTCCCTGTGCCCTCCGGACCGTGGAGCCGTGGAGGAGAGATATGTCATTCTGGAATACCTGCATCCTGGCCTATTGCCGTCTGGGCATCGCCGGGCTTTCGCCCAAGGCACCGGGCACGGCCGGTTCGGCCCTGGCCGCCCTGCTGGCGCCGCTGATCTTTCTGCCCCTGCCGCTTTGGGGGCGCCTGCTCTTTCTTGCCGTGATCTTTGTGACCGGCGGTCTGGCCGCTACCCGGGCCGAGATCCTGCTGGGGCGCACCGACCCGGGGGAAGTGGTCATCGACGAACTGGCGGGCGTCTGGATCGCCCTGCTGCCCCTGGGCGCGGGCCAGTGGTCGTGGCCCGGGCTGGTCTGGGCCTTTGCCCTGTTCCGCCTGTTCGACATCTGGAAGCCCTGGCCCGTGCACGCCTCGGAAAGCTGGCTGCCCGCCGGCTGGGGCATCATGCTGGACGATATCCTGGCCGGTCTCATGGCCATGTGCTGCATGCTGGTGCTGCGGGCCCTGGGCTGGGTCTAGAGCAAGAGGGGAAAAACGTCAGCGTGCGCTGCCGCCGATATCCGTAGCTGCCTTGGCGTACGGGCATGGCCCGGAGGAACGGCCTTTGGTGGCCGGCGAGCGCGAAAAAAAGTCCCTTCCCCGTACGCCTGCCCAGCACTCCTCGGGTTTTATGCGGGAGGGTGAGGGGAAAGGGCGGCCCGTCTCAGGCCGGACAGGGGACGGCTTGCGCCATTGGAGAAAACAAAAAAGGACGCTAAAGCGTCCTTTTTGTTTTGTTGTGAGGGGGAAAAGAAGAATGCATAGACGATATGGAGTCTTCTTCGCAATAAAAAAGGCTCCATAGAACGGGGAAATAGAGATGTTCTATCCTATTTGATAATACAGCAAAATGAGGTCGATACTTTTGTCACATTGCTCATTTCTTTTATATTGAAATTTTTATTGACATTGAATTCAATAAAAATATTTCTATAATTATTTTGATAATATGTAGATATATCAGAGATATTTTTTTCCCAGTTCGATATATTTTTATCAAGTTGTTTTTTTGCCTTTTCTAGCCCATTTGTACTATATGAATACGCGGAAGCAATGAAGATGCATGCTTGTAGTGCACCCGCTGTCGATGTTTTTCTGAGCTTTCTGCAAAGGTGTATCAGTCTTTCGATATCATTGCCATAATTGTCAGCCCAGGCAGTAGAGCACTTTGCTTCAATAGCAAATTTAAGCTGTTTTTCTCTGTTCAGAATGGCCATGTCGATGCGTCTCGAACCTCTCAGATGGTCGGGAAGGCGGCCTATAATCGGTTGGCTCAAATCGTCTTTCAGAGTCGAAAGACAATATTCAAGACAGAGATAGGGGGGAGGAGAGGATGTCTTCATGACAGCCTGTGCCATAGAGGCTACCATATAGCTTTCTCCGGCGCATTCGTTCAGGAAAGTGCCGCCGGACCATTCCAGATAATCCTTTGTGGCTTTGTAGGCGCCTTTATGCAGGGCCTTCACCAGGTCAGCTTCAGATATCATGTCTTTCTCCCAGATGCTTCGCCATCCACAGGACGCAACAAAAGCGCACCTCTGTCAGTACAGTCAGGGGTGCGCTGAAAAGGCGGGGCGGGTGCGGGCTACTTCATGCGGTAGGTGATGCGGCCGCGGGTCAGGTCGTAGGGAGAGAGCTCCACCTTCACGCGGTCGCCGGGCAGGATGCGGATGTAGAACTTGCGCATCTTGCCGGAAATGTGCGCCAGCACTTCGTGGCCGTTTTCCAGCTCCACACGGAACATGGCATTGGGCAGGGCTTCCTGCACCACGCCGTCAACTTCAATGGAACCTTCTTTAGCCATATTTCCTCCAAAAAAATTCAGATAAGCGGCGAATATCTACACAGAAGAGCCAAGGTCTGTCAACGCTTTCGTGCGCTCTTGCCCTTGCGGGGAGCCGCTGCGGGCTCCACGGCGGCCTGTGCCCGCGGCGTGCGGCACAGCAGCCACAGGCCCGCGGCCATGAGCGGCAGGCAGAGCAGCTGGCCCATGGTCAGCCAGCCGAAGGCCAGGTAGCCCAGCTGGGCATCGGGCACGCGCACGAATTCCACGCCAAAGCGGAACACGGCGTAGAGCAGCGCGAAGAGGCCGGAGACGGCGCCCGCCTTGCGCGGCCGAGCGGAGAAGATCCAGAGCACCACGAACAGCACCAGCCCTTCCAGCAGGCCTTCATAGAGTTGCGAGGGGTGGCGCGGCCAGGGCCCGCCGGTGGGGAAGACCATGGCCCAGGGCACGTCGCTGACCTTGCCCCAGAGCTCGCCGTTGATGAAGTTGCCCATGCGGCCCCAGAACAGGCCCTGGGGCACCAGCGGCGCGATGAAGTCCGAGACTTCGAGGAAGGACTTCTTGCGGGTGCGCGCGAAATACCAGAAGGCGCAGAGCACGCCCAGCAGGCCGCCGTGGAAGGACATGCCGCCGTTCCAGATGCGCAGTATCTCGCCGGGGTCGTCGATGTAGGCGGGCAGGTCGTAGAAGAGCACATAGCCCAGGCGCGCGCCCAGGATGACGCCCAGCATGACGAAGGTCAGCAGGTCGTCCACATCCACGGTCTTCCAGCCGGAACCGGGACGGGAGGCCCGCCAGCGGGCCAGGCCCCAGCCCACGAAAAAGGCCAGCAAATACATGAGGCCGTACCAGCGCAGCTGCAGGGAGCCGATGCTGAAGGCCACGGGATCGATGGCAGGGGACTGCATCCGTCTTAGTCCATGGGCTTGGCGTGGAAGGCGCCGCTGCGGCCGCCGTCCTTGAACAGCAGACGGACGCGGCTGATGACGATGTCGCGCTGCACGGCCTTGCACATGTCATAGATGACGGCAGCGGCGGTCTGGGCGGCGATGATGGCTTCCATCTCCACGCCCGTGGGACCGGTGGTGCGGGTCTCGGCCTCGATGCGCACGCTGGGTGGGGTGTCGCGCACGTCAAAGCGCACGTCCACCAGGTTCAGGTTCAGGGGATGGCAAAGCGGGATCAGTTCCGAGGTGCGCTTGGCGGCCATGATGCCGCCCACCTTGGCACAGGTCAGCACGTCGCCCTTGGGCAGGGCGCATTCCTTGAGCAGCTTCAGGGTGTTGGGCGAAAGCTCCACGATGGCTTCGGCAATGGCCACACGCTGGGTGTCGGGCTTGGCGCCCACGTCCACCATGGTGATGTTGCCGTCCTTGTCCAGATGGGAAAAATTGTCCTGCATGAGGCGTATCCTTCATTAAGAGTGTGCCTTGCTGTGTAGCGCATGGACAGGCGCAAGGCAAGGCGGCCGGGGCCTGCCGGGCAGGCCGGGGGCGGAAAATGCCGGGCCGGAAATTTTTTTGCAAAAAACACTTGCCAGGCAGGGGCAAATCCGCTACATACATTTCCGCGCCGAAGTGGTGGAATTGGTAGACACGCTAGGTTCAGGGTCTAGTTCTGGCAACGGAGTGGGAGTTCGACTCTCCCCTTCGGCACCAATGGAAAGCAAGGCTGGTAGAAATACCAGCCTTTTCCTGTTTCTGGGGCCGGGCAGTTTTTGTGCCGGTCATGGATGATCGCCGGTGGCAGGCAACGGTCTTGCCCCGGCTTTTTTTGTATCCGCATCCCCGGGACAGAAGGCGGCAGCCCCGCGTTCGTTGCTGTCATGCCGACAAGAAGACGTGCTCTTTCCGTAGGGAAAGGGCACGTCTTGTATTTTGCCATGCGGAACGGGTGTGCGCTGTGTACGGCAACACGCAGGCGGAAGCTCAAAAGGTCATCTTTTCCAGCCGCAGGCAGCGTCCGGCTACCACAAGGAACGCATCCCGTGCCTGTGCGGCCAGCATCTGGTTGGCCAGGCCCAGACCGTCGTCGAAGATACGGGCCAGGCGTTCCGCCTGTATGCCGCCAAGGCCGGTCTCGCCGGAGACCAGCACCCAGCGGCAGGGGAAGGCGCGCATGGTGTGCAGCAATCCCTCCACTTCTTCCCTGAGACTGGCCTCGAAGGCTGCCGCATCCTGCGGATCGTCCAAAGCGAACAGGATGTTGCTCATCCATAGGGTCACGCAGTCCAGCAGGACGGTGGGCATGGGGCCGTCCGGGGCCTGTGCGGCCAGCAGGGGGGCCAGCTCCCGGCCCGGATGCCGGGGGCATTCCAGCGTGTGCCAGTGGGCGGGGCGGCGGCTGCGGTGACGCCGGATGCGTTCGGCCATGGCGGGGTCGTCCCCCAGGGGGCGGGCCGTGGCCAGATACCAGACGGGCCCCTGGGCCCTTGCCGTGACCAGGGCCTCGGCCAGGGCGCTCTTGCCGCTGCGGGTCCCGCCCAGGAACAGGGTCAGGTCAAGATCTTCCATAGGGTCTTCCTTTTCAGATGGCAGGTGCCGTGTGGGTTACGGCAGGCAGCAGACAGCCAGCACGGCGCATTCCGCGGTCTCGATGAGGGCCCCGAAAACGTCGCCCGTGACGCCGCCGATGCGCTTGCGGGCCGCGGAAAGCAGCCAGCAGGCCACCAGCACGGCCGCCAGCAGGGCGTAGAGGCCATGCCGCCCCATCACGAGGCAGGCCGCAAGGCAGAGCCCGAGGGCCGTGTAGGCGTAGCGGGGCTTCATGCCGTCGTGCATCATGGACCCCAGACCGCCGGGCCGGGCTGAGGGCAGACGCATGCCCACGAAGACCTGACAGCGTCCCAGCAGACCGGCAAGGCAGCAGGCCCCCAGCGCGTGCAGGGGCGCCATCCCGGCCAGTGCCGCCAGTGCCGCGACCTTGGTGGAGAGGACGAAGAACAGGGCCAGAGCGCCGAAGCTGCCCAGGCGGGAATCCTTCATGATGGTCAGACGGCGTTCGGGCGAGGTCTCCACCAGCAGACCGTCGCCGCAGTCGGCGACCCCGTCCAGATGCAGGCCGCCGGTGATGACGGTCCAGACAAGGGCGGCCCCGATACCGCAGAGCGGGGCGGGCAGGCCCAGCAGGACAGCCAGCAGCAGGGCCAGGGCGGCCAGCGCGCCCACCAGCAGGCCCACGGCGGGCAGCCAGGCCACCACACCGGAAAGGGTGGGAGGCAGGGGCGCGGAGCCCACGGGGATGCGGGTGAAGAAGGCCAGACCGGCACGGAACGACGTGATGATGGACATGAGATATCGCTTTGCTGGAGGTTGAAAGGGAAAGCCGCCGTCTCGGTCCCCTGATATGCGGGCTCTCCTCAAATGCAGGCCATCAGCGCCGACAGCAGGGAAGCCAGTGCTGCGAAGACCAGTACGGAAGCCCACATGAGGCGCACGGACTGCAGGATATGCCGGGCCGTGGCCAGCGGGCTGCCGTCGCCCAGCCAGGGATGGTCGCGGTACAGGGGGCCGTACCAGGCCGGGCCGCCCAGTCGCAGGCCCAGGGCCCCGGCAAAGGCGGCTTCGCTCCAGGCGGAATTGGGGCTTTCGTGGGCATGGCGGTCGCGCCAGCCCACCCGGCGGCAGGCCCGGGCATCGAGGCCGGGCAGCAGGGCCGCGGCCAGCACGATGCAGGGCAGGGCCAGCCGTGCCGGGCACCAGTTGAGCACGTCGTCCAGCCGGGCGGCGGCTGTGCCGAAACAGCGGTAGGTCTCGTTGCGTTTGCCCCATAGGGCATCCAGCACGTTGGCGGCACGATGGCATGCGGCCAGAGCGGCGGCCCCGGGCAGTCCGGCCAGCAGCAGGCCCGCCGTCGCCCAGAACAGGGTGGCCAGGATGCCGTCGGTCAGGTTCTCGCCCACGCTCTCCACGCAGGCCCGGGCCACGCCATGGGCATCCAGCTGTTGCGGGTCGCGCCCCACCAGCATGGAAACGGCCCGGCGGGCCGCCTCCAGATCGCCCCGCTCCAGCGGCTGGGCCACGCGGCGGGCGTGTTCGTCCAGGCAGCGGGGCGCCAGACAGAGGGAGACCACGACCACGCAGACGCACCAGGCGGCCCCATCCCCCAACAGTTCCCCGGCAAGCCGGACAGGCAACGCCGCCAGCAGGCCCACCGACAGGACCACAGACAGGCAGGCCGCCAGACCGGCCAGCGTCATGCGAGGCCCGTTGGGGCCGTGCCGGAAGATACGCTCCGCTGTGGCGGCCAGGGCGCCCATGCCGCAGACGGGATGGATGCGGGCCGGGGGCTCGCCGAACAGACGGTCCAGCAGCAGGGCGGCGGGCAGGAGGAGCAGGACGGACAGCACGCTCATCGCCACACCTCTGTGGTCGCCGCCGGGCGGGGCCTGAGTGCCGCTGCCGGACAGGCGGCGGTACGGGAAGGAAGGCAGGCCGGTATCTGCCGTGCCGGGGACAGGACATGGAGACGAAGAACGTCTTCCCCGCGCCGAAGGACAGGGGCAGGGCAAAACGCGGGCCGGGAAGGCTGTGGGGCAGTGCTGGGCATGCGGGTTCCTTGCAGTTTGCCGGACGTGGCCGGGCCGCCAGTCTGCGAAAAATCGGCTGCCTGTGCAAGAGGAGGGAAGACTGCCCCGGCACTGGTCGGGGGGCCATCACGCGTTTTCACCGCATCTCCAGAGGAGGTGACGACGGCCGGAGGCTCCATCCCTGCTTCCGGGGATGTTTGGTAAACGGCAGCATCTTCCCTGCTGCCGATTCGTGGGGGCGCCCGCAGGCGGCGGCATCTGTCCGGCCGTTTTCCGCAGGGAATCCCGTCGGAGCTGTTTGTATCTTCTTGATTTTACGCCTAAAAAATAAAAAATGGGAAAAATCTAAAAAAAAGCTTGCCAGCGGGGGACGAATCCTGTAGACAGATTTTCGCGCCGAAGTGGTGGAATTGGTAGACACGCTAGGTTCAGGGTCTAGTTCTGGCAACGGAGTGGGAGTTCGACTCTCCCCTTCGGCACCAATGGAAAGCAAGGCTGGTAGAAATACCAGCCTTTTCCTGTTTCTGAAGCCGGGCGTTTTTCGTGCCGGTCATGGATGATCGCCGGTGGCAGGCAGCAGCCTTGCCCCGGCTTTTTTGTATCCAGGCCTTCCCGGCGGGATGTCCGCGTTCGCGGCATGGGCATGGACGGCACAAAAAGGAACGCGCCTCTTTCCGGAAGGAAGAGGCGCGTTTTGTTCATCTCGAAGGCAGGGGCGGCACGCTGCTGCCGGGAAGGATCGCGGGCCTTGCCCGTTCGCCGCAGGGCTGCGCACAACCAGCCGGGGCAGCTCAGCTCTTTTAAAAGGCTTCGTGTCCTTGCACTCTGCTAGCGCAATCCCGCAAGCCAGGGCAGGAAGGCGGGCTGGGACGGACGGCGCGGGGCCTGCCAGCCGGAATCGCGGCGGCTGTCGGAAAAGTACAGGCGCTCCTGCAGCAGGCGCGGGCCCATGTTGCCGGGCTCCAGCTGCACCATGAGCTGGAAGGGGATGCCGGCATTGGGCCGCATGGCCATGGTCTTCTGCACCATCCCCAGTTGCGAGCCGAAGCGCTCGTCATGCAGCAGCCACTGGCTGGCACCGGGCATGTCCGTGGTGCGCTGGCCTTCGGGCAGCGGCGAGATGACGGGCAGCAGCAGGAACTGGTCGAAGGCTCGGCAGGCCGAGGACTGGCGGGCCAGGGCCGTCATCAGGCCGGAGGGCGCGGCCACGCGGGTCTCCTCCTGACCGTGGGGACGGCCCAGAGCATCCAGCCCCTGGATACGGACTACCAGATCTTCCTGTCTGTCCGCGGGGGGCAGCAGGGGATCGAGCTCCGCCTGCCATGCCGGGGCATCGGCGGGGCGGGCAGGCAGCTTTTCCAGATAGAGCGCCCGCCAGAACAGGGGGGCGAAGGCATCGGGCAGCACCACCAGCTGACGGATGTCGCGTCCTTGGGCGGCCAGAGAGGCCTGCATCTGCTGCGTGTGCCAGATCTGGCACCCCAGGGCCAGGGCCGGGTAGAGGAGGATGCTCCAGAACAGGGCCAGCCGGACGCCGGGCTTGCCGTCCGAGACAGTGAGCGAGGCCGTATCCTGGAAGGGGAAGGGGATGGCCCCCTGTGCCTGGGCACGCTTCTTTTCCTGCCGCAGGCCGTGCCAGATGCCCCAGAGCAGGGGCAGGGTCATGAGCAGGTCGATGATGTAGACGGCGTTGAGGCGCAGACGCTCCCCGGAGAAGGGCAGCCAGACCAGCGTGCCGTAGGTGGTCAGGGCATCGAGCCAGATATGCAGCAGGACCAGGAGCATCATGAAGGCCCAGACCCCGCCGAACGACCAGGCGTTGCGGGTGTCGTAGCGCCAGAGGGGGCGGGCCAGTATGGCCAGCAGCAGGCCCATGAACGGTGCCGCCGCCAGGGCGTGGGTGATGCCGCGGTGCAGCAGCAGGGTCTGCAGGGGGCCGCTGGCGGCCAGGATGTCCAGATCGGGCGCGGCGGCAGCGAAGGCTGCCAGGGGCAGGGCCCAGCGGGTGGCAGGGCGCTGCGGCATGGCCAGCATGGCAAGGGCGCCGCTGGCGGCATGGGTGACAGGATCCATGATGTTCCTCTACTGACGGAAGGGACTGCGCTGCCGGGGGACGGCCCGGTAGGCGGGATCTTCGGGCGAGATGTCCCGGCCCATGTGGCGCATGTACATGTTGAACTGGCTGCGCTGCATGGACTGCATGACGTCCGGCCGGTTGAAATAATACAGCATGGTCTGGGTGCTGTTGTTGCCGGTCATGGGCTGGCGCATGCTGTCGGCGCCGCTGACACCGGCCGGCATGGTGTCGGGCTCGGAGGTCCCGGTGCCGATATCCTTGGGGCCGCAGGCGGCCAGCAGGGCCGTCAGGACGCAGACGGCCAACAGGAAAAGGGGCGAATGTCTCATATTCCACCTCGGCCCGACTATACGGACTGGCGGCGTGGCTGGCAACCGCACAAAGGGCTGGCTTTTGCCGCAGAATAGTGTAGGGTGCAAAAAATTACTATTGGTAGTTACGTATGCGACAATTTCTTATCGTTGCCCTATGTTTATATCTTTGCCTCGCTGCTGCGTCCGCAATGGCGGCCGGCAAGGAGCTGCACGTCGGCCTTACGGACGAGTATCCGCCCCTGTCCTATGTCGACGCGAACGGACAACGGCGCGGCTTCGAATTCGATCTGGCGGCCGATCTATGCCGCCGTCTGGGGCGCACTTGCGTCTGGACGTTCGGGACGCAGGAAAAATTGCTGCGGGGGCTCAGGGACGGCAGTCTGGACCTGATCTTTGCCCAGCGGCTGGAGCCAAAGCAGGAAGGGCTGCTCTACAGTACCCCGTACTACCATTCGCGGGCCATGTGCATCGGGCGTCCCGGCGGACGCGGACCGGATGAGGCGGGCGCCCGTATCGGCGTTTACCGGGGGTCGGTGCTGGTGCAGCGGGCCCGGGGCTTCTGGCCGGAGGCCATCATCGTCACCGGCAGCGTGCAGGAACTCATCGAGCGTCTGAAGCAGGGCGGCATAGATGTGTTGTTCATCAATGATCTGGCAGGCTATGCCTTTTTGCTGACGGACGCCGGGCTGGAGTTCGACCGGCTGGATATCCCCTTCGATGCCGAGACGCGCGCCACCGGGAGCTGCGTGGCGGTCAGGGCCGGGCGCCACGATCTGCTGGCTGCCGTGAACAGGGAGCTGAAGACGCTGCTTTACAGTGGCGAGCTCCACAACCGCAGCCGCAACTATTTCCAGTACATCATCTACTGATACCGGGCGGCGGCACGCTGCGGGATCACCACGGTCCCTTTTCCGAAGGAGAGTTTCCAAGGTCTTGCCATGATAGGTTACATCCGCAACAAACCTTTGCCGGCCCGCCGCTATCTGGCCCTGCTGGTTCTGCCCTGGTGCGTGATGCTCCTGCTGGCGGTGGCCGTGCTCTGGCCGTATCTGGCCCGTTTCCGCACCACGGTGGAGGCCCTGCAGGATGTCCAGCTGCCCGGGGTCCTGGAGGCCCAGCGCACCCGGACCAACCTGAACATGCTGCGCAAGCAGCTGGCCATCATCTATCTGGCCGAAGCCCCTCTGGAGCGGCGGCGTGCCCGTCTGCATGCCCAGGCCCTGCTGGCCGGCATGGAGCATGACCCCTCGCCCGTGGCCGGCATCGTCCTGGACTTGGGCCCGCGGGTCCGGCAACTCTACGATGTCTGCATGGAGGCGGACAGGATACTTTCCCGGCTCCACCGCCACGAGATGGAGATGATGCTTGCCCTCAACAGCCTGGAGAGGGCCACGGGACGGCAGCTGGCCGATGAGGTGATCTTTTCCCATACCGGCCGGGACGGCGTGCGCCACGGCCAGAAAGCCTTTGACGAGATGCGTCGTTTGCTGGCTCCGGTGGACGAGATATGCGCAGGAGCCGGGGAATCCCGGGACATCTGCGACCTGTTCGGGCAGCGCAAGCTCGCTCTGGCCGGAGCCTGGAGGGAAAAACTCGCTGCCGACGCCCAGGCCCGTGCCCTCTGGCAGGCGCTGGAAGACGAGCTGCAACGGCTTGTCAGCGTCATCTCCTCGCGTGAATTGCAGCGATCGCTGGAAGAGGCCGAGTCCCTTTCCGAAGCGACGGATTACATCGTCTGGAGCATCTTCCTTTTCACGCTGGGCCTGCTGGCCTTTTTGCTGGTCCTGCTCCTGCTGTTGCGGCGCGACCTGCTGCGGCCGCTGGTGCGCATCGCCGGGAACCTTTCCCGCCTGCGCGACGGCATGCAGCCGGAGCCCATCCCCGCCGTCCACATCACCGAATTGCAGGAAGTGGTGGACATCGTGCCCGACATCGGCGGCTACCTGGGCTCGCTCAAGGAACGCAGCTGCCGTCTGGAAGAGGAGAAGGACGCCTACTCCCGCATGAGCCTCATGGACAGCCTGACGGGCATCCCCAACCGGCGCGCCCTGGACATGCGGCTTGCGGATCTGGCGGAGCTGCGGCAGACGGTCAGCCTCATCATGCTGGATGTGGACCTGTTCAAGATCTATAACGATACGCTGGGCCATCAGGAAGGGGACGCGTGCCTGCACCGGGTTGCCCAGGCCATGCGGGACGGCCTGCGCGGCGGCGACCGCGAGATCTTCCGCTACGGCGGGGAGGAGTTCGCCGTGGTGCTGGACGGGGTCCCGCCGGAGCATGCCCTGCACGTGGCCGAGCGTCTGCGCCAGGCCGTGGAGCAGCTGGGCATCCCCCACCCCGGCAGCCCTGCCGGACGTGTGACCATCAGCCTGGGCGTGGCCGCCGTCGGAGAGCTGACGCCCGAGATTCTGCCCCGGCTCCTGGAGACCGCCGACAGCGCCCTGTACAGCGCCAAGGAGCACGGACGCAACAGGGTCCACCTTGCCGGGGAGATCGTGAAAAAGTCCGCTTGCCTTGCGGCGGGCGACAGGCTATAGCTCAGTTTTCCATCCCATCAGGAGATAATGCATGCGCCCTGCTTCTTGCGGCATCACCCCCGAAGGCTGGCCCACCATCGGCATCACGGCCCTGACGGCCCTTGTTTTCGCCTGCCTCGACTGGCCGGTCCCCGCTGTCCTGGCCCTGGCCCTGTGCTGGTTCGCCTTCCACTTCTTCCGTGACCCCGAACGCGTGGTGCCCACCGCGCCCGGCCTGGCCGTCAGCCCGGCCGATGGCCGCGTCATCCGCATCGAGCGCAAGTCCGATCCCCTGACCGGTGACGAGCGTACCTGCATCAGCATCTTCATGAACGTGTTCAGCGTGCATGTGAACCGCTCGCCCGTGACCGGGGTGGTGGAGCAGATCCGCTACTGGCCGGGCAAGTTCGTCAATGCCGCCTACGACAAGGCCGCCACCGACAACGAACGCTGCGGCTACCTGCTGCGCGGCGAAGACGGCGCCGCCTGGACCATGGTGCAGATCGCCGGGCTCATCGCCCGCCGCATCGTCTGCCGCGTGTCCGAAGGCGATGCCCTGGAGCGCGGCCAGCGCTACGGTATGATCCGCTTCGGTTCCCGTGTTGACCTTTACCTGCCCGAAGGCTATGTTCCCTCTGTGAACATCGGCGAGCAGGTCTTTGCAGGCCAGAGCACGCTTGCCACCAGAAACTGATTTCGAGTCGAGTGGAGCATGGTTGTGGACACCCAGCCGCAAGAAAAAAAACTGCCCGTACACAAGAGCATCTACCTCCTGCCCAACCTCATCACGTCGTTGAGCATGTTCATGGGCTTTTTGTCCATGGTCTGGGCTGTGCAGTCCCGTTTTGAAGAAGCGGGTCTGGCCATCGTGCTGTCCGCTCTGCTGGACGGCATGGACGGCAAGGTGGCTCGCCTGACCCATACGGCCAGCGAATTCGGTGTCCAGTATGACTCCCTGGCTGACCTCATCGCCTTCGGTCTCGCTCCGGCCTTCCTGCTCTGGCAGTGGCAGCTGGAGAGCCTGGGCCGCTTCGGCGTGGTGGTGGCCTTCCTCTTTGCCGCCTGCGGTGCCCTGCGCCTGGCCCGCTTCAACATCAGCACGGCCGTGACCGGCAAACGTTTCTTCATCGGGCTGCCCATCCCCGCCGCGGGCTGCACAGTGGTGGCGTTTTTGTATTTCGCCGGCATCCTGCCGGAGTTCTTTCTGCCCGCCCTGCCCTATGTGAGCATCATCATCGCTCTGGGCCTGGGCGTGCTCATGGTGAGCCGCGTGCGCTACTTCTCCTTCAAGGAGTATGATTTCCTGCGTGCCCATCCGGTGCGCTATCTGCTGGCCGTCATGGTCATCTTTGGCCTGGTCTACGCCCAGCCGCGCCTGTTCGGCTTCCTGCTCTGCGCCGTCTACATCTGTGGCGGCCTCTACTACTCTTTCGTTATTCTGCCCCGTCGTAACCGTCAGCTACTACGCGCCCTGAATCTGCAGGACGAGGAGAAAGCTGCGTAACGGTTTGTCGCCCCGCGGGGGCGGAGAGGACCTTCTGATCGCCGCCGGCAGGGCGGCCGTTATGCAGTAGCATAACAAACAAGCACCCTTCGCGGGTGTCCGATCAGAGGAGTCAGATCCATGTCCAACCGCGTGTTCTTTTTCGACACCACCCTGCGTGACGGCGAACAGTCGCCGGGCGCTACCATGAACCTTCAGGAAAAGCTCCGTATTGCCCACCAGCTCGAAGTGCTGGGCGTGGACATTATGGAAGCCGGTTTCCCCGCCTCCAGCCAGGGGGATTTCGAGTCCGTGCAGCGTATCGCCCGGCAGGCCAAATCCATCCAGGTGGCCGGTCTGTGCCGCTGCATGGACAGCGACATCGACCGCTGCTGGGAGGCCGTGAAGGACGCCAAAAATCCCCGCATCCATACCTTCCTTTCCACTTCGCCCCTGCACATGAAGTACAAGCTGCGCAAGGACCCCGAAGTGGTGCTGCAGATGATCGAAGCCGGGGTGCGCCGCTGCGCCGGGTACACCGACAACGTGGAGTTCTCCGCCGAGGACGCCTCCCGTTCCGAGCGTGACTTCCTCTGCCGCGTGGTGGAGACCGCCATCAAGGCCGGCGCCACCACCATCAATCTGCCCGACACCGTGGGCTATGCCCAGCCGCAGGAATTCGCCGACCTCATCCGCTACGTCATCGAGAACACGCCCAACAGCGACAAGGCCATCTTCAGCGTGCACTGTCACAACGACCTGGGCCTGGCCGTGGCCAACACCCTGGCCGCCCTCAGCGTGGGCGCCCGTCAGGCCGAGGTGACCATCAGCGGCATCGGCGAACGCGCCGGCAACGCCGCCCTCGAAGAGCTGGCCATGGCCCTGCGCGTGCGCAAGGACTACTACGGTCTGGAGCACGGCATCGTCACCGAGCAGCTCTATCCTTCCTGCCGCCTGCTCTCCATGACCATCGGTCAGCCCATCCCCAACAACAAGGCCATCGTGGGCGCCAACGCCTTTGCCCATGAGTCCGGCATCCATCAGGACGGCATGCTCAAGAACCGCGAGACCTACGAGATCATGACCCCGCAGTCCGTGGGTCGCAACGAGAGCAACCTCGTCATCGGCAAGCATTCCGGCCGCAATGCCGTGCGCAACAAGTTCGAGAGCCTGGGCTACAGCCTGGACGACGACCAGCTGCAGATCGTCTTCGAGGCCGTCAAGGCCCTTGCCGACCGCAAGAAGACCCTGCATGACGACGACCTCATGGCCCTGGTGCAGGAAGAAGTCTACCGCATGCCCGACCTCTACCGCCTGCGCCATGTGAGTGTGCAGAGCTCCGATGCCGGCGGCGTGCCGCCCACGGCGGCCGTGCTCATGGACGTGGATGGCATGGAAAAGAGCGGCGCCGGTTTCGGTGTGGGCCCTGTGGACGCCATCTTCAATGTCATCAACGATATGCTGGGCCGTGAGCCCCAGCTGGAGCAGTACGCGGTCAACGCCGTCACCGGCGGCACCGACGCCCTGGGCGAAGTGACCGTGCGCCTGCGCGAAGGCGAGTTCTCGGCCGTGGGCCGCGGCGCCCATCCCGACATCCTGGTGGCCACGGCGCGTGCCTATGTGAACGCCCTCAACCATCTGGCCAAGAAGGAAAAGGAAGGCGAGCGTCTGCACTGCCAGCACAGCTAGCATGGATCGGGGGAGGGGAAGGGCCGGCCTGTTGGGGAGGCCCTTCTCCCATCCTTCCTCAACCGCGCTTCATCAACGAAGCCTTTTCCCGTTTTTCTGCGTGGGGTCCTGCCCCCGAACAATGCATTCCACGGGAGCGTCCCCGCGTCCCGGATCAAGGAGAACCATCATGCCTCAGACGCTTGCGCAAAAGATCCTGCAAGCCCACACCGACGACGTCATCGAGCGCGACGGACAGATCGTCCAGTGCCGCCTGTCCCTGGTGCTGGCCAATGACATCACCGGCCCCCTGGCCATCAAATCCTTCAAGGGCATGGGCGCCAGCCGCGTGTTCGACAAGGACAAGATCGCTCTGGTCATGGACCACTTCACGCCCCAGAAGGACATCGCCTCGGCCAACCAGGTGATGATCAGCCGCCAGTTCGCCCAGGAGCAGGGCATCACCCACTACTACGAAGGCGGCGACTGCGGCGTGGAGCACACCCTGCTGCCCGAACGCGGTCTGGTGGGCCCCGGTGACGTGGTCATCGGCGCGGACAGCCACACCTGCACCTACGGCGGCATCGGCGCCTTCGCCACGGGCATGGGCTCCACCGACATCGCCGCCGGCATGGCCCTGGGCGAGACCTGGATCAAGGTGCCCCCGACCATCCGCGTGAACATCAACGGCCAGATGCCCAAGTGGCTGCGCGGCAAGGACCTGATGCTGCTGCTCATCAAGACCATCGGCGTGGACGGTGCCCTGTACAAGGCCCTGGAATTCGGTGGCTCCGTCATCGATGCCCTGCCTGTGGAAGGGCGTCTGACCATGGCCAACATGGCCATCGAAGCCGGCGGCAAGGTGGGCCTGTTCGCCGTGGACGAGCTCACCCGCCAGTACTGTGCCGAACACGGCCGCCCCGGCGTGACCATGAGCCTGGCCGCCGACGAAGGCGCCGTGTACGAGCGCGTGGTGGACATCGACGTGACCGGCCAGGAACCCGTGGTGGCCTGCCCGCACCTGCCCTCCAACGTGAAGAACGTTTCCGAGCTCAAGGACCTGCCCGTGCAGCAGGTGGTGGTGGGCTCCTGCACCAACGGCCGCATCAGCGACATGCGCGATGCCGCCGAGATCCTGCGTGGCCGCAAGGTGGCCAAGGGCGTGCGCTGCATCGTCCTGCCCTCCACCCCCGCCGTGTGGAAGCAGTGCCTCAAGGAAGGCCTGATGGAAGTCTTCATGGATGCCGGCTGCATCGTGGGCCCCTGCACCTGCGGTCCCTGCCTGGGCGGCCACATGGGCATCCTGGGTGACGGCGAACGCGCCGTGGCCACCACCAACCGCAACTTCCGCGGCCGTATGGGCAGCCTGGATTCCGAAGTCTACCTGTCCAGCCCCGTGGTGGCGGCCGCCAGTGCCGTGGCGGGCTGCATCGCCGGCCCTGACCAGCTCTAAGCCGTTTTTTTCAGAAAGGATCACGTCATGAATTACAAAGGTACGGCCCACAAGGTGGGCGAACATATCGATACCGATGCCATCATCCCCGCCCGCTTCCTGGTGACCTCCGACGCCAAGGAACTGGGTGCCAACTGCATGGCCGGTCTGGAACCTGACTGGGTCAAGCGCGTGAAGCCCGGCGACATCATGGTGGCCGGCCGCAACTTCGGCTGCGGTTCCTCCCGCGAGCACGCCCCCATCGCCATCCTGGGTGCGGGCATGCCCGTGGTCATCGGCCACAGCTTTGCCCGCATCTTCTACCGCAACGCCTTCAACATGGGCCTGCTGCTCATGGAAGTGGGCGACGACGTGGATAAGATCAATGACGGCGACGAGCTGGAAGTGGATGCCGCCACCGGTGTCATCCGCGACCTGACCAACGGTGCCGAGATCCAGTGCCCGCCCCTGCCGGCCTCCATGGCCGCCATCCTGGCCAAGGGCGGTCTGGTCAATTATGTGAAGGAACGTCTGGCCGCCAAGGGCTAGGCGGACAGCTATTGGCTGAGGGGGAGAGGGCCCCTTTTGAAATAGGGGCCCTCTCCCCCTCAAACTCCCCCTC
>NZ_DS996360.1:192819-226240 GCF_000156375.1 Desulfovibrio piger ATCC 29098
TCCTCCCGAAAACTTTTGTTCCGGTCGATGGCGGGGCAGGGCGGGACGATGGTCGTGCCCTGAGTATCCGTCCCCCGGGAGTGGGGAGACCGTGCCGGGGAAGCCGGACGAAAGCGGGGGCTGCGGAAAACGTGCCCTCCATGGCTTTTCGCGGGAGCAATGACAGTTTTTGACACAAGCGCAGTGCTGCGGCGCTGCATGAGGATACCAAGATGAAAAAGACCATTTGTCTGTTGCCGGGTGACGGCATCGGTCCCGAGATCGTGGCCCAGGGCGTGGCCGTCCTGGAAGCTGTGGCCAAGAAGTTCGGCCACGAATTCGACTTCGTGCCCGCTCTCATCGGCGGTGCGGCCATCGACGCCACCGGTGAGCCCCTGCCCGCCGCCACGGTGGAAGCCTGCCAGAAGGCCGACGCCGTGTATCTGGGCGCCGTGGGCGGCCCCAAGTGGGACAACATCGAGCCTGCCCGCCGTCCTGAAAAGGGCCTGCTGGGCATCCGCAAGGCCCTGGGCCTGTTCGCCAACCTGCGTCCCGCCCTGCTGCTGCCCGAACTGGCCGGTGCCTGCCTGCTGCGTTCCGACATCGCGGCCCGCGGCCTGGACCTCATCGTGGTGCGCGAGCTGACCGGTGACATCTACTTCGGTGAGCCCCGCGCCATCGAAGAGCGCAACGGCCTGCGCGTGGGCTACAACACCATGATCTACGACGAGAATGAGATCCGCCGCATCGCCAAGGTGGCCTTTGAGACCGCCCGCCAGCGCCGCAAGAAGGTCTGCTCCGTGGAAAAGAGCAACGTGCTGGAGACCTCCCGCCTCTGGAAGGCCGTGGTGCAGGAAGTGCACGCCGATTACCCCGACGTGGAACTGAGCCACATGTATGTGGACAACGCCGCCATGCAGCTGGTGCGCGATCCTTCGCAGTTCGACGTCATCCTCACCGGCAACATCTTCGGTGACATCCTCTCCGACGAGGCTTCCGTCATCACCGGTTCGCTGGGCATGCTGCCTTCCGCCTCCATGGGCGCCCAGGCTCCGGCCCTGTTCGAGCCCATCCACGGCTCCGCGCCCGACATCGCCGGTCAGGACAAGGCCAATCCTCTGGCCACCATCCTGTCCGCTGGCATGATGCTGCGCCTGGCCTTCGGCCTGTCCGAAGAAGCCGACGCCGTGGAGAATGCCGTGCGCCAGACCCTGCGTGACGGCTTCCGTACCGGCGACATCATGGAAGACGGCTGCACCCTGGTGGGCTGCGCCGAGATGGGCCGTCTGGTGGCCGAACGTCTGTAGTCTCCGTCTGTTTTTCCGGAATGGAGCGGAGCTGCCCTGCGGGGCGGCTCCGCTTTTGTTTTTGGGGAAGGGGAAATTCTTTTGCTGCGCGCCGTAAAAGGCAACACCCTGCCGGAGATGATGGCAGGAGACAGGCCTCTGGTCACGGCAGCCGCCGATGGCAGGAAGGGAAGCGGCACGGAAGGTGGCCGGATGTCAGCTGCAGGCGTCGTGCGCCCGTGAGCAGGCGCATGCGGCACGGCATGCCCCGGATGGGGATAGCGGGGAAAGATCAGGGCAGTGCAGGTTGCAGAAAGGCCTGCCCGGGAGACGGTCAGCAGAAGGCGCTCTTGTGTCCTGTGAGGAGCGTTACTGTCCCGGAAAACGTTTGTGTAGGGGGACGGGGAGTTCGAGGGGGAGAGGATTTTCTCCGAAGGGATGTTCCTCTCCCCCATATCTTCTAGCCGTGTTTTCTTTTTTGCAGCCAGGCCTGGATCTGCGGCCCGGTCATGACCAGGACCACGGCGGCGCAGATGACGGCCACACCGCTGAAGACGGCGAAGGTGGCGGGCTCATCGAAGACGAGGATGCCCACGGTGACGGCGGTGAGCGGTTCGCCCACGCCCAGGATGGAGGCCAGGGTGGAGCCGATGCGCTGGATGGCCAGGATCAGGGTCAGGTTGGAGATGACCGCGGTGATGATGGCCAGCAGCAGGCTCAGGGCCAGCTGTTCCCAGGAGCCGAGGATCTCGAAGGTCCCGGAGATCAGGGCATTGACGAGGGAAACGCCGGTGCCGAAGAACAGCACCCAGAAGGTGATGCTCAGGCCGGAGATGCTGTGGATGCGGGCCACATGCAGGCCCGAGATGTAGACGGCATTGCACAGGGCCGAAGCCAGCAGGAGGGCCACGCCCAGCGGGTCCAGACTGCCGCCGTCATCACCGCCGCCGCTGCCCAGCAGGGCCACGCCGAGGATGGCCAGCAGTACGGAGCTGGCCGTGATGATGGAGAATTTTTCATGGAAGAAAATGGTCATGATGAGCATGACCATCAGCGGATACAGGAATTGCAGCGTCGCCGTGACGCCGCCCGACAGGTAGAGCAGGCCCCAGATCATGAGCAGGGCGGCCAGGGCGTAGAGCACGCTGAACAGAGCCAGCAGGCCGAGGTCACGCGCGGGCGCGGCAAGGCGTTCCTGGCGCAGGACAAGGATGAGCCCCAGGCTTACCGAGGCGAAGAGGAAACGGTAAAAAAGGACACAGTCCGCGGACAGGCCGCTGTGCAGCAGAGGCAGGCTGAACAGCGGGATGAGGCCGAAAGCGGCGGAGGAAATGAGGGCAAGCACAAAACCCATGACAGCTCTCCATGACGATGGATTTGCGGTTTTCCAAACAGCTCACGATTTTCGACATTGCCCCAAAAAAAGCGGGAATACAAGAGAGTTGGGGCAGGCCGAAGGCCAAAAAAAAGGGCGCTCGGGGCGCCCGGGAAAAGGGAGCGGCAGAGCGCTAGTTGTCGGCGTCGTCCAGAACGACTTCGGCCTCGGGGTGGCCCTGGCGCAGCGCTTCATGCATGGCGGCCGCGTCGGCAAAGGCGAAGAAGGGGCCCACCTGGTCATCCTTGTAACGCACGAAATAGGCCTGTCCGTTCTGCAGGGGGGTGCCGCTGGGGTCGCTGACCACTTCCAGATCCACCTTGCCCACGCCGCGATCGTTCATGTTGATCTGCTGGGCGGCAGCATAGGAAAGGTCGATGATGCGGCCACGCACATAGGGGCCGCGGTCGGTCACACAGACCATGACGCTTTTGCCGTTGCTCTTGTCGGTGACGCGCACCACGGTGCCGATGGGCAGGGTGCGGTGGGCAGCCGTGAAGGTGTACATGTCGTAGCCTTCACCGCTGGCGGTCTTCTTGTTGTGGAAGTCGGCCCCGTACCAGGAGGCCATGCCGGTCATGAAGGCATCGGCGTTGCTCTGGGCACGCTTGAGCCAGACATCACGGCTGGAGGAAGCAGTCTTTGCATCGCCGGCGTGGGCGGCGGACATGGGGGAGGCCAGCAGCAGACAGGCCAGCAGCAGCGCCAGCATCCCCATGGAAGAATGTGAGGTCATAGAAACTCCTTGGTTGAAGCAGGTACGCAGCGTGGTTGTCCACGCGGCGCAGGTCGTCGGACGACCCACCCCGTCAAGGCTGCACAACGGGGATCGCCTGAAACGCCAAACAAAAAGATTGAGGCATAATGCCTGAAAAAAAGCTCTGTGTCAAACTGTGGAAATTTTGCAAGAGAAAGTCTGGAAATTTTCCTGTCCAAGATGAGTAATTAACAGTTGATATGCAGTTTGCTTTATACTTTATATCGAATGTTATTTTTTGATATATAAAGTTTGTTTTTGAGAATATAAAGTCGATATGCAGTAAGAAGTTTCTGCAATTTGTCTGTATATTGTGAAAGGGGACAAGAAGCCCCTCCACGGGCTTTCAGGGGGGGCTGAATTGCATGTTTCGCTTTGAGGAGCACCCGGAAGGGAGGTGCGGAAGGAGGCCCGAAAGGACAGACCGGGCCGGGGCTGATCCGGTCCGGTGGAGGCTCTTTTCCGCTCCTGCTCTCCCTGTGCCCATAGCGGGGCGGGGAGCTTCTCCGTCCTGCCGGGCAGGAAGCCCCCGGTCCGTCACGGGGACAGGCCATAAAAAAAGGGCGCCCCTTGCGGGGCGCCCCTGATGTTCGCGGCAGGACCGGGACTTACCAGTCCAGGGTGCGCTTGAAGGCGGTGGTCAGGTCGTCCACGCTTTCCTGCAGGACGGTGACGCCGCCACGGGTCATGGTCAGGGTGTTGTCGTCGGTGACGGTACCGATGCGGCGGCAGATCTGCCAGCTGCCCAGCATGTCGAGGATCATGGCCAGGTCGGGGCGCACGCTGACGATGAGGCGGCTGGCCGATTCGCTGTACAGCAGTTCGGTCAGGGTCATGTCTTCCATGGCGGGCACGGCGTCCAGGTCGATGTTGGCGCCCAGGCGGCCGCCGATGCACATTTCGGCCAGGGCCACGGCCAGACCGCCGTCGGAGCAGTCATGGCAGGCGGACAGGGCGCGCTGGCCCATGAGGCCGTGCACGGCGCGGTAGCGCGGCATGGCGGTGGCGGCGTCCACATTGGGCACGCGGCCGCCGGTGAGGCCCAGTTCGGAGCAGGCTTCGCTGCCGGCCATTTCACGCCAGGTACCGCCCAGCATGTAGATGTGGTGGCCGGCGGCCTTGAAGTCCGAGGTCTGGGTGGCGATGACGTTGTTGATGACGCCCATCACCGAGAACAGCACCGTGGGCGGGATGGAGATCTTTTCGCCGCCGCCGGTGTAGTCGTTCTTCATGGAGTCCTTGCCGGAGATGCAGGGCACGCCGAAAGCCAGGGAGAACTGCTGCAGGGCCTTGCAGGCGCGCACCAGCTGGGCCAGCTTGTAGCGGCCATCGGGGGTCTTTTCGCTCTGGACGGGGTCGCACCAGCAGAAGTTGTCCACACCGGCCAGGGCATCGGGGTTACCGCCCACGGCCACGGCGTTACGGATGGCTTCGTCCATGGCGTTGGCCATCATCCAGTAGGTGTCGTAGTCGCTGAACTTGGGGCAGATGCCGTGGGAGATGACCAGACCGGCATCGGATTCCAGCAGCGGGCGGATGACGCCGGCGTCGGAAGGACCATCGTTCTTGACGCCGCACAGGGGCTTGATGGCGCTGCCGCCGCGCACTTCGTGGTCGTACTGGCGGATGATGTATTCCTTGGAGCAGATGTTCAGGCGGTTCAGCATGCGGCGCAGGAAGGCGCCCTGTTCGCTGTCGGGCATGTCCACGCGGATGTCTTCCACCTTGGGGGCTTCCCACACGGCTTCCAGTTCCAGCTGGGGCACGCCGTCATGCATGAATTCCATGGGCAGGGAGGCCACGGGACGGTCGTTGTAGCGCACGTCGAAGAAGCCGCTGTCGGTGTAGTGGCCCAGGGCGGTGGCTTCCACGTCCATGCGGGCGGCCAGTTCCATGAACTCGTCCAGCTTGGCGGGCGGCACGGCCAGAGTCATGCGTTCCTGGGCCTCGGAGAGCAGGATCTCCCAGGGGCGCAGGCCGTCGTACTTGAGGGGGGCCTTGGCGATGTCCAGCACGCAGCCGCCGGTGTCTTCGGCCATTTCGCCCACGGAGGAGGAAAGACCGCCGGCGCCGTTGTCGGTGATGGCGTTGTACAGGCCCAGGTCACGGGCGCGCATGATGAAGTCGTACATCTTGCGCTGGGTGATGGGGTCGCCGATCTGCACGGCCGTGGCCGGGGAACCTTCGTGCAGTTCCTCGGAGGAGAAGGTGGCGCCGTGGATGCCGTCCTTGCCGATGCGGCCGCCGGTCATGACGATGATGTCGCCCACTTCGGCCTTCTTTTCCCAGCCCTTGCGGCCGTTGACGTCGGTGGGGATCACACCCACGGTGCCGCAGTAGACCAGGGGCTTGCCCAGGTAGCGTTCATCGAAGACCAGGGAGCCGTTGACGGTGGGGATGCCGGACTTGTTGCCGCCGTGTTCCACACCTTCGCGCACGCCTTCCAGCACGCGGCGGGGATGCAGCAGGCGCGGAGGCAGTTCCTTGTCATAGAAGGGGGAGGCGAAGCAGAACACGTCGGTGTTGCAGACCAGTTCCGCACCCATGCCGGTGCCCATGGGGTCACGGTTGACGCCCACGATACCGGTGAGGGCGCCGCCGTAGGGGTCCAGAGCGGAGGGGCTGTTGTGGGTCTCCACCTTGATGCAGGCGTCGTAGCCGTTGATGAAGGCGATGACGCCGGCGTTGTCCTTGAACACGGACTTGCAGTAGTCGTCGTCGCCCAGGCGCTTGCGGATGGCGGCCGTGGCGTCACGGATGCAGGTCTTGTAAAGGTTGTTGACCTCTTCGCACTGGCCGGTCTCCTTGTTCTCGTAATGGATGCGGGAGGCGAAGATCTTGTGCTTGCAGTGTTCGGACCAGGTCTGGGCCAGCACTTCCATTTCCACGTCGGTGGGGTCGGCGGGCAGGCCGGCGGCCTTGCGGCGGGCCTGTTCATCGGGGGTGGCGAACTGGTCACGGATGCAGTGCAGCTCGCGCAGGGTCAGGGCCCAGGTGTTGTCGCGGCTGGCTTTCTGCAGGGCCTCGTCGTCCATGCTGGACAGGGGCACCACGTCCACGGTGTCGTTGGATTCGCCGGTGACCTTGGCGGCCTGGGCCTCGAAGCCGGGCTGGGCCTGCCATTCTTCGGCGCTCTTGACGCGGAAGCGCTGGATCAGGGTGTTGCAGAGCAGGTCGCGGGCCAGGGCCTCCACTTCTTCACGATTGAGCATGCGGTCGGGCGTGCAGGTGATGCGGTACTGCACCGAGGTGTAGACGCGCAGGCTGTCACGGGCGATGCCCAGCACCATGGCGGCGGTGTCGCGGGCGGTGCGGCCTTCGTTGTCGGTGACGCCGGGGCGGTAGCCCACTTCCACGATCCAGTGGGGGGCGGGTTCCACGAAGGGCAGCGGCTCCAGCGAGGCCTGCTGCAGGATGGGGTCGTGCCAGATGCCTTCGTCCACCAGACGGTTCACCTGGGCGGCATCCAGACCGTCCACGGTGTAGACTTTGATCTGACGGATGGCGGCAACGGGGATCTGCAGCGCCTTGAGCAGATGCAGCGCCGTCTTGCGGCCCTGGGTATCGGTAATGTTGGCATGAAGCCCGGTTTCCACACGATAGAGCATACGGTCCTCGCTTTGGCGGCGGGAATCCCGCCGGTTCTCCGTAATAAGGCGATTATTTTTTGCGGTCGCGAACGTAGTCGGCCATTTGTTGCAGGATGTCCTGTTCCGGTCCCGAGGGCAGGCTGGCCAGGGCCGCGCGGGCCTTGTCCAGATAGCCTTCGGCAGCCATGCGCGTGGCCTGGTCGAAACCGGCCGCACGGATGCTGTCGGCGATGCGCTCGGCGTCGCCGTCGGTGAAGGAAGCGTCATTGAAGGCCTGGTCGAAGGCCGCGCGGGCGGCGTCGTCCAGGCTGTCGCGGTACATGCGCAGGGGCGGGGTCAGTTTGCCCTCGCGCACGTCGCCGCCCGAAGGTTTGCCCGTGACGCTCTGGGGGGCGAAGTCCAGGGCGTCGTCCACGATCTGGAAGGCCATGCCGATGTTTTCGCCATAGGCGGCGGCGGCTTCCACCAGGGCCTCGTCGGCACCGGCGCGCAGGGCGCCCAGCTGGCACGAGGCCCGGATCAGCCAGGCCGTCTTGCCGCGGATGATCTCTTCGTATTCCTCGGCGGTGGTCTCCACCTGATGCTGGGCCGCGATCTCCAGGATCTCGCCGGCGGCGGTGCGGCTGGTGGCCTCGGAGAAGCAGAGGCACAGGCGCGGATCGCCGCACTGGGCCACCAGGGCATTGGCGTGGGCCAGCATGGCATCGCCGGCCAGGATGGTGCTGGTGGCGTTGAAAATGGTATGGGCGGCGGGTTTGCCGCGCCGGGTGTCGGCATTGTCCAGCACGTCGTCATGCAGCAGCGTGGCGGCATGGAGCATCTCCATGGTGACGGCCAGATCGTAGATGTCTTTTTTGTCATAGCCCAGCAGGCGGGCCATGAGGATGGTCAGCAGGGGGCGCAGGCGTTTGCCGCCCGCTTCGAAAATGTGGCGGGCGATGGGGCGCACGGGATGGGGCAGGCCCTCGGCGGCCCGGGAAAGAGCCTTGTTGATGGGGGGCAGTTCCAGTGCCAGACGGGCTTTCAGAAGCAGCATAGCGACATCTCGGTTTATGGTGCGGGGCGCCAGATATCCGCCAGACGGCGCATGGCTCCCGGAAAATCCGTTTCATGCGGTGCGCGCGGCCCCACCCGGTTGGAAACGCTGCGTACCTCCACACAGGCGATGCCCTGGCGGGCGCAGGCCAGCGCCACGGCAAAACCTTCCATATTTTCCAGCAGGGCCCCGGGATGGGCCTGCCGGAGCTGTTCCACGCGCTGCCGGGACGCGCTGACGCCCGCCACGCTCAGGGACGTGGCCGCGGGCAGGGTGCGCAGTCCGTGCAGGCAGGCGGGCAGCTGTGCGGGAGCGGCCAGGGGCAGGCGGTCGAAGACCGGCCCGTGCGGCCCTTCCCACTGGGGAAAACCGAACGACGGGCCGTCCACAGCCGTCCCGTCGTGCAGGCCGTATTCCGGCCAGATCTCTTCCTCCACCCGCCAGAGCGAACGGAGGGGAGCCTCTTGCAGGTCCATGCTGCCGGCCACGCCCACGTTGAGCACCAGCGAGACCGCATGTCCGGCCTGCCGGGCCCCGGCCAGTGCCAGCCCCATGCCGAGGGCGGCGTTGACGGGCCCCACGCCGGTGATGCAGGCCAGGGCCGGAAAGCCCAGGTGCAGGGGCAGCGGTACCTGCTCCGGCAGACCGGTCCGTGCCGCCGGGCCGCATGCCGTCCCGGGGACGGGCCCCAGGGCCTGTTCCGGCAGGGCGGACAGCAGTTCGCGGGCGGTGGCGGCACAGACCAGCAGCACGGCGCTTACAGTCTCCAGTAGTCGATGCCCGCGGCACGCATGGCCTGCGGGTCGAAGAAGCCCTTCACGTCCATGAGCACGGCCTTGTCGCCGTCCTTGCAGCGGGCCTTGATGTCTTCGGGCGTCAGGGCGGCATAGGCCTTGTGGCTCACGGCCAGCAGCACGGCATCCAGGTCGCGCAGCTGGTCCAGATCAACCAGCTCCTGTCCGTATTCGTGCATGGCTTCGGCCGGATCGGCCTCGGCGTCATGCACCAGCGGGACGACGTTGTATTCCTTGAGTTCGCGGATCACGTCCACCACGCGGGTGTTGCGCAGGTCGGGCACGTTCTCCTTGAAAGTGAAGCCCAGGATGCCCACGCGCGCGCCGCTGACCACGTTGCCGTTCTTGATAAGGCGCTTGACCAGGCATTCGGCCACGTATTTGCCCATGTTGTCGTTGGTGCGGCGCCCGGCCAGGATGACTTCGGGGTGGAAGCCCATCTCCTCGGCCTTGAAGGTCAGGTAGTAGGGATCCACGCCGATGCAGTGGCCGCCCACCAGGCCGGGACGGAAGGGCAGGAAATTCCATTTGGTACCGGCGGCTTCCAGCACTTCGAGGGTGTCGATGCCCAGGCGCTCGAAGATGATGGCCAGTTCGTTCATGAGCGCGATGTTCAGGTCGCGCTGGGTGTTCTCGATGACCTTGGCGGCCTCGGCCACCTTGATGCTGGAGGCGCGGTGGATGCCCGCCTTGACCACGGAGCCGTAGACCTGGGCCAGCAGGTCGGCCGTGGCCTGGTCGGAACCGGAGACGATCTTCTTGATGGTCTCCAGGGTGTGGACCTTGTCACCGGGGTTGATGCGCTCCGGCGAGTAGCCCACGGTGAAGTCCGTACCGTAGGTGAGGCCCGATTCCTGCTCCAGGATGGGCACGCAGATCTCTTCGGTAAGGCCGGGGTAGACCGTGGACTCATAGATCACCACGCAGCCCTTGGGCATGTGACGGCCCACGGTGTGGCTGGCGCCCACCACGGGGGTGAGGTCGGGGGAGCGGTGTTCGTCGATGGGGGTGGGCACGGCCACGATGATCACGGCGGCCCGGGCCAGATCGGCGGGGTCGCAGGTATATTCGATCGTGGCGGCGGCCAGGGCTTCGTCGGTCACTTCGTTGGTGCGGTCATGGCCTTTGCGCAGCTCTTCGATGCGTCCGGCGTTGATGTCGAAACCGAGCACGTTCATGTGGCGGGAGAAGGCCACGGCCAGGGGCAGGCCCACATAGCCCAGGCCCACCACGGCCAGGGTCTGTTCACGATTCTGCAGGGCAGCGAAATCCACCATCGTTTTATCCTTTACAAAAATGCCTGTTTCCGCCATGTGAAAGACATGACTTTTGACTGGAAACCATTTCTTGCGGCATTGGGTTTGGCCATCCTTCTGGAGGGCCTGGTCTGGGCTCTGGCTCCCGACGCCATGCGACGGGCCGTGATCCTCATCGCGCAGATGCCCAAAAGCTCCATACGGGTCCTCGGGCTGGCGGCGCTGGCTCTGGGGCTCTTCCTCGTTTGGCTGGCCCGCAGCGCCTGAGCCTTGCAGCTTTTTCCGTATGCATGACGGCGTCCCTTGGGGCGCCGTTTTTTTGTGCCGGAGGATGGCGCCGGGACGTCCCGCCGCGGGCGGGGAAAAGCCGGCGCTATCGCGGCGCGTTCGCCCGGCTAGCGGGCCTTTTCGCCCACATGCAGGCAGACGATGCCCGACGTGAGCTTGATATGCCAGGCCCGCGCGAAACCGGCATCGGTCATTTCCTTTTCCAGGGCCGGGGCCGTGGGGAAATTGCGGATGGTCTCGGCCAGGTACTCATAGGCGCCCGGATCGCGGGAGACCATCTTGCCGATACGCGGCAGGATCCTGTCCAGATAAAAATTGTACAGACCGCCCCAGATGCGTTCGCTGCCGGAGCCGAACTCCAGGATGCAGGCACGCCCGCCGGGGGTGAGCACGCGCAGCATCTCGGCAAAGGCCTCGGAGCGCGGCTTGATGTTGCGGATGCCGAAGGCCATGGTCACGCAGTCCACCGAGGCGTCGGGCAGGGGCAGCTTTTTGGCGTCGGCGGCCACGGGCATGATGGCCCGGGCGTTGTCGCCCTTGAGCTTGTGCAGGCCGCGCTGGAGCATGGGCGGGCAAAAGTCCATGGCGGGCACCTGCACATGCGGGTACTTGCGGCGGATGGCCAGCGAGACGTCCAGGGTGCCGGCGGCCAGGTCGAGCACGCGGTTGGTGCTGCCCACGCGTACGTTCTTGGCCAGCACATGGCGCCAGTAATAGTCGATGCCCAGGCTCAGCGTGTGGTTGAGCAGGTCGTAGAAGCCGGCGATGCGGCCGAACATGCCGGAGACGGCGGCGTCATGCTGGGGACGGGGATCAGTCACGTCCGGCCTCCCTGGGCGCGTTGCCCTGGCGGATGGCTTCGCAGACCACGCGGTACACGGCGGGAAAGACCTCGGCGAAGTTGCCCGGCGAAACCGTGCGCGTCTCGATGAATTTGGCGGTCAGCTCTTTGGCGACCTGAAGGGCTTCCTTGCTGTCTTTGTCCATACCTGGCCTCGTGGCATACAAAATGAAAAACCCGTCCACTGGGGAATGGCCTTGACCCACAACGGGAAAACGCCGGACGGGTAAAGGAACGGAAACGGCGGCCCCCGCCCCTTTTGTTTTTGATTCGGGCCTGTACAGGGATGATGCCTGCAAAAGGCCGTCCGTCAGCATATGCGCTAACGGTGCGCTTGGCAAGTCGATGCCCCCGCGGGGACGGGGGCGGAAAAGGCCGTGCGCGCAGGGGAAAAGGCCGCTCAGGCCTGGTCCGCCATCAGGCGCCGGATCTCTTCATGCAGGATCCGCGCCGCAGCGGCGGCGGCCGCCTTTTCCACGTATTTGTCAAAATCCGTCATCAGGTCGCCAAGCTGGTGTTCCAGGGCTTCCACCCGCTGCGCCAGCACCTGCCGCTCTTCTTCAAGGCGGGCCATGTGTTCGTTGTCCGCAGCGGCCGGAGTTTCTTCGGGAGCCGCCGGGGCGTCCTGCTGCCGGAGCAGGGTCTGCACCTGTTCTTCCAGATGGGTGAGGCGTTCCACGGTCTCCATGAGCAGGGTGCCGTCACTGTGGCTGCCCCCGGTCTGGCCTTCCAGACCATCGAGGCGTTGCAGCATCTCCTGGCGTTCGCCTTCCAGCGCGGAAAGGCGCTCCATGCTTTCCATGAGCAGGACACTGTTGGGCGCTCCGGCCATGCTGCCGGTGGCGGTCTCTTCCGCCGTGGCGGGCAGGGCCTGTACCTGCTCTTCCAGACGGGTGAGACGTTCCACGGTCTCCATGAGCAGGGTGGCGTCGCCGTGGCCGTTCCCGGTCTGGCTCTCCAGGGCAGTCAGGCGTCGGTCGAGCTGGCGGCAGCTCTCTTCCAGGCTGCTGATGCGCTCTAGGCTTTCCGGCAGCAGGGGGCTTTCGGTGCCGGTCTGCGCCGCCAGAGCGGCCAGATGCAGGCCCGTATCGCCGATCACGGCCGCGGAGGCATCCAGCTGGGCTTCCCAGTCCCGGGCGGGGGGCACGGCCCCGGCGGCGGGCGCGGGGGAGGGCTCGGGCCCGTGATCCTGGACAGGCAGCAGGAGCAGGTCGTCAGAGGCCGGGGCAGCCTGTGCCGGGGCCTCGTCGGGCAGGGGGAGGGGCTCAGGCGTTTTGGGGCTGTTTTTCGGCAGGTCGGGACCTTTTTCGATAAGGTCCGTCAGTTCGATGATCTCGTTGTGCTCGGCAGATGCGGCCATGGGCGCCTCTCATGCAGGATGGTTGGTGATCCGGTTCCTCAACGGCTTGCCCTGCATAGCAGCTCATGCTCCAAAAGGCAAACCGCCAAAAAGAAAAGCCGCGGTTTCCCGCGGCTTGCAGTGCGAAAAAGGATGACGGTCTACGGATGGCACTTGGACTTGGCACAGCCGGTGAGGTCCTTCTTCAGGTCAGGCTTTTCGGCCACGACCTTGACGTGACAGGACAGGCAGCTCTGATGCTTCAGGGGAGCATCGGCCTTTTCCTTGGCGTGCATCACATAGTACAGGCTGTTGGTCCCCTTCTTGTCCTTCAGGTTGTCATGACAGCCGGCAGTGGCGCACTTGGCATAGCTTTCCTTGCCGTCCACAGGGTGGTGGCAGATGACGCATTCCACGGTCTTGTGGGTGGAGTGGTTGAAGGTCACCGGCTTCTTGGGATTGGAACCTTGCAGGACGAGACCGTCAGCCGGGACAGGGGGCTGGGCCGCGATGGCGGGCACGGACAGGGCCAGAGCCAGGACACCGGCAGACAACAGGGCGAACTTCATGACAACCTCCTCACAGGCTAGTCGAACCTTGGGACGCGCGGAACGGCTCCGGGACGTCACAGACAGATAACAAAGCAATACGCCGGGTTGCAGAATGTGTCAACGTGGATGGCGGAAAATCCGCACGGTCTTCGGCCAGGGGAAAACGGCGTAAACATGCTTGTCTGCCGTGGAAAGGAAATATGATTTCATGAAATTTTTCTTGAAAATCGGAAGATTATATGCTGCCGTCCTGTCCCCCTCCCGTACCGTACAGCGGCAGGGTCCGGGATGTGAGGTGGACACCGTCCGGCACAAAAATATTTTTTTCCAGCCGCAGGCCCGCATCCACGCGCACGTCACGTCCCAGATGGGCCCCTTCTTCCACCATGACGCCCGCACCCAGGTGCGTGTCTTCTCCCAGATGGACATGATCCCCCAGACGGCAGGCTGCCTCCAGGCAGGCTCCGGCCCGCAGCACACAGCCCATGCCGGTGCGACACTCCGCTGCCAGTGAGGCACCGGCAAAAATGAGGCTCCCGGCGCCCACGAAGACACCCCGTTCCATGCGGACGTCAGGATGCACGGCACTGACCAGGGAAAAGCCCAGTTCCCGCAGGGCGTCGTGCAACAGGCGGCGCAGTTTGGCGGCCTGCTTGTGCGGGGCCGTGACCACGGCCCGGGAGAATTCCCGGTGCAGGCGGGCCAGATCGGCGTCCCGGCCCAGCGGAGGCACGCCCGCCTCTGCCACGAAGTCACAACGCGGACCGTGGATGACGCCCGCAGGGACCAGCCCGGCGGCCAGCAGCAACGGTACGGACGCGGCGCACAGGCTCCCGCCGCCCACCAGCAGGACGGCGTCCCGCCCCTGGTCCTTCACCATCTCAGTCATCATTCCTCCGAAGGCCCCTGTCCGACAGGGCCACGGCCAGGGTAAGCTGGCCGGCCACCTTGGCTTTTTCCACCAGCAGACGGGCGACAGGAGCACCCGTGCCGTCTGCCTGCTGTCCGTTTCCTGTTCCCGCCAGGGGACCGTCCTTCAGCCTGCCCTGGCTGACAGGCAACGTCCCTTCATCACCCGGCGTCGTCGCCCCCGTTGTCCCCAGCTGTCGGGCCGCCAGCAGGCAGGCTGCCTCACAAACGCTGAAGGGCGTGCAGCCGAAGCGTTCTCCTGCCGCCGTGGACGGGTGGGGCGTGGTCACGGCGGCCAGCTCCGCCGCATCGAAGGTCAGCAGGGGCAGGCCCAGACGCCGGGAAAGTTCCTGCAAAGCCGGTTCCTGGGCTTTTTCCGTCACGGTCGCCAGAGCTGCCAGGGCTTGGGGCTCCAGCCCGTGACGCAGCAGCAGGCCTTCCACGGCTGTGGCCACCAGTGGCGCAGGGATGCCCTTGCGGCAGCCCAGACCCAGTACCAGCGAGGGCAGGGCCACCCGCAGGCGGCCTTGCCGTGCGGGCAGGCGTTGCCAGTGCACGCAGAGAGCGGGCCCCTCCTGTTCCGGCAGATCTTCCTGCCGCAGGAAGGCGCCCCCTTCTCCGTCCGCCACGGCGCCGCAGGGGTCCCACAGCGGCAACGGCCGTCCTTCCAGCCAGCAGGCCTGGGCCGGGGGGAGCTGGTCCCAGTCCAGGATGCGCAGGCCCGCTGCCCGGAGGAACAGATCCAGCGCCGGGCGCTCGCCGCAATCCGTGGCTGTGGTGATGACCGGCACGGCATCCAGCAGGGCGGCCACATGACGGCACAGGCTGTTGCCGCCGCCCCAGTGTCCGGCCAGCAGGCTGATGACGAAACGTCCGTCGGGCGAGATGACCAGGACGGGCGCGTCCGTGCTCTTGTGTTCCAGCAGGGGGGCCATGGCCCGCACGGCGATGCCCGTCGCGCCCACGAAGATCTGGGGAAAGCCCGCGGCCTGTCGGGCCGCATCCTTGATGGCGGCAAATGGCCGGCAGTCTTTCGGGGCAAAACGCTGCGGTGCGGACAAGCGGCATTCCGACAGCGTCTCGCCTGCGGGGCTGCGCCACGGCGTTGCGGCCAGCGCTTCCCGCAGGCGTCGGGCCAGCGGCAAGGCCGCACCGCTCAGGACATGACAGATACAATGCATGGGGATTCCGGTTCGGGTCGTAGGGAGACGTAGGGGGAGATGAGGGGCGAGGGGGAAGGGGAGCCCTTTTGGAAAAGGGCTCCCCTTCCCCCTCGCGCTCCCCCATCCCCGCCGAAAACGTTTACTCAGGTCGGTATGGCACGTCCCCGCCGCCGGGCGCAAGGCCTGCTATCCTCCCTGGCCGGGCAAGGAGCGGGAAAGGGCAGGCGGCGAAAACGCCGCAGCCAGTGCGGTATCTGTTTCAGGTAACAGAGCACGGCTGGCAGTGCGGAGGGCCGGAGATCCTCAAAAGAAAAAACGGAAGGCTGATAGAAGAGGGCTTTTGCCTGCCATGCAGCGCCACCCAAAAGCAGCCGTTGGAGAAACAGGCCGAAGGCGGGTCTGGTCCGTTACATCAGCGAGCTGCAAAAGATGGTGGAGGATGTGCTGGCCGGTTTTTCCAGCAAGAAAGACATGCGGAAAAGGCAGGAAGAGCGCGTCATACCGGACGGCATGGACCTGATGAAAAGGCTTTCCCTTTCCTTCGTAAAAAACAGCCGTCCAAAAACCGGGAGACAGGCATCAGGGAAAAGGCCCGGGTGCCGGACAGGCCGTCAGGGACCTGATGGAAAGGTTTTGGAAAGGAGAGGGGGCATGGGGGAGAGGGAGAACCTTTTCGCCGAAAAGGTTTCCCTCTCCCCCTCGCTTAATCTTCAAACTTCAATGGCAGCCTAGAAGCTGACCTTGCGGGCGGCGTCCAGGGCCTTGTTGAAGTCGTCGTCGGTGTGGGCGAAGGAGACCATGCCGGTCTCGAAGCCCGAGGGCGCCAGGAAGATGCCCTGCTGGCGCATCTGCTTGTAGAAGGTGGTGAACAGCTGCTGGTCGCACTGCTTGGCGGTGGCGAAGTCCACTACTTCCTGCTCGCTGAAATAGGGGCAGAACATGGAAGCGATGGTGGGCACCTGGATGGGCACGCCCTTGGCGCTGAGGATGGCGCGCAGTTCGCCGGCAAAGGCGGACACGCGGCGTTCCAGGGCGTCGTAGTCCATCTGGCGCAGCTGGCGCAGGGTGGCCAGACCGGCGGCCATGGCCAGCGGGTTGCCGGAAAGGGTACCGGCCTGATAGACGGCGCCGCGCGGGGCCACGTTTTCCATGTACTGGCGCTTGCCGCCAAAGGCGCCCACGGGCAGACCGCCGCCGATGATCTTGCCGAAGGTGGTCAGGTCGGGATCGATGCCGAAGCGGGCCTGGGCGCCGCCGAAGGAGGCGCGGAAGCCGGTGATGACTTCGTCGAAGATGAGCAGGGCGCCGTACTGGCGGGTGATCTCGCGCAGGCCTTCGAGGAAGCCGGGCTTGGGCAGGACGAGGCCCATATTGGCGGCCACGGGCTCGACGATGATGGCGGCGATGCCTTCGCCATGCTGGCGGAAGATCTCGCGCACGGCCTCAAGGTCGTTGTAGGGGGCCAGCAGGGTGTCGGCCACCACGGCGGCGGGCACGCCGGGGGTGCCGGGGATGGAGAAGGTGGCAAGGCCGGAACCGGCGGCAGCCAGGAAGGGGTCGGCATGGCCGTGGTAGCAGCCCACGAACTTGAGCACCTTGTCACGGCCGGTGACGCCGCGGGCCAGGCGCAGGGCGCTCATGGTGGCTTCGGTACCGGAGTTGACCATGCGCACCATTTCCAGGCTGGGCATGTCGGCCACCACTTCTTCGGCCAGGGTGACTTCGTCGGGGCAGGGCGCGCCGTAGCTGGTGCCGCGACCGGCGGCCTCACGCACGGCGGCGGTGACGGCGGGGTGGTCGTGGCCCAGGATCATGGGGCCCCAGGAGAGGATGAAGTCGATGTACTCGCGGCCGTCCACGTCGATGATGTGGCTGCCGTGGGCTTCGGCGATGAAGAGGGGCAGGCTGTCCACGTTGTGGCAGGCGCGCACGGGGCTGTTGACCCCGCCGGGGATGAGCTGGCAGGCTTTGTCAAAAAGCGCGCGGGATTTGTCGTCCATTGGCGTCAGGCTCCTAAAAATAGGTCATGGAGATTTTTTTGAGCTCTTTCAAGCTCTTGAGGATGGCGTACTCACGCAGGGGCGTGGTGGCGATCAGTTCCTGCGCCACGTCGAGGCATTCCTGTTCGCTGCGGCCGTGCACCATGGTGTACAGCTCGTAGGGCCAGTCGGGGGCGGCGCTGGGACGGTAGTAGACATGGGAGATGTGGCTGTGGCGGGCGGCGATGGCGCCGCATTCTTCCACCAGCTCGGGGGCCACTTTCCAGCCCACCATGGCATTGTGGTTCCAGCCGGTCTTCTGGTGTTTGATGCTGGCCCCGAAGCGGCGGATGGCACCGCTTTGCTTGAGACGGGAGAGCAGGTCGAGGACCTCCTCTTCCGTGCAGCCCACGGTGCGGGCGATGTCGGCATACGGGGTCAGGGAGTCGGGCAGGTCGGCCTGCACGATACGCAGGATGGCACGTTCTGTTTCGGTGAATTGCTGGGCCATGGATTCCTCACAGGACGCAAAACGCCGCGCCTGTGAAAGCGCGGCGGATGCGCCCGAAAAGGCCCGGCAGCCTGGGCTGCTCGCGGCTTAACGGTTGAAGGAGCGGGCGAAGAGATCCTGGATGGCGTCGCGGCCGTTGTCTTCCAGGAAGCGGGTGCCCGTAGCGGCAAAGTGGGCATGCTCGATGACGGGCTTTTCCACCGGGGTCCAGACTTCCTTGTCCCAGGTGAACCAGCCGTTCTTGGGCTGGTCGAACACCAGCAGGGGCTTATTGCAGATCTTGGCGAATTCGGCACCCCAGCCGGTACCGCCCTTGACGGTGTTGTCGGGCTGGATGGCACCGATGACGATGACCTGGTTGCCGCTGCTGACCTGCCAGCAGATGGACTGCAGCACTTTGCGGAAGATGGGGGCGCGGGTGTATTCGCGGTTCATGAGCTTGGAGACGTAGGTCAGGCTCACGTCCTTGAGCGCCAGCTCTTCGGAGGTAAGCACGCGCACGCCGCGCTTGCGCTCGATCTGATGACCTTCAAAGCTGTAGTTGACTTCTTCGATGCCCCAGCCTTCGGCCAGAGCGCCGAAAAACTGTTCGGTCCCGGCAGCGCCGCCGCTGTAGAGAACACACTGTTTGGGATTGAGCATGCAAGCCTCCTCATTAAGATTGCTTCGTGCGGTACTCCCGGCACGTCTTTCACATCATGGCAGAATTTGCCGCGCTCGGCAAGGCGGGGGGAGCTTGGCCCGCGCCCTGTGCGGCGGGAGAGTATGCTGTTTTTTCTGCTGTCCGTCACGGTCCTTTGCCAATAAAAAAAGCCCCGGAAGCGATGCACCCGGGGCGTTTCTTATGTCCGCGGGAATTCCCTAGTAGCGGGGAGGACGCGGGGCGCGGGGTTTGGCTTCGTTGACGCGAAGGGTGCGACCACCAAAGCTGTAGTTATCCAGAGCTTCGATGGCAGCCTGAGCTTCACCGTCTTCCATTTCCACGAAGCCGAAGCCACGGGCACGGCCGGTTTCCCTGTCGCTGACCAGTTTCACCGACAGAACTTTGCCGTATTCGGCAAAAAGATCCTGTACCTGTTCTTCAGTAGCGGCCCAGGGGAGGTTCCCAACATAGATGGACTTGGACATGAAAAAACACCCTCTCGAAAGTGACAGACACGCCGCATGTGATCCCCAAAACGGCTTGAAGACCTGCGGCAATTGAAAAAACAGAAACATGCTTTGCGGGGCTTGTCAACGCAGACTGGCGGAAAAAGTCCGTTATTTCTTGATTTTTTCGGTTTTTTGCCCCTGTTTTGAGGGGCCTTTCGGGGGGCGAACAGGCTGAATTATCAGGCAAAGAAGAGGGTAATAGGGCGGTGTTCGCGTTTTTTTTCACAAAATCATTTTTCTTTGCACAAAGGTGCCGGGATGGCTGGAAAAATGCTGGTTGAGCGCACAATCTTTTGCCTTTGGAGAGCCGGGAGGGAGGCGCCGCCCCGGGGAGGCCCGGACAGGAGAAAACGGATGGGGATGAACGGCGACAGGGCAGGAGCAGGACGCAGGAAAGGCGCATAAAGCATGGAGGGACAGTACGGGGAGGAGGCAGGCAAGAGCCGGAGGCTATGATGGGATTTTGTCCGGAATGCGCTCCTCTGTGTCCTTTTCAGGGCGGGTGGCGGTAGAGGCGGGGAATGGAGGCTACCGGAACGGGAGGACGTTGCACAGACGGCCCGGGAAGGAGCATAGGGGGCCCGGAGACATCCCTCCCGGGGCGGAGTCGCCGGGCAGGATGGAGCGGGGCCTTCGCACGGGGCAGACCTTCCGCATGGGCTCGCAGGCCGCACCCGCCAGTGACGCAAAGAGCCCCGCGGGCATCGGCAGCGATGCGGGCGGGGCTCTTCGATCCGTGATCCGTTATTGCGGCGTTTCCGAAGGGGCCCAGTCGGGGGCCAGGTCTTCGAAGGCCGTATAGGGCGACATGTAGAGCAGCTCGGCCACGCCCACGGGACCGTTGCGCTGCTTGCCGATGATGATCTCGGCGATGCCCTGCACCGGCCGGTCGGCGGGCTTGGTGAACTTGTACACGTCGTCGCGGTAGACGAACATGATGACGTCGGCGTCCTGCTCGATGGCGCCCGATTCACGCAGGTCCGAGAGCATGGGGCGCTTGTCGCCGCGTTCTTCCACTTTTCGGTTGAGCTGCGAAAGGGCCACCACGGGCACGTTCATTTCCTTGGCCAGGCCCTTGAGGGAGCGGGAGATGTCCGAGATCTCCAGTTCGCGCGAGTCGGTGCGGCGGCTGGTGCGCATGAGCTGGAGGTAGTCCACGATGACCAGGCCCAGGCCTTTTTCGGCCTTGAGGCGACGGGCACGGGCGCGCAGCTCCAGGGTGGTCAGGGCCGGGGTGTCGTCGATGTAGATGGGCGCGCGCGAGATGACGTCGGCCGCGGTGTAAAGGTTGCTCCAGTCCGCGTCGGTGAGCAGGGCCGGGCGGCGCAGCTTGGACATGTCCACCTTGCCCCACACGGCCAGCATGCGCTGCATGAGCTGTTCCTTGCTCATTTCCAGCGAGAACACGGCCACGGGCACGCCCTGGCGGATGGCGGCATTGAGGCCCATGCAGAGCGAGAAGGCCGTCTTGCCCATACTGGGACGGGCGGCCACGATGATGAGGTCCGAGGGCTGGAGCCCGGCGGTGAGCTTGTCCAGGCGCGTGTAGCCGGTGGTGACGCCGGTGATGACGTCGCGGGAGTCGGCCAGCTTGGACAGGTTCTCGAACACGCTGTCCACCAGTTCGCGGGCGCCGGTGAAGTCGCGGCCCGTGGTGCGCTGGGAGATGGCGAACACGGCCTGTTCGGACTCGTCCAGCAGGCTGCCCACCTCGCGCGAGGCGTCGTAACAGTTGCTGATGATGGACGAGCAGGCATTGATGAGGCCGCGCTGCAGGGATTTGTCGCGCACGATGGTGGCGTAATATTCGGCATTGGCGCCGGAGACCACGGCCTGGGCCAGGTCGGCCAGATAGACGGCCCCGCCGGCCTCCTCAAGGGCATTGTTGCTCTTGAGCTGCTCGGCGGTGGAGATGAGGTCGATGGGCGCGCTTTTGCGGTACAGGTCCAGGAAGGCCCGGAAGATGGTGGCATGGGCCGGCAGATAGAAGTCCGTGTCCGCGATGAGGTCCACGATGACGTGCATGAGCTGGGGCCGCATGAGGATGCCGCCCAGCACGGCCTGTTCGGCTTCGGGGCTGTGGGGCGGCACGCGCCGCAGCAGATCGTTCTCCGCGGTGCGGGCGCGGTCGTTGGCCTCGCTGGTGCGGGGCGCGCCGGACTGGCGGGGGGACGGGGAAGAGGCGGAGCCGAAAGGTTCGTTGCTGGCCATGATGATCTCGCGGGTTCGGGATGAGTTTTGTTGCCTGAAAGGCATACGGGTTGCGCTGGTGCCTGTCAATGCGGTGGCCGGGTCTTGGAAGCGCAGGGCACCGTGCCTGTTCTGTCCGGTGCGGCGAGGGGGGCAGGAGCTTCCACGCAGGCGAACAGGGCCTTGCGGACGACAGGTGAGCAGGAAAAGCACGGGGCCGGTGGCGTCCCCAGCCGGCAGGAAGAAATGCAGGCAGAGGCTCCCTGTCGGGACCGCCTGGGTGGAAGAAATTGTGCAGGCGCACGGGCCTTGTCCTGGGACGGGAACAGGGCGGGACCGGAAGGCGATGCGCATGACGCGCCGCCATGTCTGGAAACGGCAGGCATGAAAAAAGCCCCGCTCGATGAGCGGGGCTTCGATCAGCATTGGGCCGGAAGGCCGACGCCTGCCTTATTCGGCTTCGGCGGCGGGAGCTTCAGCTTCGGCTTCGGGCTGGGCTTCTTCTTCCACCACGGGATGGTCGGAAACGACCTTCACCGGCACGGTGGCCACGATGCTGGCGTGCAGGCGCACGCGCACGGGATGATCACCCAGGGTACGGATGGGGGCGTCCATGAGGATGCGACGGCGGTCCACATCCACGCCCAGAGCGGCCAGGGCATCGCCGATGATGCTGCTGGTCACGGAGCCGTACAGCTTGTCGTTGTCGCCCACGTGCATGGGGATGACGACTTCCAGGGCTTCCAGCTTGGCGCACAGGGCCTGGGCGTCAGCGCGCAGGGCATCCATGCGTTCCTGGAGCTTCTTGCGTTCCAGTTCAAAGGCCTTCATGTTGGCTTCGGAAGCCACCATGGCCAGGCCCTGGGGCAGCAGGAAGTTACGGCCGTAGCCGGGCTTCACGGTGACGACGTCGCCAAGGTTGCCGAGATTTTCCACGTCGGCGCGGAGTATCAGTTTCATGTGCGCCTCCTTAGATCATGCTCTTTTTCTTGACGGTGGAATCATGCGTGGCGGTGTAGATGAGCAGGGCCATCTGGCGGGCACGCTTGATTTCGCGGGTCAGCAGACGCTGATGGTGCGCGCAGGTACCGGTGATGCGGCGGGCGATGATCTTGCCGCGTTCGGTGATGAAGTCGCGCAGGATGTCAGGGCGCTTGTAGTTCAGGGGCAGATCCTTGTCCGCGCAGAAGCGGCAGAACTTGCGACGGGGGGCAAACTTCTTCTTGAAAGCCATTACGCGACCTCCACTTCTTCAGCCAGTTTGACGGTCACGAACTTGAAGATGCCGTCGGTGATGCGCACGTTGCGTTCCAGTTCGGCCACCAGTTCGGCGGGAGCCTGGTACACGAGGCGCACATAGTAGCCGCGCATCTGCTTGCGCACGGGGTAGGCCAGATCGCGCATGCCCCAGTGATCCACTTCTTCCATCACGCCGTTTTCGCGTTCCACCACGCCGGTCAGGGCGGTCAGGATGCCCTCACGGGTCTCGGCGGACAGCTCCGGCGAAAGGAGGAGCAGGGTTTCAAATTTCCGCATGGTTATCTCCTTTTGGACTGACAGCCCGTACCCCTCTGGTACGAGCAAGGGAAGACGCTCTATAGCCGCAAGCAGCGCGTCTGTCAAGTTTTTGGCCGCAAAAGCGGCGGAAAAATCTTTTGGGGAGCGATCGCGGGGCCGTTCCGCCCTTCGTCACGGGTGGGGCGGGCTTGCCCGCATGTCCGGGACGGATGCCGTATGCCGGGTACCGCGCGCCGGCCTACTTGTGGTACACGCGCGGGCTGCCCTGGCCCAGCAGGCAGAGCAGCTCGTACGAAAAGCCGCCGCAGGCTTCGGCCAGCTCGTCGATGCTGACGGGCGTCTCGCCCGGTGCGGCGGGGCCGCCCAGCAGCCAGGCCAGGTCACCGGCGTGGGCCGGCAGGCCCGTGACGTCGATCATGAACATGCCCATGCAGATGCGGCCCACCTGGGGCGCACGGCGGCCGTTGACCAGCACGTGGATGCGGCCGGAGGCACCGCGGGGATAGCCCGTGGCATAGCCAGCGCCCACCACGGCCACGCTCATCTCGCGCGGCGCGATGAAGGTCTGGCCATAGGAGATGCCTTCGCCGGGCTTGAGGTGACGCACCTGCAACAGGGGGGCGCTCACCTCCATGACGGGTTCCAGGCCCGCGCCGCGTCCTTCCCAGGCCGTGCCCCGGAAGGGGTTGCCGCCGTAGAGCGAGAAGCCCGGGCGGCAGAGTTCGAAGCGGCTCTCGGGCCAGCCCATGGTCCCGGCCGAGTTGGCCAGGGAACGCTTGAGGGACGGGTAGGCCGCCCGCAGGCTGTCGGTCATGGCCGTGAACTTTTCCAGCTGGCGGCGGGTGAAGGCCTCCTGTTCCGGCATGTCGGCACAGGGAAAGTGCGAGACGGCCAGGGAAGGCTTGAGGCCGGGACAGGCGCGCAGGCGCTCCAACAGGGCCGGGATGTCTTCCGCGCTGAAGCCCAGGCGGCTCATGCCCGTATCCAGCTTGATGGCCACGCCCCAGGGATCGGCCGGGCTGCTCAGGGCGGCGGCCTTTTCCAGGGCCTCGAAACCGGTGATGAGGGGCGTCAGGCCGCAGGCATTGGCCTGTTGCCAGTCTTCGTCGTTCTGGCAGCCCAGCAGGGGCAGGATGGTCTGGGCCAGGCCGTCCTGGCGCAGGCAGATGCCCTCCGCCACGGTGCCCACGGCAAAATGGCGGGCGCCGGCGGCGTCCAGGGCGTGGGCCACTTCGGTCATGCCGTGACCGTAGGCATCGGATTTGATGACAGGCATGAGTCTGTCGGGCCGGCCCATGCGGCTGAAGTTGCGGACAAGGGCTCCCAGGCGGATATGACAGCGGGAAGGGGTGAATGTGCAGCTCATGACGGCTCCTCGGATGAAAAACAGGGAGGCAGCATAGCAACATTGCCCGGCAGGCACAAGGAAAGTCTGCCGTGATCCCGGCAACGGCCGGGTTTCACAGGCAAAAAATCCCGGCTCCGGACGGCTTGTCTTTCCGCGCCCATCCGGCTAGTCTGCCCGCCATGACACAATCCGTCTATACACTCGAACACAGCGACAATGCGGCCCGCGCCGGTCAGGTGCGCACGGCACACGGCGTCATCCCCACCCCCATCTTCATGCCCGTGGGCACCGTGGGCTCGGTCAAGGCCATCGCGCCGGACGATCTGGCCGCCATCGGCGCGCCCATCATCCTGGGCAATACCTACCACCTTTACCTGCGTCCCGGTGACGAGCTGGTGGCCCGGCACGGCGGCCTGCACGGCTTTGCCTCCTGGCCCGGCGCCATCCTCACCGACAGCGGCGGCTTCCAGGTCTTCAGCCTGAGCTCCCTGCGCAAGATCCGGGAGGAAGGCGTGGAGTTCCGTTCCCATCTGGACGGCTCCAAGCATCTGTTCACGCCCGAGAGCGTGGTGGGCATCCAGCGCAACCTCAATTCCGACATCATGATGGTGCTGGACGAATGCGTGCCCTATGGCGCGGACTATGCCTATACGGAAAAGTCCCTGGCCCTGACCACGCGCTGGGCCCTGCGCGCCCGTGCGGCCTATCCGCAGGGCAGCGGCCAGAACCTGCTGTTCGCCATCACCCAGGGCGGTTTCTTCAAGGATCTGCGCAAACGCTCCATCGAGGAACTGTGCTGCCATGATTTCGACGGTTTCGCCATCGGCGGCCTTTCGGTGGGCGAGAGCAAGCACATGCTCTACGACTTCATGTACGAAGTGGCGCCCCAGCTGCCCAAGGACAAGCCCCGCTACCTCATGGGCGTGGGCACGCCCCTGGACATCGCCCACGGCATCAACGCCGGTATCGACATGTTCGACTGCGTGCTGCCCACCCGCAACGCGCGCAACGGCACGCTCTATACCTCGCTGGGCAAGGTCAACATCAAGCGCAAGGAATACGCCGAGGACGACAGCCCCCTGGATCCGGCCTGCAACTGTTACACCTGCCGGACCTTCTCCCGTGCCTATCTGCGTCATCTGTACGTCAGCAAGGAGCTGCTGGCCTTCCGCCTCAATTCCCTGCACAACCTGACCTACTTCCTCAATGTGGTCAGGCAGGCACGCCAGGCCATCCTGGAAGACCGTTACGCCTCCTTCCTGGCCCATATGGAAAGCCTCTATCCCGATGAGGCGGCCCAGGGACGGGGACTGTGATAACAGTTTCTGATAACAGCCCGGCAGAACAGGAAAATATCGTAAAGTTGATTTTTTATATCAATTTTGGGTAGGATGGCGGCACTCCCTGTATCCGAACTCAAGTGAGGGACCATGTCCTTTCCTACTCACTCCGCGCCCTGCTTTACCTGGCATCTTCCGACGGACAGTCTCGTCTTTTGCGCACCGGCCCTGCTGTTGCTGGGGCTGACGCCGGAGACGGCGCCGCGGACCATGGCGGATTTCCTGGACCGGCTGCCGGAACCCCAGCGCCATTTCCTGCAACGCCAGCGCCAGATGGCCCTGACAGGGAAGGCGCCGGGCTGCCTGAGCTGTTCCTATACCTACAACGGCCGGCATATCCGCGAGGACCTGAACATCATCCAGTGCGATGCAGAGGGCAGGCCACAGACGATCCTCGGCACGTTCGACCTGCGGGATGAGGTCTCCCTGCCGGTAGGAGAAGACGGCGGCTACTGGACCTATATCAGGAAGGAAGGGGAGCTGCTGCTGGACGCCCGCTGTGCCGGTCTGCTGGGGCTGGCATCCGGGGCAGGGCCCCTGGACAGGGCCTCCCTGCGCCGTCTGCGCCGACTCTACCGGGCGGCGGGATCGCTGGCGCGTTTGCGCCGCTGGCTGGACATCCCCCTGTGTTCGGGGCGGCAGAGCCTGTTGCTGATGCCTTCCCGCTCCGAGGAGCTGCCGCTGCTGCTGACGGCTTCGGTCCTGCATCGGGACAGGGAAGGGCGTGCCCTGGTGGTATCGGGCAGCCTGGCGCCTTTCCTGGCGGGCAAGGCCGCTCCCGTGGGCGGTGCCGACCGCCTGCTGCTGGCCATGGATGCCTGCAGCGACGGTCTCTGGGACTGGGACGCCACCACCGGCAAGGTCTATTACAGCCAGAACTATCTGTCCATGCTGGGGCATACGCCTGAGACCTATCCCGCCGAACTGGATTCCTGGGTGCGTTCCGTGCACCCTGACGATTACGAGAAGACCGTGAACATGCAGATGCGGGTCGCGGCTTCTCCCGCGGAGGGGGACGCTTTTTCCTGTACCTACCGCATCCGGCGGGCCGACGGCTCCTGGCTGTGGGTGCTGGGGCGCGGCTGTGTGACCAGCCGGGACAGTCAGGGACGGGCCCTGCGCATCGTGGGCATGCATACGGACATCAGTTCTCTCCAGCATGACCGCAACGTGCTGGAAAAGAAGATCCGTCTCGATCCCCTGACCGGCGTGTACAACCGCTACCATCTGGACGGGCTGCTCCAGCAGGTGCGCAAGGACAGGGGCCCCCTGAGCGTCCTCATGGCCGATGTCAACGGCCTGAAGATGATCAACGACCATCTTGGGCATCATACCGGTGACGAATTGCTGCGTACCGCGGCGCAACAGCTTTTGAAGCATATCCGGCAGGAGGACTGCCTTGCCCGCCTGGGTGGGGACGAGTTCGTGATGGTGCTGTCCTGTCCCTGCGATGTGGTGCGCGAACGGCTGTCCACCATCCGCAAGGCCCTGGACGCCTGGAATGCCGCCGGAGGCCTGCCGCTGGAGCTTTCCTTTGGCCTGGCGGGCTCTGATGACGGCTCCGTGGCGCCCGAGATACTGCTGCGTCAGGCCGATGCCCGCATGATGGAGGAGAAGAAGCAGGTGCGGGCCGCCTCCCATGCCCGCATCCGGGCCTGGCTGGAAGCCCGTACGGGCCGGAAGGTCCCTGTGGACGATCCCCGGCTCTAGTCCGTTGTCTCCGTGAGGCCGGTGCTCCGGCCATATCCGTACGGCGTGCACGCCTCTGTCTTGCGGCCGGGCCCCTCTGCCGGGGCTGGGCTGCGCTCTTCCTGCGCCGCTTCCTCCGCCTGTCCTTTCCTTTGTGGCATGAGGGATCGCCGGGCCGCCTCCCTGTCCGGTCCGGTGGCATCGTTCCCTCGTGCCGCTCTCCGTTGCCGCTCCGTCATCCGCCGCCGGCCTGTGACGGGCTCTCCTCATGCGGTCGGACGGCCTCCCCGCGCTTGACCAGGCGCGCCGGATATGGGAGACAGGGCTCAGACACTCATTTTTTCATTACATATATACGAGGAAAACCAATGAACGGTCAGAATTACCGTTGCGGCTGGGTCGCGCTCATGGGGCCGCCCAATGCCGGCAAATCGACGCTGCTGAACGGGCTCATGGGCCAGAAGGTGACTATCGTCACGCCCAAGCCCCAGACCACCCGCAACCAGATCGTGGGCATCCTGACGGACGATGATGCCCAGGCCATCTTCATGGACACTCCCGGCCTGTCGCAGGTGCGCGGCCGCCTGAGCAAGACCATGATCCAGGCCGTGTGGCAGAGCCTTGGCCAGGCCGACGTCATCATGCCCGTGCTGGACGCCCACCTGTACATCCGCCATCCCGAATACCTGGACCGTGACCTGGCTCCCGTGGCCGAGGCCCTGGCCAGTGACGAGCGCCCCATGGTGGTGGTGGCCAACAAGGTGGACCTGTTCGCCGACAAGAGCCGCATGCTGCCCCTGCTGACCCGTCTCAACGAGATGTGGCCCCGCGCCGAGATCTTCCCGGTGTCGGCCCTGAACAAGGACGGCCTGCCCGAGCTGGCCAAGCTCATCAAAAAACAGCTGCCCAAGGGCATCGCCCAGTTCCCCGAAGACCAGATCTCCACCGCGCCGGTGCGCTTCATGGCCGCCGAGATCGTGCGCGAGAAGCTCTTCCTGCACCTGCGTCAGGAAGTGCCCTACGGCATCGCCGTGGAAGTGGAGAACTGGGACGAAGATCCCGAACGTGAGCAGACCATCATCCACGCCGTCATCTATGTGGCCCGTCCCATGCACAAGGGCATGGTCATCGGCCGCGGCGGCTCGGTGCTGAAGCAGGTGGGCATGGAGGCCCGTCAGGACATCCGCGAGCTCATCGGCGGCAAGGTGCATCTGGAACTGTGGGTCAAGGTCCGCGAGAACTGGACGGAAGACACGGCCTTCCTGCGCGAGCTGGGCATGGGGGCCGAATCCCTGTAGAGGAAAGCATGATGGATGATTCCGCCTTGCGTGAGCGCTATCATTCCGTGCTGGAGCGGCTGGGCGAGGCCATCGCCCGTGCCGGCCGCAAGCCGGAAGAGGTGCGCCTGATCGCCGTTTCCAAACTGCATCCGGCCGAGGACGTGGCCTGTGTGGCCGCCGCCGGACAGGTGGATTTTGGCGAGAACTATGTGCAGGAGGCCCTGCAGAAACGGCAGGATCTGGTGGCCCAGCCCCAGTGCCGTGACATCCGCTGGCACATGATCGGTCATGTGCAGAGCCGCAAGGCCGCCCAGGTGGCCGGGGCCTTTGCCCTGGTGCATACCCTGGATTCCGTCAAGCTGGCCGACGCCCTGGAAAAGCGCGCCGCCGCGCTGGGCGTGGTCCAGCCCGTGCTGTGCGAGATCAATGTGGGCGAGGAGCCCCAGAAAGCCGGCATCATGGCCGATGCCCTGCCCGAACTGGCGGAGCATGTGCTGGCGCATTGCCCCCATCTGGAGATGCAGGGGCTCATGTGCCTGCCGCCCGTCTTTGACGCGGGCGAGGCCGCACGGCCCTACTTTGCCCGTCTGTACCGTCTGCGCGAGGACATGCGGGCGCGCACCGGCCTGCCGCTGCCCCATCTTTCCATGGGCATGTCCGGCGACTTTGCCGCGGCCGTGGCCGAAGGGGCCACCCTGGTGCGCATCGGCACGGACATTTTCGGTCCCCGTCCGCCCAAGGTCCCCGCGTAACGGACCATCACGATGATATGAGAGGAGCCTGTCACCGACAGGCTCCTTTTTTGTGCGTGTGGCCTGAGTGGCCAAGGTGATGCCCTGCGGCCTCGTTTCGTGAGGAGCAGGGGACAGGTCCCATGGTGTCCCCGGGCCTTTGCTCTTGCGTCTTGCCGCGCGATCGGACCCGCAGGGCAGGTCCGCCCTGCCGGGGAGCGCAGCGATAGCCGGCGGGGAAGATCAGGAGTGCCGGGCCTCCCATTCCAGCAGGCAGGCCCCCAGAGGCAGCGCCTGATGGAGGAACCCTTCGCGGCTCGTCTGTGCGGGGTCATAGGTCAGCAGGGCGGAGCCGGTGACGGCGTTGAACGTGGCATCCCGGATGCCGGTCCCCTCGCACAGCAGGCGGTGCAGGGCCTCGAACGTGCCGCTTTCCCGGAACAGGGGATGGCGCAGGCGGACACGACCGTCGCTGAAATGGTGGATGCTGCCCAGCAGGGCACGCATGGCGGCTTCCATGTCCGCACTGTCCACAGCCGTCGAAGCCGGGGAGCCTGCGGGCAAGGCCCGCACGTCGATGGTCTCCGATCCGGCATCGTGTGCTGATGCGGCGGGCAGGAAGGCGCGTACGGTCTCGCCCACGGTAGTCTGGCGCTGCAGGAGCCCGGTCAGCAGTCCATCGAGGGACGGCGGGTCCGTCTGGCGGCAGCCCTTGCCGCCTCCCATGCCTTTGCCTGCGCCACCGCCCTTGCCGCTGCCCAGCCCCTGGCTGATGGTCTGTAAAAGGCCGCTGCCGGCCAGTCCCTTGCCTGCCATGCCCAGCAGGCCCATGCCGAGTTTCGTCCAGAGCATGTCTGTCGCTCCTTTGCGCCGCCCCTGTACGGCATCATGCCGCCTGCGCCGGTGTGCGTCGTCGGACCGGAAATCAGCGTGATGTCCGGCCTCTCCTGCCATGTCCAAAGCCGTGCCCGCCACAAGGCCGGGCAGGGGAACACGGTGTCTCTGCCTGCTCCGCCGTCCCGGGCGTCCGCGTCGCCCCGTCGCACTGCTGCCCGTGTCCACCGTGATAGCCCTGATCTCCAGCATGGTCCGGGCGGCGCAGGCGCACTGGGCCGCCCTCCACGACCAGGGGCAGTCCCCGGGTCAGGGCATGGGCCACACGCCGACGGGCTTCGGCCAGCAGTCGGCAGAAGGTGGGCGGGGAGATCTCCATCTGCCGGGCGGCCTCTTCCTGCGACAGTCCTTCGGCATCTGCCAGGCGCAGGGCTTCCAACATGTCCAGGCCCAGTCTCATGGCGGGGGCGTCGCTTCCTGTTTCAGGAAGGAAACGTCGGCAACAGGGCTCGGCAGTGATGCGGCGTAGTTTTTGCGGTCGCATGGGACATCCTTGATTTGAAATATATTTCAAAATACCGCCGTGAGCAGGGAAGTCAAGACGCATGCGGCGGAGGGGCCTTCCCGCCGACAGGGGCAAAAAACAAGGGAGCTCCCGGCGGGACCTCCCTTGCCGGCCGCGCTGTCGGCGGCCTTTCCTGTTGACGCTTGTTGGCGCCCAAGCTATTTTTCCCCCAGCATGCGGCGCAGGGGCTTGTGTTCGTTATCCTTGGCGGCGCATGGCGGCCAGGCCCAGCAGGATGGCGCCTGCCTGGGCCACGTTGAGCGAATCGAACTTGCGCGCCAGCGGGATGCGCAGCATCCGGCCGCAGCGTTTGGCCACACCGGGGCGCAGGCCCTTGTCTTCATTGCCCAGCACCAGCACGGCGGGCAGCTGCATGGCGTGTTCGAACGCGTCGGCGGCGTCAGGGCCGCAGCCCGCGCCGTAGATGCTGAACCCCGCCTCTTCGGCTTCGTCCAGCGCATGGGCCAGGTTGGTCACCCGGGCCACGGGCAGGCGCTCCAGGGCACCGGCAGCGGCGCGATGGGCCGCGGGGCCCAGATAGGCGCTGTTGTGGCGGGGCAGGATCACGCCCGCGCCGCCCAGGGCATACAGGGTGCGGCACAGGGTGCCCACGTTGCCCGGATCCTGGACCTGGTCCAGGGCCACCACCAGCGGCAGGGGCGCTTCGGCCGCGGCCTGCAGCACGTCCGCCAGATCACGGAAATCCGTGGCCGTCAGGCGCGCCACAACGCCCTGATGGTTGAGCGGGGCGGCCTCGTTGCCGTTTTGCTGGGCGGCCTCGCGGCAGAGCCTGTCCAGGGCCGCCTGATCCACAAGACTGAAGCGGACGCCGCTTTGGCGGCACAGCTGCTGCACGTCCTGGGCATCCCGGGTACGCAGGCCTTTTTTGCAAAAGACGAGGTCGATGCGTTGGGGGTCGGTCCGCAAAAGTTCCAGCACAGGCTTCATGCCCGGCAGGAGCGGGGTCTCGGAAGTTTGATTCATGGCGTCTCCATGATTGGGGGCGTTGTTACTGGGAGGGACCGGGAAGAGGTCCCGATCCGTTTTTGTGTACGCAGCTTCCCGGCACATGGCAAGCCGGGGGCACGGGAGTAAGCATGTTCTTTCCTGATTGGTCCGGCAGGGGCCGCGCACGTCTGGGGGTGCTTTGTGTTCTGGCCTTCTGTCTGTTGCTGGCGGGCGGCTGCGGCAGCAAACAGAAAAAAGGACAGCCCCTTTCCATGCCGTCCCTCATCATCCCTGGCGACGAGGGCGGCGAGCCTTTGACCCCCACGGAACTGGCCGCCTTCCAGAACACGGCCCGCATCGACCGTGACATCCACAAGGCCTCCATGCCGGACGTGGTCCTGCAATACAAGCACTTCCTGCGCAAGGGGCGCGGGACCATGAGCGTCTTTTCCCGCAATGCCGAGCCCTATCTGGGTTATGCCCGCAAGGTCTTCCGCTCGCGCGGCATGCCCGAAGAGCTGGCCTATCTGGCCCTGGTTGAGAGCGGCTACCGTCCCGATGCGGAATCCCGTGTGGGGGCCCTGGGCGCCTGGCAGTTCATGCCCTATACCGGCATGAAGTACGGCCTGACCCAGGACTGGTGGCTGGACGAACGTCTGGACCCCTACCGCGCCACCGAAGCCGCCGCCGACTATCTCCAGAAACTGTACGGGGATTTCCGCGACTGGCCCACGGCCATCGCCGCCTACAATGCCGGTGAGGGCAAGATGAGCCGTGCCAAGGAAGGCACGGGGGCCCGAAATTTCTATGAAGTGGTGGAGCGCAACCACAAGCTGGACGAAAAAGCCCGACTGCGGCCCGAGACCGTGCAGTATGTGCCGCGCTTCCTGGCCATGAGCAAGATCATGCGCAACCTGCCCCAGCTGGGCTTCACGCCCGTGGATCAGGACAAGCCCGCTCCGGTGCGTCGTCTGACGGCCCGCCCCGGCACCGACCTCATGGCCCTGAGCCGTGCCTGTGGCCTGAGCTGGGAAAGCTTCCAGGGCTACAACCTGCACCACAAGCGGACCATCTCGTCCACCGAGCGTTCCACCTTCGTCTATGTGCCGGTCCAGAACGAGGCCCAGGCCCAGGCGTTCCTGCGTTCGCCGTCGGCCTCGGCCTTTGCCAACTGGCGCCCCACCAAGGTGCAGACCTCGTCCGACTCCTTGGCCCGGATCAGCAAGCGCAGCGGCGTGCCCCTGGAACGCATCCAGGCCGCCAACCCCGAAAAGAAGAAGATCTACGCCGGGGATACCCTGCTGTTGCCGCGCGGCGTGCCCATGTCGCCTTCGGCCGTGGCCGCGGCGGACGGGACGCCCTCGCGGAAGGAGCGTTCGTCCGGCCGGGACAGGCAGGAACGCAGCAGGTCCGAACCTTCGGGCGGCGTCTATGTGCTGCGGCCCAACGATACCCTTTACGGCGTGGCCCGGCAGTTCGGCGTTTCGGTCAGCGATCTGCAGGCCTGTAACAATATCGACGACCCCAGCCAGTTGCAGGTGGGCCAGCGCCTGACCATCCCCGGCAAGGGCGGCGCCGCGGCGTCGCGTCCGTCTTCTTCCGAGCGGCAGGGCTCGCCGAAGGGCAAGGCCTCCCGTGCCTCCCGCACCAGGACCTATACCATCCAGGCCGGTGACAGCCTGTGGGGCATCGCCCGCAAGAACGATGTCTCGGTGGAGGACATCAAGCGCTGGAATGACGGGATCGATGCCCAGAACCTGCGCGTGGGCAGTACCCTGATCGTGGGGGACTAGGACCATCAGCCATGACAGGCCGGGAAGGGGAGACCTTTCCCGGCTTTTTTCATGCTTGGGGAGAGCTACCGGATATGGGGCCGTGGGGATGCTCGCTGTCTGGGGAAAGGGGGCGGTCCCGGAGGGCGCACTGCCATGGGCTGGGAGAGAGGGGGATGCGGGCCAGTCAGGGCTGCAGTGCCAACACTTTGCCGTCGTCTGGATCGCCTGGAGTCTGTGGCTGGAGACATTACCGGACTATCCACACCGGCGTGCATGTAGCCTTTGGGACGTGGGACAGCATGTCGCCTAAAAAAATACGAACATTTTTTTGTGTTTTTCCGGTGTGTTGATTGAACAATCAGTCAGCAGGGGGCAAAACCATAAATTTTTTTGCGGG
>NZ_DS996359.1:0-14646 GCF_000156375.1 Desulfovibrio piger ATCC 29098
ACCGTCAAAAAGGCGCTTCCGCGTCGTGCAGCTCTGTTTTTCAACCAGCTGTTTGTGACAGTACTGCTTCCCCCAGAAAAAGTAAAGCACTTCATGACATTTTTTATACGATTCGTTTGCAGTCAGATAAACCAAATAAAAACATCATGATACGACATAAAAGCCAGTCTTCTGCAAACAGCAGAAGCCCCGTCGTCAAAAGCCGAAGAGTACGGAAGGAGCCCCTTCCGACGATCCGGGACGCGCGGCCACAGCCATAATGTCCCTTTGCCGCCGCAGACAAGCCCGTATCCTGCCGCTGTGGACAGCCCCCACGGCCGGATCTGCATATTCCTCTCATGCCCTCCCAGTGCATCCGGACTTATGAAGCATTCCAGGATCAATGGAATATATGGATTTTTTTGATGATATCACAGCATATCAAGACACTTGCGACCACACAAAAAAGGCGCCCTGCCTTGCAGCAGGGCGCCTTCATCAATCACTGAGACGCGGGATCTATTGCGCGGGGCTTTCATCCATGTCGATGATACGGCCCTGCAGCCAGACATAGGCGTCCACTTCGTCGCCCACCTGGGGCTCGTAATCCCGCAGGACCATCTTGCTGGCGTAGATGGGCAACACCATGTCCGGGCGCTGGTCGAAGGGGAAGCGCACGTACAGGACCTTGATGTCCATCTTTTCCAGCTTCACGTCGTCCACGCGCTCCACCTTGGTGCGCACCTGGTACTCGGCAAAGCGGCGACCGGGCATGATGAGCTGACGGCCGGCCATGGAGATCTTCAGGGGCGGCACGTCCAGGCGGGTCTTGCCGGGGTTCTCGGCCAGCCACTGGGCGGCCCAGGCTTCGTACTGGGGGCCCTGGGTGATGTTCACGTCATCCAGCAGGGCCTTGCGCAGGGCGATGGCCAGACCGGACAGCAGGAAGCTCTGCGTGACGCCGGGGGTCAGGTCGTCCTTGTCGCGCAGGTACAGGGGGTCATAGAACCACATGGGGTTCTTGCCCTCGATCATGCTCACGGCCACGTTGGCACCGCCCCCCTGGCTCCAGGGGTGGATGTCTTCCACGGTCAGGTCATTGGGCAGGCCTTCCAGGAAAGGCACGGCGGACAGGGGCTTGAACTTTTCCCCTTCGTCAGCCTGCATGAGCACGGCGGCACGCGACGGCTGGTCCTTGGGCCAGGCCATGAGCACGTATTCCTTGCCGCTGCGCGTCCACTGCCAGGCAGGACGGGTGCCGCCATCGTGCAGCACCGTGCCCACCACCTGCGGCATGACGGCCATGGGGTTCTGGCCCAGCAGCACGGCCCAGGCATCGCCCAGGGCCTCGTCATGCTGGCGGTTCTCGCCGCGCAGCATGACCTTCAGCTCTTCTTCCGAGGGCTGACGGGCAGCGTCGGCGCCTTCCATCTGTTCCGCCTGTTCGGCAGCGGGAGCAGCGTCCTGCACTTTTTCTTCGACCTGTTCGGCCTTGCTCTTCTTGGTCATGGCTCGTGCCTCCGATTAACGACGGTCGCCCCTGCCGCCACGGTCGCCACGGTCGCCGCGTTCACGACGGCCGCCACGATCGCCACGGTCACCACGATTGCCGCGGTCACCGCGATCGCGCTGGGGACGGGCGGTCTCTTCGGGGTTCCAGGGATGGCCCTGTTCTTCCAGCAGCACAGCCTTGCGGCTGGCGCGGATGCGGTCACCGTTGATCTCGATGACCTTGACCACCATGTCTTCGCCCAGACGGGCCACATCACCGGGCTGTTCCACGCGGTTCACGTCCAGCTGGGAGACATGCACCAGGGCTTCCACGTTGGGCAGCACTTCGACGATGGCACCGATCTCCATGATCTTCTTGACCTTGGCGGTGTAGTTCTTGCCCAGTTCGGGACGCTGGTCATAGTAGGTGACCATCTCGCGGGCCTTTTCCAGGGCGTCGGCCGTGGGGGCGAAGATGGACACGCGGCCGGAATCTTCGATGTCCACGGAAGCGCCGGTGGCGGTGGTGATGGCCTTGATGTTCTTGCCGCCGGGGCCGATGATCAGACGGATGATGTCGGGATTGACGAAGATCTCGGCATGCTGGGGAGCGTAGCGCGACAGTTCCTTGCGCGGCTCGGGCAGGGCCTTGGCCATCTCGGCCAGGATGTGCAGGCGGCCTTCGTGGGCCTGCTGCATGGCCTGGCGCATGATGTCGGTGGTCAGGCCGGTGATCTTGATGTCCATCTGCACGCCGGTGACGCCTTCCGCGGTACCGGCGATCTTGAAGTCCATGTCGCCCAGGGCGTCTTCATCGCCCAGGATGTCGGTGAGCACGATGAACTTGTCGCCTTCCTTGATCAGGCCCATGGCCACACCGGCCACCGGGGCGCTGATGGGGATACCGGCATCCATGAGGGAGAGGCAGCCGCCGCACACGGCAGCCATGGAAGAGGAGCCGTTGGATTCCACGGTCTCGGAGACCACGCGCACGGTGAAGGGGAAGTCGGCGTCGGCCGGCATGACAGGACGCAGGGACTTCTCGGCCAGGGCGCCGTGGCCGATCTCGCGACGGGAAACGCGCACGGGCTTCACTTCGCCCACGCTGAAGGGCGGGAAGTTGTAATGCAGCATGAAGCGCTTGGTCACGTCGCCGCTCAGGCTGCCCATGCGCTGTTCATCGGTGGAGGAGCCCAGGGTGGTCACCACCAGGGACTTGGTCTCGCCGCGGCGGAAGATGGCGGAGCCGTGGGCGCGGGGCAGCACGCTGGTCTGGATCTGGATGGGGCGCACGGTCTTGGTGTCGCGGCCGTCGATGCGCACGCCTTCGTTGACGATGCGGGCACGCATGATCTTCTTTTCCAGGTCGCCGATGATCTCGCCCACTTCCTTCAGGGCTTCGCTCTCGGCCCAGGCGGGGTCATTGAGCAGGGCTTCCATGACCTTGTCCTTGACGGCCTTGCGGGCGTCCTTGCGGGCCAGCTTCTCGGGCACGCGCAGGGCTTCTTCGATGCCGGCTTCGCGGGCCAGTTCCTGCACGCGGGCCACCAGCACCGGATCGTCCTGATGGGGAGTGAAGGGCATCTTTTCCTTGCCGGCCAGTTCGCGCAGCTTGAGCTGGGCGTCGATGAGCGGCTGGATCTCCTTGCGGCCCCATTCCAGAGCGTCGATGATGACGTCTTCGGGCACGAAGGTGGCTTCGCCTTCCACCATGGTCAGGGCATCGCGGGAAGCGGCGAACACGATGTTCAGGTCGCTGCGCTCCTGCTCCTCAAAGGTGGGGTTGAGCACGAACTGGCCGTCGATGCGGCCGATGCGGCCACCGGCCACGGGGCCTTCGAACGGCAGGGGCGAGAGCATGACGGCGGCGGAAGCGCCGGTCAGGGCCAGCACGTCGGACTCGTTCTCCTGGTCGGCGGAGATGACGCTGGCCAGCACCTGCACATCTTCGTTCAGGCCCTTGGGGAACAGGGGACGGATGGGACGGTCGATGAGGCGGGAGACCAGGGTCTCACGCTCGGAGGGACGGCCGATCTCGCGGCGGAAGAAGCTGCCGGGGATACGGCCGGCGGCGTACATCTTTTCGGAATATTCCACGGTGAGGGGGAAGAAGCCCTTGTCGAACTCCAGAGGCTGGGAGCAGACGGTCACCAGCACCACCGTACCGCCGCACTGCACCCAAACGGCGCCGTGGGCCTGGTTGGCCAGACGGCCGGTCTCGAAAATGATTTCCTTGCCGCCCACGGTGGCCGTGACGCGGGTAGGATTGAAGATATCCTGGTTCATGTGGACCTCGTATGAAGGGGATTCCGGCAAAAGCGGGCAACAGCGCCCCGCTGTGCGGCCTTGGGCCACGGGTGCTGCCCGGTCTTCCCGGACCCCCCTTCCTGCTAAATGTTGTCGTGAGGCGAGATTGCAAAAAGGGGGGGCTTGGCCCCCCCTCTCAAACCATCGTAATTACTTGCGCAGGCCGAGCTTGGCGATCAGCGCACGGTAACGCTGAATGTCCTTCTTCTTCAGGTAGTTCAGCAGCTTACGGCGCTGGCCAACCAGCTTCAGCAGACCGGTGCGGGAGTGGAAGTCCTTCTTGTGCACCTTGAAGTGACCGGTCAGACCTTCGATGCGGGCGGTCAGCAGGGCCACCTGCACTTCCGGGGAGCCGGTGTCGCCTTCGTGTTTGGCGTGAGCGTCGATAACCACTTTCTTCTGTTCAGCGTCCATAGCCACAGCAGTTCTCCTTTACGGATGTAAGTTAATTCCAGAGGCCCCTCAGCACGGTCCAGCAGGGCCCCTGGGGCGTTTCGGAACGACGGGCCAGAGCCAGGGGCATGCCCTGACGCTGCAAAAGCGCCTTGTCGCCCACATCGTCGCGGCAGGGGATGGCCATGCCGTTACGGATGCGGGCCTCAGCGGCTTCGTCCAGCTCCAGCACCGGCCAGTGGGGCAGCGCCTCGGCAAGGGGGCGCAGATGCTTTACCAGCAGGCCCGGATCGGCCGACAGTTCGTCCAGTCCGCAGGCCACTTCGAGACCGAAGGGGTGACTGTACTCCCGGGTCAGTTCCGTGAGCACGGCTCCGCATCCCAGTCGCATCCCCAAGCTGTGGGCCAGGGAGCGTATATAGGTGCCGGAACTGCATGCGACCCGAAAGCGTACAAACGGCAGCTCGACCTCGAGCACGTCCGCTTGCGAAATTTCCATGCTTTTGACCTTTTTGGGCACTTCCTTGCCCTTGCGCGCCAGCTTGTACAGGGACTGGCCCTCGTGCTTGGCCGCGGAATAGGCGGGCACTTCCTGCTCGTGCAGGGTCAGCCAGTGGGCCACTTCGGCGCGCACATCGGCTTCGGTCACCTGCTGCCACGGGGATTCCGTCAGCACCTCGCCCTGGATGTCCCAGGTATCGGTGGTGAGGCCCAGGCGCAGCTGACCGCTGTAGACCTTGCCGCCGTCGGCCAGCAGGTGCGAGGCGATCTTGGTGCCCTGTCCCAGCAGCACCAGCAGCACGCCGGAAGCCATGGGATCCAGGGTGCCCGCGTGGCCGATCTTGCGCTGGCCCAGGCGCTTGAGCGCCGAGAGGCAGCGGGCCGACGTGGGGCCGGAAGGCTTGTTGAGCACCAGGACGCCGTCCAGCTGGGGCAGCGGCGCCGGTTTGCGTGCGGCGGTGGAAGTCTGTTCGGTCATACGCAACAAATAATGATAGCAAGCCTGCGGCATGAAGTCAAAAGCGCAGGCATATGGCGGCAGGCAATAGCCTGTTGCGGGCCAAAGGTCAAGCGATTTGTGGAGACCCGGCCGCACGGCAGCGGCGGTACGCCTGCCCGGGAAAGGCTGTCTGACCCTGCCCTCCTTGCCGCGCCCCTACGAGCCCCCATACGGCCGCCGGCCCGACAGGTCTGTGCCCACTCAGCCCGCCTGAAAGCCTGTACCCGCCACCCGCATTGATGTAGCATCCGGCATCCAAGCCAGTATGGGAGCAGACCATGAACAACTACAGACAGATAGTCAGCATCGCCCTTCTCATCACTTCCGCCGTGCTCATCCTGACCGGAGGGCTGATCTTGCTCCACCTCGATTCGCGCACCGTCATGCATCTGCACAAATATTTCGGCGTGGCTTTCATGGGAGCGGCCCTGCTGCACATGGGCATCAACAGCAAGCCCCTGCGCCATTATCTGGGCATGCGCTCGCTGGTCGTCCCCCTGCTGGTGGCAGCGGTCCTGCTGGTCGCGGCCATCACGGCCTGGGACATGACACGGCCCCACGGCTACGGGAGATATGCCCGCGACACCACGTTCTTCTGCCGCTAGACAGGATATCCGCAGCAGGCCCGGGCAGCCCTGCGCCGGGCAGCCCGCACAGGCACTGTCTTTAACAGCGACGGCCCGCCGGAAAACATCCGACGGGCCGTCGCTCTTTTCGGAAAAGTCTGCGGGCCTAGGCTTCGGCCTCAGCCTTGAGGGCCTCGGTCTGGGCGGCGGTGGCCAGAGCCTCGAACAGGGGCTCCACTTCGCCTTCCATGATGCGGTCCAGAGAGTACAGGGTCAGGTTGATGCGGTGGTCCGTGCAGCGGCCCTGGGGGAAGTTGTAGGTACGGATGCGCTCGGAGCGGTCACCAGAGCCCACCTGGGCCTTGCGGTCGGCGGAAAGCTCGCTGTTCTGGCGCTCGCGCTCGGCGGCCAGGATACGGGAGGCCAGCACCTTCATGGCGCGGGCCTTGTTCTTGTGCTGCGAACGTTCGTCCTGGCAGGTCACCACGGTACCGGTGGGGATGTGGGTGATGCGCACGGCGGACTCGGTCTTGTTGACGTGCTGGCCACCGGCACCGGAAGCGCGGTAAATATCGATGCGCAGGTCTTCGGGGCGGATCTCCACGTCCACTTCCTCGGCTTCGGGCATCACGGCCACGGTGGCGGCGGAAGTATGGATGCGGCCCTGGGTCTCGGTGGCGGGCACGCGCTGCACGCGGTGGGTACCGGCCTCGAACTTGAGGTGGCTGTACACGCGGTCACCGGAGATGAGGCAGATGATTTCCTTGTAGCCGCCGCTGTCGGAAGGGGATTCGCTCATGATCTCCACCTTCCAGCCCTTGATTTCGGCATAGCGGGTGTACATGCGGAAGAGGTCGGCGGCGAACAGGGCCGCTTCCTCACCGCCGGTACCGGCGCGGATTTCAAGGATGGTGTTTTTTTCGTCCAGCGGGTCCTTGGGCAGCAGCAGCACCTTGATCTTGTGCTCCAGCTCGGGCAGTTCGGCTTCGGCGGCGGCGATCTCTTCCTGCGCCATGGCCTTGATGTCCGGATCGCTGTCGTGCAGGAGCTGCTTGTTCTCTTCCAGTTCCTGCGTGAGGCTGCGATGACGGCGGAACAGTTCCACCACGTCGCGCAGGTCCGCATGCGCCTTGGTCAGCTTGCGGTACTGATCCTGGTCGTTGTAGACGTCAGGCTGGGCAAGCGCCTGTTCAAGCTCCATATACTTTTTTTCAAGACCTTCCAGCTTGGCAAACATGCGAACTCCAGAAATGTATGGCCCCGCCGGAGCGACTAGGCGTCGCGCCGGTAGGGAGCCGTGATGATATTGTCGCCCGCCTGGGCGCCCAGGGCTTCGCGCAGGGCCACCACCGCCACATCGAGCTGGCGCTCGTCGGGCTCGGCCGTGGTCATGCGCTGCAGGGTCAGGCCGGGGGCCCGCAGCAGCGTGGCCATGAAGCCGTCAGGCATGCGGGCAGCGTAACGGATAAGCTCATAGGCCAGCGCGCTGATGGGCACCATGAGCAGCAGTTTGAACACGATGGTCAATGCCTGCTTGGCCACCGCCCCTTCCGGGCAGTAGATGAACAGCAGCAGGGGCACCAGCACCGCATGCAGGATGATGGAGATGCTGATGACGAACAGCAGGAACGTGGTGCCGCAGCGGGGATGCAGACGGCTCATGCGGGCCGCCGTGGCGGCGTCCACGTCGCCCCCGGCCTCGAAGGCATGGATGACCTTGTGCTCCGCGCCATGGTACTGGAACACGCGCCGGATATCGGGCACGAAAGAGATGGCCCAGATATAGCCCATGAAGATCAGGCACTTGAACAGGCCGTCCCACAGATGGAAGGTGAGTCCTTCCACCCCGCCGCCCAGATCCAGCCACTGCATGAGCAGCGACAGCAGGTGCGGCACGACCACGAACAGGCCCACGGCCATGGCCAGGGAAAGCAGCAGGGTCAGCACCAGATGCCAGCCCTTGAGCTCTTCCTCGGTGCCTTCGGCCTGATGTTCCGCGGAACGGTTGAGCGCCTTGATGCCGTTGACCAGGGTCTCGATGAGCACGGGAAAGCCGCGCACGAAAGGCTTTTTCAGCCAGGGATGCCGTGTCAGCGAGAACCAGGGCATGCGCCGGGCCACGATCTCGCCGTCGGGACGGCGCAGGGCCAGCGCGTAGGCGTCACCATTGCGCATCATGACGCCTTCAAGGACGGCCTGTCCGCCCACGGTGGGGCAGCCGGCCGTCAGCATCAGGGGAATAAGACGGGACAGGCGCATAGACTCCCTCAAAAAAACGCCAAGCCTCCGGCGGGAGCGTGAAACCAAAGATTCCAACGCCTCCGCCAGAGGTGGGATAACGTTCGCGTCCAGCAGACGCGGGGCAGCACACCGCTTGCGCGGCAGCGCCTACTTCTTTTCAAATTTGGCGTACTTCTTGCGGAAGCGGTCGATACGGCCGGCCGTATCCAGGAAGCGCTGCTTGCCGGTGAAGAAGGGATGGCAGGCGGAGCACACTTCGACGTGCACTTCTTCGCCCTTCGTGGAGAGCACCTGTTCCTGATTACCGCAAGCGCAGGTAATGGTGGCGTTGAACACCTTGGGATGGATATCTTTCTTCATGATCCTTACCTCGTATGGCAACGGCATATGCCGTCAATAGTCGTCTTCTGCGCGGCTTTTGCGCATCAGGGCCCAAATCAATAGCCCATAAACGCAGCTTTGGCAAGTCCCCTGCCCCGGCGGAAGGACGTTTTCCCGGAGTTTTTTCCCGCGCCGGGCAAGGCTGAGCCGCCGTCACGGCAGAGGCCCGACGACAGGGACGTTTGCCGCGGACGGCCGACGGCAGGCAAAGACCGTGCTCCGGCAGGCCGGGCACAGGAGGGCGGCGACGGCACGATGACCGCACACCGGACGGACAGAGATCCCGCTCCGGTCGTGTCCGACAGGCTCCACGGTGGCAAGTCCCTCCGCAAGGGGGCACGCGTCCCGGTCCCGCGCGTGGGGCCTCTGAGTCTTCCACGGGAGCGGCCTCGGCACAGGTGTTCCGGTCCCCTGTCCCGGCCCGGTTGCCAGCGCCGGGCCGACAGGCTACAGTGCGGCCATGTGTGCAAAAATCGCCCGCCAGCGCGCGGATCAACTGGTCTTCATGCAGGGCCTGGCCGAAAGCCGTGAACAGGCCCGCCGTCTCATCATGGCCGGCAAAGTGGCGCTTTCTTCCGAAGGACTGCCCCCCGGCGCCCCGCCCCAAAAGGTGGACAAGCCCGGACACCCCTATCCCGAAGGCACGGTCTTCGAACTGCTGGGGCAGGAGCGCTTCGTCAGTCGCGGTGCCTACAAACTGCTGACCATCCTGGACAATTTCAAGCTCGACGTGAGCGGCATGGTCTGTCTGGATGCCGGTGCCTCTACCGGCGGCTTCACGGACTGTCTGCTCCAGCACGGCGCCACGCGCGTCTACGCCGTGGACGTGGGCAAGAACCAGCTGCACGAGAAGCTGCGTGCCGACGAGCGCGTCATCAACCTCGAAGGCGTCAATCTGCGCGCCGCCGCGCCCGAGCTCATCCCCGAGCCCGTGGATCTGGTGGTGGCCGACGTGTCCTTCATCTCCCTGACGCTCATCCTGCCGCCCTGCATGACCTGGCTCAAGTCCGGCGGCCTGGCCGCCGTGCTCATCAAGCCCCAGTTCGAACTGGGCCCCGGCGAGACCGTCAAGGGCGTGGTGCGCGACGAGGCCGCCCGCCAGCGCGCCGTGGACAAGATCGTCCGCTTCTGTACCGAGAACCTGCACCTGGAGAGCCGGGGCGTGCTGCCCGCCGCCATCAAGGGTCCCAAGGGCAACCAGGAATATATGGCCCTCTTCGCCCGGCCCTGACCGGAACGGTGAGTTTTTTTGAGGGGAGGGGGAAAGCAGGGGCGCCCTCTGGCATCAAAGGCTCCATGACGACCGCTACAAACGATAAAAAGCCCTGCCTTCGTTGAAGGCAGGGCTTTTTATATTTACCGGACTATCGTCGGCAGGCAGCAGAGCTTTTCCGATGCCTTGCCACCGTCCTGTTTTCCCTAAAAGCTGTACAGGAAGGCCGGGGCCTCACGGCCCAGCAGGGCATCGGCATCAAGGCCGAACCAGGTCTTGAGGCTTTTTTCCCACCATTCGTCTTCGCTGGGGGGCGTCAGCAGGGGCCGGTCCGCGGGCACCTTGCAGACATCGGCCAGCCAGCGGTGCGCGGCCTGCTGGCCGCCCAGCTCGTCCACAAGGCCCAGCTCCACGGCTTCACGGCCGGTAAAGATCTTGCCCGTGGCCAGACGCGCGGCGCGGGTACGATCCATATGACGGCCCTGGGCCACGATGTCCACGAACTGCTCGTGCATGTCCTTGAGCACGCCCTGGAAATAGGCCTTTTCGTCCGCGGTGAGCGGTTCCAGCATGGAACCGGCGTCCTTGTAGGGCGCGGTGGTCAGGGTCTGGCGACCAAGGCCCAGCTTGTCCAGCAGGCCCCGGATCTGGGGGATGTCCATGCGCACGCCGATGGAGCCGGTCACGGTGGAGGCATTGGCGAAAACACGCTTGCCCGCCATGCTGACCATCAGGCCGCCGGAGGCCGCCGTGCTGCCCATGCTGACGGCGATGGGCTTGTCCTTGCCCAGACGGGCCAGGGCCTCATACAGTTCCTGCGAGGCGGCGGCACCGCCGCCGGGGGAGTCCACGCGCACCAGCACGCCCTTGACGCCGGGCATGCGGCCCAGCTTGTCGATCCAGCGCAGCTGGGCATCGATGTCCATGATGGGCCCGGTCACACGCACCAGGGCGATGCGCTCGCTGCCCAGACCGGTGGCCTGGGAGACCATGAAGGCCGCGATGCCGCCCAGCAGCAGGATCAGCAGGCCCCAGAAAATGACGGGATGACGTTTGCGGAAAGGCACCCGGAAAAGATGCAGCCAGGCCTTTTGCGGCACATGCGAAAGCGGGCAGGACGCGGAGCAGGAAAAGGAGGGGGCCGCAGCCGTGGCGCCCTTGCCGCCGCGGGCGCTTTTGCCGGCCGGGGCCTCGCCGTTCATGCTCAGGGGATGTTCCGTGAAGTCGTCGGCTTCGGGAGCAGCCAGGCGCAGCTCGGGCGCAGCCTGCCGGGTACGTTCGGGATCATTGATTTGCATGGGAGTGTTCGGGTAAAAAATGCCGGGATGGCCGCAAAACGCGGCCCCTGTCCCCAGCGGGACAGGCTCCAAGGACGCGCCGCCCGCGACGCACCGGAGCGTGCCGTGCGGCAGGCGGGGAATGCGTCCCGACCCTAAGCCCATCCCTCGGGAAAGACAAGGAGACATCATGGAGACATTGTCCGTGGCCACGCGCAGCCGCTGCGAAATGCGCGACATCACCGCCCAGGTCCGGGATCTGGTGGCCCGCGGCCGCCAGCAGGGCCGCCGCAACGGTGCCCTGCTGCTCTTCTCGCCGCACACCACCTGCGGCCTGACCATCAATGAAGGGGCGGATCCCGACGTCCGCCGCGACATGGTGCGCTTTTTCAGCGCCATGGTGCCGCAGGACGCGGGCTTCGACCATGCCGAAGGCAACAGCGACGCCCACATCAAGACCACCCTGCACGGCCCCAGCCTGATGCTCATCGTGGAGGACGGCCAGTTGCAGCTGGGCCGCTGGCAGTCCATCTATCTGTGCGAAGGCGACGGTCCCCGTCAGCGCACGCTCTGGGCCCAGTGGCTCCCCGGCGAGGACAGCACGCGCCCATGAGCATGCCGCACGATATTTCCCTGATCCTGACCCTCACCGGAGGCCTGGGCGCCGCCCTCGTCCTGGGCTTCGTGACCCAGAAGCTCCGTTTGTCGCCTCTGGTAGGCTATTTGCTGGCGGGCATCCTGGTGGGGCCGCATTCGCCGGGCTTCGTGGCCGATGCGGGCCTGGCCTCGCAACTGGCCGAGATCGGCATCATCCTGCTCATGTTCGGCGTGGGCCTGCACTTTCACCTCAAGGATCTGCTGGCCGTGCGCGGCATCGCCCTGGGCGGGGCCGCCGTGCAGATCACGCTCACGACCCTGTCCTGCATGTTCCTGCTCCAGTTCTGGGGCTTCTCCCTCTGGGCGGGCGCGGTCTTCGGCATGTCGGTCTCCGTGGCGAGCACCGTGGTGCTCACCCGCGTCCTGGCCGACAACCATGTGCTGCACACCCCTACCGGCCATGTGGCCCTGGGCTGGCTGGTGGTGGAAGACCTGTTCACCATCCTGCTGCTGGTGCTCCTGCCCGTGGTCCTGGGCGCCGGAGAAGGCAACATCTGGTGGATACTGGGCAAGACCCTGCTCAAGCTGGCCGCGCTCACGGTCTTCACCCTCGTGGCCGGACAGCGCCTGATCCCCGCCCTGCTGGGCTATGTGGCGCGCACGGGCACCCGTGACCTGTTCACGCTGGCGGTCATCGTGCTCGCCCTGGGCATAGCCGTGGGCTCGGCCCTGTTCTTCGACGCGTCCATGGCCTTCGGGGCCTTTTTGGCGGGCATGGTGGTAGGCCAGTCCGATTTCAGCGCCCGTGCCACCGCCGAGGCCTTGCCCCTGCGTGATGCCTTCGCGGTGCTGTTCTTCGTGTCCGTGGGCATGCTCTTCGACCCCGCCGCTCTGCTGGAACAATGGCCCCTTTTCCTGATGGCCCTGGGCGTCATCGTGCTGCTCAAGCCCCTGCTGGCCTTCCTGGTCTGCCTCGTGGCCCGAAAACCGCTGCGTCTGGCCGTTTCCGTGGGGCTTTCGCTGGGGCAGATAGGCGAATTCACCTTCATCCTCATAGCGCTGGGGGTCAGCTTCGGCCTGTTCGACAGCAGCATCAGCAATGCCGTCATCCCGGCGGCCCTGCTCTCCATCACGCTCAACCCGCTGCTCTTCCGGCGTGTGGGGGCCCTGACCCGTCTGCTGGAACGCCTGGGCCTGGGCGCCCGCCTGCCCCGCATGGAGCACGGGCAGACCGCTGCCGACGGCCTGCCGCGCGTGGTGGTCGTGGGCTTCGGCCCCGTGGGCCGCAGCCTGTGCCGCATCGCCCGGGCACACGGCATGCTGCCTGTGGTGGTGGAGGCCAATATCGATACGGTCCGCCGCCTGCGCGGGCTGGGTCGTCCGGCCGTCCATGGCGACGCCACCCAGGCCGAAGTGCTGCGCGAAGCCGGTCTGGAGCAGGCACAGGCCCTGCTGCTCTCGGCCCCGGGCATCCCGGCCAGGGAAGTGGTGCCCATCGCCCGTGCCATCAATCCTGATCTGCGCATCTTCGTCAACACGCCCTTTGCCAGCGAGGCCGACAGCCTGCGCGGCATGGGCGTGGAGGGGGCCTTCAGCGGCGAACGCGAGGTGGCCCTGAGCATGTCCCGTTTCCTGCTGGATGATCTGGGCGTAGGCCGTACCGGTCTGGAAGCGGAACTGGAACGCGTGCGCGAAGTCTTCGACGAAGGCCCCGCGACGCAAAAAAGCTGATCGCCACCGGGCCGTCTTGCCGGCGGCCCGGCAAAGGATGCCCCATGCGGTCTTTGCCTGATCCTTTCCCCCGCATCATCCTGCATCTGGACATGGATGCCTTCTTCGCCTCCGTGGAGCAGATGGATCACCCGGAATGGCGCGGCAAGCCGGTCATCATCGGCGGCGAGACGCGCGGGGTGGTCTCCACCGCGTCCTATGAGGCGCGGCGCTTCGGCGTGCATTCGGCCATGCCCATGGCCACGGCCCATCGTCTGTGCCCGCAGGCTATCTTCGTGCGCGGCAACCGCCGCCGCTATGCGGAGATATCCGGCCGCATCATGGCCGCCCTGCAGGACTTTTCCCCGCTGGTGGAGCCGGCCAGCATCGACGAGGCCTATCTGGACGCCACCGGCCTGGAACGCCTGTTCGGCCCTGTGGAACAGCTCATCCCGGCCATCAAGGCCCGGGTGCGCGAGGTCACCGGCGGCCTGACCTGTTCCGTGGGCGCGGCGCCGGTCAAGTTCCTGGCCAAGATCTGTTCGGACATCAACAAGCCCGACGGCATCTACATCCTGCGCCCGGAAGACGTGGATGGTTTCCTGGGCGGGCTGGACGTGCGCCGTCTGCCCGGTGTGGGCAGACGCATGGTGGCCGAGCTGGAGGCCCTGGGTATCCGCCGCGTGGAGCAGCTGCGCCGCTACAGCCCGGAGCTGCTGGAGCAGCGTTTCGGCAAATGGGGACGGGAACTGCACGCCCGGGCCCGGGGCATCGACCCCCGGCCGGTGGTGCCCGAACACGAGGCCAAGAGCGAGAGCGCCGAGACAACCTTTGCCCGCGATACCCGCGACCGGGAATTCCTCAAGACCATGCTCCTCGGCCATGCCGAGCGCGTGGGGGCCTCGCTGCGCCGTCACGGCCTGCGCAGCCGCACCGTGACCCTCAAGATCAAGTTCGCGGATTTCCGCCAGATCACCCGCTCCCGCACCCTGTCCGAAGCCACGAACAGTACCGAGACCATCTACGAGACCGGCACCGCCCTGCTGGAGGCCGAAGCCCTGCCCCAGCCGGTGCGGCTCATCGGCCTGGGCGTGTCCGGCTTCGGCAGCGCCCCCACGCAGGAGCTGCTGCCCGGCGTGTTCCGCGGCGTCCGGGGCCGCGACCCCGAGCAGGAGGCTCGGCGCCGCCGTCTGGACGCCGCTCTGGACAATCTGCGGGACAAATTCGGCAAACAGGCCGTCCAGCGCGGCCGTCTGTTCCGCCCGCGGGAAGACGACGATGATGATTAGGATGATGTTTTGAGGGGAGGGGGAACCCCTCCCCTCAAACTCCCCTCCCCTTCCCCAGCGCGCAAAACAATGACAGGCCGCCCCTGACGAGGCGGCCTGTCATTGTTTTGCGCGTTCTCCATAACGGAGCCGCCTGCCCTGTCAGACAACGGCGGGGACCGACATCAGCACCTGGATAAAAGTTTTTTCGGGGTTGGGGTGT
>NZ_DS996359.1:14892-19212 GCF_000156375.1 Desulfovibrio piger ATCC 29098
ACAAAAACAAAAAAGGCCGGAAGAAGGAGAATTCTTCCGGCCGGGCCGCCCCCCAAGGCAGCCCCGCACTGCCTGCCCGCCTGTGCGTCGGGCGCAGGTAGTCGGCTGTGGAGAAATATGCTGGCTGCCGCCGTCAGGCATCCTCACGAGAGATGCCCGGCAAGGCGCACTTTAAAATTCAAAACGTTCCAGTTCCGGCACGGAGAAGTCGGCATGGAACAGGGCCGAATCCCCGGCATCGGGCCGCAGCAGCAGGCGCAGACACAGGGAGACCATCAGACAGGCCACCCCTGCCGGGGCCGTGGCGATGACGCCTTCGTGGCGGGCACTGCCCGCTTCCTCGCTGGTCAGCCCGGAAGCGTAGAGTTCCCGCAGATGCAGGCGTCCGGAACGGGCCGCACGTGCGAAGCCCTCGGCCCGCAGCACGGAGCCGTGCACGAACGGCACCCCCGCCGCAGCGGAACGTTCTTCCAATAGCATTTTCAGCGTAAGGTCGTCCAGACAATCCAGGGCCACATCCACATCCTGCAGCATGTCCGGCAAATTTTTTTCGTCCGCTTCCACATGCCGCACATCCAGGGCCAGATAGCCCGCCATGTCATGCAGGCCGCGCGCCGTGGCCACGGCCTTGGGCTGGCCCAGTGTGCTTTCCGTGCAGAAATACTGACGATTGAGGTTGCTCTCCTCAAAGATGTCGCTGTCGCACAGGCGCAGGCCGCCCACCCCCAGACGTGCCAGCAGGGAGGCCACATGCCCCCCGAGGCCACCGCAGCCCAGCACGAAGACACGGGTTTGCAACAGACGGCCCATTGCATCAGCGGAAAAAACACCGTAGTTTCTACGGAAGCGTTCCGGCCAGATGCCGTCTTGCAGGAGCGCGACCATCACCTCCCGTTCGGGAAGGACGGCCCCTGCGGCCAGCTGCCGGATGGCGGCGCCGCTGACGAAGGGCGTTCCGTCCGCAGCCCGGCGCAGCACATGCGGCCCGGCCCATGAAGCCAAGCTAGCGCCGTGCAGGAACGCGCCGAGGCGTTCCCGTATCCTGGACGCCGTCCAGGGCAGGAACGCCGCGGGATATTCCCCTTCCCCAGGGGATGGCGATGTGATGGGTGTCATGATCAACGGGCGTCTAACCTCCTCCGACAGCAGGAAAAAAGGCCACACGAGCACCGTCGCATATCTTGCTCTGGACCTCTTTTTGACGCCCGTTGATCATGACGATTTTTATCTCTTCCAGCGGCAGTCCCACCATCCTTGCCACATCGGCAGCCGTGGCGTCTTCGGGCGCATCAAGCGTTATCCCCGCTTCTGGATCATATCCCGGTACATAGTCCCGCAGGGTCGTGCTCAGTTTGACGAGTATGCTCATGCTGGCCTCCGATGATGGCGTCCGCCGGTCAAGAAAAAGTGTGACGATCCGGGCCCGCCCCAAAGGCGGGCCCGGTCTCAGTCTATGCTACTTCTTGATCCAGTTGAAGACCGTCTTCAGCTCTTCGTGCGAGATGTCGAAGGTCGTGTTGTGCGGGGCCACGGGCTCGTCCACGAAGAAATCGGGCAGGTGGTCGGCGGCTTCGGTGATGCCGGCACGACGGTTGAAGTCGATTTCGGTGGAGAGGATGCGCTGGCCCAGGGTGACCACGTCGTCACCGGTCAGCTGCCAGCCGTACTTGGCGTTGAGCATGTCCACGATGGCGGCCAGGGCATCCGGGATGTCCAGGATGGCGAAGGCGGTGAACAGGCACAGGCCCACGGAGTCCACGGAAGCCGTGGCGATCTGCAGGTTGCGGGACAGTTCCACCTGGCCTTCGGGCTTCAACGGATCGACCTTGCCGCCGCAGCTCAGGATGTTGGCGGTCACGGCGTAACCGGCGGTGTGGTCGGCGCCCATGGGGGTGGTGGCGTAGGTCACGCCCACGCCCTTGACGGCGCGAGGATCGTAGGCGGGCAGGCTCTGGCCCTTGACGCAGGGCACGCGGCGCACGCCGAACACGCGGCCGGTGGTGGCGGTACCGCAGCCGATGATGCGGCCCAGGGGGGTACCGTCGCTGATGCCCTGCATGGCGGCCTTCACGGCTTCCACGTCACCGTAGGGGATGCCGCCGCCGGCCATGGCAACGCCCACGGCCACGCCCACGTCGATGGTGTCCACACCGATGTCGTCGCACATGTAGTCGAAGCGGCTCACGGCGTCGATGTCGCTGATGCCGCTGTGGGGACCGAAGGACCACAGGGTCTCGTACTCAGGCCACTTGCTCTGGAACTTGCCCTGCTTGTCGGGGAACAGGCCGGAGCAGCGGATGATGCAGCCGCTCATGCAGCCGTGGGCCACGGCACCTTCGCCGCCGCGTTCCTTGGTCAGGCGGTTCATGGTCTCGCCGGACACGCCTTCGTGCTTGTCGAACTGGCCCACGGAGAAGTTGGCGGTGGGCAGACCGCCGGCTTCGTGCAGGATGTTCACCAGCACGCCGGTGCCGTATTCGGCCAGGCCCTTGCCGGTGATGGGATGCTCGGTCAGGGCCTTGGCGAAACGCTTGGAAGCTTCGCGGAAGGCCTTTTCATCCACCAGAGGATGGTTCTTGCCGCCCTCGGGGTTGATGATGATGGCCTTGAGGCCCTTGGAGCCCATGACGGCACCCACGCCGCCGCGGCCGGCATGACGCATGGGACGCAGCTCGCGGTCGGTGAAAGCGATACTGGCGGCGGTCAGCTTGAACTCACCGGCGCGGCCGATGGTCACATAGCTGCACTTGTCGCCGTAGGTCTCCACCAGTTTGGCGACGGCGTCGAAGTTGTTGAGGCCGGCCACGGTGGAGGGCACCAGCTTGGCGGAGTCCTTGCTCAGTTCCAGCTGCCACCATTCGCCTTCGGTGGCCATGTCTTCAACGATGATGGCCATGATGCCCAGCTTGGCCAGATGGCCGCCGGGCTGGCCGCCGGAGTTGGCTTCCTTGATGCCTTCGGTGAGGGGGCTCTTGCAGCCCACGGAAATACGGTTGCCGTTGGGGCTGTTGGTGGCGCCCAGCAGGCCGGGGGCGAACACCAGCTTGTTGTGGGGGCCCAGCGGCGTACAGATGGGGTTGACTTCGCGCGCCACGATGGTGGAGGTCAGGGCACGACCGCCCAGACCGGCGTATTCTTCGGGGATATCTTCAAACACACAGGTCTTGGTGGCCATGTTGACCCGCAGGAAACGGAACATGAGACTCTCCTTTGATTGATGCAAAACAAGGCAGTTCAGCAGTACATCCATCCAGTTTGCCCCACCTTAGTCCCGTGGAAAAAATTTGGTCAAGAAAACGGAAAAACAGACACGCTTCCGGCCCTGCCCCTCCCCCAAAAGGACACGCTTCCGGCAGGGATGCGGCCCTTGAAGCGCTGATCCTTTAAAAAATTTCATAAAACGCGACAAAAAACACGCTTTTGCCTGCCGATTTCCAAATCAGGGGAAAAAGCGTGTTTTTTTGTGGCTGCAGGCATGGTCCCATGCGCTCCCTTCCTCCCGTCCGCTCCCCTGCCGCAACCTGCCCGCTGTCCAACCGGCCCGTCCCGGCGGCGCCTGTCCCGCTGCCCTGTCCCACATCCGGCCGCCGGACAGCGTATAGCTGTGCCGGACAGCCCTGCACGGCCCAGGCCGGAAGGACGACAGGGGCAGGGCGGGCCTTCACTTCACGGCTGCCGTCCGCGACAGCTTTCGCCAAGGAGGATGCTATGAGCACAACGTACGGATATGTCAGGGTCTCCAGTACCGACCAGAACACCGACCGGCAGCACCTGGCCCTGCAGGAGCAGGGCATCCCCCCGGAACGTATCTTCACGGACCGTCTTTCGGGCAAGGATTTCCAGCGGCCCCAATATCGGGAGCTCCTGGCCCGGCTACGCCCCGGGGACCTGCTCTGCGTCACGAGCATCGACCGGCTGGGAAGGAATTATGAGGAGATACAGCGGCAATGGCGCATCCTTACCCGGGACATGCGCGTGGACATCCGCGTACTGGACATGCCGCTGCTGGACACACGAAGGGACAGGGACCTGCTGGGGACGTTCATCGCCGACCTTGTCCTGCAGGTGCTTTCGTTCATCGCCCAGAACGAGCGGGAGAATATCCGCCGGCGGCAGGCGGAAGGCATCGCGGCGGCGCGCTTGCGGGGCATCCGCTTCGGCAGGGAACCCAGGCCCCTGCCCCGCAATTTCGTCGAGATCTACGAACTCTGGAAAACAGGGGCCATCCCGACGACGGAAGCGGCGAAACGCTGCGGCATGGCACGCTCAACGTTTCGCTATCGGGCTGAATCCATAAGGAAAAACGACTGCTGACATGGC
>NZ_DS996359.1:19505-26225 GCF_000156375.1 Desulfovibrio piger ATCC 29098
CGTCATCCCTGTCTGTGCGCAAGGCCTGTCTTCCCTTACGACACCATCCCGGCAGCCGAAGCACAAGCCAGGCCCCCGACCGGAGCTGTCTCTTCCTGCCCCGACTCGCAACGGCAGGCAGCCCATCCCGACTTCACAGGAAGACCACATGTCCGAAGACATCGTCATGATCGCAGCCCATAACCTGCAACTGCGGCGCAAGCAGGCAGGCTTCACCCAGAAAGAAGCGGCCCATTTGCTGGGACTGGAAGCCGAGACCGTCTGCCGCATGGAAAAAGGCCACAACCCGGTCAGCCTGAAACGCCTGCAACAATTCGCGGATCTGTACGACTGTACGGTCATCGACCTTTTGCAGCCGCCCAAAGCGTAGCCCCCAACCGGCAGGGACATCCCCTTCAGCCGGCCGCCACCGCACTGCCGGCATCTCACGAAACGCGCCCGGCATTTCCCTTGCCAACCGGACACGGGCCATACGCCGCCAGAAAACGAAACACGCTTTTGTCCTCCGATACGGGACAAAAGCGTGTTTCGTTTTTCGACAGCCATGACCGTCACATGATGATCGGCAGCCAAGCCCGCCACGAACCTCCCCAAACGGTAAAACGATATGAGGAGTGCAACGGTGATGTCTCCCTTATGGCGTGCGTGTTCTGTCAGCTCGCAAGAGGCATCTCCCCCAAGGGTGCCGCTTCTAGCCCTCTAGGCTCCAGCCCTGGCCCAGTTTGAGCTGTTCCCCGCCCAGGGCCTGCATGAGCGCGGGATCGTGGGTGGAGCAGACGATGGCCGCGCCTTCGGCCTGGCATTGGGCCACGGCGGCGGCGATGGCGCGGGCGCTGCGCACGTCCACGTTGGAGGTGGGCTCGTCCAGCAGCAGGGCGCGCGGACGCAGCACCAGGCGCGAGGCCAGGGCCACGCGCTGGCGTTCGCCGCCGGAAAGGGCGTTGGGCCCGCGGCGGCGCATGGCATCGGGATCATCGAAGCCCACCTGTCGCATAGCGGCCTGATAGGCTTCCTCCAGTCCGCCACGGCGGCCGCGCAGCTTCAGGCCCAGCACCACGTTCTCGAACACGGTGGTCTTGAGCAGATAGGGCTCCTGGAGCAGCAGGCTCACCTCGCGGCGCGGGTCCTCGCCGCCATGATAGATGATGCGGCCCTCGTCGGGCTCTTCCAGAAAGGCCAGCAGGCGCAGCAGGGTGGACTTGCCGCTGCCGTTGTAGCCCACCAGGGTCAGCACCTGACCGCTGTGGATGCGCAGCTCGTCCACGCCCAGGGCGGGCAGGTCCAGCGCGGTCACGCGGCCGTAACGGCGCACCAGCCCGCGGACTTCGTACAAAAGGCTCATATGCGCCCCCGGTGCTTGATGAAGGTCATGAGCACGTTGATGGCAAAGGCCATGAACAGCAGCACCAGGCCCAGCGCGATGCCTTGGGCAAACTCGCCCTTGCTGGTCTCCAGGGCGATGGCCGTGGTCATGGTGCGGGTATGGTAGCGCACGTTGCCGCCCAGCATCATGGCGATGCCCACCTCGGTGATGACGCGGCCGAAGGCGGTCAGGCAGACCATGGCGATGGCGAAGCGCACCTCGCACAGGCTCAGCCAGGCCAGTTGCAGGGGCCGGGCGCCCAGGGTCAGCAGGGTCTGGCGGCAGCGGGGGTCGAGGCCCTCCACGGCCTGGGCCACCCACGAGACCACGATGGGCAGGGCCAGCAGGGTCTGACCGATGGCCATGCCCGGCAGGGTGAAGAGCAGGCCCCATTCGCCCAGCGGGCCGCGATAGGTGATGAAGGCATAGACCAGCAGGCCGATGAGCACGGTGGGGAAGGCCAGCAGGGTGTCGGAGATGAGGCGCAAAAACTTTTTGCCGGGAAAATCACAATAGCCCAGGGCAAAGCCCATGGGCAGGCCCATGAGCAGCGATGCCGCCATGGCGTAGGACGTGGACACCAGCGTGGCCGTGATGGCCGAGAAGGTGGCGTCGTCCATATTGGCCAGCAGGGCGAAGGCCGCCCAGAAGCCGTTGACCAGATAGTCCATAGATCACCAGGAATGCGACGGAGGGAATCCGTGGAGGGAGGTCGAAAAACGAAACGGGGACGGCCCGGAGACCGTCCCCGCCAACGGACGGAAAAAAACGCTACTTGCCGGCGTTGGGGAAGAACAGCTGCTTGCCTTCCAGCTTGAACTCGGCGATGCGCTTCTGGGTGGAGGGGGCCACCCACCAGTCTTCAAACTTCTTGCCCAGGTCGGCCTTGGTCTTGGGGCACTGCTTGGGGTTCACGGTGATGACGCTGTACTGGTTGAACAGGGCCTTGTCACCTTCCACCACGATGGCCAGGGGGTTCTTGGCGCCCTGCTGGGCATTGAACTTGATCCAGGTGCCGCGGTCGGTCAGGGTGTAGGCGCTCTTTTCAGCGGCCATGTTCAGGGTGGCCATCATGCCCTGGCCGGCGGAGATGTAGAAGGCTTCCTTGTCGGGGTTGAGGCCGGACTGCTTCCACAGCTTGAGCTCGGCCTTGTGGGTGCCGGACTGGTCGCCGCGGCTCACGAAAGAGGCCTTCTTGTCGGCGATGGTCTTGAGGGCGGCGGCGGTGTCCTTGCCCTTGACGCCGGCGGGGTCGGCCTTGGGGCCCACCACCACGAAGTCGTTGTACATCACCTGACGGCGGTCGATACCGTGACCGGCCTTGACGAATTCCTTTTCAGCGGCGGGAGCATGCACCAGCAGCACGTCGGCGTCACAGTTCTTGGCGATCTCCAGGGCCTTGCCGGTGCCCACGGCCACCCATTTCAGCTCGATGCCGGTCTCTTTCTGGAAGGTGGGGGCCAGGAATTCCAGCAGGCCGGTATCCTGGGTGCTGGTGGTGGTGGCCATCATCAGCGTGTCGGCAGCCTGGGCCGGAGCGGCCAGGAAAGCGGCGGCCAGCACGGGCAGGAACAGTTTCTTCAGGTTTTTCATGATGCGACTCCTTGATTGGTTGATGATGCGCCGCCGGTTCGGAACGGCGGCCCCTTGCGGGAAATATCAGTCCAGACACAGGCGCGCGGCCCGTGACGGGAAATGGGCGTAGACTTTCTGGCCTTCGTAGATGCCCACCCGGAGCAGGCCCGGCGTCTCCACCGTGGCGCACAGGCGCGAGCCGTCGCCCAATTCCAGCGAGACGAAGGACTCCACCTGGTCCTGGTGGATGCTCTGCACCGTGCAGGGCAGGCAGTTGCCCATGCTGAGCGTGGCGCGGCTGCGCGAGAGCACGATCTGTTCCGGGTCCACCAGCACGGTGACCACCTGGTTGGCGTGGATCTCCATATGCACGAACTGGCGCGTGCTGCACTGCACGCCCAGGCGCATGTCGCCGAAGGTGCGCACGCTCACCGAGGCCATGCGCATGCCCACGGAGATGTCCTCCACGATGCCCAGAAAGGAATTGCAGAGCGGGTCCGTGCCGGACGAGGGCCCCAGGGTCTTGTTCTGGACCATGCGCCGCGCGGCGCCGTCGGAGAAGTTGAGGAAGGCCGCGATCTGCGAGGCCTTCTGCTGGCCCAGGAACTTCTGCACCAGGTTGACCGGCACATGCAGGTCCAAAAGCTCCAGCCCGCGGGCGTAGCGGATGGCACGCGGCCCCACCATGGCCCTGTCCAGGCCCAGCGGCCGGGCCACGGCATAGAAGCTCTTGCGGATGAAGCCCTGGTCAAAGCGCAAAAAATCCCTGCCCATGCTCTCGGCCTCGGGCAGGCTCAAGATGCGGCGCACATGGCGCATGGCGCTCAGGGGCAGCAGCACGTCCCGGCTGTTGGGGCCCGGAATATGCACCATGCCGGTCACGGTGTCCACATCCTTGCGGGCGTCCAGCTCCAGCGCCTCGCCCAGGCGCAGACCGCCGTAGCGCAACAACAGGAACAACAGATGCAGCCGGGCACGCGCCACCTTGCGCTGGGGCGTGCCGGCCTCGGCTTCCCACTGCTCCCAGCAGCGGGAAAGGGCTTCCAGTTTTTCTCGGGTCAGATGGGACACTGCGGGGCTCTCTTTACGGGCTGAACGTCTCGCGAAGACTGCGCAAGGCATACGACATTTCCCGGCTCTTGTCACGTTTTCGGCAGAATCAGGAATGATTTTTCCATGTTTTGGTGACCAATGTCCCCGGCCGCGGACATGTGGGGCCAGACAGCCGCCGGGCACGCGCCGGCCCTGCCCCCAGGATGGGTGGCAACACGGCCTGTCCGCTTTTTTCCGTCCCCCGCCTTGACACGACAGCTTTTATGGCCCTAAATAGCCGTGACACGGATTTTTGATTTGTAACACCAAACAGGCACGACCATCAGGCCGTCCGGAGGATGCCATGCCGCCCCTCATAGCCTCCCTGCTGCGCAAGCTGGCACTGCTGGTGCTGATGCTGCTGGCGCTCTCGCTGGCGGTCTTCTATATCTCGCGCCTGACGCCCGGCGATCCCCTGCAATCCTATTACGGCGATGCCGTGCAATCCATGAGCAGCGCCGAGCTGGACGCCGCCCGCCAGCGCCTGGGCCTGGACGGCCCCATCTGGGAACAGTACCGGCGCTGGGCAGGCAACGTGCTGGACGGCGACTTCGGCATGTCGCTCAAATACAAGCGCCCCGTGGTGGACGTGGTCCTGCCCCTGCTGGGCAACACCCTGCTGTTGGGCGGGCTGGCCTACGCGCTGGTCTTCGTGCTGGCCATCGCCCTGGCCCTGCTCTGCGCCCGTTTCGAGCACAGCGCCCTGGACCGCCTCATCTGCCGGGTGGGCACCACGGCCTACTATGTCCCGGCCTTCTGGCTGGGCGTGCTGCTGGTGCTGGTCTTCAGCGTCAATCTGGAATGGCTGCCCAGCAGCGGCGCCTACAGCTACGGCAAGGCCGGCGACATCGCCGACCGCGCCCGCCATCTGGTGCTGCCGCTGGCCGTCATGGTGGCCAGCCACCTGTGGTATTACGCCTACATGATCCGCAACAAGCTGCTGGACGAAGTGCGCCGCGACTATGTGCTGCTGGCCCGCTCCAAGGGCCTGGGCCGCACCCGCGTGCTCTGGAGCCACTGCCTGCGCAACGTCATGCCCACGGTGGTGGGCATCATGGCCATCTCCATCCCGCATGTGCTCAGCGGCACCTATGTGGCCGAGGCCGTGTTCAACTATCCCGGCATCGGCCTGCTGGCCATCTCCAGCGCCAAGTACCACGACTACAACCTGCTCATGCTCATGGTCCTGTTCACCGGGGCCATGGTCATCATCAGCAGCCTGCTGGCCCAGAGCATCAACGAGGCCATCGACCCACGCATCAAGAGCGGCGAGGTGGTCTGCTGATGGGCGATCCCCGTACGGCCTCCCATGCCGCCGTGACCCGGCCGGAGGAGGCCCTCCCCGACGATGCCTTCGAGCTGGTGGGCGCGGGCTGGCGGGAACACCGCCCGGCCCTGCGCCGCCCCGGCTGGCGGCAACGCCTGGCCCGTCTGCCCCTGCTGCCCCTGGGCCTGCTGCTCCTGCTGGTGCTGGGCTGTCTGTGCGCGCCCTGGCTGGCCAACCACGATCCCGCCGAGTTCTACCTTGCCGACCGCAACACCCCGCCCGGCAGCCGGTTCTTTTTCGGCACCGACTCCCTGGGCCGGGACATCTATTCCATCATCTGGTTCGGCGGCCGGGCCTCCCTGCTCATCGGCCTGCTGAGCGCCGCAGTCATCACCGTGCTGGGCGTGGCCTACGGCTGCCTGTCCGGCATCGCCCCGGCCCGTACCGACGCCCTGCTCATGCGCCTGGTGGAGCTCGTCCAGAGCATCCCCGTGCTGCTGGTGCTGCTGCTGGCCGTCTCCCTGCTGGGCCCCCAGAACGCCCTGAGCATCGCCCTGCTCATCGGCGTCACGGGCTGGTTCGCCCTGGCCCGCATCGTGCGCGGCGAGGTGCGCCAGATACGCCACTGCGAATACATCCTGGCCTCGCGCTGCATGGGCGGCAGCTTCGGCTGGATCATGCGCCGCCATCTGGTGCCCAATGTGGTCTCGGCCATCCTCTTCGTGGTCATCTCGGCCGTCAGCACCAGCATCGCCATGGAATCCACCCTCAGCTTCCTGGGCCTGGGCCTGCCGGTGGACGAACTTTCCTGGGGCAGCATGCTGGCCCTGGCCGACAAGGCCCTGTTGCTCAACACCTGGTGGGTGATCCTCATCCCCGGCCTGTTCCTGGTGACGGCCCTGCTCTGCATCACCAGCCTGGGGCACCACTTCCGCCGCAACAGCGTCCGGGGCCCCAGCAATCTCTGAACACCGGCAGGCTCCGCCTGCCCCGGATACATCCGCCCGCATGCGGGCATCTTCGTTCCCCCGTCCGCCGTGAACCTTCAACCCGGGCCCCGGGCCCGCCGCCGAGGAACCTCGCCGTGAAACGATCCCTGCTGTCCTGCTGCCTGCTGGCCCTGGCCCTGCTGACCGCCCATCCGGCCCCGGCCGCCGACATGGCCAATACCCTGGTCTATGCCGGTGAGAACGAGGACACCATCAACCCCGTGCTCAGCCCCCATCAGGAACTGCCCACCATCATCTTTTCCGGGCTCATGAAGTTCGACGCCAAGGGCCTGCCCGTGCCCGACCTGGCCAAAAGCGTCGACTATGATCCCAAGACCCTGACCTATACCTTCCACCTGCGCGACGGGGTCAAATGGCACGACGGCACGCCCTTCAGCGCCCGGGACGTGGTCTACACCTACACGGCCCTGACC
>NZ_DS996359.1:26538-42153 GCF_000156375.1 Desulfovibrio piger ATCC 29098
AGCGACAAGACCCTGACCTCCACCATCACCAGCAACTATCAGGACATCAGCCAGATATCGGCCCCGGACGAGCACACCGTGATCATCCGGCTGGCGCGGGTCAATGCGGCCATGCTGGACAATTTCTGCATGGGCATCCTGCCCGCCCACCTCTACGAGGGGCATGACATCAATACCGTGCCCGCCAACCACGCTCCCGTGGGCACCGGCCGCTTCAAGTTCGTCTCCTGGGACACGGCCGGCGGCATGATCGTGCTGGAGCGCAATACGGACTACTACGGCAAGGTGCCGTCCATCGAACGCATCGTCTACAAGACCGTGGCCGTGGAGAGCACCAAGGCCCTCATGCTGCGTTCCGGCGAGGCCGACCTGGCCTGGCTCAACGCCAAGTACGCCCGCACCTTCCGCGGCAAGGACGGCTTCACCACCGTGGACTTCACCACCGCCGACCTGCGCACGGTGGCCATGGACTTCCACACGCCCTTCTGGCAGCGCAACAAGGACTCCATCGCGGTGCTCAACTACGCCGTGGACAAGCAGGCCATCGTGGACGGCGTGCTGGCGGGCCAGGGCTTCCCGGCCTTCAGCCCCATCCAGACCAGCCCTCTGGGCGGCAATCCCGCCGCCGACGTCTATCCCTACGACCTGAAAAAGTTCGCGGCCGAGATGGAGCGCCTGGGCTGGAAAAAGGGCGCGGACGGCATCTACGCCCGCAACGGCGAGCGATTCTCCTTCACCATCCAGGTGCGCGACTATGAAGAAGAGCGCGTGGACATCATCAACGTGCTGTCCCGCCAGTTCAAGAAGGCCGGGGTGGAGATGAACATCGCCCTGGTCACGCGCTTCGACTGGAAGGCCGGTTACAACGGCTATCTGGCCGGTTTCGCCGCCGAGTTCGACCCCGACGGCGTGTTCAAGAGCTTCGTCACCGGCGCCAGCGACAACAACATGGCCTATTCCAGCCCCAGGGTGGACGAGCTGCTGCGCGCGGGCCGCGCCACCGAGGATCCCGCCAAACGCAGGGCCGCCTACCAGGCCTTTGAAGTGGCCTATGCCGCCATGCCCGCGCAGCTGCCCCTGGTCTACCTGCACGGCAACTATGTAAGCGTGGCCGGTCTCAAGGGACTGGATACCACCCGCGTCCTGGGGCATCATGCCGTGGGCGTCATGTGGAACATCGAAGACTGGACCCTGCAGCGCTAGACGCCGACGGGATAAAGATACCGACGGGGGTGCCGTCGTCCGCAGGCCGGACGCGGTGCCTCCGTCGTCTGCCGTCCTGCGGGCCCCTGTCCCGTGCCCGGCGCACCGCACGGCATGACGGCCCGCCGGGAAAAGATGCGGCAGCGCTGCCGTTCCCGCGCCGTAGGGTGCCCGGACGCCCTCCTCCAACCTCAACCCCTTTCTGCCATGACGCCCCTGCTGCAACTGGAAGACCTGCACATCACCTTCGCTACCCCCACCGGACAGGTACAGGCCGTGCGCGGCGTCGATCTGGAACTGCACGCCGGGGAGACCCTGGCCATCGTGGGCGAATCGGGCTGCGGCAAGTCCGTGCTCTGCCGCTCCATCCTGCGCCTGCTGCCAAACAATGCCCGCATCACGGGCCGCATCCTGCTGGAGGGCCGCGACATCGTGCCCTGCAGCGAGCGGCAGATGCGCGCCGTGCGCGGCCCGCAGGCCGCCATGCTCTTCCAGGACCCCATGGCCAGCCTCAATCCCACCCTGCCCGTGGGCGACCAGATCATGGAGGCCCTGCGCCGCCATCGCCGCATGCGCCCGGAGCAGGCCCGGCAACGGGCCCTCGAATTGCTGGAGCTGGTGGGCATCGATGATCCCGAAGCCCGCATGCGCCTGCAACCGCACTATTTTTCCGGCGGCATGCGCCAGCGCTGCGTGCTGGCCATCGCCCTGGCCCTGGGCCCGCGCATCCTGCTGGCCGACGAGCCCACCACCGCGCTGGACGTGACCGTGCAGGCCCGCATGCTGGATCTGCTGCGTGACGTGCAGCGCAAGACCGGCGTGGGCATCATCCTCGTCTCGCACGATCTGGGCGTGGTGGCCCGCGTGGCCGACAGGGTGGCCGTCATGTATGCGGGCCGTCTGGTGGAGACCGGCAGCGCCGCCGATGTCTTCTACGATCCCCGGCATCCCTACACCTGGGGCCTGCTGGGGGCCCTGCCCGCGCTGGCCATGCGCAGCGGGCAGCTGCGGGGCATACCCGGCATGCCGCCCAGCCTGCTGGACCCGCCGCCGGGCGACGCCTTCGCGGAACGCAATGCCTGGGCCATGAAGGTGGACTACCAGCGCATGCCGCCCTTTTTCGAGGTCGGCCCCGGGCACAAGGCCGCCACCTGGCTGCTGCACCCGCAGGCCCCCAAGGTGGAGCCCCCCCTGCACATCACGCCGGGCCAGGGCAGCGCCAGCCTGTGCTGGACCGACAGCGCTCATGCGCTGGAGATGTCCGACAGCCGCTATGCCTTCGGAGAAGGCCACCAGCGCCTGCATGACCGTCTGGCCGCCAGCCACGGGACGGCCGCGCACGTCCATGCGCACGACCACGCCCACGACGATGACGACCGTCCCCTGCTGGAGCTGCAGGATCTGCGCCTGCACTTCCGTCCCGGCAGGGGCCTGACCGTCCGGGCCGTGGACGGGCTCGACCTTGCCGTCCGCCGGGGCGAGATGTTCGGTCTGGTGGGGGAATCGGGATGCGGCAAATCCACACTGGCCCGCGCCATCATGGGCCTGTATCCGCCCACCACGGGCCGCATCCTCTTCGACGGGCACGACATCCACGACCCGGCCCCGCACCTGCGGCAGGAGCGCCGGCGCCAGATGCAGATCATCTTCCAGGACTCCTCCGCAGCCCTGAACCCGCACATGCGCGTGGAAGACATCATCGCCGAGCCCTTCGTCATCCAGAACGTCTTCCGCGATGCCCGCCAGCGCCGGGAGGAAGTCGTCCGCCTGCTGGGGCATGTGGGCCTCGATGCCGGTTTCCTGGACCGCTATCCGGCCGAGATATCCGGCGGCCAGCGCCAGCGTGTGGCCATCGCCCGCAGCGTGGCCCTGGAACCGCGCTTCATCGTGGCCGACGAGCCCGTGGCCTCGCTGGATGTTTCCATCCAGGCCCAGATCATGGCCCTGTTCCGCCACCTGCGGCAGGGACACGATTTCACCTTTTTGTTCATCGCCCACGATCTGGCCATGGTGCGTTACCTCTGCGACCGTGTGGGCGTCATGCGTCACGGCCGTCTGGTGGAACTGGCTCCCACGGAAGAGCTCTTCGCCCGGCCCCTGCATGCCTACACCCAGGCCCTGCTCTCGGCCATGCCCGTGCCGGATCCCCTGTTCGAACAGCGCAAAAAGATCCTGCCCTGTCCGGCTGACGAGGACGGCGGCGCATGGCGGGAAGTCCATCCCGGCCACTGGCTGCGCGGCTGAGTACCGGGCGGGGAGGAAGATTTTGCGGGAGAGTTGTGGGGGAAGGGGCGTTTTTTAGTAAAAACTGCCCCTTCCCCCACGCCCCCATCCCCGAAAAAACTTTTGCTCCGGTGATGTCACCTGTCCCCGTCGCTGTCTGGAGGGCAGGGATGGAACTGTGTTCCCGGCAGGGCTTGAAGGGGACAAGAGAGAGAAAACGCTGGAAAGCCGCTCCTCATGGAGCGGCTTCTTTCGTTATGGGCGCCGGGATTCGTCATGTACGCCGGGAAAGGACAGAGAATGATGGCGAGGGCCGTTTATCCGGTATGGAACGGGACAGGGAGAAGGGAACAGCTGGTAGCGGCTGGGACGTAGGGAACTTTCCTTTGAACGCGACCTGCCTTCCTGCCGGGCACGGCATGAAAAAAGGGCGCCCAAGGGCGCCCTTTTTGTTTTGTCGGGGAAAGTTATTTTTTCAGTTCTTCTTCGATGGCCTGCCGCATCTCGGGCGAGATCTTCGGATCCTTGAGGCCGGCCTCCCAATGGGCACGCCCCTTGTCTTTCTGCTGCAGGAAGTAGCTGTAGAGCACGCCCAGGCTGTAACGCACCGTGGCGTCATCCCGCAGGACCACCACCTTTTCCAGGGTCGCGGCCGCTTCCTGCGGCTTGCCCTGATTGTGCAGGATGACGCCCAGCATGTAGAGGGGCTGGGGATCGTTGACGTCCAGAGCCACGGCGCGCTGGGCAAAGGTGGCCGCGGCGTCCCATTCCTGGGTGGCCATGAGGTGTTCGGCCAGATGCATCAGGGCGTCCTTGTTGGTAGGCTCGGCGGCCACCTTCTGCATCAGGCTGGCCAGCAGGTTCTGTTCCTGCCCCATGCCTTGCGGGGCCGTGGGACGTTCGGTCACCAGATGAGGATTACTGACACGTTCCTTGATGGTGACGCCCAGCATGACCAGCAGGCTCAGGCCCAGCAGCAGGATGATGGCGCGGGCGGTGAAGGAAAGACGGTTATCAGTCATGCAGGATCTCCATCTGGCGCAAACGGGCATCCAGACGCCGCTGGGCACAGCCCATGAAGACCAGGTACGCGGCCAGACCCAGCCAGACGGCGGCACCGGCCGCCACCAGCCACAGGAAATTGCTGTCCATAGGGCACTCCTTGAAAGCGGGGATCCCGCTTGTATCCGTTGAAAACAGGGCTCATCGAGCCCGGGCGGAGCACGGCTCCGCCTGTCCGCTCCCCAGGAGCGGCACGTCCGCGGTCGTCATCCCGCCGTACGCAGCGGGCAGGACAGCGCCGGGATCCGAAAGATCAGTCTTCCGCCTGCAGGCGCAGGCTGTCCAGCCGGTCACGCAGGCCCAGCTGGCGGGTACGCAGCCACACCAGGCCCGCCCAGAACAGGCCCATGGCCGCCACGCAGGCGATGGCGGTCAGCTTCATCTCCGGCTCCAGACCGCCGCCCTTGGAGGCGAACACCGCCGGATGGATGGAACGCCACAGCCGGGCCGAAAGGAAGACCAGAGGCACGTCCAAAAAGGCCACCACACCCACCACGGCGCAGATCATGCGCTTGCGCTGGGGCGGCAGGTCCAGGCCGCGCAGCACCAGATAGCCCGCATAGATGAACCACATGACCAGCGTGGTGGTCAGGCGGGGATCCCAGGTCCACCAGACGCCCCAGGAGCGGCGGGCCCAGATCATGCCCGTGACCAGGGCCAGACCGGCCAGCAGCACGCCCACTTCGGCAGCGGCTGCGCAGACGCGGTCAGCGGCCGGAGAACGCCGGAACAGGTACACGATGGAAGCCACGAAGACCACCAGAAAGCTGATGAGCGCCCACCAGGCCAGCGGCAGATGGGTGTAGAAGACCTTCTGCATCAGGCCCAGCTGGGCTTCCACAGGGGCATAGAAAAAGATCAGCCACTGGCACACGGCCAGGGCCGCACCGCCCAGCAACACCAGCAGCAGGGGCCACACGGAAAAGGCGCGTTGCATCATTCGTCTCCCGAATACATGAAGCCGAACAGCAACAGTCCGGCAGCCAGAAAGACACCGTCGAAGGCGGCGGCCAGCCCTATCCACGAGGCCGGGCCGTCAGGCGCGGGCGCGCCGAAGACCTGGGCCGCCACGCCGATCCCCGCCAGCAGCAGGGGCACCAGCAGGGGGAAGAGCACGATGCTCAGCAGGGATTCGCGCGCCGCGCCGCCCTGCGAGAGCGCGCCCAGCAGCGAACCCAGAGCGCACATGCCCACGTCCACCAGCAGCAGCGTGCCGAGGCCCACGGGCCAGAGCGCGCCGATCTCCTGCGACAGGAAGACCACGGCGGCGGGCAGGAAGAACATCTGGGCCACCAGCAACAGCAGCAGCCCGGCCAGGGCCTTGCCCAGCCACACGGCCTGTATGGGGGCCGGGGCCAGCAACAGGCCCAGACGCGCGCCGTTGGCCTCTTCCAGCGCATAGAGCGTATTGAAGATGAGCACCTGACAAAAGGCCGAGCCCAGCCAGAACACGGCGCCCGCGCCCTGCGGGCTCATGCGTTCGCCCACGCCCTGCGACAGGCTGAACACGAACAGCAGCAACAGGCCCAGCAGCAGGCCCTGCACCAGCCCGCTGCCGCGGGTGAAGGTCAGCAGCAGGTCCTTGCGGGCCACGGTCAAGGCAAAAGAGATCATGCGGGCACCTCCCCGGCGGCGGACACCGCCCCGGCTCCCGTGGCCGCGTTGAGCACGGAATCCACGGCGGCAAGGCCCTGCGGCGGCCCGTCATAGGCCAGGCGGCGGTTCTCCAGCAGCAGCAGGCGGTCGGCCAGGGGGCTGTCGCCCGCCAGATCGTGGCTGACCACGATGATGCAGGCCCCGCGCTCCCGGGCGGCCAGCATCTCGCGCCGCACCAGGGCCATGGAATTGACGTCCAGACCGGTGCCGGGCTCGTCCAGCAGCACAAGATCCGCCTCCAGCAGCAGCACCCGCGCCAGGTTCAGGCGCTGGGCCATGCCGCGCGAGAACACCCCGGCCCGCTCTTCGGCGTGGGCGGCCAGCCCCACATGCTCCAGCAGGGCCAAAAGCTCCGCCCGCGAAGGGCGCAGACCGTGGGCCCGGGCCCAGAACTGCAGGTTCTCCAGCGCGCTCAGGCCCGGATAGACGAAGGTGGCGTGCCCCAGATAGGCCAGACGCGGCCCGTCCTCACGGGCGACGCCGCCCGCCCCCGTGCCGTCGAAGATGACCTCGCCCGCCGAGGGACGGGACAGACCGGCGATGATGCGCAGCAGCGTGCTTTTGCCCGCGCCGTTGCCCCCGGCCAGCAGGGTGATGCTGCCCGCCGTGAAGCGGCAGCTCACCCCCTTGAAGACCACCTTGAGGCCGTAGAGCTTGGCCAGGTTCTCAAGACGCAGCATGGCGGCCTCAGGCCTGCGGCCCGTCGTCGGCGGGAGCGTCGCCCCCCGCTGCAGGCGTCTGCTTTTTGCGGCCGCGGGCCAGCATGAGGAAGGGGAACAGGCACATGAGCGTACCGCCTATCCACATCCAGTTGACCAGGGGCTCCACGCTGAAGCGGATCAGCACCGAGGCGTTCTCGTCCAGGCCCAGGAAGGAGGCGTACAGCTCGTTGCCCAGGCCGGGGACCACGTCCACTTCGGAGAACTGCATGGTACCGAATTTGTCGTACATGCGGCGCTGCGGCTTGAGCTCGCCCAGCAGCGTATCGCCTTCATAGATCTTGAGGCGCGCTTCCAGATAGTCATGGTCCACGGCGCGGCCCTGCTGGGCCTCCAGCAGCTCCACGCGATAGGCGCCGGCCTGCTGCACGCCCTTGCCGTTCTGGAAGAGCAGGTCGTATTCCTGCTTGTAGGGGCCGGAAAACGCCATGCCCAGCACCAGCACCGCCAGGCCCACATGCAGGCCCGCGGCGCCGACAGCACGCCAGCCGCCCTTGCCCAGCAGGGTGGGCAGACTGGCCAGCAGCCCGGCCAGACAGGCCACGGAACCCGCCGCGGCCAGCAGGGCCACGGGCTGGCGGTAGCCCAGGAAGAAGAAAGCGGCGCCCGAGGCCACGAAGGCCCCCAGGGCCAGCCAGAAGCGCGGCGCGTCACGCAGGCCGCCATCCCAGCGCAGCCAGGGGCAGACCATGAGCAGCAGCATGATGAGCATGCCCAGGGGCACACAGACACGGTTGTAGAAATTGGCGTCCAGGCCGTGGGGCTCCGGCGTCCAGAGCAGACTGATGACCGGCCACATGGTGCCCACGAGGATGATGACCGAAAGGGCCAGCAGCAGCCAGCAGACCATCACCAAAAAACCTTCGCGGCTGACGATGCCCGCCAGCTCGCGTCCGCGCGCGGGCACGGAGAAGGCCGCCCAGAAGGAGATCAGCAGGCCCCCGAGCACGAAGACCGTCAGCGGCGTGCCCACGCTGCCGTCGCCGAAGGCGTGCACGGACTGCACCACACCGCTGCGCACCAGATAGGTGGCGAAGAAGGCGGAGATGGTGGTCAGGCACATCAGGGCCACGTTCACGCGGTGCAGCTTGTTGCGGCGTTCCTGCACGATGAGGGTGTGCAGGGCCGCCGTGCTGATGAGCCAGGGGATGAGGGAGGCGTTCTCCACCGGGTCCCAGGCCCAGTAGCCGCCCCAGCCCAGTTCCATGTAGGCCCACCACATGCCCAGGATGATGCCCGCGGTCAAAAAGGCCCAGGCCAGCAGGGTCACGGGACGGGTCACGCGGTGCCAGCCGTCCTCGCCCTCACCGCCGGAAAGGCTCTGGGCCAAGGCCAGACAGGCGGGCACGGTGAAGCCACCGTAGCCCAGGAAGAGCAGCGGCGGATGGAAGATCATGCCGGGGTTCTGCAGCAGGGGATTGAGGCCGTTGCCGTCCGGCGGCACGGGCGACTGCATCTCGAAGGGATTGCTCCAGCAGGAGAGGATCAGGGCGAAGAAGGCCATGATGGCGTAGAAGAAGCCCCAGTACCAGAGCCGCGTGGCGGGCGTCAGGCGCTTGTAGGCGGGCGTCAGGGCAAAGATGCTGCCGCTGATGGCCACGGAGAAGGCCCAGAACAGCATGGAGCCCGGCTGCCCGGCCCAGAAGGCCGTCAGGCGGTAGAAGGCGGGCAGCACACGGTCCGTGTAGCTGGCCACATAGACCAGGCTGAAGTCGTTCCAGAACAGGGCGTGCAGCAGCAGGGCCGCCGCCAGGGAAAGGGCGCCGGTGATGGCCCAGTGGACCTTTTCGATCAGCGCCAGGGCGTCGCCGCGCTGCTGCCAGAGCTGCAGAAGCGCCAGCGCACTGCCGCCCAGAGCACAGATCAGGGTCAGCAGCTGCATGGCATAGGCAATGAAATACATGGGGCTCCTTTGGGCACGCCACGACCAGCCATGGCGGCACATTTCCGGTGAGGACGCGACCGGCCCCTAAGGCCCGTGCGCCAGGAAGGGTACGGCCTGCGCCGCCCTAACTCTTGCGGTTTTCCTTCTGGTACTTGGAAGGACACTTGGTCATGAGGGTCTTGGCCATGAAGCGGCCGTCGGGCTGCAGGCCCCCTTCCACGATGACCTCGGCGCCCGCCTTGAAGGTGTCCGGCACGGCGCCCCTGTAGACCACGGGCAGGGTCAGGCCCGCATCGTCCTTGTCCTGCAGCAAAAAGCTGGCCCCGGGGCCGTCCACGTTCTTGAGCAGGTTATCGGGGGCCACGGTGCCGAACAGGCGGGCCGCCTGCAATTTGTCGGCCGTGGCGGCCCTGGCTTCGGAGACGTTGAGGAAATAGACGGTATTCTCCGAAAGGCCGGAAAAGACCAGATAGCCCAGACCGCCCAGGAACAGCAGGGCGGCCACGAGATACATACAGGTGTTTTTCTTGCGGGGCATGGGGTCTCCTTGCATGAAAGAACGTGCCTTTCCCGGCACGAAGCTGCTGCATACCCTAGCACAACCCTGCTTTTTTGACAAGTAAGAATCGCTCCTGATAGGACAGCAAAGCCGCATGAATCAAGTGTGCGCGCACGCACACTCCGGCCCTTTCAGCCGGGCTGACCGGTGGTATCGGCAAGGGCCGTCAGGCCACGGTCCCGGCATACGCTCCGGCCCGCGTGTGTCCGCAGGAGCCCCTCCTTCCAGCCGGATACGAAAAAGCCGGGGCTCTGCTGAGCTCCGGCTTTGCGCTGCCTGACTTCCTGGGGCAGAAACGAAAAAAGGGTCTGCGTTTCCGCAAACCCTGATTTCCTTTTTGGTGGAGCTGAGGAGAATTGAACTCCTGACCTCTTGAATGCCATTCAAGCGCTCTCCCAACTGAGCTACAGCCCCTCGGCAAGAAGGCACATTGCCAAAAAGCGGCCCCCCTGTCAACAAAAAAATCAAAAAAGTTTTCCCGTCCCCGCAAAACCCCGGAGGCCTGCCCCGCCATCCCCGCCCGTGCCGCGCCCGGACGGGCCTTTCCTTCCCCGGCCAAAAGCGTATGCTGCGGGCATGAACTTCCTCTATCTCACCGACGTTTTTTGTCCCTGGTGCTACGGCTTCGCGCCGGTCATGCGCCGTCTGGTCGCGGATCATCCCGAACTGCCCGTGCGCGTTCTGGGCGGCAACCTCATGGACGAGCCCCAGACCCTCACCGGCATGCTGGAAGAATACCCCACCATCCGGGAGTTCTTCGCCCGCCTGCAGGAGACCACCGGCCAGTCCACGGAGCATTTCCGCCAGGCCCTGGAACGGGCCGTTGCCGGTACGGGCCCGGACCTGCTCATGCATTCCCCGGCCATGAACCTGCCCCTGGCCGCCCTGCGCCATCTGGCCCCCGGTCACCAGCTGGAACAGATGGAGGCCTTCCAGATGGCCTTCTACGCCCAGGCCCGTGATGTCATGGCCGCCGGGGAGCAGGCCGCCATCGCTGCAGCCTGGCTGCCTGCGGGGACGCCCCCCGACGCCCTGACCACCGCCATGGCGGATCCCGCCATCCAGAGCGCCGCCCGGCATGACGCCGCCGAAGCCGAGGAAGTCATGGGCGAATTCCTCCTCTATCCTACCCTGTATCTGGAGCACGGCGGCCAGCGCACCCTGCTGGCCCGCGGCTACAGCGATTACGCCAGCGTCCGGGCCAAGCTGGACGATGCCCTGCGCGGTGTTCTGGAAAGCCCCGTGGCCCAGGGCGCGGCCTGCGGCCTGGACGGCAAGTGCTGTTTTTAGGGCACTGATGTTTCGTTGAGAGGGGGAGGGGCGTTTTTTTGGGCAAAAACTGCCCCTCCCCTCTCAAACTCTCCCCCGCCCCGAAAAAACCTTTTCCCGGTCTGAGCGGACGGTCCCCGCCACCGGCTGAAGGAAGCCGCCATCTCCCGTAGCCGGGAAGACCCGGCATAACGCGCTGCCATAAAAAACAGGTACGTCCCACTCCCGGGGCCTGCCTGTTTTTTCGTATGAGATGCACCGCCAAACAAAAAAGCCCTCCGCGAACGGAGGGCTTTTCGTTTACTGGTAAGACCGGCCTGCTAGCAGCCGTACTTGGCTTCGATCTCGGCGGCGGCTTCTTCCACACCGGCCTGCATCTTGGCGCGGGCGGCGCGGATCTTCTCGTCCAGCGCGGGGTCGGCCACGGCCAGGATCTGGGCGGCCAGCCAGGCGGCGTTGCGGGCACCGGCCTTGTCCATGGCCACGGTGGCCACGGGGAATCCGGGAGGCATCTGCACCGTGGCGAGCATGGCGTCCATGCCGCCCATCAGGCCGCCGGAGACCGGGATGCCGATGACGGGACGGGTGGTGCGGGCGGCCACGGCACCGGCCAGGTGCGCGGCCATGCCGGCGGCGCAGATGAAGACCTTGGCGCCGGCGGCTTCCTGTTCGCGCAGGATCTTTTCCGTGCGCTCGGGGGTACGGTGGGCGGAGCTGACCGTGAAGAGATAGGAGATGCCCAGCGAACGCAGCACGTCCACGCAGGGGCTGACCTTTTCTTCATCGGACTTGGAGCCCATCATGATGACGACTTGAGCCATAGATGTTCCTTTATGGCGGCACGGGGCCGCGGTTGCTTACTTTTCTTCCTGCGCCAGCTGTTCCAGACGGCGGATGCCCTTCTGGCCGATATCGCTGCGGTGGAAGCTCTTGTCCATGCGGATGGCCTTCACGCCCTCATAGGCACGGGCCTGGGCGTCGGCCAGGGTATCGCCCAGCGCGGTCACGCAAAGCACGCGGCCGCCGCTGGAAAGGATCTTGTCGCCGTCCATGCTGGTGCCGCTGTGGAAGACCTTGACGCCGGGCAGGGCGTCGGCTTCGTCCAGGCCCTCGATGACCATGCCCTTGGGATAGGCGTGCGGATAGCCTTCGGCGGCCACCACCACGCCCAGAGCGGTCTGGGAGGTGTGGGAGAGGCTCTCGGGACGGAGCTTGCCCTCGATGCAGTCCAGCATGATCTGCACCAGGTCGCCTTCCAGACGCATCAGCAGGGGCTGGCATTCGGGGTCACCGAAGCGGGTGTTGTATTCCAGCACCTTGGGGCCGTTCTCGGTCATCATCAGACCGGCATAGAGCACGCCCACGAAGGGATGGCCGTCCTTGGCCAGCGCGGCCAGGATGGGACGGATGACCGTATCGGCCATGGCTTCGGCTTCGTTGTAGGGCAGGATGGGGGCGGGGCTGTAGGCGCCCATGCCGCCGGTATTGGGGCCCTGGTCGCCGTCATAGGCGGCCTTGTGGTCCTGGGCGGACGGCAGGGGAACGGCGGTCTTGCCGTCGCACAGGCAGAGGAAGGAGGCTTCCTCGCCCACGAGGAACTCCTCGATGACGAGCTTGGCACCGGCGGCACCGTGCGCGCGCTTGCACATGATGTCGTCCACGGCATCCAGGGCTTCCTGGGTGGTCTTGGCCACCACCACGCCCTTGCCGGCAGCCAGGCCGTCGGCCTTGACCACCAGGGGCGCGCCCAGTTTGACCACGGCGTTCTTGGCTTTGTCGGGATCGGTGAAGACCTGGCTGTGGGCCGTGGGCACACCGGCGCGGTTCATGACGTCCTTGGCGAAGGCCTTGCTGCCTTCCAGACGGGCACAATAGGCATCCGGGCCGAAGCAGGGGATGCCGGCCTCACGCATGCGGTCGGTGATGCCCTTGGTCAGGGGCAGTTCGGGACCGGGCACCACCAGGTCGATCTTTTCCTTGCGGGCCAGTTCCACCAGGCCGTCCAGGTCTCCGGCGTCCACCGCCACGTTGATGGCGCCCTCACGGGCCGTGCCGCCGTTGCCGGGGGCCACAAAAACTTCACTTACCCGAGGGCTCTGCTTGAGCTTCCACACCAGGGCGTGCTCACGCCCGCCAGAACCGATAACCAGGATGCGCACAACCTCTCCTCCCTGAAAAATAGACATACGGAAAACTTTCCGGCAGCCGGAGCTGCTGAAAAAGCCCCGTCCCGCGCCGCTGCGACACGGAACGGGGCTGCATCCTCTTGCTTAGTAGTTGGGGGTCACTTCAAAGTCGCTGAGGTCGGCAGGCGTGTTGGGATCCATCTGCGACACGTCCAGCGGATAGGCAGTGACGATGCACTGACGGCTGCCCACACCCAGATCGGGCGAGGTGTTCAGGCCCACCACCAGGTCCAGGACGCCGTCGTTGTTGAAGTCGGCCAGGTCCACGGCCGCCACGGAGCCGCGGATGCGGCGGGTCTTCCACTTCAGGGCCAGGCCCACGCCGTCCCAGAACAGGGCATGCACTTCGCCCTGGGGGAAGTAGCGGTAACGGTCGAAGATCTGGGCCGCCGTGGAGATGGGCTTGTTGATCAGCAGGGTGTATTCGCCGGTATGGCCGATGTCGGCCACGATGAGGCGCATGGGGGCAAAGTACTTGCTGGGCATCTGGTAGTTGCGGTCCACGCCCAGGCCCGGCATGCCCTTGTAGTGCTCCATGCCGGTAGCAGAACCGGAGAAGCGTTCCATGGTCGTATGGATCAGGGTCTGGTTGGCGCCCTGGAAGATCTTCAGGCGTTCGTCGTCGGTCAGCATGACCAGCTGGTCACCCTTCTTGCCGGGGATCCAGGCCACGTTGAAGACGTTGGCGCCGCTGGGCAGGGTGATGCGCTGGCCCAGGGCGTAGGTGCCGTTCTGTTTGACCATCATGTGCACGCCGGGGGCGAACAGCTTGATGGAATCCCAGCCCTGGCCCACCAGCGTGGGCTGGTAGGAAGGCGGCAGGTTGATGACGCTGGCGAAGTAGGAGCAGCGCTTGGCCACTTCCGTGAACTTGTTGCCGCGGAAGCCGTAGAAGTAGGTGTAGGGGCGGTTGCTCTCTTCTTCGAAGGTGGCCACCACCAGATCCTTGGCGCCGTCACGGTTGAGGTCCATGGCACGCATGGAGAAGTTCAGGTTGCTGCGGGAGATGGTGATCTCGCCCAGCTTGCCCAGGCGGCCGTCGTTGCCCCACTTGTAGATGACCAGGCGATGGTCGTGCAGGATGGCGATCTCGTTGCGGCCGTCACCGTTGAAGTCGGCCACGGCCATGTCCACCATCTCGTCCTTGAGGCGCTGGCTGCGGATGCGGGAACCGTCAGCGGAGTTGCCCTGGTAGCGGAACTGGGGGTTCAGGTAGGAACCCTGCTGGCCGGTCTCGTTGCGGATGATGTCCGAACGGCCGCCACGGCTGGCGGCGGCAGCGCCGGCCACGCCCAGCACCTCGGAAGAGAAGGCACCGGCAAGGCGCTGCACGGTGGCGTTCAGGCCGCTCATGGGGCCCTGGGCCGTGCTGCTCCAGGTGGAGCCCTTCTTGTCCACACTGTTGAGGACGATGGTGCAGTCATTGCCCATGACGCTCACCGTGCCCCACAGGGCATAGTCGGCACCGCCGATGAACTTGCGGGCTTCGGCGGCGGAACCGGCCGCACGGGGCCCCATGGTGCCCGTGGCGCCTGTGGCGTTAAGACGGCCCATCAGCGTGGAAGGCACAGCCTTGGACAGATAGCTGTAGTTCTGGGGCGCGTGCACCTCAAAAGGCAGCAGCACGAAAGACTTTGCCTGGGCAGCCTGGGCCTGGAGGCCCATCACCAGCATCAGGCAGGCGGCAAACGCCAGCTTCATGGCAAATTTCATTCAAAATCTCCTTGCAGTTCTCTGCGTACGTCGACCGCCCTCGCAAAGGAGGGCTCGCCCGGCCGGAGGATCTGCCGCTGTCGTGGCGGGGACCGTACAGCCTGCGGCACCGGAACTATAGCGACACTTGGCCTGCCGCGCAACTTGAAAGCCGTATCCGCTGTCACGGCGCGGGCCTGCGCCCTTTCGGGCATCCTGCGGCAGGCGCTCTTGCTCCCTCCAGACGGAACAGATAAGAAAGGCCCATGAGTACCGCCAATCCTTCCCGCCCCACGGGGCGTTCTTTTCGTCTGGTCTGCCCGCCGGAGCAGATGCCGCAGGTGGAGAGCCTGCTGCGCGCCCAGGGCTATGAATTCGAACCCGAGCCCTTCTCGCCCTTCTGCCGCCGTCTGCTGTGCGAACCGCGGCCGCTGGGCTCCTCGCTGGCCGCCTTTTTCGGCTACATCTATATCCAGGACAGGTCTTCCATGCTGCCGCCCCTGGCCCTGGCGCCCCGGCAGGGCGAAGCCGTGCTGGACATGTGCGCGAGCCCGGGCAGCAAGACGGGCTTTTTGGGCCAGCTTACCGGCCCGGAGGGCTTCGTGCTGGGCAACGAGCTTTCCCGTGCCCGTCTGGCCACCCTGCGGGCCAACCTGCACGCCTGCAACCTGCCGCATGTGGGCACCTGTTCCTATGAGGGCCAGGCCCTGCCCCTGACGCCCGGCACCTGGGACGCCATCCAGCTGGATCCCCCCTGCTCCGGCTGGGGCACGGTAGAAAAGAACCCCCAGGTCCTCAAGCTCTGGCAGGGCGACAAGCTCAAGGGCCTGGTGGGCCTGCAACAGCTGCTGCTGGCCCATGCCGCGCGCCTGCTGCGCCCCGGCGGCCGCGTGGTCTTCTCCACCTGCACCACCAACGATGACGAGAACGAAGCGCAGGTGCGCTTTGCCGAAGAGGAACTGGGCCTGGTGCGCGAACACCTGACGCCTTTCGAGGGCTTCGTCTGGGAACAGCGCCCCGGCGGCGAAGGCACCCTGCGCGTGGACGGCGAACGTTCGGCGGCCCAGGGCTTCTATGTGGCCCTGCTGCGCAAGCCCGCGGACGCTCCCCTGCCCGAGATCCCGCCCGTCTCCGCCGAGCCCGATGCGCGCACGGCCGCCC
>NZ_DS996359.1:42498-51113 GCF_000156375.1 Desulfovibrio piger ATCC 29098
CTGGCCGGCCCCTGCTGCGATCCCGACCGCCTGCCCGCCGGTGAAGCGCGCATCTACGGCGAGCAGGTGCGCTTCATCCCGGCCCATGCCGACCTGCTGCTGCCGCAGGGCTTCACCTGGCAGGGGGCCCTGCTGGGCCGCATGGCGGGCGGACGCCTGCATATGGCGCTCCGTCTGCACTGCCTGCTGCCCGCCGTCCCCGACCCGGCGCACAGTCTGGTGCTGGACGACATCAGCGACATCACGGCCCTGCTCAGCGGCCAGAGCCGCCAGACAGGCCTTGCGGGCAACGAAGCCGCCCTGTGGTGGCGCGACCTGCCCCTGGCCCGGATGATGCTCAAGCAGGGCCGGGCGACCCTCAGTTTCAACTAGGCCCGGCCCAGGATGCCGGACAGGGCCGCAGGCAGGCTTGCCTCTTTACCTGCCTGCGGCTACTCTTGCCCCCACTTTCACAGCGCAAGGAACAGCGCACAGGACAAGGCCGCCGTGACGGCGGCCGTTTCATGCACGCAGAGGAGCGATCATGGCCAAGAAGAAGACTTCCCAGCAGCCCGCGCCGGTCAAGGACAAGCCCCAGGCCCCCGTACAGGATCAGGCCCAGACGGCGGCCCCGGCCCGCGTCACCACCGTTTCCCTCACCACCTGTCTGGTCAGCGTGGTGGTGGCCCTTGCCCTGGGCCTGTGCATCGGCAGCATGCTGCCGGGCTTCATGGACAGCCGTCAGGCCCCCGCTCCCCGGCCCCAGGCCGCCGCTCCGGCCCAGCAGCCCGCCCCGCAACAGCAGGCGGCGCCCCAGCAGCAGGCCAAGGCCAGCCTTTCCCCCGAGCTGAACAGCGCCCTGCTCAAACTGCAGGAAGCCGTGGTCAAGGAACCCAACAAGGCGGAGCACTGGATCAAACTGGGCAACTTCCAGTTCGACAACCAGAACCCCTCCGCGGCCGTCACGGCCTATGAGAACGCCCTGCGCCTGCAGCCCGGCAATGCCAACGTCCTGACCGACCTGGGCATCATGTACCGCGAGCTCCACCGCTTCGAAGATGCCCTCAAGGCCTTTCGCGAGGCGGAGCGCGTCCAGCCCGGGCACCGGAACGCCCTGTTCAACCAGGGCATCGTCCTTTATTACGACCTCAAGCGCAAAGACGAGGCCGAAGCCGCCTGGCGCAGGCTGCTGGCCGCCGATCCCAACGCCCACGCCCCCGACGGGACGCCCGTCTCGGAACTGATCAAGCATCTGCACTGATCCGGATCCGGCTGCCCCGCCCCAGGGCCGGGGCAGCCGGCCTTCTGTGCCTTGCCGTGGTCCGCAGACCACCGGTCCGCTCTTCCTGTCCCTGCTGCTGTCCCGGTATTTCCCGGGGCCGTCTCCCCCGTGGCGGAGATGCCCCTCAAGGTAAAAAAAGCATGACGTACCCCCTTCTTCCCGTACAGGCCGCCTGCCGCAGGCTGGCCCTGATCGTCATCCCGCTCCTGCTCGTCCTGTCCTTGGCCGCCACCTGCCCGGCGGTCCCGACACCGCCCCCGGTCCCCGCGCCCACGCCCGCCCTGCCTGCGAGCCTGTCCGCGGCGCCCCAGGCCTCCGCAACGGGCCAGCTGGGCATCCTGCCCTACCTTTCGGCTTTTCTGGATACGGACGGCGACATGAGCGTGGAAGAAGTGGCCGCGCCGGGCATGATGGCCTCCTTCCAGCCGCTGCATCCCAGGGCCCTGCCCCGCAGCAGCGGCGTGACCTGGCTGCGCCTGGAGATCCCCGCCGCCGGGACGGCACGCGCCGAGTCCCTGATGCTCGACCTCGGCCAGGGCGTCCCGGCCGGGGCCGTCCTCTACACGCCCGACATCGACCCGCTTTCCCGCCAGACCACCTGGCAGGAAAGCCAGGCCAACTGGCGCAATCTGCTGCTCCTGCCCCTGCCCGCTGAAACGCCGCAGGTCTGCTTCATCCGTCTGGACGGGCAGCCGCCCCTCTGGTTCGCGCCCACCCTGCGCAGCCTGGACAATCTGGCGAGCGCGCCGGAAAGCCTGCTCGGCCCCGGCGTCATGCTGGCCTTGGCCGTGGTGATGCTGCTGGCCCTGCTGCGCGGCATCACCGAGCGCGGCCAGTGGCGCTTCTGGACGGCCCTGTATGTGGGCGCCGCCCTGACCCATGCCGTCCTGGGCGGGCCCGATCTCGGCGCCGGCAACATCACGCCCGCCGATGCCGTCAGTGCCATGGCCCCCGGCCTGGCCCTCATGTTCCTGGCCCATCTGGCCCGGCACCTGATGCAGACCCCCAGCCATTCCCGCCTGCTGGACATCCAGTACCTGCTGCTCTCCCTGCCCGGCGCCGTGCTGGCCCTGCTGCCCCTCTGGCCCGACTTCAGCTGGATGGGCCGCTTCCTGCCGCTCTGGCCCATGCTGGCCCTGATCTTCGTGCCCACCACGCTCGGCGCCTGGCTCATGGGCGTTCCGGGCGCCCGCCGCTTCCTGCTGGGCTGCCTCGTGGCCGCACTGGGCGCCGGTCTGGCCGTCCTCGATCTCGGGACGCTGCTCCCGCCCTTCGTCCAGGGCACCCTGCCCCTGTGGGGAACGGCCCTCAGCGCCCTGATCATCGCGGGCATGAGCGCCCCCGGCCGCGAGACGGGCTCTTCCGCCGAGGCCGCCGATCCCCTGGCACCGGGCCGTCCCGCCCAGAACCAGACCATCACGGATCCCAACCTGCGCCTGCTGGATACCGACGGCAACACCCTGCCGCTCATGACCGGCCTCAGCCAGCCCGCCCCCGTACCGGCCACGGTGGAAGCCGAAAGCGCCTCCGCCACGGCCATCCGGCGCCTGGAGCAGGCCCTTGCCGCGCCCCTGCGCGAGATCGTGGAACAGAACCGCCAGCTCGAACAATGCGCCCTGCCGCACGATGCCCGCTCCCGTGTGGAGAGCATGGGCCGCCGTGCCCGTCAGGCCCTGAGCCTGCTGCACGATCCGGCCGGTGAGACGGCCGCGCCTGCGACGCCGTCCCCCACGGAAACGGCCCGCGCCGAAAAGCGCGTCTTCGATCTGCGCAAGACGCTGCGGCAGACCCATGAGACCTGCCGCGCGCTGGCGGAAAAAGCCGGCATCGCCCTGGGCTGGCATGTCCCGGCCGACCTCGAACAGCTTTACGAAGGGCCCGCCGGGGATCTGGAAGACGTCCTGCGCCTGCTGCTGGAAGATGCCGTGCGTGCCTCCAAGGGCGGCAAGGTCCATTTTGCCGTGCGCCGTGTGCCGGACAGCAAGAATCCCGGCCACCTGCTCTTCCAGGTGCGCGACACGGGCACGGGCCTGCCCCCGGAACAGCGTTCCGCGTCGCTCCTGGCCCGCATCTGGGAGCTGTCGTCGTCCCACGGCGGCTTCCTGGGCGTGGAGAGCGGCCCCCGCGGTACATCCGTCATCTTCACCCTGCAGCTGCATCTCCCGGAAGCTTCTGACGATGAGGAGCTGCCCACGGTCCTGGTCTGCGCTCCTGATGCCGCCACCCGCCGCGAGCTGGGCGCCATGCTGCGCGACCTGCCCTGCACCTGCCACGAGACGGGCACCCTGGCGCACGGTCTGGCTGCCGGGGCCCGCAAGGGCCGGACACCGGCCGCCGTGCTGCTGATCTGCGGCCCCGAGGCCTCCGTGGAGGCCGCGCCGCTGCTGCGCCGTTATCACAGCCTTGCCGAAAGGACAGGGCCCTTCGGCGCCGTGGCCCTGACCCCCGACCAGAGCCAGTGGGATGCGCTGGCCCACGCCGGTTTCAGCCATGCCCTGACCCTGCCCGTTGCGGAAGATGCCCTGCGCGAGACCGTGCTCGAGATCCTGGGCAGCCATGACGATGTGGCCGACCTTGGCGCGCCCCTGCCCGAAAGCAGGCAGGCCGAGGCTCCCCTGCCTGACCTGTTCGGCCCTGCCGCGGCACCCCAGGCAGACCAGGGCATGCCCGATCTGCTCCTGTCCACCGATGATGTCCCGCAGCAGACGGCTCCGGCCGCTCCTGCCGCGACAAGCGGGGATCTGCCGGATCTGTTTGCCGCTCCGGCAAACGAAACGGCGCAGGACGAAGAAGAGCCCCGGCAGGAAACGACGGCGGACGCTGCCCCTGCGGCCCCGGCCGATGGCCCGGATAAAGCTGATGAAGCTCCGGCCGCCAGGGCGGATGATGCGGAAGAGCCTGTGGCTGCCGCACCGGCCTCTGCCGACGTGGCGAGCCCCGTACAGGACGAATCCGCCGTAGCTCCCCTGAGCGCTCCGGCCTCCCCGGCCCAGGAGGCAGAAGCCGAACAGCCCCTGCCCGGCGACGATGTGCACGCCGATGCTGCCCAGCCGGTGGAGCCTGCCGCCGCGGACAGCCCTGTGCAGGAAAAGGAAAATGCTCCCGATGCGACTGCAGACGAGGTCCCGGCCGCGCCCACGGCTCCGGCCTTCCCCTCCGTGCCGGTGGCGGAAACGCCCGCTGATGCCATGCCGGAAGCTCCGGTGGAGGCAAAAGAAGAAGCGGCCGCTCCGGCAGACGAAACGGCGCAGGACGAAGAAGAGCCCCGGCAGGAAATGACGGCGGACGCTGCCCCTACGGCTCCGGTCGATGGCCCGGATGAAGCTGATGAAGCTCCGGCCGCCAGAGCGGATGATGCGGAAGAATCTGTTACCGCCGCACCGGCCCCTGCCGACGTGACGAGCCCCGCACAGGAAGGATCCGCCGCAGCTCCCCTGAGCGCTCCGGCCACCCCGGCCCAGGAATCAGAGGCCGAACAGCCCCTGCCCGGCGACGATGCACGTGAGGATGCGGCCGAAGCGCCTGTGGCCGACGCCGCACAGCCGGCGGAGCCTGCCGCCACGGACAGCCCTGTGCAGGAAAACGAAAATGCTCCCGATGCGAGCGCGGACGAGGTCCCGGCCGCACCCACGGCTCCGGCCTTCCCCTCCGTGCCGGTAGCGGAAACGCATGATGATGCCCTGCCGGAAGCTCCGGTGGAGGCAAAAGAAGAAGCGGCCGCCAGCCCCCTTTCCGGTGGCTATGTGAGCCCCAGCCTGCGCCATGCCGGTGAATGGGTCGGCGAGCCCATGCCCATCGGCACACCGGTCAGCCGTCCTGCTCCCCGGCAGGAGGAAACGGCCTCCGCTCCGGTGGAGACCGTCGTCACGGTCCGTCCCCTGCGCCGGGACGTCAGCCCGGACGAGATCGCCCGCAAGCTGGGCAAGCCCAGCCTGGTGCCCACGGACAGATCGGCCCTCATCACGCCGCAGCCCCGCAAGAGCAGCAGCTCCGGCCCCGCCGCCGGAACGCAGCCTGCCTTCCCCGGCGCGCCTGTGGAAGAGGCGCCCCAGGCCGTGCCCGGCAGCAAGGACGTTTCCAGCCTGCCGGACATGACGCCGGACAGCACCACCCTTCTTGCCAGCGGCCGAGAAGAGACCAGCCGGACCAGGGCCGCGGCCAATACCCTGATGCGCTTCCTTTCCCGCTTCCACACGGGCAACAGTCAGCCCCAGGACAGGGAAGAGGAAGACAAGGGCCCGCAGGCCCCTGCCTCGACCGTACAGGAACGGCAGGGCACCCCGCGCCCCATGCCCAAAAAGGAAGCTCCGCGGGAAGATGCGACGGAAACCACGGCGGACATCCCCGTCACGACCAATCCCTGGATAGAGCGCCGGACAGCGCCCCGTCCCGTGGCCCCCACGCCGCGCATGCCCGTGCCGCCCATGCCCCAGCGGCCCCAGCCGCCGGACGATCCCGAGGATCCGTTGCCCGCCCTCATGTGGCGCATGGACAAATATCTGGCGGAGGCCGGTTATGCCCTGGAGCAGCGCCGCCTGCATCTGGTGGCCGATGCCGCCGGGCGCCTGGCCGCCGAGGCCGAAAGCTACGGCTTCCGGGTACTGGGCCGCATGGCCCGCTGTGTGGAAAGCGCCGGACGCGCCAAGGACCTGCAGGCCGTGACCGACCTGCTGCCCGAACTGGCCACGGCGGTGGAACGCCACCGCATCTCCATGGGTTCCTGATGCACATACCGGGGCCGGTCCTGCTGACCGGCCTTTTTCCGTCCCCGGGCCCGGCGCAGGCAGGAGCGGCCCTCTTGCACAAAGGGGCAAGTCGTGCCAGACTAAACCTTCAACGCCCACAAGGGCCATCTCTTATTTTATGCAAGGAGTCCACATGAGTTACGAACGTGTCCTTCTGCCCGTGAGCGGCAAGCATTCCGGAGAACGCGCCCTCAAGGCCCTGAGCCAGGCCAGGAAGCTGGATCCCAAGGAGATCATCCTGCTGCATACCGTAGCGCCCAGCGTGGGGTCCCCCATGCCCAACATCATGCGCGACCAGCAGGACGTCACCGTCAAGGCCGAAGCCCTTCTGGCTCCTCTCGCCGCCGAACTGGACAATGCCGGCATCCCCTATCAGACCGTCATCCGTCACGGTCTGCCCGTGGAGACCATCGTCAAGGCCGCCAAGGAAATGGACGCCGAAGCCATCGTCATGTTCTCGGACGGTCGTGACGACCTGACCGACAGACTGTTCGGTTCCATCACCGAGCATGTGCTGCGCAACACCCCGCTGCCCGTGCTGGTCGTCCGCCAGTAGGCCTTTGCCGCATCCTCGTCATCAAAAAGCCTGTTCCCCGGAACGGGCTTTTTTTGATGCGACGTCCCGGCCCGGGCAGGCTTGCACAAATCGACCCGTCGTGCGACAATGCCTAGTTGAAATGCCCTCTGGGGCAATGTCATCCCAATCCAAGGAGCCCACATGATCTACCAACGTGTCCTCGTGCCCGTGAGCGGCAAAAATTCCGGCGAACGCGCTGCCAAGGCTCTGCGCCATGCCAAGACCCTGTGCTCCGGCGAGATCATCCTGCTGCATGTGACCGAAGCCCTGCCCAATCTGGTGGGCGGCGCTGCCCATACCGAACTGGAACGCTCCAATACCGCCAAAGCCGAGACCCTGCTGTCTCCGCTGGTCGAAGGGCTGAAGAAGGAAGGCGTGGCCTGCCGCTGCCTCGTGCGTGAAGGTCTGGTCGCCGACACCATCGTCACCGTGGGCCATGAAGAAGGCGTGGACATGATCGTCATGTACACCGACGGCCGTGACGGCCTGGCCGACATGCTGGTCGGTTCCATCACCGAACGCGTGCTGCGCAATACCGATATCCCGCTGCTGGCTGTCCGCCGCTAGCGATCCGCCGTGCTGACACTAGGAACTTTAGGCCTTGTGGCAGCGCACCTTCTGTCCTGGGGGGCCGTCTGCCATGCCCTGCTCCACAAGCGCGATCCGCGCTCGGCGCTGGGCTGGATCGTGACGGTCCTTTTTTTGCCCGGTGTCGGCATCGTGCTGTACTGCCTGTTCGGCATCAGCCGTGCCGAAAGCCTGGCGGCCCGCCTCATGCGCAAGATGGCCGCCATCGAACCCGACTACGCCCATCATCCCGAAGTCGTCTGCCACCGCACGGCCATCGCACCGCCGCAGGAATGGCCCCTGGAGATCCTGGGCCGCCGCCTGACGGGCCAGACCCTGTGCAGCGGCAACGGCATCCTGCCCCTGCGCAACGGCAACGAGGCCTACCCGGCCATGCTGCACGCCATCAACCGGGCCAGCAAGCAGGTCTTCCTTTCCACCTACATCTTCCGTGGCGGCAGCGTGGGCGAAAGCTTTACCGAGGCCCTGTGCCATGCCGCCCGGCGCGGTGTGGACGTGCGCCTGCTGGTGGACGGCTTCGGCGGCGCCGTCTATTCGCTGCGCAAACCCTGGAAGCGCATCCCCCAAGCAGGCGGCCAGCTGGCCCGCTTTTTGCCGCCCCGCCTTTTCCCGCCCAGCCTCAGCCTGAACCTGCGCAACCACCGCAAACTGCTCATCTGCGATGATACGGCCTTTACCGGCGGCATGAACATCGCGGACAACCACGTCCTCAGCAAGCATCCCGGCTGCGTACAGGATCTGCATTTCCGCTGCGAGGGCCCCATCGTGGACCAGCTGCGCCGGGCCTTTTTGCTGGACTGGGGCTTTGCCACCGGCAAGTTCGACCAGCGCAGCCTGCCGCCCAGCAGCAACATCATGTCCGGGGACAGTTTGTGCCGCATGGTGCTGGACGGCCCCGGCACCGAGGCCGACCCGCTCAATGACCTGTACTGCGGGGTCATCGGCAGCGCCCAGCATACGGTGCGCATCATGACGCCCTATTTCTTGCCGTCGCACGAGCTCATCGCCGCCCTGCGCAGCGCGGCCCAGCGCGGGGTCAGCGTGCGCGTGGTCCTGCCCGGCAAAAACAACCTGCCCTTCGTCCACTGGGCCAGCTTCCGCCTGCTGCCCGTCCTGCTGGAAGCGGGCGTGCGCGTGTGGTTCCAGCCGCCGCCCTTTGCCCACACCAAGCTTTTGGCCGTGGACGGCTATTACTGCCAGATCGGTTCCGCCAACCTAGACGCCCGCAGCATGCGCCTGAACTTTGAGCTGAACATGGAAGTCTTCGATCCCGAATTCCATACCGCCATGGCCCTGTATATGGACATGACCATCGCCCGCAGCCGCGAAGTGACCCTGAAGGACCTGCAGGAGCGCCACCTGATCCTCAAGTTGCGTGACGCCGCCTGCTGGCTGTTCTCGCCCTATCTGTAAACGACAATACACCCTCTGCGGGCCGCCATCC
>NZ_DS996359.1:51529-55277 GCF_000156375.1 Desulfovibrio piger ATCC 29098
AAAGCCGCAGACACGCCCTTTCCCTCCTACCGCATGCCTGTGGGCTTTCCCTTTTCCTCATGCAACGTACTACGCATCCCTCATCCCCTGATAAAGCGCGCTGGGGAGAGGGTGGGGAGTTTGAGGGGAGGGAGGACCGCTCTCGCGCCAGCAGAGGGGTCCTTCCTCCCCTCAAGCCCTTCGTGCCCCAAAACGCCCGAAGCCCCGGCAAGGCCGGGGCTTCGTCATCACATCGATCCATCAAGGGAACAAAGGTATCGACCTCCCGATCAGGACCGGGACTGTTCCGCCTGTTCTTCCTTTTTCTGCTGCTCCAGCAGACCGGCCGCCCGCAGGGCCTGCCGCCGCTGCCGGGCCATCTGGCGCAGGTCGGCCACGCTGTCGCTCTCGTCCATGATCTCGCTGCCGAGCATCTCTTCGAACACGTCCTCCAGCGTCACCACACCGGCAAGGCCGCCGTATTCGTCGAGCACGGCGAACAGGTGCGAGCGCGAGTGCAGCAGCTCCTTGAGCAGCTTGTCCAGGGTCTGGCTCTCCAGCACGAAGTGCAGGGGCTTCATGATCTCGGAAAGCGGCGTCTCGCCCTTTTCTTCCAGCAGGCAGTGGAGGATGGTACGGCGGTCCACCAGGCCCACCAGATCCTCGTTGTCCTCGCCGTAGACGGGGATGCGGCTCACATGCCACAGGCGCGGGTTCTTGTAGGCCTCGGCGGCGGTCATGTCCTCGGGCAGGGAGAAGACTACGGTGCGCGGGGTCATGATGTCGTAGACGCGCTTCTGGTCCAGGGCCAGGATGTTGCGGATGTAGGCTTCCTCATAGGCCTTGATCTGCCCGGCCTGGCGCGACAGGCTGGTCACGGCGCGGATGTCGTCCTCGGAGATGTCCGGGCCGTTGGACGGCGGGGTCAGCAGACGGGTCAGCAGGCCCGTCAGCCAGATGACCGGGGTCAGCAGCTTGACCGCCACTTCCAGCGGTCGGGCCAGCACTACGGCGATGGAGGTGGCATAGGCCACGCCCAGGGTCTTGGGCACGATCTCGCCGAAGGCCAGGATGAGCACCGTGAAACCGGCGGCGAACAGGGCCATGTATTCGGCGCCGAAAGCCGCCATAAAGGCCGCGCCCGCCACGGCGGAGCCCGCGGTATTGGCCACGGTGTTCAGGGTCAGGATGGCGGCGATGGGTTTTTCCACATTGCTGCGCAGACGGAAGAGCACTTCCCCCACGGGCCTGCCGTCGTTGCGGATCTTCTCGATGGCCGACCAGGGCACGGCGTACAGGGCCGCCTCCGTCAGGGAACAGGTGAAGGAGATGACGACCGCGACACTGACAGCGAGAATCAGGGTGAGCATAGGTCCCTCGTGAAAAATGGAAAGCCGCCGCAAGGCATCCGGCGGCTTGCATGAACGTATCTCCGGCATATATCCTGTGCAGGCGGCCTTGGCAATGTGCCGCAGCAAAGGAGAAGCCCATATGGAACGTCTTGCGGAGGAGATCCGACGAAGGGCCGGGGAGGCCGGCCCGCGACTGACGGCCCTGCGCCGCCACCTGCACCGCCATCCTGAACCGGCCTGGGGCGAATACCTGACCGCTTCGCTGGTGGCCCGTGCCCTGCAGGATGCCGGTTTCCGGCTCACCCTGGGGGCCAATGCCCTGCGGCCTTCGGCCCGTCCCCGTCAGCCCGAGGCGGCCTTCTGCGCGGCCCAAAGCGGTCGTGCCCTCAACGAGGGCGCCGACCCCACCCTGGTGGCCTGCATGGCCGGCGGCCTCACGGGCCTGTGGGGCGATCTGGACCTGGACGCCCCCGGCACCCCCGAAGACGAGCGCGGCCCGCTGGTGGCCTTCCGTTTCGATATGGATGCCAATGCCGGCATCACCGAGGCCACGGACAAGGATCACGTCCCTGCGGCGCAGGGCTTCGCCTCCTGCCATGCGGGCTGCATGCATGCCTGCGGCCATGACGGCCATGTGGCCCTGGGCGTGGAGCTGGCCCGGCTGCTGGGCGGCCTGCGGGACGAACTGTCGCGCCACCTGAGCGGCCGCATCCGCCTGATTTTCCAGCCTGCCGAGGAAGAGGGCGAAGGCGCGCCCGGCATGGTGGCCGCCGGGGCCGTGGACGGCGTCCGGGCCCTGTTCGGCCTGCACCTGAGCATGCAGGCCAGCCGCAGCGGCGATCTGGTCTGCGGTACGGACAAGTTCCTGGCCACCACCAACTTCGAAGTCTTCTTCACCGGCCAGAGCGCCCATGCCGGGCTGGCCCCGCACGAAGGCCGCAACGCCCTGCTGGCCGCCTGTACGGCCGTGACCAACCTGCTGGCCATCGCCCGCCACGGCCAGGGCGCCTCGCGCATCAACGTGGGCGAGATGCACGTCAACGAGACCCCCAACATCATCCCGGCCAAGGCCTGGCTGCGCGGCGAGACCCGCGGCGAGAACGGGGACATCAACGGCTATATGCTGGCCGAGGCCCGGCGCGTGGTGGATGGCGCGGCGCGCATGCACGGCTGCCGCAGCCGCTTCCTGTGCCAGAGCCACTGCCCGGGCGCCATGTCCAGCCCCGAGCTGGTGGATCTGGTGGAACGCACGGCCCGGGATATGGGCACCTTCCACGAAGTGCGCCGCAAGGCCGATTTCTGGGCCTCGGAGGATTTCGGCTGGTTCATGAACAAGGTGCAGGAAGACGGCGGCCTGGCGGCCTATCTGCAACTGGGCGCCAACAGGCCCGACGGGCACCATACCAGCCATTTCACCTTTGACGAGAGCGTCCTGCCCCGGGGCCTGGAACTGCTGGCCCGGCTGGCCGTGGCCGCACTGGCCCGGCGCCTGGACTGAGCCCGTGCCACAGGACAGGCCCATGAGCGCCCCCTCCCCGTCCTGCCCAGATGATGCCGCGGCCCGGCGTCTGGCCCGCAGCATGGCCGTGGTCTCGGCCTTTTGCCTGACCGGCGATACCATGCTCTACATCGCCCTGCCCCTGTTCTGGCAGGAATGCGGCCTGACCGCGCTCTGGCAGGTGGGCGTGCTGCTGGCCGTCAACCGGCTGGTGCGTCTGCCGCTCAACCCGCTGGTGCGCCTGCTCTATACCCGCATCGACCAGCGCACCGGCATGGCCCTGGCCGTGGTGCTGGCCGCCTCGACCACCCTGCTGTACGGCGTGGCCCAGTCCTTTGCGCTCTGGCTGCTGCTGCGCTGCCTTTGGGGCCTGGCCTGGACGCTCCTGCGTCTCGGCTCCCTGTTCGCCCTGATGGCGGCCTCCCGCAAGGACAATCGCGGCTATCTCATGGGCAGTTACAACGGCCTCGTGCGCCTGGGCAGCCTGATGGGCATGATCGGCGGCGGCCTCCTGGCCGACCTGCTGGGCTTCTCCACCGTGGCCCTGCTCTTCGGCGCCCTGACGCTGACGGGCCTGCCGCTGGCCCTGACCCGCATCCCCCGCAGCGGCCGCGCCACCGGAGCGGCGAGCCAGGCCGCCACGTCCCTGCTGGCGGGCCTGCACCTGCGCCGCCCCGACATGCGGCGTGCCTTCATCACCGGGCTGCTGGTGGCCTTGGTCTTCCAGGGCATCTACGCCGCCACCCTCAGCCGCATGGTGGCCCTGCATGTGGGCGAGCTGGTCCTTGCCGGCGGCCTCGTCATCGGCTGCGCCACCCTGGCCGGTACGCTGCAGGCCCTGCGCTGGCTCTGGGAACCGTGGCTGGCGCCGTGGTTCGGCCGCCTTTCCGACGGTGCGCGCGGCCGGGGCCCGGTGCTG
>NZ_DS996359.1:55534-102686 GCF_000156375.1 Desulfovibrio piger ATCC 29098
TGGCCGCCTGCCTTGGCGGCGGCGCCTGTGCGCTGGCCCTGGTGGCCCTGTACCTGCCCGCGCCCTTGTGGCTGCCGCTGCTGCTCTGCTCGCAGCTCTGCGCCACGGGCCTGGCCACCCTCTCCGATGCCGCAGCCTCGGACACGGCGGAACGGCACGGCCATCCCACGCATACGCTGGCTTCCTATGCCTTCATCGTGGATTGCGGCGCGGCCGCGGGCCCGGTGCTGGCCTACGGCGTGCAGGGGCTTTGGGGCATGGATGCGGCCTACCTTACGGCAGCGGCCCTGCTGCTCTGCCTGCTGCCGCTCTGGATGCGCAGGGAAACATCACAGGCCCACTCCTGAAAAATAACATAAGCGATTTCAAGTAGATGAACTCCTTGCAGGCAAGGTCCCGGAGAACTACAATAAAAAAATTTGCCGGAAAATGATTTTTTTATTGACAGGCAGGGGGCTTTTGGCTAGAAAGGACTTCTCGCACGGATGACGTGCGAATGCTACCGCGTCGCGGGGTGGAGCAGCTCGGTAGCTCGTCGGGCTCATAACCCGAAGGTCGTAGGTTCAAATCCTGCCCCCGCAACCAGAAAGATCAAAGGCTTCCGATTTTCATCGGAAGCCTTTTTTCGTAAGCGGGATCTTTTCCCCTCTTCCTATCCCCAATATCCATGTTTCAGTCGCGGAACTACGCAGCTGTCGAGCTGCGGCAGTATCGCCATGCGCTCTCCGGCGAACGACACTCCCCCTGCGCCGCTGTCCCGTATTTTTTGCCGGTGGCGCGCTCCGGCACGCCTCATCCCCGCAAGGAGATGCCAGCCCGGGCAACCGGACGGCTCGCCACCACTAACAGCGTTGACGAAATACCCTGCCGGCCCCAAAAGAAGCAGCCGGACGATCGTCCTCCATGGCGTGCCGCTTCTTTTGCCGCCGTCTACTCCTGGTCGAACAGGTCCTCGACACGTTGCAGGGTCATGCCCAGCTCAGAGGCCGCCGCGAACGCTTCCGCGACCTTGTCGCTCGGTACGACCATAAAGACATATTCATCACCGCCCGTATCCCACAGCAGAATCGTCAGGCCATAGCGGTCATGCAAGACGGGGCTGCAAGCGCGGAGCACCTCCTCGGGGTACGCGTCTTCATCGTCGCAGGGGGGCAGGTGTTCCTTTGCCCCCGGCGGCAAGAGGCAGCACAGGGAGGCGAAAACTTCTTCCGGCGCTTCCTTCCAGTCCACCCAGTCCAGGCGCTTCCGGTCCCGCAGGGCCAATCGCATCAACGTAACATGCCAGCCGGTGTAGGCTTCTTCCATGTCGAACTCTTCACAAAGCTCGGCACACTGTGCCGGTGTCGTGGCGGCGGCGTGGATCTTGTCCGCCAGCGCTTCGGCATCGGCAACACCGAGCAAGGTAAAGAACGTGAGCAGGGCCGGGCGCGATATGGGCACAGGCGCCGGTATCCTGGGCTTATTCGCATCCAGGAGCATTGCCAGCGTGCGCTCCATTTTAGCTATGACGGCAGGATCCGTGACTTCGGTATCCCGTCCCACCGTCTCATACCACGGACAGTCCCAGCGTACATAGCGCAGTTCCACGGCATCACCGCAAAGCACCACGAAGTAATAATCGACGGCCCAGCCGGCGTTGACGACTTCCCCCATGCAGATGCTTTTTGGGATATAGAACGTCCCTTTCTCATACACATATTCGGAATCCGTGTCTTCCCCCATATCGATATCGCATTTGGGAAAGGCGTTAGCAACGCGCAACGTTTCTGCGGAAGGGATGGTACGCGATCTTTTTCCCTGAAAAAATGCGAACAGGTCTGTATTGATGATGTCGCTGTGATAGGAGTTTCCGCGCAGTCCCTTGGTGGTATAATAGATATGCATGGCTCCCTCCTTGATGAACATTCTATCCGTGAAAACGGCGCGCCAGAAAGACAGGCAGCAAAGGAACGTCGCCGCATCCGGGAATTCCGCCTCGCTTCCCCCGGGATGCGTCCCCGCCAAAGCGACGCTCATAAAGGTGCCGCACGCCATGCCCATGCTGCCGACTTTTTCCTTGTTGTCACCCTTCAGGGAAAGCATAGCCGAGAATGCCCGTTCTATCAAAAATGGCGGGCAACCGTGGGGCGGCGGCATGTACGGCCAGTCTGTTTTGCGGTGCATTCTGGATACTGTCAAAGCAGGACGCCATCCGTACCATCCGGGCCGGAGGCGGACAGCATCCGGGCGCTCATTGACACGGATGGAGCGAAGGTGTTCCGGCGGTTCGCGGATCCCGGCGACCTTGGCGGCCAGACGTTCAGATCCCGCCCCCGCGACTGGAATGAAAAAGCCCTTACGGTAAATGCCGTAAGGGCTTTTTCGTTTGGGCTGTCCTCTTTTTCATCCTGCGGCAAGGCCCTGTGCCCTGCTGCCGCTTTCAGGCGCCCGCTCCCTGTTGCTAACGCAGCTTCAGCACGAAGCGCGTCCGGGTATCCGTCGCTGCGTCCTTTTTATAGTCAAGGACGGCCCCGATGGGCACATCCTTGTCGAAACCGAAACGCTCCTTGAGCTCCCTGATACTGCGGGAAGCGATGGCGGAAAACTCCGCCCGCGTCATCTTCCGGTCAGCCGCGACGAAGACGATGTCGATGCCCTTGGCATAGGCGGCGACATCCACGGACCTGATCCCCTTGTCGGCATAACGGGCCAGCAGCTCCTCCTCAAAAGCGGTAAAACGATCACTGTCGTCCACGAACACTTCGGAATCACTGTTCTCCGTGACGGTATCCGCCTGCTGCTCCGCAGACAGGGCGATGCCGGGCAAGACAGCGGAAAGGACGCACGCGACCACGAGCAGGCAAAAGAATTTCTTCATGGCACCTCCGGCCAGACAAGAGGGAATGGGCTACAGGGGCTCACCACAGGTCGTGACGCCAACGACTTCACACCAAACTCTGATGATATCGTTTTGATTCAGATGATACCCCTACTCACTATAATTAATAATTTCTATTTAAAATATCGTAACTTATTAAAAAAAGATTTAAGATATATGTAGCCATGTTTACTTCAACTCAATTATATAATATAAAGTATAGTATAATCTTATTTAGCAAAAGAGGTCTAAAATGGAGATTAACATCTTAAAGGGAAATATTTCAGTTTTTTCAAATCAATTCGTCAAATTCCAAGAGAAAGATTATCAAGAAGACTGGTTAGAAACTCTTAGAAAAGGAACAGATTTTATAAAAATAGTCGTTGATTTTATAAACAATCAACATAATTTAGATATACTACAAAAATATAGCACAAATAATCATAAAAATATAGAAGAATGTCCGTTAGGGAAATTGAGTAAAGATATTTTAGAAAGCTTATCTAACTTGAATGATTTTATAGAAAAAAAATGTACTTTCAGATGAAACACAATTTACGACGTCATATGACGTTATTCAAATCTATGTGAACCTAATCAATACATTTAATCAATTAAAAAATAAATTAGCTGCGTATAAAATTTTAAAACATCTAGACGGCCACAATAAAACTCTAATAATTCTAGGACCTAATGGAAGCGGCAAAACTTCTCTTGCAAATCATCTTAAGAATCTAGAAGAAAATGTTAAGGTAATTCCAGCATCAAAACCAATAAAAGCTATAGGATATATTTCTCATTTATATGATTCAACACTACTACGTTTTAATGATAGCCTATATGGAGGAGCATCAGATACAGAATTACTTCAAAAATTAATAATTGGATTATGCAAAGAACACGATGATATTGCTCGAAAATTTTACGATACGGAAATTAAAGATCAAGAATCTATTTATATAAAAGTAAAAGCTATATTTGACGATTTTTTTGAAGTGAAACTAAATAATTCGGCATTTTCAGAAAAAGAAATGAAAGCTCAAAAAGGAACAGAGGATCCTTTTGATTTTAACAATATGAGCGATGGAGAACGTGTCGCATTTTTCTATATTGCCACTGTACTGGCAGCACCTCGTCAAGCATTTATTATTGTTGACGAACCAGAAAATCATTTAAATCCAGCAATCTATAATAAAATTTGGGATAGACTGATAACAGCTCGAAATGACTGCCAATTCATTTTTATTTCACATACCATTGGCTTCATCAGAGCGAGAACAAACTTTGAGCTTGTCAAAATAAAAAGCTTCGTACACCCAAATGACTTTGAATTTGAATTTCTTGGATGTTCACTTGAAGATATACAAACAGAGCACATTGTTGAAATAATAGGAAGCCGCAAGAAAATTTTATTCTGTGAAGGTACAAAAACTGACTATGACTATAAAGTATATGAAAAACTCTTTGGAGAAAAATTTACGGTAATTGCCACAGGTTCATGTACCTCTGTTATTAATAGTGTTAGTTCCTGCAATAAACATGCACAGACATACAGCATACAGTCTGCCGTTGGCATTATAGACTCAGACTTAAAAAGTGAAGAATCTTTGGAAAATTTTAAAAAACAGTCTGTTTTTTCATTAAGATGCAATGAAATCGAGATGCTGCTTTTAGACGAGTTTATCTTCAAAGCAGTGCTAGAACATTCTTTTAAGGAGTCTCAATTATTTGAACAATTTAAGAAGGAGTTTTTTAATAAGCTTAACAACAGGAAAGAACATATCATCAGCAGACTTGTCAAAACACAAATCGATGACAAACTTAGAAGTTCTGTTATAGACGATAAGCAGCACAAAACAAAAGAAGGAATGAAAGATAATATCCATAAAATTTTTACTCAAATAGATATCGACAAGATATGGAATACATGCGATGAAAAAGTAAATAATATAATTGAACGTAAAAATTACGACGAGGCACTCAAATTCTGCTGTTTAGGACATGGAGAGATAATTAATGGCATCGCGAATACATTTGCCCCAAGATACTCTGAACTTGCACTGGGACTATTAGGGAGTAACAAAGGTTTAGCTGACAATATACGCAACAAGTATTTTCCAGAATTATCGTCATAGCATAATGCTATATATTTAAAATGCCTCGTACTCCCCGATGGCGCAGCGATCCTGCAACGCGGGCAGCGTGCGCTCCAGCAGCACGCCGTCGCTGTGGCGGGTGTCGTAGCCGTAGGTGACGCGGATGCCCAGGGTCACGAAGCGCACCGCGCGCTCCAGGGCCACGGGCAGGCTGTCCCCCTGAAGGAACGCCCCCACCAGCACGCTGGAGAAGGTATCGCCCGTGCCGGGATAGAAGGCCGGGATATAGGGCGACTCCATCTTCCAGAAGCGCCCCTGCCCGCGGTCGTAGGCCACGGCCGCGCAATGGCCGGAGCGGGCCGCCGGGGCACTGGTGATGACCACCCTGTCCGGGCCCATGGCCGCCAGACGTTGCAGCTGCTCCTTGAGGCCGTCGGGCGAGATGTCCGGCCGGTAGGGCTCGTCCAGCAAAAAGGCCGCTTCAGTGAGGTTGGGCGTGATGACGTGGGCATGCCCGATGAGCTGGCGCATGGCCTCCACCATCTCCGGCGTCTGGGTGGGGTCCAGGGTGCCGTTGTCGCCCAGCACGGGATCTACCAGTGCGAAGCCGCCGGGCTTGAGGAAGTGACCGATGCAGCGGGCCGCTATCTCCAGCTGGAGCGGATTGCCCAGAAAACCGGAATAGACGGCGTCGAAGCGCAGGCCCAGCTGCTGCCAGTGATCCAGCATGGGGCCCATCTCCGCGGTCAGGTCATGGAAGGTGAAACCCTCCACGCCGGAGGTCTGGGAAGACAAGACCGCCGTGGGCAGGGGGCAGGTCTGGACGCCCATGCTGGCAAGGATGGGGATGACCACAGTCAGCGAGGCACGCCCGAAACCGGAAAGATCATGGATGGCGGCCACACGTTGCAGGGGGATCTCGTGCATGGGTACCTCGGCGGGAAGGGGGTTGGGGACCGGCGCCTAGATCTTCTCCAGCGCCAGCCGGAAGGCGAAACAGATGAAGATGAGCCCCGTGAGCCGGTGCAGCCAGGCCTGGAAAGCGGGCCGGGCGAACACGCGACGGATGCGGTGCAGCAGGCTGGCCAGCAGCACGAACCAGCCCAGACAGAAAAAGGCCATGATGCCGCCCAGCTCCAGGAATTGCGGCCACAGGGCGGCATGCGGGTCCAGGAACTGCGGCAGCATGGTCAGGAAAAAGACCACGGCCTTGGGGTTGAGGGCATTGGTCAAAAAGCCCTGCCGGAAGGCCCGGCGCCGCAGGCCGCGGACAGGCGGCGCCTCCGCTTCCTGCCCCCCGTGGCGCACCACGGCGGCCGTGACCTCGCGTCCGGCCCGCAGGGCATGGATGCCCATCCAGAACAGATAGGCGGCCCCGGCATAGCGCAACAGCGTGAACAGGGTGACGGACTGGGCGATGACCGCGCTGATGCCCAGCATGGCAGCCGAGGTATGGACCATGATGCCCAGCGCCACGCCGCAGGCCGCGGCCTGGCCGGAAGACCGTCCCTCCGTCAGGGACGTGCGGACGATGAGGGCAAAATCCGGGCCGGGCAGCATGACCAGCAGCGCCGCCAGCGGGATGTAGAGGAGCAGGTTTTCCAGCGAGACCATGCGTCGTTCCTGTAGGACACCCGTGGGCACGGGGCGGGAAACAAAGGGAGGAAGGGCCCTTCCCGCAGGGATGCGCCCTTCCTCCCGGATGTACGAAGATCGTGCGAAATGATGCGTCCGCCTACAGGCAGGCGCCGATGATCTCGCCGAATTCCTGGCAGCCCACCACGCGGGCGCCTTCCACCTGGGCGGCCAGGTCCACGGTGACGGCGCGGCCGGCGATGGCCTTGCTCATGGCGTTGCGGATGCGTTCGGCAGCCGCGGGCACGCCCATCTGTTCCAGCATCAGGGCGCCGCACAGGATCACGCTGCCGGGGTTGGCCTTGTCCTGGCCGGCGATGGTGGGAGCGGTGCCGTGGGTGGCCTCATAGAAGGCCAGGGAGTCGGACATGTTGACGCCCGGGGCCAGGCCCAGACCGCCAACCTGCGCGGCCAGGGCATCGGAGATGTAGTCGCCGTTGAGGTTGGGGGTGGCCAGGATCTGGTACTGCTCGGGACGCAGCAGGGCTTCCTGGAACATGGCGTCGGCGATGCGGTCCTTGACCACCAGACGGCCTTCCACGGGTTCCTTCTCGGTGCAGGTCAGGTCGCCGAATTCCTGGGCGGCCACATCGTAGCCCCACTGGCGGAAGCCGCCTTCGGTGAACTTCATGATGTTGCCCTTGTGCACCAGGGTCAGGCTCTTGCTGCCGGTATCCAGGGCAAAGCGCAGGGCGCGGCGCACCAGACGCTTGGAGCCGAACTCGCTCATGGGCTTGATGCCCACGGCGGCTTCCTCGCGGATCTTGGTCACGCCGAACTCTTCACGCAGGAAGGCGATGAGCTTCTTGGCTTCCGGGGTCTGGGCGGCGTATTCGATGCCCGCGTACACGTCTTCGGTGTTCTCACGGAAGATGACCATGTTCACGCGCTCGGGATGCTTGACCGGCGTTTCCAGGCCTTCGAAGTGACGCACGGGACGGATGCAGGCGTACAGGTCCAGCGTCTGGCGCAGGGCCACGTTGAGGCTGCGGATGCCGGTGCCCACGGGGGTGCCCAGGGGGCCCTTCATGGCGAAATCGGCGGTGCGCAGGGCGTTCATGGTCTCCTCGGGCAGGGGGGAGCCGGTCTCGGCCGTGGCCTTTTCACCGGCCAGCAGTTCCACCCACTCGATGCGCATGTCCGATTCCTTGGCCAGCGCGGCGTCGATGACAGGGCGGGCGGCGCGCCAGATTTCGGGGCCGATGCCGTCGCCTTCGATCCAGTAAACTCGTTTGCTGCTCATTGTCTGCATCCTTTTCTGTATTCCTGATTGCGGCCGCCACGGGGCGAGCCTGTAGGCAAAAAACGGCGCACCGGGGACACCGGCGCGCCGTCATGCGTCTAGTCTTCGGCTGCGCGGGCTTCCTGCTGCAGGGCCTGCGAGCGCTTGAGCAGCTGCTCAAGCTGGATGTCCACACCGATGACGCCCACGATGTTGTCGTCATCGTCCGTCACCGGGCAGGACACGGTGATGACCAGCTTGCCCGTGAACTGGGACTGGTACACGTCCATGATGTGCATGTCGCCGGTCTGCATGGGCATCTTAAACCACTCGCGCTGCGAGAAGTCGAAGCCGATGGGCAGGGCCTCGTACTTTTCACGGTAGGCCGGGTCGGTGATGGCCGCGCACTTGAGGCTGCCCTGGGTATCCGTGAGGTAGAGGTACTGGATGAAGGGGTACTCGCGCGAGAAGCTGTCCAGACGGGCGCAGGCGTTCTTGCCGAAGTCCCGCAGGTCCGCGTTCTGCGCCAGACGGGCGATGAGATGGGCGGCCAGCTCGTCGGCCAGTTCCTTCATGTGGTCGAACTCGGTCTCGAACAGTTCCGGCATGTAGCGCTGCACCAGGGCGGCCATCTCGTCGTGCGACAGGTGCGTGGTGCGGCCGGTGTCGTAGATGGCCACGATAGCCTCGTAGATCTGGCCCACGGCGGGGTGCTTCTTGGAGATCTGCTTGCCCTCGGGCAGCTTGAGGTTGACGTTGATCCAGTAGGCCACCCCGGCACGGCCGGTCTTGTCGGTGATGATGATGGGCACGGGACGGCCCAGCAGGTGGTTGGTGTCGAAGATGTTGTAGATCTCTTCGTTCTTGGCCAGGCCGTCGGCATGCACGCCGGCGCTGGTGGCGTTGAAGTCGCGGCCCACGAAGGGATAGTTGTAGGGGATGTTGTAGTGCAGTTCCTTTTCGAAGAACTCGGCCACCTCGCTCAGGATGGTGGTGTCGGCGGCGGCATCGTCACCGGTAAGCGAGATGTATTCGATGATCAGGGCTTCCAGCGGCGTGTTGCCCGTGCGCTCGCCAAAGCCGAACAGCGTGCTGTTGACCGCGCCGCAGCCGTTGAGCCAGGCCGTGACGCCGTTGACCAGCACCTTGTGGAAGTCGTTGTGGCCGTGCCATTCCAGCCATTCGCCGGGCACGCCGGCCTCGTCGGTGAAGGCCCGCACGATGCGCTGCACCGAGCGGGGCAGGGCCGCGCCGGGATAGGGCACGCCGTAGCCCATGGTGTCGCACAGGCGGATCTTGACCGGCATGCCGCTCTGCTGGCTCAGCTCCATGAGCTTCTGGGCAAAGGGCAGGCAGAAGCCGTAGATGTCGGCGCGGGTGACATCCTCGAAATGACAGCGCGGGATGATGCCCCATTCCAGGGCCTGCCGGGCCAGGTCCAGATACATGTCCATGGCCTGCTGGCGGGTCTTGCCCAGCTTGAGATAGATATGGTAGTCCGACACGCTGGTCAGCATGCCGGTCTCGTCGAACTCCATGTCCCGGGCCAGCTTGAGGTCTTCCTTGTTGGCGCGGATCCAGGCGGTCACGCGCGGGAAGCGGTAGCCGCGCGCCCGGCAGACGTCGATGCACTTGCGGTCCTTGGCCGAGTACAGGAAGAACTCCGACGCCGTGATGAGGCCCGTCTTGCCGCCCATGCGGTGCAGGAAGTCGAACATCTTGGCCACCTGCTTGACCGTATACGGCGGCCGGGCCTGCTGGCCGTCACGGAAGGTGGTGTCCGTGATGCGCATCTGTTCGGCAGGACGCGGGGCAAGAAGCACCTCGTCGAAAGTCGTGCGACAGATGCTGGTGTAAGGAAAAAGCTCGCGGTACAGCTGGGGCTGTTCCCGTTCCTGAAGCGAAAGCGGGCGAACGCTGCCCGTCTGATGGATGATGCTGCTCATGGAACTCCGTCCGGCCTGAAAAGTGACGTACAAGGTAAGGAACATACCCTGTTAGCGACGGCGCGTCAAAGGGCCGGCTGGACGGCGCTCCGGCCTTCGGACGCATCAGGGGACATGCCGCCGGGACTTGCCAGAACAGGCAAAATGACGGATTGTACCGCCTATCGGAGCCCATCCTCCGGTTGAAGGAGCTTTTATGTCGGTTTGTGTGCAGTACCCCTCGGCGGGCTGCATTGTGGAATATCTTGAAGGCAATGCCATCCAGATCGCGCTGGTCACCGAAGAATCCGGCGGCAAACTGCGTCTTTTGCTGCCCAACCGGCGCGAGACGCGTCTCACCACGTCGCGCCTGCTGCCCTGGGCCGGGCCCGCGCTGGGCTCCGTGCCCGGCAAGGACGAATCCGCCCGCGTGCTGGAACAGCACCGCGCCCGCCGCGAAGAACTGGCCGCGGCCCTGCCCGTGCTGGAACTGTGGGAGATGAGCCAGGGCGAAGTGCCGGAAGCCTCGGCCCAGTGGTTCGCCGAACTGGCCGGTCAGGCCGGGGACGCCGACAGCGTCGCCGCCTGCGGGCGTGCCCTGCTGGCCTGCAAGAGCCACTTCCGCTTCCAGCCGCCCGTCTTCCAGATCTTTTCCGCTGAGATGGTGGAGAAACGCCTCAAGGAACAGCAGGAACGCGCCGCCCGCGAGGCCCTGGTGCTGGGCGGCAACAGCTTTTTCCGCCTGCTCTGGGACGTGGCCTGCAAAAAACGCGCGCTGCCGCCCCAGCCCGGCGAGGACACCCGGGGCATCTCCGAATGGCCGGCCCCCGAAGTGGCCGAACGCCTGAAGCAGATCCTGTTCGCCCGCATGGCCGACCCCGAGAGCCAGGAATACGACGAATTGTGGCGCATGCTCTCCAAGGGCCTGCCCGACGTGCCGCATCTGCCCGTGCAGCTGCTCATGGCCTGGGAGCAGGTGCCCGCCCATTACAATTTCTGGTATGACCGCGCGGGCTACGCCCCCGGCGACGACTGGTGGCAGCCCCTGGCCCCGGCCGTGGAGGCCCTGCAGCAGGCCGCCCGCGAGGTGGAACTGCCCGTCTGCGGCCTGCCCTTCATCAGTATCGACAGCGCCACCACCCGCGACGTGGACGACGCGTTCCACATCCTGCCCACGGACGACGGCGGCTTCGACCTGACCCTGGCCCTGGCCTGCCCGGCCGCCTGCTGGCCTTTCGGCGAGGCCCTGGACAAGGCCGTGTTCCGTCGCGGCACCAGCATCTACCTGCCCGAAGGCGACAGCCACATGATGCCCGAGGCCCTGGGCACGGACGCCTTCTCCCTGCTGGCCGGCCAGGACCGCCCGGCCTTCTGCGTGCGGACGCGCATCTCGGCCGCGGGCGAGATCCTTTCCTGCGAGCCCTGGGCCGCGCGGGTGCGCCTGGCCGCCAACCTGACCTACGACGACACCCAGGCCGTCCTCGACGCCCTGGCCGCCGGTGAGGCCCCGCAGGCGGACAATCCCGCCGCGCCCTGGGCCACCATGCTGGCCTGCGGCAACGACTTTGCCCGCGTCTGGCAAAAGGCCCGCATCGCGCGCGGGGCCGTCATCATGGACCGGCCCGAACCGTCCATCGTGCTGGAAGGCCAAGGCGCGCAGACGCGCGTGTCCATCGAGCCCGGCCACGAGACCCCGGACTCCCAGCCGCTGGTGGCCGAGATGATGATCCTGGCCAGCGCCGCCGTGGCCCAGTGGGCCGCGGAACGCGAGATCCCCATGCTGCACCGCACCCAGGACGTGGCCCTGCCCAAGGAATACGCCGGTGTCTGGAAGGAGCCCCAGGACATGACGCGCATCATGCGCGCCCTGATCCCTTCCAGCCTCGAAGTGCAGGCCCGGCCGCACGCCGCCCTGGGCCTGGCGCGCTACACGCCCATGACCTCGCCCCTGCGCCGCTATCCCGACCTCATCAACGAGGCCCAGCTGCTGCACTGGCTCACCCACGGCACGCCCCGCTGGGACAGCGAGGCCCTGTCCACCCTGTTGGTCAGCCTCAATGCCGTGCTGGACGCCGCCGGACAGGTGCAGCGTTTCCGCCCGCGTTACTGGAAGCTGCTCTACTTCCGCCAGCAGGGCGACAAGGTCTGGTGGGACGGCGTGGTCACCGAAGAGAACGACATGTTCGTCAATGTGAGCCTGCCCGCACAGGGCATGTACGTGCGCGGCAAGCGCCGCATGTTCGACGAACGTACCTGCCCCGGCATGGCCGTGCAGGTGCGCATCGGCCGCGTGCACCCGCTGTATAACGAGATCCAGATCCTCGAGGCCGTCAGCATGGACGGCTGATGCCGGGGGCCTGGGGATATGTTTCCGGGGGATGATCCGTGCTGAGGGGAGGTGTGACCCCTCTGCTGGCGCGAGAGGTGTCCCCCCTCCCCTTAAACTCCCCACCCCCTCCCCAGCGCGCTTTGCTTCGGAGGGTGAGGATAAAAACTGGCAGAGACGACAACGCCATGGCAGCCGCTGTGGCGGGGCAAGGACAGCCCCGGTTCAAGGAGGAGGAATATGACGGCCTTTTTGTGTATCGTTCTGGGTTATGTGCTGGGTTCCGCCCCGTGGGGGCTGGTCATCGCCCGCACCTTCTGCGGCATCGATCCCCGCAATGACGGCAGCCGCAACACCGGCGCCACCAACGTGGCCCGTCTGTGTGGTTTCCGCTGGGGCGTGCTGACCCTGGCCTGTGACCTGGGCAAGGGCGCCCTGCCCGTGGCCCTGGCCCTGTGGCTGGGCCTTTCGCCTCTGCTGGTGACCTGCGTGGCCCTGGCCTGCGTGCTGGGCCATGTGTTCTCCTGCTTCATGGGCTTCCGCGGCGGCAAGGCCGTGGCCACCAGCATCGGCGTGTTCCTGCCGCTGGCCTTCTTCCCCCTGCTCTTCTCCTGCGCGGCCTGCGTGCTGGTCATCTGGCGCAGCGGCTTCGTCTCGCTGGGCTCCCTGACCCTGGTCACGGTGCTGCCCTTCGCCCTGCTGGCCGCCACCAAGTACGCCTGGGTGCCCCTGTCGCTGTGCATCTGGGCCCTGGTGGTCTGGAAGCACAAGGAAAACATCGCCCGCCTGCGCGCCGGCACCGAAAAGAGCTGGCTCAAGAGCCGCCAGAAGTAACATCCCCCAAAAATGACCAAAGGCCTCTCCTCCATGCGGAGGAGAGGCCTTTTTTCTACTGCATAGATTCTTGATTCATTTTTTCAAAGAAATCTAAATAAGGACTGCCATGTTCAATATAAACCACCAAATTAACCGATGCTCTTGTAATCGCTGTATATATTATTTCCAATGAGTCATCTTTATTAAAGATACAAAATATATTTTTATTTTCCATCCCTTTAAAACTTTGTATTGTCGAAATTTTGATAACCCCACTATTAAGATTAAAACCATATTTTTTGGCCCGCTCCATATGCAGCAGATTAACTTTTCTTTCCATCTCGCTGCGGCATCCCATCATATCTATACGACGTTTTTCACTTTTTGTTATAAACGTCGTTAGCACCTTCTCCCTAGTGCTAAAAAATTCTTCGATTTCCTCTAAGATCTTCTTTTGAGAAGATAATATAGTTGTATCATTAGGAATAAACTTATATTGCCGCATCATTTTATCGATATCCTCTGCAATCCAACCGACATCATCGATATTATATACATTACACCTAAATATGTCAGACGTGAGTATTCCTATACTATCATCAAAAAATTCAATATTTTTATACTTATTTAATAAAAATACTTTCTGAAATTTATAAAACATAGATGGTAAAAATCTATTCTTGGAACGCAAACTTTTTGTCATTGCAAACCATCTTCCAAAACCATCTATACGTGGAAATAAAAAATCATCTGCTGGTGGCGGGCTTTTGTCCTCAAGTAAATTTCCTTCGCAAAGGGAGACTTCTCTATTATATATATTTTGACAAAAATCTCCCCACAATACCATTTCGCCATCTTTTGCCAAAAAATAATCTCGAATTATATAGATCCATTCTTTCTCATAATCTTGTATTTCATCGATAAATATAGAATCATATTTTTCAATTTCGCAGCCCTTAAAAATATTTCGTTTTATATATAAATTAGGATCATACAGCCCCTCATCGGGCTCTATACCATACTCATTAAGCTTGCTTACAAAAAAGTGGTGATAATTGGATATTTCGATTCTATTAACGTCAATTTCATTGTTATATAAATGATAATTGAGATAACTCAATCTATCACGAATAAGATTTCTCAATGTTAAGTTAAAGGTTAGAATAAGTACATTTTTATGCTGGGAGTAAGCATCTAGAGCGCGCGCCCCCAATATCATGCTTTTTCCACACCCAGATACTCCCCTGATTCTTTTACGCTCCCCCTTAATACTTTTTATATATTTTTTCTGCTCCTTAGTGAATTCTATAGGAATCCCTTGTTTACCAGTCCACTCTGAAGGAGATAGTCTACGTTTAAAATCATTATATATACTATCATCAAACAATACATCATATTTACTACCGACTTTGAGCACCTTTCTTATAAATTTATCGACGTTTTCCCTACAAAATGACATATAAAAATCTCTTTCAAGCTTATACTGCTTACTTTTTAAAAAAATATATCTATTTTCATATTCCTGTTGACACTTCTCATCACACCCCATATTTCTTCTATCTTTATTTAATACTGCCATATCATTGCGGACAGTTTCAAAAGCGAAAGAGTATATCTGGTTTAAATCCTTTACAGTAGCGTTATGGAAATAAACAAATGGCGATATTATTTTATAAAAATTTTTATTTATAATATTTTGATATCCAAGAGACGGTATATGTAGATTATAAATGTTATTTTTATAATGAAAAACTTGAGCCATTGGAGATTTTATTTTAACTTCTTTCCCTGCACTATTATGTATAAACCATTTGTTATTGGCATCAATATTATAAGAAGAAAGATTCCAATCCTTTACTTCTACAATAATTACACAACACCCCTTTTTCAATATTACGATATCAGGACGATCCCCATCCAAAAAAGGATTAAAAAATATCTCATAATCACTCGACAAATTCGACGCTAGGCATTCAAGAATATAAAACTCACCTTCAGTCGCAGGTGTTCTTAAGCGAGAAATAGTTGTAAAATCTGGGAAAACAGTTGCCATAAGCCCCCCAAACTAAAGTAACTATTTAAAATAGCTACTATTATGTATTTTTCAATTTAAATTACAAACCAATATCTTGTCAGTTTTTTACCTAAATAAAATAAACCTATCAAACTAAAGTGCACTAGGGAAGAGGTACTTTTCACGCGGGTGCCAACACCAAAAAGGCGGCCGTGGATCGTGCCATCGCACGAAGCCACGACCGCCATTTTCTTCCCCATAATAAAGCGCGCTGGGGAGGGGGTGGGGAGTTTGAGGGGAGGGGGGACCCCTCTGCTAGCGCGAGAGGGGTCCCCCCTCCCCTCAAGTCATCCCGTCCCTAGCGTCCTAACAGCCCCCGGATGGCGCCGCCGGCGTCACGCACGGCACCGCCGATGCTGCTGCCGGCGTCACGGGCCGTATCGCCAGCCGCGCTGCCCGCCTTCTTGCCGCCCTCCAGCAGGTTGTTGCCGAGGCCCTTGACCGCGTCCAGAGCGAACCTGGAGTCCAGCGAGAACGAGAGGTTGTCGAAGGGGCCTTCGTAGTTCACGGGGATGTTCAGGCCCAGCGTGGTGATGGTGGCCGTGCCCTTGAGATGCTGGCGCGGCAGACTGGCGTGGGCCTGGCCCTTGGCCTGGAGCTTGGGCGAGGTGGCCGTCATGGGCGCCAGGTCGGCTTCGCCCTTGCGCAGCACGAAGGGCACATGCACCTGCTCGAAGGTATCGGAAACGGCCCCCTTGAGGCCGGGCACCGAATGCAGCAGGGAGGTCAGGGCCGGGATGTGCATGTTGCGCAGCCGCAGATCGCCCGAACCGGACAGAGCGGCCATCAGGGCATCGGTACTTGTGCCGCTCGTGGTGCAGGAGGCCTTGAGGGCCGCCAGACCTTCCACGGAGCGGGGCTTTTCCAGAGATTCCTGCAAGGGGCCCAGGGCCACTTCGGCCGCATCCAGATCCAGCGCATACTTGTGGGACCGGAGCTCAGCCCGGCCGCCGGCGGACAGGCGGCCGCCGCTTTCCAGCACGCCCTGGAAGGAGGTCAGGCGGTAATCGCCCTTGCTGCCGCTCAGGGCCAGGGAGATGTCACGCAGATGCATCTTCTTCCAGCCCAGGGACGACATGGCCAGCCGCAGATTGATCGTGGGCCAGCTGGTGGCGTCCTCCTTGTCCGCGGCCGCCACGGCCTTGCCTTCCCTGGCCTTGGCCGCTCCCGCATCCTTGCCGCTTTCGGGCAGGGGCAGATATTCGTCCAGTTGCAGCTTGCCCAGGCTCAGGGAGCCTTCCATGGCGAGCACGTCCCGGAAGTGCAGGCGCAGTTCCGCCCGCAGGGGCGTGGCGTCCAGCTTGCCCTTGCACTGGGAAAGCGCCAGCGTGTCACCTTCCCAGGCCACGGAGCCCTTGAACAGCAGGGCATCCTGCGCATGGGGCTTCAGTTCCACGCCCAGGGCCGAGGCCAGCTTGCGCGGCGAGCCTTCCAGCAGGGCCGAACCCGTGAAGGTCGGGCCGTCCAGGCCCAGCGTGCCCGTGAGCCCCACGCGGCCGTGCGGCACGGAAAGGCTCAGGCGTGACAGATGCAGCTGCCGGGCCGCCGTATCCAGCGAGGCATCGCCCTGCAATTGCACGGGCCCGAGGCCCGCGGGCAGAAGGCCCCGGCGGGAAGGTGTGATGGTCAGGGAAAGGTTCTGCACACGCGGGGCCATGCCGAAGAGCCCGGCCTGGGCATCCAGGGCCAGGGTCCCGGCCAGCGTGCGTCCGGCGGTGAGCAGATCGTAGGTGAAATCGCAGCGCAGGACGGCGTCCTGGCCGTTGCGCAGGTTCTCCACGGAAAGATTGATGTCGCGCAGGTCGTAGCGCTCGCCGCCCTTCTCCACATGCAGGCTGCCCTTGCTCAGGGTCAGGCGGCCCAGCTCCAGCGGCAGGAGAACCTCGCTGCCGGGCTTGTTGCCGGCAACCTTGCCGGAGGCCACACCCGCAGGCGCGGCGGCCTTGCCTTCAGGCAGCAGCAGGCTCAGCGAGGGGCTATCCAGACGAACTTCCCCGATGACCAGCTCGCCGTGCAGCAGCGGTTCCAGCTCCAGATGGGCCTCGCCGCCCCTGGCCGTGAAGCGCATGCCCTGCCCGTCCTGCACGCCGTCCCAGCTGACGGAAGCGAATTTGGCACCGGGGGGCAGCAGGGAAAGCTCGGGCGGACTGGCGAAGCGCACGGGCGTGCCTGTGGCTTTTTCCACCGCGGCCGAGATCTGGCCGCTGATGAATTCCGTATCCAGCTGGCTGATCACGATGGCCAGTACCGCCGCCAGTACCAGAACGATACCTCCGATCCAGCAAAGTACGCGCTTCATATCTGCCTCCGATGGCCTGTCTGTCCTGTGGTCGGGCTACAGGACAACTGTAGGGCATCGCCAGTCCCGAGGCAAGCCGGGCCACCGCCGTCGCAGGCTCCCCGTATGCGGGAGAGGGGCGCCCCGCGGGAAGGCAGGCCGTATCCCATGTTGCCCCGCGGACGCAAAAAGGGGGAGCCTTGCGGCTCCCCCTTCCTATTCGCAAACCGGTCCGTGAGGACTAGTTGCTTTCCTGAGCGGCCTTCAGCAGGTCGCCGAGGCTCTGACCGGCTTCCTGGGGACCAGCGTGGAATTCTTTGGGCTTGCGGCGGTCTTCGTCGTCCTTGATCTGCTTGATGGACAGACCCAGGCGGCGTTCTTCGGCGCTCACGTGGATGACCTTGGCCTGGATTTCCTGACCTTCCTTGTAGAGCTCGGCAGGGCTCTTGATCTTCTTGCTGGAAAGTTCGGAAACGTGCACCAGACCTTCGATGCCTTCTTCCACTTCCACGAACAGACCGAAGTCGGTGATGTTGGTCACCACGCCCTTCACGGTGCAGCCCACGGGGTAGGTGCTGGGCACGTGGCCCCACGGATCATCGACCAGCTGCTTGATGCCCAGGGTGAACTTTTCGTTTTCCTGGTCAACGGTCAGCACCTTGGCCTGCACGGTGTCGCCCACCTTGTAGATCTCGTTGGGATGACGCACCTTCTTGGTCCAGCTGATGTCGGACACGTGGATGAGGCCGTCGATGCCGTCTTCGATACCGATGAACATACCGAATTCGGTGATGTTCTTGATGACGCCTTCGAGGATGGTGCCTTCAGGATACTTTTCGGCCACCAGTTCCCAGGGGTTGGGACGGACCTGCTTCATGCCCAGGCTGATGCGCTTCTTCTCGCCGTCCACACCCAGGATGACGACTTCGACTTCGTCACCGGTGTGCACCATCTGGGAAGGATGACGCAGCTTGCGGGTCCAGGACATTTCGGAGATGTGCACCAGGCCTTCCACGCCGGGTTCCAGTTCCACGAACGCACCGTAGTCCACCAGGTTGGTGACCTTGCCGGTGCACTTGGCACCTTCGGGGAAGCGGGCGGAGATGTCCTGCCACGGATCGGGCACCAGCTGCTTGAGGCCCAGGGAGACCTTGTTGTTCTCGCGGTCGAAGGAGAGCACCTTCAGGGTCAGGTCCTGACCCATGGTGATCATTTCCTTGGGATGGCGGATGCGCTTCCAGCTCATGTCGGTGATGTGCAGCAGGCCGTCCAGACCGCCCAGGTCCACGAACACGCCGTATTCGGTGATGTTCTTGGCCTTGCCGTGCACGATCTGGCCTTCTTCCAGGGTGCGCAGCAGATCCTGACGCTTGGAATCACGCTCTTCTTCCAGCAGCACGCGGCGGGAAACGATCACGTTGCTGCGGCGGCGGTTGATCTTCAGCACGCGGAATTCGAATTCCTGGTTGACCAGAGCGTCCATGTCGGGCACGGGACGCAGGTCCACATGCGAGCCAGGCAGAAAAGCTTCAACCCCGCCGATGTCCACGGTGTAGCCGCCCTTGATGCGACGCACGATGTGGCCCTTGATGACCCGGTTGTTTTCCTGCACGTCTTCGAGCTGGTCAAAGACCTGCATGCGCTTGGCCTTCTCAAAGGACAGCGTGATGGTGCCTTCCATTTCGTTCTTGCGAACGACGTAGACATCCACACGGTCGCCCACGCTGACGGTCATGTTGCCGGCGGCGTCACGGAACTCGCTGGCCGGGATCTGGCCTTCGGACTTGAAGTTCACGTCCACCAGAACATTGTCGTCATCCACGCGAACGATCTCGCCCTTGGTGATAGAGCCTTCTTCGAGGTCGCCGAAGTCGGGATTGAGATAGTTTTCAAGGGCGCTTTCGAAACTCATTTCGTTTTCGTGCCCGGTTTCCTTGTCTGCCATGCTTGACATGCCTCCAAACATAATTTGTCCCCTGTGCGGGGGTGAAAGAAAGTAGCAAAAGGAAAGGCAAAGCACAAGGCGAAAATGGCCCGGACACGTGTCAGGGCACGCGAAACGGCCTTTTCCCCGTCATGGACGGCAAACGGAACGTCGTGAAAGGACAGGGAAAAGAGCCCTCCTTTCCTGACAATGGTTCCTGAAAAGAAAAAGGGATGCAGCACCCGGCAACGCAGGGCCCATCGTCCCGGACGGCCGGGCCGGACAAGGAGCCCCTCCCCCGCCTGCCCACCGCGCTCTGTCCATCGCGGCCTGCTCACCGCAAGAAGGCCGGAAAAACGAAAAGCGGGCACACCGTCCGGCGACGGCATGCCCGCATCATGGCGATGGAAAGGATGGCCTAGTCGGCCAGCTTCACGAAGGTCAGCTCATGCTTGTTGCAGGAAAGATGCAGCAGGCGGCCCCCCGGGATGGCCGCGAAGGCCCGCGCCGTCTCGTGGTCGGTCTGGGCCTGGAACTTGAGCGTGCAGACCACGTTGCGGCAGGCATCGGCCGCCAGCCATTCCTGCACGGTCTCCAGCAGGCGGTCGGGATAGCAGATCATGTCCGAGAACAGCCAGTCCACCTGGCCCACATGGCGCGGCTCAAGGCCGAAGCCGCTGCCCAGGCAGTGGTTGACGCCGGGCATGGCCGCCACCTGGGGCGCCAGCTCGGCCTTGTCCACGCTGAACACGCGGCAGCCCAGCCGCCCCAGCACCCAGGTCCAGCCGCCCGGAGCGGCGCCCAGGTCGATGCACAGTTCCCCCGGCGCGGGCGTGCGCCCGGTCAGGGTGAAGACCTCCCACAGCTTGAGGTAGGCGCGGCCCGGCGGGTCCTCGCGGTTCTCCACGAACTGCACTTCCCCGTCGGCAAAGGGCGAGGTGGTGCGCGGCGAGGCCAGCATCAGGTCTTTTTCCCACAGGGTGAAGGCCCCCAGCGGCGCGGACGGGGCGGGCGTGCCGAAATGCAGGGGCCGTGCCGCCACATAGGGCAGCTGCTCCTGCATGAGACGCAGGCGCCGCACATGCCCGCCGAGGGTGGGGATGTGGGCCCGCCAGTTGCGTTGCAGGGCCGAGAGCTGCCGCGCCCCGCTGCCGATGGAAGTGATGGGGATCCAGCGCGGTTCCGTCCAGACGTTCTGGGCCCAGGCCGCGGGCTCCGTGCCCCGGGCCAGCACCAGACGCCCGCGCACGGTGATGACGCGGTCCCCCAGCTCTTCCAGCAGGGGCTGCATGTAGTCACGCGCCGCCACCTGCACGCTGAAATCTTCTTTGGGCAGGGCCGAACGGGGCAGGTCGGGCCAGCGACGGGCCAGAAACACCTGCTCCTGCTGCCGTGCCTCGCGCCGCTGTTCCCGGTGCTCCTGCCGCCAGCGGGGCAGGGAGTGGCCCTCTCCGGCGGCATGTTCCGGCTGTTCCGCCTTCTTGCCCCGGCCCGTTTTGGCCCGGGCGGGAGCCTGCGCTGCCGGCTCCCCGGAAACACGACGCCCGGAACGGCGGGACGGGCCTTGCCTGTCCGCGCCCTGCTCCGGGCTGGCCTTGCCCCCGCTGCGACGGCGGGGCGCTGAACGTTTTTTCTCTTCCCTGTCGGCTTCCTGCGGGGCCTGCTCCTCATGGAGGGCGCCACGTCGGGGCGCGGGAAATGATCGGCTGTGCGTACTCATGCGGCCAGCATAGCCCAAAGACCGGCCAAGGCCAAGCGTCCGCCTGCCGTTCCCGGCGCCCGGGGATGCTGCGTCCGGCGAAAAAGCCCCCCGTGCGTCCTGCGGCCTGCGTTGCCCGCGCCGCGACGACCGGCCGCACCGGGCCCTCCCGCGCATCCCCTGCCCCGCCATATCATCCGCCCGGCTTGACTTTTGTGCCCCAAACCGTTTCTGATGGCGCAGCCATGCGGGGAATTCCGTGTGAATCGGAAACAGTCGCGCTGCGGTAAGAGGGTACGGAGCTTCTTTGGCGACACGCCACGACAGCCAGCCGTCACGGTGAAGGCGAAGCAAAGGCCCGGAGGCATGCCTCCCCATTCCCTCAAGTCCGAATACCCGCCCCATCCCCAACCTTTCAACGCGTCATTGAGGAGGTTCCATGCGTCACATCCCCACAACACCCCTGCGCTCCACGCTGCTGGCCCTGCTGCTCACCCTCTGCCTGGCCCTGCCTGCCCTGGCGGCCCAGAAGGAAGGCCTGCTGCTGGTGGCTTTCGGCACCAGCGTGCCCGAGGCCCAGCCGGCCCTGACCGCCATCGACAAGGAATTCAAGGCCGCCTTCCCCCACAGCCCCGTGGTCTGGGCCTATACCTCCAGCATCATCCGGGCCAAGCTGGAAAAGAGGGGCGTGCACATCGGTGACGTGACCGCCGGTCTGGAAGAGCTGGCCCGGCAAAAGGTGGACGTGGTGCGCGTCCAGTCCCTGCACGTGGTGGCCGGTGAGGAATTCAGCGAGATGGAGCGCCTGCTCGTCAGCTGGCTGGCCCGTCACCCCGATACGTTCAAGGCCGTCTATCTGGGCCGCCCGCTGCTGGAATCCCGGCAGGACGCCGAAGATGTCTGCCGCGCAGTCCTCGGCGCCACCGAAGGCCAGCGCAAGCCCGGCGAGCTGCTGGCCCTCATGGGCCACGGCCAGAGCCACGGCCGGGGCGACATGGTCATCGAAGGCATGCGTTCCACCCTCTCTTTTGCCGACAACCTGGCCGTGCTGGCCACGGTGGAAGGCTCGCACGGTTTCGATCAGGTGCTTGCCGCCATCAAGACCAGCCGCGCGTCCGTCATCTGGCTCCAGCCCTTCATGGTGGTGGCCGGGGACCACGCCCGTAACGACCTGGCCGGTGACGAGCCCGACTCCTGGGCCTCGCAGATCCGCGCCCTGGGCCTCACCCCCCGCCCCGTGCTCACCGGTCTGGGCGAGCTGCCCGGCGTGCGCGCAGTCTTCGTGCGCCATGCCCGCGACAGCCGGGACGATCTGCTGAAGCAGTAAGAGAAGATGCCGCCAGGGGGAGAAGGGGCCCCTTTTGGAAAAGGGTCTCCCTTCTCCCCCTGGAACCCCCTCTTCCCCCCTAAAACTTTTTCTCCGGTCCGGCCGGATGGTCCCCGTCGCTGCCTGAAGGCCAGGGCATCCGGCACGGGACAGGCATCCCGCCCCCCCGCCAGCCGGACGACCGCAGGTGCGGCATCACATCTTTCAGCTAGCAAAAAAGGACGCCACGCGTGGCGTCCTTTTTTACTGGCTCTGTTCCGGTGTGCCGAAAACGGTACGTCCGTTTCCCCCTGAAGGCCGCTCCTTCCTCTTGATACCGAAAAGCAGCCGCTCACCACTCCGCCCACTTGCCGCCCTTCTTCCGTGCGACCGGGGGACGGACGCACGAAGAGAGCCCGCCGGGATCGGGCGGGCCGTCACTGATCCGAATAAAAGTTTTTGGGAGGGATGGGGGGAGCTTGAGGGGGGAAGGGGCGACCTTTTTTCAAAAAGGGCCCCCTTCCCCCTCAAAAAACGACCACCGCCTAGCGCAGGTCGGTGACGCGCTTGGACTTGCTGAAGGTACGGGGCAGGCTGGCGTGGTCGGCGAGCTTCACGGCCACGCGGGCCAGCAGGGACTTGTGCAGACGCTGCTCTAGCGCGGCCACCAGCTGGGCATCGCCGCCGGAGGTGGCGCCCTGGGCACGTTCCACGGTCAGGGTCATGTGGTCCAGCGAGCGGTCGTCGCGGGTCAGTTCCACATGATATTCGCCGCCCAGCTCGGGGAAGGCGCCGATGACGTCCATGATCTGGCCGGGGTAGATGTTGACGCCGCGGTAGATGATCATGTCGTCGGAACGGCCGAGGATGCGGTCATGGCGGGGCATGCTGAGGCCGCAGGGGCAGTCGCCGGGCAGCAGGCGGGAAAGGTCGTGGGTGCGGTAACGCAGCAGGGGCACGGCCTCCTTGCGCAGGCTGGTGACCACCATCTCGCCCACTTCGCCTTCGGGCACGGGCTGCAGGGTCTCGGGATCGAGGATCTCGATGATGAACATGTCGGCCCAGTAGTGCAGGCCGTTGTGCTCGTCGCAGTCGATGGCTGTACCGGGGCCGTACATTTCGGTCATGCCCGCGATGTCATAGCTGCTTTCCAGACCCAGTTTGCTCTCGATGGCCAGGCGCATCTTTTCGCTGCGGATCTCCGAGCCGCAGATGACCTTGCGCAGCTTGAGCTTGTCGCGGATACCGGCGCGCTCCACTTCTTCGGCCAGCAGCAGGGCCATGGAGGCCGTGGCGCCGAAACAGGTGGAGCCCATGTCGCGCAAAAGCTGCAGATGCATCTCCAGGTTGCCGGGGCCCACGGGGATGGTGAGCATGCCGAAGCGCTCGCTGCCCAGCTGGAAGCCCGCACCGGCCGTCCACAGGCCGTAGCCCACGGCCACCTGCATGCGGTCCATGGGGGTCAGGCCCGCCATCTCGTAGCAGCGGGCCATCTGCAGGGTGAAGTTGTTCACGTCATTGGCCGTGTAGGCCAGGATCTTGCGCTTGCCCGTGGTGCCGCTGGAGGCATGGATGCGCACCACTTCCTCTTCGGGCACGCAGAGCAGGGGCAGGGGATAGCCTTCGCGCAGGTCTTCCACGTCCACGGTGGGCAGACGGCGCAGATCGTCCAGCGAGGTGATGTCGTCGGGCGTGACGCCGCAGGCTTCCAGACGTTTGCGGTACTGGGGGGACTTGAAGGCCTGGCGCACGGTGAAACGCAGGCCTTCCAGCTGCTGGCGGGCGATCTCTTCGGGAGAAAGCCGGGGGATGAAACGGTGAGTCATGGAACTGTCTCCTTGAGATCATGGACCGGGGCAACAGGCACCACAGGGAGCCGCCGGGACACATCGCCGCAAGACGGTATCTGCCCTGTGCCGGGAACGGCAACCGGCTGAGCGTTTTCCAGCCGGAAAGGCCGAAAGCGCCCGCCACAGTTCGCCGCCCGTCATTGTGCGCGTTTTTGCCCCAATGGGCAACAGGGAGGAACAGGCGAAGGGAAGGGGCGCTCACGCTCCGTCGGGTGCGCCATAGGGATGAGCCCCGCGTCCCTCTCCATCGGATCCCCCCGGCAGAAGGACATCACAGCCCGGCGGGACGGGGCGCCACGGGCAGCAGGCCTTCCAGCTCGATACCGGCAGGGCTCACCGAGGCGCGGTAAGGATAGATCTCCACCCCGGCATCCATCGCCTCATAGAACAGGGCCGCATAGGCGGGGTCCACCACGTCCGCCGGACCGAAGCAATGGCCGTCCGGGCGCTGCACCAGATAGAACATGGCCGCGCGCTCGCCGCAGCGCACGATGTCCATGAGCTCGCGCAGATGCTTCTGGCCGCGCTCCGTGGCCGCATCGGGGAAGCAGGCCACGCCGTCTTCCACCATGGTCACGTTCTTGCACTCCACCCACAGGGGCGGCAGATCCGGCCCGGTGAGGCAGGCATCCAGGCGGCTCTCGCCGCGTTTGGCCTCCCGACGGCATTGCGTATATCCGGCGGCAAAGTCCAGCCGCCCGGCATGGAAGGCAGCTTCTATCATGCGGTTGGGCACGCTGGTGTTGACGCCCACCCAAAAGCCCCGGCCCGGGGCGGGCCCGTCCGTGTCATCCTCCCCGCCGGGCAGGGGCGGCACGGCACGCTCGGCCAGCCAGACGGCTTCCTGCGTATAGGGCAGTTTGCGCGCCGGATTGGCCGCGGGCGAGGCCAGCAGCGGGGCCCCGGCCAGGGTCAGGCCCAGCATGCTGCCGGAATTGTTGCTGTGCACCCAGACGTTCTGGCCGTCCAGCAGCATCTCCACACTGAAGCGCTTGTAACGCCTGATGAAACGCCCCACCACACAGCCTTGGGGAAGGGGCAGCAACGGTGTTTTTTCCATGGACCATCCTTGAAAGGGATACGGGGCCGCAGCGAAGGGCCCTCGTTTACAGTCAGATATGAACCTGATAGGCTATTGCGCCGTGACCGGAGCGGGCGCGCCGCAGTCCGGCCACTCCTATTCCAGGCAAGGAGCACCCTATGCAGATTTCCGAACGTGTGCGCACCATGAAGCCCTCGCTGACCCTCAGCGTCAACACCCGCGCCATGGAGTTGCGGGCCCAGGGCATACAAGTCACCAGCCTGGCCGTGGGCGAGCCGGACTTCCCCACCCCCAAGCATATCTGTGAGGCCGCCAAGGCCGCCATCGACGCCAACTTCTGCCGCTACACGGCCGTGCCCGGCATCCCCGAGCTGCGGGCCGCGGTGGGCGGTTACTTCAAAAAATTCTACGGCGAGGACATCGCCCCCGAATGCACCATCGTTTCCGCCGGCGGCAAGCATGCCCTGTACAACTTCATGCAGGCCTCCATCAACCCCGGTGACGAAGTGCTGCTGCCCGCCCCCTACTGGGTCAGCTATCCCTACACCATCCAGCTGGCCGGCGGCGTGCCCGTCATCGTGCAGGCCTCGCTGGAGCAGGGTTTCAAGGTCACGCCCGAGATGCTGGACGCCAAGTGCACCGACAAGACCAAGCTGCTGGTGCTCAACACGCCCAGCAACCCCACGGGTGCCGTCTACAATGCCGAGGAACTGGCCGCCATCCTGGACTGGGCCGACAGCCGCGACGTCTACGTGCTGACCGACGAGATCTATGACCAGCTGGTCTTCGCCCCGGCCAAGATGGCCAGCGCCGTGCACCACTTCGCCAAGAATCCCGAAAAGGTGGCCATCCTCAACGGCGTTTCCAAGAGCTTCGCCATGACCGGCTGGCGCGTGGGCTATGTGGTGGCCCATCCCGAGATCATCAAGAAGATGTCCAGCATGCAGGGCCACTGCACGTCCAACATCTGCTCCATCTCGCAAAAGGCCGCCCTGGCTGGCCTTACCGGCCCTCTGGATTTCCTGGGCGAGATGCGCGGCGCCTTCCAGCGCCGCCGCGACCTGGCCATGGACATCATCAACGGCTGGGATTTCGCCTCCTGCCCCTGCCCGGACGGCGCCTTCTACCTGTTCGTGGACGTGCGCAAATGCTTCGGCGGCACGGTCAAGAACTCCACCGAGCTCTGCACCTGGCTGCTGGACAAGGCCCGCGTGGCCGTGGTGCCCGGTGCCGCCTTCGGTGACGACAACTGCATCCGCTTCTCCTACGCCGTCAGCGACGACACCCTGCGCGACGCCCTGCAGCGCATCGGCGACGCCCTGTCCCAGCTGCGGTAGAGGATGTTTCTTGAGGGGAGGGGGAACCCCTCGCCTAGCGCGAGAGGGGTTCCCCCTCCCCTCAAACTCCCCTCCCTTTCCCCAGCGCGCTTTATTTGAAGGAGTTTTGCCCTCCCGTAAAAAGCGCTCCTATGAATGCCCGGCTGTACCCGCCACGCGGGCAACAGCCATCCCTCAAAGGAGGAGCTCCTGCAGGAGCCCCTCCTTTTTTCATTTTTTCCTGCCGGGGGACCGGCAGCGGGGCACGGCCATCATGCCACGCCGCCCGCCATCCACTCGGATAACATGCGTTTGGAGAGGGGTGGGGGCCCGGGGGAGGGGAGGCCCTTTTCGCATGGGCAAAAGGGCCTCCCCTCCCCCGCAAAAACACCTTCCGCGCCTCCCCCGTCCCTGCCTGCCCTCTCGACAAGTCACGGGAGAGGATGGTAAAAAACTCCTTTCCTCATCCTGTCCCTGCAAGGAGATTATCCCGTGTGCCAGAGTGATTTTCCCGCCTATCGCGGTCAGATGGAATATGTGTGCCTGCACTGCGGCCAGCGTTACCCCGGTGACAGCCTGCTCTACACCTGCCCGTCCTGCGGCGGCGTGTTCCTGCTGGAAAACACCAAGTTCGACGAACTGAAACAGCGCAGCGGCGCGGAATGGCGCGAGATCTTCGACCGCCGCGCCTCCACCCGCAGCACGGCCCTGCGCGGCATCTTCCGTTATTATGAACTGCTGGCGCCCCTGCTGGACGAGGAAGACATCGTCTACCTGGGCGAAGGCCTGACCCCCATCGTGGAAGCCGCTCCGGCCCTGCGCGACCGTGTGGGCGTGCCCTTTGCCTACAAGAACGACGGCCAGAACCCCAGCGCCTCCTTCAAGGACCGCGGCATGGCCTGTGCGTTCAGCTATCTGAAATGGCTCTGCCGCCGCCACCAGTGGGACGAGGTGCTGACCGTCTGCGCCTCCACCGGCGACACCTCCGCCGCCGCGGCCCTGTATGCCTCCTATGTGGGCGCGCCCCTCAAGAGCGTGGTGCTGCTGCCCCACGGCAAGGTGACCCCGCAGCAGCTCTCCCAGCCCCTGGGCAGCGGTGCCACGGTGCTGGAACTGCCCGGCGTGTTCGACGACTGCATGAAGGTGGTGGAGCATCTGGCCGAGAATTACCGCGTGGCCCTGCTCAACTCCAAGAACAGCTGGCGCATCCTGGGCCAGGAATCCTACGCCTATGAAGTGGCCCAGTGGTACGGCTGGGACGTGTCCGGCCTGTGCATCTTCGTGCCCATCGGCAACGCGGGCAACATCACGGCCGTCATGTCCGGCTTCCTCAAGATGCTGGAACTGGGCATCATCACCAGCCTGCCGCGCGTCTTCGGCGTGCAGAGCGAACACGCCGACCCCGTGTACCGCTACTATGCCGCCCCCAAGGACGCCCGCGTGTGGCAGCCCGTGACCGTCACCCCCAGCGTGGCCCAGGCCGCCATGATCGGCAACCCGGTCTCCTTCCCGCGCGTGCAGCGCCTGGCCGAGAAGTTCATCGAAAAGGGCGGCGAAAAGGCCTTCCAGGTGGTGCAGGTGACCGAACAGCAGATCATGGACGCCATGATCGTGGCCAACCGCCACGGCCACATCGCCTGCACCCAGGGCGGCGAATGCCTGGCCGGTCTGGTCAACGCCCGTGCGCTGGGCCTGGTGGGCGATGACGAGCACGCCGTGCTGGATGCCACGGCCCACGCCCTCAAGTTCTCCGGCTTCCAGGACATGTACTTCAACGACAGCTTCCCCGAAGCCTACGGCGTCAAGCCCCAGGCCGGGCTTTCCAACAAGCCCGAACTGCTGCTGCCCGAAAGCGCCCGCGAAGGCAAGGACGTGGCCACCTTCGCCCGCATGGGCGCCGATGCCGTGGTGGCCCGCCTGGGCCTGAGCCGCAAGTAGCCTCCGGCTCCTCCATAAAACGTCAAAAGCCCCTTTCCCGACGGGAAAGGGGCTTTTTTCATAACAAGCGTATTACGCTACTTGGCGGCCTTGGGGTCCGGCTCGGCCATGGCTTCGGGCCAGCACTCGGCGGCCATCTCGCGCAGCTTGAACTTCTGGATCTTGCCGCTGGCGGTCAGGGGGAACCCGTCCACCACGGCGATGTAGCGCGGGATCTTGTACCAGGCGATCTTGCCGCGGCAGAAGGCGCGCACGTCTTCGGGCGCCACGGGCACGTCGGGCCGGGCGATGATGAAGGCGCCCACTTCCTCGCCGTACTTGCGACTGGGCACGGCCACCACCTGGATATCCAGCACGCCGGGCATGCCCATGAGGAATTCCTCGATCTCGCGCGGGTAGACGTTCTCGCCGCCGCGGATGATCATGTCCTTGATACGGCCGGTGACGCGCACGTAGCCGTTCTCGTCCATGGTGCCCAGGTCGCCGGAATGCAGCCAGCCGTCAGGGCTGATGGTGCGGGCCGTCTCTTCGGGCATGTTGTAGTAGCCCTTCATGACGTTGTAGCCGCGGCACAGGATCTCGCCCACTTCGCCGCGCGGCAGTTCCTCGCAGGTCTCGGGGTCGCCGATGCGCACCTCGATGCCGGGCATGGCGCAGCCCACGGTCTCGCAGCGCAGGTGCAGGGGGTCGTCGGGGTCGGACTGGGTCATCACCGGCGAGCCCTCGGTCAGGCCGTAACAGATGGTGATGTCCTTCATGTACATGTCTTCCACCACGCGCCGCATGAGCGGCTCGGGGCAGACGGAACCGGCCATGATGCCCGTGCGCAGGCTGGAGACGTCGAAGCGCTTGAACATCTTGTGTTCCAGTTCGGCCAGGAACATGGTGGGCACGCCGTACAGGGCCGTGCAGCGTTCGCTGTCCACGGCGGCCAGCACATGCAGGGGGTTGTAGGCTTCGAGGATGACCATGCAGGCCCCGTGGTTGACGCAGGCCGAGACCCCCAGCACGCAGCCGAAGCAGTGGAAGAGCGGCACGGGCAGGCAAACGCGGTCCTCGTCGGTGAAGCGCTGGTTGCGGCCGATCCAGTAACCGTTGAGGCCCACGCCCACATGGGTCAGCATGACGCCCTTGGGGAAGCCCGTGGTGCCGGAGGTGTACTGCATGTTGATGGCGTCCCAGGGGTCCAGGCTGTCCTGCCGGGCCTGGTACTCGGCATCATCGGTCATGACGGACATGGACAGGATCTCGGGCACGGAATACATGCCGCGGTGCTTCTCCGCGCCCAGGAAACAGACGCGCCGCAGATGCGGCAGGCGCGCGAAGTTGAGCCGGTCGCGGCTCTGGTAGCGCAGCTCGGGGGCCAGAGTGTAGAGCGTGTCGATGTAATCATGGTCGCGCAGGCTGTCCATGATGAAGATGTTCTCGCACTCCGACTGGTTGAGCAGGTATTCCAGCTCATGTTCGCGGTAGTTGGTGTTGACCGTGATCAGGATGGCCCCGATCTTGGCCGTAGCGAACTGCAAGGTCACCCAGTAGGGCACGTTGCTGGCCCAGACGGCCACCTTTTCCCCTTTCTGCACGCCTAGCGCCATGAGTCCTTTGGCGAACAGATCGACGGTATCGGCAAACTCGCGCCAGGTCTGGCGGTAGTTGCGGTCGGCATAGACGATGGCTTCCTTGTCGGGGATGCGGGCCACCGTCTCGTCCAGGATCTGGCCAAGGGTCTTTTCACGCAGTTCGAACAGCGCCTGGCGCTGGCGCACTTTCTCGTCCATGGATCATCCTCATATACCGCGCGGGAGCGCGGGCTGTGTACGCAAAAGGGCCGGGGAACGACGGAGACTACGGCGTGTAGGTCACGGCCAGCAGCTGGGCCGGGTCGTCGCCGTGCGCGCCCACGTAGTGGGGCACGATGGAGTTGTAATAGATGGTCTCGCCGGCCTTCAGGTAATAGGTCTCACGACCGTAGACCACCATCAGCTCGCCCTTGAGTACCAGGATGAATTCCTCGCCCTGGTGCGAGATGGTCTTCCTTGCGTCATCCTTGTCAGGATAGATCTCGATGAAAAACGGCTCCATGTTGCGGTCGCTCTTGCCCTTGCCCAGCGCCTGGTAGATGTAGCTGGAACGGGGGGTGCGGCCGGTGTGCATGGCGGGGTCCACGCTGCCCAGCTGGTCTATGCGGGAAATGATGGGATCGCGGGTGAACTGGTCATCCAGGAAGGTGCCCAGGCGTACGCCCAGCGAACGGGCCACCTTCTGCAGGGGGCCGATGGTGGGATATATCTCGTCATTTTCCATGCGTTCCAGAAAATTGACGGTCAGTCCCGTATTCTGGGACAAGGTCTCAAGATCCACGTTCCTTTCCTCGCGGAACGTGCGGATGCGCTTTCCGACACTGCTTTTTCCGGCCATGTCTGTCTCCTGTTGCAGCCTGTGCAGAAAAACCAAGGGTAAAAAAGTGTTCTGAAAAATATCATAAAGTCTCATGGCCCCGCAAGGCGGCAGTCCGTGCGTAGCGCAAACGCCGAAAAAACGCTAGGCTCGTCCCATGACACAGCACAAACGTACGGCCTTACTGGCCGCAGGACAGGTCCAGGGCGTGGGCTTCCGCCCCTTCATCTACAGGCTGGCCGTGGAAGGCGGCCTTTCCGGCAGCGTGGGCAATACCTCTGACGGGGTGCGCATCGAGGTGCAGGGCCCCCCGGAACAGGTGGATGCCTTTGCCGTGCGCCTGCGCCGGGAGCTGCCGCCCCTGGCCCGGCTCACCCGGCTGGAGGTCACGGACCTGCCCACCGTGGACGGCGAGACGGAATTCGTCATCGTGGCCAGCCACGGCCATGCCGGCCACAGCGTGCTGGTCAGCCCCGATGTGGGCATCTGCGAGGACTGCCTGCGCGACATGCACACGCCCGGCAACCCGCGCTTCGGCTATGCCTTCACCAACTGCACCAACTGCGGGCCGCGCTACACCATCACGCGCTCCATCCCCTACGACCGTGCCACCACCAGCATGGCCTGTTTCCCCTTCTGCCCCCGCTGCGAGGCCGAATACCGCGACCCGCTGGACCGGCGTTTCCACGCCCAGCCCGTGGCCTGCCCGCAATGCGGACCGCACCTGTGGCTGGTGGACAACCCGCTGCTCCCGCCCGGCGGCACCCTGCCCCCGGACAGCGCTCCGGCGGGCTGGCCCGGCCCGGAGACCCTGCCGTCGGAAGCGTCCATGCGGGATGCCGTGGCACGGGCGGCCGCCCTGCTGCGGGACGACCGTCTGCTGGCCCTCAAGGGCCTGGGCGGCTTCCAGCTGGCCTGTGACGCCCGCTCCGCCCGCAGCGTGTCCCTGCTGCGCCTACGCAAGCGGCGTCCGCACAAACCGCTGGCCCTGATGGTGCCGGATCTGGCCACGGCCCGGGAGCTGTGCGACCTTCCCCCGGAGCACGAGGCCCTGCTGCTCTGCCCGGAAAAGCCCATCGTGCTCTGCCCGGCCCGCAAGGGCTGCCTGCCCCCGTCCATCGCGCCGGATACCGCCGCCATCGGGATCATGCTGCCCTACACTCCCCTGCATGCCGTCCTTTTCGACGAGCTCGTCCGCCTGACCGCCGCGGCCGGAGAGCCCGCGCCCGTACTGGTCATGACCTCGGCCAATGCCAGCGGCGAGCCCATCTGTCTGGGTAACCGCGAGGCCCTGCGCCGTCTGGCGCATCTGGCCGATGCCTGGCTGCTGCACGACCGTGACATCCTGGTGCGCGTGGACGACAGCGTGGCCGGTGTGCGCCCCCTGCCCGCCGACGGGGAACAACCCGCCGCGACGCCCTTTTTCTACCGCCGGGCACGCGGCTATGTGCCCCGCCCGGTGATGCTGCCCGAAGCCTGGGGCAGCGACCTGCCCTGCGTGCTGGGCGCGGGCGGCGAGCTCAAGGCCACGCTTTGCCTGACGCGCGGCAACGAGGCCTTCGTCAGCCAGCATGTGGGCGATTTGGAGAACGCCCCCACCTTCGGCTTTTATGAGGAAGTGGCCCGCCACCTGCAGGATCTGCTGGAGGTGCGGCCCGCCGCCGTGGTCTGCGACCTGCACCCAGATTTCCTCTCCACCCGCCATGCCACGGAACTGGCTAGGCGCGAGGGCCTGCCCCTCTGGCATCTGCAGCACCATGCGGCGCACGCGGCCTCCGTGCTCACCGAACACGGCCACACCGGCCCGGCCCTGGCTCTGGCCCTGGACGGCACCGGCCTGGGCACGGACAAGAGCATCTGGGGCGGGGAACTGCTGTTCATGGAGCTGGACGCGCCCCGCTGGCAGCGTCTGGGCCGTCTTGCGCCCTTCCGCCTGCCCGGTGGAGAGGCCGCCATCCGCGAGCCCTGGCGCATCGCCCTGGGCCTGGCTTTGCAGACCGGCATGGCCCCCGAAGTCCTGACCGGGATCTGGACGGCCGGCGGCGAGAGCGGGGACGATGTCCGTCGTGCCCCGCAGGCCATGGCCGTCACGGCGGTCAGCGAGATGTGGCGCCGGGGCCTCAACTGTCCCTCCACCTCCAGCGCCGGACGCCTGTTCGATGCCGTGTCCGCCGCGCTGGGCCTGTGCACGCACATCACCTATGAAGGACAGGCCGCCATCCGTCTGGAAGATGCCGCCGCCCGCAGTCCCCTGCCGGAACAGTGGTGGCGCATGGGGCCGGAAGAGCTGCGGGCCCCGCAGCCGCAGCACGAGCTGCTGTCCGCCCTGCCCCTGACGGAGGAGGGCGGTCTTTGGCAACTGGACGGCCCGGCCCTGTTCGCCGCCGTGCTGGCCCAACGCCACCGCCTGCCGGTGGAAGACCTGGCCGCCCGATTCCACTGGCAGCTGGCGCAGGGCTTCGCGGCCCTGGCCGTCAGGGCCGCCGGGCCCACCGGCGTGCGCGTGGTGGGCCTGTCCGGCGGTGTCATGCAGAACGCCCTGCTGGCCCGTCTGCTGCCGTTGCTGCTCGCGGCGCACGGCCTCACGCCCTTGTGCCAGCAGGAAGTGCCGCCCGGTGACGGCGGCATCGCCCTGGGCCAGGCCGCCTGGGCCCAGGCCTGTCTGCGGGCCGGTCTGCCCACGGAACTGGAGTAGTCCGTAGACGGTCCATGACGGTCCGGAAAAACCCTTCTGCGGGACGCCCGCTGTGCGCTTCCCATTTAATTTATTGGAATCAAAGGATAAAAAAGAAAAATCACTTTTTTTGATTTTTTCGTTGACAGGCAGGGTCTTTTGGGGCAGTATGCATTTCTGCCGAGGGGCTGTAGCTCAGTTGGGAGAGCGCTTGAATGGCATTCAAGAGGTCAGGAGTTCAATTCTCCTCAGCTCCACCAAAAAGGAAATCAGGGTTTGCGGAAACGCAGACCCTTTTTTCGTTTTCGGCTCCCGCCGTTTTTCCCATCCCCGCCATATGACGCCCTTGTGTCATTCTGTGACATTTTCAGGGAGCCCGTCTTCCACCGTTGCCCTTTTTCCCTTAGCGCGCTACTAGGAAGGAAAGGTCCGGCGATGTTCCGGCCCAAAGAAGGAGGAAGATGATGAAAGGACTGTTCGCTTCCCTGGCAATGCTCTGCGCCCTGTGCGTGGCCCTGCCCGCCGCCCAGGCCAAGCCCATCCCCGGTGCCAAGTACACCTACACCCTGAAAAGCGTCATGCCCGTGGCCGGTCGCCAGGGCGTGGCCTGCGACGGCAAGTTCATCTATGTGAGCTGCAGCAAGGCCCTGTACAAGTACGACATGAACGGCAAACTGGTGGCCGAGAACAAAAAGCCCTTCGAAGGCTACTCCATCCCCTCCAACCACATCGGTGACATCGACGTCTACAACGGCGAGATCTATGTGGGCGCCGAAAACTTCATGGACGGCGTGGGCAAGGACATCCAGATCGCCATCCATGACGCCAACACCCTGAAATTCAAGCGCACGTTCAAGTTCGAGCCCAAGTCCGGCCAGGAAGAAGTTTCCGGCATCACCGTGGACCCGGTCAAGAAGACCGTGTGGATGTGCTCCTGGGTGGGCGAAGAAAGCGGCCGCCATCTGTACGAATACGACCTCAAGGGCAACTACCTGCGCAAGGTGCACCTGCAGCCCGTGCCCCAGTGGGTGCAGGGCGTGTTCTACTACAACGGCTCCCTGTTCATGACCGCTGACGATGGCACCGCCGACGACAACGAGCCCGACCACCTGTACCGCATCGACATCACCTCGGACAGCAACGCCCATGTGTACATGGAAAAGGTCTTCGACGAAGCCATCAAGCAGGGCGAGATCGAAGGTCTGTGCGTGGATCCCTCCACCGGCGACCTGCTGGTGCACATGAACCGCGGTGCCCGCATCGTGCTGGGCATGGGCAAGGGCTTCTACCCCGGCTACACCGAAGAAGTCCACGAGATCTACCGTTACAGCATGGAAGCCAAGCAGCCCCCGCGCCGCTAGGCACCGTAGCTGACCAGTCTTTCCGGGCCGCCTTCGGGCGGCCCTTTTTCGTGCCCGCCTCCCTTGACGACGCCTGCCCCGCCCGCTATGCCCATGCCTCAAACATCCCGCAGGAGACAGGCATGGACCTTCGTAAAATACTGCTCATTTCCCTGGGGCACCTCAGCTGCGACCTCAACGGCGGCGCCTTGCCCTCGCTGATGCCCTATCTGGCCGCGGCCCACGGCTTCAACTATCAGGCCGCGGGCGCCCTGATGTTCGCCTATTCGGCCACCTCTTCCCTGGTGCAGCCCGTGTTCGGCTATCTGGCCGACAAATACGCCCGTTCCTGGTTCGTGCCGCTGGCCGTGCTGCTGGCGGGCGGCAGCCTGGGCCTGGTGGGCTTTCTGGACAGTTACTGGGCCATCTTCCTCACACTCATGCTCTGCGGCGTGGGCGGCGCCCTGTTCCATCCCGAGGGGGCCCGCTATGCCAACCTCGTCTCCGGCGATCGCAAGGGCGCGGGCATGAGCATCTTTTCCGTGGGCGGCAACAGCGGCTTCGTGGTGGGGCCGCTGCTGGTGGCCGGGGCCACCTTCGTGGCGGGCCTGCACGGCACGGCCGTGTTCCTGCTGCTGGCCCTGTGCACGGCCTCGTTCCTCTTTTTCCAGATGCGCGGCTGGCAGCGCCAGATCCCCCAAAGCCGCGCCGCCGCCGGACAGGCCGAACCCCGCAACGACTGGCATGCCTTCGGCGTGCTGACCCTGGTCATCGCCTCGCGCTCTATCCTCTTTTTGGGCTTCAATACCTACATCCCCATGTACTGGCATGACGTCTTCGGCCAGAGCAAGGAATTCGGCGCCATGATGCTGGCCTTCTTCTGCGTCTGCGGCGTCAGCAGCAACGTGCTGGGCGGATTCCTGGCCGACAGGATCGGCTATGCCCGCATCATCCGCCTGTCGTGGTGGCTGGCCCTGCCCGCGGCCCTGGCCTTCGCCTGGGTGGACAGCATGTGGCTGGCGGCCCTGCTGCTGGCTCCGCTGGCCGTGGGCCTGTTCGCGCCCTTCAGCTCCATGGTGGTGCTGGGCCAGAAGCTGCTGGCCCGCAACATGGGCTTCGCCTCGGGCGTGACCCTGGGCCTGCCCATGACCCTGGGCGGCATGGCCATGCCCCTGCTGGGCTGGATCGCGGACAATTTCGGCGGGCTGGGCACGGCCATGGCCTGCCTGGTACCCGTGGCGGCCCTGGGGGCGCTGGCCTCCCTGCGCCTGCGTGACGACGCTGCCGAGGACCGCGCATAATGCTGGTCGCCGGTCTGGAAAGCCCCGTGGGCCCGCTCTGGCTCACGGAAGAAGACGGGCGGCTGGTGGCCCTGGACAGGACATGCCCGTCCCCGGATCCGGCCTGCTGCCCGCCCGGGGGCATCGCCCTGCCGGGACAGCCCGTGGCGAGCCCCCTGCTGCAAGAGGCCCGGGAACAGCTGGCGGCCTATTTCGCGGGACGCCTGCGCCGCTTCGACCTGCCGCTGGCCCCGCGGGGGACGCCCTTCCAGCTGCGCGTCTGGCGGGCCCTGCAGGACATCCCCTACGGGCGGACCTGCTCCTACAGCGAGCTGGCCGCGGCCGTGGGCAGCCCGCGGGCCTGCCGTGCCGTGGGCCAGGCCAACGGCCGCAACCCCCTGATGATCGTCATCCCCTGCCACAGGGTCATCGCCGCCGGTGGCGGCCTGGGCGGCTACAGCGGCGGCCTGGACATCAAGCGTTTCCTGCTGCGTCTGGAGGCGGGGCTGCCCATGCCGGAAGATCGCTGACGTCCGCCCCCTGCCCCACTCCGGCGGTTGCCTCCTGTCGCGAGTGCAAGTATTATGGATAAGTTCGTATCTTTACTGTCGTTTTTGATACAGAACTGCAAAATGACAGTAAAAGTATGACATACTTTGTCACAATATCCTGTCCTTCAGCCCCAGAGTGCGGACCATGAATACGATCCATACCATCTGTATCGTCGATGACGACGAGGAAATCCGCTCCTTGCTTTCCGATTATCTGCGCCGCAACGGCTTTTCCACCTGTACGGCGGGGAATGCGACGGAGTTCCTCGAGATCCAGCGTCGCGTGCCCTGCAGCCTGATCGTCATGGATATCATGCTGCCCGGCATGAACGGGCTGGAGCTGTTCCGCAACCTGCGCGCCGAGTCCACGGTGCCCGTCATCTTCCTCACCGCGCTGGGCGACATCACCGACCGCATCGTAGGCCTGGAGCTGGGCGCCGACGACTACCTGAGCAAGCCTTTCGAGCCCCGCGAGCTGCTGGCCCGCATCCGTACCGTGCTGCGCCGCACCGAGGGCGGCGCCCGCCGCGACCAGCCCGAGACCACGCCCCTGCAGTTCGCAGGCTGGCTGCTGGACCGCAGCGCCCGCCATCTGGTGGCGCCCGACGGGGTGGTGGTCTCCCTGAGCGGCACGGAATACCGCCTGCTGGAGATTTTTTTGCAGAACCCCCAGCGGGTCCTCAGCCGCGACGAGCTGCTGGAGCGCACCCAGGGCCGCAATGCCGTGCCCTATGACCGCAGCATCGACGTGCAGATCAGCCGTCTGCGTACCCGCCTGCGCGACAACGGCCGCGAGCCCCAGCTCATCAAGACCGTCCGCGGCGACGGCTACGTGCTGGCCACGGACGTGCGCCCGCAGTTCGTGCGCCCGGCCCTGCCCGTGGATGCCCCCATCATGCCCGGAAAATAGCATGCGCGCCCTCCTTGCCCGTCTGCTGCGCAGCCTGTCCTCCACCACGCTTTCCGCACAGCTGGCGGGCATGCTCATCGGCGGCATCCTTTTCCTCCATGGCGTGGCCACGTTCACGGTCCAGCTGGTGGAAGAACGGCAGGCGGCGCGCTCCGCCCTGCTGGAGCAGGCCAACAGCCTGGCCCTCTCCCTCCAGCTCCTGCACTCCGAGCCCTTCGAGTACAAGCGCTCCCTGCTGGAGCGCCTGGAACGGCTGGACGTGGTCCACCTGAGCCTGAGCGATGCCCCCAATCCCGCCCGGCAGGCGCAGGACGAGCGAGCCCTGTACCTGCGTGACCGCCTGCGCAAGAACCTGAACAGCATCGAGACCGATCTGGACACCCGCGAGATGTTGACCGAGGTCCAGCGCGTGCACGTGGCCGACAGCATGAACCCCACCCTGCGCCGCCATGTGCCCTGGACGCATGTGTACGAAAGCCGGGTGAGCGTGCGCCTGGACGACGGCAAGTGGCTGTGCGTGGTCATCAGCAGCGACGCCTATGACTTTTCCCCCAGCCAGGCCTCCCTGACCATGCTCCTGCTGGAAGCGGGCCTGCTGATCCTGCTCATCCTCGTGGTGGTGCATCGCGTGGTGCGGCCCTTGCGGGTGCTCTCCGGCAAGGCCGAGAGCTTCGGGCGCAACCTTTACACCGCGCCCCTGCCCGAAGACGGCCCCACCGAAGTGCGCGAGGCCGCCCGGGCCTTCAACAAGATGCAGGAGCGCATCCGCGCCGGAGTGGGACAGCACGAGCGCATCCTGGCCGCCGTGGCCCATGACCTGCGCACCCCCCTGACCCGCATCCGCCTGCGTGTGGAGAGCATGGACCCCGCCTCCCCCCTGCGGGCCAAGCTGCTGGGAGACATCGACATCCTGGGCGGCATCATGGCCAACAGCGCCGAGCTCACCCGCGGCAGCGCCCGCGACGAGGCCGCCGTGCGCATGGACATGAACGCCCTGCTGGACAGCCTGGTCTCCGACCGGCAGGACATGGGGCAGGACGTCAGCCTCGAAGGCAGCTGCGCCCGGCCCTGGACGGTGCGGCCCAACAGCTTCCGCCGCTGCCTCTCCAACCTGCTGGACAACGCCCTGCGCTACTCCGGCAGCGTCCGCATCCGGCTCCTTGAAAAAGCCGATGTCCTGCAGATCGACGTGCTGGATGACGGCCCGGGCATCCCCCCCGAGATGCTGGAACAGGTCTTCGAGCCCTTCTTCCGTCTGGACGAGGCCCGCAGCCCCCACACCGGCGGCAGCGGCCTGGGCCTGAGCATCGCCCGCAGCATGGCCTGCCGCAACGGCGGGGAACTGAGCCTGCACAACCGGCCCGAAGGCGGCCTGTGCGCCCGCCTGTGCCTGTACCGTTCGGCCATGGAGACGGAGAGCCTGTAGGACGGGAGCGCCGGACGAGCCCCGCGCTGACGGCCGGAGCTTCCAGAGCGGTCACGGCCCCGGCGTCCCCTTTGTCCAGCGTCCTGCCGCATCCCCGGCGCACGGCCCTGCACGGCCTGCGGCCTCACGCTCCCTGCCTTCCGTGACGGCGTCCCCGCATCGGGCCGTCTTCCCCGGCGGGAGCGGCCGCACGTCCTGCTGCCGCCCTCTCTCCTCTGTGCCGCGAGCAGCAAAGGCTTTGCACCCGGCAGGCATTGCGGTATGCTTTTCTGCCGTCCGGCCCGTCACGCCGGTGCACAAGGAGAAGCCATGAAGAACTTTTTGACCCTGCAATCCGTGGAGACCGTGCTGGGGCATCTGCGCGCCCTGCCCGTCCTGCCCGCGGAGACCGTCCCCCTGACGGAAGCCCTGGGCCGCCGCCTGGCGGAAGCCCTGCACGCCCCTGCCGACCTGCCCGGTTTCGACCGTTCCACCGTGGACGGGTTCGCCGTGCGCGCCCGTGATGTCTTCGGCGCGCAGGAAGGTTCCCCCGCCCTGCTGGAATGCGTGGGCGACTGCCCCATGGGCGCCGTGCCGGACATCAGCCTCCAGCCCGGCCAGTGCGCGCGCATCCTCACGGGCGGCATGCTGCCCGAGGGCGCGGATTGCGTGGTCATGGTGGAATATTCCCGCCCGGCCGGCGGGGACATGGTGGAGCTCACCCGCACCCAGGCCCCCGGTGACCATGTGGTCATGCGCGACGAGGACGCCGCCGCCGGTGACTGCATCATCCCCGCGGGCCGCAAGCTGCGCCCGCAGGAGATCGGCCTGCTGGCCTCCTTCGGGCAGCAGGACGTGGCCGTGCGCCGTGCGCCCCGGGTGGCCATCATCTCCACCGGTGACGAGGTGGTGCCCATCGAAAGCGAACCCCGCCCCGGCCAGGTGCGGGACGTCAATTCCTACAGCCTTGCCGCCCTGTGCCGCAGTGCCGGTGCCAGCCCGACGCTGGCCGGTCTGGTGCGCGACGACGCCGAGGCCCTGCGCCGTACCGTGCTGGCCGCGCTGGACGAGGCCGATGTGGTGGTGGTCTCCGGAGGTTCTTCCGCCGGGATGCGCGACCATACCGTGGACGTCTTCACCTCCGTGCCCGGCAGCGAGCTGCTGACCCACGGCGTGGCCATCAGCCCCGGCAAGCCCTTCATCCTGGCCCGCAGCGGCGGCAAATGCCTCATGGGCCTGCCCGGCCATGTGAGCAGCGCCCTGGTCTGCGCCCGCGCCTTCCTCGTGCCCCTGCTGGAGCATCTGCAAGGCAGCGCCGGGGACGAGCTCGTCCCCTCCCTCACCGCCCGCCTGACCCGTGCCGTGGCTTCGGCCCAGGGCCGCCGCGACTACATCCGCGTCAAGCTGGTGCCCGCCAGCGCCGCGGCCCTCGAGGCCGCCTGGCTGCCCCAGGGCCTGGACTGCTCCGATGTGGACTGGCTGGCCCAGCCGCTCATGAAGCCTTCCGGCGTGGTCTCCGGCCTGGTGGAGGCCGACGGCCTCGTCATCTGCGCCGAGAACCGCGAAGGCCTCACCGCCGGGGAACGGGTGCGCGTGGAGCTGCTGTCGTAGTTTTTTCTTGAGGGGAAGGGCCCCCCTCGCCTGGCGCGAGAGGGTGTCCCCTCCCCTCAAACTCCCCACCCCTCCCCAGCGCGCTTTATTAGAAACGACGCGGAACGACTGCGAAAAACGTTCCGCATATCCGGCCGGACACGACACCATCCCGTCCGGCCGATGGACCTTTCCCGTCAGGGCCGTTCCGGGGAGTTGTCAGCAAAAAATTTTTTCGCCGGGGCACACGTCCCGCATACGGCGGGAAGCCCTTCCGGCCGCCCTTCGAGATATTGGGAGATATTTATGAAACGCGAACGTCATACCTATCTGACTTTGCAGACCGTGGAGGCCGCCCGTCAGGGCTGGCTGGACCGCATCAGTGCCGAGGGCCGCGAGCTGGCCACGGAGCGCGTGCCCCTGTCGGCGGCCCTGCACCGCGTGCTGGCCGAGCCCGTGGCCGCGCGCCGTTCTTCCCCGGCCTTCCACGGCGCGGCCATGGACGGCATCGCCGTCAATGCCGAATCCACCTTCACCGCCTCCACCCGGCGGCCCCTGCGCCTGACCATCGGCACCGACGCGTTCTGGATCAATACCGGCCATCCCCTGCCTGCGGGCACCAATGCCGTGGTCATGGTGGAGAACGTCAACACCGAGCCCGACGGCCGGCATGTGGTCATCGAGAAGGCCGCCTTCCCCTGGCAGCATGTGCGCAAGCTGGGCGAAGACATGGTGGCGTCCGAGATCATCCTGCCGCCCGGCGTCTGCATCGGCCCCTACGAGCTGGGCGCGCTGGCCGCGGGCGGCGTGCTGGAACCGCTGGTGTTCAAAAAGCCCCGCGTGGGCATCATCCCCAGCGGTACCGAGATCGTGCCCCTTACCGAGGCCCGTGAAGAAGACCTGTGCGCGGGCCGCTGCCTGCCGGAGTTCAACTCCTACATCTTCTCGGCCATCGTGCAGGAGGCCGGGGGCGAGGCCTTCACCCTGCCCATCGTGCCTGACGATCCCGAAGCCATCAGCGCGGCCATCGACGCGGCCATCGACCAGGGAGCGGATCTGGTGCTGCTCAACGCCGGTTCCTCGGCGGGCAGCCACGACTATTCCGCCGACGTCATCGCCCACAAGGGCGAGCTGCTGACCCACGGCGTGGCCGTCATGCCCGGCAAGCCCACGGCCCTCGGCATGGTGCGCGGGGTGCCCATCATCGGTTCGCCAGGCTATCCCGTCTCGGCCATCGTGGCCCTGGAAGAGTTCGTCCAGCCCCTGCTGGCCCTGCTCCAGAAGCGCTGCCTGGCCCATCGCGAAACGGTCACGGCCCTGCCCGTCAACCCGCTGCCCTCCCGCCCCGGCATGGAAGAACGCATCCGCGTCAAACTGGGCCGGGTGGACGACACCTTCTTTGCCGTGCCCCTGCCGCGCGGCGCGGGCACCGTCACCAGCCTGAGCCGGGCCGACGGCATCATCAGCGTGGCCCGCGACTGCGAGGGCATCAGCCGTGACGAGCCCGTGCAGGTGCAGCTGCTGCGCCCCCGCCAGCAGGTGGAAGGCACCCTGCTGGCCATCGGCAGCCACGACAACACCCTGGACCTCATCGACAGTTTCCTGCGCCGCGAGCATCCTCGCTTCCGTCTGGCCTCGGCCCATGTGGGCTCGCTGGGCGGCCTCATGGCCCTCAAGCGCCACCAGTGCCATCTTGCGGGCAGCCATCTGCTCAACGATGCCGACGGCGTCTACAACCGTCAGGCCCTGCGCGACAACCTCCAGGGCGAGCCCATGCTGCTGGTGCGTCTGGTGGACCGCGAACAGGGCCTCATCGTGGCCCCCGGCAACCCGATGGGCATCCATGACATCGCCGACCTGGCCCGCGAGGACGTGCGCTTCATCAACCGCCAGCGCGGCAGCGGCACCCGCGTGCTGCTGGATTACCGCCTGAAGCAGCTGGGCATCCGTCCGCAGCAGCTGGCCGGTTATGAGGACGAGGAATACACGCACATGAACGTGGCCGCCGCCGTGCTCTCCGGCCGCGCCCACACCGGTCTGGCCGTGCGCGCTGCGGCCTGCGCCCTGGGCCTGGACTTCGTGCCCGTGGGCGTGGAGGAATACGATCTGGTCATCCCGCAGCGCTACGCCGAGGACGAGCGCATCCTCGCCCTGCTGGATGTCATCCGCTCCGAGGCCTTCCGCAAGGAAGTGGCCGCTCTGGGCGGCTACGGCGTGGAAAAGACCGGTCAGGTCATCTGGGAATACGACGGCCGCTAGGCCGGGATAGTGTTGGGGAGGCAGCGGGGGATGGTGCCGATGGCTCACAGCCGGAACAAGCGCCTTCCCCCGTTGCTTCCTCCGCCATGACGCGCGCTGGCAGGGAAGTGCGAGGAAAACTCCGTACGGCACTGGCCGATGGCGCCGCAGTTGTCTCTTGGTGACGCAAACGTCCTACGACAAGCGGCAGGAGCTCCTGAGGGGCTCATCTTAAAGATATGTCCCGCAGGAGGCCGTGGATGCTGACCTTGCTGGCCCTGTACGGGGGCCTGTTCCTCACCGCGCTGGTGGCGGCCACTCTGCTGCCCGCGCAGTCGGAACTGCTGCTGGCCACCCTGCTGGTGCAGAGCGGGGAACCGGTCTGGGCCCTCATCACCGTGGCCACCCTGGGCAACAGCGCGGGCTCGGCCGTCAACTGGTGGCTGGGCCGTTATCTCACCCGCTTCCAGGACCGCCGCTGGTTCCCCTTCTCGCCGGAATCCCTGCGCAAGGCCGAAGGCTGGTACCACCGCTACGGCCGCTGGACCCTGCTGTGCAGCTGGATGCCCGTCATCGGCGACCCCCTGACCCTGGTGGCCGGTACCCTGCGCGAGCCCCTACCCTCCTTCCTGCTCCTGGTGGTGCTGGCCAAACTGGGCCGCTATCTGGTGGTGGCCGGTGTGGCCCTGGCGCTCTGGTGATATACGAAAAAAAGGACGCCCGAAGGCGTCCTTTTTTTCATCCCAGTATCCTTTTCTATAAGGTGATCAGTCGGACAGGGAAGATATAGACTTTGCGCTGATGCACTTCAAAAAGATGCATCGTTACGCCATTCCTATGCTTCTCCTTCATCTTAGAGCGTCATCCCCAAATGCCCCTATAAGCGGTTTTTGAAGGGGGTGGAGGAGTTTGAGGGGGCGGGGGGAACTTTTTTCCGCCAGGAAAAGTTCCCCCCGCCCCCTCGATATCTTCGCCAGTCAGCGTCCGACGGTAGGCATCGTTCCGCGGCCTATCTCAGCGCGGCGTCGCCGTCCAGCACCAGCACATGAGCATGGAGGCCGGCCTTGCGGGCCGCCGCGGCCCGGGCCTCGGCCTCGGCGCGGCAACGGGGGCAGGCGTGGCGGGGGATGAGCAGGCACAGGGAACGGGCCACGCGCTCGGAGCTGGTCTCGAAACAGCCCAAGCCGGAGCAGTCCGGGCACAGACGCCAGCTCTCACGCTGGCTCTCGCGCAGCATGTCCGTATCGTAGAAGATATGCTTGCGCCGCGTCCACCAGCCGTTCTCTTCCTCACCTTCCTGCGGCACGGACGGCGGGTTGTGGTACAGCTCCAGCAGGCCGTCGCAAAGGCGGGCGATGTAGTCGCTGATCTTCTGTTTCTGGCGGGTGCTCTCGGGCCGCCACTGGGGCTCGCGGATGTCGCCCGCGTCCAGACCGGCCAACGCCAGGCAGATGCCCAGGTTCACATAGGGCAGGGCGCCGCGGATGGCGTAGCCGCCTTCCAGCACGGCGATGTCCGGGTTCAGGGCGCGGTTGAGGGCCGCGTAGCCCTGGGCCGAGAGCTTCATGTTGGCCAGCGGATCCGTGAAGTGGTTGTCCTGCCCGGCGGAATTGATGACCAGATCGGGCTTGAAGTCCGCCAGCATGGGCAGCACGGCGTGCTCGATGGCGTAGAGGTAGCCCTCGTCCGAGGTCTCGGGCGGCAGGGGAATGTTGATGGTGCGGCCCAGTGCGCCCGGCCCGCCGCATTCCTGCGGGAAGCCCGTGCCCGGATAGAGGGTGCGGCCGTCCTGATGCAGGGAGATGAACAGGGTGTTCGGGTCGTTCCAGAAGATGTCCTGGCTGCCGTCGCCGTGGTGCACGTCCGTATCCACGATGGCGATGCGCAGGGGCCGCCCCGTGGGATGCGGATAGTGGTCACGGATGTATTCCACCATCACGGCTTCGTTGTTGATGTTGCAGAAACCGCGGTTGCCGTGGGTCACGCGCATGGCGTGGTGGCCCGGAGGACGCACCAGGGCAAAGGCCTTGTCTTCCTTCTTCTCCATGACCAGACGAGCGGCCGTGATGGCCCCGCCCGCCGAGGCCCGGTGCGAATCGGTGACCACGGCGCCGGTGGAGGGCAGGCAGAAGTGCACGCGCTCCACCTGGGCGTTGGTGGCGAGCTCCGGGCGGTACTCGGTGATGCCGGGGATGTCGAACAGGCCTTCTTCCGCCAGCTGGTCGCGGGTGTAGAGCAGGCGCTCCTCACGTTCGGGATGGGTGGCGGAGATGGCCCAGTCGAAGGCGGGGAAAAAGACCACGCCCAGCCGGTTACGGGCTCTCAGGGGATCAGTCATCGTCGTCCAGCATGTTTTCGGCAAAGATGTCGGCGCTGTAGCGCGCATAGGAGATCATCTTGCCCAGGCGGCCCAGGGCCATGGCATAGGCAAGGTTGGTCTCGGCCACGGCCGCGAAGAGCAGGCCGTTGTCGTCTTCCACCACGAAGACGCCGCCGGGCTTCTGTTCATGACGGAAGACCACGCAGTGCAGCAGCCCGGGATCGCCCAGGCGGGAAACGAATTCGCAGCCGGGCAGGGGGCTCTCGTCCAGCACGGCCTGCTCCAGAGCGGCATCGGTACGGGGCAGGAAGCGCAGGCGGCCTTCCTCGGCGGTGACGGTATACAGTTCGCTCATGGCAATATCCTTACGTCTTATTCCAGCCCGCTGCCGCGCCGCTTCAGATGCCGCTCCACGGCGGAGAGGCATTGCAGCACCACGTCCTCGGGCTGTTGCGATGCGTCGATGATGGCGATGCGGTCGGGCTCTTCCTCTGCGATGGTCAGATAGCCCTGGCGCACGCGCTCATGGAAATTGAGGCTCTCGCTGTCGAAGCGGCCTTCGGAAAGCACCGTGCCCTCGCGCCGGTTGCGCAGGCCCGCGCGCTCCAGCCCCACGGACACGGGCAGGTCGCAGAGCAGGGTCAGATCCGGTTGCAGGCCGCCGGTGGCCAGGTCGTTGGCCCGGCGCAGGCGGTCGGGATCGCGGCCGCGGCCGTAGCCCTGATAGGCCAGGGTGGAGTCGGTATAGCGGTCGCAGATGACGATCTGCCCGGCTTCCAGGGCCGGACGGACGATCTCGGCCACATGCTGGGCCCGGTCGGCCAGGAAGAGATAGAGCTCGGCCCGGTTGCACAGGCCGGCATTGCGGGCGTCCAGCAGGATGGGACGCAGGGCGCGCCCCAGACCGCAGCCGCCCGGCTCGCGCGTCAGCAGCACGTCGTGGCCGCGCTTTTCCAGTTCCAGGGCCAGCAGCTGCTGGGCCGTGGTCTTGCCCGAACCTTCTATGCCTTCGAATGTGATGAACATGGCAGCCTCACAGCAGGGAGAGCATCCCGTCATCCCCGGAGGCCTTCCGGGAAGCACGGGGCTTTTTTTCGACTTTTTCTTCCACCGGCGTCTGCATACAGCGGTGCATGGCCCGGCCCAGGGTGGCCTGATAGGGCGTCCAGCTCTCGCCTTCGCCCAGCTGGGCGAACAGGCCCCGGCACTGGGCCATCTTGGCATCGATGTTGTCCGCATAGTGCAGCACCAGGGCCTCGGCGGTCTGCGGCACGCGCACGGCCCCGAACTCCAGCGTGCCGTGGTGGCTCAGGACCAGATGCTTGAGGTGGCGCTGCAGCTCGGGCTCCAGCCCCGATTTTTCCAGATAGGGGGCCAGCATCTCCACGCAGATCTCCAGATGCCCCAGCAGACGGCCCTCGTCGGTATAATCGTTGGCGATGCCGCCGGAGAATTCGCGGATCTTGCCGAAGTCGTGGAACAGGGCCCCGGCCAGCAGGGTCTGGCGGTCCAGCTCGGGATACTGGTCGGCCAGACGGCGGCAGAGCTTGAAGACGCTCAGGGTGTGTTCCAGCAGGCCGCCCGCATAGGCATGGTGCACGCCCTTGGCCGCCGGGCAGGTGCGGAAGGCCTCGCGCAGCTCCTCATTTTTGAATACGCCGTCCACCAGCTTGCGCCAGGGTTTATAGCGGAACTCCTCGCGGATCAGGCCCATGAGCTCGTCCATCATGGCATCCAGCGGGTAGGGGCTGGCGGGCATGAAGTCGGCCAGGTCCAGGGCGGCGCCTTCTTCCGGCGAGAGCAGGCGGCCTTCCTCCACCGTGAACTGGAGCTGGTCGCGGAAGGTGCTCACCCGGCCATGGGCGTAGAAAAAGCTGCCCGTGTGCAGGGCGGGGAAAGAGGCGCTCAGGGGCGACCAGATCTTGGCCTCCACGCTGCCGCTGGCGTCGGCCAGCACGAGCCGCCAGTACGGCCCGTTGCGCGAGCTGCCCTGTGCGGCCAGCGTGATGACGAAGACGCCTTCCGCTTCGTTGGGGGCCGCCATGTCTTTGACGAAGATGCCTTTTTGCATATATCCTGACTCTGCGGCCAAAGGCCGCCCGTCTTGTATGTTCCTGAGGTTCCGGGGTATCCCCGCAGGCCC
>NZ_DS996359.1:102992-111826 GCF_000156375.1 Desulfovibrio piger ATCC 29098
CGCGGGGGCCTGTTTATCCATAAAGATTCCCTTGTTTCAGAGGTATTGTCAAATGCGTGTGCTCCTGACCAACGACGACGGCATCCGGGCCGAGGGCCTGCGTGCCATGTACCGGGCCCTGCGCGAAGCCGGGCATACCGTGCATGTGGTGGCCCCCATGCACGAACAGTCCGGCGTGGGCCATTCCCTGACCTTTTTCGACCCCCTGCGTGCCCACAAGATCGAGGAACCCGACTTCGAAGGTCTGGGCCTGTACGGCACCCCCACGGACTGCGTGAAGCTGGCCCTGGGCAACCTGCTGAAAAAGCGGCCCGACATGGTCATCTCGGGCATCAACGCGGGCAGCAACGTGGGCCCGGACATCCTCTATTCCGGCACCGTGGGCGCGGCCACCGAGGCCGCCCATGAAGACCTGCCCAGCATGGCGCTCTCCTGCGATGCCAGCGGCGGTCACCCGGACATGGACGCCATCGCCCGCCACGCCGTGGAGCTGGCCGCGCGCATCGACTGGAAAAAGGTGGCCCACCGCCGCGTCATCAACGTCAACTACCCCCGCGGCCCGCTGTCCGAGGCCAAGGGCCTGCGCATCTGCCCACAGACCAGCGCCGTGTGGAAGAACGCCTACGCCGAGCGCAAGGACCCGCGCGGCGAGCCCTACTGGTGGCTGGAAGGCGAGATCCCGCCGCACACCATCAACGCCGGTTCGGACAAGGACCTGCTCAATCGCGGCTACATCACCGTGACGCCCCTGCGTTTCGAGTTCACGGACCACGAAAGTCTGCGCAGTCTGGAGGACATGCTGCTTTCCTAGACAGCATAAGGCCCCTGCGGGTGCCGATTTTATGAATTTTTCCACGACCGCCCCAAAGTCATTCCCCTTTGGGGCTTTTTTTTATATGATGAATCGCTTCGTTGCGGCTGCCCCACAACAGTCCTTCCGGCATGCATCCCTGCCGGATCCGGCGGCGGCCGCCGATACATCAGACAGGCCGGCCGGACAGTCGCTTTCTGTCCGCCTTCCCATTTTATCCCACACTCGCGCATGGTGCGCGCAGTGTCGTATCGCACCTGGTGCAGGAGGAATCCATGCCGCTTATCGGGCCTAAGGAAATGTTCGCCGCCGCCTATGCGGGCCGGTATGCTGTGGGCGCGTTCAACGTCAACAACATGGAAATCGTGCAGGGCATCATGCAGGCCGCCTCGGAGGAAAAATCCCCCGTGATCCTTCAGGTCTCTTCGGGCGCGCGCAGCTATGCCGGGCAGAAATACCTCATGAAGCTGGTGGAAGCCGCCCTGGCCGAGGATCCGTCCGTGCCCGTGGTGGTGCACCTGGACCACGGCTCCAGCTTCGAGCTGTGCCGCGACTGCATCGACGGCGGTTTCACCTCCGTGATGATCGACGGCTCGCACCTGCCCTATGAAGAAAACATCGCCCTGACCAAGCAGGTGGTGGAATACGCCCACCCGCGCGGCATCTGGGTGGAAGCCGAGCTGGGCAAGCTGGCCGGTGTGGAAGAGCATGTGAGCAACGCCGACCACGTGTACACCGACCCCGACCAGGCCGTGGACTTCGTGGAACGCACGGGCTGCGACTCCCTGGCCGTGGCCATCGGCACCAGCCACGGTGCCTACAAGTTCAAGGGCGAAGCCAAGCTGGACTTCGAACGCCTGGAAGAGATCGGCAAGCGCCTGCCCAACTATCCTCTGGTGCTGCACGGCGCCTCCAGCGTGCCCCAGGAATTCGTGGAAGCCTGCAACAAGTTCGGCGGCCAGGTGGGCGGCGCCCGCGGCGTGCCGGAAGACATGCTGCGCAAGGCTGCCGGCATGGGCGTGTGCAAGATCAATGTGGATACCGACATCCGTCTGGCCGTGACCGCCTCCATCCGCCAGTATCTGGTGGAACATCCCGAAGCCTTCGACCCCCGCGCGTACCTGAAACCCGCGCGACAGGCCGTCAAGGATATGGTCGCCCACAAGATCCGCAACGTCATGGGATCTTCCGGCAAAGCCTAAACCAGTATCTCACGCCGTCTCCATCGGGGAGGCGGCGTTTTCCATCTCTCTCGCGTGAAGGAGCGCAACATGTCCGTATCTTTGGGGATGAACGGCTTTGGCCGCATCGGTCGTTATCTGCTGCGTCTGCTGGCTGACTCGGAAGACATCCGCATCACCGCCATCAACGCCCGCGCCGACAATGCTTCGCTGGCCCACCTTTTCAAATACGACTCGGTGTACGGCATTTTCCCCGGCACCGTCGATCATGACGACAACGGCATCATCATCAACGGCCGTCATATCGAAGTCACCCGCTGCAAGACCGGCGAATGGGAGTGGGCCCGTCTTGGCATCGACATCGCCGTGGAGACCACCGGCACCCTGAAAAAGCGCGAAGACGCCGCCCAGCACCTGCAGTGCGGTGCCAAGAAGGTCGTAGTCTCGGCCCCCTGCAAGGAAGCCGACGCCACCATCGTCATGGGCGTCAATGACGACATCTACGATGCCGCCGCCCATACCGTGCTTTCCGCTGCCTCCTGTACCACCAACTGTCTGGCTCCCGTGGCCAAGGTCCTCAACGATGCCTTCGGCATCCGCCACGGCCTGATGACCACCATCCACTCCTACACCATGAGCCAGCGCATCCTGGACGGTTCCCACAAGGACCTGCGTCGTGCCCGCGCCGCCTGCGTGTCCATGATCCCCACCTCCACCGGTGCCGCCAAGGCCCTGGCCCTGGTGGTGCCCGCCCTCAAGGGCAAGCTGGACGGCATGGCCGTGCGTGTGCCCACCCCCGACATCTCCCTGGTGGACCTGACCTGCGAGCTGGAAAAGCCCGCCACCGCCGAAGAGATCAATGCCGCCCTCAAGGCCGCCCATGACGGCGCCCTGCACGACAATATGGGCTACTGCGACGAGCCCCTGGTCTCCATCGACTTCAAGGGCAGCACCCACGGCGGCGTCGTGGACGCCCTGTCCACCCAGGTCCTGGACGGCACCATGGCCAAGCTCATCATCTGGTACGACAACGAATCCGGCTTCACCAACCAGCTGGCCCGCCTGCTGCGCAAGGTGGCCGCCAGCCTGTAAGGCTCCGCACGCCAACGGATACGACAAGGACGGCCCGTGAGGGCCGTCCTTTTTTATGCCCGGCGGCATGGACGGATGTGGGGGAAGGGCCCCTCCGCCAATGCGAAAAAGTTTTCTCTTTTCCCACGCTCATCCCTTCCCCGACGTGCTTTATCCAGAAGAGGCGACGCCGCAGTGGCGCCAAGGCCTCTGGGCCATGAAACTCCCATCCTAAAAAACACAGGCGGGAGTTCCCCGTCTCGCAAGGGAGCTCCCGCCACAGCGGCTGTCAGGCCGGGCAGCCGCGGGGCCGCCGGAGCCGCCCCTTGCCCGTGTTGGCATATGTGTTGGAAGGGCAGACAAGGGACGTGCCCCGGCGACAGGAACGAGAGTGCCCTGCGGACCTTCCAGCTGATGGAATCCTTAAAAAAACCTTGGGAAAAGAAAGAGAGCGCCCCAAAGAAAAAGAGGCCTCCCGGTGAGGCCCCTTTCCAGATGGCGACGCGGCGGTCTCGTCCCGCGGCGTTAGTTGTGGTTGTAGAAGTTGATGAGGCAGCCGTCCAGAATAATCTGGCGTTCGTCGGCGGTCAGATCGCCCAGACGCAGCTCAACGGCCTCCACGGCCCCGGCAGCGCTCACCAGCCAGCCGGTGATGCTGGCGGCATCCTGTTCCACGGCGGTACGGATGCCGGGCAGGACGAAGCAGTCCCCCACGCTGAGCTTCTGCGCCAGAGCGGCATCGGCCAGCAGGGGCAGCATGCCCCAGTTGATGAGGTTGGAGCGGTAGCGCTTGGTGGCGTATTCGGCGGCCACGTTGGCCCAGCCGCCCAGCACCTTCTGGCAGGACGCGGCCTGCTCGCGGGCGGAACCGTCACCGGGCTTGAGGGCGAAGATGGTGGAACCGATGCCCGTGTCCTTCAGGCCGGCGCCCAGCACCGCGGCGTAGACCTCAGGCTGCGCGGCCTTGAGGGGCGCCAGCATGCCTTCCAGCTTCGCCAGCAGGGCGGCATCGGCAGGATCGGCCAGACGGGCCTTTTCCATGGCCTGCACGTCCTTGGCGCGGCCCACATAGGCGGGATCCTTGCGCGACAGGGTGAACTCGGAAAGCTTGAGCGGGTTGGAGCGCAGGGACGAGGTCTCGCCCGAGGGGATGAGTTCGTCGGTGGTGGTCACGGGGTCGGTGATGACCGAAGCCAGCGGCAGCACCAGGTTCTCCGGCAGGGGGCTCATGGACGGCCAGTCGGCGATGTTGGGGCCGCGCTTGAGTTCCGCGGCGGCATCGGCCTTGCCGAAACCGTTGTAGACGCGGCGCTGGTAGATGCCCGCATCGAAGGTGTAGGTGGTGTCCACGGCCAGCTTGTCCCAATCCAGTTCCGTGGCCGGGGTCAGGCGGCCGCCGTTGGCGGCGGTGGCGGCGATGGAGCGGGCGTCCATGAGGGCCACGGCAGAGATCTGGCCGTTGCCGGGCTTGGAGCCTTCGCGGTTGGGGAAGTTGCGGGTGGAGTGGCGGATGGACAGGGCGCCGTGGGCGGGCGTGTCGCCCGCGCCGAAACAGGGACCGCAGAAGGCGTTCTTGATGACCGCACCGGCGGCCATGAGCTTGGCGGCGGCACCGTTGCGCACCAGGGCGATGGCCTGGGGCTCGCTGGCGGGGTAGACGGAGAGCGAGAACTCGCCGCAGCCGGTGCTCCGGCCGTCCAGGATGGAGGCGGCCATGCAGCAGTTCTCGAAGGAACCGCCCGCGCAACCGGCGATGATGCCCTGATCCACCCAGACGCCGCCGTCATGGATCTTGTCGCGCAGCTTCAGGCCTTCACCGGCCTTGCCGAACTGCTTGCGGGCCTCTTCTTCCACGGCGGCGAACAGCTCGTCGGCATGGCGCACCACCTCGGCCACGGGATAGGCGTTGCTGGGATGGAAGGGCAGGGCCATCATGGGCTCGATGGTGGACAGGTCCACGCGGATGCAGCGATCGAAGCAGGCGGGCTTGTCGTGACGCAGCTCGGTGTAATCATCGGCCCGGCCGTGCATGGCCAGGTAATCGCGCACCTTGTCGTCCGTGGTCCAGATGGAGGACAGACAGGTGGTCTCGGTGGTCATGACGTCGATACCGCAGCGGTATTCCACGGAAAGGCCCGCCACGCCGGGACCGGCGAATTCCATGACCCGGTTCTTGACGAAGCCGTTCTTGAACACAGCGCCGATCAGGGCGATGGCGATGTCCTGCGGGCCCACGCCGGGACGGGGAGCGTTCTCCAGCCAGACCAGCACCACTTCGGGACGGGCCACGTCATAGGTCTTGCCCAGCAGCTGCTTGACCAGCTCGGGGCCGCCTTCGCCCACGGCCATGGTGCCCAGGGCGCCGTAGCGGGTGTGGCTGTCGGAGCCCAGGATCATCTTGCCGCAACCGGCCATCATTTCACGGGCGTACTGGTGGATGACCGCCAGATGGGGCGGCACGAAGATGCCGCCGTATTTGCGGGCGGCGGTCAGGCCGAAGAGGTGGTCGTCCTCATTGATGGTGCCGCCCACGGCGCACAGGCTGTTGTGGCAGTTGGTGAGCGCGTAGGGCATGGGGAAGCGTTCCAGGCCGCTGGCGCGGGCCGTCTGGATGATGCCCACATAGGTGATGTCGTGCGAGGCCAGGGCGTCAAAACGCAGGCGCAGGGTAGGGTCGTCCCCGGCAGCCGTGTTGTGGGCGGCCAGGATGTTCCAGGCCAGGGTATTTTGACGGGCAGCGGCGCAGTCGATGCCGCGCGCCGCGGCTTCTTCCTGTTCCATCAGGGTGTTGCCCTGCACAATGACCGGTTTGTCGCTCAGTTGGATCATCTTGCTTCCTGCGTAGTCTGTGCTGTGCCGTGATGGCGATAAAAGGCAAGCCCGACCTTTCCCCGTCCACGGCGACGGGGCGATGCGCAAACATCCGGCGGGCGTGAAATTTTGCACCAGATACTATGCCACAGGCCAAAATGCTTTGGCAATGCCCGGAAGGGACACGTGTTTTTTGGGAGAAGGCCCGCCTTTACTGGCGTACAAAAGGGGACCAGACCTACTCCCCCGCCTTCCCAAATGCGCTTTATCGAAAAAAATCTGGACTAATATCTTTTAAAAGAAGGATAGCTCGTTAATTATTTTTATTACCAGCACATTCATCCCACTCATCATATCTATTTTTTCCCTGAGTTCCTTTTCTTACAAGATTGAATAGCATGAATGCCACATTACCCAATTGTAAAATTATATATATCATAAGGCTTTCCTCAAATGCCTTCTGACCGCTATTCCATAGAGACATGAGAACTAAAGTTAATCCACCAAAACAAATAAAAATATACAAAAACAAATACCATCCGCTTTTGTTTACATCATGAAGCCTTCTAACTGTGACTGCTGAATATGGGATAACCAAAACAAGTGATATTATGATGGAAACAATCGCGCCGATTTGTGGAGAAGCATTGGAAATAATTGAATTAAATAGAGAAGCTATAAATATGAACAACTGGAAATACCAAAACTCACTACGAGATGCCCTTCCTTTAAAATGAGCAAACTTCTTTATCAAGCACGTATGTATCGACTCTCCAAAATTCATTATACCACACTCCTCTTTTTGATCAGCTATATAATATCCATCATCCTGTGCATAGCAGGATTTTTATTTTTTACAGTAACATATTAATATTAAAAAATTTATTTTTGATTTTCCAGTATTGTGCAAAAAAAGGAAGGAAGAAAACCGTTCTTCTATAAGAACAGCTTAGCATGACAGCAATAGGATATCTGTCCCCAATCTCAGACGAAAAAAGGACGCCCTGAGGCGTCCTTTTTATTTATCCTGCAAAGGGAAGGAGCGGGCCTATTCCACGGTCACGCTCTTGGCCAGGTTGCGGGGCTGGTCCACGTCCTTGCCCAGATAATCGGCCATCTCGTAGCTGAACAGCTGCATGGCGGGCAAGGCCATGAAACCGGCCAGAGGGGCGGGCAGGGCGGGGATCTCCCAGACATCGTCCACGGCCAGGTCCATACCCGGATTGGTCAGGGCGATGACCTTGCCCTGACGGGCCTGCACTTCCACGATGTTGGATTTCACCTTGGGGAAGAGGGCATCGTCCAGAGCCAGGGCAAAGGTGGGGAAGGCCGGATCGATGAGGGCGATGGGGCCGTGCTTCATCTCGCCGGCGGCATAGCCTTCGGCATGGATGTAGGAGAGCTCCTTGAGCTTGAGCGCCCCTTCCAGGGCCAGCGGGTAGCAGTGGCCGCGGCCCAGATAGAAGAAGTTGCGGGCCTGGGCATAGGCACGGGCCAGCTGGCGGGCCTTCTCATGCATGGCGGGCAGGGCGGCATCCAGCTGGGAGGGCAGGGATTCCAGCAGGGCGATCTGGCGGGCGCGGGCCGCCGCGTCCATGATGCCCTGGCGGCCACCCCAGTACAGGGCCACCAGCGCCAGCATGAGCATCTGGCTGCACATGGCCTTGGTGGAGGCCACGCTGATCTCGGGCCCGGCCTGGGTGTAGATGACGGCCGAGGACTCGCGGGCGATGGACGAACCCACCACGTTGCACAGGCCCAGCACCGGCACGCCGTGTTCGCGGGCGATGCGCAGGGCGGCCAGGGTATCGGCGGTCTCGCCGCTCTGGCTGATAACCAGCACCATGTCGTCCTTGTCCAGGGGCAGGCTCTCGCGATAGCGGAACTCGGAAGCGATCTCCAGCTGCACCGGCACCTTGGCCCAGGGCTCGATGAGGTGCCGCGCCCAAAGGCCGGAATGGTAGGACGTGCCGCAGGCCACGATATGCAGACGGCGCGGCACGGGCAGGGCATCCAGCTCGGGCAGGAGCACGGTGTCACGGGCGGCGTTGAGGCGGCCGCTCAGACCGTCCACGATGACCTGGGGCTGCTCGAAGATCTCCTTGAGCATGAAGTGGCGGTAGCCGCCCTTCTGGGCCGCCTGCATGTCCCACTGGATGGTCTGGGGCTCATGTTCCACGGGGGAAAGGTCGGCCAGGCTCAGGATCTCGTATTCGGAATTGGTGGCGTGCACGATCTCGCCGTCTTCCAGAAAGACCACCGTGCGCGTGTAGGGCAAAAAGGCCGGGATGTCCGAAGCCACGAAGTGCTCGCCCGTGCCGATGCCGAAGATGAGCGGGGCGGACATGCGCGCGGCCCAGATCTCGCCGGGATATTCCCGGCTCATGAGGCAGACGGCATAGGCGCCGTGGGCCCGGCGCAGGGCCGCGGCAAAGGCCTTGAGCAGGTCGGGTTCCTGCTTGTGGCAGTCGGCGATGAGGTTGACCAGCACTTCCGTGTCGGTCTCGGAATGGAAGACATAGCCCTTTTGCAGCAGCTCTTCCTTCAGTTCCTGATAATTCTCGATGATGCCGTTATGCACGATGGCCAGGCGGCCGTCGTTGGAAGCATGGGGATGGGCGTTGCGCTCGGCGGGCACGCCGTGCGTGGCCCAGCGGGTATGGCCCATGGCGCAGGTGGCCAGGGAAACAGGCTCCTTGGCCAGCTTTTCTTCAAGGGCAGAAAGTTTGCCCTGGGCACGGGTGATGCACAGCTCACCGCGCTGCACACAGGCAACGCCCGCGGAATCATAGCCGCGGTACTCAAGACGCCGCAGGCCTTCGATGACCACAGGCACCGCCGGACGGTGCCCGGCATATCCGATAATGCCACACATGGTGACCTCCTATGCGATAAGGGATGGTGGAGAGGGGAGCTTTCTTTGAGGGGGGAAGGGAACCTTTTCCTGGCGGAAAAAAGGT
>NZ_DS996359.1:112084-116232 GCF_000156375.1 Desulfovibrio piger ATCC 29098
CCCCCCTCAAACTCCCCCCATCCTTCCAAAAACCGCTCATATGCTGTTTTGCCCCACAGGGCAATCCCTGCTCCGGAACGTACAGCGCCCCAAAAAATCAGGGAAAAATGCCGCAGGGAACGACTATTTTGTCAGTAAAGCCCCGGCCCGGCAAGTGTCCGTCAGAAGGGGAGGCCGGAAAGACGGATATCCGCCCCTGCCTCCGCGAAAAGAGAGGGCATGTTTCCCCCGCCCATCATGACCGACCGGCATGCGGCGCCTGTCCCGATCTCCCGCCCCCTCACGATAAAGGACGACCGTCCGCATCCAATCCCATGCCTTCGAGACTGCGCCCGGCAACCATAAAAAAGAGGCTGCCCTTGCGGGCAGCCTCTGATGAGCGTTTTTTGGAGAAGGAGGGGGCCTGGGGGAGGGAGTCCCTTTTTGCCGCTAGCAGCGACCGAAGGCGGCCGCAGGGCCGTGCCCGTTACGACGAAGGAAGCTACGGGCATCGACAGCAAAGCAAGGGGCTCCCTCCCCCAGCCTCTATCTTTCCTAGATACCGGCGCTTTCCAGCACGCGGCTGTTGTAGACTTCGATCTTGGCCTTCTGTTCCAGCATGCGCATGAAGGTCTGGTACATGCCTTCCACGCGCTTGCGCTGCACCAGCTCGGTGAGCAGATTCTCCATGCCGGCCCAGCCGTCGGCCTTGGGCTGTTCCACGGCGGTCACGCGGCAGAGCAGGGCGCCGCACTTGCTGCTGTCTTCCTGCTCGTACACGCTGAAGGCCTGGTCGATCCAGGTCTGGGGCGCGGCGCGGAAGATGACCTGGTTCATGACCGGATTGGGCACGAAGCCGGCCAAGGCGCCGTCGCGGGTCAGATCGGCGCTCTGCACGCGGGCAGCGTCTTCAGCGGGCAGCTGGCCGTCGGTCATGGCCTTGCGGAGGGCAGTGGCCTTTCCCATGGCGGCCTGCAGGGCCTTTTCCGCCACCAGGGCCTTCATGACGCGGTCGCGGGCCTGATCCAGGCTGGGCGTGGTGGAAGGCTCGGAGGTGAGCACGCGCACCACCAGGTAGCGGTCACCGGCTTCCAGGGCCGTGTCCACAGGGGAGTTGGCCGGGGCCTTCATGAGGCTGGCCGCCATCTCGTCGCTGATGCCCAGGGCCTTCTGCAGTTCGGCCTGGCCCACCAGACCGGTACGCTCGGCCTTGAGCAGGGGCTGATCCTTGCCGTCGGCATCCTTGTAGCTGCCGGCGCGGGCCGCGCTTTCCTGCAGGGGACGGTTGTTGATGTTGTCACCGATCAGGCTGTCCAGCACGTCGTTGACCTTTTCCACGCCTTCCTGCTTGGCCAGGGTGGCGCGTACTTCGGCTTCCACTTCGGCAAAGGGCTGCACGCTGGCGTCCTTGCGATCTTCCATCTTGATGATGTGCAGGCCGAACTGGCTGCGCACGGGCTCGGAGATCTGGCCGGGCTGCAGGGCCCAAGCGGCATCTTCGAAAGGCTTCACGGTCTGGCCGCGCTGGATCCAGCCCAGCTCACCACCGGGGCCGGCGGCATTGGGGCCGTTGTTGGCATCGGCCACGGCGGCAAAGTCGCCCTTTTCCGCTTCGCTGCGGATGCGGGCGGCCTTTTCCATGGCCTGCTTCACGGCCGCTTCGGGAGCGTTCTCCGCCAGGGGCACCAGGATGTGGGCCACCTTGACCTGTTCGGGCTGGCGGAAGCGCTGCTTGTTGGCTTCATACCACTTGAGGGCGGCCTCGGCGCTCACGCTCTCGGGGCGCACCAGGCTTTCGGGAGCCACGGCCACATATTCCACTTCCACGCGGGGCTGGCTGGCCAGTTCGGCCTTGTGGGCCTCGTACCAGGCGCCGAGCTCTTCCTCGGTGGGCTTCACCGAAGCGGCAAAATCGGCGGCGGGCAGGTACAGGTACTCCACCGCGCGCTGCTGGGTGAGGAAATCATAGTACTTGCGGGCCTCGCCACCGGCGGCCCAGGCGCTGCCGGCCACGGTGCGCATCACCTTGTCACGCAGGATGCTGTCCGCCAGGCCCTGTTCGTATTCGGCCACACTCATGCGCTGGGCTTCGATGGCGCGCTTGTAGGCCTCGGGATCGAACTTGCCCTGGGCGTCCTGGAACGCGGGCAGCTTGGAGACCACATAATGCATCTCTTCAGGGCTCACGGTCATCCCCACGCGGGCGGCTTCCTGACGGATCAGCTGGGCGCTGATGAGCTCGTTGAGCACCTGACGGCCCAGCTTCTGCTGCACCAGGGCCTCACGGGTCAGGGAGGGATCGTTGCGCATGGCGTATTCGGCGGCCCGCTGATAGGCCTGCTCGAACTGCTGGGCCGTGATGGCCTCACCGTTGACCTTGGCCACCACATTGCTGGAACCGCCGTCGGTCAGGCTGCCGACGCCCCAGAACATGAAGACGAGGATGATGATGGCGAAGGCTACCTTGACGCCAAAGGACTGGGCATTGGAACGGATATAATCAAGCATGGGCACTCCGAAAAAAGGCACGGAATTTATTGCCCGCAAAGATTCGGGCAACGGACAACTATAGGGGCATTCCGGCAGAAACTCAAGAAGAGCGGGGAAGAGGCCCCTCCATCCGCTGCTGACAAGCGGTGCCCTTTGCCCTATATGCAGGGGATGGATCATACAGCTATCGAAAGCCTGCTGCAGGCCGTGGCCCGGGGAGACATCCCGCCGGACCAAGCCTTGCGGCATCTGGGAGACGCCACTGCGGCCGACAGCCTGCAGGGCCTGCATCTGGATCATGAACGCGCCCTGCGTACCGGCCTGGGCGAGGTCGTCTTCGCCCAGGGCAAGACCGACGGGGCCCTGGTGGGGGCCGTACGCGGCCTCAGCCTGCGCGGCGCCCCCGTGCTGGTCAGCCGCGCCTCGGAAGCGCAAGGGGCCCTGTTGCAACGGGAATTCCCCGAGGGCCGCTACTGGGCGCAATGCCGTCTTTTCTGTCTGGGCGGTGAAGGGCAGGAAATGCCTGAACTGGGCCCGCCGTGGCCAGACAGGGGCGAGATCATGGTGGTCACGGCCGGGGCGGCCGACATCCCCGTGGGCGCCGAAGCCTACGGGGCCCTGCGCTTCTGGGGCCACGACTGCGGCTTCCTCACCGACGTGGGCGTGGCCGGGCTGCACCGCCTTGCCCCGCATATCCGGGATCTGCGCGCCGCCCGCCTCATCATCGCCGTGGCCGGCATGGAAGGCGCCCTGCCCGGCGTACTGGCCGGACTGGTGCCCTGCCCGGTGCTGGCCGTCCCCACCTCGGTGGGCTACGGCGTGGGCGCGGGCGGCATGGCCGCCCTCCACAGCATGCTCTGTTCCTGCGTGCCCGGCCTGGCCGTCCTCAATATAGATAACGGCTTCGGCGCCGCGGCCTTTGCCGCCAAATTGCTGCGCCACGCCTGATGCACGCACCCCGATGTGCACAACAGACACAACCATCTGTTTTATAACAATAAACAAACATACACATCCAGGCCCCTCCTGACAGGAGGGCACGTCCGCCTCCACCGGGACGGCCTGAAGGCCGTCCCGGTGGGGCTGCCAACGATGTTCACGGCGGCGGGCGGACATGACAGCTTTTTTCCCTTCTTCTTTCCACCTTTCCCGCACGGCACCTGCCCGAACACCAGCCATGGCACGGGCACTGTCCTTGCCGGGAGCACTGGCACTGTTGATGCATCCGCCCGAACAGACCTGCGGACAGGCCGGGCAGGCATCCTTCATGACCTTCAACGATGGGAGCAACCATGACACCGCACGAGATGCTGGATGCGCTTTCACGCCAGACCGGGACCGCCCTGGCATTCAACGGGGACGGCCTGTGCCGCCTGCGCTTCGACGGCCGTTTCATCGTGGACCTTGAGGTCACGGACGACGAAGACGCCATCTATCTGTATGCCCGACTGGGGGCGCTCCCCGCCGGAGAACAGGGCAGGGAGCTGATGGCCCGGATGATGCGGGCCCACTGCCTGGGCCGGGAAAGCGGCAACACGCTTTTCGGCCTGGACAGTGAAGAGATCATGGCCTTTGCCCGCGTGACGGCGGCCGGGGCCGTGGAAGAGACGCTCTTCACCGCGCTGGAAGACTTTCTGGATGTTCTGGCCCACTGGGCCGACGAGCTGCAGCAGGCCCGC
>NZ_DS996359.1:117064-226110 GCF_000156375.1 Desulfovibrio piger ATCC 29098
GCCGGCATCCCAACCTTACTCCGATACGAAGGGTGGCCGGATCCGGTCGGGATTCCGCCTACAGGTGCCTCCCGCCTCTCCGGTGACAGCTCCGGCAAAGGGGCCGTGGGAAGGCCGTACTCATGCCGGGCCCCGCAGGGACCTCGCCGGACCGGCGCCACACAGGCGGACACGGGGTGGCGGCGCCGCAGGAAAACCCATAACGACACCCCGCCCGGCCACGGCAGCCGGAGCAGGCCACCAGACAGCCGCTCTCAACCATACGAATAAAGGGGGACGCCATGCCAGGACCAGTGCAGGCACCGCAGACACGCTACATCAGCCTCGATACGGATTTCGGCTATGACGCCCTGGGCGGCATGGGCCGCCTTGGCAGGCACAGCATGGAAGTGCTGGAGCCGGGCACACGGCAGACCGACCGCATCCCAGGCCCGCCCAGGACGGTGGGGCGCTGGTTCTCCAAACTTCTGGACAGCCTCACTCCGGCCGGCTGGCGTGCCCAGGGCAAGTTCCGGCGCGGGCTGGAAGACTTCAGCGCCCAGACGGGCAGGATCCTGGGCCATCTGCGCAATGCCGCTGCCGGTGCGCCCGACGATCCCCAGCGCCGTGCGGATCTGGAATCGGCCTTGCGGGAACTGGCCGGGCTGCGGCAGGCAGCGCGCCCCATGACCAGCCGGGGCACGGACTATGCCGAGCTGCTCCAGACCCGTGTGCGCCGCAACATGGCCATCCTGCGCGAGGAAGCTCCGCAACGGGCCGAGGAACTGCGGCAATTGCAGACGAGCGGCCTGCTGGATGCGGTCATCGCCGACCTCGATGAGGGACAGGCGGACATGGCCGCCGACCTGGCCCTGATCCGGGATGCCCTGCATACCGGGGCGGACGACATGGCCGCCCGCGTGGAGGCCCGGGCCACCGATCTGGGAACGGCTCCTGCCGCAGCGGTCGATGACACGGCGCCCCCAACGGCCCCGCAGCCCTATCGTTCGCGTTTCAGCCCCGCCGCCCTGCGGGACTTTTTCCTGGGCCGCATCACCTTCAGGGAGGAAGCCCGGCAGGCCCTGCAGGAACGCCAGGCCACCCTGGCCCGGTTCACGGGCGAGGCCCGGGACACCCTGCAGGCCGCACTGGAAGCCGTGGATGCCGTCCTGCAGGACAGACTGACGGCCGATGCGGACAGCTTCGCCCACGTCCAGCATCAGGTGGACGCCAAGATGCGCCGGGCCATCCACTGCGCTTTGGACGATGTCTGCGGTCTGGCCCTGCGCCATCTGGATACGCCGGAGAGCGTGGGGCAGGAGGGGCAGGACTTCCGCCGCATCGACGCGGACTTCGTCCGGCAGGAGCTGGCCGCCCTCCAACGCGGTGACCGGCCCTCGACCGGAGACAGTGCCCCGGCGGATGCGGCTCGCCCCGACGCTGATCCGTTCCGGCAAGGCATCCGGCAGGCACGCCTTCAGATACGGGACATCTCCCGCCTGTACGGCCAGCTGACGGAAGGTCTGGGCGAGCTGGCCCAGCGGGACAGCCGCTGCCGGACCGGCCTGCTGCTGCACGAGCTGGCCGAGACCGACCTGCCCCCGGACATGGACCGTCAGGAATGGGGCCAGGCCTGTGACACGCTCATCGAGGCCCTGCGCTCTCCCGCCACGGATCCCTGGGCCGTCAGGGACGCCCTGTCCCTCATCGACCGGAGGACGGGGGATGCCCGGATGCCGGAAGCCGTGCGCCAGCGCTTCCGGGAAGGGCGGGCCGATCTGCTGCGCCATCTCGAACCGGCCATGGATCGCCCCGTCTTCCAGCTTGCCGAGACCGGCCAGGCGGAGAGCCGCCTGGATGCCCTTGAGCAGGCGCGCGCCCTGCATCAGGTGGTGGGGCACGCGGGAGCACTGTTGCAGCGCGCCCGGCTGCCCCAGGCGGACAGCCTCATCTCCCAGGGGCTCCAGATCAGCCGTCTGGCCCTGCGCCTGCGTACCGACGGCCCGCGCGAGCCGGAACACCGGCAGCAGGCCATCGTGGAGCTGCGCACCTCCGTGGCCCGCTTCATGGCCAACCTGACCCTGGCCCGCATGCAGACGGAGAACCCCACCGTGCGCAGCGCCCAGCCCGAAGCCCGGGGCCTGGACACCGACGGCGCCCGGGAGGGCCTCGATCTGATCCGGCAGAGCGTGGAACGCATCCTTGGCGGCCTGAAGGACCAGGAAGGCGGCGTGGTGGCACGCGCGGCCCTGCAGGACGGCCTGCGGCTGCTGGAGAAGGGCAGGGACGCGGCCGTGGCCTGCGGCAGGCTCCTCGACAATGTCATCCATAAGGAAGCGAATGTGGCGGAACAGCTGGCCGTCTGCCTGGAATCCGGCCGGGACGATGCCGCCGCGGCCCTGCACGGCCTGCTGGAAGGCAGCCGCTGGGCCAAGGGCAAGCACGGCGAGGCAAAGGCCGCCATCGACGCCTTTCTGGCAGCCCTGCGCCCCGTGCAGGAAAGCCGGGGGCAGAGCCAGCTGCTGCGCTTCCTTGCCAACCGTTTGTCCGGCGCCTTCACCCCGCACGATGTCTACATGGGCTTCGACGGCAGCATCCACATGCTCATCAATACGGACAGGCAGGGCCTTGGCGGCAGCCGGAAGCTCCAGGGCACCCGCTGGATCACCCTGCCGCCGCCGGACCAGCTCCGGCCGGGCGTCACCACCGGCGTGCACCGTCTGGACCAGCTGCTGGATGCGGGGGACAACCGCACCACCTTCTACCCGCAGCTCCACCAGCTGCTGACGCGCTATTTCTCCGGCATCCCCTATGATCTCAGCCTTCCCGGAGACGGGCAGTAATTACGTGAAACAGTCCCGGGGGAAGACGTTCTCCCCCGGGCTTCCGCAACGGTTGCGGCCACGCCCCCTGCTTCAGCACACAGCCCCTTCACAGGGGCTTTTTCTTTTCAGGAGCGGGACAGGCCCCCGGAAAAAGTGCATTTGGAGGGGGATGGGGGGCTTGGGGGGGAAGGTACCCCCTTGGGGCACTGGTCAAAGGGGGTACCTTCCCCCCACAAAAGCAGTGCTCAAAACGAACGCCCCGTGCGATGCACGGGGCGTTCGTTTTGGCATACTGCCCAACAAATATCATGACCGCTACCTGACGGAAGGCTCCACGTCGTCCACAGGCACGATGCTGTCCACATCGTATTCCAGCAACGATGTCTGGCCCAGCAGCAGGGCACGTTCCTTTTCCACGGTCTTGCGGAAGCGCTCCATGGAGGCCTTGCGCACGCTCTCGCCGCGCGGGTTGATGGCCTTGGCCGGATTGACGAACTTGCCGTTCTGCCGCAGGCGGAAATCCAGATGCGGCCCGGAAGAAAGGCCCGTGCTGCCCACGAAGCCGATGACCTGGCCCTGCCGCACGCGCTGGCCGTTACGCAGGCCGCGGGCATAGCCGGACAGATGGGAATACATGGATTCCAGCCCGGCCGAATGCTTGATGATGACCTGGTTGCCGTAACCGCCGGCCCAGCTGCGCCGGGTGACCACGCCGTCGCCCACGGCCTTGACCGGCGTACCGGTGGGCGCGCCGTAGTCCACGCCCAGATGGGGGCGGCTGTAGCCCAGGATGGGGTGCTTGCGGTTGTGCGAGAAGCGGGACGTCACGCGGGTGAAGGCCAGCGGCGCCTGGAGCAGGGTCTTGCGCAGGTTCTCGCCCTTGGCATTGTAATGCTGCGGCCGGTTCTTGCCGTCACGGAACAGATAGGCCTCGTAGGTGGTGCCCGTATTGGTGAAGTGGGCGGCCAGCACGCGGCCATAGCCCTTGTACTCGCCGTCACGGTAGCGCTTTTCCACCAGCACCTTGAAACTGTCGCCGGGCTGCAGGTCGCGGATGAAGTTGATCTCCGAGCCGAACAGGTTGCCCAGGGTGAGGGCCAGCTGCGGGCTCTCGCCGATGTCGGCCACGGCCTGGAAGAGATTGTCGTCGATGGTGGCTTCCACCTGGGCGAGGGTGGTCACATATTCGATGGGCTCCACGCGGGCCACGGGCTCTTCCGCCCCTTCCACCACCAGACGGCGGCTGGCGTCGATCTCGTACTCGAAGCGCTTGAGCTGGCCGGAAGCCGGATCCACCACGATGGTGTAAGGCTGGCCGGTACGGAAGGCCCGCATGGAGAAGACCTGCCGGGCGGCGCTCACATAGGGGTGGGATCCGGAAGACGTGTTGCCCTCGATGATCTTGCTGACGGTATCGCCCTTTTCCACCGTGCCGTGCACCACGGCCTCGCCGTTGATGATCTCGGCCCCTTCGGGCAGCGGCACCGCGGGCTGGGCATCCTGATCCGCCGCTATCGCTTCCGTGGCGGCGGCTTCGGGAGCGTCGGGGGCTTCTGCCTGCCCGGCATCTTCCGCCCCGGTCGCAGAGGCCGTCGTCTCCCCATCCCGGGCCGGGGCCTCGGCGGCCTGCTCCGTCACGGCCTGGGCGGGAGCCGTATCTGCATCCTCCGAGCTCCAGGGCAGGTGGGCTATGCCCAGCTGCCCGGCCAGCAGGCCGAGAAGGATCACGAGGACGAAAAAGACTGCAAGTCCTGTTTTCTTCATGCGGTACACTCCAAACAGTATGGCATATAGCCTGCGCGCCCGTCAGTTGTCCAGCAAGATGCCCGCCGTCATCTCCGGACGAGGAACACGGAACGCGCCATGCCCTCCCTGAGGGGTGTTCCTTGTGTCATCATGTGCGTAAATATGATAACATACTGAAAATAAAGATAATAATAAAAACATTCGGACTTGATTTTCTTGCGCCTGCCGTATAGATGTTGCTCACGCAACAAACAATCATCATCGCAGCAGCGTCAGAGGACGCTTTCATGGAGCTTTCCGTGTCTTTGCATCTTTCCTACAAAAAATGGCTGTTTTTCGTCCTGTCCTCAGCCTATCTGGTGGTTTTCATCCAGAACGTGGCCATCACCGTCGTCACCCCCGATGTCATGCGGGATCTCGGGCTCTCCTCCGGTGACATGGGCCTGCTGGGTTCCGCCTATCTGTATGCCTATGCCCTCACCCAGGTCTTTTCCGGCATTCTCTCCACCCGCTTCGGCCCGCGCCGCCTGCTGAGCTGCCAGTTCCTGGTGGCGGCCCTTGGCGGCTTCCTTTTCGCCACGGCCCACAGTCTGCCCATGGCCGTGGCCGGGCGCCTGCTCAACGGCCTGGGCATGGCGGGGGTCATGTCCTCTTCCTTCACCCTGTTCAGCCGCTGGTTCGCGCCCGAGACCTTCTCCCGCCTCTGCACCCTGTTCTTCATCGCGGGCGGCATGGGCGGCCTGCTGGCCACCACGCCGCTCTCCCTGGCCAACCACTGGGTGGGCTGGCGGCTGGTCTTCCTGGCACTTTCCGTGCTGACCTGTTCCCTGACCGTCATCATCTATACCGTGGTGCGGGACTGGCCGCCCCATCTGGCCGCCACCTGCAACGGTATCCGCCTGGCAGACGTGCTGCGTGATGTGGCCGCCATGGCCAAACAGTCCGACTTCTGGAAGATGGTCGTCTGGTACCTGACCCTGCCGTCGCAGTATTTCGTGTTCCACGGCCTTTGGGGCGCGGTCTACATGGGCGGGACCTTCGGCCTTTCGCCCAGCCTCATCGGCAACATCCTGGCCATGGGCGCCGTGGGCTTCATCGCCGGGACGCCGCTTTTGACCTGGATCAGCGAAAAGCGCCTCAAGTCCCGCCGCAAGGCCATGGTCCTGGCCAGCCTGCTGGCCTGCGTCTCCGCTGCGGCCCTGAGCCTGGGCAGCGCCAGCCTGAGCGTGCCCCTGCTGTTCGTCGTTTCTCTGGGGCTGGGCATCGCGGCCAACGGTCCCTGCCCCGTGGGCTATGCCACCGGCCGGGAGCGCTTCGGCAATCGCATGGTGGGCAGCCTGAGCGGCATCCTGGCGTCCTCGGTCTTCGTGGGCGGGGCGCTGCTCCAGCTGGTCTCCGGGGCGCTGCTTTCCTTTGCCCAGCAGGCGGGCCTGTCCCAGCCCTGGACATGGGCCTTTGCCCCGCTGGTGCTCCTGGCTGCCGTCAGTGCTTTGGCCGCCTGGCTCCTGCCCGAGACATTCGTTGATAAAAAGTAATAAAAATAATATCTTAATAAAGATACGCACAAAAGTTTCATAAGTGACATAGTTAAGGATCCCGCCCCCGGCAGGCTGTACAGGCAGGCTGCTGGGGGCTTTTGTCAAACGCCGCCGTATCCCCCCACACAGAAGAAGGCAAAAAGGCTTACCGCCCAAATGCAAGCCTTCCTGACCCATCCGTCGCGTTGGAGAACCATCAGCGCACTTGTTTAGCGGACGTTTTTATGCTATAAAAACATCTTTGCGACGACCGGAAGAAGGTCCCGGATCGCAAGGGGCCGCTCATGACAAATGCACATGTTTCCCTTCAGGATTTTCGCCACCGCCTGCGCCGGCATCTGCTCGGCGGCATCCCCGGTGGCCCGGATGGCGGGGGAGCGCCCTGGCTGGATGGTCTGGTCATGGAGCACCTTCCGTCCGGCAATGTGTTGCGGATCACCTTTCCCCATATCTACTTCGCCCGCTGGTTCGCGCCGCACGAAACGGATTTTTCGGCAGCCGTGAAGGCCGCCTGGCCGGACGCCGACGCCCCCCGGCTGGAATATGTCCTGCCCGGGCAGCCCCGGCCCCAGGGCCCCGCGCCGCACACGGCCCCGGCCCGCATCCCGGACGCCCTCTTTTTCCATGATGACAGCAGGGACGAGATGCCGCTGCCGGGCGGTGCCCGCAATGCCTTCCCCCTGGCCATGGCCAGGGCCGTTGCCCTGCGGGAGCCCGGGCACAGCCCCTTCCTTCTCCACGGCGAAAAAGGCACGGGCAAGAGCCATCTGCTGCATCACATGGCCGCGGCCCTTGCCCGGCAGGACCTGCGCGTCATCCTGGCCCCGGCGGCCCGTTTTTTTCAGCACTGCCCTCTGGAGGAACAGACGGCCCCCCTGTTCTGGCAACAGGCCGATGCCCTGTTCCTGGACGATATCCAGACCCTGGGCGGGCAGCCCCGTTTCCAGCGCCTGCTGGCGGCCCTGCTGGCGCATCGCCCCGAAAAGGCCCCGGTGGTCCTGGCCCTGGAGGGCGGCCCCGATGTTCTGGGAACGTGGGAGCCCGGTCCCGCCGCCCGCGTCCGGCAGCTGTTCTCCGCCGAGCTGACCCCGCCGGACATGGAAGCCCGCATGCGTTACCTGCAGCAGTGCTGCCGCGAGAACGCCCTGGACCTGCCCCGCGAACATCTGCGCCTCATGGCACGGCGCGCGGCCCATTTCCACGGCCTGCGTTCCCTGCTGCTCCGGGTCAAGGCGGCCTGGGAAGATGCCGCCGCACCGCGCCCCAGCCTGGACGATCTGGAACGTCTGGCCCGCACGGGCCCGGTGCAGTCCTGCCATGCCGGACACGAACAGATCCTGGCCGAGGCCGCACGCTGCTGCGACGCCGCCCCCGCCGACATCACCGGTACGGGCCGCCACGCGCGCCTGGTCATGGCCCGGCAGGCGGCCATGTACGTCTGTCGCCGCCATCTGGGCCTTTCCTATCCCGAACTGGGCCGGGCCTTTGGCGGACGCGACCATAGTACCGTCATCCATGCGGTCAAAAAGATTGGAAAAATGCTGGAAAGTAACAAAGATGTGCAACACCTTGTCGCCAGACTGGAAAAATGCGCACATCAGGAACAGCCGGACGGCGCTCCCACGGATGACGTGTTCAGGGCGTAGACGGGCAGTGCTTAAAGGGCTTGCTAAAATTTCAAGTAAAAACAGCTTGTTGCAGAGGTTTCGCACAAAAGCACAGGCATCAATTATTACAAGGATTCTTTTATGAAACTTTCTGTTAATAAAGAACAGATCATCGAAGGCCTGCAGAAAGCGGCAGCCATCATCCCTGCCAAAGCAGGGGCCGCCTACCTGCGTTCCATCTGGCTCAAGGCCGAGAAGGGCAGCCTGTCCATCATGGCCACGGACGCCAATATCGAATTCACCGGCCGTTATCCCGCCGAAGTGAAGCAGCCCGGCCTCATCGGCGTGCAGGGCCGCGCCTTCGTGGATCTGGTGCGTCAGCTGCCCGCGGGCGTGCTCCAGCTCACCCTGGACGAGAGCACCGGCAACCTGCTGCTGGAACAGGGCCGCCGTACCTACAAGCTGCCCGTGAGCGGGGCCGAGTGGTTCCAGAACTTTTCCGAATTCCCGGACGAGACCCCGGTGACCTGGTCGGGCGACTTTTTGCAGGACGTGCTGGATCGCGTGGTCTTCTGCATCAGCGATGACGACGCCACCGACGCCATCACCTGCCTGTACATGAAGCCCTGCGGCAATGGCCGTATCGACGTCTGCGGCCTCAACGGCCATCAGTTCGCCCTGGTCTCCTTCACCCATGACGATCTGGCCGCCCGTCTGCCCGAAGAGGGCGTGCTGATCCAGAAGAAGTACCTGCAGGACATGAAGAAGTGGCTGGGCGTGGACGAGATCGAGCTCAACATCACCGACAAGCGCCTGTACCTGCGTACCCTGGACGGTGCCGAGAGCCTGTCCGTGCCGCGTGCCGGTCATGATTACCCCGACTACACGGTGTTCATGAGCCGCCTGGAAGGCGACGGCGTGAGCCTGCTCACCGTCAACCGCAAGGAAGCCATCGAGGCCCTGGGCCGCATCCAGATCTTCAACACCGACAGCGACCGCTGCGCCTATCTCGACCTGGGCGACAACGAAGTGCGCCTCTCCGCCCAGGGGCAGGACACCGGTTCGGCCAACGAGAGCCTGGAAGTGACCTACCGCGGCGACATCAGCCGCATCGCCTTCCCCACCCGCAACCTCATGGACGTGCTGGGCCACTTCAGTTCGCCCAGCGTGGACATGATCCTGACCGGCGCCGAAGGCCCCTGCGGCATCCGCGGTTCCGAAGACAACGAGTACACGGTCATCATCATGCCCATGAAGATTTCCGAATCCACCTATTATAGCGAGGAAGATGTTTAATGGCTCCTGACATGGCCTCCAGCTACGACGCCTCATCCATTACCATTCTCGAAGGGTTGTCCGCGGTGCGCAAGCGCCCGGCCATGTACATCGGTTCCACCGACGTGCGCGGCCTGCACCATCTGGTGTACGAAGTGGTGGACAACTCCATCGACGAGGCCATGGCCGGCTTCTGCACCCGCATCACCGTCATCCTGCACGCCGACAACAGCGTCACCGTGCGCGACGACGGCCGCGGCATCCCCGTGGACATCCATCCCAAGGAAGGCGTGCCCGCGGTGCAGGTGGTCATGACCAAGCTGCACGCCGGCGGCAAGTTCGACAACAACAGCTACAAGGTCTCCGGCGGCCTGCACGGCGTGGGCGTGTCCTGCGTCAACGCCCTGTCCGAGTGGCTGACGGTCACGGTGCGCCGCGACGGCAAGCGCTACCGCCAGCACTATTCCCGCGGCGTGCCGCAGGACCAGCTGACGGTCATCGGCGAGGCCGACGGCCACGGCACCACGGTGCGTTTCCAGCCCGACGAACAGATCTTCGAGGTGCTGGAGTTCTCGTACGACACCCTCAAGAAGCGCTTCGAGGAGCTGGCCTACCTCAACAAGGGCCTGTACATCGAGTGCATCGACGAGCGCACCAGCGAGACCCATGTGTTCCACGCCGAGGGCGGCATCCGCCAGTTCGTGAGCGACCTCAACTCCGGCCAGCAGGGCATCCATCCCATCATCATGGCCGAAGGCGTGGTGGACAATGTGGCCATCGACTTTGCCCTCCAGTACAACGCCGGCTACAAGGAGACCATCCTCACCTTCGCCAACAACATCCATACCAAGGAAGGCGGCACGCATCTGGTGGGCTTCCGTACGGCGCTCACCCGCGCCATCAACGGCTATGTGAAGAACCAGCCGGACCTGACCAAGAAGCTCAAGGGCACGGCCCTGTCGGGCGACGACGTGCGCGAGGGCCTCACGGCCGTCATCAGCGTCAAGCTGCCCCAGCCCCAGTTCGAAGGCCAGACCAAGACCAAGCTCGGCAACAGCGAAGTGGCCGGCATGGTGGCCGGCATGGTCTATGACAGGCTCACGGTCTACTTTGAGGAGAACCCCAAGGACATCCGCCTGATCATCGACAAGGCCGTGGACGCCGCCCGCGCCCGCGACGCCGCCCGCCGCGCCAAGGAACTGGTGCGCCGCAAGGGCGCGCTCTCGGACAACTCCCTGCCCGGCAAGCTGGCCGACTGCCAGAGCAAGGACCCCGCGGAATCCGAACTGTTCATCGTGGAAGGTGACTCCGCAGGCGGCTCCGCCAAGCAGGGCCGCAACCCGCGCAACCAGGCCATCCTGCCCCTGCGCGGCAAGATCCTGAACACCGAGCGCACCCGCTTCGACAAGATGCTGGCCAACAAGGAAGTGAAGGCCCTCATCACGGCCATGGGCGCGGGCATCGGCGAGGAAGACACCGACCTCGACAAGCTGCGCTACCACAAGATCATCATCATGACGGACGCCGACGTGGACGGCGCCCACATCCGCACCCTGCTGCTGACCTTCTTCTTCCGGCAGTATCAGGAGATGGTGGAAAAGGGCTACGTCTACATCGCGCAGCCGCCCCTGTACCGTGTGCACAACGCGCGCATGGAAAAGTTCATCAAGGACGATGCCGAGCTCAACGAGTTCCTGCTCAACCGCGTGAGCGAGGACGTGACCGTGGTGGCCGCCAACGGGCGGGAATACACGGGCCGCGACCTGATCCGCCTCATGGAGACCATCGAGAAGATCGAGCTGCGCGTGGCCGATGCCGAGAGCACCGGCATGCCCCGGCCCCTGTTCCTGGCCCTGGCCACCTATCCCCGCGCCGTGGACCGCGCGCTGCTGGAAGCCCGTGATGCCGACTTCCTGTCCTGGCTGGAGAAGCACGAATATGCCCTGAGCCTGGAACGGGAACACAGCGAGGACGAGGACGAAGGCCGCGTGTTCGCCGTGTTCGAGAACACGGGCAGCCACCACACCCGCCGCGGCATGGAATTCTTCGCCTCCCGCCTGTACCGGCAGACCTGGCAGCTGTTCAACGACCTGCGCGAACAGTGCGGCGAGCTGAGCTTCAGCCTGCGCCGCAAGGACAGCAGCAGCCAGGCCGGCGACGTGTTCGACCTGATGCAGATGACCCTGGACGAGGCCCGCAAGGGCATCAACATCCAGCGCTACAAGGGTCTTGGTGAAATGAACCCCGAACAGCTCTGGGTGACCACCATGAACCCCGAGAACCGCGTGCTGCTGCAGGTCTCGGTGGAGGACGCCAACGAGGCTTCGGACGCCTTCGAGGAACTCATGGGCGACCGTGTGGAGCCCCGCCGCGAATTCATCGAACGCAACGCCCTGAGCGTGCAGGATCTGGACATCTAGCTGCCGGAGGGACGACGCATGCAGGAAACTGGCAAGGAAAAGAAGAGCTGCTTCGGCTGCTCCGTCATCGCTGTCTGCGGCTGGCTGGTCTGCGCGGCCATGTGCCTGTGGCTGACCATCTCGCTGGAAGGCTACCCCAAGGCCTACAGCCTGGCCTATCCGGCAGCCATGGCGGTGCTGTTCAGCAACATCTTCGTCTTCATCTTCACCAGCTCCCGCTGCGCGGGGGACGTGCGCCGTCTCCTGCCCGCCGTGATCCGTGTCTGCTTCGGTGAGGGGACCATGCTGCTGCTGGTCTGGCTCTGGGGCAGGTACTGGCTGGCTGCCTGAGGACGCTCCCCGGCGGGGGCCGCCCGGCGGCTCCCCCGGTACATCCTTTGAGAAAGAATGCGGGACCCGCTCCCGATTTGATATTTTACCTGCGAGGCAAACGTGTCTGAACAGAACAGCGGCATACAGCAGCCGCAAGTCAGCATTGAGAAGGAACTCCGCAAGTCCTATCTGGAGTATTCCCTTTCGGTCATCATCGGGCGCGCCATCCCCGACGCGCGTGACGGCCTCAAGCCCGTGCACCGGCGCATCATGTACGCCCAGTACGAGCTGGCCAACAGTTACAACCGTCCGCACAAGAAATCGGCGCGCATCGTCGGTGACGTCATCGGTAAGTACCATCCCCACGGCGACAGCGCCGTGTACGATGCCCTGGTGCGCCTGGCCCAGGACTTCTCCATGCGCGACCCGCTGGTGGACGGGCAGGGCAACTTCGGTTCCATCGACGGCGACGCCGCGGCCGCCATGCGTTACACGGAAGTGCGCATGTCGCGTCTGGCCAGCGAGTTTTTGGCCGACATCGACAAGGAGACCGTGGACTTCCGCCCCAACTACGACAACACCCTGCAGGAGCCCTCGGTGCTGCCCACCAAGGTGCCCAACCTGCTGCTCAACGGTTCGTCGGGCATCGCCGTGGGCATGGCCACCAACATCCCGCCCCACAACCTGGGCGAGCTGTGCGACGCCCTGCAGATGCTGCTGGACGATCCCCAGTGCACCATCTCGGACCTCATGGAAGTGGTCAAGGGCCCGGACTTCCCCACGCGCGGCTTCGTCTACGCGGGCAAGGGCCTGTCCGATGCCTACCACACCGGTCGCGGCACCGTGAAAGTGCGCGGCCGCCTGGAAGTGGAAGAACGCAAGAAGGGCCTGCAGGCCATCGTCATCCGCGAGATCCCCTTCGGCCTCAACAAGTCCTCGCTGGTGGAGAAGATCGCCGGTCTGGTCAATGACCACAAGATCGACGGCATCTCCGACCTGCGCGACGAGTCCGACCGCAAGGGCATCCGCGTGGTCATCGATCTGAAGCGCGGCACCATCCCGGACATCGTCATCAACAGCCTGTACAAGTACACGCCGCTGGAGACCAGCTTCGGCATCAACATGCTGGCCGTGGTGGACAACCGTCCCGTGCTGCTCAACCTCAAGACGGCCCTGTCCTGCTTCGTGGACCACCGCCGCGAGGTGGTCATCCGCCGCACCCGCTACGACCTGCAGAAGGCCGAGGCCCGCGCCCACATCCTGGAAGGCCTGCGCATCGCCATCGACCACATCGACGAGGTGGTGGCCCTGATCCGCGCCTCCGCCAGCCCCGACGAGGCCCGCGCCGGCCTCATGCAGCGCTTCGAGCTTTCCGAGGTGCAGGCCCGCGCCATCCTGGACATGCGCCTGCAGCGCCTGACCGGCCTGCAGCGTGAAGAGCTCATGGCCGAATACCGCGAGCTGCTGGAAAAGATCGAGTTCTTCAAGTCCGTGCTGGAGAACCCCGAAGTGCTGCGCTCCGAGCTCAAGCGCGAGATCCGCGAGATCCGCGAGACCTTCGCCACGCCGCGCCGCACCGAAGTGCTCACCGACGCCCTGGGCGGCATCGACATCGAAGACCTCATCCCCGACGAGGAAGTGGTCATCACCCTGTCGCGTCGCGGCTACATGAAGCGCACCAGCCTGGAGAACTACCAGCAGCAGAAGCGCGGCGGCAAGGGCATCGCGGCCCTGCATACCTCCGATGACGACTATGTGCAGGAGTTTTTGACCACCACCAACCACCAGTACCTGTGCCTGTTCACCAACAAGGGCCGCATGCACCAGCTCAAGGTGCATCAGGTGCCCGAGGGCAGCCGCACGGCCAAGGGCGTGCACATCAACAACCTGCTGCCCCTGGAAGAAGGGGAGTGGGTCACCACGGTGCTGGCCGTGCGCGAGTTCGCCGAGGACAAGTACTTCCTCTTCGTGACCAAGCGCGGCATGGTCAAGCGCTCCTCGGCCTCGCTCTACGCGCGCTGCCGCAAGAGCGGCCTCATGGCCGTGGGCCTGCGCGAGGACGACGAGCTGGTGGTGGTGCGGCCCATCCGTGAGGACAGCCACATCGTGCTGGCCACGGCCGACGGCTACTCCATCCGCTTCGCCTGCAAGGACGTGCGTCCCATGGGCCGCGTGGCCACGGGCGTCAAGGGCATCGCCCTGCGCCGTCAGGACGTGGTGGTGGCCGGCGTCATCCTCAAGGAGAACGACCAGACCACGGAGATCATGTCCATTTCCGCCAACGGCTTCGGCAAGCGCACCCGCGTGGACCTCTATCGCCTCCAGTCGCGCGGCGGCAAGGGCATCATCAACTTCAAGGTCACGTCCAAGACCGGGCCCGTGGTGGGCGCCATGCCCGTGCGTGACAACGACGGCCTCATCATGCTGACCTCGGCCAACAAGGTGGTGCGCATCGGCGTGGAAGACGTGCGCAGCAAGGGCCGGGCCACCATGGGCGTCATGCTGGTGCGCCTGGACGAAGGCGCGCATGTGGTGGGCTTCGACCGCGTGGACGAAGGCGGCCAGACCGGCAGCCGTATGGACGATCTGGAGGACGATGACGACGCGCCCGAGAGCACGGTGGCACCTCTGGAGAGCGCTCCGGCGGAAGCGGGAGCCGATGACGGCAACGAATAGATACGCGGCGCGGCGCCCCTGGGGACGCCGCGCCCTTTGGTTCCGCTCCCCGGCGGCTGCCGGGGCGGACCCGGGCAGGCACAGGACCGGGGAGACCCGGCCGTGCATCCCTTCTTTCCCTGTCCGGGACAGAGCAGGAGTCAGGGGAGGAACGGCGCGGGCGCGGACTTGCATTGCGCGGCCCGCCGTTATATGACACGCCCTTTGTACCGCCGTGCGCTGGTCGGCCGCCTTGCCTGCAAGGCGGGCCCCGGAGCGGTGAGAGGGAAGACGGTCCCGCCGCAGGGCGGAGGAGACAACAACGCATTTTGCGCTGGCAGTGAGGAAACGCTATGATTCGCCACGAGTGTGGTCTTTTGGGTATCTACGGTCATGAGGAAGCTGCGCGACTGACCTATTTCGGTCTGTACGCCCAGCAGCATCGCGGACAGGAAAGCGCGGGCATCGTCACCATCGACGAGAAAGGCCTGCTGCACGAGCACAAAGGCATGGGCCTGGTGCCCGATGTCTTTGCCGAAGCCAACCTGCAGGCCCTGCCGGGCACCATCTCTCTGGGCCATGTGCGTTACTCCACCACGGGCCGTTCCGCGGCGCGCAACGCCCAGCCCTTCGTGGCCCACTACAAGGGCCTGGACATCACCATCGCCCACAACGGCAACCTGGTGAACACCATGGAGCTGCGCGAGGAGCTGGAGAACGACGGCGCCATCTTCAGCACCACCAACGATACCGAAGTTTTCATGCACCTCATCGTGCGAGCCCTGCGCGAGCATGACCTGGTGGACGCCATCCGCGAGGCCTGCGCCCGCGTGCGCGGCGCCTACTGCCTGCTGGTCTACGCCGGCGGCACTATGGTGGCCGTGCGCGACCCCCACGGTTTCCATCCCCTGGCCCTGGGCCGTCTGGACGGCGCGCCGGTGCTGGCCTCCGAGACCTGTGCCTTCGACCTGCTGGAAGCCGACTACGAGCGTCCCATCCAGCCCGGCGAGATGCTGATCATGGACGGCAAGGGCGAACACAGCGAACAGTTGCGCGGTCCCCTGCCGGAACGTCCCCGCCAGTGCATCTTCGAGCTGGTCTACTTTGCCCGCCCCGACTCCTTCGTCTTCGGCGAGCAGGTCTACCAGTGCCGCAAGCAGATGGGCTGGCAGCTGGCCCACGAATCCACCCCCGACGTGGACTTCATCATGCCCTTCCCCGATTCCGGCGTCTATTCGGCCGTGGGCTTCGCCCAGTGCGCCGAGCTGCCCTACGAGCACGCCATGATCCGTAACCACTACGTGGGCCGTACCTTCATCCAGCCCACGCAGAGCATGCGCAACTTCGGCGTGCGCGTGAAGATCAACCCCGTGCGCTCCATGATCGAAGGCAAGAAGATCTGCATCGTGGACGACTCCATCGTGCGCGGCACCACCATGATCACCCGCGTCAAGAAGCTGCGCGAGCTGGGCGCCAAGGAAGTGCACATCCGCATCAGCTGCCCGCCGGTGAAGTTCCCCTGCTTCTACGGCATCGACTTCGCCTCGCGCGGCGAGCTCATCGCCGCCAAGTACAGCCTGCCCGAGATCACCAAGATGCTGGACGTGGATTCCCTGCATTACCTGAGCATCGACGGCCTGCTGCGCTCCGTCATGCAGTCCGACAGCTACTGCCTGGCCTGCTTCGACGGCAATTATCCCGTGCCCTGCCGCGAGTCGGGCAAACTCCGTCTGGAATGCGGCGGCTGCTGCGGCAGCCGTTAGTCCGAGGTTTTTCACATGGCTGTTATCGCTAATCGTATCAAGGGCTTCGCGGACATGTATCCGCCGCAGAGCTCGCTGTTCACCCGCATGGAGAATACCGCGCGCGAGATCTTCGGCCGTTACGGCTTCGTGGAACTGCGCACCCCCGTGCTGGAATACACCGACCTGTTCAAGCGCTCCATCGGTGAAGAGACCGACGTGGTGCAGAAAGAGATGTTCACCTTCCCGGACCGCAAGGGCCGCATGATGACCATGCGCCCCGAAGCCACGGCCGGCGTCATGCGCGCCTATGTGGAAGATGCCCGCTACAGCCGCGAGTCCGTGAGCCGCCTGTTCACCACCGGTCCCATGTTCCGCTACGAGCGCCCCCAGAAGGGCCGCATGCGCCAGTTCCACCAGATCAACTGCGAGTGCCTGGGCTCCCACAGCCCCTACGCCGACGCGGATCTGATCATCATGCTCACGCGCTTCCTCACCGCGCTGGGCCTCAAGGACCTGACGCTCAAGCTCAACTCCCTGGGCTGCGCCCACTGCCGCCCTCTGTTCAAGCAGGCCCTGGTGGACTATCTGCACCGTCAGGACTGCTGTGACCAGCTGTGCGAGGACTGCACCCGCCGCATGGAGACCAACCCCCTGCGCGTGCTGGACTGCAAGCAGGAAAAATGCCGCTGCGTCACCGACGAGGCGCCCCGCCTGCTGGACTACAACTGCCCCGAGTGCAAGGAACACTTCGACACCGTGCTGCGCCTGCTGGACGCCGCCGGGGTCAAGTACGAGATCGACCACCGTCTGGTGCGCGGTCTGGACTACTATTGCCGCACCACCTTCGAGGTGGTAAGCGGAAGCATCGGTGCGCAGGCCGCCGTGGCCGGTGGCGGCCGTTATGACGGCCTGGTCAAGAGCGTGGGCGGCCCCGACGTGCCCGGCGTGGGCTTTGCCTGCGGCATGGAACGCCTGGCCCTCATGCTCGGGGACGAAGAAGCCCCCCGCCCGGATTTCTATGCCGTGGCCATGGACGCGCAGAGCCGCGACCTGAGCTTCGGCCTGGTGCAGCGCCTGCGCGGCCTGGGCCTCAAGGGCGAGATGAATTTCAGCGATGCCGGTTTCAAGGGCCTGATGCGTCAGGCGGGCAAGTCCAATGCCCGTTTCTGCTGCATCATGGGTCCCGATGAAGCGGCCGCCGGCGCCGTGGTCGTCAAAGACATGGACAGCGGTGAGCAGCAGACCCTGTCCCTGGATGCCGCGGCGGACTTCCTTGCTGCCAATTCTGACAATGGGAAAAAATAATGACTGAACAGACGCAAAGCCTGGACGTGCAGCAGGAGCACCAGAAGTTCATCGAAGACCTCGGCGACTGGACCCGCAGCCACACTTGCGGCCAGCTGACCCTGGACAACGATGGACAGACGGTCTGCCTCATGGGCTGGGTGCAATACCGCCGCGACCACGGCGGCCTCATCTTCGTGGACCTGCGTGACCGTGAAGGTCTGACCCAGGTCGTTTTCAGCCCCGATATCGCTCCCGCCGCGCACGAGAACGCGCACATCCTGCGTTCCGAATACGTGCTGGCCATCAAGGGCGTGGTGCGTCCCCGTCCCGAGGGCATGACCAACCCCAACCTGGTCACCGGTGCCATCGAAGTGGTGGTGCATGAGTGGAAGCTGCTCAACACCTCCAAGACCCCGCCCTTCGCCATCGAAGAACGCTGCGACGCCGGTGAGAACCTGCGCCTGGCCTGGCGTTATCTGGACCTGCGCCGTCCGCGCATGCAGGCCAACCTGCGCCTGCGCCACAAGGTGGCCCAGGCCATCCGCCGCCAGCTGGACGACGACGGCTTCCTGGAAGTGGAGACCCCGGTCCTCACCAAGTCCACGCCCGAAGGCGCCCGCGACTTCCTGGTGCCCAGCCGTCTCAACCCCGGCCAGTTCTACGCCCTGCCGCAGTCGCCCCAGCTGTTCAAGCAGCTGCTCATGGTGGGCGGTTTCGACCGCTACTTCCAGATCGTGCGCTGCTTCCGTGACGAAGACCTGCGTGCCGACCGCCAGCCCGAATTCACCCAGGTGGATATCGAGATGAGCTTCGTGGACGAGGAAAAGGTCATGACCATGGCCGAAAACCTCATGGCCCGCGTGTTCCACGACGTCATGGGCATGGACATCCCCCGTCCCTTCCCGCGCATGAAGTATGAAGAAGCCATGCGCCGCTACGGTGTGGACAAGCCCGATACCCGTTTCGGTCTGGAGCTGGTGGACATCACCGACATCGTGCGCGGTTCCGGCTTCAAGCTCTTTGCCCAGGCCAAGCTGGTCAAGGCCATGAAGGTGCCCGGCGGCGAAGCCATGACCCGCAAGGAGATCGACGCCTACACCGAGTTCGTCAAGATCTACGGCGCCATGGGCCTGGCCTGGATCAAGATCAAGGAAAACGAGTGGCAGTCGCCCATCGCCAAGTTCCTGTCCGAAGAAGAACGCGCCGGCATCCGTGAGGCCCTGGACCTCCAGGTAGGCGACATCGTCTTCTTCCAGGCCGGCGAGCCCGCCATGGTCAACGCCGCCCTGGGCAACCTGCGCGTGCACCTGGGCAACCAGCTGGGCCTGATCCCCGAGAACACCTTCAACTTCCTGTGGGTGACGGAATTCCCGCTGTTCGAATACAGCGAGGAAGAAAAGCGCTACGTGGCCTGCCACCATCCCTTCACCTCGCCCGCGCCCGGTCATCTGGAGATCATGAACAGCGACCCGGCCCGTGCCCTGGCCCGTGCCTACGACATGGTGCTCAACGGCAACGAAGTGGGCGGCGGTTCCATCCGCATCCACTCCGCCGAAGTGCAGCGCCACATGTTCCAGGCCCTGGGCTTCACGCCCGAGCAGGCCGAGGCCCAGTTCGGCTTCCTCATCCAGGCCCTGGAGCACGGTGCGCCGCCGCACGGCGGTCTGGCCTTTGGTCTGGACCGTCTGGTCATGCTGCTTTCCGGTGCGTCCAGCATCCGCGACGTCATCGCCTTCCCCAAGACCCAGAAGGCCACCTGCCTGATGACCGAGGCGCCCTCCACGGTGTCCGCGCGTCAGCTGCGTGAACTGGGCCTGCGCCTGCGCGAGACCGACAAGGAAGCCGCCAAACCCGCCGAGAACGCCCAGGCCTAGCGGGAGGATGCCATGATTCTGGATATTGTGACCTATCCCGCTGCCAGCCTGAAGGAAAAATGCGTGCCCGTGACGGAGATCACCGACGAGATCCGCCAGCTGGCCGCCGACATGCTGGAGACCATGTACGAGGCCCCCGGCGTGGGGCTGGCCGCCCCGCAGGTGGGCCGTAATATCCGCATGCTGGTCATGGACCCCGCCGCGCAGGACGAGGAGAAGCAGCCCCGGGTCGTCATCAACCCCGAACTGACCCTGAGCGAGGAGACCGTGCTCAGCCGTCAGGAAGGCTGCCTCTCCGTGCCCCTCAACTACCGGGCCGACGTGCAGCGCGCCGAGCGCGTGCACCTGCGTTACATGGATCTGGACGGCAAGATCGTGGAAGAGGATCTGGAAGGCTTTGCGGCCATCGTCATCCAGCATGAGGCCGACCATCTGGACGGCACCCTCTTCATCGACCGCATCGGCCGCCTGCGCCGTTCCCTGTACGACACCCGGGTGAAGAAATGGCTCAAGCGCAAAGGATAGTCTTTATGGGTACTCCGGACCTGGCCGCCGCCGTGCTGCGGCGGCTGGTCCGGTGGCCCGGCGGCAATGTGGTGGCCGTCTACACCCAGCCTGACCGGCCCGCCGGCCGGGGCCACAAGCTGACGCCCTCGCCGGTGAAAAAGCTGGCCCTGGAGCTGGGCCTGCCCGTGCACCAGCCCCTGAACTTCCGTCAGGAAGGCGCGGTGGACGAGCTGGCGGCCCTTGAGCCCGACCTGCTGGTGGTGGCCGCCTACGGCCTCATCCTGCCGCAGGCCGTGCTGGACATCCCCACGGTGGACACCCTCAACGTGCATACCTCCCTGCTGCCGCGCTACCGCGGCGCCGCGCCCATCCAGCGCGCCGTCATGGAAAACTGGCAGCCCGGGGATGTGACGGGCGTGTCCATCATGCGCATCGTGCCCGCCCTCGACGCCGGGCCGGTCTACGCCCAGTGCGAGGTGCCCATCGGCGAGCATACGGCGGGCAGCCTGCATGACGCCCTGGCCGAAGCCGGGGGCGAGCTGCTGCTCACGGTGCTGGACCAGCTTCGCGACGGCAGCGCCCAGGCCCGGGAACAGGACGAGAGCCGCGTCACCTATGCCGCCAAACTGGCCAAGGAAGACGGCTATATCGACTGGGACCGTCCGGCCGCCGAGGTCCACGCCCGTATCCGCGGCGTGACGCCCTGGCCCGGTGCGCGTCTCCAGGCCCGTTTCGACGGGCAGGATGAGCTGCTGCCCCTGCTGCTCCAGCCCGGCCGCGTGGACGAGCCCTGCGACGGTGTGCGGCCCGGCAGCCTGCGTACGGACAAGAAAGGCCTGTGCGTGGCCTGTGCCGACCGCTGGTACCGTCTGCTGGTGGTGCGCCCCCAGGGCCGCAAGGACATGGAGGCCGCGGCCTTCGTCAATGGTCATCTGCGTCCGGCGCAGTATGGCGTGTGCGGCATGGCCGTGCCTTTTGGCGAGTAGGGCAGGATATTTTTTTGTGGGGGAAGGGGCGTTTTTGTAAAAACTGCCCCTTCCCCCACGCCCCCAACCCCGAAAAAATGTTATCCAGGTGACGTCACCCGTCCCCGTCGCTGACTGGCGGGCAGTGACAGCGCACATGGACCGAAAAGAGAGAGGAAAGGCCGCTCCTGACGGAGCGGCCTTTCTGTTTTTTGCGGGTGGCTGCTGTCTGCGGCAGCAAGCTCTGGGTTTGGGGGATCCTCAGTGCAGGATGCGTCCCCCCTTAATCATATTGTCCTGAGTAAAGCGCATTTGGGGGAGGATGGGGGCTTGGGGGAAGGGACCCCCTTTTTGCGCTAGGCAAAGGGGGTCCCTTCCCCCAAAAAACCTTCCTACCTTCCGGCCTCCTTGTGGCGCCAGTTCAGGAGCAGGGCCGAGTTGATGATGACCAGCACCGAACCGGCATTGTGGACGAGGGCGCCCAGCACCGGCGAGAGCAGACCGCCCATGGCCAGGAAGATGGCCGCGAAATTGAGGATCATGGAGAAGGACAGATTGAGGGTGATGGTGCGCATCATGCGCCGGGCCAGGGCAAAGATGTGCGGCAGCTCCTTGATGTCGTCATTGACCAGGGCCATGTCGGCGGCATCCACGGCGATGTCGCTGCCGATACCGCCCATGGCCACGCCCACGAAGGCTTTTTTCAGGGCGGGCGCGTCATTGATGCCGTCACCGATCATGCAGACGGGCCGTTCCTGACGCTGACTGTCCGCGATCCATTCCAGCTTGTCGGCGGGCAGGCAGTTGGCGCGCACGCCGTCCAGGGCCAGGCCCGCGCTGACGCTGCGGGCGGCGGCTTCGTTGTCGCCGGTCAGCAGCATGGTGGATACGCCCGCGTCCCGCAGGCCCTGCAGGGTGGCGGCAGCCGTGTGGCGCAGGCTGTCGGCCAGGGCGATGAAACCGGCAAAACGTCCGTCCAGGGCCACATAGACGAGGCTCTGGCCCGCATCAAGGGCACGCTGTGCCGCGTCCCTTTCCGTGGGGGACAGCTCGATGCCGTTGTCCTGCAACAGGGCAGGGTTACCCGCCAGCAGCGCATGGCCGTCCACTCGGGCGAAGACGCCGCGCCCGGGCAGCATGCGGAAATCCTCGGCTTCGGGGATGTCCCGGGTGCCCGCGTCCCGCACGATGGCCTTGCCCAGCGGATGTTCGGAGCGCCGCTCCGCGGCCGCGGTCAGGACATGCAGCTGCTGCGGCGCGAGCTCGGGCAGGGCGCTGTGTACGGCGGCCACGCCGGGGGTGCCCCGGGTCAGGGTGCCGGTCTTGTCGAAAGCCACGACCTTGACGCGGGCCAGACGCTCCAGCGCGTCCCCTTCCTTGACCAGCACGCCGTGGCGGGTGGCATTGCCGATGGCGGCCATGATGGCCGTAGGCGTGGCCAGCACCAGGGCGCAGGGGCAGAAGACCACCAGGATGGTCACGGCGCGCAGCACTTCGCCGGTCACGATCCAGGTGCCCGCAGCGGCGGTCAGGGCCGTGACCACGATCCAGGTGGCCCAGCGGTCGGCCAGGCTCACGATACGGGCCTTGCCCGCGTCGGCGGACTGCACCAGGCGGATCATGCGCTGCAGGGAGCTGTCCTCGCCCACCTTGACGGCGCGCATGTCGAAGGCACCGAACTGGTTCACCGTGCCGCTGGACACCGCATCGCCGGGGCCCTTGTCCACGGGCAGGGACTCGCCTGTCATGACCGACTGGTCGATGGCCGTCTGGCCGCTGACGATGATGCCGTCCACAGGGATGGTCTCGCCGGGCAGCACGCGCAGCAGGTCGTCCACGCGCACTTCTTCGGCGGGGATGATGCTCTCGGCGCTGCCGTCCAGGCGGCGGGCCGTGCGCGGGGTCAGGTGCACCAGCCGCTCGATGCCCGCCCGGGCCTTGGCCACGGTGCGTTCCTCCAGCAGGGCGCCCAGCTGCATGATGAAGGCCACCTCACCGGCGGCGAAGATCTCACCGATGATGACGGACGCCAGCAGGGCCAGCGAGACCAGCACGTCGGCCTTGATGTCGAAGCGCGTGAACAGGCCTTCGGCGCCTTCCTTGATGATGGGCACGCCGCACAGCAGCACGGCCAGCCAGGCCGGGTCCACAGGACCGGGGACAAGTTCCAGAAAACTCAGCAGCAGGGCCACTGCCGATATGCCCAGGGCCAGTGCCTGCCGGGGCTCTTCCCTGAGCCATTCCTTGACGTCTGCCAGCATGGAGCCTCCTTGTCTGTCCGGGGCGTCATGAGCATCGCAAGTCCGGCATGTGCCGGAAGGCTCTGCGGCGGATGTGCGCGGGGACAGGCGGGTGGAAAAGTATTCGATCGGCCTCAAGATACCTATAGGGGTATAGGTAGTCAAGCAGGGGCCAAAAAAAAACCGGGCAAGCCCGGCTAGCTGCGACGGGAAAAATGTTCCACGGCCTTGGCAAAGGCTGCGATGGTGGCGTCGGCATCCCCGTGTTCGATGCCGTCGCGCACGCAGTGCTGCAAATGGCCTTCCAGCACGATCTGGCCCACCCGGTGCAGGGCGCCCTTGACCGCGTTGATCTGGATGAGGATGTCCTCACAGGGCACGTCCTTGTCGATCATCTGGTCGATGGCCTGCAGCTGGCCCATGAGCTTCTTCATCCGGCGGTGCAGGTTCTCCGCATCCATGCATTTTCTCATACGTCCTCCTTTCAGGGCAGGGGACATTATTGCGGGCCGTCTGTCAAGAGGAGGGCAGATACGGGGCCGGGGTATGCTCCGGCTCCTGTCCGCCTGCGGCTATTCCTCTCCGCGCCCTGAAGCCGGCGGCTGCGTCACACGGAGGGCAGAGGTGTTCCTGAGGGCGTTTTTTCCGGCGACGTGTCTGCCAGGCAGGGAGATGGCGCACGCCTTTTGTGTGCAGGGATAGGGAAGGGGCATACGGCCGGGCGCCGTTCGGAGGGCTGCCCTCCCGGAAGCGAACGGGGGCAAGCCCGCGTCTTCCCAAACGAATCACGGCAGGCACGGACCTCCGCTGTCACCGGGAGGGGAGCCCAGGGGCATCTGTTGTCCCGGCGGGCTTTGGTGTAGGATGGGGCGCTGCGACCGTGACGGTGAGCCTGTCTGGTGTGCCCTGAAGGGCCCTGTCATGGCGGGCCATATGAGCGCTTTTTTTTCTTTTTTTGATGCCCGGCATGGCTGATGGCCCAAAATGCCGTACAGGGCATCTGTGGGCCATCTCGGCCGTGTGGCCGTTTTTGGCCTTCACTGGAGTCCTATGCTGCGAAAGTCTCCCTATTCCCTGCCTGCCAGCCAGTACGGCGGCGGGCGCAAGCGCATCTTCATCGGCCTGATGCTGGCCTCCTGTTGCGTGGCCTGTCTGGCCCTGGCCTTCTTCCTCATCCTGCCCTGGTCGGACTATGGCCAGACCCTCACCTGGCTGCCGCTGTTGTGCATGCTGGTGGGCGGGGCAGGCATCCTGGCTCTGCTCTGGATGTGCGGCACGCTGGTCTGGCATGTCTACACGGGGCGTTACCTCCCCGGGGTGAGCAGCGTGCGCCATGTGACCATCCGGCTCTTCTTCCCGCTCATGGAGCTGCTGGCGAAAGTGGTGCGCATGGAGCGCAAGCGGGTGCGGCATTCCTTCATCAAGGTCAACAATGAGCTGGTGCTGGCCGACCGCCCGCGCGTGCGGCCGGAGCGCCTGCTCCTGCTGCTGCCGCACTGCATCCAGCGCAGTGCCTGCCCGCACCGGCTCAACCATAATGTGGACCTGTGCCGCCGTTGCGGGCAATGTCCCGTGGGCGGCCTGTTGCAGCTGCGGGACCGTTACGGTTTCCATCTGGCACTGGCCACCGGCGGTACCATCGCCCGGCGCATCGTGGTCCAGACGCGGCCCCGCATGATCATCGCCGTGGCCTGCGAACGTGACCTCACCTCCGGTATCCAGGACAGTTACCCCTTGCCCGTCTTCGGCATCCTCAACCAGCGCCCTTGCGGCCCCTGCCTGGACACGCTGGTGTCCCTTGCGGCCGTGGAGGGGGCCGTACGCCTGTTCCTCGGGCTTGAGGATACGGGACAGTCCGAGGATAACACTAAAAATAATCATTTTATTTCAAAGTGATACCTATGATAGGAACAAAAAGGAAAGCAGGCCGGGATACGGCCGGTCAGGCCTTTGCCGCTGAAGGCAACGGTCATTTTACGGAAAGCCGCCGTCTGCGGCAGCTCCCGCCCGCGGCTCCGGCCTTGGCCCTGCGGGCCCTGTGCCTGCTGGACAGCGCCTTCAGCGCGGGCTGCACCATACAGGCGGCCCTGCAGCAGGTGCTGGAAGACACGGCCCGGCGGCAGGAGGGCGGTCTGGCCGAGCGTGACCGGCATCTGGCGGCGGAGCTGGCCTACGGCACCCTGCGCATGGAGAACCGTCTGGCCTTCGTGCTGGGCAAGGTGCTGCGGCAGCCGCTCAAGCTGCCCCTGCCGTTGCGGCGCCTGCTGGCGGTGGCCGCCTATGGCCTGCTGTTCCTGGATCGCCTGCCTGCCCATGCCGTGCTGCATACGGCCGTGGATCTGGCCCGGCAGCTCTACGGGCCGGGGCTGGCCAAGGTGGTCAATGGCAGCCTGCGTTCCGTGCAGCGTCTGGGCGATGCCGTCCAGGCACCGGATTTCTATGCCGGGCCTGCGGATGAAGAGAGTTTTTTTGCCGAGGATGCGGCCGCAGCAAAAAAATTGCGTGGCCTCGCCTTGCCGGAGGAGGAACTGCGGCTGGCCCGCTTCCATGCCGTGTCGCGCTGGCTGGTGGCCCTGTGGCAGCAGGCCTACGGTGACGAGGCCTGCCGGGCCCTGCTGGCCCGTTCCGGGACGCGTCCCTGGCAGGCGCTGCGCGTCAATGCGTCGCGTCCTCAGGCCGCGGCCCTGAAACAGGCCTTGCTGGCCTGTGCCCCGGCGGACGGTCCCGCGCCGCAGGCCGTGGGGCGCTGGGGCGTGGCCTTCGCGCCCGGGAAGACGCCTGACGCCGTGCAGGGCGAGCCGCTGGCCCGTCTGCTGGAGCAGGGGGCCCTTTCGCAGCAGGCGGCGGCCTCACAGGAAGTGATGGCCGCGCTGGGGCTGGAAGACTGGCTGGGGCGTGGCTGGCCCGTCTGGGATGCCTGCGCCGGTTACGGCGGCAAGAGCGTGCAATTGCTGGAGCAGGGGGGAGATGTGCGCCTGTGCACGGACCGCAGTTTCTCCCGTCTGCGGCAGGTGCCGGGCCATTGCAGCCGTCTGGGCCTGGCGTTGCCGCATCTGGCCCTGGCCGATGCATCCCGGCCGCCCGTCTCCCGCTGGCAGGGCGGCATCATCGCCGATGTGCCGTGCAGCGGGCTGGGCGTGCTGGCTCGCCGTCCCGATCTGCGCCGTCGTCCCCGGACGGCCCTTGCCGAGCACGCCGACCTGCAACGGGCCATCCTCAAGGCTTTGGCTGCGCAGCTGGAGCCCGGCGCCGAGCTGGCCTACATCACCTGCACCCTGCATCCGCTGGAGAACGAGCAGGCCGTGGACTGGCTGCTGGCGGAAGACAGCGGTCTGGAGCGCCTCGTGCAATGGCAGACGCCCCACGATCACCCCTGGCTGGAAGGCATGTTCGCCGCCCGCCTGCGGCGGCGTGGGTAGGGGAGAAGATTCTTGAGGGGGAAGGGGGGACCCTATCTCTGCTGTCGATGCCCGTAGCTTCCTTCGTCGCAACGGGCACGGCCCCAAGGGCCGCCATTCGGTCGCTGGCTAACGCACAAGGGTCCCCCCTTCCCCCTCAAACTCCCCCATCCCCCTCCCAACGCGCTTTATCAGGGAGGATGGTGGAGTCCGGTAACGCTAAGGGTATCTCCTGGCTGCCGGTCTCCAGGGGGAGCCTGAATCTCCAGTGTGATTGACCTGAAAGATACGAACAGGGGGCACGGTGTATCTTGACCGGATACACCGTGCCCCCTGTTGTTTTTTGTCATTCTGGTGGGAAGGATTACTGCCCATTTTGACAGGGAGGGAATCACTGTCTTTCAGACAACGGCGGGGACTTTTGGCCCGGACCGGAAGAAAAGTTTTTTCAGGGATGGGGAGAGCGCGAGAGGGGAAGGGGCAGTTTTTACAAAAAACGCCCCTTCCCCTCTCGCCATGATCTTTCTTTGCCTCCCGGCTACTGACGGGGAGTCTTGGCGTCCACCGGGGCCGCGATGGCTTCCCCGGCGGGCTCGTCTTCGGGGATGTGGCAGTGCAGGCGGTTCAGCAGGGCTTCCAGCTCCTGGGGGCTGTTGTAGCGCAGGGTGATGCGGCCGCTTTCCATGTCGCCGCTGACGCGGGCCTTGCAGGGCAGGGCGGCGCAGAGGCTTTTTTGCAGGGCGGCGATCTGGGGCAGCTTTTTGCGCTTGCAGGGGGCGGGCCGCTGCTGGGCGGCTTCGCTGGCGGTGGTCCAGGGCAGGCGCTGTTCTTCGCGCCAGAGGGCCACGGCCTCTTCGGCCTGACGCACGCTCAGGGACTCGCTGATGATATGGCTGCGCAGCACTTCGGCGGCGGCCAGGGCGCGGTCGTCATTGCCCAGGGCCAGCAGGCAGCGGGCATGACCGGCGCTGAGGCGGCCGTGATGGAGATCGCCCTGCGCGGCGGGCGAAAGCTGGAGCAGGCGCAGGGCATTGGCGATGGCCGGGCGGCTTTTGCCAAGGCGGGCGGCCAGGGCCTCCTGCGTCAGCTTGAGGGTCTCGCGCAGCTGTTGCAGGGCCTGGGCCTCTTCCATGGGATTGAGGTCTTCGCGCTGCAGGTTCTCGATAAGGGCGGCGGCCATGACCTCGGCATCGCTCATCTCGCGCACGTGCACGGGCACCTGTCCGAGGCCGGCCTGACGGGCGGCCCGCCAGCGGCGTTCACCGGCCACGATCTGGTAGTGTCCGGGCCTGTCGGCCAGGGGACGCACCAGCAGGGGCTGGATGATGCCCTGCTCACGGATGGAGGCCGCCAGTTCGGCCAGGGATTCGGCGTCGAAGGTCTGGCGGGGCTGGCTGGGATTGGCATGCAGATGGGACAGGGGCAGCAGGGTGGGGCTGTGTTCCGTGCCCGTCTCTTTTTCCGGCGTATCGTTCTTTTCCTGCCGGGCGGCGCCCATATCCGTACGGCGCAACAGGGCGTCCAGGCCGCGGCCGAGACCTTTGCTACTCATGCTCTCTCCTTGACATCATGCCGTGCTGGCGGCACTTTTTACGACAGTGATTGCCCCAAACCTTTTGACCAGAGGAAACCATGTCCAACAAGCATCTTCTGTACCTGACCGATCGTCAGGGAAATCTGGAAGGGGTGCAGCTTTCTGCCGCCCTGTGGTCGCATTGCGAGGCGGCCGTCGTCAAGGCCCTGAAGGCCATGGAGCCCCCCCTGGAACACCTGAACGACGAGCCCGTGGCTGATTTCGAGCGCCTGCTCCAGTTCTGGGATTTCCGCTATCCGTACAGCCCCGAGGTCACCTGTCCGCATTGCGGCGCCCACACCGCCGACTGGCGCAACGACCCCGCGCATCCTTTCCATCTGACCACGGCCAATCTGGGCGGTCTGCTGGTCTTCCGCTGCAAGAGCTGCCAGTCCACGGTGCGCCAGAAGCATTTCCGCGACCACATGGCCGTGGAATGCACGCCCTACAATCCTGACTAGTCTTGCCGGCAGTGTACGCTGGCGCTGTTTTTGCCGGGCTTTGCCCGGCTTTTTTTATGCCCGCGCCACAGCCATGACGGCGCGCATGGCCGCTGTTCCCGGCGATGGACCGTCCGCGCATTCCTGACCGTGGGAAGGAAAGAGGTCGCTGGGGGAGGGGCCATCAAGGGCTGGCGGCCGTCACGGAACTTTTTTTAGCGCGGCTGCGGCATGCGGGCGGGATCGCGCAGGGCCACTTCCTTGGCAAGGTTGAGGTAGGCGTCGGCGCCCTTGGACTTGATGTCGTAGTGGATGATGGACTTGCCGTGGCTGGGCGCTTCGGAAAGGCGCACATTGCGCGGGATGACCGTCCCGAAAAGGTGGTCGGGGAAGCAGCGCTGCACTTCGTCGCGCACTTCGCGGGTCAGGCGGTTGCGGGCATCATACATGGTCAGCACCACGCCCAGCAGGTTCAGCTTGGGATTGAGGCGTTTTTTGACCAGCTCGAAGGTCTGCAACAGTTTGACGATGCCTTCTAGGGCGAAAAACTCGCATTGCAGGGGGATGAGCAGTTCCTGCGAGGCGCAGAGGGCGTTGAGGGTCAGCAGGCCCAGGGACGGCGGGCAGTCGATGATGATGTAATCGTACTCCGATCCCAGCGGTTCGAGGCAGTCGCGCAGGTAGAACTCGCGGGCCATCTTGTCCACCAGTTCCAGCTCCACGGCCACCAGGTTGGTGCTGGCGGGCAGCACGTCGAGGAAGGGCGTGCGGGTGCTGCTGATGCTTTCGTGGATGTTTTCCGGCGTGTAGAAGGTGGAGTAGAGGTCGTGGTGCAGGTCTTCCTGGGCGATACCGATACCGCTGGTGCTGTTGGCCTGGGGGTCACAGTCCACCAGCAGCACGCGCTTTTCCATGACGGCCAGTGCGGCGGAAAGGTTGATGGCGGTGGTCGTCTTGCCGACGCCGCCTTTTTGGTTGGCTATGGAAATGATGCGCGCCATGCTGTCCTCCGGGCTGTGTTTCACGGGAAACAGGGGGGCTGTTTCACGGGAAACAAACAAAAAAGTGAGGCCCCTCTGCCGGGGCCGCCATCTGCGGAACAAAATAAAGAAAAGCCCGGCAAATGGGAAGACGTGAACCGTCCGTGACAAAAAAATGCCGGTATGGCCGACAATATCGCGCTGACCGATGGCAGCCGCAGCACCCGGGACGGGGGGTCTTGCCCCGGATTCCGTTTCTGGCTAAAATCAGCGCCGCATTGCAACAAGGAGTTGGTTCCATGGCTGATACGCGCATTCTTCTGGTGGATGACGAAAAGGAAGTGACGGCCCTGCTGGCCAAGCGTCTTGTACGGCGCGGCTACCAGTGTGCCACGGCGGCGGACGGCCAGCAGGCCGTGGACGCCATGCGCGAACAGCCATTCCCCATCGTCGTCATGGACGTGAAGATGCCCAATATGGACGGCATCGCCGCCCTGAAAATCATCGTGGAGCAGTGGCCCACCGCCCAGGTGATCCTGCTTTCCGGCCATGCGGACATGCAGCTTGCTGTGCAGGCCATGAGCGAAGGCGCTTTCGGCTACCTGATGAAACCTGTCGATTTTGATGAACTCCTGTTCAAAATCGAAGATGCCGCCATGCAGAGCCGGCTGGAAGGGCCGGAAAGCGACATGGCGCGATAGGATCTTTGCATGAAGAAACTGTTCCGTCCTCTGGTGCTGGGCGGTGTCCTTTTGCTGGCGGTGGGCCTGGCTCCCGTCATGGACACGACTCCCGCCCGTGCCGCCACCGTCACCGACGCCAACCTGAAGCAGATGCTGGAGGATCTGCTGCGCGAACATCCCGAGATCGTCCTGGACGTGCTGCGCTCCCACAGCGAAGACGTGCTGGACATCGCCCAGGCGGGCGCCAATGCGCGCCGCAAGGCCGCTCTGGAAGCCCAGTGGCACAAGGAAGTGAAGAACACGCCGCAAAAGCAGATCTCGCTGGCTGGCCGCCCGGTCAAGGGCAATGCGGCGGCGCCGGTGCGCATCGTGGCCTTTTCGGACTTCACCTGCCACTATTGCCAGCAGGCCACCCATGTGCTGGACGAGATCATGAAGAAATACGGCAAGAACGTCAGCCTGGTCTACAAGCACATGCCGCTGGACGAGCAGGGCCCGGGCATGCTGGCCGCCCGCTACTTCGTGGCTGTGGCCGCGCAGAGCGAGAGCAAGGCCTGGAAGTTCTATGATGCCATGTATGCCGACCGCGACCGCCTGCTGCTGGAAGGCCAGAAGTTCGTGGACGAGGTCTGCGACAAGCTGGGCCTGGACAAGGCTCGTCTGCAAAAGGACGCCTCCAGTGACAAGACGGCCCGGATCATCGCCCAGGATCTGGATGATGCCAAAAAGCTGAAGATCGACGGCACGCCCTGCTTTTTGGTCAACGGCCTGATGGTGCGGGGCGCCCTGTCCGAGCCCCTGTTCGAAGCGGCCGTGGACACCGCTCTGGAAGCGGCGCGCTAGTTTTTCGTAAGTGTACGAAGACCGGTTGCGGGATGCCCCGTAGCCGGTCTTTTTTTATGCCTTTTGCCGGGGGCGACGTGCGGCGGGCCTTTCCTTCGGGGAAACGGGGGCTGGAACACTCTGTGACGTTTTTTCCGGGGCAGGGGCTTGATACCGCGCATCTTGTGCGAAGAGCCGGGTGGTCTTGTAAGGGGTATGTGAGGCGGTCCGTCCCCGTTGCCGGGGGTGGGGCGAGCGTACGGATGCCGCCGTTATGGGGCCGTCGTCATGCCCGGGGCGGGAGGAAGCGGATAGCGGATGCAAGAGGGCGGACAAGGCAAAGGACAGCCCGGAGGCTGCCCTTTATGTGAAGGCCGGGCGTGGCGAAACGCCCGTCAAGATTAGCTGGGATAAAAAAGTGGAAATCTCACTGCAACGCTACGTCAAAAAACTCCTGATGGCAAGATGCCAGCCCGTATGCCCGAAGAGGAAAAAGACAGGTATGCGGAAAAAAGCGGTCTGCCCGGCCGGACACCTGGGAAAAAGGCATGAAAAAAGCGCGGATGACCGCGCTTTTTTTCGTACTTTCCAGCAAAAGGGATCAGATGACGATGCGGCGTACCGCGATGAGTCTGTTGCCCCAGTAGGGCTCCATGTTCTCCCGGCGCACGGTCTTGCCGCGGCTGGGGCTGTGGATGAAGGTATTGTTGCCCGCATAGATGCCGGTATGCAGGCCGCGGGGGCCGCTGCTGGTCCTGAAGACCATGATGTCGCCGGGCCGGGGCGCGCTCTTGGGCACGGCATAGCCGGCACGGGCCTGGTCCACGGTCACGCGCGGGACCTTGAGGCCGTTCTGGCGGTAGGCCCACCAGATGAGGCCCGAGCAGTCGAAGCCGCGGGAGGGGGAGGCCCCGCCCATGCGGTATTGCTTGCCTTCCTGGCTAGAGGCCGTGCGTACGATGTTCTGGGCCCGCTGGGGATTGTTGTAGCCGGGATCATCCGGCTGGAACATGGCACAGCCCGATGCGCTGCCCAGGATCAGGGCCAGGAAAAATATCTGCAAAAGACGGCGATAGGTTCTCATGATCCGCTCTGCCTGAAAGTTTGAAAGTCACGGCGTGGAGATGCCGTCGGAAAAACTGTTTTCCAGATGCAAAGCAAATAGCGGGCCAAAAAGGCACGTTTGGGGAAATTTTTATAAATAGCAAGTAAAAACAGGTGGATGAGGCTCAAAAGAACAGCATGACGGCCTGCAGGAGCAGACAAAAATCCGTCATCCTTTTCGCATGAAACGGGGCGCGCGTCAAAGTTTCCACGCCGTCGGGGCCGTCGTGCGGCTGTAGCGGGGGCAAAAAAAGGCCCCGTGCGGGGCCCCGAGGGTGGAGGATAGCGGCATGGCCGGGCGGGAACCGGACCGTTGCATGCAAGGCCGGGGAGGGGGAGGGGAATCCCCTCCCCGGGCTGAGGTCTTCCTCATGATGAGGGGGACCGGCAGGGGCCCGGTCCCTTTCCCGGACCGAGAGGCCCTAGCGGGCGCTCAGTTCCTGACCGTCCCACACCTGTTCGGCCTTGGGCAGCACGGGCAGGAGCCGCGTCCAGGGATGCTGCTGCAGGAAATCGGCATCCTGCTGCAGCTTGCGGCTCATGTTCAGGATGGGCGGCACGATCTGCTTGATGTCCCCGGCCAGGGCGGGGCTGATGCTGTAACCGGTGGCCTGTTCGGCCAGGGCCACGGCCTTGTGGCTGAACTCCATGGAGCTCATGAGGGTGTCCAGGGCCTTGGCGGGGTTATGGAAGCCCACGCTGTTCTCGGCGGACACGTAGTCCCAGTAGAGCTGGCCCTTGCGGACCATCTCGCGGGCCTCGGCCATCAGGCTGTCATAGTTGGCGGCGCGCTGTTCGGCGGGCACCGCGTTGGCCAGGCGCACGGCCTCGTGGGCGCGCACGGATTCTTCCTGGGCCTTGAGCAGCTGCGTGAAGGTCTTTTCCTGGGTGTAGAGCACGCGGCCGCGCAGGTAATCGGCGGTCTTGTCGGCATGGCACTGGCGGCAGGCGCGCAGCTCGGGATCCTTGAGGGGCGAGGTCATCCAGTGGCTGGAGACCTTCTTGCCGTCCACGCGCTGGTAGGGCATGTGGCAGTCCGCGCAGGAGACGCCGGCGGCGCCGTGGGTGCCGTCGATGAAGGTCTCGTACTCGGGATGCTGCATCTTGATCATGGGCACCTTGGAGGCCGCATGCACCCAGTCGGTGAAGGGCGCGCTGCTGCCGTCGGCCTGCTTGGGACCGTGGCTCTTGTAGTATTCATACATGTCGCCGGGGCCGAAGCCATTGTCCCAGGGGAAGACGGGACGGCCCGCGGGCCCGTTGTCCTTGTGGGTGAAGTAGTATTCCACATGGCACTGGGCGCAGACCAGGGTGCGCTTTTCGTTGCGGGAGAGCTTGTTCCAGTCCTTGCCGGAACGCTTCAGCCAGTCCTTGAGCGGTTCGGAGTAGGGGCGCAGCTCCATGGTGGCCGGATCGTGGCAGTTGCTGCAGCCGATGGTCTCGTCCATCTCGCTGATGGCGTCCTTGCCGCGGAAGGTGTTGACGTCCTTGCTCCAGAAGGCGTCACCGTACTTGCCGACCCATTCCATCATCTTGGGGGTCTTGCAGTTCCAGCAGGTGGCGGGCAGGCCGCCCTTTTCCCCGTAGCGGTTGATGCGGTCGATGTTGACGAAGTCCTTGACGGCATAGGTATGGCCGCGGGCCTCGTTGTATTCGTACATGAAGGGATAGCCCAGCCAGAGGTTCTTCAGGTAGGGCTGGGCGTGCTTGTAGCCCTTGGGCAGGGGATTCACGTCGTCGTTCTTGTGGAACGGCACCGAACCCTTGTACTCGGTCATGACGGACGTCTCGTTGTTTTTCTGGTACGAGGCGTACTGATGCGGGAAGGCCTCCTTGTAGGCCGAGATGCGGGTCTCGCCCGCGGGCAGGCCGGTCTTGTATTCCGGGGCCTTCAGTTCGGTGTCCACGTCCTGGCAGCCGCCCAGCAGGGGCAGTGCCAGCAGGGCCGCGGCCGCAAGGGTGAGGCCGAAGAGTCGATTAGTCATAAGCAACCGTCCTTGTGCTGATGGGCTTGTGGCGCATGTGGGCCATATTGCGGTGGCAGTCCACGCAATAGGGCTTGGCATCCATGCTGGCGACTTCGCTGTTGGTGGCAAAGTGGCAGGCCTTGCAGTTTTCGTTGACCACGTCGCGGGTGCGCGCGCTGAGCGGGCGGGGGATGTCCTTGCCGGACACGTTGCCCATGAAGTCGCGCAGCCCTTCCTGTGCCTTGAACGGCAGCTTGGCCAGCAGGTTGTGCGGGGCGTGGCATTCGTTGCAGGCGAGCTTGGCATGCGTGGACAGCTTGTGCGTCACGGCGGCCTCCTGCATGATGTGGCAGCTGGCGCAGAACGGACGCTGGTCCGTCGAGACCATGGCAAAAGCCATCACGGCCAGCAGTGCCGCGCCCGCTGCCAGACCACCCAGAAAGACTTTGAGCCAGGGTCCTGTGCGGGGTGTACCCATAAAGAGCCTCCTTCGTTGATATCGTCGCCTGTCCCGCACCAAGGGGCAGGTGTGACGATCTGAGCATGACGCCGGTCCCCTCCGGCGTTTGTTCCAAAAAGAGCAAGGGGCGTGCCAGTCTGGACGAATGTGAGCATATTCACATTTTTCCTTGTCTTATCAGTGTATTATTGAATGAGTCGTCGTTATGGCCCTGGCGGGGCTCTTGTGATTTTCAGAAAAAAAAGACAGATTTTCCGAAAAATCTGACAACTCCGGCCCTGTTTTCGCCGCCGGGAACACCGGCGTGTCCGGACGGGCCGACGGAGGAAGCATGTCCGACCCCGTGCGAGTCCCGCCCTCCGGCGGGCCCGGGCACTGGCGGCGCTGGCTGTTGCCCGTGCTGGCCAGTGTCGCCTGGCTGGTCCTGACCTTTTTCCTGTACCGCCATGCCGTGCAGGGCGAGCAGGCCCACCTGCTGGAACTTTGCCATACCCGGCTGGCGGCCACGGCCCATCAACTCATGGATGCCCGTGACTGGAACGCGGGCCATGGCGGCGTCTATGTGCCCCTGAGCGCTTATGGCGAGCCCAATCCCTGGCTGCCGGAAAAGGACAGGACCCTGCAGACCGCCGACGGGCGGACGCTGGTGCTCATGAACCCCGCCTACATGAGCCGCCAGATGGCCGAACGCCTCACCGAGCCCGGTTTCCGTCTGGCCATCGTGGGCCAGGATCCCCTGCGTCCGGGCAACCGGGCCGACGACTGGGAACGGCGGATACTGGCCACGGCCACGCAGGGCGGGCAGGTCTTCTTCAGCGGGGAGGATTGTCTGCCGCAGGGCCGCCTGCGCCTGCTCAGGACGCTGGCCGCACAGGAAAGCTGCCTGCGCTGTCATCAGAGCCACAGGGAAGGGGACATGCTGGGCGGCATCAGCATCAGCATGGATGCCGCCGCCTATGTGCACGATCTGGAGCGGAAGCAGCGTGAGCTGGGCCTGCTCTATGGCCTGCTGGCCCTGACCGGGGTGCTGGCCGTGGGCGGCATCACCAGCAACCTGACCCTGCGGCGCCTGCAGGCCGAAGAGAAGAGCCGCCTCAAGAGCGCCTTCATGGGGCGCCTCAGCCACGACATGCGTACCCCGCTGGCGGCCATGCTGGGCATGAGCGATCTGCTCGACCGCCGGGACTGCGGGCCGGAGCAGCGGCATACGGCCCTGTCCTATCTGCGCCGGGCCTGCGGGGCCCTGCTGGAGATGGTGGACGACATCACCGACCACGCCTCGCTGGAGCAGGGAGAAGTGCGCCTGCGCTGCCGGACCTTCGATCTGCCCGCCTGTTTGCGGGCCTGTGCCGACCTGTACAGACCGGCGGCGGAGGCCAAGGGGCTGGAGCTGCAGCTGCATCTGGCGCCGCAGCTGCCCCGGCAGGTCTCCGGGGACAGCTTCCGCCTGCGGCAGGCCCTGGGCAATCTGGTGAGCAATGCCGTCAAATTCACGGAACAGGGCCGCATAGACGTGACGGCGGGCGGGGAGCGTCTGGCCTCCGGTGTCTTCCTGTTGCGGTTGGACGTCCGGGACAGCGGGCCCGGGCTGGAGCCCGGCGAGGAAAAGGCGGTCTTTGAGAGCTTTCACCGGGGCAGTGCCGCCGGCGGCAAGCCGGGCACCGGTCTGGGCCTGAACATCGTGCGCACCATCGCCCGCCGTATGGGCGGAGACGTGCTGGTGCGCTCCTGCCCCGGACAGGGTTGCACGTTCACGCTGGAAGTACGGCTGGCGATGGCGGCCGGCGGCCCCGGGGCGAAGTCCGGGACTCCGTGCCCGGCGGAAAAGGACGCCGAGGCTCCGGCCCCTGCGGCGGGCCCCTTGCAGGGCCTGCGCGTGCTGGTGGCCGAGGATGACGCCGCGGGCCGTTATCTGCTCGAGGTGCGCTTGCGGGAACAGGGCTGCACCGTGGGGCTGGCCGCTGACGGGGAACAGGTGCTGGACATGCTGGCCGCCCCGTGGGACGTCATCCTGCTGGATGCCGGCATGCCCCGCATGGACGGCCTGACCGTGCTGGAGCGCGTCCGTGCCGGACGGAGCGCCGCGCCCCGGCAGCAGGCGGTGATCGTCCATTCCGCCGGTCTGTCCCCTGATGAGGAGGCGCACTTCCGCTCCTTGGGAGTGCGGGCCCTGCTGGACAAGCCGGTGCCCCCGGCCATGTTGCTGGCTGCGTTGCGGGATGTGCCCCGCGGCAGCTCCGGCGGCGGGCAGCAGGAGCCGCCGGTGCCCTGTGGCGCGGAGGAGACCGCTCCCGTCATCTGGGACAGGGCGGCCGCGCTGGCGGCCACGGAGCAGGACGAAGAGCTGTTGCGTACCTTGGTCACGGCCTTGCGGGACGACTTGCCGCGGCTGCAAGCGGGCCTGGAAGCTGCCCGGGAACTGGCCGCCGATCCCGCGGCCCCGGCGGCCCATACGGCGGAGGCCCTGCGCCGGGCGGCCCATGCCCTGAAGAATTCCGCGGCCACGCTCTGTTTTGAGGAGCTACGTCTCAGGGCGGCGGCCCTGGAACAGGCGGCACGGCAGGCGCCGGCGAGCACGCCGGAGAAGGCGGAAGAGCTGGCACCTTTGGCGGCGGCCTGTGCCGAGGCCCTGGCGCGTGCCGAAGAAGTCCTGCGGCGGGGAGACGTCTGATGCCGGTGTCTTTGCGGTGGACGCTCCCCCGTGCGGGAAGCGTGACGGGCAGGGAAAGGCTCCGGGCCGTACTGCCGCTTGCCGGGGGCGCTGGAGCGCGCACCAGCCGCAGGAAGGCCGACGGCAGCCAGAAATGCTTTTGTATTTGGCCCATCAGCCGGAGAGCGCAGGAAAAAGAGAACGATATGCCGGGCAGCAGGCGCGCCCCTGTGCCGTGCCCGGGAATGGCCACAGGGGAGGCTCCGGGACACAGGCCCGGGCAGGGAGGCGAGGATGGCCCGTGTGCTGGTAGTGGATGACGAGAACCTGATGCGCACCATGGTGGAGGTGGCCTGCCGCCGTCTGGGGCACGAGGCCCTGTGCGCGGCCACGCTGGCGGAAGGGCGGCGTCTGGCGGCCGCGGGCGTGGACGTCATCCTTCTGGACATGCTTTTGCCCGACGGCAATGGTCTGGATGCGCAGCAGGAGCTGGCGGCCCTGCCCGATGCGCCGGACATCGTGGTCATCACGGGCCACGGCGACGGCGATGCGGCGGAAAAGGCCCTGCGCGGCGGTGTCTGGGATTTCCTCATGAAGCCCGTGCGGGTGCGCGATGTGGAAGAGACCCTGAGCCATGTGCTGGAGGCCCGTGACAGACGGCGCTCGCGCCGGGGCCTGGAACTGGAGCCGGGGCAGGTGGCGGGGAGCGGCCCGGCCATGCAGGCGGCGCTGGCCCAGCTGGAACAGGCGGCGCACAGCGACGTCAATGTCCTGCTGCTGGGCGAGACCGGCGTGGGCAAGGAGCTGTTCGCCCGCACCCTGTACCGCAACAGCCACCGGGCCTCGCGGCCTTTCGTGGCCGTGGACTGCGCCTCGTTGCCGGAAACGCTGGTGGAGAGCCATCTGTTCGGCCATGCCCGGGGGGCCTTCACCGGTGCGGAGCGGGCCAGCGAGGGCCTGCTGCGGGCGGCGCATCAGGGCACGCTCTTCCTGGACGAGGTGGGCGACCTGCCGCAGGGCATACAGGGGGCTTTTTTGCGGGCGCTGGAATTGCGCCGCTTCCGTCCCGTGGGCGAGGTGCGCGAGGTGGAGAGCGATTTTCGCCTGGTGGCGGCCACCAATCAGGATCTGGAAGCCATGAGCGAGGACGGGCGCTTCCGCAAGGATCTGCTCTACCGCCTGCAGGGCATGACCATCGTGATCCCGCCCCTGCGCCGGCGCCGGGACGAGATACCCCTGCTGGCACGGCAGGCGGTCATCCGCTGCTGTCGCCGCAACGGTATGGAGGAGAAGGAGCTTTCCCCCCTGTTGCTGGAGATGCTGGACGAATACGACTGGCCGGGCAATGTGCGCGAGCTGTTCCACACGCTGGAGCGGGCCTGTCTTGCGGCGGAACATGCGCCCCTGCTGCTGCCCGCGCACCTGACCACCGGCCTGCGTGTGGCTGTGGCCCGCAGCCGGGCCGGACAGGGACGCGGCACGGGCGACGGGCCCGGCGGCAGGGAGGCCTGCCTCCCGCTGGCCGATGCCGGGGCCCGGGCCTGTAGCGCGCCTGTCCTCCCCCCCATGCCGGAGGAGGGGCAGTCCTTCCCGTCATTGCGCAGCTGGCGGCATGAGGCGGAGCGGCACTACGTGGCCCAGGTACGGGCGCTGTGCGGCGATGATGCCCGGGCGGCGGCACGCATGGCCGGGGTCTCCCGCGGACACTGGTACGAACTGCTGAAAAAATACGGCTTCTAGGCCCGCAGGGTGCTGCCTGAAAAGGGCGCAAAGGCTTGCGGCAGGCCGGGAAAGCGGATACAAGGGGAGAAGGGACATTTCCCAGCTTTGTGAGAAAGGATTACCTAGGCATGAGCAATCCCATTACCGTGAAAGGCTATGTCTGTTCTGTGCCCCGTGCCGCCGACGCGCGGCAGGCCAGTGTGGCTGTGGTGCAGGACGATGTGGAATATCGCATCATCCCTCGTGGCGCCGGTGCCGATCTGGCCGACGAGGTGAGCGCCCTGGTGGAAGTGACCGGCCTGCTGGAGCAGGTGGACGAGGTCAACTACATCCAGGTCCGCGGCTATACGCTGGTGGACGATACTTCTTCCTGGGACGACGACGAATAGCGCTTTCACGGAACGCTCGCCGGGCCGGTGCTGACCGACGGCGGGCGTTGCCGCGCTGTTTCCCGGTTACCGCAGGACGGCCTGGCCGTCATGTCCGCTGCACGTCAGGCGTGCGGGTCTGGACGTGCGTCCCCGGGAACGTCCCTTGTATTGTTATATAAGGCGAGGCATGCCGCATGCCCCGCCTGTTTCCGCGCGATATGCGAAGACGGCGGGAACGCGTGATGCGTTCCCGCCGTCTTTTTTTATGGGCGTCAGTCCGTTGGGCGCCACGGCCCGGAACCAAAGACCACCCGCATGGCGGGTGGCCCTGATGTCTCAAATATCCCCTAGCGGCGGCGGATCACGGCCGGCAGGGCAAAGTACAGGCGCGCGGCCAGATCGAAGCAGGCCCCGGGCAGATGGCTGGCCCACCAGAAAAGGCGGTATTTGCGCGACTCGTCACGCCAGGGCCCGATGACGGCGCGGGCCTCGCTGCCGCGTCCTTCGCGCCACAGGCTCACGGCCTTCTGGAAGGCGGCGCGGCGCGTCAGCAGGCTGACGAGCTCGGGATGCGCCGCATCATAGCCGGGCCAGAGGCGGCGGTGTTTTTCCAGGATGTACAGGGTCTCGTCCGCGAACTGGCCGAATTTGCGGAAGGTGGTGTTGTTGCCGTGTACCCGCCACAGGGTCAGGGGCGCGTCCACATGGTCCAGTTCCCAGTCGTGGGCCACGCGGTAGAAAATGTCGGCTTCCTCGCAGACGTTGAGGCTCTCGTCGAACCAGACCGGCGCGCCGCCCTCCCGGGCGGGCGGACAGACCACGCTGTCCAGGGCCGCGCGGGAAAGCATGGCCGAGGACATGGAGATCCACTGCCGTTCCATGAGGGCGGCAAAGGCCTTGCCGCGCTGGGGGCGGGATTCGGCGAACAGGCGCTTTAGCACATGCTTGCCGTCGAAGATCTCGGTATCGGTGCAGACCAGGCCCACATGCGGATCGGCTTCGAAGCAGGCCACCTGACGGGCCAGCTTTTCGGGCCGCCACAGGTCGTCGCAGTCCAGAAAGGCCACATAGCGCCCCTGGCTTTGGGCGATGGCCAGGTTGCGGGCCGCGCCCAGGGGCACGGTCTCTTCACCGCGAAAGTAGCGCAGGCGCCCGGCCAGCCCGGCATGGCCCCGGGCTATCTGCGGGCTGCTGTCCGTGGAGCCGTTGTCCCAGAAGATGACCTCGAAATCGGTGAAGGTCTGGGCGGCCAGGCTGTCCAGGGTCTCCTGCAAATGTTCGGAGCTGTTCAGGCAGTTCATGATGACGGAGACCACGGGGGCCTCGGACGTGGGGACATGATGCATGGATGTACCTCGGGATGACGGGGACGACAGGTTCATGGCGCGCATGGGCCGGAAGACCCAGAGACGGCACAGCAGATAGAGGAAGAGCGGGGCCGCCAGGGAGGCGGCGGGCAGGGCCAGGCCGTGGGGGACGCCGCACCAGCCCAGCCCCCGGGCGAACAGCTCGCCCAGCCAGAGGCCCGCGCCCTGCACCAGGGCGAAGCGGGGCAGCATGCGGGCGTGGTCGCCGCGCCTGATGCCGAACGTCCAGAAGCAATGCCCCGCATAGGCGGCCAGCAGGGCCAGCAGCCCGGCAAGGGCCTGGGCCGCCGGAGCGGGCCAGTGCGCACCGCGGACGAGCAGATGCGCGGCCCAGAGATAGCAGAGGGTGGCGGTGCTGCCCACCATGCCGAAACGGAGCAGGGGACGGGACAGCAGGCTGCGGGCAAAGGCCGTGGTCTCGGACAGTATGGTCATGGCATGTTCGGGATGGCATGCGCCGGGCATGGCCCTGTACCGGCGGGACGCCGGACGTACGGAGCCGCCTGCGGCGGCTCCGTAGCGGGAAAGGTCAGGCCAGTGTGGCCGTGATGACGTCGCAGATGTGTTCCACATCGGCGGCGCTCAGGCCGGGGTGCATGGGCAGGGTCACCAGCTCGCCGTAGAGCTGTTCCGTCACAGGCAGGGGCAGGGAGCCCGGAGCGGGGCGGAACAGGCTCAGCAGATGGTTGGGCTTATAATGGACGCCCACCGGGATGCCTGCGGTGGTGAGGGCGGCCTTGAGCTCGTCCTTGCGGCCGTCGAGCACACGCACGCAGACGATGTGCGGCACCACGAAGTCCTGCGGATCGGTCTGCAAGAGGCGCAGGCCGTCCAGCCCGTCCAGACGCTTCCGGTAGATGTCGCCCAGGGCGCGGCGGGCCGGGATGAACTCCCCGTCCAGACGCGAGAGCTGCACGCGGCCGATGGCGGCCATGATGTTGCTCATGTGGAAACGCCAGCCGATGCGCTTCACGTCCGGGTCCCAGGTGCGGGTACCGGCAAAGCGGGAGCGGGTGTCGCCCTCCACGGAGAGCAGACGGGCATCGGCGGCATACCCGGCTTCCGTGGCGTTGAAGAAGACGGCGCAGCCGCCTTCGCCGGACGTGATGTTCTTGATGCCGTCGAAGCTGAAGCAGACCACGTCCCCGAAGCTGCCGATCTTGCGGCCGTGATGCAGGCAGCCGAAGGCATGGGCGGCGTCTTCGATGACGCGCAGGCCGTGCTCCCGGGCGAAGGCATGGACTTCATCCAGATGCCAGGGGTTGCTGGCGTAATGGACGGGCATGATGGCCAGCGTGTCGGGCGTGATGCGGCGGGCGGCGTCCTTGAGGTCGATGGTGCCGGTCTCGGCCAGCACGTCACAGGCCACGGGCTCGCAACCGGCGGCCTCGATGGCCTGGAAGGAGGCCACGAATGTCAGGGACGGCACCAGGATCTGCGGCTTGCGGGCGGCATCGCGCGGGGCGATGGCGTCCACGGCCAGGGTCAGGGCCGCAGTGCCCGTGTTGGTGGTCACCACCTGTTCGGGCGCCACGCCCAGATAGGCGGCCAGTTCCTGTTCGAACAGGCAGGTCTCGTGTCCCATGCCCAGATAACCGTCCTCGACGATGACGCGCCGGACGGCTTCGGCCTCGGCTTCGCCCACGATGGAACGGGAAAGACGCATGCTCATGGCATATCCTCATGTTTCATGGAAAAGTACCGGGCAGGGGCAGCCCGGAACTCTGCAATACGCCCTATCGTACGGCTGGGCAAGCCGGCTGTGGGGGGCTTCCGCGCACGGTACGGGGCGGAAGGGCGGGCGGCCGTGCCGAGGCGGCCCCCTGCGGTATGTGCGCGGACGGGCTGCTCTTTTGCTCGACCTTTTGCTCCGGCTTTGGCATGCTGCTGCGACGCACGGAGGCCCGGGCAGGCCGCGCCTCCGGCCCCGGCTACCGAGGAGGAGATATCGTCATGTGGGTTCGCATCTGGCCGCATCTGGCCCTGCTGCTGGCCATGGTTTTCTGGAGCACGTCCTATGTGGCCCTGCGCATCGCGCTCAGCGCGCTGGATCCGTTCACGGTCATGGCCGGGCGCATGGGCGTGGCCACGCTGCTGTTCCTGCCGCTGTGGGGCGGGCTGCTGCGCGACTTGCGCCGCAAGGGGCAGTGGCGCTGGCTCCTGCTCATGGCCTTTGCCGAGCCCTGCTGCTACTTTTTGCTGGAGACCCGCGCCCTGTGCCTGACCACGGCCTCGCAGGCGGGCATGATCATCTCGCTGCTGCCGCTCATCACCGCCGTGGTGGCCTGGCGTCTGCTGGGCGAAAGGGTCAGCCTGCGCGGCTGGATAGGCTTTGCCCTGGCCGTGGCCGGGGTGGTCTGGCTCTCCCTGCAATCGGCCGTGGACGAGACCGCCACGGCGCCTGTGCTGGGCAATTTCTTCGAGGGGCTGGCCATGGTCTGTGCCGCCCTCTATACCGTGCTGGCCCGGCGTCTTTCCGCCGCCTATTCGCCCCTGCAGATCACGGCCGTGCAGTCCTTCGTGGGCATGAGCTTTTTTGCCGGGCTGCTGGCGCTGGCGCCCCTGGACTACACGCCCGTGCTGCTGCATGTGGAGGTGCCGGACTGGGCCCCCTGGGCCAGTGTGGTCTATCTGGGCGGGGTGGTCTCACTGGGGGGCTACGGCCTGTACAACGTGGGGGTCAGCCGTCTTTCGGCCGCCGGTGCCGCCGCCTACACCAACCTTATCCCCATCCTGACCCTGGCCAGCGGCGTCATCCTGCTGCGCGAGGTCTTCCTGCCCGGCCAGTACATGGCCTCGGTGCTGGTGGTGGCCGGGGTGCTGCTCAGCCAGTGGGGCGGCCAGAAAGGCCGGCGCGAAGACAGCTAGGGGCTGTGCGGATGCTGGGGCCTGCCGTTTTCGCCGGGTTTTGGAGAAGACGTCCGGCAGGCTCGGAATTATGAATGGCAAGGCGCCCGCCTCCTGAAGGAGACGGGCGCCTTGTTTTTGGTCTGTGGACAGGGATCAGGCATTGCCCGCGTAGAACACGTGGCGGGCGCTGCGGGCCGCGCTGATGCGGTAGATCTGGATGATGTAGCGCCCTTTGCCGCCGCACAGGGGGCAGGAATCGGTGATCAGCACGCAGCTGGCGTCCAGTTCCAGCGGGTCGATGCCCACGGCCGCCAGCAGGCGGCGGGTACGGCCCTTTTCCCAGACGATGGGCGCGCCGCAATGGCCGCATTCCACATAGAGCATGTCGGGGTCGAAGACTTCCGGCTGCGGCAGCACGGGCACGTTGACCGTATGGGGGGCCTCCTGCCGCGCGCTCAGGGAACGGCTGCCGTGCAGCAGGGGGCGTCTGCGATTGAGGGGGCGCCGGAGGGCGCGCTTGCCTTGCATCTGGCGGCCGGATAGAGTGGCCGCATGTCTGGAGTATCTCGTCATATTCGTTTGTTACCGCCTGAGTTGCGCAATCAGATCGCCGCCGGCGAGGTGGTGGAGCGCCCGGCCAGTGTGGTCAAGGAACTGGTGGAAAACAGCCTGGATGCCGGAGCCACGCGCGTGGACGTGTTTTTGGAGAACGGCGGCCAGAGCTGCATCCGCGTGCAGGACGACGGTGCGGGCATCGCCCCCGGCGAACTGGAACTGGCCGTGACCCGTCACGCCACCAGCAAGATCGCCAGCATGGACGACCTTGAGCATATCGCGTCCTACGGCTTCCGCGGCGAGGCCCTGCCGAGCATCGCCTCGGTGGCCCGTTTCAGCATGGAATCCGCCGTGACCGGAGCCGACGGCGGGACGGAGGCCAGCCGCATCGTGGTGGAATTCGGCCGCCTGCTGGCGGTGGAGCCTTCGGCCCTGCATCGGGGCACCATCGTGGAAGTGCGCGATCTGTTCACCAATATACCCGCACGGCTCAAGTTTTTGAAGACCCCGGCCACGGAGCTCAAACGGGCCCAGGACTGGCTGGTGCGTCTGGCGCTGGCCCGCTGCGACGTAGGCTTCACGCTCCGGGCCGGAGAACGCGAGGCCCTGCGCTTTTTGCCCGGGCAGAGCCTGCGCGACCGCCTGGCCCAGCTGTGGCCGCGCCTGGTGGTGGAGGCCCTGCGCCCCTTCGATGCCGAACGTCACGGCATCCGGGCCCGGGGTCTGGCGGCCCTGCCGTCGGTGAGCCAGCAGCGCGGGGACCGCATCCTGCTGTACGTCAACGGCCGCAGCGTCAGCGACAAGCGCCTGCTGGCCGCCGTGCGCGAGGCCTACAAGGGCCGCATCACCAGCCGGGATTACCCGCAGGTGGTGCTCTTCGTGGACATGCCGCCCGACATGGTGGACGTCAACGTGCATCCGGCCAAGAGCGAGGTCCGCTTCCGTGACGAGTCCTCGGTCTTTTCCGCCGTGCTCCATGCCGTGCAGGGGGCGCTGGTCAGCGATGTGGAAAGCGTGCTGGACGCGGCCCGCGAGGCCGATGATGCCCGCCCGGTGGCGGCGCAGTCCCGCCTGTGGGACGACCTGCCTCCGCGCCCGCAGGGCTTTTGGGGCAGTGCCGATGCCGCGCCCCTGATGCGGCATGAGGAGGACGAAACGCGGGAAGACGAAGGCCAGTGGCAGGTGCGGCGGCCCGATGCGGACGACGGTACGTGCCCTGAGTCCATGACGGGCACGGGAGAGGTAGCGGATGCCCCGTCCGTGCCGTCATCGTCCGGCAGTGCGGCGGCCTTCGCCTCCAGGCGGACGGCCCCCGTGGGCCTGCGGGAAGCCGTGGCCCCTTCTGCGTTTTCGGCCGCGTCCTTCGCGGAGGACGGGGACGGAGCGGGACGTTTGTCCGCCGACAGACAGGAATTTTTCGAGAGCGCCCGGCAGACGGCCCGCACGGCCATGCCGCCCGAGCATGTGGCGCCCATGGCGGGGCAGGATGACGCAGGCCATGCGGCGGAACAGGCCCATACGCCGGAGACGGACGGGACGGAAGTCCTGCCGGGAGCCGGGGATGCCGCCTGCGGGCCTGATACTGCCGTGACGGACGAAAGCGCCGCCGGACGGCATGAGCTGGTGGTGGGCGGCCTGACCTATCTGGGGCAGGTGGCCGAGACCTATCTTGTTTTGCGTGATGCGTCCGGCGCCCTGATGCTGCTGGACCAGCACGCGGCGCACGAGCGCGTGCTCTACGAGCGTTTGCGCAAGGGGGCCTTCGCGGGCACGGCCCAATGCCTAGCCCTGCCGCTGGAACTGGCCCTGCAGCCGGTGGAAGAGGAGCGCTTTCTGGAAGTGCGGGACAATCTGGAGCGCATGGGCTTCGATGTCTCCTGCTCCGGCGGCCGTCTGCTGGCCCGGGGCATCCCGCCCTCCCTGTCCCGCAGCGAGGCCGGGGAGTTCCTGCGCGAGGTGCTGGCCGGTCGCAAGGACGACATCCGCGCCATGTTCATTTCCCTGTCCTGCAAGGGCGCCATCAAGGCCGGGCAGCGTCTGGCCGATGACGAGGCCGCGGCCCTGCTGCGGCAGTGGCTGCATACGCCGGAGCGGGAATACTGCCCGCATGGCCGCCCCAGCATCCTGCGCTGGGATGCCGTGGCGCTGGAGAAACTGTTCAAGCGCCGCCAGTGAGGCCTTTGGCCCTGTGCGCGTGCGGCGGCGTTTCCGCCGTGTGCGTGATCGCAGAGCCTTGTGCTGACGGGCCTTACCGCAGGATACGTTCGCGATCATGTCCGGCGGGCAGTGGTTCCGGCCGCTCCGGCAAAGCAGGCATCAGGTGCCGTATAGATAAAAAAGACCGGGACAGTCCCTCAGGGGGCTGTCCCGGTCTGTCATTCATGGCGTGGGAAGGATCCGGGCCCCACAGGTGCGCATGGCGCCATGGAGCGGGGATGCCGCTCCGCATCCGGGCCGCTATTGCCGCATGGCCCGTAGGCCGTTGGCCACCACCAGCAGGGCCGTGCCCACGTCGGCAAAGACGGCCATCCACATGGTGGCGTGACCGGTGAAGGTCAGGGCGAAGAACAGCGCCTTGACGCCCAGCGCCAGCGTGATGTTCTGCACCAGGATGGCGAAGGTGGCCCGGGACAGGCGGATGAAGCGGGGGATCTTGCGCAGGTCGTCGTCCATGAGCGCCACGTCGGCGGTCTCGATGGCGGTGTCCGTGCCGTTGCCGGCCATGGCGAAACCGACGTCGGCCCGGGCCAGCGCCGGGGCGTCGTTGATGCCGTCGCCCACCATGCCCACCTTGTGTCCCCGGGCTTCCAGTTCCTCGATGACGGCGAGCTTGTCCGCCGGGAGCAGACCGGCCTTGAAGCTGTCCACGCCCACCTGACGGGCGATGGCCGCCGCCGTGTGTTCGTTGTCGCCGGTGAGCATGACCGTGGTCACGCCCAGTTCCTTCAGTTCCCTGACAGCTTCCAGGCTGCTTTCCTTGAGCGTGTCGGCCACGGCCAGCAGGGCCCGGATGCCGTCGTCGCCCACGAGCGCGACCACGGTCTTCCCCTGCCGTTCCAGCCGGGAGATCCGCTCGTCGATCTCTGCCGGGCAGCGGCCCAGCGATGCCGCAAGGGCGCGGTTGCCCAGGTACCAGCGACGGCCGGCCATGATGCCGCTGACGCCCTGACCGGGCAGGGCCGTGAAGTCGTCCACGTCCCGCAGGGGGATGTGGTCTTCCGCGGCGGCCTGGGCGATGGCGCCGGAAACCGGATGGTCGGAACGGGCCGCCAGGCTGGCCGCCAGCGAGCGGACTTCCGCCTCATCTTCCTGCCCGGTGCACAGGCAGTCGGTCTGGCGCGGCTTGCCGTGGGTGAGGGTGCCGGTCTTGTCCAGAGCCAGGCAGTCCAGACGTCTGCCCTGTTCCAGGAACATGCCGCCCTTGATGAGGATGCCGTAGCGGGTGGCGGCGGCCATGCCGCTGACGATGCTCACCGGCGTGGAGATGACCAGGGCGCAGGGGCAGCCGATGACCAGTATCACCAGCGCGGTATAGATGGCGTCCGTCCAGGCGCTGCCCAGGAACAGGGGCGGCACCACGGCGGCCAGCAGGGCCACCAGGAAGACGGCCGGGGTGTAGTAGCGCGCGAAGGTATCCACAAAGCGCTGCATGGGGGCGCGGCTGCCCTGGGCCTCTTCCACGGCGTGGATGATGCGGGCCAGCGTGGTGTCCGTGGCCGCGGCGGTCACCCGGAATTCGAAGGAACCGGAGGTGTTGAGGGTACCGGCGTAGACCGTGTCCCCGGCCTGCTTTTCCACCGGCATGCTCTCGCCGGTGATGGGCGACTGGTCCACCATGGAATGGCCGTCCAGCACCAGACCGTCCAGGGCGATCTTCTCGCCGGGGCGCACGCGTACGCGGCTGCCCACGGCCACCGTGCGGATGTCGGCTTCCTGCCAGCTGCCGTCCTCGCGCAGCACCGTGGCCGTATCGGGCGCCAGGGCCAGCAGGTCCTTGATGGCGTTGCGGGCCCTGTCCAGGGCCTTGGCCTCGATGGCTTCCGAGACGTTGAACAGCACCATGACCATGGCGGCTTCCGGGAACTGCCCGATGAGCACGGCCCCGGTGACGGCCACGGACATGAGGGCATTGATGTTCAGGTCGAGGTTGGAGACGGCCAGCCAGCCCTTGCGGTAGGTGGTCAGGCCGCTCAGCAGGATGGCGATGATGGCGCAGCACAGGGGCAGGAGCGTCAGTACGGGCCAGCCGCCCACGCTCCAGGAGGCCATGTCGAGGCCGAAGGGACGCGCCCCCCAGTGCTGGATGAGCTCCAGGATCTCGGAAAGGGCGGCAAAGCCGCCGGCCACGGCCAGGCGCTTCCAAGGGATGCGGGGGGCCGGGATGGCGTCCTGCGTCCGGTCCGTCCCTTCCAGCAGCCGGGCGCCCATGTCCAGCCCTTCCAGAGCGGCGGTGATGGCCGGGAGGGCCGCGGGCTCGTGCCGCACGCGCACATGGCGCTGCATCAGGTCGATCTCAAGGCCGAGCAGCCCCGGCAGGCCGTCCAGGGCCTTGCGGATGAGGCGTTCTTCCGTGGGGCAGTCCATGCCGCTCACCGCAAAGACGGCCGTGGCGCCTGCGGCGGCATCCAGAGGCTCCGGCGTCATGTCGATGGCCTTCAGGGCGGCCTCGATGGAGGCGGTGGACGGGAGCTCATGCTCTACGGTGAGCACGCGCTGCATGAGATTGAAGCTGAGTCCGGTGATGCCGGGCACGGTGGCCAGCTTTTTTCTGATGAGCGCCTCTTCCATGGGGCAGTCCATATTGAGGATGCGGTACACGGCGCGCGTGGCGGAAGGGGCCGCCAGCGTGCTCCAGTCCACGGCCTGGGGCGCGTCATGGCCGCAGCAGCCGTGCTCGTGCGCATGGTCGTGGTCGCAGCTTTCGTGTTCGTGCGCGTGGCAGCTTTCCGCATGGCCATGCGAGTGGTCGCCGTGCTCATGATCATGGCCGCAGCACGCGTGGCCGTGGCCATGGCTGTGGTGATCATGCTCGTGGCCGTGGGCGGCGTGTTCGTGTCCGGCGGGCAGGGTGGCTGCCTTGTCACATACGAAGCCTTGCGGGTGCCAGGCACCGCAGGGGCATAAAAACAGTGCGTCACTGCTCATGGTCGTTCCTCCACGGGGATGCCGGTGGCCGACGCCCCCGGTCGTTCTTGCTATAGACAGACCATAGGGCCTATAGTCGCTATAGGGTCAAGAGGGGAGGACGCGTCGGGAAAAAATTTTTCCGGCAACTGCCGTTCCATCCCGGACAGGCCCGGACCGGAGGACAGGCATGAAAGTGAAGATAGGCGAACTGGCAAAGATGACCGGCTGTCAGGTGGTCACCATCCGCTATTACGAGAAGGAAGGGTTGCTGAAACGCCCGGAGCGCACGGAACGGAACTATCGTCTTTACGGGGACGAGGACATCGCGCGGTTGCGCTTCATCCGGCATTGCCGCCAGCATGGCATGAGCCTGGACGAGATCCGCACCCTGCTGGTGTACAGTGACCATCCCACGGGCAGCTGTGACTGGATCAACAGGCTCATCCGCACGCACATCGAAGCGGTGGAGCAGCAGATACGGGATCTTGAGCACCTCAAGGCGCATCTTGAATCCCTGTACCATAAATGCGACGGCAGCCGGGAAGGGGGCTGCGGCATCCTGAAGAGCCTTATCGACGGCGAAAACTGCCAGTATTGCCAGACACGGCAGCAGCGTACGGGACAGGAGCATCCCTGAACCTCGCAGGGCCGTCTTTGGGACCCTCTGCATTCGGACGGGAAGAAAAAAACGGGGCGGACCAGACAAGCTGATCCGCCCCGTCGTGCATGTACCGGGATGTCCGGCCTAGCGCGCGCCCTTGGGGAAGAGCACCACGCCCACGGTCTTGAAGATGATGTGGATGTCCAGCAGGATGGAGATGTTCTTCACATAGAACAGGTCGTATTCCAGCTTGTGGCGGGCATCTTCCTCATTGGCGCCGTAGGGGTAGCAGACCTGGGCCCAGCCGGTGAGGCCGGGCTTCACGGTATGGCGCAGGCTGTAATAGGGGATGTGTTCCTTGAGCTGCTTCACGAAGGTCATGCGTTCGGGACGGGGGCCGATGAAGCTCATGTCGCCCTTGATGATGTTCCAGATCTGGGGCAGCTCGTCGATGCGCACCTTGCGGATGAACTTGCCCACGCGGGTCACGCGGGCGTCGTTGGCGGCGGCCCAGACGGCGCCGTTCTTTTCGGCGTCGGTACGCATGGAGCGGAACTTGTAGACCGTGAATTCCTTTTCATACAGGCCCACACGATCCTGACGGTAGATGACCGGGCCCGGCGATTCCAGGCGGATCAGCAGGGCGGTGATGAGCATGATGGGCGCGGCCGGGATGAGCAGCATCAGGGACAGGAACAGGTCGAAGGCGCGCTTCAGGCGGCGCAGGCTGCCGCGGGTGTTGAGCGAGAAGCCTTCGGTCTGCAGCAGCCATTCCTCGGTGATCTGGGAAAGGGGCAGGCGCTGCACCACATGCTCGTAGAAGGTGCGGATGTCCACCACCATGGCGCCGTGCAGCTTGGCTTCCAGCAGGTCATGGGCGATGTCGTCGTCGATGGGGGCGTCGGGCAGGAGCACGATCATGGTCGCGTCGTGCTGCTTGGCGGCTTCCAAGGCCATGAAGGGCGGGCCGAAGCATTCACCGGCGTCGGGGTCCTGGTCCTTTTCGCCCACATAGCCCAGGATGCGGGCCTTGGGCAGGCCTTCGGCCAGCAGCTTGCGCACCTTGCCGCCGCGGTCCACGCCCACCAGCAGGACGCGCAGGGGATGGGTCAGCTTGTCGGCATTGAGATAGTAGAGGAAGCGCCAGCCCAGGCAGAACACGAAGGAGAGCGCGAAGAGCAGGAGCACGGTCACGCGGTCGAAGCGCCAGTTCTCCAGGGCGAAGGACGCCGTGGCCGAGCTGATGATGCCCAGCACGCAGGCCACCAGGATGCGGCCCAGGGTGTCCTTGAAGTCTTCCATGCCCACGCTGTAGGCGTCGAGGATGTAGAAGAACAGCAGATAGAAGAAGATGGTGAACAGGGAGGCGCCGGTATAGTCGTCAAAGACGCTCAGGTCGGGCGCGATGGTCACCATGCCCGAAACGGCCAGGGCCAGCAGGATGCAGCACAGGTCCACCACCTGCATCAATGCCATGCGGTAACGGCTGATCATAGTTTCTCCATTTTTTCGTACAGTGGACGGGACAGGCCCGTGGGCTGCCGGTGGCGGGCGGGCTGTCCCTGTGACCGCGAGACACCGTCGTCCCGGCAGCGCCGGGACAGGAGCGGGCCGCCCCGGGCCCGCGTCGTTGCTTGTTTATCCGGCCGCGCGGGGCACGCGCATGTCGGCAAGGATCTTCTCGGCCACGACTTCGGCATCGAACTCGCGGCAGGCCAGATCACGGCCGGCGGCCCCCATGCGGACCAGCAGTCCGGGATCGTCCAGCAGGCGGCGCATGGCGGCGGCCAGCGCGCGGGGATCGTGCGCGGCGCAGATGCAGCCGTTGACGCCGTCTTCCACCACTTCGCGGCAGCCGGGCACGTCCGTGACCACGGCGGCACGGCCCATGCTCATGCCTTCCATGATGGACGTGGGCGTGCCTTCACGCCACGAGGGCAGCACCAGCGCGTGGCAGGCCGCCACATAGGGGCGCACGTCGCGGGTCTCGCCCAGGTATTCGATGCTGCCTTCGTCCTGCCAGCGGCGCACCTGATCCAGGCCCACGCTGCCCAGACCCTGTTCCGGCGGGCCCAGCAGCTGGAAACGGGCGGCGGGGTACTGCGTTTTCAGTTCCCTGGCCGCGGCGGCGTATTCGGGCAGGCCCTTGGCCTCCAGCAGACGGCCCACCAGCAGGAAGATGATCTCCCGCTCTTCGGGGGCGCAGCCCTCGGCGGGCAGGGGCGGCAGGGGCGCTTCGGCAAAGCGGCGGATGTCCACACCGGTGCCGCGCGCCATGAGCACGCGCGCGCTGCGGCGCAGGATGCCGACCTTGCGGAACAGCTCCGCATCGTCGCGGTTTTGGAAAAACACGCCTTCGGCCCCGGCAAGGGCGCAGTGGTACAGGCCGATGCTCAGGCGGTTGACGCATTTCTTGAAAAAGGTGTCCGCCTCGAAGGCGTAGCCCAGGCCGGTGATGGTGGCGTAGATGTGCGGCACCCGCGCCAGACGCGCCGCCATGCAGCCGTAGATGACGGGCTTGATGGTGGTGGCGAAGAGCAGATCCGGCTTTTCCCGTTTGAACAGGCGGTACAGGGCGTGCATGGTGGCCATGTCGCGCAGGGGATTGAGGCCCTTGCGGTCCAGGGGATAGTGGCACAGGCGCACGGCCGGGCCTTTTTGGAAGGCGGGATCTTCTTCGCCGATGGCGCGGATGGCGGCCTCGGCAGCGTCGTCGCCCGCGGGCACGGCGCAAAGGACCTCATGCCCGGCGGCACGCATGCGGCGCATGAGGACGGTCCAGAAATTGGAAGTGGAACGGGCCTGATTGCCCAGGATGAGTATTTTCACGGCATATCCTTTGCCCACCTGTCCGGCGGGTACGCTCCGTGATGGGGCGCTGTCTGTCCTGCGGGGCAAAGAGCATCCCCGCCTGGCCGGACCGGAAAGGGAGACGTGCCGGCCAGGTCTGGCCGGTCTCCTGTGTGGTGGGCTCTTCACGGGCTATACCAGCATCCCTTGCCGCTGAAAAGAGGCAAAGGGGCCCTGCGGGCGGGGGCAGGCCACGGACAAAAAAACGCGATTCCGGCAGGATGCGCAAAAAAGCCCCTGCCGGGGCAGGGGGCGCGTCTTTTGACAGCGGCGTCGGCACAGCGTACAAGGAAAGCACGCCGTCTGTGCCGCGAAGGCGGGATCTCCCGTTTTCGCGGCCTCCCGGCGGGCAACTACGACCTTTGATAAGGAAGGCAATATGAGCGCCTATACCCAACTGTGCGAAAAGATGCGTGCCGAACCCTCCACCTGGCTGGTGACCGGCGTTGCCGGTTTCATCGGCTCCAACCTGCTGGAACATCTGCTCAAGATGGGGCAGACCGTGGTGGGCCTGGACAACTTCCTCACCGGTTACCAGAAGAACCTGGACATGGTGGAGGCCCTGGTGGGCCCCGAAGCCTGGAGCCGCTTCACCTTCATCGAAGGCGACATCCGCGATCTGGATACCTGCCGCAAGGCCTGCGAAGGCGTGGACCATGTGCTGCATGAGGCCGCCCTGGGTTCCGTGCCGCGTTCCATCGACGATCCCATCCTGTCCAACAGCTGCAACATCACCGGTTACCTCAACATGCTGGTGGCCGCGCGTGATGCGGGCGTGAAGAGCTTCGTGTACGCCGCCTCCTCCTCCACCTACGGCGATTCCCCCGAACTGCCCAAGGTGGAAGACAAGATCGGTCATCCCCTGTCGCCCTATGCCGTGACCAAATATGTGGACGAGCTCTACGCCGACGTCTTCGCCCGTTGCTACGGCTTCACCACCGTGGGCCTGCGTTACTTCAACGTTTTCGGCCAGCGTCAGGATCCCTACGGTGCCTATGCCGCCGTCATCCCCCAGTGGTTCGCCAGCCTGCTGAAGAAAGAGACCGTCTTCGTCAACGGCGACGGCGAGACCAGCCGCGACTTCTGCTACATCGACAACGTGGTGCAGGCCAACCTGCTGGCCAGCTTCGCCGCGGACGAAGCCCGCAACAAGGTCTACAACGTGGCCTTTGGCCAGCGCACGACCCTGAACGAGCTGTTCGACCTCATCCGTGAGGAAGTGGTGCGCCATATGCCCGAGGCCGCCACGGCCACGGCCACGCATCGCGATTTCCGCGCCGGTGACGTGCGCCACTCCCTGGCCGACATCACCCGCGCCCGCACCCTGCTGGGCTATGAACCCCAGTTCGACGTGCGCACCGGCCTGCGTCTGGCCGGCGACTGGTACGCCGCCAACCTGTAGGCTGTCCTTTCGTTTTTGATGCCAAGGCCCCCGGCACTGGAAAGCGCCGGGGGCCTTTTGTTTCATAGGAGAGAGATAGTGCAGAGGGAGGGCGTCTTTTCCCTCACAGGCCATCCGTTCCGTGGTCTATCGTCCTGTTCCATGGGAAACGGCCGGGCCTTCCTGCAAAAGCAGAAGAGCCCGGCCGTTGGATAAAACGCGCTGGGGAAGGGGAGCTTGAGGGGGAAAGCCCTCTCGCGCGAGTAGCGACCGGATGGTGGCCCGCGGGGCCGTGCCCGTTGCGATGCAGGAAGCTACGGGCATCACAGCAGAGATGAGGGGGGTACCCCCTCAAAATAAAAAACGAAGCTCCCGGCTACACGTGCAGCAGCACGGACAGGGGGATGTCGCCCAGCACCTTGCGGCCGCCCAGGGCATCCAGTTCCATGAGCATGCAGCAGCCCGCCACGGTGGCGCCGCTCTGGCCCACCAGACGGATCATGGCGTCCAGGGTACCGCCGGTGGCCAGCACGTCGTCCACGATGAGGACGCGGTCCGCCGGGGTCAGGGCATCCTTGTGCAGGCACAGGGTATTGGAGCCGTATTCGAGGTCATAGCTGGCTTCGAAGGCTTCACAGGGCAGCTTGCCGGGCTTGCGTACCGGGGCCAGGCCCACGCCCAGACGCCGGGCCAGCGGCGCCGCGAACAGAAAGCCCCGCGCTTCGGCAGCCACGATGCGGGTGGGCCGTAGGGGCTGGGCCGCGTCGGCCATCCGTTCGATGACCTCCCCGAAGGCTTCGGGCGAGGCCAGCAGGGGCGTGATGTCGTAGAACAGGATGCCGGGCTTGGGGTAGTCGGGGACGTGACGGATGAAGGCGGCGATATCCATGCGGGCTCCTTGGGGAAAAGTGGGGAAAAAGGGCGATGATCCCGGCATCAATGGCCGGAATAGTCCAGGACGTTGTTCAGGGGCGCGCTGCTGCTTTTGACCTGTCCGCCGGCGAACACATGCCGGGTCAGACGCCAGCCGTCCATGTCGAGCACGTCCAGCTTGCCCTGCATGTCCGGCGTCAGATGGGCACGGAAGGCCTCCACCACCTCGTCTTCGGGAAAGTAGGAACCTTCCATGGAGATGCGGGCCATGTCGCCTTCCTGGCAGAGCAGGGGCACGTCCTCATCTTCGTTGAGGGCATCGCGCAGGGCCGATTCCAGCGCCGCGTACAGGGCGGGCGTCACAGGATAGACATGGCCGTAGGCCTTGACCAGGGGATCGCGCACAGCAGGCTCCGGGGAAAGGGGTTGGGCGGGCGGACGGCAGGAAGCGGTCGTCCGCGGCCGGGACAAGGCATCATTTTGGGGCAAGTATCCCAAAAAAGAAAGGCCCCGCTTGCGGCGGGGCCCCGGAAAACGAAGGGCTCCCGAAGGAGCCCCTGAGATATCCTGTTTACTTGCCGTCCACGATGGCCTTGATCTTGCGGGCCATGGGCTGCACCAGTTCGCGCATGCTGTTGAGCATGATCTCTTCCGCGGCACCGCCGGAGGGGATGCCGCTGCGGTTCTGGCTGGAGTTGAGGGTCTCCTTGACCACACGGCCGTTGCGGGGCGCCAGACGGTAGGTGGCGCGCATGGAGGTGGCCAGTTCGGTGGCGGAGACTTCACGCAGCCAGGCCTGTTCCACGGTACCGGTGACGATGTAGTCGGGGTTACCGCTGCGGGCCTGGTTCTCGTCCATGGCATAGGAGACCTGCACGCCCTGGCGGCGCAGCTCGTCGGCCAGGCCGCGGCTCACCCACTGGGCCAGGTCGTCGCTGGCCACGAAGGCGCTGCCGTCACGACGCACGCCGAGGTTGGTGGTATCCTGACGGTTGTCGGTGAAGGGCACCACGGTCACGCGCGGGGCATTGGGAGCGGGCAGCACGGGATTGACCGCGGGCGCGGGCGAAAGCAGGCGCACGGTGTTGCTGGGACCGCAGGCAGTCAGGAACATGGCCAGCATGAGCGCCAGCGAAAGGAAAAGAAGGCGTGTGATACGGGCGGATTTCATGGCAAGGTCTCGCAGGAAAGATGTTTTAAAAAGTTTTGAGACTTTTTATATACGCAATGCCCTTGTCTTGCAAGGTCTGGGGGCTCGTGGTAGCGTGGCCTCCACATTGCGCATGCTATGCAGGAGTTTTTATGATCGACCTCAAACTGGTGCAAAAACAGCCCGAAGTGCTGGCCAAGGCCCTGGCCGACCGGCAGTCGCCGCTGAAAGTAGATGAGTTCCTCGAACTGGACGGCCGCCGTCGTGCGTTGCTGGCCGAAGTGGAAAGCCTGAAACAGCAGCAGAACGCCGCCTCCCGTCAGGTGGCCCAGATCAAGCGTGAGGGCGGGGACGCCTCCCACATGATGGAAGAACTGGGCGCCCTGTCGGCCCGCATCAAGGCCCTGGACGTGCAGACCGCCGAAGCCAAGGCCGCTGTGGAAAACTGGCTCATGGGGGTGCCCAACATCCCGGACGCCAGCGTGCCCGTGGGCAAGGACGAGACCGAGAACGTGGAAGTGCTCCGCTGGGGCACGCCGCGCCAGTTCGATTTCGAGATCCGTCAGCACTGGGAGCTGGGCGGCGCCGCCCTGGATTTCGAGCGCGCCACCCGTCTGGCCGGCAGCCGCTTTGCCCTGTACATGGGCTGGGCCGCCCGTCTGGACCGCGCCCTGGTCAACTTCTTCCTGGACCAGCATGTGAAGCACGAGGACTACATCGAAGTCTGTCCTCCCTTCATGGTCAACCGCGCCACCATGACCGGTACGGGCCAGCTGCCCAAGTTCGAGGAAGACCTCTTCAAGATGCCCGCCTGGGACTACTACCTCATCCCCACCGCCGAGGTGCCCCTGACCAACATCCACGCCGGTGAGGTGCTGGACGAGGCCGACCTGCCCCGCGCCTACTGTGCCGCCACGCCCTGCTTCCGTTCCGAAGCCGGTGCCGCCGGCAAGGACACGCGCGGCCTGATCCGCCTGCACCAGTTCACCAAGGTGGAGATGGTGCGCTTTGCCCATCCTGACGACAGCTTCAACCAGCTGGAGATCATGGTGGGCCATGCCCGTACCCTGCTGGAAAAGCTGGAGCTGCCCTACCGCGTCATCACCCTGTGCACGGGCGACATGGGCTTCGGTTCCGCCAAGACCTACGACCTGGAAGTCTGGCTGCCTGCCCAGAACACCTACCGCGAGATCTCCTCCTGCTCCAACTGCATCGATTTCCAGGCCCGCCGTGCGGACATCCGCTTCAAGCCCAAGGGCGGCAAGAGCACCTACTGCCATACCCTCAACGGCTCCGGCCTGCCCACGGGCCGCGCCATGGCCGCCATCCTGGAGAACGGCCAGCAGAAGGACGGCAGCATCGTACTGCCCAAGGCCCTGGTGCCCTATATGGACGGCGTGGAAGTCATCGAGCCTGCGGGCAAGAAGTAATCCACGGTCGAACAGCGAATCCGATAAGGCGGTGCCCCTCGCGGGGTGCCGCCTTTTTTCGTGCCTGGGATGTGGAAAACTCAGCGGGCTCGTTCCGGGAAACGGCAGCGTTGCCGGAGCCGCGAGATGAAGAGGGAAGGGGGATGCCTGGCGGCCGCCCGGCATGTGCATAAAAAAAGCGGCCTGCCGCGTGGCGCGGCAGGCCGTGGAGTCCGCCCGTTGCGGGCGGTCCGGCTCCCCGAGGAGTGGGAGCCGGAGGAGGGTCCTTCAAGAGGGGGGATTACTGTTTCTGCACCGTGATGGAACGGGCGGCGGGGGCTTCAGGCTGTTTGCGGGGGATGACGATGGTCAGCACACCGTTCTTGTGGCTGGCGCTGATGTTTTCCACATCAGCATCTTCAGCCAGGCCGATCTGGCGGCAGAAGGAGCCGTAGACGCGTTCCTGCACATGGCAGACGGGTTCCTTGGCTTCCGCCTTTTCGCCTTCGGCGGCAGGGGCGGCGCAGCTTTCCATCTTCTTTTCACCTTCAACGGTCAGCATGCCGTCACGGACTTCGACCTTGACTTCATCGGGATCCACACCGGGCACTTCCATGTGGATGGTGTAGGCCTTGTCATCGCTGTGGATGTCCAGGCTGGGACGGATGTCGGCCTGCGGCTTGTCCATCAGGCTGGTCGGCCAGCCGGGCGTGAAGAAACCATTGAACAGACGGTCGATATCGTGATGCAGGCGATCCAGGGGCTGGAAGCTCTGTTCGGGCTGCTGGGCGTTGCGGGGAGAGAACCAATGCTGGGGATATACACGGATAAGGCTCATTTCAATGCCTCCTGATATTTTTCCTTGTTGACATAGAGGTAAGGTGGGATGGCTAGTTGTCAACATGTTGTGGAAAACTTTTTTCAAAAATGGGGAAAGACGCCACCGCGCGTCCCGGCCTGTCCCCGGCAGCCGGGGAGGCTTCCGTCTTTTATGGCCGGGGATTGCCAAATGCCGGAGGCGGGCGTATGGTGGCTCCATTCTCAGGGCGGGGTGCAAGTCCCCACCGGCGGTGATGGCGGTTTTCCGCATGAGCCCGCGAGCGCCGTACCATGCAACGTGGTGCGGGTCAGCAGATACCGGTGAGATCCCGGAGCCGACGGTAACAGTCCGGATGAAAGAGAACGGTTCGTTTTTCTGCCGTGTGGGGCGCAAAAAAGGACGGTCTTGGCGGCCGCCCCGCAGCGCGCACGGCAGCCGTGCCCTGATGCACATCTTCCGGCCCGTCCGGGCCGACCAAGGAGACGATGATGCATCAGTCCCCCGATATCCTGGCTTCTTTTGGTGATTGGGAAACGCGTATGGAACGCGCCCTGGCCTCCGTGCGTGCGGGCAGGGGCGTCCTGGTGGTGGACGACGAGGATCGCGAGAACGAAGGCGACCTTATCTATCCCGCCCACAGCCTGACCGATGCGCAGATGGCCCGTCTCATCCGCCATTGCAGCGGCATCGTGTGCCTGTGCCTCACCGATGAGCGCGCCACCCGCCTGGGCCTGCCGCCCATGGTGGCCCACAACACCAATACCCAGCAGACCGCTTTCACCATCTCCATCGAGGCCGCCGAGGGCGTGACCACCGGCGTTTCCGCCGCCGACAGAGTGACCACCATCAAGGCCGCCGTGGCCGAGGGTGCGCGTCCCGAGGACCTGCGCCATCCCGGCCATGTGTTCCCGCTGCGTGCCCGTCCCGGCGGCGTGCTGGAACGGCGCGGCCATACCGAGGCCACCGTGGACCTGATGTCTCTGGCGGGCCTGCCGCCCTGCGGTGTGCTGTGCGAGCTGACCAACGATGACGGCACCATGGCGCGTCTGCCGCAGGTGGCGGACTTTGCCCGTGCCAACGACCTGCCCCTGCTGGCCGTGGCGGACATCGTGCGCTGGCGTGAACGGCAGGAAGGCCGGGCCTGAGCCCCAGCCGTCTGATCCCCTTTTCCTGTCCCAGGACAGGGCTTGCCGTGGTCGCCGGCTGGAGTTGATGAATACCAGGAAAGAAAGCTGCCGGCGGCCGGCCGGGCAAGTATGAAAAAAAGGACGCTGTACGGCGTCCTTTTTTTCATGCCCGGGCCTGATCCCGGCGGGGGACGGAGGAGGGGCGCCCCCGCAGGATCAGTGCTGGCGGTGCAAGATTCGGTCGATGAGGAAGGGACGCACGGCCAGGAGCGTCTCCCAGGTGGGGATCATGGAGACCACGGAGGCCACCAGCATGAGGCCGATACCGGCCCACATGTTCCAGGGGATCTCTTCGCCAAGGATCAGCATAGCCAGGATGGGCGCCAGCACGGGCTTGAAGAAGAAGACCAGCGAGCCCTGCATGGCGGAGGTGGCTTCCATGCCCATGAAGTAGCAGGCATAGCCGCCCGCGGTGACGAAGACGCAGATGTAGAGCACGTTGAGGAGGTTGCCCGTGGTGTAGCCGCTGAAGAAGGGCATGGCGGCGAACATGGGCAGACCGGCGGCCTGGAGGGCATCGGCCACGGCGGGGATGTGGCTGATGAGCATGAGGACGATCATCTCGGCGCTGGCGGCCAGGCAGCTGAAGCAGGTGACGGCCACGCCGGAATACTGGGCGCACTGCTTTTTGCCCAGCACGGCATAGAGCGCGAAGGTGGCGGCCGAGAGCAGCACCAGGGTGACGCCCGTGGGGTCGAGCGTGGTGTGCAGCGGGTCGATGATGATCAGGGCGGCCAGCACTTCCATGACCAGGGCGGCGATGTGCTGGGGCCGGATGTCGGCGCGCAGGATGAGATAGGCGAAGGCCAGCACCAGCACGGGGTTGCAGCTGAACAGCACGCTGACCACCGAGGCCGGGGCGTAGAGGATGGACATCTGGTAGAACATCATGCTCACCACCAGGCCCACGAAGCCGAGCCAGGCAAAGCCTTTCCACGCGGCGGCGGTGACCCGTGCCCCGTGCTGGCGCAGGCCGCGCAGGGCAAAGGGGATGAGCAGCAGGCCGCCCACGAGGAAGCGGGTGCAGTTGAGCTGCATGGGATTGAAATCATGGGCCACGGTCTTCAGGGCCACTTCCATGGAGCTGAAGAAGACGGTGGCAAGAAAGATGAAAATGTATCCGCGGTTCATCGTTCAAGGTCCCTGGTTGGAAACTGTTGCTGGAGAAGTGCTGCGCTTGCCTATAGCAAGGGCCCCTGATACGGTAAAATGCTTAGTTGATATCGTAGATATATCAAAAATGCATGACAGGAGAGCGCATGGAGCTGAACTGGGAGCTTTGCCGGATATTCTATCAGGTGGCGCGTTGCCGCAATTTCAGCCGGGCGGCGGCCATGCTGTTCACCAGCCAGCCCGCGGTATCGCGCTCCATGGCGGCCCTGGAGCGCGAGCTGGGCTGCCGTCTGTTCATCCGCAACCGGCGCGGCGTGGAGCTTACGCCCGAAGGCCGCATGTTCTACGCCCATGTGGAGGCGGGCTGCGAGCAGTTCCGCCGGGGCCGGGAAGAGCTGGAACAGGCCGTGGGCCTGCAATCGGGCAGCATCGCCCTGGGGGCCAGCGAGACGGCTCTGCGCCACTGGCTGCTGCCGCGGCTGGACCGCTTCCATGCCCTGTATCCGGGGGTGCGGCTCCGGCTGTTCGGCGGTACGTCCCGGCAGGCCATCGATGAACTCAAGTCCGGGGCCATCGACTTTGCCGTGGCCGCCGTGCCCGGTGGCGGCTTCCGGGCCCTGAAGGAGACGCGCCTGTGCCCGCTGCGGGATGTCTTCGTGGCCTCGTCGGCCTTCGGGCAGCTGCGCGGCAGGGACGTGCCCCTGGATGAGGTGATGCGGCATCCTTTCATCTGCCACAAGCAGGGCAGCCTCACCTTTGAATTCCTGGAAAGCATGTGCAAGGCGCGGGGCGTGGACTTTGCCCCGGCCATGGAGCCGGACACCACGGGCCTGGTGCTGGATCTGGCCCGGCACGGCCTGGGCATCGGTTTTTTACCGGAAGTGGCCGCCAGAGAGGCCTTGGCCGCCGGGGAGGTGTTCGCCCTGCGGCTCGCGGAGGAACTGCCGTCGCGCAGCATCAGCCTGCTGGAGTACGACGGCCATACCCTGAGCCTGGCCGCACGCCGCCTGCGCGACATGCTCACCGAAGACGCGGCGGCCGGGGACGCGCTGTGAGGACTGAGGCCGACCAGGCACGGGCCCACAGGCTTTTTGCCGACCCTCTTTTCCAGGGGGACGGCACGGTGGCCGCTCCTGCGAGATCTGCCGGACGTTGACGGCATGACGAAAGGCCTTCCCGGGGGAAGGCCTTTTCCTTTTGGCGCGGTTTTGCCCTTCCGGGCAGGAGAAGTGTCAAAAGGCCCTAGGCCTTGCCCACGGCTGCCAGGAAACGCTGGCCGAGGATGGCCGGAGCCACGGTGCGCAGGGCCGTGCCGCCAAGCTCCAGGCTGTTTTCCTCATGCATGGGGCGGCTGGCCCCGGCCCGTTCCAGTTCTTTTTCAAAGGCTTCGCGCAGCAGGCGGAAGGAGGCCTCCACCTCGGGATAGCTGTTGTCCTCGCGCCAGGGCAGGCGCAGGCTCTGGCTGCCGTGCCGCCCTTTGTGGGACGGGATGGAGAGCTGGTAGCACGGCCGGTCATCAGTGTCCTGTCCGGCCCGTTCGTGCTGCCCGGGCCAGCAGTGTTCCTGCCAGGATTCCGGCGGTTCGGGGATGAGCGAGGTGATGCTCAGCGGCGGTGTGGCCAGCTCTCGCTCGAAGTCTTCCAGGGTGACGGCATAAGTCAGGACAGGGCGCAGGTTGCCGCGCTTTTTCTCTATTTTCCAGGTGATCCGCATACGGGCTCCTTGATGGTCAGGCTCCGGCGGGCAGACGCAGCAGCTCGCCGAAGGGGGGCTGTTCCCCTCCCTGTCCCCAGACGGCCCAGAGCAGGGGGCAGGCGGGTTCGTCGGGGAAGGAGGAACATTCCAGATCCGTGAACCAGAGCAGGCAGGCCGGGCGCAGGCCGTTGTCGTCCAGCCAGCGGCCCACGGGCTTAAAGTCCGTACCGCCGCCGCCCACGGGGCTCAGATGCAGGGGCAGGTCCTGCCGCCGAAAGGTCCGCACGGCCTGCACGCGGCTGTCGTGGAAGATGACCACCAGCTCCGTCTCGTAGGCCGCCAGGATGGACGACAGCTCCGCGCAGAACAGGGAGAGAGCGGCATCGTCCACCGATCCCGAGCAGTCCACGGCCACGGCCAGCTGCGGGATGCGCTGCTCCTGCCGCCCGGGCAGGTAGATGCCGTGATGCAGGTAACGCCGGTTGGGCGCGCTCCAGGTATAGTCATTGAGCGCGCAATTCTCCAGGAAGCGGCGCAACAGGCCGCGCCAGTCCGTGCCGCCGTCGTGGCGGCCGCCGCGCAACAGGCGACTGAAGCCCGCAGGCTCGCGGCCCATGTGCCGCGCCCGTTGCAGGGCCTGTTCCAGGCGCAGTTCGGCCTCCTGTTCCGCCTTGTGGCGCGCGTCTCCCTGCCCGTCCTCCAGCAGGGGATGGTCGCGGACCTCACCGGAAAAATACGGGACAGGCTGTTCTTTTTCCGGCTTGTCCCCGGCGGGGCGGGCCTTGCCTGCGGCTTCCGGGGCGGCATCATCCGTTTTTCCTTCACGGGAAGGGGCGGCCGCAGGGGTGTCCTGCCGCTCTTTCCCGTCATGTTCTTGCCGGCTGGCCTCCTTTTCCCGGGGCCTGCGCCCGGCGGCCTGTTGCTGCGCACCGCCGTGCAGGGGTGTGTCCTGCAGGGCGGCAAGGCGGCCATAGACCTCGTCCACGCTGAGCCCCGCATATTCGGGATGCTCCAGATGTCCCTGCGGCAACCGGAAACCGGCGCCGAGCAGCAGGGCATCCACCACCACGTCGCAGGCTTCGTTCCAGAGCCGGGCATCGCGCCCGTTGCGCCGGACATGGTGGGCGCAGGCAAGATGCATGACCTCGTGGGCCTGGGCCCCCACCAGCCGCTCGTGGGGCAGGGTGGCCGCCCAGACAGGGTTGAAGCCCAGCGTGCGGCCGTCGGTCCAGAGGTGGCGGCAGGAGCTGTCCGCTTTCAGCTCCAGATGCAGGGCCAGGGAGCCGAAAAAGGGCTGCCGGAGCACCAGTTCCGCCCGGGCCCGGATCATGGCCGTGAGGGCTCGCTGCTGCAGGGGGGTGGCCGGAACGTCCGCCGCAAGGCCGTGGCGCATACCTTGTGGTGCGGACGGGCGTTCCGGCCGGGGTCCCTGCCCTGCTGTCCCGGGCGTTTCCGGGGAAGGCGGGCATACCGCGGCGTCTGGTTTGGAGCGGGTGTCTTCGGCCGTTGGGACGGCATCCCGGCGGCTGACGGAGGAGGGGACACGCACGCCCCGGGAGAGGGGGGCTCGGTGCAGGGCAGGAAGATCGTCCCTGTTCACATCAGGACCTCGGCGTTGTCGCGGGCCCAGCGGGCAAAGGGCTCGCTCTCCACCACGGCGGGATCCTGACGGACGGCATCGCGCATGAGCAGCACGCCGAACTCGGCGGGCAGGCGTCCGGCATAGGCGGCCAGGGCTTCCATGGTGGCGGGCGCGGTACGCAGGGCCAGGGCCTCGCACAGGGCATAGAGGGAGGCCGGGTCAACGGGCACGGGGGCTTCTTCGGGAGCGCTGAGGACGCTCTCCACGCTGGGCAGATGGCGCCATTCCCGCAAAAAGCCGCTCAGTTCCGCCGCGGCCGCCTGGCCTATGGTCCCGGCCAGCAGCTCTTCTTCCAGCGGGCCTTCCGGGGCGGCATCGAGGATGCGGGAGGCGAATTCCCAGGAGCGCGGCGAGGCGAAGGCCCTGTCCGACGAGCGGGGATCGAAATTATGCAGCAGACGCGGCCGGAAGCGCAAAAAGGCCTGGATGTCCTCGCGGATACCGTTGTCTCGGGCCCAGTCCAGCCAGTCGTCGATATGGCACTCCACATCCAGATGCACCATGCGGTTGGCCAGGGCCGAAGGCATGCGGTAGGTCACGGCCCGGTCGCTCTCGCGGTTGCCCGCGGCCACCACGGCCCAGCCGTCGGGCAGGCGGTACTGGCCCACGCGCCGGTCGAGGATGAGCTGGTAGCAGGCGGCCTGTACCAGCGGGGGCGCGGCGTTGAGCTCGTCCAGGAAGAGGATGCCTTCTTCCGTGTCCTGCGGATGGGGCAGGAATTCCGGTACGCACCAGGAGGTGATGCCGTCGTCGCTGATGTGGGGCAGGCCGCGCAGGTCCACAGGGTCCAGCAGCACGGCGCGCAGGTCGTAGAGCTTGCGGCCCTGACGGCGGGCCACGTCGGCCACCAGCCGGCTCTTGCCCACACCGGGCGGTCCCCAGAGGAACACGGGTTGCCGGATACGCACCAGATGGTGCAGTGCCTCACAGACATGGCTGGGTCTCATGCAGGGGTCCTTTTAAATAAATTGAATTTCATTTTCAATTACGATATACGGGGAGGGCATGCAAGGCAAGTCTTTTTTGGGGGCGGCCGCATGCAAGGAGCAAAGCATGGATATCTGGCAGCATATCATCCATCCCAGGGACGTCTGGGGGCATCTTTCCCGGTACCTGAAACAGGGCGGGCACGCTGCCGTGCAGCGGGAAGTCGTGCGTTCCCTGCGGCTGAGGGCGTGCGACGTTGTCCTGGATCTGGGCGGTGGCGGCCATGCCCTGGCACAGCTGGCCCTGTATTCGGGGACCGTCTACGGCGTGGCCGCCAGCACGGCAGCGGTATCGGCGGCCACGGTACGCAACCGCCATGACGTGGCCCGGGGCAGGATCCATATCTGCCGGGGCGCATTCCCCGCCCTGCCGTTCCCTGCGGCCATGTTCCACGTCATCACCGCGTTCGAACCCGCGTTCTGGGCAGGGGACCTGTCCGCCTGCCTGCGCGAGATCCGGCGCCTGCTGCGGCCCGGCGGCCAGTGCGTGCTGGTGTGCGCTGACGAGCGGCAGAGCGGCGGCCACGTCCCGGCCGGACAGGGGCCGGACGAACTCAACGCCCTGGCGGACAGGGCCGGGCTGCTATGCCTGCCGCCCCTGCGTTTGCGGGGCAAGGGCCGTGTGGTCCTGCACTGGTTGCAGCCCGCCTGCGATCTGTGCCGCCCCATGCCGCTGGACGTGTTCCCGGCGGGCTGGGCCCAGGCCTGCTAGGGGGGTGGGGGAAGGGGCTCCCATCCTTTCTCCCTTTTATGCGTCACCGGCGTTGGCCCGCAGGACTGCGGCCAACGCCGGTGTTTTTTGTCCTAGCCGCCGATGAGGTAGCGCGAGCGTTTGCCCATGATCTTCTTGATGGCCAGGATGCTGAGGATGCAGAGGCCGATCTCCACGGTCACGGTGAGGTTGGCGATGGTGAAGACCTGCCCGGGCAGCGCGGCGCCGAGCACCTGGAACAGGGGCTGCTGGAAGATGCCCTGGAAGATGGCGTGCAGGAAGAAGAGCGGGAAGCTGTAGCGGGCCAGGAAGTCCAGGGCCAGCACTTCCCTGTCCATGCCTTCCAGCAGCTCCAGCACCCAGGAGCCGATGCAGAGTTTCTGCACATAGTAGGCCCCTTCGATATTGGGCATGAAACTGCCGAAGTAATGGTCGGCCACGATGAGCAGGGAGGTCAGCACGGCCGTCACGCGGATGGCGCCGAGGTGGCGGCGGATGAAGGCCATGCAGGCGTCACGGTTGCGGGCGCAGTAGACGCCCATGAGGAAGATGGGCACGAAGAAACAGAGGTTGCGCAAGGGCGAGACCAGCAGGCGCGGCACCATCAGGGGCAGGACGGAGGCCGGGAGCAGGATCTTTTGCAGCAGCCCGGTGGGCAGGTGGAAGATGAGCGGGCCGACGCTGAACACGGTCATGATGAAGGGGATGTACCAGTACGGCACCAGACTGGCCGACCCGTAGGCCAGACAGCGCAGCACGTCCCACAGGGAGGCCACGGGCGTGCCGTCATTGATGAAGGGGATGTCGTAGCCGAACCAGTGGTGGGAGACCCAGCCCGCAGCCAGCAGGAGCAGCGAAAGGATGAAATAGGGACAGAAGACGTTGACGATCTTGGACTTGTAGAAGCGCAGGGGGGAGAACTGGCCTTTCCGGCGGTTCACGAAATCGAACAGATAGCCGGAGATGAAGACGAAGTAGATGGTGGCGGAGTGGAAAAGACATAATCGCAGGCTGTCCTGGAGCCTGGCGGCGTCCTCGCTGCCCGCGAGGACGGGGCCCACCCACATGTGGGTGAGCATGACGGAGACGATGGCGAAGGCCCTGAAATAGTGGAAGGTCAGGTCATAGTTCTTTTGCGTCATGCAGTACCTTTGATCCGGCCGGATATCCGGCGCAGGAGTGGCGAAATTCCTTATCGTACAGATAAGGATTATTGCCTCCTAAACCGGATGGGCGGCCTATGTCAACGGTTGCAGACGCAGGGCAAGGCGGGTGTGGCGGGTGCGGGTCTTGTTGTTCTTGACGGCCATGTGCAGGGCGCGGCTCTCGCCCACCAGCACCACCAGCTTCTTGCCGCGCGTGACGCCGGTGTAGACCAGGTTGCGCTGCAGCAGCACATAATGCTGCATCATCAGCGGGATGACCACGGCAGGGTATTCTGAGCCCTGCGATTTGTGGATGGAGATGGCGTAGGCGGGCGTCAGCTCGTCCAGCTCCTCGAAGTCGTAGGGCACCACGCGGTCGTCGTAGCGCACGCTCAGGGTCCGCTCCTTGCCGTCCAGAAAGACGATGCGGCCCACGTCGCCGTTGAAGACGTCCTTGTCGTAGTTGTTGCGGATCTGCATGACCTTGTCGTGCAGGCGGAAGCTGCGTTCGCCGCGCCGCACTTCCAGCCCGTTGGGGTTGAGGCTGGCCTGCAGGCGCAGGTTGAGCTGCGCCGCGCCCACGGCGCCCTTGTGCATGGGCGTGAGCACCTGGATGTCGTTGACCGGGTCCAGGCCGAAGCGGCGCGGGATGTGGTTGCGCACCAGATCCACCACCATGTCGGCGGCGCGTTCCGGATCGTTCTGGTGGATGAAATAGAAATCCGAGAGCCTGTCCTTGCTGGATTCCAGCGAGGGCACCTGCCCCTTGTTGATGAGGTGGGCGTTGCAGATGATCTCGCTCTCCGCCGACTGGCGGAAGATCTCGGTCAGCTCCACCACGGGCACCGCCCCGGAGGCGATGATGTCGGCCAGCACGTTGCCCGGGCCCACGGAGGGCAGCTGGTGCACGTCGCCCACCAGCACCACGGTGGCGCCCATGGGCACGGCCTTGAGCAGGTGGTAGAAGAGCAGGGTGTCCATCATGGAGGCCTCGTCCACCACCAGCAGGCCGCAGGCCAGCGGGTTGTCCTCGTTGCGGGCAAAGCCGTCCTCCTGCGGGCTGTATTCCAGCAGGCGGTGGATGGTGCGGGCCTCGCGGCCCGAGGTCTCGCTCATGCGCTTGGCGGCGCGGCCCGTGGGCGCGGCCAGCAGGATCTTGGCCTTGACCTCGGCGAACAGGCGGATGATGGCGTTGATGATGGTTGTCTTGCCCGTGCCGGGGCCGCCGGTGAGCACCATGACCTTGCTGCGCGCCGCGGTGCGCACGGCCTCCAGCTGTTCCGGGGCCAGGCTGATGGACAGGGACTCCGTGACCTTCTCCACCAGGGCGTCGGGCTCGGCAAAGCGCACGGCCTTGGGCGAGTGCAGCAGGCGGTGCAGATAAAAGGCCGTCTTGGATTCGTAATGGTGGTAGCGGCGCAGGTAGACGGCCACTTCCGGCGCTTCCGCCTCGTCGCCGTCCTCGCGGAAGACAGCGGGCAGGCGCCCGGGCAGCTCGTCCAGGCTCTCGCGCACCACGCGTTCTTCCTGTTCCAGGGCCAGCACGGCCTGCCGGGCCAGATCGCGGTCCACGGCCAGCTGCTGGCAGGCCTGGTCCAGCAGTTCCTCCTCGGGCAGGAAGACGTTGCCGTCGTCCGTGGCCTTTTGCAGCACATAGAGCAGCCCGGCCTGGATCCGCAGGGGGTGATCCTCGGCAAAGCCCAGCTTGCGGGCCGCGGCGTCGGCCGTCACGAAGCCGATGCCCCGGATGTCCATGGCCAGGCGGTAGGGGTTCTCGCGCACCACGTTGAGGGCCTCGCCGCCGTAGGCGCGGTAGATGCGCACGGCATAGGCGGGCGTGATGCCGTGGGGCTGCAAAAAGAGCAGCAGGTCACGGATGCCCCGGTGTTCGGCCCAGCTTTCCTTGATCTTCTCGAAACTCTTCTTGCCCACGCCCTTGATCTTGAGCAGGCGTTCGGGCTCTTCGTCCAGCACGCGGATGGTGTCCGTGCCGAAGGCGGCCACGATGCGTCCGGCCATCTCCTCGCCCACGCCCTTGATGAGGCCCGAGGCCAGGTACAGGCGGATGCCTTCGCTGGTGGCGGGCAGCATCTCCTCGGCCATGTCGAAGGCCAGCTGGCGGCCGAAGCGCGCGTTGTTGACCCAGCGGCCGCTGACCTGCAACTGGACGCCCACCTGCGGATTGACCATGTGGCCCACGCAGGTCACGGGATCGCGGCTCACCGTGCGGCTGGGCGCGCCCTTGACCTTGGCCTCCACGGGCAGGGCTCTGTCGGGCAGCAGGCGCAGCACGGTATAACCGTTCTCTTCGTTGTGGAAGACCACACGCTCCAGCGTGCCGGTGAGTTCCACGGCATCGGGATCGCGCAGCAGGGGAAGATCGTCGGACATGGCGGACCAGATGAGCGGTTTTTGGGGGGATGGGGGAGTTCGAGGGGGAAGGGAGACCTTTTTACCGCAGGAAAAAGGGCCCCTTTCCCCCTCGCCAGACTTTCTTGAGACTTAGAACCAGTCCACGCCGTCGGGCACGGGCAGGACGGCCATGCGTTCCTGCAGCAGCAGGGCGTCGGCCAGCACCAGGGCGGTCATGGCCGTGAGCACGGGCACGATGCGCGGGATGGCCGCCAGGTCGTGACGGCCGCCGATGAGCACGCTGGCGGGCTGGTCGTGGACGTCGATGGTCCGCTGCTCCTGCGCGATGGAGGCGATGGGTTTGACGCCCACGCGCAGCACGATGTCCTGGCCGCTGGAGATGCCGCCCAGGATGCCGCCCGCATGGTTGCTGGCAAAGCGGCCGCCGGGCAGCATGGGATCGTTGTTCTGCGAGCCGGTGAGGCGCGCGGCGGCAAAGCCTTCGCCCACTTCCACGGCCTTGACCGCGCCCACGCCCATGAGGGCATAGGCCAGCCGGGCGTCCAGCTTGTCGAAGCAGGGCTCGCCCAGGCCGGCGGGCACGTTGCGGGCCACCACCTGCACCACGCCGCCCAGGGTGTCCCCGGCGGCACGGGCCGCGGCGACGCGCTCTTCCCAAAGCGGGACCACGCTGTCGGCGGCGGCGAAGAAGGGACGGCTCAGGGCCGCATCCAGATCGCATGCGTCAGGGGGCACGGCGATGCCGCCCAGCTCCACGGCCCCGGCCACGATCTGGATGCCGCGCGTGGCCAGCAGCTTTTTGGCGATGGCCCCGGCCGCCACGCGGGCCACGGTCTCGCGCCCGGAGGAGCGGCCGCCGCCGCGATAGTCGCGGATGCCGTGGAACTTTTTGAAAAAGCCCCAGTCCGCGTGCCCGGGCCGGAAGACTTGAGCCAGGTTGCCGTAATCGCGGGAGCGCTGGTCCTCGTTGGCGATGTGGAAGGCGATGGGCGTGCCGGTGGTCAGGCCCTGGAACACGCCGGAAAGGATGCGGACGGTATCGGATTCCTTGCGCTTGGTGGCCGTGGCGCCCTGTCCGGGCTTGCGCAGGTCAAGCTCGCGCTGCAGGTCTTCCTCGCTCAGGGGCAGACCTGCGGGGCAGCCGTCCAGCACGCCGCCCAGACCGGGCCCGTGGGATTCGCCGTATGAGGTGAGGCGCAGGATGCGCCCAAAGGAATTGCCTGCCATATCACGCCTCCGTACTGCGGGCCTTGATGCGGGGCAGGCCCAGGATGATGGCCAGGATGCCGGCCACGGCCAGCAGCATGCAGTACCAGTTGTTGATGGTGATCTCCAGCGGCGAGATCTTGGCCAGGGAACCGGCCAGCAGCAGCTGGGCGGCCCAGGGGATCAGGCCCTGGAAGACACAGGAAAAGATGTCCAGAAGGCTGGCGCTGCGGCGCGGATCGATGCCGTTCTTGAGGGCGATTTCGCGGGCCAGGCCGCCGGTGAGGATGATGGCCACGGTGTTGTTGGCCGTGCAGATGTCGGCCAGGCTGGCCAGCAGGGCGATGCAGGATTCCCCCACCCGCGAGGAGCCCTTGCCGCCGCTTTTCCCGGCCAGGCGACGGGCCAGGCCGTCCACACGGGCCAGCAGCCAGGCGATGCCGCCGTGGTAGCGGATGAGCTCGCCCAGGCCGCCGATGAGCATGGACAGGACCATGATCTCGTTCATGCCGGTGAAGCCCTTGTAGATGTCCTGCCCCCAGCGGAGCAGGCTGTAGGGCACGATCTGGCCGTCCGCGCCGGGGATGCCGCAGAACAGGCCCACCAGACCGCTGAGCAGGATGCCCGTGGCCAGGACGATGAAGGCATTGAGCCCGGTCAGGGCCAGCACCAGCACGGCGATGTAGGGCAGGACGCGGATCAGCTCGAAGTCGTGCAGGGTCACTTCGGTACCGCCCGAGGCCGAGAACCAGAGCAGGGCCACGGTGAGCAGGGCGGCGGGCAGGACGATGAGGAAGTTCATGCGGAACTTGTCGCCCATCTCGCAGCCCTGGGTGCGGGTGGCGGCGATGGTGGTGTCCGAGATCATGGACAGGTTGTCGCCGAACATGGCCCCGCCCAGCACCACGCCCATGAGCACGGGCACTTCGATGCTGGTCTGGGCGGCCACGCCCAGGGCGATGGGCGTGATGGCGGCCACGGTGCCCATGCTGGTGCCCATGGCCGTGGACACGAAGGCGCCGATGAGGAACAGGCCGGGCAGGATGAAGGCCGGCGGCACCAGCGAAAGGCCGAAGTTCACCGTGGCATTCACGCTGCCGATGGCCGTGGCCGTGGCGGCAAAGCCGCCCGCCAGCAGGTAGATCATGCACATGGTGATGATGTTGATCTCGCCCACGCCGGTGAGGAAGATGGTGATCTTTTTGGACAGGCGGGCCCGGCCCTGCATCAGGGCCAGGGCGATGGCGGGCAGGATGGCCACGGTGGCGGAGAGCTGGTAGAAGGCCATGTCCACACCGGCCAGGCTCAGGCTGACGCCCGTACCGATGAAGATGAGCAAAAAGAGCAGCAGGGGCAGGATGGCGGCAAAGGAAGCCGGCGCTTCCTGCTGTTCCTGCGGGGCCATGTAGGTTTGCGGGTTCATGATGCCTCGGCACGCGGAAAGGTGGATGGGATGGCGGCAGGCCCGCGGGCCCCGCCTTGCGGGTCAGTGGCTGTGCCGCGCGCCGGGCGCGGCGGCGGATGTCACGGCATCCGTAATCGCTCAATGTACTTAATACGCACAGGGCTTGCAAGTTGCAGGCCGGGCGCGAGCGCCTAGGGGGAGGGCCGCCATCCCGGCAGGGGCGGGCGCCCTGCGGCATGGCAGCGGGCCGAAGCGGGGCCGGTACGATGCCTGACGCATCCCGGTCCGGCAGAGGGACCTGCGGGGCCGCAAGGGCCGGTTCCCGGTGGCGGCAAGATGCCGGGAGGGGCTTGTCCCTCTCCTATGCGGTCATCGGGGCGAGTGGCCGCATAGGGCCGCCCACGGGAGGACGGGACGCCCGGCGGCGGAAACAAAAAAGGCCGGGGGAAGCCCCGGCCTTCGTCAGGATATGTCGTGCGGGCTAGACCTTGGCGGCGGTGCGCAGGTCGGCCACGGCGTCGGTCTTTTCCCAGGTGAACTCGGGCAGCTCGCGGCCGAAGTGGCCGTAGCAGGAGGTCTTGGAGTAGATGGGACGCTTGAGGTCCAGACGCTTGGTGATGAAGTAGGGGCGCATGTCGAAGACTTCACGCACGGCCTTGGTCAGCACTTCGTCGGGGATCTCGCTGGTGCCCTGGGAGGAGACCAGCACGCTCACCGGGTCGGCCACGCCGATGCAGTAGGCGATCTGGACTTCGCACACGGGGGCCAGACCGGCGGCCACCACGTTCTTGGCGATGTAACGGCCCATGTAGGCGCCGGAACGGTCCACCTTGGAGGGGTCCTTGCCGGAGAAGGCGCCGCCGCCGTGATGGCCGCTGCCGCCGTAGGTGTCCTGGATGATCTTGCGGCCGGTGAGGCCGCAGTCGCCCATGGGACCGCCCACCACGAAACGGCCGGTGGTGTTGATGAAGATCTCGCAGTCCTTTTCATCGAAGTAGCCGGAGGGCTCCAGCACGGGACGGATCACGTGCTTCTTCACGGCTTCGATGATGTCGGCCTGGGAGGCGGAGGCGGCGTGCTGGGTGGAGACCACCACGTTGTTGATGCGCACGGGCTTGCCGTCCATGTATTCGAAGGAGACCTGGGTCTTGCCGTCAGGACGGAAGAAGGGCACGGTGCCGTCCTTGCGCACCTTGGTCAGCTGCTGGGAGAGCTGGTGGGCCCAGAAGATGGGGGCGGGCATGAGGGTGGGGGTCTCGTTGCAGGCAAAGCCGAACATCATGCCCTGGTCACCGGCGCCCTGATCTTCGGGAGCGGCGCGCAGCACGCCCTGGGCGATGTCGGGGGACTGGTGGTCGATGGAGGAGATCACGGCGCAGGTGTCGGCGTCGAAGCCCATGTCGGAGCTGGTGTAGCCGATCTCGCGGATGGTCTCGCGCACCACATGGGGCAGGTCGGCGTAGCCCGTGGTGGTGATCTCGCCGGCGATGACCGCCATGCCGGTGGTCACCAGGGTCTCGCAGGCCACGTGGGCGTTGGGGTCCTGGGCCAGCAGGGTGTCCAGGACGGCGTCGGAGATCTGGTCCGCCACCTTGTCGGGATGGCCTTCGGTCACGGACTCGGAGGTGAAGAAATATTTGCCCTTGGTTTGCATTGGTCTGTTCTCCATGGTTCAGTATGGCCCGCGGCCGTCGCCGGGCCGCAGGTCGCCTGCACCGCCCGTGCGGGCGGCCGGGCAGGCATGGGGAAGCCGGACCGGCGCATCGGCACCGGTCCGGCCCCTGCCGAAAAAAGATGATGGCCTGTCCGCTAGTCCCTGAGCAGGATATTGTCGATCAGGCGGGCCTTGCCCATGCGGATGGCACAGGCCATGAGGGCCGGGCCTTCCACGGTGTCCAGGGGCTCCATGGACACGGGGTCCACCACGCTGAGGTAATCCAGACGGCCCAGGGTCAGGTGGTCCGCCCAGGTGCAGAGGGCGGCCTCACGCAGGATCTTGGCGTGGGTCTGTCCCTTCTGGGCCATGTCGCGGGCCAGCTGCAGGCCGCGATGGATCCAGGGGGCCTGGCGGCGTTCTTCCTCGGTGAGGTAGACGTTGCGGGAGGAGAGGGCCAGGCCGTCTTCCTCACGCACGATGGGACAGGTCTCGATGCGCACCGGCACGTTGAGGTCGCGCACCATGCGGCGCAGGATGGCCTGCTGCTGCCAGTCCTTCTGGCCGAAGACGGCCACGTCGGCCTGGGTGATCATGAACAGCTTCAGCACCACCGTGCAGACACCGCGAAAATGGGTGGGCCGGCTCAGGCCGCACATGATGCGGGAAAGGTCCGGCACCTCCACCCAGGTGGCGTGGTCTTCCGCGTACATGGACGCGGGCTCGGGGATGAAGATGGCGTCCGCGCCGTGGGCGGCGGCGATCTGCGTATCGCGCTCGATGTCGCGCGGATAGGCGGAAAGGTCTTCATTGGGACCGAACTGGGTGGGGTTCACGAAAAGGCTGACCACAAGACGCTTGGCAAGGCCGCGGCCCTGGTCCATGAGCGCCTCGTGACCGGCATGGTAATAGCCCATGGTGGGCACAAGGGCGATGTCTTCGCCGGCCGCGTGCCAGGAGCGGCACTGGGCCGCCAGATCTTGGGGATTGGTGAATATCTGCATATCAAGGTATGGTGATATAGTTAGTGGGGATTCCCTTATACCTGCTGCGGCAGGCCTTGTAAAGCCGCAAAAGCCCCGCGGGCGGGCCGGGGAGAAAAAACTTCTGTCCTGTCCGGCGTTTCCGGTTGCCTTGCCCGGGGGGAACAGGCATAACAGCATGCGGAGGTTCGTATGCTCAAACCTTTTTTCCAGGGGAAACTGGATACGTTTTGTGCCATCTATGCCGTGCTCAACGCCCTGCGCCTGACCCACGGCATCCAGACGCTCAAGGCGCGCGACATCCTCAACGAGACCCTGCTTTCCCTGGCCGAGAAGCCCGGTGCCCTGCGGGCCGTGCTGGAGCAGGACACGGACTACATGCAGCTGGTGGACGACATGATCCAGGCCCGCCAGCAGCGCTACCCCCTGCTGGTGGAAAAGCCCTTTGCCGAAGGCGAGGCCGTTTCGCCCGATGCCCTGTGGGACGCCTGCCGCGAGTGGCTGGCCCCGGGCGAGGGCCGCTGCATCCTGTTCCGCTTTTTGCGGCACCTGACGCCCGAGACGCCGCCCATGAACCGGCACTGGACCTGCGCCGACCGCATGGACGGGGACCTGCTGCATCTTTTCGACTGCAGCCACGAAGACGAAGCCGTGACGCTGATCCCGCGCGGGAGCTTCGTGACCCGCAGCGCCGACGTGCAGCGGGAACGCCTGCTGGTCATCCAGCCGCACAGCCTGCGCTTCCTGGCCCTGCCGTGGCGCGTCCACGCCTTCTAGCCTGACATTTCTCCGTTCCGCCCCGTTCCTGCGGGGCGGTCCCGCACGGCGGCGTCCCTGCTGCCGGACGCAGTCTATCCCGTTGCCTGCGCAACCATATCGCGCAATTTGTGATGACAAAAAAAACAGAGACGGATAGGCTATCTCCATGACTGTCCATTCCTTTTCTTCCGCAGCCGGAGCGGCCGCGCCCCTGACGCGCGCCCGTGTGTCCGGCTCTTTGCCGGTGTGGTCCCTGAGTCTGGGCTGTCCCAAGAACCGTGTGGATACCGAGCATCTGCTGGGGTCGCTGGGCATGCCCGTGCACAGCGTGGAACACATGGGCCGGGCACGTCTGGTCTTCATCAATACCTGCGGTTTCATCGAACCCGCCGTGCGCGAGTCCATCCGTTCCATCCTCGATGCCGTGGAGCGTCTGGGCCGCTGCAAGCGCCGCCCCCTGCTGGCCGTGGCCGGCTGTATGGTGGGGCGCTACGGCGTCAAGGATCTGGCCGCCGACCTGCCCGAGGTGGACCTGTGGCTGCCCACCGGTGAGCTGGAAAACTGGCCCGTCATGGTGCGCGAGGCCCTGGGCCTGCCCGCCGCGCCCGCGGCGCCGGGCCGCCTGCTCTCCACGGGCCCGTCCTATGCCTGGCTCAAGGTGGGCGAGGGCTGCCGTCACAAGTGCGCCTTCTGCACCATCCCCTCCATCCGGGGCCCGCTGCGCTCCGTGCCTGCGGCCGACCTGCGCGAGGAGGCCCGCGGCCTGCTGGCCGGCGGGGTGCGCGAACTGGTGTTGGTGGCCCAGGACCTGACCTCGTGGGGCAGCGATTTCGACACGCCCCAAAGCCTGCCCCATCTGCTGGACGAGCTGCTGCCCCTGGACCGCCTGACCTGGCTGCGCCTGCTCTACCTCTATCCCAGCGGCGTCACGCCCGAAATGCTGCGCTACATGCGCGAGGCCGGGCCGCAGCTGCTGCCGTACTTCGACATCCCCTTGCAGCATGCCCACCCCGAAGTACTGACCCGCATGGGCCGTCCCTTCGCCAATGATCCCCGCCGCGTGGTGGACCGCGTGCGCGAGGCCTTGCCCGAGGCCGCCCTGCGCACCACCTTCATCGTGGGCTATCCCGGCGAGACCGAGGAACATTTCCAGACCCTGTGCCGTTTCGTGGAAGAGACGCGCTTCCGCCACTTGGGCGTCTTCGCCTATCAGGCCGAGGAAGGCACGCCCGCGGCGGCCATGCCCGACCAGGTGCCCATGGAAGTGCGCGAGGAACGCCGCGCCACGCTCATGGAGATCCAGGCCGAGATCAGCGAACAGCAATTGCAGGAATCGGTGGGCCAGACCATGCCGGTGCTGGTGGATGCGCCGCATGACGAGTGGCCGGGCCTGCATGTGGGCCGCGTCTGGTTCCAGGCGCCCGAAGTGGACGGCATCACCTATGTGAGCGGCCTGGGCGTGGCCCCCGGCGCGCTGGTGCAGGGCGATATCGTGGAGAGCAGCACCTACGATCTGACCGCCCTGGCCTGATCCCTTTTTGATAGTGTTCGGCAGGGGCGCTTCGGCGCCCCTCCTGATGACGGCCCCCGGTCTCCGGGCCGGGGGATGACAACGCGTGTGCCGTAAGGCCGCGCCCAACTTTTGCAGCATGCATCTGGAGCAGCGCATGACTACCCCTTCGCAGACGGAAACGGCCCGCCCCCTGGACGGCGCCATGGAAAACATCCTGGACGACGGTCAACGCCCCGGCTGGTGGCGGCATTTTGTGGGCCACGAAGACACGGAATGCGTCATCCGGCCCATGCATCTGGCCTCGCTGCTGGACAGGGCCGCCCGGACGCACGGCAACCGTCTGGCCATCCGTTTCCAGAATTTCCAGATGACCTACAGCCGTCTGCACGAAGCGGCGGAACGCTTCGCCGAGGCCCTGCGTCTGCGCGGCGTCAAGCCCGGCCAGCGGGTGGCCGTCATGCTGCCCAACATCCCGCAGACCGTCATTGCCTTCTGGGGCATCATGAAGGCCGGGGCCGTGGCGGTGATGACCAATCCGCTCTACATGGAAAAGGAGCTGCTGCACCATTTCAATGATGCCGGGGCTGAAGTGCTGGTGACCCTGGACCTACTCTGGGCCAAGCTGGAGCCCCTGCGTGACCGCCTGCCCCTGCGCCTTGCCGTGGTCACGACCATCTCGGACGGTCTGGCCTTCCCGCTCAACTGGCTGTACCGCATCAAGGCCCGCCGCCAGGGCCAGGTGCCGCAGGTGCCCTACGGGCAGGAAGTGCTGCGCTGGAAGGATTTCATCAAGGTCCGCGGCCGCTTCAGCGTGCCCACCGACGAGGATCCCGGTGACGCCCTGGCCCTGCTCCAGTACACGGGCGGCACCTCCGGCCAGCCCAAGGGCGCCATGCTGGGCCATGCCTGCATCTCGGCCCAGATGCAGCAGCTGCTGGCCATCCTCCATATGGACTGGGAAAACTGCAAGCCCATGTCCTTCCTGAGCATCATGCCCTTCTTCCACGTTTTCGGCTTGGTGGGCAACATCATCCTGCCCACGGCCCTGGCGGCCACCACCATCCCGGTGCCGCGCTACACGCCCGCCGACCTGTTGCGGACCATCGCCCGTTTCCGCCCCACCTTCTTCGTGGGCGCGCCTTCGGTCTACATGTCGCTCATGCAGCAGAAGGACATCAAGAAATACGACCTCACCTGTATCGAGATCTGCGTCTCCGGTTCCGCGCCGTTCCCCACCGAGGCCCTGCGCCGCTGGGTGAGCATGACCCACGCCAGCATCACCGAAGGCTTCGGCCTGACCGAAGCCTCGCCCTGCGTCACGGCCAACCCGCTGGACGGCCCGCAGAAGGAAGGCTCCATCGGCGTGGCCTTCCCTCACACCGAGATCCGCATCGTGGACATCAACGACAGCAGCCGTGTCCTGGGCCCCAACGAAGAGGGCGAGATGCTGGTGCGTGGCCCGCAGGTCATGCAGGGCTACTGGAACCGTCCCGAGGAGACGGCCGCCACCCTGACCGACGGTTGGCTGCATACCGGCGACATCGCCTACTACGACGAAGAGGGCTACTACTACATCGTGGACCGCAAGAAGGATCTGGTCATCGTGGGCGGTTACAACGTCTACCCCCGTGAAGTGGACGAGGTCCTGTACGAGCATCCCAAAGTGGCCGAGGCCGTGGCCGTGGGCGTCAAGCATCCCACCCGAGGCGAAGTGCTCAAGGCCTATGTGGTGCCCCGTCCCGGCGAGACCCTGACCACGGCCGAGCTGACGGCCCATTGCCGGACGCGTCTGGCCAACTACAAGGTGCCCAAGTTCTTCGAGTTCCGCGAGGAGCTGCCCAAGAGCCTCATCGGCAAGGTGCTGCGTCGCATCCTGCGTGACGAGGAGGCCGCGCGCGTGGCCCAGGGACAGGGGGACGAGGACCGTCTGCTGCCCACGCCGGACCAGCCCGCCGCGGCGCCCACCCGTGCCCAGGCCCTGGGCCAGCAGGCGGGCGAGCTGCTGGACGAGGCCCGGGAAAAGATGGATTCCCTGCGCGGCCAGGCTGAAGAGATGATGGAGGAGGCCCGCCAGAAGGCCGGAGAGCTGCGCCGCCAGAGCGGTGAACTGCTGGACGAAGCTCGCGGCAAAGCCGGAGAGATGATGGAAGAAGCGCGCCAGAAAGCCGGTGAACTGCGTCGCCAGAGCGGCGAGATGGTGGACAAGGCGCGCGGCAAGGCGGGCGAACTGGGCCAGCAGGCCGGTGAGCTTTTGGAAGACGCCCGGGAAAAGATGGGGTCTTTGCGCGGCCAGGCCGGAGAAATGATGGAGGAAGCCCGCCAGAAAGCCGGTGAGCTGCGCCGCCAGAGCGGTGAAGTGGTGGACGGTGCCCGCCAGAAGGCCGGGGAACTGTTGCAGGAAGCCCGCGGCAAGGCCGGTGAGCTGGGCCAGCAGGCGGGCGAGCTGCTGGACAAGGCCCGCGGCAAGAGCGGTGACGACGAAAAGAAATAAGCAACACCATATCCGGGAAGCGGCCCTGCGCCCCTGCGCGGGCGGGATCGGCCCGGCTTCCTGACGCTGAAAAAGCGAAAAGCCCTTCCTGCGTGGCAGGAAGGGCTTTTTTTGCCCGCCAGGATGCGTTGAAGGAACGTTACGGGGGGCCCCCTGCCGGTGTGCGGGGAGATCCCTCTCGAAAGACGCTAGATCTGCACGGACTGGCCGGGCAGCAGGTCGATGCAGGTACAGCCGGGAGCCACGCGGGCCAGTTCGGCCTTGAAGGCTTCGGTATCCTGGGCCAGCACCGGGAAGGTGCCCCAGTGCATGGGGATGACCTGCTTGCAGCCCAGCAGCTTGCAGGCCAGGGCCGCCTGGCGGGCGTCCATGGTGAAGACGCCGCCCATGGGCAGCAGGGCCACATCGATGGGGTAGAGCCGGCCCCACAGCTCCATGCCCGCGAAGATGCACGTATCGCCCGCATGGTAGATGTGCTTGCCGTCAGGAGTGCGGATGATGTAGCCGGCCGGGGAACCCGACTCGCTGGAGTGATAGGCCTGGGTCATGGTGAACTCGAAGCCCGCGTGGGCCACGGTGCCGCCCATGTTGAAACCGATGTAGTTGAGCAGCTGGGCCGACGGCACACCGGCGGCTTCCAGTTTTTGGGCCGTGCCCACGATGGCGCCCAGCATGGCGCCGGTGTTCTTGCAGATGGCCACGGCATCGCCCACATGGTCGGCATGGTCATGGGTGACCAGCACCACGTCCACCGGGCCGATGGTTTCGGCCGTGACGCCGGAAGCGGGCGTCAGGAAGGGGTCCACGACGACATGCTTGTCGTCACAGCTGATATTGAAGGCCGAATGGCCGTACCAGAGGATCTGGCTCATGGTTGTTCTCCTTGTTGGGGGGGACCGCAGAGCGGTGGAAGCCCCGGAACGGGGAGTAAAATTATATCTTAACACTAGGAGATTGTCACGAAAAGAAGCGGCCCTGCCGCGGTGCCGGGCGGCGTCGCGCCGGGAGAAGGGGCGTGGCCCGTTTCCCGGCCTGTGACGGGATGTGCCGCCGGGCGGGCAGGGCTTGACAGCAGCACGCCCTTTGCCTAGAAAGACATGTGTGCGCCCGTAGCTCAGTCGGATAGAGCGTTGGCCTCCGGAGCCAAAGGCCGTGCGTTCGAATCGCGCCGGGCGCGCCACAGATTTCAAGCCCTCACGAGGAAAGCCTCGCGAGGGCTTTTTTTTGTGCCTGTGCCTGCCTCTCAGGCCGGAGCAGGGTTCAGCTGCAGGCAGCACCACAGACCGACGAAAAACGGGGCATCCGCTCATGGCGGATGCCCCGTTCCGTTTTCAGGAGGGCAGGGGGCAGCCCCGATGCGGGGCTGGTCGTTGACTGCCGTTAGCCCTGATGGGTGTTGAACAGTACGTCGAGATCCTCGATGCGGAACTGCAGCGGTTCCCGGCCGTTGGGCAGCAGGAAGGAGGCGCTCACGTTGATGCCGGAGGAGGCACGGGGGCCCAGGCCCTCATCGACCCTCTGGTAGCAGAGTTCGATATTGACGCTGTACGAGCCGTCAGGATGATGGAAGACCTCGATGGGCAGGCTGTTGGAGAGGGAATTGCCCTGGAGGTTGTTGATGCGGAAGGTCTCGTCGGCGGTGGCCGGGTCGGCCATGAGGAGCATCAGGATGTCGGCGCCGCTGGCCTGATGCAACGGGCTGCAGACGCGCCCGGCTTCTTCGGCGGAAGGGAATATGGCGATGAGGGCGTCCAGCTCCTGTTCCAGCCAGGGCAGGTTCTGGAGACTGCCCCCGCCACCGATCCTGTGCCCGTTGATGGTGATGCCGCGCCGGGCGAAGTCCTTGAGAAACTGGTCGGAGAAGAAGTTGCACTTGCGGATCAGCGCGGGAGAGGCCAGATCCTGTCCGGACAGGGCGGCGGCCCCGTTGCCCGGAGGGGTGGACAGGACGGTGGCATTGAGCCCGTCGAGCATGCGTTGCCGGGCGGCGGCCATGTCGAAGGCCTGACCTTCGGGCAGGGTCAGGCCCAGGCCCTGGGGCACGAACCGGCGCGCCTCGGCCATGCGCATCTGGCCAAGACCGGGAGCCCGGTCGAGGATGTCATAGAATTCGTCGCTTTCCGTAGCCTGGGCCAGGGTATCCAGGACGTTCATGAGCAGGAGTTCGTTGCGGGAACGCAGGCCTTCGTCGGCCTCCTGGGCAAGGTCACGGCGCAGGACATGCAGGGGGGAGCCCCCGCCCAGGGCACGGCGGGCCGCGTAGTCGGCGTCCATACGGGCAGCGACGCGGGCGGCCAGCTCCGGCGGGACGGGCTGCTTTGCCCGTTCGAGCTGCTGGAAAAGCTTCCGTTCGTCCTTGCTCAGGGGCTCCAGATTGCCGAGGCCCAGCATCCTGCATGCGGCGCGGGCCGTCAGGATGCGGACCAGGCCGGCTTCCGGCCCGCCCTCGATGCCGGGACGCAGCATGCCGTCCGGCTGTGTGGTGGCGGCGTGCATGGTCTGGGCATAGGTATCGAAGTCCCTCTTCAGTCCGGCGGGGGTGGCCTCGGCCAGCGTCAGGGTGCGCAGGAACCGGCCCGTATCCAGTACGGCGTCGCATATGGCCTGCGCCATGGCCGCGTTCACGGGCTTGGAAGAGTGCAGGATCTCGTCCTGCAGGATGCGCTTGGCCTCCCGGGGCATGGCCGGGGCGTGTTCCACGGTATCCAGGGCCGCCACGAAATTGCTGATGACCTTGTCAGCCACCGTGGCGGCTTCCGCCAGTGTGGGCTGGTGTATGTTGTTGCTGTCGTACAGGCAGCGGGCGGTGAGCTTGTCATGGATGGTCTGGACCAGGGCGTCGCGGGTGGCGGGGCTGATGTCGCCAGCAAGGCCCCTGGTCCGCATGGCGGCGCCCAGACGGGCCATGAAGCCGCTGGGGCCTTCGCCGCTGACCTGCTCCGCCATGGCGGTGATGCCGGCCTTGGCTTCCTGCAGTGTCTTCATGCGGACGCTCTCGCCAAGAGCATCCAGGCTTTCGGCCGGTGTCAGCGAATGGTCGGCGCGCCGGGCCCTGGCTTCCAGATCGCGCAGGGCGGTTTCCCGATAGCCTTGGAGCTGTTCCGCCGTGGCCGGAGGCAGGCCGAAGCGCTGCCGCCGCGCGGCCATCTGCGTTTCCAGATCCGAGGGCGAGCCGTCGGCATGGGGGGCGCAGAGCTTCTGGAACTGGTCCCGGACATTGAGGAGCCGGGTCTCCAGACGGGCCTGGTCTTCCGTCGTCTTGAGGCGGATGACGTCCTGCAGCACCCGGGCCGCGTCACGCCCGCTCAGGGGGCGGCCGGCGGCCAGCCTGCTTTCCAGGCTCTTCCGGGCGATGGCCGCGAAGCGGTCGCCCAGATCGTCGGTCTGCCGGATGGTGTTGATGATCCCGGTCATGACGTCGCGGTTGGCCTGGGCGGCCGTGTCGCTGTGGCGCGAGCGTATCCAGCTGGCGATGCGGCCCCCCAGCGAGGAGGTGGTGGGGACGGTATGGCCCTGGCGATCTATCCCCAGATGTTCCTTGCCGAACGCGCCCAGCCGCTGGGCGATGATGTTCAGGTCGTTGATCTTCATGGCGAATCCTTTATGGCAGCAGCGTTCAGATCCTCAGCATGCCATCGTTCCAGCCCGTTTCCGCGGCGGCCTGGGGCGTGGCGGCCTGTTCCCGCAGTTGCGCGATGGAAGCGCGCAGTGATTCCACCGTATCCACATGACGGTCCATCTGGCGGTCGAGGATGGTCTCGTCCAGATGTTCCAGCGGCAGGCGGCGGGTATAGGTCACGGCGTCGAGCAGGGGCTCGATGCCCAGCACGCCGCCGTCCGTGCCCTTGTAGAAGCTGTCCAGCTCCAGCAGCAGGCCGTAGAGCGCCAGCTTGTCGGCATCGCCTTCCGGCAGGCCGCATACCCGGCTGTACAGGTAGAGGGTATCGTCGTTTTCGCCGCATTCAAGAGTGACCGTCACCTCGTCGAACTGGAGCGTGCAAACGCCGTTCTCTGTCTCAAGGCCGTCTATGCCGATGTTGGCACCAAATTTTGCAATGATGTTGGCAATGCTTTGCATATGTCCTCCTGTTTTTTACTGGTATTGCAAAAGATAGACCAGGATGCTCGTCTCGTCCATGCGCCGCGCGTCAGCGGGCCGGGCTGGACGGAGGCCATGCGTCCCGGCGCCGCGCGTCAGGCAGGTGCCCGCAGGGCGATACGTCCGCGCGGCGAAAACTCTATGGGAGGCCTTCCCCGGCAGGCAGGGCGGACGTGCGTTCTGCCCAAGAAGGCGACGCTTGCCGTGCGGCGGCAGGAGCGGAGAGAGGGGAGGGAGAGACGGGCACGAAAAAAGCGCCCTGCAGGTGCAGGGCGCCTTGCTATGGCGGAGCGGAAGGGACTCGAACCCTCGGCCTCCGGCGTGACAGGCCGGCGTTATAACCGTCTTAACTACCGCTCCAGATATGGAGTCGGGAAAGTATCCCGTATTCTTCTCAAAAAAAGCGCACCGTTTGCACAGTGCGCTTTTCTCGCAATTATGGCGGAGCGGAAGGGACTCGAACCCTCGGCCTCCGGCGTGACAGGCCGGCGTTATAACCGTCTTAACTACCGCTCCGTAGTGGTGGACAGTACAGGACTTGAACCTGTGACCCCCGCCGTGTGAAGGCGGTGCTCTACCAACTGAGCTAACTGTCCGTCGTTGTCCTCTCGAACAAGAGTGTTTGTACGGGAAACGCCCCTCGGGGTCAAGAAAAAAATCGAAAAATGTGAAAAAAGTTTTGTTTCGATCATAATTATCTGGAATAAAAGGATAAAAAATTGATATTCGTTCCTGATAAATGGTCTTGCAGTCCCGGGGGGCCGGTGTTAGGTAGAAAAACACTTCAGTTCAGGGTGGAAAAGATGATGTTTTCCCGTTTCCGGCAGGGCCGCAGGCCCACCGGCAAAAAAGATCGTGATGCGCGTTTCCCCTCGCGCATGGGCATGGGGCTGCTGCTGGCGGCCCTGCTGTTGTTGCCGGGCTGTGCCCAGGCCGTCCCGGACAGCGGCACGCCGTTGCGTGTCTCCACGCCCCGGGCGCTCTCCGGCCCTCTGGAGCCTGCTCCCCTCTCGGCGCTGGTACTGAATGATGCCAGTGTCCGCCAGTGCCGGGTCTATGATGGTGTGCGCATCATCGCGCAACCCATGCAGGAGAACCTTTGCGCCCTGAGCTTCGATGACGGCCCTTCGGCCAATACGCCGCAGATCCTCGACATCCTGGCCGCGCACAACATCCCGGCCACCTTTTTCGTGCTGGGGCGGAACGCCGAGCACCGGCCCGACCTCGTGCAGCGCATCCATGACGAAGGCCACGAGATCGGCATCCATACCTATTCCCATCCCAATCTGCGCCACCTCAACCTGGCGGCCCAGAGCGAGCAGATCGGCAGGGTGCAGCGCTTTTTGCGCTCCCTGGGCATCGAGGCCCGTTTCCTGCGCCCGCCGTACGGTTCGTTCAACGATGTCACCCTGAAGGCCGCCGAGCAGATGGACCTCAAGGTCGTGCTCTGGTCGCTGGACAGCGAGGACTGGCGGGGCGTGCGCGAAGATTACGCCGCCCTGGTCAATACGCGGGGCCAGCGCTACATCAACAATGACCTGCGCGGCATCTTTCTTTTCCACGATACGGTGCACGGCACGCTGGAGAACCTGCCGCGCATCATCGCGCAGTTGCAGGCCGGGGGGTGCCAGCGTTTCGTGACGGTCAGCGATTTTCTGGACGGCAGCCTGGACCCCGAACCGCCGTTGCTCATGGCCCGCCGCACCCGGCATCCGCTGCCTGACGGTCGCGAGCTCATGCCGCCGGAGAGCTTTCCCGACGTGCAGCTGGCCGGACAGGAGAAGGGCCGCAGCGGTTTCGATGCCGCCCAGCGTGCCTCTTCCACAAAGGATACCAGCCTGATCTGGGCCGCGGGCAGCACCCCGGTGCCCATGGCCCGCAGCAGCAGCCCCCGCTGGGGCAAGGCCGCGGAACAGGCCCGCGAGCAGCAGGCCCGGCGTCTTGAGCGTCTGGAACAGGAGCGGCAGGCCGCAACGGCCCAGGCACAGCAGCCGTCAGGGCCCGTCCATGCCGTGCGCGGCACCGTGACGCCCCAGCGCGATTTCGGCACCAGCGCCGGTGAGGTCTATCCCGGCAGCCGTCCCGTGAGCTCCGTCGAGGATCTGGCCCCGGCCACCTCCGTGCAGCAGTAAAAAATGAGGGGAGAGCCTTCATAGTCCTTCCCCAGCGTATTCTATCACGCAAACAAACAGCCCCCGCATGATGTCATGCGGGGGCTGTTGCGTTCGGGAAAAGGTCTGTGACCGATTCCTAGGACAGGCGGGTCTTGAAGTCTTCGTAGCCGAAGCGGCGCACCAGACGGAAGCGGGCCGTGGCGGCCGGGGCGGCGGCGTCGAGGTCGGCGGCCAGGCTGCCGATGGACGGCAGGCGCAGGCCGTTGAAGGTGGTGGTCTTGACCATGCTGTAGATGGCCATGTCGGTGAAGATCAGGCGGTCACCGGCCTTGAGGGGCGCGGCGAAGCTGTATTCGCCGATGACGTCCCCGGCCAGGCAGGACTTGCCCGCCAGACGGCAGGTCCAGGGCTTTTCGCCGTTCTCGCCCGCCAGGCGCAGTTCGCCGTCTTCCGGGGCCAGCAGGTTGGGGCGGTAGGGCATCTCCAGCACGTCGGGCATGTGGCAGGAGGCCGAGGTGTCCAGGATGGCGATGGGCATGTCGGCCTGCACCACGTCCAGCACGGTGGCCACCAGCCAGCCCGCATTGAGGGCCACGGCCTCGCCGGGCTCCAGATAGATCTGCGCGCCGTAGTTTTGCTGCATGCGCGTGATGCAGCGGCAGAGGCGATCCAGATCATAGCCTTCGCGGGTGATGTGATGGCCGCCGCCGAAATTGATCCACTTGCACTGGGCCAGCTGCTTGCCGAAACGGGCCTCCACGGCGTCCAGGGTGCGTTCCAGCGCGTCGGAGCCCTGTTCGCACAGGGTATGGAAATGCAGGCCGGAGATACCTTCCGGCAGCGTTTCGGGCAGCTGGTGCGGCCGGATGCCCAGACGGGAGCCCGGGGAGCAGGGATTGTAGATGGCCACGGCGCCTTCGGAATGTTCGGGATTGATGCGCAGGCCGCAGCTGATCTCGCGGCCGTTGTCCCGGCACCAGTCCCGGACCTTGGGACCGAAGCGTTCCCACTGGGCCAGGGAGTTGAAGACCAGGTGATCCACCAGCGGCAGCAGCTCGTCCAGTTCTTCTTCCGTCCAGCCCGCGGCAAAGGCGTGCACTTCGCCGCCGAATTCTTCGCGGCCCAGGCGGGCCTCATCCACGGAGCTGGCGCAGGTGCCCCACAGGGGGCCGTGGCCTTTGGCGCGGGAGAGCAGGGAAAAGCTGTCCCAGGCGGCAAAGCCCTTGAGGGCCAGCAGGATCTTGGCGCCGGTGCGCTGCTGCACGCTGTCCAGGATGGCCGCATTGGCCGCCAGACGGGCTTCGTCCAGCACGAAGCAGGGCGAGGGGACGGTACGGGGATCCAGCAGGGGCAGGAGATGCTTCATGTTTTGGTCTTTTGCAGGGGTTGGGGTGAAGAAGGGGCTGCCGTCCGGGGCCTGGCCGCAGGAGCGGCGGACAGTTTCCCGGGCCGGAGCGCAACGGGGGAAGGAGCCCGCGGGCCCCTTCCCCCTGAAACGGCGTTGCTGGCGTGAAAGGGACTAGTCCTTCACTTCCACGCACTGCCACGGCAGGCCGTAGGCGTTGAGGTCGGCCATGAAGGGGTCGGGGTCGAACTGTTCCATGTTCCACACACCGGGCTTGAGCCACTGGCCGGAGACCATCATCTTGGCACCGATCATGGCGGGCACGCCGGTGGTGTAGGAGATGGCCTGGGAGCCCACTTCGGCGTAGCAGGCTTCATGGTCGCAGATGTTGTAGATGTAGACGGTCTTTTCCTTGCCGTCCTTGATGCCGCGCATGACGTTGCCGATGCAGGTCTTGCCCTTGGTCAGCGGGCCCAGGGAGGCGGGATCGGGCAGCAGGGCGCGCAGGAACTGGATGGGCACGATGTCCTGGCCCTGGAAGCGCACGGGATCGATGCGGGTCATGCCCACATTGCCCAGCACCTTGAGGTGGTTCAGGTAGTTTTCCGAGAAGGTCATCCAGAAGCGGGCGCGCTTCAGGCCCTTGAGGTTCTGCACCAGGGATTCCAGTTCCTCGTGGTACATGAGGAAGCACTTCTTGGGGCCGATGCCGTCGGGGAAGTCGTAGGTCATGGACCAGGACAGGGGATCGGTCTCCACCCATTCGCCGCGTTCCCAGTAACGGCCGCGGGCGGTCACTTCGCGGATGTTGATCTCGGGGTTGAAGTTGGTGGCGAAGGGCTGGCCGTGGTCACCGGCGTTGCAGTCGATGATGTCCAGCACGTGCACTTCGTCCAGCTCGTGCTTCATGACCCAGGCCGAGAAAACGTTGGTGACGCCGGGGTCGAAACCGGAGCCCAGCAGGGCGGTGAGGCCGGCCTGCTTGAAGCGCTCCTGGTAGGCCCACTGCCATTTGTATTCGAACTTGGCGGTATCCAGGGGCTCGTAGTTGGCCGTATCCAGATAGTGCACGCCGCATTCCAGGCAGGCGTCCATGATGTGCAGGTCCTGATAGGGCAGGGCGATGTTCAGCACGGTGTGGGGCTTCACCTGACGGATGAGGGCGCAGAGCTCGGGCACGTTGTCGGCATCCACCTGGGCGGTGGCGATGTCGACGCCCAGACGGGCCTTGACCGAGCGGGCGATCTCGTCACACCGGGAAAGCGTACGGCTGGCAAGGGTGATCTTGCCGAAGGCCCCTTCTTTGGCCAACTGGGCGCACTTGTGCGCCACCACGCTTCCCACGCCACCGGCGCCGATGATCAGAATATCCGCCATGACTTCTCCTTTTGAATCCGTTTTGTCCGTGATTGATGAAATGCGGCCCGCCAGAACAGGCGGTCATCCCCTCCATAGCCCACAGAGGCAGGAAGGTAAAGGGCAGGCCTGCCATGCCCGCTGCGGGAGGCCCGGCGGGAGCATAGAGGGCAAAGGCCGGCGGGGGATGGGGCCGTGTGCCGTTGTGCGCTGGTGCGGCGCGGCCTGCTGCGGGCCGTTCCAGGATGCCTGTGTTTTGTGACGGTTTGTCGACAGTATGCGGAGGGCAGGGGGATATGCCGCAGGCCCGGCAGGGGGCGTGACGGACGGAAGGAAGGATGCGGACCTGCGGGGCAGGCGGATGGGGAAGGGACGGCGGGCAAAAGGGCCGCCAAAAGAAACGGGCATGCCACAGGGGCATGCCCGCAGGGGATCAGTTGAATTCCCGCAATGTCAACCGCTGATTGTCGTCCGCGATCTTTTGCAGGGCGTTCCCGACGGCTTTGACATCAAAGGCCATGGCCTTGGCGGCGGCCTCGGAATCATGCGCCTTCAAGGCAGCGACGATATGGTCGTGCGCCTCAATGACAGCCGCCGAGAAAACCTCGTCAGGCTGGAGGGCCTGCTTCGCCTTGCGCAGGAGGTATTCCACAAAGTCCGAGATCAGGATCAGGATGGGATTGCCGCCGATGCAGGCGATCTTGGCATGGAACGAGATCTCGATCTCGCGCAATGCCGAAGACTTCTTTTTGGCGATCTCCTTCTTGGCCCTGTTCTGCAGTTCTTCGAGTTCCGCGATCTGTTCTTCGGTGATGCACTGTGCCGCACGGTAGGCGAAGTGCGGCTCGATGATCTCGCGTACTTCCGTCAGGTGGGCCAGGGTCAGGTCCTTGCTGTGCAGGAAGTTGATGAGGCCCATGTGGGCCGTCTCTTCATTGACTTCGGCCACAAAGGCACCGCCGCCGATGCCGGCCCTGATCTCCAGCAGGCCCTGCATCTCCAGGACGCGCAGGGCTTCCCGCAAGGTCTGGCGGCTGACGTTGAGGTTTTCTGTCAGTTCCTGTTCCGAGGGCAGCTTGCTGCCCCGGGCAAGTGCTCCGGACAATATCTGCTCCCGGATGCGATAGACGATTTCCTGTGGAACTTTGCGCTTTCGTACAGGGCTATCCAGATTCCGCAGCATATATTCTCCTTACGATTGGCAGAACAGCCAGCTCAGGGGCATTGATCGATGTCCCGGCCCGCAGTGCTTTGCCGGGCCGTTGCCGCAGGTGTCGGCCACGATCGGAGAAGCCGGCGGCAATGGCGGGAGAAGGGACAGCAATGGACCGGAAACGTTATGGAAAGTCTTTTTCCGGCCCTTTCCCATGACGCCTTGACATGTTTATATTATGATATTTTATTATTTTTTGTTAGTCAATAATTTAAAATCCCTCACGTATGTTTATCATATAACATATTGATATAGAAAGATATTACTTGCATGTCGGCAAGCATGCATCCCTAAGGGCTTCCCGCACCCCTCCATAAAGCCTGAAAGCCGGCATTCAAGGGACCGGCTTTCAGGGCTGTTTGATCATGAATAAAAGAGAACTATATCACTAGGTTGTTCCCTAGGCATGCTTGTTCTGCAGGCCAGGCAGCATGCCGTCCCAGGTGTCGACGTGGGCAGTGGTCTCCTCGTTGAACCAGGTGGAAGTGACGTTCTTGCTTTCCGTATAGAAGCGCACGCCGTCCGTCCCCATCACATGCAGGTCGCCGAAGAAGCTCTGCTTGTGGCCGGTGAAGCCGAAGGAGCAGACCGGCACCGGGATGCCCACGTTGATGCCCACCATACCGCCGTGCGTCTGCTTGGCGAATTCCCGCGCGTACCGGCCGCTGGAGGTATAGATGACGGAACCGTTGGCGAAGGGGTTGGCGTTCATGACTTCCAGGCCTTCCTCGAAGCTCTTGACGCGCTTGACGCACAGGACGGGGCCGAAGATCTCCCGTGTCCCGACTTCCATGTCGGGGGTCACATGGTCGAGGATGGTAGGCCCGACGAAGAAGCCCTTCTCATAGCCGGGCACGGAGATGTCGCGGCCGTCGAGGACCAGCGAGGCCCCTTCCGACAGGCCCTTCTCGATCCAGTCGATGACGCTTTTCCGGTGCCTGGCCGTGACCAGGGGGCCCAGCTTGGAGGTCTTTTCCCAGGCGGGGCCGAGGGTCAGTTCCTGGGCCTTGCTGGCCAGGAGCTGCACGAAGGTGTCGGCGATGCGTTCTTCCACCACGATGACCGGGAGCGCCATGCAGCGTTCACCGGCGCACCCGCAGAAGGCGTTGATGATGCCGGCGGCGCTGCGGTTCATCTGGCAGTCGGCTATGACCAGGGCATGGTTCTTGGCTTCGCCCAGGGCCTGCACACGCTTGCCGGCCTTGGCGGCCTCCGCGTACACCTGGCGGCCGATGGTGCTCGAGCCGACGAAGCTGACGCCCACGATGTCGGGATGGTTGATGAGGTGGCTGACATCGGAGGCATTGCAGGTGACGACATTGAGCACGCCGTCGGGCAGGCCGGCCTCCTGCCACAGTTCCGTCATGCGGAGGGCCGACTGCGGGGCGGAGCTGGCCGCTTTGAGCACGAAGGTGTTGCCCGCCGCGACGCACAGGGGGATCATCCAGCCGTGCGGGATCATGGTGGGGAAGTTCCAGGGCACGAGGCCCAGGAAGACCCCCATAGGTTCCCGGTAGAGGATGGTGTCGTAGCCGGACGAAACGTTCATGAGGCTTTCGCCCTTCATGAGCTGCGGCATGCCGCAGGCGAATTCGATGACTTCCCTGGCCTTCAGCACATCGCCCATGGATTCGTTCCAGGTCTTGCCCTCTTCGATGCAAAGCAGGCGCACCAGTTCGTCCAGGTGCTCGTCGATGAGCTGCTTCATCTTGAACAGCACCTGCACCCGCTTGTAGACGGGGGTGTCCGCCCACTTCCTGTAGGCCTTCTTGGCCGCGGCCACGGCGCTGTCGAGTTCCTCGATGCTGGAGGCCGGGACCTGGGCGATGATCTCACCCGTGGAGGGGTTGTAGGCATCGCGGTACAGGCTGGTGGTGGAGGGCACCCATCTGCCGTCGATGAAATTGTGGAGACGGCGGAGTTCACCCAGGCCCTTGGGGTCCGCGCCCTGCTGGAGAACGGAGTAGAATCTGTTTTCGGCGTTTTGGGACATGATCGTCTCTCCGTGGGTTCGGTGTGGAAGGATAGGGATTATATCATAATAACATATTATTATAATATATATCTTGAAGTGGTCGGGATCCCGGCCCTCACGGGCCGGGACTGTCAGATGCTCTCCTGTTCCGTCCGGGCGATGATGTCATCCTGCATGTCGGACGAAAGATCCACGAAGTAGGCGCTGTAACCGGCTACGCGGACGATGAGGTTCTTGTACTTTTCGGGTTCGGCCTTGGCATGCAGCAGGGTCTCGCGGTTGATGACGTTGAACTGCACGTGCCAGAGCTTGAGGTCCACGAAGGTCCTGAAAAGGGAGACCAGACGCTGCGTGCCCGCATCGCCCTCCACCACCTTGGGGGTGAACTTCATGTTGAGCATGCGTGCCGCCCGGCGGCAGGCCCCCATGTTCTTGCTGGCGGCGTTGGAGAGGAAGACCCCCGTGGGCCCCTGATGGTCCGCGCCCGGCGAAGGGGAGGTCCCGTCGGAGAGGGGCGTCCAGGCCAGGCGCCCGTTGGCCGAGGCCGCCACCACACGCCCGAAGGGCACATGGGCCGTCACAGGCACATAGCGGACGTCGACAGGCATCTCCAGGGCCGGGGAATGGGCCTCGCAATAGTCCAGGGCGGCCTTTTCCATGGCCTTGCCGATGGCGTCCGCGTAGGCGTCGTTGTTGCCGTAGCAGGGGGAGTTCTGCAGGAGCATCCGGGTGGATTCGCACCCCTGGAAGTTGTTCTTCAATGCTTCCAGCAGTTCGCCCATGCTGATGGTGCGGTCCTCGTAGACCCGCTTCTTCACGGCGGACAGGGAGTCGATGACCGTGCCGAAGCCGATGAAGTCCACGAAGCCCAGTTCGAGCCCGCCGGGGATGTGTTCGGTATGCAGGTCCATGCCGTTTTGCATGCACAGCCGGTGCAGGGCGGAGCCCATGGGCTGGGCGAAGCAGCGGGGACGCAGCTTGTTGATGACATACTGGGCGGCAAAGGCCGTGCGCAGGCTGAAGCGCAGCTGTTCCAGGAAGGCTTCGAAGAACTGCGGCCAGGTCTGCATGGCGAAGGGATCACCGGTATCGGGGCCGATGCGCTGTTCGCCGGTCTTGAGCATCCTGCCGCGGAAAAAGACCATCTCCAGGCAGGCTGCCAGGTTGATGCGGCCACAGCTGGACGTGAGGGTGTCCCTGTTGGGCATCCTGACTTCGGTGCAGCCTGATGCCGCGTAATCGAGGGCTTCGTCCATGCGCGCGCCCTTGGCGATGAGCAGGGGGACGATCTCCTCGTCATTGAGGAGCTTGGGGTGCCCCGTGCCGTATTTCACTGTGGTGGCCACATCCCAGAGGAAGCTTTCCGGGCTCCTGCTGTGCAGTCGGGCCGCCAGATCGGGATAATGCAGGGGGAATTCCCGCTTGGATCGCAGGATGAGGTGGCTCAGGTCATTGGTGGCGTCCTCGCCGTCCACGGTCTGGCCGCCGATGGTCACGGCTTCCCAGTGGGCGTAGCCCTGGGTGAAGGCGTTCCCCTGGGGCATGATGTACATCTCCACGAACTGGGCCATGCCCGCCCACAGGCATTCCAGCAGTTCCACGGCCCTGTCGGGCGTGATGGCGCCCCGGTCGAGGTCGGCCTTGTACAGGGGCCAGAGATACTGGTCCATGCGCCCGTTGGAGATGGTCGTGCCCGTGCGCTGCTCAAGACGGGAGAAGAGCTGGACGAACCACTGGCACTGGACCGCTTCGTGGAAGGTACGGGCGGGATAGGCGGGAACGCGCCGGCATGTTTCCGCGATGAGGGCCAGCTCCTGCTTGCGCTGGGGATCCGTTGCTTCGGCGGCCACCTTTTCGGCCAGGTCGGCATGGCGGGCGGCCCAGAGCATGATGGCGTCACAGACGATGGTGATGGCTTCGTAGAACGGACGCAGCTCGTTGGTGTGCCGGGGGTTGTCGGGATCCAGAGCGGCCAGTTTGTCTTCCGCTTCCTTGCGGATGTCCACGAAACCGCGCCGGATGGCACAGCCGTAGTCATGCACCCATTGCAGGGACGAGCGGAACGAGGAGGACTCGTTGACGATATAGCGGGGGGCGATGCCCGTCTCGTCAGTGAACAGGACGTCATGGACCTCCTTGGGAAGGGCCTTGTTGAACTGTTCGTGGTAGGTCTTCCCCGACCAGTAGGGGGCGATCTCCTTGATGGCGATCTCCAGATCCCGGGGAGGGATCCCCGCCTGGGAGGTCTCGCGGGAGGCAAGGTCCCCCAGGGCGGAGGCGTAAAAGTCCCCTTCGATCTCGGGATACATGATGCTGTAGCGCGGCGACCTGCCGATGCGGCCGGCCAGGAGCTGATGGCCGTCGATGTGGACCTCGATATGCTCCGCCACATGGTACAGGGCCTTGGCCCAGCGCCAGACCAGGGGCTTGCCTTCCGTCAGCTTCATGGACTGGGTGAAGTAGAGGGCCCGCTGACTGTCGAGCATGGGCACGGCATCGGCGAAGGAATCGAGGATGGCCGCGATGCGCGGATGCTGCTGGTGGAAGCGCGCACGACTTTCGGGATCGAGCACGGCCTGTTCATGCGGAGAAAGGATCTCCTGGCCGCAACAGCTGTAATGACCCGTAGACATGATGTTCTCCTATTGCGGAAGGTCCGCGTTCCGGCGCTGGACGACTTCACGGATGCCGCGCCAGATGGTGAGCAGGATGGCGATGATGCCGGAGATCATGAAGAACGCGGCAAACGGACGGGAGAAGAAGATGGTCCAGTCATAGGTGGAAAGCTGCATGGACTTGGCCAGAGCCGATTCTCCCAGCGAGCCCAGGATGCTGCCCAGCACGATGCTCGCGGGCGAGTAGCCGCGGCGGCGCAGGAAAAAGCCCGCGATGCCGGCAGCCAGCATAATGACCACGTCGAAGGTGGAGTTGCGCAGGGCATAGGCACCGATGGTGGCCAGCACGAACACGATGGGCATGAGATAGTTGTTGGGGATGCGCAGCAGGTTGACCACGATGCGCATGGTCACATAGCCCAGGAAAAGGATGCAGCAGTTGGCCAGGAGCATGGACGTGAAGACCGACCAGACCATGCCTTCCTGTTCGACCATGATCAGCGGTCCGGGCTCAAGGCCGTGCAGCATGAACACGCTGAGCATCAGGGCCGTGGTGGAGCCGCCAGGCAGGCCCAGGGCCAGCATGGGGATCATGGCACCGCCGGTGGCCGCGTTGTTGCCGGTCTCGGAGGCCACCACACCGCTGATCTCGCCCTTGCCGAAATTCTCGGGGTTCTTGGACCAGCGGCGCGCTTCGCTGTAGCTCAGGAAGGCCGCCAGCGTCGCGCCCAGGCCGGGCAGCAGGCCGCAGAAGAAGCCCACGAACGAGGAGCGCAACACGTTGAAGCGCTGCTTCCAGAACAGGGAAAGGCTGGGGAACTCGATCTGCACCTTGGGGACTTCAGGCTTGAAGCTGATGGACTTGCCCGCGCTGGAAAGGACCTCGGTGATGGAGAAGAAGCCCAGCAGCAGCGGGATGAAGCTGATGCCGGAGGAAAGGCCCACGACACCGAAGGTATAGCGGGAGATGCCGCCCACGGGGTCCTGGCCCACGGTGGAGAGCAGCAGGCCGATGAACAGGGAGATCCATCCCTTGAGCGTGCTGGAGGCCCCCACGGTGGCGGCCACGGCACAACCGCAGAAGATGACGGCGAACATTTCCGGCGGTCCGAAAGAGCGGATGGCCCAGCGGGCGATGGCGTCCGTGCCGAGCATCATCCCCACACTGGAGAGGATGCCGCCGATGGCGGAACAGCTGACCGCCGTACCGATGGCCAGGCCGGCCTTGCCCTTCTTGGTCAGGGGGTAGCCGTCAAAGGCCGTGGGGGCGTTCTCCGGCGCACCGGGGATGTTGAAAAGGATGGCCATGACGGCGCCGCCGAACGTACCCGAGCAGTACATGACGCCGTAGATCATCAGGGCCTGTGCCGTATCAAGATAGGCGGTGAAGGGCAGGATGATGGCACCAAGAGTGACGACGCTGATGCCCGGAACGGCACCGAAGAAGAGACCGCCAAAAAGTGCCGTAAAAAAATACATTATATTTATGGGGTTGGAGAATATCCACTGTATCCCCTGGATGATGAGATCCATACTGAGCTCCTTTAATACAGCAAATTAACTATTTCAGAGTTTATAGTGTAGAATAACGGGATCGTACCCACAGGGAACGGTACGAACAGAAACTTGGTAAAGACAACGATGATGACACAGGCGACGGCAAGACATCTTAAAAGGACCTTCAGGAAGGACTTCATATGGATGATATAGGTGTACAGGGGAAGGAAGATGATCGTCGCAGAATAAAATCCTACATAGGGAAGCAGGATGACATAAAAAATGGGGAGTATGAAAACGCGAGCAAGAGTCTGAAGGTTGGTTCCGCCCTCTTCTATGGAGATGTCACCGTAAAAGAGCGTATGGACGAATATGATGACCGTGCAAAGGATCAGACCAAGGGACAGGAAGGCAGGCCAGAGGTTGGCGCCGTAGCGGTACAGGGCGATCTCGTCGTCAAAGGTGAACGTCAGTAAGAACGCTGCTATGCCGACAGCAAGGAGCACTGAAAATTCTATGACAGAATCCCTATTGATATGCATGGTATCCTCCTCGATGGCGCGATGACCCTCGGGTGGCCATCGCGCCATCCACAATCACTTATTCGTAGCCAAGCTCCTTGTACATTCTCTTGTATGTTTCGATCATGCTGTTGAGCAGCTTGATGCATTCGTCAAAGTCCCTGTACTTCATGTCGGCAGGATACTTGTCGCTGATGTACTTCTGGAATTCGGGGCTTTCATAGGCCTGCTTGAACACGGCCAGCAGATAGTCCTGCTTGTCCTTGGACATCTTGGGATTCATGTAGAAGCCGCGCACCTTGTACAGGTTGCAGACGCTGGGATCCAGTTCCTTGATGCAGGGGATGTCCTTGAATTCCGCGGGGCGGGTATCGGAGAAGGAGACGATGGGCTTCATGTCGTTGGACTTGATGTAGGCCGCCACGTCGCCGGGCTGTTCCAGCAGGGCGTCCACATGGCCGCCCACGAGGGAGCTGTAGCGCTCGCTGGGCTTGTCGAAACTGATCTGGCGGAACTTGACGCCCGCGGCCTTTTCCAGCTGGACGGCCTGGACTTCTTCCAGGTTGCCGCGCTGGGCGATGTTGCCCAGGGTGACCTTGCCGGGATTGGCCTTGGCGTAGGCGACGAAGCTTTCCCAGTCATGGAAGCGGGGATCGTTGGGACGGATGTAGATCTGGCTGTAGACGATCATGCCGATGGCGATGGGCACATAATCCTTGGTGGGGTCCTGCTTGAGCAGGCCGCTGACCAGGTGGGTCACGCCGTCGTCATTGTATTGCAGGAGGGTATAGCCGTCGGGAGGGGCGATCCAGAAGTCGTTGAAGCCGAGGGTCGCGTTGCCGCCGGGCTTGTTGACCACGAGGACCGAGACCTTCATGATCTTGCTGACCTGCTGCAGCATGGCCCGGGCCATCTGGTCAGCCCCGCCACCGGCCCCGAAGGGGACGATGAAGGTCACGGGCCGTCGGGGATAATCCTTGGGTTTTTCTATGGCCTGTACGGAGACAGCACCAAGAAGCAGTGTGCATAAAAGGGCACAGAGGAAGCGGGGGAGATGAAGACGTTGCAGCATGGGGACCTCCTATGGGTTGATGCTCCTGCTATGAGCATTCTTCTTCGTGACCTTTGTTTTTATATAAAATCCGTCAGAAAAAAATGTCAATAAAATATTATAATATTTTATTATTTTTAATATAACATGCTGTTTTTATTATTGAAAATGTCATGGCTGCATGGTGATTGACTCAAAAGAGCAAAACGGAGGGAGGAGGCCGGACTTACAGGGGAAGAGCGGGATGGTGTGGCGTCCCGCGGAGGCCGGAAGAAGGGAAGGAGGGCGGAAACAGCCTGCCGTTCCCCAAGGGCGGCGGGCGCATCGTGGTAGCGTGTTCTCCGGCGGGGAGCGTCAGGAAGGAAGGTGGGGACGGGACAGGGGGAGCGGGCCCCTTGCGCCGCAGCCGGAGACCGGAAGGCGGGAGCCTTGCGGCATCGGCGGCAGTCCTGCGGGCCCGTCCCCCAGAGATCGGATGCCGTTAATGCGTGTGGTCCAGCACGGGCACGCTGTCGCCCAGTTTTTTGCGGATGGCGGCGAGCATGGTCTCGTGGTGCGGGCAGGGGAAGCTGATGGGGTTGCCCTTGCAGATACAGGAGGCCAGGGCCACGGCTTCGGCGCCGCGATCCACCAGCATCTTGGCGCGGGCCACGGCCCGCTTGCCGGGACAGCCGCCGCAGGAGACGAAGCCGATGACCTCGCAGGGGCCCAGTTCTTCGAATGCGCCCTTGCCCTGGGCGGCAAAGGAAAAGTCCGTGGTGCCGGGGCAGATGTCCTCGGTCTGCATGCAGCGGATGATGCCGATCTTCTTCATGGGAGCCTCCTTGGTTTGCTTATTGGGCCTGGGGCGTCTCCTCGCTGTCTTCGGGGATGACGAAGCCCCGCAGGTCGTCACGCACGATGGCGTCCAGTTCCGCCCGGTCATGGGCCGGGGTCTCGGTGAACAGGAAGCCGAAGTGGGAATAGCGGTCGTAGAAGCCGCGGCGCAGGTGCAGGACCTTGTGGAAGCGGGCGCAGAGGGCGTCGTAGTCGAAGCGTCGCACCGGCGGGCAGGCGGCGGGCTTGTTGAGCACGATGAGGGTGTAGAGCTTGTCCTCGTGGCCGGGCAGGATGCTGCCCCAGTCCGGGCGCCGGTCGTCCAGATAGCAGCCGTAGGTGGGGAAGCCCCAGGCGAAGAGGCTGATATCCGTGCAGCACCAGCCCGCGAAGCGCAGCGGATTGAACTCGATGGGCACCATATGGCCGTCGGCGTCGCGGCGCAGTTCCACATGCACGGGGTAATCGCGCAGGCCCAGACGCTCGTTGAGCTGGTCGAACCAGTCTTCCAGCGGTCCGGCCATGCGGCGGATGATGTCCGCGCTGGTGTAGTACAGGCGGTCGCTCACGTCTTCGGAAGAGGCGAAATCGTGCTGGAGGATGTTGCAGATGACGGCCTTGCCGCGGCTGTCGAAGTAGACGTCCACGGCGTACTCCGTGCCCTGGATGAGGGACTCCAGCAGCCACACCTGGTTGTCCAGCACGGCGGCGGGATATTCCTTGCGCCAGCGCACGGCGCTGGCCGCGATGTCGTCACGGGCGGCGCGCCACTGCTGGGCGTTCTCGATGCTGTAGACGCCCAGGCTGAAGAAGCCCACGGCGGGCTTGAGCACGCAGGGGCCGGGCAGGCTGTCGAAATGGGTCTCCATGACGTCCCGCAGGGTCAGCTCGCGGAAATGGAAATCCGGAAAGAGCGGGGCCAGGCGCTGGCGGAACAGCAGCTTGTTTTTGAGCAGCTCGGTGGCGCGCACCAGCCCGGCATTGCCCGAACGGCTGTAGAGCCAGTCCAGGGCGTTTTCCGAATTGCTGTACAGGCGCTGCCCCCGGCAGCACAGGCGCCCGAAGTCGCGGCTGGAGACGAGGTTGAGGTGCAGCCCGTAATCCAGCCCGGCCTGCCGGGCAGCGGGCGTATCCAGGACGGGTTCCTGCCGGTCGGCGGCAAAGGTGGCCAGCTCCGGCGAGACATACGGATCTTCCAGAATGATCATGGGCCCCTCGTGCAGCATGGCTGCGTAAAAAGCGCAGGGCCGGGATGGTCCCTGACCCTGCGCGGTATGGTTGCTGGAGAAGCTCCCGGGACCCGTCCTTCACAAGGACATGGCCCGGCAGTGCGGGAGATGTCTCACGATGGCGCGGTCTTTCCCGCGAAGCCGGTCGCCACCTTTTTGATAACGCGCGCTGGGGAAGGAGGGGCGTTTGAGGAGAGGGGTCCCCCTCCCCCAACGGTCCATATCTTCTAGTCCAGCACGCGGAAGTACACGGCAGGCTGGCGCAGCATGCCGGTATCCAGGGTGCGCTGCAGGGCGGTGCTCATGGCTTCCTCGGTGGTCTCATGGGTCATGAAGACCAGCGGCACGCCCTTGCCTTCGTCGGTACGCTGGATGACCTGGGCCATGCTCACGCCCTGGTCGGCCATGCAGCCGGCCAGATCGCGCAGCACGCCGGGCTCGTCCTCGACCATGACGCGCACGTAGTAGCGCGAACGCCATTCCGCGGGCGGCACGATGCTGGCGCGGGGCAGGTCGTCACAGGCGTAGCCGGTGTTGTGCGGGTTCTCGTCACGGGCCACGGCCATGAGGTCGGCCAGCACGGCACCGGCGGTGGGCAGGTCGCCCGCGCCGCGGCCGTGGAAGAAGAGCGAGCCGCAGGCATTGCCGCTGACGCGCACGGCGTTGTACACGCCGCCCACGCGGGCCAGCAGCACGGTATAGGGCACCAGGGCCGGGAACACGCCCGCCTCCAGCCGCACCTTGCCGTCGTCCTGGCCGGGCTCGCGACGTTCGCGCACCTGGGCGATGAGCTTGATGCGGTAGCCGAACTCGCGGGCCAGGGCGATGTCCAAGCTGGACATGCCGCGGATGCCGCGCACGGGCATGGCCGTGTAGGGGTAGTTGACCCCGTAGGCCAGGCGGATGAGCAGGGTCAGCTTGTGGGCCGCATCGTGACCGTCGATGTCCAGGGTGGGATCGGCTTCGGCATAGCCCAGCTGCTGGGCCTGTTTGAGGGCCACATCGAAGTCCAGACCGTTGGAGGTCATCTCGGACAGGATGTAGTTGCTGGTGCCGTTGAGGATGCCCATCAGGGACGAGATGCGGTTGCCGGCCAGGCTGGTGCGCAGGGCCTCCACCACGGGCACGGCGCCGGCAACACTGGCCTCATAGCGCAGGATGCGGCCCTTGCTGGCGGCCTTCTGGAACAGGGCGAGCCCTTCCTCGGCCAGCAGGGCCTTGTTGGCGGTGACGATGTGCTTGCCGGCGTCCAGGGCGCGGTCGATGATGGCGCGCGGGGCGTCGATGCCGCCCATGAGTTCCACCAGCACGTCGATCTCGGGATCGTTGATCAGCTCGTCAGGATCGGTGGTCAGGTCGGCTCCGGGAGGCAGGGGCACGGTGCGCGCCTTCTGGGCATTGCGCACCAGCACCTTCTTGACCTGGATGTCCCGGCCCGTACGCTGACGGATGATGCCGGCGTTCTCTTCCAGCAGGCGGGCAAGACCGCCGCCCACGGTGCCGAACCCGGCCAGACCCACTACCAGAGGCTTGTTGCTTTCGGCCATAGTGTCCCCTAATCGCTGGAGCCGCTGAGCAGGCGGCGGATGTTGCGCACGGCCTGACGGGTGCGGTGGTCGTTCTCGATGAGGGCGAAGCGCACGTACTCGTCACCGTAGGCACCAAAGCCCAGGCCCGGCGAGACGGCCACCTGCGCTTCGGTGAGCAGCAGTTTGGAGAATTCCACGGAACCCATCTTGCGGAACTCTTCGGGGATGCGGGCCCAGACGAACATGGTCGCCTTGGGCGCGGGCACTTCCCAGCCGATGCGGTTGAGGCCGTCGATGAGCCAGTCGCGGCGCTGGCGGTAGATGTCGCAGATCTTGGTGACTTCTTCGTCGCCGCTGCGCATGCCCACGGTGGCCGCGATCTGGATGGGCTGGAAGATGCCGTAGTCCAGGTAGCTCTTGATGCGGCTCAGGGCGTGGATGAGCTTGGGGTTGCCCAGGCAGAAGCCCACGCGCCAGCCGGGCATGGAGTAGCTCTTGGACATGGTGTAGAATTCCACGCCCACGTCCTTGGCGCCCTTGGCCTGCAGGAAGCTGGGGGCCTTGTAGCCGTCGAAGACCAGGTCGGCATAGGCCAGGTCATGGATGACCCAGATGTTGTTCTCCTTGGCGAATTCCACGACCTTTTCGAAGAAGGCCAGGTCGGTCACTTCCGTGGTGGGGTTGTGGGGGTAGCACAGGAAAAGCAGCTTGGGACGGGGCCAGGCCTGCTTGGTGGCGGCGGTCAGGTCCTCGAAGAAGTCACGGCCGGGCCCGATGGGCACGCTGCGCACGTCGGCGCCGGCGATGATGGGCGCATATTTGTGGATGGGATAGGTGGGGTCGGGAGCCAGCACCACGTCACCGGGCGAGAGCATGGCCAGCGAAAGGTGGGCGAGACCTTCCTTGGAACCCATGGTCACGATGGCTTCGGTGTTGGGGTCCAGATCCACGTCATACAGGCGCTTGTAGCGTTCGCACACGGCGTCGCGCAGATGGGGGATGCCGCGGGAGAGCGAATAGCGATGATTCACCGGCTTCTGTGCGGCTTCCACCAGCTTGTCCACGATGTGCGGCGGGGTGGGAATGTCGGGATTTCCCATGCTGAAGTCAACGATATCGATATTCTGGCGACGCAGCTTCATTTTGAGGTCGCCTACCACCGCGAAAACGTAGGGGGGCAGGCGCTGGATGCGCGAGAACTCTTCCATGGGGACGCTTCTCCTGCTGAAGTTCAAAAACTTTAGCCAGATTAGCCAGTGCTTTCGGCATTTGTAAAGCACTTTGCCAAGATAAGGGCTTTGCGCTACCGTGGTCGGTATTGGACAGGCTACGCCATCTCACGGACCCTTTATCGCCCTTCAACCATCGAGGACCGCATGGAACACCATATCCGTTTCGACGCTGACGCCATGACCCTGTATCTGCTGGACCAGCGCGCCCTGCCCGGGCGCGAGGACTACCTGCCCATCCGCACCCTGGACGAGACCATCCGGGCCCTGCAGGTGATGGTGGTGCGCGGCGCTCCGGCCATCGGCGTCACGGCCGGTTTCGGCTGCGTGCTGGCCCTGGAGGAACTGCGCCGCGGCCTGCCCGCCGGTGCCGACTGGCGCACGGCCTATGACCGGGCCCTGGTGCGTCTGGAGGCGGCCCGGCCCACGGCCGTGAACCTGCGCTGGGGCGTGGAGCGCATGCGGGCCCTGTGGCAGGCCCATGCCGGTCTGGAGATGGAAGAGCTCATCCCCGTGCTGCTGGCCGAGGCCGAGACCATGCGCCGCGAGGACGTGGAGATCTGCCGCGAGATCGGCCGCCACGGTGCGTCCTGCATCAACGACGGCGACACCGTCCTCACCCACTGCAATGCCGGGGCCCTGGCCACGGCCGGTTACGGCACGGCCCTGGGCGTCATCCGCGGCGCCCTGGAAGCGGGCAAGAAGGTGCGGGTCATCGCCGACGAGACGCGGCCCTTCCTGCAGGGCGCGCGCCTGACCGCCTGGGAACTGCAGCAGGACGGCATCGACGTGCGCGTGGCCTGCGACAATGCCTGCGCCCTGCTGATGCAGAAGGGCCTGGTGCAGTGCGTGGTGGTGGGTGCCGACCGCATCGCGGCCAACGGTGACGCCGCCAACAAGATCGGCACCTTCGGCGTTGCCCTGCTGGCCAAACATTTCGGCATCCCCTTCTATGTGGCGGCGCCCCTGTCCACCATCGACCCGCGCACGCCCGACGGCGCGCACATCCCCATCGAGGAGCGTCCCGACCGGGAAGTGACCCATGTGGGCGAGACCCGCATCGTCCCCGAAGGGGTGCCGGTCTTCAATTTTGCCTTCGACGTGACGCCCGCTGACTGCATCACGGGCATCATCACGGAAAAGGGCGTCCTGCGCGCGCCCTACGGCCCGGCCATCGCCGCGGCCCTCAAAGACTGAGCCTGCACGGACGGCACCAGCCGTCCGTTTTTTCTTCCCCTGTCCGGAAAGGAGCGCCCATGAAAGAACTGACCTTGCTGGCCGACAGCAGAGCGCCGCTGGCCTTCCATCTGGAGACGTCCGCCGCCGTGGCCCACTGGAACCTGCGGGACGTGCCCGGCGACCATATCTCGCTGCCTGCCCTGTGCGATGCCCGGCTGACGGAGATCCGGCGCGAGCACGCCGCATGGGCCTGCCGGACGGGCCTCAGGCCCGTGGAGGGAGCGCTGCTGCACGAGCATTTCCAGGCCGGGGAAAAGCTGTCCATGTGGTGGTGTTCGCTGCTCTATGAGCGCCATCCCAAGATGACGCCCCTGCTCTACGAGATCTACAAGCTGCGCACCCTGGAGCATCTGCTGGATGAGGGCGGCTTCACGGCCCTGCGCCTGGTGGGCGGCGACGACCGGCTGTGCGAGACCCTGCTGGCGCTCTGCCAGGCCACGGGGCGGCAGTTCGCGGACTACCACGATCCCAAATGCCGTGACGGGCGCCGCCGCAGCCGCCTGCGCCGCATCTACGAGGCCTGTCCCTCCCTGCTGCGCGCGGCCGGGCGCTTCATCCACTGGTGGTTCCGGGTGCGCCTGCCCCTCCGGCCCAGGGGAGGATCCCTGCCCACCCTGCCGCCCGCGCATGTGTCCACGGGCACCATCGCCACCTATTTCCCCAATGTGGACATGGAAGCCGCGGCGGCGGGCCGCTTCCGCTCCCGTTACTGGGAGGGCCTGCACGACGCCCTGTGCGCGGCGGCGGCCAGGACGCCCGTGCGCTGGCTGTTCATCCGCTTCCCTTCGCCGCAGATGGATCTGGGCGACTGCATCAGGATGCGGGACCGCCTGCGCGCTGCACGGCAGGACGGCGTGAGCTTCCACTATCTGGAGGAGTTCCTCACGACCGCCGACCTGCGGGCCGCCTGGAAGCGCTATCTGCGTCTGGCCTGGACCAGCCGCCGTCTGGAGGCATCCATGCGCGAGCTTTGCCGCTTCGAGGGCTCCCGTCTGAACTTCTGGGCCTATATGGCCGATGACTGGGCCGAGACCTTCCGGGGCTGGCGCTGTCTGGAGCGTTGCCTGCAGCAGCGCGGCATCGACAACTATGTGAAGGCCGCCGGGCCCCAGCGCTGGTTCACCTTCCCGCTGGAGAACTGCCCCTGGGAACGCATGCTGACCCATGCCGCCCACACCACGCCCGGCGCGGGCGGGCCTGTGTACGGGGCGCAGCATTCCACCATCCGGCCCACGGACTTCCGCTATTTCGATGATCCGGCCACCTTCACGGACAGCGCCTGCGCGGCCTTCCAGCCCGACCGCATCTGCGCTAACGGACAGGGGGCCCTGCGGCAGTGGCAGGCCGCGGGTGTGCCGCAGGAACGTCTGGAGCTGGTGGAGGCCCTGCGCTACATGTACCTCGTTGATGCCCGCAAGTCCGCCGTACCGCCGCAGGAAGGGCAGACGCATCACCGCCTGCTGGTGGTGACCGGCTTTTTTGCCGACGAGACCGCCGACCATGTGCGCCTGCTGGCCCGGGCCGTGCACGCGGGCCTGCTGGATGGCTGGGAGATCGTGGTCAAGCCGCATCCGTATCTTTCCGTGGAGGCCGACCTGCGTCACGAGCTGGGGGCCCAGGCCGGGCGCCTGCGTTTTGCCGACGGCCCCATCGCCACCCATCTGGTGCCCGGCACCGTGGTCTGGTCGTCGGCTTCCACCACCGTGGTCCTGGAAGCGGCCCTCAAAAAGCTGCCCGTCATGGTCATGCTGCCCTCGGACGGCTTCGACCTCTGCCCCTTGCAGGACGTCCCCGGCCTGCTGCGCACCGGCAGCCTGGACGATGTGAAGCGGGCCCTGGCCCAGGCCGCGCCGCCCGCCCTGCCGGACGACTATCTGGAATTGCAGCCCGAGCTGCCCCGCTGGCGGGCCTTGCTGGAACTGTAGCCGACGGGCAGCTTTGTGCCCAGGGGGCTTTCCCCTGCGCTGTGGAGGTCGCCCGGTGCCTGCCGGACAGGCGCAGGGCGGCCTTTTATTTCGGGGCCCGTCATACGGCCGGCAGACGGGGTGCCTGAAAACACGGGGCTGCGTCTTGCCTGCGGCCGGGGCGTGTGCCTCATGCCGGCCTTTTGGCCTGCCGGATGCCTGCGCCCCGGGGCGGCCGCCCTGCGGGGGCTTGAAAAAACAGGCTCCGCTGGGTAGCGTCAAAAGAGCGGCTGTTCCCGGGAAGGACGCGCCGCGGAGCAGGCCCCGCAGGGGGCGTGCGGGAGGAGGTCATGGTGTTCAGCGAACGGGTCAGGAATTACGGCTCGCGCGGCAAGGGCGTGAGCGCACGTGACAACCATATCATCAAGGGCATGAAGGCCCTGCACCTGCTGGCGGCCCTGGCTTGGGCGGGCGGCGCCTTTTCCATGCAGGCCCTTGGTTTCCTCAAACTGGGCATGGACGATCCGGCGACCGTGAAGCTGGTGGAATACTGCCGCTATATCGTGGATTCCTGGGTGGTCATGCCCGGGCTCATCGGCTGTGTGCTCACCGGCCTGTTCTATTCCATCTTCACCTCGCTGGGCTTCTTCAAATTCGCCTGGGTCACGTTCAAGTGGATCATCAGTTTTTGCGCCGGATTCTGGGGCACCTTCTTCTGGCTGCCCGTGGGTGACCGCTGCATCGAATGGCTCACGCCCATGGGGCTGGACTGGCCCCTGCGCTTCGTGCGCTCCTGCATCCTGCCGGAAGAGCTCTGGGCCAGCCTGGTCCAGGTGGCCATCATCTTCGCCATGGCCCTGATCTCCATCTACCGCCCGCTGACCTGGAAGCTGTACGGCGATCCCATCGTGCCGCCCACGTCGTAGGAGAGATATTTTCGAGGGCAGCCCCGTTGCCTGACGCAGAAAGGGGGCCTTTCTTCCGATTCACGGCCTTTCCCTCATGCATTCCATCAGGCGGGAAGGAGGGGCAGGACGCAGCTGATAAAAGAACAAGGGACGCTCCCGTACGGGGAACGTCCCTTTTGTTTTGGTCAAGTACCCGGAGACAGGAGCCCGGCGGTCAGGCGTGATGCTTTGGGAGCTTGTTTTGTGCCTTTTGGGGTGGGCGAGGTGGGGAAAGGAAGGGTGCCCGTGGAGCATCAGGGAGTCCGCGACCGTGATCTGTTTTACCGGCAGCCACGGAGGCGGGATGCCGCCCCCGGCGGGGATAAAATGAAGAGGGAAGTCCCTCCTGCCGTCTCTGGAGGGGCTTCCCTGAAAATAACATCGTGGGGGGCTTTTTCGGCGACGGTGCACCGGGGAGCGGCTTTTGTCCATGCCCGTCAACACTGGAAGCAGGACATCGCCGGCAAAGGGGAAGCCCTCCCCAGGCTTCTTGTCTCAGGCCTCGAAGACCAGGCTTTCGAACCAGAAGAGCAGGGCCTGCGGATCGCGCCAGCTGCCGGCGGGCAGACCGGCCTTGCGGCAAAGGTGTTCCAGATATTGCCCCAGATCCCAGCCTTGTTCCACGGGCACCTGCGGCAGGAAGACGCCCTGGCGCATGCCCAGGCGCAGCAGCAGGCCGTGGCGGCCGATGACGATCCGCGCCGGGTCCGGGCAGGGGCTCAGGGGGCCCAGCACGGAGATGTGCAGGCTGCAGTGCGGCCATTCCGCCGCATCAAGGGCAGGGAAGCGGGGATCCTCGAAGGCGGCGGCGCGGGCCATGCGCCAGACGTTCCGCCAGAGCGGCTCCCGGCCCACCATATTGCCGATGCAGCCCCGCAGGTCGCCATCCTTGTTCAGGGTCACGAAGGAGCCCAGCGACTGGGCCAAGGTCCCGTCGGCCAGTGCGGACGGCAGGGGCGGCGGGCTGGCCTCCCGGCCCTCGAGGGCCGTGGTGATGCTTTCCCGTGCCAGCCGGGAGAGCCATTGCCGTTCTTCGTCATTGAGGGAAAAGGCGACGCCCATGACAGACCTCCGTAACGGGCGCGCAGGAAGCTGCGCTGTCCCGGTGGGCTCGCGGCCGCCGGATGCTCACCCGGGGAGCGGTGAGGGGCGACAGGTCGCGGCAGTATGTCTTCAGTGTAGGCGGGGCGGGCGGAGGATTCAAGCCGGAGGGGCAGGATGCGGGCAAAAGAGGCGTGCCCGGCGGCCACGGGGACCGGAGCCGGGGGACCGGCGCCCTCATCATGCGCGAGCCCGCTGTTTTTGTCTTTTCGGCGTAAGCGTCCGGTGCCTGTGGCCCTGCAGGGCAGAGAACCGGGGAAGGAGACGCTGCGGAGAGCGCCCTGCCGATACGGCGCGGACAGGGGGCCCCTTCCCTGCGAAAACGGAAATGCCGCGATGGCTCGCGGCATTTCTGTGGGGTAAGGCAGGGCACATGCTCCTGAACGGTATTTGGCGGCATACCGTATGATATCTCGTCCGTCACGGTCCCGACTGCGTGGGGTACGGACTGTTGCCGGTGCGGGAGGCACGACCGCCCGGCAGTTAATCTTCGCCCTCGGTGTGGGCCTGCTTACCGGCGCCCTTGAGGCCGTACATGGTGGTGGAGCCGGAAGACCAGAATTCCAGCACTTCTTCGTTCACCAGTTTGGTGAGGATCTTCTTCACTTCGCGGGGGCCCTTGTCGGGGAACAGCTCCGTGAAGTCCTTGAAATAGAATTTGGACTTGGAAGCGGACTTGCCCTTCAGGAATTCGACGATGATGTCTTTTTCGTCAGCCATGTTTTTTCTCCTGGCCCCGGCGACGCTGCGGAGCGCCGCCGGGGCGTTTTCAAGACCGGCCTAGAACTTGAACTGGGTGCTCTGACGCCAGGTGTAGTACGCCGGGTCGCGGAAGTCGTCGATCAGGTGGTGGGTGAACTTCAGGCCGGTCAGCTTGAAGAAGCTTTCCCAGCCGATGCGTTCGGCCCAGTCGCCCAGACGTTCGTACTTGTTGGCGTTGGCGGCGTAGACTTCGACGATGTGCTTCACCGTCTTGGTCAGGGTGGGCCAGCGCGGCGGTTCGTTGGGGATGTAGCCCACGACCACCTTGGAGAACTTGGGCATGCTGATGCGGTTGGACACCTTGCCGCCCACCATGATGGCGATGCCGTCGCCTTCGTGGTCGGCGATGGGCAGGGCGGGGCACATGGTGTAGCAGTTGCCGCAGTACATGCAGCGGTCCTGCTTGATGGCGATGGAGTTCACCTTCTTGCCGTCATGTTCGACCTTGGTGGGACGGACGGCAGCGGTGGGACAGGCGGCCACGGCCAGCGGGATCTCGCACAGCTGGTCGGCCCATTCGTGGTCGATCATGGGCGGTTTGCGGTGGATGCCCACCAGGCCGATGTCGGAGCAGTGCACGGCGCCGCACATGTTGATGCAGCAGGCCAGGGAGATGCGCACGGGCGCGGGCAGGCGCATGTTCTTGAAGTCCTCGAACATGGCGTCCATGACGCATTTCACGGGGCCGGAAGCGTCGGTGGCGGGGGTGTGGCAGTGCACCCAGCCCTGGGTGTGCACCATGTTGCTGACACCGGCGCCGGTGCCGCCCACGGGGAACTTGAAGGAACCGCCGTCGAACTTGCGGCTGTTGAGCTCGGCGCGCAGGGCCTTCATGGTGTCTTCGTCTTCCACCATGAACTCGATGTTGCTGCGGGTGGTCCAGCGCAGGTAACCGCCGCAGTACTTGTCGGCGATGTCGCACAGTTCGCGGATGTGGGTGATGGACATGGTGCGGGTGCCGCCCACGCGGACGGTGTACACCTTGTCGCCGCCCTCGGCCACGTGCATCAGCACGCCGGGCTCGAGGATCTCGTGGTACAGCCACTTGCCGAAATTCTTTTTGATGACCGGCGGGAAGAACTCATCATACTTGCGGGGACCGATATCGGTGATGCGCCCTTCCATGGGCTTGGCCGGATTGTAGCCGGAAGAAATAAAAGCCATGGTCTTTCTCCCTTACACTAGCGTTGATGGCGTTTGCGGAATTCGGCCAGGTCGCGGTTCCAGCCGCCGGGCACTTCCTCTTCCTTGAAGAAGATGTACGGGTTGGAGCGGGGAGCCGTGACGTGGTACGGAGCGGCCTCGGTGTCGGTGACTTCGAGCAGCTTCTGGAAGGAAAGACGCTTCATGGTCTCGCCCACGCGTTCGCGGTTCTTGCCTTCTTCCATCCACCAGTCCCAGATCTTTTCGATGACTTCCTTGATCTCGGTATACGGCGCTTCACAGGAGATGAAGGGCACCAGCAGCGAACCCATCTGGGCGCCGTCCACCACGGGGGCCTTGGCGCCCACC
>NZ_DS996359.1:226598-231544 GCF_000156375.1 Desulfovibrio piger ATCC 29098
GCCGAGGTCGTTATGCAGCTTGTGGGTCAGATCGTGGAAGATCTCTTCCAGCTGCGGGGTCTGGGTGCCCAGGAGCACGATGTCGCCGGTGGAACCGTGCATGTTGGTGATGCCGGAACCGCGCAGGTCCCAGATGTCGCACAGATCGCGCAGGAATTGGGTGTTGTAGTACTTGGCGGCGGGCTGGGCCACACGCATGGTGTGGAAGTGGGCCACGCCGGGGAACTTTTCGGGCTGGTCGCAGTAACGGCCGATGACGCCGCCGCCGTAACCGAACACGCCCACGATGCCGCCGTGCTTCCAGTGGGTCTCCTTTTCTTCGTAGGAAAGTTCCAGGACGCCCAGCAGGTCTTCGGGGGCATCAGCGGGGATCTGGTAATCGAGTCCTTTGGGATTGGCCGCACGGGCGGCGGCTTCCTGTTTGATGTCGGACACAAAGCTCGGCCAGGGGCCGCTTTCGAGCTGGTCCAGCAGGGGAGTCGCATGTTTCGGCATTGCCATACCTCCATGAGTGCATATTTCAACGAAAAATCGTTGAATATTTTACCAAATGCTGAAAATGAGCACATCCTCGGGGGTAAAGATGGCCTTTTCAGCCACGGCATGGCTTCTTGATAACAAAAAATCGTTGTATTTGACAATAGAGAAAGAGCAGATTTCGTTTTTGGAAGATAAAATATATGACTAAAGGTCTTATTTAAACGAAAAATCGTTGTTATGACGGGAAAGAAAAAGATCCGGGCCTCTGCACAGGCTGCAAAGGCCGGTACGCAAGCATGGGGAGCCACGGCACCGGACAGAAGGGCGACAGGCCGCGCGGAGCCGCATGGCCCGTCGGCAGGCATGGGCTCCACGGTGTGGCGGCCCCGGATCAGGCGTCCTATTTGCGGAGGCCGAACTTCTTGATGCGGGAGCAGAGCGTGGTGGGGCTGATGCCCAGCAGGGCCGCGGCCCCGTCGTCACCGTAGATCTTGCCGTGGCAGCGTTGCAGGGCGTTGGCGATATTGGTCCGCTCCAGCGCCTGCATCTCCGCCTCGGTGAAGACGATGCCGTTGTCGTCCGCGGGCAGGGCGGGCAGGGAAGCGGGGGCAGGGGACGGAGGCAGGGCCTCCAGGTGCAGGAGCCCGTCCGTGCTGGTCATGGCCGCGCGCAGGAGACATTCCTGCAACTCCCGGGCATTGCCGGGCCAGGCATAGGCCTGCAGGCGCCCTGGAACGTCTTCGGCAAAGGCCAGCTCCGGCCGTTGCAGGTGGGCACGGTCATGCTCCAGAAAAGCCTGGGCCAGCGGCAGGATGTCCTCCGGGCGCTCACGCAGGGGAGCTATGCGGATGGGGAAGGCGTTGAGGCGGTAATAGAGGTCCTCGCGAAAATGCCCCGCACGCACCAGTTCGTAGAGGTCGCGGCTGGTGGCGGCCACAAGGCGCACGCTGATCCTGTGCCCGTTGTCCTCGCCGCCGCGCCGGAACTCTTTGTCCTGCAGGACGCGCAGGAGCCCGGCCTGCAGGGGCAGGGGGAGTTCGTCCACGGCATCCAGGAAGAGCGTCCCGCCGGAGGCGGCCTCCAGAAAGCCCATGCGGGCGCCCGCATGGCCGAAGAACTCGTCTTCGAAACTGCCGGGCGCGATGGCGGCGCAGTTGACCCGCACCAGCGGCCCCCCGGCCACGAAGCTCTGCCGGTGCAGCTCGGCGGCCACGGCTTCCTTGCCGCTGCCGGCTTCACCGGTGATGAGGACGGGCACGTCCGTGCAGGCCACCTGCCGTATCTTTTCCTTCAGCGTGCGCATGCAGGGGCTGTCCCCCGTCAGGGCCAGGGCGGCCGGGGGCAGGGCATCGTTCTTCAGATAGGCGTTCTCGATCTCCAGCTGCCGCTTCAGACGGTTCAGCTCTTCGAAAGCCTGGGCATTGGCGATGGAGACCGCCAGATAGTCCGCGATCATGCGCAGGCGGTCCATGGCCTGGGCATCCTGCACTTCACGGCTGAAGACCGCGAAGACCCCCAGGACGCGGCCCCGGTGCACCAGGGGCTGGCCCAGGAAGGTGCGGATGCCTTCCTGCCGGATCCAGTCTGGCGAGGTCACCCAGTCCATGTCCGGGCGGACATCGTCCACATGATAGGCGGTGCCTGACTGGGCGATGAGCCCCACCTTGCCCAGCCCCAGGGAAAAGCGGCTGTGTTCGCCGTCCAGAGCGGTCCAGACATGCCCGTCCATGCGGGATCGCCCGGTGCTGGCCGCCAGCCGCAGGCACTGGCGATGGTCGTGGCAATCATAGAAATGGCGGCAGCTGGCGCAGAGGCTCGGTTCGGTCTGTTCCAGCAGCCAGATGCGGCACAGGGCCACGTCCTGCCGGGCGGCAAAGGTCTCCGCCACCAGACGGAAGATCTGGTCCAGAGACTGGCAGCGGGCCATCTCCAGGAGCAGGGCCCGGGTCTGGCCCATATCCTGTTCGGGGGTCGGGGGTCCGGCAGGCAGGTCTGGCGTGGCCCCGGTGCGGGGGGAAGCGGGATGGTCGTGCATGGTCTCTCCGTCTGATGGCTGCTGTGCCCGGAGCCGATGGGCTGCGGGGATGCGCTCCCTGTGGGGCCTCGTGCCGGACAGGGGCGGCAGGCCGAGGCTGGCTGCCCTTCGGCATGTTGCAGGCCCAGACTACTGGTGACGGCAGGCTTTTTCAACGAAAAATAGTTGGAGCGGGGCTGTGCGGCCCACGTATCGTGAGGCCGGAGCGTCCGTATCCAGAGGCAGGCGTGCCGCTTGCTGTCCCATCAGCGGCAAGGCATCGTTGCCTTGGTACCGCCGTGACGTGTCGTGCCGTGACCATAGTAGGATGGGACGGCTGGTGCTGCCGGTATCGTGACTGAGAGGGCTGTGGCTGACTGTGAGGCTGCTTGTCCGCAGGGATGCGGGAAGATGCCGGAGAAGAGACGGTGCGGCGGAAGATGAGGGCCGGTATGGCCGAAATGCCGGGATGTGCGCCGCAACCCGGCCTCTGGAAGGGCGGAAGGATCGTAGACCGCAGGGGACAGTGTGGGAAGGAGAAAACAAGAAATGCCACAACAGAGGTTGCGGCATTTCTTGAGAAAGGAGTCGAAGCTCCAATGGCCTTTGTAAACGCACAGACGTCGCAGTCGGGGCGTTCAAAAGCCGAAGGCAGAAAGACTAGTCTTCGCCTTCGGTGTGGGCCTGCTTGCCAGCGCCCTTCAGGCCGTACATGGTGGTGGAGCCGGAAGACCAGAATTCCAGGACTTCTTCGTTCACCAGCTTGGTGAGGATCTTCTTCACTTCGCGGGGGCCCTTATCGGGGAACAGGTCCGTGAAGTCCTTGAAGTAGAACTTGGACTTGGAGGAGGACTTGCTCTTCAGGAATTCGACAACAACGTCTTTTTCGTCAGCCATTTTTTTTCTCCTGAACCCGGCGGCGCCGGAAAGCGCCGCCGGGGTATTTTCAAGCTCGGCTTAGAACTTGAACTGGGTGCTCTGACGCCAGGTGTAGTAAGCCGGATCGCGGAAGTCGTCGATCAGGTGGTGGGTGAACTTCAGGCCGGTCAGCTTGAAGAAGCTTTCCCAACCGATACGTTCGGCCCAGTCGCCCAGACGTTCGTACTTGTTGGCGTTGGCGGCGTAGACTTCGACGATGTGCTTCACCGTCTTGGTCAGGCTGGGCCAACGGGGAGGTTCGTTGGGGATGTAACCCACGACGACCTTGGAGAACTTGGGCATGCTGATGCGGTTGGACACCTTGCCGCCCACCATGATGGCGATACCGTCGCCTTCGTGGTCAGCGATGGGCAGGGCGGGGCACATGGTGTAGCAGTTACCGCAGTACATGCAGCGGTCTTCCTTAATGGCGATGGAGTTCACCTTCTGACCGTTGTGTTCGACCTTGGTGGGACGAACGGCAGCGGTGGGGCAGGCGGCCACAGCCAGAGGAATTTCGCACAGCTGGTCAGCCCATTCGTGGTCGATCATGGGCGGTTTGCGGTGGATACCCACCAGACCGATGTCGGAGCAGTGCACGGCGCCGCACATGTTGATGCAGCAGGCCAGGGCGATGCGCACGGGAGCGGGCAGACGCATATCCTTGAAGTCATCAAAGATGGCGTCCATCACGCACTTCACCGGGCCGGAGGCGTCGGTGGCGGGGGTGTGGCAGTGCACCCAGCCCTGGGTGTGCACCATGTTGCTGATACCAGCGCCGGTGCCGCCCACGGGGAACTTGAAGGAACCGCCGTCGAACTTGCGGCTGTTCAGGTCGTCGCGCAGGGCCTTCATGGTTTCTTCGTCTTCCACCATGAATTCGATGTTGTTACGAGTGGTCCAGCGCAGGTAACCGCCGCAGTACTTGTCGGCGATGTCGCACAGTTCGCGGATGTGGGTGATGGACATGGTGCGGGTGCCGCCCACGCGGACGGTGTACACCTTGTCGCCACCTTCGGCCACGTGCATCAGCACGCCGGGCTCAAGAATTTCGTGGTACAGCCACTTGCCGAAATTCTTTTTGATGACCGGCGGGAAGTATTCGTCATACTTGTGGGGGCCGATGTCGGTAATGCGGCCTTCCATCGGTTTGGCGGGATTGTACCCGGAAGAAATAAAAGCCATGTTCTTCTCCCCCTTAAACTAGCGTTGATGGCGTTTGCGGAATTCAGCCAGGTCGCGGGTCCAGCCGCCGGGCACTTCTTCTTCCTTGAAGAAGATGTACGGGTTGGAGCGGGGAGCCGTGACGTGGTAAGGAGCGGCTTCGGTGTCGGTGACTTCGAGCAGCTTCTGGAAGGAAAGACGCTTCATGGTTTCGCCCACGCGTTCGCGGTTCTTGCCTTCTTCCATCCACCAGTCCCAAATCTTTTCGATGACTTCTTTGATTTCATCGTAGGGAGCTTCACAGGAGATGAAGGGCACCAGCAGCGAACCCATCTGAGCGCCGTCCACCACGGGGGCCTTAGCACCCACG
>NZ_DS996359.1:232032-257359 GCF_000156375.1 Desulfovibrio piger ATCC 29098
ACCGAGGTCGACGTTCAGCTTGTGGGTCAGGTCGTGGAAGACTTCTTCCAGCTGCGGGGTCTGGGTGCCCAGGAGCACGATGTCACCGGTGGAACCGTGCATGTTGGTCATACCGGAACCGCGCAGGTCCCAGATGTCGCACAGGTCACGCAGGAATTTGGTGTGGTAGTATTTGGCAGCGGGCTGGGCCACACGCATGGTGTGGAAGTGGGCCACGCCGGGGAACTTTTCGGGCTGGTCGCAGTAACGGCCGATAACGCCGCCGCCGTAACCGAACACGCCCACGATGCCGCCGTGCTTCCAGTGGGTTTCCTTTTCTTCGTAGGAAAGTTCCAGCACACCGAGCAGGTCTTCGGGGGCGTCAGCGGGGATCTGATAGTCCAGCCCGTCCGGATTGGCCGCGCGGTGAGCCGCTTCCTGTTTGATGTCGGACACAAAGCTCGGCCAGGGGCCGCTTTCAAGCTGGTCCAACAGGGGGGTTGCATGTTTCGCCATTGCCATACCTCCACATGGTTTGTTGTATCACATCGCGTGATGTGCCTTCGTCATGACGCTTGGGGCCGGAGTAGCCCGGAACCGCACACGACAAAACGCCGCCGGGGCGGCCTCGTCTTGCGGCCTGCACACATCAGTGTGCCGCCCCAGGTGCTGTTCCCTGTCCGGCGTAGTCAGACGGGGGATCGCAGGCGCAGCGGCAGACGCTGTTGGACGTCCGACACTGCGGGCTGCAATGTAGTTCTGCTTCTTTTAGCGTATTTCTTTGGCGATGACAACCGCTGTTTCTTGTGATTGACCGCTTTTTCACAGCACAGTCACAATGCGGGCCGCGCGGCCATGTTGTTTGTATGGTACGGATAACTATGTGAAAAAAATGTCATATCAAATCCCCAAAAATACACGCTATGCCGCCATGATGCCGCATGGTGCAGTCACGGCCGGTCCTCTGCCGCACCCCTCCGTCAGCAGGGCACGCCGTCCTGCGCAGGAGCGCCTTTTGTGGTCGCCTTGGCAAAAAAGGTATTAGCGGCTATGGTTCGGGCAGTATTTCACAGTGCCGCCGGGAGCGGCCCAGCAAGGAAAAAAGCATGAAAGACGAGCGTGGTTTGTATTATTTCCCCAATGCCGCGGACCGCAGGGCCCGCATGTACGTGCGGCGCGGTGAGGACGGCGGCGTGCAGTTCCGCCTTTGGCAGTCCGACCATCCCGAGGTCTGGGACCGCCACCAGTGGCTGGACTTGCAGGTCATCGAGGACGCGGCGCGCCTCTACCGCGAGGAGCGCAACGCCGATGCCGACCCCCTCAAGCTCTATGATGCGGCCGTGGCCCGCGCCCTGCTGGAGGAGGCCGGTCTGTGAACGGGCGCTGGTCGCCGGAACGCAAGGCCTTTTTAGTGCGTGACCTGGTGCGTGACTACTGCCAGGTCTATGAGGGGCTGGAAGAACAGCGCCGCCGTTTCGACCACGAAGGCGCGGTTTCCTATTCGTCCATCCGTGACCTCCTGGGCGAGGCCATGCGCAAGGGCGTGTTCTGGCGCCTCAAGGATACGGCGCATCATCTGTTCCGCAACAGCCAGTCCCAGACACCGGACAAGGACGCTATCCTGCTCTGGCAGTATTCCGGCAGCCGTCACCCTGACGGGCTGGTCAGCCAGCAGCCGGTGGAGGCCCTCATCGACTGGTGCGTGGGCTATGCCTTCCACGAGTGCGCCAAGCTGCGCGAGGACGCCTTCCAGCGCCAGCACTACGCCAACCGTCTGGCCCAGCTGGGGCGCCATCAGGGCGTGACGGCCGAGCTCTACGACCCTTTGCGGCAGCTGGGCGAACAGACCGCCGAGAGCTCCGCGCGCGAGCTGCAGCGCATCCTGCATGTGCTGCGGCATGGTCTGTTCCTGCTGCTGCGCTATCTGGAAGGGCAGGAGGACAACACCCATCTGGCCCGCTGGCTGGTCATGGAAGAGGCCCGGGCCCGGGCGGTCTTTGCCGACCTGTACGACGACCTGCTCTCCGCCCTGTACGGGAGCCGGCCCCAGCGCCTGTACATGCTGGCGGCATGGGATTTGCTGGAGGCCGGTCGCAGCGAGGAGGCCCGCTGCATGCTGGAATGCGCCGCCCGGATGGGCCGTCTGGATGCCGAGAGCCTGACCCTGCTGCGGCAGCTGGAACAACTGCAGGAAGAGGGGCGATGATGGCACGACAGTTTTCCTTTCCCCGTCTGCTGGTGAACCTCTTCTGCCTGTTGCTGGCGGCCGTGCTGCTGGCCGGTTGCGGCAGCAAGGACACCTCCTGGCGCAAGGGCGGTGTGCCGGGCTCCAAGCCCTATACCGTGCGCGGCAAGACCTATTATCCGCTCAAGTCGGCCCACGGCTTCGTGGAAGAGGGCGTGGCCTCCTGGTACGGTCCGGGCTTCCACGGCAAAAAGACGGCCAGCGGCGAGCGCTTCAACCAGTACAACATCAGCGCCGCGCACAAGATCCTGCCCCTGGGCACGGAAGTGCGCGTGACCAACCTGGAGAACCACCGTTCCCTCATCCTGCGCATCAACGACCGCGGCCCCTTCGTGGACGACCGCGTCATCGACCTTTCGCGCGGGGCCGCCCAGCGTCTGGGCGTCATCGGCAAGGGCACGGCGCGGGTGCGTATCCAGAGCCTGGGCGACGTGCCCCAGGTAGAAGACGGCGATGTGGTGCGCGGCAACTTCTTCGTCCAGATCGGCGCTTTCTCCAAAAAGGACAACGCCCGGGGCCTCATCGAGCGCCTCACCCGCAGCGGCCAAAAGGGCCGCATGATCTTCGGCAGCAACAACCTCTGGAACGTGCAGGTGGGCCCGTGGGAAGACTCCCGCAAGGCCGACGAGATGATGCGCGTGCTGCGTGCCCTGTACCCCCACGCCTTCGTGGTGGGCGACGGCGGCGCGAGCTAGACGGTTGTCGTTCTTGGATAGGCAAAACGGGCCGTTCCCTGCGGGGAACGGCCCGTTTTTTATGGCATGGGGACGGCTTGAGGGGGGAAGGGGCCCCTTTTGGAAAAGGGTCTCCCTTCCCCCCTCAAACTCTCCCCCATCCTCCCTAAAACTTTTCTTCTGGAGGCATGGCAGGTCTCCGTCGCTGTCCGGCAGGAACAGCACCGCGCAAAGTCCCCGGTGAGCCGCTCCATCAGCTTCCCCGTTGGGCGACATGGGCGGCTGTTTCCTGTCTGGTGAGGGCGGGACGGATACCGGTCATACGGGAACAGGATGATGGATCGTTCTGCGGTAATGGCTGGTCGAATGAAGCGCGCTGGGGAGGGGGAGGGAGTTTGAGGGAGGGGGAAACCCCTCTCGCGCTAGTGGAGGGGGGCCCCCTCCCTCAACACATCCTTTGGATTTAAAACAGCGACAGATGTTCCCGCACGGCCTTGGTGTGGCGGGCCAATGTGCTCTGGCGGCAGAAGTCGCGCACCAGCGGCAGGAAGCTGGAGGGTGCCAGGGCCAGTTCCCGGCCGAAGAGACGACGCCCGGCGCTGTGGCTCACATACAGGGCGCGGGCGGCGCGGGTCAGGCCCACGTAGAACAGGCGGCGTTCTTCTTCCAGGCGGGCGGCCTGCGCGGCGGGGGACATGTCGTCGTCCGGGTTCTCCAGCAGCAGGTCACGGCGCATGGGCAGCAGGCCCTCTTCCAGCCCGGGCAGGAACACGGCCTGGAATTCGAGGCCCTTGGAAGCGTGCAGGGTCAGGATCTGCACCTGTTCCGAGCGGGCGCGGATGAGTTCCGCCTCATGTTGCAGGCCCAGTTGCTGCACAAGGGCCTCCCACTGGCCGCAGTCCTGCCATGCGCGGCAAAGCTGCTTCCAGGCCGTGCCCTGCCAGAACGGGGCGGGCAGGCGGCTGTGCCCGGAAAGGCGGGCCTGCAGGGCCTGGGGATCGGGCAGGGGCGCGTCCGGGGGCAGATCCAGCGCCTGTTCCAGAATGGGCAGCAGGTCGTCGCCCTCGGCTCCATCCCCGGCAGGGACAGGGGCCTCGCCCTGGCCGCGGGCGATGGCCAGACGCAGCACGGCGGCGCAGAGCGGATCCTGCCAGCAGTCTTCCTGCGCGGGCGCGGCGCAGGGGATGCCCTCCTGCTCCAGCGCGCGGCGGATGACCGGTATCTGGGCCTTGAGGCGCACCAGCACGGCCACGTCGCCCGGAGAAAGGGTCCCGGCCAGCTCGTCTTCCTGTGCGATCTGGTCCATGAGCGTATGGGCCGTGGCCCCCAGCAGCTGGCGGATGCGGCCCGCGATCCAGCGGGCCTCGGCCTGCTGGTCAGGGGCGGAGAAAAGATGCAGGCGGGCCTGTTCCCGGCGCATGGCCTGCAGGGCGCCGCAGTGGCCGCGGCCTTGCAGCAGGCTCTGGGCCATGTCCAGCACGCCCTGGCTGGCGCGGTAGCTCTGGCCCAGACGGCAGACGCGCAGGGAGGGCCAGAGGGCGCGCAGGCTATCCTCGCTCTGGCCGCTGGCGCCGCGGAAGCCGTAGATGGCCTGGTCAGGGTCGCCGATGCCGAAAAAGCCGTTGCCGTCCTCGGGCAGCAGGGCGCGGATCAGCCGCAGCTGCACCGGCGAAAGGTCCTGCACCTCGTCCACCAGCACATGCCGCCAGGGCAGGGACGAAGCCCGGCGGGAGGGCACGGGAAGGGGCCCGGGGGCTGCCGTGGCGGCCACCATGCCCAGCAGGGACATCTGGCGCGGTACGGCGCGGCCTTTGTGCGGGGCTTCGTGACGGTCGGTCGTCGTGTCCGGCCCGGCGGAAGTCGCGGGAGAGGAAGCGTCCGTCCGTGCCGGGCGGTGCTGTTCCGTCACGGCCGCAGCCAGCAGGGCCCGGCAGGCGGGCGGCAGCAGGCTGTGCTCCAGATCGGGGCGGATGTCCTCGCCCTGTCGGGCGCGCAGATGGAAAAGGAAGAATTCCAGCAGGTCGGCGTAGTCCAGCAGCGGGCTCTGGCTGCGCACGGTACGGGCGGCCTGCCAGTCGGCCACGGCGGCGCGCAGGTCGCCGGGGAGCTCGCTTGCGGGCAATCCCTGTTCGCGGGCCCACTGCAAGCGGTCCCAAAGGCGGCGCAGGGCCTTGCGTTCTTCGCGGCTCTCCGGGTGTCCGGCATCCACGAACAGGGCCTTGGCCGCGTCTTCGGGCAGGAGCAGGGCCGTGGGCAGCTCGCGCTGCACCACGCTCCAGGCCAGGGCATGCAGGGTGTCGCAGCGGGGCAGGGCCGCAGGGGCCGCGCCATCCCCGGCCGGGGCCTGCAGGCGTTGCCGCATCTCCTGCGCGGCGCGCCGGGTGAAGGTCACGGCCAGCAGGTGCGAGGCCGGTACGCCCTGGGCCAGCAGATATTGCAGACGGCCCACCAGTACGCGCGTCTTGCCCGCGCCGGGCCCGGCCAGCACCAGCACGGGCGTTCCCGTCTCCAGTCCGGCGGTCAGGGCCTCGGCCTGTGCCGGAGAAAAGCCGCCCAGCGTCCGGCCGTCGGGCGTGGCGGGCTCGGGCTCGCTTTCGGCAGGCGCGGCACTGTCCTTCTTGCGGCGCACCCGGATGGCCGCCACGGTGGCGGCGGTCTCCTGTTCCGGGGCCTGCGGGGCGGGTTCCGTCACCTTTTTGGGCCGTTCGCGCTTGCGGGGCGCGGCGCCGTCCAGCAGGCTGCGGCTGCGGGGCGTGCCCTGCCATTCCGCGGCTTCTTCGGGGCTGAAGACGCACACCACGCCGTATTCGCCGTCATAGCCGCCCTTGCGGATGACCTGGCCCCGGCGCATGCGGGCCACGGCCTCGCCCAGCGGTTCCCAGTGGCGGCGCACCTGCTCCTCGTCCATGCGGCAGAGGATGTCCAGATCGGGCCCCAGCTCGCGCAGCAGGGCCGCGTACTTGTCCTGCACCTTGCGCGAGCCGCTGCCCACGCCCAGGATCTCGCCCACCAGTTCGGGCAGGGGGATCAGGGGCCGTGCCTCCGGCTCGTGGGGCAGGCTGGCGGGCGTTTCGCGGTCGGCCAGCTCGCAGACGCGGTGCAGCACGCCGATGGTCAGGGGCTTGCCGCAGACCGGGCAGATATTGTCCAGGGCCAGGGCCTCGCGCGGTTCCAGCACCACATTGCAGGCCCGGTGGCCGTCCAGGTGGTATTTGCCCTCTTCGGGATAGAATTCCATGGTGCCCAAAAAGCGGCAGTCCTGGGGCTGCCGGTCGGGCGGCAGGCGGCGGGCCGCGGCCCGCAGGGCGGTGAAGATGCCGTCATAGGAGGGCGCGCCCGCAAAAAAGTTGGCTTCGCGGCCCAGATTGGCCCCGGAGTGGGCGTCGGAATTGGAAATGAGCGCGTAACCGTCCAGCTGGCTGACCATGCGGTTCATGCCGGGGTCCGAGGAAAGGCCCGTCTCCAGCGCGAAGATGTGGGAGGAAAGGTCGTCGAAGCAGTCTTCCAGCCGGTCGAAACCGGACTTGGAGCCGAACAGGGCGAACCACGGCGTCCAGACATGGGCCGGGATGAGCACGGCCTCGGGGCAGACATCCAGGGTCATCTCCAGCAGGTCGCGGGAATCCAGCCCCAGGATGGGGCGACCGTCGGAATGCAGGTTGCCCACCAGCTCCAGCCGCTGCGAAAGGCGGTCGGCATCGTCCAGCGTGGGCACGAAGATCAGGTTGTGGACTTTGCGCACCTTGCCCTGACGCTTGTAGATGGAGCTGATCTCGGTCTGGAGCAGGAAGAGGGGCCCGTCGGCATCCGGCGGCGTCTTTCCCTGCAAAAAGTCCAGCTCTTCGGCCGGGCCGGAAAGGCGGTACAGGCCGCTGGCCTCGTCGCGCACCAGCTGCTGGCGCAGCTCGTCCCGCCACTGCGGGTGGGTGAAGTCGCCGGTGCCCAGCACGTTGATGCCCTTGCAGCGGGCCCAGGCGGCCAGATGCCGGGGCGAGAGATGTTTGCTGGTGGCACGGGAAAAGCGGGAATGGATGTGCAGGTCGGCGATGAAATTCATGGACAGGCTCCGCGATGTCAGGATGAGGAAACCGATATTGTTATGGAAAGCCGGTCGCAAGGCAAGGGCGGTGCGATCCTGCGACCGGCCCGTCACCTGCGGGAAGGGCACGGACAGACTTCAGGGGATGCGGACACTTCCGGGGCCGCCAGCCGCCACACCGGGCCGCCGTCCGCCGTGGCTCCCTGTTCTCGGGGATATGGCGGGGCGTTATCTTTTTTCCTCATGGCCCGCGCCCAGCCAGGAGCAGAAGGCAAGGGCCTCGGGGCTCCAGCCCTGCCCGTGGTGTAGGGGCAGGGGGGCCTCCAGCAGGCATTGGGCGGCGGCGTCCTTGCGTGCCAGCACCAGTACCCGTTTGGCGGGCTCCCCGGCGCGGGGGCAGAGGGGCAGGATGCGGCGGCAGCCCAGACGCTCCCGTTCCAGCGTGGAGAGCAGGCGGGACAGTTCCGCAGCCGGGAAGATGCAGCAGAACAGGCCGTGATGGCGCAGCAGGCGCCGGGCCGCATGGCAGAACACGGCCAGAGGATTCGGCATGCCTGGCTGTTTCCCGACCCGCCGGGGAGCGGGCGTCCCGTCGCGCAGGGGGACGGGGCCGCGCAGGGCGGCATCACGCCGGGCACTGGCCGAGTGGCGGCCGCTGTCCGCCGGCGCATAGGGCGGGTTGGCCAGGATGAGATGGAAGGCATTTTCGCCGCAGTCCCGCAAAAAATGTGTATCGGCAAGGTCGCCCTGCCGGAAACGGCATACGGCATCCAGCCCCAGAAGGCGGGCATTGGCTGTGGCCGCAGCGCACAGGGCCGCGTCCTGCTCCAGGCCCAGAGCATGCAGGCGGGGGGCGTCGTTCCCTCCGCAGCGTTCTCTCCCCGGCTGCCCGCAAACAGTCGCGGACTGCGGCTCTGCACGCCGCACACCGGAGCACGAGCTGGGTAGAGGGGCCGCCTGACGGGCATGTCCCGCCATCTTCGCCGCAGCGGACGGCAGGCGCAGGCACAGGCCCAGCAGGGCCGCCCCGCAGCCGCTGCCCAGCTCCGCCACCTTTCGGGGGGCCGCTCCCGGCAGGGAGGCGAGGTTTTGCGCCGCGAAGGCCGCCAGCAGCAGGGCATCCGCGCCGAAGCGGTAGCTGTCCTCCGGCTGGTGCAGACCCCGGGGAAAGAGGGCGCGGGCGGTGGTGATGGTCGTATCGTTCATGGGCTGCGCTGGTGCTGGAGATTTGCTTGCGTGGGAGAGGGGACTTTGCGTTGCGGTCGATGGTTGCCGTTTGTTGCGCCGTGATGGACACGGCCCGTGCGGCCTCCGGTCGCTTCCCGCAAAAAATGGAAAACATCCCTTCCGGCATGAAAAAACGGGGCCATGCCTGCGGCGCGGCCCCGTGATGGAAGCGTATCAGGGATACGACTTTTTTTGATAAAGCGCGCTGGGGAAGGGATGGGGGCTTGGGGGAAGGGAGACCCCTCTCGCGCGAGACGAGGGGTCCCCCTTCCCCCAACCTTCTTTTTCCAAAGATATTTTACAGCAGGGCACCGTCCCAGTTGAACAGGCCCTGGCGCCGCATCTCGGGCAGGCTGGAGGGCGGGTTCTCTTCCAGGCGGGCGAAGAAGCTGTAGCCCGCCTGCTGGAGTTCCTGCCGCTTGGCGGTGAGGTCCAGGGGCCAGCCGGGATAGAGCCAGACATTGCCGCCGTACTGGCGGGCCCAGAAGACTTCGCCCTTGGGGCTCATGAACGGCTCGTTGGGCTTGATGCCCAGCAGGCCGAAGCGGCTGATGCCCACGGGCCAGAAGCCGCCCAGCACCATGCCCAGCGGCAGCGGGCTCTGGCGGGGCAGGGCCAGGATGTCGTCGGCGGGCAGTTCGGGGCTGATGTACGCGCCCTTGAAGCCCATGTCGGCCAGCACGCCCAGCGCGGCGGCATTGGCCACGTTGCAGAAGGGCCCGGCCAGCAGGTCCAGGGCGTCGCTGTGCTTGGGATCGGCGGGCTCGTCATCCATGCGGGCCAGCAGTTCCGCCGGGAACAGGTCACGCTGCCAGGGGGCGTTGCAGACGAAGTGGCGCGCACCTTCGCGGGTCAGATGGGCCAGACGGCGGCGGATGGCCTCTTCCTCTTCGGGCCAGATGACGGGCGGCAGCCACCAGCAGATGCGCGGAGCGATGGTGCGCGAGATCTCGGCCGTGCGCGGCGAGAGCCACAGGCCGGTGTTCTGGCTGCGGCAGCCGCGGGTCTCGCGGCCCTGCGGCATGCTGGCGCGCACCACCATCTCGGGCCGGGGCGCGGGCCGGACGGGCCGGGGCAGACGGGGCTCGCTCTCCACGGCCTTGCTGGGCCGGGTGGGCATGCGGTCGAGCCGGGCCTGCCACTCCCTGAGGATCTGCATCAGTTCGGGCTCGCGGCGGTCGATGAGGAAGACCGGCGTGCCCGCCTTGGGCGTCTTGTGCTTGGGCAGGCGCAGCATCAGGGTGCCTGCCTTGGGCGTGCGGCGCGTCACGGGCAGGGTGGCGTGCCAGCGTTCGTCTTCCACGCCCACGCGCAGATAGTCCTGCGGCAGCAGCTCGAAATGGGGCTTGAGCAGCACCTGGCCTTCGGGCGTCACATTGATCTTGCCCGCCAGCAGGCCGGAGCTGGTCTGGCCCGACGGGTCGGTGGGGATGAGGTTGTCCTTGTGCGGCAGGAAGCGGGCACGGCTGCCGGGACGGCCCAGCGCCATCTCGAGGATGGCCTCGGCATCCTTGCGGGCCTGCGGGTCGCCGGGGTTGTCACGCAGCATGCGATAGGCCGTGACCACATGATAGACGTAGTGCGGGCCCTTTTTGCGGCCTTCGATCTTCCACGAGACCAGATGCGGGATGTGCAGCAGGGTCTTGGCCAGCACGTCCAGCGAAAGGTCCAGACAGGAGAAGAAGCGGCCGTCGCGTCCCTTGCCGGGGTTGGTGCGCTGGGGACGGGGACGGCGCATGTCGCGGCCGTTGCGGCCCTGTTCGCGGGCCTGCTGTTCGGCCTGTTTGGCCATGGCCGCGGCAGCGGCGCCGCCCTGACGGTAGACGCGGCGGCAGGGCTGCACGCAGCGGCCGCGCAGGCCGCTCTTGCCGCCCATGTAGCTGGACCAGTAGCAGCGGCCCGACACGCAGTAGCACAGCGCACCGTGGACGAAGCATTCCAGATCCAGTCCTTCGGGGCAGGCCTCGCCCATGGCGCGGATCTCGTCGATGGAGAGCTCGCGCGGCAGGATGACGCGGCTGGCGCCCAGGTCCTTGGCGGTCTGCAGGCCCTGCGGGTGCGTGATGTTGGCCAGGGTGGAGAGGTTGATCTCGCCCTCGAAACCGGCCTGCCGCGCCAGATCCAGCATGGCCAGATCCTGCACGATGATGCCGTCGGGGCGCACCTGCCGGGCCAGACGATGGATGAGACGGTAGGCCGCCGCGGTCTCCTGCGGCTTGACCAGCACGTTCATGGCCACATAGACGCGGGCCTGTTCCTCGTGGGCCAGGTCGGTGAGGCGCGAAAGGTCGGTAAGGCCGAAGTTCTCGGCCTGCATGCGGGCCGAAAAATGCTTCAGGCCCAGGTACACGGCGTCGGCGCCGGCGGCCAGGGCCGCGGTGAAGCACTGGGCGTCACCGGCCGGGGCCAGGATCTCCGGGCGTTCCGGGGTAGGGGCGGGCAGGATGATGTCACTCATGCGTAATAATATTCCTTGAACCAGGCCACAAAGCGCTCGATGCCGGTTTTGAGGGGCGTCACGGGCGCAAAGCCCGTGACCTGCGACAGGGCGTCGATGTTGGCCCAGGTGGCTTCCACATCGCCGGGCTGCATGGGCAGCAGGTCACGGATGGCCTTCTTGCCCAGCGCGTCTTCGAGGGCGGCGATGAAATCGTTGAGTTCCACGGTCTGGTTGTTGCCGATATTGTAGATGCGCCACGGCGCGGAACTGGTGGCCGGGTCGGGGGTGGCGGCATCCCACTGCGGGTCGGGCTTGGGCGCCAGGGGCAGCAGGCGCACCACGCCTTCCACGATGTCGTCGATATAGGTGAAGTCGCGACGCATGCGGCCGCCGTTGAACACCTTGATGGGCTCGTCCTTCATGATGGCGTGGGCAAAGAGCTGCAGGGCCATGTCCGGGCGGCCCCAGGGGCCGTAGACCGTGAAGAAGCGCAGGCCCGTGCAGGGCAGGCCGTACAGATGGCTGTAGGAATGGGCCATGAGCTCATTGCTCTTCTTGGTGGCCGCGTACAGGCTCACGGGGTGGTCCACGTTGTTGTGTTCCGAGAAGGGCTGGCTGGTGTTGAGCCCGTAGACCGACGAGGAGGACGCGAAGACGAAGTGCTGCACGCCGTTATGGCGGCAGCCTTCCAGCAGGTTGGCGAAGCCCACCAGGTTGGAATCCACGTAGGCCATGGGATTGATGAGGCTGTAGCGCACGCCGGCCTGGGCCGCCATGTTGATGACATGGGTGAACTTTTCGGCCGCGAACAGGGCGCTCATGGCCTCGCGTTCGGCCATGTCCTGCAGCACGAAGCGGAAACCGGGACGGCCTTCCAGCCGGGCCAGACGGTCTTTCTTGAGCTGGACGTCGTAATAGTCGTTGAGGTTGTCCAGGCCCACCACGGTGTGGCCCTGGGCCAGCAGACGGTCACAGAGATGATAGCCGATGAAGCCCGCGGCTCCGGTAACGAGAATATGCATGCTGTCCTCCTGTTGGCGCAGACTAAGCCAGAAGCGCTTCCGGGGCAAGGGTTTGCTCTTGCCTCCGCTGCCCCGCCCGGCTATGTTCGGGAACATGAAAAATAACGAATCCACCTTTGCGTCCAGCAACGCTTCCGAAATGCGCAACAGCGCCGCCGGGACCGGCAAGAAAGCCGCCGGTGCCGCCGCTGGCAAGACCGGAGCCGCTGCCGACGCCGGCAGGGACGAGGCCATCCGTCACTGGTACAAGGGCGAGAATCGCGACACCATCATCTATCTGCTCATCGCGATCTTCTTCCTTGAGCTGATCATCGGCGGTATCGCCTTCTTTTACGGCATCATGCACGCCAAGCCGTCACTGGCCGGGGGCCCGCCCGAAGCCCAGTTCCCCATCCTGGGCTGGGCCATCGGCGCTGTGGCCGCTCCGGTGGCCTTGCTGCTCATCGTGCATCTTTCCGGCCTCTGGGTCTCCAACACCCTGGAGCGGGAGCGCCAGCCCGGCAAGCCCGGCTCGGAACGCATGGTGCCCAAGCGTCTGCGCTATTTCTATGCCTGTGTGCAGCACGCGCCCACGGTGGTCATCCTGCTGGGCATCCTGCTGCTGGCCGCGGCCCTGGTCTTCGTGGACGGCATGTTCTCGGCCGTGCTGGCCTTCGGCGCCGCGCTCAAGCCCTACATCCCGTGGATCGCGGGCAGCATCGCGGCCCTGCTGGCTGCCTGTTATCTGGGGCGCCTGCTGCTCATCTACCGTCACCGCCGCATGGAACAGGAATACGCCTACCGGCGCGAGGTGCTGGAAAAGACCGGCATCGTGCTGGTGAGCAAGGGCAGCATCCCCCTCAACCGGGGCATCGAGCCTTTGCAGGCCGTGGAAGGCGGCGGCTATGCCTTGCCGCCCGGCCCTGCCTACACGCCTGAGGAAGCCGCCGCCGATGCCGCGGCCCTGGAAGCCGGGGAAAAGAAGGGCGATGCGCCCGCCGAGGACATCGTGGACGTGGATCCCGAAGACCTGGGCGAAGCGCCCAAGGACACGGCCGCACCCCGCAAGGACGACGTGACCGACGCCGATGTGGTCGTGGAGGATGGCAAGTCCAAAGCCTAGGCGACATGCCCCGGGGCACCGGCATTTTTGAGGAGCGGCTCTGTCCCTTCCTTCAAGATCTCCCGATGCCGCGGCTCCCCACGTCGCAGCGGGCCCGGCCCTGAGGGGAGCCATCCGGTCGGCTCCGTCCCTTCCTGGCGCGTTTCATTTCAAAAAGGAGAGGCTCCTTGAGGAGCCTCTCCTTTTTTATTTTTGCTGCCTGCCGCCGTCGTTTCCCCGGGCAAGGCTCGGGCAGCGGCGCCGCTGCGGCCTAGTAGCGGTAGTGGTCGGGCTTGTAGGGGCCTTCGATCTTCACGCCGATGTAGTCGGCCTGTTCCTGGGTCAGGGTGGTCAGCTTGGCGCCCAGACGGGCCAGATGCAGGCGGGCCACTTCTTCGTCCAGTTCCTTGGGCAGGGTGTAGACCTTCTTTTCCAGGTCGCCCTTGGCCAGCTTGATCTGGGCCAGGGTCTGGTTGGTGAAGCTGTTGGACATGACGAAGCTGGCGTGGCCGGTGGCGCAGCCCAGGTTCACCAGGCGGCCTTCGGCCAGCACGATGATGCTGCGGCCGGACTTGAGGGTCCACTTGTCCACCTGGGGCTTGATGTTCAGCTTGGTGATGCCGGGGGTGGACTCCAGGTAGTGCATGTCGATCTCGTTGTCGAAGTGACCGATGTTGCAGACGATGGCTTCGTCCTTCATGCCTTCCATGTGTTCGCCGGTGATGACGCGCAGGTTGCCGGTGCAGGTGACGTAGATGTCGCCTTCGGCCAGGGCGTCTTCCATGGTGGTGACTTCAAAGCCTTCCATGGCGGCCTGCAGGGCGCAGATGGGGTCGATCTCGGTCACCAGCACGCGGGCGCCGAAACCGCGCATGGACTGGGCGCAGCCCTTGCCCACGTCGCCGTAGCCCACCACGACCACGACCTTGCCGGCCACCATGACGTCGGTGGCGCGCTTGATGCCGTCGGCCAGGGACTCGCGGCAGCCGTAGAGGTTGTCGAACTTGGACTTGGTCACGGAGTCGTTGACGTTGATGGCCGGGAAGAGCAGCTTGCCTTCGGCTTCCAGCTGGTAGAGGCGGTGCACGCCGGTGGTGGTCTCTTCGGAGACGCCCTTCACGCGGGCGGCCACTTCATGCCAGTGGTTGGGATCTTCCTTGTAGCGCAGGGCCAGGCGATCCATGATGATCTGGAATTCCTTGTTGTCGTAGGTCTTTTCCAGCAGGGAAGGATCGTTTTCCACTTCCACGCCCTTGTGGATCATCAGGGTGGCGTCGCCGCCGTCGTCCACGATCAGGTCGGGGCCCTTGCCGTCAGGCCAGGTCAGGGCCATTTCGGTGCACCACCAGTAGTCTTCCAGGCTCTCGCCCTTCCAGGCGAAGACCTTGGCCATGCCCTGCTCGGCGATGGCGGCAGCGGCGTGGTCCTGGGTGGAGAAGATGTTGCACGAGGCCCAGCGGATGTCCGCGCCCAGGGCGTGCAGGGTCTTGATGAGCATGGCGGTCTGGATGGTCATGTGCAGGGAGCCGGTCACGCGCAGGCCCTTGAGGGGCTTCTGGTCGCCGTACTTGCGGATGCACTCCATGAGGCCGGGCATCTCGCGCTCGGAGAGCTGCATTTCTTTCTTGCCGAAATCGGCCAGGGCCATGTCGGCCACTTTGTAGGCCAGGGAAAGATCCAGGGCTTTGGTCATCGTTCCATTCTCCTTGGGGAAGTATGTTGGGCCGCTCCACAAAAGGGCGGTCTGCGGCATGATCGTTGTCCCCTGTGCGGGGATGCGGCGCGGCACGGTATGGCCGCGCGGGAAATCTTGTGGGCCTTTGTCGAATAAAGCGCGTCCGGGAAAGGATGAGGAGCGCGGGGGAAGGATCCCCCTTTCCGCGTCGGCAAAGGAAGGCCTTTTCCCGAAAAATATCCCTAACAGGCGCGAGCCCGCACCAGCAGCAGGAACAGGCCGCGGCCCACGGCCTGCCGCGTGCAGGACAGGACGTCGAAACCGGCCTGACGCAGGCGTTCCTGCAGGCGTTCCTCATCGAAGCCCAGCCAGCGGTCGCCGTAGCGGCTGCGCATGGTCTCGTCGTGATGTTGGAGGAAATCGGCCACGAACAGGTGCCCGCCCGTAGTCAGGCTACGGCGGATCTCGCGCAGGCCTTCGCCGGGATCGGACAGGTGGTGCAGGACGAGGTTGATGCAGGCGAAGTCCGCTTCCTGGTCACGCAGGGGCAGGTGATCCAGCTCGCCGATGCGCAGGGAGATGCGGTTCTCGTTGGCCAGGTCCACGGGGCTGAAACGGCGGCGGCACATCTCCAGCATGCGGGCCGAGCCGTCCACGCCGATGAGGCTTTGGCTGGCGGGCAGCAGGCGCTCCAGCACCGCGCCGGTGCCGCAGCCCAGGTCCACGGCCACGCGGCAGCCCTCGGGCACGGCGGCCAGTACGGCGGCGGGCAGGTCGAAATCTTCCAGCACTTCGCGGTTGAGCTCGTCCCAGTCCTCGGCGATGGCGTTGAAGAATTGGCGCGTCTTGAGGGCTCGCTCCTCCAGGATCTGGGCCGCCATGGCCAGGTCCTCACGCATGGCCGTATCCGTATGCAAAAAGGGGCCCATGGCCTGCAAAAAGTCGCTGGCCTCGCCGCAGCGCGTGGCGGCATAGAAGACCCACAGGCCGTCCCGGCGCGAGGTCAGCAGGCCTGCCTCGGTCAGGATCTTGAGATGGCGCGAGACGCGGGATTGCCCCATGCCGAGGATACGCACCAGCTCGTTGACCGAGAGTTCGTAATGCAGCAAGATATGCACCAGTCGCAGACGGGTCTCGTCTGAAAGTGCCTTGAAATATACCAGTGCCATGCGTGCCCCTGTACGGCGCGCCGGGCGCGCCTGCGATCTATGTATCAAATTTGCTTGATGCAAATATCAGCCTATCTGGATATAGTCAAGGAGTTCCATGTCCTCGCCCTCCGATGCTGCCCCTGACCGGTCCCCTGCCGCCGGGGAGGAGACCAAAAGTCGGTTGTCGCGCAAGCGGGTGACCGTCATCACGGCCACGGCCCTCTCGTTGCTGGAGGCCTGTGGTCTTGAGCCGTCGCCGTCACGGTCGGAAAAGACGGCAGGGAAGGGGCCAAAGACAGCGCAGGAGGCTGCTCCGGCCGGGAAGGCCCCGGCGAACGACCGGGAAAAAAAGCAGGCAGCGGATCCGGCATCTTCCCGGAGCCGGAACTCCAGCCGAAAAAAGACGCCCCCGTCGGGCAAGATCTCCCGGACAGATGCGGGAAACCTGCCGGAAGAAGATGCGTCGCTGGCCTTTGCCACCGGCAATGTTCCGGAAGTCCCTCCGGTGGTCCCGTCTGACGGCGCGGCTCCTGTTGCGGCCACGCCTCCCGGACCTGTTGTCCCTCCGAAAAAGACATCTGCCCGGCGTCGCCGTGCGGCCAGTGCGAAGGCTGTCTCCGTGCCCGACGGAGGGACGGCTCCCGCGTCCGGGGCTGAAGGACAGGTGGCCACACCGGTAGCGGGGCCTTCTGTTGCCCCGTCTGCGGTGGAAGCGGTGGCATCTGGGCCGGGAGAGGAACAGTCTCATGCTGCCGCAAAGCGGGCTCCTTCTTCCCGTGTGCGCCGTTCGTCCACTTCCGGCGGGCGGGGCCGCAAGAAAGCTGTCGAGATCCCACCTGCACCTGCCGCAGAGGCGGTGCCGACCGTGGCGCCGGAGGCGCAGCAGGCTCCCGCGCGTCCCATGGATGCGGCGGCGCTGGCTGCCGAGGCGGATCGCCTGGCCGCGGAATACGGCCTGTCGTCATCGGGTGGCGGTCTGGTGGTGCTGCCCGGGGACGATGACTGGGACGATTTTCCCGCGCCCCGGTATGACGAAGCTCCGTCTCCCCAAACAGCGGCCCGCTCCGCTGTGACGACACCTGTCGCCCCTTGCTCCGAGCCCGCACCTGCGGAGGCCCGCTTCGTGGAGGTCTCTCCGTCCGTTCCCGCTCCTGAGCCCGTGCCCGCACTAAAGAGCGCTCCCCGGCGTCGTGCGGCCAGCACGAAAACTGCCTCCGTGCCCGGTGGCGGGGCCTCTTCCCCCCTTGAGGCCGGAGAGCAGGGGACAGCACCGGTAGCGGGACCTGCCCTTGGAAAGCCTTTTGTGGCCGCGTCCGTGCCGGGTGAGGAACCGCCTTTACCGACCACAGGACGGAGAGCCGCTCGTCCATCCACTCCCGGCGGGCGGGGCCGCAAGAAATCTGCCGGGATCTCGTCCGCACCTGCCTCGGAGGCTGTGCCCACCGTGGCGCCGGAGGCGCAGCAGGCTCCCGCACGTCCCATGGATGCGGCGGCGCTGGCTGCCGAGGCGGACCGTCTGGCCGCGGAATACGGCCTGTCGTCATCGGGCGGCGGTCTGGTAGTGCTGCCCGGAGACGATGACTGGGACGATTTTCCCGCTCCCCGGGATGAGGATGCCCCGTCTCCCCAGACAGCGGCCCGCTCCGCTGTGACGGCACCTGTCGCCTCTTTCCCTGAGCCCGCACCTGCGGAAGCTCGTTCTGTGGAAGTATCTCCGTCCGCTCCCGCTCCTGAGCCCGTACCCGCAGCCAAGAGCGCTTCCCGGCGCCGCCGTGCGGCCGGTACGAAGGCTGCCGCCGTGCCCGGTGGCGGGGCCCGCCCCGCAGCTGACGCCGGGGGGCTGGGAGCCTCGCCGGTGCCGGCACCCATCGGGAGCATGCCTGTCCCGGCAGCCCGTCCTGCTCCCGCAGCGCAGGCCGGTGCCTCCCTGCCGGATGCAGGCAGCGGAGACGGGGAAGCTCATGCCCCTGCTCGGCCCGGAACAACCCCAGTGGCTGCCGGGCCCTCCGGCTCCACGCCGCCCTCCGGGGCAGGCATGGGGAAGCGCGAGGCCGCGTTCCGGCAGTGGGCCGCGGACATGCAGGCGCGTTTCGATGCCGGGCTGGAAGCGGAGGAAGACCGGGCGGCACGCCGCAAGGACACGCTGGTCGTGCTGCCGCCGCCGACGGATACGGGCGGACGGAAACGCCGGACGGCAAAAAAGCCACAGGCAGCGGCAGTGGAGGCCCCGCGCCCGCGGGCATGGATCACGCGGCGGCGCAGCACCGAACCCGGCCATGAGGCCCGCTTTGAGGAATGGCACGGCCCGGCACGGACAGGGAGCGTGCTGGAAAAAGTCTTCATCTCGCTGGGCGCGTCCCCGGAACAGGCCAAACTGAGCCGTTTGTGGCGCAGCTGGGATGCCGTGCTGGGGCCGGATCTGGCGCCTTTGGCGCGTCCGCTGGGGCACCATGACGACAGGCTGCTCATCGGCGCCGAGGATGCCGTGCTGCTGCAGGAGCTCTATTATATGGGACCGGAGATCGTGCGCCGGGCCAATGAGTTCCTTCAGGAGGACTTCTTCACGGCGGTGAAAGTTTCCCTGATGCTGGACCATCAGGATCTGGATGCGCCCAGTCCGGTGTTGGAGCGCTCCGCCGGGCGTCCGCAGGAGGAGGTCCCCGCGCCTTCCGGGGCCAGCCTGGGGCTCATGGATCCCGAATCGGCCGTGGCCCGCTGCTATGCCCGCTTCTTGGACATGGAGCTGCCCGATCCCCGCAAATGACGGGCCGGGGCCGCCGGAAAGCGGGATTGACAAAGCTTTTCCCGCGATGCTAGGGTCAGCGGGTGTCGTGCTGGCCTTGCTGCTTTGTTGCTGTGGCTGCCGTCACGCTGCAGCTCAAGGGGAGGGTGCCATGCAGGATACGCTGGAAAATATCAGCCTCAAGCACGATAATGGCGAGGACATGCGCTTTCGTGGGCGCCTTTCCTCCGAGTGCTCCTGGTATGACGAAGAGCATGGCGTGCTGTGCCGCCAAAAGCTGTATGTGACGGAGAACAAGGACCAGATCTACTACATCATGCGCACCGGGGCGGAAGAGCACAGCCGCCGGGCTTACCGTCTGAAGGTGCAGGACGAGACCTGCATCATCCATAACGGCAAAGCTGAAGTGCGCATGCCCATTGCCCTGTTGATGCTGGCTGTGCGCGGTCTGTGCGGCATGGATGCCCGGAGCGCGACCAGCCTTGCCATGGTGGAAGAAATGCTCAAGGCTGCCAACGCCTAGCCGCCGTCCGTTTTTTCCCCGAAAAGAGAGGAAAGGGATGCTTCTTCGGAAGCATCCCTTTTCGTTTATGCGGCATCCGGCCTTGTAGCGGTCGCGGAAATGCAAAAAGCCACCCGCAAGCGGGTGGCTTTTTCGTATCAAGGCAGGGAGCGGAGGCCTCAGCGGCGGGCGCTGAAATGCTTTTCCGCGCTCTCGATGTCCTCGAAGCCGTACTGCTGCACCTGATGGAGCAGGTTCTGTTCGGCTTCGCTCTCGTCCTTGCGCAGGCGTTCCATGGTGGCCCGGTGGTAGAGGGCGATGGTCTTGGGGGAATAGGTGCGCAGTTCCGCGCGCAAATAGGTCTCCATGGAGACCCAGCCCGGGCGGTCGTCACGGCTGCGCAGGGGGCGGCCCCTGTCGGCCAGCGAGGGGAAGCGGCTGTCGAGGTCTTCCTTCCAGGCCACATGGGCGGCCACGATGTCGTCCACCTGGGCCATGGCCTCGGGATCCAGCGGCGGCAGGCTGTCGGCCAGCTGGGCATATTCTTCGGGGAAGGTGGATTCCATCATGCGGGCGTATTTTTCCGTGACCAGGTTGCGGCCTTCCAGGCGGGCATTCAGCAGGTCTTCCAGATAGCTGCCCAGCAGTTCGTCGTCCCAGTTGTCCATCTGGCTGGAACGCATGATGCGGAAGGTCTTGGGGTCCATCTGGCAGGAGGCCTTGCCGCCCACGTTCTGCACATTGCTGAACATTTCCCATTCGGCTGTGACCACGGCATCTACAAGGGTCTTGTGTTCCATAGCGTCTCCTTGGCCGGGATGGGTCGCGGGCATCGCGGCCATCCGGCCATCTTCAGCAAGCAAAGTTTTCCCGGCGTGGCCGGGATAATGAAAAAAGGGCGCCCTGCCGGAAGCAGGACGCCCTTGTGTCAGCACGTGGCGGGGGAGGGATACTATCTTGCATTATAACATGCTGAAAATACTGATTTATGTTGTACAGCAAAATGCCTCGTACCCCCAAATGTACCCCCAAAAAATTTTGCTGCCCATTTTTGCCCTGCTTATGGCATGGCCCCTGCATAACATCCGGGGGGATTTCCGGCAAGGGGAGAGGGCTTTTTTTGAGGTAGCACCCTGCGACCATCACCGCAGCACCCCCCTATCCTGGATCGCAAGAGGACCGGAATCCGTTTCCGGCCCCTGCCTTAGGGGTGGGGCGTTATCGTCCCGACGTTGGCTATCAAGGGTCGCAGTTCATTTGCTACCCTTCCTGCCCGGCAAGGACAGCGTGTCACGTTTACCCAAAAATAGCAGCAGCCCATCATCCAAAAAAGGAAGACCGGCAGGGAAAAGAATTTTCCATAACCTATTGGAATTATGATACCTAGTATTTTACTATGAATTGTGGAAAGCTTTGTTTTTGAATCCAGTTTTGCCGGAATGGGTAACAGTGCCGTAGCACGATTGAAGGGGAAAGGATGGGTACGGATACCGTATGCATAGGGTATCCTCTCTCCTTGCCGGTCATTGTCTCCTTCGGCCCCTGGCTGTCCGTGCTTGCCGGATGGTTGTCCGTCCTGTCTTTCATTGTCCCTTCCAGTCCGTCATGGCCCGCAATGGCCCCGTAGAGCCTTGAAACAAAGAAAGCCGGACGCTTCATAGCATCCGGCCAGTTGTTGCCCTCTGGGGCTGTCTCAGGGTGTCCACAGTTTGGACGCCCCTTGATCTCTTGCGTTCAGGTCTTGCGTTTGCGTTGCCGTCTTCCGTATCACCGCCGCCGGCAAGGCTTTCTTCTCCGGCAGGTATTGCGTTTGCTCCCTGCTCCTCTGGCTGCCGATACCAACTTTTATCACCCACTCATGGGCTTGGCTTTCCTCTATCTATCCTGCGCTTCCGCTTGGGACATTTCCCGTTGGCAGCGGAGCGCCGCTTTCCCTCTTCGGTCTTGGGCCCGGTGGAGAGCCCGCCATGCAGGCGGCACCGTCCATTGCTGTAAAGGTCTTTCCTCTTGCAGGGCGTCCCGGCCCTGGTCTTGGCGCCTCATGTCTGGCCCGGCAAGGTACGATGGGGTGGGGGCGGCGGTACCTCGCGTTCTTCCTGTGCCGTAAGCCGTCTGATGTTGGCCCACAGATCATCAATACTTCTTGCTTCCGCCTTGCTTCGAACCGCCTTGCCGTGCATCCCGCCCCTCCTTTTTTGAGGTCAACACCGTTGACTTGTAGTTGACCTTGTTCTTGCGTCCGGGCATCGTCCCGGCTGTCTAGTTCACCGTGTCCGGCATGGGCTGGACAGGTGCGGGGGTGACTTCAAAGCTTGGGGTGCCCATCATCGCAACGGCCTTTTCCCGGCTCATCTCCAGCGCCTTCACGGCGCCGTCCAGGTCGTAAGCATAGGGTTCTTTCCGCCATGCTTCGGCCACAGCCTTAACCACCATGCAGGCCGCTTGGTAGCCTTCATGAAAGCCCTGGGCATAGCCCGCATGGGCGGCGTCCTTGAGCGATCCCACAATCACTGTCTTGTCCTGTTCCATATGGATACTCCTTTGAATGTCAGGCCGCGTCATGGGCCTTCACGATGGCGGCCCAGCGTTTCCGGGCCCCTTCCAGGTATTGCCGCAGGAAGCCCCAGGCCGTGTACTCCGCCGCGGCCCGGTTCCCGGCAAAGAAGAAGGGCAGGCGGTACCGTCCGGCGAAGGCCAGCACGCTTTGACAGGCCGCATGCGGGTTCAACCTGCTGCGATACTGCCCCGCCGCCAGATCGGCCCAGCTCGCCTCTACCACCACGGCAAAGGCATCCAGAGCCGCCCCGCGTTGCAGCTCCCGTTCAAAGCGTTCCCGCTCACGTCCCAGACAGGCCACCAGATCGGACAGCTCCTTGCGTTCCACAGCCACCTTGTCCGCCAGTCCGGCAAGGGAATAGTCGCCCACGCTCAGGGTGCCCACTTCCACCGTCACGCCTTCATAGCGCGGCCCCCGGAAGGGAAAGGGAGCCTGTTCCCTGCTATCCACAATCACGCGCACCGCTGCCCCTCCTTCCCTTTTTGGCCTGGTAGATTTTTCCGTCCGGCGTTTCCACCCATCGGCTATGCCTGCCGCACTTGGCACACACCGCTTGCCGGTTCAGGCAATGTCCTTGCCTGGCCGTACCTTGCACCAGCAGTTTGCCGCCGCATTCCGGGCAATCCGGCAGGATGCGGGGCCGCCCTCCTTTGGACGGTGCGTTGACGGGCACAGCCAGCCACACTTGCCGGGGCAGATGCTCCAGATCCAGATCATGCAGCAGGGCTTCCAGATTGTCCCGGGCATAGCGCAGGGCTGCCTCCTTTTCAGATCGCAGCAGGCCCGGTGCCGGCCACAGTACCAGTCCGCTCCCATCATCGGCAGGCAGGGCCCCCACCTTGAATGTTTCGTTCAGCTCGTGCAGTACCGGCCACGGATGGGGATGCCCCGTCGTGGTAGTCTGTTGAAGGTGACGAAGATCAAGCATGCCAGTCATGTCTCTTGTTCTCTGTAGAATATTTTTACTGTCCCAACTGTCCCAAGTGTCCCAATGCCTTGAACTGCAAGGCTTTGAAGGTGGGCAGAGCGTGGGACAGTTGTTTTTGCAAACTGTCCCAACTGTCCCAAAGGGCATTGGTGCCTCAAGAATTGGGACACTTTTTCCCTGTGGGACAGTTTGCTTTTATGGGACTGTCCCGCCGTAAACCCTTGAGGCTGTAAGCAATGGGACAGTTGGGACGGTTGGGACAGTGTTTTTTGAACAAGATGGTATCAGTCCTCTGGCAGTAACAGCACATAGCAGTCCATACGCCCCAGATCAGGAAGTGTACGTCTGGACTTCATGCGGTTGGCACGTTCGATGACCAGCCATCCGGCATCCGCCAGCACACGCGCAGCCCTGCGCACGGAATATCCTTTGACCACCTCGGCCCCGAAGGATTCCGGCAGGATCAGGTATTCCGTCCTCCCGTCCGTTCCCTTTTGCCTAAAGCCCACCCGGCCTATGCAGGTGGTGGCGTTGGTGTCCATATCCTGGAAGCGGCTTGCCCCGTGCTGCTCGATGAACAGGCGCACCGCGGCAAGAATGGCCGCATCTTCCGAAGCGCCGGCCCCGCCGCGGGCGGCCAGCCAGTCCGTGAAGCAATGTTCGGCGCAGGTCACAGCCTGGAAACAGTCGGGCAGGACAGCAGCCTGCCGTGCCACCTCTCCTGCCACGGCGCAGAGGGCGAAGCGCTGGGCCACACGCCGCACCTGCCCGTCGGCATCGGCAGGGCAAAAGCGACCCATCAGGGAATCAAGCGAGGGGCGGAGCTGTTCCATCAGCGTGGGCATCTCCCGGATCAGGTAGTGCAGGAAGGCCCTTCCGGCATGGCCGTAGTGCTGCTCCGACAATTCCTTGAGGCGGTTCACTACAGCACCGGCAGAGGGGAGGCCGTGCAGGTCTGTCAGCATGGCCTTGTCCACGGGCAGGCCCACGAAGCGCACTTCCTGCCCGCCCCGGGACTTCATGCCGTTTTCCGCCAGCTTGTCCGCAAGGCCCAGCTCGCCGGATGACAGAAAGAGCAGCCGCCAGACATGGGAGCGGCGCAAACTGCCGTCGCGTCCGGAGCGGGACTTGCCGGAACCGTTGGCCAGCATGTAGGCCGCCTCACTCAGCACCCGGGCATTGACCTGGCCCACTTCGTCCAGGATGAGCAGACCGTCATTGTGGAGCGCCGCCACGCCTTCCAGAGCGTTGTCCGTGACGCGCCAGCTTTTGACGTGGCCAGGGCCGCCCCAGACGGATGCCGCCACCTGCAGGGCCGTGGTCTTGCCGGAAGAGCTGCCGCCCTCAAAGGAGAAGCCGCCGCCCTCCATCCCTGCAAGACGCAGCAGGGGCCCGGCGAAAGCGATGCAGAGCGCAAAGGCCAGGCGCACGTTCCCGGCGCACAAGCCCGGTATCTCCTGCCAGCCTTCCAGCGTCCCGGCAGTGCCGTAGAGGCCCGTATGGTAGGCGGATTGCAGCACGACGCTTTCCCCCTGCGTAGCTCCAAAGACGGCATCCGGCAGGACGTAGACCGATTCATGCCAGCCCACGCGGGGCACGCAGCGGATGCGACGTACAGGCCGCACACTGGCAAGGAAGGCGGCCAGTTTGGCGCGTGTGCCGGGCACACCGAACCAGCCCCCGGACGCCAGTGTGCCGAACCACTCCCCTCCCTGCCGGTTGAGCAGTTCCACAGGCATGGCCCAGCGGTGGAGCCGTCCGTCCGGATCGTTCCACTCCAGCATCAGGCCCCATTCGTTGCCGTCGGCGTCGCGGGTCATGCCTCGCACAAAGAGCGGCGGGCCCAGGCGGATGTCATTACTTTCCCCGTCCGCCTTGAGCTCTTGCTTGTACAGCCCGGCACGCTTCCCCTCGGCCACCATGAAGAAGCCCTCCGGCATGGGGCAGGCATCGTCCTGCAAGCGGGCCTTCTCCACCACCCTGCGCACTGCCTCAAGGCTTCGGGCCCTGTGCAGATCATTGAAGTCCGCCTTTGCGCCGTCCAGGGCAGGGCAGACGGCCAGCTTTGCACCAATGGCCTGAGCGGCTTTGGTAGCCGCCTCCACGCCGGGGTTCCATGCCTTGCCCTCCTTCATGGTCTCGCAATCGTTGTCAGCGCAGAGGATGATCTCCCTGTCGGGATACTTGTCCCGGGCCATGCGGGCCACGGCCTCAAGGTTTCCCGCATTGAAGGCCACAAGGCAGGCGTGGCCCGTGGCAAGGTGCAGGCTTGCGGCGGTGGCGTATCCTTCCGCTATGAGCAGGGGGCCGTCCTTGGTGCCGTCCTTTGCCGGAATGGGGAAGTAGCCGCCCGCCGTTTTGCCGCCCTTCAGAAAGAGCTTGTCCGGCCCGTCAGCGGGCTTTTCCGGCAGGATGCTTTGCAGGCTCACCAGCGTGCCGGAAGCATCCAGCACAGGCAGCAACAGCTCTACAATGCCCTGACATTCCCGCTGCCGGATGCCACCAAGAGCAGGGACACCTTTCCGTTGCAAGTAAGGGTGTGCATCCGGTGCACTTCCCGCTCTTTTCCAGATGGCCCGGGCCAGCTTGGCAGACGCGGCCCAGCGCGTGGCCTGTTCTTCTTCGGCAGCTTTCCGGGCAGCGGCGATGCGTTCCCGCAGGGCCTTGCGCTCGGCAGGGGACAGGTCTTTGGCCGGTCTGGTAGACCGCGATCCTTCATCACCGGTGATCCAGTTCTTCCACCAGCAGCAGGCCGGATCATCCAGGTGGATACGGTAGGCCCCGTCCTTGCCGCGGGGCTTGTCCGTGGTGCCGCAACGGTGCAGCACGCCGTCTGCCTGGACGTGTTCCACCAGCAGCCCGGCAGCCCGCAGGCTCTCTTCAAAGGCGCTCAGGATGTCACTATTCATGGTCGCCCCCTTCCCGCTCGGGATCCCACAGCGGGGGCAGGTCGCGCTCATGCGGCAGCCCGGCAAGGGGGAAGGAGAGCTCCCCGCCGGCGATGGCGATCTTGTCCAGGAGCAGGTCGAAGCAGAGGGCAAGGCCCATATTGCTTTCATCAGAG
>NZ_DS996359.1:257569-326425 GCF_000156375.1 Desulfovibrio piger ATCC 29098
CCCCCGGTCGCTGGTCGCCACTAGCTCGCGATCCAGGGCGGCAAGTTCACCGTCCAGCATATCTACCAGCAGGCCGTCCGCATTGCCCGGCAGGGACAGACGGTCACGGAGCAGGGGCAGCAGTTCACCGGCCACGGCCCGCACACCACGCAGGGCGTCCCGGTACTCATGAAGGGCATGGGCCGCCGCTTTCAGGTCATCCAGGGCGGCTTGTGCGTGGCGCTCCAGCTTGCCCCGCTCATCCGGCAAGGACTGTTGAGCGCACCAGTTCAACACATGCCGAAAACTGAATCCGGGCAGATCATGCAGGGATTCCTCTCCCCAGTCCGCCAGCAGGTCTTGCAGCAGCGCCTCATAGCGGGCCGCCGGTTCTTGTCCGCAAGGATTCTCCGCAGCGGCGACGTGAAGGGCAGCATTGATGGCGGCAATCTGGGATTCAGTCAGCAGAACGACATCAGCGTTACGCATGGCGCACCTCCCCGGCAGGAATGAGGTTGCAGGGAAGGGCCGCGACGGTGTGCCGCAGGGCGGCGGGGATGAAAGGAATCATGGGGGCCTCGTGAGATTGGGGATGATGGAAAACAAAAAAGGCAGGGCGTAACGCTCCCCGGCTCTCACATAGCCGCCGGTCCTCACGGATACCGGACGTTACAACCCTGCCAATATGCGAAAGCAGCCCGCCGGGCATACGTCCGGCAGGAGCTCCAACAGCAAAAGCAGTCTGTGTGACACGACTTCTTCCGGCATTGGGGATGCTGGAAAGGCGCGTGTGACGCCTTGTGAGATTTGGGGCCACCAGAAGGCCACAGAGGCCCGCAAAAGTCAAGGGGCGGCCACCGGCAAGGGGGCGGCTCATTTCATGCCGGAGAAGGGAACTACGCAGCATGGCGCACCTCCTCCACGGTCAGGACGTTGCCGAGCATGGCCCAGCGCACACGGGCCGACGTGGACAGCGACGTGCCCAGCAGGGCCACAAGGGCGGCAGTTTCACCGGCACGGGCCAGCTTGCGAAGAAGGAAGGACAGGGACGCACGGCCACCGCAGGACGCGGGGCGGAAAAGGGGGATGGAATGCATGGGGGCCTCGCAAAGTTTGGGGAAAACAAAAAAGGCAGGGTATAACGCTCCCCGGCCTTTGCGAAGCCGCCAGTCCTCACGGATACTGGACGTTACAACCCTGCCAATATGTGCAAGCAGCCCGCCGGGCATACGTCCGGCAGGAGCATTGACAGCAAAAGCAGTCTGCGCGGCAAGACTTCTTCCGGCATTGGGGATGCTGGAAAGGCGCTTGCTACGCCTCGCAAAGTTTGGGAACTCAACCATGCCCAAAGCCAGGGCGCGCGTCAAGGGCCGCAAAGATCCAGCGGTATTGCTACGCAGCATGGCAGCCCTCCTTCACCTTGAAGCCGGGGCAGAGGACAGGCCAGCCGCGACCGTCCGGCAGGTAATGGGAACGGCATCCCACAAGGCCGATGATGGCGGCCCGGAAGGACGGCACGATGCCATGCCTACAGACACGGCAGAGCCAGCTTTGACGGGGGGCCGGTGCAGGATCGGCCCAGGTCTCTTCCCACTTGCCGGGCGCGAACAGGTCACACCACCCGGCGGCGGTACGGAGCTTTTCGCCGGTCATCATGCAGAGCTTGCGATCATGGCCGGAGGCCAGGGCCACAATACGGAAAAACTGGCAGCAGGAGCAGCATTCGGATTGCGAGGAGCGGGGCGGTGTGGCAGAATAAGGGCAAGCAAGATCCCTCACCTTGCCGCCTTTTTTACCTGCCCCCACCGCCGCCAAGCTGGGGGCTTTTTTATTACGCATTGACAGCCCCCTCACCGGCATTGAGACGGTCGATCAGGGCGCGCACATCTTCCACACGATAGCCGCGGGCACGCTTGCCCAGGGCCACGGGCTGGGGGAAATCCCCGGAGCGTACGCCGTTGTACCAGGCTGTCTTGCAGACGGGCACGAGCTTCAGCACATCGGCCAGGCGCAGAAACCCGGTTTCCGGCAGGACAGGGGCGGAAGGCTTTTGGACAGTAGCGGGCATGAAAAAACCTCCTTGCAGGTTGATGAATTTGCAAGGAGGTTAGCGCACCGTGCGGTGTGGTAAGCAAGCGGGGTAAGGCGTGGTATTTTCGTCTGTGAGGTATGGTATTTTGCCCGGCAAGGTGGGGTAAGGCCTACCACGGCAAGGTCTTGGTGCTGCCGTTGAACAGATCCTTGCCGTACTGCTGCCAGTCTTTGATATCCCCTTGAGGATGCATCAGGCCGCCGATCATTGCCCAGGAGGCCCCGCGCTCTTTCAAACAGGCCGCCGTCTCTTGGGGGGTCTTGCCCTCCTTCCGGCTCTGTTCCACCACGGCAATCAGGCCGTACCACTCCAAACACTGGCCTTCACCCTGCCGGACCTTCTCCAGTTCCGCCTTGGTATTCTCTAGCTCCGCTTGCAAGACGGCATTCTCTTGCCGGGCCTGCTCAAGTTCCGCTTTCAGAGCGGCAAGCTGACCTTCCAGATCGGCAATACGGTCTTCCGTGGTCTCAACGGCTACAGGGCAATTCCCCTGGTGGCAAATCTTGATATGCGTTTCAATTGCATAGGCCGGCAGCCCAACGTCTTTGATGAGCTTTCTTTCAAAATCTTTGCAGCGGATGAGGTAAGCGCCTGTCTCTTTGGTGAATGGGCGCTTGTATATTATTTTACAGTCTGTATTTGGCGGAATTCTTAAACTCCACTCATCAGTTTTTGACATGCATTCCCATAGCATGAGTATGGGAAGTCCATAAAATTCTTCCAGCTCGACAGCCGAGAAGAAATATTTGTCGGGGGAAACCCTCCGTATTTTCTGATTCGTTCTATAGCTTTTCGGGATTCTTCAGGGGATAGCTGCATATCGTCTCCCTTGCTGCTCTCTTGTTGGTTAACCGGCAGGGTGGCAAAGGCAGGATTGTCCACGCCTAGCCGGGGAAAAGTCCAATCGTTCCAGCTACGGCCCATCACCGCAGCGGCCTGCCGTAGCCCCCACATTTGGGTTCTACGAAGATGCCAGCAGCTTACGGGCGGCGCGCCCAATTTGGGCCGACCGAATCCGACGCCCTCAGATTTGAGGCGGCCGAAGATTCCAGGGGGTTACATTTAACGCGCTGAATTTTCAGCTGGTTGTCCTCAAGGCTGCTGCGCTGATATTTCAGCTCAGGGCCATAATCGGACTATGCCCCCACAATGCCGGAGCATCCCGCAAGCAATGCCCGGAGCATAGCCAACGCCCCCAGATCTGGTTTGGTTGGCGCTCAGCCCAAAGTTGGGCGCAGTGCCCAGGGGGCTGCATATTGCGCAGATCCTTTGCCGGGCAATAGAAGGGGGTGCATCGGATGCACACCCCTGGCAGCAACTCAGGCCACCTTTTCCGGCAAGGAGAGGGGCAGGCCGTCCTTGCATCCCGCCGCTTCCCATCCAAGACAGGCCAGCCACACATGCCGAGGGATGGGCTTCCGGGCCGTGCGGTCATGCCTCACACAGCGCCCGCCGCACCACGTCCGGGGCGACCTCGATAACACGCAGATAGGCCCGTGCCGCCGGATCGGGCTGCCGTCTGCCCTGTTCCCAGTTGCGCAGGGTATAGAGGGACAGACCAAAGGCAGCGGCAAAGACGGCTTGAGAAAGGCCAAGCTTTTGCCGGATGGCCTTCACGTCCACCCGTTCGGGAGCACTGGCCGGGGGAAAGTCATGTACGCCGTATTGCGCCCTGTCTGCCGTCCCGTCCATGTAGCCTACAGCTTCAGTCAGACCGGCAATGATTTCTTGTCCTATCGTGCTCATGGCTTTTGTCTCCCATATGCTGCAAGCAGCGCCGTCAGTCGGCGCATATCATTCTTTTCGGCTTGCGTCAGATTCGCTTTTTCGTTCTTCCCGTATATCAGCAGGGCAAACAGGGGAATGCGCTCGGAATGAAAGTAGTAGATCACCCTGTAGCCGCCGCTCTTGCCTTCTCCTTCTCTTGCCCATCGCAGCTTGCGAACGCCGCCCGTGCCTTCCATGACCTTTCCACTGTCGGGATGTTCGGCCAGGTAGGCCACCAAATCGGCCCGCTCCGCTTCGGAGAGAATCCCCTTGGCCCTGCGCAAAAAGGCGGGGGTTTCAATAACGGTCATAGGTGGTGTGTTCATGGTTCTATTGTAAGTCATTGGCTTATAAGGTCAAGAGGCAATTCACCGGCAAGGGTAGGGGCTTGAGGTCCCAATTGGGGGCAATCGCTTACACCTTTACACCTTCCTTCGTGTTACGGAACACGTTCGTGTTACCGTTCGTGTTACCTGTAAAGCCTTGTGGCTGTAGGGCCGTAACACGAGTAACACGAGTAACACGTCAAAAGCGGGCTAGGTAGGGGAAGCATTCCGGCAGGGGCAGGGGCTTGTAACCGCTGTAACCAATGCATTCGGAAAGTGGTTACGCCACAAATCCTTGTGGCTGTAGGCTGTAACCGGTGTAACCATTGTAACCGCGTTTTTCGGCATGGTGAGGGGCTCATTCTTCGTTATCCCCTTCACCGTCCCGCAAGCTGTCCAGATAGTCGGCCCACTCCTGCATCATGCGGCGGCGCTCTTCCACATACTGGGCGCGGTTGTAGGCATCCCGCACGCTGTTCCTTTCGGCATGGGCAAGCTGTGCCTCGATCACGTCAGGGCGGTAGCCCATTTCATTCAGCCGGGTAGAGGCCATGCTGCGGAAGCCGTGGACGGTCATTTCATCCCTGCCGTAGCCAAGGCGGCGCAGGGCGTTGAGCAGGCCAACATCAGATATGCAGCGCGTGACGGAAGCCGTGCCGGGAAAGACAAGCTCCCTGTTGCCGGTGATGGCGTGTAGGGCGCGGAACATCCCCACCACTTGCCGGGCAAGCGGGACAAGGTGGGGCCGCCGCATCTTCATGCGTTCGGCAGGTATCAGCCATTCCGCCCTGTCCAGGTCGATTTCCGCCCAGGTGGCCCGCCGCAGCTCGCTGGAGCGGACAAAGACATACGGCATGATCTTCAGGGCGAAGGAGACGGACACGTCCCCCGGATAGTCATCTATGGCCCGGAGCAGGGCGCCTATCTCCCGCGGTTCGGTGATGGCGGCATGGAGGCGCACCGGCTTTGTGGTCAGGGCTTCGGTCAGATGGCTTGCCGGATCGGCGACGATCATCCCGGCAAGGCGTGCGTAGCGCGTCACCTGTCCGCATATCTGGGCAAGGCGGCGGGCTGTCTCCAGGTGGCCTTGCCGCTCCACCTTGCCCAGCACAGCCAGGAAGTCAGGCGCGCCAAGCTCGGCAATGGGCCTGCTGCCAAGATCAGGAAAGGCCAGGGTCTCCAGCCGCCGGATAATCTGCCGGGCATGGTTGGGCGTCCAGCCCGCCAGCTTCTTCTTGTGCCATTCCCGCGCCACCACTTCAAAGGTACGGCTCCTGGCGATGGCTTCCGCCTTGGCGGCCTTGCGTGCGGCGCACGGGTCCACGCCACGGGCGATCATTTCCTTTGCCGTGACAGCCCTGGCCCGCGCCTCCTTGAGGGAAACGGCAGGATAGGTGCCGATGGCAAAAAGACGTTCCTTCCCCTCAAAGCGGTACTTGAGGCGCCAGAGCTTGCCGCCGCCTGGATTGACCAGCACATACAGCCCGCCGCTGTCCGCCATCTTGTAGGGCTTTTCCTTGGGCTTCGCCGTCCTGATGGCGGTATCCGTCAGCTTCTTGGGCATTGGGGGTACTCCTGACTTCAAGGGGGTATGTTTTTTTCAGATACCCCCGAAAGTACCCCCTCTTTTTGCGGCTGTCTATGAACTTTGGCGGACTTCAACGGACATCAAAAACGAAGAAAGTCCGCTCAGCTCAAGGCTTTGCGGACTTCTACGAACTTTGACGAACTATAGTTTGGCGGAGGGGGAGGGATTTGAACCCCCGGAAGGCGTGAACCTTCAGCGGTTTTCAAGACCGCCGCAATCAACCACTCTGCCACCCCTCCGTGCGGAGCAGACCGCGCCGTCACCTGCAGCCACCCTGCGGGCGGCGATCATGGCCGGGGACGGTGTTTCGTCTGCGGGCTGCCGGGCCGCGGCACAGGGCCTGCCCGTCAGAACAGCCAGAAGCATATAGCATTTTGGGCCCCGGAGCGTAAAGGGAAAGCTGCCGACGGGCCCGCCGGACCATAAAAAAAGCGGCGCCCCCAGAAGAGGACGCCGCCGGATCCGCTGAGCGAAATACTACTTGATGGCGTCCTTCAGACCCTTGCCGGGGGTGAACTTGGCAACCTTGCTGGCAGGGATGGTGATCTCCTTGCCGGTGCGGGGATTGCGACCCTTGCGGGCGGCGCGCTCAACCACCTTGAAGCTGCCGAAACCGGTGAAGGTCACGGATTCGCCGGAAGCAAGGGCTTCGCGCAGCGCAGCCACGACGGCGTCGAGGGCTTCTTCGGCCTTGGCTTTGGTGGGCAGGCCGGCCTTGGCATGGATCTTTTCAACAAGCTCAGCTTTGGTCATAGTTATACTCCAAAAAAAGAGTTTCGGGTTTCAATCTGTAGGCCAGACAGGGCATCCATACGTTATGGGCTTGGCCCGTGTCAATGGAAAATGCCCATATATCAAAGTTTTCCGGGCATCAGCACCTTTGGGGGGACGCGCTTCGCATCCCCTGCGGGCGGAGCGCCCGCCATGATGCATCCGCGGGTGGTCAGGAAAGATCCACCAGGCTGACTTCGGCGCTCTTGAGCGGGTGCCCCAGGAAAAGGCTGCCGGTACGGATGAAGCGCAGCACGTTGTCCGTGGTCATGAAGCGGTGGGTACCGGGGGCGTCTTCCCGGCGCAGCAGGTCCAGCTCGCGCAGGCGGTCCTCCACGGCCACGGCGGCCGTCTCGGCCGAATCCACGATGCGCACGTCCTCGCCCACCACATGGCGCAGGGCCTCCCGGAACAGGGGGAAGTGCGTGCAGCCCAGCACCAGGGTATCGGGCCTGTCGGGACGCTCCGGGGAGAACAGGTCGCCCAGATAGCGGCTGGCGATGCCCTCGACGATGGGGCCGTCCATCCAGCCTTCCTCGGCCAGGGGCACGAAAAGGGTGCAGGCCCTGCCCTGGACGCGGGCCTCGGGGCACAGGGAGGCGATGGCCTGCTGGTAGGCGCCGCCGGCGATGGTGGCCTCGGTGGCGATGACCACGATGCGCTTGTTGCGGCTGGCGGCCACGGCGGCCTCGGCACCGGGGCGCACGACCCCGAGGACGGGCAGGGGCGCGAAGTGTTCGCGCAGTTCCGGCAGGGCGGCGGAAGTGGCGGTGTTGCAGGCCACCACCAGCATCTTGACGCCCTCGTCCACCAGACGGCCCGCAGCCTTGAGCGTGTAGCGGATGATGGTGTCACGGCTTTTGGTGCCGTAGGGCAGGCGGGCCGTATCACCAAGATAGAGCAGGTTCTCGCCGGGCAGGCGGCCGGAGATGGCTTTGAGCACGGTCAGGCCGCCCATGCCGGAATCAAAGATGCCGATGGGCAGGGAAGCAGAGGGGTTCATGACGTTCCTTCGATGGGGGACGGCCCCGGTGGGGCCTCCCCGGGCTGGCACGTTGTGGGGACGGAAGGGCGCAAGGCGCCCCTGCCTGCCGGTAGGACGGGACGTGCCGCTTCCGGATGCGGCGGCATCCGATCAGGGGCATCATGTCCCGACTGCGGAAGGATGGCTTTTTTCACGCGGCAGGGCAAGGGAAAACGGGTGCCGGAGGCTTGGAGGCCGTCCTTCCCCTGTCCCTTCAGGTTCCCGGGCCGGGCGTCGCGGGCCGCTAGAGGCCCTGCCACAGATAGCGCAGGGACGTGAAGAGCAGGATCAGGGCCAGTCCCCACTTGATGCGACGCGCGGGCACGAAGCGCTGGCAGCGCGCCCCCAGATAGCTGCCCATGAGCCCGCCCAGGCCCAGCAGCAGGCCCAGCAGGGGATCGGCGCCGATGCCGTCCAGCGAGGAGAACAGGCCCAGGAAGCCATAGCCCAGCACCCCGGCCAGCGAGGCCAGGAAGGTGCCCAGCAGCAGGGCCCCGGCGATGGCGTGGACGGGCAGGCCGAAGATACTGACCAGGAAGGGGGAAAGGATGGCGCCGCCGCCGATGCCGTAGATGCCGCCTGCCAGACCGATGCCCAGGCTGAGGGCCGCCAGGCGCGGGCAGCTGACGGAATACCGTGCCTCACCGAACGTGAAGACCAGACGGGAACGGTCCCAGCGCTCCACATGGGTCCGGGCCATGCCGCCGCCCTTGCGGGCGGGCGCGGCGGGTCTGCGCAGGTCGCGGAACATGCGCCAGAAGATCCAGAGCAGCAGCAGACCGGCAAAGACCTTGAAACGGCTCTCGTCCGGCAGCCAGTAGACGCGGATCAGCGAACCCAGCACGATGCCGGGCAGGGTGCCCACGGCCACGGTCAGGGCCAGCGGCCAGAGCAGGCGCCCCTCGCGGGCGTAGCGCATGATGCCTCCGGGACAGGCCAGCACGTTGAAAAGATGGTTGGTGGCGCTGACGCCGGGGCTGGTGTAGCCCAGGAAGCTCATCTGGAAGGGGAGGAGCAGGAAGGCTCCCGACAGGCCACCCATGGACGTGACGAACGAGATGCCCATGGCCGCCAGGACGGGTACCAGGGGGTGACACTCGATACCGGAAACGGGGAAGTACATGGACCACCTCCACAGGTTGTGCGACGGGGTAAAGGCAGAGTAAACTGATATGGATATTTTTGTCACGTTTTATTTGTTTTCTAACATATAGAAAATAAAGAAATAAAATAAACGTGATTTTTAGGAGTATTTAAATCACTATTTTATACATAATAGTGATTGAATGGGGCATGCGGTGGCTCTCCGGCCCCGCAGGGCCGGGCCTGCGGCCCGGTCACGCAGCGTGGTCCCCGGGGTGCATTGCCTGTGACGGACGAAACGCGTATATTTCAGGCTTTCCCATCACCGTGCAGCAAAGGATTTCTTCATGCTCGCCATCCTCGAATACAAGGCAGGCAACCAGACCAGCGTGCGTCGCGCGCTGGAACATTTGGGCATCCCCTGCCGCATCACTGCCGATCCTGCGGAACTGGAGCAGGCCCAGGGCATCATCTTTCCCGGTGTGGGCGCCGCCGGGCAGGCCATGGAGGCCCTGACCTCCGCCGGTCTGGACAGCGTGCTGCGCCGTGCCGTGGCCGAAGGCCAGCCCCTGCTGGGCATCTGCCTGGGCTGCCAGATCCTGCTGGAACACAGCGAAGAGAACGACGTGCGCACCCTGGGCATCGTGCCCGGCCGCTGCGTGCGTTTCCCCGATCATATGAAGGAAGAGGACGGCAGCCCCGCCCCTGTGCCACACATGGGCTGGAACAGCCTCGATGTGGTGCGCCCGGGCCGGCTGCTGCACGGCATCGAACCCGGTGCTGAATTCTATTTCGTCCACAGCTACTATGTGGAGCCCGCTCCCGAACTGGTCATGGCCACCACGGTCTACGGGAAGGAGTTCTGCTCGGTCTACGGCCGCGACGGCCTGTGGGCCGTGCAGTGCCATCTGGAAAAGAGCGGCCGCCCCGGCCTGACCGTGCTGCGCAATTTCTACGATTACTGCGACGAGGTGCGCCATGCTTAGCAAACGAGTCATCCCCTGCCTGGACGTGCGCGCCGGCCGCCTGACCAAGGGCATCAAATTCCAGGGCAACGTGGACATCGGCGACCCCGTGGAGAGCGCCCGCCGCTACTATGAGGAAGGCGCGGACGAGATCGTCTTTTACGACATCACGGCCTCGGCCGAGGAACGTGGCATCTTCCTGGACGTGGTGGAGCGCGTGGCCTCGCAGATCTTCATCCCCTTCAGCGTGGGCGGCGGCATCTCGTCCGTGGCCGACATGCGCGCCGTGCTCAATGCCGGGGCCGAAAAGGTCTCCATCAACTCCGCGGCCGTGCGCAATCCCGACCTGGTGGCCGACGGCGCGGCGGCCTTCGGCTCGCAGGCCATCGTGGTGGGCATGGACGTGCTGCGCGTGCCCGTGAGCGAGAGCATCCCCTCCGGCTACGAGATCGTCATCCAGGGCGGCCGCCGTCGCATGGGCATCGACGCCATCGAATGGGCGCGCCAATGCCAGGAGCTGGGTGCGGGCGAGCTCTGCGTCAACTCCATCGACGCCGACGGCACCCGTGACGGCTACGAGCTGACCCTGACCCGGGCCATCGTGGACGCCGTGTCCATCCCGGTCATCGCTTCCGGCGGCGCGGGCGCGCCCGAGCATATGTACGATGCCGTGAGCAAGGGCGGCGCCTCGGCGGCGCTCATCGCTTCCATCGTACACTACGGGCAGTACACCATCCGCCAGTGCAAGGAAGTCATGGCCGAAAAGGGCGCCAAGGTCCGCCTGATGTGGTAGCTCCCGAAGCCCGCTGGCAGGCCCTGCTGCCCGTGCTGCGGCCCTGGCCTCTGGCCGTGGCCTTTTCCGGCGGGCTGGACAGCCGTTTCCTCTGTTTTTCCCTGCGGCGTGCGGGCTGCGACGTGCTGGCCCTGCACGCCACGGGGCCGCATGTGCCGCAGGCCGAGAGTGCGGCGGCGCGGCGCTGGGCCCGGGCGCAGGGGCTGCCCCTGCTGGAAGTGCGGCACGATCCCCTATCCCTTCCCGAAGTGGCGGTGAACAGCCGGGAGCGCTGTTATGCCTGCAAGCGGGCCCTCATGCGCCGTCTGCGTGAGGCACTGGCCGCCGTGGGCAGCTGCCGCATCCTTTGTGACGGCAGCAACGCCGACGATCTGACTGCCTTCCGGCCCGGACAGCGGGCCGTGCGCGAGGCGGGCGTGCTCTCGCCCCTGGCGCTGGCCGGGCTCCGCAAACAGGAGCTGCGCGATCTGGGCGCGTCCTGGGGCCTGGACGATCCGCAGCAGGCCGCCCGGCCCTGTCTGCTGACCCGTCTGGCCTACGGCATGCATCCCGAACCGGCCTTGCTGGCCCGTCTGGCCGCTACTGAGGCCGATCTGGCGGCCTTGTCCGGGCTGGGGGATTTTCGCCTGCGCCTGACGCCGGAGCCCGTCCTGCAGGCGGCCGTGCTGCCTGACGGCCTGCGCCCGCAGGTGATGCGGGTGCTGGATGCCCATGGCTTTGGCGGGGCCGGGATGGTGGAAGGGGCGGTCAGCGGCTTTTTTGACCGCTGAGATGATGTTTTTGGGAGGGGCTCCCCATTCCTGCTGCCGATGCCCGCAGCTTTCTGCATCGTGCAACGGGTACGGCCTTTTGGTCCCGGTCGCTGCCGGTACACGAAGGCCTTCCCCGGCGCCCTGATAAAGGGGGGGAGGATATTTTCTTCGGAAAAAATAAAACGCGCCCGCGAGACAAATTCTCGCAGGCGCGTTTGTTTTTGACGGGGATATGCCCTCCAATGCGCTGGAGGGATGTCCTGTCATGAAAGCGCGCTGGGGAAGGGGGAGTTTGAGGGGGGAACCCCTCTCGCGCTAGCAGCGACCGGATGGCGGCCCGCAGGGCCGTGCCCGTTGCGACGCAGGAAGCTACGGGCATCGACAGCAGAGATGAGGGGTTCCCCCCTCAAAGATTCCTCCCCGTCCTTCGCAGATATGGCCTTACCGAACGCGCAGTGCCTCGGTGATGATGGCCGCGTCTTCCTCCGGCCGGGCTTTGACATTGAGTTCGGCGTTGCCGCCGTGGCAGACGAAGCCCTCGGGGCCGTGTTCCACCACACCGGCGGAGATGACCTGCCCGTAGGGGAGCTGGTCGCGCATGTCGGCGTGGTCCACGCGGCGGGGAAAGATGAAGGGCACGGGCTGGCCGGAAAAATCTTCCATGATCAAATACTTCATGACCTGCCTTCCTGTTATTGCTGGCGCTGGGCGCGACGGTTCTTGAGGTACTGGCGCACGGCGCGGTTATGATCGTCAAGGTTGGTGGAAAAAGCGTGGCGGCCGCCATCGGTGATGGCCACGAAATAGAGGTACTTGTGCTCTTCGGGCGTGATGGCCGCGGCCAGGGCGCTGGCGCCGAACGAGCAGATGGGGCCGGGCGGCAGACCGGGACGCTGGTAGGTGTTGTAGATGTTGTTGGCGTCGTCCAGATGGCGGCGGCGCAGGTTGCCGTCAAAGTTGGGCCCCAGCCCGTAGATGACCGTGGGGTCGGCCTGGAGCGCCATGTTGATGCGCAGGCGGTTGGCATAGACGCCGGCCACGCGCGGTCGCTCGTCGGCAAAGGCGGTCTCCTTCTCCACCACGGAGGCCAGGATCACCAGACGGCGCAGCTCGTCACGGGACGGCCGTTTGCCGTCGGGCCAGAGGGCGTCGCCCTTGCGCCAGAAGTTGTCCACCATGCGGCCGGCCACGGCACGGGCCTGGGCCTTGTCGGGCACGTCGGCCTTTTTGAGCAGATAGGTGTCCGGCATGAGGAAGCCCTCGGCCGAATCGAAGGGGATGCCGTAGTGACGCAAAAAGGCCGGGTCCGTGATGACGGCCCGGAAATCCTCGAAGCGCACCAGCCCGGCGTCTTCCAGCACCTTGGCGGTCTGCCACCAGGTCAGGCCCTCGGGCACGGTGACACGGAACAGCACCGGCTGGCCGTTGACCAGGGTATCCAGCACCTGTTCCGGCAGCCAGCCCGTATTGAGGGCAAAGCGTCCGGCCTGCAGGCGGCTGTCCCATTTTTTGTAGCGGGCCAGCAGCAGGAACTTGCGCGCATCGGTGATGAGCCCGCGCTCTTCCAGTTTGTCGGCCACACGGCGCACGCTGGCGCCGGGCTCCACGTCGAAAAAGGCCTCCTGCCCCGGTGTGGCCGGGGGCGTCTTGAGGAAGGTCCAGGCCTCGTATCCGACCCAGCCGGCAGCGGCCGCCGCCAGCAGGACAAGGACAGCCACGATGCGCAGTGCGGTCTTCATGCCGGTCTCCGCTGGTCAGGGCTGAGGGAAAGGAAGGACTCCAGGATGCGCACGGCGGCCTGCTGGTCCAGCACGGCCTTGCAGCGGCGGCCCGTGCGGCCCACCTCGCGCAGTTCGCGCTCGGCGGCCTCGGAGCTGAGCAGCTCGGACATGAAGTAGAAGGGCAGGGGCACGCGGCGCTTGAGGCGCTCGGTGACGTTGCGCACCTGCCGGGTGGTCATGCTCTCGGTGCCGTCGGTGAGCAGGGGCAGGCCCATGACCACGGCATCGGGGCGCTCCTCGAGGATCCGCCCGGCCAGCGCCGCCAGGAACTCCTTGCGGTTGGCGTAGTCGGCCAGGCGGATGGTGGTCAGCGGATAGGCCATGATGCCTTCCGGGTCGGTGGCGGCCAGGCCCGTGCGGGCCAGGCCGTAATCAATACCTACCCATTTCAAGGCGTTTACAGCCCCATCTTGGCGCGCACTTCGGCCAGCGTGGCGGAGGCGAAGGCACGGGCGCGTTCGTTGCCGGCGGCCAGGATCTCGGCCACGGCACCGGGACGGGCCGACAGGGCGGCGCGGCGTTCCTGCAGGGGAGCCAGGAAGGCTTCCAGGTTTTTCAGGAAGCGCTTCTTGCATTCCACACAGCCGAAGCTGGCGCCGGTACAGCCGGTGCGGATCTCGGCCTGCTCTTCGGGGCTGGCCAGCAGCACATGGTAGGGGAAGAGGTTGCAGACGTCCGGGTTGCCGGGATCGCTCTTGCGCAGGCGGGCCGGGTCGGTGAACATGCCGCGCACCTTGGGCTCGATGTCGGCCATGGTGTCACGCAGGAAGATGCCGTTGTTGTAGCTCTTGGACATCTTGCGGCCGTCCAGGCCGGGGCACTTGGCAGCGGGGGTGAGCATGGCCTGCGGCTCGGGGAAGAAGTTGCCGCCGTAAAGGTAGTTGAAGCGGCGGGCGATCTCGCGGGTCAGCTCCATGTGGGGCAGCTGGTCTTCACCCACGGGCACGCCGTGGGGGCGGTACATGAGGATGTCCGCGGCCATGAGCACGGGGTAGCAGAGGAAGCCCGCGTTGCCCAGGTCCTTGTTGGTGATCTGCTGCTGCTGTTCCTTGTAGGTGGGGTTGCGTTCCAGCCAGGAGACAGGGGTGATCATGGAGAGCAGCAGGCTCAGCTCGGCGTGTTCCTTGACCGCGCTCTGGCGGAAGATGACGCACTTTTCGGGATCCAGCCCGGCGGCCACCCAGTCCTTGACCATCTCTTCCACGTTGGTGGCGATGTTGGAGGGGTCGGCATAATCGCTGGTCAGGGCGTGCCAGTCGGCCACGAAGAAGTAGGCTTCCTCGGTGTGCTGGAGTCCCACCCAGTTCTTGAGGACGCCGAAGTAGTGACCCAGATGGAGCGGCCCGGTGGGACGCATGCCCGAAACCGTACGCGGACGAACAGTGCTCATTTCAAGATTCCTTTAGAAGTTCCGTTACTTACTTGATACCGACAAGCGAAAGCAGCAGATCGCTGCCCCCGCCGATGAGAGGCCCGAGGATGTGCCCCAACAGGCCCGTGGCCAGCAGGAGCACCAGGATGATGAAGCCGTAGCGCCCGGCGCTCATATAGGCCCAGGCGGCGCGCGGCGGCAGGAAATAGGCCACGATCTTGCTGCCGTCCAGCGGCGGGATGGGCAGCAGGTTGATCCAGGCAAGGCAGAGGTTGATGTTCACCCCGGCCACCAGCATGAGCAGGAAATAGCGCGTGGTGTCCGAGATGTCGGGGCTGGGCAGCATGGCCACCACGGCGCCCAGGGCAAGGGCAAAGCCGATGGCCAGCAGGAAGTTGGTCACGGGCCCGGCCAGGGCCACCCACATCATGTCGCGGGCGGGGTCGCGCAGGTTGCGCACGTTGACCGGCACCGGCTTGGCCCAGCCGAAGATGAAGCCCGTGCCCAGGCTGGTGAGCAGGAACACGGCCGCGCCCAGGGCGTCGAAATGCGAGACGGGATTGAGGGTCAGGCGGCCCATGAAGCGGGCGGTCTGGTCGCCCCTGCGGGAGGCCATCCAGCCGTGGGCCACTTCATGCATGATGATGCCGAGCAGGGTGGGGATCAGGTAGACAGCGAAGCGCTGTGCGTTGAATGCAAAATCGAACATCTGCCGCAAGTACCATGCAACGGGTCAAATGTCGATATGAGGGGCGGGAAGGGCAGGGCTTCCCCGGCCCGGCCCCGTCCCCGAAAGTCATCACGCGAGGGGCATCCGGCCACGGAGGGGGCCGGTACGCCCGCCGCCGGTCAGGGCGTGGCTCTCGTCGATGAGCGCGAACAGCTCTCCGGGGGTGATGCCCCCGTCCAGAAGGATGGAGACCCAGTGCCTTTTATCCATATGATAGGCGGGCAGGATGCCCGGCGTGCCGCTGATGAGCAGATCCAGGACGCCATCGGACTTCAGGTTGATGATCTCCACCGGTCCGTCCCCGTCCAGGCCCAGCCTGTTCCCGGGCACGTCCATGATCAGGCCGTACCACTTCCGTCCCTGCCGGTGCCGCAGGACCGCGTAGTGCGGATACCGGGTCCAGGGGTATTCCGGTTCCGTACCGAACTTTTCCCTGACGTAGGCGAAGATGTCTCCACGCGCGGGCATGACCGGCCTCCGCGGGGATTTAGCCCACGCTGGCGACTTTGCGGACCAGCAGTTCGTCGTTGGGCCAGATCTGGCGGTCGGGGGTGAGCAGTTCGCCGTCGCGGGCCACCAGGGCGCATTCTTCGGCCAGCCCCAGGGCCGTCAGCAGCTGGCGGGAGGTCTTGGGGCGGGGGATGGAGAGCCAGTGGTCCTCGGGCTGGAGGCGTACGGTGACGCGCGCGCCGGTGTGTTCGGGTTTGACGCAGTGGATGTGGCGGGGAGTCTCGCTCATGGCTAGTTCCTTCGGGGCCTGTTGCCGGGACCTCGCGGCCGCACCGGCAAAGCCCGTTCTGCAGTGACGTCCCGGGCGGCGGGGCGGCCCTCCCGGGATGGATCTCCGGGAAAGACGCGGGGCCGGGGACAGGAAAGCTCAGCATACATACGTTGTTCTGTCCGTCTTGTCCATGTGCCGGGCATGCGCTGGGCGTCAGGGATCCTGCAAGGCAGCGGATCTTTTTGCAGTTTTCGAGGAATCAGGAATCAGCCTTGCGGACAGTGGAATAAAAAAATAAATAAATACACTATGTTATAATCAAATCATAAATTTTTCTCTCGTGGCCATATTGACATTGAATTTCATTTTCATCATATACTTGAGTTGTGCGGGGCCTACCTGCCGCTGAGGAGGATCTTGTATGACTCTTGACGACGTCCACTCCATGTCCCGGTGCACGGTAAAACGGGTCACGGCAAAAGGTATGCTGGGGCAACGTCTCAGTGACATGGGATTTTGTCCGGGTATCTGCTTTCTGTTTGTAAGGCGTGCACCACTCCAGGATCCTATCCACGTGCAGATCGGATCCTATCATGTGGCACTTCGCAGGGGTGAGGCCAGGCATATAGAGCTGGATTCCTGCTCTCCGTGCCCGGCAAGGTAAGGAGCCAAGTCATGGAACAGATCCTTACCGTTCTGGCCGGGCAGCCCAATTGCGGCAAATCGACCATCTTCAACATGCTCACCGGCGCCCGCCAGTATGTGGCCAATTACCCCGGTGTGACCGTCGAGAAAAAGGCGGGAAGTTTCGTGTGCGGCGACACTCGCGTCGAGCTGGTGGACCTGCCCGGGACGTACAGCCTGGCTTCCTGGTCGCCGGAGGAGATGGCCGCCCGGCAGTTCATCGTGGAAGAGGATCCGGCACAGATCGTGGCGGTGCTCGATGCCTCGACGCTGGAAAAAAGCCTGTATCTTTGCCTGCAGCTTCTGGAGATGCGTCGGCCCACCCTGGCCGTGCTGAACATGATGGACGTGGCGGCGAAGCGGGGGATACGGGTGGATGCCGATGCCCTTTCCCGGGCGCTGGGCATCCCGGTCATCCGGGCCCAGGCCAGCAAGGGGATCGGGAAGCAGGAATTGTACAGCGCCATCACCGCGCGTCACGGCCGTTCCGGCAGCGCGGAGATCGTCGATTACGGCGAGCTGGAAACGGATATCCGGGAAATCACACGCCTGCTGCCCCGGCAAGGGGTCAAGGGCTATCCTTCCCGCTGGTTTGCCATCAAGCTGCTGGAGCAGGACAGCCTTGCCGAGGGGCTGCTCGCTTCCGTGGATACGGAAGATGGCCGCATCGCCGCCCTGATCCGCCAATGCCGCGAGTCCTGGGCGACGCGGCACGGTGAGGATATGGTCAGGAGCATCGCCCATGCCCGTTTCGCCCAGGCGCGGGACATCGCGGCACGCTGCTCGGAACGCCTGGAGTTCGTCACCTCGGTGACGGAAAAGGTGGATGCCGTCCTCTGCCACCGTTTCTGGGGCCCGCTCATCCTGCTGGGGATACTGTTCGTTTTTTACCAGGCCTCCGTCACGCTGGGCAATTATCTGGCCGCCCAGGTCTGGCCGGTCTGGGGCAAGCTGGAGGTCTGGGCCGCCGCCGTCCTGCCGCAGCAGGGCTTTCTGGAAGATCCCGTCCTGACGGCGCTGGGGTTGTGGATCGTCAAAAGCATCACGGCAGTGCTGAACTACCTGCCCATCTTCGTCATCATGTTCGCCCTGGTGGCCATCCTTGAGGATTCCGGCTACATGGCGCGCATCGCCTTCATCCTCGACAGGATCTTCCACCGTTTCGGCCTGCACGGCCAGTCCACGCTGCCCCTGATCCTCGGCGGTGTCTATGTGGGCGGTTGCGCCATCCCCGGCGTCATCGCCACGCGTGCCATCCCCGATGAGCGGGCCAGGATGGCCACCATCCTCATCGTGCCCATGATGAACTGTCTGGCCAAAGTCCCGCTGTATCTGCTGCTGGTGGGGGCCTTTTTCAGCAGCCACGCGGGCTGGGCCATGTTCTTCATCGGGACGGTGACGCTGCTCATGGGCCTCATCGTGGCCAAGATCCTTTCCCTGACCCTGCTGCGCGGGCACAACCCCGCCCCGTTCATCATCGAGCTGCCCATCTACCACATGCCGTCGGTCTACGGGGTCATCCGCCAGACCGTGGACCGCATCTGGATGTTCCTGCGCAAGATCGGTTCCGTTGTGGTGGCCGTGGCCGTCATCATCTTCGCCCTCATCAATTTTCCCGATCTGCCGGCCGAACGGCTCGCCCATTATGAGGGGCAGCAGAAGGCCCTTGAGCAGGCCTTCCTGGCAGCGGTGGACAAGACCTCGTTCAAGGGGCGTCTTGAGGCCGCGGACATCGTACCGCTCCTGCTCTATCAGGAGGATCTTCGCGAGCGGAAACGCGGTCTGACGCAGGCCGAGGCCAATGCCGTCAACCAGGCCGCCCTGGAAGAGAACCCCGTCTATGCCGCCGTGGCCCTGCGCCAGGGCAAGGACGGCAAGCTGCTGGCCGGGGAATTGCGCAAGATCGACGGCAAACGCAAGACCCTGCGGCGCGAGATCCGCCAGGAACGTTTCGAGGACAGCTTCCTGGGACGTGCCGGCAAGGCGCTGGAAAGCGTCACTGCCGGAGCTGGCTTCACCTGGCGCATCAACGTGGCCCTGCTTTCCGCCCTGGCTGCCAAGGAGAACAGTGCCGCGACGCTGGGCGCCATCTATGGCCTGGACGGGATGAGCATCGGCGAAGGCATGGCCTCGGTGAGCGGTTTCACGCCCCTGCATGCCCTGGCGCTCATGCTGTTCATGGCTCTTTACCCGCCGTGCGTGCCTGCGGCCATCATGGTGAAGACACAGACGCTGTCCACGCGCTGGATGCTCTTTTCCATCCTTTTCCAGATGACCGTCGGCCTTATGGTGGCCACCCTGGTGTTCACAGGCGGATCCTGGCTCGGCCTGAGCGGCTTTGAAGCCATGTGGGCCTACTACGGTTTCTGCCTTGTCCTGCTGTTGCTCCTGGCACTGGTACCGGCTGGGGAGGAACAGCAAAAGCCCGGCCCCGTTGCCGGCCCCGCCCGTCCATAACCCCAAACCCTGTTTGTGCATGAGGAGGAATCTATGTTCAGGTTGTTTGCTTCCCTGGCCCTGGCCGCCGCGGTGGCCCTGCCCGGCGCGGCTTTTGCCCACAGCGCCATTTTCGACTGCTTCGACAATGGTGACGGGACCGTTTCGTGCCAGGGGGGATATTCTGACGGCTCGTCCGCTTCGGGCGTGAGCATCAAGATCAAGGACGCCAAGGGCGACGTGCTGCGGGAGCTCAAGCTGGACAGCAACAGCGAGGTCTCCTTCCCGAAGCCCGAAGGGGACTACAAGGTCATGTTCGATGGCGGTGAAGGCCATTCCATCGAGCTCGACGGCAAGAAGATCGTGCAGTAGCCCGGATCGTCCCACAGAAACATAAGCGAGGTTGCTATGAAAAAAATGTCCTTTGCCGCGCTGGGCCTTGCCGGCGCCCTGCTGCTTGCCGCCCCCGCCCAGGCCCATTTCATGATGGCCTATACGCCGCAGACCGCTCTGGAAAAAGCCGCCGATCTGGATTTCCGCATCGTCTTCACCCACCCTGCCGAAGCCGGCCACATGATGGACATGGGGGGCGTGAAGGAATTCTATGCCCTGCACCAGCGCGGTGACGGTGAGGCCAAAAAGATCGACTTCAAACCCCTGTTGAAGGAGATCACCTGGAAGAACCCGGACTCCAGCGCCCCGGCCTTCTCCGCCCTGGTGCCGCGCAAGGAGCTGCGCAGCATGGGTGACTACATGTTCGTCATGGTGCCCGGCTACTATTATGAGAAGGAAGAAGACGTCTACATGCAGCAGATCACCAAGCTGCTGGTGAACGTGGGCGGCATCCCCGGCAACTGGAACACGCCGGCGGGCCTGCCGTGCGAGATCGTGCCCCTGGCCAAGCCTTACGGCCTGTGGACGGGCAATGTCTTCCAGGGCCAGGTGCTTTCCAACGGCAAGCCCGTGGCCGGTGCCGAGGTGGAAGTGGAATACATGAGCCATGAGCCGAACCTCAAGAAGAACGGCCTGTCGGCCAAGTCTTCCGTCAAGTATCCCAATGGCGTCATGGTGACGCAGGCCATCATGACGGATGCCAACGGCGTCTTCACCTTCGGCATCCCCAAGGCCGGCTGGTGGGGCTTCGCGGCCCTCGGTGTCGGTCCCGACAAGAAGCACGACGGCAAGGAACTGTCCCAGGATGCTGTGATCTGGGTACAGGCCGTCGACATGAAGTAGCTCATCCGAGCACAGCACTCATTCGCAAGGGGTACGGGTGGTCCGTGCCCCGACTGCAAACCTTCCTTCAGAAAAGGCCGGAGCAGGGACCCCGCTCCGGCCTTTTTGCCGTCGTGGCGGAAGATTGCAGTGGTGGGAAAACGTACTCGGCGGACGGATGCCCCGGATGCGCGCAAGGGCGTTCGCGCCGTCTTATGGCCGTGGTTCCGTCCGGCAGTCCCGGCCGCATCCGACGAAGGCGGTGTCCGTCTGCCTCTCCGGTACCGTTCGGACAGGCTCCCGGGGCGGCAGAGCGCCCGGCAGTTCGGCAAGCGGAGATAGAAGGTGCCGCCTTTACGCTTCCACGGGGCGTTACGGCCGGCAAAAGAAAGGCGGGACAGCCAGGCTGTCCCGCCTTTCAGGAACAGGGGGCCCCTGCCGGCATCAGCTCCGTTCGTCAAGGAGCAGCAGAGGGATCAGGCTGAAGATGCCGCCCCCCAGGACCATGCCGACCTCAAGCCAGCGGCTGCCCGTGAGTTCATGCCGCCGTGCGAGACGCAGGCCATGGAGCAGGGCCAGTACCAGGCAGAACGGCAGGGCAAGGGAAGCCCAGCGGGGAGAGAGCGTGATCTCGGGCGAGAAGGACTCCCGGTCTTCATGGGTGAACGTCAGGCGGAAGGGGAAGATGGTGTCGGCAAGGTGATGCTGCCAGACGCGTTGGGCACGGGACATGTGGTGCGAAAAGGTCCGTAACGGGAGAAGCGGCGTGTCCGTCAGTGCCTGCGGCAGCCTGTAGACAGCGGCATGCAGGTGTGTCGCGTCCGATACGACGGCCGTGAGGTAGAGGGGATCGAAGATGAGCTTGCAATCCATGCTGTCAGGCTCGTAATGCGGTATGGACAGCGGCAGCAATGCCGGCGGCAGTCCGGCTCCGCGCTCCTTCATGAGCCAGACGGTCTTCTCATCATCCAGCATCAGTCCCAGCCAGCGACGTTCCCGGCTTTCGGATACCAGAACGTGGCGGGGCGTGACGCCGGACGGTAATGGCACGGCCGTCACTCGCGGCTGGTCATGGTATCGCAGCAGGTGGAAGAGCGCCCCTGTCCCGTCCACCAGAAAGACGCCCCCCTCATATGGCTTGAAGGTGGTGAAGTTCCCCCCTACATGTCGGGCGGGAAAACGGAATCCCGCCGCGAGCAGAGCGTCGGTAAAACGCCTGCTCAGGCCCTGGTCCGGTGTGTTGCTGTCGGCGTTGAGGAACTGCATCCCTGTTGCCGTCAGGCGGAAGCGGTCGTCCGGGTAGACCAGCGCCACCTGTCCAGGATCGGCTTCCAGCAGGGGCAGATATTCCCGTGCAGGCCCCTTGCCGTCAAGCTGGCGTGCGGGCAGTTCCAGGACCCGTCGTGAGCGCTCGATATCCTCACGTTGCAGGATCCTGCCTTCAAGGCGGACGGGGAGCAGCCCGCGGGCCTCCATATTGCGGAAATAGATGAAGGGCAGGGCCGCCTCGAATTCCAGCCGGTCATGGTAACCGCCGTCTTCGTCCTTGTAGACGATATCGGCATGGTGCCCGTCGGATTTTTGGGCGGCTTTTTCGTCCTCGCCGTGGACCTGTTCCGTATAAATGAATTTTTTCAGCACGGGACTGAAGAAGGCATGTGTTTTGTCCAGCGATTTGAGCAGGGCCATGTCATAGAGCTGTGGCAGGCCCCAGGACAGGATAAGAACGGACATTAGGGTAAGGCAGAGCAGGGCTGCGGCACGCATCATTCGATTCTCCTGTGCCGGTAGTTCAGGGCGGGCAGCAGCAGGCCCGTGGCCAGGACAGGCAGGCCTGCTGCGAAGAAGGGCAGGCTGGGGGCGAAGGCTCCGGGAGCTGCCCGGGCAAGCAGGAGGGGGCAGATGCCCGCCGCCAGCATCACGCCGAGGAGCCGGGCCTTGCGTTGGGGTTCCAGAAGGCAGAAGGCAAGGCACAGATAGGCATACAGGCCCGCGAGGAACCAGGGGGCAGTCGTCAGCAGGGCCAGGCGGGCCGCCTCAGGAGGGAACGCACTATGGCAGAGGAGGACGAGAACGAGGGCATCGAGGCCATAGAGCAGCGTCAGAAAAAGGAGCCCGAACAGCAGATGGGCCAGTATCAGGGGAGCCATGCCGCAGGGAAGATGCAGGGAGATGCGGAATCGCTCGTCACGCATTTCCGGCAGGAACTGGAAGCAGCAGAAGACAAGGGCGCTGCACAGGGGAAGGTAGGCCAGAGGCGCGTAGGGGATCTGACCCAGGTCCAGCACCCTGTACCAGACGATTTCGGGATGGTCCTGCAGGAAAAGACGGCGGATGGCCAGCCAAAGCCAGGTCATGAAGGCCAGATTTCCCGCGCACAGCAGGGCCATGCCCGCGCGGGTCTTGAGAAATTCCTTGAAAAAGATGCTTCGCAGCAAAAGTATCATCCCGCTACCTCCTGCCGGTATAGCCGATGAAGGCATCTTCGAGGTTCATGGCTGTCGGGATCATGGTTGCCGGGGACAGGGACAGGCCAGTGCGGGCCAGGGCCTCGGCCATGCCGGAGGCCGTGACGAAGCCGAACAGTTCATAATGGTCACTGTGGGCTTCTGCATTGATGAGACCATCGGGCAGGGGATGCCTGCCGCAGGCCAGGGCGTCCAGCCGGTCACGGGCAGTGGCGTCAGGAACGTCCCGGTGCTGCAGGCGATAGCTGCGGAACGTGTCCATGAAATCCCGAAGGGGCAGTTTCAGGGCATCGCCGCCGCGCCGGAGAAAGATGGCTTCATCCACAAATCGGTCCATGTCCTGGATGACATGGGACGTAAGGATGACCGTATGCCGCCCGTCACGCAAAAATTCGCACAGGCAGTCCACAAAGAGACGCCGGTAACCGGCATCAAGGCCCAGTGAGTAGTCGTCCAGTACCAGCAGGTCCGGATCCTGGGCCAGCATGAGCCCCAAAACGACCTGTGAGCGCTGCCCTTCGCTCATATGGGCGATGCGATGCGTGGAGGGCAGGCCCAGGACATCCACAAGGGCATGATAACGTTCCGCTTTCCAGCGGGGATAAAAAGCCGCCATAAAGCGTTCGACCTGGGCAATGGTGAAGAAATCATAGGCAAGGTGGCGCTCAAAAAGCAGGCCTACCCTCTCCCGGGTAGCGGGCCGTATGGCATGGGCGGGGTCCCCGAAGATACGGCAGCTGCCGCCCAGCGGCTTGAGAAAGCCCATGATTATCTTGATCAGCGTCGTCTTGCCAACGCCATTCTTGCCCAGCAGACCGTAAATCTTGCCCATCTCAAAAGAGAGCGACAGATCTTCATAGACCTTGTGCTTTCCATAGGCGTGCCGGAGATGCTCCACGCAGACCGGGGGAAATCGCATACCTCCTCCTTGCTCTTTTTTTGACAAGTCTATATGAAAAAGAAATTCAATGTCAATAATACGAGCATAGGAGGAGGAACAATGAAGAATCTTCTCTTCATTCTGGCAGTAGCGGCCCTGTTGGGGGCACAGGCATCGCCTGCGGCAGCGCACAGTGCCCTGCTGAACTGTTTTGACAACGCTGATGGGACGTTCACCTGCCAGGGCGGTTACTCGGACGGTTCGTCGGCAACGGGTATCAGGATCGTGGTACGGGACAGCAGCGGCGTTGTTTTGCAAGAGGCCCGTCTGGACTCCAACAGTGAGGTGACCCTGAACAGGCCACAGGGGGATTTTTCGGTATTGTTCGACGGTGGGGCCGGTCATTCCGTAGAGGTACGCGGCGATTCTCTTGTGCGTTAGAAGGGGGACTCCGCCCTGTCATCCGGCTCTCCGGCAGGCAGGATGTGAAGGACGGCAGGAAGGACAGGGCATACCGAGAGCCCCTGGCGGCACAGTCCGGCCACTATGGCAAAGAATGCCGGGCGGGCGATGCCTTGAGCCATATGCGCGCTGGTGTCTTTCCGGAGCCCGGAGGGCAGACAATACCTGTCTCGGTATGAAGGAAAGGCAGGCTGTCTTTCTCCTCTCTTGCCCCTGCTGAAAGTTTTGGGAAGGGAGAGGGGGAGCACGAGGGGGAGAGGGAGAACCGTTTTCCAAAACGGTTTCCTTCTCCCCCTCGTCTGTTCCTTACTAAAACGCCACCCACCAGTACAGCAGGGTGACCACGGCCATGCTGACGGCGCGCAGGCCCTGGTTGGCCAGGATGAGGCGCAGGGCCAGGGCCGGGCGGTAGAAACCGGCGTAGGCGGGCAGCTGGTGGCGGATGGCCCGCATGGGCGTGGACAATATGTTGCCCACCATCAGGGCCAGCACCACGTCGCGGGCCTCGAGGCCGCCGGTCTGGAGCACGCTGCCTGCGGCGCCCAGGGCCGCGCCCAGCTCGGCGGCCAGATGCAGCACGATGATGCCCATGGCCTGGGGCTTGAGGAAGGCCAGCCATTCCATGTGCATGGCCAGCCACTCCTCGGCGGCGGTGAACAGGCCGTAGCGCTGCAACAGATACATGATGATGTAGACGGGCACCGTGAAGCAGACCAGTTTGGGCACGCGGCGGCGGAAGCGCTTCCAGGCCTTGCGGGCGGCGGCGCGCCAGCCGGTCTCGCCGTCGGCGGCGGTCGTGCAGGCCAGGCAGCCCTGCGGCGGTGCGGGCAGCAGGCGGCGGGAAAAGGCGATGGTCAGGCCGGTACGGCCCACGGCGGCCAGCAGGGTCAGGCCCACATAGACCACGGCGGGCCAGCCCAGCACGGGCCAGGTGAGCAGGAAGATGGTGGGCGTGTGGACCAGATAGGCCGGGAAGCTGTTGAACAGATTGGCCAGCATGAGTTCCCGGCCGTCGATCTCGCCTTTCTGGTGGCTTTCGGAAAGCAGGCCGTTGGCCGCTGCCGGGGAGACGAAGGCCAGGGAGAAGGCCGCGCCCGCCACGTCGCGCAGATGGGCGGCCCGGGCCAGCGGGGTGGCCAGGCGGGCCAGATGGCGCGTCCAGCGCAGGGCCTCCAGCAGATTGGCCAGCAGCAGGCCCACGCACAGGCCCAGCAGCAGACGCAGCAGAGGCCAGAGCAGGCCTTTCCAGAGCAGGGCCAGGGAATGCAGGCTGTCGGGGGAAAGGATATCGTTCATGGGCGGGGCGCGGGATCAGGCCTGGGCGGCCGTGAAGCCCGTGTCCTCGGGCAGGTCGGGACCGGCGGCGAAGGCGCGGGCCAGCTCGTCGCAGCGTTCGTTCTCGCGGTGCCCGGCATGGCCGCGCAGCCAGTGGAAGGTGACCTTGTGGGTGCGCAGCAGGGGCAGGAGCTGTTTCCAGAGGTCCACGTTGAGCACGGGCTTCTTGTCGCTCTTGATCCAGTTGCGCTTTTGCCAGCCGGCCAGCCAGCCTTTTTCCACAGCGTCGCAGACGTATTTGGAATCGGTGTAGATGTCCACCTCGCAGGCTTCGCGTAGGGCGGAGAGGGCCGCGATGACGCCGCCCAGTTCCATGCGGTTGTTGGTGGTCAGGCGGGCGCCGCCCACCAGCTCGCGGCGGGCCGTGCTGCCCACCAGGCAGAGGATGGCGGCCCAGCCGCCCCGGCCGGGATTGCCCAGGCAGGAACCGTCCGTATAGATGATGACTTTCTTCATCAAGAATTCCTTTGTGGTTTGAGACCTCCCCCTTCAGGGGGAAAAGGGAATTTGACAAGACGGCGAAGCCGATGAAATCCTTTTCCGCAACTTCTCCCTTCAGGGAGGGGCGATCTGCACGCCCCCTATCCGCCGGTCGCGGAGGCGGTAGCCGTTGCCCGCACCAGCGGGCTTACGGATAGCGACAGCGCTTTCATGGGCTGTCTTGCCGCGTAACACATTGCTGTCTTTATCCGTAGCTTCCTGCGTCGCAACGGCTAAAGCTCATTCGGCGGATGGGGCGACTGTGGATTGAAACATGACCGCGCAGTGTAGGCAAGAAGCGGAGCGCTGGCAACGGGGCCTTCCCGGGTGTGCCCGCGCGCACAGGGCGGGCCGCAAGGCAGGGATGGCGCGGGCAGGGGCGTGGTCTTCGTTCTGCACGCTGGACTTTGCGGAACCTTTGGGATATGCTTTTCTACCAAAAATTAATGGGGGCATCACCCCCGTGGAGGACATCATGGCTCACAAGAAAATTGAGCGTAAAAAGGAACTGGATCGCCGCCGTCATCGTCGCGCTGAACGTCTGAAGCAGCGCGTGCGTGAAGCCAAGGCCGCCAAGGCCTAGTTTCCGCGGACAGTTCATTGCCGGTTCCCTGCGGGGAGCCGCGAATTTCAGCACAACGGCCGATGGCCCCGTATCTCAGGGGCTGTCGTGGCCGTTCTTGGCGTTATAGCTATGCCCATCTACGAATATCAGTGTCCCAACTGTCAGAAAGTCTTTGAAGAATGGACCCATGTGACCGACATGCAGGCCCAGGAGCCCTGCCCTGATTGCGGCACCCCCTCGCCGCGGGTCATGTCGCACACGTCTTTCGTGCTCAAGGGCGGCGGCTGGTATGTCAGCGATTACGGCTACCGCAAGGGCATCAAGGACGAGAACAGCACGTCCACCCCTTCTTCTTCCGCCTCCTCGTCGACGAGTTCCACTTCTTCCGGCAGCACTGCCAGCAGCACTTCCGGAGGCTCGGGTTCTTCCGCCTCCTCTTCGTCGACCCCTTCCGCGTGAGGTAACCTATGATTGAGCGCTACACCCGGCCCGCCATGGGCCGCATCTGGACCCTGGAGAACCGTTACCGCGCCTGGCTGGCCGTGGAAGTGGCCGTGTGCGAAGCCTGGGCCGAACTGGGCCGCGTGCCCGCCGAGGCCGTGAAGACCATCCGGGAAAAGGCCGACATCGACGTGGACCGCATCCTCGAGATCGAGCAGACCACCCGTCACGACGTCATCGCCTTCCTTACCTCGCTGGAAGAAAAGGTGGGCCCCGACGCCCGCTACATCCATCTGGGCTGCACTTCTTCCGACATCGTGGACACCGCCAACGGTTATCTGTTCATGCAGGCCGGCAAGCTCATCGTGGAAGACATCGAAAAGGTGCTGGCTTCTCTGGAAGCCCTGGCCCGCAAGCACAAGGGCGTGCTCTGCATGGGCCGCACCCACGGCATCCATGCCGAACCCACCAGCTTCGGCCTCAAGATGACCGGCTTCCACGCCGAGTTCCAGCGCCATCTGGAACGCGTCAAGGCCGGTATCGAGAGCGTGCGCGTGGGCAAGATCTCCGGCGCCGTGGGCACCTACGCCTTCCTTTCCCCCGAACTGGAGGAAAAGGCCCTGGCCCGTCTGGGCCTGGCCGTGGATCCGCACTCCACCCAGATCGTGCAGCGTGACCGCTATGCCCACTTCTTCACCTCCCTGGCCATCCTGGCCGGCGGCATCGAGCGCCTGTGCGTGGAACTGCGCCACCTGCAGCGCACCGAAGTGCTGGAAGTGGAAGAAGGTTTCGCCAAGGGCCAGAAGGGCTCCTCGGCCATGCCGCACAAGAAGAACCCCATCTCCGCCGAGAACATGGCCGGTCTTGCCCGCCTGATCCGCAGCAATGCCGTGGCTTCCATGGAGAATCAGGCCCTGTGGCACGAGCGCGACATCAGCCATTCGTCCGTGGAACGCGTCATCATGCCCGACTCCACCATCCTGGCTGACTACGTGCTCAACCGTCTGTGCCGCCTGCTGGACGGCCTGGTGGTCAAGCCCGAGCGCATGAAGGAGAACATGGAACGTTCCTACGGCCTGTACTTCTCCCAGCGCGTGCTCACCGCCCTCATCGCCACCGGCCTGCCGCGCCAGAAGGCCTATGAGGCCGTGCAGCGCCTGGCCATGCAGAGCTGGGAGACCCGCAAGCCCTTCCCCGAGCTGGTGTGCGCCGACCCCGACATGCATGAACGTCTGGGCGATGCCCAGCTGGCCGAACTTTTCGATCCCACCTACTACCTTAAATACGAAGACGTCATCTACAAGCGCGTCTTCGGCAATTAGGAGGCTCCCGTGCAGCAGTCCATCCTGGAGATCAAGCGTCGTCTGGCCCGCCTGCTGGTGGAAAAGTCCTACCGTGAAGGCGACTTCGTCCTGGCTTCCGGCCGCCGCAGCGACTATTACTTCGATTGCCGCGTGACCGCCCTGCATGCCGAAGGTTCCTGGCTCATCGGTACGCTGTTCAACGACCTGCTCAAGGACGTGCCCGTGGTGGGCGTGGGCGGCATGACCATGGGCGCCGACCCGCTGGTCTCCGCCACCACCGCCATCTCGCACGAACTGGGCCGTCCCCTCAACGGCCTGCTGGTGCGCAAGGAAGCCAAGGACCACGGTACCGGCCAGTTCGTGGAAGGCCTGGGCAACTTCAAACCCGGCGACAAAGTGGCCATGCTGGAAGACGTGGTGACCACCGGCGGCTCCCTGCTCAAGGCCTGTGACCGCGTGCGCGCCGCCGGCCTGGACATCGTGGCCGTGTGCTGCATCCTGGACCGCGAAGAAGGCGGCCGCGAAAAGCTGAAGGAAGCCGGTTACGAACTGCACTCCCTCTTCACCCGCAAGGAGCTGGTGGAGATGGCCCGCTCCTAGGAGCGTCCCTGCTGGAGCGCTCCCGGCAGTTCCGGGCGTATGGCGGGCCTTCCCCGCATGCTTCCCGCTCCAGATCCGTCCCGGACCGGGGATACACCGATCGATAAAGGGCAGCCTTCGGGCTGCCCTTTTTGTACGCTTTTATCCGGTTCGGATCGGGAGCCTGGTCAGAATGACACGGAAATGATGCGGGGCTCCATGCTCAGCGGGACATAGTGATAGAGTTTCCAGCAGAGCAGATAATACAGACTGCCGATAAGGACAGGCGTGTTCGCAAAATGCAGCTTTGAGAAGCAGGCCGGAAAAAAGAAAGAACCAGCTCAGAGCAAGAAAATTACCGGTAGACTGGCGCATACAAAAGACCCTCTGTCATGGGGCAGCGTGATCGTATCGTTGTCTGTCCCTGTGCCCTGGCGCTATAAGGCGGAGACATGCAAGGAGACAACAGATGAAACTGCTTTCCCTGATCGTTCCGGTCCTTAATGAAGAAGAGGCCATTCCGCTGTTCTATGAGGCCGTGCAGGAAGTCTTGCATGACGAGCCCTATGAGCTGGAGATCCTGTTCGTCGATGACGGCAGTACGGACAGGACCCTGGAGATCATCGAAGGTCTCCATGCCCGGGATCCGCGGGTCCGCGCTATCTCCTTTTCCCGTAATTTCGGCAAGGAACTGGCGTTGGCCGCCGGATTGCAGGCGGCCCGCGGGGATGCCGTCGTCCCTATGGACGTGGATCTGCAGGATCCGCCAGCTCTTTTGCAACAGTTCCTGCGCCTGTGGGAACAGGGATATGAAACGGTCATAGGTGTGCGTTCCCGGCGTGATGCGGACAGCTGGGCAAAGCGCGTGAGCGCGGGCCTCTTCTACCGACTGTTCAACCGGTTGACCAGGGGACGTGTCGTTCCCAATGCCGGGGATTACCGGCTCATGGATCGTGTGGTGGTGGACGCCCTGAATGCCTTGCCCGAGCGTGTGCGTTTCACCAAGGGGCTGTATGGCTGGGTGGGCTTCCGCAGTGCCGTCGTGGAATACGAACGTCCGGCCCGAGTGGCCGGCAGCAGCAAGTGGCCGGGGTGGAAGCTGTGGAACTTTGCTTTGGACGGCATCACCTCCTTCAGCACGCTGCCGCTGCGCTTGTGGAGCTATCTGGGAATGCTCGTGGCCCTGGTCGGCTTTTTCTATGCCGGATACCTTATTTTCAAAACGCTTGTCTGGGGCGTGGATGTCCCCGGGTATGCCTCGCTGATGGTGGTGATCCTGTGTCTTGGCGGCCTGATATTGTGCTCGCTGGGGATCGTGGGGGAATACCTCGGGCGTGTGTTCCAGGAGGTCAAGGGACGGCCCCAGTATGTCGTCCGTCGCCGTATCGGCCTGGAAAATGCCCCAAAAAGACCGTAGGAAAAAATTTTTTGAAATTTTTTTCAGGAAATTTTTCCAGAGGGACCCGGAAAATGTGATGACGTGGAGCTGCCGGGGATGTGCAGGCTGAAAAACTTTGTCACATTGATGGTAGAGATGGCTGGACGCATATCGATTTTAATTTGTGATGTACTTTTGACGCAGTAACACAAAAAATTAAAGTATATTTTGCTTTATATGCAGTTTGATGATGTTTATTTATTTGGCTTGTTCGTTATTTCTTAAAGTGTATGGAAACTCTCGTGACTGTTTGTGTGAACAGTCATGGCGGGACTATGTGCATTGCGTAACAAAGTGCGCGTTTTACCGTGTAAAACCGGCGTAAAGCAGAGCCCGGCCCTTTGCAGCGATGCTGAAAGCGTGCTAGCGTGTTTTTGTGCCATCCGCTGTGGCACGGGCATTCCGGTCGGATGCAGAGGGCTGTCCGGGCGGAAGATATCAACGAGAGGACAGGGGCGAGCCCCGGGAGGATGGAAAAGTGGAGCTTTACAAGCTTTTGGAAACCTTTAACGGCTTTTTGTGGTGCCCGGTCATGCTGGTGCTGCTGGTAGGCACGGGCATCTATCTGAATATAGCGCTACGCTTTTTCTCCTTCCGCAATTGGGTACGAGCTTACAAGTGCCTGTGGCAGGGGCGGTCCCATCAGTCCGAACACGGCGAGATCTCGCCGTGGAATGCCCTCATGACTGCTCTGGCCGCAGATATCGGTACCGGTAACGTGGTGGGCGTGGCCCTGGCCATCGCCGTGGGCGGCCCCGGCGCCCTGTTCTGGATGTGGGTCACGGCCCTGGTGGGCATGATGACCAAGTTCAGCGAAGTGCTGCTTTCCGTGCACTTCCGTGAAAAGACCCCCGCCGGCAACTGGGTGGGCGGCGCCATGTATTTCATCAAGAACGGCCTGGGCCCCAAATGGGTCTGGCTGGGCACCAGTTTTGCCGTGTTCGGCATCTGCGCCTGTATCGGTACGGGCGGCATGGTGCAGGCCAAGGCCATCACGGACAATATCTCCGGCACCTTCGGCCTGCCCGCGTGGCTGTGCGGCCTGATCCTGGTGGGCCTGTGCGTGGCCGTGCTGCTGGGCGGCGTGCGCCGCATCGGCGCCGTGGCGGGCAAGATCGTGCCCTTCATGGCCATCATGTATGTCTTCATGTGCCTGCTCATCATCGGCATGAACATCGAAAAGGTCCCCTCCGTGTTCTGGTGGGTGATCTCCGATGCCTTCCAGCCCACGGCGGCCACCGGCGGCTTTGTGGGCGCCACGGTGATGATGGCCATCCGTCAGGGCATGGCCCGCGGTATCTTCTCCAACGAAGCCGGCCTGGGTACCGCTCCCATGGCCCACGCGGCCTCCACGGCCGAGACCCCGCTGGTGCAGGCCTCCATCGGCATGCTCGACGTCTTCATCGATACCATCATCGTCTGCAGCATGACGGGCTTCGTGATCCTGGTGACGGGCACCTGGACCGCCGGTTCCTCCGCCGCCAGCATGATGACCTCCATGGCTTTCGAACAGGCGCTGCCTGGTGTGGGCCAGTTCGCGGTCACCATCTGCCTGACCTTCTTCGCCTTCACCACCATCCTCGGCTGGTGCGTGTACGGTGAACGCTGCGCCATCTACCTGTTCGGCGACCGTGCCCAGATGGTCTTCCGCCTGGTCTACTGCCTGGCGGTGGGCGTGGGCTCCGTCCTGGCCCTGGATGCCGTGTGGCTCCTGGCCGATACCTGCAACGCCCTTATGGCGCTGCCCAACCTTACCGGCGTCCTGCTGCTGAGCCCCGTGCTGTTCAAGATCGTACGGGACGAGGTGGCCCGGGACGACCGTTTCGTCGTGTAGGCAACCGGGGGCGGGCCCCGGGCCCGCCCCTTGCAACATATCCATGACATAGCCTGAGGAAGGCAGCCTTCGGGCCGGCGCTCTCCGTCTGCGGGGAGCGGGTCTTGGTGCTCACCCTGAAAACGGCCTTTTCCATGGAAAAAGACCGCAGGGAGAAGGCTGCGGAGCTGGCAAGGGCGCAGCGGCGCCTCCGTGACGGTCCGGCATGACGGACTGCCGGCCGGAACGCCGGAGGCTCCCATCCCGTTCACCTTTTGGAAGAGGGGCAAGGCATTGCAAAAACGTTACCTTTCCATCGCCATCCTGACGGCCGTCCTGGCCGTGACGGGGATCGCCGGCTATCTGTTGCCGGCGGGCCCGGTCGCGGGGGACAAGGAACCTGCCACGCGTCGCATCCTGTTCGACAATGCGGGCGGTCCCGTGGTCTTCGACCATCAGAAGCACAGCCGTCTGCTCAAGGAAGATTGCGCCACCTGCCACCACGAGAGCCTGCAGAAGACGCCCGACAAGGCCATGGCCTGTGCCAGCTGCCACGGCGTGGCCCTGGACGATGCCTTCAAGGCGGGGCACGCCAAGAGCTATCCGGCGGAAAGCTGTGTGACCTGCCACCATTACACGCTGGCGGCCAAGGACTGGGGGCATCAGCAGCACAGCGAGGAGTTCGGCGTGGACTGCACCTCCTGCCACCATGCCGATACGGACATCGAGCCCGAACCGCAGAGCTGCGCCAACTGCCATGAGGCCGGGGCCCGGCCCACCAACAAGGCCGCCGAGCCCGGCACGCCGCCGGTGCTGGCCGATGCCGTGCACGCGCGCTGCGTGGCCTGCCACCAGGATCTGTTCGGCAAGGCCAAGAACTGCGCTTCCTGCCATGAGCTGAAGCCCACGCGCAAGGATGAGGCCGCCGTGAAGGGCAAGGTGAACACCCTGTATGCCGACTGCACGGTCTGCCATGTGAAGAAGACGCCGGACAAGCTGATCCCCGGCCGTATGGACGCCTTCCACGGCCAGTGCATGGGCTGTCATGAAAAGCTCGGCAAGGGCCCCTTCGGCAAGGACAAGTGCGCCCAGTGCCATACCAAGTAGCGAGGCGGGTATGAAAGAAGTATTCCAAATGTTGAAGGACCCGCGTTTCCACCTGGTGTACGGGGTGACGCAACGGTACAGCAACGGCCCGGAACCGCGCCGTGTGCGCCTCAACCGCGAGGGCTACAAGCTCGTGGAAGGCGTGACCAAAAAAGCCCTGGTCTACCCGCGCATGCGCCTGGCGGTGCACCCCTCGCCGCTCAAGGGGGACGCGTTCTCGCCCATCTTCGGCCGCATCACCGACGTGACCGAGCGCAGCCTCTTCGTGGAGGCCATCGAGCCCGACGAGGCCCTGCGCGCCCTGGCCGACAGCGTGGAGAAGGTGGACCTGATCAATGACGAACGCACGGGCCAGGAGCTGGCCGTGCTGCTCAAGAGCCTGGGCCTGAACACCAAGAGCCTGGGGCAGCAGTGCGAGACCCTGATCATCAACGGCCTCAACCCCGACCCCGGCGTCACTTGGGCCGAGCCCATGCTGCTGACCCATCAGGGCACGCTGCGGGCCGGTCTGTCCGTGCTGCGCCGCCTTTCCCCGGCCAAACGCATCCTGCTGGCCGTACCGCGCGAGATGCACCTGCATTTCGACGACGTGGAAGTGGTGCGCGTGACGGCCCGCTATCCGGCCAGCGTCAACGCCCTGCTGGTCAAGAGCGTCACCGGCAAGGAGAACCCCGAAGGCGTGGGCGTGGTGGGGCTCCACAATGTCTGGAGCCTGGGCCGCGTGGCCCGCACGGGCCTGCCGCTCATCGAGTCGGTCATCACCCTGGGCAGCTACACCCACTCCGGCAACTATATCGTCAAGGAAGGCAGCATGCTGGGCGAGCTGCTGGAATTCGCCCACATCAAGCTCAACAGCGGCGACACCCTGGTGCGCGGCGGCCCGCTGCGCGGCGAGAGCATCGACCGCCTGGACCGCAGCATCACCAAGGGGGCCACGGGCGTCTTCGTGGTGGAGGCCGGTACCGTGCCGCCCATGGAAGGCCACAGCCCCTGCATCAACTGCGGCGCCTGCGTGCTGATCTGCCCCGCGCGCCTGAGCCCCAGCATGCTGAGCCGTAACGCGGAATTCGCCCTGCACGAGCGCTGCCGCGACGAACACGTGGACTGCTGTCTGGAATGCGGCCTGTGCGGCTATGTCTGCATCGCCCGCCGTCCGGTCCTGCAATACATCCGTCTGGCCAAGCACAAGCTGGCCCAGGCCGATGAGGCCCGCCGTCTGAAAGAACGGGAGCTGCGTCCCGCGGCGCAGTCTGCCGCCGAAGCCAAGGAAGGAGAAAACTGATGCCCGCTGCCGCTCAATCTTCCGTTTTGCTGGCCATGAGCGCCCCGCCGTACTGGCATTGCGGGCGCACCGTGCGCCGCCAGAGCCTGATGACCCTCGCGGCCCTGCTGCCTGCCGTCATCGGGGCCGTCTGGACCTGGGGCCTGCCCGCCGTGCGCGTCATGTCCCTGTGCGTGGCCGTGGCCGTGCTCACCGAGGCCGCCTGTCAGAAACTCATGGGCCGCGAGCTGGCCATCGACGATTACACGGCCGTCTGTTCCGGCCTGCTGCTGTCCTTCATGCTGCCGGCCGACGCCCCCTGGTGGATCGCGGTCATGGCGCCGCTCATCGCCATCAGCCTGGGCAAGATGGCCTTCGGCGGCTTGGGCGCCAACCCGGTCAACACCTCCGTGGTGGGCTGGGCCGTGCTCTTCGTCTCCTTCCCCCTGTTCATGGAACCCAATGCCGTGCAGCTCAATGCCGCGTCCATGGTGGACCCGCTGGTGCGGCTCAAATTCTTCGGCTGGGCCGATGCCGGCCGCATCCCCCTGCAGGACCTGCTGCTGGGCCAGCAGATCAACGGCCTCGGCGCCGGGCAGGTGGGGGCGCTCTTCCTGGGCGGCTCCCTGCTGGCGGCCCGCGGCATCATCCGCTGGCAGATCGCCCTGGGCTTCTTTGCCGGGGTGGCCGGTCTGGCCGCGCTCTTCTATATGAACAGCCCCGCCACCGACGCGTCGCCCCTGTTCCACCTGTGCACGGGCTCGGTCATGCTGGGCGGTTTCTTCCTCATCACCGATCCGGCCAACGCGCCGTCGCGCCCCCTGCCCATGTTCCTGTACGGCCTGCTGGGCGGCGCGCTGGTGATGACCATCCGCAAGTACGGCATCTACCTTGACGGTGTGCCCTTTGCCATCCTGCTGGCCAATCTGGTGGCCCCGCTGCTGGATTCCATCCGGCCCAAACCTTTTGGAGTGCGCTAGCCATGGCCGATATCCTGCGAATGATCGTCGTCCTGTCAGCCCTGTGCGGCCTTTCGGGCTTTGCCCTGTCCTACCTCAAGATGGTCACTGCGCCCGTCATCGAGGAACAGGTGCTGACCTATGTGCAGGGACCGGCCATTGCCGGGGTGTTCACTGATATCGACAACCAGCCCATCGCCGACCGCAAGGCCTTCGAGACCGAAAAAGGCCGGGTGCTGGTCTTTCCCGCCATGCGTGACGGGAAGCTGGTGGGCGTGGCCCTGGAAGCCAAGGGCAAGGGCTACGGCGGTGACGTGGGCGTGATGGTGGGCTTCAATGTGGCCAACGACACGCTGGCGGGCATCGGCACCACCACCCTCAAGGAAACGCCCGGCCTGGGCATGCGTATCGCGGAGCCCGGCTTTACCGGGCAGTTCAGGGGCATCGCCGCGCCGGTGGGCCTCAAGAGCCAGGGGGGCAGCATCGACGGCATCTCCGGCGCCACCATCTCCTCTTCGGGAGCGGTGACGGCCGTGAACCTGGCCGCCGAGGCCTACAAGGCCCTCAAGCCTGAAATCCTCAAGACCTGGGGCAACAAATAAGGAGCCGGCCATGAGCAGCGTCATGCAAGAATTCACCAAGGGGCTGTGGAAGGATCTGCCTCCCTTCCGGCTGGTGCTTGGTCTGTGTCCCACGCTGGCGGTCACCAACTCCGCCAACAACGGCCTGGGCATGGGTGCGGCGGTCATCTTCGTGCTCGTGCTCTCCAACATGATCATTTCCATGGTGCGCGGCATCATCCCCAAGAAAGTGCGCATCGCCTGCTTCATCGTCATCGCGGCCTCGCTGGTGGTGGCGGTGGAACTGCTCATGCAGGCCTATGCCTATCCGCTCTACCAGCAGCTGGGCATCTTCGTTCCGCTCATCGTGGTGAACTGCATCATCCTGGCCCGCGCCGAGGCCTTCGCCGCCAAGAACGGCGTGGCCGCCTCGGTGGCCGACGGCCTGGGCATCGGCCTGGGCTACACCATGTCGCTGACCTTCCTGGGTTCGCTGCGCGAGATCCTGGGCAACGGCACCTGGTTCGACCATCCGGTCATGTGGGACGGTTTCCAGCCGTTCGCCATCATGGTGCAGGCCCCCGGCGCCTTCATCTGCCTGGGCCTCATCCTGGCCATCATGAACGTCATCAATGTCTGGCAGGCGCGCCGCAAGGGCGGCCAGGTGGTGGAAACCTCCAGCTGCGGCGGCTGCAAGGCGTGCAGCATGCTCCAGCAGCGTCAGGAACAGTAGCCCGCGGGCTTTCGCAAGGATGCGCGTATGGATATCTTCCAGCTTTTCATCTCGGCCATCTTCGTCAACAACATCGTGCTGGCCCAGTACCTGGGCAACTGCCCCTACCTTGGCTGCTCCAAGGAAAAAGGCGTGGCCCTGGGCATGGGCGGCGCGGTGATCTTCGTCATCATCGTGGCCACGGCCTGCACCTGGCTCATGCAGCGTTACGTGCTGGAGCCCTTTGGCCTGGGCTACCTGCAGACCATCGTCTTCATCGTGGTCATCGCCTCGCTGGTGCAGTTCGTGGAGATGTTCCTCAAGAAGATGGTGCCGCCCCTGTATGCGGCCCTGGGCATCTTCCTGCCGCTGATCACCACCAACTGCGCCGTCATGGGCGTGGCCATCCTGGTGCAGCGCGAGGAATACGACCTGCTCACTTCCGTACTGTACGGCGCGGCCTCGGCCGTGGGCTTCACCCTGGCCCTCCTGCTCATGGCGGGCATCCGCGAGCGGTTGGATACCTGCCGTCTGCCCAAGGCCATGGCCGGGACGCCCATCGCCCTCATCATGGCCGGCCTGATGTCGCTGGCTTTCATGGGCTTCAAGGGCATGGCGCAATAACGCGGACTACGGGCTTTTGACTGCCGCTGGGCGGCAAGGAGAGGCATATATGGTTTTCGTTTCCATCATCACCCTGTTCGGATTGGGGCTCGTGGCCGCCATCCTGCTGTCCATCGCCTCGCGCGTCTTCTACGTCAAGGAAGACCCGCGGGTGGAGGCCGTGCTGGAGGTCCTGCCCGGGGCCAACTGCGGTGGTTGCGGCTTTGCCGGCTGCGAAGGGTACGCCGCGGCCGTGGTCTCCGATCCCGACATCCCGGCCAACAAATGCTGCGCGGGCGGTGCCGATACGGCCATCGCCGTGGGCGAGCTGACCGGCAAGACCGTGGCCGAGGCGGAGCCCCTGTTCTCGCTGCGGCGCTGTGACAAGCTGGCCGGCAATGTGGCCCTGCGCTACCAGTATCAGGGCATGCCCTCCTGCGCGGCGGCGGCCATGCTGCGCGGCGGCACCGATACCTGCCACTGGTCCTGCATGGGCTTCGGTGACTGCGTGCAGGTCTGCCCCTTCGACGCCATGCAGGTCAAGGACGGCGTGGTGCGTGTGGACATGTCCCGCTGCACGGGCTGCGGCATGTGCGTTTCGGCCTGCCCGCGCGGGGTGCTGGAGCTGGTGCCGCGCCGCCATCGTGTGGCCGTGTTTTGCAATACGCGCGACAAGCTGCGCGCCGTGACCGAAGTCTGTGACGCGGGCTGCATCAATTGCGGCCGCTGTGCCAAGGCCTGCCCGGCCAAGGCGGTGAGCAACGTGGCCGGCCGCATGGTGGTGGACCAGATCAAGTGTGTTTCTTACGGGCCCGATTGCGGTGAGGCCTGCGTGGAGGCCTGTGCCCGCCACATCCTGCGCCGTACCTGCCCCACGGGCATCGAGGCCGCCAATGTGGCCAGGATGAAGGATGACAGCGATGGCGACGGCGCTGCTGGGGGCGGCACCGTGCCTGTGACCGGAAAGAACGACCGCCCCGCACAGGAGAACTGCAATGCCTAAGACCTCTCGCCGAGATTTTTTGCGCTGGACGCTGGCCGGCAGCGGCCTGCTGCTGGCCGGTGCGGCCTCCGTCCTTGAGCCCGCGCCCGCTAGGGCCGTGACGCGCCTTGGCGCGCCCGCGCAGCAGACGGCCCTGTTCATGGGCACCATGGTGAGCATCACCGTGGCCTGTCCGTCGTCCACCCAGGCCCATGATGCCATGGATCTGGCCTTTGCCGAGGGGCGCCGTCTGGAAGCCCTGCTGACCCGGCATGACGCGGCGGCCCCCCTGGGCGTGCTCAACAGCCAGGGCAGCCTGCGGGACGTGCCGCCCGAGCTGCTCAATGTCTGGCAGCGGGCCCACGGCATCTGCCACCTGACCGGCGGTGCCTTCGACGCCACGGTCCTGCCGCTGGTGCGCCTGCTGGAGAGCCGCAGCAATCCCGAAGGCGAGCTGGAGCTGGCCGAGAGCGATTTGCGCGAGGCCCTGGCCCTGGTGGATACCGATGCCGTCTATGCCGGTCGCGACGGGATGCGCCTGGAACGGCAGGGCATGGGCCTGACCCTGGACGGCATCGCCAAGGGGCATATCGTGGACGCCATGTCCGCCGTGCTGCTGCGCGCGGGCTGCGAGAACCACCTCATCAATGCCGGGGGCGACATCCTGGCGCGCGGCCACAAGGCCCCGGGCGTGTTCTGGCGCGTGGCCGTGGAAGACCCGGAAAAGCGCGGCCACTATCCGCAGGTGCTGGAGCTGTACAACCAGGCCATCGCCACGTCCGGCGGCTATGAGATGCACTATGACGCCGAGGGGCGCCATCACCACCTGCTGGATCCGTCCACCGGACGCAGCCCCGTGCTGGGCAGCATGAGCGTGCTGGCCGCCACCTGCATGCAGGCCGATGCGCTGGCCACCGGCCTGTCCGTCCTGCCCGCCGGGGAAGCCCTGACCCTGGCCGACAGCCTTTCGGGCTGCGCCTGCGGCCTGCTGCGCCGGGACGGCCGTTTGCAGGTCTCCCGCCGCTGGCCTGCGGAAGCCTGATGCCGATCGTTCATGGATGTAAAAAGCCCGTCCCCCGCAGGGGACGGGCTTTTTTCGTCTCCGTTTCCGGCCCTTCCGCCTCCCCCAAGCTCGTTCCCGCCTGCTGCGGCATCCTGTCGCCGGCTCCACGAAGGGATGCGGTCAAAGGTGGCAAGAGGATGAGGCAAGGCCGGCGACGTTTTCCCGGCCGCTGGCGGCCATCCGGGTGGAAGGTGACCTGATCCACCGCCGCATCTGATGTGCCGTCGCAAGGCATGAAAAAAGGGAGGACCATGTCCTCCCTTTTGGTTTGTCGTGGGTGCTGCCGTGGGGCCTAGCGGCTCCACTTGAAGGTGAAGACCTGCTCGGTATCGGGGTGCAGGCTCAGATGCACGGGGCAGGTGTGGGCGGCCCGTTCGATCATGGTCTTTTCCTTTTCGGAGAAGTCACGGTCGGGCATGTTGAAGATGATCTCGATCTTGCCGATGCGGCGCGGGTTGGCGCTCATGGTCTTGCTGATCTCGATGATGGTGCCGGTCACGTCCACGCCGTGGTTCCGGCCGTAGATGCCGATGATGGTCATGGCGCAGGCGGCCAGGGCCGTGGCGCAGAGGTCGGTGGGGCAGAAGGCTTCGCCCTTGCCGTTGTTGTCCTTGGGGGCGTCGGTGACGAGCACGGTACCGCTCTGCTGGTGCACGCATTCCACGCGCAGGTCGCCGAGATATTTGGCGATGATGTCTGCCATGAGGGAACTCCTTTTTTTTGCCCCAGAATGCCCTGTCGGCTTCCCGGACGCAAGAGGTATGTCCATAGTCGGGGAAAACATTTTCGGGCCTTCCGGGGGCCTTGTGGCGTTATGGCGGGCCATGGCCCGGATGCCGGGCCGTTCCGCCCATGAAAAAAGGGGAGGCGGATGCCTCCCCAACAAGCTCCCGGAGATGGGAGCAGTCTGTCTTAATCGTTGGCCAGGCGGGCGGCGTCGGCGCGGCGGCGCATGCGGGCCACGCGTTCGCGCAGACCGGCGCGGTAGGCGTCCAGGTCCTCGATGCGGGCGCGGGCCACGCCGCTTTCCATGGCGGCACGGGCCACGGCGGGCGTCACCCATTCGATGATGCGCGGATCCAGCGGGCTGGGGATGATGTAGTCGGGGCCGAAGCTGAACTTCTTGCCGCCGTAGGCCTTGCTTACTTCTTCGGGCACGTCTTCGCGGGCCAGCATGGCCAGGGCCTCGGCAGCGGCCAGCTTCATGGCTTCGTTGATCTCCGTGGCCTGCACGTCCAGGGCGCCGCGGAAGATGAAGGGGAAGCCGGACACGTTGTTGATCTGGTTGGGGCAGTCGGAGCGGCCGGTGCCCATGAGCAGGTCGTCACGGGCGGCCTTGGCTTCGGCATAGGTGATCTCGGGCACGGGGTTGGCGCAGGCGAAGATCACGGGATGCGAGGCCATGCTGCGCACCATGTCCTGCGTGACCAGACCGGGCTTGGACAGGCCCAGGAACACATGGGCGCCCTGCATGGCTTCGGCCAGGGTGGCGTCCTTTTCCTGCGCGAAGGCGGCCTTGGTGGGATGCAGCTTGTCCTGGCGGCCCTTGTGGATCAGGCCCTTGCTGTCGAACATCCAGATGTTCTCGCGCTTGACGCCCAGGCTGACGTAGAAGTTGGCGCAGGCGATGCCGGCGGCACCGGCGCCCACCACCACGACCTTCATGTCTTCCATCTTGCGGCCGGCGATGTGGGCCGCGTTGATGAGGCCCGCGCCGGAGATGACGGCGGTGCCGTGCTGGTCGTCATGGAAGACGGGGATGTTCATGATCTCCTTGAGCTTCTGTTCGATGTAGAAGCACTCGGGGGCCTTGATGTCTTCCAGGTTGATGCCGCCGAAGGTGGGCTCCAGGGTCTTGACCACGTTGATGAGCTCGTCGGGATCGGTGGTGGCCAGCTCCAGGTCGAAGACGTCCACGTCGGCGAACATCTTGAAGAGCATGCCCTTGCCTTCCATGACGGGCTTGCCCGCCAGGGGGCCGATGTTGCCCAGGCCCAGCACGGCCGTACCGTTGCTGACCACGGCCACCAGGTTGCTGCGGGCGGTGAGGCTGGCCGCGGCGGCGGGATCGGCCTCGATGGCGCGGCAGGCATCGGCCACGCCGGGCGAATAGGCCAGGGTCAGGTCGTCCTGGGTCTCGCCCCGCTTGGAGGGCAGCACTTCCACCTTACCGGGGCGGGGCTCCGCATGATATTTCCAGACATCTTCCTTGGTATAGCTCATAGTATCCTCTGCTGCTCGGCTGGAGCGGTGAGATAGTGAAAAACGGGCCCGGACAGGCGCGTGGACAGCGTTCTCCCGTTCTTCTGGCCCGGAAGTCGGGACAGGGGAGGAACGCGCGCTCCCGCGTCATGACGGGCCTTCTCGGCCCCGGGCCGCGGGGCATGGCTGTGTGCCATGCGGTCGCCCGGCCAACACATGATTATAAAAATCCGTTGCTGCTTTCGCAAGTGCGGGCAGGAGGGCGGGTGTCGCCGGTTTCGGGGGAAGGAGGGACCCTTGGCCGGCGCGCAGGGGGCCCTCCTTCCCCCCGGCCCCCATCCTCCCCCCAACGCGCTTTTTTCAGGGAGATGGGCAGGCGCTGTGGCGCGACAGGTTGCGCGCGTCTCAAGGGGCCCCCGGTGCGGCGGGAGAGTGGGGCGGCAGGAAAAAATGCGGGCAAGGCACGGAGGATTCCCGTGCCGTGGGCAAAAGACATGGGAAGAGGGCGCGAAGGAACGGCTGAGCATGATCCGCAGGCACGCTGCCCTGGCATACGGACGGGCGTCGGAGGGCGGGGAAGGAACCGTCAGGCTCCTTGTGGGCAGCCTTCGAAGGGGAGGAGGGCATGAGGAGAAGGGACGTTTCGCCGCCGGGGCCGTCCCGTCACGACGGGGGCGCCATGGGCAAGCAGCGGTGGCCCCTTCCCCCTCATGTCAGAACGGTATGTCTAGCCGATCCATTCCTGGCCGGTGGCCATGTCCATGATGACGAATTCCGTGCCGTCGTCCTTGGCGGCCACGCGGTATTCCAGCTTTTCGGCCACGCGGTTGGGCAGTTCGCCGCTCTGGTCGAAGGTCAGCACGCGGCAGGAAAAGCCATCATGATAGTCGCTGACGGGGATCTCGCGGGAAGAGGCCACGATGATCTCGTCGCCCACCTGACAGGTACGGGCCGCGGCACCGTTGAGGCAGACCACGCCGCTACCGCGCGGACCGGGAAGCACATAGGTCTCGATGCGGGAACCGCTGTGCTTGTTCCAGATATAGACGTATTCCAGCGGCAGTAGACGGGCCGCTTCGAGGATGTCGGTGTCGATGGTGATGGAGCCGTGGTAGTTGAGCTTGGATTCCGTGACCACGATGCCGTGCAGCTTGGCGCCTACGACGCGGATGGTGCCCTGCCCCTGGGGCTGGACACCCACCAGCATGTGGGTGACTTCCTTTCTTTCCATGGCGATTCCTTTGGTCTGTCCGTCATGCGGCAGAGCGTACCGACGGGCAGGGTCTGGAGGAGCCGTCAGGCTCCCGTAAGCGGTTTTGAAGGGTGGGGGGAGCATGAGGGGGGAAGGGGACTTTTTCCGCTGGAAAAGTCCCCTTCCCCCCTCATATCATTTCATCGTCATCATTCCCGTCTAGCACTGGACGATGCGCACGTCGCCGCGGGTCTCGTTGGCGCGGCGGCGGAAGCGCTGGCGGCGGTCCTCACCGTCCACCTGGTTGGCCAGCCATTCCAGCACATGCAACACGGGGTGCTTTTCCTTGAGCTGGATGAGGCAGCGGGCGATGCCGATCTTGCAGGACGGGCAACCCACCAGGATGGGCCCGGCGTAGCAGGCGCCGGTCTGGGGCTGGGGCTCGAAGGCCTGGGCCAGACGTTCCTTTTTGCGGGCGCGCAGCAGGTTGTAGATGGTGGGGGAGGTCACGGCGCCCATGCCGGACTCGCCGCAGCAGCCGGGGATGGTGGAGACCTTGACCTTGCAGAGCTGTTCCAGGGCGCCGGTGAGCTGGGCCTGTCCCTTGAGGGTGGGCACGCCCGCCCATTCGCAGTGGCAGGCCGCATGGTAGAGCACATTGGTGCCGGGGGCCACCGGGGCTTCCATGCTCTCGTGCTGGAGCAGGGGCAGGACGATCTGGCTCACGTCCTTCTGTTCCAGCTGCGGGAACTGCTCGTTGAGCTTCATGCGGGCCAGGCTGTCGCGGCAGGAACCGCAGGCCGTGGCCAGATAGCGCACATCGAAGCCCTGCTTGATGAGGTTGCGCAGCATGGAGGCCAGATACTGGCGGTTCTGGGCCATGTTGTCTTCGTATTCGGTATCCATGCCCGCGGCCAGCAGGGGATAGCCGCAGCACAGGTGGCGCGGCGGCACGGCCACGGCATGGCCGGTGTGCAGCAGCAGCATGATGGCGGCCAGGCCGATGCGGTCATAGAAGAGCGAACCGCCGCAGCCGGGGAAGTAGAGCACGCAGGGCATGCCCGGCGTCACTTCCTTGGGCGCGAACACGGAGCCGCGGTGCAGGCGCAGGGATTCGTACAGGTTGGTGTAGCCCATCTTGGGGCCGCTGCCCGCGAAGATGGGGCTCTGCATGCGCTTCTTCCACACCGAGGGCACCACGCCCAGCAGCTTGTTCTGCACCTTCTGGCCCAGTGAGGCCATCTTGGCCGCCTTGGGCACGCGGGACGACACGTCATGCACCAGCCATTCCAGGGCACGCTTCTTGATGGGATGGCCGCCGGCGTTCTCGTGCTCCAGCAGGGAGCGCAGGGTCAGGGCCACTTCGCCGGACGGGATCTTGACCGGGCAGTTGGCCAGGCAGCGGCCGCAGGCCGTGCAGTGTTCCACCAGGTCGCGCATCCAGCGCAGCAGGTTGTCGTCGATGGCGCCCTTGTTGACCTGCGAGTAATAGACGGCCTCCAGCAGCATGCCCAGCACCATGTTCTTGTTGCGGGGATGGTACTGCATGGAGCGCTCGGGATAGCACATGGAGCAGACCTGCTTGCACTTGCCGCAGCGGGTGCAGACCTGCACCGTGGACAGCAGGCTGATGAGCTTTTCCTTGTCCGGCAGGCCGCTGGCGTGGATGTCGTTGATGAGCCGGTTGAAGGAGAAGGTGAAGGGACGCACGGGCAGCTCGCGATGCACCAGCTTGGCCGGGTTCATGACGTCGCGGGGGTCCACGCGTTCCTTGAAGGCGCGCAGGGCGTCCATCTTGCTCTTGCCGAGGAAGGAGATCTTGGTGATGCCGATGCCGTGCTCACCGGAGACCTCGCCGCCCATCTCCTGGCATTCGGCCATGACGCGGGCCGCGGTCTCTTCGGCCTCTTCCAGCATGTGGGCGTCGTTGGAGTTGACCGGGATGTTCACATGGCAGTTGCCGTCACCGGCATGCATGTGACTGGCCACCACGATGCGGCTGGCTTCCATGTAATCGCGGATCTTGCCGATCTTCTTGTCCAGATGGGCGTACTTCTGGCCCATGCCGGCCAAAAAGGCCTCGGCGCGCTTCCAGAGCTCGGTATCGGAAAGTTCGGCCTGCGGGTTCTCGCCGGACGCCACCTTGGAGGCAAAGGAGAATTCACGGTTGAATTCCTTGTCTTCCATGGGGAAGCCGGGCAGGCGCCCCACTTCCTGCAGGGCGTAGCGGTAGGCCTGGGCCGTGCACTCCAGGTTGAGCTGTTCGAGGAAGAGGGCGAAGTCCGGGATGCGGTCCATGGGGATGACCACGTCCTCGTTGAGCTTGAAGCCGGAGGTGCGCTTGGCGATGGCCGACAGGCGGTGCCGGTCTTCCCAGAAGCGTTCGCCTTCCTTGTCGTCCTGGGCCACGATGATGTCCACGTTGTCCTGTTCTTCCACCACGCAGACGATGTCGTTGACGCACTTGTCCAGCAGGTAGGGGTCGTCGCCGTCCACCTGGAGGATGATGACCGAGATGGGCAGGCCCTCATACTTCTGGGACTTGCGCTTGTACTCGATGGCCTGCACGTACTTGGCATTGAATTCTTCCAGGGCGGACAGGTGGGCGTAGTCGCCTTCCTGACGGATGCGGTTGCGCAGGCCCACCAGCTCGCGCACCACCACGGCGGCGGGGTGCATGGAGCGGCCGAAGAATTCCAGCACCATGACGCGCTTGAACTTGGGCTTGGGGTGGATGATGAAGCAGGCCTCGGTGATGATGCCGTCCACGCCTTCCTTCTGCATGCCGGGCAGGCCGCCCAGGGCCTTGTTGGTCACGTCCTTGCCCAGGCCGGGCAGGCGGATCTCGTCGCCGCGCAGATGGATGACGTTGCGCACGCCGCCGCTGATGTCCTTGACCACGAACACGGCCGTTTCTTCAGGCAGGATCTTGTGGCGGGGATGGTTCTCGCGTTCCACGCTGATGATCTCGCCCGTGGGGGTGACCATGCGCCACCAGAGCAGGTTGTCCAGGGTGGTGCCGTATTCGAAGGCGCTGGGGCCGCCGGCGTTCTCGGAGACGTTGCCGCCGATGGACGAGGCCTGCTTGGAGGCCGGGTCCACGGAGAAGAGCGCCCCGGCCGCGTCCACGGCCTTGATGACGTTCTGGGTGATGGCGCCGGCTTCCACGGTGACGGTCATGTTCTCAAGGTCGATGGGGCCGATCTTGGTCAGGCGGGTGAGGCTGACGATGACCGTACGCTTGCGGGCCGGCACGGCGCCGCCGGTCATGCCGGAACCGCCGCCGCGCGGGATGAGGGCGAACTTCATGTCATTGGCCAGCTTCACCAGGGCGGCCACCTGTTCGGCGCTGTCGGGCTCCACCACCAGCAGGGGCAGTTCCATGCGCAGGTCCGTGGCGTCCGTGGCCGAGGCCACCAGGGCGGAGGGCGAGGAAAGGATGCACTCGCCGGGCAGGATGTTGCGCAGGGCGGAGATCAGCTCTTCGCGGAAGCTGCGTTCGGCCTCGTAGGCGGACCAGAACATGGTGATGCCTTCGCCGATGGCGTTGGCGAAATAGTGGGCCAGGGCCATGGATTCCCGTTCGAAGCGGGCGTGCACGCTGTGGCGCACGGTCTCCACGTTGATGAAGGGGTTGTAGGCCACCAGGAACAGTTCTTCGGCAATGGCAATGGCCAGATGCCGCACAGACTCGGGCCACTCCGCGAAGTCGTCGATATTGATACGCAGGATGCGGTTGACCACATAGTCAGGTGAGATGGATATGTGCGGACCCTTGTGAGCCATGGCGTAGGTACCTCGTTGTCTTCTGCATTTTCCTTGTGCGCGTGCCCGGGCGGGCCGGATGCACAAGTGGAGAAACCTTGTTTTTTACTGCTATTGGCCGCGCAAGGCAAGCACGCCCCCATACTGGGGGCGCTGTCTTCACCAGGAAGGAAAAATGCGTCAGGAACGATTCCTGTCATGCCTGTCATGCCTTGTCCTCTTTACATTTTGGCGAAGTTGAAAGATGCTGTGCGCCACACCTGATCCCCGGAAAGGAGACTCCCCATGCTGCTCAAGCTGCAATGGCTCACAGATATTTTTGACTGGTTGCACCACAATTGGGAGCGTACCCACGTCCAGCGCAAGGTGGCGCTGGTCATCTTCTGGATCTACGTGGCGGCTCTGTGCTGCGTGGAGCTCAAACGGCAGGGCATGCTGCCGCCCGCCCTGGCCCAGCTGACGCCCCACAGCCACTTCAGCGCCATCCAGCTGGCCTTCACCCTGATCCTGGGCCTGGAGGTCATGAGCCTGATCTTCATCATCTCCACGTCCTTTTCACGGTCCGTGGGCAAACAGTTCGAGATCCTGGCCCTGATCCTGCTGCGCAATGCCTTCAAGGAACTGGCGCACCTGCCCGAGCCGGTGAGCATCGCCGGCAACCTCGATCCCGTCATCCATATCGCGGTCACGGCGCTGGGGGCCCTGGGCATCTTCGTGGCCCTGGGCATCTACGGGAAGCTGGCCTCCAGCTATGCCTACATCCAGAGCCCGGAGATGCGCATGCGTTTCGTCATCAGCAAAAAGCTGCTCTCGCTGACGCTGTTCGTCATCTTTTTGGGCATCGGCATCCGGGATGCCTGGATCCACATCCACACCGGCGAGGACATGCGCTTTTTCGAGACCATCTACACGGTGCTGATCTTCGCCGACATCGCGCTGGTCCTCATCTCGCAGCGCTACATGCCGTCCTTCCATGCCGTGTTCCGCAACTCCGGCTTCGTCATCGGCACGTTGATGATGCGTCTGGCCCTTTCGGCCACCCCGCCGTGGGACACGGCCGCCAGCCTGTTCGCGGCCGCCTACGTGCTGGCCCTGACCTGGGCCACCAGATACTTCCGGCCCGCGGCCCTGCGGGGGCCCCAGCTGCCCGCCTCCTCCCGCGAGACGGAGCATCTGCCCCCGTCCTACGGCAAGGTGCCGGAAGCCACGGAACCGCGTGAGGGCGTGCTCTACGGCAAGCCGCATCTGGAAGCCTGGCGGCAGCGCCGCAAGAACCGTGAGGCGGCCTTGCCCGTGGCGCGGGAAGAATGCGTGTTCGGCGCTGCGGAACGCCGGGCCCGGCGCACGATGCCCCGTCCTCCGGCCGGGAAAAAGAAAGCCGCCAACTGACGGACTGTGCCGAGAGGTGGACACTGGCCGGCGGGCGCCTGTCCATCCCCGGTCACGTCCGGTCGTGATGCATGAAAAAAGGCCACCCTGATGAAGGGTGGCCTTTTTTCGTCCGTACAAAAAACGCTGTTTATTCGTCGCCCACCTTGAGGGCGGCCAGGAAGGCTTCCTGCGGCAGCTCCACGTTGCCCATGCGCTTCATGCGCTTTTTGCCTTCCTTCTGCTTTTCCAGCAGCTTGCGCTTACGGGTGATGTCACCGCCGTAACACTTGGCAGTCACGTCCTTGCGGAAGGCGGACACGGTCTCGCGGGCGATGATCTTCTGGCCGATGGCCGCCTGGATGGCCACCTGGAAGAGCTGGCGCGGGATGGTGCGCTTGAGCTTGAGGGCCAGCGAGCGGCCGTAGGTGTAGGCGCGGTCGCGGTGCACGATGACGGCCAGGGCGTCCACGGGCTCGCTGTTGAGCAGGATGTCCAGGCGCACCAGGTCGGACTCGCGGTAGTCGATGGGCTGGTAGTCCATGCTGGCGTAGCCGCGCGTGCAGGACTTGAGCCGGTCGAAGAAGTCATAGACGATCTCGGCAAAGGGCAGCTCGTAGGTCACCACCACGCGGTTGGCGGCCAGGTAGTGCAGGTTCTTCTGGGTGCCGCGCTTGTCCTCGCAGAGCTTCATGACGTTGCCCACGTATTCGTTGGGCACGTGGATGTCCATGCTCACATAGGGCTCGTAGAGGGCCTTGATCTTGGTGGAGTCGGGCAGGTGGGCCGGGTTGTCGATCTCCAGCGTCTTGCCGTCGGTGGTGTCCACCCGGTAGATGACCGAGGGCGCCGTGGCGATGAGGTCCACCTCGAATTCGCGTTCCAGGCGTTCCTGGATGATCTCCATGTGCAAGAGGCCCAGGAAGCCGCAGCGGAAACCGAAGCCCAGGGCCTGGGAGGTCTCGGGCTCGAAGCTGAAGGCGGCGTCGTTGAGCTGGAGCTTTTCCAGCGCGGCCTTGAGGTTCTCGTAATCGTCGGATTCCGAGGGGTAGAGGCCGCAGAACACCATGGGCTTCACTTCCTTGAAGCCGGGCACGGGCTCGGTGGCCGGATTGGCCGCCAGGGTGATGGTATCGCCCACGCGGGCGTCGCCCAGGGATTTGATGCTGCCGCAAAGGAAGCCCACCTCACCGGCGAGCAGTTCCTTCACGTCCGTGGCCTCGGGCGAGAACACGCCCAGGCGCAGCACTTCATATTCCTTGCCGGTGCTCATGAGACGCACCATGTCGCCCAGCTTCACCCGGCCGTCCACCACGCGGAAGAGCACCACCACGCCTTGGTAGCTGTCGTACCAGGAGTCGAAGATCAGGGCCTTGAGGGGGGCGTCCAGGTCGCCGCCCGGCGCGGGCAGACGGTGGACGATGGCTTCCAGCACGGCGTCCACGCCCAGGCCGGTCTTGGCGGACACGGGCAGGGCATCGGTGCAGTCCAGACCGATGGCCTCCTCGATCTCTTCCTTGACGCGGTCCACTTCGGCGCTGGGCAGGTCGATCTTGTTCAGCACGGGCACGATCTCGTGGTCGTGGTCCAGCGCCAGATAGACGTTGGCCAGGGTCTGGGCCTCCACGCCCTGGGTGGCGTCCACCACCAGCAGCGCGCCTTCGCAGGCGGCCAGGGAGCGCGACACTTCGTAGTTGAAGTCCACGTGTCCGGGCGTGTCGATGAGGTTCAGCTCATATTCCTCTCCGTTGGCAGCCACATAGGGGATGCGCACGGTCTGCGCCTTGATGGTGATGCCGCGCTCGCGTTCCAGATCCATCTTGTCCAGGTACTGCTGGCGGGCCTCACGCTGGCTGACGACCTTGGTCAGCTCAAGGATGCGGTCGGCAAGGGTGGACTTGCCATGGTCGATATGGGCGATGATGCAGAAATTGCGAATATGATCCAGACTGGGCATGGGACTCGTGACTGTGACCGCGCCGAAAGCCGCGGGAAGAGGTGCAGGCAGGGCCGTGCCCTGCCGGAAAAGTGCAATATTATATCGGCAACCGGCGGCAAAGTCCATGGCCCGGCATCGGGAGGGATGGAGAAGGGGGAGGCGCAGGGATGATGCCTGCCATGATGACCGTCCGTGGCAATGCCGCTGGCGATGCCCCGGGCGACCGCGGCAAGGATGCCGGGAGGGCAGACCCCGCAAGACGCGAAAAGGGGCCGGAAGTTTCCTTCCGGCCCCTTTGTTTATCGGATCAGGGAGGCGCTAGCGCAACTGGGCCACATGCAGGCGCTCGACGGCGCGCTGCAGAGCGGCTTCCGCTCTGGCATGGTCCACATCATCGGCCTGGCTGGCCAGGCGCTTTTCGGCGCGCTCCTTGGCGGCCTGGGCGCGGGCGGTATCGATATCTTCGGCCAGTTCGGCCGATTCCGCCAGCACGGTCAGGACCTTGTTGTTCACATCGGCAAAGCCGCCGGAGATGAACACGTTGTGCTGCTTGCCGCCTTCAGTATAGCGCAGGTTGCCAATCTTGAGGGCAGAGAGCAGGGAGACGTGATGCGGCAGCACGCCAAACTCACCCATGACGCCGGGGCACACGGCCATTTCCACCTGAGCGCTGACAACGGTCTTGTCAGGTGTCACCACTTCCAGTTGCAGCATGCTCATGGGCGCTCCTTACTTAGCTTCCTGCTGGATGCGGGCTTCGTACTTGGCCACGGCCTGGTCGATGCTGCCCAGCATGTAGAAGTCGGATTCGGCGAGATGGTCGTACTTGCCTTCCAGGATGCCCTTGAAGCCCTTGATGGTGTCTTCCAGCTTCACATACTGGCCGGGGGTACCGGTGAAGGTTTCGGCCACGTGGAAGGGCTGGGACAGGAAGCGCTGGATACGACGCGCACGGGCAACGGTGAGCTTGTCTTCGTCAGACAGTTCGTCCATACCCAGAATGGCGATGATATCCTGCAGTTCCTTGTACTTCTGCAGCACCATCTGCACCTGACGGGCCACGCTGTAGTGCTCTTCGCCCACGACGTTGGGGTCGAGGATGCGGGAGGTGGAGTCCAGCGGGTCCACGGCGGGGTAGATACCCAGTTCGGCGATCTGACGGGAAAGCACGAGCGTACCGTCCAGATGCGAGAACGTGGTAGCCGGGGCGGGGTCGGTCAAGTCGTCAGCGGGCACGTAAACGGCCTGCACGGAGGTGATCGAACCCTTGTTGGTGGAGGTGATGCGTTCCTGCAGGGCACCCAGGTCAGTACCCAGGGTGGGCTGGTAACCCACGGCCGAGGGCATGCGGCCCAGCAGAGCGGACACTTCCGAACCGGCCTGCGTGAAGCGGAAGATGTTGTCGATGAAGAGCAACACGTCCTGGTTTTCTTCGTCGCGGAAGTATTCAGCGCAGGCAAGGGCGGTCAGGGCCACGCGGGCACGGGCTCCCGGAGGCTCGTTCATCTGGCCGTAAACCAGCGTGGCGCGCTCCAGAACACCGGCTTCTTTCAGTTCGTTGTACAGGTCATTGCCTTCACGGGTACGTTCACCCACGCCGGCGAACACCGAAGAGCCGCCGTGCTGCTTGGCAATGTTGTTGATCATTTCCATCAGGATAACGGTCTTGCCCACGCCGGCGCCGCCGAACAGACCCATCTTGCCGCCCTTGGGGAAGGGCACGAGCAGGTCCACGACCTTGATGCCGGTTTCAAGCAGTTCCACCTTGGTGTTCTGCTCGGTGAACTCGGGAGCGGGACGGTGGATGGGGTAGTACTTCTCAGCGTTGACCGGGCCCATTTCGTCCACGGGGCGACCGATAACGTTGAGGATACGTCCCACAGCCGCCTTGCCCACGGGCACCATGATGGGGTTGCCCGTATCCACAACTTCCATGCCGCGCACCAGACCTTCGGTGGCGTCCATGGCGATGGTACGCACCACGTTGTCACCGAGGTGCTGGGCCACTTCACAGACGAGCTCAGGCGCGTCGCTGTTGTTGGGGTTTTTGATTTCCAGGGCGGTCAGGATATCAGGCAGGTGTCCGTCGCTGAACTCAACGTCCACGACGGCGCCGATAACCTGGACGATTTTACCAATGTTTTTGCTCATGCTTGGCTCCTGTTACCCGTTCAGCGCTTCTGCGCCGCCGACGATGTCGATGAGTTCGCTGGTGATGGAAGCCTGCCGTGTCTTGTTGTAGAGCAGGGTCAACGTATTGATCATCTCGTTACAGTTACGCGTCGCGTTGTCCATAGCGGCCATGCGCGCAGCGTGTTCACTGGCAGACGTATCCAGCATTCCCCGGTAGACCTGAACCTTGATGTAGCGGGGGAGCAGCTCGGCCAGAAGGGCTTCTTCCTGCGGTTCGTAAACGTACTCGCAGTGGGCGGCTTCTTCCTGACCTTCTTCCGCTTCCGCCTCAGGGGCAGCCAGGGGCAGCAGGCTCAGTGTGCGCGGGGGCTGATGCCCCATGGACACAAACTCGCCGTACACCATCCAGACTTCATCAAAAGCAAAGGTTTCGTAGCCGTGAATGACTTCCTGCGCGATGGAGCTGGCCAGCGAAAAGTCCAGGCTGCCCATACGGTCACCGTAAGCGACCGAGATGTCGTAGCCGGCCTTGCGCACAGCGTCGCGTCCTTTGCGGCCCATGCAGGCGAAGGTGACCTTCATACCGGCATTGGTTTTTTCAGCAGCGAGCTTCAGGGCCGTGGTGATGATGTTGCCGTTGAAGCTGCCGCACAGACCACGATCGGACGTAACCAGCACGATGGCGCAGTTTTTCTTTTCCTCATGCTCGGCCAGCAGCGGATGGGCAGTACCCTCCACCTTGCGGGCAAGCTCGGCCAGAACCTGGCGATACTTGCCGGCATACGGCCGGAAGCGTTCGATGCGGGCCTGCGCGCCGCGCAGTTTCGCCGAGGCCACCATGTTCATGGCCTTGGTGATCTGCTTGGTCTTGCCGACCCCCACGATTTTCATTTTTACGTCTTTGAGTGAAGGCATATGGGTATCCCCCGGCGTTAAGCCTGGTAGCCCTGCTTGAAGGCGGTAATCGCCTCGTTCAGCGCCTTTTCCACAGCTTCATCAATGACTTTCTTATCCTTGATGGCGTCCAGCACGTCCTTGCGGGTATCGCGCATGAAGGCCAGCATTTCACTTTCAAAGCGACGGATCTGATCCACCGGCACGTCGTCCATGTAGCCGCGGGTGGCGGCGTAGATGGAAGCCACCTGTTCCTGGGCGGGCATGGGCTGGTACTGGGGCTGCTTCAGCAGTTCCACCAGACGGGCGCCGCGTTCCAGTTTGGCCTTGGTGGCCTTGTCCAGGTCGGAACCGAACTGGGCGAAAGCGGCCAGTTCGCGGTACTGGGCCAGGTCCAGACGCATGGTACCGGCAACCTGTTTCATGGCCTTGATCTGAGCGGCGCCACCCACGCGGGACACGGACAGACCCACGTTAATGGCCGGACGCACACCGGCGTTGAACAGGTTGGGTTCCAGGTACACCTGACCGTCGGTGATGGAGATCACGTTGGTCGGGATGTAGGCGGACACGTCACCGGCCTGCGTTTCGATGATGGGCAGGGCGGTCAGGGAACCGGCACCGAGCTTGTCGCTCACCTTAGCAGCGCGTTCCAGCAGGCGGGAGTGCAGGTAGAACACGTCGCCGGGGAAAGCTTCACGTCCGGGAGGACGACGGAGCAGCAGGGACATCTGGCGATAACCCACAGCCTGTTTGGAGAGGTCATCGTAGATGATCAGGGCATGCTTGCCGTTGTCGCGGTAGTACTCGGCCATGGTGCAACCGGTGTAAGCCGCGATGTACTGCAAGGGAGCCGGGTCGGAAGCGGTGGCCGAGATGATGGTGGTGTATTCCATGGCACCGTGCTTGCGCAGGGTGTCGGCCACCAGGGCGACAGACGCTTTCTTCTGGCCAATGGCCACGTAGAAGCAGTGAATGTCGGTTTCTTTCTGGGCCAGGATGGCGTCGATGCAGACGGCGGTCTTACCGGTCTGACGGTCGCCAATGATCAGTTCACGCTGGCCGCGGCCGATAGGAGTCATGGCGTCGATGGCCTTCAGACCCGTGGGCATGGGCTCATGCACGCTCTTACGCGCGATGATACCAGGGGCCTTGATTTCCACCGGGCGGACTTCTTCGGCTTCGACCGGGCCGAGGCCGTCGATGGGCTGGCCAAGGGGGTTGAGCACGCGGCCCATAACCTTGTCGCCCACAGGCACGGAGAAGATCTTGCCGGTACGCTTGACAGGATCGCCCTCCTTGATGCCCACATCGGAGCCGAGCAGCGCGACACCCACGTTGTCTTCTTCGAGGTTGAGCACCATACCCATGACGCCGCCGGGGAATTCCAGCAGTTCCATGGCCATGGCATTCTGAACCCCGTAGACGCGGGCGATACCGTCACCGACATACAACACGGTGCCGGTTTCGCTCATTTCTACGCGCTGCTCGTAGTTTTTGATTTGATCTTCAATGATCTTGCTTATCTCTTCAGCTTTGATCTGCATGTGCTATTCACCCCTCTTGAATGTCTCCCGAAGGATCGCCAACTGCGCGCGCAGACTTGCGTCCAGCACTCGATCACCAACCTTGAGCACCACGCCCCCAAGGATGGAAGCATCCACATCAAAGGCAAGCTCGATGCTCGCCCCCGCCTTCTTTTCAAGCTCGGCCTTGAGTTCGGCCCGCTTGTTATCCGTAAGCTCCACGGCGGTAGTGAGCGTACCACGGATAATTCCTTTGGCGTCGTCAAGCAACTTGCCATACCAGCCGACAATCTCGCCGAGATAAGCCAGACGTTCTTTGTCGGCCAACAGCAGGCAGAAGTTGCTGACGGTTTTGTCCGCCTTGATTTTCTTAAGCAGCTTGCCCATCACAGCCTTTTTTTCATCGATGCTGATGACCGGGCTTTTCAGCGCGGCGTCCAGCTTCGGCGAGGCGGCAAGCATGTCTCCCAGCGCGGCGAGATCGCTCCCGTAACGCGAGAGGGCCTCATCCCCTTGTTGTTTGCCCAGCGCGAATATGGCGCCGGCATATCTGCGAGCAACTATCGCGTCCGTCAATGGAGCACCACCTTGTTGAGGGAGTTGGTAATGAGCTTTTCATGCTCGGCGGCGGTCAGCTTTTCAGCCAGGACCTTTTCCGCTGCGTCCACAATCTCATCGGCAATGGCGGCGCGCACTTCGGCCAGCATGGCGCGGCCTTCGTTCTCGGCAGTGCGACGAGCCTGTTGCACAATCTGTTCGGCCTGACGCTTGGCTTCTTCGACGACGGCCTGCTTCACGCTTTCGGCCTGAGCGAGGCTTTCATCGAGGAGGGCCTTGCGTTCGGACTCAAGGTTGCTGATGCGCTTTTCCACTTCATCCAGGCGCTTCTGGGCTTCAGCGCGGCGGGCTTCCAGATCCTGGAGGTCCTGGCTGATGCGGGCGCGGCGGCCGGAGAAGAACTTGCGGGCCAGACCGCCCACGAAGTACCACAGGATACCGGCGAAGATGATGAAGTTGAGCACACGCCAGCCAAAGTCGCCCCAGCGCGGCGCGTCATGCCCTTCAGAGGCCTGCGCCCCCACGGCGAAAAGCAGCGTAAGCGCAAGGACAGGCACCATAACTCGCGTCAAGCCCAGCCCAGCGTGTTTCCATTTGCTCAAAGCCCACCCCCTTGATTGGGTTTCTCTTGATTCTTTACCCTCGCGGTCCGAGGACCGCCCGAAAAACCACCGAGCTCGCGCGTGGCACAGTGGCAGAAACGGCGTACTAGCCACGCAGCACACGCTCGGCCAGCTGGCCGGAGAGCGTGGCGACCTGACCGCGCAGTTCCTTCAGGGAAGCATCGGCTTCGGCCTGCAGGTTGCGACGGGTCTCGGCAATGATCTCCTGGGCGCGCTTCTGGGCTTCAGCCACCAGGCTGGCCTGTTCGGCGGCGCCGGCTTCGCGGGCCTTTTCACGGTTCTGGCCTGCATCCTGACGGGCGCGGGTCAGCTGGTTGTCATAGTCGGAAAGGCGCTGTTCGGCCTGGTATTCGTAGGATTCGGATTCGCCGGACATATCGTCCATGACGGCTTTGCGTTTACGGATGATTTCGCGGATGGGGCGAATCAGAAGGAGGTTCAGCACGTACAGTGCAATGAAGAAGTTCACCAACTGGAAAACCAAGGTGATATTAAGGTCCAACATTACCGTATCCTCCCTCTGGACGGTGTGATGTTCAAAGCTTTTATAAAATACCCTCAACAAGGGGTTATGTCAAAGGGTATTGGTGACAAAATTCGCAAAGTCTTCGCATCTGCACAAACAATTTTATGATATTTTTTATATGCTTTCATAAAAAACAAATTATTTCAAATTGTTATCTAAAAACTAAAAATACCGTTCCGCCTGGGAAAAATGCATGGCCGTCAGGAGGAAAGGCCGCGGGACGCGGCAGGAGCCGTCAATTTTTGGACATCCGCTCACGCTTCGGGGGCGATCCGGGACCTCTCAGACCAGCAGCCACTGCTCCGGACTGTAGCCGGCGTCAGCCAGCCAGCGGGCGGCGTCTTCGTCGGCGCCGTGGGCGGTGAGGGCGTTGAGCAGGAAACAGCGCCCCGGCCCGGGCAGGCCGTCCCGGCCGATGACCGGCACACCGTGCACCTTCTGCCCGATCTTTTTGGGATCGATGTCCACGAAAGCGGCCACCCGCACGCCCTTTTCCCACAGCGGTGCCAGACGGCGGCGCGCCACCTTGCCCGCGCCCAGCAGATAGACCTGCGGATGCCAGGGGTTATGGCGCTCCAGCCAGCGGGCCAGCCAGAGGGCACGCAGCTGGTTGTTGGCAGCCTCGCAATAGCGGCTGTCGCTGCGGGTGGCCCGGCGCGGCGGGTCGTTCCAGACCAGCAGTTCCTGCGGCAGCTTGGCCATGCGTACTCCGGCATGCAGCCAGCGCAGCCACAGCTCCCAGTCCTCGGCGAAAAAGCCGTCGGCATAGCCGCCGTGCAGCCGGGGCAGCTCGCGCCGGAACATGACCGAAGGATGGCTGACGGGCGTATCGCGGAAACGGTTGCGGCTGATGGCCTCATGATCCAGCAGGCCGTTCTGCCAGTCCACGAAGTGGGCAAAACCGCGCGCGGTCTCGCGGTCGCCGCCAAAATGCACCCGCGTGGCCAGCAGGCCCGTTTCGGGATGATCCGCCATCCAGGCGGCCTGCAGGGCCAGACGCTGCGGATGGCAGACATCATCGGCATCCATGCGGGCGATGAGTTCGCCCCGGGCGGCCTCCAGACCGGCATTGAGCGCCCCGGGCAGGCCCTCATGAGGCCGGTGCAGGACGCGCAGGCAGGGATATTCCGCCGCCAGGGCATCCAGCAGGGCCGCCGTGCCATCGGTGGAACCGTCATCCACGGCCAGCACCTCGAAGTCCGGTACGGGAGCTCCCGGCGCGGCTTCCTGGCGGGCCAGGGAACGGATGGCCACGCGCAGGGGCTCTTCCCCCTCTGCCGTCAGGGGCAGGGAAGCACCGTTCCAGACGGGCAGCAGGACGGTCACCAGCGGGCTAGCAGGCATGTCTCCTCCCAAAAAACGCACGGGGAGCGCACCAGGCCGTTGCGGGCGTGGCACGCTCCCCGTGATGATCAATGACGCAGCAGGGTCCGCACGGCCAGGCACAGATCTGTGATGCTCTGGCGGGCGTCCAGTTCGTGGTGGGCGGCGTCCCGGTACAGGGGCAGGCGGGCTTCCAGTACCTCGCGCACCTCATCGTCCAGACTCTTGCCGGTGAGGCTGGGGCGCTGGGCCTCCAGCGGATTGCGCCGCAGACGGGCGGCCAGCACCTCCGCCGGGGCGGACAAAAAAAAGACCCGGCCATGCTCGCGCATGTAGCGCCGGTTGGCCTCCGCCAGCACCATGCCGCCGCCTGTGGCCACCACGCCACGGCCCTCCAGCTCCTCGCTGGCCAGACGCAGGGATTCGCTTTCGCGGCTGCGGAAGCCCTCCCAGCCCCAGCGCTCCACCATGGTCGCCACGTCCATGCCCAGACGCTGACAAAGGTGGTGGTCCGTATCGCAGTAGGGCACGTCCAGCACTTCGGACAGGGCCTTGCCCAGCGTGGTCTTGCCGCAGGCCCTCGGGCCCACAAGATAGATCAGGGACATGGCGCCTCCCTACAGGATGCGGTTGCCGTCGGCCGTGATGAGCACCGTGTATTCCCAGCGGATGCCGCCCCACTGCGGGTAGTAGAGGCCGGGCTCCACCGTGACCACCATGCCTTCCTGCAGGACCTTGTCGCCGCGACGGCCCAGGCTGGGGGCCTCATGCGTCTCCAGGCCCACGCCGTGGCCCAGACCGTGGGTGAAATACGCCTCCACTCCGGCTTTCTCGAACACGTTCCGCGCCAGGGTATAGGCCTCGTGCAGGGGCAGGCCCGGCCGCATCTTGTCCAGGGCGGCCTGCTGGGCGTCACGCACCAGCTTCATGGTCTCGCGGAATTCCTTGTGCGGGGCGTCGCCCACCCAGAAAGTGCGCGTCTGGTCGGAGCAGTACCCGTCCACGCGGCAGCCCACGTCCACCAGCACCAGACCGTTGTCCGGCAGCTTTTTCTCGCCGGGGATGGCGTGGGGCAGGGCCGCGTTCTGGTCCACGGCCACGATGGACGGGAAGGCCAGTTCCGAGGCGCCGTTGTCGCGGAAATATCTTTCGATGGCCCAGGCCAGCTCGGCTTCGCTGCGGCCCGGCTGCAGCTGGCTTTCCTCCAGCCAGCGCAGCATGGCGTGGTTGAGGGCGAAGGACCGTTCAAGCGCTTTGATCTCGTCCGCATCCTTGATGACGCGCAGCTCTTCCACCAGGCCGTCGGCGGCCTGCAGATGCGCGCCGCGTCCCACGGCACGGCCCAGAGAGCGGGCAAAATTGAGGCTCACGATCTCCGCTTCCAGGCCCAGGCGGCTGCCGCAACGCCGCATGAGCCGGCCGATCTCCGTGGCGGCGTCCGGGCCGTAGATGAGGATGTGATCCTCGTCCCAGAGCCGGGCCGCCGCATCCTTGTAGCGGGCGTCCGTGCAGAGCCAGTCCCGCCCGTCCGCGCAGATGACCAGGCGTCCCGCGCTCTCGTTGAGCTGCACGTCATGCAGCTCGAAGCCGGAAAGGTAAAAACGGTTGGCAGCGTGGCTCACCAGCAGGGCATCCAGACCACGGGCGCGCATCAGTTGGCGCAGGCGGTCGCGTCGGGCAGCATAGGGCGTATTCATGCGAGGTTCCTTTGCAGGGAAGGCAGAGAGGGATGCGCGGGGGAAGGGGACCTTTTTGGAAAAAGGTCCCCCTTCCCCCCGGACCCCCAACCCTTCCAAAAACTTTTATTCAGGCCGGTATGGCAGCTCCCCGTCTGGCGGACACAGGGCATGGCATCGTGCGCTGCCGTCGGGCGAGGCTTTGGGGACAAGGTGGCATCTTAGCCGCCGTCCGGCCTGGACGCAATGGTCCGTCCGTGGGAGAAGGGGCATGGAAGGGGAGCAGAGGACGTCGTTCTTGCCGGAAGACCATGCAGGGGCACAGACGGCTCTCCTCTGGTCTCGGCTGTGTGTCTGGGAAGGCGGTGGATCAGTCTGCCAGCCTTTTTTCCATGGATCTTTCCCCAAAAAACAAAAAAGCCTGTGTCCCCGCAGGGACACAGGCCGTGAAAGCGCGTTTGGGGAAGGAAGGGGGGAGTTTGAGGGGGGAAGGGAACCCCTTTGTGCGCTAGCCAAAGGGGTTCCCTTCCCCCCTCAACAAAATCACTGTTACAGAGCCTGACGCGCTACCGCGGCGCGCGGTCGGGCAGCGAGGCCACCAGATCGGCGTCGGCGGGCAGGAAGGGCAGGTCGCGGGCCTGGGCGGGCGTGACCCAGCGCAGTTCCTGGCGTTCCCGGGCGCAGGGCGTGCCGTCGAAGGCGGTGACGTGGAAGAAGTGCAGCTGCACGTGCAGGTCACGCTCGGCGTAGTCGTGCTCCACGATCTGCCAGAGCCGGCAGGCGCGCACGCTGATGCCCAGTTCCTCGCGCAGTTCGCGGCAAAGGGCCTGCTCGGCGGTCTCGCCGGGTTCGAGCTTGCCGCCGGGGAACTCCCAGTAACCGGCCATGGGCTTGCCTTGCGGACGCAGGGCGGCCAGCAGGTGGTCGTCCTGCCAGATGATGCCGCCGGCCACGACGATGGAGGTCATGCCAGATCCCCCATGCTGTCGATATCGGCGCGCTTGGCTTCGATGGCGGCGATCTGCTCTTCCAGGGCGGCCATGTCTTCCATGAGGCGTTCGGTCAGGTCGCGCAGATCGTTGAAGCGCTTGAGCAGCTCGGTAGAGCGGGCACCGTCGGCGTAGACGGCCGGATCGGCCAGCAGGGTCTCCACGTCGGACTGCTCGTTCATGGCCTTTTCCAGCTCGCCTTCCAGCGCGGCGTATTTCTGCTGCAGGGGCTTGAGCTCCTTGTGCAGGGCGTTGCGGCGTTCGGCCTGTTCGCGCTTGAGGCGCTTCTGCTCCTCGCGGGAGAGATTGGCGCGGGGCGCGTTCCCGGGCTTCTCGGCCTTGTTGGAGGCGTTGAGGCTGGGGCTGACGCTGCCGCTTTCCAGGGCGGCACGGCGGGCCGTGTCGTAGCTGGCGAAGTCGGGGTAGACGGTGATGCCTTTCTCGTCCAGGGCCCAGGCCTCGGCGCCCACCTGCGAGAGCAGCCAGCGGTCGTGGGCCACCATGAGCAGGGTGCCGTCGAACTTCTGCAGGGCCGTGCCCAGGGCCTCGCGGCTTTCGAGGTCCAGATGGTTGGTGGGTTCGTCCAGCAGCAGGAAGTTGCAGCGCTTGAGGAACAGGCTGGCCAGCACCAGGCGGCTCTTCTCGCCGCCGGAGAGCTTGCTCACCTGCCGGTCGAAGTATTCCTGCCCCAGCAGGAAGAGGCCCAGCACGCTCATGAGCTCCTCTTCGGTGGTGCGGGGGTCGGACAGGCGCCGGATCTCGCCCAGCACGGTGGTGTCCGGACGCAGGGTGTCCATCTGGTGCTGGGTGTAGTAACCCAGGCGCATCTGGGGTGCGGTGACCACGTTGCCGCCGCAGCGTTCCAGGGTCCCGGCCAGCAGCTTGAGCAGGGTGGACTTGCCGCAGCCGTTGTGGCCCACCAGGGCCACGCGCTGGCCGTTGTAGAGGGTGAAGGTCAGCGGCGGCCACATCTGCTTGCCGTCCGGGAAGTGGAAGGCAAGGTCGGCGGCGGCCAGCGCCACCTTTTCCATGTGCGGGGCTTCGGGCCAGGTGAAGTTCAGTTCCTTGCGCTTGGGCTCGGGACGGTAATCCTCCAGCTCCTTCTCCAGCTTTTTGGCCATCTTCTGGCGCGAACCGGCCTGACGGGCCTTGGTGGCCTTGGCGCGGAAGCGTTCCACGAAGGCCATCTTGCGGGCCAGTTCGTCCTGCAGGGCCTTGGCCTCGCGTTCACGCTGGGCGTTGTATTCCTCCTGAAGGGAGAGGAACTGGGTGTAGGTGGCCTTGCGGAAGACCGGGCGGGACAGGCCCAGATAGAGCACGTGCGTGCCCACGCGGTCCATGAACACACGGTCGTGGGCCACGAAGACCAGGGCGCCCTTGAAGTCCATGAGGAAGGACTCCAGCCATTCCACGGCTTCCATGTCCAGATGGTTGGTGGGTTCGTCCAGCAGCAGCACGTCGGCCCCGGCGGTGAGCACGCGGGCCAGCTTGGCGCGTTCGCGCCAGCCGCCGGAGAGCTCGCGCAGGGTGCGCAGCCACTTGCTTTCGGCAAAGCCCAGACCGGAGAGCACGGCCTTGGCGCGGTGTTCGGGATTGTAGCCGTGGGTGGCTTCCAGTTCGGCCTGGCGGTGCATGAGCTGGGTCAGGCGCGCCTCGTCCTTCTGCTGGGCGGCCTCTTCCCACTCGGCCCAGAATTCGTTCCAGTCGTGGAGCACGTCCAGCACATAGGTCAGCAGGGGCGTGTCCAGGGCCTCTTCGGAAAGCTCCTGTTCCACGAAGCCCAGGCGGCAGCCCTTGGGCAGGATGACACGGCCGCCATCGGCGGGCTCCACGCCGGCCAGCAGGCGGAGGAGGGTGGATTTGCCGGTCCCGTTGGGGCCGCAGACGCACAGACGCACGCCGGAATCCACTTCCAGCGAGAAATTGTTGAAGATGTCCCGTCCGCCGAAGGACTTGGACAGTTCTTGGATGGTTATTTTCACAGCAGGCCCTCGCGCCTGTAGCCTTCCACGGCTTCTTGCATGCCCTGGTCGAGCGTGAGGGCGGGGGCATAGCCGAGTTCCTCGCGCAGGCGCGACGCGTCGCAGGTCCAGCCGGACTGGCGGGCTTCGCGGTATTTGTCCAGATTCCAGTTGGGGGCGCGGCCCTTGCGTCCCAGCGCGGCCAGCAGGCTGCCGCCCAGGGTGGACAGCAGCGCGGTCAGGCCCAGGAAGCAGAGGGGCAGGCGCAGGATGCAGGCCTTTTTGCCCATGGCCCGGGCCATGGCGCGGTAAAAGTCGGCCATGGCGTAGCAGCCGCCGTCATTGACGTGATAGACGCCGTGCGCCTCGGGGCGGCAGCAGCAGACGATGGCGCGGCCCACGTCGCGACCGTGCACGGCCGAGACAGGGAAGCGGCGGAACATGCCGGGCGTGACGGCCACGCCGTAGCGCAGCCCCTGGAACACGGGCAGCAGGCCGCGGTCGCCGGAGCCGTAGATGATGGGCGGCCGCAGGGTGACCATGCGATCGCCCAGGGCACGGCCCAGGATCTGTTCCACCATGAGCTTGGACCAGCCGTAGGCGGACACGGGGGCGCCGGGGGCGTCGTCGCCCCTGCCGGCGGCAGTGTCGCAGGGGCCGCTGGCGGCCAGGCTGGAGACCAGCACCATGCGCTGCGGGGCCTGGCCCTGCGCGTCGAGGCGCTGCCAGGCAGTGGCCAGGGCGCGGGCGGCCTCGCTGTTGGCGCGCAGATAGTCCTGCCAGCCCAGACCGAAGAGCAGGGCGGCCATGTGGATGCAGATGTCCTGGCCGCGCAGGGCCTCTTCCAGCCCGGCGCCGCTGCGCAGGTCGGCGCGGACCACTTCCACCCCGGCGGGCAGGTGGTCGCGGCGGGATGTGGCGCGGGTGATGCAGGTGACGCGGGCCCCGGCGGCCAGTAGCTGGGGCAGCAGGTGACGGCCCACGAAGCCGGTGCCGCCGGTGACGACGATCTTTTTGCCGTCCAGCCAGGGAGCGGGCATGCCCAGGGGAGTATCGGCGCTATGGCTCATGACACGATCTCCTTGCGGTACAGGCGGTAACGTTTGGTGATCCGCCCGGAAAAGTCTTCGATGAGGTCATTGACGGCCATGTTGTCCTCCAGCACCCACGAGCCTTCCACCTGGCAGAACTCGGGATGGCGGCGGGCCTGTTCCAGCATGTAGTCCAGCAGGAGCAGGGGCAGGCCCAGCAGGCGGAACTCCTCGCGGATGCCGAAGAGGATCATGCGGTACTTGCCGCGCATCTCGCCGCGCGCCTGCCAGTAATGCCACAGGGCGCTCAGGCCCAGCTTGCCGTTGAGGCGCTTGAGCAGGGGATTGAAGTCCGGCAGGGCCACCATGCCCGCGGCGGGCTCGCCGTCATGGAAGAAGAGGACGAAGAAATCGGGGTTGAGCAGGCCCTTGAGCTCCTTCACCAGCACGTCGGCCTCGCCGTCGGAAAGGGGCGCGAAGCCCCAATTGCCGGCCCACGAGATGCGGTAAAGGTCCAGCATGATGCGGATGTCCTCAGTGAGGGTGGCCTTGGAGGAGACGCGGCAGGTGAAGCGCTTCTGCTCCTTGAGGTGGCGGATCTCGTCCTTGAGCCAGTCCTCCACGTGCAGCTTGTCGCGCTCGATGAGGTAGGCGAACAGGTCCTGTTCCTTGCGCATGTGCCAGGATTCCAGCAGGGCGGGATAATAGGGCGGGTTCCAGGGCATCATGAGCGCGGGGGCCTCGTCGAAGCCGTCCACCAGCATGGCGCAGGTGTAGTTGGTGGACGGATTGAGGGGGCCGCGCATGAAGGCCATGCCCTGGCGGCGCAGCCAGTCATGGGCGGCCTGCAGCAGGGCGTGGGCGGCCTCGCGGTCATCCCGGCATTCGAAAAAGCCGAAGGCCCCGCAGCGTTCGCCGGCATAGGCGTTATATTTCTCGTCCACGATGGCCGCGATGCGGCCCACGGGACGGCCGTCGCGCAGGGCCAGGAACAGTTCGCGCCGGGCGGTCTTCCAGAAGGGGTGCTCGCCGGGCGAGAGCAGCTCGCGATCCTGTTTTTTCAGGTTGGGCACCCAGAGGGAATCCGGTGTGTAGATGCTCCAGGGCAGTTCCACGAAGCGGTCCAGGTCTTCTGCAGTGTTGACGGGGATGATGCTCAGTTCTGCCACGCGGGCCTCCATGGAGCAGACTTGCAGGGGCTGCCGTTCCCTGTTGCGGTTGGATCTTCGGGGCTGGCCGGGCCGTCCCGGCGGGCACCGGGAGGCGGGAGCAAGACCGGGACGGGGCGCAGTGCCCCGGACAAAAAACACCGCGCGGGAGAGCGCCTTACGGTACCCTCCCGCACGGGAAAAGGAGCGGACGTGCGTTAGGCCGTCTTCAGAGAGCCGCGCAGCTCGTCCAGGCTGGTCACGCCCAGCTGGCGGCAGACGGCGGGCAGTTCCTTGACGATCTCGAAGGCGCGGTCGGGGCTGATGAAGTTGGCCGTGCCGATCTGGACGGCATGGGCACCCACCAGGATGAATTCCAGCACGTCTTCGGCGGAGCAGATGCCGCCCAGGCCGATGACGGGGATGTCCACGGCCTTGCAGACCTGCCACACGCAGCGCAGGGCCACGGGCTTGATGGCCGGGCCGGACAGGCCGCCGATGACATTGGCCAGGCGGGGCTTGCGCCGGGCCACGTCCACGGCCATGCCCGAAAGGGTGTTGATGCACGAGATCATGTCCGCACCGGCGTCCTGCACGCTGCGGGCCATGAGGGCGATGTCCGTGACATTGGGCGAAAGCTTGATGATGAGCGGCTTGTTGGGGGCCGCGTCACGGGCGGCGCGGGTGACGGCCGCGGCCAGCTTGGGGTCCTGCCCGAAGAGGATGCCGCCGCTCTTGACGTTGGGGCAGGAGACGTTCACTTCCAGCGCGGCCACGCCTTCCTCTTCATTGAGGCGGGCGGCCAGCTCACCGAACTCGGCGGGGGAGGTGGCGTAAAGGTTGGCGATGACGGGCAGCTGCTGCCAAGGCAGGCGGGGGAGCTTTTCCTTGCAGAAGGCTTCCACGCCGTCGTTCTGCAGGCCCACGGCATTGAGCATGCCGGCCGTGGTCTCCACGATGCGCGGGCAGGGGTTGCCGTCGCGGGGCTGCAGGGACAGGCCCTTGACGATGATGCCGCCCAGGCTGGTCAGGTCGCCGTAGGGGGCGAATTCCATGCCGTAACCGAAGGTGCCGGAAGCCGTGAGCACCGGGTTCTTGAGGTGCAGGCTCTGCGTGGGCCCCTTGAGGGTGACGGAAAGATCCATAGAGTGCTGGTTCATGCTGTCCCCCGGCCTAGAGCTCGATCTGGTTGGCCCAGAACACGGGGCCGTGGTTGCAGGTCTGGACAAGGCCGTTGCGCTTGTCGGCCACGGGCCATTCCTCAGTGGTGCGGGTCACGCAGCCAAGGCAGGCGCCCACGCCGCAGGCCATGCGGTTCTCCAGCGAGAGCTGCACGCGGGCGTTGAGCTCACGGGCGAAGCCGTGCACGGTCTTGAGGAAGGGCAGGGGGCCGCAGGCCAGGATCAGGCCCTTCTGCTCGGCGTATTCGCGCATGCGTTCCTGGATGGTGAAGATGAAGTTGTCCAGGTCGCCGGGCACGGTCTCGCGCAGGCTGTCCAGGGGCACATGCTCGTTGATGCTGTCCACGGGATAGCAGCTCAGCGGCTCGCGATGGCCAAAGAGCATGGTCACGTTCCACGGCTTGGGGTGCTCGCTCACATAGCCCACGAAGGGCACGATGCCCATGCCGCCGGCCAGCAGCAGGGTGGGGGTGTCGGGCTCCATGGCGAAGCCGTTGCCCAGGGGACCCCAGACGCGCACGGTGTCGCCGGCCTTGAGTTCGGCCATGCGACGGGTGCCGCGCCCCACGACCTGGAAGAAGCAGATCAGGTGGCGGGAAGTCATGTGGCAGATGCCGAAGGGACGGGCCCAGGGCATCTCGAGACCGAACGACGTGGGCCGCACCATCACGAACTGGCCGGGACGCCACGACGGCCAGTCGGGGCGGGTGAGGCGCAGGGCGAAGAAGCGGCTTTCCTGGCCGGTCTGGCCGAAGGGGACCAGATCCAGCACCGTAAGTAGGCAGGAGCTAGGTTGTGTCATCGCGCAAGTATAGGAGCTTGTGCCGGAACGGTCAACATTCCGGGCCCGTCGGAAGCGGGCGGAAGGCGTTTTTTTCTGCCTGTGCCGCAAGCCGGGAAAAGCGCGGGCAAAGAGGCCCGCCCGTGCCTTTGGGGAAGCCTGCGTCAGGGAGGCGGAGGGCGAGCGTCCGCGCCGCGGCATGTCCCGCATGTCCGGCCCGGCGGCGGCGCGGGAAAGGTACGGAAAATCGTTTCGATTTCAGTGTGTTGCGCCGCACCATGCCGCGCGACAAGCAAAAAAGGTGCTGAAGGGCCAAAGCATTGCAGGATAACTGTGTAATTTTTCACACGAAAATTGTCAGTACAGACGCGCCGTCACGTCTTCCCTTTTGCCATGATGCCCGCTATAGTCAGGTTTCTTTTGGGGCCGGGCCGGAATGATGCTGCTGCAGACCCCGTATAGCCTTTGATTTGCCCTGCATGGAGAATTGAGCATGAGCAAGAAGTTGACTGTTGCCGTTGTGGGCGCCACGGGCGCCGTGGGCCGTGAAATGCTGAAAACCCTGCACGATCGCCAGTTCCCGGCCACGGAAGTGCGTGCTTTCGCCTCGGCCCGTTCCGCCGGGACCAAGGTGCCTTTCGGCGATGACGAGCTGGTGGTGCAGGAACTGAAGGAAGATGTCTTTGAAGGTATCGACATCGCCATCTTCTCCGCCGGCGGCAGCACTTCCGAAAAATTCGCTCCCCATGCCGCCCATGCCGGCTGCGTGGTGGTGGACAACTCCTCCCAGTGGCGCATGGACGACCGCTGCCCCCTGGTCGTTCCCGAAGTGAACCCCGAACATCTGGAAGGCCATCAGGGCATCATCGCCAACCCCAACTGCTCCACCATCCAGATGCTGGTGGCCCTCAAGCCCATCCATGACGCCGTGGGCATCAAGCGCATCGTGGTCTCCACCTATCAGGCCGTGTCCGGTACCGGCCAGAAGGGCCTGGAAGAACTGGAACGCCAGACCCGCGACCTGTTCAACATGCGCGAGCCCGAAAACAAGGTCTATCCGTACCGCATCGCCTTCAACGTGCTGCCGCACATCGACGTCTTCCTGGAGAACGACTACACCAAGGAAGAGATGAAGATGGTCAACGAGACCGTGAAGATCTTCAACGATCCCACGGTCAAGGTGACCGCCACCTGCGTGCGCGTGCCCGTGTTCTACTGCCATGCCGAGTCCGTGAACATCGAGACCCACAAGAAGATGACCGCTAAGGAATGCCGCATCCTGCTCTCGCAGGCCCCCGGCGTGCGCGTCTTCGACAACCCGCGCGAAAAGATGTACCCCATGCCCGCCTACTGCGTGGGCGACGACGAGACCTATGTGGGCCGCATCCGCGAGGACGAGACCATCGAGAACGGCCTGAACCTCTGGATCGTGGCCGACAACGTGCGCAAGGGCGCGGCCCTCAATGCCGTGCAGATCGCCGAGGAACTGCTCAAGCGCGATCTGGTGCGCGTGCCCGACAAGAACGTTTTCATGTCCTAGTCCGCAGCGACGGGATAGTACAGTACAGGGGGAGGGGCCCGTCCCGCCGTGGCGGGGCAGGTCCTTCCCCCTGCTTTTTGCCGTGCGGCGCGCAGGCTCGGGCCTGATCCCCGGCAGCGGGGCAAGGTATTCCCCGTCGCTGCCGTTCGTGCTAGAAAAAGACGTTTCACCGGCGGCAGCCGCCGGCAGGGGCCCTGCCCCGATCAGCAACCACAACAGGCCGCTCCCGCGCGGGACGGCCTTTCGCGGGGATGCCATGAAGATTCTGGATGCCGATGCCTGGATGGCGGCCCTGATGGCCGCGCCCCGGCCCGGGGCCGACAAGATCCTGGCCTTTTATGATGCGCGTGTGGACGCCGTCTGCCGTGACGCGCGCTGCCTGCTCCTGCCCCTGGACGACCACATGTGCCACCGGGGCGATGCCCTGTTCGAGAGCCTGTGCTACCGCGAGGGCCGCATTTTCGCCCTTGAGGAACACCTGGCCCGCCTGCGCGACGGCAGCCGCGCCCTTTCCCTGCTGCCGCCCTGTTCGTGGGACGAGCTGCGCGCCCGCATCCTGGACGTGGCCCGCGCTTCGGGCACCGATCATGGCGACATCCGCGTGCTGGTGGGTCGCGGGCCCGGCGGCTTCGGCGTCTCGCCCGAGGAGTGCCCGCAGTCCAGCCTCTACATCGTGGCCCTGCGCAAGGCCCTGCCCACGGAGGCTTTTTACGAGAAGGGCCTCACGGCCTTTGCCAGCGCCATCCCGCCCAAGCAGGAATATCTGGCCCGCATCAAGAGCACCAACTATCTGCCCAATGTCTTCATGGCCGCCGAGGCCCGGCAGCGGGGCATGGACGTGGCCGTGACCTTTGACGAGGACGGCCATCTGGGCGAGGCCGCCATCGCCAATGTGGGCATCGTGGATGCCGAAGGCCGCCTGTGCTGTCCCGAAGGCCGCCGCATCCTGCCCGGCACCTCCATGCTGGCCGCCCGCAGGATCGCGCCGCAGCGCCTGCCCGTGGTGGAACGTCCCATCCGCCGCGAAGAGATCTTCACCGCCCGCGAGATGCTGCTCTTCACCAGCGCCAGCCTGTGCGTGGGCATCAGCCACTTCGAAGACCGTCCCATCGGTCAGGGCCCCGATGCCGGCCGTCCCGGCCCCGTGGCCCGCTGGCTGCGTGACGCCCTGCTGGAACACATGCTGGCCACCGGCACGCCGTTCTAGCATCGATCAACGTTTGCTGAGGGGAGGGGCATCCTTCCCTCAAGCTCCTATTCCCCTAGCGCACATTATCCAGGAGAGCCCCTCCATGTCAGATGCACATGGTGAAGAGCTCCATACAGGGAAATATCCATCCCTTCACGGGACATTTGTTTTTTTTAATTTGTATGTGCGGGTTTTGGGGAAGGAGGGGGATGGGGGAGGG
>NZ_DS996359.1:326849-330613 GCF_000156375.1 Desulfovibrio piger ATCC 29098
TCCCTCCCCCATATATTTCTCCCGCCGGCCGTCGTCTGGACGGCGGGCGGGATGTTTTTTATACAGGAAAGGCCCCGTGCGGGCTTTTTTCCTGTTTTTGCCAAGACATGCCGCCGGAGCACGCCGGGGCATCCACTCTTTCCAAGGAAGACGCCATTGAAATGCAAGATCTGCAAGGCGACGGCCGTGGTGGCCCTGCGCAGCCACAACGCCGCCTTCTGCCCCGACTGTTACCTCAAGTTCTTTGCCCGTCAGGTGGAAAAGGGCATCGAAGGCCAAAAGCTCTTCACCCGTGACGAACGCATCCTGGTGGCCCTTTCGGGCGGCAAGGATTCGCTGGCCCTGATGCTGGAGCTTTCCCGGCAGGGCTATGACGTCACCGGCCTGCACATCGACCTGGGCATCCCGGAATCCTCGCCCGTGGCCCGCGGCGTGGTGGAACGCTTTTGCGCCAAGCACGGCCTGAAGCTCATGGTCAAGGAACTGGCCGCCGAAGGCCTGGCCATCCCGCTGGTCAAGGAGCGCCTCAACCGTCCCGTCTGCTCGGCCTGCGGCAAGATCAAACGGCATTTCTTCAACAAGGTGGCCCTGGACGAGGGTTTCGACGCCCTGGCCACGGGCCACAACCTGGACGACGAGGTGGCGCGCCTGTTCAGCAACACCCTGCGCTGGGACACGGCCTATCTTTCGGACCAGGGCCCGCGCCTGGACGGCGAAGACGGCTTTGCCCGTAAGGTCAAGCCCCTGTGGCGCCTGTCGGAATTCGAGACCGCCAACTACGCCTTCCTCATGGGCATCGAGCATCACTACGCGCCTTGCCCCTACAGCCCCGGCGCCAGCTTCAGCACGCTCAAGGCCCTGCTGCAGCGTCTGGAAGCGGCCATGCCCGGCCGCAAGCTGGACTTCTATCAGGGCTTTCTGGCCCGCGCCCGGCCGGTGTTCGCCCGCCGCGAGGCCGAGGAGGGCGTGGAACTGGCGCCCTGCACCAGCTGCGGCTATCCCACCTCGTCCGGCGATATGTGCGGCGTGTGCCGTATCCGTGAAGCCCTCAAGGACAGTAAGTAGCCTTGGTTGCCCAAGACAGATCATGGCGGGGAGGGGCGGCGCCCCTCCCTGTTGCCGCTTCCTTCCCCGGCCTGATGCCGCTGCGGCCCTGCAAGGCCGGAAGACCGCCCCAAAAGGCACGGCCCCATGCCTGCCGTCCCGAAGCCGCACGGACAGGCTGCGGACAGGAGACAGCCCGGCGCGCTGACCGGGAGCATCCTTTCTTCCTGCCCGGAGGATGGTTCCGGACACGGCCTGCCGGAGAGGCGCCCGAGGGACCCGGAGGGGCTTTCGTGTCTTCCCGGAGGGGAACACGCCCTGTCCGTTTTGGAGCGGCAGCTGGTGCGGCGGCCGGGGCCATGATCGCAAGGGAGGCCCGTCATGGGCGTCGCTGAATATGTCCGGGCCCTGCTGGCTTCGGACAAGCTGGGGCCGCAGGTACGGCACCACCGCTGCGAGCCCGCGCGTGCGGCCGTATACGCGGAAAGCCGCCTGCCCTGGCCCGCGGCCATCCGGCGCACGCTGGAGGAACGCGGCCTGAGCGGCCTTTACAGCCATCAGGCCCTGGCCACGGACCACATCCGCGCCGGGTATTCCGTGGTGGTGGCCACGCCCACGGCCAGCGGCAAGAGCCTGATCTACAACCTGCCCGTGCTGGAACGCCATCTGCGCGACAGCGAGGCCCGCGCCCTCTATCTTTTCCCGCTCAAGGCCCTGGCCCAGGACCAGCTGGCCGGGCTGCAGCGCCTGGTCGCCGGCTGGCCCGAGGAGGCCCGGCCCACGGCCGCCCTTTACGACGGCGACACCAGCGACCACTTCCGGCGCAAGATCCGCCGCGACCCGCCCACGGTGCTCATCAGCAATCCCGAGATGCTGCATCTGGCCCTGCTGCCGCACCATGAGCAGTGGGCCCCCTTCCTGGCCGGGCTTTCCCACATCGTGGTGGACGAGGCCCACACCTATCGCGGCGTGTTCGGCGCGCATATGGCGGGCGTGTTCCGCCGCCTCAACCGGCTGGCCGCCCATTACGGCGCCACGCCGTCCTATGTGTTCTGCACGGCCACGGTGGGCAATCCCGGCGAGCTGGCCGCGTCGCTCTCCGGCCTCGATCTGCTGCCCGGGCGCCAGCCGCCCGTGGTGGTGGACCAGTCCGGCGCGCCGCAGGGCGCACGGCATTATGTCTTCCTCGATCCCGACCAGAGCCCGGCCACGGCGGCCATCGATCTGTTGCGGGCCGCGCTGGCGCGCAAGCTGCGCACCATCGTCTATTGCCGTTCCCGCCGCATGACCGAGCTGGTCAGCCTGTGGGCCGGGAGCCTTTCCGGGCCGTGGGCGGGCCGCATCTCCGCCTATCGCGCGGGATTCCTGCCCGAGGAACGCCGCCAGATCGAGGCCCGCATGGCTTCGGGCGAGCTGCTGGCCGTGGTCAGCACCAGCGCCCTGGAACTGGGCATCGACATCGGCGGGCTGGATGTCTGCATCCTGGTGGGCTATCCGGGCACCATCATGTCCACCCTGCAACGGGGCGGGCGCGTGGGCCGGGCACAGCAGGAATCGGCCGTGGTGCTGGTGGCGGGCGAGGACGCGCTGGACCAGTATTTCATGAGCCATCCCGAAGACTTTTTCAGCCGTCCGGCGGAAAAGGCCGTGGTCAATCCCTGGAACGAGGTCATCCTGGCCCGGCATCTGGAATGCGCGGCCGCCGAGCTGCCCCTGTCCGCCCGTGATCCCTGGCTGGCCCCGGCCCCGGCGCAGGAGGCCCTGCGCGCCCTGGCGGGCCAGGGGCGTTTGCTGCTTTCCGCCGACGGCAGCCAGTGGCTGGCCGCCCGCAAGCGGCCGCAGCGGCTGGTGGATCTGCGTGGGACGGGCCGGAGCTTCGTCATCGAGGACAGCGAGGGCACGGTCATCGGCTCCGTGGACGGCTTCCGGGCCTGGCGCGAGACGCATGTGGGCGCGGTCTATCTGCACCGGGGCCGCAGCTATGTCATCGAGGAGATGGACCCGGCAGAAGGCCGGGTGCGGGCCCGTCAGGCCAAAGTGGACTGGTTCACGCGGGTGCGCGGCCACAAGAGCACGGACATCCTCGAAGAGCTGGAACGCCGCCCCCTGGGGCGCGGCGTGGTCTGCCGGGGGCGGCTGCGCATCATCGACACCATCACCGGCTACGAGAAGCGCAGCACGCGCGACAACCGTCTGCTGACCATCGTGCCGCTGGAAGCGCCGCCGCAGATCTTCGAGACCGAGGGCCTGTGGTACGTCATCCCCGAGAGCTGCCGCCAGCGTCTGGAAGAGGATTTCGTGCACTTCATGGGCTCCATCCATGCCTGCGAGCATACGGCCATCGGCATGTTGCCCCTGCTGGTCATGGCCGACCGCAACGACTTCGGCGGCATCTCCATCCCGCTCCATCCCCAGACCGGCCTGGCCTGTGTCTTCATCTATGACGGCCTGCCCGGCGGCGCGGGCCTGACGCGTCAGGCCTTCGGCCATGCCCGCGAGCTGCTGGAGGTCTGCGCGGCGGTCATCGAGGCCTGTCCCTGCGAGGACGGCTGTCCCTCCTGCGTGCATTCGCCCAAGTGCGGCTCGGGCAACAGGCCCATCAGCAAGGCCGGGGCCCTGCGCCTGATCCGTGACCTGCTGGCGCCCGGTGCGGATGCCGAGGGCGAGGCCCTGTGCGCCGACCTGCGCATCAGCCCGCCGCCGGAACTGCTGCCGCCCCG
>NZ_DS996359.1:331087-345622 GCF_000156375.1 Desulfovibrio piger ATCC 29098
GAGCCTGCGGCCCCGGTGCCGCCGCCCGTGCCGGACATGGCGGCCATCATGGCGGCCTGGGCCGGACAGGCGCCCGCCGCGGCCCCGGTAGGAGCTGAGGGACAGTCCGGACAAGGAGCCCGGACAAGCGCCGCTGGAGACGTGAAGAAGGGCGGGACTGTGACCACGGACGACGTCTCTTCGCGGGAAGCGTGTCTCGAAGGCAGCGGAGGAGAGGTCTCCGTGACCGGCAGCAGCCCGCAGGATGGGCCGTCCGCCGCGACCGGGGAGCCTCCCGGCAAACAGGAGGTCCTCCCGCGCCCGTCATCCCCGGCGGCAAGACGGAAGACCGGCGGGACCACGGCAGCAGCCACCCTGTCGTCCATGCCAAGGCCGGAGCTCACGGCACCCGCCGCAGCTGCCGGTGATGCGGGCAAGGCCCGTGTCCGCCCCGAGCCCGGTGTGGGGGCGGTGGGCAGGCCGCCGGAACATTATCTGGTCTTCGATGTGGAGACCCGGCGCAGCGCCGCCGAGGTGGGCGGCTGGAACAGGGCCGACCGCATGGGCGTGAGCATCGCCGTGGCCTATGACAGCCGGGCCGACGATTTCTTCACCTATACGCAGGAGGCCCTGCCGGAGCTCTTTGCCCGCATGCGGGCCGCGCAGCTGGTGGTGGGCTTCAATTCCTTCCGCTTCGACTATGCGGTGCTCTCAGCCTTTGCCCCCTTCGATCTGCGGGCCCTGCCGGGCCTTGACCTCTTGCGCCGGGTGCAGGACAGTCTCAAATACCGTGTGTCCCTGGACAATCTGGGGCAGGCGACCCTGGACGAGCCCAAGAGCGCCGACGGCCTGCAGGCCCTGCGCTGGTGGCAGGAAGGGCGGCTGGACGACATCGCCGCCTACTGCCGCAAGGACGTGGACCTGACGCGGCGGCTCTATCTGTTCGGGCTGGAACACGGCTGGTTGCTTTTCACCAACAAGGCCGGGCAGCGCGTGCGCGTGCCCGTGGATTTCAGGCAGTGACATGGAGACGGCGGAAAAGATCATCCAATGGCGGCGGGAGCTGCACCGGCACCCGGAAGAAGGCTGGACGGAATTCTGGACTACGGGTTTCGTGGCCCGGCAGCTGGCGGACATGGGCCTTGCCCCGCGCGTGGGGCAGGAGGTCATCGACCCTGCCGCGCGCATGGGCCTGCCCGCGCCCGAGGTCGAAGCCCGGGCCCGGCAGCGGGCGCTGGCGGAAGGGCTGGAACCGTACTGGCTGGAGCGCATGGGCCGGACCACGGGCCTTGTGGCCGATGTGGGCCCGGCGGACGCGCCGCTGGCGCTGGTGCTGCGCTGCGACATGGACGCCCTGCCGCTCATGGAAGCGCAGGAGGCCTCCCACCGGCCCGTGCGCGAGGGCTTCGTCTCGCGGCATGAGGGCCTGTGCCATGCCTGTGCCCATGACGGCCATATGGCCTTGGGCCTGGGGCTGGCGGCCCAGCTGACGGCGCCGGACGCTGCCCCCCTGCGGCAGCGTGTGCGCCTGCTGTTCCAGCCTGCCGAAGAAGGCGTGCGCGGCGCGGCGTCCATGGTCTCCCATGTGGCGGGGGCGCGGCATTTTCTGGCCGTACATATCGGTCTGGGGGCCCCGCGCAGCGGCGATCTGGTCACCGGTGTGGGCGCCTTTCTGGCCACCAGCAAATTCGATGTCCGCTTCACGGGCCGCGCGGCCCATGCGGGCGCGGCTCCCGAACAGGGCCGGGATGCCCTCAAGGGCGCGGCATCGGCCCTGCTGGGCCTGCATGCCCTGCCGCGTCATGGCCACGGCACCAGCCGTATCTGCGTGGGGCGTCTGGAAGGCGGCAGCAGCCGCAACACCGTGCCCGCCTCGGCCTTCATGGCCTGCGAGACGCGCGGCAACAACAGTGAGGTCAATGACGACATGCTGCGCCGTGCCCGGGACGTCATCGCGGGCGCGGCCGTCATGCACGGGCTGGAATGGCGGCTCGACGTGGTGGGCGGTGCGCCTTCGGCGGCGAGCGATGCGGCCTTCGCGGCTCTTCTGGCCCGCTGTGCCCGGGAGTTGCCGCCCGATGCCCGGGGCGGAGGCTGCTTCCCGCTGCCCCGGATCCGTGAGCAGGGCGACATGGGCGCCAGCGATGACGCCACGACCCTGATGCGGGCCGTGCAGGCACAGGGCGGACTGGCGGCCTATGCCTTCCTAGGGGCCGATCTGGCGGCCGGGCATCATCAGCCGGGCTTCGATTTCGACGAAGCCGTGCTCTGGCCCGGCGTGCGCTGGCTGGAAAAGGTCTGCCGGGAGCTGGCCGGCTAGGCCCGTCCGCGATGTTTTTGGGGGAGAAGGGGCCCTTCATCTCCGCTATCGCCGCCTGTACCCCTTCGTCATCACAGGCAGGGACTTGCGGGAACGTTCGGGCGCTGGCCTGCGCGCGGGGGACGTTCCTGCTTCCAGCGCATCCTTCTCCGGCGCATCAGCTGGAGGATGGAACACTTCGAGGATACAGGACTTTTTCCTGAAGCCATGCGGATGGTTGCCTCTGGCGGGCCGTTGGTAAAAAGTGACCATTTGGCAGATGCCGCTGCGGCGGCCAGGAAAGGCGCCGCAGGCCTGCGGGACAGGGGCCTGCCGCCGTGCGGTGCGCAGCAGGCCTGATTTTTTCTACATTTGGGAATATTTTTGATAAGTTCCTGTATGTACAGGATGATTTTTTTGATGGAACCCCTGCCGTCGTCGGCAGGGTATGTGGGAAAATGCTGTTTTCCACATCCGGGTCGAAAAACAACAGGCCCCTGCTGCTGTCTGTTTCATCAATAGCTTGGGATAACAGGAAAAATCGTTACGGCATGCCTTCTGCATCATACCCGGCATCCCGGACGCCGCCATCTGGCAAGGGCGTCGGGCAGACCAGAGGATGCACGATGGAAAGACGAAAGTTCCTGTATTCGGCACTGGCCGCGGCCTCGCTGGCGGCCATCCCGGCCGCGCGGAGCAGCGCTGCCGCCACCACGACAGCACGCAGGGAAGGGAGCGCGCCCATGACACCTTCCCAGAGACAGAATCCCATGAGCTGCAACGGCATGGTCACGTCGCCGCACTATCTGGCCAGCCAGGCCGGACTGGACATCCTGCGGCGCGGCGGCACGGCCATCGACGCGGCTGTGGCCACGGCCGCCACCCTGGCCGTGGTCTATCCGCAGATGTGCACGCTGGGCGGCGACAATTTCTGGCTCATCTATGACGCCCGCACGGGCACGATGAAGGGCCTCAATGCCAGCGGCCGCGCCGGGGAAAAGGCCAGCATCGATTTTTACCGCAGCCGGGGGCTGAGCAAGGTCCCGGCGCGCGGCTATCTGGCCGCCAATACCGTGCCCGGCGTGGTCTCGGGCTGGGACGAGGCCTGGAAGTACAGCCGGTCGGCCCTGGGGTCGCAGCTTTCCTTCGCCTCCCTGCTGGACACGGCGCGCGAGCTGGCCGAGCGGGGCTTTCCCGTCAGCACGTCGCTGGCTTACTGGAGCGAGGTGGACACCGATCCCACGGATCAGGAGTTCCGTGATCTGCAGCGCTATCCGGGCTTTGCGGCCACCTATCTCAGGGAAGGCAAGCCGTACGGGCTGGGCGAGGTCATGCGCCTGCCCGATCTGGCTGCCACGCTGGCCCTGCTGGCGGACAAGGGCGCGGACGAGTTCTACAAGGGCTCCATCGCCGCGGCCATAGCGGCGGATCTGGAAGAGAACGGCGGTCTGCTCACCGCACGGGACTTTGCCCGGCATACGGCCGACTGGGTGGAGCCCATCTCCGTGCCGTACCGTGACTGCCGGGCCTGGAACCTGCCGCCCAACACCCAGGGCATGGCCTCGCTGGAGATCCTGAACATCCTCAACAATTTCGACCTGTCGCAGATACGGGAAGGCAGCGCGGACTACTGCCATCTCATCATCGAGGCCACCAAGGAGGCCTTCCTCGACCGCGATACCTACCTTTCCGACCCGGCCTTCGTGGACATCCCGCTGGAGCGCCTGCTCTCGGACGGGCACGGCAAGCGGCAGGCCGCCCGCATCCGCATGGACAGGGCCGCCACCAACCTTGCGCCGCTGGATCCCAAGGGCGACACCATCTGGCTGGGCGTGGTGGATGGTCAGGGCAATGCCGTTTCCCTGATCCAGAGCATCTACCATGACTTCGGTTCCGGCATCGTGCCCCGGGGCACGGGCGTGCTGCTCCAGAACCGGGGCAGCTTCTTCTCCCTCGATCCCGCGCACGTCAACCGCCTCGAACCCGGCAAGCGCACCTTCCACACCCTGAACCCGGCCATGCTGCTCAAGGATGGTAAGCCCTTCCTGGTCTACGGCACCATGGGCGGCGAGGGCCAGCCCCAGACACAGGCCGCCATCGCCACCCGCGTGCTGGATTACGGCATGACCCCGCAGGAGGCCATCGACGCGCCCCGCTGGCTGTACGGCCGCACCTGGGGCAAGTCCAGCAACGACCTCAAGCTGGAAGGCCGTATCCCCGCCGACGTGGTCGACGAGCTGGCCCGGCGCGGGCACCCCGTGCGCCGGGTGGAGGATTATACCGATACCATGGGCCATGCGGGCGCCATTCGCATCGATCCGCAGACCGGCGTGCTCCAGGGCGGGACGGACCCGCGCGGCGACGGTCTGGCCTGCGGCTATTAGACCGGACAGCAGGGCGCCGTTCCCGGTGGGGAGGCGAGCTGCCCAGTGATGGCCGCTTCCGGCCGCAACAGGCTCCCGGACAGGGCCGCGACGGCGGCGCAGAAAAGGCTGGCCGGCGGGAAGCCCCGACCATACGGACGTAAAAAAGCCCCGGCATTGCCGGGGCTTTTTCGTTGTTCCGGAGCCGTGTCCATGGGCAAGGAGCCTGCGGGGACATACCATCCTAGCTGCGTCTTCTTCGTCCTCCGGGAGACCTTCGCCACAAGGAAAGCCGTCGTCTTGCCTCGGCTTCCCATCCTTCCGCCAAAGCGCGTTTGAGGAGGGGGTGGGGGCTTGGGGGAGGGGGAATCCTCTTTGCGCGCTAGCCAAAGGGGGTCCCCCTCCCCCAGAGAACAGCCACCGGTGCGGCTGTTCAGTACAGTTTTTCCAGATCATTTTCGTCCATAGCGTAGGTATGTTCCGCCGCCGGGAAGGTCCCCGCGCGCACCTCCTCGGCATAGGTCTGGAAGGCCTGACGCATGACCGTGCCCAGCTCGGCATAATGTTTGACGAATTTGGGCGAAAGACCGTCCACCATGCCCAGCATGTCCTGCCAGACCAGCACCTGGCCGTCGCAGTCCGGGCCGGCGCCGATGCCGATGGTGGGCACGCCGACGCTGCGGCTGACCAGCGCGGCCAGCGGCGCGGGAACGCATTCCAGCACGATGGCGAAGACCCCCGCCCGCTCCAGGGCCCGGGCGTCGTCCAGCAGGGCCTGGGCGGCTTCCCGGCCCCGGCCCTGTACCTTGTAGCCGCCCATGCTGTGCAGGGATTGCGGCGTGAGCCCCAGATGCCCCATGACCGGGATGGAGGCCTGCACGATGGCTTCCACCTGCGGGCAGAAATGGCGGCCGCCTTCCAGCTTCACGGCCTGGGCCCGGCCTTCCTGCACCAGACGCCCGGCATTGGCGCAGGCCTGCTGCGGCGAGAGATGGTAGGACATGAAGGGCATATCGCAGACCAGCAGGGGCCTGGTCAGGCCCCGGGACACGGCGGCGCAGTGATGGATCATCTGGTCCATGGTCACGCTCAGGGTGTCGGGCTGGCCCAGCATGATCATGCCCAGCGAATCCCCCACCAGCACGGCGTCCACATGGTCGTCCATGAGACGGGCGATGGTGGCGTCATAGGCCGTGAGCATGGCCAGTTTGCGTTGTCCCTTGGCCTGGCGGAAAGTGACGGCGGTCTGTTTCATGCGTGCTCCCTTGCTGCGGGCGGGGCGTGCCTGCCCGGGAAAAACGGGCCCGTGGCCCGGGGTGGGAAAAGAAAAGGCGGGGAAAGGACGTACGTCCTTTCCCCGCCCCGATATGGACAGGATGGCTAGAAGCCTTCTTCCAGCGGCGGCCAGACCAGCCAGGGACCGTCAGGCGTCACGGTCTTGCGGTCGGACGGGGCCAGGAAGACCTGGCGGCCTTCCACGCGCAGGCGGCCTTCGGCCAGCCATTGCAGGGCCTGCGGGTAGATGCGGTGTTCCAGCGGATGGATGCGGTTCATGAGGTCGTCCAGTTCCTCACCGGCATTGGCCGGCACGGCGGCCTGGATGATGACCGGGCCGCTGTCCACCAGCTCTTCCACGAAGTGCACGGTGCAGCCCGTGATCTTCACGCCGTAGGCCTGGGCATCGGGGCCGCCGTGGGCGCCCGGGAAGCTGGGCAGGATGGCGGGGTGGATGTTGATGACCCGGCCGGGGAAGGCCTGGAGGAAGGTGCTGGTCAGCAGGCGCATGTAGCCCGCCAGCACCACATATTCCGCACCGGAAGCCTTGATGGCGGCCACCATCTCGCGGTCGAAGCTCTCGCGGTCGGCAAAGGCCTTGTGGTCGATGCAGACATGCGGGATGCCGGCCTTTTCGGCGCGTTCGAAGACCTTGGCGCCGGGACGGTTGCCCGCGATGAGGCGGATGTCGATGTCCAGCACGCCCTGGGCGGCCTTGTCGATCATGGACTGGGCGTTGGTACCGCTGCCGGAAGCCAGGATGGCGATTTTCAGGGCCATGGTTTACCTCTGCGGGCTGTAGTGGGCTTTCAGGGCCTCCACCAGCGCGGGGATGGTGTAGGCCTCGGGCTGGATGTGGCAGGGCAGGCCGTGGTCGGCCAGGGTCTTGGCCGTGACCGGACCGATGGCGGCCAGCTTCACTTCAGGATGGGCGCGCAGCTCTTCCGCCGGGATCAGGGAGAGGAAGTTCTCCACCGTGGAGGAAGAACCGAAGGTCACGCAGTCCAGGGTGCCGTCCTGCATGGCTGCCAGCACTTCGTCCTTGCGGGCGGCGGCGGGCACGGTCTCGTAGGCGGCGATGACGTCCACCTGCGCCCCGGCCTTGCGCAGCTCGTCGGGCAGCACTTCGCGGGCCTTGGCGGCGCGGGGCAGGAGCATCTTGACGCCGGACACGGGGCCCATGGCCAGCAGGCCTTCCACCACGCCCTCGGCCACATAGCGGGCCGGGATGAAGTCGGGCTCGATGCCGCGCTCGCGCAGGGCGTCGGCCGTGGCGGGGCCGATGGCCGCCACCTTGCACTGGCCGATGGCGCGGCTGTCACGGCCGCAGGCGGCCAGGCGTTTCCAGAAGTGGCGCACGCCGTTGACCGAGGTGAAGATGATCCAGCCGTATTCGGCCAGACGGGCCACGGCGGCGTCCAGCTCGCTGTAATCGGCCAGGGGGCTGATCTCGATGGTGGGGCACTGGATGACGTTGGCGCCCAGCTCGGTCAGGCTCTGGGCCAGGCCGCTGGCCTGCTCGCGGGCACGGGTGACCACGATGCTGCGGCCGTACAGCGGACGCTGTTCGAACCAGCCCAGCTGGTCGTGCAGGGAGCAGACCTTGCCCACCACGATGACCGAAGGATTGCTGAATTTGTTGTCCACGGCCGCCTGGGGCAGGGTGGAGATGGTGGCCACCAGGCTGCGCTGGTAGGGCGTGGTGCCGCGGTAGACCAGGGCGGCCGGGGTGTCGGGATCCATGCCCGCGTCCAGCAGGTGCCGGGCGATGTCGGGCAGGTTCTTCATGCCCATGACGAAGACCAGGGTGGAGGCGCTGGCGGCCAGGGCCTTCCAGTTGTGCACGGAACCGGGCTTGTCCGGGTTCTCGTGGCCGGTGATGATGGTCACCGACGAGGCGAAGTTGCGGTGGGTCAGCGGGATGCCCGCATAGGCCGGGGCCGCGATGGTGCTGCTGATGCCGGGCACTTCCTCAAAGGGCACGCCAGCGGCCAGCAGTTCCTCGGCTTCTTCGCCGCCGCGGCCGAAGATGTAGGGGTCGCCGCCCTTGAGGCGGGCCACCACCTTGCCTTCCTTGGCCTTGCGCACCAGCAGGGCGTTGATCTCGTGCTGGGGCAGGGCATGGTTGCCCGCCACCTTGCCCACGTAGATGCGTTCCGCATCGGGGCGGGCATGGCCCAGCAGCGAATCGTTGGCCAGTGCGTCATAGACCACCACGTCCGCGCAGGCCAGCGCGTCACGGCCCTTCAGGGTCAGCAGCCCGGCATCGCCGGGACCGGCTCCGATAAGATAGACCTTCATTTATACGCCTCCACGCGCCAGTTCCAGCAAGGTGCGGGCGCCGAAGCCCGTGGAGCCCACGGGGCAGAGCGCCGTCTTCTTGGTTGCCCAGTCCACGCCGGCGATGTCCAGATGCGCCCAGCGCACGCCCTCGCGCACGAAATGCTTGAGGAAGAGCGCCGCGTGGATGGCCCCGCCTTCGCGCGGGCCCATGTGGCAGATGTCCGCCACCTCGCTCTTGAGGTTGTCTTCGTAGCCCTTCCACAGGGGCAGGGGCCAGTAATTCTCTCCGCCCACGGCACCGGCGGCACGGATGTGCTCGGCCAGGGCGTCGTCATCGCAGAACAGGCCCGCCACCTGCGTGCCCAGGGCCACGGCGCAGGCGCCGGTCAGGGTGGCGATGTCCACCACGGCCGCGGGGGTCCACTGCTTCTGGGCATAGTCCAGGGCGTCGCACAGGGCCAGACGGCCTTCGGCGTCGGTGTTCTGGATCTCCACGGTATCGCCGGAAGCGGCGCGCACCACGTCACCGGGGCGCATGGCGTTGCCGCCGGGCATGTTCTCGGCGCAGGCCATGATGCCCACCACGCGGCGGGGCAGCTCGTCCCCGGCGCAGGCCACCAGCGTGGCCAGCACGGCGGCGGCCCCGCTCATGTCGCCCTTCATGGCGTGCATGTTGGCAGCGGGCTTGAGGCAGATGCCGCCGGTATCGAAGGTGATGCCCTTGCCCACCAGCACCAGGGGTTTTTCCTGCTCATGGCCTTCGGGAGCGTGTTCCAGCACGATGAGGCGCGGCGGACGGGCCGAGCCCTGGCCCACGGCCAGCAGGCAGTTCATGCCGGCTTCAGCCAGGTCCTTCTCGTCCAGCACGGTGCATTTGAGACCGGCATCGGCGGCCAGTTTCTGGGCTTCTTCGGCCAGCAGGGCGGGGGAGAGGAGATTGGACGGCGTGTTGTCCAGACGGCGGGCCAGGCACACGGCCTCGGCCGCGCGTTCGCCACGGCGGGCGGCCTGCTGGCCGCCGTCGGGCACGAAATCGCCCTCAAAGGCCACGGCCAGCCACTGGGGCGCCGCGGGGGCGTCCTTGGCGGGCTTTTTGAGATCGTATTTGTACAGGGCCAGGCAGGCGGCGTAGACGCTTTCTTCCACCAGGCGCTCACGGCCGCCGGGCAGGGTGGCCAGCTGGGGTTCCAGCAGCAGGATGGATTCCAGGCCCAGTTCGTGGGCACGCTGCACACCGGTGGCCACGGCCGTGCGGATGTCGTCCGTGGTCAGGTCTTCACGGGCGCCCAGGCCGATGGCCAGCACGCGCGGCACGCGCAGTTCGGGATGGCCGTGCAGCAGGGCCTGCTGGCCCTTCTTGCCCTGGAAGTCGCGCATGGCGGGCGCGATGGCCAGCCAGGGAGCCAGATTGTCCAGCGCGGGGCAGGCTTCCAGCATGTTCTCGCCCTGGCAGACAGGCACTATGAGAATCTCGGCCTTCCACTGGTCGGGGCCGAGGCATTGAAAACGGATGTCCATAGATTTCTCCGAAGCATCGAGATGAACGGGCGTCCCGCGTTGCGGGACGGCGACGGCGGGGATTGCCATCGCGAGGAGCAGAATATACGCTGTGCCGTCGTTTTTGCCAAGCCGCGAGGCGCTTTGCCGCCCCGGGGCCTCCGTCCTCTCCGGCCTGAGCCGTCATCCGTCCGCATCCGCGTCCCTTTCCGCCATGCTCGTCTACATCCACGTCCCGTTCTGCCGCTCCCGCTGCCGCTACTGCGCCTTCCATTCCCTGCCGCTGGGCCCCGCCTCGCCCGACGCTTCGCCCCGGGTGGCGGCCTATCGTGATCACCTGCTGCGCGAGCTGGACCTTTGGGCCACGCGCCTGGGCAGGCGGCCGGTGGAGAGCGTCTTTTTCGGCGGCGGTACGCCCAGCCTGCTGCCGCCCGATTTCCAGGCCGCCGTGCTGGAGCGCATCGACCGGCATTTCCATCTGGCTGCCGGGGCCGAGATCAGCATGGAGGCCAATCCCGAGTCCCTGCTGGCCCGCCGGGCCGTGGACGGCTATCTGGCCGCGGGCATCAACCGCATCTCCATGGGCGTGCAGAGCATGGACGACCGTTTCCTTTCCCTGCTGGGGCGGCCGCACCGGCGCGCCGACGTGCTGCGGGCCGTGGAGCATCTGCGTGCCGCAGGCTGCCGCAATCTGGGGCTGGATCTCATGTGGGGCCTGCCGGGACAGGATGCGGCCCACTGGCTGTCCACGCTGGAAGATGCCTTGGCCCTGGAGCCGGAGCATGTCTCGGCCTATGGCCTGACGCTGGAAGAGGGCACGCCGCTGGAACGCGACTGGAGCGCCGGGCGCCTTTCCCTGCCCGAAGATGACGAGCAGGAGCGCATGTATCTGGAAGGCATCCGCCTGCTGGCCGCGCACGGCCTGGAACAGTACGAGATCTCCAACTACGCCCGCCCCGGCTTTTTCAGCCGCCACAATATGGGCTACTGGACGGGGGCCGATTATCTGGGCCTGGGCCCGGCGGCCACGTCCACCCTGGAGGGCCGCCGCTGGACCGATACGCCCGATCAGGCCCGCTGGCAGGCCGACATCGACGCCGGGCGCCCCGACCATGACGCCGAGGCCATCACGCCGCGCATCCGTCTGGAGGAGCGGCTCATGCTTTCCCTGCGTACCTGCGCGGGTTTCGGACTGGCGGAATACACGTCCCTCAGCGGCCGGGATTTCCTGGCCGACCACGGCGGCTGGTGCCGTGAGCTGGTCGCCGCCGGGCTGGCCCGCCTGGACGGGGACAGGCTGGCGCTCACGCCGCAGGGCCTGCTGGTCTCCAATGCCGTGGTGGCCGATCTGTTCGAGCGCCTGGACGAGCTGGGGCTGTAAAGAGATATGTTGGGCGGGCGAGGAGAGAGGGACACCCTTTTGGAAAAGTGTGCTCCCTCTCCCCTCGTGCTCCCCTCTCCCTTCCCAAAACTGTTATCCTGGTCTCTGTACAAGGTGCGGAGCGTCCCGGGCAGCCGTTGGCGTTGGTCCCCCGGGAGGACCAAGGGGGAAGGAACAAAAGCTTTCCACCGTGGATACTGATGCGGAGCGAAGGCTGCCGGACCGTCTATGGGGAACGGGTTCCGCATGGGCGGGCGTACGGCCTCCGGGCACCCGCAGAAAAAAGGATTTTGAGGCGTGTCCGCCTTCAGGAAAAGGCAGGACGACGCGGAACAGAACAAGGAGGACACGACGATGTCACTGGATGCTGACGAACTCCATCGCCGGCACATGCTGGCCGCCATCGAAGCCGCCCGTGAGGGAATGCTGTCCGGCAAGGGCGGGCCGTTCGGCGCCCTGATCACCGATCCGGCGGGCCGGGTGGTGTCCGTGGCCTGCAACGAGGTCTTGGCCAGCCGGGATTGCACCATGCACGCGGAAGTGGCCGCCCTGCGCAAGGTGGGGCATCTGGATCTGCGCGGTCATACGCTCTATGCCACGGGCTTTCCCTGCGTGATGTGTCTCGGCGCCATCCTTTGGTCGCGCGTCTCCACGCTCTACTACTGCAACGATTACGCCATGACCCGTGCGGCGGGCTTTGATGACGAGGATTTCATGCGCGAGGTGGGCACGGTCTTCGGTTGCACGCCTTCGGTGGTGGAAGAGGTCAGCCTGCCCGGGCTCGACATCCGGCGGCTGGCCCTGCCGGAAGGCGCGGCCCTGTATGAGGAATGGAAGGGCCTGGCGGACCGGCAGCTCTATTAGGGCGTGCTGCTATGAAAGTTACGATTTATTCCCGATAAATAGAGCACATCGGCTACGCATGCCCGGCAAAGGATGCTTGCCCCATGCTTCCTCGTCCATTTGAAAAAATGCGCTGGGGAAGATGGGGGAATGGAAAACTCTCTTACGCCAGCAGTGACAGGATGGCGGCCCGCAGGGTTGTACCCGTTGCGACGCAGAAAGTTACGGGCATCGACAGCAAAGATGAGGGGGTTCCCTTCCCTCCAAAACAGCAGGGCAGGCATTGTCTTGAAAAAGAAACGGCCGGCATCCTTTACAGGATGCCGGCCGTCGCTATGTGTTGCCTTGTTGTGGCCCTTGCCTAGAATTCCAGGCTGCCGGGAGTGCGGGGGAAGGGGATGACGTCGCGGATGTTGGTGATGCCGGTGAGCATCATCAGCAGGCGTTCGAAGCCCATGCCGAAACCGGCGTGGGGCACGCTGCCGAAGCGGCGCAGATCCAGATACCACCAGTAGTCCTCGGGCTTCTGGCCCATCTCGGCGATGCGGGCCAGCAGCTTGTCCAGGCGTTCTTCACGCTGGGAACCGCCGATGAGCTCGCCGATGCGGGGCACCAGCACGTCCATGGCCGCCACGGTCTCGCCGTCGTCATTGCCGCGCATGTAGAAGGCTTTGATCTCCTTGGGATAGTCATAGACGATGACGGGACGGCGGAAGTGTTCTTCGGCCAGGAAGCGCTCGTGCTCGGTCTGCAGGTCCACGCCGAAGGCCACGGGGAAGGTGAATTCCTTGCCGCTGTCTTCCAGGATGTGGATGGCATCCCGGTAGGAGACGCGGGCGAAGGGCTGGGCCAGCATGCCCTTCAGGCGGTCGATGAGGCCCTTGTCCACGAAGTTGTCGAAGAGCTTGAGGTCGCTCTCGCAGCGGGTCAGGGCATGATCCACCACATGGCGGGTCAGGCCTTCGCCCAGTTCCATGATGTCTTCCAGTTCGGCAAAGGCCATCTCGGGCTCGATCATCCAAAACTCGGCGGCGTGGCGCGGGGTGTTGGAGTTCTCGGCGCGGAAGGTGGGGCCGAAGGTGTAGACGCGGCCCAGGCCCAGGGCCAGGGCTTCGGCTTCCAGCTGGCCGGACACGGTCAGGTTGGCCTGGCGGCCGAAAAAGTCCTTGGAAAGATCTTTTTCACCGGCGGGCAGGGCGGTCACGCGGAACATCTCGCCCGCGCCCTCGCAGTCGGAGCCGGTGAGGATGGGCGTATGCACCCAGGAAAAATGCTGGCTGTGGAAGTAGTCATGCACGGCGCGCGCCGCTTCGGAGCGGATGCGGAAGGCGGCGCCGTACTTGTTGGTGCGCATGCGCAGGTGGGCGATGCCGCGCAGGAACTCGTCGGAGTGGCGCTTTTTCTGCAGGGGGAAGGATTCGGGATCGGCCAGGCCGAACACACGGATGCTCTCGGCACGCACTTCCCACTTCTGGCCCTTGCCGGGAGAGGCCACCAGCTCGCCGGTGACGGCCACGGAAGCGCCGGTGTTGGCATCGCCCAGACCTTCGTGGGCGGCGGTGCCCGCGTCCACGATGCACTGCATGTTGGTCAGGCAGGAACCGTCGTTGATCTCCACGAAGCTGAAGTCCTTGGCATCGCGGCGGGTGCGGATCCAGCCGCAGACGGTGATCTGGCGCTGCGGGGCCTCGGAGGCCAGGGCATTGACGATAAGGGTGCGTTGCATGACGACTCCTTGTGTCGCAAAAGGGTAGAATGTGTATGGGGAAGGCTCTTGCCGTATGTTCGAAACAGGGGGCGCGGGCCTGTGGGCGGAACGCACCCCAACACACTACTATAACGGCAAAGACGGCGCCCTTCAAGGCCGGGAGCCGGAGCCGTGCCGGGGGATGGCGCTTGGATTTTGGGCGGGAACGTGCTTAGATGGAGGGATGGGACTGCCCGCCATCCCCGGCAGCCATGAAACAAGGAGACTCGGACATGAAAAAGATCGCCACGCTGGCCCTGTGCATCCTGATGCTGGCCTTGACGGCCCCCGTGATCCAGGCGGCCACCCCCCAGGCCGGAGCGCCCAAGGCTGACAAACCCGCCAAAGTCGACGCCCGCAGCACGCCCGTCTGGGTGGAGCTGGAAGGGACGGACAGCATCGGTGCCCGCCTGGGCATGCGCCTCAAGGAAGCCTTCAACGGCAGCAACCTCTTCAGCCTCACGGACAAGGACATGCCCAAGATGCGCCTGCTGGTGAGCACGCAGTCCGAATTCCCCGGCCGTCCGGGCGTGGGCTCCGTGTATTCCATCTGCTGGACCTTCACCCAGGGCGAAGGCTACCTGGGCTATCTGCTGGCCCGCGAAGTGGGCACCCTGACCTACGAGGAGATCGACGCCCTGGTCAACCGGCTGGTGGAACGCACCGACGGCCTCTCGGTCAAGTACAGCAACCTCTGGAATTAGCGATTTTTCTTTGAAAAAACGGCCCTGCGCTGTTGAGAAAAAGCCGCTGTCCCCTTGCGGGACGGCGGCTTTTTTCATGGCGGGGTGGCGCGCGGCGGATATCGTGACGAGGGGGAAGGAGGCCCTTTGGGCTGGCGCGGCAAAAGGGCCTCCTTCCCCCTCGT
>NZ_DS996359.1:345940-415601 GCF_000156375.1 Desulfovibrio piger ATCC 29098
ACGGAGGGGAAACGGGGACGGTCCCGTTCGGCGTCGGCGCGACGAACGGCCTCTCCCCCTCGTGCTCCCCCTACCTCTCCAAAACGCGCTCATGGCGTCCCGTGCTCCGCACAGGACGCACGTATCTGTCATGACGGGGCTTTGGGAGAGCTGAAAACAGCCGTGCCGTCATGGGGCAGACACGGGAAGAGGAAGGAAAACGGGAAAAGGTCAGTCCCCCATGCGGGTGACGTGCAGACGGGCGGCCAGGGCTTCCAGCACGCGGGCGGGCGTGACGTTGAAGCCCAGGGCCTCCTGGGCCTCGTTGAACCAGAGGCAGCACTGGACGCGCTTCTCGCGGGGCAGCAGGGCCAGGGCCGTGTCCAGGGGACAGAGGGCATCGTCATTGCCGGACATGACCCGGCTCATGGATTTCTGGCAGGCCAGCAGGATCTGTCCGGCCAGGCGGGCGTCCAGGGCGTTGCGGGCGCCGGTGCGTTCGAACAGGCCGCGGCCGCTGGTGATGAACAGGGCCAGGGCTTCTTCCCAGGGCTGGAGGGCCGGATCACGGGACAGGCTGTCGGGCCAGGGCAGGGTCAGGCAGAGGGAGCGCGAGACCAGCGTGGGCAGGAGCTGTTCGCGCTGGGCGGCCAGCAGGACGAAGCAGGAGGAGGGCGAGGGCTCTTCCAGTGCCTTGAGCAGGGCATTGGCCGCATTGCTGCGGTTCTGTTCCACGCCCATGAGCAGCACCACGCGGCGGCCCTGACCGTGGGGAGCGTCGCGCAGCTTTTGCTTGAGCTCGCGGATATTGTCCACGTTCAGGGCGCGGATGGGGCCGGGATGGGCCTCGTCATCGGCATTGCTGATGCGGCCGTCGTAGGCCAGTACGTCCAGATGCTCACCGGCATCGATCTGCATGCAGGTGGGGCAGATGAGGCAGGGCCCGCCCTCGCTGCCCGGTTGCGGGCAGTTGACGCAGGCGGCCCAGTAGCGGGCCGCGGCCAGACGCTGGGGCTCGGTGCCGCCTTCCAGCAGCAGTACCTGCGGCGGGTTGGCGGACAGGCGGTGGAGCACCTCGCGGATGCGGTCGAAGCCCGGCGTGCTGATGTCCTGGAAAAGCGGCATGGCGTCCCTCGCGGTGCGGGAGCGTGACGGGCCCGCACCATGGCAGGGCTGCCCAGGTGCGCCTCAGGCTCCACCAAAGATGGTTGGCAGGAAAAGGGCCGGCCGGACGGGGCGCGGTGCCTGTCCGGGACAGCACGGTGTCATCCGCACTGCCTGTCATGGCCCATGCTCCCCCCGAGGAACGACCGTGCCCATGTTCGCGTCGTCCCCCTGACAAAAGTTTTTGGAAGGGAGAGGGGGGAGCGCGAGGGGGGAGAGGGAGAACCTTTTTTCAAAAAGGTTTCCCTCTCCCCCCTCGCAGGATCTATCGCAAGCGCGAACGCTTAACGGACGATGGTCTGGGCGCGGTCGGCACCCACGGAGATGAAGGAGACGCGCACGCCGGTGAGTTCTTCGATGCGGGCGATGTAGGCGCGCACGTTGTCGGGCAGCTGCTCGACGCTGGTGCACTGGCTGATGTCGTCTTCGAAGCCGGGCATCTCTTCATAGATGGGCTTCACGCGGCCCAGGGCGCCTTCTTCCTGCGGGGGGTATTCCAGACGCTGGCCGTCCAGTTCGTAAGCCACGCAGATCTGCAGGGCGGGCAGGTTCTGGAGCACGTCCAGCTTGGTCAGGGCGATGTCGGTAAGGCCGCACAGGCGCACGGTCTCGCGCAGGATGACCACGTCCAGCCAGCCGCAGCGGCGCGGACGGCCGGTGGTGGCGCCGAATTCATGACCGTTGGTCTGGATGTAACGGCCGGTGTCGTCTTCCAGCTCGGTGGGGAAGGGGCCGGAGCCCACGCGGGTGGTGTAGGCCTTGACGATGCCCACCACGCGCTCCAGGGCGGAGGGGCCCACACCGCTGCCGGCGGCGGCGGAGCTGGCCACGGTGCTGGAGGAGGTCACGAAGGGATAGGTGCCGTGGTCGATGTCCAGGTGGATGCCTTGGGCGCCTTCGAACAGGATGTCCTGACCGGCGGCCTGGGCCTTCTGGATCTCGGAGGAGGCGTCCTTCAGATAGGGCGTGATGCGCGGGGCGATGGCCAGCAGCTCTTCGCAGACCTGGTTCTCGTCCAGGGTGTCGTACTTGTAGAGCTCGCGCAGCAGGACGTTCTTTTCCAGCAGGGCGTGATGCACTTTTTCGCGCACCAGCTGCGGGTTGATGAGGTCACCGGCACGCAGGCCCACGCGGGAGGCCTTGTCCTCATAGCAGGGGCCGATGCCGCGACCGGTGGTGCCGATCTTCTTGCCGGCACGCTTGGCTTCGCGGGCATTGTCCAGGCTCTTGTGGTAGGGCATGATCAGGTGGGTCTTTTTGCTGATGCCCAGACGGCTGGGGGACACGTCGATGCCCTTGGCCGCCAGTTCGTCCACTTCCTTGAGGAAGACGAAGGGGTCCAGCACCACACCGTTGCCGATCAGGCAGTTTTTGCCCTCGTGCAGGATGCCCGAGGGGATCAGGTGCAGGATGGTCTCCTTGCCCTGGACCTTGATGGTGTGGCCGGCGTTGTTGCCGCCCTGGAAACGCACGATCAGCCCGCTCTGCGCGCTGAGCATGTCCACAATCTTTCCCTTGCCCTCGTCGCCCCACTGGGCGCCGATAATGACCGTATTTGCCATATATCCACCTGCACTGCCCGCATGGCGCGGGCCAAGGCTGAAGTTTTGTCGTCCACACGCGAAAACCCCGTAGCCTGACGACTAAGGGGAACAACGTTGGCCGCAATGCCTTAGTTTTTTCTAGCCGCTAACAGCGGACAAGTCAAATGGCCGGGGCCGTCGGGGGAGGAAAATGGGGAAAATTTTATGAGACCCGCGCGCCGGAGGGGCCGGGGCCGCAAAAAAGGGGGGAAGGGACATCCCTGCCGGGATGCTCCTTCCCCCTTCACGACGCTGCCGGAGCAGCGGGGCCGTCAGGACGGATGGTTATTGGTAGGCGCCTTCGCGCGTGCACTTGGAGGGATCGAACAGGGTGCCTTCCATGCGGTACTGTTCGAAGATGTAGGCATTCTCCTTGTGTTCGCCCCAGCGCGCGCCGCCGCGGGCATGGGTGAGGATGCGCGGCTTGGGCAGGGCGGCCGGGTCACGCATCTCGAACTCGTCGGAGGTGCCGACGCCCTGCAGGGCCAGGGTGGGCACGTCGGCGCTGGACATGAAGGCATCGCTGATGCGCAGCTCGCCGCGCTGATGGGGTTCCTTGACCATCAGGAGGGCGTGGGGACGGCCGGGAGCGTAGGGCGCGGTCTGGAAGACGGTGCCGTCGGGGAATTCCTTGCCGTCGTTGTAGGCACGCTGCACCCTGGGGCTGTCGCTCTCGCCGTGGTCGGAGACCAGGATGATGCGCGTATTGTCGTAGATGCCGGCTTCCTTGAGCTGGTCGAAGAAGATCATCAGGTAGCGCAGCAGGTGGCGTTCGGCGTAGTAGTGCTCGGGCAGCACGCCGTTGACGAAGAAGAGCTGGCCCTCGGTGGCCGGATAGGGGTCGGCCACGATCTCGGGCTGGCCGTCCTTGAGGTCGGGGGCGTAGTGCCACATGTAGTGGGACAGCATGGTGTAGAAGACCTTGGCCGTGCTGCGCGGGGCATCGGTGGTGATGCCCGAGGTGAAGGCGAAGCGGAAAAAGGCGTCGCCCGCGCGGCAGGCGTCCATGCTGGCCACCAGGATGCCGTCGCCGGCGTCATGCCAGTTGCCGTCGTCGTAGATCTTCTGCTTGATGATGTTGGGCGAGGCCTGGAACAGGCCCAGCATGGCGAAGAAGCTGCTGAAGTCCCGCAGGCTGGTGCCCTGGTGGTACTTGAGCTGGAAGTCGTCCTTGACCTGGGGCACGGTGGTGACGTTCTCCACCTTGCCGAGGTGACGCTCGTAGAACTCTTGGTTGAAGAAGTCCAGGCCGTTGAGCATGCAGACGTCGTAGCCGTTGGCGGCGAAGTTGCGGGGCATCACGGCAAAGGCGCTGTTGATGTTCTCTTCCAGCGTCACGTCGCGGCGGGCGTTGACGGCCGCCGGGCTGTAGGCATGGCCGCCGTAGATGCTGGGCAGGCTCATGACCGTGGCGTCGGCCATGGAGATGGTGTCGGGGTACCAGACGAAGCCGTCCATGCCCTTGCGGAAGCCGTTGGTGAACCAGGGGTCGTCCAGCATCCGTTCGATATGGCCGCCGGTGAACATGTCCATGACGATGACGATGACGTTCTCGCCGTCCTTGGAATAGGACTGCATGTCAGCCACGTAGGCGGGCGGGGTGAAGCTGGTCTTGGCCTGTTCGGGCTCTTCGGCGGTCAGGGCGTTCCAGGCCGTGAGGGCCACCAGGGAGAACACGGCGATGGAGAGCACGCGCGGCAGCTGCAGGCGCACCTTGGGGAAGGCGAACAGCAGGGCCGTCAGGCCCAGGGCCACCAGCACGGGAAGCAGGCCGTCCTTGAAGGTGCTCATGGGGCCGGTGAGGGCGGCCTCACGCAGGAAGCGGATGCCGTCCAGGGCACCGAAGTGGCCGGGCAGCACGAAAAGGTTCACGAAGGCGAGGCACAGGGCCCAGAAGGCCACGAAGGCCGGGATGGTCTTGGCTTTGGCCGGGAACCAGAGCCAGAGCACGAAGACCACGAAGAAGGTCAGCGAAAGATAGCGCACCATGCCCAGCAGCACGTCCAGGGGACCGGCGGCGAAGAAGTTGGGGTCGCTGGCGTAGGACTGGAAGGGCACGTACAGGAAGATCAGGATGGCCAGACCGGCGCAGGACAGGCTATAGACCGAGCGCATGGTGGCGGCCATGACGGTGTTCATGCCGCCCTGGGCAAAGCCGGGCTTGCGGAAGCGGGGCAGGCGGATGGGCAGGCGCAGGTTCTGGAGCAGGAAGAAGACGTTGTTCATGGTCCAGAAGATGAGCAGGGCCGAGGCCGCGTTGTACAGCAGCGCCAGGAAGAAAAAGGCGATGATGATGGCCTGCAGGGTGTCCTTGCGCGTCAGGCCCGGGGTGGTCAGCGTGGCGATGATGTTGACCACGGTCATGACGATGGGCAGGGCGTTGACGCCCCAGAGCAGGCCGTCGGGCTGCGAAAGGTCGGGGATCATCAGGCAGGGCTGGCCCTGCAGCTGGGTGAGCCCCAGGATCATGTAGTAGGCGCCGGTCAGGAAGGGGATCTGCAGGGCCACGCCGAAGGCCGAACGGACGGCCAGCAGCGGATGGTAGGCGTAGCGCTTGTAGAGGTTGTTGATGCGGCGCTGGCGCTCGGCCCCCTTGGATTCCTTGCGGATGCGGGCCAGCTGCGGGGCCATGATCATCTGGAGCTTCTTTTCCCGGGCCTGGGTGCCCACGGCCAGACGTCCCAGGGGGATGAAGGCCACGGCGCTGATGCAGGACAGGACGAGGATGCTCAGGCCGTAGTTGTGGGTGAACTGGAGGCTGCCGAGATAGATGGCCCGGTAGATGATCTCGATGGGCAGGATGAATATCTCATACAGAAGCGACATGGCGTTTCCTTGAAAGCATATCCGGCAAGGGCCGTGCTATTTCGTTTTGGGAGCGGCAGCTTCGGCCGCGTGTTCGGCGTCCATGCGGGCCAGGGTGTCCACGGTCCACTGGGCGATGGCTTCACCGCTCTGGCCCCAGCAGGCCACGGATTCCTCGCGGAAGGCGGCGATGGCGGAAGAGGGCGTCTTGAGGGCGCGTTCCACCACGGGCACGATGTTGTTGAAGTCCTCGGGCGAGACCACTTCGCCCAGACGGGCGGCCACGGTGTCTTCCCAGATGACGCCCAGGTCCGCCACCTCGTAGAGTTCGGGGTTGCGCACGGGGATGTCCAGGGTGATGACGGGCTTTTCGTAAAGGAAGGCGAAGTCGAAGCGCACGCAGGACTTGTCCGAGATCATGACGTCGGCCCGGCTCATGGAGGCGGTGGCGTCCATCTCGGTATCGAAGCTGACGTTGGGGTAGTCGCGCAGCATCTCGTGGATGGTGTCCAGCATCTCGGTCTCCACCTTGAGGGACTGGGGATGCGGGCGCAGGATCACGTCATAGCCGGCCTTGGCCAGATCCAGCAGGAAGTTGGGGCCGCAGATGTTGAGGCAGCCCTTGTTGCCCCACGAGGGCGCCACCAGCACCACGGGCGGGGTGCTCTGGCCTTCCTTCTTGTGGGCCTTGGCGGCCAGCTCGTCCAGATAGGGCAGGCCCAGGGAGACGCATTCCTTGGGCGGCAGGCCGCGCAGCTTTTCCACCTTGCGGATGCTGGGCAGCATGAAGTCGCCCACCATCAGGACGGCGTCGTAATGGTCCAGGGAGCCTTTCTGGTACATGGCGATGTCGCCCACGCCGTGGCAGATATGGGCCAGGTTGGTCACGCGGCGCGGACGCGGCATGGGAAAGCCGGGCGTGCCGATGTTGGGCGTGGTGGAGAGCATGATGTCGGCGTGACGACCGGCGGCGCGGGCAAAGGCCGCGGAACCCGTGCCGATATAGCGCGAGTTCATGAGGTCGTTCTCGATGGTCAGGGCCGGGTCCTCCACATCCATGGTGATGTAGGAGAAGGGCACGCCGCGGCGCAGGAAGGCGTCGATGACGGGCTTGAAGGTATAGTAGTAGCTGCGGCCTTCGGAGAACATGAGGATGCGCTCGTGGTGCAGCTGCTTTTCGGGACGGCGTTCGCCCTTGGCCTTGCCCATGATGGCGTAGACGATGTTCTTGACGAAATAGAGCACCGTACCCACCAGGCTGATGGCCAGGTAGACCAGCACGTTGCCCGTGCCGGGGTCGAGGTAGGCGTAGGAGGGCGCGGGGAACAGGGCTTCCAGCACCAGCCAGAGGCCCAGATAGGCGCCCACGGAAATCAGAAAACCGCGCTTCATGCCAGTTTTTCTCCGCGTTGCAGCAGTTTCAGGTTGCGGTCCATTTCCGCGATGCGGCCACGACCGTAGTCGATGCACTCGCGGTAGAAGCCCCACAGGCCCCAGATGTAATCCACGATGATCATGGCCTTGAGCAGGCGGGTGCGGTCCGCGCCGCTGGCTTCGATGAAGCTGTCCAGCAGGGGGCCGGAAAGACGGGTCTCGGTGATGAAGCTGGCGTAGTCCCAGTAGGGCGAGCAGAAACAGGCGTATTCGAAGTCGATGAGCTTGATGTCGTCGCCCTTGCGCAGGATGTTCTCCAGCACGAAGTCGCGATGGCAGAAGCGCTTCTCGTCGCTGTCCATCTCGCGGGCGAAATCGTAGAACAGGCTGCGTTCGTGATCGGCCAGCAGGTTGACGCCGCTCTGGCGTTCGTAGAGCTTGACCTCGGAAAGCACGGAGAGCACGGCGCTGGGGCCGTACTTTTCGCGGAAGCCCTCAGGCATGCGGATGTCATGCAGACGGCGCATGATGTCCACCACACCGCGCACCTCGAACTGGTCCAGGGTGTCGTGGTTCAGGATGCGGTAGCCTTCCAGAAAGTCCGTGGTCTTGATGCCGCCCGCGTAGAAGTGGCACTCGGGCGTGATGTCCAGATCCTTCACCATTTCCAGCATGGCCGCTTCCACGCTGCGGTCGATGATCTGGTCGGTGCCCTGGCCGGGGATGCGCAGCACAAGGCCCTTGCCGTCCAGCTGGATGTGGTAGGTATCGTTGGTCAGGCTCTTGAGCTTTTGGGCCATCTGGGTCTCGGAGCACTGGTCGGCCAGCTCGTCGGGCGTCAGCAGGCCCAGGGAAAGGGCGTCGCTCAGGCTGTCGATCTCGCAGAGCAGCATCTTCACCCGCGTGGCGTAGACGGGCACGCGGTCCAGGATGCGGATGACGGAGTCTTCCCAGTAGTCGTCCGGGCCGCTCTTGTCCAGTTCCTCGCGGATGAGGGCCGCGGCCTCCTCGGTCCAGTAGGAGACGCCGGACATGCAGTAGCCCGAGGGCGAATCCTTGCGCACGGAGACCACGCGGTCGTCGGCATCGGTGATCAGTTCCCACTCGTTGCCCTGCTGGGTCTGCTGGCAGATGAACTGCGAGACCCCGGGACGCACCAGGGGCACCACCGGACGGCGGATGTAGGTGTCACCGTCGATGACCAGGCTGTCGCCCAGGCGGTGGGCCACCAGCTGGAGGGAGGAATAATTGTTGGCCGTGGCATACTGCGCCGAGACGATGAGCTGGACGCCGTATTTGTCCACGAGATAGTTGAAGCATTCGTGTTTGTAACCGACCACCAGGGCGATGTCGGTGACGCCGTCGGCATGGAGCTGGCGGATGGTACGTTCCACCAGCGGATAACCGCCGATGTAGAGCAGGGGCTTGGGCTTCAGATAGGTGAAGGGGCGCAGACGCGTCCCGAAGCCGGCACAAAGAATGTTGGCACGCATGGGAACCACTCCTGTGCGTTGTGCGGGGATGTGACGGACATCCCCGATGCTGGTGAGGGGGACTGCGCTTGCGCAGGAAAACCTTTCCCCCGGGGTTCGCGATCCCGGATGCCGTATCCGGGGTGCGGAGGTTTCTCACGACACGCAAAAAAAAGGCAAGGGCTGTCTGGCGGTTGCCGCCGGACGGGTCGGGCCGGAAGGTCGGAAGACGGCCCGGCCAATGCTGTACAAGGCGAAGCGTCAGTTTTTTGTGAGTGAAGTTCGAACTGGGGGAGATCCCGCTCAGTCGTCCTTGCGGGAGGTGGCCGTATCCCCCGGCGCGGGACGGAACGAAAGGACACGGCAGCGGTGCGGCGCGGGGGCCTCCGCCTGGCCCTGCATCAGGTCGAAGTCGGGGGCCAGGGGCTGGGCCGCGGGGGCGGGGCCGTCCTCATGCGGCTGGGCCTGCTGTGCCCAATAATAATTGAACAGCTGGTTCTTGTAGCGTTTGGCCTGGATCATGGAAAAGACCAGGACGGCCTCTTCCCAGCGCTGGGTCGGTTCGAAACGGCTGGCGATGGTGGCGTACTTGCTCCACAGCGACATGAGCGATGCCTCGTCGAGGGCATCCAGCTGGCGGGCAAGGCGGGTGAGCAGTTTTTCCATGGTTTCCTCCGGCAGAAGCGCGTATATCGCGCCGTCGTTATGGCCCATTTGCGGGCCTGCGTCAAATCCGGCGCCTCTTCGGGCCAGCGGAAGGCCCCCCCGGCGGGCCTTCCGCCCTTTGGGGCATGTACTGGTGGACAGGGGCGTTTTGTGCTACACCATTGCCGCGCCGCGAAGCGCTTTCACCTTTTTTGCTAGGCATACCTGGAGGCATCATGACGACCGACCTGAAGGCCATGTACAAGAAAGTCCACAAGGACGCTTTTCCCGAGACCATGACCATTTTGCTGGGTGACGAAAAGCTTGTGTACCACAAGCGCGTCTGGACCCTGGACAACGAGGAAAAAGGTCTGCGCTACGGCGAAAACCCCGACCAGCCCGCTGCCCTGTATGAACTGCGTGAAGGTGGCATCACCTGCGGCGGCCTGCGCTGGCGTGGCCCCGGTCAGGGCATCGTGTCGGCCATGACCGAAGCCCAGATGATCCAGGCCGGCAAACACCCCGGCAAGACCAACCTCACCGACGTGGACAACGGCGCCAACATCCTGCAGTACCTCAGCGAGCGCCCCGCGGCCATCATCCTCAAGCACAACAACCCCTGCGGCGCCGCCTGGGACGACGGCGGCGTGGCCGCTGCCCTGGACAAGGCCTTCTGGTGCGACCGCATCGCCGCTTTCGGCGGCGCGGTGGTGGTCAACCGCCCCTTCACCCGCGAGGCCGCCGAGATGGTGGCCGCCAGCTACTTCGAAGTGGTGGCCGCTCCTGCCTATGAAGAAGGCGCCGTGGAGATCCTCAAGGGCCGCAAGAACCTGCGCATCATGGAACTGCCCGGCCTGGGCCGCCTGGACGAACTGACGCAGTCCGCCTTCCTGGACATCAAGAGCCTGGCCGACGGCGGCATCGTGGTGCAGAAATCTTTCGTGAACCGCATCCTGACCGATGCCGACTTCCTGCCCGCCGAAGCCACGGACAAGAACGGCGTCACCGTCACCGCCCGCAAGCCCAACGCCCAGGAAATGGCCGACCTGCGCTTTGCCTGGGCCGTGGAAGCCGGCGTGACCTCCAACTCGGTCATCTTTGCCCGCAACGGCGCCACCGTGGCCATCGGCACCGGTGAGCAGGACCGCGTGGGCTGCGTGGAACTGGCCATCCACAAGGCCTACACCAAGTACGCCGACACCCTGGCCTTCCGCGAGCACAACCTCTCCTTCTACGAGCTCAAGCAGAAGGCCGCCACCGACGTCGCCCTCAAGGCCGCTCTGGACGACATCCAGGCCCGTACCCAGGAGGCCCGCGGCGGCCTGCCCGGCACGGTGCTGATCTCCGACGGCTTCTTCCCCTTCCGTGACGGCGTGGACGCCGCCATGGCCCAGGGCGTCACCGCCATCGGCCAGCCCGGCGGCTCCATGCGCGATACCGAAGTCATCGCTGCCTGCAACGAAGCCAGCCCGCAGGTGGCCATGGTCTTCACCGGTCAGCGTTCCTTCAAGCACTAGTCTCCCTCAGGGCACGACACCGGCCGGTGTCGTGCCCTTTTTTCATGCCCGCGGCCCTGCCGCCTTCCCGTCAGCCAAGGATGCCCGCCGTGTCTTCCCATCCCCGTATGCCCCGCACAGGGGCCCCGTCCGCCCGTATCTGCATCTCCGCCCTGTCCGGGGGCGGCGGCAAGACCCTGCTCTCGCTGGGGCTGGCGCGGGCCTTTTCCCGGCAGGGACTGGCCGTCCAGCCTTTCAAGAAAGGCCCGGACTATATCGATGCGGCCTGGCTCTCGCTGGCGGCCGGACGGCAGGCCAGCAATCTGGACCCCTATTTCCTGCCCCCCGCGCGTCTGCGGGCCCTGTTCCGGCATGTGATGGAGCGCAGCGGGGCCCGGCTGGCCCTGCTGGAAGGCAACCGCGGCCTTTTCGACGGCATGGACGTGCGGGGCTCCTGCGCCACGGCCGAACTGGCCCGCACGCTGGACTGCCCCGTGCTGCTCAGTCTGGACTGCACCAAGATGACCCGCACGGCCGCTGCCCTAGTGGCCGGGGTACGGAATTTCGAGCCCGGCCTGCGTCTGGCGGGCGTGGTGCTCAATCAGGTGGCCTCGGCCCGGCACGAAGGCATCTTGCGTGAGGCCATCACCACCTACACGGACGTGCCCGTGCTGGGGGCCATCCCCCGCCTGCGCGAGAACCCCCTGCCGGAACGGCACATGGGGCTGGCCTCCCTGTGCGGCGACGATCTGAGCCCGCAGGCTCAGGAGATCCTGGAAAAACTGGCTGATGTGGTGCGCGATCATGTGGACATGGAGCGCGTGCTGGCCATCGCCGACGATCTGCCCGCTTTGCCCGAGGAGCCGGATTTCTGGGACGAGGCCGCCTGGGCCGGGGAGGGCGCCGTGGCCCCTTCCGGCGCAGGGCGGTCTGCCGCCTGCCATGCGGGCACGGCCTTCGCTGCCGGAGCTGGTGCGTCCTGCGAAGGGGCCGCACCGACGGGAACGCTGTCCGTTACCTCCCCGCGGGCCACGACGCCTGACAGCACGCAGACGGGCAGGGATGAGGGCATCGTCGCCTCTCGCTGTCGGACGCTTCGTCCTGCGGACAGCCCGGAGCCTGCCCCGCGCATCGGTTATGTGCGCGACCGGGCCCTGTGGTTCTATTATGAGGAGAACCTCGAGGCCCTGCGCCGGGCCGGGGCGGAGCTGGTGCGTCTTTCCCTGCTGGATGACGCGCCGTGGCCGGAGCTGGACGGTCTCTATCTGGGCGGCGGTTTCCCCGAAGACTGGGCCCGGGAGCTGGCGTCTTCGCCGCATCTGGCCCGTCTGGCCACGCTGGCCGGGGAGGGCCTGCCCATCTACGCCGAATGCGGCGGCTTCATGGTCCTGGCCTCGGCTCTGGAGCGTGACGGGCAACGCTGGCCCATGAGCGGCATCTTTCCCGTGGAGACCCGTTTCTGTCCCAAGCCGCAGGGCCTGGGCTATGTGCGGGCCGACGTGGTGCTGCCCAATCCCTATTTTCCCCAGGGTTCCGCCCTGCGAGGCCATGAATTCCACTATTCCCTCTGCCACGAGCCTGCCGCCGTCAGCGGCCGTCTGGAGCATGCCCTGCGCCTGCGCAAGGGCACGGGCATGGGCCGCGATGCCGAGGGCCACGGCCGTGATGGCCTGGTGAGCGGCCGTGTCTGGGCCGCCTACTGCCACATCTTCGCCCCGGCAGTGCCCGGATGGGCCCCCCGTTTCGTGGATCTGGCCCGCTGTTATCGCCGGGAACGGACTGGGGGATAGAGAAGTTTTTTTATGAGGGGGGAGAGGGACACCTTTTGGGAAAAAGGTTCTCCCTCTCCCCCCTCCAACTCCCCCCTTTCCCTTCCAAAAACTTTTATCAGGAGGCGCTGCAGGATATGGCGGGCCTGCTGACTGTGCTGCGGCGGGTATGATCGACGGACAGGGATGCGCCCTGTCCGGTTTTGATGCGATGGAAAAGGCAGCATTCCCGGAGCCGATACTCCGGGGATGCTGCCTTTTATTGTGCGTTTTTTGGGGGGGGAAAGAGACTTGGGAGAGGAACGTCTTTTGCCGTGAGCAATGCCGGAGAGCGGCAAAAAAGGCCGTGATCTGCGGCGTCGCCGGAGCCTTGCGGGCCTCGACGGCAGGGATTACGGGGCCTCTCCCCAACGTGTCGCTGCGCTCCTAAAAACGGTTCAGAACAAGCTTGTCCAGCGCCAGTTTGGGCACGTAGTGCACCTGATCGGCGTCACGCCAGTAGCCCAGGGCGCCGCTTTCGGGCACGTCGGCCACGCGGCGCACTTCCTTGGCCACGCCAAGGCCCAGGACCAGCGTGGGGCGCAGCTCCTCGGGGAGCCGGACCAGCTCGCTCACTCCGGCGTGATCGAACGAGGCGATCATGCAGCAGCCCCAGTCACGGCTGGAGGCCGCCAGATTGATGGTCTGGGCCGCGATGCCCGTATCCAGCCAGACCAGATCGCCCGCGTTCTTGGGCATGCTCATGACGATGAAGCCCGTGGGACGCTCGCCGGGGAAGGGACCGCCCCAGTCCTTGAGGGCCGCCGCCCATTTGGTCATGCCGAACAGGCGCTGGCAGGTCTCGCCGGGGCCCACGAGGCTGTAACGCAATTGCTGGGCGTTACGGGCGCAGGGGGTCAGGCGGGCGCAGTCCACCAGCCATTCCAGATCCGCCATCTGCAGCGGACGTTCTTCCTCGAAACGGCGGCAGGTACGGGCCGCCAGTGCCAGTTGCTTGAAATCCATATGGGCTCCGCAGGTGAGAAAGGATGGCCGGGATACCCGGCAGGGAGGACAAAAAAATAGCACCTGCGGGAGCACGCGTCTACCGTGGGCAGCGCATCCCGGCGAGGAGGCGTCCGCCGGGATGGCGACGCGGCACGGGGCGGCAACGTGCCCGGGACGGGAAGGGCATGCGCAGTGGCGGAGAGCAGCCCCCGGGAAGACCGGTCAGCTGCGGCGGCAGGCAGGGCGGTATCGTGCATCCTGCAGGCTCCGGCACCGCGCTGCGTGATGGCAGCGGCTCCACCGTTGCCCTGCTGGGGTCCAAAACACGAAAGGGGAGGCGCCTGTGGGCGTCTCCCCTGAAAACCGTCGTGTGATGAGGACTAGCGGTGCTGGCTCGTGTGATCGAAGGCCAGGGCGTAGAGATGGTGGAAAAAGTCCACATACTCCACATGCACATGGTCCGGGGTCTTGATGCGCGCCGGGGCAAAATTGAGGATGGAGGTGATGCCCGCATCCATCAGGTGCTGGGCAGCACGCTGGGCGCGTTCGGGCGGCGTGGTGATGATGCCGATCTCGATGTTCTGCTCGGCCACCATGGCCTTGAGGTCCTTGGTGCAGTGCACTTCCAGACCGTGGACAATCTCGCCGATCTTGAAGGGGTCGCAGTCGAAGATGCCCACGATGTTGAAGCCGCGGGCGCGGAATTCGCCGTGGTTCAGGATGGCCTTGCCCAGGTTGCCGACGCCCACGAGCGCCATGCGCCATTCGCGGTCGACCCCCAGGGAGGAGGTGATGGCCGCAATAAGGGAGGTTATGTGATAGCCCACACCGCGGATGCCGAATTCGCCGAAGTAAGCCAGGTCTTTGCGGACCTGGGAGCCGTTGACCCCGCAGGCCTCGGCCAGGGGATTGGAGGAGATGACTTCAACGCCGTCGCGCGCAAAATTTTCCAGCACCTGCACATAGGTGGCCAGGCGCTGGATCGTGGCGTGGGGGATATGTTTGCTTTTGGGTTCCGTGGGCATAATCGATACCTGCTCAAGCTTGTGATGCTTTTGTGAAATTTAGGTTTTTCAATTTACTGGAAAAAAAAAGAATCCGCAAGCATCGGAAATACAACCTTTATTCCTTGCATACCCGGGCCGGCGAAATGATATGCCAATATAATCAGTCTACTGGCAGTGTGAATGGGGGACGGGGAAAAATATTTGATTTTAGAAAATATTTTAAAAAGTTTAGGGGAACTCCTCCAGGTACCGGGATCGGGCCGGCCTGCAGGAAAAGGGGACATTTTGTTACATTATGAAATAATTCCGTGAAGGAGCGAACAACCACGCTGGCGCCGGGCCAAAAAAAAGGGGGGACCGAAGTCCCCCCGTTGCAGCGTTACTGCCTGGACGGCCTACGCATAGGGGTTGGCGTACAGCAGGATGAAGCTGATAACCAGGGCGTAAATGGCCAGGGATTCGATGAAGGCGAAGGCCAGGATCATGGTACCGGTCACTTTGCCGCTCACGTCAGGGTTGCGGGCGATACCTTCGCAGGCGCCCTTCAGGCCCAGACCCATACCGATACCGCAACCGAAAGCGGCGATGCCGATGCCGAGAGCGGCGGCCAGGCAGGTGTAACCCAGGGAAGCGGAATCAAGCTGGTTGGCGGCGAAAGCCATGGAAGCCATACCCAGCAGGGCCACGGTGTTCAGGGCGATCATCAGAAGTTTGCGCATGTGACACTCCTTCAACAGTTTGTATAAGTTGGGTCGTTTCCGACCATTCCCCACATATTCGGGGCTGCCGCAAGGGCAGCGGGCTGATTAATGTTCCGGGGCCTCGATGGCGCCCTTGATGTAGAACATGGTCAGCATGAAGAACACAAAGGCCTGCATGGTCTTGCCCAGCAGGAACAGGGCGTAGATCGGGATGGTGCCCAGGATGGGAGCCATGATGAAGAAGAGCACCATAACGATTTCTTCACCGCGGATGTTACCGAAAAGACGGAGAGACAGAGAGACGGGGCGCGACAGGTGCGACACGATCTCCAGGGGGAACATCAGCGGGATGAGGAACTTGGAGGGCCCGGTGAAGTGGTGCACGTAGTGCGCCTTCCAGCGGATGATACCCAGGGCGTTGTAGAACACGAGCACGAACAGGGCCATGCTCACGGTGGTGTTCAGGTTGGCCGTGGGGGCGTCGAAGCCGGGGATCAGGCCCAGCAGGTTCATGCCGAAAATGTAGATGAACATACCGGCCAGCAGCGGCACGAAGCGGCGGCCGGCCTCACCCATCGTGTTGCAGATGAAGTTCTCGATGGTATCGATGAGAGCTTCAAAGAAGTTCTGCATGCCTCCGGGCACCAGGGTCAGGCGACGGCGCACGAGATAGGCCACCACGAAGAGCACGGCCATACAGACCCAGGAGTAGAAGACATGTTTGAATTCCACCACCTGTCCGCCGATCGTGATCTGGTCCATGTTGCAGAACGTGGAGAGTAATACCGGATGCGGCAAACCACCAGCCATGAGACATGCCTCCTGCTCGGTTAAGGTGAAAAATCCGGCGCTAGCGCTTTCCGGCCGCGCGGCTTGCCCACGCGTAGGTAATGAGCGCCAATGCCGTGGCGGCGGCCAACCCTCCCAGCAGGGCCGTCAGCGGCGCCCCGCACACTGCAAGGGCCACATAGGTCACCACGGCCAGTACGGCCAGTCTGCCTCCCCAGCGCAAGAGCACCACGCGCAGGAACGCCGTACTGTATTCACCAAGGGGCTGCCGCAAGAAAAAGCGGGCCAATCCCCAAAAAGTCCAGGTTATCATTGCCGCGCCCACGCCGAACCAGAACAGGCCGGGCATGTGCGCATAACCGACGCCGCCCATCCCAAGGCAGATGCCGGTAAACAAAATCAAATTCCGCACCAGCGGCAGAATGACCGGATGACTTATACCCCGACGCCAGAGCCAGTTGTCAATATCTTTCAGCAAGGGTCCTAACATTATCCGTCATTGCGGTCGTGACCGCCGGTCTTCGTGCCTTCGCCCTCGGGGGCTTCCGGGCCGGTCGTGCCGTTGCGCAGCTGCGCCGTGGGGGCCTTGCCGCCGGTTTCCCGGCTGACGGCGGCAGTCTCCGCCGCGCAGGCCCGGGCGATGCTGTCCGGGACGACCGTTTTTTTCTTCACCGTGACGCGTTCCGGCCTGTCGGCCAGGGCTTCGGCACGTTTTTGTTCTTCTTCGCGGGACATCTTGCGCAGCAGGCGCTGGGTATCCTCATAGACGTTCATGAAGCCGGCGATGATCCCGATGACCAGGAAGACCAGCTTCAGCCAGGGACCCGTCTCCAGCCAGGCATCGAGTCCGTAGCCTATGGCGAAACCCACCAGCGGGCCGCTCACCATATGCATACCGATGGTGCCCGTGGTGGCAAGGGATTCCATGCCCTTGCTCTGCTGTTTGAAAATGTCCTTCAGTGACACGTTTTCTCCTGCCTCCGGCTGTGATGACGGGCGGGTGAGGATCACAAAATCCTTTGGACCCCCTGAAGCCGTGTCAATGTACAAATTATCACAATGGCATCACTGCGTCAATGCAATTTGTGGATTTGCACCGGCTCCCCGTCCGGAAGCTCTCATGAAAGATTATCCTATCTCATTGAAAAATAATCAACTTTTTAACTATCTGACATATTTTATAAAAAGGACCAAAAGTCCCGAAAGCGTCAAAAATCCGTACCGCGCGGGCGCCGGAAAAAGCCCTTTGCCTCAGGCGCGGCGCTGCCAGCAGCTCACGCTTTCCACATGCGGGCTGTGGGGGAAAAGGTCCAGCGGCGTCACCTGCATCAGCTCATAATCGGCGGACAGCGCCCGGGCGTCGCGGGCCAGGGTGGCCGGATTGCACGAGATGTAGACCAGGCGCTCCGGCGCCAGATGGAGCAGGGCCTCCAGGGCTTCCGGGGCCACACCGCCGCGCGGCGGGTCCAGCAGGGCATGGTCCCAGTGGCCGGGCCCGTGCTCGCGGGCCAGGGCCGTCAGCAGGCGGGCGGCGTCCCCGACCTCGTAGCGGCAGTTGCCGAATCCGAAACGGCGGGCATTGCGTTCCGCCAGGAGCACGGCACGGCGGTCGTATTCCATGCCCAGCACCTCGTCGAAATGTCCCGCGGCCAGCAGGCCCGGGGCCCCGGCACCGCAATAGACGTCCAGCAGACGGCGGGGCGTCGCATCCGGCCGGAGGGAAAGGAGCATCTCCACGGCCGTGGCGGCCAGCAGTTCGGCGGCCCGGCTGTTGACCTGGAAGAAAGAGGCGGGATCGAGGCCGAACCAGCGGCCGCCCAGGGGCAGATACAGCGGGGCCCCGTCGTCCGGCAGGGCCTCGCCCCGGCGGTCGAGGCAGAGCACGCGCCGTTCTCCGGCCACCAGGGCGTCGGGCGTGGCGCGCTCCTCATGGACGAAGGCCTGGACGCACGGGAAGGCGTCCAGCAGCTCCCGGCCCATGCGGGCCACGGTACGGCGCTGTTCCGCCGTGCCCGGGCTGGTGACGCAGGTGAGCCACCAGCGGCGCCCCGGGGCATCGCTCGCGGCGACCTGCGCCGGATCGGGATCGGGCCAGCCGTAGCGCACCACGAGGAAGCGCCAGAAGCCGCGGTCCTCCGCACCGGGGCGTTCCCGCCGGGGGCGCCGTCCGCGTCCCTTGTCCGCACGGGGGCGCAGGCGGCCTTCTTCGGCGGCGCTGCGCGGCGGCACATAGGCGGGCAGGCCGCTGCGGGCAGCCAGACCGGCGCAGGCCGTGACAAGCTCCAGCCCCTCGCCGGGCAGCAGGGCACAGCCGGGTACCGGCAGCACCTGCAGGCCGCCGCGCCGGCGCAGGCCCAGGCACAGGCTGCCGTCGGCAGGACCGAAGGCGAATTCCATCTTGTTGCGGAAGGCCCGCTGTTCCGGAGAGCCTAGGGCGGGGCGCAGGGGCAGGGCGGCATCCCGGCCCAGACCGCCGATGCGCTCCAGGGCGTCGCGCACCAGCTGGCCTTTCCAGCGCAGCTGGGCCGCATAGGGCAGGCGCTGCCAGGGGCAGCCGCCGCAGTCCTCGCCGTGGGGGCAGATGTCCGCCGCCAGGGCCACGTCTTCCAGCACCGCCGTGCGCTGGGCCTCCCAGAAGCGCTTCTGGCGGCGGATGATGCGGGCCCGTACCGTCTGGCCGGGCAGGGAGCCCGCGACGAAAATGACAGGCCCTCCGTCCTCGGGGCGGTGCAGGCCGCGGCCATCGTGGCTCAGGGCGTCGATGCGGCAAACGATCTCATCGGTCATGGCGGAACAGGGGGTTGGAGTGGCGGGGAGCAGGCCGGAGGGGCCTGCGGCACGATGATCTTTCTTGTAGCGGCTTTGCCCCGGGCTGGCAATGTACGGGAAGGGCGGCGGGATGGTGCCCCCGCACCCCCGCGCGACGGCAAAAGCGCGCCCGGCGCGGAAAAAATCCGGCGGCAGGCAAAAAAGCATTGCCTCCCGTCACTTCCTGTGCTATGCAACGCAACTGGCCTACGCCTCTGTCTGGCCCCGACTACCGCGCGTCCCACCACTGGATGCGTGGCCTGTGGCGCGGCCAAGAACAAAAATCACTTGACTTTTCTTGTAGCATGAGGCAAACAGGCCTCTCTCTTTTCGGAGGTTTAAGAGCATGTACGCTATTATTGAAACGGGCGGCAAACAGTACCGCGTCGAAGAAGGTTCCAAGATCGTTGTGGAAAAGCTCGCTGGCGAAGCCGGCAGCGAAATCAAGCTGGACAAGGTGCTGATGCTTGGCGGCGCCGACGTGAAAGTGGGCGCTCCCTATGTGGAAAACGCTGCCGTGACCGCCGAAGTGGTGGAACAGGGCCGCGGCGCCAAGGTCATGGTGTTCAAGCGCTGGCGTCGTAACGACTCGCGCAAGCTGCGCGGTCATCGTCAGGACTGCACCACCATCCGCGTCAAAAGCATTAACGGCTAGCTTGGCGGCGTGTCCCCACGGGGACGCACGGCAATCTGCCTTGTAAGGAGTATACCATGGCTCATAAGAAAGCAGGCGGCTCTTCGCGTAACGGCCGCGACAGTGCGGGCCAAAGACGCGGCGTGAAGCGCTTTGGCGGCCAGAACGTGCTGGCTGGCAACATCATCGTGCGTCAGCTCGGCACCAAGATCTATCCCGGCACCAACGTGGGCATGGGCAGGGACTACACCCTGTTCGCCAAGGTTGACGGCGTGGTGCGTTTTGAAAAGTACATCCGCAAGCGTCGCGTGCTCACCCGCGTGCATGTGGAAGCCCCCGTTGCCGAATAACGGCGCGGCAAGGCGTGATTTTTGAAGGGAAGAGGCCGCAGGGCTTCTTCCCTTTTTTGCTTTTTTCAGGCCCCTGCGGCCTGCGGTACGCCCGCAAGGCGTCCCGAAGATCAGGGTGGTGACACCCGGGAGATTTTTCATGCGTTTTGTTGACGAAGCTACTATCCAGGTCCGGGCCGGCAAGGGCGGCCACGGTTGCGTGTCTTTCCGGCGTGAAAAGTTCGTGCCCCGCGGCGGACCGGACGGCGGTGACGGCGGCAAGGGCGGTTCCGTCATCCTCAAGGCGGACAGCCGCCTGCTTTCCCTTTACGACTTCCGCCTCAAGCGCCAGTACGAGGCCCGCAACGGCCAGCCCGGCATGGGCAGCCAGTGCAACGGCCGCAAGGGCGAAGACCTCATCCTGGGCCTGCCCGTGGGCACGCTGGTCTATGCCCGTGACGAGATGGGCGAGGAATACCTGCTGGCCGACCTGCGCGAGCCCGACATGGAAGTGGTGGCCGCCCAGGGCGGTCGCGGCGGCATGGGCAACGAACATTTCAAGACGTCCACCATGCGCGCCCCGCGTTTCGCCCAGCCCGGCGAGCCCGGCGAGGAACGCGAACTGCGCCTGGAACTGAAGATCCTGGCCGATGCCGGCCTGCTGGGCCTGCCCAATGCGGGCAAGTCCACCTTCATCTCGCAGGTCTCGGCGGCGCGGCCCAAGATCGCGGCCTATCCCTTCACCACCCTGACCCCCAATCTGGGCGTCATGATCGACGAATACGATCCTGACCGCCGCATGGTCATCGCCGACATCCCCGGCCTCATCGAGGGCGCTCACGAAGGCCAGGGCTTGGGCCATCGCTTCCTCAAGCATGTGGAGCGTACCCGCTTCCTGGTGCACATCCTCAGCATCGAGGACGTGAGCGACGACAATCCCTGGGCCGGTTTCGAGCTCATCAACGAGGAGCTGCGCCGCTTTGACCCCGAACTGGCCGAACGCCGCCAGATCGAAGTGGTCAACAAGATCGACCTGGTGGATGAAGAGCGTCTGGAAGAGCTGCGGGACCGCGCCCGCGCCGACGGCCGCGAGGTCTTCTTCATCTCCGCCCGCGACGGCATCGGCATCGAGGATCTGGTGGCCGCGCTCTGGAAGCTGCGCGACGAAGTGCAGGTGCACGAGCCCCTGCACCACTTCGTGGAAGCCGAGAACGTGGACGAAGAGGAATTCGAGGACATCGAAGTCATCTACACCCGCGAGTGATGCGTGCGGGGCGGGGACGCCGGGGCTGCCGTCCGGCAGGCTGGGGCCCTGCCCCGTTTTTCGTCACTCAGGAGGAGAAGCATGAAACATATCCTTCTGTCCTGCCTCCTGCTGCTGGTCCTGTGCGCCACCGCTCTGGCCGCCCCTGTGGAGAAGCAGACCTTCCGCGTGGTCGCCCCCGAGGGCTGGACCGTGACCGCCGTGCCGGACGTGACCGAAGGCGTGGTGCTGGTGGCCCCGGACAAATCCGTGAGCGTCACCATCGTCACCGCCGCCAGCGGCACCATGACGCCGGAACAGCTGGCGGCCGATTACGAGCAGAAGCTGCACGCCGCCCGTGTGGCGCAGAACGGCAACTATTACGGTCTCAAGGGCATGGCGGGCGATCTGCCGCTGGAGGTCTGCCTCTGGACCTTCGACGGCATGCACGGCGTGGCCAGCATCGTGGGCCGCACCGGCCATCCCGCCCTGCAGGGCATCGTGGACTCGCTGGAGTTCTACAGGTAGATTTGAGCAGTCTTTTTTATGAGGGGGCGGGGGAACTTTTCCTTGCGGAAAAAAGTTCCCCCGCCCCCTTATGCCCCCACCCCTTCAAAAACCGCTGTTCAGGTTAGTGTCAGGGGGTCTGGCCCCGCAGGGCAGCCTCCGCTCCCTGTCCCCGTGGTGACGGGAGGGCTGCAGGAACAGAGAGGTGGCGGATCCATGACCATGAAACTGCCGTAGGTGCAAGGGGCGGGCCGCCGGGCGTAGAGAGGCCTTGCCGCCTGCCCTTGGCTGCGTCGGGGCAGGCTTTTTGACGGGCTGTCGGACAAGGGCGTTTTCTCTGGAGGCAGTGTGCTGGGACAAGATGTGGGCTTATTTTTTGTCCGGTAGCGTGAAGACGGGGAATGGAGCGGTCATGCTGGGAAGGTTTTTCGAATAAGGCGGAAAGGCCATCTCGCTGCTCTGCTTGCTTCTCGAACGATTACTGGTACCCCTCCCCGTCTTCTTTTTTCCCGAATAAAGCGTATTTGGGAAGGGGACCCTTTTGTGCGCTAGCCAGAGGCCGAAAGGTGGTTCGCAAGGGCCGTGCCCGTCAGCGATGAAGGAGCCTTGCGGGCATCGACAGCAGAGCAAGGAGGGCCTCCCTCAAGACGTCCATCCCCCCATGCCTGCAGCCTGCCGGAGAGCTGGCTGTTTGTCGTGCTTTGGGCTATGGTCAGGCGGCGTCCGCCGGAGGCGGGCAGGAATTTTTTAGAGCCCTTGCAGGAGCGATCATGGAAAGACAGGCCGATTGGCGACAGGAAAAAGCACAGGCACTGGCCCGTGCCCGTGTGGTGGTCATCAAGGTGGGCAGTGCGGTATTGACCGATGCCCAGGGGCTGAGCACGCCCGTGCTGGAAAGCCTGGCCCGTCAGATGGCCGCCCTGCGCACTGCGCCGGGCGGGCATGAACGCCGTCTGGTGCTGGTCTCTTCCGGGGCCGTGGCGGCCGGTCGCGCCGTCCTGCGCGCCCATGGCCACAGCGGCGAGACGTCGGGCCTGTCCGCCCGTCAGGCGGCTGCCGCCGTGGGGCAGGGCCAGCTCATGCGCGCCTGGGACGAGGTCTTCCGGGCCTATGATTTCCCCACCTCGCAGGTGCTGCTCACCCGCGACGACCTGCGCGCCCGTCAGCGCTTCCTCAATGCCCGCAACACCTTTGCCGAGCTCATGGACTGGGGCGTGCTGCCCATCGTCAACGAGAACGACACGGTCTCGGTCAGCGAGCTCAAATTCGGTGACAACGACTGTCTGGCCAGCCTGCTGGTCAACCTCATCGGCGCCGACCTTTACATCAATCTGACGTCGGCCCCCGGCGTCTACGCGGCCAACCCGCAGGAAGTGCCCGACGCGGGCATCCTGGAATGCGTGGAGGACGTGGCGGGCCTCGATCTGGGCCGCATGTGCGGCGGCAAGACCAGCGTGGGCACCGGCGGCATGTATTCCAAACTGCAGGCCGCGCGTCGTGCCGCCCAGCTGGGCGTGCCCACCCTCATCCTGCCCGGCCGCGAAGCGGACGTGCTGGCGCGCGCCTTTGCCGGTGAGGCCGTGGGCACCTGGGTCCGTCCCGAGGAACACGCCATCCCGCGGCGCAAGTTCTGGCTGGCCTACCAGTCCGATCCGGCGGGCACGGTGCTGGTGGATGCCGGTGCGGCCGAGGCTCTGCTCAGCAAGGGCAGCAGCCTGCTGCCCGGCGGTGTGCGTCAGGTGCTGGGCAGTTTCCAGAAGGGCGCGCTGGTGCGTGTGGCCCGTCTGGGCGAGAGCGACAGCCACGCCAGCCTGGGCGTGGGCCTGTCCAATTACAGCGCGGCGGACCTGCGCAAGATCATGGGCCTGCGGCGCCATGAGGTGGCCGCCATTTTGGGCGACGCCCACTATCCCGAGGTCATCCACCGCGACAACCTGCTCATGGATGCCGCCATCTAGGCGACAGCGCTCGTCGGGCGGCAGACCGCATCCGTGTGGCATACGGTGCGAAGGGGCGGACGCATGGGCCCATGCGCGGGAGCCGAAGCGGTTTTTCCCCGCAGGGCGGTCCGGGAGGCGGTGAGCGATGGTCATTTTGATCGCCGGGGAAACTCATACGGGAAAGACCCTGCTGGCGCAGAAGCTGGTGGAGGCATACCGCTATCCCTGCCTGTCGCTGGATCATTTGAAGATGGGGCTCATCAGGAGCGGCCGGTGCGCGCTGTCTCCCGAAAGTGATGATGCCGAGCTCACAGGCTATCTGTGGCCCATCGTCAGGGAGATGATCAAGACATGCATCGAGAACCGCCAGCACATGATCATCGAGGGATGCTACATCCCCTTTGGCTGGGAAAAGGATTTTCCGGCCGAGTATGTCAAAGAGATAGCCTATGTCTGCCTTGTACTCAGTGAGGCCTATATCAAGGAAAGATATGCGGACATAGCCAGGTATGAAAGCGTGATCGAAAAAAGGAAGACGGCATGCCCCGCTCCCGATGCCCTTCTTGAGGGGAACCGGCGCAATTTGCGGCAGTGCATCCTGCATTCCTATGACTACATTCTGATAGATAAAGACTATGCCCTGGATATCGAAATGATACAGCGGCGCCTGGATACGGCACGGCCCAAGGCCGTTGCCGTCACAGGATGATGCGGAAGTGTTTTTCCCGTATGTCCGCCGCACGAGGCAGGGCATAGGGCTATCCTGCAATCCCATGCTCTCTGTTCATCAAGGAGGGACCATGTCCGGCAAAACAACTGTCATGAAGCCCGGTGCGGCCATCGCCGCCTGTTTCGGCAAATTCGCCCGCTGCTACGGTCGCAGCTGCCGGGCCGAGTTCATCTGGTTCCTGCTGTTCTTCCTGGTCCTGGGGGCTCTGGCCGTGTGGTTCACCTCGCCCATGATCGTGGGCATGCTCTGGGCCCTGCTGATGATCCCGCTCAGCTCCGTGGGCATCCGCCGTTTGCATGACCTGAACCTGCCCGGCGGCATCTGGACGGTCTGGCTGACCATCACCGTCATCCTGCCCATGTTCGGCCTTTCCAACTACATGAACAATGAAGGCCACCTTTCGGACTACATGCTCTATCTGCATTACGGCTGGCTGTTCGTCACGGGTACGCTGCTGCTCTTCCTCTGCTTCGCCAGCGGTCAGGAAGGCCCCAATAAGTACGGCCCGGTGCCGTGTGTGAAGGCCGCCGATGATGCGGACGAGGAAGAGGCGGCCAAAGAAGACTAGGCACCTTTTCCTGTTCGATACGCTGCATGATGAAGCGGAGCCCTTGGGCTCCGCTTTTTTTATGCCGCGACGGGGCCCCAAAGAGCCCCGCATCTTTGTACGGGCCTCCCCAATATCCGTATGGCCGGGCATCGCATGACCGGCCATCCATCGTCGTGCGCATCGGGGGGTGCCCGTCATCAAAAAGGCCCATGGCCCGCCTGATGGCGGGCCATGGGCCTTGGCAAAGCGCGCTGGGGAGGGATGGGGGTACGGGGGAAGGGGACCGCTCTCGCGCGAGCAGAGGGGTCCCCTTCCCCCGTGCGGTTCGTTACGCGAAGTCGTAGCCGGCCTGCAGGGCCTTGGCGTTGACCGGGATCAGCTTGGCGTAGTGGGCGCTGACCACGCGGTTGAGGGCTTCCTGCACGGCTTCCAGGGGCAGGGCGCTGGTGGCTTTGATCCAGGCGCCCAGGGCCACCATGTTGGCCAGTTTCACATTGCCCAGTTCGTGGGCGATGTCGTTGACCGGGATGTAGACCGTGCGGTGCTTGCCGTCCAGCAGCCCTTCGGAGATGAGCGAGGCGTTGACGACCTGCACGCCGTCGGGATGCAGACGGGGCTGGAACTTGGCCAGCGAGGGCTCGTTGAGCACGATGATGGAGCGGGGCGTGTTGACCAGGGGCGAACCCACGGGATGCTCGTCCAGCACCACGGTGCAGTTGGCGGTACCGCCGCGCATCTCGGCGCCGTAGACCGGGATGAAGCTCACTTCGAGGCCGTGTTCCATACCGGCCTGGGCCAGCAGGTTGCCGATGAGCATGACGCCCTGGCCGCCGAAACCGGCGATGATGACGTCCTGATACTTAGCCATGCCGCACCTCGCTTTCGGCCTGGGCGGTCACGTCTTTGTACACGCCCAGAGGGAATACAGGGATCATGGCCTCGCTGATGCGCTTGTTGGCGCTGACGGGGTCCATATGCCAGTTGGTGGGGCAGCCGGAGAGCAGCTCCACGAAGCCGAAGCCCAGGCCCTGCAGCTGCACTTCGAAGGCCTTGCGCAGGGCCTTTTTGGCCGCGCGCACATGCTTGACGCTGTCCAGGGCGCAGCGCTCGGAGTAGGCCACGCCGGAGAGCTGGGCCATGAGTTCGGCCATGCGGATGGGGCCGCCTTCGTGGCGGGCCATGTCGCGGCCGCGGGGGCTGGTGGTGGTCTTCTGGCCCAGCAGGGTGGTGGGGGCCATCTGGCCGCCGGTCATGCCGTAGACGGTGTTGTTGATGAAGATGCCGGTGATGAGCTCGCCGCGGTTGGCCGCGTGGATGGACTCGGCCAGACCGATGGCGCCCATGTCGCCGTCGCCCTGATAGGTGAAGACCACGCTTTCGGGACGGGCGCGGCGCACGCCGGTGGCCACGGCGCAGGCACGGCCGTGGGGGGCTTCGAGGCCGTCCACGTTGAAGTAGTCGTAGGTGAAGGTGGCGCAGCCCACGGAGGCCACCAGGATGGTCCTGTCGGCCACGCCCAGCTCGTGCAGCACCTCGCTCACCAGACGGTGGGCGATGCCGTGGTGGCAGCCGGGGCAGTAGTGGGTCACGCGCTCGTTGAGCACGGGATTGGTGTCGAAGACCAGGGTCTCGCCATCCTGGGGCACAAGGGCCTGTTCAAGTTCGTGCGCGTGCATCTTAGTTCTCCTTGCAGGCCTGACGGATGGGATCTTCCAGGGCATCGGCGCCGATGAACAGGCCGGGCATGACGCCGTGCCAGTCCACCCTGGCGTTCTCGCCCATCAGGGACAGGCGCACGTCTTCCACCATCTGGCCGGTGTTCTGCTCGATGACCAGGAAACGGCGGCCCGGGGCCAGGGCGCGCAGGGCGTCGGCCGGGAAGGGATAGAGCGTCTTGGGACGGAACAGGCCCGCCTTGAGGCCTTCCTCGCGCAGTTTGCGGATGGCGCTGCGGGCGATGCGGGCCATGGAGCCGAAGGCCACCACCACGAGCTCGGCGTCGTCGGTGTTCCAGCATTCGGCGCAGGCTTCGGCCTGCATGGCGGCGTACTTTTCCATGAGCAGGCGGTTGCGGGCGGCCAGGGCGCCTTCGGCCAGATACACGGACTTGAGCAGGCGGGGCTTGGCGCCGGGGCCGCGCTTGCCGTAGCCTTCCATGCGCCAGGGCGCGGCCAGTTCGGCCAGGGCCTCGGGGCTCAGGGCGTCGGCCGGGGGCTGACGGCGCACGGGTTCCTTGATCTGGGCCACGATGGCGTCGCCCAGCAGCATGACCGGGTTGGCGTACTTGAAGGCCAGAGCGAAGGCGCGGAACATCATGTCATAGCATTCCTGCGCGGTGGAGGGGGCCAGCACCAGGTTGCGGTGGTCGCCGTGACCGCCGCCCTTGACGGCCTGGAAGTAGTCGCCCTGCGAGGGGCCGATATCGCCCAGGCCCGGGCCGCCGCGCTCCATGTTGACGATGACGGCCGGGATATGGCTGCCCGCCATGTAGGAGATGCCTTCCTGCATCAGCGAGATGCCGCAGCTGGACGAGGAGGTCATGGCCGGGATGCCGCAGGCGCCGGCGCCCAGCAGCATGTTGATGGCGGCCACTTCGCTCTCGGCCTGTACGAACTGGCCGCCGCATTCGGGCAGCCGGAGGGACATGGTCTCGGGGATCTCGTTCTGCGGCGTGATGGGATAGCCGAAATAGCAGCGGCAGCCGGCGTCCAGGGCGCCAAAGGCCACGGCTTCATTGCCCTTGATGAGAATGCGGTCGTGACTCATGCGGTCTTCTCCGTTTTTTGGGATTTGAAGACACGGATGGCCACGTCCGGGCACATGAGCGCACAGGAGGCGCAGCCCGTACAGCGGCCTTCGGTTTCCATCACCTCATAGCCCTGGCGGTTGAACCGTCCCGAGGGGCGAATGATGTGCGCCGGGCAGACCGCTACACACAGGCCGCAGCCCTTGCAGCGTTCTTCCAGAAAAACAATTCGCGACATGCTGTTCCCCTGATCGATACAGATTGCACATGGCGCGTCATCCTGCCACAGGGTGCGCTCCATGCGGTGTTGACAATCATCGTGCCCCGAAGGGCTGGTCATGCTGCCTCCGGCCCCCGGTACGGGGAGCCGGGGCATCCATGAAATATGCTCGCGCGGTCCTGCCGTCGGGCAGCGCCCGCCGCTCCTGCTTTGTGCGGCCGTCCTTTTTGCCGGCCGTATCCGGGCAAGTCGTTGCCATCCCGGGGCTGGCCGCCCCCGGCGGAGCGTGCCGGGGAAGGAGGGGAGCCTGGTCCCCTTGCCGCAAAAAAACACCTACCGGATGAGCATGGCATCCCCGTAGGAGAAGAAGCGATAGCCTTTCTTCACGGCCTCCTGATAGGCTTCCAGGATGCGTTTGCGGCCCGCGAAGGCCGAGACCAGCATCAGCAGGGAGGACTCGGGCAGGTGGAAATTGGTGATGATCCCGTCCACCACGCGGAAGGGACGGCCGGGGTAGAGGAAGATGTCCGTCCAGCCGGCAAAGGGCTGGGCACGGCCGCAGACCTGGGCCACGCCTTCCAGCGTGCGCACCGAGGTGGTGCCCACGGCGATGACGGGTCGGTGCTGGGCCTTGGCCTCGGCGATGGCGTTGGCCGTCTCTTCGGGCAGTTCCACGTATTCCCGGTGCATCTGGTGGTTGCGGATGTCCTCGCAGCGCACGGGGCTGAAGGTGCCGTAGCCCACATAGAGCGTCACCTCGGCCCACTGGAAGCCGCGCCGGCGCAGGGTCTCGCGCAGCTCGTCGGTAAAGTGCAGGCCCGCCGTGGGCGCGGCCACGGAACCGGTCTTCTCCTCGCGGGAGTAGATGGTCTGGTAACGGCTGAAGTCTTCCTCGGCGTCGGAGCGTTTGATGTAGGGCGGCAGGGGGATGTGCCCGGTGGCGGCGAAGGCGTCGGCCACGTCGCCCTTCCAGCACATGCGCACACGCCGGTGGCCGAAGGTGCCGCACTCGAGGATGGTCACGCTGATGCCCGCGCCGAAATGCAGGGTCTCGCCTTCGCGCACGCTGCCCCCGGAACGGACCAGGCCGTTGACCTCGGCGCTCCAGGTGTCCTCACGGCCCTTGACGGGCGTGGCGGCGGCCCGCACCAGCGGCAGGGGCGTCAGCAGCAGGAATTCCACCTTGCCGCCGGTACTGCGGCTGCCCAGCAGGCGGGCCTGCAGCACGCGGGAGTTGTTGGCCACCAGCAGGGCGCCTTCGGGCAGGCAGTCCGGCAGGTCGCTGAACATGTGGTGTTCCAGGTCCAGGGCGCCGTTGCGGCGCATGGTCAGCAGGCGCGACGCGCCCCGCTGTTCCGGCGGATACTGGGCTATCTGCTCCTGGGGCAGATCGTAGGTATAGTTTTGCAGCAGAAAATCATCTTCGGAAACGAAAACAGGCGGCATGGGTCTTTTCCTTCACTTCTCTTCGGGCCGCGGGGCGGCCGCAACATCTGCCGTCGGGACAGGGCCGGGCGATGCCGTTTTCCATGCCCGTCCCGCAGGGGGAGGGGCAGCCGGGCGACCGGAGAGACGCTTGTCAGTCCGTGCCGGAGAGGCTATCCTTTTCGGGCTGTCCGGCCTTCCGGACGACAGTTGAAGGAGTATAGCCAATGCGACGCCTACTTGTCACCTTGATCCTTGGGGTCTCCCTGGCCAGCGCCGCCGGTTGCGCCGACCTGGGCATCAGCAACCCCTTCGAGTCCACGCCGACCGCCGCGAGCAGCCAGCTTTTGGGCATCAGCCTGCCTGCGAGCATGGAACTTTCCACGCAGCACTGCGCCCGCACCACCGGCAGCGACGGCCAGCCCCAGGGCATGGAGACCGCGTACGGTCAGGCCGACCGGATGCAGGTGGCGCAAAGCCTGTTCAACAACATGCAGGGCTCGGGCTGGAACCTGCGCATGAGCCTGCGCAAGGCCGACCGCATCATGCTGGCCTTTGAGAACGGCAACCGCCTTGCCGTGATCAGCCTGTATTCACAGACGGTCTACAGCTGCGTGGCCGAGATCTGGGTCTCGGAAAAGCTGGCCGACGGTTCTTCCCTGAACCTCCTGCCCCTGCGCGGCGAAGGCAGCCAGAACAGCGGTGGTTTCGGCGGCTTTGGCGGCAGCTCCGACGGCGCGTCCGGCGGCGGCTTCGAGAGCAACGGGCCCGCCACGGGCGGCGGTTTCGAGACGCCCGACAGCGGCAGCAGCAGCGGAAGCAGCGGGAGTTGGGGCTCCTCTTCGGGCGGCAGCAGCAGCGGCAGCGGTCTGCAGGAGCGCCTGCTGTGAGCGCGTCGCCCTTCCACAACAGCCGCCGTTTCACGGGCAAGCGCCTGCATCTGGGCGTATGCGGCTCCATCGCCTGCTACAAGGCGCTGGATCTGCTGCGCGCCCTGCACGCCCTGGACATCCACGTTTCCGTCACCCTCACCGACGGCGCGCGCCGTTTCGTGACGCCCCTGCTTTTCGAGGCCCTGGGCGCCATGCCGGTCTATGGCCGCATGTTCGAGGGCGACGAGGTCTTCGATCATCTGGAGCCGGGCCAGCGGGCCCAGGCCATGCTGGTGGCCCCGGCCTCGGCCGACGCCCTGTCGCGTCTGGCGACCGGAGCAGCGTCGGACATGCTCTCGGCGCAGGCTCTGGCCTTCGACGGGCCGCTGGTGGTGGCCCCGGCCATGAACCCGCGCATGTGGCGGCACCCGGCCACCCAGGACAATGTGGCCACCCTGCGGCGGCGCGGGGCCGAGATCGTCGTGCCCGGCTGCGGCGGTACGGCCTGCGGTGATACCGGCCAGGGACGTCTGGCCCCGGTGGAGGATCTTTTCCTGGCCGCCCTGCGTGCCCTTTCGCCGCAGGACATGGCGGGACGGCGCGTCATGCTGACCATGGGCCCCACCCGCGAGAAGTGGGACGGCGTGCGCTACTGGACCAATCCCAGCAGCGGCACCATGGGCGCGGCGCTGGCCACGTCCGCCTGGCTGCGCGGGGCCGAGGTCACGGCCGTGTGCGGGCCCGGCTGCCCCGACCTGCCCGCCGGAGTGGAGCGCATCGGCGTGGGCAGTGCCCGCGAGATGTTCGAGGCCGCGTCCGACTGCTGGCCCCGCATGGACATGGGCCTGTTCTGTGCCGCCGTGGCGGACTTTTCGCCCGAGCCGCTGGGCCCGCAGAAATTCAAGAAAGAAGGGCAGCAGGACGGCTTCAGCATCCGTTTCACGGCCAATCCCGACATTTTGCGGACCCTGTCGCACCAGCGGCGGGAAGGGCAGAAAGTGCTGGGCTTCGCGGCTGAGACCACGCCCGACATGGACAGCCTGTTGGAACTGGCCCGGGGCAAGCGCGCCCGCAAGGATGCCGACCTGCTGGCGGGCAACCGCGTCAACAGCGGCGACAGCGGCTTCGGCGCGGCCACCAACAGCATGGCCGTGGTGGACCGTACCGGCCATGAAGAGATCTGGCCCAACCAGAGCAAGGCCGACGTGGCCTGGGATCTTTGTTCGTGGCTTTTGCGCCTGTAAACCCGCTGGCGGCCCCCTGGCAGGCACGCGGCCTCAATTGGCTGCTCATGCCCGAGGATCTGCCCCCGGAGCTCTCCCTGTGCGTCATGCCGGACGCCGTCCCGGCCGCGCCCGTGCGCCGTCCTCAGCCTGCGGCCCCGCGGGCGCCTCGTCCCGTGCGCCCTTTGCCGTCCCAGCTGTATCAGGATGGCCAGGGCGGTGCGCCCGCCGCACCGGCACAGGCCGTGAGGCAGGGCGCTGCCCCTGCGGCCTCTCCCGCTCCCAGCGCGGCCGCTCCCGCGGCCCCCGTGCAGGAACAGCGACGCCCGGCCCGCCCGCAGCCTGAGGAACAGGCCCCGGAAGCCGCCGCTCCGGTAAGGAACTGGCGGCCCCTGCCGCCCCACGTCTGGCCCGCCGTCTGGCAGGAGCGCCTTTCGCGCACCCGGCAGGGACGGGTGGTCTGGACCTACTGGAACCTCGGCCCGGACCTTTGCGAAGCACAGGCCCCGGGCAAGGCGCAGCGCAGCGCCTTTTTCCGCCGTCTCATGCAGGATCTGGCCTATCCGGCGGGCACCAGCACCTTCTGGCCCGCCTGCCTGCCCGATCCTGACGCCATGCCTGCCCCTTCGTCCCCGGCCGGCGGGGAGGACAGGCCCCATTACCAGCCCAATGCCGACGTGTTCTGGTCCGGCGTGCAGGCCCTGCATGCCCGTGCCGTGGTGGTCATGGGCTCCGTGGCGGCCCGCGCCCTGGGGCTGCCCGCCGGGGTACGCCCCCTCCAGCAGCTGCGCCATCGCGGCACGCTGGTCTGGGTGCTCTGGGACGTGGAATTCCTTCTTGATGAACCGCAGCGCTACGCGGCCATGCTGGCCTTTGTGCGCCGGGCGCTGCAACAGATCTCCAGACGCTGAAAACAACACCATGTTCACTGCTATCGGACTGATGCTCACGGGCATCGCCCTGGGCTTTGCCCTGCGCTCTTTCCAGTGGCCCGAACTGCTGGGCCGTGCCATTTCTCCCACCATCATGCTCATGCTTTTCGCCCTCGGCGTGGCCGTGGGCGGCAACGAGACCCTGATGGCCAACCTGCCCGTGCTGGGCGGCAAGGCCCTGATTCTGACAGGCGCCTGCGTGGCGGGCAGCCTCATCTGCATCGTGGCCGTGCGCCGCTTCTTCCCCGGTGCCGGGCCCCAGCGCCATGCGGCCGCTGAGGCCGACAGCGCGGACGCCGGCGCGGCCATGAGCGTGCGCCACGACCGGGAAGACGGGGAGGGCCGGGCATGAGCGGGAGCCTGATGATCCTGGGCTGTTTCGTGCTGGGCGTGCTGCTGGCCTGGCTGGGCTGGATACCGGACTATTTCCTGGAGCACGACGGCACGCTTTACGTCCTCTATGTGCTGATGTTCCTGGTGGGCATCTCCATCGGGCACGACCGCCGTCTGGGCGAGATATTGCGTACCCTGCGGCCCCGGGTACTGCTGCTGCCCCTGGCCACCACCGTGGGCACCTTTGCCGGGGCGGCCCTGGCCAGCATCACGCTGGCCTATTCCCTCAGCGAATGCCTGGCCGTGGGGTCCGGCTTTGCCTACTATTCCCTTTCGTCCATCTTCATCACCCAGTACAAGGGCGCGGAGCTGGGCACCGTGGCCCTGCTGGCCAACATCATGCGCGAGCTGGCTACATTGCTTTTCACGCCGCTCATGGTACGCTGGATCAGTCCGCTGGCCGCCATCTCGTGCGGCGGCGCGTCCACCATGGATTCCACCCTGCCGGTCATCACCCGCTTCGCGGGCAAGCAATGGGTGTTCGTCTCCATCGTGCACGCCATGATCCTGGATTTCAGCGTGCCTTTCTGGGTGACCTTCTTCTGTACCCTGTAACGCAAGGAGCTGCGCCATGGCCCGTATGCGTGCCGTCAAACAGCAACTGAAAGACCTGCTTTCCGCGCCCGACTGGCGTGACCATCTGCCCGAAGTGCGCTCCATGGGGCAGCCCGCCGTGGGGCCGCTCTTCTCCTTCCTGCTGCTGGAACCGCTCATGCGCCACAAGGCCGCCCTGGCCCTGGGGCAGGTGGTGGCCGGTCTGGAAGAGGGCAGCGCCGAAGACATGCACAACATCATGCGCCGCCTCATGTGGCACATGAACGAAGAGTCCGGCAACATCGGCTGGGGCATCCCCGAAGCCTTCGGCGAAGTGCTGGCCGCCTGCCCGCGCGCGGCCAAGGAGTTCCACCGGGTGCTCATCTCCTATGTTATCGATCTGGGCCGGGACGACAACTTCTGTGACCACGGTCCGCTGCGCCGCTCCTGCTTCTGGGCCATCGGTCGTCTGGCGCAGGCCCGGCAGGAACTGGCCGTCATCGCCCGGCCCTGGCTGCTCAAGGGGCTGGAGGACGAGGACGTCCCCTGCCGCGGCATGGCCGCCTGGGCCCTTGCCCAGCTGCCCCGCGACTTCATGGATGCCCCAGCCCTGCGCCGTCTGGCCGAGGCGGGGCATGAGGATATCTGCGAAGTTTTCGACGGCGAGAAGGTGGTCGAGAAGACCGTTTCCAAGCTGGCCCGCGAGGCCCTGGGGTAGAGTGTTGCTATATTGAGGGGGAGAGGGGAACTTTTTTTCTTGGAAAAAGTTCCCCTCTCCCCCTCAAGCTCCCCCTTTCCCTTCAAAAAACGCTGCTATGGTCGCCGGACGGGAGCGTGGTCTCCCTGTCCGAGCCCTGTGTGATGGTCCCCCGGTGTCGCGGGGGACTTTTTTGTGTCTGGTGGACGGGAATCCGGTGAGGGAGGGGACAGGGACAGACGTCTTGTGGTGAAAAGGAAGGCCGGGAAACAGGCCGGTTGCGGGATGGTGGTTCCATCCTGACGCTGCCGGGCGCATGGAGCGCATGAAAAAGGCCACCCATGGCGGGTGGCCTTTTGTGTTCATGAGGGGCCGGAGCAGGGCTGCCGCCCGCTCCGGGGGATTTTTTACAGGCCCTTTTCCTGCATCAGGCAGATAAGGTCGCAGACGCGGTTGGAATAGCCCCATTCGTTGTCGTACCAGGCCACGACCTTCACCAGATTGCCGTTCTGCACGGTGGTGTAGGGCGCTTCCAGGATGGAGGAATGCGGGTCGCCCTTGAAGTCCATGGAGACCAGGGGCAGGGTGTTATAGCCCAGGATGCCCTTGAGGTAGGTCTCGCTGGCGTCCTTGAGGGCGGCCAGCAGGGTCTCGGTATCGGTCTCCTTTTCCAGGATGCCGTTGAAGTCCACCACGGAGACCGTGGGGGTGGGCACGCGCAGGGAATAGCCGGTGAATTTGCCGGCCAGTTCGGGGATGACCTTGGCCACGGCCTGGGCCGCACCGGTGGAGGTGGGGATGATATTGCAGGCGGCGGCGCGGGCACGGCGCGGGTCCTTGTGGGCCATGTCGAGGATGCGCTGGTCGTTGGTGTAGGAATGGATGGTGGTCATGTTGCCCAGTTTGATGCCGAAGTTGCGCTGCAGCACCAGGGCCACGGGCGCCAGGCAATTGGTGGTGCACGAGGCGTTGGACACGATGTGGTGCTTTTCGGGATCGTACTGGTCGTGGTTCACGCCCATGACGATGGTGATGTCTTCTTCCTTGGCCGGAGCGGTGATGATGACTTTTTTGGCGCCGTTGTCCATGTGCACGGACGCCTGGGAGGCCTTGCGGAAGATGCCGGTGCTTTCCACCACCACGTCCACGTCATGCTGGCCCCAGGCCAGCTGATGGGGATCGCGCTCGGCGAAGCAGTGGATGTTCCAGTCACCGACCTTCACTTCCTGACCGTCCACCTGGGCGTCCAGGAAGGCGCGGCCGTAGACGGAGTCGTACTCCAGCAGCTGGAAGTTGGTGGTGGCGTCGAAGAGGTCGTTGATGGCCACCACTTCCACGCGATCAGCGTAGCTCTGGCGCAGGGCGCGGAACACCTGGCGGCCGATGCGGCCGAAACCATTGATACCGACACGAACTTTTTTCATTGTATTCACCTTTGCCCTTGCGGGCATCCTGTCTTGATGGGGGCGGAGCGGCACGGCGGCGGGCAGGGCCCCTGATGCCGCCATGCCGGGGCGCACGTCGCCGGGCCCGGCGGGCCGGGACGTACGATGAGCCGGCTAGTCTTCGTAGACCGAGTAGGCGTGTTTGGCCATCAGCTCGTAATTGTTGCGCAGGGCGTCATGCAGGCGGGCGTTCTCGATGGCCACGGCGGAGATGGCGGCCACGGCCATCATGAAGCTGTCTTCGTCGGCGCTGAACTCGCGCTCTTCGGAGGAATAGACGCGGATCAGGCCGATGACCTTGCCGCCCACGCTCAGGGGGGCGGAAAGCACGGAGACCAGACCTTCGGCCTTGGCGGATTCGGGATACTGGAAGCGGCCGTCAGAGGTGGCGTCCTTCAGGTGGATGGCCTTGCCGGACAGCACTTCGCTGTCCAGACCGCTGCGTTTCACTTCCACGGGGCCTTTGCGCATGTAGGTGGCGGAGAGGCCGTACGCGGCGCTGGGCAGCAGGAAGTGCCCGGTGCTGTCCAGCAGACGGATGGTGCAGGCCTTGCAGTTCATGGTCTGTGCCGTGTGCTCGCTGATCTTGTGCAGCACGTCCTTGGGATCAAGGCTGGCATTGATGGCCAGGGCCACATCACGCAGGGCGCGGAAATAATCCTGGGGCATGGAAGACCTCCTTTGGATGGGGTGACGCCTTCCCCGGCAGGGCGTCGATGATTGCCGTTGGCCGCCCCGGGCGCAGGCGCGTGACCGGGGATGACGGACGCGCGCAGGGCGGCGGAGAGGGGATAGTCGTCGGCCGGTCGTCCGGCAACGGGATATCCGGATGGGTCATGCGGCGGGTCCCCGGCTGTGCCCCGGGAAAGGAGGTGGGAGGTCTCCTGTCCGGCACGCCTGCGCGGGCAGGCATGCCCCGGGCTCAGCTCTTGAACATGAAGCGCCGCATAGAAACATTAAGCACGATACCCAGCAATGTGAAGTTCACCACTGTGGCACTGCCGCCATAACTGATGAAGGGCAGGGGGATGCCCACCACGGGCATGAGCCCGATGACCATGCCCATATTGATACATATCTGCCAGAAAAAGTAAAAGAAGACCCCCACGGCCAGCATGCTGCCGAAACGGTCCTTGGCCTGGACCACCGTGGAGAAGATGGACAGCAGGAACAGGCAGAACAGCGTCACCAGGGCCACGCAGCCCACAAAGCCCCATTCCTCGCCGAACACGGCCAGGGCGAAGTCCGAGTGGCGTTCGGGCAGGAAGTTGAGCTTGTTCATCATGCCTTCCATGTAGCCCTTGCCCCACAGCTCGCCGGAGCCGATGGCGATGCGCGATTGCAGGATATGGTAGCCCGCCCCCAGAGGGTCGTCACCGGGGTTGAGGAAGGTAAGCACGCGCTGCTTCTGGTAATCGTGCATGAGCACGCACCACATGAGGGCGGCCACACCGGGCACGGCCAGCAGGCAGGTGCCCAGCACATAGCGGCGCAGGCCGTGGAACAGGATCATGCCGCCCATGATGAGCAGCACCATCATGGCCGTGCCGAGGTCGGGCTGCTTGAGGATGAAGACCACGGGCACCAGGCCCACGGCCAGCACGGAAAAAAAGTTCTTCCAGCCCAGGGGCTGGCTGTCGCGGGCCAGAAGGCGCGCCACCAGGATGAGCACGGCGATCTTAATGGGTTCCGAAGGCTGGATGGTGAACAGCCCGAAGGAGATCCAGCGCTTGGCGCCGTAAAAGGTGGAGCCTATCAGGGGCACCAGCATCAGCAGTACCAGAAAGAGCAGATAGGCGGGCCAGGCCAGGTTGCGCAGCTGCCGGTAGTCGAACAGCGTGGCCAGCAGCATGCAGCCCAGGCCGCACAGGCCCCAGATCAGCTGGCGCTGGTAAAAGCTCTCGAAGGCGAAACCGGTCTCCACGCGGGTGCCGCTGGCGGAATACAGGTTGGCCACGCCCGTGAAATAGAGCAGCAGCATGCAGGCCAGCAGTGCCCAGTTGATATAGCCGAGAAGGCGCTTGTCCATGGGGCGTTCCTGTTATCGTCAGCGGCGACGGCGCTTGGGAAGATCGTTGCTGTCGTTGGTCATGCCCGGCAGGGGACCCGAGGCGGAGCCCAGCATCCTGCCGGCGGGCTGGGGCGCTTCCGGGGCCCTGTAGCCGGGCGCGGCGGTATCCGGCCCGAAAAGATATTCGTAGACTTTTTTGGCCACGGGCCCGGCCACGCTGGAACCGCCGCCGCCGTGTTCCACCATGACGATGACCACATAGGTCTTGCCGTTCTTGCTGCCCCAGGTGGCGATCCAGGCATGGTCGCGGTGCAGGTAGGCCAGCTCCGCGGTACGCAGACGGCGGTCGTTGGCGGTCATCTTCAGCTTGGTCACCTGGGCCGTACCGGTCTTGCCGCCCATGTCGGCATCGTGGCGGCCCACCACCTTGGCCGTACCGCCCCCGGCCGTGCGGCGCATGGCCTGGACCACGAAGCGCAGGTGGCTCAGCTCGGCGGGGATGCGGCCGCGCACCTCGCGGGGGGCATCTTCCAGCAGCTGGGGCTTGAGCAGGTCGCCGCCGTTGAGCATGGCCGACACGTAGACGGCCATCTGGATGGGCGTGACCAGGGTGAAACCCTGACCGATGGAGGTGTTGAAGGTATCGCCGCGCACCCAGACCTGTTTGCGGTAGCGCTGCTTCCAGTCGCGCGAGGGCACCAGGCCCGAACGTTCGTGGGGCAGGTCCACCCCGGTGGGACGGCCGAAGCCGCATTGCTTGGCAAAGGCCGAGATCTTGTCGATGCCCAGGCGCTCGGCCATGATGTAGTAGTACACGTCGCAGGAGTTGATGAGCGACTGCTCCAGCGTCTGGCTGCCGTGGCCGCCGCGCCGCCAGCAGCGGAAGATCTGGTTGCCCAGCTTGGTCTGGCCGCCGCAAAAGACGGTCTCACGGGGATCCACGCCGTTCTCCAGGAAGAACACGGCCATGAGCAGCTTCCAGACCGATCCGGGCGGGTAGACGCTCTGGATGACGCGGTTCTGCAGGGGATAGCGCTTGCTGGTGCGCAGGGCCTCCCAGTCGCGGCGGGAGATGCCCGAGGCGAACAAATTGTTGTCGTAGGCCGGGGAGGTCACCAGCGCGCGCAGCTTGCCGGTGTCCGGCTCCATGACCACCACGCAGCCCGCCTCGCCGGCAAGGGCGTCCCAGGCGGCCTGCTGCAGGTCGCGGTCCAGCGAAAGGGCCAGCTCCTGCCCGGCGCTGGGGGCCTCGCTCAGGCTCTTGGCCAGCATACGCCCGTGGGCGTCCACTTCCATCTGGTACAGGCCCTTGTGGCCGCGCAGGCGCTTTTCCAGCTCCAGTTCCAGACCGGCCTTGCCCACCAGGTCGCCCATGGCAAGGTCGGGGTCCTTCTCCATCTCGGCGCTGTTGGCTTCGGCCACATAGCCCAGCACATGGGCGAAGAGGTCTTTTTCGGGATAGTAGCGGTTGGTGCGGACCATGATCTCCAGACCGGGCCAGTTGACCAGCTCGGCCTCGATGCGGGCCACCTGGCCGAAGTCCAGACCGGAGACCAGCGGCAGGGCCTCGAAGGGCTTGGTCTTGAAGCGGTCCTGGTTGTAGCGGTTCTGGAGCTGCTCCAGGGGCGTGTCCGTCCACTGGCTGATCTGGGCCAGGGTGGCGGGGATGTCCGGGCAGTCCTCGCGGATGATGGCCAGGCCGTAGGCCGTGCGGTTGTCGGCCAGGATATTGCCGTGGTCGTCGAAGATGCGGCCGCGCGGGGCGAAGATGCGCTCCGTGCGCAGGCGGTTCTTCTGGGCCTGCGTGGTCATCTCCGGCCCGAGATGGAGCTGGAGGTACCAGAAGCGGGTGACGAAGACGAAAAAGAAGATGCCCACCAGCACCTGCAGGAGCAGGATACCGCTGCGCGGCGGCTGGTAGCGTTCGCTTTCCACCTGTATGGTCAGCCAGGAACGCCAGTTCTTGCGCTTGCGGCGGGGAGCCTCCGTCAGGGGAGAGGCCGGTTCCGGAGCGGCAGAGGGGATGATGCGCCTATTCTTCGTCATGCGAACATGCCAGGGGCCGCGTGGCCGTCAAAAGCAACCAGGCCACGGGCAGGTAAAGGGCCTGAATCAGGCTCCTGTCCAGAAATTCCTGCGGATCGAAATGCACGGCATAGAGCGGGGAGAACAGCCAGCCCAGGCCGAAGCAGGCACCGCCCAGGCAGATGGAGAGCAGCAGCACGAGGAAGAAGTTCCCCAGGCCCAGCAGCCAGCGCAACAGGCGGTAGATCAGGCAGACCAGCGCGTACCAGACGATGGTGGCCCCGAAGGGGCTCGTGCCGATGCCTTCCTGCAGCAGGACGAAGAGCGGCAGCAGCCAGCAAAGGTTTTTGTAGTCCCTTTCCTGCAACAGGATGACCAGCCCCACCACCAGGGCATCGAGGCAGGGGACGAGGCTTTGCACGCAGATGCCCAGGGCCACGAAGCACAGCCACCAGAAGATGTTGCGCACGGCCTGCATGGGCTAGCGCTCCCTTTTGGGGGGCCGGGGCGGGCCCACGAAGTCCGGGGCAGGCTCGCTGGGGCGCAGGGGCCGGTTGATGCCGCTGGGCTCCAGCAGCAGCACTTCTTCCAGACGGCGCACGTCCACCAGGGGCCGGGCCGTGACGGCCAGGAACTGGGTGGAGTCCGAAGGGGCCACGCTGTCCACGGTGGCCACGGGGATGCCCTTGGGATACTTGCCGTCCAGGCCGGAGGTGATGAGGATCTCCCCGGAGGTCACCGGGGCGTCGCGTTCCACGAAGCCCACTTCCAGCGGCTGTTCCAGGCCCTGTCCGCTCAGGATGCCGGCCGAGCGGCTCTGCTGGGCGAACACGGCGATGCGGCTGCCCGGGTCGGTGATGAGCAGGACCGTGGCGGCATGGGGGCTGGCCCGCAGCACGCGGCCCACAAGGCCCATATTGGTGACGATGGGGGTGCCGGGGCGGGCTCCCGAGGTGTAGCCCCGGTTGATGGTGATGCTGTCCTGGATGGCGTTGGGGCCCATGCGTCCGGCCAGGATGCGGGCGCCCACGGGCTTCCAGGCGCTGTCCACGGGCAGCTGCACCAGCTCGCGCAGCCGGGCCAGTTCCGCCAGATCCTCACCGTGGGAGACGATGCGGGCCTGCAGTTCGGCCACCTGGGCGCGCAGGCGCTCGTTCTCTTCGCGCACGCCCACCAGATCCACATAGCGCCGCCAGGCGTCCATGACGCTGCCCTTGACGGAATCGAAGGTACCCAGCACCGTGCCGCTCATCTCCAGACCGACGTTGGCGGCGATGTCATCGAGCGTGTGCGTGCGCTGGTTCCAGGAATACATGCCCAGAAACAGCACCAGAAGGCCGCCCGCCATGAGGAGAAAGCGTCGGAATGTCACAGTGGCACCCGTGAGAGCAGCAGGAAAAAAAAGGACGGCCGTGCCGGAAAAAGGCGACGGGCCGTCCTGCACTTGCAAAGATTAGTCAATGCAGACGTCTTTGAGCACGTGGATGTTGTCCAGGGCCCGGCCCGTACCCATGACGACGGTGGACAGGGGATCGTCCACCACGGTGATGGGCAGGGAGGTCTGCTCGCGCAGCAGCTGGTCGAGGCCCTTGAGCAGCGCGCCGCCGCCGGTCAGCACGATACCGCGGTCCACGATGTCGGCGGCCAGTTCCGGGGGCGTCTGTTCCAGGGCGATGCGCACGGCCTGCACGATGCTCTCCACCTGTTCGGAGATGGCTTTGCGCACTTCCTCGGAAGTGATGATGATGTTCTGCGGGATGCCCGTCACCAGGTCGCGGCCCTTGACCTCGATCTGCTGTTCGGGATCCATGGGATAGGCCGAGGCGATCTTGATCTTGATCTCTTCCGCCGAGGCTTCGCCGATGAGCATGTTATACTTGCGTTTGACATGCGTCATGATGGCTTCGTCCATCTTGTCGCCGCCCACGCGTACGGAGCGGGCATAGACGATGCCGGCCAGGGAGATGACGGCCACTTCCGTGGTACCGCCGCCGATGTCCACCACCATGTTGGAGGTAGGCTCTTGGATGGGCAGATCGGCGCCGATGGCGGCGGCCATGGGTTCCTCGATGAGGTAGACCTCACGGGCACCGGCGGACTGGGCCGATTCCTTGACCGCACGCTTTTCCACCTGCGTGATGCCGGTGGGCACACAGACCATGATGCGGGGGCGAACCAGATGGCGGGAATTGTGCACCTTGGTGATGAAGTGGCGCAGCATGGCCTCGGTCACCTCGAAGTCGGCGATGACGCCGTCCTTCATGGGACGGATGGCCTTGATGTTGCCGGGGGTCTTGCCCAGCATGCGCTTGGCGTCGGCGCCCACGGCCAGGACCACGGTATTGCCGCGCGAATCTTTCTTGACCGCCACCACGGACGGTTCACGCAGGACGATGCCCTGGCCCTTGACATAGACACAGGTATTGGCCGTGCCCAGGTCGATGGCCAGGTCATTGGAGAACATTCCCAAGAAGAAATCCACAATTTTGGACATTACGCTAGCTTGCCTCGTTCTACTGGTATGCGTATGGTGCTGCCGGTCGTGCGGAGAAGGGAGGACGGAGCCTGTGGGGGGATGCCGTAAGGCTCCGGGCCGGTTCCCGCGGGAACCACGGCCTTGCAGGCGAAAAGCGCACGGCAGCAGACAAAACTTGTTCGGCTAAAATGGGCTTGAAGTCAAGCTGTTGCGGACACAGTACAAATTTTTTCTCCCGTCCGCGCACCGAAAAAATCCGCTAAAAAGGCGTGAATCATGCTGCTTTGGCATACCCTGGCCACCTATTTCCGGCGCAAATACGGCGTCCGGGTGCAAAAAATTCCACTGGATGCGGGCGCCACCTGCCCCAACCGGGACGGCACGCTCTCCGCGCGGGGCTGCATCTTCTGCAACGACAGCGGCTCCGGTTCCGGCATGGGCCTGCGCGGCCTCGACCTGCGCGCCCAGTGGGACGCCTGGTACACAAAATACACCACCACGGACAGCGACCGCCTGTTCATGGCCTATCTGCAATCCTTTTCCAATACCTACGGCCCGGCCTCCCGTCTGGCCCGCCTGCTGGAGCAGGTGGCGGCCCTGCCCGGCTGCCGGGGCGTCGCCGTGGGCACGCGGCCGGACTGTCTGGATGACGAAAAACTGGCCCTGCTGGCCGGTTGCGGACTGGACGAGGTCTGGCTGGAGCTGGGCCTCCAGACCTGCCGGGACGATACCCTGCGCCGCATCAACCGCGGCCACACGGCACGTCAGGCCGAAGAGGCCGTGCGCGCCGCCCTGGATGCCGGGCTGCTGGTCTGCGGGCACCTCATGGCCGGGCTGCCGGGCGAGGACGAGAAGGATTTCCTCCACGGCGTGGACTGGGCCGTCTCGCTGGGCATGCAGGGCCTCAAGCTGCACAACGTCTATGTGCCGCAGGGCACGGAGCTGGCCCGGCAGTGGCAGGCGGGCGGCTACCGCCCTCTGGCCCGGGACGAGTATGTGGACATGCTGTGCGCCGCCCTGCCGCGCATCCCTTCCACCGTGGTCATGCAGCGCATCCAGGCCGACCCCGCGCCGGGAGAACTGCTGGCGCCCGCCTGGGCCCTGGAAAAGAGGGGCATCATCACGGATCTACGCCGCGCCATGGCCGCCCGCGGCCTCTGGCAGGGCTGCCGCGCCGACGCCACGGAGGCCCGGCCGGAGTGGTTCGGGGGCTAGGGGATAGCAAAGGACTTTTTTGAGGGGGCGGGGGAACTTTTTCTGGCGGGAAAAAGTCCCCCCGCCCCCTCACCCCCCCCGCCCCTTCAAAAACCGCTCATAGGATCAATGACAGGGGAGGGAAAATGGTCAAAGGCATCTCTTGGATAAGGGGCTCCAAGATAAAACAATTTTGAGTTAGAATAAATTATTCAAGGTGGGCTAGCTCTTCTATAATGTCTTTAAATTTTGAATTGTTACTTGATAAAATGTACTGCTGGCTTATTTTATATGAAAATTCTGTGGCAATGTGCGAAAAAGAATTGCCACTTTTCTTTTTTAAAGCGATAATTTCTTTTGCAATAGAGCTAAAGTTGATATAAAGTAGTTTATTTGTTTCGTTAAAAGAATTGTTGTACTCGTCTACACAGTAAATAGCAGTCATAATTGCTACTATTTCATCCTGTGTTGTTGCATGCATAATGTCGATGATACATCTTTTTTTATCTGGTATAAATCGTAATCATTTATTTTTACGTTATTGTTTTTTAAAAGTTCGTCGATAATTAAAAAAGAAAGTACAAATAAGTAGTTATATACAAGGTGATAGCTTATCTTGTTGTTTTTTATATTATTATCTGTCATAATCTGCTCACCTAAATCATGAAAAATATATCCAAGTATAGGCGAGTTTGTGTCTGCTCTAGGTATGTTTTGCTGTTCTTGAGATAACTTTTTTTTTCTCGCTTTTTCAAGTTTTTTAATTACTAAATATACAATAATTATTGTAATGATACTATATAAAGTTTCCATATGTTTTCCCCCTATGCTAATTTAGTAGTTTTTATTATTAATTATATGTAGTCTTTTGCCTTGCATGTCAAGATATTGTTTGGCATACTTTCTGCCTGCGGATTCCTGTGCGCGGGGCATCTGTTCCCCAAGGAGTATGACATGCAGCCAGAGCTTCTTCTTTTCGACATCGGCAACACCTGCATCAAGGTCGGTCTGGCCGACTCCCGGGGGGTGATGACCTCCTACAATCTGCGCACGGACCCCGCCCAGACCTCGGACAGTCTGGGCCTGACCCTGCTGGAGCTGCTGCGTCACGCCGGTGCCGAGCCCCGTTTCACGGCCTGCGTGGCCTCGTCGGTGGTGCCGGGCTTCGACCCCCTGCTGCGTGAAGCCGTCCAGCGCTATCTGGGCTGCCCCCTGTGGATGGTGCCGCAGGACATGCCCATCCCCCTGCAGAACCATTACGAACGCCCGCAGGAAGTGGGCGCCGACCGCCTTGTGGGCGCCTATGAGGCACGCCGTCTGCATCCCGGCCCGGAATCCCTCATCGTGGTGGACTTCGGTACGGCCGTCACCTTTGACTGCATCAGCGGCAATGCCTATCTCGGCGGCCTGATCTTTCCCGGTCCGCGTACGGCCATCTCGGCCCTGGCGCGCGAAACGGCCCAGCTGCCCCGCGTCAACCTGGACGTGGACGCCCTGGAGCCCGCGCCCGGCCGCAGCACGTCGGTGAGCATCCAGCACGGCCTGGTCTTCGGTTTCGCCTGCATGGTGGAAGGCCTGACGCAGCGCCTGAAAAAGGGCCTGCCCGGTGACTGTCTGGTGCTGGCCACGGGCGGCTTTGCCCCGTCCATCGCGCGCATCAGCCCCGACGTTTTCGACGCCGTGCTGCCCTCGCTCTTGCTGGAGGGCCTGCGCCGCCTGTATTACGAGCGTCATCCCTATTGAGTGCCGACAGGCCGTGCCGCCCCGTGCGGCAGTGGGCCCGGGTCTGCCGTCGCGCGCAGGGCCCGGAGGCCCCCCTTTGGGAGAGATATTTTTGCGGCAGGGCTTCCCTGTCGCCGGACAATGGTCCCGCCACCGCCCGTGGGGCGCAGCGGAGAAAACGACTCTTTCGCGCGGCGGAAGAATCAACCTTCAAAGGAGCGATTATGAGCAGCAGCATTGCGTCTGTGTATGCCCGCGAGATTCTGGATTCGCGCGGCAATCCGACCGTGGAAGTGGAAGTTTCTCTGGAGTCCGGCCACAGCGGCCGCGCGGCCGTGCCTTCCGGCGCCTCCACCGGCAGCCGTGAAGCCCTGGAACTGCGTGACGGCGGCAAGCGTTACGGCGGCAAGGGCGTGACCAAGGCCGTGGAGAACGTCAACAGCGAGATCGCCGATGCCCTGCTGGGCCTGGACGCCCTGCAGCAGGTGCAGCTGGACAACACCCTCATCGACCTGGACGGCACCGACAACAAGAGCCGTCTGGGCGCCAACGCCATGCTGGGCGTGTCCATGGCTTGCGCCCGTGCCGCCAGCGAATACCTGGGCCTGCCCCTGTACAAATACCTGGGCGGCGTCAACGCCAAGGTGCTGCCCGCGCCCATGATGAACATCATCAACGGCGGCGCCCACGCCCCCAACAACCTGGACATCCAGGAATTCATGATCATGCCCCTGCGCGCCCAGAGCTTCCGTGATGCCCTGCGCATGGGGTCCGAGATCTTCCACGTGCTGAAAAAGCTGCTGGAAAAGGACGGCCACGTGACCAGCGTGGGCGACGAAGGCGGCTTTGCCCCCAACCTGAAGAACCACGACGAAGCCTTCAGCTACATCGTCAAGGCCATCGAGGAAGCCGGCTACATCCCCGGCAGCGAAGTGGCCCTGGCCATCGACGCCGCCGCTTCCGAATTCTATCAGGACGGCAAGTACGTGCTGAAGGGTGAGAACAAGACCTTCAACAATGCCGAAATGGCCCAGTGGCTGGCCGAGTTCACCAGCAAGTACCCCCTGATCTCCATCGAAGACGGCATGGCCGAAAGCGACTGGGACGGTTGGGGCATGCTGACCGCCAGCCTGGGCGAACGCACCCAGCTGGTGGGCGACGACGTGTTCGTGACCAACCCCTCCATCCTGGCCGAAGGCATCGCCGAAGGCGTGGCCAACTCCATCCTCATCAAGCTGAACCAGATCGGCACCGTGACCGAGACCCTGGACACCATCGAGATGGCCAAGGAAGCCGCCTACACCACGGTGGTCTCCCACCGTTCCGGCGAGACCGAGGACAGCTTCATCGCCGACCTGGCCGTGGGCGTCAATGCCGGCCAGATCAAGACCGGCTCCCTGTGCCGCTCCGAGCGCATGGCCAAGTACAACCAGCTGCTGCGCATCGAAGAGGAACTGGGCGACGGCGCCGAATTCTTCGGTCCCATGCTGGCGGAATACTACGCCCTGGACGAGAGCGAAGACTAATCCGGCAGACGCAGGCTCGTCCTGCCTCATCCGTATTCCTAAGGGGGCCGCAAGGCCCCCTTTTTCATGCGGCAGGGAGCCCTGCCAAGACAAAAGCGCCGTCTTCCCGGAAGGGAAGACGGCGCTTTGCATCTGGGGAGAGTATCGGGAGGCGCCCTTCCCCGCCGGGGAAAAGGGCCCCCCGGATCAGTGCGTTATTTTTGCTCCAGATCGTGGGCATCCACGTAGGCGTCGAAGGTCTCCATGTTCATGGGCGGGGAGAAGAGATAGCCCTGCCCGTACTTGCAGTGTGAGGCAAGGAGCTTTTGCAGCTGCTCTTCCGTCTCCACGCCCTCGCAGAGGATCTCGATGCCGAGGCGCCGGGCCATGTCCACGAGCGAGGAGATGATGATCCAGACGGAGCGCTGCTTGTCCTGCCCGGGAGCCAGGAAGGCCCGGTCCAGCTTGATGGTGTCGAAGCCGAAGGAATGCAGCATGGCCATGGAGGAATAGCCCTTGCCGAAATCGTCGAGGCTCAGGCCGATACCTGCCCGGCGCAGGGCATCCAGGGTGCGGATGAAGGCTTCTTCATCCAGCCAGGCCATGCTTTCCGTGACCTCCACATGCAGCAGGTGGGTGGGCACGTCGTGACGGGACGCGATGGTAAGGACGGTCTCGACATAGTTGTCGTGGAAGAACAGGGCCTTGGACTGGTTGATGCTGATGGGGGGCACCTTTTTGCCTTCGTCCAGGCGGCGACGTATCCAGGCGCAGACCGTATCCAGGACGAAAAGGTCCAGTTCGCGGATGAAGCCGTTCTGTTCGAACAGGGGGATGAACTCGTCGGGGTAGACCATCTTCCCGTCCGGGCCCTGCCAGCGGATGAGGGCCTCGGCCCCGTGCAGACGCCGGTCCGCAAGGCAGAGCTGGGGCTGCATGAAGACAGTGAATTCCCCGCGCTCCAGGGCATTGACCATACGGTTCTCGATGTCGTTGGCCTTGAGCTGGCGGGCCCCGATGAGCTCGTTATAGATCAGGAACTGCGACCGGTAGCCGCCGGAAGCGATGCTGGCTTCCGCCGTTTCGGCATAGAGCAGATAGCGGGAGACGAATCGCTCGGATTCGTTGACGTTTTTCCCTGTCCCCGGCGTGGGCTGAGGTTCGCTTTCTTCCATGTCGGCGCCGTTGCGGATGACGTAGACGCCGCAGGAGAAGCTCACCGGGCGCTGGTACAGCTTGCGGGCCATGTCCGCGACGCTGAACAGTTCTTCCATGCGCTGGGTGAAGCTCGTCTCGTCAGGGCATTTCCACAGCAGGAGATACTGTCCCGAGCCGCTGTAGGCGGCCAGTTCCCCCTGACGGCTGCGCAGGGCGAACTCGCGGTTGCAGAAGCGGATCAGGCTGTCCCCGGTGCGCAGGCCGCAGGCCCGGTTGATGAGCTTGAGTTTGCGGATGTTGACCGTGCACAGGTAATGGCAGCGTGGGTCCTTTTGCAGGATCTTGGCCGCATCCATAAGGAACCTTGCCCGGTTGGGGCCCTGCGTCACGGGGTCGGTGAGCGCTGCCGCGCGGAGCGCGGCCAGGCGCCGCCTGTTGTGGCGCAGGACGAGGAGCACGATCAGGACCAGCAGCAGGCCGAGGCCGCAGAGCGTCTCCACAAGGTTCCGGCGCAGGAAACGGTGGATGATGTCCATCAGGGAGTCCGGCGCGGCGGAGAGGAGCAGGGCATCGATGGTGGCCGTGGTGGTGGAGGTGATGACCTTGTCCAGCACGGAGGTCACGAAGGGCGAGGCATGGGGCGAGATGCCCAGTGCCATGGGATACATGGCCCGGGTGGGGAGCAGCAGACCGTCCTTGGGCGGGTCGTCCTGGAGGGCGGCGGCGGGATAGGGCCAGAGGTAGACGTCCAGCTCCCCTTTTTCAAAGGCTGTGCGGCAGGCGTCGATATTGGGGAAGATCTTGGGGATGTCCTCGGGATAGGCGCTCTGGTAGGCCAGCATCACGCTGCGCATCTCGCTGGTGAAGCCCACGGTGCAGGCCTGGCCGGGGATCTTTTTGTCATGGAGCCGTCCCACCACCGTGATGGGCGCGTTATAGAAGATCCTGCCCGAAAAGATGTTCTGGCTGCGCAGGAAAGAGAGCTTGGGATAGACATCGGGCATGATGTCCGCCGTACCGTCGGCCAGCGCCTTGAGACAGGCATCATAGGAGGGCTGGGGAAGGAACTCGAAGCGGATGCCGCTCTGGCGTTCCAGCATCTTCAGGAACGCATACAGGAAATTGCCCCCGTGCTTGGGGTCCATCATGTCCTGTCCGCGGCTGTAGGCCACGCGGATGACAGGCTTGGTGGCCAGCCAGCGGCTCTCGGAACGCGTGAAGACCACGGGCACGTCCGAGGAGATGTTGAGGTAGCTGTCGTACAGGCGGGCCAGATAGGTGGGGTGGTTCAGCAGGATCTGGCGCATGGCCTCGTTGAGCGGGTCCATGATCTCATTGTCGTCCTTGCGGGTGACGAAAAAGAAAGGATCCGTGGAGATGGTGGCCACCACCTTGGTACCCTTGCCCTGGAGGACGCCGTCCACATAGCCGTCGATGCGGCCGTCGGCCAGGGCCTGGGACATCTCATGGCTTTCCTCAAAGAACAGCGTTTTGAAGGTAAACCCGTTCTGGGCGGCAAAACGCTGCATCACGTCATATTGGAGGGAATCGGTGAAAAAGCCGATGCGCATGCCGTTGAAGGCTTCCAGATCCATATAATGCATGTCGCTTGTACTGGAGACATGCAGGCAGGTGTTCTCATACCCGGCGCGCAGTTTGGAAAAGCTGTAGAGGTGGGCGCGTTCCGGCGTGAAACTGATGCCGCAGGAAAGGTCGATGGTGCCGTCATTCAGCCGCTGGGCCAGCTCGTCGAAGCGGATCTTGACCCATTCGTATTCCCAGCCCGTATAGCGCGAGACGGCCGTGAGCAGGGCTATGGCATAGCCGGAAAGATGCTCGCCTTCCCCTTCAAAAACGCCGTGCTGGTCGAAGTAGCCCACGCGGATGATTCTGGACGCTTTATAGTTGGCAGCGATGTCTTCGGGAGAGAAAAAGTGGAAAGTCGTCCTGTTCAGGGGCAGGCCCGTGTCCACTTGGGCAGAGGCCTGCCCGGAGGAGGCGGAGAAAGCTCCCTGGGGAAAAGCCAGGAGCAGGCAAAGCAGGAAAAGCAGGAAAGTTCGGAGCATGGTACGTTCTCACATCATGCCACCGCATGGGGGGCCATGGCATCAACGGCAAAAACTCCCTGGAGCAGGAAGGGCCGTACAAAGGTCGAATGTACAACGCATCATGCACGGAGCGCAAGGCGCTCCGGTGGCATATGGTCGAGGGATGTCGCGGACTTGAGCTTGGCGCGCTCCCGGAGTATACTCCGCCCCTTCCACGCGCCGGCCCCGGCGCCAACGTCAGCCACGAGGTCGCCATGATCCTTATTGATGGAAAGCAGACTGCCCGCGATATCCGCGCGGAACTCAAGGCCCAGGTGGAGGCCGCCGTGTCGGCCGGCCGCCGCGCTCCCGGCCTGGCCGTGATCCTGGTGGGAGAAGATCCCGCATCGCAGGTCTATGTGCGCAACAAGGAACGTGCCTGCGCCGAGGCGGGCATCCTTTCCTTCCCTTACCGGCTGCCTGCCGATACCACGCAGGAGGCCCTGCTGGCCCTCATCGCCGAGCTCAACGGTCGTGACGACGTGGACGGCATCCTTTTGCAGCTGCCCCTGCCCAAACATCTTTCCGCCTCCGCCTGCCTGCTGGCCATCGACCCGGCCAAGGACGTGGACGGTTTCCATCCCGAGAACGTGGGGCGCCTTTCCCTCAATCTGCCCGGCATGGTCTCGTGCACGCCGGCGGGCGTCATCGAGCTGTTGCGCCGCTACAATCTGCCCACCCGCGGCAAGAAGGCCGTAGTGCTGGGCCGTTCGGACATCGTGGGCAAGCCCCTGGCCCTGCTGCTGGCCCGTCCCGGCGAGTTCGGCGACGCCACGGTGACCCTGTGCCATTCCCGTACGCCCGATCTGGCGGCGGAATGCCGCAGCGCGGATTTCCTCTTCCTTGCCATCGGCCGTCCGCGCATGATCACGGGCGACATGGTGCGTGAAGGCGCCGTGATCATCGACGTGGGCATCAACCGTACGGACGACGGCCTGTGCGGCGACGCGGACTTCGAATCCGTGAGCAAGAAGGCCGCGGCCATCACGCCCGTGCCCGGTGGCGTGGGCCCCATGACCATCGCCATGCTGCTGAAGAATACCGTCCAGGCCTGGGAAAGCCGTGCGTAACGGCCCTGCCGTGGCCTGAGCCCGATGTATGGGGAAGGAACGCGTCCTGCGTCCTTCCCTTTTTTTCGTCATGCCGGGGGCCGGAGGAAAGCTCGGCCCGGTGTTGCTGCGGCTTTGCGCCGGGAATGGGGACGGAGCTCCTGTGTCCCTGTGCTCCCGCTTGGCCCGGAAGGCTGGGGCGGGAACTCCGGCGGCAGGCTGGAAAGGCGCCGTCCCGCAGGCAAACCATGGCGGGAGAGGGCAGAGAGGCATGTGCGGTGCTGCCGGGCTCCGGTGAACAAAGAGCCGTGTCCCGGTAGACCGTGACGATGGCAAACAGGAAAGGAGGAGACGCATCATGCGCGTGATGATGGCCCTGGTGCTGGGGCTGTATCTGGTGCTGCCCGCCCGGGCGGCCGACAACGGGCCGGTCCTGCTCTTGCCGGGGGCGTCCGGCCCTGCGGCGGAGACGGTAGCGGGATACCGGTGCGCCGATTTTCTGGAAGAGGCGGGCCTCAAGCCGGAAGGACTGGAATATTTGTTCTGCCGTCCTGCCGCGGAGCCGCGCACGGGGCGCCGGACGCTCACGGCCCGGTATCGTGTGCCGGGGCCGCAGGCCGTTGCCGTGGAACGCGCCTTGCGGGAGCGCACCGGCATGGTTGCGCTGGAACGTCAGATGGGTATCTGGCAGCTGCCGGAAGGCGGGGAAGGACGGTTCGTCCTAAGGCAGACCGCAGGGGCGGACAGTACCGGCGTGGCGCTGCCGGCCCCGTTTTTATCGGTCGAAGGGCTGCGGGACGGCCTTTCCGCAGCTGATACCGCCGGGGACAAAGCGGGCGCGCGGCCGCCTGCCGGGATACCTTTCCCTGCGGCACAGGATGATGGGAGAAACATCGCAGAGGGGAGCCCGGCCGCTGTGCCGGGGACTTCCGCCGGGGAAGGGGGAGGTGCTACCCTTGCGGACAGCGCACCGGAGACGGAGCCGTCCTGTGCGGTGAACATGGGAGAAGTGCCGCAGCAGGGGACGTTCGCACCGCAGCGTAAGGATTGGGGGAAGATCGCCTGGTTCGCGGTGACGGTGCGTCTGGAGCTGCCCCGGTAACCACTGGTCCTGGATGACTGTTTGCAGGCGTAGGCCTTGGTGTTTCCGCCCTGCCTTGTGGAGCGCAGGGCTGCGGTCCGTGCAGGGACCGGGAGCTGAGGGTATCTGCGGCGTGGTTACGTGGGGGCTGACATACTGTGGGACCTCGGCGGGAAGCCTCTGTCGGGATATGCCCATAATGAAAACATTGCGGGAACAGAGGCCGGTAGCAGAAGACGCGAAGAATGCACGCAGGACAGGAAGCCATGGGCGCGGGTTGGAATTGCCGGAGAGTCTGCCCCATGGCGCGGACATCATGGGCAGAGCGCTGGAGGCATGCTCCCGGGGGCTTACTTTTCCCGGGGCGGCATCTCCGCCTTGATGTGGCGCAGGAGCTGGCGCTGTTCCGGGGACCAGAGCAGGGGCTTCAGTTTGCGTGTCCAGGGCGAGGACAGGCGGGCGAACATGCCCACCAGGACGGCCGAGAGCACGGTGCCTTCGCGCAGGCCCACGATGCTGCCCAGCACGGCAAGGCCGAGGAGGCAGGAGGCCAGGACCAGCGAGCAGTCGAACAGCACCTTGATGTTGCCGAAGTTCTTGCGGGAGCGTGCCGCGATGACGATGACCAGGCCTTCGCCGGGGATGACGGTGGCATTGCTCATGATCTCGAGGCTGATGCCCGCGCCCAGCACGGCACTGCCCACGATGCACATGAGGATCTGCCAGATGTAGACATCCGTGACCAGCGCGCCGGTGAGGTGCATCCAGAAGTCGATGAACACACTGAAGATGAGCACGGCCGGGATCTGCAGGAGTTCCGCGATGCCCAGCCGGCGCCGCAGCAGGATGCGCTGGAGCAGCAGGAAGAGCAGGTTGCAGGCGAAGGTCGTGGTGCCCAGGGTCAGGCCGAAGATGGCCGCCAGCGTATAGGGCAGGGTGGTGATGGGGGTGGTGCCCAGATGGGCCTGCGTGATCAGGGCGATGCCCAGGGCGTTGAAGAACAGCGAGACCGCAAGGCTCGTATAGCGTTTGACGACATCCGAAGTTTTCACGATGGCCCCCTTGCACGCGGCATGCCCGGGAAACACGAGCCGCCCTTCCCTGGGCGGCTGCCGGGAACTGTCTGCTGGTCTGTAGTATGACCACAGAGTAATCATCAGGGCCACATGCGCAAGACCATCCCGGATATCCAGAAAATCATGACTGTTATGGAAGCGCATCCCCTGCCCGCCGTTGGGCGGTGGGCAGGGGATGCGTTCGGGGCATGCCTCGTGTTTTTGAAAAGGCTGCCTAGAAAGGGGGGACGGCCTGTGGGGTGGGGGATCAGGCCGCCCCCCCACCGGAAGGAGGACGCCAGGCCGGGTGCGGATCAGGGACGAAAGGATCCCGGCCTGGAGATGGATGCTACAGCAGGGCCGTATAGATCCCGCTCATGTCGGCCACCGTCATTTCCTTGGGGCTGTGGGCCAGCAGGCGTTGCTGGGTCCGCAGCACGGCCTCGGCGAAGGGTCGGGCCTGGGAAGGCTCCATGCCGTAGGCGGACAGCCTCTTGAGCGGGAGGATCTTTTGCAGCAGGGCATCGAGTCTGTCCATGGCCCTGGAGGCGGGGCAGCCCAGTTCCCGGCCCAGAAGCTCCTGGAGGTCTGCCAGGCCCGGGACCTGCTGCTGTTCATAATGCCGCAACACACCGGCAAAGACCGCGTAGTTGGACTCCCCGTGCGGGATATGGAACGTGGAGCCCAGCGGATAGCTCATGGCATGCACGGTGGCGCATCCTGCCGTACCGAAGGCAAGCCCGGCATAGGTGCTCGCCAGCAGGAAGTCGCCGAGGAGGGGGCGCAGGCCGTCCTTGCCGTGCAAAGCCACTTCCGTATAGCCGGCCAGGATGAGCCGGATGGCTTCCGCGGAGAACATGCGGGTAAAGGGGCTTGCCGCGGTGGACAGGTAGGACTCCACGGCATGGACGAGGGCATCGAGTGAACTGGTGGCAAAGACGGGATAGGGCAGCTTTTCCAGCAGCTCGGGCACCAGGACGGCATGGCGTGCGTACAGGCTGTCGTGGACGAGCCCGACCTTGATCCCGAGGCAGGTGCGGTTGATGATGGAGATATTGGTGACCTCGCTGCCCGTGCCGCAGGTGGTGGGCAGGATGATGAGTTCTTTTTCCTGCTTCAGTTCCTTGCTGTCGAAAACGGCACTGGTATCACTGCCGGTTGGAGCCACCGCCAAGACTTTGGCCACGTCGATGACGGAGCCGCCGCCGATGGCGATGACACGGCGGAAATGGTGCCGGGAGGCCGCTGCCAGCAGTGCGTCCACCATGGTGTCGCTGGGTTCTCCCTGGCCGTAGTTTTCCAGGAAAAGCGCCTGGGCGCGGCAGGCGAGACCGTCGAAAAAAGGTTTGAAGATATACGCGTTGCTGAGGACGAGGTCATCCTCGCCGATGTCGAAGCCTGCCAGGAAGTCCTTGCAGGTGGGGAACATGTGGATGGTCGGTTTGCAGACGAACTGTTTCATGGCCGTTTCCGGCCCGGTGTTTCCCGGGCGATGGGTTAGATGGTTTCGGCTGTGGCCGTGGCCTGCCAGACGGCGTCACAGATGCGCGTCCCGCCGTGGCAGTCGCCGATGCCGTAGACAGGCATGTCCATGCCGCGCAGGGCTTCGGCAAGCGCCGTGCGGGGACGGTAGCCCGTGGCCAGTACGATGCAGGAACAGGGCAGGTGTTCCTCAGCATGTCCCGGCGTGCACAGGATGGCTTCCCCTTCCCCGATATGCGCGACCCGGCAGGAGGTCAGGGCCCGGATGCCGTATTCCTTCAGGTGCAGGAGCATGACGGCCCGGGAGCGGGGCTCGATATCCATGCAAAGATCTTCGCGCATCTCCGCCACCAGGGGATGGCAGCCGTTTTTGGCAAGGAAGAGCGCCGTCTCGCAGCCGACCAGCCCGCCGCCGATGATGAGGACATCCTGCCCGGGGGCAGGGCCCTGTTGTTGCAGCACCTGTTCTGCCAGAAGGAATCGTTCCGGCGCAAGCCCGGGGATGGGCGGGATGACGGGTTCGGCGCCGACGGCCAGCAGCACGACGTCCGGCGCCAGTTCGGCTATCAGCGAGGGCGTGGCCTTGGTGGAACAGCGTAGGTCGGCGCCCAGATCCCGGGCCTGACGTTCCAGCCAGGCGGCGTAGCCCGCCAGCTCTTCCTTGAACGGGGGCCGGGCTGCGAGGGGGATCTTGCCGCCGCAGGCGGCCTCTTTTTCCAGGACCGTGACACGGTGGCCCCGCCGGAGTGCCGTACAGGCGGCCACGAGACCGGCCGGACCGGCGCCGACGATGAGGACATGCCGCGGGATGGCGGCCCGGCGCGACAGGGGGCGGTATTCATTGCCCACACGCGGATTGACGGCGCAGCAGATGTCGAGCCCGCGGGACAGGCGGCCGATGCAGCCTTCGTTGCAACCTATGCAGGGTCGGATGTCTTCTTCCCTGCCCTGCAATGTCTTGAGCGGCAGTTCGGGGTCGGCCAGCAGGGCGCGCCCCATGACCACGAAATCGACCTTCCCGGCCGTGATGAAGCTGTCGGCCAGGGACGCGGACGTGATCCTGCCGATGCCGATGACGGGCCTGGAGGCCTGGATGGCCTGCCGTACGGCCGCCGCCTTTTCGATATGCGTGCCCCGGGGCAGGGCCAGGGGCGGCGTCACCCACATGCCGCCTTCCCGCATGCCGGCCGTCACGTCGAAGGCGTCGATGTCCTCCCGGGCCAGGATGCGTGCTGCGGCCACGCCGTCTTCCAGGGTCAGGCCTCCGCTGACGGGTTCCGCCACACCGAGGCGCAGGATGATGGGGAAGTCCGGTCCGACAGCCGCCCTGACCGCCCGGATGGCCTCCACGGTGAAGCGGACGCGATTCTCCAGGCTGCCCCCGTAACCGTCCTGCCGGGCATTGGTGAACGGGGAAAGGAACTGCTGGGGCAAATAGCCGTTGCCTGCATGCAGCTCCACGGCATCGAAGCCCGCCTTTTGGGCCCGCAAGGCCGCGCCGGCATAGTCACGAAGGACCCTGTCGATATCTTCCTGCCGCATGGCGCTGGTCTCGTCATTGCCGAAACGGGTCACCGAGGGCGAGATGAGCGGCAGACCGGTCACGGCCCGGGAGGTCTGCCTGCCGGCATGGCACAATTGCACGGCGATGCGGGCCCCCGCCGCGTGGACGGATTCCACCAGGCGCCGGAGGCCGGGCAGCAGGCCATCGTCATCGATACCGAGCTGATGCGGGAAGCTCTTGCCGTCGGGACTGATGTAGGTGGCTTCCGTGATCAGGAGACCGGCACCGCCTTTGGCCCGTTCCTGGTGGTAGGCCACCAGCCTGTCGGTCACTTCGCCCCGGGTGGAACAATAGTTCGTCACCATGGCGGGGAAGACGATGCGGTTGCGCAGTTCCAGCCGTCCCATACGGGCCGGGAGCAATGTCGTATATGTCATGTTCTTTCCTTGGCTGTATGGCCGGTCATGCCCCGGATGTCAGATGATGCGGAAGGCGCCGGGAGCCACCTGGGGATAGCGCTCCGTGATGGCCGGGTCGTGTCCGGGCAGGATGTCGTCCATGGACCGGGTCATCCGGCTGACGGTCTCAAGGGCCTGGAGGGCCTCGGTGACGTCATAGTGGAGCCGCAGGGGGTCATCTCGCTGATGTTCCGGTAACGCGGGACGACATCGCTGCAGATGACCTTCGTCCCGCCTGCCGTCTCCACGGCCACGTACATCAGGCCGGGCGTATGGCCGCCCGTCCTCAGGCAGGTGATGCCTTCGCAGATCTCCTCGCGCTCATCCTGGATCAGGTGGACCCGTCCGGAAAAGTGCAGGTGGAGCAGATGTTCGATGGCCTTGAAGTTGTAGTGCTGCGCATAGGTCGTAAAACGCATCAGGGGGCCGGTCACATATTCCAGTTCCTTCTGGTGCACATGATAGCGGGCATTGGGATAGAACTCGTCGCCCGCGTAGTGGTCCCAGTGCAGGTGCGACAGGATGACGTGGCGCACGTCCTCGGGGCGGACACCGATACGGTCGAGCAGCTCAAGGGGACCTTCCTTGACCTGATAAGGGATCTTCATCTCGTCAAGGCATCGCTGGGTGAACGACTGGTCGACCAGGATGGGGCCTTCCTTCTCGTCCATGATGCACCAGAAGAAGAACTGGGTGCACAGGGATTCCTTGATGTCGGGACGCATGTAGAAATGGTTGGTGATGACGACGGGCTTCTGGCCGGCGGTGAGGGCATAGATGGTGCGGGATGACATGGCAAGGCTCCTTAGGCGTTTTGCAGGACGTGGCCGATGAGGTGCAGGGCATTCTTATGGAGCATGTTGTCCCGGGCTTCGTCCGAGAGCCCGAGGCGGCCGATCTGCTCCAGGGCCTTGTCCACATCCACGAAAGGATTGGCACTGGAAAAGACGAAGCGGTCAGCAAGACAGTCATTGGCGGCTTTGACATAAAGCTCGCCCCCCGGCTTGTTGATGGACGAAGAAAAATCCAGGTAGACGTTGCGGTGGCGCAGGCAGACGGCGATGGTCTCGCCGGCCCAGGGATAGCCGCCGTGGCTGACCAGGATGCGCAGGCCGGGAAAGTCGGTGGCGACCTTGTCCAGGGCCGCGGGCGAAGTGGGGCTCAGCAGGACGCCGGGCATGTGGGGCGACAGGCCCGCGGTGACGAGGAGCGGCAGGTCATGGTCGCAGCACAGGGCGTACAGCGGATAGTAGCGGGCATCGTCCAGGGCGCAGTGGGCCATGGCCGGTTCGATGGATGCCCCCAGGCTGCGCCCTTCGGCAAAGGCTTGCCGCATGGCCTTGTAGGCCTGCATCCCCTTGTGCGGATCATAGCCGTAGATGCCGATGAAAAGATCGGGGAAGGCCGCCACGCAGGCATCCACAAGACCGTTGGAGGAAGGGGAGGCATAGGTGCTTTCGATATCCCTGCCCGAAACGAGGGCCTTGCCGATGCCGAGCGAGCCCAGCTGGGCGGCACAGGCGGCAAGGGACTGGGTGGGCTTCCGGTCGAAGTCCGTGAGTTTGACGTACTCCGCGTAGACCGGGTTGCGGGTAAAGGTCGCCATCCATTCGGGCGTATTGGGTCTGTATCTGCAATCGATGATGTTCATGACTGTTTCTCTTTACTTGAGGAAACCGATCAGCTTCCAGTAGGGCACGAGGATCAGGGGGATGAAGAACGCGAAGGCCACCATGCGGATGGCGAAAGCGCCCATTATGTGGCGCAGGGTTACGGCGCCGCTCATGAAGGTGTACAGCAGGTAGCCGATCTCATAGGGGAAGAGCAGCTGATCCAGACCGTACAGCAGGGCGTAGACCAGGGTGTAGGGATCCATGCCCAGGCTGACGGCCAGCTGGGCCAGCGGGCTGCCCAGGGCACCGACGGCCGCCATGGGGGTCATCAGGAAGTTCACGATCACGCCCAGCACATAGGAGAAGCTGATGGCCATGACCGCGCCGCGTCCTTCGAACAGGGAGGACATGTGGGCCGAGATCCACTTGGGGATGTTCAGGTCCTGCGCCACGGCGCCGATGGACATGCAGGCCGCAAGGAAGATGAGGAACGAAAGGTTGACCTTGCGCAGATCCTGCTCGGTGGCCAGGTTCATGCCGGGCATGAAGCAGGCCATGCCGACCAGGGCAAAGACGAACGCGCCGGGAAGATGGTGCCACTGTTCGGTCACGAAGGCGATGAAGCCGATGGACAGCACCAGGAAGATCTTGATCTCTTCAGCGGAGATGGGGCCCATCTCCTTCAGGCGTTCCTCAAGGACGGTCTTGAGGGAATCTTCGTTCTGGAGCCGCTCCTTGCCGCGGATGATGAAGACCATCATGATGGAACAGGCCATGTAGAAGATGGAGAAGGGCGCCATCTGGATGATGAAGTCGACATACTCCACAGGCACGCCGGTGGTGTTGGTGACGACCTGAAGGGCGAGGAGGTTCATCTCCGTGCCGGTGATGCAGAACAGGCCGGGGGCGATGGCCGCCAGATAGCCGCCCATGATCAGGGCAGAGGACATGCGGGAGCGGGTGTCCACATTGAGGGCCTGGATCAGGCCCTGGGCGATGGCGACGAAGATGACCGTGCGGGCCAGGCCGGAGGGGACGAGCAGGGTCAGGATGATGCCGGCCCCCATGAGGCCTATCATGGTCTTGGTGAAGGAGGAGCCCATCAGGATCATGCTGTGCAGGGCGATGCGCTTGCCAAGGCCCGTACGGTTGAGCACCTGGGCGATGATGAGGGCGGAGAAGCACATCCAGGGCAGGAAGGTGCACCAGCTGGAGAAGGCAACGGCCGGCTTGGTGACGAAAAGCGCATACAGGAACGTCAGGATGGCCGCGACGATCGCAGAGGGCAGGATCTCCACGGCCCAGGCGATGACGGCCCACAGGGTGATCGCCAGGAAAAGCGGCGTCTTCGGGCTGGCTATCTCCATTTCCGGGACGGTAAAGAATACGATCAGGGGCAAGCCCAGGCTGAGAGCCCACTTCCACCAGTTACCTTGGACCATGATGACCTCCATGATAATATACCGATAAGATTGGTTTTATTTTTTCTTTCGGCACTACGCTCTTTTTTTCACTAACATCAATAAGCGTGCCATTTTGAAAAAGTAATTAAAATCAATATGTTAATAAATTAAAAATAACAAAATGAACGTAATGTTGCAGATATCCTTAGACAATATATTGAAATTATTCTAGATTATTTTTGAAACATTTAGAACGTAATGTCCATCCTGCCGGATGGGCAGGGCGGGAGCCAATAACGGGCCTTTCACAAAAGGAGCCTCCATGCACCCCGGTTTTTGTGAGTCCATCATCCACGTGGGTGAACAACCTGCGGATTTTTGTGTCGTCACCCCGTTCAAGACTCTGGCCAAGTATGCCGAGGAGACGGCCCACCAGCTCAACATGCGGACCTGCATCGCCGTATCGAAGTTCGATAATGACGTGGAGGTCGCCCTGCACATCCTCAATACGGAAAAGATCAAGCTGCTGGCCACACGCGGGCATGCGCTCCACATCCTCAGGAACTCCACCTCCATCCCCATCCTTTCCATAGAATACTCGGCCGAGAATTTTTTCGAGACCCTCCTGCCCTTCCAGAACAGCAACATGCGCGTGGGCCATCTCTGTTTTCCCGGCCAGGGGCTCAAATTCATGCGGATAGCGCAGCTGCTCGGTCTGCGGGGCTACAGGCTGGAAGTCGAGAACAGGAACAATCTTGAAGCGGCCCTGAAAAAGGTCAGGGAGGAAAACATATCTCTTCTTGTGGGGGGATTTGGCCTGATAAGCAAAGCCAGGGAGGAAGGTTTCCACGCCATCCCCCTGCTTTCAGAAAATCAGGAAGCCGTCTACAAGGTGTTTCTGGAGGCAAAGCACATCATAGAGATGGATGCTCTGAATATACAGAGACGAGATTTCATCAACACTGTTTTGAATATCAATCCGAATATCATCATAGTCGTAGATAAAAACTACACGATTCGCTACGCGAATGATAAAGCCCAGGGGGTGTTTGGCGTCATATCGGAGCAGATCATCGGCATGGATCTGGGCAGGATATTCCCCAGGACGGATTTCGCGCGCATCATGGGAGAAAGGAAAGGTGCCTCGGACTCCTTTATTCTGAAAGACATGATAAAGCGTGAGTTCCTCTTCACCATCGTCGATATCAAGCTCAAGGGAAATTTTGACGGCTATGTCCTGAGCCTGAACAATACGGTCGATATCCAGAAAAATGAGCGGCAGGTACGGCAAAATATCTATCAGAAAGGGAAACGCCGTTACTTCATGTTCAACGACATCATCGGCGACAGTGCCGTCATCACTCAGGCAAAGCTCATGGGGCAGCGTTTTGCGGACAGCGACGGGCCTGTACTGCTGATCGGCGATACGGGCACGGGCAAGGAGATGTTCGCCCAGGCCATCCATGCGCACAGCCGGCGGCAGGAGGCGGCTTTTGTTTCCGTCAACTGTGCGGCCGTGCCCGAGAGCCTGCTGGAAAGCGAACTTTTTGGTTATGAAGAGGGGGCCTTCACCGGCGCCAGGCGCGGGGGCAAGACGGGGCTGGTGGAGCTGGCCCACGGCGGGACCCTGTTCCTTGACGAGATAGGGGAGATGCCCTTGCGCTTGCAGGCCCGCCTGTTGCGGGTCCTGCAGGACAAAGTCGTGACCCGCCTGGGGAGCACCCGCTTCGTGCAGGTGAATGTCCGCATCATCTGTGCGACGAACAGGAACCTTTTTGCCATGGCCAGGCAGGGGCAGTTCCGGCAGGACCTGTTCTACAGGATCAATACCCTGCTGCTCAAGATCCCGTCGCTCGCAGCCCGCAAGGAAGACATCGGCCCCATCGTCCTTGCCTATCTGCGCAGGCTGCGCGGGGAAGGCCACAGAAAATTCTCGATCTCGGGCGAGGCTATCGAGAAGCTGGAACAGCATGACTGGCCCGGCAATGTCCGGGAGCTGCTCCATGTGGTGGACAGGGCCATCGTCCTGGCTCGGCAGCTTGTGATTCAGGCCTCCGACATCCTTTTCGATGCGGATATCCTGGATGAGGAAGACCCGGAAGCCTTTCCCGCCAGCAGGGGAGAGACGGCGTCGTGCGCCCGCCTGGAAGCGGTGCTGCAAAAATACAGATACAACAAGACCCAGGCGGCAGAGGCCCTGGGCATCTCACGAACGACCTTGTGGCGCCGGATGAAGGAATGCGGGCTGTAGGGCTGGCCGGGGCATCCGGCAAGGCGGAGAAAAACGACGGCCCCGCCCGGATGGACCGGGCAGGGCCTGGATTCAGATATCTATGCGGGGCTCACCCTTGCCGCAGCTGTGGAGACAAGGGGCTGTCCCTTACCGCGATACTTCACAGGATCTCCCTTTTCGAACGTCCGTGCTGCCGAAAGAGGGCAGCAGGACTGGGGCAATGCCTGCGGACAGTATGCCGCGTGCGCTACCCCTTGGCGGACAGTTCTTTTTCAGCCTTGCAAACGGTCTCGTACAACTTCACGGTATCGTCGACGTAATCCGCGGCAGAGAGGGTACGGAAACTGTTGGCAGGAACATCACCGTAGCAGCGTCCGAACCAGAACTGGGAGCGTCCATGATAGTCATATGCATCCACGCCGTCGGTATATTTTTCCAGTATAGGGGTCGCGTTGGCGCGAGGGATATTTTTCTTGTTGCCGAAGATGGAAATACTGATCTCTGTTTTTTCCTTCTCCCACTCTATGCACAGCGCCCGCCCCGCACCCATGGCAGCATCATAGCATCTGCCGCCTGAGACACGCTTCGCGTATTCGTTCGTGGGGTTGCCCAGGGTCCCCTTCGGCAGGGCCTTGGCGAATTTCTCATGGAGCTGTCGGCAAAAGTAGGTGAAGCTGTCCGTTTTGACGCTGCTGTCATCGATCTCCTGGATGGACGTCTCCGTATCGATGGAGACGACGCGGATGCTGTCCAGGATGTCGGCCATCAGGGTCAGGCCTTCTTCCGAAAGTTCGCTCTGGTCCTTTTTGCCGTTGAGGGCCACGAGCAGGTTGTTCAGCAGCTGGGAAATGTTCTTGGCCTGCGCCTTGAGCCAGTCGGACTGGGCACAAAGGCAGTACAGGGCTTTTTCCCATTCGTCATTGAAAAGGTCGCTCTTTTCCAGCACGGCCAGTTCATTAGTGTATTTGGTGCTCTCCAGCTTCCAGACCTTGTCGAGCTCGGTACGCTTCCATTGGGTGAAGGCGCTCCTCTCCATGATCCGCCGGCAGATCTCGGGGAAGTTGATATGGAGGGCCACGATGATGAAGCGGGCTTCCAGATCGTCCATGGCCGCTTTGGGCGAGCTGTCGGTGTCCTCCCGGGATGCCTTGGCGATATAGTTCAGCAGGGACAGGGTGTTCACGATGCGCTTGATGCTGCGGGGGATGCCGCCCGTGGCCAGCGTGGCATCCTCGGCGAGGCGTTTCAGCAGGTCGCCGTCTTCCCCGGCAGGCAGCCCCAGCTGTTCCAGGGCCGGTTGCAGCATGTCAGCGATGTGTGTGGCATAGGCCCCGATGGGCATGGTGAAGGGGATCTGGATGATCTTGTCGAAATACTGGCGGAACTCGCGTTCGTTTTCCCGTGATTTGGGGCCGAATTTTCCTTCCAGTCCTTTCACCACGACTTCGTAGTCGATGGCCAGGATGAAAACGCAATTGGGGATGTCGAAAATGTTCTTGGTGATGTCCAGGATCTCCACCGCCGTGGCCGGCGGTACGCGGTCCAGGTCGTCGATGAAGAACACGATCTTGCCCGGCGTGCCGCCCTGCGTGATCCTGGCCACCTGTTCGCGGAGCGACTCCCGCAATTCGTGCACATGCTGGGCTATGGGCTTCTGCTCCGGCTGTTCCTCCCGCTTGTCCTCGAAGGTGCCGCTCACGGCTTCACCGGCGCCGGCGGCATTGGCGACGGCCTGCACGGCGATACGAGCGGAGAGGCGCAGGCAGAATTTCAGCGCTCCCAGGGCCGCATTGATGGCCTGGCTGTTCTTGTTGACGCGATCGCGGACGTCCCGGCCCATCCATGTGGCCTGGATGACGCTCTGCTCGATGCCGTCGGCCAGTCCGCCCAGAAGGCTCAGGGCCACGTCCATCTTGCTGTTGGCATCCTGGAACAGGGAATGCTCCCAGGCATTGACGCATACGCAGAGGCTCGTGTGCACTTCATCCTTGTCGAGCAGTTCCTGCAACATGCTGATGAGGCTCGTTTTACCGCTCCCCCAGCCGCCCTGGATACCGATGGTGACAGGTGTGTCCGCATGCTGGATGAAGAGGCTCAGGGCCCGGGCATAATCCTGGGCCTGGAGGCTGTCGCCATCCTTTGTGGAAACAGGCTTGTCTGTGATGCAGCTTTTGCTTGTCATGACATGTCCCCTGCGTGTGGTGAGGTGGGAAGAAGAGTGTCCAGGATGGCGGAAAAAGCCGTTTTCCCGGCACAGGATCCCTCTTTACGCTGGGGAACAGGATACGAAAAAAAAGCCGGTACGTCATTGCTGACATACCGGCTTTGCTGCCTTAGTGGCGGAGAGGGAGGGATTTGAACCCTCGATACAGGTTTAAGCCCGTATACTCGCTTAGCAGGCGAGCTCCTTCGGCCGACTCGGACACCTCTCCGCTCAGGGAAGACTTCGTCATTCCCGCGTGAGGCTGTACATTAGTCGGGAAGGGGCCGAGTGTCAAGGGAAAATCCGGCAAAGGCACAAAAAAATCTTCGCCTTTGCCGGGAAGGCCCGGCGGGCGACGTTGACCCTCGTACCGGCTTGGCGTATCCTGCTGCGTTCAATATCTTACGGAGGAACAACGCCATGAGCGAAAACAAGGCCGAGACCGTGGCCGCTGCCGCGGAAAGCAACGACAATCCCAAAGCCGGTGTGGACTTCATCCGCGCCCGCATCATGGACGACAACGCGTCGGGTCGTTTCGGGGGTCAGGTGCACACGCGCTTTCCTCCGGAACCCAACGGCTACCTGCATCTGGGCCATGCCAAGTCCATCTGCCTGAACTTCGGCGTGGCGCGCGAGTTCGGCGGCATGTGCAACCTGCGCTTCGACGACACCAACCCCGTCAAGGAAGACACCGAATACGTGGATTCCATCCGCGAGGACGTGAAGTGGCTGGGCGGTGAATGGGACGACCGCGAATTCTACGCGTCCAACTATTTCGACAAGCTCTACGAATACGCCGAGCAGCTCATCCTCAAGGGCAAGGCCTATGTGGACGACCTGAGCGCCGACGAGATCCGCGAGTACCGCGGCACCCTGACCCGTCCCGGCAAGGAGAGCCCCTGCCGCAACCGCAGCGTGGAAGAGAACCTGGACCTGTTCCGCCGCATGCGCGCCGGGGAATTTGCCGACGGCGAGCATGTGCTGCGCGCCAAGATCGACATGGCCTCGCCCAACCTGGTCATGCGCGACCCCACCCTGTACCGCATCCGCCATGCCGAACATCACCGCACGGGCAACAAGTGGTGCATCTATCCCATGTACGACTTCACCCACTGCCTGTCCGACTCGCTGGAAGGCATCACCCACTCCATCTGCACGCTGGAGTTCGAGAACAACCGCGAGCTCTATGACTGGGTGCTGGACGCCCTGGAAGTGTACCATCCCCAGCAGATCGAGTTCGCGCGCCTCAACCTCACCCACACGGTGCTGTCCAAGCGCAAGCTCATCCAGCTGGTGAAAGAAGGCTACGTCAAGGGCTGGGACGACCCGCGCATGCCTACCCTGAGCGGCCTGCGCCGTCGCGGCGTGCCGCCGGAGGCCCTGCGCGAATTCTGCAGCCGCATCGGCATCGCCCGCTCCGACTCCATGGTGGATTACGCGGTGCTGGAGTTCTGCATCCGCGAATACCTCAACGCCCACACCCCGCGCGCCATGGCCGTGCTGGATCCCGTGAAGGTGGTCATCGAGAACTATCCCGAAGACCAGGTGGAAGAGTTCGAGATGCCCTGGCATCCCGAAGATGCCGCCTACGGCAGCCGCACCGTGCCCTTCTCGCGTGAACTGTGGATCGAGCGCGACGACTTCCGCCAGGATCCGCCCAAGAAGTACCACCGCCTGGCGCCCGGCGCGGAAGTGCGCCTGCGTTACGCCTATTTCATCACCTGCCGCGAAGCCGTGTACGACGATGCCGGCAATCTGGTGGAACTGCGCTGCACCTACGATCCCGAGAGCCGCGGCGGCCAGAGCCCCGACGGCCGCAAGGTCAAGGGCACCATCCACTGGGTCTCCGCCCGCCATGCCGTGCCCGCCACCGTGCGCCTGTACGAACACCTGTTCTCGGCCGAGAACCCCAACGCCATGCCCGAAGGCCAGACCTTCCTGGATGCCATCAATCCCGATTCCCTGCGCGAAGTGACCGCCATGCTGGAACCGGCCCTGGCCGCCAAGGAAGTGGGCGCCAAGGTGCAGTTCGAGCGCGTGGGCTACTTCTGCAAGGACAAGGACAGCACCGACGAGCGTCCGGTCTTCAACCGTACTGTGGGCCTGCGCGACTCCTGGGCCAAGCAGGAAAAGAAGAACGCCTAGCCCGGCGGAAGTTTCAGGATGCCCGGCCGTGGCGGCGTCCCTGCATCCTGCGGGGGCACGGCCATGCCGTTGCGGCATGGAATGACCGGAAAAACGGATTTGTGGAAAATAATCCTTGACTTCATGTGGGGATTTGTATATCTGAAACGTCTCAACGGGTCGTTAACTCAGTAGGTAGAGTATCTGCCTTTTAAGCAGAGAGTCGCAGGTTCGAACCCCGCACGACCCACCAAATTAAAATCTCAGAAAGCCCCGCAAGGTATCGAAACCCTTGTGGGGCTTCACTTTTTTCCTTTTGTCCTCTCTCGCGTAGTCCCAGAAAGTCCCTGTACCTCTCGCCCATTTGTTGGTATTTTTGTTGGTATCTTGGAAAATACCAACACACCCGCCGAAAAAATACCAACAGATTGCCATGAAACTCACGGATGCCAAGCTTCGGAGCCTGAAGGCTACCGGCAAGACACAGAAGTTTTCCGATGAAGGGGGGCTGTACCTGCATCTTTCGCCCTCCGGGGGGAAACTCTGGCGCCTTGCCTATCGTTTTGGCGGCAAACAGAAAACGCTCGCCCTGGGGCAATATCCTGCGGTCAGCCTCGTGGAGGCCCGTAAACGGCGCGAGGAAGCGCGGGAGCTGCTGGCCCGGGGGATCGATCCCGGCGAAGCGAAAAAGGAACGCAAGGCCGCTGCGGCCGCTGAGGTACTGGCCCAGGCCATGACATACGAAGTGGTGGCGCGGGAATGGTTCGCCAGGCATGCCCCCGGCTGGACGGCGTCCAACAGGGACAGGATCCTTGCCCGGCAGGAGCGGGACGTCTTCCCCCTGCTGGGATCGCGCCCCATACGGGAGATCACCGCACCGGACGTGCTGGCCGTGGCCCGCCGTATCGAGGAGCGCGGCGCTGTGGACACCGCTCACAGGGCCATGCAGGATTGCAGCCGCATTTTCCTTTATGCCGTCGCCTCGGGCCGTGCGGACGTGGATCCTGTGGCCAGTCTCAGGGGGGCGCTGTCTCCCATCCGTTCGCAGAGCTATGCCAGCATCAGGGAGCCGCAAGCCATCGGGGCCCTATTGCGTGACATCGACGCCTACAAAGGGAACGTCATCGTGCGGGCGGCCCTGCGTCTGGCTCCCTATGTCTTCGTGCGGCCCGGAGAGCTGCGGAAAGCGGAGTGGGCAGAGATCGACCTGGACAGAGCGGAATGGCGCATCCCTGCCGAGAAGATGAAGATGCGCGTCATGCATATCGTGCCGCTGGCCAGACAGGTGGTGGAACAGCTCCGGGCGCTTGCGCTGTACTCTGGCGGAGGGCGCTACCTGTTCCCCGGCATGCGGAGCAGGACAGCGCCCATCAGCGACATGACCCTGCTGGGCGGACTGCGGCGCCTTGGCTACGGCAAGGATGAGATGACCGTCCACGGCTTCCGCAGCATGGCTTCCACCTTGCTCAATGAGCAGGGCTACAACCGGGACTGGATCGAACGGCAGCTTGCCCACGGTGAACGCAACAGCGTCCGGGCCGCCTACAATTATGCGGAATACCTGCCCGAGCGTCGCCGCATGATGCAGGAGTGGGCTGACTACCTGGACAGCCTGCGCGACGGGGAAGGGGCATAGACAGATTATGCTCCCTGCCCTACCGGATAGCTAACAAGAGAGCAGCAAGGGGAACAATATGCAGCTATCTCCTGAAGAATCCCGAAAAGCTATAGAACGAATCAGGAAATATGGAGGATTCCCCCCCGACAAATATTTTTTCTCGGCTGTCGAGCTGGAAGAATTTTATGGCCTTCCGATATTGAACCTATGGGAATGCATGTCAAAAACTGATGAGTGGAGTTTAAGAATTCCGCCAAATACAGACTGTAAAATAATATACAAGCGCCCATTCACCAAAGAGACAGGCGCTTACCTCATCCGCTGCAAAGATTTTGAAAGAAAGCTCATCAAAGACGTTGGGCTGCCGGCCTATGCAATTGAAACGCATATCAAGATTTGCCACCAGGGGAATTGCCCTGTAGCCGTTGAGACCCCGGAAGACAGTATTGCCAGTCTAGAAAGCCAACTTACTACCCTTAAGTCAGAACTGGAGCAGGCCCGGCAAGAGAAGGCGGCCTTGCAAGCAGAGCTGGAGAAGACCAGAGCGGAACTGGAGAAGGCCCGGCAGGCGGAAGGGGTCAATCCCAGGAGCAGAAATACCTACCTCAAGGTCATTGCCGCCCTTGCCAACAGGAACGGCAAGATAGATCTGCACGAGCGCGGGGCGGCGGTGACTATCAGCAGGGCAACGGAAAATTTCGGTTTTCCGGTTTCCGAGGATACCACAAGAAAAATCATCAAAGAAATCGAAGAACTGCAAAAATAAAAACCGAATTCGGGAATAATTCCCCCGAGATCGGTTTCCCCGGTCCGCATTTTCTTAGCCTCTTGGAAAGTTCCACGAACTCTCCAGGAGGTTTTTTTCATGCCGGAAGTTACCCGTTATCTCAGGGCAAAGGCTTTTGCCGAGGCGTTGGGCATCGGCACCTCGACTTTTTGGCGCTGGATCCGTGAAGGGCGATTGCCCCAGGGGACCCGCCTGTCTGCACGCTGCACGGTGTGGCCGGTGACGGCTCTGGAAGATTTTGTCCGCCAGCAGGGCGCAAGCAGGGAGGCCTAGGCCATGATCCAAAAGAAAAGCCCCCGATGCTTGGCGGCGGTGGGGGCAGATCAGAAAGGCGGCAAGGAGTTTCTTGCTTCCTCTGATCTTGCCACACCTGCCCGCCAAGCACAAGGCGAAAGCTGCGCCAATTGCCAGTTTTTCCGCCGCGTGGCCCTGCCTTCCGGCCGTGACCGCCTGCTGTGCATGATGACCGGTGAGAAGCTCCACTCCGTCGCCGGGTGGTGTGACCTGTTCGCTGCCGGCAAGTGGGAAGAACTGCGGCTCTTGACGTGCGCCCGCTGTCTGGGGCAGACTGAACTTCCCCAAACAGTCAGAGGCGTAACCGACGCCTTCCGCATGCCCCACATGCAGGAAAAGAGCGGTCTTTTTTGTTTCGTCAGCATTCCCGCTACAGGTGTATCCTGTGAGCGGCGCTCCATATTGACGGGACACCTCCAGTATCCGCGAGGACTGGCGGCCTCTGACTGGCCGGGGAGGGTGTCCCGTCTTTTTTTGCGCCTTCAAAACCCCAAACAAGTCAGGTGGTTCATGCATTCCATCCCCCTTTTCCGCCCCGCGTCCTGCGGTGGCCGTGCGTCCCTGTCCTTCCTTCTTCGCAAGCTGGCCCGTGCCGGTGAAACTGCCGCCCTTGTGGCCCTGCTGGGCACGTCGTTGTCCACGTCGGCCCGTGTGCGCTGGGCCATGCTCGGCCATGTCCTGACCGTGGTGGAGGTGCGCCATGCTGCGTAGTTCCCTTCTCCGGCATGAAATGAGCCGCCCCCTTGCCGGTGGCCGTCCCTTGACTTTTGCGGGCCTCTGTGGCCTTCTGGTGGCCCCTAAATCTGTGAGGCGTCACACGCGCCTTTCCTGCTCCCCAAGGGCGGGGAAAAGTCGTGTCGCATATTCTGCTGTCAAAGCTCCTGCCGGACGTACGCCCGGCGGGTGGCTTTCACATATTGGCAGGGTCGTAACGTCCGGGTGTCCGCAAGGCCCCGGCGGCTTCACAGAGCCGGGGAGCGTTACGCCCTGCCTTTTTTGTTTTTCACCGTCCCAAATCTGTGAGGCCTTCATGATTCCCACCATCCCCGCCGCCCTGCGGCACACCGTCGTGGCCCTGCCCTGCAACCTCATTCCTGCCGGGGAGGTGCGCCATGCGTAGTTCCCTCCCTGCCCTGATGACCGAAGACCAGTTGTCCGCCGTCAAGGCGGCCCTGACCGCCGCCGCTGCCGGCAATCCTTGCGGCGAAGAACAGGCGGCCCGCTACGAGATGCTTCTCGATGAACTGCTGGAGGAGTGGGGGGCCACCTCCCTGCGCCAGTTGCCCGCCGCCAGCTTCCGGCATGTGCTGAACTGGTGCGCCCAACAATCCTTGCCGGATGCACACGGCAAACTTGAGCGGCACGCGCAAGCCGCCCTGGATGATCTGAAAGCGGCGGCCCATGCCCTGCACGAATACCGGGAGGCCCTGCGCGGTGTGCGGGCCGTGGCCGGGGAGCTGTTGCCCCTGCTCATGGGACGCCTGTCCCTGCCGGGCAATGCGGGCGGTCTGCTGGTAGATGCTCTGGACGGTGAACTTGCCGCCCTGGATCGCGAGCTGGTGGCAACCAAAGACCGGGGA
>NZ_DS996359.1:415811-485300 GCF_000156375.1 Desulfovibrio piger ATCC 29098
TTCTGATGAAAGCAATATGGGCCTTGCCCTCTGCTTCGACCTGCTCCTGGACAAAATCGCCATCGCCGGCGGGGAGCTCTCCTTCCCCCTTGCCGGGCTGCCGCATGAGCGTGACCTGCCCCCGCTGTGGGATCCCGAACGGGAAGGGGGCGACCATGAGTAACATCACGGACGACATCATCCCCTGCGGCGGGCAGCCCCCCTATGCGGACATGATCCTTGCCAACGCCGCGGCCTTCACCTCCCGGGCGGACACGGCAGGAAGGAAGCCTTGCGCCGCCGTTGTCCCGGTGCGGGCCATCCATCTGGAGACGGCGGCCGGTATCCTGTCCACGCCGCCCGTGGCCTGGCGCGTCAAAGGCGTCCTGCCGGCCCAGGGCGTGGCGGTGGTCTTTGGGGCCAGCGGCTCCGGCAAATCCTTCGTGATGCTCGATCTGGCCGCGCATATCGCCCTTGGCCGCCGCTGGTTCGGCTGCCGGGTCAAGGAAGCCTCGGTGGTCTATGTGAACCTGGAAAGCTCCGGCGGGCTGCGGACGCGCCTTGAGGCCTGGGAAAAAGAATACGAACAGAGCTACCCCCGGGACGTCCAGTTCGTACGCGAACGTCTGCGCCTTATGGACGATGTGGAGGCGCTGGCCAATGTCAGCCCCGACGGCGGGGTGGTCATTATCGACACCCTGCACGCGGCGGCTCCTGATCTGGACGAGAACAGCTCCCAGGACATGGGCCTGATCATCGAGGCAGCCACGCGGTTGCAGACCCGGACCGGCGGGCTGGTGGTGCTGGTGCACCATACCGGCAAGGACCAGGGCCGCGGGGCCCGGGGGCATTACAGCCTGACGGCCGATGCCGACGCCGTGCTGGAGGTGGAGCGGGAAAAGAACGGCGCCCGCGCCGTGGTGCTGCGCAAGAGCAAAGAAGGCGTGGACGGCATGCGCTGGCCGTTCCTGCTCAAGGCCGTGCCGCTGGGGACCGACGAGGACGGGGACCCCTTGTCCTCCTGCGTGGTGGCTCCCGATGTCACGGCAAGGCGGGCCGAACGCCGGCCGCACCTGACCCCCTCGCAGGAATACGGCCTTGCCTCCCTCAAGGCGGCCCTGCAGGAAGCGGGAGACGATGCCGTGCATATCGACGTCTGGCGCAGGCATTTTTATGCCCGGTCCCCTGCGGACAATACCAATGCAAAAAAGATTGCTTTCCAAAGGGTCAGAAAAGATTTGGTCAGCCTGGGGGTCATCACCGTACTGGATGACCTGTACTCCGTTCTTTCCGGGACAGGCGGGACAGAGCGGGACAACTGCGGGACATGTCCCGGGGGACACCCCCCTTCCCTGGGGGCGGGACAACCGGGACACACACCTTTAGGTGTGTCCCGGTCCGATGTCCCGGTCCCGGGAGGTGTCCGGGGCCTGTTGCCGGGGGTGCCGGAACAGGGAGCGGGACAAGCCCAATGTCCCGGTACAGGAGGACAAGAATGATCTGTTCTGCCCTGTCCGGTACGACCGGTACAGACCGGTACATAACCGGTACATGTACCGGGGGCATACCCCATCCCGAGACGGTACAAACGGTACACACCCCTTTAGGGGTGTACCGTGTACCGGTACCGGGGGATGCCTGCGGTATGCTGCCTGGAAAAGAACTGCTTTGTACCGGTGCTTGTACCGGGCAGGAGGGGAACGATGCCTGATCTGAGCACCTTCCTTCCCTGCCCGGAGCGATTCAAGCGCAAGGGGCCGCACGAGCTGGCGGGTCCCTGTCCGGCCTGCGGCGGCCGGGACCGTTTCCTGGTCTGGCCGGATCGCCCGCGCGGCGGCGCGTACCTGTGCCGCCAGTGCGGTGCCCGGGGCGACGGCATCCAGTTCCTGCGGGACTTCTGCCGCCTGTCCTATGCCGATGCCTGCCGCACCCTGGGGCTGGCGTCCGGGGAAGGGATGCGAGGGATGCGGGGGACCACGGGCCGGGGCAGACGCCCCGCCCGCCCCACCGGCACACGGGCGGCACAGACCGGCATGGCCCCTTTTGTGCCGTCCGCACCGGAGATCTTCCCCCCTGCCGTGCTGCCCCCGGATGCCTGGCGGGAGCAGGCCGGGGCCTTTCTGGCCGGGCTGTGCGCTGTGGAGGGGTCCCCCGAAGCAGCCGCCGGGATCTGCGCGGCCCGCTTCCTGCGCCCCGACACATGCCGCGCCCTGGGCGTCGGCTGGAATGGGGCGGACACCTTCCCCACCAGACAGGCATGGGGCCTGCCGCCCCTGGAGGACAGGCGCAAGCTGTTGCTGCCGCGCGGCATCGTCATCGCCACACGGCGCAAGGCCGGGGTGGTGGCGCTGGCCATCCGTGTGCCGGACGAAGACCGGCAGGACGGGAAGCGGCCCAAATACTGGCAGGTGGCCGGGAGCGCCAACGTGCCCTTTGTGGCCGGCCGGGCCGGGGTGCCGGTGGTGCTGGTGGAAAGCGCGCTGGATGCCTGTCTTGTCTGGCAGGAAAGCCAAGCGTCCGTGGCGGCCGTGGCCCTGATGGGCAACTGCAAGGGGCTGGATGCGGACACGGCGGATTTCATCCGGGCCGCGCCGCGGCTGATCGCCTGCCCCGACAATGACGCGGGCGGGCAAAGCGCCTGGCTGCGCTGGCGGGACCTTTTCCCTGCCGCCGCATGTGTCCCCTCCGCCGGAGGCAAGGACCTGGGCGACATGCACCGGGCGGCCCTGGCGCTGGAGCCGGTGCCGACCATCGCGCAATGGCTGGAGGTGGCGTTGTCCAGCCCTGTCAAAAAAGCCCGTATCGCCGCCCTGTCGCACGAAAGGGGCGCGGACGATTCACAGGGCGCAAACGAGGGGAAAACGCGGGAGGAGGGCAGCGGTGCGCGTTATCGTGGATAGCCGGGAGCAGGCTCCCTTTTCTTTCCGGGGGCCGCGCTATGAAGGCGTGACGGTGGAAGTGGGCACCCTGGGCGTGGGCGATTATTCCCTTGCCGGACTGGCGGACAAGGTGGCTGTGGAACGCAAGGAGCTGTCCGATCTGGTGGCCTGTCTGGGACGTGAGCGGGAACGCTTTGAACGTGAGCTGGCCCGCGGCGCCGCCCTGGACGCTTTCTGTGTGGTGGTGGAGGCGAGTTGGGCCGATCTGGCAGGCGGGCAGTATCGCAGCAGGCTGAACCCGCATGCGGCCTGTCAAAGCGTGCTGGCCTTCGCCGGACGGTACCGCCTGCCCTTCTTCTTTGCCGGGAGCCGGGCCGCGGCGGAGTACACGGCCTGGGGCTTCCTGCGGCAATACCTGGAAGGGGCCCGGAAACGCTGGGCCGCCATCGTGAAGGCCCATGATGCGGTGGAAGGTCGCTAACCATCAACGCACGGAGGTGCATATGGAGCTCAATTTCAGGGGGAACGCGGAGGAAGACCTGCGCGCCCTGCATGAACGTGTCCTGAGCGGTGACATGCCGGGATCCCGCGAACTTCTGGCTATCCTGGACAGCATGGATGGGGCCCATGACAGCCAGTAAAAGCACGGCGGAACAGGCAGGGCGTGATGCCCGTGGCCGATTCCGGGCCGGACGGTCCGGCAACCCCGCGGGGCGTCCACCGGGCGCCTCCTGCCGGGCCGTGCGCATGGCCAGGGAATGGGCGGAAACAAAAGGTCTGCCCCTGCTCATGAAGGCCGCCGAAGAGGGAGACTTGGACGCGACCAGGTTGCTGGTGACACTGGCTGTCCCCCGGCAAAAGCCTGTGTCCCTGCCGGAGCCCGTGCCGTCCTTTCCGGCGGACAAAAACCTGCTGGAACAGGGCAAGGCCATCATGGCCGCCGTGACCAAGGGGACCATGACGCTGGATACGGCCCGGGGGTGCATGGAGCTGCTGGGCGTACTGGCCCGGCTGGACGAGAACCTCAACCTTGCGGAGCGTCTGGAAGCTCTGGAAGCCGCCTGGAAATGCAGGAGGGATGACGGATGGGGATGATCGAGCGACGCATCGAAAAACTGGAACGGCTCCTGGGCAGCGACAAGCCGCCCGCTGTGAAGGTCATCTTTCTTGAAGAGGGGGAGACCTTCCCGGAACACGAGGACACGGAAGACAGCGTGACGCTGGTTGTGCGGTGGATCTCACCGAATGCTCACGGCAACAATGAGGAGAAATAGCATGACGCTTTTTTATGAAGCCGACGACGAAATGCCCAAGGAAAACGAACAGGGCATCATGGATGATACAGCCCATGCTGCCCCCTCGCCGGGTGAAGCGAGGAAGGCCGATCCTTTTACCGATGACCTTGATCTTGTCCATAATGCCTATATCGCCAGCAAAGAGCGCCTTAAAGGAGACTGCGGGGCTGCGGACTATGAATTGCTGAGGACCTTCGGCCGAGACGTGATACTTGCCGAAGCGGAGGCCGCGGCCAAGGCAGCGGAAGGGATCGCCGCGGCGCCTCTTGAAGACATCGCTGTCCCCAGGTTCGTGGCCGATGTCGGCAGCATGGACATTTCCTGCGTCAAAAAAAGCCACATCCAGCAGATGGACGCTGCCCTGGAGCGTATCCATACTGCCGGTGCCGGTCTGGCCGCGTTGATCGGCGCCACGGAAGAACGCCTTGCAGATGCGCAGCAACGTACGGGAGGAGCCCCTGCGCTGAATGCCAGGCTGGCGGAACTGGAGGCGCAGCGTACGGAAGCTGTCCTTGACGGCAAGGACTGTCATACACTGGACAAGGAACTGCTGGCGCTGGCAGAGGCACGCGCGGCGGATGACCTGCAGAAAAGACTGGCTGCCGGAGACGTTGCCGCGCTGGATGCACGCTGCGCTGCCCTGCGCGCCTCCCGTGAAAGGGTGGAAAAGCTGTACGAGAAGGTGACGGCCCGGCGCCATGTTTTTGAGGCCTGCATCATCGCGGCGGAATACAACGCTTTGGCAGCAAAACTGGCAAAGCATGTCCGGCGGTTCCTTGAACTGAAAGATCAGTCCGAACGCCTGGAGCCCGGGATCATCCTTCCCCGCACTTGCGGCCTTGGCGTGCACCGTATCCGTATCCCTGCCTTGGGGCTGCGCTGGAGCAAAGTTTCGCCTGATGGTGCCTTGAGCCCGAGCGATCCTTATGGCGAAGCGTACTTCTGCAAGGAAAACATCTAACCGGGATGGGCCCGCACTTGGGTGGCGGGCCCCAGGAGAAGGCTTGGTATGATCAGGGTACAGACCTACGATTCCGTCCCCCGGCGCATCCAGGCGGGCCCTATCGACCCCGGAGCGCCGCATGGAGCGCCAGGCCCAAAAGGAATACGGACAACGCTATTTCGTTTCTCCCACGCAAGACAGGCTGCGGCCCTGGTAAACCAACACCTGCCGGGAATGAAGACCTTTCTGGTGGCGGCGATACGGAAGACGGGGACGCCAACGCAAGACCTGGATGCAAGGATAAAAGGGGGACAGGGGGCATCTGCTCCATGGCATGAAAATAAAGTGTTGGTATTTTTGTTGGTATCCCAATTTTTACAAAAATATAACACTTAGAATTTATTGTATAAAATGTGTGATTTTTGTTGACGCACGACCACCATGGCATGCAAGCCCCTGATGCGAGAGCGTCAGGGGCTTTTTGCGTCTCTGGGGCCTGGGGGGGGCCGCAGATGATGAAGACGGGCCGTCCCGAAAGGGGCGGCCCGTTGGTGTTTTCGGCGCAGGATGGTGCGCGGTGGAGCGGAAAGCGGCGGAAAAAGCAAGGGCCCGGGAGGACACGGAGAACATCCTTCCCGGACCCTTGGGAGCCGTCGTCTGCAGCCGACAGGCTCCATGATCGTGTCTGCATGCTCAATGCTGGGGGGCGCCTTTCCCGGTCAGGGGGCGGGAATGTTCCCGCTCTTCCGTTGGCTCCGTCCCTTCCGTTTTCTTGCCCAGGGCCAGCAGGGCCACACCGCCGAAAAGCAGGCCCATACCGGCCAGTTCCTGGCCGCCGACGGGCTCATGCAGCAAAAAGATGCCCCAGCAGGCAGCGCCCAGCGGTTCCACCAGGGCCAGCGTGGCGGCCATGGCCGTGGGGGTGCGGCGCAGTCCGGCCAGCGTGAGGCTGAAGGCCAGGGCCGCGGTCACGACGCCCAGATACAGGGCCATCCCCAGCCCCTGGGGCTGCAGCAGCCAGAGCGGCGGCGTGCAGAAATGGACGGGCAGCAGCAGGATCCCGCTGCCTGCACAGAGCAGGAGCATGATGTGTTCCGGCGCGTGGACCCGGCCCAGAGGCTTGCTGAAGACGAAGTAGGCGCCGTAGCAGGCCCCCGCCAGCAAGGGCAGGATCAGGGCGGCCGTGCTGGCGCCCTGGCTGCCGCCCAGATTGAGCAGCACGAGTCCCGCCAGGGCCAGGGCCGTGGCGGGGTACCAGATGCGGGCAGGCCTTTCGCCCAGGATGATGTGCGCCAGGATGGCCGCCATGACGGGAGAGAAGCCGATGGCCGTCACCGTGCCCACAGCGACGCCCGCCTGCTGGACGCCCCAGAAGAAGAACACCTGGAAGCCCAGCAGGCCCAGCGTGGCGGGGATGAGCCAGCGCAGCTGCCAGTGTCGCAGGCCTGCGGGCAGGGAATGGCGGCAGGCGCACCAGGCCCAGAGGGCCAGCGCCCCGATCTGCATGCGCAGGGCCCCGATGCCCAGGGGGTGGCTGCCATCCGGAGCCAGGGCCTGCACGGTGCCGGTGGTGCTGAAGCATAGGGCGCCGAGGATGATGCACAAAGGACCGCCAGCCAGCAGGGAGGAGCCGCAGGAAAGCCGCCCGAGGCTCGCTGTGATGCTCATGGTTCGTCAACTCCATAGATAAGGACGTTCGCCAGTCCGCATGTGCAGGCCGGTGATGGGGATCACAAAGCTGTGCCGAGTGTCACAAGCTTGTCTGTGGTCAGCAATTTCCATGCCGCATCAGGGGTATTTATGGAATATGCAATCATATTGATCGAATAGCGTTTGTTTGGTCGTCGGCGGCGGGCAGAGTGGCCTGGAACAGGGGAACCATGGTGCGTGATGGATGGCCTTGCCGGTGGGCCCCCTGACAGGCTGGGCTGCATAAGGCTGATAAATCAAGCTACTGGAGAGAGGGGCGGCTGGAGGCCTTTGAGAAAGGGAAGGTTAGACAAATAATCACAAGCATCCCTTTTTTTACATAATGTAATATAAATTTTAATATAAAAATCAAAATTTTTTTATTTTTCTTACTATTTTTTAAACTAAAATAATGATTATTATTCCTTTTTTCGTGAAAAAACGGGGTATTGTCCGACATAGCGAAGTTTTTCACATATGGCACGCTTGTTGCTGAGCAGGGAGGGACTATAGTTTTCGCCCGGAAGTTCGCCAAAGGGTGCAACGACCAGGCTTCATGTGCATGTATGGCAGCCATAACAAGCAATCCGCAGCGGTATCAAATTCATAACGGAGAAAATGGTATGTCGGAACAGGTCAAGTTGGAAAAGTCCCTTTCGCCGTTGCAGGTGTGCGCACTGGCACTGGGCTCCATTGTCGGTTGGGGTTGCTTTGTGCTGCCCGGTGATATGTTCCTGCCCCAGGCCGGTCCTGTGGGTACCCTGCTTGGTTTCTTTGTCGGCGCCTGCCTGATCAGCTTCGTTGCCGTATGCCTCAGCTACATGGTCAAATACGCCCCTGTTGCTGGCGGTGCTTTTGCTTATGCGTATATCGGTTTTGGCCCTCATGCCGCTTTTGTGTGCGGCTGGGCGCTGGTCATCGGCTATCTTGCCATTGTTGCTATCGACATCGCAGCCCTCTCGGTCATTTTCCGCTTCCTCTTCCCCGGCGTGTTTGAGTTCGGAGAGCTCTATTCCATCGCCGGCTGGACCGTGTATTCCGGCGAAGTCATATTGATGACGGCCGGTACCCTCTTCTTCGGTTACATCAACTACCGCGGTATCGGCTTTGCCGGCGCCCTGCAGCTGATCCTGGCCTTCATGCTGACCTTCGGCATCCTGGCCCTGTTCGGCGGCGTGCTGACCCTGGATACCGCCAGCGTGGCCAACCTGAGCCCCGCCTTCTCCGACAAGCGCAGCATGCTGGCCTGCGTGCTGCTGGTCTTCGCCATCTCTCCCTTCCTGTTCGTGGGCTTCGATACCGTGCCCCAGGCTGCTGAAGAATTCGCCTTCGATCCTTCCCGTGCCCGCAACATCATGGTCGTCGCCATCTTCTGCGGCGTGCTCCTGTACGCCATGGTGATGCTCTCCGTGGGCATGGCCGTGCCGTATCCTGAACTGCTGGCCAAGCTCGACGCCCAGCGCGCCACCGGCGGCGCCGCCTGGGGCACCGGTGAAGTGGCCACCATGGCCTTCGGCAAGTTCGGCTCCATCGTGCTGGCCGTGGCCGTGTTCGGCGCCGTGTGCACCGGTACCAACGGTTTCTTCATCGCCACCAGCCGCCTGCTGCTCAGCATGTCCCGCAGCGGCATCCTGCCCGCCTGGTTCGGTGAGATCCATCCCAAGTACCGCACCCCCTACAAGGCCATCCTGTTCACCATCATCGTCGTGCTGCTGACTCCCTTCGCCGGCCGCTCCGCCGTGGCCTGGACCGTGGACATGAGCTCCGTGGGTACCGGTATCGGCTACCTGTTCACCTGCCTGGCCGCCCGCCGCGTGATCATGGGCAGCGAAGGCGTGGACAAGAAGGGCCTCAAGCTGTTCTGCTGCGCCGTGGGCACCATCACCGCCGTCATGTGCATCCTGCTCCTGCTGGTGCCCGGTTCCCCCGCCCGCATCGGTACTGCCCCCTTCATCTGCCTGGCCGTGTGGGTCGTGCTGGGCTTCATCTTCTACTTCTCCAACAAGAAGCACTGGATCTCCCTGCCTGAAGAAAAGGTCCGTGAGAACGTGCTGGGCCGCAAGGACATCGCGGTCTTCTTCAAGAAGTAACCTCCGGCGGCTCCCCGCAAGGGGAGCCGGACACTGGCTGTCCGTTCGCCGGACCGCCTTTCATGGAAGCCGCCCTGCCCCCCGGGGCGGCTTTTTTATCGGCTCCCGGGCCCCTTGCCAAAACGGCGCGGCGCCCCTATGCAGGAGCAGCACCACAGATCATGCGGCCCCGTTCCCGGAAAGGGCGGCGGGGCCGCGTCCACAGGAGGGAAGGGTATGCCCGAAGCTACGGACCTTTTTGTTTTCTTTGCCTGGATCCTGGGCGGTTTCGTCTCCGGCGTGAGCGGTATCGGCGGGGCCATGGTGGCCTTTCCCCTGCTGGCGCTGGTCATCCCCGTCCATCAGCTCATCGCGCTGACGTGCATCATCAACGTGGTCATGGACGGCTGTCTGGCCAGCATGCACTTCCGGCATTGCCGGCTTTCTTCCCTCTGGCCTATGCTGGCGGGCTCCGTGCCCGGGTCCTTCGCCGGGCTCTACATCCTGCAGATCTGCTCCGGCGCCGTCCTGCAGGGCGCCGTGGGCCTGCTGCTGCTCTACTATGTGTACTGGCAGATGACCTACCGCGCCGCGCAGGGACCCGTTTCCCATCCGCAGATGCTGGGGGCCGCGGCGGGCTTCGGGGCCGGTCTGCTGGGCACGGCCATCTCCTTCGACGGTCCGCCCATCGGCGCCTATGGCCTGTGCATGGGCTGGGAGCCGCGCGTCTTCCTGGGCACGCTGGGCGTCTTTTTCGTGATCCGCGGTTCCCTCACCGTGATCCTGCAGGCCACGGCCGGTTTCTACACCCCGGAAGTTTTGGGCTATGCCCTGTACGGGGCGCCCGGCGTCATCCTGGGCACCCTGCTGGCCTTCCCCGTGGCCAAGTGCATCCCGCAGGAGACCTTCCGCAAGGTGCTGCTGGTCATCATCGGCGTGGCCGGGGCGGTCTGCCTGGTGCGCGCCTTCCTGTAATGCCCGTTTCTGGAGCATGAGATGCGGAACGGCCGGCGGAATGTGTCCGCCGGCCGTTCTCGTCTTTGCCGCATCCTTCGCAGGGCGGGATCAGTCTTCGTTTTCGATGTGCAGGACCTTCATGCGGTAGTGCAGGCCCGCCGGGGTCAGCTCCATGATCCGGGCCGCCTTGGCCACGTTGCCGCCGGTCACGCGCAGCACGTTGCGGATGCAGCTGGACTCGTACTCGTGCAGGCAGGTCTTGATGGAGACGCTGTCGCCGCGCCGGATGCCGCGGTAGTCGAAGTAGTCCGGCGTCGTGCCCGCAGGGACCTGGAGCTGGGCCTCCGCATGCCGCATGACCGGCAGGGGCGGGCGCAGGTCGTCGTCCGCGGGCTGAAGGTTGCAGGCCTCGCGGAAGTGGCGCGGCAGGTTGTGGACGGTGATGACGTCGCTGCCGTCCAGCAGGGCCAGGCTGCCCTCGATGACGTGGGCCAGTTCCCGGATGTTGCCGGGCCAGGGGTAGCGGCGGAAGATGCCCATGACCTCGTCGTCCAGGGTGACGCCGGCGGTCTTCATGGCCAGTTCCGAGCGGTTTATGATATGCCGGACCAGCAGGGGGATGTCGTTCTGGCGCTTGCGCAGGGGCGGCACGGCGATGCCCACCACGGCCAGGCGATAGAAGAGGTCGCGGCGCAGCAGGCCCTGGTCCACGGCCCGCAGGGGATGCTCGTTGAGGATGCTGATGATGCGCACGTTGATGGGGATCTCCGTATGGGAGCCCAGACGGCGCACGCGCTTTTCCTGGATGACGCGCAACAGCTTGGCCTGCAGGCCAAGGGGCATGGAGTTGAGTTCGTCGAAGAGCAGGGTGCCGCAGTTGGCCTTTTCGAACAGGCCGGGCTTGTCCGGGGCGTCGGTGTAGGCCCCCTTGACGGTACCGAACAGGATGCCTTCCAGCAGGTTCTCGGGGATGGCGGCGCAGTTGACCGGGATGAACGGATGCCCGGCGCGGCTGCTGGCCGAGTGGATGGCCTGGGCGAACAGTTCCTTGCCGGTGCCGCTCTCGCCCCAGATCATGACCGGCGAGGAGCTGGTGGCCGCGGAGCGGGCCTCGTGGATGCATTCCTGCAGGGCCTCGTCCCGGCCCACGATGCTGGAGAAGGTATAGTAGTTGTAGGGCGCGTCCGCGTTGCAGGGCTTGAGGGGGCGGCGCGACTCCGAGACGTGGGCGGTGTTGCCCGTCCAGATGGTGAAGGCGATGACGCCGTCCTTGCGCCCGTGGTCGAACAGGGGAAAGAAGTCCGTCACCGTGCTGGCCAGGAAGTTGGTGGAGGTGGCGTACCAGTAGGCTTTTTTGAGCAGGGGCTTGCCGGTCTGGAGGCATTCTATGGTGGGGATGACCTCCAGCTCGTGGGGGACGTAGAGGCTGGTGATGTGCTGTCCTTCCACGGGGATGCGGGTGAAACCGTCGGCACGGCGCTGGATGGGGTTCATGTACTCGCAGATGCCGTCGGCATCGACCACGGCCACACCGATGCACATATTGTCCCAGATGGCCCGGATCTGCGGCGTCAGTACCGAGGCCCGGTTGACGTTGTAGAACTGGCGGCTGTTGAACATGCTTTTCCCCCCGGATAAGGGACTTTTACAAAGAGAAAGTTTTTTTGATTTTCATTAAAATTTCTTTATTTTTTCTTGCGGTCAAGCTGTTTATTTATATCAATAAAAACAAATAGTTAAATATCAAAAATGGCAATTTGTCCATTTTGGCACAGCCTATGCTTTACATTGCGTATCGGCACGGGACGCGCCCGGCGCGTCCCTGCCCCGACATGCAAACAACATCGCCTTTCAGGAGATCGTCATGACCGTACATCAGTTCGAAGACAACGCCGCCAAGGGCGCCCAGGGTTACGCCATCAACTGGGACACCGCCGAAGCCCGCGTGAAAGACCTCAAGGCCTATCTCATGAACGCCCCTCAGGTTATGGACTCCGAGCGGCTGCAGTTCCTGAACGAGGTGTATGAGGAGTTCCAGGGCGAACCCGTTTTCTACATCCGCGCCAAGCTGCTTGAGCGCGTGCTGACCAAGAAAAAGATCTTCCTGGACGGCAACCCCATCGTGGGCACCCTGACCGGTACCCGCGCCGGTGTGTACGCCTATCCTGAATGGAACGTGGCCTGGATCAAGGAAGAGATGCAGATGGCCAAGATGGCTTCTCTGGGCGAGATGAAGATCCCCCAGGAGACCTCCGAGCTGCTGGAAAAGACCTACAAGAAGTGGAAGGGCCGCACCTGCATCGACCTGAACAACAAGATGTTCAAGGACAAGTACGGCTTCAACCCCGCTCCGTACTCCAAGGCCGGCGTGTACTATGACAACGTCAGCGTGGCCAGCGGCTCCGGTATCGCCGACTACCCCCTGGCCCTGAACAAGGGCCTGCGCTGGGTCATCGACGACATCAAGAAGCGCCTGCTGGAATGCCCCACCACCCTGGCCAACAAGGAAAAGCATGACCTGTACCGCGCCATGATCGTGGCCACGGAAGCCGTCATCGCCCACTCCCACCGCTACGCCGACCTGGCCGAAAAGACCGCCGAGACCGAGACCGATCCCAAGGCCAAGGCCGAACTGCTGGAGATCGCCGAGATCTGCCGCCGCGTGCCCGAATTCCCGGCCCGCAACTTCCGCGAAGCCATCCAGTCCTTCTGGTTCATCCATCTGGCCATCGAAGTGGAACAGATGGCCTGCGCCTGCTCCCCGGGCCGCTACGGCCAGTACATGTACCCCTTCTACAAGAAGGACATCGAAGAGGGCAATCTGACCCGCGAACAGGTGCTGACCCTGCTGAAGTTCCAGTGGATCAAGCATCTTGAGCTGGCCGAATACCAGGGCGGCTCCTACGCCATGACCCTGTCCGGCCACACCGGCCAGAGCATCACCATCGGCGGCGTGGACGCCAACGGCAACGACGCCAGCACCGAGCTGGAAGAACTGCTGCTGGAGACCCAGATCCAGATGAAGAACATCCAGCCCACGCTGACCCTGCTCTACCATCCCAAGCTGAAGGAATCCTACATGCAGAAGGTGGTGGAATGCATCCGCGGCGGTTCCGGCCAGCCCCAGATCCTCAACAACAACGTGGTCATCCAGCGCAACCTGGCCCGCTTCTCCCAGTACGAAGGCGGCATCACCCTGGAAGACGCCCGCAACTGCGGCAACTACGGCTGCGTGTCCACCGGCATCTGCGGCAAGGGCAGCTTCATCACCCAGGAAGACCAGCCCTGCCTGGCCAAGATCGTGGAACTGATGCTCTACAACGGCAAGGACCCGCTGACCAAGAAGCAGCTGGGCATCGAGACCGGTGATCCGACCCAGTTCCAGAGCTTCGACGAAGTGTACGACGCCTACAAGAAGCAGCTGCGCCACATCTTCGGCATCTCCCGCAAGCACTCCGACCTGAGCCAGATGGCCCGCCTGCAGGTGGTGCCCAGCATCTTCCGCTCGGTCATGTACGACGGCTGCATCGAAAAGGGCATGTGCGAAGAAGCCGGCGGCACCCGTTATCCCCAGGTCAACCCCATCATGACCGCTGGTATCGACGCCGCCAACTCCCTGCTGGCCATCAAGCACCTGGTGTTCGACACCAAGAAGATCACCATGGCCCAGCTGATGGAAGCCATCAAGGCCAACTTCGAAGGCTACGAAGACATCCGCAAGATGTGCTTCGAAGCTCCCAAGCACGGCAACGACTACCCCGAAGTGGAAGGCTTCGTGCAGCAGTACTACCGTGACGTGGACGAGATCCACCACTCCGTGGGTCCGGACTGCTTCGGCCACCGTACGCCTCTGGACGCCTACTCGCTGTCCTACCACAACTACTTCGGCTCCCTCATGGGTGCCCTGCCCACGGGCCGCAAGGCCGGTGTGGCCCTGACCGACGGCAGCGTGTCCGCCATGCCCGGCACCGACCATGAAGGCATCACCGCCCTCATCAAGTCCGGCGCCGAAGCCATCGACACCGTGCGCTACGGCGCCAACCACTTCAACGTCAAGTTCGTGCCCTCCGCCCTGGAAGGTCCCAACGGTGCCCGCACGCTGATCTCGCTCATCAAGACCTACTGCGACTTCGGCGGCTCTCACATCCAGTTCAACTGCGTGAGCTCCGACACCCTGCGTGACGCCCAGAAGAACCCGCAGGACTACACCGACCTTGTGGTCCGCGTGGCCGGCTTCAGCGCCTACTTCACCCGTCTGGACAAGGGCGTGCAGAACGAGATCGTCAAGCGTACCGAGTACGCTTCCTAACCAACAGCCAATCCTTATATAACCTCCGGCCTGGGGACCGCGTCCGCAAGGGCGCGGTCCCTCCGGTTGTAGTGCGGGGGAGGACGCCATGAGCCAGGGAATGATCTACAATATCCAGAGGATGTCCGTGCAGGACGGTCCCGGCCTGCGGACCACGGTCTTTCTGAAAGGCTGTCCTCTGCGCTGCCTGTGGTGCAGCAATCCCGAATCGCAGCAGTTCACGCCGCAGATGCTGCTGTTCGACAATCTGTGCGTGAGCTGCGGCGCCTGCATGCAGGTCTGTCCCAACGGCGCCGTGGTGCCGCTGGAGAACGGCAAGATGGGCCGCGATACGGAAAAATGCACCCACTGCGGCGCCTGTACCGAGGTCTGTCCCAACAAGGCACGCGTCATGTCCGGCCGTATCATGACCGTGGAAGAAGTCATGGAAGTGGTCCGCAAGGACTGGCTCTTCTACGAGAACTCCGGCGGCGGCGTGACCTTTGGCGGCGGCGAGCCCACGGCGGGCGGGCAGTTCTTCCTCGATCTGGTGCAGACCGCCCATGACGAGGGCCTGCACGTCACGGTGGATACCTGTGGCTTCTGCCCCGAGGACCGGTTTGACAAAACCATCGGCCTGGCCGATCTTTTTCTGTTCGACTGCAAGCACATGGACCCGGAACAGCACAAAAAGCTCACCGGGCAGGACAACGCCCTCATCCTGCGCAACCTGGAGGCCGCGCTCTCTTCGTCCACCGAAGTGCGCGTGCGCATGCCCCTGATGCCGGGCCTCAACGATTCCAACGAGAATCTGGCGGCCATGGCGGCCTTTTTGGGGCGTTTCGGCCGCAAGCAGGTGGAGATCATGCCCTGCCATGCCTTCGGCAAGAGCAAGTACGCCGCCCTGGGCAAGCCTTACCCCGATGTGCAGCAATATACCCCTGAAGGTCTCAAGGCCGCGGAAGAGCGCTTTGCCCGTCACGGTCTTGTCCTTGTCATCGTATAACCCTTGATGGAGAAAACAATGTTCACCGTTACTGTTGACGAGAGCATGCTGGAAAAGCTTCGCGGCATGCTGGAAGATGAAGACGAAGGTACTTGTGTGCGTCTGCGCGAATACAAGGTCGGTGGTGGCTGACATGCCAAGATCGTGCTCGGTCTGGGCATGGACGAATTTGATGAGGACGAAGACGTGCAGATCGACATCGACGGCGTTCCCTTCGCCGCGGAGAAGGATTTTCTGGAAAAGTACGGGACTGCCTTCACGCTGAGCTACGGCGAGAACAAGGAAGTGGTCCTGACCGCCGACCAGGCCTAATCTCCCGGGGATGTCCCCGGCACGGCAAAGGCTCCTGCCCTGGCGATGCCATCGCGAAGAGCTGCCGTAAGCGCCGGCTTCCCCGTCTGACGACGCCGTCCTGAAGCTGGCGACTGCCGCCATCAGGGCGAATACGTGGGGAGCCTGTCCACTGGACAGGCTCCCTTTTTTTATGCCTTTTTTCCTCCTTCCCTGTTGCCAAAAGGCCGCGACCTCCCTAAGCATGGACTGCGCGGTCCGTACTGCAGGCATGCAGGGCGGGCAGGGGAGAGGCCGCGGCCGGAAGGCCCCGCAAGCCAGGCCTTGCGGGCGGGAAAAGATGCTGTGCGGTGCGAAAAGGCCGGTCGCTCCGGCGGCAGTCCTCTGCGGAGCGGGCAGGCCTCAGGCACGGGTAGCCGCTGGCCCCGCCGTTTTCCTGAGGACGTGGACGCCGCACGGCGGATCCCTGATGGGAGCGGCCATCGCCATACGGGGCGTCGCCTCGTTGTGCGTCTGGATGTCCCGCCACCGGCTGTCCGCCGACGGAGCGGCAAGCGACTGAAGTTTGATTTCATCCACTGATGGGGCGGCCCGTGGCCGCAGGAGGGGCGTATGCCCGGGATGACGGAGATCTGTGTGTTCCTCGCCTGGATAGCGGGCGGTTTCGTGTCCGGCGTCAGCGGCATCGGCGGCGCCATGGTGGCCTTTCCTTTTCTGGCCATGCTCCTGCCGGTGCATGAGGCCATCGCCCTGACCTGCATCGTCAACATGGTCATGGACATCTGTCTGGCCAGCCTGCATTTCCGCTTCTGCCGCGTCAGCGCCTTGTGGCCCATGCTGCTGGCCTCGGTGCCCGGGTCCTTTGCCGGGCTCTACATCCTCCAGATCTGTTCCGGCCCCGTGCTGCAAGGCGCCGTGGGCCTGCTCCTGCTCTATTACGTCTACTGGCAGAAGACCTTCCGCGCCCGCGGCAGCATCGCCCATCCCCGGGCGCTGGGCGCCGTGGCCGGTTTCGGTTCCGGCCTGCTGGGCACGGCCATCGCCTTCGACGGCCCGCCCGTGGGGGCCTACGGCCTGTGCATGGGCTGGGAACCGCGCGTGCTGCTGGGCACGCTGGGCGTCTTCTTCGTGCTGCGCGCCACCGTGACCCTGGTGCTACAGGGCATGGCCGGTTTCTACACGCCCACGGTGCTCACCTGCGCCATGTACGGCGCGCCCGGCGTCATCCTGGGCACCTGCATCGCCTTCCCCGTGGTCAAGCACATCTCCCAGCAGGCCTTCCGCAAGGTGCTGCTCTGCGTCATCGCCGTGGCGGGCCTGGTCTGTCTGGTGCGGGCGCTGGGGTAGGCGCGCCTGCCTGAGCACGGCAGGCTGCGTGCCTTTGGGGCGGCCCGGATGGCTGCTGCCCGACACCACGGGCTGGTCAAGCGCGGCGATGCGGCAAGGGCCGGGGCTTGCGCAGCCTCAGGCCCCTACACCCCCTGCCCCGCATTGCGGCCCGCCGTCAAAGCGGCTATCCTGCGAAAAGATGCGAGAAGCATCCTTTCCGCACTCCAGCAGTGAGGCCGCGTCATGAATCCCGTCACCGACATCCTTGCCCGCGCCGTGGTCCCCGAGCATTCCGCGCCCTTCATGCAGGCCGTTTCCGGGGGCCGGGTGCTGACGGTGGATCATTTCGTCTTTTACGCCGCCGAAGACTGGCTCATGGCCATCGCCTACCCCTTGCGGGACGGCGGCGAGTACAGCCACCAGCGTTTCGAGGCCGCCTTGTCCGGGGCCCTGCGCGAGACCGGGGCCACGGCCTGCTTTGCCGTTGGGCCCGACCTGCCGCCGCGTCTGGCGGACAGCGTGCTGGAGCGGGACGAGTTCTACACCCTTCCGGCCGATGCGCCCGTGCCGCCGCGTCTGCGCTCGCCCGTGCGCAAGGCCCGGGAACGCCTGCGCATCGACGAGACGCGCGAGTTCGGGCCGCAGCATCGCCGCCTGTGGGCCGAATTCATGGGCCGGGCCGTACTGCGGGCCAACGTGCGCGAGCTCTTTGCCCGCACGCCGCAGATGCTGGCCGCCGAAGGCGCCGACGTGCGCCTGCTCAACGCCTGGGACGGCGACCGCCTGGTGGCCTGTCTGGTGCTGGATTACAGCACGCCCGCCTTCGTCAGCTATATCGTGGGCGCCCGTTCGCGCAACCATCCCGTGCCCCATGCCGGGGACGCGCTCTTTGCCGTCATGCTGGAGAAGGCCCGCGCGGCGGGCTGCGACTTCGTCCAGCTGGGCCTGGGCGTCAACGAAGGCATCACCCGCTTCAAGCGCAAGTGGGGCGGAACGCCGCAGCTCTCCTACGTCATGGCCCAGTGGCAGGAGCGGCCGCGCGCCGACGTGCATAAGGTGGTGTTGGACGAGCTCATGCAGGCCTTGGTGGAGCGCAGTGACGAGGGCCTTTCCAAGCGCCAGATACTGGACAGGCTGCCCGACCAGCGCCCCTTTGCCATGCTCTGGGAGCTGGAGAAGCAGGGCCGCCGCTCCTGGATCTGCGGCACGGCGCATTTCTTCTGCTATTCCTTTGCCGACTCGTTCCGCCGCCTGTTCCGCAAGGTGGATACCGTCATCTTTGAAGGCCCGCTGGATGCCGAGAGCCTGGCGCAGGTGGAGGCCTGCGGCAAATCTCCCGATCCCGGGACCGTGCCGCTGGACAGCCTGATGACCGAGGCCGAGATCCGGCGGCTGGAGCGCGTGGTCTGCGGCGTGCGCGGGCCGGTGGCGCGCTTTCTGAACATGGAGTGGGAGGACGCGCCGGACGTGCGGGGGCGCCTGCATACCACCCGGCACTGGTACGCCTTCTTCTCCCTCTGGACGGCCTTCCTGGAGCGGCAGGGCTGGCGCGATTCCGTGGATCTGGAGGCCTGGCATCTGGCCCGCGACATGGGCAAGACCGTGCTGGGCATGGAGACCATGGAGGAGCAGCTCCATTCCCTGGAAGTGGTGCCCGTGCCGCGCGTGCTGGATTTCTTCCGTCACTGCGGCCAGTGGCGCTCCTACATGAAGCGCAATATCTACCATTACCTGCGCGGGGAGCTGGAACCCATGATGGGCACCAGCACGGAATTTCCCACGCGCACGCAGCAGGTCATCGACTTCCGCGACCAGCGTTTCCGCGAGCGCATGCGCCCTTTCATCGAAAAGGGCGGGGTCGCCGTCTTCGTGGGCGCGGCCCACATGCTGCGCCTGCGCCGCATGCTCACCGAGGACGGCTTCACGGTGCGGCAGGTGCGGCCCACCTGGATCCACAGGATGCGGGCCCGCCTGCGTGGCGAGGACGATCTTTACCGCATCCCCGCTGACGGGGATCGCTGACAGCCGGGGGCGTCCCGCCGGTCCGTGCTCCGCTGGAGCAGGCCGTGGCCCGGGCGCTCCGCCACAAGGAGACCATCATGTTTTCACAGGGATTGCAGCATTTCACGGCCGAGGCCGTGGTCCCGGAACAGCTGCTGCACTATGTGGCGGCCGTGGCCGGTTCCCGCCCTCTGGCCTGCGCCGGTTTTCCCGCCTATCTGCTGGAAGGGCATCTGGTGCTGGTGGCCTACGACGCGGCCATGCTGGAGACCTTTTCCGGCGGGCCGGATCTGGAAGCGGCCACCGCCAGAGTGAAGGAGGCCACGGATGCGGCCGCCCGTCTGGAGGCCGTGAGCGTGCGCCAGAGCGCCGAGGCCGCCACGGCGGAGGGCGTGCAGCTGCGTGTGGACGCCGCTGTGGATGCGGCCCTTGCCCTGCCGGAGGTGCGCCGGATCACCGTCCTGGCCCCGGTGCGGCCCACACGGGCTCCGCAGGATGCAAGCACGGGAACGCCGGACGCCTACTGGGACCTTGAGCTGCCCCTGCTGCGCGAGGATGGCTCCCTGCCGTGGCAGAAGCTGCGCAACATGGAGCGCCGCGCCCTGCGCGACGTGGAGGTGGTACGCGAGGCCTGGCAGCCGGACCACGCCGCGCTGGTGCAGGACTTTTTGCGCCGCAAGCCCTTTGAGCCGGGCACGGTGCACATCTTCAGCCATCTGGAAAGCTATGTGGGCTCCCATCCCGACGTGCAGCTCTGGGCCGCCCGCCACCGGGAGGACAACAGCCTCCAGGCCTTTGCCGTGGGCGATTACGCCTCCCTGACCACGGCCTTCTACATGTTCGCCTTCCGGCGGCAGGATGCCGTGCCCGGCTGCGCCGACGCGCTGCTGGCCGGGCTGGTCAGCGAGGCCGAGGCCCGCGGGCATATGCGCTTCTGCCTAGGCCTGGGCATCGATCCCGGCATCCGCTTCTTCAAGCGCAAGTGGCATGCCCGCCCGGCGTTGCCTTGTCTGGAGACCGGCTGGAGCACCCGCGCCACCACCTCGGGGGGCGGCTGGTTCTCCCGCTTGCGCCGCCTGCTGGGCGGCGAGGAGGCCGCATGAGTACGCCCGATCCCCTGAGCCCCAAGGCCCTGCCCGGGCCGGGACTGCGCCAATGGCTGCGCGAGGCCTTCACGGGACGGTCCACGCCTCTGCTTTGCATGCAGGTGGAGGTCTCGTCCGTTTGCGCCTGCCGCTGCACCTACTGCCCGCACACCACCAAAAAAGACGTTTGGCAGTCGCGCCTCATGAGCGCCGAGACCTTCGCCGCCCTGTGGCCGCTCATGCGCCAGTGCGGCCGTGTCCACCTGCAGGGCTGGGGCGAACCCTTCCTGCATCCCCGCTTCATGGATTTCGTCAGCGTGGCCCGGCGGGCGGGGTGTGCCGTGTCCACCACCACCTGCGGCCAGCACATGGACGAGGCCCTGGCCGCCGCCATCGTGGACAGCGGCATGGACGTGGTGGCCTTTTCCCTGGCCGGTACCGACGAGGCCAGCAACGCCAGCCGTCAGGGCATCCCCTTCAGCCGGGTCTGCGAGGCCATCCGCTGCCTGCAGGAGGTGCGCCGCAAGAAGCAGGGCGTCCATCTGGAAGTGCATCTGGCCTATCTGCTCCTGCCCTCGCAGCTGGAAGCCGTGAAGCGCCTGCCCGAGCTCATGGAAGAGCTGGATGTGCATTGCGCGGTGGTCAGCACCATGGACTACATCGCTTCGCCGGAGCTGGCCGTGGAGGCCTACAGCCCCGAAGAGGCGGACAAGGTGGCCGCAGCGGCCGCCGTGCTGGCGCCTGTGGCGGCCCAAGTGCGCCAGAGCGGCCGGGAGCTGTGGTACGCCCTGCCTGATCCCGAGGCCGTGGGGCGCGTGCGCAACGGCTGCCGGGAAAACGTGGACCGCACCATCTATGTGGACACGCAGGGCAACCTTTCGCCCTGTGTGTACGTCAACCTGCCCACCAGCGAGGAAGACCCCAAGCGGCGCATCTTTGCCCGCGCCGAATACGGCCGCCCCGCCGAGGAACTGGCCGAGCTGTGGCGCACCAAGGGCTTCAGGGATTTCCGCGCCGCTCTGGCCGGGCCCTGGCCAGACCTGCCCTGCGCGGGCTGCTCCAAGCGCTTCGAGAAGATCTGGTAGAAAGGGCGGAAGAGTTTGAAATGAGGGGGGAAGGGAAACCTTTTTGGAAAAAGGTTCTCCTTCCCCCCCTCAAACTCCCCCCATCCTTTCCAAAAACTTTTATCAGGGAGGATGACAGGGTAGGGGAGCTTGAAGGACTGCTGCCGGCTGCCGGTCTCCGCCGTTGCTCATGGGGAGAGTTTTGCAGCGCGGGAAATCGTTGAACTACCGGGAACGGGATGGCCATCCTGTTCCCGGTAGTTTTTATTATGGATTTTAGACTGTTGGGCGCTACGGTGCGAAACGGGGAACCATCAGCCCCGGGGATGGTCTAGATTCCCGGTCGGCAGCCGGGGGCGTGTCCGCAAGTCTTGGATGGAAGCCGGATGCTCCTGATGCCGGATGTCCGATGGCTGGCTGGCGCATATCCGGTGCCCCATTTGCCTGGGGCAGCAAGATGTCACCGTCTCGCCCGGACAGCGACGGGGACCGGCCATACCGGTCAGAGCAAAAGTTTTTTCGGGGTGGGGGAGAGCACGAGAGGGGGAGGGGCAGTTTTTACCAAAAAACGCCCCTCCCCCTCTCGTCATGATCTCACTGGAGACTGCCGCCTATTTCAAGCCCAGGTCGCGGAGCAGGTTGCTGACGGCCATGTGGCCCATGGTGGCCACGGCGCCGCTGGTGGAGGACGAGCAGTGGGAGCCCATGACCAGATTGTCCAGGGCGTACCAGCGGGCGTCCTGCGGGGGCTCCTGTTCGAACACGTCCAGACCGGCGCCGTAGATGCGCTTCTGCTCCAGGGCCTCCAGCAGGGCGGGGCCGTCCACCAGCTCGCCGCGGGCGGTGTTGATGAGGATGGCGGTGGGCTTCATGAGGGCCAGACGCGGGGCATCCACCAGATGGCGGGTGCTGTCGTCGAGGCTGGTGTGCAGGCTGATGAAGTCGGCTTCGCGGAAGATGCGCTCCAGACCGGCGCGTTCCACATGGTTCTCGCTGGCCCAGGCGTCATCCCAGACGATGTCGTGGCCCAGCACCTTCATGCCGAAGCCCGCGCCGCAGCGGCGGGCCACCCGCTTGCCGATGGTGCCCAGGCCGATGATGCCCACGGTCTTGCCGTACAGGTCGATGCCGGTGATCTTGCTCCAGTCCCGCTCGCGGCAGCGGCGGTCGATGAGGGCCACCTTGCGGGCCACGCCCAGCATGAGGGCCAGGGCGTAGTCGGCCACGGCCTCGCTGTTGGCGCCCACGGTGCGGGAGACCTTGATGCCGCGGGCCTCGCAGGCGGCCAGGTCGATATTGTCCAGGCCCACGCCGTACTTGGCGATGGCCCGCAGACGGGGCGCGGCGGCCAGCACCGCGGCATCCACGGGGTCCACGCCCACGATCAGGCCGTCGCAGTCGGCCAGTTTTTCGCACATCTGGGCGGCGGAAAGGATGCCGCCGGTATCGTTGCGCACGACGTCCAGCCCCGCATCGCGGAGGATGTCGAAGAGTTCGGGATTGTTCTTGCCGAAGGATCGCGGGGTGGCGAGGACTTTCATGACGGGGCTCCTTGTGGGGAAAGGTGTGCGGCGGGGCAGGCGTCCGTTGCCCGCATGAGGCCCGGCCGGAAAAAGGGCCGGACAGGCCGGGGAGCTGTTCGCGTTCTTGCGCTCGCCCTCCGGCGGACGGGCCGTTTGGACGCGGACGGCAGGGGGGCCTGCGTCCTGAACCTAGCCCAGCGGGCGGATTTGTCAACGCCGGGCGCTCTCGCCGGCAGGTGCCCGTTTTCCTTTGCCTTGCGGGCGTCTGCCGTGTACAATGCGCGAAAAAACGCAACGCAGGTGACTATGAGCATTCTTCAGGATAATACTTCTTCCGCCGCCATGGAGCGGCTGGATTCCGTGGTCGACCGTCTTTGCCATCCCGAATCCCTGGACAAGGTCTGGCACTGTTCGGCCCGCGGCATGGCCATGCCTTCCCTGGACAGGCTGAACGAGATCATGGATCGCCTGCGGGCCGCCCTGTTCCCCGGCTATTTCGGGGCCGCGCGCGTCTGGCGGGAATCCATGCGCCATCATCTGGCCGCCAATCTGGACAGCGTCTACCGTCTGCTGGCCGAGCAGATCCAGCGCGGCATCTCCTTCTCCTGCAAGGGCGAGGGCGAAGGCTGCCAGAACTGCGAGCGCAACAGCCGCGAGCTGGCGCTGGCCTTCATGGACAAGCTGCCGGACATCCGCCACAAGCTGGCCGGGGATGCCCAGGCGGGCTACGAGGGGGACCCCGCGGCCACCAGCCCGGGCGAGACCATCTTCTGCTACCCCTCCATGTACACCATGGTGCACCACCGCATCGCCCATGAGCTGTACAGCCTCAAGGTGCCGCTGATCCCGCGCATCATCTCCGAGATGGCCCATTCCCGCACGGGCATCGACATCCATCCCGGGGCCACCATCGGCAACGACTTTTTCATCGACCACGGCACGGGCGTGGTCATCGGCGAGACCTGCATCATCGGCAACAGCTGCCGCCTCTACCAGGGCGTGACCCTGGGCGCGCTCTCCTTCCCCAAGAATGCCGACGGCACTCTGACAAAGGGCATCCCGCGCCACCCCATCCTGGAAGACAAGGTGACGGTCTACGCGGGCGCTACCATCCTGGGCCGCGTCACCGTGGGCCGGGGCGCGGTCATCGGCGGCAACGTCTGGATCACCGACGACGTGCCCGCCGGTGCCAAGGTCACGCAGGAGCGTCCGTCATGAGGCCCGCGCGCAAGGGACGGCTTTTCCTGCCGCTGCTCCTGCTGGCGGCGGTGATGCTGGCGGCCTGCCTGAGCGGCTGCGGCACGGAGGTCAAGGCCAAAGGACAGATGATCGGCGGCGTCTCCATGGGACGCGGCCTGTAACAGCGAGGTCGGGATCATGCGTACTCTGGTACAGGGTGGTCTTGTGGTGCGCCATGACGGCGTACGCAGGGCCGATGTCTTGTTCGAGGACGAGCGTATCGTGGAAGTGGGCGAAAGCCTTTCCGCTTCCGGTGCCTGCGTGGTGGACGCTACGGACTGCTATGTGCTGCCCGGTGGGGTGGACGCCCAGGTGCGCCCCGCCGGTGCGGGACTGGGCGGACTGGCCCGGGCCGCGCTTTTGGGCGGTACCACCAGCCTGGGCGTGCTGCCGCCGTGCGACGGTTCCACGCCGGTGACGGACGGCCTGCCCCTGGATGTGGTCGTGCACGCCGATGCCGCCGGGGAACTGCCGGATGCGGCGGCCTGCGCGGCCTTCCCCGCGTCGCTGCTGACGGCGGCCGATGCCTGCACGCGCCTGCGCGGTCTCAAGAACCAGGGCATGCTGCCGTTGGCGGCCTGCGGTCTGGAGCCCGTGGTCAGGGGCATGCGCGCCCGTCTGGAGGCCGAAGGGCAGCGGGACGTGCAGATCTGGCCGCAGGTCTTTCCCGCCTATGCCGAAGAAACGGCCGTGCGTCTGGCGCTGACCCTGGCCCATGCGGCGGAGAGCCCCCTGTGCCTGGGGCCGGTCTCGTCGGCACGTGCCCTGACGGCGCTTTCCGGCGGGCATGACTGCGGCCGCATCCACGCCTGCACGGCGCCGCGCTATCTGTTGCTGGACGCCGCCTGCTACGGCGAAGGTGCGGCCGAGGGCCTGAAATACGTCTGCATGCCGCCCCTGCGGGCCCCGCGTGACGGGCGCCTGCTGTGGGAAGCCCTTGCCCGCGGCCTGCTGGACCATGTGGTCTCCGCCCATGACGAGGTCAGCTATGCCCGCAAGTGGGCCACCGGCCGGGAATCGGTCTTTGCCTGCCCGCAGGGCATGCCCGGCGTGGAGACGCGCCTGCCCCTGCTGTTCTCGGAAGGCGTGCGCAAAAGCCGTCTGACCCTGCCGCGCTTCGTGGACGTGGCCTGCACCACGCCTGCGGCCCTGCTGGGCCTGGGCGAGTGCAAGGGCCGTCTGGAAGCCGGTTTCGACGCCGACGTGGTGGTGCTGGATCCGGTCTACTGCCGGGAGCTGAGCGTCCGCGGTCTGCATCAGGGCGACTACACGCCCTATGAAGGTCTTGAGGTGCAGGGCTGGCCGCGCCATGTCTGGGCGCGGGGACGCCACATGGTCACCGAGGGCGTCTGGAGCGGCCCGGAACAGGGCGGCACCGGCCCGGCCGCCTGAGGAATGTTTTTGCCGGCGCGGCATCCCTGACGGGGGTGCCGCGCCTTTTTTGCTTTGGCGGCGCACTTGGCAGAGCGGGGCTTGCCGGGTATAAGAACGCTTCGCACCACTGTTGCGGAGCGCAGCCGGACGCCGCGCTGCCGCAGGCCAGGGAAGCATGGCCCCGGCCGGTCGGGCGGATGCCCGGTGACCGGCCCCTGGGGGCCTGTCTTTTTGCCGGTGCGCCGGGGCCCGACTCCCACGGCGGCCCGCTCCGGTTCGAAAGGAGGATGTATGCTGGAAAAGATTTTTGCCCTCAAGGCCAACGGGACCTCGGTCCGGCAGGAATTGCGTGCCGGTCTGACGAGCTTCATGGCCATGTGCTACCTGATCTTCGTGGTGCCTTCCATGCTGGCCGATGCGGGCATGCCGCGCGAGAGCGCCGTGGCCGCCGTCATCTGGGTGACCATCGCCATCACCCTGCTCATGGGCCTGTGGGCGCGCTTCCCCGTGGGCGTGGCGCCCGGCCTGGGGATCACGGCCTTTTTTGCCTATTACGTCTGCGGCCCGGCGGGCTACAGCTGGCAGACGGGCCTGGGCGCCGTCTTCATCTCCGGCGTGTTCTTCATGCTGCTGACCGTGACCCGCGTGCGGCAGATGATCATCGACGCCGTGCCCATGGATCTGAAATACGCCATCGTGGTCGGTATCGGGGCCTTCATCGCCTTCATCGGCCTCAAGAACTGCGGCATCGTGGTGGCGGATCCCTCCACCTTCGTCACCCTGGGGCCCCTGACCAGGCCCGAAGCCCTGCTGGCCCTGGGCGGCCTGGCCCTGATGGCCATGCTCATGTGCCTGCGGGTGCCCGGCTCCATGATCATCGGCATCCTGACCGTCACCGTGGCCGGCGTGCTCTGCGGCGTGACCGCCATGCCGGAGCAGGCCTTTTCCGGTTTCAGTCTGCCCCTGCCCACCGAGACCTTCATGCAGATGGACCTCAAGGGGGCCCTGCATCACGGCCTGATCTCCATCATCTTCACCCTGACCATGGTGGACCTGTTCGACAACATGGGCGTGCTCATCGGTCTGGCGCGCAAGGCCGGCTTCATGGATGAAGAGGGCCACATCCGCCATCTGGACAGGGCCCTGGTGACCGACTCCATCGGTACCATGTGCAGCGCCGTGCTGGGCGCCACCACGGCCACGTCCTATCTGGAATGCGCCGCCGGCGTGGCCGAAGGCGGCCGTACCGGCCTCACGGCCGTGACCATCGCGGGCCTGTTCCTGCTGGCCCTGTTCTTCACGCCGCTGGTGGCCATGGTGCCCGCCTATGCCACGGCCCCCGTGCTGGTGCTGGTGGGCGCCCTGATGATGCAGGAAGTGGTGCAGATCAAGTTCCGCGATCTGAGCGTGGCCATCCCGGCCTTCCTGACCATCATCGCCATGCCCCTGACCTTCAATATCGCTACGGGCTTCGGCTTCGGCTTCATCAGCTTCGTGGTGCTGCGCGTCCTGACCGGGCGCTGGCGCGAGGTGAGCCCCATCATGTACATTGTTGCCGTCTGCTTTGCCGCCAACTTCGCGTTGCGCGGCTAGCAGGGCTGGACCATATCAACTCTCAAAGGATCAAGGCGGAATTATGTCTGGTAACACACAGCGTGAGATGCTGGGAAGCCGTCTGGGCTTCTTGCTGCTTTCGGCGGGCTGCGCCATCGGCCTCGGGAACGTCTGGCGTTTCCCCTACATCACCGGCGCGTATGGTGGCGCCATCTTCGTGGGTATCTATCTGCTCTGCCTGTTCGCTGTGGTGCCTACCATGATCATGGAATTCGCCGTGGGCCGTGCCGCCCGCCGCAACATGGGCCTGGCCTTCCACATCCTTGAGCCCAAGGGCTCCAAGTGGCACTGGGGCGGCAAGGTGGCCCTCATCGGCAGTTATTTGCTGATGATGTTCTACACCACGGTCACGGGCTGGATGCTCTATTACTGCTGGTACATGGCCAGCGGCGCCCTGAGCGGTCTGGATGCCGCCGGTGTGGGCAAGTTCTTCGGCGCCACCCTGGGCGACCCCGTGGCCCAGGTGGTGGGCATGACCCTGGTGGTGCTCATGGGCTGCGGCGTGTGCGCCATGGGCGTGCAGAAGGGCGTGGAACGCGTGGTCAAGCTGATGATGCTGGGCCTGCTCTTCATCCTCATGGCCCTGGTCATCCGCTCCCTGACCCTGCCCGGCGCCGAGGCGGGCGTCTCCTTCTACCTGTCGCCCGATCCCTCCAAGCTGGAGAAGACCGGTCTGTTCCCGGTCATCAACGCGGCCATGAACCAGGCCTTCTTCACCCTTTCCGTGGGCATCGGCGCCATGTGCATCTTCGGCAGCTACCAGGGCAAGGACCGTTCCCTGACCGGTGAGGCCATGTGGATCATGGGCCTGGATACCTTCGTCGCCCTGATGGCCGGCCTGATCATCTTCCCGGCCTGTTTCGCCTTTGGCGTGGAGCCCGGTTCCGGCCCCGGCCTGGTCTTCGTGACCCTGCCCAACATCTTCAACGTCATGGCCGGCGGCCAGCTGTGGGGCACGCTGTTCTTCATCTTCATGAGCTTTGCGGCCCTTTCCACGGTCATCGCCGTGTTCGAGAACATCATCTCCTACAGCGCCGACGTGTGGGGCATGGAACGCCGCCGCGCCACCTGGGTGCATGCCGTGGGCATCTGGGTCTGCTCGCTGCCCTGCGCGCTGGGCTTCAACCTGCTGGCCGACTTCCAGCCCCTGGGCCCCGGCACCTGCGTGCTGGATCTGGAAGACTTCCTCATCAGCAACAACATCCTGCCCCTGGGCGGCCTGTTCTTCCTGCTTTTCTGCTGCCTGCGTCGCGGCTGGGGCTGGGACAACTTCATCGCCGAAGTGGACCAGGGCATCGGCATGAAATTCCCCCGCTGGCTGCGCGGTTATGTGACCTACGTCCTGCCCTGTCTGATCATCTTCGTGTTCGTCATGGGCTACGTGGACAAGTTCTGGAAGTAGGCGGGCCCGGCGGCCCGCAAGGGCCGCTCCCGCTGTCGGGACCGTTCCCCGCGCCGTGCCGCGGCCGCCGGGGGGCGGTCCTGTCATGCCCGGCCCGGGGCAGAGCTGCTCCGGACCGGCCGTATCCCCGTTTTTCAGCCGTCCCCTTGGGGTGACGGTCTTCGCGTCCCGCTCCTGACAATCCGCCGGAGGCCTCCGGCCATGCGCCGCGAGCGTCCCTGGCCGGTACCGGCCAGGCGGCATGGAAGGGCAGGGCGCCGGGACTGAGGTCGTGCACGGCTTCTTTCCCTCACAACGACACATGCCGACCCTCATCCGCGGCCGGCAGGGAGGTTTCATGTCTCAGTCCAGAGAGATGCTGGGCAGCCGTCTGGGCTTTCTGCTGCTTTCGGCGGGCTGTGCCATCGGGCTGGGGAACGTCTGGCGCTTCCCCTATATCACCGGTGCGTACGGCGGCGCGGTCTTCGTGGGCGTCTACCTGCTCTGCCTGCTGGCCGTCCTGCCGGTGATGATCATGGAATTCGCCGTGGGCCGCGCGTCCCGCAGCAACATGGGCCGCGCCCTGAAGGTCCTGCCGCCCGAGGGCACGCGCTGGCACATGTTCAGCAAGATCCCCCTGTGGGGCAGCTACCTGCTTTCCATGTTCTACACCACGGTCACGGGCTGGATGCTGGCCTATTGCTGGCACAGCCTTTCCGGCAACCTGGCCGGTCTGGACACCACGGGCGTGGCGTCCTTTTTCGGCAGCACGCTGGCCAGCCCCTTTGAACAGGTGCTGGGCATGACCATCGTGGTGGGCGTGGGCTGCCTGGTCTGCGCCATGGGCGTGCAGAAGGGCGTGGAGCGCGTGGTCAAGGTCATCATGGTGGGCCTGCTGGCCATCCTGGTGCTGCTGGTGGTCCGCAGCCTGACCCTGCCCGGTGCGGGCGCGGGCGTGAGCTTTTATCTGGCCCCGGATCTGGAGAAGATGCAGAGCGTGGGCTGGTATGCCGTGCTCAATGCGGCCATGACCCAGGCCTTCTTCACCCTGTCGGTGGGCATCGGCAACATGACCATCTTCGGCAGCTACCAGAGCAAGGACCGTTCCCTGACCGGTGAGGCCCTGTGGATCATGAGCCTGGATACCTTCGTGGCCATCATGGCGGGCCTGATCATCTTCCCGGCCTGCTTCGCCTTCAGCGTGGCGCCCAACAGCGGTCCGGGCCTGATTTTCATCACCCTGCCCAACATCTTCAACGCCATGGACGGCGGCATCCTCTGGGGCACGCTCTTCTTCGTCTTCATGAGCTGCGCGGCGCTCTCCACGGTCATCGGCGTGTTCGAGAACATCATCTCCTACAGCGTGGACGTCAGCGGCATGTCGCGCCGCCGTGCCTGCGCCGTGCACTTTGTCTGTCTGTGGCTGGCCTCGCTGCCCTGCGCGCTGGGCTTCAACCTGCTGGCGGACTTCCAGCCCCTGGGCCCCGGCACCTGCGTGCTGGATCTGGAAGACTTCCTGCTCAGCAACAACCTGCTGCCCTTCGGCTGCCTGCTCTTCCTGCTTTTCTGCAGCTGGCGGCGCGGCTGGGGCTGGGACAACTTCGTGGCCGAGGTCAACCAGGGCCAGGGGGTGCGCTTTCCGCGCTTCATGAAGTATTATCTGCGTTACGGCCTGCCCTGCATCATCCTGCTGGTCTTCATCATGGGCTACGTGGACAAGTTCGGCAAATAACCTCCGGGTACTTGCCCTCGGCGCTTTGCCGGGGCATAGTGCAAGGGCCGCACGCTTGGGCGGCAATCACGAAAAAGGAAGATCCATGAGTACATTGCTGCAGAAATCCTCCAAGAAATCGCTGATCCGTGAATACGGCGAAGCCCTGCTGGTGGCGCTGGTCCTGGCTTTCGTCATCAGGACCTTCGTGGTCCAGGCCTACAAGATCCCCTCGGAATCCATGGTCGAGACCCTGCTGGTGGGCGACCATCTGCTGGCCAGCAAGTTTGCCTACGGCATCAAGATCCCCTTCACCCACACCTACATCTACCGTGGCGATGATCCCGCCTACGGTGACATCATCATCTTCGAATACCCCAACGATCCCTCGGTGGACTACATCAAGCGCGTCATCGGCCTGCCCGGCGACGTCATCACCGTGCGTGACAAGCGTCTTTACCGCAACGGCATGCCCGTGGAAGAGAGCTACATCCGCTACGAGCAGCCCAACATCATCGAGCCCATCCGCGACAACTTCGGTCCCGTGACCGTGCCGCCGGACAAGTACTTCGTCATGGGCGACAACCGCGACAACTCGCTGGACTCCCGCTTCTGGGGCTTTGTGGATCGCGGTGCCATCCAGGCCAAGGCCTGGCGCATCTACTGGTCCTGGGACGACAAGGACAACAGCCCGCGCTGGAGCCGCATCGGCAAGGCCGTCCGCTAGGGCCCGAAAACCGGAGGGATTCGTTGCGGGAAGGGGCATGTCTCCGCTGCCGGAAGGCGGCTCCTTTCCCGGTCGTGCCTTCTTCCCGCATCGCGTTATGGGAAGGGCATGACGGTGGGGATCCGTTCCGTGTCCTGCGGGCTTTTTCCACAGGAGCATGATCACAGGCGCTGTCGCAGATGCGGCAGCGCTTTTTTTGCAGCCGTCGTGCGGGCCGGGCAACAGGCCATGCCGCACGGGGAGGCCGTTCAGCGGCAGGGCCGACGGCGGTGGGGGAGGATTATGGTCATACGATTGTACAGCGCCGGTCTGGAAGGGGTGGATGCCTTTCCGGTGGACGTGGAAGTGGATCTGGTGCGCCAGGGGTTGCCCGGCTTTACGCTGGTGGGCCTGGCCGAGGCTGCCGTGCGCGAGGCCCGGGAGCGGGTTTTTTCGGCCCTGCGGGCCTGCGGTTTTCGCCTGCCGCCTTCGCGCATCACCGTGAACCTGGCCCCGGCCGGACGCCGCAAGAGCGGGACGGCCTTCGATCTGCCCCTGGCCTTGGGCCTGCTGGCGGCCAGCGGCCAGATCCCGGTGGAAGCCTTGCAGGGCCGTGTCTTTGCCGGAGAACTTTCCCTTTCCGGTGCGCTCAGGCCGGTGCCCGGCATGTTGCCCCTGACCATCATGGCCCGGCAGCAGGGCCTCAGCTCCGTCATCCTGCCGCCGGACAACGGTGCCGAAGCGGCCGTGGTCCGGGACGTGGCCGTCTACACGCCCACGCATCTTTCCCAGTGCGTGGCCTTTCTGCTGGGGCGGGAAGAGCTCGAAGCCCGGCAGCCCTTGCCCGTGTCTCCAGAGGATGCCGTCCTGTGCGGCATGGACTTTGCCGAGGTCCGCGGCCAGCAGGGCGCGCGGCGTGCGCTGGAAGTGGCGGCCGCCGGCGGGCACAATCTGCTCATGATTGGCCCGCCCGGCAGCGGCAAGACCATGCTGGCCCAGCGTCTGCCCACCATCCTGCCGCCGCTGGACTTTGAAGAAGCCTTGGAAGTGACCAAAATCTACAGTGTGGCGGGCAAGCTGGCCCCCGGTCAGGGACTTGTGCGCGTGCGGCCCTTCCGGGCGCCGCACCACACGGTCTCGGAAGTGGCTCTGGTGGGCGGCGGCCTGCATCCTCTGCCCGGTGAGGTGAGCCTGGCCCACCGTGGCGTGCTCTTCCTCGACGAGCTGCCCGAATTTCGCAAGAACGCGCTGGAAGTGCTGCGCCAGCCCCTGGAGGACGGCCGCGTGACCATTGCCCGTGCCGGGCAGAGCCTCACCTATCCGGCCGCCTGCATGCTGGTGGCCGCCATGAATCCCTGCCCCTGCGGCTACTACGGGGACCCCGACCACGAATGCACATGTCGCCCCGACATCCTGCACCGCTACCGCAACCGGCTGTCCGGTCCGTTGCTGGATCGTATCGACGTCCACGTGGAGGTGCCTGCCGTGCCCTATGAGGACTTGCGCGGGGGCAGCCCTGCCGAAGACTCATCCACCATCCGAAAACGCGTCCTGGCGGCCCGTGAGCGCCAAAATGCCCGTTATACCGGGACGGCCTGCCGTTGCAATGCCGATCTGGGCGGCTTTTTGCTGGAACGCCACTGTGCCCTCGATGCCGCCGGGCACGCGCTCATGGAGCAGGCCGTGCGTGCTCTGGGCCTCTCCGCCCGCGCCTACACCCGTGTGCTGCGTCTTGCCCGCACCATCGCCGATCTGGAGGGCAAGGACGCCATCGCTCCCGCCCATGTGGCCGAGGCCATCTCCCTGCGCGTGCTGGATCGCCCGCAGTAGGCGAGAAGGATAGTTGCGAGGGGGAGGCCCCCCTTTTGTGGACAAAAGGTGCGGCCTCCCCCTCGCGCTCCCCCTCCACGCCAAAAAACTTTGTCAGGGGGACACCTCCTGCCGGAAGAGCAGAAGAAATTATAGGCGTTGAAAGAGACGGGGATTTTTCCCAGCGCCCCAAGCTTTCACCGCCATGCAAGGCTCCTCTCTTTCCCTTCAGAAAAAATTGTTCCGGTTATCAGGCGAGACGTGCGGCCGTCGATGGGCTTGGTGCTTGGCGGTTCCCGGGATGCACAGCATGGTCTGGCGCGCTGTCACCGCCGGTAGTCTGTTGGAGTGCGGTATGGCGGCCCCCCTTCGGGCGACATCTCTGTTGTCGTTTCCCCTCCTTGTTTTTTTGCCTGAACAGAGGAAGGCGCGTGAAGCGCGCCAGACCATGAGCGGTTTTTGGGGGGAGGGGGAGTTTGAGGGGGAGGGCCCGCTTTTTACCGCAGGAAAAAGGGGCCCTCCCCCTCAAGGCGCTCTGCCCGGCAGATCACCGATACAAAGAAAACGGGGCCGTCTCGTGAAGAGACGGCCCCGTTTCGTATCGTGGGAGCTGTCGTTGAGCCGGGAAGCGAGGCACCGGTGCGGCGGGCACAGCTCCGAATGCGGCCTTTGTCGCCGCGCCCCGTCCCATGGTGCTCTGCTTTGAACGGAGGAAGTCGCGCGGGACGCGCCTTTCCAAGAGCGTTTGGGAGGGGGGAGTCTGAGGGGAAGGCCCGCTTGTTACCGCAGGCAGAAGGGGCCCTTCCTCCTCAACATATGTTTTGCCTTAGGCCAGCACTTCCATGGTGGCCTGGGCGATCTGCAGTTCCTCGTTGGTGGGGATGATGAGGACCTTGATCTTGCTGTCGGGGGTGGAGATGGTGCGGGCACCGGGCTTGCGGGTGCCGTTTTCTTCCAGGTTCAGGCGCACGCCCAGTTCTTCCAGGCCTTCGCAGACCTTGGCGCGGACGATGTCGTCGTTTTCACCGATACCGGCGGTGAAGACCAGGGCATCGACCTTGCCGCCCAGCAGGAAGAAGTAGGCGCCCAGGGTCTTCTTGATGCTGCGGACCAGCATGTTGAGGGCCAGTTCGGCCTTCTTGTTGCCGTTTTCCACTTCCTTGTGCACGTCACGCATGTCGGTGAAGCCGCACAGGCCCAGCAGACCGGACTTCTTGTTCATCAGGGTGTCCATTTCCTCGGGGGTCAGGCCCTTCTTTTCCATGATGAAGGGGACGATGGCCGGGTCGATGGAACCGCAGCGGGTGCCCATGATGAGGCCTTCCAGAGGGGTGAGGCCCATGCTGGTATCAAAGCACTTGCCGTCTTTCACACAGCTCATGGAAGAGCCGTTGCCCAGGTGCATGGTGATGGAGCGCAGCTCGGACTGGGGCTTGCCCAAGTATTCGGCGGTCTTCTTGGCGATGTACTTGTGAGAGGTGCCGTGGAAGCCGTAGCGGCGGATGTGCATCTCTTCGTAGATCTCGTAGGGCAGGCCGTACATGTAGGCTTCCTGCGGCATGGCCATGCCGAATTCGGTGTCGAACACGGCCACGTTGGGCACGCCGGGGAAGAGCTTTTCGGCCACTTCGATGCCCATGAGGTTGGCGGGGTTGTGCAGGGGGCCCAGGGGGAAGCAGTCACGGATGATCTGCTTCACGTTTTCGTCCACCTTCACGGTCTCGGTGATGGATTCGCCGCCGTGCAGCACGCGGTGGCCGATGGCGTAGATCTCGCTCTTGTCCTTGATGACGCCCTTTTCAGCGTCGGTCAGCAGGGCGATGACCATTTCCATGGCTTCCACGTGAGTGGGGAAGGCGCTTTCGCGCACGATCTTTTCTTCGTGGTCGGTGTCGGGGGCGATCTTGTGGGTCAGCTTGCCCATGCCCTGGCCGATGCGTTCGGCCAGACCGGAAGCCAGGACGGTCTCGGTGTCCATTTCCAGCAGCTGATATTTGCAGGAGGAAGAGCCAGCGTTGATAACCAGTACTTTCATGAGGATCCTCGTCAGGGGGGAATGGAGGGACGGAGCCTAGGCTCCGTCCCTGATATGGTGGTTGCGGACAGGATGCCGGGCGAGCCGGCGCTGGTCCGTACTACTTCTGCTTTTCGGCAGCGGCCTGGATGGCGGTGATGGCCACGGTATTCACGATATCGGGCACGGTGCAGCCGCGGGACAGGTCGTTGACGGGCTTGTTGAGGCCCTGCAGGACAGGACCGATAGCCACGGCCTCAGCGGCACGCTGCACAGCCTTGTAGGTGTTGTTGCCGGTGTTGAGGTCGGGGAAGATGAAGACGGTCGCCTTGCCGGCCACCTTGCTGTTGGGCAGCTTGGTCTTGGCCACGGTGGGATCGATGGCGGCGTCGTACTGCAGGGGGCCTTCCAGGGAGAGCTCGGGAGCCTTTTCCTTGGCCAGGGCCGTGGCTTCCACCACCACATCCACGTCGGCACCCTTGCCGGACGTACCGGTGGAGTAGGAGAGCATGGCCACGCGGGGATCGATGCCGAAGACCTTGGCGGTATCGGCGGAGGCCACGGCGATCTCGGCCAGCTGCTGGGAGGTGGGGTTGGGGTTGACGGCGCAGTCACCGAAGACCAGCACGCGGTCCTTGAGGCACATCAGGAAGACCGAGGAGACCACGGAGTAGCCGGGCTTGGTCTTGATGAATTCGAAGGCGGGACGGATGGTGTGGGCGGTGGTGTTCACGGCACCGGAGACCATGCCGTCGGCGTCGTCCTTCTTGACCATCATGGTGGCGTAGTAGGTGGCGTCGCTCATGACGTCGCGGGCGCGTTCGATGGTCACGCCCTTGGCCTTGCGCAGTTCGGCGTAGGTGGCGGCGTAGTCTTCGAACTTGGGCGAGGTGGCGGGATCGATGATGGTGGCCTTGCTGATGTCGAGGTGCAGTTCGCGGGCCAGCTTGTTGATCTTGTCCTCATTGCCCAGCAGGATGATGTCGGCCACTTCGCGGCGCAGCAGGATGTCGGTGGCCTGCAGGATGCGGGGTTCCTCGCCTTCGGCCAGGACGATACGCATCTTGTTGGCCTTGGCGCGCTCGATGAGGTTCAGTTCGAACATCATGGGCGTCATACGGCCGGGTTTGGTCATGTTCAGGCGGGCGCTGATCTCCTTGCCGTTGACGTAGTGGTCATACAGGCCCAGCACGGTGTTGATCTTGCGGGTATCGGTGGGCTCGATGAGGCCGTAGATCTCCTGCAGGGACATGAAGGCCTTGGAGGTGTGCTGGTCGGTCAGCAGCACGGGCAGGGGAGCACCGGTCCAGCCTTCGATGAGGCTGCTCACTTCGGCGCTGGGACGGATGCCGCCGGTCAGCAGCACGCCGGCGATGTCGGGCTTGCTGGAGGACAGGCGGGAGGCGATGGAGGCCAGCAGGATGTCGGTGCGGTCGCCGGGGGTCACGATGAGCTGGTCCTTGGCCAGGTAGCCCAGGAAGTTGTCCACGTGCATGGCGGCGATGAGGTAGTCGCCCACCAGGGCGTCGAGGTGGGCCTCGCCGGAGAGCACTTCGGCGTTCAGGCCCTTCTGCAGGTCACGCATGGTGGCGCGGCCCAGGGCGGGCTCGTCCGGGATGGCGTAGACCAGGCCGGGCTTGTCGTCGGCGGCAAAGATATCGCTCAGGTCGTCGGCTTCGGCGCGGGTCAGGCTGGAGCGGTTGACGATGGTGGCGATGACGTCCAGGGAGTAGGGGGCCATGGAGTCGCGGGTCACCAGCAGGGAGTCGCGCACTTCTTCGGCGCTCTTGCCTTCACCGCTGGTGATGAGCATCACGGGGCAGCCCAGGTTGGAGGCGATCTCGGCGTTCAGTTCGAATTCGAAGACCGGGTCCTTGCCCAGGAAGTCGGTGCCCACGCAGAGCACGAAGTCGTGGCGGCTCTGGAGTTCCTTGAACTTCTGGATGATGTTCTCGATGACCAGGTTGCGGTCGCCCTGATTGATGATGGTGCGCACTTCCTGGTAGGTGTAGGCGAAGGTGTCGCAGTAGTCCTGCTTGAGCTTGAAGTGTTCCAGCAGCAGGTTGATGTCCGGGGCGCGGTCATCCAGCTGGGGTTCATTGATGATGGGGCGGAAAATGGCCACATCCTGCATGTTGCGGCTCAGGATGGACATGGTGCCCAGGGCGATGGCGCGCTTGCCGGTGCGCGGGCCCGTGGCGGTAAGGTATAGGGCGCGATGCATGGTTTCCTCCAGGACGGGGCGCTGGCCCCGGTGAATCGATGCCGTTATGTTTGAAGTTTCGCGAGCCGGAAACTTCCAAAGCGCGGGTTGGCTGATGGCGCGCTGCGCGCCGCGGCCCGCAGGCCGCTGCCCTTGCGGGCGGAAATATGGTGTTGCGCCATGCGGGTCTGCCGTCCCGGCATGGGCGCGTCCTTGCCGGCGGGGCCGGAGGACGCAGGGGCTCGACCCGCGCTCCAGATAATGGGGGCGCGGCCGTTGCGGCCGCGCCCCTTCATTTATTCAGCGTATGCCGGCTTAGTTTTCGCTGCCGGGATGGGGCAGGCTGGCCAGCTGCTTGTACAGAGCGTGACGCTCGTTGTAGGCCTTGTCCAGTTCAGCCTTGAGCTGCTTGGACACTTCGGGATCCTTCTTGTCCAGAGCGGCGAAACGGGTTTCGCCGGCCAGGAAGGCCTGCAGTTCGCCGTTGGGATCCTTGGTGTAGTCCAGCTGGAAGGGATTCTTGCCTTCCTTGGCCAGTTCGGGGTTGAAGCGGTACAGGGGCCAGTAGCCGGTCTGCACGGCCAGCTTTTCTTCTTCCTGGCTCTTGCCCATGCCCTTGCGGATACCCTGGTTGATGCAGGGAGCGTAGGCGATGATCAGCGAGGGGCCCTTGTAGGCTTCGGCTTCGCGGAAGGCCTTGAGCACCTGCTGCTTGTCGGCGCCCATGGCGATGGAGGCCACGTACACATAGCCGTAGCTCATGGCCATGCGGCCCAGGTCCTTCTTGCCGATGCGCTTACCGGCAGCGGCGAACTGAGCGATGGCGCCCAGAGGAGTGGACTTGGAGGCCTGACCGCCGGTGTTGGAGTACACTTCGGTATCCATCACCAGGACGTTGATGTCGTCGCCGGAAGCCAGGACGTGGTCCAGACCGCCGTAACCGATGTCGTAGGCCCAGCCGTCACCACCGAAGATCCACACGCTCTTCTTGGTGAAGAGGTCGCCCATATCCCACAGCTTGTGGGCCAGAGCATGGTTGGCTTCGGACAGGCTGTCCAGGTTGTCCAGGATCTCTTCACCGAACTTGCGGGAGCCTTCGGCGTCGTCCATGTTGTCCAGCCAGCCCTGCAGGGAGGCCTTCAGTTCGTCGTCGATGCCTTCGGTGGCCAGGGCTTCCTTCACAGCCAGGGCCAGGGCGCCGCGGCGCTGCTTGTAGCCCAGACCGATACCGCAGCCGAATTCGGCGGCGTCTTCAAAGAGGCTGTTGCCCCAGGCGGGACCGAAGCCGTCCTTGTTGGTGGTGTAGGGCGTGGTGGGGGAAGAGGCGCCCCAGATGGAGGAGCAACCGGTGGCGTTGGCGATCAGCATGCGTTCGCCGAACAGCTGGGTGAGCACCTTGACGTAGGGGGTTTCACCGCAGCCGGCGCAGGCGCCGGAGAACTCATGCAGGGGCTGCTGCAGCTGGGAACCCTTGACGGTGTCGCGAGCCATCAGGTCGTCCTTGATGGAGACGTTGGCTTCGGCGAAGGCCAGGTTGGCCACCTGGGCGTCGATCTGGGTATCCAGGGGCTTCATGGACAGGGCGCGCTTTTCAGGCTTGGTGGGGCAGACTTCCACGCAGGAGCCGCAGCCCAGGCAGTCTTCGGCGTACACCTGCATGCGGAACTTCATGCCGGTCAGTTCCTTGCCCTTGGCAGGCACGGTCACGAAGCTTTCGGGAGCGCCGGCCAGTTCTTCGTCATTGGCGACCACGGGGCGGATGGCGGCGTGGGGGCACACGAAGGAGCACTGGCAGCACTGGATGCAGTTGTCGGCCACCCATTCGGGCACGTTGATGGCCACACCGCGCTTTTCACAGGCGGCGGTGCCCAGGGGCATGATGCCGGCGGGTTCCATGGCGGACACGGGCAGCTTGTCGCCGCGCTGGGCCAGGATGGGACGCACCACACCGGCGATGTACTCGTCGTCGCCGCAATGGCAGACTTCGGCACCTTCGGTGGCGTCAGCCCAGGATTCGGGGTACTTGATCTCGACCAGGGCGTCCATGCCCTTGTCCACGGCGGCGATGTTCATGTTGACGATCTTGTCGCCCTTCATGCCGTAGGTCTTCTTGATGGATTCCTTCAGCAGGGCCACGGCCTTGTCGAAGTCGATCACGTTGGCCAGCTTGAAGAAAGCGGTCTGCATGATCATGTTGATGCGGCCGCCCAGACCCACTTCCTGGGCCACGGCAACGGCGTCAACGTTGAAGAACTTCAGGTGCTTGCGGGCAATGGTGCGCTTCATGGAAGCAGGCAGGTGCTTTTCCATGTCTTCCAGCGACCAGTTGGAGTTCAGCACGAAGGTACCGCCGTCCTTGATGCCGTCCAGGATGTCGTACTGGGTGACATAGGCGGCCTTGTGGCAGGCGATGTAGTCGGCCTGGGTGATGAGGTAGGACGACTGGATGGGGCTCTTGCCGAAGCGCAGGTGGGACACGGTGAAGCCACCGGACTTCTTGGAGTCGTAAGCGAAGTAGGCCTGAGCGTACATGTCGGTGTTGTCACCGATGATCTTGACGGCCTGCTTGTTGGCACCCACGGTACCGTCGGCGCCCAGACCGAAGAACTTGCACTGCACGGTGCCGGCGGGCACGGTGTCGATCTCTTCTTCAACGTCGAGGCTCAGGTTGGTCACGTCGTCGTTGATGCCCACGGTGAAGTGGTTCTTGGGAGCCAGGCCCAGCATGTTGTCGAACACGGCCTTGGCCATGCCGGGGGTGAAGTCCTTGGAGCCCAGACCGTAACGGCCGCCCACGATGGTGGGAGCTTCGCCCTTTTCCATGAAGGCAGTGCACACGTCCTGGTACAGGGGCTCGCCCAGGGAACCGGGTTCCTTGGTGCGGTCGAGGACGGTGATGGTGGTGGCGGTGGCGGGGATGGCCTGCAGCAGGTGTTCGGCCGAGAAGGGACGGAACAGATGCACTTTCACCAGACCCACACGCTGGCCGCGTTCGTTCAGGTAGTTGACGGTTTCCTGGATGACTTCACAGGAGGAACCCATGCTGATGATCACGCGGTCGGCTTCGGGATGGCCCACGTAGTCGAACAGGCGATGCTTGCGGCCGGTGATGGCGGCCACTTTCTTCATGTTTTCCAGCACGATGCCGGGCACGGCATCATAGTACAGGTTGCTGGCTTCGCGGTTCTGGAAGAAGATGTCGGGGTTCTGGGCGGTACCGCGGATATGGGGATGTTCCGGGTTCATGGCATTGGCGCGGAACTCTTCGACCTTGTCCCAGGGAACCAGCTTGCGGATGTCTTCGTAATCGATGGTCTCGATCTTCTGCACTTCGTGAGAGGTACGGAAACCGTCGAAGAAGTGGCAGAAGGGCACGCTAGCGTCAAGGGCGGACAGGTGGGCGACCAGGGCCATGTCCATGCATTCCTGCACCGAAGAGGAGCAGAGGAAGGCAAAGCCGGTCTGACGGCAGGCCATGACGTCCTGATGGTCACCGAAGATGGACAGAGCGTGGGAAGCCAGGGCACGGGCCGAAACATGGAAGACGCCGGGCAGCAGTTCGCCGGCGATCTTGTACATGTTGGGGATCATGAGCAGCAGGCCCTGGGAAGCGGTGTAGGTGCTGGTCAGAGAACCGGCAGCCAGCATACCGTGCACGGCACCGGCGGCACCGGCTTCGGACTGCATTTCACGCACGGTCACGGTCTGGCCCATCAGGTTCTTGCAACCCTTGGCGGCCATTTCGTCCATGACTTCGCCCATGACGGACGAAGGGGTAATGGGGTAAATGGCAGCCGTGTCCGACAGAGCGTAGGCAATATACGCGGTGGCGTTATTGCCGTCCATGGTTTTCATTTTCGCCATCTGTTCCTCCTTGCGCGTCTATCTTGGCGCGCATGTTTTTCCGGAATGGACACACCGGCAGGCCGGTGGTCGTGTGCAAACAGAGAGGATCCATCGCATCATGCCGTGGCATGAGGCCGGAGCGGCCCGGGCGGAAGAAGCCCGAAAAAACGGCCGGGACCGTGCCTGTTCGCAATGGATGAGCCCTACCACAAAATTGTTTGTTTGAACAGTCTAATGTGGTCAGGCTGTGAAAAAAAATGCGCAGGCATTTTTATAAGAGAAACAAAGGGGTTAGGAAGATTTTGGGCCGCTGTGGCCCCGCAGGACGCGTGAGCACCGCCTTTGTCTCTCTTCAGGCTGCCTACTAAAAAGGGCGACAAAAGGCAACTACGGAAAATCCCATGAAATGTGTCATGTGATCATAGCCTGCAAATCGGCGCCGCGCAAGGCTTTGAAGGCGCTTTCCGGCAGGCGGGGACGGCAGGCCGGGCAGGGGCAAAACATGTGCCGGAACGACCGGGACGGGGCCGGGGGGAAGGCGGGCGATCTGGGGGCGGAACGCACCGGAGACAGGCCGGAAAAGCGAGGCAAAGGGCAGACGCGGCAAAGCCCTCTGCCGACCGGTACGGACGTCCGGGCCGCGCTCCCCCGGGGGCAGCGCCCGTCCGCCGGGACGCGGGAGGGCAGGCCATGAAAAAAGGGGCCCCCTGACGGGAGCCCCTTGGAGAGGTCACAAGGACGGACAGCTAGATCTTGCCGCCGGTCTTGAGCACGGCCTGCATGCCACCGGCGGCGTTGACCACGTCGGTGATGCCGTTGCGGGCCAGGATCAGCACGCTGTCATAGGCGCGCAGACCCGTGTTGCAGATGATGGCCACAGGACGGTCCTTGGGCACTTCGTTGACGCGGCTGGGCATCTCTTCCAGAGAGATGGAGTGCCATTCGGGATGGACGGCCTGCACGGCCTGACCGGCCTTGGCGGGACGGGCGTCGATGAAGAAGATGTTGTTCTCGGCGCGCTTTTCCCACAGGGCCATGAACTCTTCGGAGGTGATGGGCTTCACACGGCCGGCCAGCACGTTGTCGGCCACGTTGGCCACCACGTTGACCACGTCCATGGCGGAGGCGAAAGGCGGCGCGTAGGAGATCTCCAGGTTGGAGATGTCTTCCACGGTGGGCTTGCCGTACTGCAGCACGGCGGCCACGGCGTCGATGCGGGCCTTGAGGGCGTCACCGGCGGTGCAGGCGCCCTGGATGCCCAGCACGCGGCGGTCGCTCTTGTCCACCACCAGTTCCAGGCTCATCATGTTCTTTTCGGGATAGAAGTGGGCGCGGTCCAGCTGTTCCACGGCCACGGAGATGGCGTCATAGCCTTCCTTGCGGGCGCGTTCCACGGTGAGACCGGCGCCGCAGAAGGACATGTCGAACAGTTTCACGGCCCAGGTGCCCACGAAGCCGGGGAAGCTGGCGTCGCCGCCGGCCAGGTTGGTGCCGATGACGCGGCCCTGGCGGTTGGCCATGCTGCCCAGGGGCAGGTAGCCCAGCTTGCCGGTGATGAGGTTCTTGATGGCCACGCAGTCACCGCCGGCGTAGATGTCGGGGTCGCTGGTCTGCATCTTTTCATTGACCACGATGGCGCCGAAGGGGGCCACTTCCAGACCGGCGTCCTTGGCCAGCTGGCCGTTGGGCAGGAAACCGGCGGCAAAGATCACCAGCTGGGCGGGCAGTTCGCGCTTGTCGGTGATGACCTTGCACACGGCGCCGTCCTTGCCTTCCAGCTTGACGACCTTTTCGGAGGTGTAGACGGACAGGCCGTGGGCCTCGCAGTCGTGGGCGGCCATCTTGCCCATGTTGTGGGAGAGCACGCCGGGCAGCATCTGGTCCATCATTTCCACCACGCTGACCTTGACGCCCCACATGTCGGACAGGGCCACGGCGGCTTCCAGACCGATGAAACCGCCGCCCACGATGACGGCTTCGTTGACCTGGCCGTATTCGCAGGCTTTGCGGATGACGTCGGCGGCTTCCAGACGGGTGAGGGTCAGGACGTTCTTGAGGTCATGGCCTTCCACCGGAGGCATGCGCGGGGTGGCGCCGGTGGCCAGCACCAGCTTGTCGTAGGGCAGCTTTTCTTCCTCGCCGGTGACCACGTTGCGCACCAGCAGGGTCTTGGCGGCGCGGTCGATGGCCATGGCGCGGGTCTGGTTGCGCACGGTGATGCCTTTCATGGTACGGAAGAATTCGGGGTCACGCACGGTGTGGTAGGGCGTGGCGCGCAGGTCGTCGAGGTTGTTGACCTCGCCGGACACATAATAGGGGATGCCGCAGCCGCCGTAGGAGATGAAGAGGTTTTCATCCACCAGGGTGATCTCGGCGTCGGGCATCAGGCGCTTGCAGCGGCAGGCAGCCTTGGGACCCAGGGCAACGCCGCCGATAACCAGGATTTTCTGTGCCATGATAGACTCTCCTTGTAGAGCATTTGGCGTTTGAAACGCCGGGCGTCTCAAACTTTGTGCCGTCCGGGGACGAGGGCTCTCGCCCGGACACGGGCGGCCGCGGGCGCGGTCGCCGGAGCATGACGCTGTTGTTGGTCGGGCCTCGGGCGGCGACCTTGCGGCCACCGGACAGGGACAGGCAGCCTGTCCCTAACGGCCCCGGTACTGCCGGGCGTCTCCCACCCGGACGGTGATCTTTTCCCTGTCCATGAACTCCAGCAGCGCGATGAGGTACTTGCGCGAGAGGCCCAGGATCTCCTTGAGGCCGCCCACGTCCAGATCCTCGTGGTCGCCGAACCACTGGCGCACCTTGTCCAGGATCTCTTCCACGGCCTCGTTGCTGTAGTACAGGCCGTCCTTGACGCGCACCAGCTTCTTCTGCTCGCAGAGCAGGCGCAGGACGGGCGCCGCCTCCTTGCTGGTCACGCCCAGTTCCTCAAGCACGTCCTTGAGATTGGGCGGGGTCAGGCCCGCACTGACATGGGCCTCCAGCAGCTTGCGGCTCAGTCCCTCCTGGTCGGAAGCCAGCGTGACCTTGTGGCTGGCCAGGCGCAGGCCGTCGCCTTCGGCCACCAGCAGGCCCTTTTTCTGGGCCGCTTCCAGCACGCGGGCCACCAGACGCTGGGGCAGCTTGTCGCCCCAGCCGGCGCACAGGGCACCGCTGGGCAGCGAGGGCTTGAGCGGGTTCTTGGCGTGCAGGGCGGCGGCCCTGTCCAGACAGGCGCGGATCAGGGCTTCGAAATGCAGGCTGGCGATCCACATGCGGCCTTCCTTGTGCCAGCAGATGGCCTCGCCCTGGGAAGAAAGCTGGACCAGCTGCTTTTGCAGGGCCGCGGCGTTCTGGCCGGTGAGGACCTGCAGCTGGCTGTGGCTGGCGCCCGCGCTGCCACTAAGGCTCAGGGCCGCCCTGGTGAGGTCGAGGCCGGAATGGGCCGTGATGTATTCGGGGGCGGCCAGTTCGGGCAGACGGGCCAGCAGATCGAGCTTGTTCTGGAAATCCGGGTCCTTGCGGCGCAGCAGGGGCGGCAGGGGGCTGACGATGGTGCCGCCGGCCACAGTGCGCAGGGGCGAATAGGCGCGCAGCACGCAATGGTCGCCGAAGACCCCCACCATATCATGGGAGAAGCGCAGCTCGGCCAGGCAGGAATCGCCGGGGGCCAGGCGGTCACGGTCGAAGAAGACCACCCGGGCCGCGCATTCCTGCGTGGCGTGGTGGAAGTGGACCTCGGTGCGCTGGCGCAGGGGGCGCGGCGCGGACTTGAGGCACTGCAGGCGCACCAGCCAGCGGCGGGAGGAGAAAAGCGTGTCGGGACGGCACAGGGTGTTGCCGCGATGGATGTCCGTCACTTCCAGGCCCTGGACGTTGACGGCGCAGCGTTCGCCGGCGCGGACCATCTCCACGCTGCTGCCGTGGCGCTGCAGGCTGCGGGCGCGGGTGGGCAGGGCGCCGGGCATGAAGCAGAGTTCGTCCCCTTCGCTGACCGCGCCGGAGATGACCGTGCCCGTGATGACCGTGCCATGCCCCTTGAGGGTGAACACGCGGTCCACCGGCAGGCGGAAGACATCGGAGCCGTGCCGGGGCGGCAGGCTGCTGGCGCAGGCCAGGATGTGTTCGCGCAGGGCCGGGATGCCCTGGCCCGTGCTGGACGAGACGGGGAAGATGGGGGCGCCTTCCAGGAAGGTGCCCTGCAGGAAGGCGCGCACGTCTTCCTGGACCAGCTCCAGCCAGTCCGCGTCCACCATGTCCACCTTGGTCAGGGCCACGAAACCGTGCCGGATGCCCAGCAGGGAGCAGATCTCCAGATGTTCGCGGGTCTGGGGCATGACGCCTTCGTCGGCGGCGATGACCAGCATGACGAAGTCCACACCGGCGGCACCGGCCACCATGTTTTTGACGAAACGTTCATGGCCGGGCACGTCCACGATGCCCAGGCGCTCGCCGCCCGGCATGGGGACCCAGGCGAAGCCCAGTTCGATGGTGATGCCGCGCCGCTTCTCTTCTTCCAGACGGTCACAGTCGATGCCCGTCAGCGCGCGGACCAAAGATGTCTTGCCGTGGTCGATGTGACCGGCGGTACCCAGGATCAGAGCCATTCTACCCCCAGAAAAAACACAGGCGCCCCGCCGGAAACGCCTTGCGGCGGCCCGGTGAACGGGGGCTGTCCCGTGTGCGGAACTGGTTTTCAGTGTACGCCAGAGAGCGGGGCTTTGCAAACGGCTGCGGCGGACGACCGGAGAAGTTTCATGGCTCCAGCGCTCTGGTGAAAAATATCACAATGGTGGCCGGGTCGTGATGCCGCTCAAAAATAATCTTTAAATCCAGACTATTATAACCGGCGTTGAGCCCAGGCCCTGTTTGCCGAAAGGTGCATCCTGCCGGCAAACAAATACAAGAAAAAAATAAGGGGAATGTCCGAAGGGCCCTGGCCGGGGCAGGAAGGGCAGCACCGCGAGGGCCGGGAACGGGAGAAAAGTTTTTTTGCCGCGCGTCACGTACGGTAAAGCCTTTTGTTCACAAGACAGCATGGCTCGCGGGGGCACGTCGTGGCGCCCCCGCGGGCATCCTTTTAATCGGGCAACTGTTCCAGCCAGTGCTGGGTGGCGTCGATGAGCTTGCGGGGGGTGGAGGCCCCGGCGGTGAGCCCCACGCGCTTCTTGCCGGCAAAGTCTTCGGCCCGCAGTTCTTCGGCCTGTTCTATATGATAGGTGCTGATGCCGCTTTGGGCGGCCAGGTCGGCCAGACGGCGGGTGTTGCCGCTCTGGCGTCCGCCCACCACCACCATGGCATCCACCTGGGCGGCGATGCTGCGGGCTTCTTCCTGACGCTCGCGGGTGGCGTCACAGATGGTGGCCAGGACCTTGAGCCGGGGCAGCCGTTCACGCAGTTCCTTTTCCAGCTGCTCGAAGACGGAGCGGTCCTGGGTGGTCTGGGAGGCCAGCACATAGGAGCGTTCCGGGTCCACATGCAGGGCGGCCAGTTCGTCTCGGCTTCCGAACACATGGGCCGGGCCGTGAGCATAGGAGACGAGGCCGCGCACTTCGGGATGATCGGCCTCACCGAAGAGCAGCAGCTCCGCACCGTCGCGGGTGGCGCGTTCGATGGCCAGCTGGGCGCGCTTGACCTTGGGGCAGGTGGCGTCCACCACGTCGGCGCCGGTGGCCCGGACAGCTTCTTCCACCTGACGGGTGATGCCGTGGGCACGGATGAGGACCCTGTCCGCGGCATCGAGCTGGGAAGGATCCTGGGCGCAGAAAACCCCCAGAGCCTCATAATCGGCCAGCACCTGCGGGTTGTGGATGATGGGGCCCAGGGTGCAGGTGCGGCCCTCGCAGGGCTGTTCCAGAGCGGTATCCAGTTTTTGCAGGGCCAGACCGACCCCCATGCAGAAACCGGCGGTCTTGGCGCGGATGACGTCCATAGTTCTCTCCCGGAAAAAAGTCTTTGCGGCAGTGTTCCGTGAGAGGGAGGCCCTGTCAAGGGGAAGGGGCGTTGTCGTTCGCGCTGCGTGGGGATCGCCGCCGGATGGCGGCTGCTGTCCGGTAGGCGCGGTGGCAAGGGGCAGGGCTCATGCGCAGGTGCCTCTTTGGCTGGACAGGGGAGAAGGGGCTGTCTGTGGGACGCCGGGGAAAGGTCGTGCAGGCAGGAGGCGGACGGACTCCTGCCGCTGGGAAGGGGAGGCTGTCCGTGAAGGCAAAGGAAAGCACGGGGGAGAGAAAACCGGAATTCCCTGCCAAGCGTCCTGTGCGGAGCGCGGGACGCTGTGAGCGGTTTTTGAAGGATGGGGGAGCTTGAGGGGGAAGGGGACTTTTTTCCGCTGGAAAAAGTCCCCTTCCCCCTCAACAGATCTTGCCGTCTATTCCGGCAGGAAGCGGTCCATCAGTTCGTGCAGGCCTTCCCAAGAGGTGCAGCGGCAGAGCTCGAGGCGCAGGGCCTTGACGCCGGGCAGGCTGCGCACATAGCGGGGCACCACGCTGCGCATCTTCCAGAGGGCGGCGCGACCGGGGCAGAGCTCCTGAGCCAGTTCCATATGGCGCAGGACCATGGCCCGCAGGGCGGCCGGTGTGGGAGACTGGGGCTCCTCGCCCCGGCAAAGGCGGAGGTGATCATCGAAGATGGCCGGGCCGTGCATGGCGCCCCGGGCGTACATGACCGTATCCACGCCGGTCTGGTCCAGCACGCGCAGGCCGTCCCGGGCGCTGAACAGGTCGCCGCTGGCGATGAGGGGGATGTCCAGGGCCTGCTTGAGCTCGGCCAGCACTTCGTGGGCGGCCTCGCCGCCGAAGCCCTGGCGTGCCGTACGCGGGTGCAGGGTGATCCAGCCCGCGCCCAGATCCTGGAGGCGCAGGGAAAGGTCGCGCCAGACATGCCGCCGGCTGTCCAGGCCCAGACGGATCTTGAAGCCCACCCGTCCGGGACCGGCGGCCCGGAGCATGGCGCGGGCCACTTCCAGGGCGTTGGGCACATCGCCCAGCATGGCGGCCCCGGCCCCCTGCTTGAGGACCTTGGCCACCGAGCAGCCCATATTGAGGTCGAACCAGCCGTAGCCCACGTCGCGGAGCATCTCCACGGACCGTTGCAGGAAGGAGGCCTCGGCGCCGAAAAGCTGGACCACCAGGGGCTGGTCTTCGGGCAGGCTCTGCAAGAGCTCACCGGTGCCGGGGCTGCGGTAGACAAGGCCCTTGGCACTGACCATCTCGGTCACGCAGACCGCCGCGCCGTACCGGCGGCAGAGCAGGCGGAAGGGCAAGTCGCTGTAGCCGGCCAGCGGCGCCAGCCAGGGATGCTCCCGGTCGAAGGGGAGGCTGTCGGGATTGGCCGGGGATTCCGGCAGGAAAAACGCTTTGTGCATCATCGATGTTCCGTAGGGGAAGACGCGGGGTCTTCGGGGCGTATCTGTTGCAGGCGCTGTTGCGCCAGCTGGTCCACGCTGCGGGGAGCAGCGGCCGGGGCACGGGCCGGATCGGGGCAGGATTCCTCGGGACAGCCGGTGTGGCAGCGGATGTGCCTGTCCAGCATGTCCACGCCGATGCGCAGGCCGTCGCCCAGGGTATCGGCCACGAAGCCGTCGCTCAGGCAGTCGATGACGCCCGTGCGGCCAAGGATGTCGCGCACGTTGCGGCTGCCCACCACCAGCACCACCGGCACGCTGCGGGCATAGCAGCGTTCGAGGAACTGCTCAAGGGCGTGGGCGCCGGAGGCATCCAGCCAGAACACGCGGGTCAGGTGCAGGACCACCAGCCGGGGCGGCGTGTCGTCCTCTTCGTAGAGCTGGCGCTCCAGCTCATGGATGGCACCGAAGAAGAGCGTGCCTTCGATGACGTAGACCACCAGGCCCTCGGGCATGTGGTCCGGGGCGTAGCGCATGAGCGGGTCCGTGGCCCGCAGGCGGCGCACCCGGGGATGGGCGGCCTTGTAGATGAAAAGGGTCAGGGAAAGCAGCACGCCGATGAACACGGCCCGCTCCAGATCGAGGAGCAGGGTGGACGCAAAGGTGATGAGCAGCACCCAGCGGTCGATGCGTGTGGCCCGCAGGCAAAGACGGATGGCCGGGATGTCGATCATGTTCACCGAGATGAGCAGCAGCACGCCCGCCAGGGCGGGCATGGGCAACCAGCTGACCAGCGGTGCCATGACGAAGAGCATGGGCAGGGCCAGCAGGCCCGAAAAGACCGTGCCCATGCGGCTGCGCCCTCCGCTGGTGACCACCAGGGCGCTGCGGGTGAAGGAGCCGCAGCCGGGGATGCCGGAGGTGAGGCCCGCGGCGATGTTGCCGAGGCCCTGGCCGATGAGTTCCTGGCTGCCGTCGAAGCGGTCGCCGCGGATGCCCGCCAGCTGCTTGCCGATGGCCAGGGATTCCACGGCGCCCAGCAGGGCGATGGCCAGTGCGGGCATGAACAGGTCGCGGATGGAGGCCATGTCGAAGGCCGGGGGCAGGGAGAGGGGCGGGACCACGCTGGGGATGGCGCCCACCAGGCGCACGCCCTGCTCATGGAGCCCCAGCAGGGCCGAGACGGCGGAGATGATGACCAGGGCCGCCAGGGTGGCCGGGAAGCGGCGCGAGATGCGCTTGAAAAGCAGGATCAGCAGGATGGTGCCCCCGGAGACCAGCAGGCACCAAATGTTGAGCCGGCTGAAATTGTGGATGACGTGATCGATCTGGGGGAAGAAGCCCTGCGCCTGGGAGGAGGGCAGGCCCAGCGCGGTCTTGAGCTGGCCCGACGCGATGAGCAGGGCCGCACCGGCGGAGAAGGCCACCATGACCGAATGGGAGATGAAATTGGCCAGCTCGCCCAGACGGGCAAGGCCCATGCCCACCTGGATGAGGCCGCAGAGCAGGGCGATGCCGAAGATGTAGGGCATGCGGGCCTCTTCGGGCAGGCTGGCCACGGTGATGCCGCCGATGCTGACCGTGCTCATGGTGGTGAACAGCACCATGGAGATGGCGTTGGTGGGCCCGGCGGCCAGATAGCGGGCCGAGCCCCAGAGGGCGGCCACGATGACCGGCAGCATGCAGGCATAGATGCCGTATTGCGGATGCACACCGGCGATGAGGGCATAGGCCATGGCCTGGGGGACGGCCATGGGGGTGACTGTGAGCGCGGCGACGAAGTCGGCGCGGAAATCGCGCAGGCTGTAGTGGCGCAGTTCGTTCAGGAAGGGGAAGAGGCGGGCGGCATTCATGGCGGCGCTCCGTGGCATTGGAGGTGACGGGCCGGAAGGGCGACGCCCGGCAGGACACGGAGCCTGGAAGATCGGCGCATGTCCCCGGCAGGGCGGGCGGCATCGTGACAGGAAAGGGGCAGGGGGATCCCGGCGGCATGCGCCGTGCGGCGTATGGTTCCGCCGTCCTGGCAGGGGACGGCGGCATTGCGGGGGATCGGCCTGCCCCGGCCTAGTCGTGGGAGTCGTCTTCCAGCTTGAGGACGTCCTGCCCCAATGCGTAGCGCATGAGCGAGGGACGCTCCGCGGATTTTTTCAGGGAGCCGATGATGCGGGTCATGCGGCGGGTGCCTTCCAGCACGCCGCCCAGGTGCCCGGCCAGTTCCGTCAGGTCGGCGCGGGCCAGGATCTTTTCCAGTTCCAGGGCCAGACGCTGGCCGCGCGAATCCTCGTGGAACTCCGCGCGCAGTTCGCGGGAAAGACGCAGGGCACGGGAAAGGTTGTTGTCGATGTCTTCCACCAGCTCGCCGCAGTATTCGGCCTGGTTGCGCATGATGTTCAGGGCGTTGTTGCCGTAGTGGGCCATGGCACCGGCGGCTTTTTCCAGCGTGTCGCGGGCCACGGCCAGGCGGCGGCCCGTGGTCAGGGACACGATGCGGGCGCATTTGGACAGGAAGTGGGCGTCGTACATCTCGAAGCCGTATTCCCGCTGGGTGTAGAGCAGCACCAGGCCGAAGGGCGGCCTGTCGTTGCGCTCGCGCAGCACGAAGGCCAGACGGGAACGGTAGCCCGCCTTGTAGACCACGCAGTCGAAGGACTCGCCGCCGCGTTCGATGCCCCGCAGGTTGTTGGACACCACATGCCGTGCCGAGCCTTCCTTGACCGTGCGCATGACGGGATGGTTGCGGATGCCCTCTTCCAGGGCGGGGACCACCATGGGGATGCCGCCGCCGTCACGACGCGCGGCGGCCTGTACCACCCACTCGCCCTGGGGGTTGCGCAGACGGCAGACGTAAAGGTCGGCATGCAGGGCATGGACCAGGATCTCGGCGCTCTGGCGCAGCACTTCCCCGGGGGGCGCCATATGGTCGGCCATGGAGAGCAGGTCGTTGGAGACACGCAACAGGGTCTCCGTCTCGCTCTGCATGGCGGCGACGGAGGAGAGCAGCTGGAGCAGCGAGCGCCAGCTGCGCAGGGGCACGGCCCGCACATCGGGCTGATAGCCGCGCTTCAGGGAGCGATAGGCGGCCCGGATAAGGGCGATGATGGCAGGACGCACTTCGGGCGGCGCGTGTCTGACGATCTCGGTGATGGCTTCGCGCGGGGTGCGCAGGGAGTGGTATGACACGAAAATTCTCGCTTGGCGGCAGGTCCGCCCTGAAGATCTTATAAAATTAAGGACAACGTCCAGAATAACAATATCGCATCCTTTGTCAATGCGCGTGCCGTCTTGCACGAGGTCCCGTCCCGGACGGCATGCCGGAGCGGGACGGCGGAAAAGTATTGAGTCCCGGAACAAAACATCGTACAAGCAGGCCATTCAGACTGAAACCGCACATCTGCGGATGATCCAAGGAGAACTCCCCATGCGTATTCGTTTCCTCGTCCTTTCCCTGCTCGTCCTCTGTCTCGCCGTCAGCGGCTGCCAGCAGACCCAGGAACCCGCCGTCAAGGTCGGCGTGGTCGATATGAACCGCCTGCTGCGTGACAGCGAACCCGGCAAGGAAGCCAGCCGCTTCCTGGAAGGCATGCAGAAAGAGATCCAGCAGCAGATCGACGACGTGCAGGCCCGCCTGGGCAAAGACCCCGAGAACGAAAACCTGCAGCGTGAACTGCAGGCCATCTACATGGGTGGCCAGCAGCGCATCAACGCCGAACAGCAGAACGTGGTCAGCCAGCTGCTGGACCTGACCCAGCGTCTGGTGAACAACTACCGCAAGGCCAACGGCCTGAGCGTGGTGCTGGGCACGGACGTGGCCGTGGCCTATGACCCCGCCCTGGACGTGACCAATGCCCTGCTGGACGAAATGAACAAGCAGAAGGTCAACTTCGTGTCCGTGAGCAACCCCCAGCCCGAAGCTCCCGCCGCGGCTGAAGCCCCTGCCGCCGAAGCTCCCGCCAAGGCCGCCCAGGACGCCAAGGCTGCCGAGAAGCCCGCTGAAAAGCCCGCTCCCGCTGCTGAAAAGCCCGCCGCCGAAAAGGCCGCTCCGGCCGAAGCCAAGGCCCAGTAGCCCCTGTCTTTGACGCTATCCGAGAGCCCCGGTCCATCCGGGGCTCTTTTCGTCTCTTCCGTCCGGCGGCCCCGTACGCCGCACGGGCGGGCGCCATCCCTGAGGGAACAATGAAAGACTTTGAGAAATTCATCGACGGTTTCAGGAACTTCCGCCGCTTCTACTTCGATGCGGAGAACGACTACTACACCTCTCTGAACAAGGGACAGCACCCCAAGGCCATCGTCATCGCCTGCAGCGATTCCCGCGCCGATCCGGCCCTGCTCATGGGCTGCGACCCGGGCGACATCTTCGTGGTGCGCAACGTGGCCAACCTCGTGCCCCATGCCGACGACGCCCTGCGCCGGGATGCCGTGCTGGCCGTGCTGGAATACGGGGTGCATCACCTCAAGGTGGAACACATCATCGTGCTGGGCCATTCCGGCTGCGGCGGCATCCAGGCCCTGCTGAACCCCGAATCGCTACATGACGAGAGCTTCGTGGCCAACTGGGTCTCCATGGCCGCGCCCGCCCTGGAGCGGATGCGCGATGATGTGCGCGACGAGACCCCGGCCGACCGGCAGCGCCACTGCGAAGAGGCCGCCATCCTCGTCTCCATCGACAACCTGCTCTCCTATCCCTGGATACAGGAGCGTGTGGCCGCCCACAAACTGTCGCTGCATGCCTGGTATTTCGACATGTCGCAGGGCTCCCTGCTGGCCTATTTCCCGGACAGCGAGACCTTCGAGCCCCTGGTGGCCCACTGCCGCCAGTGCGGGGCCCTGGACGCCGCCTGCGACTGCCATGCGCATGGCGGCCAGGCCTAGGACAGGTCCGGCGCCTGTGCCCCAGGTGTACTGAAAAGATGGCCCGGCAGCACGGAGGCAAGGCCTGTCCGGAGGGCGGCATGGCCGCTTTCCCGACGGGTTCCCGTGCTGTTCCGGGCCTTTTTTGCGGGGTCCGGTCGCAGCCCGCGCTTCTGGACATCCGTCCGGGAGAAGCATAAGCAAGGGCATGATCGAAGCATTTTCCGCCGTTGTTCCCGTGTTCCTGCTCATCGGTCTGGGCGTTTGCCTGGACATCTTCCGGGCCCTGCCCGAGAACGCCCATCAGACCATGAGCCTCTATGTCCTCAACGTGGCCCTGCCGCTGCTGCTGTTCCAGATCATGGCCACCGCGCCTTTGGAGAGCTTTGCGCATCCGCAGTTCTGGCTGGGCGTCATCGCCGCGCAGTTCCTCATCTACGGGGCCTGCTATGCGGCCGACCGCATCCTGGCCCGCCATAACAGCGCGACGGCCACCGTGACGGCCCTGGGCGGCTGTTTCTGCAATGCCGCCTTCGTGGGCATCCCCGTCATCACCAGCGCCCTGCCGGGCAATGCCGAGGCCCTGTTCGTGGCCGGCCTGTTCACCATCACGCCCAACCTGCTGTTCGTGGTGGGGCAGGTGCAGCTGGCTGCGCATGATCCTTCCCGCTCCATGCCGCAGGGGCGCAAGGCCGTGCTGCTGCATGTGCTGCGCTATTCGCTGCTGTACAATGCCGTGTTCTGGGGCATGGCGGGCGGTGTGCTGGTCTCGGCCCTGGGGCTGGGCCTGTGGGATCCGCTGAACAGGGCCGCCGAGCTGGTGGGCCATACGGCCGCGCCCTGCATGCTCGTGACCCTGGGCCTGACCCTGCGGGAGCGGCTGGCCGTGGTCCTGCGGCATGCGGGCCGCCATGCCCTGCTGCGCCAGACGGCCCTGCAGGTCTGCAAGCTGGTGGTGCAGCCCCTGGTGTGCTGGGCCATCCTGGCCGCGCTGGGTGTGGAAGGCCTGTGGCTGGCGGTTTCGGTCATCATGGCCGCTTCCGGCTCGGCCCTGGTGGTCCCCGTGCTGGCCGACGTGCATCATGCCGGGCCGGAAGAAGCGACCCTGACGGCCCTGGTCTCCAACGGCCTGAGCCTGTTCTCGCTGAGCTTCTTCATCTGGATGATGCGTCTGCTGGGCCATATCTGATGCGTCCGGTATGGCTCCCTGCCGTGCCCTGGCGGCAGGGGCAGAGGGGCCTTTCGCCTCCCGCCGGTCCAGCCTGCGGGCAAGGCGCCGAAAGGCCTTCGGCATATCCTGTCCGACAACACAAAGCCCGGTCGATACCGGGCTTTTTCAATGAGTTAAATCCTGTTTGATTGAACAAACAATTTTCTGGACAAGCGGATGAAAGAGGCGCATCTTTCCCCTCACCGCAAGCGACATCCTCCGGGAGAGCCACACTACGGTCCCTATGGAGGTGTCGTATGGAAGCGTTCTATGCCGTTCTTCCCGTCTTTTTGCTCATAGCCGTGGGCGCCGCGGTCCACATGACCGACGTGCTGCCCGAGAACACCGGTGCGGCCATGGGCCTGTATGTGCTCAAGCTGGCCCTGCCCGTGCTCATGCTGCATATCCTGTCCGGCGCGAGCCGTCTGGATCTGGCCCACGGCGGCTTCTGGCTGGGCGTCATCGGGGCGCAGATGCTGTGCTATCTGCTGGGCTATGTCGTGGACAGGCTCTTTTCCCGGCGGGGCACGGGCCCGGCCATCATCTCCGGTCTGGCGTGCAGCGCCAGCAATACGGCCTTCGTGGGGCTGCCCATCGTGGCCGGCCTGCTGCCGGGCGATCACGAAGCCATGGTCGTGGCCGGTCTGGCTGCCCTGACGCCCAATGTGGTGGTCATCATGGCCCAGATCCGTATGGACTGTCTGGCGGGTTCCGCGGCCTGGGGCGATGGCCGGGGGCGTATCTGGAAGCTGCTGCGCCTGTTCCTGCTGGGCAATCCCCTGCTGCTGGCCACACTGGTGGGCCTTGGGCTGGCCTGCTCGGGGCTGGGGCTGTGGCAGCCGCTGGATCACGCCGCGGCGCTTATCGGCAGCACGGCCGCGCCCTGCATGCTGCTGGCCCTGGGCTTCGACCTGCGCCAGAAGCTGGTGCTGGCCCTGCGCCGCAACGGCGGGCATACGGTGATCCGGCAGGTCTGGCTCCTGCTGTGCAAGCTGGGCATCCATCCCCTGATCTGTTGGGGCATCATGCGTCTGGCGGGCCTGCCGCCGCTCTGGCTGGGCGTGGGCGTGCTCATGTCCGCCACCGGCACGGCCCTGGTGGCCTCGGTGCTGGCCGAGGTCTACAGCGCCGTGCCCGAAGAGGCGGCCCTGACCGCCGTGCTGAGCAATGCCGCCAGCATGGTCAGCCTGATGCTGTTCATCTTCCTGCTGCAGGGAGCGGGCTGTCTGTAGTGCTTGTCAGGAAAGGTGCCGAACTATAGGATAGAGATCATTCCTCTTTTCGGGCTGGTGGTCCTTCCATGCTGTCTGTCCGCAGGCTGCCGTTTCCCGGGCCCGTCTCCCGACCTTTTTCCCGAACAAGGAATCTCTTGATGGATCGATTCTCCCGTCTGTGCCTGTGGGGATCCATGGCGTGTGCCTTTTTGAGCCTGGCCCTGCTGTCGTTCGACGTCTTCCCCTGGTATGAAGTACCCTTCATGCCGCCCCGTCCCATGTATCCTCTGGCATGTGCGGGCATGCTCCTGTTCCTGATTTCCGGCCGATGGTATGGCCATATGCGGGAACACCGGTGGCTACTGCTCCTGTGGGCGGCCTTGATCGGTTGCAGCGTCCTTTCGACCTGGCTGGGCCTCCGTGAGGTGCCGCACGGCATCGCTCCCGCTGTCTGGCTGGGTCTGGCCCGCTGGTTCATCGTGCCCTTCTGTTTCCTTCTCTGGTGGGCCGTGATGTTCTCCTGTCTGCCGGTCCGATGCGGGAAGCACCTTTTCCAGGCGGCCCTGCTGGTGCTCGGTCTGTCCAATTTTGCCCATATCATTCTGGAGATTTTGGCTAATCACGGTGCTACGGGGATCAAGGACTTTCTGGTCAGCATCAATCCCTGGTTCCGCATGGAGTGCATCGGTCATGGCTGGTGGCCGCCACCATATTTTACCGACAGGGTCAGGGGGCTGTTCGCGGAACCATCGCACATGGCGTTTGGCCTTTTGCCGGTGCTTGGCCTGCTGCTGGCGAAGTGTGCGGGCAATCGTCTGTGGCTGTTGGGGGTCGCGGGGTGGGGACTCATCATGTGGCAAAGTAAGGTCCTTACCGGCGCAGTCGCTTTTGCACTGGTTTGTGTCATGGCTGGCATCCCCTGGTATCTGACCATCTGGCGTCGCTACAGCCGCAAGGTCTTCGTCCTGTCCTGCGTGCTGCTTCTTTTGGCCGGCGCCGGATGCTGGACAATCCTGCAGCCCAAATTCGAACGCTTCGGGGCAGTGGCTCAGGAAACGGATTCCATTCTGCATTTTTTGGAAGACAGTCATGCCGGTCTTTCGCCCCAGTGTCCCAAGCTGGAAGGGGCACTGGAGAGGAACGGCTCTTTGGGCATACGCTATGTCTGTACCCGGCTGGATATGGCCGCCGGCCTGTCCCGCGTGCTGGGAACGGGATTTTATTTGCGGGGATTCTACTGGCAGCCGCTGGATGCATGCAGCCTGGAGCGGGGCAGCGAGCTGCGTGGTTTCGCCCGGCAGGCCGGGGAAGACGAACTGCGTCGCGTACCACCGCTGAATGAATATTCCGTCCTGCTCGCGGAGTTCGGCGTCCCTGGTCTGCTCCTGTTCCTGGGGCTGTGCGGTATGCTGCTCTGGCGGAGTGTCCGTTTTGCTGCTCGGAATCGGGACTGGTATGTGTACGCCATGGCCTGTGTTTTCCTGGGGATGCTGGGGGCATTCATTTCCACAGGCCTCATGAATGCCCTGGTGTTCACCTTTTTCGCCGGCTATCTGTATGCCGTCAGCGGGGAAAGAGCCGGAGCGGTCGATGCGCCCGGCGGAGCGCAGGCCCCCCAGCAGGAGCGCGGATAGTATCGCAAGATGGCGGGGCGGAGACTGCCGTTCCGGCTGGGCGTCCCCCAGTGACGGCGATGGCCCCGGCGGCAAGGGATGCCGCAATGGCGCGGATCGCGAACGGCGGGCCCTTCATGCAGGCGGGTCTTGTCCGGCGTGTACGTCGTGCGGACATGTGCTCTCTTTTTAAGGCGTTCCTGTGGAACATTCGACAGCTGACCGTACCTAGTAGGGCGTCCGTAAAGACGGGATGCGGCCAGGAGAGGCGGGGCGTTCGGGAGCGGGCCTTGTTTTTCAGGCGGGCCTCGCGGGATCAGTCGTCCAGCGCGGCGCAGGCATCTTCCTGCTGGCCGCGGTAGAGCAGCTCGTCGGTCATCTCCAGCAGTTCGCCCACGATGCCGCCCCCGGTCATGGGATGGCCGAACAGGGCCTCGCGCTGGTTGGTGAGGCCGCGACGGTCCACGGCGTCGGGCATGGTGGGGGAGAGCGTCTCGCGCAGGCGGCAGGCCAGCAGATAGCCTTCGGCGCCGGGCAGGAAGATGTCCGTGAGGGCGGCGAAGCGGGCGCGCATGCTGTCCCAGGCGGTCAGGGTGTCCGGGCCGGGCCGCAGGCCGCAGAGCACGCGCAGGGACGAATACAGGTTGTTGCAGACCGCGCCGGGCAGGCCGGGGCGCCAGCCCCAGAGCCAGGGGGTGCGCTCGAAGAAGAGGTTGTGTTCCACGCCCAGATCCAGCAGGGCGCGCATGCCGTGCAGCAGGGTACGCAGGGGCGCTGTCTGCGGCGTTTCGGGCCAGCGGAAGGCGGCCTTGCGGTGCAGGTCCCAGGCGGGCACCAGCTCGCGCTGCGGCGCAAGACCGGCCAGCGCGCGCAGCAGATGGGCCAGCCAGGCGTTGGCATCGGGGCTGTCCGGGGTCTCCAGATGGGAGTAGCTGAGGACGTAGCGGCCCCGGCCGTAATTGCCCGCCACCATCAGGGGCTGGCCGTCGAGGAAGTCCGCCGAGACGTTGACCCCGTACAGATCTTTCCAGGCTTCGAAGACGGGGGCCGGGATGCGGCTCAGGGGCAGGTCGGCCAGCCAGAAGTCCGTGTCCGGCTGGCGGTAGGAGGCCAGGATGCTGACCCGTTCGTCGGCTTCCGGGGCGAAGCGGCCGGGCCACCAGACAGGCAGGGACGGCACATGGCCGTCTTCCCGGGGCGGGCGGCAGTTGCTGCAATGGCGGCAGTCGTCATCATGGCCGTGGGCGCAGCCGCGCCAGTGCGGTGGCACCAGGGCGCAGGCCTCGTCGCCCAGCGGCGGGCGCAGCGGATCGGGGGCGGCCCCGTCCAGACAAGCTTTGGGAAAGTCCGGCCGCACGGCGGGCAGATCGCGCGCCATGCAGGAGCGCACGCGCATGTGGGCATGACCGGAGATGAGATGGTGCAGACGCTCGGGATAGGGCGCACGGCCCCAGGGGCAGAGCCCCAGCCCGTCCTGGCTGCGGTGCTGGCTCAGGGCCAGCCCGGCGCCGCCGCAAAAGCCCAGGTAACGGCCGCCTTCGGCCAGATAGTCGCGCACGGCCTGGCGTCCCTTCTCGCCCAGGGCCCGGGCCTTGAGCCGGGCGTTGCCGCCGGGGACCAGCAGGAGCGGGGCGGCTCCCTGTGCCTTGTCGGGCGTGCCCTGCGGGCATGGCTTGCGAAAAAGCGCGCCATTGGCTATGTCTTGTCCCTTGACCAGACGACAGGGCAGTCCCAGCGCGCACAGGGCGCGCCAGACCATAAGGCCCCAGATATGGGACGCGTCCCAGAGAATACATACAGGGTTGGCGGCACACATAACAGCTTACTATGGCCGCCTTTCATGGAGAAAGCAAGATGGCGGATACCCTCCCCAAGGGCTACGAGCCCCATGACGTGGAAGCGCGCTGGCGCGACCACTGGCAGGACAACAGGACCTTCACGCCCGACCCGGATGCCCAGGGCGAACCCTTTTCCATCGTGATCCCGCCGCCGAACGTTACCGGCGCCCTGCACATCGGGCATGCCCTGAACCAGACCCTCATCGACGTGCTGTGCCGTCATGCCCGCCAGAAGGGCAAGAACGTGCTGTGGGTGCCCGGCACCGACCACGCCGGTATCGCCACCCAGAACGTGGTGGAACGCGCTCTGGCCAAGGAAGGCAAGACCCGTCAGGACCTGGGCCGCGAAGCCTTCATCGAGCGCGTGTGGCAGTGGCGCGAGGACTACGGTCACCGCATCCTCAACCAGATCCGCGCCCTGGGCGCCTCCGTGGACTGGACGCGCCTGCGCTTCACCATGGACGAAGGCCTGTCCGCCGCCGTGCGCAAGGTCTTCGTGCAGCTCTACAACGAAGGCCTGATCTACAAGGGCGACTACATCATCAACTGGTGCTCGCGCTGCCATACGGCCCTGGCCGATGACGAAGTGGAACACGAGGCCCACAAGGGCAAGCTGTGGAAGATCCGTTACCATCTGGCCGACGGCTCCGGCAGCATCACCATCGCCACCACCCGTCCCGAGACCATCCCCGGCGACACCGCCATCTGCGTGCATCCCGAGGACGAGCGCTACCAGCACCTGGTGGGCAAGACGGCCATCGTGCCCGTGCTGGGCCGCGAGATCCCCATCATCGCCGACAGCTACGTGGACCGCGAGTTCGGTACCGGCGCCCTCAAGGTGACGCCCTGCCACGACCACAACGACTGGGCCCTGGGCAAGAAGCACGATCTGGAGTTCCTGCAGGTCATCGACGAAGACGGCATCATGAAGGCCGAATCCGGCCCCTACGCCGGTCTGAAGAAGGAAGACTGCCGCACGAAGATCGTGGCCGACATCGAAGCCGCCGGCGACCTGCTGGCCGTGGAAGACCTGGACAACTCCGTGGGCCACTGCTACCGCTGCCACACCGTGGTGGAACCGCACGTGTCCACGCAGTGGTTCGTGGCCACCACCAAGATGGCCCCCGCCGCCCGCAAGGCCGTGCCCGAACTGACCCGCATCCTGCCGGAATCCTGGGCCAAGACCTATTATCACTGGCTGGACAACATCCGCGACTGGTGCATCAGCCGCCAGATCTGGTGGGGCCATCGCATCCCCGCCTGGACCTGCGCGCAGTGCGGCGAGCTCATCGTGGCCGAGCACGACCCCAGCTCCTGCCCCAAGTGCGGCTGCACCGACCTGAAGCAGGACGAGGACGTGCTGGATACCTGGTTCTCCTCGGCCCTGTGGCCCTTCTCCACCATGGGCTGGCCCGAGCAGACCAAGGATCTGGCCACCTGGTACCCCACCAGCGTGCTGGTGACCGGTTTCGACATCATCTTCTTCTGGGTGGCCCGCATGATGATGATGGGCCAGCACTTCATGGGCCAGGTGCCCTTCCACGACGTGTACCTGCACGCCCTGGTGCGTGACGAGACCGGCCGCAAGATGTCCAAGTCCACGGGCAACGTCATCGACCCGCTGGAGATGATCGACAAGTACGGCTGCGACTCCCTGCGCTTCACCCTGACGGCCTTTGCCGCCATGGGCCGCGACATCCGCCTGTCCGAAGCCCGCATCGAAGGCTACCGCCACTTCGTCAACAAGCTGTGGAACGCCGCCCGCTTCGCCCTCATGAACCTGCCCGAGACCGCGCCCGCCCCGGTGGCCCTGGAAAGCGTGGAAGGCCTGCACCACCAGTGGATCCTGCATCGTCTGGAGCAGGTCAAGCAGGACATGGACAAGGCGCTGGAAGAATACCGCTTCAACGACGCCGCCCAGCTGGGCTACAAGTTCCTGTGGAACGAGTTCTGCGACTGGTATCTGGAGCTCATCAAGCCCGACATGCAGGACGAGGCCCGCAAGCCCGTGGCCCAGTATGTGCTGTGGGTGGTGCTGCGCGAGCTGCTGCTCCTGCTGCATCCCATCATCCCCTTCGTCACGGCCGAGATCTGGCACGCCCTGCCCGTGCCCGCCGGCGAGCAGCCCACGGACATCGCCCTGGAGCTCTATCCCGCGGCCCGTCCCGGCTGCCTGCATGAAGCCGAGGCCGCCCGCATGGAACTGGTGCAGGGCATCATCGTGGCCGTGCGCACCATCAAGGCCGAGCTGAACATCAGCCCCAGCCACAAGGTGAGCCTGATGCTGCATCCTGTGGACGAGGCCCAGGCCTCCCTGCTGGAAAGCTGCCGCCAGATGATGACCACCCTGGCCCGTCTGGAAGACCTGCAGATCGGTGCCGACCTGCACGCTCCCAAGGCGTCCGCCTCTTCCGTGGTGGGCGGCTGCCAGGTCATCGTGCCCCTCAAGGGCGCCGTGGACCTGGCCGGCGAGCTGGCCCGTCTGGACAAGGAAATGGCCAAACTGGAAAAGGATCTGGTGGGCGTGCAGAGCAAGCTGCACAACGAAAGTTTCGTGAGCCGCGCTCCCGCCCAGGTGGTGGAACGCGAACGCGCCCGTGCCGAACAGCTGCTGGACGCCAAGGCCAAGATGCAGGCCCTGCGTCAGCGCTTCAGCGAAGCCCTCAACGAGGAATAAGGAACAACGTCATGAAGATGTCCGCCGTTGCCACGCCCCCCATGCTCTGCGCTTCCGGGCGCGGAGCGGTGGGCGTCGTGCCCGGCGCGGTCGTCGCCTCCGGTCTTTCGGGCCGGAGGCCGGCGGCCGCGCTGCTGTATCGTCTGCTGCTCCTGCTGGTGTTCTGCCTGTCCGCCCTGCCGGCCCGTGCCCATGTGGTGGATGAGCTGGCCCCCCTGCTGGACAGCGATGCCATCGTGAACAGCATCCAGGATATCGGTCTGCTCAAAAAGGCCGGTTTCATCTACCAGCCCGATCTGACCATCACGGGCGAGATGTGCCCCGTGGACGGCAGTCAGGACCAGCTGGCCGTGCTCAGCGGCATGCTGGCCGCCGACAGGATGTATGCCTTCTATTTCGGTGACGTGTCCGACGCTGCCAAGAAGAACGAGCTGCTCCAGCAGCTGGTGGGCAAGCCCCTGCCCACGCTGAGCGGCAAGGATATGGCCCGCATCCGCAAGGCCCCACACAGTCAGGAATCCGCGAACATCCTGGCGCGCTTCCGCCAGCAGGAGCTTTCCCGCCTGCTGGAGGCCGCCCGCCAGGACGACCAGCTGCTGCGCCTGCTGGGCGCGCATCTGTACGGCCTTTATCTGGAGCGCCTGTACATGGCCTCGGTCATGGTGCTGGCCGCCGCGGAAAGCGACACGCTGGAGCCGCTCTATCAGGTGCACACCGGCCTGGCCACCCGGCACGGCAAGGCCCTGGAGATCCTCGGCAAGAAGGGGATGCTGGGGCTGGAAGACTGCGAGGCCCGCGCGGCCCTGGTCAGGAAGCTGCAAGGCCTGCTGACCGCCAACAAGGGCCAGCCCACACTGGCGGGCCTGCGAGAGATCGTCTCGCTGGTACAGGAGGAGCGCGCGTTCTTCCTGACGCCTTGTCCGCTGCCGCAATAAGGATGTTTTGTGAGGGGGAGAAGGAAACCTTTTTGGAAAAAGGTTTCCTTCTCCCCCCTCACGCTCCCCCATATCCTTCCAAAAACTTTTATTATGGGCCGGAGTGGCCCAATGAGCAGCAAGAGCGCCTTTCCCTGAGGGGAGAGGCGCTCTTTGGTCTTGGAAATGTGAAAATGCCGTCCGCATCAGGAGACGGAGGGAAGGCGACGTTCTCCTCAAGGACGTCATGAACCATGCTTCTGGCAGGCGATATGGAGCGCGGCGAGCTTCTTGTAAAGATAGCTGCGCGAGATGCCCAGCAATTGGGCGGCCTTGGCCTTGTTGCCGCCGCACCTCTCCAGGGCTTCGGTGATGGTGCGGTATTCCGTGGCCCGTCTGTTGTCCGCCAGCCGCTCGGAGGCTTGCGCCGGTGCGCCGGGAGCTGCTTCTTCTGCCGTCCCGGTCTGCCGCAGGGCACCGTGCAGCAGGTCGCGGGTCTCCTTGTGGAAAAAACGCTCCGGCAGATGGTGCAGGCCCAGGACGGTCTCGGAAGCCTGCATGGAGTAGAGCGCATAGGTCAGGATGTTGCGCAATTCCCGGACGTTGCCTCGCCACGGATGCGCGCTGCAGACGGAAAGGACGTCCTTGTGGATGCGGATGGCATGGCCGCGTTCCGGCCCCAGGAGACTGGTGATGATGGCGTAGGCCAGCAGGGGGATATCGGCCAGGCGCTCGCGCAGCGGCGGCACGACCAGGTCGAAGAGGTTGAGCCGGTAATAAAGGTCTTCCCGGAACTGTCCCTGCCGGACCATCTGTTCGAGATTGCGGTTGGTGGCGGATACCAGGCGGAAATCCACATGGCGTGGCGTGCCGCTGCCCAGCTTTTGGATCTCGTGGTTTTCCAGCACGCGCAGCAATTTTGCCTGGAGCGGGAAGGGCATCTCGCCTATCTCGTCCAGAAAGAGGGTCCCGCCTTCCGCCAGTTCGAACAGCCCTTTCTTGCCCGAGGCCCTAGCCCCCGTGAACGCCCCCGCCTCATAGCCGAAGAGCTCGGATTCCATGAGTTCATGCGGGATGGCCGCGCAATTGACCGTGACGAAATTCCCAGAGCTGCGCGAACTGGCGGCATGGATGGCCTGCGCGACCATGTCCTTGCCCGTGCCGTTCTCGCCAAGGATCAGGATGGGTTCGTCATGCTGGGCAAAGCGCCTGCCCTTTTCCTTGAGCATGCGCATGGCGGAGCTTTCTCCCACGATGGTGTCGAACGTCACGGGCTCCGTGCTTTGCTGCGGGCAGATGAGCGTGGAATAGCCGTCATAGGCTTCCAGCTCGCCGAGGATGTGCTGCATCTCGTGGATCTTGTTCTTGCGGGGCGAGACGGAGATATTTTCCGTCATGCAGCCGGCGATGCGCCCTTGCCGGTCGAAAAGGGGCCAGCGGTAGGTGACGCCGTACAGGCCGTTGACGGTCACCGAAGCGCAGGAATTGGCCTTGCCCGTTTTCAGCACTTCCAGGATGCCCTGCCGCGCCGTGATGAAAAAGGCGGTGGCATCGAGGCCCAGACAGCTGTCGTCCAGGTGGTACATCTTTTTATAGGCCGTATTGGCGAACACCAGTCTGGCCTGGTCGTTGAAGATGGCGATGCCCGAATGCAGGGGCTCCAGCGTGGCGATGTTCACGTCGATGGATCGCAGGAAGTCTTCATGGGACATGATATCCGGCTCCTTCTGCTGTGGAGGATGCGCACCGGCGGGGAACGTCCGGCACGGTACGCAGGCAAAGACGGTTGTCTCTTTTAGGAGAAATATGTCTTTTTTTGTTGACAGTAAAGTCTCCAAAAAGAGACATATGGCGGGAAATCGAGGAGGGACTGTTTGTTAATATGCTGAGATAAAAATATTTTTTATTTTTGATTCTGGCACGGTTCCTGCTGGTGGGAGTGGACACATTCCCTTTGCTCATATTTCCACAAGGAGCCAGACATGTTCATCCCCCAACGGACAGAAGCCAGTATCGCCGCAGAAAAAGCCGGTCACGGTACCTATGCCGTGGACTGGGCCACGGCCGATGACCGTATCCGCCTTTGCAAGGGCATCGTCACCGATACCAACCAGCAGATGGACCCCGAACGCCTGAGCGTGCTCAAGGCCGTCTATGAGGAGAACCTCGGGGAAGAGCCGGTGCTGATCCGTGCGAAACTGCTGGAGCGCCTGCTGCTGACCAAGAAACTTTTCCTTGATGAGAACCCCGTGGTGGGCACGCTGACCAGTATCCGCTGCGGTCTGTACGCTTATCCCGAGTGGAGCTGCGACTGGATCAAGGACGAGATGGATATGGCCAAGATCTGCTCCCTGGGCGAGATTGTCATCCCTGATGATACCAAGGAACTGATGATGGGCGTCTACAAGCAGTGGAAGGGCCATACCGTCCGCGATACCGCCGACGCCAACTACAAGAGCCTGTATGGCGTGGATCCCCGGCCCTACATCAATTCCGGCATGCTCTATGACGTCATGAACGTCTCGCTGGGCTCCGGGTGCGCCAATTACAACATGATCCTGACCAAGGGCGCGCGCGGTGTGCTGGCGGACGTGGAGCGGAGCATGGCCGCGCTCAAGCATGAAAGCGGCGACTATCGCAAGCTGGCCTTCCTGCAGGGCATCAAGATCGTCCTGGAAGCCTTCATCAAGTGGGCGCACCGCTACGCCGATCTGTGCGAAGAGACCGCCGCTGCCGAAACGGACCCCAAGAAGAAAGCCGAACTGCTGGAGACGGCGGCCATTTGCCGCTGGGTGCCGGAAAACCCCGCCCGCAACTTCCGTGAAGCCATCCAGTCCTACTGGTTCGCGCACCTGCTGGTGGAGATCGAACAGATGGGCTGCGCCAACTCGCCGGGCCGCTTCGGCCAGTTCATGTATCCCTTCTACAAGAAGGACATCGAAGAAGGCCGCATCACCCGTGACGAGGCCAACAAGCTGACCTGCTTCCTCTTCATCCGTCATACGGAACTGGGCACCTATTCCGGCATGGCCCACCAGAAGGCCCTTTCCGGCCATACCGGCCAGACCATCGGTCTGGGCGGCCTGACGCCCGACGGCAAGGACGCCAGCAACGACTACGAGATGGTCATCATGGAAGTGCAGGCCCGCATGCAGAACATCCAGCCCACGCTGGCCCTGTGGTACACGCCCATGATGGACCAGGCCTATCTGATGAAGGCCGTGGACGTGGTGCGCACGGGCTGTGGCCAGCCCCAGTTCATGAATACGGCCATCGGTGTGGCGCGCAACCTGCTGCATTTCGGCCCTGACGGCGTGACCATCGAGGAGGCCCGCAACGTGGCCAACTTCGGTTGCGTGGCCAGCGGTGTGGCCGAGGCCGGTTCGTACATCGCCGGTGAGGACGCCATCTGCGCCGCCAAGTTCGTGGAACTGGCCCTGTACGATGGCTGGGATCCCACCACCAAGAAACAGCTGGGCCCCAAGACGGGCGAGGCCAATGACTTCACGACCTACGAAGAGCTGTACGAGGCCGTCCGCCGGCAGATCAAGGCGGGCATGCTGGTGCAGCGCCGCCACTCCAACCTGTCCACGGCGGCACACGAAAAGATCGTGCCCAGCATCTTCCGTTCGGCCCTGCACGACGGCTGCATCGAGACCGGCATGACGGAAGAGGCCGGCGGCCACAAGTACCCGCAAGGCATGGCCATCCTGTCCACCGTGGTGGATGCCGGCAACGCCCTGCACGCCATCAAGGAGCTGGTGTTCGACAAGAAGCTCTTTACCATCGCCCGGCTGCGGGAAGCCCTGGAAGCCAACTGGGTGGGCTACGAAGACATGCAGAAGATGTGCCTCGATGTGCCCAAGTACGGCAATGACGATCCGGAAAGCGATGCCTATGTGCAGCGCCTGTTCGACGACTTCAAGGACATCTATACGGAATGCGGCCCCAACTATTTCGGCAAGAACTGCTATCTGGATGCCTATTCCCTGTCCTTCCACAATCTGTACGGCTCCATCATGAATGCCTTCCCCAACGGCCGCAAGAAGGGCGTGGCCTTCACTGACGGCAGCGTTTCCGCCATGCCCGGCACGGATACCGAAGGTCCCACGGCGCTCATCAAATCCGCGGCCCAGGCCGTGGACACCACCTGGTATGTGTCCAACCACTTCAACATGAAGTTCCTGCCGTCGGCGCTGGAAGGTGCCCGGGGGGCGCGTAACCTGATCGACCTCATCAAGACCTACTTCGACTGGGGCGGCAGCCACATCCAGTTCAACTGCGTCTCGCGTGAGACCCTGGTGGACGCCAAGGAACATCCGCAGAACCACAAGGAGTTGGTGGTCCGCGTGGCCGGTTTCTCCGCCTACTTCACCCGTCTGGACGGCGGCGTGCAGGACGAGATCATCAAGCGTACCGAATACAAATAGTCTTTGATAGGCCGGACGGATGCCCGCATCCGTCCGGCTTTCCACGTTTTTCGCGGACAGGTCTGTCCGGTCGGGCGAGGTAGCCATGGCTCCACGAGGAACCCTCTACAACATCCAGCGCATGTCCGTGCATGACGGCCCCGGACTGCGGACCACCGTTTTTTTCAAGGGCTGTCCTCTGCGCTGCCTGTGGTGCAGCAATCCCGAATCGCAGGCCCCGGCGCCCCAGCTCATGTTTTTTTCTGACCTGTGTTCCGGCTGCGGTCGTTGCAGCCAGGTCTGCCGGTACGGGGCCGTTACGGAAAAGGATCAGGTCATCGGGCGCGACCTTTCGCGCTGCACGGGCTGCGGCCAGTGCGCCGCCCAGTGCCCCACCTCGGCCAGCAGCCTGTCCGGGCGGGAGTACGAGGTCGAGGAGGTCATGCGCGTCGTCCGCAAGGATGCCTCTTTCTTCGGCAATTCCGGCGGCGGCGTGACCTTCAGCGGCGGTGAGTGCACCATGCAGCCGGATTTCCTCATGGCTTTGGTGGATGCCTGCCAGGACGAGGCCCTGCATGTCTGCATCGATACCTGCGGCCAGACGGATCCCGTGTTCTTCCAGGCGCTGCTCCGCAAGGCGGACCTGTTCCTGTTCGACATCAAGCAGATGGACAGCGAAGCGCACAAGCGCCTTACCGGCGTGGGCAACGGTCTTATCCTGCGCAACCTGCGCACGGCTCTGGCGGCCTGCCCGGAAAAGATCCGTATCCGTATCCCCCTGATGCCCGGCCTGAACGATGGCGAGGAAAACATCGCCGCCGTGGCGGCCCTGCTTGGGGAATACGGTGTGCGTCATGTGGACGTGCTGCCCTGCCACTCCTTCGGGAGCGGCAAGTATCGGGCCCTGTCCCGTCCTGTGCCGGACGTGCGCGAATTCAGTCCCGCCGGACTCCACGTTGCCCTGGAACGTTTTGCGGCCCAGGGGCTGGAAACGGAGATCGTGTAGGCCCGTGTTCACAGTCAAAGCCGATCCTGCCGTGCCTGGGAAGCTGGCCGGGCTGCTGCGGCCGGAGGCGCCGGAGGCCTGTATCCGGCTGAAGGAATATACGCGCGGCGGCGACCGTCACGTCACGAAGATACTCGGGCCGGGCATCGATGTCCGGCCCGGATCCCGGGACCTGCCGTGTGCCGTCGGGGAGGTCCCCTTTATCGCCGCGGAAGGGCTCTGTTGCAGATACGTGGGCAGTTTTGCCCTGTTGCCCGGGAAAGGGCGCCTGCACGTCGAGTGCTGCTGAGGAAAGGCCCGGACGGGCGTGCATGACGCGGGGAGCGCAGCATGCCGGTCCGGCCATCGTCACCGTTTTTCAAAAAAGGAATCCCCATGTCGTTCGCTGTCGATATCTCCCTGTGCCGTCACTGCGGCTGCTGCGCTTCCGGTTGCGTGTGCGGCCTGATCCGCTTGCCGGAGTCTGGTGTCCCGTATATCGAGCCGTCCCGTCAGGACAGCTGCGTCCATTGCGGCCACTGCATCGCCGTCTGTCCCGAGGGGGCCATCCGGCTGGATGGCATGAGTGCGGGACAGCTGGAGGAGACGGGGGCCCCTCTGTCCGCCGCTGCGGCAGGCCGTTGGCTCAAGGCGCGGCGGGCCATCAGGAATTTCAGGCCGGAAGCCCCGGACAAGGCCCTGCTCCGCAGTGCCCTGGACGTGGCGGCCTATGCGCCGACAGCCCACAATGCCCGGGAAGTGGGCTACACCATCCTGCACGGGCGTCCCCAGGTAGAGGCCCTGTTGCAGGATACGGTGGAACTCATGGAAGCGCACGGCCTGTATGCCGGGCATACGCGGAACGTGCGCAACGGCAACGACACGCTTTTCCGCGGCGCGTCCTGCCTCATCCTCATCCATGCGCCGGAGCGCATCCTTTCCGAGACGGACTGTGCCACGGCGGCAGCGTATCTTGAACTCATCCTGCCTTCGCTGGGCCTGGGCTCCTGCTGGGCCGGGATGTTGCTGGAGGCCTGCGCCCACGGTTCGCCTGCGGGGTTGGATTTGCCGGAAGGGCACAAACTTTATGCGGCGCTCATGGTGGGGACGCCTGCGGTCTCGTACCGGCGCATCCCGTTCCGCAGTGCTCCTGTGTGCCTCTGGAAGTAGCCGTCTTTCAAAGCCCCGTTCCCGTCTTGCTCCATACGCCCGGCAAGGGCTGCGCGTGCGGGAGAAGAAAGGCCGAAGCATACGAAAAGAGCTCCATCCGCAACAGGATGGAGCTCTTTTTATGGCTCTAAAGGACGGGGGATACCCCTCACGGGGCCGCACGGCCGGACATCTCCGCATGCGTCACGCGGAGAGGCTTTCGCCTTTTCCGGCACGGGGCCGTAACGGGCTTATTTCTGTTCCGTATCGGTCTCCGCCTTGCTCACCCAGTCCACCAGGCGGGCCATGCGGGCCAGGCTGTAATGGCCGGGCTCGGGCTGCTGGCCGATCTCCTGCAGGGTGCCGTTGAGGCGGTAGATGCGCCAGTCCCCGGCGGGCAGGGCGCCATTGTCCATGGCGGTCTTCAGGCCGGCACGGGCTTCTTCGGGCGAGCAGAACAGGGGAAAGTCCTGTACGGCCGGGTCGAGGACGACCATGGAGCCGCCCGCGATGTCGATGATGTAATTGCCGGGAGCCACGGTGTAGACTTCCTGGCAGTCACGGTCGGGCGGCAGGGGGGCCGTACTGGGGCCTGTGGTGGCACAGCCGCCCAGCATCAGAAGGGACCCAAGCAGGGCGGGGGCAAGGATCACGGGGAAACGTTTCATGTCATTCTCCTGCCGGGCGTACCGGCATCAGATTCGCCCCCGGGCACGACAAAAGCGGGCAGGTGGCGTCATGACTGACTACACACCAAGCCCGCTTTTTTGTCAAAAGGTTCGTATGCCGAAGGGCGTGGGGAAGGCCGTTAGCGGGCCTGGCGGCTCATCTCCTGCAGACGGGCGATGCGTTCTTCCAGCGGCGGGTGCGTGCTGAACAGGTTGGCCATGCTGCCGCCGCCAAAGCCGAACAGCGGCGAGACGATGAACATCTGTTCGGTGCTGGGGTTGCCGTTCTGCATGGGGATCTGTCCGCTGGCCACGCCCAGCTTGTGCAGGGCACCGGCCAGGGCC
>NZ_DS996359.1:485580-488532 GCF_000156375.1 Desulfovibrio piger ATCC 29098
AGGGGCTGGCCGCAGATGCGGGCGCCGGTCTCGTCGGCCAGGTACTCGCGCGAGCGGGAGATGGCCATCTGGATGATGCTGGCGGCGATGGGGGCCAGGATGGCCAGCAGGAACGCGGCGATGGGGTTGGTGCCGCCTTCCTCGTCGTTGCTGCTGCCGCCGAAGATGGCGGCGAACTGCATGAAGTTGGCGATGCTGACGATGACCGAGGCCAGCACGCCGGCGATGGTCTGGATCAGGATGTCGCGGTTGGCGATGTGGCCGATCTCGTGGGCGATGACGCCGCGCAGCTCCTCGGGGCTGAGGATGCGCATGATACCGTCGGTGACGGCCACCACGCCGTGCTCGGGGTCGCGACCGGTGGCGAAGGCGTTGGGCGCGTCTTCAGGGATGACGCAGACGCGGGGCTTGGGGATGCCGGCGTTGGCGGAAAGCTCGGCCACCATGCGGTGCAACATGGGGGCTTCGTCTTCGGACAGCTCGCGGGCCTGGTACATGGAGAGCACGATCTTGTCCGAATACCAGTAGGAACCCACGTTCATGATCATGGCGATCACGAAGGCGATGATGATGCCGGTGCGGCCGCCCATGATGCCGCCCAGGCCGATGATGATGGCGGAAAGCAGGGCGAGAAGCAGCACGGTCTTGATCTGGCTGGTCATGGTATCTCCTTGATGTGCGAGGTAGGGATTCGCTCACTGTAGATAAGCATGCGTCAGCAAAATGGCAAGAGGTGGGGAAAAGGATGCTGGGGAAGGGCGACAGGAATGGCCGGGTATATCCCTGCGACGAAAAAGGAGAGGCGGGGAAGCACGGTGCTGCCGTGTTTCTCCGCCTCTCCCTGATAAAGCGTGTTTGAGGAGGAAGGGGAAAGTTTGAGGGGGAAGGAGGCCTTTTCGGCGCTGGCAAAGGGCTTCCTTTCCCCTCAACAAAACACCTCTCTCGCTTACGAGCGGTAATCGGCGTTGAGGCTGACGTATTCGTGGCCGAGGTCGGAGGCGCGCAGGTCGTAGCAGCCGTCGCCGAGGCCCATATGGATCTCCACCGGGATGTCGGTGGCCTTGAGCAGCTCGGAAAGCTCGGCTTCCTTGTCGCCGTTGACGGGCTGGCCGTCGCGGAAGCGTTCGATGCCGCAGAGCACCAGACGCACGCGGGCGGGATCCACCTGGGCCCCGCTGCGGCCCACGGCAGCCACGATGCGGCCCCAGTTGGCGTCCTGGCCGTAGATGGCGGTCTTGACCAGCTGGGAGTGGCCCACGGTGCGGGCGATGCGGCAGGCGTCCTCATCGGAGGCGGCGCCGCTCACGGTGATGTGCATGACCTTGCTGGCGCCCTCGCCGTCCTTGACCAGCATGTAGGAGATCTGGCCCAGGATGTCGGTAAGGCCCTTTTCCAGCAGGGCGGCGTCCTCACCTTCGGCACGGATGCCGGAAGCGCCGTTGGCCAGGCCGAGGATGGTGTCGTTGGTGGAGGTATCACCGTCCACGCTGACGCGGTTGAAGGTCTTGTCCACGGCGCGGGCGAACATGGCCTGCCAGGTCTCGCGGTCCACATCGGCGTCGGTGAGCATGACGGCCAGCATGGTGGCCATGTTGGGGCAGATCATGCCCGCGCCCTTGGCCATGCCGGTAAGGCGCACGGTGCCGCCGGACAGGGGCACCGTGATGCTGGCGAACTTGGGAAAGGCGTCGGTGGTCATGAACGCGCGGGTAAAGCCTTCGGCATCGCGGCTGCCCAGGCTTTCCACCAGGGAGGGCACGGCCTCGCGCCAGCGGTCCATCTTGAGCTGGTCGCCGATGACGCCGGTGGACATGGGCATGATCTCGTGCGGAGCCAGCCCGGTGAGGGCGGCGACCATGCGTCGGGTCTCGAGGCAATTCTCCAGGCCTTCGTCGCCGGTACAGGCATTGGCCTGGCCGGAGTTGGCCAGCACGGCGCGGCAGGTGCCGTATTCGCGCAGGGTCTGCTGGCAGACCTGCACGGGGGCGGCCTTGAAGGCATTGGTGGTGAACAGGCCCGCCAGCACGGCGGGACGGTCGGAAACAATCAGCCCCAGGTCGTCGCGGCCGGCTTTTTTGAAACCGGCGGCAGCGGCCCCGGCGGAGAAGCCGAGGGGCAGGTCGTTGCGCGTATCGCTCATGGGAACATCCTTTCCGGTCATGGGCTTCCGGGAGGAAAACGATGAAAAAAAGGCGGGGATCTTGCCTTGCAAAATCCCCGCCGTCATATCAAGCAACCAGCGCTGTCCGGTCTTTGTGGGAACGGACGTTCAGGACGCTAGTTTTTGCTCTTCTGGATCTCGTCGGCGATAGCCTGGGGCACACGCTCGTAGTGATCGAACTGCATGGTGAAGGTGGCGCGGCCCTGGGTACGGGAGCGCAGGTCGGTGGCGTAACCGAACATGGAGGCCAGGGGCACCTGGGCGCGCACGCTCTGGGCACCGCCGGCGCGGGCTTCCATGCTCTGCACGCGGCCGCGGCGGCCGTTGAGGTCGCCCATCACGTCGCCGAGGTATTCTTCGGGGGTGACCACTTCCACGTCCATGATGGGTTCCAGCAGGACCGGGCCGGCCTTCTGCATGGCGTCCTTGATGGCCATGGAACCGGCCACGTAGAAGGCCTGTTCGGAGGAGTCCACTTCGTGGTAGCTACCGAAGACCAGGTTGACCTTCAGGTCCACGCAGGGGAAGCCGGCCAGCACGCCGGACTTCATGGCATCCTGGATACCCTTGTCGATGGCGGGGATGTATTCCTTGGGGATCACGCCGCCGGTGATGGAGTTGATGAACTCGTAACCCTTGCCCGGGTTGGGTTCCACCTCGATCACGCAGTGACCGTACTGACCGCGACCACCAGACTGCTTGGCATGTTTCATGTCGGTCTTGGCAGGCTTGGAGATGGTTTCGCGGTAGGCAACCTGGGGCTTGCCCACGTTGGCGTTGACGTTGAATTC
>NZ_DS996359.1:488866-564571 GCF_000156375.1 Desulfovibrio piger ATCC 29098
GCGGGTCAGGCGGTCAACGATGATTTCCAGATGCAGTTCGCCCATACCGGCGATCAGGGTCTGGTTGGTTTCTTCGTCGCCCTTGACGCGGAAGGAGGGGTCTTCCTTGGCCAGCTTGTTCAGGGCAGCGGACAGAGCATCACGGTCGGCCTTGGTCTTGGGCTCGATGGCCACTTCGATGACGGGCTCGGGGATGTTCAGGGATTCCAGGATCACCGGGCGCTTTTCGTCGCACAGGGTGTCACCGGTGGAGGCGTTCTTCAGGCCCACCAGAGCCACGATGTCACCGGCGCCGGCCCACTTGATGTCTTCACGCTTGTTGGCGTGCATCTTCAGGATACGGCCGATGCGTTCCTTCTTGCCGGTGTTGGCGTTGTACACGCTGGTACCGGATTCCAGGCAGCCGGAGTAGATGCGGAAGAAGGACAGGTGACCGATGAAGGGGTCGGAGAACAGCTTGAACACCAGGCCGGCAAGGGGTTCCTTGTCGTCGCAGGGGCATTCGATCAGGTGTTCTTCGTTGCCGGGCTCATGGCCGGTCATGACGGCGATGTCCACGGGGGAGGGCAGGTAGTCCACCACGGCGTCCAGCAGGGGCTGCACACCCATGTTGCGGAAAGCGGAACCGCAGAGCACGGGCACGATGTTGCGGGCGATGGTGGCCTTGCGGATGCAGGAAATGATCTCTTCGCGGGTCAGATCTTCGCCGCCCAGGTACTTTTCCAGCAGGGCCTCATCTTCTTCGGCCACGGCTTCGATGAGTTCGTGGCGCTTTTCTTCGTACAGGTCCTTCAGTTCGGCGGGCACGTCTTCTTCGGTGAACTGGGCGCCCTTGGAGCCCTTGTCGAAGCGGTGGGCCTTGCCTTCGATGAGGTCCACGACGCCTTCAAATTTGTCTTCAGCGCCGATGGGCAGCTGCAGGGGCACGGCCTTGGCGCCCAGGCGTTCGTGGATCATGCCCACGCAGCGGAAGAAGTTGGCACCGATGCGGTCCATCTTGTTCACGAAGCAGATGCGGGGCACGTGGTAGCGGTCGGCCTGACGCCACACGGTTTCGGACTGGGGCTCAACGCCGGCCACGGCGTCGAACACGCACACGGCACCGTCCAGCACGCGCAGGGAACGTTCCACTTCGATGGTGAAGTCCACGTGGCCGGGGGTGTCGATGATGTTGATGCGGCAGTCCTTCCAGAAGCAGGTGGTGGCGGCGGAGGTGATGGTGATGCCGCGCTCCTGTTCCTGTTCCATCCAGTCCATGGTGGACTCACCGTCGTGGGTTTCGCCGATCTTGTGGGAAACACCGGTGTAGAAAAGGATGCGTTCGGTGGTGGTGGTTTTGCCGGCGTCAATATGGGCCATGATGCCGATATTGCGCTGTTTGTCTACGGGGGTGGTGCGGGACACGTTATCCTCCAGAAAAGGGGCAGTGGGGCGGGGGGAAAAGCGCCGCGCCCTTGCGGGCGCGGCAGCAGTCACTCGGAATCGAGCTTACCAGCGGTAGTGGGCGAAAGCCTTGTTGGCTTCGGCCATACGGTGGGTATCTTCGCGCTTTTTCACCGCGCCGCCGCGACCGTTGTAGGCGTCCAGCAGTTCAGCGGAAAGCTTGGAGGTCATGCCCTTTTCGCCGCGCGAACGGGCATAGTTGATCAGCCAGCGGATGGACAGGGAAATCTGACGTTCGGGACGGACTTCCATGGGCACCTGGTAGGTGGCACCGCCCACGCGGCGGGCCTTGACTTCCAGATGGGGCTTGACGTTGTCCAGGGCCTTTTCAAAGGCGCGCATGGGTTCTTCACCGGTCTTTTCGCCCAGGGTTTCCAGCGAGCTGTAGAAAATCTTTTCAGCAGCGCCCTTCTTGCCGTCGTACATGAGACGGTTCACGAACTTGGTGACCAGACGGCTGTTGTACAGCGGATCGGGCAGCACTTCCCTCTTCGGGACAGGACCTTTACGGGGCATGATATTCTCCTTGAGAATCTCTGTGTTTCGGCGTCACCAGCCCCGCAGCGCCCCGGCGCGCCGTGAGAGGGCAGCCTGGGTGCGTTGCATGACGTACGCCGGAGTTAGCAAAAAATAACCTATTTGGGACGCTTGGCGCCGTACTTGGAACGGCTCTTGCGACGATCGGCCACACCGGAGGTATCCAGGGTGCCGCGCACGATGTGGTAACGGACACCGGGCAAGTCTTTCACACGACCGCCGCGGATGAGCACCACGGAGTGTTCCTGCAGGTTGTGGCCTTCGCCGGGGATGTAGGCCGTCACTTCGATGCCGTTGGTCAGGCGCACACGGGCGACCTTACGCAGAGCGGAGTTAGGCTTCTTGGGGGTGGTGGTGTACACACGGGTGCACACGCCGCGGCGCTGGGGGCAAGCCTGCAGGGCCGGGGTCTTCTTGCGCTTCACCACCGCAGTCCGCTCGATGCGGATGAGCTGGTTGATAGTAGGCATAGTTTCCTCCAAAGTTTCACTGCCTGCCCAAGACGGACAGGCAGCGCATGAATGCCGTAGAGCGGCAACACATACAATGCGCTGACGCGCTTGTCAAGTCCTGTCGTGCCTATTCGCAAGAGGACAGTCTTGACAATAAGTTCGATATCGAACTATATGGACGTCATGCGCTATAGATCTATCTTTTCCTATGCGAGCCGTCTGCGTGAAGAAGGCAATAAGCTCATTATCGCCGCCCTCAAGGATGCGGGACTCACGGATATCGCTCCCAGCCATGGTGATATATTGGCTCATCTGCTGGCGGAAGGCCCTTGCCATATGAGCGTGTTGGCCCGGCGTATCCGCAGGACCCGCTCCACCATAACGGCTTTGGTCGAAAAGATGGAGCGCTCCGGTTATGTGGAGCGTCGCCCCGATCCCACTGACGCTCGCGGGGTACTTGTCTGTCTGACAGCCCGGGGCAAGGCTCTGGCCCCGGTGATGGATGCCGTCTCCCGCGCTCTGGAAGAGCTGATAGCCAGTCGCCTTTCGGTGGATGAAGCCGATGAGCTGGAAAGATTGCTGTCCCGCTGCATTCGGAGATAGCGACCCTGTTCGTCTTCTGCCATTCGCATAAGGTCCGAAAGAGATTTTAGCGCCATAATGGTTCGATATCAAACAAAAGGAGAAAGTCATGTCACACTATACCTTAGTACACTTGGAAGACGCCCCTCGTCATGAATTGCATGATCTGTTGCAGCTTACCGCTGCAGAGGTGAGCCTCAATACCTTGCCGGCCGGGGGGACCGTCCCCTTCGTGCATCGGCATCAGAAAAATGAGGAAATTTATCTGGTGCTCGACGGCTGCGGTACGCTGTATATCGACGGCGAGGAGCTCCCCTTGAAGAGGGGGGACTGCTTCCGTATTGACCCGGCGGGGGCGCGTTGTCTGCGGGCTGCTGATGACAGTACGCTTTCCTTTGTTTGTGTGCAGGCCCGGGCCGGCAGCTTGGAAGGCTTCACTATGGCGGATGGTCTGTCTGTCCCGGAAGGGGAAGGAAAGCCCAGCTGGCTGTAGCAAGCTCGCCGCAGGCGCAAGGCCTGCGGCGAGCCCCACTACAGGGGAGAGGTCCGGCCCCGTTGCGGGGCCGGACCTCCTGCGAGGAGGAACGTCCGCCGGTGTCCTGCCGGCGGGCGGGGGGTGTCGGCGGGTTACAGCTTTTTCACTTCCACATACCAGGCAGCGGCCTGTTCCAGCAGATGGCTGCTGCGGCCGGCCAGCATCTGGGCATCGCGCAGGTAACCTTCCTGGAGCATGCAGGCGTCGAAGAGGTTCTCCACCATGCCGGCCAGGGTCTTGTCCTGGGGATCGGCCTTGAACATCTTGAGCAGGCTGCGCAGCAGCACGTGGTCGCGGTTGACTTCCAGCACCTTGACGGGCAGGGAGTCGTCCTTTTGCATGGCGCGCATGAGTTTTTCCATGGACGAGGTCATGCCGTCGGGCGAGACCAGCACGGCCGGGCTGTCGGCCAGGCGGTGGGAGACGCGCACGTCGGCCACGCGTTCGCCCAGGATCTCCTTGATGCGCTCCAGCAGCTTGTCGAAGCTGGCGTTGTCGTCGTCGGAAAGGGGCGCGGCGGCGGGCTTTTTGTCGGCCTTGTCGGCGAAGGCGTCCAGGGCGTCATCGGCGGCGTTCTCGATGGCCTTGAACTCCCAGTCCTTGTATTTGCCCATGCCTTCCATGACGAACTCGTCCACGGGCTCGTAGAGGAAGAGCACTTCGATGCCCTTGCGGGTGAAGCGTTCCAGGTGCGGGCTCAGGCGGGCGGCCTCACGGTTGGGCGCGGAGACGTACCAGAAGGTCTTCTGGCCTTCGGGAGCGCGGGACATGTATTCGTCCAGGCTGGAGAGGGCCTCGCCGTCGTCCAGGGCCGAGGTGTTGAAGCGCAGCAGGCCGGCGATGCGCTCGCGGTTGGCGAAGTCCTGGTAGGAGAGCTTGAAGATGCGGCCGTGCAGGCGCCAGAAGGCGGCGTACTTCTCGGCATCCTTGGCGGCCAGCTTTTCCAGGTGGCTCAGGGTCTGCTTGATGATGGTCTGGTTGATCTTGCGCAGGACCACGTTTTCCTGAAGGGTCTCGCGGGAGATGTTGAGGGGCAGGTCTTCGGTGTCCACCACGCCCTTGAGGAAGGCCAGCCAGTCGGGGATCAGTTCCTTGTTGCGGTGCTGGATGAGCACGCGGCTGGCGTAGAGGTCCAGGCCCCAGAAGTCACGGTCGAGGCCGAAGAGGTCCTGACGCACGTCGGGGATGTAGAGCAGGGCGTTGAACTGCACGGGCGCGTCCACGGAGATGTGCAGCACGTCCAGCGGCGCCTTGCTGTCGTAGGTCAGGGCCTGGTAGAAGGCATCGTACTGTTCCTTGGTGACCGAGGACTTGGGCTCGCGCCACAGGGCGGGCTGGGTGTTGACCTGTTCGCCGTCCACCAGCACGGGGAAGGGCACGAAGGCCGAATGCTTGCGGATGACGGATTCCACGCGGAACTTTTCGAGGAATTCCGCGGCGTCTTCCTTGAGGTGGGCCACGATGCGCGTGCCGCGCTGCGGGGCGTCGTCACCGGCGGGGGCCACGGTATAGGTGCCCAGGCCGTCGCTGGTCCAGGTGGCGGCGCTGTCGTCATCGCCGAAGGCCGGACGCGAGGTCACGTCCACCTTGTCGGCCACCATGAACACGGAATAGAAGCCCACGCCGAAGCGGCCGATGATGTTGGCGGCATCGGCTTTTTCGCCGTCGGCCTTGGCTTCTTCGGCAGCCAGCTGGGCGCGGAAGGCCTCGGTGCCGGATTTGGCGATGGTGCCCAGGTTCTCGGCCAGTTCGGCGGCGGTCATGCCCAGGCCGGTGTCCTCGATGGTCAGGGTCTTGGCGTCCTTGTCGAGGCTGATGCGGATCTCCAGCGGCAGGTCGTCATGGCGCGGGGTCTCGCCCCGGTTGCTGCGGAAGCGCAGCTTGTCCAGGGCGTCGGAAGCGTTGGAGATGAGTTCGCGGAGGAAGATCTCGCGATTGGTATACAGAGAGTTGGTGAGAATGCTCAGCACCTTGCGCACTTCGGCGCGAAATTCACAGGATTGAGCCGTATTTTCCGGCATGATGACAACCTCCATGGATACTTGCTGGGGAATAAGTAATCTTTCCCAATCAGGCGTCAAGGCCTTGCAGGGCCTAAACTTTGGCTTGCTTTTCGCTAAGGATAACGGTATGCAGGACGCTCCATAAGGAGGACGATCTATGGATGATGTCATTCTGCTTTCGCGGCTACAGTTCGCCGTGGCCGTCTTTTTCCACTTCATCTTCGTGCCGCTGACGCTGGGCCTGTCCCTGCTCATCGCGCTGATGGAGACCCGCTATGTGCGCACCGGGGATGAGGTCTGGCGCAAGCATGCCAAGTTCTGGGGCAAACTTTTCATCATCAACTTCACCCTGGGCGTGGTGACGGGCATCACCCTGGAATTCCAGTTCGGGACCAACTGGGCCCGCTATTCGGAATACGTGGGCGACATCTTCGGCTCCCTGCTGGCCATCGAAGCCACCGTGGCCTTCTTCCTGGAGTCCACGTTCCTGGCTGTCTGGCATTTCGGCTGGCATCGCGTGGGCAAGAAGACCCACCTGCTGGCCATCTGGCTGGTGGTGCTGGCCGGCAACCTGTCCGCCCTGTGGATCATCCTGGCCAACGGCTTCATGCAGAACCCGCTGGGCTATGTGATCCAGAACGGCCGCGCCGAACTGGCCGACTTCATGGCCGTGGTCACCAACCCCTACGCCTGGGGCATGTACGCCCACACCCTGCTCTCCGCCTGGACGCTGTCCTGCTTCTTCGTGCTGGGCGTGTCTTCCTGGCACCTGCTGCGCAAGAGCAACGTGGAATTCTTCCGCCGCTCCTTCCGCATGACCGCGCCCATCTGTCTGGTGCTGGTGCTGGCCCTCGCCCTGAGCGGCGACATCCAGGGCAAGGTGGTGTCCGAGCTGCAGCCCGCCAAGCTGGCCGCCATGGAATCCCACTGGGAGACCACCAAGAACGCTCCCTTCTATCTGGCCGTGGTGCCGGACGAAGCCAACGAGACCAACTCCGTGGAAGCCATCGGCATCCCCGGCCTGCTGAGCTGGATCTCCTACGGCGATGCCGACGCCGAAGTGAAGGGCCTCAAGGACTTCCCCAAGGAAGACCGTCCGCCGGTCACCCCCGTGTTCTGGGGCTTCCGCGCCATGATCTTCTTTGGTGTCGTCTTCCTGGCCCTGGCCGCCTGGGCCACGCTGCAGCGTAATCGCGAGAGCATCAACCCCACGCTCATGCGTGCCCTGGTGTGGTGCATCCCGCTGCCCTACATCAGCATCGCCATGGGCTGGCTGGTGGCGGAAATGGGCCGTCAGCCCTGGATCGTCTACGGTCTGATGCGCACCAGCGACGCCGTTTCGCCGGTGCCCGCCGAGCATGTGTCCACGTCGCTGCTGGCCTTCATCATCGTTTACAGCGTGCTGGGCCTTCTGGACATTTTCCTGCTGCGCAAGTACGCCATCAAGGGCCCGCAGGGGCAGGAGGACTAAGTCATGCTGGAAACCTTGCAAGTAATCTGGTTCATCCTGTGGGCGCTGCTCTGGGCCGTGTATTTCGTCCTGGACGGCTTCGACCTGGGCCTGGGCAGCCTGCTGCCCTTCATCGGCAGCAATGAAGAAGAACGCCGCATCATGTACAACGCCGCCGGTCCCTTCTGGGACGGCAACGAAGTGTGGCTGATCTCCGCCGGCGGCGTGACCTTCGCGGCCTTCCCCAAGGTCTATGCCGTGATGTTCAGCGCCCTGTACGCTCCCCTGCTGATCCTGCTGTTCGCCCTGATCTTCCGCGCCGTGTCCTTCGAGTTCCGCGGCAAGGTGGAAAGCGGCGTGTGGCGCGGCTTCTGGGATCTGGTCCACTTCCTGTCCAACCTGGTGCCCTCCCTGCTGCTGGGCGTGACCTTCGCCAACCTGTTCATGGGCATCCCCATCGACGGTGAAGGCGTGTTCCACGGCACGCTGATGGGCCTGGTCAACGGCTACGGCATCGCCGGCGCCATCTTCTTCCTGGTGATGTTCATGCTGCACGGTTCCCTGTGGCTGGCCATCAAGAGCCAGGGCGAACTGCAGACCCGTGCCGTGGCCAGCGCCACCCTGCTCTGGCCCGTGATGCTCATCCTGCTGGTGGCCTTCCTGGTGCTGACCTTCTTCAACACCGACCTGTTCAACAACTACTGGAGCAACCCGCTGCTGCTCCTGCTGCCCGTGGTGGCCCTGGCCGGCCTGCTGGGCGTGCGCTGCATGCTGCGCCGCGGCCAGCTGTGGAAGGCCTGGATGTGCAGCGCCGTGTACATCATCGGTGTGACCTTCTTCGGCGTCATGGGCATGTTCCCGCGCATGCTCATCTCGTCCATCGATCCCACCGCCACCCTGACGGCTTTCAATGCTTCCTCGTCCGAGCTGACCCTCAAGATCATGCTGGGCGTGGCTCTGGTCATGGTGCCCATCGTGCTGCTGTACCAGTTCTGGGTCTACCGCCTGTTCTCCCACAGCCTGAGCGCTGAAGACCTGAAGGACGAGCACGCTTACTAGCAGCGACGATCCGTCCGCCTCATCGAGCCCGGCAGACAGGCAGGCCCTGTCCGCCGGGCTTTTTTCATGCCCCGGGCCGGGATGCGGTGCACGAAAGACCGCCCTGTCTGCCGGGGGCGCCGTCCGTCTCCGTTCGCGGACGGGAAGCACCTGATGGACGCGGAGCAGGCGGGAAGAGGAAAAGAGGGCGGACCGAGTCCGCCATCATGGCGGAGGGGATTTGCTTTTGCCCTGCATATCCGGGAAGATGCGGGACAGAGCGGAGGCCGTATGAAGACCAAGATAGATGCAACGGATGTGAGGATCGTCGAAGAACTCAGGAAGAACGCGCGCATCACCATGAAGGAACTGGGCGCGCGGGTCTTCCTTACCGGGCAGGCCGTCAAGAACAGGGTGGAACGGCTGGAGGACATGGGCATCCTCCAGCGCTACACCATCAACGTCAATTGTCCGGTCTTCGGCTACAAGGTTCATGCCGTCATCCGGGTGCAGCTCAGGCATGGTCCGGCGGACGCCCTGAAGGCCTGCTGCCGCAAGGAGGGCAGGCGCACCATCCATTGTTACCGGACCACAGGCGACAACCTGTATTTCCTCGATATGTATTTTCTGGACATGGAGGCCCTGGACGCCTTCCTGGCCGAGGTGGAACCGCTGGGCAGCTACGAGCTGCATGTGGTCCTGAGGGAAGCGGAAGACCTGGCGGAATGAAGGCCCCCGCCGGAGGGGGAAGAGGAAGGAAGGCGTTCTGCCTGGGGACCGGCGGGGACCTGATTCGGGAAAGTGCGGGGCAGGGAGGCACCGGGCAGAGCCCGGCCCTGCCGGAGCGGCGTCACAGTGGCGGGACGGAGCCTAGCCTCCTGTCCCGCTTTGCCGTCGGTCCGTCCGTCCGCGGGCCATACGGCGTTTTCCTGTCGTTAAAAATCAGCGCTCTGGCCGTCGTCGGGCATGAAGACGGCTTCCCGGATGCCGCGACGGCGCAGGGCCTGGTCCATGCTCTGCCGGGTCAGGGAGGCATGGGCCACGGTATCCATATGGCTGACGATGATCCGCGCTTCCGGGCAGGCGGCGTGCAGGGCGGCCACATCCGCGTCGTCCATGATCAGGCGGCCTTCATCGAGCAGTTCGGCCGCGCAGGCGTTTACCATGACCACATCGGGCCGGAAGCGGCGCAGGCTTTCGGCCACGCCGTCGAACCAGATGGTGTCACCGGCCACATAGAGCGTCTTTTCGTCAGGATGGCGGAAGACCACGCCGCAGGACGGCCCGCAGGGGATGATGGTGCCGTGGCGTCCGGGCGTCTTGCTGAGGCGGATATCGCCAAAGACGGTCTCTTCTCCCAGCACCTCCACCCGGGCGAAGCCGGAGCGCCGGAGCACGGCGGCGTCTTCTTCGCTCTGCACGAACACGGGCACGTCCTTGTCCAGCGGCGCGCCCACGCTGCCGTCGGCGGCCATGTCGATATGGTCGGGATGCACATGGGTCACGATATAGGCATCCACACCGGCCAGGATGTTCGCCACCGGCATGGGCAGGTCGCACAGGGGCATGGGCAGGTCCAGCTGCTCGGGGCGGCAGCGGAACATGGGATAGTCGCGGAAGGTCCCCATGCTGCCCCTGGCCGCCAGCCAGGGGTCGGTGAGGAAGGTCTTGCCGGCGTAATGGATGCGGACCATGGCGTTGCGGATCTGCTGTATCTTCATGCTGAGTCACCTCTCTGGATTGTCGTTGCGGAGTCCCGGTATCCAGAGGAAAAGGTAACAGGGGCGCCGGGGCCGGGCCAGAATCCGGGCCAAGAAATGCGCGCCGTTTTCTTGAAAAAATCAAGTGGCGCGCACGAACGCCACGAGCCGCATCCGTCTGGGGGCGATGGCTTTTCTTACAAGGCGATGCTGGGGCCTTCCGTGCCGGAACGGTGTGCCCGGGTGGGACATATGTCGGCTTATCCATGCTTTGCTTCTATGGTAAAGTATTCGATATAGGTATTTGTCATGGATGTGTACTGCGGCTAAAGAGGAAGGAACAGCGGCAGGCTCGTTTTTGCCTGCCTGACCTCAAGCCGGAGAGACATGATGAGCATATGCAGAACACTGGCGGCGATGATCCTGGCAGGCACGATGCTGTTTGCAGGAGCGGCGGCCGCAGCGGACAAAGGCCCCTCTGGCACGACTGCTTCCAAGGATGGTGACGCTATGGAACTGGTACAGGAATGGGACAAGGTCTTTCCCCAGAGCGACAAAGTGGAACATCGTAAAGTGACCTTCCGCACCCGTTACGGCACTATGCTGGCGGGCGACCTGTACGTGCCCCGGGGCACCAAGGGCAAACTGGCGGCCCTGGCCGTGAGCGGTCCCTTTGGCGCGGTGAAGGAACAGGCGTCCGGGCTCTATGCCCAGACCATGGCCGAGCGCGGCTTCCTGACGCTGGCCTTCGACCCCTCCTATACGGGCGAGAGCAGCGGCGAGCCGCGTCACGTGGCCTCGCCGGACATCAATACCGAAGACTTCAGCGCTGCGGTGGACTTCCTCACCACGCTGGACGCGGTGGATGCGGAGCGCATCGGCATCATCGGCATCTGCGGCTTCGGCGGCATGGGCCTGAACGCCGCCGCCATGGATACCCGCATCAAGGCCACCGTGGCCGTCACCATGTACGACATGAGCCGGGTCACGGCCAACGGCTATTTTGACGCCATGGATGCCGAGGCCCGCTACGCGCTGCGCCGGCAGCTGAACGCACAGCGCACCCGGGACGCACGCTCCGGCAGCATCGCACCGTCCGCCGCGGGCCTGCCCGCGGCCCTGACGGGCGACGAGCCGCAGTTCGTCAAGGACTACTTCGACTATTACAAGACCAAGCGCGGCTTCCATCCCCGTTCCATCAATTCCAACGGGGCCTGGAATGCCACCTCGGCCCTGTCCTTCCTGAACATGCCGTTGCTGGCCTATGCGGGCGAGATCCGCAGCGCTGTCCTGCTGGTCCACGGCGAAAAGGCGCATTCCCGCTATTTCAGCGAGGATGCCTTCAAGAAGCTCAGCGGTGACAACAAGGAACTGCTGATCGTGCCCGGGGCCTCGCACACGGACCTGTACGACCAGGTGGACATCATCCCCTTCGACAGGATCGAGGCCTTTTTCAAAGCCAACCTCTGATACATCTCTCCTTTCCTTGACGCACGATGCGAAGCCCCGCTGCCGGGGCTTCGCTTTTTTTGTCCCTGCCGACGGACGGTGGCCTCGCAGCACGACCCTCCGGCCGGGATGGGCCAGATTGCCGGGCCGTCGCCGGTACGGCTTCCGCCGGGGCGTCTTGCCGGACATGCAGCCTGTTTTCGGCAAGGCCGCCGGGTGGCGGGCACATTGAAAAGTCCGCGTCCCTGGGGGATAATGACACATCCACTCCCTTCATCCCTGCCGCGGGAGTGTACGCGCTTTCCCCGTTCCTTTCGCAAAGGGCAGGGAAGGGGCCCTGTCCGGGAGCGCAGGGGAGCGGCGCCCCTGTAACGCCGCGCCGCATTGCCCTCTGGCACCTTTTTTGCTCATCCGTACATGTATCCTGTCCGCTGCCAACGCTGTCGGCAGTACCACCAACGCTGCGGGCAGGCCGAAGATATGCCCTGAACTTTTTAGACCTCTGTACGAAAGGAGGCATCATGATAAGCCGCGAGACCGCCAACACGCTTCTGGAAGAATTTTCCCGCCAGCAGGAGATCGAGCCCCTGCAGCTCGACGATGCCAACTATTGCGCCCTGGCTTCGGCCGACGACCATGTGGTGCATCTGCGTTTCGATGAAGGGCAGGGCACGTTCATCGCCTTCGGCAGCATAGGCACGCTTTCCGAGGATGAGGAAGTGGCCCTGCGGGAGCTGCGGGCCCTGCTCACCGCCAACCTCATGTGGCAGGATACCCAGGGCGCCACCATCACCCTGGCCCCGGAGAGCGACACCGTACTGTTGCAGCAGATGTGGCTGCCCGAGCAGGCCACGGCGGACAAACTGGATGCCTTCCTGCAATCCTTTGCCCTGTCGCTGGACTTCTGGACGCAGCGCTGCGCGACCCTGGGCGACACCGTGATGGAGAGCGAGCAGCCCTTTTATGTGAAGGTCTAGGAGGGAGCTATGCCTATCGATTCCATAGCCAACCTGCGCCATCTGAGCCAGGCCCAGGGCAGCTTCGTCCGCCTCGACCAGGGCACGGACAAGCTCCAGGCGACGACCGTCAAGGCCCGCTTCTGGCAGTGGTCGCAACGGAGCCAGGAAAAGGCCGGCAACAGGGCCGCGGCCGAGCGCGTGCGCGACAGCGTCTGCGCCTATTGCGGCAAGGCCGAGGGCACGCGTTTGTTCAACCAGTACATCGGCAAGAAGTCCCTGGAGGGCAAGGCCTTCACCGGCGGGAACCTGTCCAGGCTCCTGGATGCGGCGGCGGAGCGCAATCTCGCCTGCCTGGGGCGCGGCATGGTGGCCACGGGCCGGCGGGCCCTCCGGCCGGAGCTCATGGCGGAGCTGGGCCGGGCCGGTATCGACCCCGACTACTTCGTCAGCCTCGTGAGCCAGGGCGTGCGTCTGGTGGGGAGCGATGCCTGGGGGCAGCAGGCCGTCGCGGAGGGCGAGCGGGAGCTTGCCTCGGTCTCCTGGGCGGTGGACGCCATGCGCAGGGATCTGGACGCCTTCCAGGCGGGCCTGCCCGCAGGAGCGGAGGGCGTGGACGGGCTGCTCCATTGCCTGGAAGGCCTCAAGGCACAGCTGGATGCCAAGCGGGACATCATGACAGCCCAGAAGGAGCAGAGCCCCTTCACGGCCGGGAACGTGCGCCTTGCCTTCCGGCAGACCTATGCCGCCTACGAGCGGGTCATAGGGGAACATGTGCGCCGGACAGGTGAGGAGCTGGGCAATCTGGATCCCGCTTCGGACGCGGGCATGCGTCTTGCGGAACGGGCCCGGGACCTCAGCAGGCTGATGGCGGCCATGCAGGACAAGAAGACCGATCCGCCCGAACTGCGGGGGTTGGCCGACGGGGAACGCGTCCCCGATGCGGTGATGAAGTCCTTCAATGAGCTTCCCGGGGAGCTGGGCAATGAGCTGCACCGGCTGCTGCCCGACCTGTCGGCGGGGAAGCTGGCCAAAGAGATCAAGGAAGCCCATATCCAGGTGCTCAACGAGCAGGACTGGGGCGTCATCCGGCGCGATCTGCAATATCTGGGACGCGGGGGCGCGGGCGTGACCGCCACCTCCACCATCACGCCCGCCTGCCATATCGGTGCGGGCGCGCAGCCCGGCCCCATCGGCCGGAGCATGGCCCGTCACGGCATCAACGGCGTCTCCTGCGAGGACAGGGGCCAGCCAAACCATGCCCTGAACCTGGCCCGCACGGAGATCGCCGTGGGCGGCAGCACCCTGTTCCGGGGCCTTCGGCACGGCATCAACAGCGCCTATTCCATCAAGGATCCCGCGGCCAGAAGGGCGGCCAACGCCACCCGCGCCAGAGAGATCTTCACGGCGGCCCTGCAAAGCTCCCCGAAGCTGGCGGACGTCCAGCGCAGGCTGGCGGTGAAGGCCGATGCCGTCATCGACTTGCCTCTGCTCTCCACCAGTCTGGTCACGCCCGATGTGCCGCGCGAGATCTTCGGCACGTCGGAAAAGACCTATCTGGCCGAGCAGTGCGCCTCATGGAAGGATGCCTGCGGGCCTGACGGCACCTGCACGGTGGATGTGGTGCTGCCTGACGGGCAGGAAAGGTCGGTCAGGGTCCGGCCGCAGGTATTCACCTTCAATTTCGGTGTGAACACCGGCGCGCAGGGCGGGCTCCAGGGCCTGATCGGCGGCTGGGGCACGTCCGACCGGTACAACAGGGAAGCCATGGCCCAGCTTTTCGGGGATGACATGCTCGGCGGGATGGTGGAGACCTATCTTGGACGGTCGGACATCTCCGCCCGGGACAGGCAGAACGTGCAGGCCCTGCGCTACGAGATCCATGCGCTCTGGGCCACCGGGGGCTACAGGATGAGCGGGGCCGACCCCTATCGCCTGCCTGCGCGGCTGGCCATGCTGGGGCACATCATGGGCATGATGCCGCTGTTCAACTGCAAGAGCGGCAAGGACCGCACCGGGCAGATGGACGTGGCCTGCAAGACCCTGGCCCTGCAGATGCACGAGAACGGCGGCCTGCTGCCGCCCTTCAATGCCCCGCGCAGCTCCATGGACCGGCAGATCTTCCAGCAGGTGGCCATCAACGGCGGCAATCTGGAGATGCAGCGCCTGAACACCGGGCTGGCGGGCTTCAAGACCAAGGGCGTGGCCGGTCTCGATGCCCTGTTCACGGATGAGGCCCGGGAGATCCACCGGGGCCTCAGCAGCTATGTGAAGGCGTAAGGCGTCAGCGCAAACGGACGTATCTCCTCCACGCATCCCTCTTTTTCAAATCCACATCCAGGGGCGGGCTTTGCCTGCCCCTGTCGCTTTGTACGGCGTGAATGTCGCCTACCCACCGCGATGCGGCATCTTCGGGCCTGGGCTTTTGCTGTTATATTTTCCAATCCCGTATGAGCAGTTTTTGAAGGGGTGGGGGAGCGCGAGGGGGCGGGGGAACTTTTTTCCGCCAGGAAAAGTTCCCCCGCCCCCTCGTCCATCCCGGCAGGCGAGCCTGCCGTACCGGGCCTTTCTTTTTATCTGTTCGCTACATGCCCCGGGCGCGCAGCCAGAGCTGGAGCACGAGCAGCGTCCAGAGCGGCTTGCGCAGGTCGGCCTTGCCGGAGCAGTGGGCATCCACCAGGGAGCGCACGGCCTCGGGCCGGAACAGGCCCTGGGCACGCAGGCGCTCGGGAGCGAAGAGCTCTTCCATGAGCGGCCGCATGCGTCCGCGCAGCCAGGCTGCCACAGGGATCTGGAAGCCGCGCTTGTTGCGGTGCAGGATTTCGGGCGGCAGCACGTCGGTGAAGGCCTTCTTGAGCAGGTATTTGCGCTGGAAACCGCGCAGCTTGTGCCGGATGGGCAGGCGGGCCACATATTCGGCAAAGTCCTTGTCCAGGAAGGGGGCGCGCACTTCCAGCGAGTGGAGCATGGAACAGCGGTCCACCTTGACCAGGATGTCGTCCAGCATGAACTGGCGGGCATAGACGTGGAAGGCCCGGGCCAGGGGTGAGGGACCGGCGGGCCAATGCTCGAACTGCTCTCGCGTGGGCGCGAAGAGGTTCTCGCGGCGCAGGAAGTCATGATCGGGACGGGCCAGCAGCTCGGCCTGCATCTCGGGCGTGAAGGAGGTGAGCAGGGTCTGCACCCGTTCCCAGGCCGGGGCGTGGGCACCGCGCAAGAAGGTCTCCACCGCCAGACGGGGATTGATGTAGCCGGCCGAGGCGGGCAGGAGCCGGGTCAGGGGCTCGATGACGCCGCGGCGCACGATGCCGGGGATGGCGTTGTACCATTCGGCGATCTTGAAGGCGATGTAGTGCTCGTACCCGGCCCAGAGCTCGTCGGCGCCGTCGCCGCCCAGGGCCACGGTGACTTTTTCGCGGGTCACGCCCGAGAGCAGCCAGGTGGGCGCCACCGAGGCGTCGGCCATGGGCACGTCCATGCGGCTGATGATGCTGGGCAGATGCTCGGCGCAATCCTCGGCCGAGAGCACGCGCTCGTGGTGGTCGGTGTTCCAGCGCTGAGCCACTACGCGGGCGTAACGGCTCTCGTCGTAGCTGGCCTCGGTGAAGCCGATGGAAAAGGTCTTGATGGGCGTGGAGGACTGCCGGGCCATGAGACCGGCCACGATGGACGAGTCGATGCCGCCGGAGAGGAAGACCCCCAGGGGCACGTCACTGACCATGCGGCGGCCCACGGCGCGGGTGAGCAGCTCGTGCACGTCGGCGCAGATGTCGGCCTCGGAGCGGCGGTCGTCCTCATCGGCCGGGGGCAGGTCCCAGTAGCGGCGGATGCTCAGGCGTCCGTCCTCCACCAGCAGCCAGTGCGAGGGCGGCAGGCTTTTGGCCTCGCGGTACATGGTGTCCGGGGTGGGCACGTATTCGTAGGCCAGGTAGCGCATGACGGCCTGCGGATCGAGCGAGAGCTCCAGCCCCGGTACGGCGGCCAGACAGTTGAGCTCCGAGCCGAAGAACAGGCTGCCCTGCTGCAGGGTGTAGAAAAAGGGCTTTTTGCCGAAGCGGTCCCGGGCGCAGAACAGGCGGCGGCGGGGGGCATCCCAGAGGGCGAAGGCGAACATGCCGTCGAAGCGCTGGAGGCAGTCCGTGCCCCAGACGCGGTAGGCCTGGAGGATGACCTCCGTATCGGAATGGCTGCTGTGGAAACGGGCGCCCGCCTGCAGCAGTTCCTGCCGGAGCTCGGCGAAGTTGTAGATCTCGCCGTTGAAGACGATGCAGAGCTCGCCGTCCACGTCCTGCATGGGCTGGCTGCCGCCGGAAAGGTCGATGATGGACAGGCGGCGGTGTCCCAGGCTGACGGGCCCTTCCTGCCAGATGCCGCTGCCGTCGGGGCCGCGGTAAGTGATGACGTCGGTCATGGCCCGGACATGGGACCGGGCGTCCTCGTTCAGGGGCTGGCCGTCAAGACGGCAGATACCGGCTATTCCGCACATGGCATATCCACAGGGCGTACCGGAGGTTCAGGCCGCCGGCCGCCGGTTGCAGGTGTCGGGGGAGGGGCTCCGGCCGGAAGTCCGTCGCGGAGCGGAAAAAAGAGGGATCGCTGTGTCCCCGGCAGGGGCGGCTGCCGGAGGGGACGCGCTACCGGCCGCCGCAGGGCACCGTTCGAGAATCGTGCACGGGGAGAAGGGGAACGGGGAGGGCCGGCCTTCCGTGCGGAAGGGGCTCCCTCCCCGGTGGACTTCCCTAAACGTTGGGGCCGTGCGTGGCGCGCCACTGCGTGTACTGCTGGCAGTAGAGATCCTGCAGGGCCGCGATATTGGTCTCGGTATCGAACATGCGGAAGACGAGCTCGCGCCCGGTCTGGGCCATGCGCAGGGCCGCTTCGCGGTCGGAGAGCATGCGGCGGATGGCATCGGCCAGGGCGGCGGGGTCGCGCTGGGGGATGAGGTAGCCGGTCTCGCCGTCACGGATGACCTCGCCCACGCCGCAGACATCGGTGGCCACCACGGGCATGCCGCAGGAAAGGGCCTCCATGATGACGTTGGGGATGCCGTCGCGGTCGCCGTTGGTGTGCACCACGCTGGGTACCACCAGCATGTCGTGCTCTTCCATGAAGGTACGGATGCGGTCATTGGGCACGAAGCCGGGCATGTCCACCAGGTCTTCCAGATGCAGGCGCTTGCGCATCTCCACCAGCTTGCGCTTCCAGTTGCCGTCGCCCACCAGGGTCAGGCGCACGGGGAAGCCGTCGTCACGCAGACGGGCCATGGCCGTGAGCAGCTCGGGGAAGCCCTTGGTGCGGGCAAAGCGGCCGATGGCCAGCAGGCGGTAGGGCTTCTGGAAGGGCGCGCGGCAGTCCACGCGGCGGCCCAGGGTCAGGCCGTTGTAGATGACGTGCACCTTGTCCTTCTGGCCGGCGGGGCAGAAGCTCTGGAGCCAGGGCTTGTTGGCCATGTTGTTGGTGCGGATGAAGATGGCGTCGCGGGATTTTTCGGCCAGGATGCCGTCCTGCGGGTAGATGTCGCCCGCGCGGCCGGTGAAGGCGAAGGGGATGCCCGACAGGCGCGAGGCCACCCAGACGGCCGTGGCGGGGCCGTTGCCCCAGGAGGAGTGCAAAAGCTCGATGCCGTCACGCTGCGCCTCTTCGGCCAGCAGGAAACCGGCCAGGAAACACCAGAGGTTCTCGGCATAGGCTTCCAGGTTGCGCATCTTGCGGAACAGGCCGCGGCGCATCAGGGTCTTGACGGTCTCGCGGTCGCGCTTCCAGGCACGCCAGAAGGCCTTGAGCAGGCGCAGGGTCGCCACGGAGCCGAAGCGTTTGATGGGCCCGGCGTAGTTCTTCATCTCGTCGCTGCAACCGCGCAGCTTCTCGCCGTACATGGTGTAGACGCGGATATCCATGCCGCGCTGGACCAGCTGCTGGATCTCACGGAAGACGAAGGTCTCGGAGGAGAGGGGGAACCAGAGCAGGACATAGGCCATACGGGGGGACAGCATAGGGACCTCGGATGGGCAGGATGTTGGGGAAGAAAAAAAAGGCCGGGCAGGGTGCCCGGCCTCGTGCTGTGCGACAGACTAGGCGTTCTGTTCGTCCTGGTGCTCGCGGCGGAACTTCTCCACGATCTCCCGGGCCACGGGGATCTCTTCGACCACGGTGTCGATGGTCTTGCGGATCTGCTCTTCCGTGTGGGAGGCGGAAAGGAAGAAGCGCAGGCGGGCGGCGCCTTCCTTCACGGCGGGGAAGGTGATGGGCATCACATAGATGCCGCGGGCAAAGAGGCGGGTGGCCAGGAAACCGCTGACCATGGAGTCGCCCACCATGATGGGCACGATGGCGTAGCCCTGGGCGGCGCCGGTATCCAGGCCCTTTTCCTGGGCATAGTTGAGGAAGAACTGGGAGATCTTCTGCAGCTTGTGCACGCGCTCGGGCTCACGCTGCATGAGTTCCAGGGCCTTGTGGCAGGCGGCGGCCACGATGGGAGGCATGCCCACGCTGAAGACGAAGCCCGGGGAACCGTACTTGAGGTATTCCACCAGCTCCTTGCGACCGGCGATGAAACCGCCGCAACCGCACATGGCCTTGCTGAGGGTGCTCATCCACATGTCCACTTCGTTGGCGTCGATGCCGAAGTATTCGTGCACGCCGCGGCCGGTGGCACCCAGCACGCCGAAGGAGTGGGCCTCGTCCACCAGCAGCATGCAGTCGTACTTCTTCTTCAGTTCGATGATGCGCGGCAGGTCGGGGATGTTGCCGTCCATGCTGAACAGGCCTTCGGTGACGATGCAGGCGCGCTTGTGCTTGCCGCGGTGTTCCTTGAGCATCTTCTCCAGAGCGTCGCAGTCGTTGTGATCGTAGGAGTAGCGGTCGGCGCCGGAAAGGCGGGCGCCCTGCATCAGGGAGTTGTGGGCAAGGCCGTCATAGAAGATGGCGTCGCGGTGACCGAAGAGGAAACCCAGGGTGGAGACGTTGGTGGCGTGGCCGCTCACATAGGCGATGCAGTCCTCGACACCGTAGAAGTCGGCCAGGGCGCGCTCGAGCTGGCGATGGGGCGGACGTTCGCCGCCCACCAGGCGGCTGGCGCCGGCGGAGCTGCCGAAGACCTTGGCGGCTTCGGTGACGGCTTCGGTGATCTCGGGATGGGTATTGAGGTCCAGATAGTCGTAGGTGGAGAAGTTGATGTACTCCTTGCCATTGATCACAGTGGTGGCCTTAGCCGCCCGCTCGTGACACAGGAAGAGCGGGTTTTCCATGCCCATCTTGGCACCCATTTCCACCATGCGCTCAAACGACAGTTTGGAGCGTAAGCGTGTGAAACTGCTGGTGCCGCTCTCCTGGGCGTTCTGGCTGGAGTGGTTTTCTTTCATTCCGGATCCTCTCAGATATAGTATAAAAACCGTACGTTATAGGTGACGTACAGTAAACGTTCCGGGCGAACTACCCGTAAAAATTGTTTTTAACGGCTAACCATATCCCAAGAGTTTCCCCAAGGCAAGCAGGAAAGCCCTGCGGATGGCGCGGGCTGGACAAGAGCCCTAAGATGGCCTAAAATTTGCTTTTAACATTGTGATAGAATGGCCGCGGCTCCCTTGGGCAGCGGGCTTACATACCGGACCCCTCCGGGTCCCTTACCCGCCGGTGGCGGTATTCCCGGTATCCTTACGATGCAACGACCCGAATCTTGCGGAGCGTCTGCGGCTCTCGAACTCTGGCCCCTTTCCGGGCATGAGGGCGCCGACAGCGGCGCGTCCTGCCGCCTGCTCCTCGAAGAAGCTTTCCGCCTGCCCCAGCTCCGGGGCCAGGCCCCCCGTCTCGTCCTCAGTCCCTCCGAGAGCGAACAGGCTACGGCCGCCGCGCTCGACATGCTCCGCCCTCTGGCCGCCGCTCTTTGGCCCGGCCTTGAGCCCGAGGCCCTCCCGGCCGTCCCCGGTCCTGCTGATCTGGCCCGGCTGGCCGCCGAAGGCCGCCCCGTCCTGCTCCTCCAGCCCCGTCCCGAAGGCCTCTGGGAAGGCATGCTGCTCGCCCGCAAGGCCGAGGCGGCTGCTCCCGCGCCGGAAGTCCCTGCGCCGGAAGCTGCCGTGGTGAGCATGCCCGACATGCCCGCGCCCTCCTGTGACCCCGCGGAAGGGGAGATCGCCTGCGACGGCGTGCGCTTCGCCGACCTGCCGCACGGCGGGGGCATCTGGCACGCAGGCTCCGTGGTGCCTTCCTGGCGCCAGGAACTGCTGGCCCTCGGGGCCCGTCCCGATGCCGCGGCCCTGGAAGCCATGGGGCAGCGGGGCATCTGGCTGCATCCGCAGGGCGACGTGCCGCCGCTGGCCGTCATGTGCTGCGGCCAGGGGGCCGTCTGGCCCGGCATGGGCCGCGAGCTCTACGACCACTTCCCGGCGGCCCGGGCCGCCATGGACCGCATCGCCCGCGCCGCCGACTGGGACGTGCTGGCCCTGCTGGACGAGACCGATGTGGAAAAGATCGGTCTGACCCGCTGGCAGCAGCCCTATCTCTTCCTGCTGGAATACGCCCAGTGGAGCCATCTGGCCTCGCTGGGGCTGCGGCCTTCCCTCATCTGCGGGCACAGCCTGGGCGAGCTCATCGCCCTGTGCCTGGCCGGCGTCTACGAGCCGGAAGTGGCTTGGTACATCCTGGACACCCGCTCCACCCACATGGCCGAACTGGAGGCCCGCGCCACCCGCGAGACAGGCATGATGGCCGTGCCCGCCGAGGCTTCGGTCATCGAAGAGGCCCGCAAGACCTGGCCCCAGCTCTACGTCTCCAACTACAATTCCCCGCGCCAGTTCATCATCAGCGGCCCCCGCGACGTGCTGCTGGAGGCCCGCAAGAGCCTGCGCAAACGCCGCATCCCGGCCATCATGCTCAACGTGAGCCTGGCCTTCCACCATCCCAGCATGCGCGTGCTGCGCGACATGTCCCTGCGCCGCCTCAATGCCCTGGCCATGCAGGCGCCGCAGATCCCCATGCTCAGCTGCATCACCACGCGTCCCTATCCCGACGACCAGCCCGGCATCTGCGAGCATATCGGCGACCTGGACGAGAATTCCGTGCGCTGGGTGGAATGCGTGCAGGCCATGTGGCAGCGCGACGGCATCCGGCATTTCGTGGAAGTGGGCCCGCAGGATACCCTGTGCGGTCTGGTGAACGACATCGAGCCTCAGGCCCTGTGCCTGGCCGCCGGCCGCAAGGGCAAGGAAGCCGAAGGCATGCGCCAGACCTGCGCGCGCCTCTATGCCCTTGGCCATCTGACGCATGACGGCGTGGCGCGGCACCGGCAGCGCTGGCTGGACGCGGCTCCTGCTCCGGCGGCCGCATCCGCGGAGGCTCCGGCCCCGGCGGTGCGCGCGGAGGCTCCGGCCCGGGACGAGCTGCCCGAGGCCGCCCGCAAGGTGCTGGAGATCCTGGCCGCCGCCTGCGGCCGTGAGGCGGCCTCCCTGAAGCCGGAGATGGATCTGCGTTACGACCTGGCCCTGCGTTCCAGCCGCTTCCCGCTCATCGTGCAGGAAGTGGAAGAGGCGCTGGGCATCACCGTGGATTTCGAGGCCCTGCTGCATGTGGCCACCGTGGGCGACCTGCTGCGTGTGCTGGCCAGCCTTGCCCCTGCGGAGAGGGAGCCCGGGGAGGTCGCTCCCCTGAGCGCGCCGCAGCACGGCTCTGGAGAGGATCTGCCGCCCCTGTGCTGCTTCGATCTGGGCTGCTGCGACGAGGACGGGCAGCCGCTGCCTCTGGTCCTCGACCCGGCCGCCCGGGGCATGGGCGCCCATGCCGGCGACGTGCTGGCCGTCTGGGGCCCCGATGCCCATCGTCTGCCCCTGGCCGAGCTGCTGGGCTCGCTGGCGCCCCTGGGCATGACCTTTGCCCTGCCCGAGGCCGCGCTGGAGGATTGCCTGTCGCTGGAACGGCTGGGCGGACATCTGTACGGCCTGCCTGCCTTGACCGCCCTCACGGCCCTGCCCGAGAGCGTGCACCGTGCCTGCGGGCGTCTGGACGGCATCCTGCTGTGCGCGCCCGCGGACAGGGAACCGGACGCCGGCGAGATGGAAGCCCTGTGCCGTTCGGCCAAGGCCTGCGGGGTGCGCTATGTGTATGCCCTGCGCTGGCTGTATGCCGGTGATGCGGCCCATGCCGCGCCCTGGCAGGAAGCCGGAGAGGCGGCCGCCCGTGAGCTGGGCCTGCCCTGGCGGGTGGTCTGCGTGGACGACGGCGGTCGTCCGCCCATCCCCCGCGAGCTGGGCGATCTGCTGGCCCGGGCCCTGACGCACGGGACGTCCGACAGGGTGCTCTGGCGGCGTGCCTCGGCCGATGCCCCTGTCCGTGACTGGCAGTGGCTGGAGCGGCCGGAGCTCTTCCCGCGTGTTTTTTCCGCCGCTGTGGCGCACGAGGCCATGCCCTGGCCTGAAGCCGCACGGCCTTCTTCCCGCCAGATGCTCGCCTGCGCGCAGTTCTCCCGCTATGCCGATCCGCGCCTTGATGGGCACGGTGCCCTGCCGCAAGACGGACAGCCCTGGCTGCCCCTGAGCGAACTGCTCCAGACCATGCTGGAGACTGGCCGTTTGCAGTTGCCCTGGCTGGAGCCCACCGGTTTTTCCGACCTGCGCTTCGCGGCGCCCCTGCCCCTGCCCGCGGCCGTGACCCGGGAGTGCCGCATCACGGCCCGTTCCCAGTCCTGGCTGTTGCAGGACGGCGTGATGACGCGCATGTGCCATGTGCGTCTGCAAAGCCGCGATCTGGCCCCCAACCTGCGGCGCATCAACCATTTCTCTCCCCTGGCGCGGGGCATGGTCTTCCTGGCCGCTGCCGCGGGGAGCCTGCCGCCCCTGTGGGAGGGCGAGATGACCGCTACGGGGCCTGAGCTGCCTCTGGAAGGCTTCTATGCGGACTGCGGCATGGCGGAAGGATGGCACCTGGTGGAAGAGCTGGTCCCGGCGGGCAACGACCTGTGGCAGGGCCGCTTCGACGGCAGGGCGCAAGGCATTGCCCCGGCTGGAAAATCCGGCTATTGTAGCTTGCTGTCCGCTGTGGACGCCATTTTGCAGGCAGCCTGCCGCATCATGGAAGATACCGTCCCCGGGGAGGAAACTGCCGGGGGCCGCCTGCTCTGGCCGCGGGGCTGGCGTCTGAGCGGTATCGGCTTCATCCGCTTCGCTGACACGGAGCTGCTGTGCGGTGCCCGGATGCCCTGGCGCATCCAGCTGCGTCGCGGCTGGGACGATGAGCGCCTGCAGCGCTATGACGCCCAGGTCGTGGATGCGGACGGCCGGGTGCTGCTGACATTGCACCAGATGGAATTTGAAAAGGATGTCCGGCCGCAGGAAGGCGCCGGTGCCTAATATTTTCGCAAGGGAATGACCATGACGAAAAAAATGGTTCGCTGGAAACAGGGGCTGGCTGTGGCGGCCTTGTGCGCCGGGATGGCGCTTTCGGGATGCGCTTCGCAGAAAGCCGGGTCCGATGCCCCGGAACTGCCTGCCAAGCACTGGCTGGAAGACGTGCCCGGTGTTCCGGTGGAGAACAAAAGCAAGCTTGAGGCCGTGATCCCCAACCTTTATGACCCGGCCAAGAAATTCTCGTTCGAGGACTGCGTGTTCCTGACCATCCAGCAGTCACCCCTGCTGGTCAACAGCGCCGTGGAATTGGAGATCAAGCGTCTGGCCCTGACCGATGCGGTCTGGAAGTATCTGCCCGAACCCCGCATGACCGTGGAAGTGGGCAATACCCTGACCTATTACAACGAGGGCAGCAAGGACGTGCCCAGCAACTACGGTCAGGTGGTGCCGCGCATAGGCTTCTACGCGCGCTTCCCCAACCCCGTGGAATCCTATTTCAACCACCAGGCCCAGAAGATCATGGTCAACCTGGCCATCTCCACGCACCGCAAGGCCGTGGGCGAGGCCATCTACAAGGTGGCCCAGTCCTATCTGCGCCTGGAAGCCAAGGGCGAGATCCTGCGCATCCAGAAGGAGATGGCTCCCCTGGCCAAGGAAACGACCCGCTACTGGCAGCAGCTGGAGTCCGCTGACGGCCGTCGGGGCGTGGCCCTCAACGTGGCCCAGCAGCACGAACGCGAAGTGGAGCTGACCAGCGAGCGCATGAATATGGAAGAGGTCATGGAGCGCACCAGTCTCAAGATCCTGGCCGGTGTGGAACCGCAGCAGCGCCTGAACATCGACAGCAAGAGCGCCAACGACATCCTGCGCGGCTTCAACGGCAAGGATTACCGCTGGGAAGACCGCTGGCTGGTCACGGAAGACAACCTGCTGCTGCGTTCCCAGATCCGCCTGGGCGATTACAACATCATGCTGGCCTGGGCCGAATACGTGCCCGATATGACCATCCGCGTGGACAAGAACCCTCCCGCCGGCCAGTACCAGCCCGCTGACGGCCGCGAAGACTATTTCTGGCGCCTGACCTTCGACTTCCCGCTCATCGACTGGAACCGCCGTTACCGCGGTGTGCAGGCGGCCCGCATGAAGAAGGCCCAGGCCTTCCATGAGCTGTCGCGCAAGCGCACGGAGTACTCCAACACCTGGTTGCAGTGCGAACAGCGCGTGGCCCTGGCCGAGACCAACCGCCGCCTGGCCAAGGTCCATTTCGAGACGGCCGAGATGCGCTACAAGGAAGCCAGCATCTCCTTCGATACCGGTCTGGGCGATATGCCCGCCATGAGTTCCGCCCACGAGGCCATGGTCCAGAGCCGCATCAAGCTGATCGAAGCCGAGCTGGAACTCAAGCTGGCCAATCTGGAATGGATGTACGTCGCCAACCTCTTGCAGGAACGCTTCCTGGGCCTTCCTGCTACGGAGATTGAAAAATAATGAAAAGACTGACCGTTTTCTGGGCCCTGCTGGCCTGTCTGCTGCTGGCCGCCCCGGCTATGGCCGTGGAGACCACCGCCACCGGCAAGGTGGTGGCTACCGTGACGCGTGATGTGCGTCTGCCCTTCAATGCCGTCATCGACGAGGTCCTGGTCCGTCCCGGGGATGCCATCAAGGCCGGGGATCCGCTGGTGCGCTATCACCTGCAGGACGAGGCCGAACGCGTGCTGCAGCGCGAAGTGACCACCGGTGCCGCCACGGAAGGCCTGCGCGGCCAGATCCTCGATCTGGAACGCGAACTGGTGCAGACCCGTGCCGAGCGCAACCGTGCCAGCCAGCTGGCCGCTTCCGGGCTGGGCTCGCGTCAGGCCCTGGGGCGCCTGGAGGAAAGCGTGCGCTCCCTCCAGCACCGCATCGAGCTGACCCAGATCTCCATCAAGAAGAACGAAGAGAGCTTCCGGGCCCGCCTGAAGGAACTGGAAGGCTATTACGGCCAGCCCATCCGCGAAGGCGAGATGCTGCCTGACCAGCTGGTGCTGACCTCGCCCATCGACGGCTATGTGCTGCAGCTCATGCCCAACCTCAATCCCGATGTGCTGCTGCCCGCCCAGGCCACGCCCGTGACCGTGGGCCAGCTGGACCCCGTGCTGATCCAGGTGCCGGTCTATGAAGGCGACCTGGGCCGCATCAAGGAAGGCGGCCATGCCCGCGTGGAGATCCCCTCGCTGGGCGACAAGGTGTTCTCGGCCACCATCACGGAGATCTCGTGGATCTCGACCAGCATGGACGTGGCCCAGCCCTCGTATTACACGGTGAAACTGACCGTGCCCAACAGCCAGCTTGAGCTCAAGCCCGGCTTCAAGGCGCTGGTGCGCTTTGGCGCTGCCGAGTAGCCCATGAAGCTGAAAAGCCTGCCGCGCCAGCTGGGATACATCCTGGGGGCCCAGTGGACCAGGGACCTTTCCTGGACCATCTTCACCATCCTGCTGGCACGGCGCAGCCCCGAGATGCTGGGCCAGATCGCCGTGGCCCTTTCCTGCGGCTATCTGGTCAAGACGGTCTCGGATGTGGGGCTCAACGACTTTTTGCTGTCCACTTTCGCCCGTCGTGAGGAACGCCCCCGTACCCTGCTGGGCGAGGTGACGGGCCTCAAGACCTGTTTCATGATGCTGGCCCTGATCGTCACCTGGTTCGTGACGGGCTGGCTGGGATACAGCTTCGAGCTGCGGCTCATCGTCCTGTTCATCGCCACCGGCTTCGGCCTCGACGGCGTGACGGACTCCTTCTTCGCGCTCTGCCAGGCCCGCGGGCGGCAGGACGTGGAGATGCGCATCCGCGTGCCTTCGGCCCTTTTGGGCATCGGCTACGGCATCGTCTGCGTGGTGGCCGGAGCGCCCCTGATCTTCATCGCCCTCTACAAGCTCATCGAATCCGTCCTGTGCACGGGCTTTGCCTTCCGTGCCCTGGGGCGTAATCCCTTTGTAGGCTTCGGCTACGACAATGTGCGCGACCTGGCCGTGAAGATGAAGAGCGGCTTCATCTTCACCATCATGGCCGCCTGCGCCATGTTCTACAACAAGATCAATGTGTTCTTCCTCAAGAACTACGGCGGCGACGCTGCCGTGGGCGGCTACAACGTGGCCTGGGAGACCGTGGAAGGCCTGTCCGTGCTGGTCTCCAGCGCACTGCTCGGCAAGGTCATCTTCCCCCTGCTGGCCCGCTACTGGGCGCAGGACAGGGCCGCCTTCCGCCAGCTGGCGGGGCAGACGGCCCGTTCGCTCTGGGCGGCCTCCCTGCCGCTGATCTTCCTGATCTGCGTGGAGAGCGACCGTTTCCTGCCCACCATCTACGGCCCGGGCTACGAGATGGCCGCCACGGCCCAGCGCCTGCTGACCCCCTGTCTGGCCACGGCTTTCCTGCACAATCTGGCGGCCTACGCCATGATCGGCATGAGGAAGCATACCTTGCTGCTCTTTTTCTATCTGAGCGGTCTGGTGGTCAACATCGTCTGCTGCCTGACCATCATCGAGCCCATGCCTCTGGAAGGCGCCGCGCTTTCCTTGACCGCCACCAAGGTCTGGGTGGCCATCCTTACCGTGGGCTATTTCCAGTGGGTGGCCCGGCCCATGAGCCTGGGACAGTGGCTGCTGATGCTGGCCGCCATCGCCGTGGCCGTGGGCCTGTGGTGGTCGCTGGGCATGATCCTGGCCCTGCCGCGCGAAGTGGCGGAACTGGCCGGCCTGCTGCCCCTGCTGGCCCTGTTCTGGTACTGGCGCCCGCCGCCGGCTTTTGAGAAGGAGCAGCGTCAGGAGGCCTGATCATATGGAACGACGCGGCTTTCTCAAATCGCTGGCAGGCGCCGGCCTGGGAGCGGGGATGCTCTCTGCCTGGGGAGCTGCGGCCCCGGTCCAGGCGGCCGGGCTGGAGGATTGTCTTGCGGTGGTCGTGGATGTGGATGCCTGCACGGGCTGCGAAGCTTGCGTGCAGGCCTGTCACGAGCGGGCCGCCGCCCGGGTCCCCCAGCCGGTATCGCCCATCCCGGCTTCCCGCTGGGGCCGGGACAGGAAGCCCGACTGGTGGGGGCGGCGCAACGTCACGGACCGCCTGACGCCCTACAACTGGCTGTATCTGCAATCCTGTACCGTCCAGACGGCCCAGGGAGAGCGCCGGGTCTTCATGCCGCGGCGCTGCCTGCAATGCCTCAACCCGCCCTGCGTCAGCCTGTGCCCTCTGGGGGCCGCCCGGCAGCGCCCCACCGGCGCCGTCTATACGGAGACCTCCCTGTGCTTCGGCGACAGCCAGTGCATCGCCGTCTGCCCGTGGCATATCCCGCGCCTGCAGGCCGGGGTGGGGCCGTACCTGCATCTAGCGCCCGGCTATTTGGGCTACGGCCAGACCTTCAAATGCGATTTTTGTGAAGATGTCATCAGCGACGGCAAGCCCCCGCTCTGTGTGGCGGCCTGCCCGCACGGCGCGCAGTATTTCGGCCCCTATGCGGAGATGACGGCTCTGGCCCGCCGCATGGCGGAAGAACGGCACGGCGATCTGTTCGGCTTGCAGGAGAATGGCGGTACCTGTCTGATCTATGTCTCGTCCATCCCCTTCCGGGATATCGAAGCCTCCCTGCTGCGGCAGGGGCTGATCTCCGCCGGACGGCCCAGCCTGCGCCCGGTCGGGGCCAGCCTGGAACGCGAGAACGATCTCGTGGGCACGGTGCTGGCCGCTCCGCTGGCCGGGGCCGCCCTGGCCGGTCTGCGCCTGCTGCGCGACCACTGGAGGGACAAGGATGAGGACTGAGCGCCGTCCGCTGTTCGGCTTTCTGTTCCGCCTGTTGTGGCGGATCAGCGTGGTCTGGGCGGTGGTCAGCGGCTTCGCGCACCTGCCCGTGATCTACCGCTACGCCGAAGCGGCCCTTCCCTGGTTGCGGCCCGCGGCCTATTCGGGGACGGTGGCCCATTACTGGGCGGCGGCGGCCATGCTCTGCCTGACCAGCTATGCGGCCATCGTCTGGCTGGTGAGGGGCACGCGCAGCTACAGCCTGACTCCCTTCGGCAGGCTGCGCCTGGTCTTGCTGGCCTTGCTCATGCTTTCCGGTCTGGGCCTGATCCTGCATAACTGCCAGGACTTCTCTTTCTACGGCCCTGTGTACACCCTCATCAAGCATTGCCACCTGGGCTGTGCGCTGCTCTGGGCCCTGCTGGTCCTTGTCCGTCTGGCCCGCCGCGGCCTGTGGTGGGATCGTCGCCGGGGCACGGACCGACAGGCTTGCGCGTGAGCTTGTCAGCATGCTCCATGATATGGCCCAACAAGATACCCATCGTTCCAGATAACGAAAAAAAGACGCCCTCAGGGCGTCTTTTTTGTTGGCATGACTCACTTTGCGGATAGTTGTTTTCCGGCGTCCAGAGGGGCGCTGGGAGGGCGTAAGAAGGATCTCCGAGACGGTCCTTCGACCTGCTTTCCCGGTCTGTCCGGAAAAAGCGCGTTTGGGGAGGATGGGGGCCGGGGGAAGGAGGCCCTTTGGGCGCGAGCAAAGGCCTCCTTCCCCCGAAAAATACTTTCCCTCTAAACTTCTTCCCCGGCTTCGTTCTGGCGGGCGGCCTTGAGCTGGCCACAGGCGGCCTTGATGTCCTGCCCCTTGCTCTTGCGGATGATGGCCGTGATGTTGCGGTCCCAGAGGTACTGCTCGAAGGCCAGGACCCGTTCCGGCGAGGGGGCCTTGTAGGGATCGCCCTCGGAGGGATTGTAGACGATGAGGTTGAGCTTGCCCTTGACGTCGCTGACCACGCGGGCCAGCTGCCGGGCCTGTTCCAGACCGTCGTTGACGCCGCCCAGCAGCAGATATTCGAAGGTGATGCGCTCGCGGGTCTTGAGCGGATAGGACTTGAGGGCCTGGAGCAGGTCTTCGAGGGGCCAGCGGGCGGCCTTGGGCATGATGCGGGCGCGCAGCTCCTGGGTGGGGGCGTGCAGGGACACGGCCAGATAGGCCAGGCCGCTTTCGCCCAGTTCGCGCAGGCCCTTCTCAATGCCGCAGGTGGAGACCGTGATGCGGCGGGGCGAGAAGTTCAGGCCCTTGTCGTTGTTGAGGCTCTCCAGGGCGCGCATGACGTTTTTGAGGTTGAGCAGGGGCTCGCCCATGCCCATGAAGACCAGGTTGCGCAGCACGGGCCAGTCGGGGCGGGTATCGCCCAGATGCTCGCGGGCCACCAGGATCTGGCCCAGAATCTCGCCCATGGTCATATTGCGCTCGAAGCCCATGGTGCCGGTGCTGCAGAAGGTGCAGGCCATGGCGCAGCCCACCTGCGAGGACAGGCACTGGGTCCAGCGGCGCACGCCTTCGCGGGAATCGCTGGGGATGAGCACGGTCTCCACTTCGGCGCCGTCCTGGAGGCGGAGCAGGAACTTGGTGGTATCGTCGCTGCTCTGTTCCACGGTGACGATCTCGGGCCAGCGGATCTCGGCACACTGGGCCAGGCGCTCCCGGCAGGCTTTGGAAACATTGGTCATGGCGTCGAAATCACGCGCCATCTTCTGCCAGATCCATTGCCAGACCTGGACGGCCCGGAACTTGGGCTCGCCCAGCTCGTTCTGCATCCAGTCGGTGAGTTCGGGCAGGGTATAGTCGAGGAGATTGATCATGGTCTTCGGGGATGCCACGGCAGGGCTCGGCCGTGGGTTGGAGGGACAGGCAGGGCGGCGGGGCGCGCTATAGCCCCGTGTCCGGCGCAAGGGCCGCCTGCCGGAGACATGCCGGAGCGGGAATATGAGAGGGAGAGGGAGACGGCAGGGTGCCGTGCTTCCTCTCCCTTATGGTCGTGTCGGAGCGGCCCCGTTCGCGGGCGCCGCAGGATGCGGGACGCGTCTAGCCCACGGACTTGCGGGCGTATTCGCACACGAAGTGCAGGGCCGAGGCGCGGTCCGTGACTTCGCCCGCGATCTGGGCCTGGAGCAGGGCGTCGCGGATGACGCCCACCAGCGGGCCGGGGGCCAGCTTGGTCTCGCTCATGATCTCGTTGCCGTTGAGCAGGGGTTCCAGCATCTGCTCGGGGGTCTCGGCGCGTTCCAGATACTTCATATTGTGGTTGAAGTAGGTGTAGCTGCCGTCGCGGGCCTGGATGTCGGCACGGGACATGGCGATGAGGCGCGGATACTCGTCCAGGGCCTTGAAGCGGCGGATGCCGCGGTCCGTGAGCATGAAGTGGAAGCGCATGTGGTAGCGCACCAGATGGCAGAGCAGGTCTATGTCTTCGGGGCTGAAGTGCAGACGGCGCAGGATCTTGCGGGTGACCTTGGCGCCCACGCGGTGGTGCTGGTAGAAGGTCCACTGGCCGTCGAAGTATTCGCCGGTGAAGAGCTTGCCCACATCGTGGAAGAGCATGGCCATGGTGCCCAGCCAGTCGTAGTGGAAGCCTTCTTCGGGGTAGTGGCGCATGCACTCCAGGGTGTGGTCGAAGACCGTCTCCTCGGTGTCGTCATCATCGTTGCGGCGCTGGCGGATGCAGGCCAGGGCGGCCACTTCGGGGATGAGGCCCTGGAGGATATGGGCGTCGAACATGAGCTTCACGAAGCGGTACATGGATTCGGCGGCCACTTTGCGCCATTCGTCCATGATGTCGGCGGCGGGCACGTAGTCCAGCACGCGGGTGGATGAACGCACGATGGCCAGCCAGGTGTTGGGCTCGATGGGGATGTCGAAGTTGGCGGCGAAGCGCAGGGCGCGGATGGCCAGCAGATAGTTGTGGCGCAGGGTCTCGTCCGGCAGGCCGGTGAGCTGGATGAGGCCGCCCTTGACGTCCATGAAGCCGTCATAGACGTCCCCGGTGGGGGCCGGGCTGCCGAAACCGGTCATGCGCAGCTGCAGACGCTCCTGGGGGTCCATCATGTTGGCCATGGTGGGGGTGATGCGCAGCAGGGAAAGCTCGGGATGGCTGGCATCCTCCACTTCCAGGGCATAGAAACGGAAAAGCACGCCGTCTTTTTCCATCTGGGCGATGGCACGCTGATCAGGCTCGACGTGGGCTTCGGGGAAGAGCTTGAGAAGCGTCTCGAGGTCGGGCTCACAGGCGATGTCCACAGCCAGCTGTTTGCTGTGTTTCAAAAGATGTTCCTGCACGGGCGCATTGATGACGTGGGCGTCATAGCCGTTGCGCAGCAGGGTTTTGCAGATGGTGATGGCGTCTTTTAGCGCTTTTTCCATGAAAACTCCTCAAGCGGCGAAGCCGCATCCAGGGAAATCCCCGGCATACATGCGTTGTGAAGGCCTGACCGCATTGCAGGCCGCTGATTTCAGTATCGGCGGCAATGGGGGCAAAGTCAAGCAACAGTGCGCTCCGGGCGCGATGTCTTCCGGGGCCGGGAAGGGGCTGGAAGCCGTGCCCGCGCCTGCGGGGGAGCCATGCCCGGATGCCCGCATGAGCCCTGCGGGAACCACTACAATGCCCCCGGAACGTCCTGGGGAGCGGACAGGATGAGCGTACGCGGGATTCTCATCAGCGGTGCTTTTGGGGGAACGGGACACGTCCATGAGCGGGCATGACTGCCGCCCGGCGGGGCGTTGTCCCGCTGCTTTTGCGGCAAGGTGCGGCAGCCTCGCTTGCGCGGATGCCCGGGGCAACAAAAAAGGCCCCGTGCGAACACGGGGCCTTTGGAGTGCGGGATCGTGAGACTAGTCGCTGAAGTGACCGGTCTCGCGCTTCACGCCCAGGGCGATCTTCCAGAGCAGGGAGAGCACCAGGGCGCCCACGGCGTACACGCCCAGGGCCACGATGATCTCACGGCCGGTGGGGGCGTATTCGGTGACGGTCTCAAACATGTTGGGAGTGAAACCACCGATGAGCAGGCCGAGGCCCTTGTCGATCCAGGAAGCGGCAACCAGCAGCACCAGAGCCAGGGGCAGCAGGGGGCCGGTACGCCACTGCGGCGGGATCAGGATGATCAGGGAAGCGGCGGCCATGACCACAGCGGCCCACATCCAGTTGGTCACCCAGGAAACGTGGCCTTCATGACCAGCGAACAGGAAGACCAGGGGATGCTGATGACCGGGGATGCCACTGTAGAACGCGGTGAAGACTTCCAGCAGGTAGAAGAACACGTTGATGCACATGGCATAGGTGATGATGGTCGTCAGGGTCTTGATGGCGTCGCGGCCGGGATCGAAGCCGGTGAGGCGGCGCACGATGAAGATCAGCAGCAGCAGGATGGCGGGACCGGAGCAGAACGCCGAGGACAGGAAGCGGGCGGCCATGATGGCGGTCAGCCAGTAATGGCGGCCGGGGATGCCGGCGTACAGGAAGGCGGTCACGGTGTGGATGGAGAAGGCCCACAGGATCGAGAGGTAGATCAGGGGCTTGATCCACTTGGGCGGTTCCACGTCATGGCGCTCGGCTTCCAGGGTGACCCAGCCGATGACGGCGTTGAGGGTCAGGTAGCCGATGAGCACGATCATGTCATAGAACATGACCGAATTGGGCGTGGGATGCAGCAGCACGTTCATCATGCGCTGGGGCTGGCCCAGGTCCACCACGATGAAGAGGGCGCACATGACCACGGCCGAGATGGCCATGAATTCACCGAAGATGATCATGCGCTTGAACTTCTTGTAGTGGTGGAAGTAGGCGGGCAGCACCAGCATGACGGCGGAGGCGGCCACACCCACAAGATAGGTGAACTGCGAGATGTAGAGGCCCCACGAGACATCGCGGCTCATGCCGGTGATGGAGAGGCCTTCCTGCAGCTGCTGCAGGTAGACCAGGCCGCAACCGGCGATGACTGCGAGCAGGAAGAGCAGCCACAGGTAGTAGGTCTTGGGACCGGTAAGCAATTTTTCAAGCATGGCCTGTTCTCCCTAGATGAGGTAGTAAACGCCGGGCTGGGTGCCCAGATTGGGCTTGCGGCGAATGCTGTAGTTGGAGGCGAGGGCCTTGCACACATCGGACTTGGGATCGTTGAGATCGCCGAAGAGGATGCGGCCGCCGGCAGCTTCCACGCAGGCGGGCATCTGGCCCACGGCCAGGCGCTCGGCGCAGAAAGTGCATTTTTCCACCACACCGATCATGCGGGTGGGGTAGGCGGGGTTCGGCACGGGATCGCTCAGGTACTTGCGGGGATCCACAAAGTTGAAGGAGCGGGCGCCGAAGGGACAGCCGGCCATGCAGAAACGGCAGCCGATGCAGCGATGGTAGTCCATGGCGATGATGCCGTCTTCCATCTGATAGGTGGCCTGGGTGGGGCACACGCGCACGCACGGCGGGTTGGTGCAGTGGTTGCACAGCAGGGGATAGCTGGCATCCTTCACACGGGAGGTCAGGTGTTCGTTCAGGTCGTCGGGGAAGGCGTGGTCGAACTTTTCGAGCCACATCCACTTGATGTCCTGATGGCCTTCCATGGTGGGCACGTTGTGGGCCTTGTGGCAGGCTTCGATGATGGGAGCGTATTCCTTGGCGTTCTTGAAGGCGCGGGTGTCGATGACCATGGCCCAGCGCTTGGCCTTCAGGGCTTTGGCGTTGGGTTCATAGGAGCCGATGCGCGCACCGGCCTGGGCAGAGCCGGCCATGGTGGCCAGGCCGCTGCTCAGGGCAAAGACCGAGAGGCCCGCCACCTTCAGAAAGGATCTTCTGCTTTTGTTCATTACTTGTTCCCCTTGGGAAGAATGTGGCAGGTCCAGCAGTAAGGATCGACGCTGTTGGACACGTGGCACTTGTCGCAGAACTCTTCGTAGTTGCTGTGGCACTTCAGGCAGGTGTTCTGCAGGCTGATGGTCCACTTTTTGCCGGTGGACGACACATAGGTGCGGTTCTCATAGCGCAGGGCCTGATCGCGCCATTCGTTGAGCAGGTACATGTGCTCGGCGCGCATGAACTCGACGGGTTCCACGCATTCCTTTTCATTCTGGGGCAGGACGATGGCAGGACGCTTGTAGTCCTTGGTACCGCCGAAGTTGGCCCAGAAGGGGGTGGAGAACAGGACCGCGAAAACGAGGATCCCGAGAATGACAGCTTTGGCGTTGTACATGTTGTTATTCCTCCTCGGCCTCGGCGGTCACATTGGGCAGGTCTTCCTGGCGCAGGTCCATGGTGCGCTTGCACTCGCCCTTCATGACCAGGGCATTGGCCACCAGTTCGTGCACGCCGCTCACGGTCACGCCGGGGGCCCAGTAGTCGGCCAGGGGCGGCAGGGTGGCGCGGTCGATGGCGCAGACGCAGGCCATGTGGTTGACGCCGTACTTTTCCTGCACATAGCGCAGGGCGTTGCCGCGAGGCATACCGGAGCGCATGCGCAGTTCCATGATTTCTTCGGTGTTCAGACCGGAACCGGCGCCGCAGCAGAAGGTCTGCTCACGGATGGTGTTCTCGGGCATTTCCACGAAGTTGTTGCACACGGCCTTGAGCACGTAACGGGGTTCTTCCAGCAGACCCATACCGCGGGCGGGGTTACAGGAGTCGTGGAAGGTGGTGATGATATGGTCGTTACGGCTGGGATCCAGGTTCAGCTTGTTGTGCTTGATCAGGTCGGCCGTGAACTCGGTGATGTGCACCATCTTGGTGGCAGCCGCGTTGGTGAACTTGGTGCCGGTGATGGGGGAGGTGGGCACATCCATCATGCAGGACGGGGCCGGGCCGTTGTAGGTGGCCATGTACTGGTTGATGACGCGCCACATGTGGCCGCATTCGCCACCCAGGATCCACTTGGCGCCCAGACGTTCGGCTTCGGCGTACATCTTGGCGTTGAGCTTCTTGGCCATGTTGAAGGTGGTGAAGGAACCGAAGTTACCGCCTTCAGAGGCATAGGTGGAGAAGGTGTAGTCCAGATCCAGTTCGTGGAACAGCATCAGGTAGCCCATGAAGGTGTAGATGCCGGGGTCCGCGAACACGTCGCCGGAAGGCGTGATGAACAGGATCTCGTGGCCCTTTTCGTTGAAGGGGGTCTTGGGACGGATGCCGGTGATGGTTTCGCAGTCATCGGCCAGCATTTCCACGATTTCCACGAAGGAGTGGGGCTGGATGCCCAGGTGGTTGCCCGTGAAGGAGCAGTTTTTCACCGGGTCCATGATCCAGTGGATGCCCAGGCCCACTTCGTGCAGCAGTTCACGCACGATGGCCGTGATCTCGGCGGTGTCGATGCCGTAGGGGCAGAACAGGGAGCAGCGGCGGCATTCGGTGCACTGGTAGGCGTAGTAGAAGAGTTCCTTCACCACTTCCTTGTCCCAGCTGCGGGCGCCGGCGCGCTTGCCGAGGATCTTGCCCAGCTTGGTGTAGTCGCGGCGGTACAGGGAGCGCAGCAGCTCGGCACGCAGCACGGGCATGTTCTTGGGGTCGTTGGTGCCCAGGAAGAAGTGGCACTTGTCGGCGCAGGCGCCGCAGCGCACACAGATGTCCATGAACAGCTTGAGGGAGCGGTGCTTCTGCAGGCGTTCCTCGAAGGCGTCACAGAGGATCTGTTCCCAGTTCTCGGGCAGGTTCCAGTCTTCGGCCGCCGGATCCCAATCGTGGGGATTGGGCATGTGCAGCAGCTCCATGGTTTCCTTCTTGGCCGGATAGCAGTAGCTGCCCGGCGCAAACTTGGGCTTGATGTCCAGCCAGGGTTCCGAGGGAAACTCGGGACGGCTGGCGATGAGTTCTTGTGGCGTAGGTAATTTAGCCATGATGTCAGCTCCTTACTCGGCGGCCTTGGAAGAGGGCTGCTTTTCCAGCGGCAGGCCGGCTTCGGCCATGGCATCGCGGTAAACGTCCTCATATTCGGCATAGGTGAAGTACTGCTTGGGCGGGTTCCAGGGGTTCACGTGGCGCACTTCGCGGGTGTTGGTGGGAAGGTTGCGCGTGGGGCTGAAGAACACGCCAGGCATGTGCATGAGCTTGGAGAAGGGGAAGTACAGCAGCAGCACGCTGACAAAGGCCAGATGCATGAAGAAGAGCGGGCTGATGCCGTCGGGGGCCACGGGCGAGAAGTGCACCAGACCCATGATGAAGACCTTGACCTGGGCGATGTCGGTCTTATCGAAGTAGCGCATGCAGATACCGCTCAGAACGACGCCCAGGATCAGGAACAGGGGGAAGTAGTCGTTCATCAGGGAGATGTAACGCAGGCGCTGGTTGAACAGACGACGAGCCAGCAGGAAGAGCACGGCCACCAGCAGCAGGCCGCCGGTCCAGAAGAAACGGGGGGCGCCGATCTGCATGATGCCGTCGATGCTTTCCATGAAGGTCAGCCAGCCGGGCACCGGATCCATGAAGAAACGGAAGTGGCGGATGAAGACCAGCAGGAAGCAGTAATGGAACAGAAGGGCGAAGAACCACAACCACTTGGAAGAGTAGTAGATGGTGCGGGGGCCCTTGGTCACAGGGTCGAATTCACGCACGTCGGCCGCGGTGTTGCGGAACAGCGAACGGAAGAAGCAGACTTCCAGGAACATGCGGACCACCACACCGAACTTGGTGTTGGGGCAGTCCCACTTTTCATGTTTGATGAAGTCCAGCGACTTTTCCTGCCCCCCGGTCGTGGGGATGCTGAAAGGCACGGGCGATTTGGCCCAGTAAACCATGCGCCAGATGACGCCCAGGAAGAAGGTGACTACCGCCACATAGGGCAAAACCACGCCGAACAGGTACGCCAGACCCATGGCAGAACCTGCCCAGGCAATGGCCCCGATGAGCGCCACCACCAGCAATGATGCGAACATTCCCTACCTCGCTTCGAAGAGTGTTAGCTTTTGCCCGAAACCGGGCTGCCATCCACCGATTGCGCCCAGCGCACCAGCTGGGCATGCTGATTGCGTATTTCGGCGATGCGCGTTTCCGCCAGGGTCTCGCGCGCGGCCGAATACAAATCGAAGGCCAGCAGCGTGACGCTGTCCAGCCGAGATTCCGCGTCCAGATACTCCGCCAGATCTTCCTTCTCCTGGCACAGGGGAAGGATGTGTTCGCGCAGCAGGGGCTTCATGAGGAAGAAGACCCCCAGGCCCTGGCTGGGCGTGTACTGCTGCACGGCACGCAGGCGCACGAAGCGGTCCAGGGCGTGCTTGATCTTTTGCGGTGTCACATGTTCGCCGGCGATCACGTCATAGATGAGGCCGGCGGCTTCCTTGGTCATATCCCCCACCGGATTGGTGAAAGGATCGTTCTTGGTGCGCAAAAAGCCAGTCGTTTGGAGGGGATAGGTCGCGTAGACCGCATTGATCCACCCCTCGACGATGACAGCGCGCTGCTCACGGAAAATTTTTTGTACGTTCATGGCAGTACTTTGGCAAAAGGGTAAACGGGCATTCCTATAAAGTGCCCGGCTTTTCTCGTCAAGTTTTTCATCGACCGGCAACGGGGCTACGGGCAGGGCGCCGGGCCGCCGCACTGTCCCGCCACCTGGGGTTCCAGAGGCAGGGTGGCGTCCGGGAACGTCTGGCCGCCGGCCGGTGAAAATTCGATGACCGGTTCCTGTACGCGGGCAGGAGCCGGGGGCTGGGCCTGCTTTTTGAGCATGGCCGGCAGACCGTGATACTCGAAAAACGGTACCGTACGGGAACCGGCATTGAAAATATGGGCCCGGTTGCGTTGCAGGCGCAGGCGCAGGCCCCACTGCCCCGGATGCAGGAAGGCCCAGGGGCCCGGCTCATCCACGTTCTGGCAGGCAGCCACGGCTTCCTTGAGTGTCCTGCCTTCTTCCAGCAGGAGCAGCATGCGCTCCACGAGGGCCACGTCGGCATCGTTCTCCGCCACCGGGCAGAAGGCCACGTCCACGCTGCCCGACAGGATGTCGATGCCTTCGCGGCAGGCCGAGCAGGACGGCGAGAAGAACATGCGGACCGTGGCCTGGTCGGGGTCCTCGCTGATGCTCCAGACTTCGCCCTGCGAACGCACCACCTGGCCGGCATTGACCACGAACAGCACCAGCCAGACACCAAGCAGGAGCGAACGTCCCTGGGGACGCCTGTCGTCCCGGTGCAGCGCACGACCGAAGAGCCAGTAGGTCAGGGCAAAAAAACAGGCCACTACCAGACAGCTGACGCAGGGAGAGGTCAGCGCCATGAGCAGCAGCAGAAAAATATCGCCCAGCAGGGTCAGCCCCGCCAGGAAGTGCCCCGCCGGGACAGCCCCCAGCAGCGCGAGGCAGGCCAGCACACCAAAGGCGGCCGTGCCGATCCACCACATGGAGAGGCCGCCGATGACAAGGTCCTGGTACAGGGAACAGCCGGCGGTGACGCAAAAGGCCACCTCGTTGCCCAATGCCGTCCAGATGCAGAAGAGCATACCCAGAAGGGCGGCCGCCAGTGCGCCGCCGGAGATGCCGTAGGCCTGTTTCATGGCTCTCCTTGGTAAAGGAACTACGCCCGGCAGATGCAGACGCACACCCTGTATACTCCATAATCCCGGACAGGTAAAGGCATCTTGTCACGCCTGCCGGGAGTTACGTTGTGTAATATGACAAAGAAGAGGATGAGGAAAAGAAAAGCCTGTCTTGTTTTGGAAACAAACAGAGTCAAAAAGGATGTTCTTCTGCAAGGAAAAGAGGGAAAAAGAAAAAAATTTTTTCCATTGCTGAGTCAGGATGGCCTGTTGCAGTCATAACGCGTCCCTAAAAAAAGAACTGCATCATGGTGCGGGCAGCTTTCCTCACAGGTCTTGCCTGATAAAGAACGGCCGTTGCATGAGGGAACATTGTGATTCCGTGCACGATGGCCAAACTATGGAAACGACGACGGCAGGATAAAAAAAGGGGCGCCCCCGAAGGGGCGCCCGCTGTCAGGATCTCGCTGGGAAACCCCGGCGATGCTTACATGGTGGAACCGGAAGCAGCGCGCTGCATCTTGATTTCGACCTTTTCGGTCAGGCTGCCATAGTATTCGCGCAGGATGGCGAGCACTTCTTCGCGGCCGAAATGATCCGGCACTTCAGCGCCTTCGGACAGCATCTTACGCAGCTTGGTACCGGACAGGATGACGCGGTCTTCCTTGCTGTGGGGGCAGGTGCGCATGGAGGCCATGCCGTCGCACTTCTTGCAGTAGAAGGTCCAGTCGATGTTCAGAGGCTGGCAGAGCAGACGCTTGCCTTCTTCGGCGGGCACAGGGATCTTGCGGAAGATTTCCTGGGCTTCGAACATGCCGTAGAAGTCGCCCACACCGGCGTGGTCACGGCCGACCAGCAGGTTGTTGATGCCGTAGTTCTGACGGAAGGTGGCGTGCAGCAGGGCTTCGCGGGGACCGGCGTAACGCATGTCCAGAGGATAGCCGGCCTGGATGACGAAGTCTTTCACGAAGTACTTGTCGACCAGGGTGTCGATGCATTTCACGCGCACTTCGGCCGGGATGTCACCGGGTTTCAGGGCGCCCACCAGGGAGTGGATCACGACGCCGTCGCACACTTCCACGCCGATCTTGGCCAGGTATTCGTGAGAGCGGTGCATGGGGTTGCGCAGCTGCAGGGCGGCAACCTTCTGCCAGCCGCGTTCGTCCATCTTTTCGCGCAGCTGGGCGGGGGTCATGTACACGCCGGGGAACTTTTCGGGGAATTCGCCCTGAGACAGGACCTTCACGGTACCGGCCAGGTTGTATTCCTTCTGGGCCAGGACCATCTTCACGCCGGGATGGTCATTGGGGGCCACTTCCCAGAACTTTTCGGAGTCGGGGCCTTCGCCCTTGAACACCAGTTCGCATTCCCACTTTTTGTCGGCTTCGGTCATTTCATAGACTTCTTCGACCTTCAGGGTGGCCATGATTTCGCCCTTGCGGACCAGGGCCACTTCGTCACCGGCGTTCAGGCCCTTGGCATCTTCAGCGGAGATGTCCAGGGTGACGGGCACGGGCCAGAAGGTACCGTCGGCCAGGGTCATCTTTTCGCAGACGCTCTTCCAGTCGGCTTTGTTCATGAAGCCGTTCAGGGGAGAGAAGCCGCCGATGCCCATCATGATCAGGTCGCCCTTGGCGCGAGAGGAGATCTCAATCTGCTTCAGGCCGGCAGCCTTTTTCTTTTCTTCTTCCAAAGCAGCGCCTTCCAGAAGACAACACACCAGGCCCTTGCCACCATGAGGGGGAACCAGTTTGGACATTGAGAAATCCTCCATTTGATTTGTTGCTATACCGTTGCGCAAATGGCGCATCCGTTACGTCTCTTTGTGAGTTGCATCTTGTGAATAATCTAACAAAAAGTCAACCACCTTTCCGGGTTTTTCACGGAAACAACACGCGAAAGATGCCCCATGAAACGGCTATCCAATTGATTTGCCATACAAAGAGTGCTGAAAATTTTTTATTGTGAAAATTGACGCGCACTCGTGCCCCTAGCCGCCCGGCCGGGAAAGCCCGTCACGATCCTTGCCCGAGCCCCCTGCCGGAGTTTGGGTGGAACATAGCACGGCCGCCGGAGCATGAAAAGGGGGCCTGCGGGCCTGCTGCTGTATCCTTCTTCCAGCCGTGCGGAAAACAAGGACAATTTCTTCGCGTTTCCGTCGGGCGCACAGAGGGCGGGGCCCGGCCCTGTCCGCCGGACGCAAAAAGGCCCGGCACCACAAGGTGCCGGGCCGGGGATGACGCGGATCAGGTCAGGCTAGCGGGCCACGGGGGTGCCCTGCACGGGACGGCCTTCATGCTGGCCGGTCAGGGTGCGCAGGAAGCCCACGATGAGGTTGCGGTCCTTCTGGGGCACTTCCAGGCCGGAGCAGTAGATGCCCATGATGCGCACGGCTTCGTCCAGGGTGGTCACAGTGCCGTCGTGCAGATAGGGATGGGTCAGCTCCACGTTGCGCAGGTTGGGCACCTTGAAGCGGTGCATGTCCTCTTCCTTGCCGCTGGCATTGAAACGGCCCTTGTCGGAACCCAGGGGCTTGCCGCCGCGGTCGGCGAAGTAGTCCTTCTTGAGATCCAGATATTCATAAGACTGGCCGCCCATGCCCTTGCCCACGTGGCAGGAGGCGCAGCGATAGGCCTTGAAGCGCTCGTAGCCTTCCACTTCGGCAGCGGTCAGGGCGCTCTTGTCGCCGCGCAGCCAGCGGTCGAAGCGGCTGTCGGGCGAGATGAGGGTCTTTTCGTATTCGGCGATGGCGTTCGTGATGTTCTTGCCGGACCAGCCGTCAGGATAGACGGCGCGGAACTTCTCGGTCAGCTCGGCATCGGCGGCCAGACGGGCCACGATCTCGTCCCAGTCCTTGCTGCCCATCTCGATGGGGTTCAGCGGCGGACCACCGGCCTGTTCCTGCAGATCGGCCGCACGGCCGTCCCAGAACTGCACGAAGTTGAACACGGCATTGAAGGTGGTGGGAGCGTTCACATCGCCCAGCTGCTTGCGGATGCCTTCGGAGAAGCGGGCGTTGTCCGTGCCGGCCTTGTCCATGGCATGACAGGTGGCGCAGGCCACGGTGCTGTCGGCGGACAGGCGGGCATCGTTGAACAGGGTCTTGCCCAGGGCCACCTTGGCCTCGTCCACGGGCAGACGGTGGGGGATGGGCTGGATGGGCTCGTTGGCGTGCTCGGGAGCGGCATCCGTGGCGTAGTGAGCTTTGCGGGTCTGGGCCACCCAGGTCAGGATGTCCTTCTTGTCCTGGTCGGAAAGGCGGCTGCCCCAGTGGACCACGGCGAACTTGGCGGGCGGCATGGTGTCATTGAGGATGACCCATTCCATCTTGGCCAGCACGGTCTCGCCCACGGGGCGATCCTTGCGCTGCACCAGCTCCTGGTTGAGATCCATGGCACGGATGCCGTCCCTGTAATCTTTTTCGATGATGGCGCTGATGCCGGGGACCTTGGCATAGAACGGCAGATCATAGCCGCGGGAGTGACAGGCCATGCACTTGTCCTGCACGATGCCAGAGACACTGGCGAACTTGTGCTTCACCTCGTCCAGCCCCTGCGCCATGGCAGGGGTGCAGGCCAGCAGCACGAGGGCCGCGGAAGCCAGCAGTTTTTCCTTCATATCGTCCTCCTTAGGGGGCGATGCCGGGTCGGCATCACGGGTTTTGCCGGGGGGGCAGCAGGAGCTTTTTTTCACAAGTGTTGTCAAAAGTCAACAGGAATTTTTACTATTAGTAAGATAACAGGTTATTTTTTGTATATTTTTTATGAAACATTTTTGGTCATTCCTGCTGATATGCAATTATTCCAATCAAATAACTCCTATTTGTGGCCTGGAGATTTCGCAGCCTGCGCTATCCCCGCCGGGCAGAGCGGAGCGGGCGGAAGACATCGGATCGGGATCCCGGAGAGGGGCATCGTCAGGGCCTGACGCCGTCGGGCACAAAAAAAGCAGGGCGCTCCGTGAGGAACGCCCTGCCATGTCTTCAGGAGCGGCATCCGTGCCTAGAAGGGCACTTCGTCCATGTTGGAAGCTTCGGAGGGGAAGGCGGGACCCAGGTCATCGTCGCGCTGCTGGGGCGCGGGACGGCGCGGGGCCTGGCGCTGGCCGCCGCCCATGTTGCCGCCGCGGGGAGCGCGGGGAGCGGGCGCAGGCGCACCGTAATCGTCTTCATAGCCGCCCATGTCGGCACGGGGGCCGTCGCTGCGACGATCCAGGAACTGGACGCGCTGGGCCTTGATCTCGGTGGTGTAGCGGTCCTGGCCGTTCTGGTCCTGCCACTTGCGGGTCTGCAGGCTGCCTTCCACATAGACGAGGCTGCCCTTGGTCAGGAAGTTGGCGCAGTTCTCGGCCTGGCGCTGGAACACGGACACTCGGTGCCATTCGGTGCGTTCCACCTTGTTGCCGTCGCGGTCCATGTAGGATTCGTCGGTGGCCACGTTGAGGGTGGCCACAGGGGAACCGCTCTGGGTATAGCGCAGTTCGGGGTCGCGGCCAAGGCGACCGATGATCATGACTTTGTTCAGCATAGATTCTGTTCCTCGAACGGTTGTTCGTTGTACCGTCTCAGCGCAGGCCGAAAAGGCGCCGGAAGAAGGACGGTTTTTTGCGTTTGGGGCCGGAGCCTGCGGCAAGCAGGCTGTCTTCCATTTCGGTCAGGGCGTCTTCCAGGGCCTCGCTGGCGCGGTGGGCGGCCCGGGGATCATTGGCACGCAGGGCCGCATCCAGGCTGCCGCGCTGCACGAGGGCATCAGCCAGCGCCTGTTTGAAGGGGGCCTGCTGTTCGGGCCAGCGGTTCTCGGCCATGCCCCGTTCCAGGCGGTCCAGCAGGTCGCGGACACCGGCCGCGCCCACACCGGCATGCCCGAACGCCAGCAGGCTGAGCCCGGGCCAGCATTTTTCCAGCAGGCCGGAGTTCCAGGTGACGTCCACGGTGGTGATGCGGGCCACGGGCGTGGTCAGCGGGGGCCGGATGGCGGACTGCGTGAGCGTGGCCTTCAGCGTGTCCAGCAGGGCGGCCAGGGCCTGGAGGCCCGCGGCGGCGTCCTCGGCCTGCCAGCTGCCCAGGGCGTCCTCGCAGTGGCGCGTCAGGTCGCACAGGGGGCGCAGGCTGTCCAGCGTCAGGGGCGCAAGGTCGTCCACGTTGCGCATGGTCAGGCGGCTCAGGCATTGCGCCAGTTCCAGCAGGCAGGGCTCGGCCTGTGCCTCGGGCACGGCCAGCCAGGCCGCCACGTCCTCACCATAGGGGCCGGCAGCCTTGCGGGCCAGGGCCAGCAGGGCGGGCCAGCGACGGGCCGTGAGCCCCTGGGGGCTGTCGGCGGCTTTCTGGCGGATCTGCAGTGCCTTGCCCATGACGGTCTAGCCCTTTTCCGTCCACTCGGTCTGGACGCGCATGATGACGTCCTGGATGACGGGCACCTGGTCTTCGGGGCAAACGCCGATGAGGGGGGCGTCCGCGTCCATGTTCTCGTTGTAGCTGAAGTAGACGGCGTAGATGACGCCCGTGGGGCCGCTGTAGTGCAGGGGCACCTCGCGCTTCATGCGCGACATGATGAGCAGTTCCATGCCGTCGCGCACCACCACGGAGTGGGCGTCCGAGGCGCGGATCTTCTTGTCCACTTCGGGGGTGAAGTAATATTTGGCCCGCTCGGGCGCGCGGAACAGGTACAGGGCCTTCTTGAGGATCTGGTGTTCCACTTCGCTGCGGGTGAGCATGTGGCGGATGACCATCAGGGGCGTGCCGGCTTCCACGAACATGCCTTCGAGCTGGCTGTGGATCTTGCTGACGATGCCCTTTTCAGGCGAGCAGATGGGTTTGGGGTTGCGTTCGCGTTCCAGGGTGGCCAGGCGGGTGCCGGGCTTTTCCTTCCACTGGCCCTGGGGGCCGAGGACCTCGTCGCCTTCCTTGATGTCGGCAAAGGTCACCACGCCGGTGTGGGGCGTACGGATGACGATCTCGCGGTAGGGGGAGGCTTTTATCTCATCCAGCAATGCGGAAATGTTGATCATGTGGTTTTCCCGCTTTTTCGTTTGTCGTGGGTGGGGCCGCACCGTCAAGGGCGGCGAAAGGCGGGGCGGAAAATCCGCCCCGCCGTCTGCTTGCTAACGGTAGTACAGGTTGCGGCCACCCATGGTGAGCAGCGCCTGCTTGAGGTTGGCACGGATCTGGCGGCGGTCCCAGATGCCCTGGATATGGCCGCGGGACAGGGCCCGGTAGGAGCGATGGTACTTGGGCGGGATGTCCATGCCCGTGGTCTCCTTGATGACGCCGGGACCGGCAAAGCCGATGTTGGAGGAGCGCACCGCGAACTGGTAGGGCGCGCAACCCAGGAAGCTGGCCACGGGACCGGCGAAGGAGTTGGTATCGTACAGCACCAGGTACAGGCCGCCGGACTCGATGTAGCGGCGCACGGCCACGGTGCAGCGGGGCATCTGGATGACGCCGTGGGTGCCTTCCTGGATGCGGATGCCGGCGGTGCCGTGCACGTAGGCCAGGAAGGGATAGCGCTTCTTGGCGGCGCGGGCGGCGGCTTCCACGAACTTGTAGCCTTCGGCGGCACCGAAGGAACCGCCGCGGAAGGTGCCCATGAGCATGGCCACCACCAGCTTGGTGCCGTCGATGCGGGCCTCGAAGGTCATGCAGCCGCTGCGGCAGCCGGTCTTTTCCTGGGCGGCCTTGATGCGTTCCTCGAAGTTGGGGAAGTTCAGCGGGTTGCCGGCTTCGATCTCGCGGTTGAACTCAAAGACCGAGCCCTTGTCGAAGACGTTCTGCACGTACCATTCGGGCTCCATGGGGAAGTGGTAGCCGCAGTGGCTGCACACGCCCGCGAACTCGGCGAACAGGTCGGGGCCCCAAAGGTCGAGGCAGCCGTACGAGGCGCTGTTGGGGCAGGTGATGGTACGGTCGACCTTGTAGCGCGGCGAAAGGTAGTTCCACTTGCTCACGCGGTTGTCTTCCACCCAGTTGGACAGGGTGGTCAGTTCCTTGGCCGTGGCCTTCTTTTCCGCCGGGCTGGCGATGCGCTTCCAGGGGCTGAAGAGGCGGCCCTTGAACACATCCCATTCGCTGCTCAGCTCTTCCATGATGTTGTGCAGCTTGCGCTGGTGACGGCGCACGAAGTCGTACTTGAAGTGCATCCAGGGCTTGGTCACCCAGTCGCGCAGGGCGGCGGCGTTCTTGGCCAGGAAGGGACGGTTGTCGATGGCGGCCGCGCGGGAAAGGCGCAGGAACTTCTGCTGGCGGCGTTCGCGCATGCGGTTCTTGGCCGCGCCGGACATGCCCCAGCGCACGTACATCTCGTCCAGGTTGGCTTCGGGGTTGCGCAGGCGCGCCAGGGCCAGGCCGCGGATCATGGGCGGCTTGGTGTTGGTGATGACCACCTCGTCGGTGGCGCGCAGCACTTCCTGCCGCAGGGAGCGGAAGAAGTCGAAGTGGTGCGGACGGGCACCCAGGGCGGGTTCCTGCACCACGCTGTCGATGTAGCCGAAGGAGAGGTTGTCCTGGGCGGTGATGTGCAGGTTCTGGGCGCAATGCTCGATGAGCTCGGGCGCGGCGCGCTGGCCGGCCTTGAGGCGGCCTTCGATGGCGGCGCCGCCTTCGGGCGAGATGACCGAGTAGTAGCCGTGGGAGAGCATGAGGCGCTTGTCGGCCAGGCCGATGGCCTCGGCACCGCCGGAACCGCCCTCGGAGATGATGGAGATGACGGGCACGCGCAGACCGGCCATGGTGTAGATGTTGCGGGCGATCTGCTGGGCCGCGCCGGGGTAGTCCTCGATGGGATAGGAACCGGGCGTGAAGATGTAGCAGTGGATGGGGATGCCTTCGGTCTCGGCCACACGCATGTACTGCAGGGCCTTGGCGTTGCCCCAGGGCTTCACGGAGCCGCCGTTGCGGAACTCGGCGCCGTGGCCCTTTTCCTGGCCGATGACCATGACGGACTGGGTGTGCATCTTCTTGCCGCGGCGGCGGGTGATGACCGCACGGGCGATGAGCATGCTGGGGTCGAGGCTATGCTCGTCCTGGCCGCCCACTTCGGTGAAGTTGTCGTAGACGTTCTCCAGGATGTCACGCAGGCAGATACGCTGGGGATGGCGCACGATGCGCACGCGGTCCATGGGCGTGATGAGCTTTTCCAGGCGTTTTTCCACGAAGACGAAAAGGTCTTCCAGGGAAACGATCTCGGTATGGGGATCCTCGACCTCGCCGTTGCGCACACGGGTGGTGAACTCGGTCAGCTTCTCGTCCAGCAGGCGGATGCTGTCCTCGTGCTTGCCGGCGAAGATGTCGCGCGTATACGAGAGCCTGTCGTTCAGGCTTTGGATGCGTTTTTCGATAGTGTTGTCCATAATCTCTTGCGCCGTTTGACGTTGATGGAAGGGGACCGCCGGGGCGGCCCGTCAGCTAGAAGCGCAGGGTGCGGGCGGTGTTGGCCCGCAGGAAGTCCACGTTGGACTTGAGCGCTTCACCGGCGTTGTTGCGGCCTTCCAGGTGCAGGTTGTCCAGGAAGGAGACGCCGCGTTCCCGGGCCTCGGCCAGATCCTTGCCCCAGATGATGGCCAGGGCCAGGTTGGGGTCGAATTCGGTGGGGATCTCGTAAGGCGTGTCGGTGGGCACGTGGGTCAGCATGGTGAGCCAGGGCTCTTCCTTCCAGGCAAAACGCTCGATGCGGCCCACCCAGGGGGTGAAGCCGTGTTCGGGGTCCTCGGCGATGAGGCGGTATTCGATGCCCACGCCGTCGAAGGTCACGTCGTCCTGGGTGTAGCCCAGGGGCTCGCCCAGACCGATGCGGATCTGTTCGGCGATGAGGTCCACGGGGCCCTCGTGGTTGCGGATGCTGGAGATGCGGGCCGAGACGCCGTTCTCCACCTGGATGCGGGTGTTCACTTCCATGAGGAAGGGCTCGCCCTGGCGGGTGACGATCCATTCCCAGGTGCCCACGTTGTCATAGCCCACCTTGCGGGCCATGGTCAGGGAATAGTGGACGATGTCCTGCAGCACCTTGGCGGCGTCGAAGCTGTAGTCCATCTGGGCGGGCACGAAGCCGGGGGCCACTTCCACGCGCTTCTGCAGGCCGGTGGACTGGATGGAACAGTTGCGGGTGCCGAAATGCACGGGGTTCTTGCCGCTGCGGTCGGACACGATCTGGACTTCCAGGTGGTTGAAGTCCGTGATGCGCTGCTCGATGAGCACGCCCTCGTCCTTGAACTGGCGCAGGGCGTAGTTGCGGATGCGGCGGTACACGGAGCGGAAGTTGTCGATGTCGTACACTTCCTCGATGCCCATGCCGCCACCGCCGGCCGACGCCTTGACCAGCACCAGCGGGCGCTTGATGCCCTGCTGCACTTGGAACTCGAACACGCTGCGGGCGATGCGCTCGGCTTCCATCTCGTCATAGATGGGGCGGTCGGAACCGGGCACGGTGGGCACGTCCAGGCTGCGGGCCAGACGCTTGGTGTTGATCTTGTCGCCCAGCTCGCGGATGATCTTCCACGAGGGGCCGATGAAGATCATCTTGCGGTCGCGCTTGGTCACGCGGCGGGCAAAGCGGAAGTCCTCGGCAAAGAAACCGTAACCGGGATGCACGGCCGTGCAGCCGGCCTGGTCGGCCACGGACATCAGCTCGTTGGCATCATGATAGGAAGAAACCCGGAACAGGCTGCGTTCGCCGCCGTTCTCGCGGGCGTAGCGCACATGGCCCGAAGCGGCGTCTTCGGCGGTAAAGATGGCAGTAAAGGCCACACCCAGCTTGCGGCAGGCCCGCATGATGCGTATGGCGATCTCGCCGCGGTTGGCGACGAGAACCTTGTGTTGTTGCAAAGAGTCTTTCTGGCTGGTCTCCAAGGCGGTCTCCTGAGGGCGGTGCTGTGCCGCTCTTGTGGAATGGGCGTCAGCACGCTATAAAGCGGTTCGCTTTTGCGACTGAAAAACAAGAGCTACTACAGCATATCGGCTTGGTCTTCAATATCTGAGGGGGTCAATTCTATGCAAAACTGGGAAGAAGTCCAGCTTGCGGTGGCGGCGCTGCGCCGGCGTCTGGGGGCCGCGCTGCCCTCTCGGCCCGATGCGGCCATCATCCTGGGCACCGGTCTTTCGGGGCTCGTGGAGCGCATGGAGGATACGGTCAGCGTCCCCTATGCCGACCTGCCGGGGTTCCCGGTGTCCACGGTGGCCTCCCATGCCGGGGCCTTCGTGCTGGGACGCCTGGGCGGCCGCACGGTGCTGGTGCAGCAGGGCCGCTGCCATCTGTACGAAGGTTTCGGGCCGGACAAGGTCTGCATGGGCGTGCGCGTCATGGCCGGGCTGGGCGCGGACACGCTGATCCTCACCAATGCCGCGGGCGCCTTGGACCCGCAGTTCGACGCGGGCGGGCTCATGTGCATCAGCGACCAGATCAACTTCACCGGCGTCTCGCCCCTGAGCGGGCCCAACCATGAGGCCTGGGGCGAGCGCTTCCCCGACATGAGCGCCATCTACGACGCCGGCCTGCGCGACCTGGCCTGCCGGTGCGCGCTCGATCTGGGCATCCGCCTGGAGCGCGGCGTCTACATCGGCGTGCGCGGCCCGCAGATGGAAAGCCCCGCCGAGACCCGCATGTTCCGCCAGTGGGGCGCCGACGCCGTGGGCATGAGCTCCGTGCTGGAGGTCATCGCCGCCCGCCATATGGGCCTGCGCGTGCTGGGCATCTCCTGCCTCACCAACAAGAACCTGCCCGACTGCATGCGCCCCGCGCCGCTGGAAGAAGTCATCGCCGTGGCCGGCCGGGCCGGGAAGGACCTGGGCCGCCTTGTGGAAGCGGTGGTGACAAAGTTGTAAAAATCGCGTAAACCATGCGCCCCGGCAACGTTCCGGGGCGATTTTTTTACCAGAGCGAGACAGAACTATGCAGCAGAATGACAAACTTCGTAACGTGGCTATCATCGCCCACGTTGACCACGGCAAAACGACCCTGGTGGACGCCCTTTTCCGTCAGAGCGGCGTGTTTCGAGCAGACCAGCAGGTCGATGACCGCGTCATGGACAGCATGGATCTGGAACGCGAACGCGGCATCACCATCGCGGCCAAGAACTGCGCCGTGCACTGGAACGGCGTGAAGATCAACATCATCGACACCCCCGGTCACGCCGACTTCGGCGGTGAAGTGGAACGTTCGCTCTCCATGGCCAGCGGCGCCATCCTGCTGGTGGACGCCTCCGAAGGCCCGCTGCCCCAGACCCGTTTCGTACTGCGCAAGACCCTGGAAGCCGGTCTGCCCGTGGTCGTGGTCATTAACAAGATCGACCGCAAGGACGCCCGTCCCGATGAAGTGCTCAACGAGGTCTACGACCTGTTCATCGATCTGGACGCCAGCGACGAGCAGCTGGAGTTCCCCGTGCTCTACGCCATCGGCCGCGCCGGTGTGGCCATGCGCAACATCGACGACGAGCAGAAGGACCTGACCCCCCTGTTCGAGACCATCCTCGAAAAGATCCCCGGTCCTTCCTACGATCCCGAGCAGCCCTTCCAGATGCTGGTGGCCGACCTGGACTACTCCGATTACCTGGGCCGTCTGGCCGTGGGCCGCATCATGCACGGCAGCATCTACGCCAACGAGAGCCTGGCCTGCATCGGCGAGGACGGCCAGGCCCGTCCCCTGCGCGCCTCCAAGATCCAGGTCTATGAAGGCCTGCAGCTGGCCGAGGTGGACAAGGCCCAGCCCGGCGACATCGTGGTGGTGGCCGGCATCGAGGACGTGACCATCGGCGACACCATCTGCACCCGCGAGAACCCCCGCGCCCTGCCGCGCATCCGCGTGGACGAGCCCACCGTGGCCATGCGCTTCGGCATCAACACCTCGCCCCTGGCCGGCCGTGAAGGCAAGCTGGTGCAGAGCCGCATGATCCGCGACCGCCTGAATCGCGAATGCCTGCGCAACGTGGCCGTGCGCGTGGAAGACACCACCGATAAGGACGCCTTCCTGGTCAAGGGCCGCGGCGAGTTCCAGATGGCCATCCTCATCGAGACCATGCGCCGCGAGGGCTTCGAGCTTTCCGTGGGCCGTCCCGAGGTCATCCTCAAGAAGGACGAGAACGGCAAGACCCTGGAGCCCATCGAGCACCTGTACGTGGACTGCGACGAAGTCTTCATGGGCGTGGTCACCGACAAGATCAACCAGCGCAAGGGCCGTATGCTCAACTGCACCAACAACGGTACCGGCCGTGTGCGTCTGGAGTTCTCCGTGCCTTCCCGCGGCCTCATCGGCTACCGCGACGAGTTCCTCACCGATACCAAGGGCACCGGCATCATGAACTCCTATCTGGAAGGCTATGAAGAATGGCGCGGCGACTTCCCCACCCGCTATTCCGGTTCCATCGTGGCCGACCGTGCCGGCAATGCCGTGGCTTACGCCCTGTTCAACCTGGAGCCCCGCGGCACCCTGTTCGTGGAGCCCGGCGATCCGGTCTACGAAGGCATGATCGTGGGCGAGCACAACCGTGACAACGACATCGACGTCAACGCCACCAAGGAAAAGAAGCTCACCAACCTGCGCGCCGCCGGCAAGGACGAGAACGTCATCCTCACCCCCGTGAAGAAGATGACCCTGGAACACGCCCTGCACTTCGTGCGTGAGGACGAGCTGGTGGAAGTGACCCCCGTGTCCCTGCGCCTGCGCAAGGTGGAACTCTCCGCCCAGAAGCGCTACCAGATGGCCGGGGCCAAGAAGAAGGCCTAGGTCTCCTTATCCCGGATAGAGGAAGGGCCGGCAGACATGCGAACATGTCTGCCGGCCCTTTTTTGTTTTCAGGCGGACAGGCCGGGAGTGCCCTTGGCCTTTGCAACCGGCAGGCCGCACAAGGCCATGCCCTGCCGGGAAGGAGACGGTCTGCCCGGGGGGCGCTGCCCGAAACGGTGCTGCGGGCAGCGGCAAGATGGCGGGTTACGGTCTGATGTAGGCGAAGCCCTTGTTCTGCAGCTCCACGATATCCACCAGGCCGGCGGGCACCACTTCGCAACCGGGCCAGAGGTCGGCCGCGGTCATCTTGTTGGCATCCAGGGCATTCTTGCACAGATGCAGCTTGAGGCCGCGGGCCATGAGCTCCTCGGCGGTCTTCTGCAGCTCGGCCTGGGCAGGCACGAACAGTTTGACGGCCGGGCCGTTGGCCACCAGCACCAGCTGGAATTCCTTGCCGGGCAGGCCGTTCATATAGTTGCGGGCATTGACGAAGGCAAAGGCCAGCACTGCGGGATCATTGGCGTCCACATGGAGGCAGAGATCATACGACATGGGGAGACTCCTGAAAAAAGAACTGAATAAGTTCATGGTAACAAAGGGGATTTGTCTTGCCAAGCTGTCTCTCTGCGGCTATGGGATTATTATGCGCCGAACATATATCCTTTTTTCTTTTTTGCTCATGGCCTGCCTCCTGCTGGGCGGCTGCGGCCTGCTGTTCGGCGATGCCGCCGGAGAACTGCGCGATGACGGCGGGACGAAGATGCCCGACGCCCAGGACGAACGCATCCCCTACAAACTGTCCATCGAAGTGGACGGGGAGCGCCGCGCCACAGCGGGCGAAAAGCGCGCCGCGGCCACGGATCCTGACGGGGAGTCCGAGGGCGTGCCCCTGGGCGGCAGCCCGGAAGAGAGCGAGGGGGCCGGATCGGCAGCCCCACAGACGGACGCCCCCGGCCGCGAGGGCACAGGCGCCACGTCGCCTGCTCCCAAGGGGAACAGCGGCCTGTCGGACAAAATGCGGGCCCTGAGCCAGCTGGAGCAGTTGCGTTCCGATCCGCCGGACAGCCTGCTGGGCCTGGAACGCCGGGCCCGGGGGGATGTGGAGACGGCGGTCAAGCTGATGCATTCCCAGGGCTATTATGACGGCACGGCGACCTTCCGGATGGACAGTACCACCACGCCGGTCACGGTGCGTCTGCACCTGACGCCGGGCCCCCGTTATGTGCTGGGCCGGGCCTCGGTGCATTATGAGCCTGTTCCCGTGGTGCCCGCGGCCCTCAAGCACGGAAAGCGGCGTGCGCCGTACAGCGGCCTGGGGGCCCTTTGGGGCGATGAGGCCCGCGAAGCGACCCCGCCCCCGCGCTTCCCCGATACCCTGCGCGGGGTCACTCCCGGCGAACCCGTGACGGCCGACCAGATGCTGGAAGCCGTGGAAAAGCTGCCCGAGCGTCTGCGCCGCCGGGGCTATCCTCTGGCCCAGGTGAGCAAGCAGCGCTATTTCCTCGATCGTGAGGCCCGTACCCTCAATGCCGAGATCGTGGTGGATACCGGCCCTCCGGCCCTGCTGGGCGAGATCGTGGTGGAGGGCAACAAGGACGTCAGCACGACCTACATCCGCGAGCGCGCCCCCTGGAAGGCCGGGACGGAGCCCTGGAACGAGAGCCGGGTGCAGGACTATGTGGACGAGCTCCGCGGTCTGGGCCTGTTCAGCATGGTACGCCAGCGCAACATCAAGGACGTGCCCCCGCCGCGCAAGGACGGCATGGTGGTCCTGCCCGTGCAGCTGGTGGTGCGCGAAGGACCGCCGCGCTCGGTCAGCGCCGGTGCCCGTTATGAGACGGATTCCGGCATCGGCGTGGAAGGGGAGTGGGAACACCGCAACTTCTTCGGCAACGGGGAAAAGCTGGTGGTCTCCCTGCCCATCACGCCCGAAAAACAGGGCCTGAAGGCGTCGTTCGAAAAACCGGCCTTCCTGGATCGTGACCAGAAGCTGGTGGGCGAAGCCTCCCTGTTGCAGGAATTCACCGATGCCTACGACCGGCGCGGCCTGCGCGTGGGCGCCGGTATCGAGCGCCGCCTGAGCCCGTACTGGTGGGTGGGGGTGGGCGCCTCTTCCGACAGCGGTGCCCTTACCGAGGACGACCGCACCAACGAGCCCTACAGCTTCGTGGGCCCGCACCTGCGCATCGTGCGCGACAGCCGCAACAACAAGATCAATCCCAAGCGCGGCTCGGTGCTGGAGATCCATTCCAAACCCATCTTCGGCTATTACGACGGCTTCTTCACGGCCCTGGGCACGGAAGTGGAAGGCATGTTCTATTACGCCCCCTTCCGCAAGGGCCCGCGCCAGGGCGTCATCGACGACAAGCTCGTGCTGGCGGCCCGTGTGCGCGGCGGCAGCATGGCCGGGGCCGAGATGAACAACCTGCCCAGCACGCTGCGCTATTACGCCGGTGGTGCCGGTTCGGTGCGCGGCTATTCCTATCAGGCCATCGGCCCGCGCAACGACAAGGGCGATCCCAGCGGCGGCCGTTCCTACCAGATCGTCAATCTGGAGGCCCGCTACAAGATCACCGACGAGATAGGCATCGTGCCCTTCCTGGACGGCGGCATGGTCTACGAGGACGCCCTGCCGCAGATCTTCGGCGACATGCGCTGGGGCGCGGGCCTGGGCCTGCGCTACTACACGCCCATCGGTCCGGTGCGCCTGGACGTGGCCACCCCCCTCAATCCCGTGGACGGTGATCCCCCCCTGCAACTCTATATCAGCATAGGACAGAGCTTCTGATGGCCAGCGTACCCGGAACTCCCCCTGTTGTCCCTGACGGCCGGCCGTCGGGCCCTTCCCCTTCGGAAGGCGCAGCGCCCGTGCGCAGGAGCGTTTTCCGGCGCCGTGTCCTGGCGTGCCTGCTGGTGCTCGTGCTCCTGCCGCTGCTGGCCGGGGCCGGGGCGGTCTTTTGGCTGCGTACGCCCGGGGGGCAGGACTGGCTGCGGCAGGAGGTCGGCACCCTGCTGGCCCCGCCTCTGGCCGAACAGGGCCTTTCCCTGGAGCTGATCCGTCTGGAGGGCGCCCTACCGCTGGAAGTGGAAGGTGCCCTGCGCCTGCATGATGCCGACGGCCTCTGGCTGGACGTGCCCCAGGCGCGCGTGGATGTGGTCCTGTCCGTGTTCCCGCCCCGCATCTCTCTCGATCTGCGTCTGGAGCGCCCCTCCCTGTACCGTCTGCCCCAGCTGCCTCCTTCGCCCGACGAGCCCTCGCCGCCGCTGGCCGAGACGCTGGCCGGAGTGGAGGCAGGTCTGCGGAGCGCGCTGGAAATCATGGCCGACCTGCCGGGCTGGCTGCCTTCCCTGCATGTGCGTGACGTGGCGCTGGAGGGCCTGTGGCTGGGATCGGCCGTGCTGGACGGCAGTTCGTCCGGCACGATGGCGGATGCTTCCGGGCAGGCAGCGCAGGATGCCGCGGCTCCGGCCGGGACGGGCAGCGCATCCGCGGACGGGCAGACGCTCCCGGCCCCTGCCGCTGCGCCTGCTCCCGCACAAGAGGCGACGACGCCCGGGGCCACCCCGGCGCCGCCCCTGTCCGTGGCTGTGGCTGCTGCGGAGAGCGCCCTCCGCGTCGGTGAAGGGCTGGAAGTCTCGCTGTGCCTGACAGCCGAAGCCGATTTTTCCTTGAGCGGGACCACGGCACAGGCCGGTCTCCAGGCCTCGTGGCAGCTGGCGTCCGCGTCTGAGCTCGACGTGGCCGCGACCGGGACGGCTCCGGCCGCGCCCCAGGCCCAAGAAAGCGGGACGGCTCCGGCCGCGCCCCAGGCCCAAGAAAGCGGGGCGGCTCCTTCAGAGAAAAAAAATACGGATGCGCTCCCGCTCCTGACGGAAGCGGCAGGCCGGTGGCTGCCCGCGCCGCTGGCCCTGCTCCTGACGCCCGGGCAGGCTTCGTCCCTGCGGGTGGAGCTGGCCCTGCGGCCCGGTGAGCGGCCCGCGCTGGCTCTGGAGACCCTGCAGGCGGATGCCGGAGCCGTGCGGCTGCGTGGCAAGGGGACGCTGGAGCTCACGACCGCCGCGGATGTGCTGGCCTCGCCGCTGGCACTGGACTGTTCGCTTGCCTTGGCTTCCGCCGCTGATGCGGCGGCCCTGCTGCCCCAGGCGCGTGCCTTGCTGGCGCCCCTGGGCGATGCCCTGCGCCTGGACATCGGCGTGCAGGGGAGCCCCGGTGCGCCCGAGCCCCGGCTTGAGCTGGCCTGCGCCACGCTGGATCTGGGCGGTCATGTCGTCAACGATATCTCTCTGCTGGCAGGCGGCGAGCCCCTGCCGTGGCCGCAGCTGATTGCCGGGGGCAAGGTGGGACTGCCGCTTTCCCTGCAGGTGCGCACCGGGCAGGATCATATCTCCGCAAGTCTGCGTCTGCTGGCCGGGCGTGACGGCACGGCCTGGCAGCTGGGGCTGCCGCAGCTGGAGCTGCACGGTGCCGGTGCCCGGCTGGCCGGTAGTCTGCTGGCCCTGCTGCCTGATGCCCCGCAGGAAGCGCCTGTCGCCCCTCCGGCGCCTGTGGCCGCTGCAGGACAGCCCGCCGTGATACCTCCGGCGGCCCCCGATTCTTCCCCTGCATCCGCTGCGGAGGCTGCAGCAGCTGCCGTCCCCCCGGCTCCGGCCATCGTGGGCAGCGATTTCGTCCCGGCGCGGCTGCTGGCCCGGCTGTTCCCCGATCCCGGGAGCAGAGCGCGTTTGTGGACCTCGCTGTATGGCGAGATAGAAGACTGGGCCGCGCTGGGCCGGGTGCTGGACTACTGGTCGCCGGGCCTGCGTCTGGAAAAAAAGGATGGTCAGCCTGTCCGCCTCATGCTGCGTGCCGGCGGTCTGCCGTGTGCGGCGGACAGCCCGGAAGAACTGCCGCTGGCTGCTGTGGCCGGTCTGGCCGATCCGGCTTTCCTGAACAGCGCGGACTGGCGGCAATGGTTCAGCCTGGATGCCGACGTGGGCTTCCTCCGCCTGCATGACAGGGGAGGAGAGCGGCTGCTGCTGCGTGAGCTGCACCAGCATCTGCGTATCGACGATATTTTCGGTCAGGGAAAGCTGGAACAGCGCCTGGACGTGCGCCAGCTCCATGTGGCCGGTATGCGGCTGGAGCGGGTGCTCGTGGGCCTGAACGGCGAACTGGCGACCCCGCTGGAAGCGGAACTGGCCTGCGCCGGTGACGTACGGGCCAAGGTGCGCCTCCGCTGGCAGGGCGACAGGCTGGACATCCCCGTGTGCGATCTGCACCTCAAACAGGGCGTGGGCCTGCGCCTGCAGGCAGGGACGGCCCTGGTGCTGGACAAGGACGGCCTTTCCCTGCGCGGTCTGGATGCCCGCATGGCTCCTGCGGGGCGGATACGGGCCACGGCATCCCTGAAGCCCGCGGCCATGGACATGCGCCTGTCTTTGGACAGCATGGACCTGGCCCCGTGGCGGGCGGTGGTGCCGGGCCTGCCCTCGGCCGCGCTGGCCTTCCAGAGCCGTTTGTACGGCAGCCCCGCGGCCCCTGCCGGGACCTTCCGGCTGGACGTGCGCCGACTGGAGATCCCGCAAAGTTCCCTGCCGCCGCTGGATCTGGCCCTGACGGGCAAGCTGGGCGGCAGCAACGGCAAGGGCCGTCTGGACACACGGCTGGAACTGCCGCCGTCCACACGGCAGGCCCTGGGAGCGGAGCAGGCCGGCCTGGAAGCGCGCCTGCCCCTGCGATTTTCCGCCAACGGTCTGCCCCTGCCGGACATGACGGCCCCGCTTTCCGGACGTTTGGACTGGCAGGGCGAGCTGGCCCCGCTCTGGCGTCTGGTACCGGTGGCCGACCGCCGCGTGACCGGACGGCTGGACATGCATCTGGCCCTGGCCGGCAGCCTTGCCGTGCCGACGGCCAAGGGTCGGCTGGAGGTGGCGGGCGGACGCTATGAGGATCTGGCCCTGGGCATCCTGCTGACGGACATCAAGGCCTCGGTGACGGCGGGCAGCGGCAAGGGCCTGAAACTGGAGCCCGTGCGTGTGGAGGCCTCCATGAGCGATGGCCGCGGCGGTCTGGTGACGGCCGCGGGCAGTCTGCATCCCGAAGGCGGCAGGCTCGATCTGGACGCCGCCATGAAGCGTCTGCGTCCCCTGCGGCGCGCGGATATCCAGGCGACCCTGTCGGGCACGGCCTCGGTCAAGGGCACGCTTATGGCGCCCCAGGTGACGGCGGACATCACCATCGACGAGGCCCGGGTCAGCCTCAACCGGCTCACCGGCAGCAGCGTGACCACCCTGCCCGTGGAGGGCACCAGCGAGGCCCCGGAGCCGGTCGCGGAAAAGAAGGAGGGGCTCGGTTCCCTGGACGTGACCGTCCGGGCACCGGGACATATCGCCGTCAACGGCCACGGGCTGGAGAGCGAATGGCAGGCCGGTCTGCGCGTGCGCGGCGCCCTCAACGATCCGCTGGTCATCGGCAGCGTGCGCTCGGTGCGGGGGCAGTTCGATCTGCTCTCCAAGCTGTTCACCCTGCGGCCCAGCACCATCTCCTTCAACGGCGGGGCGGTCTCCAACCCGCTGCTGGACGTGACCCTGCGTTACGAGGTGCCGGAGATCACGGCCGACGTGCGCATCAGTGGTTCCGTGCGGCGCATGAAGCTGGACCTGAGCAGCACGCCGTCCCTGCCGCAGGAAGAGATCATCTCGCGGGTCATGTTCGGACGCGGCTCCAGTGAGCTGGGCCGTTTCGAAAGCCTGCGCCTGGCCGCCGCCGTGGCGCGTCTGGCCGGTTTCGGTTCCGGCGGGCTGGGCGTCCTGGATCTGGGCCGTGCGGTGCTGGGCGTGGACGTGCTGCGCATCAACTCCGCCACGGACAAGGAAAGCGGTGATGAGGAAAGCAGTCTGGAAGTGGGCAAGTTCATTGGCGAGAAGATCTATCTTGGCGTGGAACAGGGCCTGGAGCCGGACAGCACCGCCGTCATCATGGAACTGGAACTGACCCCGCACAGCAAGGCGGGCATCCGTACGGAACAGGACAATACTAGCGCCGGTATCCAGTGGAAGATGAACTACTGATGCGCTGCCGGGGCCTGGTGTAGGGAGCTTGTGACCGCCCCCCCCTGCGGTGGCGGTCGTACCGCGCCCCGGAGTTCAGGCCTGATGGGGGCTGCTTTGCCCGTCGGAAGGGCGGGCGGATGTTCCCTGTCCCTTCGTTGGACGCTGCCGGTGGGGCCGTCCGGGCTTTTGTCCGTCTTCGGCAGGTACGCATGGTGGAGACGGCAAGGACCCCTGCAAGGAACAAAGATGCAACGAGTGACTTTCAGCGATGCCGGGCCTGCGGACTGGCCGACCCTGCTGTGCCTGTGGTGGCGTAACGTGCGGGCCACGCACGGCTTCGTGGCGGAGGACTATCTGCGGGCCATCGGGGCCGCCTTGCCGGGCGTCTATCTTCCGGCCATGGAGCGCGTGCGTCTGGCCTGGCTGGCGGCCGCTCCCCATGGAGGTACGGGGGATGAGCGCGCGCCGGGAGCGGGGCACGAAGGGCTCCCGTCCGGTACGGCGGCGGTGCCCAATCCCACTGGCGGTCGCCGGCTGGCGGGCTTTCTGGGAAGCGTGGGGCAGCGGGTGGAGATGCTCTTCGTGGAGCCGGGCCTGCGGGGCCGGGGCATCGGTACGGCCTTGCTGGAGGATTTTGCCAGCCGCCATCCCGGGATATGGCTGGACGTCAATGAACAGAACACGGCGGCCCGGGCTTTTTATGCCCGCCGGGGCTTCGAGGTGGTGGGCCGTTCCCCGCTGGACGGGGCGGGGCAGCCGTATCCGCTCCTGCATCTGCGCCGGGTACGGGCCGGGAACGCCGGAACAGGGCACGTATCCTGACGGAACAAGTCTCCCGGGGCTCTCCTTGCCGTACACGGCAGGGCGGCACCCTGCTTTTGCTGTTGCCCGCGCAAGGGCCCGGCGGCAGCGCGGCCGCAGAAAATAGAAACGCCGGGGGGACCCGGCGTTTTGGCATCGTCCGGGAGATTGACGATGCCGTCTCTCTGGGGAAGGAGATATCTATGCGGCGGCCACGCGGCGGCCGTGGAGGACGTAGTACAGCGCCACCGCACCAAGGACCACGAAGGCCAGGGTCTGGTACATGCCGTCATAGCCTGCGGCGGGGATCATGAAACCGAACAGGTAGGGCCCCAGACCGATGCCCAGATCGAAAAAGATGAAGAAGGTCGTGGTGGCCTGGGCAAAGCGGGACTTGGACACCAGCGAAAGCGAGACCGCCTGTCCGGCGGACTGGAAATTGCCGAAGCCCATGCCCAGGATCAGCCCCGCGGCCAGCAGGACCCAGCTGCTGTTGGCATGGGCCATCATGGTCAGGGAAAGGGCTGTCAGCAACAGGGCCGGGTAGAAGATGATGTTTTCGCCGCGCAGGTCGAACAGGCGGCCGGTCAGGGGGCGGGTCACCAGGGCTGCCAGGGCATAGAGCAGGAAGAAAAGGCTGGCCGCACCGGTCAGACCGCGTTCCGCCGCATAGGAGGTCATGAAGGCCTGGATGCAGCCGTAGCTCAGGCAGGTGATGAGCGCCACCAGCGAAAAACGCACCACGCGCGGGTCGATGTAGCTGTTGAGCTCAAGGAAGGGGCGATGGCGGTGGCGCATCTCCGGCAGATTGTGCAGGCCGAAGAAGATGACGATGCAGGCCAGGCCGATACCCAGGCAGGTCTGTGCCAGGATGGTGTAGCTGAAATACTGGGAGATGAGGATGCCCAGGAAGGGGCCCAGGGCCAGCGCAAAGGCCGTGCTCATGCTGAACAGGCTGATGCCCAGACCGTGATGCTGGTGGGGCACCACATAGGCCACGATGGTGCCGGTGGCCGTGCCCATGATGCCCACGCCCATGCCCATGCACAGACGCTGTACGAAAAGCAGGGCCAGGTTGGGGACCCAGAAGAAGGCCGCGATGCTGGCCGAATAGAGCAGCAGCCCGGCAAACAGGATGCCCCGGCAGCCGCACAGGGAAAGCAGGTTGCCGGTCAGGAAGCGGCCGATGAGGCAGCCGATGACCATGATGCCCGCGGTGAGCCCGGCGCTGCTGAGGCTGGCGCCGTAGGTGGCCCGCGCATAGGCCGTGCTGGTGACGAACATCAGGTAGTAGGCCGTCATGACCAGCAGGTTGATGCAGGCGACCACGTTGAAGTTGCGATTGAAGATGGAGCGCAGGGCTTCGCCGGTGCTGGCGGTGCTGCGGTCCTGTGTCCGGGGCCGGGATCTGTGTTGGGTGGGCATAAGGATTCCTGGGCGAAATATCGCCATACCGTTGCGTGTGCAACGATATACGTCCGGCGGCTTTCCCTTGTCAAGCAGAAAACCCGTCCGGAGCAGGAAGCGCTTTTGCCCTTGCAAGGCGTTGCAAGGCTGACTATGACAAAACGACGTATGTGACCTACATCATTTTTCTGGAGCTGTTGTGGAACTGACCTATAAGTGGATCGCGCTGGCCAACCGGCATTACCTCATGTACCTGAACAAGCGTCTTGCTTCGTACGGTCTCAGCGGCAGCCAGTATCTTTTCATCCTGAACATCTGCCGTCAGCCCGGCCTGACCCAGGACAAGCTGCCGGACATCATCCACATCAACAAGAGCAACGTCACCCGTGCCCTGGCCCACCTGGAGAAGCGCGGCTTCATCCGGCGCGAGGTCAATCCGCAGGACAAGCGCACGGCCGCCGTCTTCCCGACGCAGAAGGCCCTGGACGTGTACCCGCACGTGCTGGAGATCATCCGGGGCTGGGACGCCTCGGTGACCAGCCCGCTGACGGAGGACGAGAAGCACACCCTGCAGGCCCTGCTCAAGCGCGTGGTGGCCTCGGCCCACGAGTACCGCAGTACCGAGGGCTAGATAGGCCTTCCATACTGCGTAGGGATTACGCACCTTCATTCTGGCATGCTCTGAATCACTATGACCCGCTCAGATGGCTGAGGGACTTTGAGAAGGATGACCAGCAGGGACCGAAAAGCGGCGCAGACAGATGTCTGCGCCGCTTTTCATTTAACCGACTTTACTTTTGATCAGCGCAATAACTTCTTTGGGAGAAAGGCCAGTTTCTTCCACTACTTTGTTAGCAAATGATTTAGCATTAGGGCGGCAAAGGGACTCAGGGGTGATAAGATGGCGGCATCCTTCCTCAAGCTGTCGCCATGATTGCTTACTTTTTGATCTGCGCTGGCAGATGATTTGCCATGAAAGATCATCCGCCTGTTGTGACTCCCCCCGTTTTTTCTGTCCATATTCAATTATATTGTGCCCTTCGCGGGAGAGGAGAACAGGAGGTCGCCCATCCCTGACAGGGTGGTGCAATTCTCCATCATCTCCGATTTCTTTTCCTGTCACTAGGCAAGTATTTGTAACTTCTCTGCATTCCTTTCGGGCATTTCCCCCAAGAAGGAATCTGTCTGTTGCAGCTGATTCAGCGGATACCCATTGTTTAAGTGCATTCAGGAGAAGTGCAAATACTCGAAAATCTTCAGGGAGCTGTGAGGCCATAGATGGGGGAACAGGCGTTTTCTCCAGAAATTGGCGAACAGCTTCGCTTTCAGATAAGAGCTGAGCGGCTCTCTCTTGAAGCAAGGATCCCACTTCATCAAGAACAGAAGCAAAGACTTCACGTGGAATTTTTAGATTAAGTGCTTCAATTCCTTGCTCATGGATAAGCTCTTTATAATACAGGTAATATTCCTGAAGAAGTTGGTTACGTTCTTCTTTGCTTATGCGTTGTTTGGGCTGGGGTCTGATATAAGCCATGTCTTCTATGTTTTAGTAGCTGATGCGTTCGATGAGCTTGCGGCGGGGCGTGAGCGAGATGTGGTAATACTGGTTTTGCGGCACGTTGGTGTAGGGGATGTCCTCCTCGCGCTGGCGCAGGAACAGCGAGAGGATGACCCGGTTGATGGCCTGATGCCCCACCAGCATCACGGGCAGCTCACCGGCCAGGAACAGGGCCCGCTGCAGGCCGCGTCGCACACGCTCGCGCAGCATGGCGTAGCTTTCGCCGTGCGGGTAGGCGTAGTGGTACTTGTCCGCGTTACGGCCTGCCGTGACCTCGGGCATGGTCTCGCGGATCTCGCTGTAGCACATGCCTTCGCAATCCCCGGCCCAGATCTCGTCGAATTCCTTGAAGGCCATCACGCGGGTCTCGTGCCGCCCGCGCAGCAGGGGCGCCGCGGTCTCGTGCGAGCGCATGCGCGTGGAGGTGAACACCCAGTCCAGCTTCTGGTCGCGCAGGTGCAGGGCCAGGGCCTCGGCCTGCATCCGGCCCTTGGCCGTCAGGGGCGGGTCGCCGCCGATACGGCCCTGCACGTTGTATTCCGTCTGGCCATGCCGCGCCAGGTACAGGCTCTGCACCCACCAGCTGACTACGATCTCGCGGATGGCGGGATAGTAGGGGGAACCTTCGCAGGGCTGTTCCGCCAGGATGCGGCTGGACATGGTGTCCACGCACAGCCAGTACTGTTCCTTGCCCACAGGCTCGTAAATGGCTTCGTAATAGCCGATGCGGCCCACGAAGCTCGCCAGGGCCTCGTCTTCGGTATAGCCCGCATATTCCGGCAATTTGGTCTTGTTGCGGATGCAGGCATTGAGCAGGACGGGGTCTTCATTGACGCATTCCAGAAAGAGCACGGGATGGTCCGTGAGGGTACGCTCGATGAAGGCTCGCCGGGCGCGGCTGACATTGGTGGCATCCAGGATGGCCACGTCCCCTTCCCGGTTCAGCCATTCCCTGGCCCGGATCAGGTTTTGCTGGCAGATCTCCTCACGTATCCTACGGCCCTCGGCATTGTCCGGGGAATAAAACTCCGGCAGGGTGGATTCCGCTCCCAGCAGTTCGCGGCGGACGTCGCCATTGTTGAAGATGGCTGAACGGAAGCCGTCAGCCGCCAGGCCGCCGCAGATGCGCCGGGCCAGACGGGACTTGCCGCGTGCGGGCAGGCCCACCATGACGAGATAGAGCTTGTGCATGTGACTCCTGTGGGGCGTTGTCTGTACGGATATCAAGAACCGTCCGGCCGCGAGAAGAGACAGGGCCGGCCGTCATGCCGGGTCAGCGTGTCGCAGGGGCCGCCTTGGGGGCCGCAAGCTGCTCCAGGGCCTTTTTCAACGGCTTGCCGGGGTGCTTGGCGCACCAGTCCAGCAGGGCGTCGCTTTGGGACGCCATGCTCCCCAGCTCCAGGGGACGATAGGGCCGGTCTTCCTTGAAGGCCTGATAGCCGTCCCACCAGAGGACCAGGGGCAGCCAGTTGTCGCCCAGCTGGCGGAAGCTGCGGCAGGGCTGGGAAAGCTTTTGGCGCGACAGCTTTTCCCGCACCATTTGCCAGCGTTCCGTCAAACGGGACATGGGGGCCGCGGCGCAGGCATCATGCAGGCGTATGGGCAGGCTGGAGGTCCACTGCTCGCCCTGCTGCCAGAGCCGGAAGGGAAGATCCTCCTTGCCGCTGCGGGCCGCCACATAGCCGTCCAGCCATTCCAGCGGCACGTCCAGGCGCAGGCCGCCCCCTGTTTTTTTCCTGTCCACCGCCTGTTCGGCCAGCGGTCGGCAGATCAGGGCTCCCACGCGCAGGTCGCTGTCTTCGGGGCTGCTGCCCAAGATCAGCATCTGGCCGGGCTCCGCTTCCTGTACCGTGATGGTCAGGGGGGACGATATGTTTTTTTGAGGCTGTGCCGCACCTGCAGCAAGGGGGCACAGCAGCATCACCAGCAGACAAACCGCGCACAGCGGGCTCAAAGGCGTGTTTCGCATAATTTTCTCCTGCCGCAGGATAGCATTGCCGGCCGGGGGATTGGAAGCAGCTTTGTGGTGGGGGAAGGGGCGTTTTTTGGGCAAAAACTGCCCCTTCCCCCACACCCCCAACCCCGAAAAAACCTTGTTTGGGTGCGGACGACGGTCTCCGCCGTTGTCCGGAGGGCGGGGACATCCGGGCATGCCGGGAAAAGGGAACAGATGGGTGCCCCTCCGGGAATGAAGGGAGTTTTTGCAAATTGCCGGAGGTTGCGGCGTGTCCTGTCATGGCCACCGGCAAGGGGCAAGGAATGGGGAAAGGCTCCGGGGGCGGACGGCAGGGAAGCAGCGGAGGGCGTTGACGTACCGGCAGGGCGGGCCGCTCCGGATTCAGGGACGGGGGCCGGGCACAAAAAATTTGCCGGAATGGGGAACAATAAGCGGATAGAGACTGTCTGCCCCGGGGCTTGTCCGGCCGTGGATTCGGCTGTGGGGAACCATCCCGCTCTCAAAGGTCGGCCGCTCGGGGAAGGATGTTTTTGCCGGTGAGACAGCGACGGAGACCGGCGCACGGACCGGAGCAAAGTTTTTTGAAGGGGTGGGGGAGCGCGAGGGGGCGGGGGGACTTTTTGTTCACAAAAGTCCCCCCGCCCCCTCGCAAAAAAACAGCTGCGGCAGCTTAGGCCGTGACGGTCAGGCGCAGGAAGCGCTTCTTGCCCAGCTTGATGACGTATTCACCGGCAGCCAGGGGCGACATGGCGTCGTCGCAGCGCTGGCCGTCCACGGACAGGGCGCCTTCCTTGATGAGGCGCTTGGCTTCGCCGCGGCTCTTGACCAGACCGGCGGCTTCCAGGAAGGCGGGCGGAGTGCTGTCGTCGCCCTGGGCGCAGGTGTGGCAGGGGGCGTCATCCGGCACGCCGCCGCTGGCGAAGACGGCATTGAAGCCCTGGCGGGCCTCGTCGGCGTCCTTTTCGCTGTGGTAGCGGCTGACCATCTCGTGGGCCAGCATCTCCTTGGCGGCCTTGGGATGCACGCGGCCCTGGGCCACGTCTTCCTTGAGGGTGGCGATCTCTTCCAGAGACTTGAAGGACAGCAGCTCGTAGTAGCGCCACATGAGTTCGTCGGAGATGGCCATGACCTTGCCGAAGATCTCGGAGGGGGCTTCGTCGATGCCGATGTAGTTGCCGTAGGACTTGGACATCTTGCGCACGCCGTCCAGGCCTTCCAGCAGGGGCATGGTCAGGATGCACTGGCTTTCCATGCCGTAGTGGGCCTGGAGGTTGCGGCCCACCAGCAGGTTGAACTTCTGGTCGGTGCCGCCCATTTCCACGTCGGCCTTGAGGGCCACGGAGTCATAGCCCTGGCAGAGGGGGTAGATGAATTCGTGGATGGAGATGGGGCGCTGCTCACGGAAACGCTTTTCAAAGTCATCGCGTTCCATCATGCGGGCCACGGTATAGCTGGAGGCCAGACGGATGAAGTCCGAGGCGTCCATCTTGCCCAGCCAGTGGGAGTTGAATTCCACGATGGTCTTTTCGGGATCGAGGATCTTGAAGACCTGCTTCTTGTAGGTCTCGGCATTGGCGATGACCTGTTCCTCGGTCAGGGGAGGACGGGTCTCGGAGCGGCCGGTGGGGTCGCCGATGCGGCCGGTGAAGTCACCGATCAGGAAGATGATCTGGTGGCCCAGTTCCTGAAAGTGGCGCATCTTGTGCATGACCACGGTGTGGCCCAGATGCAGGTCAGGAGCGGTGGGGTCAAAGCCCACCTTCACGCGCAGGGGCGTGCCGCGTTCCAGTTTTTTGCGCAGTTCCTTCTCGTCAATCAGTTCCGCCACGCCGCGCTTGATCACGGCCATCTGGCGATCAATATCCATCATCGAACTTGTCCTTGCGTGGAGTTGGCCCGTTACGGGCGTTATCCCGGCAGGATAGCCTCGGTAAAGCGGGGGTGTCAATGTCCCGCAGGGGAAAAGGACGAAAAAGGAAGGCGCGTCCCAGGGAGGAGGGAAAGGGCGTGTCCCGGGCCGGCAAAAGAGGCGACGGGCAGGAGATCCGCGAGGGATGGCGGGAACGGGGAGCAGGCGTCCCGCACGACAGTTATCCTGTCGCTGGGGCAGATCCGTGGAAAAGGGAACGGTCAGCGGCGTGTCTTTGGGGCCAGCGGCGGGGGCGGGTCGGGAACGCCCCCGGATGGGGCGGCAGGCAAGGTAGAAGCGTCGGAAAAGGGGAAATCAGGCTGAGACGGCCATCGTCTGCAAGGGATGCGTCGGCGACAGGAATGAAAAAGGCGCCGACGGTTGCCCGCCGGCGCCTGACGTTGCCCGCCTGGAAAGGCCAGACCGGGAACTAGCCTTCCTGCTTGACCTTGGACTTGGTCATGGCAAGGCCAACGCCTTCAAACAGCTCGAAGATGGCGAAGCCATACCAGAGCGTGTAGATGACGTAGAAGATCAGCATGCCGCTCATGAGCCAGATGTGATCCGACACCTTCACGGGTTCCACGCTGTAGAAGTTGTTGCCGGGTTCCACGGCGCGGCGCAGGACCTGGTCAACGACCTGGGCCTCGGCGATCAGGCGCTGCTTCTGCAGTTCCTTGATGGAGGGGCTCAGCACATACCACCAGGCCGCGGCGGCCTTGAGGGCATGGGTGCCGTCGTAACGGGCGGTCACGGTCTCGGCATCGTTGTGGTACAGGCTGTCGGCGTCGGTGGTGGCGGCGTTCAGCATGGCGGCCAGGTTGCCTTCGTAGGTGACCTTGGCGCCGTCAGCGCTGGCGGTCATGCCGGCCTTGGTCAGCACCTGCACGGCGGTCTCGGCCAGATCGGCCTTCTTCATGGTCACGGTGACCTTGACGTTGACCTTTTCCACGGTCTTCACATGTTCACGCACGCTGGGGATGAAGTAGGAAGAACCCTTGGAAAGTTCGTTGAACACGTTGTCGGCGTACTGGAGGCCGGTCAGGTGGTTGCCCTTTTCGTCACGCATGACGGGGGTGAGCAGCACACAGAACAGGACCAGGAACGAAATCAGCAGGACGGAACCCCGGACAAAGGGGCCTTTTTCATGAATAAGCATAATTAGGCCTCCCCTCTGAGCTTGCCGAGATTAAGGAAGAACTTGCTGAACACCCAGAGGCCGAAGAAGGCGACGACCACCCAGAAGATCACGTTGCCCACTTCTTCGATGATATTCACCACGGACATGGACCAGTCGAGGTATTCCATCTCGACCAGCTTCTTGGGCAGGGTGGCGGCGCGGTTGATGAAACCGGAGATGATGGACACGGCGTAGAAACCGCGGATGTGCACGCCCTTGACGACCTTGGTGGTCAGAGCGCCCACCTGGATGCCCAGCAGGGAACCCAGCAGCATGCCCACGGCCAGGGTGTAGAACACGTAACCGTAAATGGCGTACTGGCCCACGGAAGCCAGACCGGCGGTGAAGATGATCTGCAGGATGTCGGTACCCACGGTGGTCATGGAGGACACACCGAAGATGTACACGAACATGGGGAAGGTCACGAAACCGCCGCCCACACCCATGATGGCGGCCAGCATGCCCACGACCACGCCACCGGCGGCAACGATCCAGCCGGAGATGCGACGGCCACCAGGCACCAGGTCTTCGTCAAAGGTGATCATGGGGGGCACGTTCAGGCTCTGCAGCTTGACGGAAAGGCCGGTCATGCCGGCGGTGCCGCCGTGAGCGTCGCCGCTGTCGGCCTGGGTGCCGCGGGTGGCTTTCAGGAAGTCGAACAGGGCGTAGAAGCCCAGAAAGCCCAGCAGCACGGCGTAGATGGTGCTGATGAACATTTCGGACAGCAGCGGGTCGGCATTGTACAGGCCCTTGTTGATGGCGCCGCCCACGAAGGTACCGGCACCGGAGCCCACCAGGAACGCAATGGCCAGTTTGACGGACACGTTACCGAGCTTTTTGTGGACGGTGGTGCCCATGATGGCCTTGGCGAAGATGTGGAACAGGTCCGTACCGACGGCCAGGATGCCCTTGACGCCCGCGGCCATCAGGGCCGGGGTGATGATGAAGCCGCCACCGGCGCCGATGCAGCCGGTGATGAGGCCGGCCGCCAGACCAACGGCGATGGAGGCCAGGAAAATGGTGGTGGTGTAGAAGGCCGGCGCATACGCGCTTTTGCCGCCCAGCATCTCGTGGGCTTCATAGGCTTCGGCACCGCACACAAGCAGGATGGGCGCGGCCAGGGCCAGCAGGAACAGCATTTTTTTGCGGTTCTTGATGATGGACGTGGAGACTTCCAGGTCCCATTTGGCGTAGGCCTGCGAGCTGCTTAACAGAAATTGATACAGTGATCTGCCAAAACTCATAACTCCTCCCGGTATGTTTGCCGTCAAAAACAGCAAAAAACATGCCATTTGTGCAAAAAATCCCAATCGCAAGCTAACATGCCGTAACCAAAAGAGATACGGAAAACAAAAACAGCCTGCTCCCCTGATGGAAAGCAGGCTGTCAGATGTCAGCTTTTTTTACAGTTGCAAAAAAAAGCTACTTTTTGTTCAAACCTTCACTCTGTCCGAAGATGACCAGCTCCAGCCAGTCCAGAGCAAAGTCCAGCGTGGCTTCGTCGGATTCCATGACGGCCTTCTGGCGCTCTTCAGTGATCTCCACGCGGCGGAAGATGCCCATCTTCTCGATGAGTTCGCGGAACTTGTCCAGCTGATAGAGGCAGAGGATGACCATGGTGGCCATACGCGGTTCCAGCGGCTTTTCCGTGGCCTTGACCATGGCCATCAGGCGCATGTAGCGGTCATTGGCGGCATTGTATTCGTCCAGTTCCTGGCTGGCCAGCCAGGTCTGGGCCGTCCATTCCTTGCCTTCGTCAAAGCCGTGGCAGTGGGGCTCACGCACCAGGAAGAAGCGTTCGTCCACGCCATCGTGGCCCATCTTGGTGCCGCGGCCCAGGGGGTAGAAGCGGCAGGCGCCGGGGCGGTTCTCGTACACGGAGCAGCCGCCGGGCGTCACGAAGGGACAGGGCTCGCCGGGGCCTTCCAGCATGCGCAGCAGGGGCAGGGGGAAGCCCGTATCGGGGAAGGTGCGCATGCGGGTGAAGTCGTTGAGGAAGGCCTCGCTGGGCATATTGTTCATATGACGGCGCAGGCGCAGCACGTCATAGGGGGTCAGGGGCAGGGTCAGTTCCGCACAGCAGCGGTTGAAGCAGGGAACTTCGGGATGGCAGGCAAAGCAGAAGGTCTTGCCCGGTTCCAGCTCGGGCAGGTTTTCCATGAATTCGCGGCTGGCGTCTTTTTCCATGATGCGTTCTCTTGTTGGAAGGTTGTGGGAGCAGGACAGTGCTTGGGAAAAATTTCCCTAATGCGCGCCGTCCTGCTTGCTTGTATCCTCTTCCGGGGTTTGCTGCAAACTTTTTCGTTCCGGAGGAAGGACTGCGGTGCGATGGAAGGGGCTGCGACCTGTCATCAGGGCATGTGCAGCTGCGGCGGGCGGGCATAGGGCAGGCTGCTGCCGTACCGGACTGTCTGGTTCGTCCCTGCCGACTTCGCGGGGGGAGCATGCATTCTAGGCGGGATGAAGGTCAGGTACGCAGAGAGGGATCAGGGATCGTCCTGGAGAGCCGGTACCCTGCCTCGTGTGGAGAAGCGCGGGTCTAAGGCGGCGTGCGCGAGCTTCCTGCGCCGGACGTCCTCAGTCGTGACGGCCCGGACGCCAGGAGCCGTCCCGCTGGATGCGGGGCCGGGGCAGGCGGTGCTGGCCTTCGGGACGCAGGTGGTGCTTGTTGCGGAAGTCGTCGTAGCCCTTGCGTGCGGGATTGCCCTGCCATTGCCGTTGGGCGGGTCGGGGGGAAGGCCGGACGGAGGACGAAGGCTGCCGGGACGGGCCGGTCATGGCGGCCACACTGGTGACGGTGGACGTGAGGGAGCCGCTGTCTGCGGATACCTGTGCGGTAAAGACCGGGGCGGCGCCCAGGAGACAGAGGACGGTCAGCAGGCGGAGGGTCTGGCGATACATGACGGGACCTCGTGGAGGCATACGGTAGGGGAGAGCAAAACTGTCATTGTGCCGGATGCCCCTGTGCCCGGGCGTCCGGTTTTGGGAAAGGATCTGGAGAGCGTCGGGCAAGGCGATATGGCCATGCACCCGAATAACAAAAAAGCGACCTTCTCCCGCAGGAGATGCCGCTACCTATCCTTCCCGGTATCCCCCAACCCCGTATGGCGGGTTTTGGGGAGGGAGGGGGTGTGGGGGAGGGAGCCCCTTTTTGCCGCAAGCAAGCGACCGAAGGCGGCCTGCAAGGGCCGTGCCCGTTGCGACGAAGGAAGCTACGGGCATCGACAGCAGAGATAAGGGCTCCCTCCCCCACGGATATCCTTTCAAATGATCCCTGCTAGATGACCTTGTTCAGGGCGTATTCGATGATGCCTTCGGCCCCGGCTTCGCGCAGGCGGGGAATGAGGTCACGCACCACGTCGATGTTGACCACGGTTTCCACCGAGAGCCAGGCCTCGTCGCGCAGGGGCGAGACCGTGGGCGAGTTCAGGGAGGGCAGCATCTCGAGGATGGCGTCCAGATTGGAGGCCGGGGCGTTCATCTTGATGGCCACCAGACTTTCAGCGCGCAGGGCGCCCTGCAGGAGCAGGGTCAGCTGGTCGATCTTGGCGCGCTTGCGCGGATCGGCCCAGGCTTCCTTGTTGGCGATGATGACCGGGTAGGAACACATCACTTCGTCGATGATGCGCAGGCCGTGGGCCCGGATGGTGGTGCCGGTCTCGGTCACTTCCACGATACCGTCGGCCAGGCCTTCCACGACCTTGGCTTCCGTGGCGCCCCAGGAATAGAAGACGTTCACGTCCACGCCCACGCGCTTGAAGTAATTGCGGGTCAGGCCTTCCAGCTCGGTGGCGATGCGTTTGCCGGCCAGATCCTGCGGGCACTGGTAGGGGGAGTCACCGGCCACGGCCAGCACCCAGCGGCAGGGACGGTTGGACGTCTTGGAGTAGACCAGATCCGCCACATGCACCACCTTGTCTTCATGACCGCCTTCGGTGAGCCAGTCCAGGCCGGTGATGCCCACGTCCAGGATGCCCGCGGCGATGTAGCCGCCGATCTCCTGCACGCGGCACAGCGAGGCCGTGATCTCGGGGTCGTTGATGTCCGGGAAATAGTTGCGCGTATGCTTGCGGATCTTCCAGCCGGCGCGCTCGAAAAGGTTGATGGTGGCGTCTTCCAGCGAGCCCTTGGGCACGCCCAGTTTAAGGATGGCCTGCGATTCTTCGCTCATCGTGTCTACTCCGGCAGGCGAAAGGCCTGCTGCTGTGTTGTTTGGGCCATGCGCCGCATGGCTCCTTCCCAGAGACGGGCCCGAAGGCCCGAAAAAAGCATCGTGCGGTCCCGGCTATTTGGTGCCGTAGACCTTCTGGGGATCGAAGACCACGGGGGAGCACTCGCGCACCACGCCGTTGTCCCATTCCCGGTAAAAGCAGGAACGCCGCCCCGTATGGCAGGCCGCGCCGCCGATCTGCTCGATCTTGAGCAGCACGGTGTCGTTGTCGCAGTCCAGGCGGATGGAAAGCACCTTCTGCACGTTCCCGGACGTGCCGCCCTTGTGCCAGAGTTCCTTGCGGCTGCGGCTCCAGTAGTGGGCCTCGCCGGTTTCCAGGGTACGTTTCCAGGCTTCTTCATTCATATAGGCCAGCATGAGCACTTCGCCCGTGGCCGCGTCCTGCGCGATGGCGGGGACCAGTCCCTTGGAGAAATCGGGACCGAAATCCGGCTGTAGTTGCGCCATGGCTCCCTCCGAATCAAAAAAACATGCTCCGGAGCTCCCGTCCGTACGGCGGGCGCGCCGGTGAGGCCTTTCAGGCTAGCCGCATTCTTGCCCGGACGCAAGCGGCGCCCCGCATCCGGCGGCCTTTTTTCACAGTCTGTCCGCTGCCGGTGACAGACCGGCGACGCCAGGGTGACAAGAGCCGCGCCCCGCATTTTTTGCCGCCCCTGTGTACGGGGTGCCTCGTGCTCCACCTGCCGGGAAAGCCGGAGGGGGCTTTCCACCGGCAACAGCGGGCGGGGCCCCGGTGTCCGGCATGAACCGCGCTCCGACCGGTTCCTCTGACATCGGGAAGGGCTTTATAGTCCGTGCCGTGCCCGCCGCGGGAGGGTCCCGGCGGCGCCTTGCGCATGGGCGCCGCTTGTGGCAATTTAATGCGTTTCCGATATCCAAAGAATAACCCATCCGCATCGGCGGCAGACGGGGTCCCCCGGCCGCCATGCGTCAGAGAGCTATCATGTCCGACATCACCGATCCTACCTGCCCCGCCTCCGCCGGAGAGGCCGCGCAGGAACAGGCCGCCCCTGCGGCCGAACTTTCCACCCCCGGCGCTTCCCTTGAGAATTTTTCCGTGGCCGAGCCCGAGAACGCCCTGCCGCGCGCCACGCTGGAGACCCTGCCCGAGACCATCGCCGCCGCCTGCGGCCGTGCGGGCTGGACGTCCCTGATGCCCGTGCAGTCCCTGGCCTTGCCGTACCTGCTGGAAGGCCGCGACATCATGGTGCAGTCCCGTACCGGCAGCGGCAAGACCGGCTGTTACCTGTTGCCCCTGGTGCCGCGTCTGGATCCCGAACTGCACGCCGTCCAGGCCCTGATCCTGGTGCCCACCCGCGAGCTGGCCGTGCAGGTGGAGCACGAGGCGCGCACCCTGTTCGAAGGCACGGGCATCCGCCCCGTGGCCGTCTATGGCGGCGTGGGCTACAAGAAGCAGATGGACGCCCTGCGTGACGGGGCCCAGCTGGTGGTGGGCACGCCCGGCCGCGTGCTGGACCATCTGCTGCGCCGCACCCTCTCGCTGGAGGATCTGGACGTCCTGGTCTTCGATGAGGCCGACCGCATGCTGTCCATCGGTTTCTACCCCGACATGAAGGAAGTGCAGCGCTACCTGCCGCGCCGCCGCATCCACACCAGCATGTTCTCGGCCACCTACCCGCCGCACGTGCTCAAGCTGGCCGGGGAATTTTTGACCGAGCCTTCCATGCTTTCCCTCTCGCAGAAGGAAGTGCATGTGGCCGAAGTGCAGCATCTGTTCTGCCAGAGCCGCCCCATGGACAAGGACCGCGTGTTGGTGCGTCTGCTGGAGACCGAGAACCCGGCATCGGCCATCATCTTCTGCAACACCAAGGCCAACGTCCATTACATCACCGGCGTGCTGCAGGGCTTTGGCTACAATGCCGACGAGCTGTCGGCCGACCTTTCCCAGGCCCGTCGCGAGGCCGTGCTGGACAAGATCCGCCAGGGCAGCCTGCAATATCTGGTGGCCACGGACGTGGCCGCGCGCGGCATCGACATCCCGGCCCTGTCCCACGTCTTCCTCTATGAGCCCCCGGAAGACCACGAAAGCTACATCCACCGTGCCGGCCGTACGGGCCGTGCCGGGGCCGCCGGGACGGTCATCTCGCTGGTGGACATCATGCAGCGCATGGAGCTGGAGCGCATCGCCCGACATTACAAGATCGCCCTGCGCGAGATCCCCGCGCCCACGGACGAGGACGTGGCCGTGGTGGCCGGTGCGCGCGTGACCACCCTGCTGGAGAGCCGTTTCCGCAAGCTGACCGGTCTGGAAAAGATGCGCGTGGCCCGTTATGCGCCGTTGGTGCGCGAACTGGCCTCCCAGGCCGAGGACGACGAGAACGGCCTGCTGCTGGCCATGCTGGTGGACGCCGCCTATCAGGAGAGTCTGGGCCATGTGCAGCAGCTGCCCGAAGGCCGCAGCGAGTCTTCCCGTCGTGGTGAGGGCGAAGGCCGGGGCCGCAAGCGTTCCTCCCGTCGTCGCCGCGATCGCGGGGACAAGAGCGCCGAGGCCGCTGCGCCTGCCGCCGAGGCCGTCGCGGAAGCCGCGCCCGCGGCGGATGCCGGGGATGCTCCCGCCTCTGCCGAAGGGGAGGGCACGACCAAGCGCCGCCGTCGCCGCCGTCGCCGCAAGCCCGCGACTGAAGGTCAGGCGGAGGCATGAGCAGCCTGATGGCCGTCCGTGCCGATGCGGTACAGGAGGCCCTGGACAACTTCCCCGTCCTGCTCCTCGACCTGGATGCGGGACGGGCCCTGCACATCCTCGGCATCGGCCGTCTGCAGTTCCGGCGTCGCGCCCGGCTGCTGGCGGAGTGGCGCGGCCTGTGCATGGCCCTGTGGCGCCTGGCCCTGCAGCGCTCCTTCCCTGACCATGCCGAGGCCATGTTCCGGCAGTTCCGGGAGAGCTTCGGCCAGAGCCATACGGACAAGACCTCGGCCCTGGCCCTGGAGCGTGCCCCGGCCTACTGGGAGGTGCTGGCAGAGCGGGGCGACGCGGATTTCCGTCCCGTGTCCCGCTTCCTGGCCGCTGTCTTTTTCGAGGACGAGGCCCGCGCACAGGCCATGGCCCTGCGCCTGATGCTGCATGTGCGGCAGACCTATCAATCCATTTTCGAGCGTCTTATCTGAGCAACTGGATCATCATGGAAACTTCCCCTTCCGCGTCCCCCCGCGCCACGGCCGTCACCATCGGCAATTTCGACGGCGTGCATCAGGGCCATCAGGTCCTCATCCGCCGTGCGCTGACCTACAGCCAGCAGTTCGGCCTGGATTGCGTGGTCATCACCTTCTGGCCGCATCCGCGCGTGCTCTTCGGCAAGCCGCATCAGCCCTTGACCAGCCGGGCCGCCCGCATGCGCCTGCTGCAGGGCCTGGGCGATCTGCGCGTGCTGGAGCTGCCCTTCACCCATGAGCTGGCCGCGCTGTCGCCCGAGGAGTTCGTCCGGCAGCACCTGCTGCCGCTGCGGCTCAAACATCTGGTCATCGGGCATGATTTCACGCTGGGGCGCGGCCGCAGCGGTCAGCCTGATGTGCTCCGCTCCCTGGGCGAAAAGTACGGCTTTGACGTGGACCAGCTGCCGCCGGTGGAAGTGGGCGGGCATGTGGTCAGCTCCACCTGCCTGCGCGAGCTCATCGGCAAGGGCGACGTGGCCACGGCCGCCAGCCTGCTGGGCCATGCCTACGGCTGTGAGGGCCTGGTGGTGCACGGCGAAGGCCGCGGTACCGGCCTGGGCTTCCCCACGGCCAACATCGCCATCCCGGACACCATGCTGCCCGCGCCGGGCGTCTACGCCACCCGCGTGGTGGTGCCGCACCTGGGCAGGACCCTGCAGGCCGTGACCAACATCGGCCGCAAGCCCACCTTTGGGGACTACGGCCTGAGCATCGAGAGCTTCCTGCTGGATACGGACCTGAACCTTTACGGCAATGAGCTGCGCCTGGATTTCGTGGCCCGCCTGCGCGACGAGAAGCGCTTCGAGTCCGCCGATGCCCTGGTGGCCCAGATCCGTACCGACGTGGCCCGGGCCCGCGACCTGCTGACCATGTATTTCTGATGATGCTCGACCGGCATCCGTGCCGGCTGTATCCGCACTATGACGGCGCGCAGTGATGGCAATCACTGCGCGTTTTTGTATGAAAAGAAAACCTCCCGCTAGGCGGGAGGTTCAAAAAAGCTTAAAGCTATGA
>NZ_DS996359.1:565155-608413 GCF_000156375.1 Desulfovibrio piger ATCC 29098
CGCGGCTGGTAAAAGAGCCTTACAGGCGCATATGAAGAACCACCGGCTTTGCCGGTGGGTCACTTTTTTTATGGTTTTTTGCTCACTGGGGGCAAAAGTGCGAAACGGAGCATACGCTGACTTCAGTTAAGTATGCGTGTAGTATACTTAAAAAAATATTTTATAACAATATGTTATGAAATATTTTATTTTATGCTTGCCTTTGTTTTTGTCGTGTGTTTGTATGGAATACAGCTGGTATACAAATAAACCTCCACCAGGGGGGCGTATGTCCGTATCCATCCCACCACCAACGCTGCATTTTCCTGAAGTTCCTTTTCCTTTAATGGCACGCATCAGGCAGCGTTTCCCTGCCTCCAGCCTGAAGGATGTGCGCACTGCCACACGGCAGGAACTGGAGCTTTTGTTCCTTCCCTCCGACTTTCATCGCAAGCGTGTTGCCGTAGGTGTGGGAAGCCGGGGAATAGCCCATCTTCCCGTCCTGGTGGATGAGGTCATCACCTATGTGAAAAGACGTAATGGCGTACCGTTCATCGTGCCTGCCATGGGGAGCCATGGTGGAGGAACTGCTGCGGGGCAGCGAGCGGTACTGGCTTCATGTGGCATCACGGAAGAGAGCATAGGAGCGCCGATCATCGCAGGAGAAGAAAGCGTTCGTATCGGCACCAATGCCGCTGGCGTGCCGGTGTATTGCGATGCTGCTGCCTGGCAGGCGGACTGGCTCATCCCCATCAACAGGGTCAAGCCCCACACCCAGTTTCACGCTCCGACAGAAAGCGGTCTTTTAAAGATGCTGGTCATAGGCTTCGGTAAGGCCAAGGGGGCCGCCACTATACATGGTCACGGCACCAGGGGGCTGGCGGAATATATTCCGCTCAGCGCGGAGGTTTTTCTGCAGTCCGGAAAGGTACTTTTTGGTCTGGCCGTAGTGGAGAACCAGAGGCACGAGACCGCCCTCGTGCGCGCGCTGATGCCTGAAGATTTTTTCCCCGAGGAAAAGCGTTTGCTCTGCACGGCACGCCAGCTGATGCCTCGCCTTCCTGTGGAAAGCTTGGATCTGCTGATCCTGGATCGTATGGGCAAGGATATCAGCGGCCCGGGCATGGACAGCAGTGTCACTGGGAGGATCATGGCCAACGGCGAGCCGGATCCGCCTTTCCCCAGGATATCGCTCCTGGCGGTGCTGGGGCTGACGGAGGCTTCACACGGCAATGCCGTGGGCGTAGGGCTGGCCGACCTTATTTCTCATCGTCTCTGTCAGGCCATCGATGTACAGGCTACCTATCTAAACAGTATTTCAGGCGGTTTTCCCGTACAGGGAAAGATCCCCATGGTTATGCCTGACGACAGACAACTTCTGCAAGCTGCCGCCGTATTGCTTGGAGCGGAGTCCCTGGCGGATCGTCGTATCATCCATGCCCGGGACACGCTGCATCTCGAGGAACTTGAAGTTTCCACTGCCGTATTGCAAGAACTGGAGGGACGCACGGATCTGGAAGTATTGCGTCCTCTGGCCCCAATGGCCTTTGACTCCAATAACCTTTTGCTACCGGTGGAATATTTATGAGCAAGACGACGTCTGGCAAAGAAAAGTGGCATCCTCAAGATCTGTATCTTTTTTTACGCGAGGAGATCCTCTCTCAGAGACTGGAACCCGGCGCTTCCCTGTTTGAGCGCATGATTGCCGAACAGCACGGGCTGAGTCGAACGCCGGTGAGGGAAGCCCTTCTCCGACTGGAGGCCGAAGGCCTAGTCAAACGCTATCCCAAAATGGGGATGGTCGTTGCGGAGTTGAGTCTCAGGGATGTCATGGAATCCTTTCAGATTCGTCAATTCATCGAGCCGCCGGCAGCCGCCGAAGCCGCTAAGAAACTCCGCCCCGAGCCTTTGCGCGAGCTGCTGGAACAGTTTGAGGCCATGGGGGAACCGACGCTGACTGAAGGGCACGATGAAGAGCTGTTCGCGCGCCATAACCAGCTGGACACCAAGATGCATGATCTGATCCTGGCGGCCCTCGGCAACCGTCGTCTCATGGATTTGATGGATAACATGCGCAGCATTTGCCGGCGTGCACGCAATTTGGGGACTCCTATCCGTTTCGCGGAAAGCCGTGAAGAACATATCGCGATTTTAAAGGCCCTGCTTGCCGGCGATAGCGAATTGGCTCGGCAGACGATGAATACACATCTTGAGAATACGCGGCACAGGCTGATCTTGGCCGTATGATATGGCCCCCGCAGGGGGAACAGGAGGCGTTCGGCATGAAATCCAGAATCATGAAAGTTCTTGATGTTGTCGTGGCTCTATACTCAAACACGGATCTCATCAGGAAAGGAAACTATTTTTCCTTCACGGATGTGGAGTCACTTCATTCCGACTTTCAGACCATCGAGGACATTGTCGCTGATGTCCCCGTGGATGGGACCCTCATCATCCTTGACATGCCTTGTGCACCAGAAGTGCACGCTGCCGGGGATACCGTAGTGGTGCGGGGACCATTTGGCCAGCTTGAAGAAGCCATGCCGGACAAACGCTATACATTGTTGGGCAATCAGGGATTACTGTATCGCTTCCTTCTATACCAGCTGGAGAAGAAATATGGCATTTACAGCTTCCACGCCAACGCGCTTTACCACCGGGAGCGGAATGAACTCTTCGTCGTTTTTGGCGGCGCTGCTTCAGGCAAAAGCCCTGCCCTGATGGCAGGGTTATGCAACGGGCTCGAGGTGGTCGGTACTGAGCTCGTGCATTTTCGTTTGAGCGAACAAGGGTACACCTTTTATCCGAGCTCCTGCATGGACAATATCCGTCCAAGCTGCGTGTGGGAGGACTTCCCCGAACTGCTGGACAGACTGGATGTGCCGGATCCCCGCGGCTTTTCTTCACCGAGTTCCAAGTACTTGCTGAACATGCAGGCCTTCAAGACCAAAGGCCCGATAGAAAATCCCCGTTTGCGGCTCATCATCCCCAAGGTAGAGGCCGGACGTTCGCCTGTCATTTCGGGCAGGATCCTTGATGAAGGCGCCAAGACAAAAGCGCTTTTCGATAATCTTTCTGAAAAGATAGGCGCATCATTCACTATGTATAACTGCATGGCCTGCAACGGGTTCGACTGTTTGGAACTCAGCCGGAGACGATTGACGGCCGCCGGGGCCCTTCTGGAAGCCGCAGGCTCCCCCGCTGTGGAGACCTACCTTGCGTCGCCGCGTTATTTTCTGGAGGTATTGCAATGAGCAGCTGCCTTATGCCCATTTGGGGAGATGTGTTGACCGGACTCGGTATCCATCGTGAAAGCAAGCCTCGCCGGAGCGGTTTGACGTGTGTGCTCGACAAGCATCTCGGCATTGAAGGGACCAAGGAGTTGATCAGCGTGGCCGGTCCGTACGTAGACGTCGTCAAGCTGACTTCCCTGACATCTGCATTTTATGACCCAGATGTGCTGCGGGGCAAGATCCGTTTGCTGCGTGATGCGAATATCGATGTCTGCGCGGGCGGTACATGTACCGAAGTGATGTTGTGGCAAAAGGTGTATCCGGCATTTCTGGCCAAGGCCAAGCAATGGGGTTTTACGGGGGTCGAGATCTCCGACGGGACCATCGAAATGCCCGATGCTATGCGTCGCGAGGCCATCGACCGAGCCCTTGAGAGCGGATTCCGTGTTTTCAGCGAAGTGGGCCGTAAGGAATGGTCGCCGCAGACAGGGCTTGAGGATTTGGTATCCGATCTCAAGCGCGATCTTGCCTGCGGCGTGGATAAGGTCATCGTGGAAGCCATGGAAATAGGTCAGAGCGTGGGGATCATGGATGCCGAGGGCAACCCCAGCGAAGAAGGCCTCAGAGCACTTACCGAGGCGGCTGGTGGGCCGGAAAGGATCATTTTTGAAGCTCCGCTCCGCCATCAGCAGGAGATCTTCATTGACCGGCTCGGTACCAATGTCAATTTGGGCAACATCCCCCCCATGGAAGTCCTTGTCGTCGAGGCCACGCGCTGGAAGACGACAGGCATTCCCTTTATGACGGCCTATAGCGCCAATCCGACGGGGGCCTGATATGGATTGGACGATTAATATCCAGTTGCTTTTTACGGGCCTGGCCATGGGGTCCATCTATGCTCTCATAGCGTTGGGCATCGTCCTAATCTATCGGGCGGCGGACATCGTCAATTTTGCCCAGGGGGAACTGGTCATGCTCCCGGCTTTTGTAGCGGTGTACATGCTCAATTCCTGGGAGCTCCCTGCCTATGTCGTTTATCCGCTCGTGATTCTCTTTATGGGGGGCGTAGGCTATGTTTTTGAAAAGGTAGCCTATTATCCGCTTAGAAACAGGAGTTTCCTTCCTGTCATCATTAGCACCATCGGTGTTTCCATCTTTCTGAAGAACAGTGCCCAGTATGCCTTCGGGGCCTTGCCTCTTGTCATGCCCCGCCCGACCGATGTCGATTTGTTCGTGATTGGGGATATCGTGATTGATCCTCAGTACATCATTATCATCGTCACCACAGCCATCCTCCTTGTGGCGCAGCACTTTTTCTTTGAGCGCACCATGCTTGGGAAAATGATGCAGGCCACAGCCCAGGACAAGGAAGCTGCACAGCTGATGGGCATCCCGATTGCACGGATGATAGCCATCACCTTTATCTTCAGCACCATGCTGGCATGTGTGGCTGGTCTGCTGGTGGGGCCGCTTTTCTACGTCTCCAAGGAGATGGGGGGCATGGCCGGTCTGAAGGGGTTTTGCGGCGCAATCATCGGAGGGTTTGGTTCCGTGTCCGGTGCCATCCTTGGTTCATTGTTCCTGGGGGTCATGGAAGTCTATCTGGCATTCTATGTGTCCACAGCCTACAAAGACGCCTTTGCCTTTATCATCATGATCATGGTGCTGCTGTTCTGGCCACAAGGCCTGTTTGGAGAACGCATTGCCCAGAAGGCCTAGGAGGGCGCATATGAACAGAAGCTTGCATCAGTACTTCTATGTCCTAGGGGCGATATGCGTCATTTTCCTTATCCCGCACATCGTTTCCGAAAATTATTGGCTGAATTTACTGAATCACTGCTGTGTGATGAGCATCGCCTGCTTGGGATTGAACATTCTCCTGGGCTACACGGGCCAGATCAATCTGGGACAGATGGCCTTCGTGGGGATCGGTGCCTATACCTCGGCCCTGCTTACGGTGACTTTCGGCATCCCCGTATGGCTTGGGATGCTCTGCGGTGCGGCCATGGGGGGGATCTGCGGCGTCCTGCTGGGCGTTCCCAGTCTGAAGCTTTCCGGTCATTATCTTGCAGTGACGACCATCGGCTTCGGTTTCATTGTCCAGCTCATTCTCATCAACTGGATAGAAGTGACTCACGGATCGGACGGTATTCCACAGATTCCTGTCCTCGACCTTTGCGGTATCTCCTTTGATGACGAAGAAAAGTATTTTTACTTTTCCGGCAGTATGGTCGTTCTACTCACATGGGCCATTACCAGGCTCAAGGATTCACGTATAGGACGGGCGATGCTTGCCGTACGCCAAAATGAGATGGCAGCAAGCACGAACGGCATCAACGTGACATCCTGCAAGATCGTCTCCTTTACCTTGTCATCGGCATGCGCGGGCCTGGCGGGTGCCATGTTCGCTCACGGCGGTGCGCATTATATCAGTCCGGATACGTTTTCCTTTGAGCAGTCCGTCCTTTTGCTGGCCATGACGGTCCTGGGTGGGGACGGCTCTGCTTTGGGGGCAGTGTTTGGCGCTACCCTGCTGACGTTGCTGCCTGAATCCCTGCGTTTTCTGCAGGAATCCTACATGATGTTTTTTGCCGCGGCCATTGTGCTGATCATGATTTATATGCCCGGTGGCATTGCCAATTTGCTGGTACAGCTTCCTCAGGTACGAGCTTGGCGCAAGCGACGCCAGCAAGACATGAGCCGAGAACTGGAGAAAGAAGAGGGCAAGCCGGTATGTCTGGAAAAGCCGTTGCAAAGGGCGTGCCCTGACAATCAGGTGCTGCAGATCCGGGATCTTGCCATGTACTTTGGCGGCATCAAGGCTGTCGATGGGCTGAGCATGAGTGTCGGGCGGGGGACCATCCATGCCCTGATTGGTCCTAACGGCTCAGGAAAGACGACAGTCATCAACATCCTCAGCGGACTGTACAGGCCTACCCGGGGAAGCATCTCCCTCTGCGGGCAGGAGGTCTCCGGTCGCCTGCCGCATGAGATCACCCGTCTTGGTATCGCCAGGACGTATCAGAACATCCGCCTTTTCGCCGAGATGACAGTGCTGGAGAACGTCATGGTTGGGCGGCATTGTCTGAGTCATGCCAATGTGTTCAGCAGTATTGTCCATACGGCTTCCCAGCGGAGAGAAGAGGCCGCCTTGCGGCGGCAGGCCATGGAGATGCTGCATTTCGCCGGTCTGACAGGCCTGGAAAATGAAGAGGCGGGCAGCCTTCCTTACGGTCGGCAGCGGATGCTTGAGATCGCCCGGGCCTTGATGGCGCAGCCGGAGGTCCTGCTGCTGGACGAACCGGCAGCAGGCCTCAATCCTTCAGAGACGGCGGACCTGCGTGAACTGTTGCAGCGCATCCAGGGAATGGGGATCACTATCTTACTGGTGGAGCATGATATGGAACTGGTGATGAACGTTTCCGATGTGATCACGGTGATTAATTTCGGCCGTAAGATCGCTGAAGGCAACGAGTACCAGGTGCGTACCCATCCTGAGGTCATCTCCGCCTATCTCGGCCAGGAGGAGTGCAATGCTGCGCATTGATTCACTTACTGCCACGTATGGTGCCGTCATGGCGCTTTCGGATGTCACGATACGTATAAATCAGGGGGAGATAGTTTCTCTGCTGGGAGCCAACGGCGCAGGAAAGACGACGCTTATCCGCGCCATAACGGGTCTGATCTCTCCCAAGTCAGGTTCTATTACCTTTCTGGATGAGGACATCACCGGCAGGCGCCCAGAGAAGATTGCTGCATTGGGAATCGCCTGCGTCCCCGAGGGACGGCATATATTTCCCGGCCTTAGCGTCGAAGACAATCTGCTTTTGGGCTCCATTTCCCGCGGAAAGGTACCTGCGGACGAAGTGTCAGCCGATATGGAGGAGATCTACCGGATCTTTCCTATTCTGGCGGAATTCAGAAAACGTCCTGGCTGGCAACTCTCCGGTGGACAGCAGCAGATGCTGGCCATAGGACGTGGTCTGATGGCACATCCCAAGCTCCTCCTTTTGGACGAGCCTAGCCTGGGGCTTTCTCCCGTCCTGGTGCAGGAGGTCTTCCAGGTCATCAAGAATATCAATGTGGAACGCGGTGTTACTATCCTGCTGGTGGAGCAGAACGCTAGGATGGCCTTGTCGATCGCCGCGCGTGCGTATGTGCTAACCACAGGATCCATCGTTATGGAGGATACCTCCTCAAATCTTATGGAGAATCCTGAAATGAAAAAACATTATCTTGGAGGTGCGTAGAAGAAGTGTAGGCGTGTCATGGAAGTAAAGGCATCATGAAGATGTATTTGTAACAAAAGGAGCTTCCTATGCTGAAAAAGATACTGCATGTATTGGTGGGTGTCCTGGGCATCTCCGTTTGTTTTTCTGGCAGTACGTTGGCTGCCGAGCCCGTGCTCATCGGCATGAATACTCCTGTCACCGGAGCAGCTGCCGGGGAGGCTGTCTATTTTATGAAAGCCGCCAAGCTGGCTGAAAAGCATGCCAATGCTGCCGGCTACAACATCAAGCTGCTGATCCAGGACAATCAGTCTACGAATCCCGGTGCGCTGGCTGCGCTTAACAAAAGCATAGAGCAGGATCATATTTTTGCCCTGCTTGGCCCCATCAAGAGTACACAGGTCCTTGCCATTTCTGACAGGGTGAAGCAGACCGAGCTGCCTACCCTGATTGGTGGGACCAATGTCAATCTGACGCAGCAGGGTAACCCCTGGCTCTTCCGTTGCCGCCCCGATGATTCCATCGTGGTCAAGGTCATGCTGAAATACATCAAGGAAGACATGGGCCTGACGAAGATTGCTGTGCTGCATGATGCCGATGCTTTCGGCACGGGAGGCGCCGACCTTATCGACGACCTGGCCCCCAAGGCCGGCCTGACAGTGGTCAAGCGTGAAAAGTACACGACGAAGGACAAGGACTACACCGCACAACTGCTGGCTTTCCGGGTGGCCGGGGCAGAAGTAATGATCCATTATGGTACGAATGCCGAGGATGTGGCCGTCTGCCAGCGGCAATATCGCCAGCTGGGCCTGCCCTATGCGTACATTGGCTCTCCCTCCAGTGCCGTCAAGGATACCATCCATCTGGCCGGCAAGGCCGCCGAAGGCATTCTGGCCATTGCAGACGCCACACCTGGGGGCAGTCCTGAATATACGGCTTATAGTGAAGCCTACAAAAAGGAATACGGTGAAGAGATGGATGCCTGGGCGGCGTGGAATTATGACGCGCTGATGATCCTTGCCAAGGCTATCCATGAGGTAGGGCCTGACAGGAACAAGGTCCGCGAGGCGATCCTGAATTTGCGGGATTACCGCGGTGTCTTGGGGATCTATAGCTTCTCTCCCAATGGGGATGGCCGCCATTCTGCCTGCGTGGTCGAGGTCAACAAGGGGCAGCCTGTGCTTAAGAAGGTCGTCACTGTCGACTAGCCCATATGGTCATAGGACCTGATTCAAACGATGTGCGTATCCCGGTGATTTTTTATCGGGATACGCAATTTTTTTAGAAAAAGGGACGTTCTTGCAGGCAGCAGGTATGGCCAGTGTCGTGCCATGCTGCCAGGTGGGGGACATCTGGCGTTTCAGGCATATCCTATGAAGCTCAACAGGGCAGAGCCCGTAAAGTACATGCTCCTGGTCTTTTTTTCACGAACTATCGGCGGGCTGATAGATTGAGAATTTTTTCCCAGATAGGTTGCAGGCAGATGTTCCGTTTTGTCATGAAAAAAGGAGTCTGCCATGCCTGAGCAAACCTCTGCCGGTTCCGGTTCGTTTTTGCAGTACCTGGCCGGGAACCTGCGCCGCAACGGACGCAGCCCCGTGCGTGTCTACACGGGCTTCGTCATCGCCTGGGCGCTCTTTTTCCTTTTCTGGACCGTGCTGCCGCCCTTCCCGGGCCTGACCCACAACGGCATGGCCGTGCTGGGCATCGTGCTCTGGGCCAGCGTCATGTGGGTCAGTGAGGCCATGCCCACGGGCATCACCGGCATCTCCATCCCCACCCTGCTGCTCATCACCCAGGCCATCCCCTGGCAGGGCGGCAAACCGCCCATGTCCATCATCTTTGCTGGGTTCACCAACCACGTCATCTGGCTGTGCCTGTTTGCCTTTTTGGTGGGGGCCGTCATGCAGCTGGTGGGCCTGGACAAGCGCATCGCCCTGGGCATCCTGGCCCGGCTCAAGGCCTCCAGCGTGGGCCGCGTCATCTGGGGCATGTTCTTCGTGAACATCGTGCTGGGCTTCCTGGTGCCCGCAGCCAATGCCCGCGCCGCCACCCTGCTGCCCGTGGTGCAGGGCATCTGCCGCCTGCTCGGTGATACGCCGGAAGAACGCGCCGCCAAGAAGGCCATCGTCATCCAGTCCCTGGTCTACGGCTCCATGATCTGCGGCATGTTCATCATGACCGCCCATCTGCCCAACATGATCATGGTGGGCATCTTCGACAAGGCGGGCTTCAGCAACCTCAACTACCTCAACTGGATGCTGCTGCAGGCTCCCTATCTGGGCATGTTCGCCCTGACGCAGGCCTGGATCCGCTGGCACTTCGGCACGCGCAAGGTGCACATCGCCGGCGGGGTGGAGGCCCTGCAGAAGAAATATGACGACCTCGGCCCCATGACCATGCCCGAAAAGGTGCTGCTGGGCATCTTTGCCCTGGCGGGCATCATGTTCATGACCGGCAAGGGCAGCTTCATCGCCGAGCTGCACCACCAGCCCCTGGGCGTCATCGGCCTGCTGGGCATGCTGGTGCTCTTTGCGCCGGGCCTCATGCCCTGTTCCTGGAAGTCCGTGCAGGAAAAGACCATCTGGGGCACCTTCCTGCTGCTGGGCGGCGCCATGACCATGACCACGGCCATGACCCAGTCCGGTCTGGCCCAGTGGCTGGCCGACCACATCCACGCCTGGGTGGTGGGCATGAGCTGGTGGCAGGCCATCCTGACCATGATGGTGGGCACGCACATCATCCGCCTGGGCATGCTCTCCAACGTGGCGGCCGTGGCCATGCTGGCGCCGGTGGTCTTTGCCATGGCGCCCAAGCTGGGCCTGCACCCCGTGGCCTTCACCATGCTGGTCTGTGACACGGACACCTTCGCCTACATCCTGCCCACCCAGATCACCGCAGCCGTCATCGCCCACGGGACGGACACCTTCTCTTCCACGGACTACGCCCGCGCCGGCTGGGTCTCCGTCTGTATCGCCATCGCCTACGGCCTGCTGGTCATGGCCCCCTGGTACGCTCTGTGGGGCATGCCCGTCTGGGACGCCAGCGCCCCCTGGCCCTTCTAGCTTTCCGCCGACCTGCCGGGGCGGTATGTCCCCGGCTCCAACAGCTTTTTACAGGAGAACATCATGGCCAACATCCCCGCGGCGCACATGCGCCAGTTCACCCCTGAAAACCTGGACGATATCGAGACCGTCGTCGTCGAGACCGACCTGCTCATCATCGGCGGCGGCAACGCCGGCTGCTTCGTGGCCACGGAAGCAGCCCTGGTGGACCCCAATGTCCGCGTCACCATCATGGAAAAGGCCGAGATCATGCGCTCCGGTGCCTGTTCCGCCGGCATGGACGCCATCAATACCTACATCCCCGAAGGCAAGACCCCCGAAGATCTGGTGCGCTGGAGCCGCGCCCAGGTGGGCGGCGGTCCCCTGCGTGAGGATCTGGCCCTCTCCAATGCCCGCGAACTCAACGAGTCCGTGGACGATCTGGAGCGCTGGGGCCTGCCCATCCTGCGCGACGAGCAGGGCCGCATCCGCTACCGCGGCAAGTGGGACATCTCCATCCACGGCGAGCAGCTCAAGCCCATCATGGCCGAGAAAGCCCTGGAGAGCGGCGCGGACGTCTACAACCGCGTGACGGCCACGGCCCTCATCATGCACGAAGGCCGCTGCACCGGTGCCATGGGCTTTGGCGTGCGTGACGGCAAGTTCTACATCTTCCGCGCCAAGGCCACGGTGGTCAGCACCGGCGGGGCCGGTACCCTGTACAAGTCCTATACGGCCGACAGCACCGACAGCGGCGCGCAGATCTGGATGTGCCCCTACTGCGTGGGTACGGGCTATGCCATCGGTTTCCGCCAGGGCGCCGAGCTCACCAGCCTGGAACAGCGCTGGGTGGCCACGCGCACCAAGGACTTCTGCGGTCCGGTGGACACCATCTCCGTGGGCTACGGCGCGCCCATCATCAACGCGCACGGTGAGCGCGTCATGAGCCGTTACGAACACCTGGGCGGGGACGCCGCGCCGCGCTACATCCGCGCCAACGCGCCTATGGAAGAATGGCTGGCCGGTCGCGGGCCCTGCTATTGCGACACCACCCACCTGACCCCCGAAACGGCCAAGGCCATGATGGAGGACTACCTCAACGAACGGCCTTCCTTCGTGCTCTTCCTGGCCAGCCGCGGCCAGGACGTCACCCGCGAGCCCATCGAGATCTACGGTTCCGACCCCTACATCCTGGGCGGTCATACCGGCGGCGGCTTCTGGGTGGACATGCAGCGCATGACCACCATCCCCGGCCTGTTCGCCGCGGGCGAGACCGCGGGCGGCAATCCCAACAAGTTCGTGGGCGGCTGCTGCGCCGAAGGCAAACTGGCGGCCCGCGGGGCCATCGCCTACATGAAGGATCTGGAACTGCCGCCCCTGGACATGGCGGCCGTGGAGCAGGAAAAGGCCCGTGTCTACGCGCCCCTGCTGGCCCGTGACGAGGACGGCGTGCGCCCCGTGGAGATGAAGGAACGCCTGCAGCGCCTGATGGACGAATACGCCGGCGGCGTATCGCAGTTCTACCGCACCAACGAGGAGCGTCTGGACTACGCCCTGAAGCACATCGCCATGCTGCAGTCCCAGTTCGGCTATCTGCGTGCCCGCGACCTGCATGAACTGATGCAGGCCCACGAGACCATGGACAGGGTGGATGTGGCCGAGGCCGTGGTCCATCACCTCAAGGCCCGCAAGGAGACCCGCTGGGCCGGCTGGCAGACCCGTTCCGACTATCCGGAACGTGACGATGCCCATTTCGACTGTTTCATCGAATCCCGGCGCGATCCCGCCACGGGCAAGGTGGAGACCTTCACCCGTCCGTACGAGCAGCTGATCCCCGGTGACCGTTATATCGCGTAAGCAAGGAGCCAACCATGCCCCCGAGAATAGATCCGAACAAGTGCAACGGCTGCGGCGGCAAGCCCGAGACCGCCTGCGAGATGGTCTGCCCCGGCGACCTCATGATGCTGGACCCCGAGACGGGCAAGGCCCGCTGCCGGGCCACCGGCGAATGCTGGGACTGCATGTCCTGCATCAAGGTCTGTCCCACCGGTGCCCTGCAAACGCGCATGCCCTACCAGCTGGGCTACTACAAGGCCAGCCTGCGCCCCATCATGGGCAAGGACTGCATCACCTGGAAATGCCGTGATATTGACGGAAATGAATATACATATAAGTATGTCAACAGGATACGTCACTAGAACACGACACGGCTAAGGCCGGGTCCGGAAACGCGCTGCCGGTGCGCCGCAATGTCAGGTTGCGGCGTACCGGTTCCGGCGTCTGTACGGCAGACAGGGAACGCCTTTTCACGGGCCTGGTGCACGGGAGGAGGCATGCGCAGTTTCTGGCATCTGGAAAAAGGGGATTTCTTCGACGGCATAGAAGAGTGCAAGGAACACTTCCTGCGCAGTGCCCAGCGCATCGAGCTGAAAAAGAACGACATCGTTTTTTTTGAAGGCGATGCGGGCGGGGCCTGTTTTTATGTGGCGTCGGGGCTGCTGCGCATCTTCTGCGTGACCGAGGCCGGCAAGGAGTCCACCTTTTTCCTGCGCACCGCGGGCGAGATCTTCGGCCTGTCGGAAGTCCTGCAGGATCTGCCCCGCAAGGTCAGTGCCCAAGCCCTGGCCGCTTCCGTCATCTTCCGTCTGGACAGGCAGGCGTTCGATGATCTGCTGTCCCGCAATTACGCCCTGGCACGACGGGTCATCACCGTCATGGGCAGCCGTCTGCGTTATCTGGGCGACAGCCTCAGCGCCCAGACCTGCGATGTCCGCCACAGGGTCGGCCGGCTGCTGCTCGCGCTGGCACACGAGAGCCTGCGAGACCCGGCCGCCTGGGAACAGCCGCTGGCCCTGCCGGTCAGCCTTTCGCAGGGCCAGATGGCGGCCATGGTCTGTTCCACGCAGCCTACGGTCAGCGAGACCCTGCACCAGTTGCAGGACGAGGGCCTCATCGACATCCGCGGCCGGGGCATCGTCATCAGAAGGCCGCAGGCCCTGCTGGCGGCCCTGGAATCTCCTGCGGATCGCGCTTGAGTCCTGCCACGCTCCGGCTTAAGGTGTCCGCCGGAGGAAGCACCATGCTGGCAGACCTGCATACCCACACCAACACGTCCCACGGGCACCACAGCGCCGCCGAGATGTACGAGGCCGCCGTAACGGCCGGGCTGGACCTCTTCGGCCTGAGCGAGCATTCCCCCCTGCCGGAGGAATACGCCTGCAAGCTGTATGTGGCGGCGTTCCCCGGCAATTTCCGTCAGTTCGTCCAGGACGTGCAGGCCCTGCGGCAACGGGAGCTGGAGCGGGAGGACAGGCCGCTGCCCCTGCTGGGCGTGGAGCTGGACTGGCTGCCCGATTACCCCAGGCACATGTGCCGTTTCCTCACCTGCTGGCCGTTCAGCTATGTGATCGGTTCCCTGCATTATGTGGGGCTCTTCCCGGTGGCGCGTCCCAATACCTGGACCGACGGCCGGGAGGCCGCCTATGCCCGTTACCGGGAATATTATGAAGAGATGGCCCGCATGGCGGCCAGCGGGCTGGTGAATGTGGCCTCGCATCCCGACTTCATCAAACGGGCCTCCTACGGCCTGTTCCATGAATGGCTGCGCGAAGAGGGCAGCCTGGATCTGGTGGCCGGTGCCGTGCAGGCCATGGCCGACAACGGGGTCATCATGGAAGTCTCGTCGGCCGGGTTGCGCCAGCCTTTTGCCGAGCCCTATCCCTGCCCGGCCATCATGGGGCTGGCCGCCGACTTCGGCGTGGACATCTGTCTGGCCTCCGATGCCCACGACAAGGCCGACGTGGGTGCGGGGCTCGCTGCCGTGGCCCGCTACGCGCGTTCCTACGGCTTCCGTTTCGATACCCTTCCCCTGCGGCCGGAGCATATCTCCACCCGGCCCGCCGTGCTGGCGCAGGCCCTGGACTATCTGGACGGCCCCCTGCCGCGCCTGCGTTTTTCGTTGTAGCTCTGTCGCCAGAGAAAAGCATCCATTCCTCGTCGTTCTATTTGCCGGCTTTCTTTCCGCTACGCCGTCGTTCCAAGACAGCCAGAAAACGGCGGACATGTGGGTAGGGCTCCAGAGGGTACAACAGGCCGTAGGGGACGGAAAAATCCCAGTCTACCGGGATGCTGACAAGTGACGGATGTACGTCTTTCCAGCATTCGAGGCTCAACAGGATCCGGTTGGACGGACAGGCGTTGAACACATCGATATCATAGAAGCGAGACGTGTCTTCGATGTCTATTTGTGGCTGCCGCTCCAAAGCGTCCCGCAAGCGGTCCACGGAAACGGAATCCCCGCGTGCCCCCATTATCAGGCATTCTCCGTACAGGTCTTCCAAGCGTAGCTTTTTCTTCCGGGCGAGACGGTGCCCCTTGGGAACGGCACAACACAGGCGATAGCTGCCGAGGCGATAAAAGTTGCAGCGGCTCAGCCATGCACTGGAATCGCATGCCCCTGTGAGAAAGTCGAATTTGTCGCCCAGGGCCCCGATTTCCGCCAGTATGCCGCCGCGTGCATCTTCAAAGGGGACGATGTGCACGGCATACCGAGGGAAAGCATCGCCTATCTCACGCCAGAGATCCATGAATATCGTGCAGGGGTTGAGCAGGGATGCCCCTACCCGGAACGCCGAGGTGCCTGATGTAGCCAGGCGTCGTGCCCGGGCAACAGCTTCGCGAGAAAAATCGAACAGGCGCTGGGCGTCTTCGTAGATGGAGCGCCCTGCATTGGTCAGGCACACACCTCGTGAGGAACGTTCCAGCAGCACCAGTCCCAGGCGATCTTCCAGTGCGTTAATCTGCTTCATGACGGCATGGGGGGAGATGAAAAGTTTTTCGGCTGCCCGGGTAAAGCTGCCGCAGTCTGCCACGCAGACCAGTGTCCTGAGTTGACTGTTGTACATGAGGTGCCCCTGTATGAGCTTCAGGTTGATGCTGCACGAGCATATTTGCCATTCTCCCACAGACTGGAGCGTCCTATAAGAGGAACGGATTCACTTTGGGGAGGGGCATCCTGCGTGTATTGGAGGGCCCCGGCCCTCCTTTTGTCCGCAGGAGGAATGTCATGCAGTATGTTACCTTGGCCAACGGTGTCAGGATGCCCATTCTGGGCTTCGGCGTCTATCAAATAGAGGATGCCGCACAGTGTGAACGGGCTGTGGCCGATGCCTTAGCGGTGGGGTACCGCCTTGTGGATACGGCGGCGGCCTATCTCAACGAGGAGGCCGTAGGCCGGGCTATTCGCAAAAGCGGCATCGCCCGGGAGGATGTGTTCGTCACCACCAAACTCTGGATACAGGATGCCGGCTATGAAAGCGCCAAGGTGGCCTTCCAACGTTCTCTTGACCGGCTGGGACTGGAATATCTGGACCTGTATCTCATACACCAGCCATTCAATGATTATTACGGTGCCTGGCGGGCCATGGAGGAATTGTATCGGGAAGGGCGCATCCGGGCTATCGGTGTCTGCAATTTCATGCCGGACAGACTCATAGACCTCATGAATCACAATGAGATTTCTCCGGCCATCAATCAGGTGGAGGTCAACCCCTTCTGCCAGCGGGTGGCCGACCAGAAACTCATGGAATCCAGGGGAGTCAGGATGCAGTCCTGGGCACCGTTTGCTGAAGGCCGCAACGGCCTGTTCCAGAATTCTGTCCTGAAGGAGATCGCGGCTAGATATGGCCGCTCCGTGGCGCAAGTGGTACTGTGCTGGCTCGTGCAGCGTGGGGTGGTCTGTATCCCCAAGTCCATCCACCGTGAGCGCATCGAGCAGAATTTCCAGATCTTTGATTTCGTACTGGAGGATGCCGACATGCGACGCATCGCGGCTCTGGATAGCGGCAGGAGCTGTTTCTTTTCCCACTATGATCCGGAGATCGTGAACTGGCTGGGGACGGTCCGTTACGATATTTAGGCCGTTGCCGCAGGCTTTGCCGATGTCCCGGCCCTGGAGAGGGGAGACCTTTCCGGGCCGGGCTTTTTTATGGCCGGTATCAGCTGTGCGGCAGCAGGCGGTGCAGCAGCCAGCTCAGGAGAGGCGCCAGCAGCAGGACGGTGTACAGGCGCACCAGATGGAAGGCCAGGACGGCGGGGGCGTTGGTGCCCAGGTCAGAGGCCATGCCCACCACGGCCTGCAGGCCGCCGGGGCTGGTGGCCAGGATGGCGCTGCCCGCGTCCAGCCCGGCCGAGCGGCAGATGAACCAGGCGCCCAGGGCCCCGGCCACGATGAGCAGGGCCGTGGAACCGAACATCAGGGGCGCCATGGCGCGGATCTCCAGCAGGGTGCCGCCGGTCATCATGTTGCCGACCATGACACCGATGGCGATCTGGGCCCCCAGCTGGAACAGGCGTGGCGTGTCGGCCTCCACATGTCCCAGCATCTTGACGGCCAGGACGGCCACCACGGCGCCCAGCATGGCACCGCCGGGGATGTGCAGGAAGAAGAACAGCAGGCCGCCCGCGATGCCGCAGGCGATGAGGAGCAGGAAGGTGGTCATGGTGCCTCCGTAGGTTGCAGGGGAGGGGACCATGATGCGGCAATAGGGGAGCGGCGGTCAAGGTTGCGTGGGCAACGATTTTTCGGGGCTGCCGGAACGGGATGATGGCCGTCACGCGGCGGGGGGAGCGAGGCGCCGGGGCAGGGGGCCGGTGAGAACGCGGGGCGAATCGGCCTGCCCGCGACGGGCGCGGCCGGTCCGTGCCGCCGGAGACGGCCGCAGGGTGGGACAGAAAAAAAGGGGAAGGGAAGCGCTTGTCCAGGATGCTCCCTTCCCCGCTGTCATTTTTTCCACCACCACTGCGCGCGGCGGCAGAGCAGTTCGATATCACCGGCGGCGGCCACGTTGAGCATCTTGCGATACTGGCGCACGGCCTCATGGCTGTACGGATTGGCCTCGAAGAGGCCGGTGAACATGGTGCCGTCCTCGGTGAGCATCTTCTCTGCCGCGTGCAGGCGGCGGCGGAAGGAGGGGGTGATATAGGGCAACAGGTCTTCCTGCCCTGCCAGCAGGGCAAAGTAGGCCAGGTTGGTGATGAAGTTCATGTTCTGGACGCGGGCCATGGCACGGTCGTGCTCGTCGGCCGTGGCCCGGAAGGTGCCGCACCCCAGGGCCCGGAAAAAGGCCTCCACCAGGGCCGTGTCCTCTTCGCGGGCCGTGCGGCCGGGCGTGACGGTCACGGGCAGGCCGTCCTCATCGGGCGTGGCCGGGCCGAAGAGCGGGTGCGTGCCCACCACCGGGCCGGGCCAGATGGCTTCCATCTGTTGCAGGGGGCGCACCTTCACCGACGTGATGTCGGCCAGGATGGCCGTGGCAGGCAGATGGGCGCAGACCGTGGCGGCCACGTCGGCAAAGACGGCCGCGGGCACGCAGAGCAGCACCAGGGCGGCGTCCTTGCAGGCCGGGGCCAGCACCGCGTCCGTCAGGGGCACGTCCACGCCCCGCATGTCCAGACCGGCGGCCGTGCCGCGGCGGCAGAGCATGGCGCCCATGCGGCCCCGGCAGCCTACGACGAGCACGGCACGCCCCTGCAGGGAGGCCGCGGCTTTCGCGGGCACAGGGCCGGTGTCGTCCCCGTCCGTCCTGGGCGTCGTGGTGTCCGGGCTCACAGCAGCGGCTCCCAGACCTTCCAGAAGGTGGGGAAGGACTTGCGCACCACCAGCGGATCGTCCAGAAGGGCGTCCATGCGCTTGCCGTAGGGCAGGCCCAGCAGGGCCAGGGACATGGCGATGCGGTGGTCGTTGTGGGCCGAGAAGCGCGCGGCCTCGTCCCAGGCCGGGCCGTCGGGACCCAGACCGTGGACGGTCAGGCCGTCGTCATGCTCGTCCACACGCACGCCCAGACGGGCCAGCTCGGTGGCCGGGGCGGTGATGCGGTCGGATTCCTTGATGCGCAGATGGGCCACGTTGCGTACCCGGGTGGGACCCTGGGCAAAGGCGGCCAGCACGGCCACCGTGGGCACCAGATCCGGGCAGTGGCCCATGTCCACGTCCACGCCGCGCAGGGCCGAAGGATGCACGGTGATGGACGTGCCCTCCACCTCGGCGCGGGCGCCCATGGCGCGCAGGATGTCCAGCATGGCGCGGTCGCCCTGCAGGGAATCGGCCCGCAGGCCGTCCACACGCACGGGACGCTTGCCCAGGGCACCGGCGGCCAGCAGATAGGAGGCCCCGGACCAGTCGCCTTCCACCTGATAGCTGCCCGCGCGGTAGGTGCCGGGCTGCACGGTGATGCGCAGGCCGTCGGGACGGGCGGTGCGCAGGGCGCGCCAGCCGCCGTCGGGCAGGACCTGCCACGGGCCGTCGGGCTCGCGGGTCTCCACGCAGAAGCGGATGCCGAAATCTTCCAGGCAATGCAGGGTCAGGCCCACATAGGGCCAGGACACGGCCTTTTGCCCGCCCAGTTCCACGCACAGGGGCGCCGGGGCCAGCGGCGCTGCCAGCAGCAGGCCCGAGAAATACTGGCTGGAGGCATCCATGCCCAGGCGAACGCGGCCGCCGTTGCGGGCGGGATCGAGGCCCGCGGCCCGCAGCAGCAGGGGCGGACAGTCGGGACGCTGCTCGAAGCGCACGTCCGTGCCCAGGGCTTCCAGGGCGCGGGTCAGCTCGTCGATGGGCCGTTCATGCATGCGCGGCGCACCGTGGATGCGGAACAGGCCGTGACCGGCGGCCAGCACGGCGGTCAGCAGGCGGCAGGTGGTGCCGGATTCGTGCACGTCGCAGCTCAGGGGCGTGTCCGTGCCGCCCCGGGGACGGCCGTCCATGCCGGTGACGCGCCAGCCGCCCTCCTCGGCGGGCAGGGCCTCCATGCGGGCACCGGCGGCGCAAAGGATGGCGCGGGTGCATTCCAGGTCGCGGCTGTCCAGCACATGGTGCAGCTCGGAAGTGCCGTGGGCCAGGGCCGCGCCGATGCAGTAGCGGTGCGAGATGGATTTGGAGGCCGGGGCCCGCACGCAGGCGGTATCTGGGCTAGGCATGGCTGTCCTCCACGTCGTCCAGGCCGATGCGGTCCAGCTGCGGTCCGGTGGCGTAGCTGCCCAGGATGCGGAAGCTGGTGCAGGTTTCGGCCAGCTTCTGGAGCAGGTCCTCATACTGGGGGGCGGTCAGGTCGCATTCCACGTCCGTGAAGAAGACATACTTCCAGCACTGGCCGCGCAGGGGACGGGACTCCAGCTTACGCATGTTGATCTTGTGCTCGGCCAGCAGGGAGAGCACGCCGGAGAGCGTACCGGACTTGTCCGGCAGGGTGAAGAGCATGGAGGTCTTGTCCGCGCCGGTATGGCCGGGCACGGGAGCGGTGCGCGGCAGCTTGTCCAGCTGTCCCACGGGCTTGGGGCCGATGATGACGAAGCGCGTCCAGTTGCCGGGCTCGTCCTCGATGCGGCGGGCCAGGATGGAAAGGCCGGTCATGTCGGCCAGCTTGCCGTTGCCGATGGCCGCGGACTGCGGATTGGCGGCGGCCATGCGGGCCGCGGCGGCGGTGGATTCCACGGGGATGAGGCCCGCCTGGGGCAGGTGGCTGCGCAGCCAGCCGCCGCACTGGGCCAGAGGCTGGGGATGCGAGTAGACCGTGGTGATCTCGGCCAGGCTGGCGGCGTGGCTCAGCAGGCAGTGCGAGATGGGCGAGAAGAGCTCGGCCTGGATATGCACGTCATACTTGAGGAACAGGTCGAAGCTGACGCCCACGGTGCCCTGCAGGGAATTTTCCAGCGGCACCACGCCCAGCTCGCAGCGGCCGGAGTGCACGTCGGCGAAGACCTGCGGCAGGTCGTTGCAGGGGTGGAAGCTGGCGGCATGGCCCAGGTACTCCACGCCGGCAAAATAGGAGAAGGTGCCTTCCGGGCCCAGATAGGCCACGTTCTGCGGGCGTTGCAGGGCGCGCGACGAGGAGAAGATCTCGCGCCAGATGGCACGCAGGTGTTCTTCGGGCAGGGGACCGTCGTTCTTGCGGGCCAGGCCGTCCAGCACTTCGCGCTCGCGCAGGGGCTTGAACACGATGCCGGGGTCCCCGGCCTTGATGCGGCCCACTTCCAGGCTCAGGGCGGCGCGGCGGTTGAACAGCGCCAGCAGTTCCTGGTCCACGCTGTCGATCTCGCCGCGGATGGCGGTCAGGCGCTGGGGGGCGTCGGAGGGGGAATGTGCGTCGGCCATGCTACACCTCGCGGATCTCTTCCTGGATGCGCATGCCGAAGTGGCGGCCTGCCTGATCCAGGCGGCAGAGCACCGTATCGCCGGGCTTGAGGCTGACCACGCTCAGGGGCGTGCCGTCAGGGGCGGTCAGGCGGATGGTCTCGGCGTTCTGCAGGAACACGGCGCCGCGCTTGGGGCCTTCGGGGGTCTCGGCCTCGGCTTCCACCAGCAGCATGGGGCGCACTTCGATCTTGACCCGGCCCACCGTGGCCACGCTGGTCTGGCCGTCGGCGTCCACGATGAGCACTTCCTGTCCCGCGGCCAGTTCGCCCAGGTAGCAGGTCTTGTCGTGGGGCAGGCGGGCATAGGCATGCACGGCCCCGGCGTTGACCCTGAAGGGACGGGCGGCCACATATTCGTTGTGTTCGGTCTCGGCATGGACAAGGAAGGTGAAGGCGCTGGAATTGCCCACCAGCATGCCCTGGCCGCGCTTGAGCAGGGAAAGGGTGTCGGCGCAGACGCGGTGCCCCAGGCCTACGGGTTCCACACGGGTGATGACGGCTTTCTGCAATTCCTCGCGCCCCTGCGAGATCTTGCACTGGGCCACGATGGCCTTGAGTTCGGCCAGGGCCTCGGGCAGGACCACGATGCCGTCCACGCCGCGCTCCAGGATGCCGGCGGCCAGACGGGCCTCTTCCAGGCTGCCCGCCTCGGCCAGCACGTTGTCGGCCTGGGCCAGCAGGTTCTCCACGGGGATGATCTCCCAGCCGCGGGCCAGGCAGGCGGTCTCACCGGCCTTGAGGCGAGCCAGCAGGGCCTCCTCGTCGGCCTTGACGTTCAGCGGCACGCTGGCCACGTCCTCGCAGGCCCAGACGGTGCAGCGGGAAAGGGCGGCCACTTTCTCCACCTGGGCGCGGGGCACGATGACCCCGTCCACACCGGATTCCAGGGCCAGGGTCACGTCGGCCTTGCTGAACGGTTCGCAACGGTAGTAGATGCGGGCCATGCTATTCTCCCACGATGGCCAGGGCTTCTTCCACCGTGGCGTTCTCATGCACGATGGCGCGCAGGGCACGCACGAGCTGGATGCGGTTGGGATGCTGGAACACGTTGCGGCCCATGGAGATGCCCGCGCCGCCGGCCTTGATGGCATCGTGCACCATCTGGAGCACGTCGCGGGTGGATTCCATGCGTTCGCCGCCGGCGATGACCACGGGCACGCAGCAGGAAGAGACCACGTCGGAGAAGCTTTCCATGTCGCCGGTGTAGGGCACCTTGACGATGTCCGCGCCCAGTTCCACACCCACGCGGGCACAGTGGGCCACCACGTCGGGAGCGAAGCCGTTCTTGATGGCCGGGCCGCGGGCGTACATCATGGCCAGCAGGGGCATGTGCCAGTCGTCACAGGCGGCGGCCACGCGGCCCAGGTCGGCCAGCATCAGGCGCTCGTTGGGATCGCCCAGGTTCACATGCACGGAGACGCAGTCGGCGCCGTGCTTGATGCCTTCTTCCACGGTGCCCACCAGAGTCTTGGTGTTGCCCTGGGGAGAGAGCATGGTGGAGGCGGACAGGTGGACGATGAGGCCCACGTCCTTGCCGGCGTTGCGGTGCGAGCAGCGCACCAGGCCCTTGTGCATGAGCACGGCGTCCGCGCCGCCCACGGCCATGTCGTTGACGGTCTCGCGCATGTCGATGAGGCCGTCGACGGCACCGATGGTCACGCCGTGGTCCATGGGAACGATGATAGTGCGGCCGGTTTCACGATTGATGATGCGTTCCAGACGAACCTGTTTGCCAAGGTACATGGGATCTCTCCTTGTGGAATGGAGCCGTTCCGGCGGCGCTGGATACAAAAAAAGGGCCGCCGGCTGTATGCCTGCGGCCCCGAAACTCTCTGACAGAAGATGTCAGCAAAGCTCCTGACCACAGGCTCCGCTAAAGTACGCAAAATAAAACCAACTAAAGCAAAAGCCGGTAGCAGCGTAGCAGGAGGTGGCAGGAACGAAACGGGACATCTTCAAAACTCCAACAGTTTCCACGAACGCTACGCCGCAGCCCGGGGCTTGTCAAGAGCCGCTCGTGAAAAAAATGCCTCCCGCCGGAAAATAACGGAGGATAATTTTTTATCCTATTGTTTTTATTTATCTAAAAATCATTCTTTGCATAAGGGGAAGCCGCCAGGAGCCCAGCAAGGGGACAGCTCGGCCCTGGGGCGCCCTCCCGGCACAGAAAAAAGGCAGCTGACGTAATCCCGTCATCTGCCTTCTTGCCCGTCTGACTGTCGTCCCCTTATGCCCCGTGGGCCAGTGCCTGTACGGGAGCGGGCTCCAGCTTTTCGCTGTGCACGGCCTGCTGTCCGGCGTTCTCGGCCAGGGGCGCGGCGCTGGCCGTGACCGGGCGCAGCTTGCGGCTGTGCAGGCGCTGGAAGATGAATTCCGCAGGCTTGGTGCCCGCCGGGATGGCGGCAAGGGGGAATTCCGCGCGGCCCAGGTTGCGGTGGCCGCCGGCGGAACCCACGTCGTAGAAGCAGGCGTCGGCCAGACGGCCGATGTCGCGGCTGCCGTCACCGCGGAAGATGACCACCACGGTCTTTTCCACCACGCCGCAGACGGCGATCCACTTGAGGCCGTGCACGCGGGTGAAAAAGTCGGCCACGGCCACCAGCAGGTCGGCGCTGTCCACCTCGTTGAGCCAGACCATGGCCCCGCCCCGGCAGTCCCGCAGGGAGCGGAAGGCACGGGAGAAAAGGGGCAGCCAGGCGCGCAGGTATTCGCTGCGGATGATGCGGCGCAGCAGGGTGGCGTCGGCATGCTTGATGAGCCACTGGTAGGCGCGCAGGTCGTCCTCGCCGCCGGAGCGCTCGAAGGTGGCGGTATCCGTGCGGATGCCGTAGAGCAGCGCCGTGGAGAGCAGCGGCCCGGGCTTGATGCGCAGGCCCTGCAGGTAGCGGGTCATCATGGTGCTGGTGGCACCGAAGCCGGGGCGGATGTCGCAGAAGGGCGCCTGCGGCAGCTGGCCCGCAGTAAGGGGATGATGGTCGATGATGAGGTCGAAGGTGATGCCCTGGAAGGCCGGGTTGTGGTGGGGCTGGGAGTCCACCATGGCGAAATTGGTATAGAGATCGGCCTTTTCTGGCTGCCAGAGCTTGGCCGGGATGCGCAGGTAGCGGATCATGGCCAGGTTGTCGGGCCGGGTGACTTCGTTGATGCGGAAGATGTCCACACCGCGCACACGATGCGCCATGATGCGCTTGAGCGCCAGCGCCGAGGCCAGGGCGTCGGGATCCGCCGAGATGAGGATGGCCCAGCGCTGATCCTTGGTCAGTGTCTGCCGCCACTGTCGCATCTGCACTACATAGGGATTGGTCATGACCGCTTTACTCCGCTGTTTTGGCGTTGTGGGGGCCGTGCGGGCAGCCGGGGGACACGGTATCCGGCTGGCTGGCCAGCAGGTCGCGCAGGAGGGGCAGGGATTCCTCCACCCCCTGCCAGCGGAAGATCTCCAGCAGATGACGGCAGCTCTTGGGCAGGCGGCCGGCCAGTTGCCGTACCAGATGCCGCTGGGCCGCCGTGAGCTGGTGCAGGGCCAGATGCTGGTCCTGGGTGCCGGGGGCGCTCCAGTGGACCAGGGCCGCTGTCTCGGGCAGGGGGGATGCCCAAAGTGCGTTTTGAGCATAGCCCATGAGATGGCCGACGTCCAGACAGAAGCCCAGCCCGTGATCGGCCGGAAAGCCGCGTCCCAGGCCGGCGATGTCACAAATGTCGGTGTTTTCCAGCAGCAGGGGGACCTTGCTGCGGCGCTGCCAGCAGGCGGCGGCCTGACGCAGGATGAAACGCTGCAGCACGGGGCTGCCCTTGGGGGCATGGAGCACGGCGCCCCAGGGCTTGAGCCAAGCCACGCGGTCAAAGACGCGCAGGGCTAGCTCCACGGCCACGCGTACGGCGTCGGCATCCTTCTTGCACGGCCAGGGCAGGTCCACGGGCAGGTGGACATGCCAGCTCAGGGGCAGGTCCGCCAGCGCGGGGGGCAGGTCTTCGTCGTCATAGGCCAGGCAGGAACGGGCCTCGAAAAGGCACAGGGCCACTTCGTCGACGCGCCCGGCCAGAAAGCGGGCATTGTCGGCCACATTGGCGGGCAGGACAAAGGAAGGGGCGCCGATGACGGGGCCGGGGGTCTGCTTCATGGAGCCTCCTTGGGAGCAGGGAAAGGGAGCGCTTCGGGGAAGGCTCCCGGATACGGGGCGGGGATGGCCTTGCCCGGACGCCGTGCTGTCCGGGGCTGGGACATGAGGGTCCCGGCCCGGCAGAAGGATGGCCACGATACGGCAAGGCGGCGCCCAGGCAGCAGCCCATGCGGGACCTGCCTGATGCCTTCCTGAAAAGGTAGGTATTCCAGAGGGAAAAGGCAATACACATGGCCGTCGGCGTACGGCGGGGGAGGCCTGTTTCCCCGCGACAGGGGAAAGCGGCCGTCAGAGGCCGTCCCGGAGCCCACCGTCCAAGGCGGCCGGGATGCCGAGGGGCGTACCGTCCCGGGTCCCTTGGGCCTGCAGGAGAGGAGGCTTGCCTGCATCCTCGCATGAGGGGCCGCCGGATATCCTGTTCCTGCACCGGGATGCCGGAGGGACGGTCGCCTGACCGGGGACCCTGAGGGATCGGGCTGGGAAGTCCCGCTGCTGGAAATGAAACGGGGGAAGGGGAGGCCCTCGTCGGTGCGAAAGCTCCCTCTTCCCCCGGATGTCATGCATACATCCAGGCCCCAGGGCCGGGACTACAGCAGTTCCTGCGTCTGCCAGCCGTGGGCCTCGGCAGCGGCGCGGGTCTGGGCACCGCCCAGCACGCAGGTCACGCCGTGGCCGGCGGCCTCGGCCAGCACGTCGGCGAAGTCGCGGAAGTGCCGGGCCGTGGTGCCGAGGATCTCGTCACGCATCCGCTGGCGGGCCTCCTCGTCGTCCCCGGCCAGATGGCGGGCCAGGGCCTGCGCACCGCGGGCGTCGGGCAGCAGGTAGCTGTCCAGGTCGCCGATGGCGCCCACGATGGCGCTGGTGAGCTGCTCCTTGTCGGGACGGAAGGAGCGCAGGTAGTCGGCCATCTGGTCATAGGCGGTCAGGGTGTCGTCCACGTTGGGGTCGCGGTAGGAAGCGCAGACCAGGGTGCCGCCCATGCGGTCCAGCATGCAGAAGGCGCCGTAGGCACCGCCGCGCACGCGCACGCGTTCCCACAAATAGCCCATGCGCATGTAGCGCAGGATGACGCTGGCCGAGCCGTGGTAGGTGTAGCCCAGGTCGTAGAGGTTGGCGGCCTTGCCCACATAGTTGATCTGGGCCGGGGCCAGGAAGGCCTCGGCGGCGGGCAGGCCGTCGCTGAAGGGCGGCAGGACCAGGGCCGCGTCACGGCTGGCGGGCAGGGCGGCCAGCAAGTCGGTGGCCTGCCGCTGCACGGCATCCAGACCGGCGCTCTCGGCCGTGCAGTCCACCAGCACGTCGGGGCTGGACACGATGAGGCGGCGCAACTCGTCCAGATCGGCCAGCAGGCTGTCGGGATCGCTGTCCAGGCGCTGCAGGTGCTCGCGCACGGCCATGAGCTGGCTGATGCCCGACAGGCGCTCGGCCAGCAGGCCGGAAGGCGTGAAGTGGGCGCGCAGGCGGGAACCCACGGCCGAATGACCGGCCGCCACCAGACCGTGTTCCAGACGGGCCTTGTCTTCCAGCAGCATCTGGCGCAGGCGCTCCAGACGCACGGCGCGGTCGGTCAGGGGCTCCAGCAGGATCTCGCGGAAGATGTCGAACAGGTCGGGCACCTTGTCGTAGACGGCCTTGCCGGCCACGCTCAGATATTTGACCAGACCGCGTTCCCCGCGGGTGGTGGCCAGCAGGGGATCGGCGCCCACGCCGCCGGTCTTGGCGGCCATGCGCGCGCCCAGTTCGCTGAAGTCGCGGCGGGCGGTGCCCACTTCGGTGAGGCTGCGGGCAAAGAGCGGCAGCAGGGGCTCCAGACGGGCCGGGACAGCGTTCAGGGGCAGGAGCAGGGCCGTATAGGCGATGCCGCTGGTGGGCAGGTCGTGGGCCAGCCAGGTCTGGCCGCCGCCCAGGGCCTCCCGCACGCAGGGCACGGGCGTGTTGCGCAGGGGCAGGGCATCCATGCCCAGGCTGGGGATGGTGGCCAGGGCCTCGGGGCTGTCCGGGGCGGACTGGGCGGCCTGCAGACGGCTGGTGGCCTCCACCAGCTCCTGCCGTTCGGCGTCGGAGCAGGCCTCGTACACGGCGGCCAGGCGGGCGGCCTCGCGGTCTTCGCGGGCCTTGGCCAGACGGGCGTCGGGCAGCAGCACCACGGTGGCGCGGTGTTCGTTGTTGAGGAAGTGGTCGCGGATGGCGTTTTCGAAGACCTTTTCCCCGGCGGCCAGACGGGCCTTGATGTCGGCCAGCGGGGCCTCCCAGGCCAGCGGAGCCAGCGGATCGCCGTCATAGAGCCAGGTGGACAGGGCCTGGATCATGGCCGAGAGACCGCGCGGGAAGCGGCCGGAATTGTTCTCGCGGTAGGCGAATTCCACGCTGTTGACGGCGGCCTCCACGGCGGCGGGGTCGATGCCGTCCTCGGCAAGGTCGGCGAGGGTCTCGAAGATGAGCATCTCGGCGTCCTGCACCTTGCGCGGGTCCACGCCCTTGAGACCGGTGGAGTAGTACATCTGGCGCAGGTCGGTCTCCAGGCCGCAGCCGGTGGTGTCCTCGCCCAGGCCGGAGCTGATGAGGGCCTTGCGCAGGGGCGAGCCCGGCAAGCCTTCGAGGATGTGCTCCAGCATCTCCATGAGCAGGGCCTGATGCACGTCGCCGCGTTCGCCCAGCAGCCAGTTGACCGTGAACAGGGCCGTTTTCTGGCCGTCGGTGGCGGCGTAGGGCACTTCCACCTGCCGGGGCGTGTCGCGGCGGGGCTGCAGGGGCACGGCGGAGTCCACCGCGCGGGCGGTGTAGCCCTGCAGGGCCTCGGCCACGATCTCCAGACGCTTTTCTTCCGGGTCATCGCCCCAGAAGAAGAAACGCGCGTTGGAGGGATGGTAGTAACGGCTGTGGAAGTCGCGGAAGGCCTCGTAGGTCAGGTCCGGGATGACTTCCGGGTTGCCGCCGGAGTCCAGGCTGTAGAGCATGTCCGGGAAGATGGCCTGCTGGCTCTGTTCGGCCAGCACGGAATCGGGCGAGGAATAAGCGCCCTTCATCTCGTTGTAGACCACGCCCTTGTAGGTCCAGGGGCCCTTGGTGTCCTCGGCTTCCACGTGCCAGCCTTCCTGACGGAAGATATCCTCGCTGATGCGGGGATGGAAGACCGCGTCGATGTAGACGTCGATGAGGTTGTAGAAGTCCTGCAGATTGGCGCTGGCCACGGGGTAGCAGGTCTTGTCCGGGAAGGTGAAGGCGTTGAGGAAGGTCTGGAGCGAGCCCTTGAGCAGCTCCACGAAGGGTTCCTTGACCGGATATTTGTCCGAGCCGCAGAGCACGGAATGCTCCAGGATGTGGGCCACGCCCGTGGAGTCCGTGGGCGGGGTGCGGAAGCTCACGCCGAAGCACTTGTTCTCGTCGGCATTGCTGACGGAGAGCAGCTGTGCGCCGGTGACGCTGTGTTTCCAAAGCCGGGCCGTACCGCCCACTTCGTGCAGGCGGCGCTCGGTGACGAGTTCGAAACCATGACTGTTCATGAGGGATCCTTTCAGGGAAGGTTCGTTGGTAAGATTCATATGGTTCGGCTATACTATGGAGCCTGCCGCTTTGCAAAGAGCGTGCTGGCGCCCCGGCGCAGGAGCCTTTGCCGTAACGGCGGCCGCAGGCTGTATAAAAAAAGCACATGGGCCATCCGCTGCGGGGCAAAGCGTCCAATTTTTTTACAACCTGCCGTAATGGCGGGAAAAAGTGTTCAATTTCTGTACAGGTGCCGGGAAAAGGAAAACGCCTTTTTCAGACGCTATTTCGTAATATATTGTTTTTACTATAAAAATATATTTTGGCACGGCGATTGCTATATCCCGTACAACAACGGCATCGTCCAGGACGGGCCCTCCGGCCCGCCACCGCTACGGGGACAGCGCCGAACAGATATATATGCCATACCATCTTCTTCCTTCATGGAGGTCCGTCATGGAACACCACAAATTTCTTACCGTCCGCGCTACCGCGGCAGCCGCATGGCCTCTTTGCTGCCTCGGCCCGCGACAGACCGCGGTAGCGTGGACAGCCTGACGGACCTCCTTCGATCCTGAAACAAACATCCTCCGCTTCTTCCAAGACCTTCTTCCCCCCGGTCGGCCCTTTCCCCCCAGGGCCGCCGGGACTGAAAACAGCAACCTTCCTCCTCCTGAAAAAGTCCCTCCCCGGCCGGCTCGTCCCTCCTTCGGAGCCGGCCGGGAACATACCGACCTTCCTCCTCCTGATACCCCCCGGCAGCCCCGTCCCCCCTGAGGGGCTGCCGGTAATCCCGGAAAATTTCCCGCTAGCGAAGAACATCGGACCCGGTCACGTGCCGCGTCACGGCTCCGCTACCGGTACGGCCACGGAACGGCAGCAGCCCCTGCCATGTCGCCTTCAAGCGCCGGCAGGCAACGCCGCAGTCTTCCCCGGTCAGGCTCCCCATCTTGGGGAGCCTTTCTTTTTGGACAACGTGCCGGAGCTTTCGGACGTACCGGACGCACGTTCGGCGATGCGTCAGGGAAGATACCGACAGTCGCAGCTTGCGGCATACCGCGGAAAGGGAGCTTGCCGCCGGACCGCCCTCCCTTTCGGTCCCGCTCCGCGGTCGACACAGGTCGTTCACGGGGGGAAGGCGTCCCGCCCGCCGGGAAAGGAGCGGCTCTTTGCCTCCGGGGCTTGCCATTTGCGGGCTTTTGGTCTATGGAAGCTCGTTCATCGAAGCACACTCCGGCAGCGGCCCGGGGTGCCCGGCAATGCGCTACGGCGCATTTTTCGTTGTCTTCCGGTCATGGGGCCGGGGGCGGCGGCAGGCCGGGTTGCAGGGTCTGGGCCGGTGTGGAAGATCACAACCCTTTTGGAGGATTGAAAAATGGCTTACGTCAGCATGAAGCAGATGCTGGAAACCGGCGTGCATTTCGGTCACCAGACCCGTCGTTGGAACCCCAAGATGCGTCCTTACATCTTCGGCGCCCGCAACGGCATCCATATCATCGACCTGCAGCAGACCGTGAAGCTGTTCCGCGTGGCCTATGACAAGGTGGTCGACACCGTGGCCAACGGCGGCAAGGTGCTGTTCATCGGTACCAAGCGCCAGGCTCAGGAAGCCGTGGCCACCGAAGCCACCAAGGCCAACCAGTACTACGTGACCAACCGCTGGATGGGCGGCACCCTGACCAACTTCGTCACCATCCAGAAGAGCGTGGAACGTCTGAAGAAGCTGGAAGGCATGTTCGCCGACGGCAGCATCAACCGTTACCAGAAGAAGGAAATCCTGCTGCTGGAACGCGAAATGCAGAAGCTGGAACAGACCCTGGGCGGTATCAAGAACATGGATCGCCTGCCCCAGCTGGCTTTCATCATCGACCCCCATCGCGAAGACATCGCCGTGAAGGAATGCCGCAAGCTGGGCATCCCGATCGTGGCCGTGACCGACACCAACTGCGATCCCGATGTCATCGACTACATCATCCCCGGCAACGATGACGCCATCCGCGCCATCAAGCTGTTCGTGACGGCTTTCTCCGAAGCCTGCCAGGAAGGCGAAGCCCAGATGAAGGACGGCGCCGCCGTGGAAGCCAACGCCGAAGAAGCCATGCAGAAGGCTGCCGAGACCGAAGCTGCCGCCGAGTAGTTTTGGTACGGTCTTCTGACCTCGGGCAACGCTGTTGCCCCGGACATCGGCCCCGCTGATGTCCGCGCCCGGACGGGGATCCCCCGTGGCGGGCGACGCAGGAACCGGAGCGGCAAGGCTCCGGCCCCCCCATGCTTCAAAAGGTGGCGGCGCGGCTTCAGGGCTGTGCCGCCACCCTGCGCACTGCGCGATTTTTTTGGAATCTTGCTCCGGCCCAGGCCGGATACACAGGAGAATACAATGGCTATTTCCGCCGCTATGGTGAAGGAACTGCGCGAAAAGACCGGCGCCGGCATGATGGACTGCAAGAAAGCCCTGGTGGAAGTGGACGGCGACCTGGAAAAGGCCGTCGACTGGCTGCGCCAGAAGGGTATGGCCAAGGCTGCCAAGAAGTCCGGCCGTGCCACCAGCGAAGGCCTGGTGATGGCCGCCGTGAGCGCTGACGGCAAGACCGTGGCCATGTCCGCCCTGCTGTGCGAGACCGACTTCGTGGCCCGCGGCGAACAGTTCGAAGCCCTGGCCGCCAAGGTGGCCCAGAGCGTGCTGGACAGCAACCCCGCCGACGCCGAAGCCCTGAAGGGCCTGGTGGGCGAAGACGTGACCCAGCTCATCGCCTCCGTGGGCGAAAACATGCAGCTCGGCAACTTCACCCGTCACACCCGTGAAGACAACGAAGTGATCGGCCAGTACATCCACGCCAACCGCAAGATCGGCGTGCTGGTGGACCTGGTGTGCGACAGCGCCGCTACCGCTGCCAAGCCCGAAGTGCAGGAACTGGCCAAGAACGTGGCCATGCAGGTGGCCGCCACCAACCCCATGGCCCTGGACGGCGCCAGCCTGGATGCCGCCGCCATGGAACGCGAGCGTGAAGTGTACCGCCAGAAGGCCCGCGAAGAAGGCAAGCCCGAGCAGATCGTGGAAAAGATCGCCGAAGGCGCCGTGAAGAAGTTCCAGAAGGAAGTCTGCCTGATGGAACAGCCCTACATCCGCGACGACAAGAAGAGCATGACCGAAGTGGTGCGCGAAGTGGCCAAGGCCGCCGGTGGCGACATCAAGGTCGCCGGCTTCAGCCGCATCCAGCTGGCCGCTGAATAAGCTGTCCGTTACGATGATCCCAGGAGGGGCTCCGGCCCCTCCTTTTTTTTGGCCTTTTTCCCGGCCATGCCGACGCTTTCCTGACGGACGCCGGCGTATGCTGCCTCCATCCAGTCCGGGACTCCGTGCGGAGCAGGAGGGCCGGGCATCACTTCAGCATCACTGCCGCAAGGAGGCGGAAAGCTCCCATGTGGGATTTCTCGTGGATCGCCGATCCCTCGGCCTGGGCCGGGCTGGGCACCCTGATCGTGCTCGAGGTCGTGCTGGGCATCGACAACCTCGTTTTCATCTCCATCCTCACCTCGCGCCTGCATACGCAGGAACAGCGCCGCCGGGCCTTCCTCACCGGTCTTGGTCTCGCGCTCGTCATGCGCCTGGTGCTGATTTCCGCCATCGCCTGGATCGTCAGTCTGACCGAGCCCCTGGTCACGATCTTCGGCAAAGCCTTCTCGTGGCGAGATTTCATCCTCATGGGCGGCGGCATCTTTTTGCTGCTCAAGGGGACCATGGAGCTGCACGAACGCCTGGAAGGCGGCATGGCCGAATATTCCTCGGCACCCACGCGTTCGGGCTTCTGGCAGGTCATCATCCAGATACTGGTGCTGGATGCCGTGTTCTCCCTGGATTCCATCATCACCTCGGTGGGCATGGTGGACCATATCCCGGTGATGATGCTGGCCGTCATCGTGGCCATGCTGGTCATGGTCATGGCCGCCGCGCCGCTGACCAGCTTTGTGGAGCGGCACCCCACGGTCATCATCCTGTGTCTGGGCTTTTTGATGATGATCGGCCTGAGCCTGCTCATGGACGGCCTGGGCTACCATATCCCCAAGGGCTACCTCTACGCGGCCATCTGCTTCTCGGTACTGGTGGAGATCTGCAACCAGGTGGCCCTGCGCAACCGCCGCAAGCGCATCAGCATGCGCGACATGCGTGAATCCATGGCCATGGCGGTGCTGGGGCTGCTGGGCGGCGGACGTCCCGGTGAGGAAGAAGCGCGGCGCGATGCCGCGGCCCTGGCCAGCGAGAGCGATGCCCAGCCCCTGTTCGAGCCGGAAGAGCGCGACATGGTGGCCCGCGTGATCCGCCTGAGCGGACGCACGGCCCGCTTCATCATGACCCCGCGCCACCGGGTGCGCTGGCTGGACAGCGAGGCCGACTATGCCACGGCCTGCCGTTTTGCCAGCGAGAGCCTCTCGCCCTGGCTGCCGGTGCTGGATCCGGACAGGGACGAAGTGCTGGGCGTGATCCATACCGGGGATCTGGCGGCCGTGACGCCCCAGGGCCCCGTGACGGACACGGAGCACCCCGGTACGGCAGCGCCGCGGGACGAGGGCGGCGGACGGATCTGGAGCGTGCGGCCCCTGCTGCGCCCCGCGCCCACGATCTTCGAGCATGCTTCCCTGACGGAGATGCTGGAGACATTTCGCGAAGAGCCCACGCCCCTGGCCTTCGTACGCGACGAATACGGCAGCGTGGTGGGCTGCATCACGCCCACGGATCTGGTGAGCGTGCTGGCGGGCCAGATGGGCGACATGCCCGCCGGGCCCGAAGCCTGCCGCCAGCCTGACGGCTCGTGGCTCATGCCCGGTCGCCTGACCGTGGATGCCGTGACCTCCTGGCTGGGCATCCACCTGCCGCCGCGCAGCTCCTCGGCCACACTGGCGGGGCTGTTGCTGGAGGCCCTGGGCCACATCCCGCACGAAGGCGAGCGGGTGCGCATCCAGGGCTGGCGGATGAAGATAGTGAAGATGGACGGCAACCGCATCGACGAGGTGCTGGTCCGTCGTCTGGAACATTAGCTGTCCCGGCGGGGCGGCGTCTGATGCCGGTGCCCCGCGGGGCATGCCGGCCGGTCCGTGTGTCCCGGGCCGCCGCAGGACGCCGGGGATGGAACATCTCCGCCGGGACAGCAGGAATTACCGGAAACAAGGGATCAGGTTCTCCTCCTTTCCCCTTTTCCTTGTTTCCGGCGCGGCCGCTGTGGGAGGCTGCCGCATACAGGGGACGGGTGCCGTGGATCCCGTCCCCTATCTTTCACCTGCCGGGGGGCAGGTAATGGAAGGCCACCCGCCGTTGCGGGTGGCCTTTTGCGTCATGCCGAGGGGCCGTCCCCGTCCGCATCCCGTGCGGGGGCGCTGCCGTCCAGTGTCAGGGGCGGCTTGAATTCGTCCATGAAGATCTTCCAGACCGTCACGAAAAGTACGGCCAGCATGGGGCCCGTCACGAAGCCGTCCATGCCGAACAGCGAGAAACCGCCCAGCGTGGAGAGCAGGACCATGAAGTCCGGCAATTTGGTATCGCGCCCCACCAGGACGGGGCGGAGGATGTTGTCCGCCAGACCGATGACGAAGACCCCGTAGGCCAGCAGCACCACGCCGGACACATGATCGCCCGTGAGCAGCAGGTACCCGGCCACCGGCGCCCAGACCACGCCGGCGCCCACCACGGGGATGAGCGAGAGCAGGGTCATGACCACGCCCCAGAGCACCGGGGCCTTGATGCCCAGTATCCAGAAGATGAGACCGCCCAGCGCGCCCTGGGCCATGGCCACCAGCAGGCTGCCCTTGACCGTGGCCCGCAGCACTTCGGCGAACTTGGCGAAGAGCAGGTCCTCGCGGTGGTCGCCAAAGGGCAGGGCCCGGATGAGCAGCACGCGCAGCTGCTTGCCGTCGCGCACCAGGAAAAAGGCCAGATAGAGCATGATGCAGAGGTCCACGAGAAAGTTCACCGTGCTGCCGCCCAGGGCCACGGTGTTGCGCGCCACCAGACCGCTGATCTTGACCGCCAGCTCGGAAAGTTTCTGGGTGATGACCTCCGGGCCGTAGCCGTAGCGGGTGAGCCAGTCCTGCACGCCGGGCGCCACCTCGCGCAGCCTTTCCAGCGTCTCGCGGATGTCATGCCCGCCGGACGTCAGGCGGGCGTACAGGTTGGCCACCTCGTTGATGAAGGTATAAAAAATGTACGCGCAGGGCACGATGATGAGCACCAGGCTCAGGATCACGCAGGTCAGCGCCGCCAGGTTGCGGCCCATGCGGCGGCGCTGCAGGGCATCGTAGACGGGCGTGGAGAGCAGGGCGATGACGATGCCCCAGAAGATGACATCGAAGAAGGGGCGCAGCATCCAGAGGAAGGCCAGCGAGACGCCGGCCAGCAGCAGGAGGAAGGCACGATCTTCAAAACGGTTGTTGCATTCGAGCATGAGGACTCCTTGCCGGGGCTGCGCGCGGTTTCGGTCGAGGAATCTTTCCGATACCGCAAAAGCCGGGGGCAGGCAAATGCGGCCCCGTTCCAGGTACGGCTCCCGGTGACGTCCGCATACGGGGCGACCGTTTGCGACGCTCCGATCATCCGGGCACGCCGCCCGGTGGCGTCCCGCACACGGGCAACGGTTGGGGAGCGGCCTGTCCCCTCGTCCGGGGCCGCAGCAAGGCGCCCCACGAAGGCAGGAAAGGGCGGCAGAGGCCGGGATCGCCTTCCCCGTCCCTGCGGCGATGATCCCGCCCTCACGATCTGTCTTTGCCTGCCGGACAGGCGCTTTGCCGAAGGCCGCTCCGAACCGTCCTGCGGGGGCGGCATGGTAAAAGTGCTTTGAGATAGCGATGTTTTTTGCTATGATGAAAAGAGCGCGTCCGAATGCCCGCTGTTCGGTACCGGACGATCCATGAAAGCAACAGCCGGCGTGGCCGGCTTCAACCAAGGCGGAACAAATGGCTGAACTCAAGTACAAGCGTGTGCTGCTCAAGCTGAGCGGCGAGGCCCTGGCCGGAGAGCAGAAGACCGGTATCGATCCCGAAACCGTGGGCACCATCTGCAAGGAGATCGGCGGATTGCTCGACATGGGCGTGGAACTTGCCCTGGTCATCGGCGGCGGCAACATCTTCCGCGGTCTTTCCGGTTCCGCCAAGGGCATGGAACGTTCCTCCGCCGACTACATGGGCATGCTGGCCACGGTGCTCAATGCCTTGGCCGTGCAGGACATGCTGGAAAAATTCGGCTATCCCACCCGCGTGCTGTCCGCCATCGACATGCAGGAAGTCTGCGAGCCCTTCATCCGTCGCCGTGCCATGCGCCATCTGGAAAAGGGCCGCGTGGTCATCTGCGCCGCCGGTACCGGCAACCCCTATTTCACCACCGACACCACCGCCGCTCTGCGCGGCATGGAACTGCAGTGCGATGCCATCATCAAGGCCACCAAAGTGGACGGCATCTACGACAAGGACCCCGCCAAGTTCCCCGATGCCGTCAAGTACGACAGCCTGAGCTATGACGAGACCCTGTCCCGCCATCTGGGCGTCATGGACGCCGCGGCCTTTGCCTTGGTGCGCGACAACAACGTGCCCATCATCGTCTGCCGCATGCTGGGCGGCGACATCCGCCGTGCCATCCTGGGCGAGCAGGTGGGCACCATCGTGCACGACTGCTAGTCACGATCTTTCCGAACTCTACAGTCTGTAAGGAGATTTTATGGATATCGATACCATCCTTCTGGATACCGAAGACCGCATGGAAAAAGCCATGGCCGCTCTGGAACGCGATTTCCAGAAACTGCGCACCGGTCGCGCCACCACCGCCCTGGTGGACGGTATCAAGGCCGATTACTACGGCACCCCTACCCCCATCTCCCAGATGGCTTCCGTGGCCGTGCCCGACAGCCGCACCATCACCATCCAGCCCTGGGACAAGGGCGGCATCTCCGTGGTGGAAAAGGCCATCCTCAAGTCCGACCTGGGCCTGACCCCGGTCAATGACGGCCGCATCATCCGCATCAACATCCCGCCGCTGACCGAAGAGCGCCGCAAGGAGCTGGTCAAGGTGGCCCGCAAGTACACCGAAGATGCCAAGGTGGCCGTGCGCAACGTGCGCCGTGATGCCAACGACTCCCTGAAGAAGCTGGAGAAGGAAAAGGCCATCACCGAAGACGAACAGAAGAAGGCCGAAGCCGAAGTGCAGAAGCTGACCGACAAGTTCGTGGCCGATGCCGACAAGCGCAGCCAGGCCAAAGAAAAGGAAATCATGGACATCTAGTGTCCGCCTTCCGGGAGCGGCCCTGCCGCTCCCGGACGTTTTCCGCAGCCCGGCCAGCCCCAGGGGCACCGGGCCGTGTTTTTTTCGGCACGGTCATGTTTCCCGGGCCTGTCGTCCCCGGTTCAGAGAGGTACCATGAGCGAAACGCTTACCCATCTTCCCGTACATCTGGCCATCATCATGGACGGCAACGGCCGCTGGGCCCAGGCCCGCGGCCTGCCGCGCGAGGCGGGGCACCGCGCCGGGGCCGAGACCGTGCGCACCATCGTGACCGAATGCCGCCGTCTGGGCATCCGCCACCTGACCCTGTACACTTTTTCCAGCGAGAACTGGTCGCGGCCCAAGACCGAAGTCTCGGCCCTGTTCTCCCTGCTGCTGGAATTTTTGGGCCAGGAAGTGCCCCGCATGGAGAGCGAGGGCATCCGCCTGAACATCCTGGGCGACATGGAGGCCCTGCCCCTGGCCGCCCGTACGGCCCTGCGCCACGGCCTGCGCCGCACGGCAGCCAATACGGACATGGTGCTCAACCTGGCCCTCAACTACGGCGGCCGCGCCGAGCTGGTGCGCGCCGTGCGCAGCATGATGGCCGAAGGTCTGCGCCCCGAGGACGTTACCGAACAGAGCCTGGCCGACCATCTGTACACCGCCGGACAGCCCGACCCCGATTTCCTCATCCGCACCAGCGGAGAACAGCGCCTGAGCAATTATCTGCTCTACCAGTGCGCTTACAGCGAATTTTACTTCACCCCCACGCCCTGGCCCGACTTCGGCGTGGAGGCCCTGCACGAGGCCCTGGCCGTCTACGCCGGACGCTCGCGCCGATTCGGGAAAACCCAGGAGCAAATCAATGGCCGTTGATCACGCTACCGATATCCGCCGCACCATCACCGGCCTCGTTCTGGCCGCCATCGTCGTCCTTGCCCTCGTCCTGCGGGGCTGGGTGCTGCTTGCCCTCATCCTGCTGGTGGCGGCGCTGGGCCTGTGGGAGTTCTTCTCCCTGTTCTGGGGCAACAAGCGCATCCCCAGCCGCATCTGTGCCATTGCCCTGGGCTGGGGCATGCTGACGCTGACCTGGGCCCATCGTACGCAGGACGCCCTGGTCTGCCTGGGCGCGGGCTTCGTGCTGGCTGCCATGAGCTTCCTTTTCCGCTGGAACGAAGTGGAAGAAGAAGGCGTGCCCGCCTTTGCCGCCAGCGGCATCTTCATGGCCGGTCTGGCCTACATTCCGCTGCTGTTGCTGCCCGCCACCTATCTTTCCACCACCAAGCTCATCTTCGTGCTGGCGGCCGTGGCCGTTTCCGATACGTCCGCCTATTTCGTGGGCACCCGCTTTGGCCACCACAAGCTCTGGCCCCGTGTGAGCCCCAACAAGAGCTCCGAGGGCGCGGTGGGCAGTCTGGTGGGCTGCGTCATCTTCTGCACCATCTACGGCGCCTGCCTGGGCAGCGCCAGCTGGTGGGCCTTCGCCCTGCTGGGGATCGCCATCAATGCCTTCGCCCAGCTGGGCGACCTGTTCGAATCCGCCCTCAAGCGCGCGGTGCATGTGAAGGATTCCAGCAACCTGCTGCCCGGCCATGGCGGCATCCTGGACCGTGCGGACAGCATCCTGTTCGCCATGCCCATGTTCGCCGTCGTGGACCAGTGGTTCTTCTTCTTTTAGCCCTTGTGCCGCCGGCAGCTGATGGACGCATCGGCTGCCCGTGCTGAGCCCGTTTTTATGAAGGGGCCGGTCTTCTTCGGGAGACCGGCCCCTTTGGCGTTTTTTAAGGGGGACGCTGGCGGGGAATAGATCCGCTTGCGCTCTGTGAAATAGCCGTCGGATGACGGCCATTGCCCGGCATCCGGCCTGGGTCACCTACGCGGCGAGGCGGCAGGGGGTCGGGGCCTGCGCGGCCCCAGACCCCCTGCACCCCCATGCCCCGCGTTGGTCCCCGGTGCTGTGTGGGGCGCGCCGTAGGAGGGGCGGCACCACGCCTTCGGCGTACGCCGCCCAAGCGGCGCCCTCAATTACTGGGGAAGACAGCCTGAAGGCGAAAGGGGCCGCATGGCCGGCAGGGGGAGGTAAGGCTGCTGGCGCAGAGCGGAAGGAATGGGAGAACCTGATCCCTGATGGACAGGCCGTTGACAGGAGAGAGGAGCCATGATGCCGGGCGTGACGCTGACAGAAAGGCGGGAGGCTGGGCCACATTTTTTCCATCTCTGCCTGTCGTGTCATCCTGTCCGTTTTTTCCCGAGACTCCCCCATGGTCCTGTTCGCCCTATGAGCGGTTTTTGGGGGAGGGAAGGGGGCCGGGGGAAGGGAGGGGACTTTTTTCCGCCGGAAAAAGTCCCCTCCCTTCCCCCGCGACATGCTGGCTTCCCCTTCTTCCTCCCTCCGGCCCGCTCTCGACGCGGCAAGGGATTTTTGGCATGCTGTGGACGATTTTGTCCCGGAGACAAAGGAGAAACACATGTCAGATCTGTGGCCCGGGCTGAACGGCCCTGCGATTCGGTATATTTCGGAAGCGCCTTCCGAGGCGTGGCGGCGCGGCGTGCGCCAGCTTGTCCTTTTGGGTTCCACCGGTTCCATCGGCGGCAACACCCTGGCGGCCATCCGTTCGCGGCGGCGTGAATGCGTGGTGCTGGGCCTTTCCTGCGCGCGCAACATCAAGACCCTGGCCGAACAGGCGCAGGAGTTCCGGCCCTCCTATCTGGCCGTGCTGGACGAGGCTTCGGCCGCGGGCCTGCGCAAGCTGCTGCCCACGGGCTACACCCCCGAGATCCTGGTGGGCAGCGAAGGCTATGCCCGTCTGGCGGCCCTGCCCGAAGCGGACACCGTGCTTTCGGCGCAGGTGGGCGCGGCGGGCCTGGCCGGGACGCTGGCGGCCGCGCTGGCGGGCAAGGTCATCTGCCTGGCCAACAAGGAATCGCTGGTGCTGGCCGGTGACATGCTGCGCCAGGTCTGCGCCCGCACCCATGCCAGCATCCTGCCGGTGGACTCCGAACACAACGCCATCTTCCAGTGCCTGGCCGGACGCGGGCAGGAGGTGGACCGCCTGCTGCTGACGGCTTCCGGCGGCCCGTTCCGCGGCCGCAGCCGCGAGGAACTGCGCAACGTGACCCGCGCCCAGGCCCTGGACCATCCCAACTGGAAGATGGGCGCCAAGATCAGCATCGACTCGGCCACCATGATGAACAAGGCGCTGGAAGTGGTGGAAGCCTTCCACCTGTACGGCGTGCCGCTGGAAAAGATCACGGTGCTGGTGCATCCGCAGTCGCTGGTGCATTCGCTGGTGCAGTTCACGGACGGCAGCCAGCTGGCGCAGCTGGGCACGCCGGACATGCGCATCCCCATCGCGGCCTGTCTGTTCTGGCCCCGCTGCGTGGATACGGGCGTGCCGCCGCTGGATCTGGTCAAGGCCGGTACCCTGCAGTTCTTCGCCCCTGACGACGAGGCCTTCCCGGCCCTGAAGCTGGCGCGTCGCGCCCTGCGGGAGCGCGGCGGCATGTCGGTGGTGATGAACGCCGCCAACGAGGCCGCCGTGGAACTGTTCCTGGCCGGCAAGTGCGCCTTTGCCGACATCGCGGAGCTGGTCTCGGCCGCCATGGATGCCCATGCCGCCGGCGAGCCGGGGCACGAACCGTTCTGCCCGCCGCTGTCCTGTAGCGGCGATGACAGTCTTGCCCTTGAACGGGAAGTGACTATCTTGACAGAGCGCATGTCGCGCCTTGACCTGAAAACTCGCGAGCTGGTGAAGCAGCTGGCCCGCGCCGGAGTTGACGAGTGCTGACGACCATCGTTGCCGCCATCATTGTCCTTGGCGGCCTGATCTTCTTCCATGAACTGGGACATTTCACCGTGGCCCGCTGGCTGGGCATGGGCGTGTCCACCTTTTCCCTGGGCTTTGGCCCCAAACTGCTCAAATACCGTCACGGCAAGACGGAATACGCCCTGTCGCTGGTGCCCCTGGGCGGCTATGTGGCCCTGGTGGGCGAGAACGACGAGAACGACATCCCCAGCGGCTTCACACGGGAGGAATGCTTTTCCCTGCGGCCCGCATGGCAGCGCTTCCTCGTGATCGCGGCCGGGCCTTTCGCCAACATCCTGCTGGCCTGCATCCTGTGCTGGGTGGTGGCCTGGGGCTGGGGAAATACCGTCATGCTGCCGCAGGTGGGCACCGTCATGCCCCAGAGCGCGGCGGCACAGGCCGGTCTGCAAAAGGGCGACCTGATCCTGAGCATCGACGGCCAGGCTCTCAGCTCGTGGGACGAGATATCCCCGACCGTGGCCGCGGCCAACGGCCGTCCCCTGACCCTGACCGTGGCCCGGCAGCCCGCCGAGGGCATGACCCAGGGCACGGAACTGGAGCTGACCCTGACGCCGCAGTGGAGCACGCGCAAGACCATCTTTGGCGAGGATGAGAAAGCCTGGCTCATCGGCATCGGGCCGCTGGGCTCGGTGCGCGTGGAAGAACTGGGCTTTGCCGAGGCGCTGGAGACGGGCCTTGTCCAGACCTGGCGTCTGGTGGACCTGACCTGGCAGAGCTTCGTCAAACTGGCCCAGCGCGTGGTGCCCGCCGATCAGGTGGGCGGTCCCATCATGATCGCCCAGATGGTGGGCCAGCAGGCGGAGCAGGGCCTTGTGGGCGTGCTTGGTCTGGCGGCGCTCATCAGCATCAACCTGGCCATCCTCAACCTGCTGCCCGTGCCCGTGCTGGACGGCGGCCAGATGCTCTTTTGCCTCATCGAGATGATCTTCCGCCGCCCCGTGCCGCAGAAGATCCAGGAATGGGGCATGCGCGTGGGCATGGCCCTGCTGCTGAGCCTGATGATCTTTGCCACCTTCAACGACGTGACACGCATCATCAATACGCCGGACGAGGCCCCGGCCGTGGAAAAAACGGCCCCCTAGCGTCCGGCGGGAGAAATCGATATGGCGACACACGCTGCCCCCGGAACGGGGCTGGAGCTGATACTCAACGCCGCTGAAGGCGTGTTGCAGATCGTGGTCACGGAGGATGAGGCCATCCTCTGTGCGCAGGAGTGGTACCGCAGCGAGCGGGCCACGGAGATCCTGGCCCCGGCGCTGGCCGAACTGGCCACGTCATTGGGCATCCGCTGGAGCGACCTGCGCCGCATCGCCTGCGTGCGCGGGCCGGGCTCCTTTACGGGCATCCGCCTGACCCTGGCCACGGCCGCGGCCCTGCGCCGTTGCGGCCGGGCGCAGCTGGCCGGGCTGGACTACATGCAGGCCCTGGCCACTACGGCCGTCATGCGGCGCGGCATGCTCTACGGCGGCCACGTCTGGGTCCTGACCCATGCTCGCCGCAACCTTGTCCACTGCCAGCCTTTCATCAGTTACGGGCCCGAGATCCCGGCCCAGCCCCTGCAGGGCGTGTCCCTGTGCACGCCGGCCGAGGCCGTGGCGGCCATCACGGCCGATACGGCGGACGCCGTGCTGGTCTGCGGTACGGGCCTGCGGCGCAATGCGGATGCCTGCGCTCCGCTGGAAAACCTGCCTGCCGTGACCTGCCTGCCCGCCTGCATCCATGCCTCCACCGAGGCCCTGTGCCTGCTGGCGCGCCATGGCGATTACGCTCCTGAGGACATCGAGCCGCTGTATGTGCGCCCCTGCGATGCCGTGGACAACCTGCCCGATCTGGCCCGTCGCCAGGGGCGGGACAGTGATGCCGCCACGGCCGAACTGGAGCGTCTGCTGCATCTGGCCCCGGGCAGCGAGATCTGATGCTGTGATGTGACAGGGCGTGTTCGGGGGAAGGAAGCTTTTCCCAACACGCCCATGTGCTTCCATGCGGGCGTGCCCGGGCTCCTGAGCCTTTCACAGCGATGTCCGTTTCCAAGGAGGGACGCGCATGTCTGATGAACATATCCTTGAGGGCAGTGATGCCGGTGAACGGCCCCTGCTCAGTTATCGCCAGTCCTGGCTGGCCTGGGCCGGGCCGGTGCTGATGCTGCTGGTCTGCGTGGCCCTGTGCGTGGCCGGGCAGCGCTACATGCCGGAATTTTTCTGGATCTTCGCGGGCGTGGGCGCCCTGCTGGTGCTGTGCATGGTCTACAGGATCCTGCTGGTGCGCAGCGTGCACCTGTATGCCGACAGCAAGGGCGTCTGGCTGTACCGGGGCATCCTGCCCTGGAACCGGGGCGCCGTGGGCGTCAAATGGCGGGATATGGAAGATGCGGCCTTCACCTCGGGTTTCAGCAGCTGGCTGTTCAACAGCTATACCGTGCGGGTGGGCAACCGTTTTTCGCAGCAGAGCGAGATCCTGGTGCACAATATCGCCAACGGGCGCGAAGCCGTGAACCAGCTCAACGAGTTGCAGGGACGTTTTTGCGGTCGTGCCGCCCGGCATGACGATTAAAGCCTGCCCCGTCTGAACCGGGGAAAGAGATAGAGATGCGAGAGGGGGAGGGGCGTTTTTTGGTAAAAACTGCCCCTCCCCCTCTCGCGCTCTTCCCCACCCCGAAAAAACTTTTCTTCTGGTCTGCATGGCGGGTCTCCGTCGCTGTGTGGCGGGCATGGTGTCGCAAGGCTGGATCGACCCGGCGCAAGGCTCACGTTTCGTCCCTATAATTCCTCTGGATGGCATAAAAACGCCCCGTATCGGCTCGATACGGGGCGTTTTTATGCTGCCGGGGGACAGCCCGGCACGGTTTCGGCGTCTCTGATGACCGTCAGGGGCCATAATAAAAGTTTTAGGAAGGGAGAGGGGGGAGCATG
>NZ_DS996359.1:608779-679345 GCF_000156375.1 Desulfovibrio piger ATCC 29098
GAGGGAGGACCCTTTTCCAAAAGGGTCTCCCTCTCCCCCCTCATAAAAAACTCTTTGCCGTTACTTGCGGTTCTGGGCGCGCAGATAGGCCTTGGCGTCGGGGTCGCCGTTCTTGGCGGCCAGACGGTACCAGCGGGTGGCTTCGGAAAGGTTGCGCTGCACGCCGGTGCCCTGGTCGTACATGAGGCCCAGGCTGTACTGGGCGGCGGGCTCGTTCTGTTCGGCGGCCTTGCGGTACCATTCCACGGCCTTGGCGTAGTCCTGCGGCACGCCGCGGCCCTGTTCGTACATGAAGCCCAGGTTGTACTGGGCCTCGGCATAGCCGCGTTCGGCGGCACGGGTGTACCATTCCACGGCCTTGAGGTTGTCCTGGGCAAAGCCGCGGCCTTCGGCATACATGTAGGCCAGATTGTTCTGGGCCTTGAGGTGGTCCTGTTCCGCGGCGCGCTGGAACCAGTGGGCCGCCTTGGTGTCGTCCTGGTTGCTGGCCTTGGCGTTGAGATACATCCAGCCCAGGGAATACTGGGCATCGGCCAGGCCCTGGTTGGCGGCACGGCCGTACCAGTCGATGGCTTCATTTTCGCTTTTGCGCACGCCGCGACCGTGGGCGTAGAGGTAGCCCAGATTGTACTGGGCCATGGCCAGCCCCTGTTCGGCGGCCTTGCGGAACCAGCGTCCGGCCTCGCCGTAGTTGCGCCGCACGCCGTCGCCCGTGGCCAGCGCGGTGGCCAGCGCGTTCTGGGCGTTGGCCAGCCCCTTGTCGGCGGCCTGACGGAACAGGGTCACGGCACGCTGGGGGCTCTTCTTGACGCCGCGCCCGTCCTGGGTCAGGCGGCCGAGGATGTACAGGGCCTCGGCATTGCCGCTCTTGGTGAGCGGCGTGAGCAGGGTGACGGCTTTTTTGTAATCCTTGCTGTCCAGGGCGCTCTGGACTTCGCCCAGCACGGCTTCCGCGGCGCGCTCTTCGGGGCTGGGGCCGCTTTCGACGGCCTGCGCGGCGTCAGGGGTGGGAGCCGTGGCATCGGCCGCCGGGATGGGCGCGGGCAGCAGCAGGGTCAGGGCCAGGACGGCGGGCAGGGCGAACAACGGCAGGCGGCACAGGGCGCTGCCGGTGGACATACGGGACATGGGAGGTCTCCTTACAGACGTTGCAGCAATGAAACGATATGGGCATCCGGGCCCTTGGGATCGACGAAGGCGTGTTCGCGGCAGAACGCCCGGCGGGCGGACTGGACGCGCTCATCCTGCCACCAGCGGGCGGGGTTGTCCCAGACTTCCCGGACCTTGGCGGCGGCCGCCTCGGCAGAGGGCTGCCAGATGCCGGCCTCGGCCAGCAGGTCCAGCCGGGCCAGGGCTTCGTCGGTCATGGGCCAGATGGATCTGTCCCAGTAGGCGATGGTGGGCACGTTGGCGGCCAGGGCCTGGAGCAGGGTGGTGCCGTGATGGTCCAGGACCATCAGCGAACAGGTGAGCATCTGCGCTTCCAGCGGGCCGCTGCACAGGCGCACATGGGGGAAACGCGGCAACAGCCAGGGCGCATCGTCCAGCGCGCCTGGGGCGTCGAAATGGGGGCGGTAGAGGATCTTGTCGTGCAGGCGGCGGGGCAGGTCTTCCAGGAACCACTGTTTGTCTTCCCGGTACTGGAGCCACTGCAGGGGCGTGGGGCGCGAATCGAGACGGTGGCCGTACAGGGGCATCTCCGCGCCCACGAAGAGCAGGGTATCGTCGCCGCCGCGCCACTGGTCGGCCATGTTGGCCAGCAGGGGATAGGGCAGCGGCAGGAACTGGCCGCCCTTGCCGGCGCCCGTGGCGTCGTAATGGTCCCAGCCCCAGGTGCCGAACGCATGCTGGCTGAACTCCACCAGCGGGGTCTCGCACAGGCAGCGCACCTGGCCCACGTTGCCCCCGTGCTGGACGAACATGACACGGTGGCCGCGGGCACGCCAGATGGCCAGCTGCTGGCGGTAATGGGTATCCTCGTGGGCACGGACCGAGGCCACGCGCACGCGCGGGACGCGCGCCGGGGCGACGTGGTCGGGATGCTCCAGCTCGGCAAGGGTCTGGGGCAGGGCCCCGATGAAAATGGGCAGGGGATCGAGCGGCAGATCGTGCGCCACACCGGTGGCCGCGCTGCCGAAATGGGCGGCCAGAGGACGGCTGGCATCGGGCTGGCGGCTGGGATGGAGCAGGGCCAGCGAATAGCGCAGGGCCTGATGCAGCCGCATGCCGCGCAGGGGCGGGCAGGGCAGGCGCAGCACGCAGGAGCGCGCCCAGGCCCGCAGGCGCTGTTTCAGGCTGCCGCTGTCTTCCGGCGGGACGAGCTGGCCATAGGAGGTGCATACGGGCAGGGCGTAGGAGCGGGTCCAGCGTTCGGGCCAGACGGCCTCCAGCAGGCGGGACATGAGCCAGGTGTTCCAGTCCGCGCCCAGGGCGCCGCTCATAACGAAATCGTGTTCCGTGGCAAAGGAAAACGCGCAGTCCTCGGGCAGCAGCTCCACATGCAGGGGCAGGTGGCCCCAGTCCTCCACCATGGCGCGCACGCGCAGCCAGCGTTCCACCAGCTGGCGCGCCACCGTACAGGCCCAGGGGGTCAGCAGGGTCTCCCAGTAGACGCCGGGCAGATCGACCTCTTCCGGGCCCAGCAGGGTGCTGACGGGATTGTTCTCCTCGGCGCGGCGGCGTTGCAGGCCCAGCAGGTGCCGCCCCAGGGCGGGGATGCTGTCCACGGTCAGGGATTGGGCCATGAGCACGGCCCTGTCCAGCGTTGCGGGATCGCGCAGAGGTTCCCGGCCGAAGACGAAGCTGTCTTCCCAGCCGGGAAAGAAATCTTCTTCCGTATCGAAACACCAGGGCCCGGCTGCCCAATGGGTATCGGGATCGGCCCCACGGGGCATGAGCCCAAGGACAAGGTGGCGCGTCTGAGCCATGAGAGCAAACCTTGGTGGAAGTGGGCAGCGGGGGAACCCCGTGCAGGAGTGGAGACAGCGCGACACGCGCCGCGTAACGGCCAAGATAGCCGGTTTGCAGGGAAAAGGAAAGACTGCCCCGTCCCGCTTTTGCCATTTGCAGGGCAACCTGTTATGAGAGCGCAGGAGGACGGCAGCGCCGGGAAAAGCATGAAACAGAACACATCAGGCTACTTGCTGGCCCTGCTGGCCGTGGTCATCTGGTCGGGGAATTTCGTGGTGGCGCGCGCCGTGGCGGACATGATCCCGCCGTGGCAGTGCAACTTCTGGCGCTGGTTCACGGCCTTCGTCACCATCCTGCCCTTTGCCTGGCGCCACCTGCGCGAGGACTGGCCCGCCCTGCGCCGTCACTGGCGCTTCGTGGTGGTCATGTCCCTGCTGGGCGTGACGCTGATGAACACCTTCTTCTACAAGGCCGGACAAAGCACTGAGAGCCTGAACATGGCCCTGATCGCGCCCACGGCCCCCATCATCATCCTGATATTCTCGCGCCTGCTCTATGGCGAGGCCATCACCCCGCGCCGTCTGCTGGGCATGCTGGTGGTGGCCACAGGCATCGTGATCCTGGTCAGCCGCGGCGATATGGAACGCCTGGCGGCCCTGCGCTTTGCCCCCGGTGACCTCTGGTCCCTGGGCGGGGCGGCCAGTTTTGGCCTCTATTCGCTGTTCATGCGCCACCGGGGCACGGACCTTTCCGTCTTCGGCTTCAGTGCCGCCACCTTCGGGCTGGGGACGCTGTTCTGCGTGCCGCCCGTGCTGGCCGAGATGAGCTGGCTGCCGCCCGTGCAGTGGGAGCCTGCCGTCATTATCGGCGTGCTCTATGCCGGGGTGGGCTGCTCCTTCTGTTCCTTCTGCCTCTGGACGGCCGCCATCAGCCGTATCGGGCCCGTGCGTGCGGGCATCGTCTACTACAGCATGCCCGTCTTCGCCGCCACGGGGGCCCATATCGTCCTTGGGGAGGCCGTCAATACGGCCCAGGTGGTGGGCGGCCTGCTCATCATCGGCGGTATCCTGATCGCGACACTGCAACGACCGCACCTGCCGGTGCGCAAGGAGAACTCATGAACGACAACGGAAAGCTGCGGGTGGTGCTGGCCACCCATAATGCCGGCAAGATCCGGGAACTGGCCGATCCCATGGCCGACTTCGGCATCGAGGTGGTGGGCCTTTCCCTCTTCCCCGAGATCGGCGAGATCGAAGAGACCGGGACCACCTTCGAGGAAAACGCCCTCATCAAGGCCCGCGCCGTGTGTGCCGCCACCGGTCTTGTGGCCGTGGCCGACGACTCCGGCCTGGAAGTGGACGCCCTGGACAAGGGCCCCGGCGTCTATTCCGCCCGTTATTCCAACGACTGGGAAAGCCTGCCCGGCGAGAGCGTGGACAAGCGCAATATGCGCAAGCTGCTGTTCGAACTGCGTGACGTGCCCCAGGCCCGCCGCTCCTGCCGCTTCGTGAGCTGCATGGTGGCCGTGCATCCCGACGGCCGCGAGCTCGTGGTGCGCGGCACCTGGGAAGGCCGCATCCTCGAAGAGCCCCTGGGCGAGAACGGCTTCGGCTACGATCCCCTGTTCTGGGACGAGAGCATCCGCAAAAGCGCCGCCCAGCTCACCCGTGACGAGAAGAACGCCCGCAGCCATCGCGGCAACGCCCTGCGTGCCCTGCTGGCCCGCTGGTCCGATTTCATGGCCGGGGAATAGGCTCCACCGCGACATGACAGGCGGCCTTGGGGCCGGGAAGCGCCGTGTGCCCGCGCCGGCACGCGGGAAGGCCCCCTGGCCTGGGCGATGACGTCCAGGGGCACGCTTTTTCTTCGTCCAGGACACGAGCGCCCGTTACCGTAAGGACGGTAACGGGCGCTCGTGTGTTTTTTGGGCTGTCACCGGCAGATGCCCGGCAGCCCCGCCGGTATGGCGGCGGGCCCGGGCTGGGGCAGCGACGCAGTAGGGGCGACATCGGCAGGCCGGCGGGGGCGGATGACGGAGGTTACGGGGGCGTCTGGCCGAAGAAGGCTGTCACCAGCTCCAGACGGCCGCTCACACCGCACTTGGCGTAAATGGAAGTCAGGTGCCGTTGCATGACCCGTTCCGATATGCCCAGGCAGACAGCGATATTCCCCAGGGGATCCGACGAGGCGAGCACGGCGCGCAGCACGTCGGTCTCCCGGTGGGTCAGGGCGTGTTTTTGCGCGAAAAGGCCGATGGCCTGAGCCTGGCGCAACGGCGGCGCGGATCTGGCGGCGCCGTGATCGCGCAATTGTCCGCTCCAGAAGAATATGGCGCACACGCCTGCCAGCAGCAGGGTATTCAGGACGATGGAGTACTCCTGCCCCAGCAGCCCGAACAGGTCGCTTGGACACAGAAAAAAGGCGCCCACACACAGGGAGCGGCAAAGGCGTCCCATACCGGCCCAGAGCAGCGGCCAGCGCGTCCCGGGGGCCAGGTCGAGGAAAAGCACGGTGAAATAGACGACGTAAAAACCGCTGTAAAAATACAGGATGGACAGATTGAGCTGGTAATGCCGCGGGTCGCTCAGGAAAAAAATCGCCATGTTGGACAGCATGAGCACGCACAGCGTGATCACCGGCATGAAGGCACGCTTGCGTATGTCCGCAAGGAAGCCCGCCAGCAGCAGGCTGGCCAGATAGCACAGGCGGGGCCAGGAGGTCACGTCCAGCGCCCCCGTGGCGTACAGCCGGGTGACGATATCTTCGTTCAGGCCCACGACGATGGAAAGGATGGCCGTGCCCGCCGTGACCAGAGCCAGTGTGCGCCGGGAAGGGGGGGCGGAGGGGGCCTCATCCGCCGTCGCGGGAGCGGGCGTCCGGGCCAGCAGCATGGCCAGGACCAGCGAGACCAGGGCCAGCAGGATGGCGGTTTGCCCGCTGTCCAGGCAGGTGTCCGTCAGGAACTGGATGGCGACGGCCAGGCCGATGCTCCCGCCTGCCACCCTGCCGGTCACGGCGCTGCGGTGCAGGCAGAGGGCCGCACTGTAGTGGAGGAAGGCCCCGGTGCCCCCCAGAAAATACGAGCAGGCGGCGGCCCACAAGAGCAGGGAGGCCGGGATGCCCATGAAGGCAAGGGCGATGAACAGCAGCGCGGGGAACAGCATGGCCGCCGCCGCAACGCTTCGCAAAAGGCCGTAGGCGCAGCGCCGGCACAGGGCCAGGCTCAGATAGCCCGCCGCCAGGTAGGCCATCTGCCCCAAAAAGAAGATGTGGAGGTCTTCCGGCCTGTCCAGCGCCAGCAGGCAGTCTTGCAAAAAAACTTCCGAGGTGAGGAAGACAAAAAAATACAGCGTAAACAGGACAGCGGTCCACAGAGAGGAGATGTGGGGACGGGGTATCGTGCTCATGGCGCCTGGGCCTTGCAGATGGACGGTAACAGGCAGGACGTGGCATATGGTGCCCTCGGTCCTGCTTCTCTGCCTTCCCGGAAACATCCGACGATGGCGGAGGGCCATGCCGCGCTTCAGATCGGCGGCCAGCCGACGCCACCCATGCGGACGGCCCCCGGTGGAGAGCATGTATGGGACATACGGCGGAGGACGTTCCTCGGTTTGTCCAGCGGCGCGCTCCCCGTATGAAAACTTCTTGCTACAGTGCCATCTTAAACAAGGCGCTTGCTTTCAGCAAGCTGCCTGCCTTGGCGGTGCGCATCGCAGCGCCAAGGCAGGATGCATGATGGGGCGTCCAGGCGGAAAAGGGCCCCAGGCCCGCCAGGGGGCCACTTCCCCGTCCCGCGCAGCATCGCCGGGATGATCGCAGCTTCCTGCGTCGCAACGGACATGGCCGGCGGCCGCCATCCGGTGGCCCCCATGACGCGCTTTCATGCGGAAGAGGACCGGCGGGCCAGGGGCGGGATCGCCCCCGCGCAGACGAGCGGGGATCTTCCTTTTCAGTCTGTCGTGGCGACATGTTCAGCCGGGCGCCGCTCCGTGATGCGTCCTGGCTCCAGGAAAAACCGCCTTGCCCGGGAAAGCGCCCTTTTCTTCCAGCGCCGGAAGGACGGGGCGCTTTCCTGTCCGGATTGCGCGATAGTGCGCGATCCCTTTTATCTGATGGAGAGCATGTCTTTTGGGGGGCGTGGCGTAAAGACGACCCCCCGTTTGCGCGACAAAGGACGCATTTTGGCGGCGGGACGGCCTGCCCACATCAGGTCGGCCGGGCTATAGTCAGCGCTGGATAGGGCAGGCAGGGCGTTGTGCGGACACGGGCACCTGAAGGAAGAGGGGTGTCCCTCTCCTTGCCATGGCCTGCCTTCGTGGGAACAGCCCGAGCCGCGCGGACTTTTCCAGACGAGCGCGCACGCCTGGACAGGAAGGGGAACCTTCGCACCGGGCCTCTCCAGGCCGCGCGGGACGGCGACGCTCAAAGGGCCCGGCCATGCGGGCGGCGACAGGCGGCGGCACAGGAAGGCACAGTCTTCGCGGGCCAGGTCGGCCGGGGAAGCAGGACGACCTGGCGGCCCATCCGTGCGGCAAACTGGCGACAGGTAAGAATCATCAATCGTACAGGGTGGAAAAATATCGATAGGAAGGCAAAAAAGTGTACTTTTTTAGCGTATTATATTCCTTAATACATGTGGCTGAAGATAGCTTTCCAAATAGTTATGGCAAAAAAGTACACTTTCTTGCCATAATATGGAATTTTTATTGGCTAGCATGCAGCCATATCCCTGAAACAGGATGGCTGGCTGCCGGAAAAGGAAGGAGATAGGGGCCGCAGCTCCCTGTGCTGCCGCTTCTGAAAGGCTATCCCGTTTTTGACGGGATAGCGCATCGCCTGCTTCCCTATCCCCCGTAGCCGAGGAGGCAACGTGCTGTTCTCCACCTCTTCCTCTCCCGCCTTCTCCTGGCACCTCCAGACGGACACGCTCCTTTTTTGCACGTCGGCCCTCGCCATGTTGGGGATGCGGGAGGACACAGCCCCGGCGACGATGGAAGCCCTGCTGGAGCATGTGCCGCCCTCGCAACGCCGTTTCCTGCGACAGCAGCGGGCTGTCCTGCGCTCCGGCGGAAGGCTGCCCGGAGCGGCCTGCGCCTATGTCTGCAACGGGAGGGACGTCAATGAGCATATGCATGTCCTCCGGCGCGATGACGACGACAGGCCGCAGATTATCCTTGCCTGCCTGGAGTTGCTGGATCCTCCGGCATCGTTGCCGGAAGACGTTGAGGATGGCTACTGGAGCTATACGCGGGGCCAGGCCATGCCCTTCCTGGACATGCGCTGCATGCTGTTGCTGGGGCTGGGCGAGGCGCCCGGTACGCTGGACAGGGAGGGGCTGCGCCGTCTGCATGGCCGCTACCGGGTGGCCGGGCTGCTCTCCCGACTGCGGCGCTGGCTGGACGCCCGCGACGGCGCGGAGCGCCTGCGTCTGGTGCTGATGCCGCGCAGGCCCCAGGGGACGCCCCTGCTGTTCACGGCTTCCGTCCTGGTCCGTGACGACAGGGGACGTGCCTGCGCGGCGGCGGGGACCCTGGCGCCGCTGCTGGAGCACAAGGCGGCCTCCGTAGGCGGGATACGGCGCCTGCTCCTGGCCATGACCGGTTGCCGCGACGGTCTTTGGGACTGGGACGTCTGGAGCGGCCAGGTCTACTACAGCCAGAGCTACCTGGCCATGCTGGGACACACAGCGGAGACCTTCCCGGCGGAGCTGGGGTCGTGGATCCGGGCCATACATCCCGACGACCATGAAAAAGCCGTGGCCTTGCCAATGAAGGTGGCGGCATCGCCGGATGCGGGGGATGCTTTTGTTTGCACCTACCGGATGCGTCATGCCGACGGTTCCTGGCTGTGGATACTGGGACGCGGCTGCGTGTCCGGCAGGGACAGCGCGGGGCGGGCCCTGCGGGTGGTGGGCATGCATACGGACGTCACGGCGTTGCAGGAGGAACGCGATGCCCTTGAAGGGAAGGTGCAGACGGATCCTCTGACAGGCGTATCCAGCCGCTACCATCTGGAACGGGTGTTGCAGCACGCAGACGGGCAAGGCCGGCCCCTGTATGCGGTCATGGCCGATGTGGACGGCCTGAAGCTGGTCAACGACCACTTGGGCCATGAGGCCGGCGATACGTTGCTCTGTCGTGCCGCCCATCTGCTCCAGGCGCATATCAGGAAAGAGGACTGCCTTGCCCGCATCGGGGGGGACGAATTCGTCATCCTGTTCTTCTGTCCGGGAGCGGTGGTGCGCAAGCGGCTGGCGGCCATCCGGCAGGCCCTTTTGCACAGGCGGCAGGACAGTGGCCTGCCTGTGGAGCTTTCTTTCGGCGTCGCCGGATCGGACAAGGGTGGCATGGATGCCGAGGAACTGTTGCGCCGGGCCGATGTTGCCATGCTGCGGGCAAAGAAGCGCCGCCGCGCCGCATCCCATGCCCGCATCCGCGCATGGCTGGAGCGGCATACGGGGCGGGAAGTGGCGTCCGGTGATCCCCGGCTTTAGAAGAGGGCGCATGGGCGCCCTGCGATCTCTGTCATGGTGCAGAACGTAAGGAGGAGTTATGGACGATCTGAAAAAATGGATGCCGGCAGCTTTGGCTGTGGCCTGTTTGCTGGTCTGGAGCGCCGGGAGTGCCTGGGCAAAGGACGATGTCCGGCCGGGGAGCACGCGGGCGCACATCACGGTGAACGATACCGTCCACGGTGTCTTGAGCAGCCACCGCAGCCTGATGAGCATCAAGGAGAACCGTTCCGCCCTGGAACATGAGGTCAGCAAGGCACAGGCGGGTTTCGGGCCCCGTGTGGACGTCAGCGGCTCCATCGGGGTCGGTGTCCTGAGCGATACCACCTCCCGCGGGCTCGATGTCGATGACCAGTGGCTGAGCGTGGGCAGCGTGTCCGCCAAACTGGTCCAGCCCATCTGGGACGGCTTCGCTACCCGCAGCCGGGTACGCACGGCCCAGGCCACCCTGGATTCGGTCAAGGCCCGGGTCTTCGATACGGCCACGTCCCTTTCCCTGGACGGCATCATCGCCCATATCGACCTGTTGCGGCGCATCAAGCTGCTGGAGCTGGCCCGTACCAATGTGGCCCGTCATGAAGCCATCCTGGGCCAGGCCCGCGACCGGGCCAGCATGGGGGCCGACACCCAGGCCGACGTGACCCAGGCAGAGTCCCGTCTGCAACGCGCCCGCTCTTCCCTGGCCGAGGCCGAGGACGCCCTGCGCGTGGCCTATGCCACCTATTCCCGCCTTACGGGCATCTATACGGTGGGGCAGCTGGATGCCGTCCCCATGCCGCCGGACATGCCCGATACGGTGGCGGCCTTCATCGAGACGGCCGAAAAGCATAACCCCAAGCTGGCGGCCTTCCTGCAGGACATCCGCGCTGCCAAGGGGCAGAAGGAGCTGGCCGAGGCCAACATGTACCCGACGTTCCAGCTGGAGGCCGGGCCGGAGTACAGCGACCGCGGTGGCGACCGTGACCGCTGGGTCTACAGCTTCGACGTGCTGGCCACGGTGCGCTGGAACGTGTTCAACAGCGGCGCCGACGTGGAAGGCATCCGGGCCGCTTCGGCACGGGAACGCGAAGCGCGGCAGAACCTGTACGACTATATGGATACCCTGCGCCTGGACATGGAATCCACCTGGAGCAACTACCAGGCCGCGAAGGAGCAATACAAGCACTACTCCGATGCCGTGGTGAACAATACCTATACCCGGCAGGCCTATCATGACCAGTTCCTGCTGGGGAACCGCAGCCTGCTGGACGTGCTGGACTCCGAGAACGAACTTTACAATTCCGCGTCTCAGGCCGAGACGGCACGGGGCAATATCCTGGTGGGGGCCTATCGTCTGTGTGCCCTGTCCGGCGACCTGTTGCCGCGCATGAGCGTCCCGGAAGAACTGGTGACTGGCGGCCCCGGAGAAGCCAAGCCCGTCAAGGGGGAGGATTTCGATCTGGGCTGGTTCCGCTAGTCCCAAGGCCCGGCCGTCCGGCGGCCCGCATCTCTCCCCCCCCTGCGGGCATACGGCGGCCCGTGCCGCACCCTGACCGGCGTCCGTACCTGCGGGCGCCGGTCGTCTTGTTCCCGGGCATGGGCCCGCCACCGGAGCCGCCGGTCAGGGAAGACCGTGCCGCAGCGTTCATGGAACGTCCGTCAGGAGACGGGGCTTGCCCGCTGGTACAGGATCGCCGGCCTCCAGCGGCCCTTTCCTCTTGCCACGGCGGAAGGAGGGGAAGGCGGGGCAGGAAGATGGGCCGGCCGGATGGCGGCCCATCTTCCTGCCCATCGTGACGAAGGCCCGGAGCGTCGCGTGCGCAGACAACAGCGGATGAAGCCGGTGCGTGACGGCGTCGCGTCCTGCGCAGGCCCTGCGGACAGCATCCGCCGCACGACGCAGCGGGTATCGGGAACAGGGAGAGGCGAGGGGGGAGAGGAGGAGCTTTTTCAAAGCTCCTCCTCTCCCCCCATCGAAATGCGGCTGCAACGCCGCCTGGTGGCCCGTGCGCGCTATTCGGCGGCGGGCTTTTTCTTTTCGGGCTTGGGCGCTTCGATGATGGTGCCGTCGGGCTCCACCATGGAAAGGGCGTGCACGGGGCAGGCCTCCATGCAGGCGGTGATCTTTTTGCCGTTCTCTTCGCGCCATGCCTTGCACATGTCGCAGCGCACGGCCACTTCACGGCGGCTGCGCTGGGCCATGGTCTCGCCGCCTTCTTCGGGCATGCCGATGGTATCCAGCGAGATGGTGCCGTAGGGGCAGACGGCGATGCACATCTTGCAGGCCACGCACAGCTGCACGCGCATGGTGATGCGGCCGTCCTCTTCCTGCTGCAGGGCGCCGGTGGGGCAGATGTTGCAGCAGGGGGCGGGGCTGCACTGGTGGCAGCGCACGGTGGTCTTGAAGCCTTCGGCCTTGACCACCTGCACGCGCGAGACCAGCACGTCGCGGTGCTTCATGGCTTCCTTGAAGGTCATCCCGTGGTGCGCGGCGATACAGGCCACTTCGCAGCGGCGGCAGGCGCGGCATTTGTCGGGTATTACCTGAATATGCTCAATCATGGCTTTCCTCCGGCTCCACCTCCAGATTGGTCATCACAAGACCGTGTCCGCCGGTGAAGCGTATGGCGTCGCTGCCGCAGTGGGGGCAGGTAAAGTGCCTTCTGTGCAGCTCGAATGTATGTCCGCAATCCGTGCAGCGGCAGGGCAGGGGAGCGGTCTGCAGGATGAGCTCCGCGCCTTCGGCCATGCCGCCCTGGGCAAGGATCTCGAAGCAGCCTTTCAGGGTCTGCGGCTCCACACAGGAGATGAGGCCCAGCTCGCAGGTGATGCTGCGGATGCGCCGCACCCGCTGTTCCGGGTGGGCCGCATTGTGGTCTTCCACAGTTTTCAGGGCTATCTTGAGCAGCCCCTGGACAAGACTGGCTTCGTGCATCCTTGTTTCCGGCCTAGCGCTCCGTGCAGGAGACGCAGGGGTCGATGCTGTTGGTGATCAGGGCCACGTCGGCCACGGCGCAGTCGCGCATCATGACGCCCAGGGCCTCCCAGTTCATGTACGAAGGCACGCGCCACTTGAGGCGGGCCGGGATGTCCGTGCCGTTGGTGCGGATGTAGTAGAAGACCTCGCCGCGGGGCGCTTCGCTGCGGGCACAGGCTTCGGCCGTGTGGATCTGGCGCATGGGCACGCAGTGGGGGCCTTCGGGCATGCGCTCGCAGCACTGGCGGATGAGCTTGAAGGATTCGAAGATCTCGTCCAGGCGCACCATGGTGCGGGAGTGGATGCAGCAGCCGTCATGGGTGATGCTCTTGAACTCCAGGTCGGGATAGGCCGCATAGGGCGAATCCTTGCGCACGTCGATGGCGATGCCGGAACCGCGCGCCACGGGGCCCACCACGCCCAGACGCAGGGCGTCTTCCCTGGGCAGCAGGCCCAGGCCCTTGGTACGGCCCAGGACCATGGCATTGGTGGCATAGATCTCGCGGATCTCGTCCACGGCGGGCTCCACCTTGTCGACCATGCCCAGGATGTACGTGAGCATGTCCGGGGGCACGTCGCACTTGACGCCGCCGATGCAGTTGGAGGCCAGGTTCATGCGGTTGCCGTAGACGGTCTCCTTCACGTCCTGCATCATCTCGCGCACTTCCATGACGTGCATGAACAGCGACTTGAAGCCGATGATGTGGGCCTGGATGGCGGTGTTGAACAGGTGCGAGGCAACGCGCTTGATCTCTTCGGCCAGCACGCGCAGGTAGTGGGCGCGGACCGGGATCTCCATGCCCAGCACGTTTTCCACGGCCATGCTGTAGGTGAAGCTGTGGCTGTTGGAGCACAGGGAGCAGACGCGCTCGGTAAGGGTGACGTTCTTGATGAGGTTGCGCTGGGTGGCCAGGGCTTCCATGCCGCGGTGCACGTGACCGGAGGTCAGCTCCACCTTGCGGATGGTCTCGCCTTCCACGGTGAGGTTGAAGTAGACGGGCTCTTCAAGCGCCACATGCACGGGGCCCAGCGGCATGTTGAAAGTGGTGAGCTTGCTCATGCGCGTTCCCCTTCCTTTTCTTTCAGAATGCGTTCCCAGAGGTCCGTGGTGCAGGCCCCGTTCATCATGATGGACAGCGGCACGGCCTCGTTGAGGATGCCGGCGTCCAGTTCCTCGTCAAGGAAGAGGCGGCGCGGGTTGGGCTGGTTGGCCACACGGATGCCGTACAGTTCCATCATCTCGCGCTCATGCCAGTCGGCATTGGCGAACAGGGGGGTGATGGAAGGCACGGTGTTGTGTTCGGCGGTCAGGGTGACGGTGATGTTGTAGACCACGCCCTGCAGCTCGAAGTGGTAGCACAGTTCCTGCTGCTGTTCTCCCAGCTGCTTCAGGTTGTAGGCCGTGATCATGCACAGACGGGCATGGGCGCCCTGCAGGGCGGTGGCGGCCTGGCTCATGAAACGGGGATGGTCCAGGCGGAACCAGTGGTAGGCGTTGCCGTAGGCGTCGGTGCTGTGATGTATGGCTTTGTCGCGGGTGCAGAGGGCTCCCAGAGCCTCTATGAGCGCGGCGTTGCCTTGCAGAATCTCTTGCATGTTCAATCCTCGTAAAAACGGCTAATCCGTGGTGGGCGCGGCAGAAGCGGGGGTCTGGGCGGGCTCCATGGCCTTGTGGGGCTCGGGCAGATGACAAAGGCTGCGCTTGGCGTCCTCGATCTGGCGGCACTTGGGGCACAGGTGACGGATCTGGTCGGGGTCGATCTCGCTGTTCTGGGCGTAGAGTTTTTCCGCCAGTTTGAGCGGCAGGGGCCGCATGAGGGTGCCGCAGTGCGAGCAGGGTTCGTAATTGATGGTCTGCTGCTCCACACGACCGAACTTTTCGGACTCCAGGTGGGCCGAATGCCAGTCATTGGTGATGCTCATGGCACCGGTGGGGCAGTACTGGCGGCAGGAGGCGCACAGACAGCAGGAGTCCTGCCAGACCGTGATGGTGTAGCCGCTGTTGTCCGGTTTCTGGCGGATGTTGATGGCCCCGGCGGCACAGACATGACGGCACACGCCGCAGCCCATGCACAGGTTGGGGTCGATCTTCACCCGGCCCCGCAAGCGCTCGGGCGTGAATGTTTCACCCAGCGGGAACGGGTCCGTGCTGGGGCCTTGCAGCAGATTGCGGAACAGAATTTTCAGAAAACCCGCCATAATTATTCCTCCGGGCCCGGGCGCGGGCCTTTGGGCGTACGGGGAATCAGACCGCAGACGTGGTGGCATATGCCGCAGCGCCGGCAGGGCTGATCCCCGGAAGTTGTCTCGGCAGCGGGGGAGGCACTGTCAAGAGGTGCGGTACCGTCAGCGGGAGCGGCGTCACGCAGCCCCAGCCAGACGGCCAGCCGATGCAAAGGCTTCCCCCTGTCCATTTATTCCTCGATGCCCAGCTTTTTGAGCCACATCTTGCGTGCCAGCACCACGCCTTCCAGGATGGCCTGGGGGCGGGGCGGACAGCCGGGCACGTTCACATCCACGGGGATGTAGCGCGAGATGGGGCCCTCGATGGAGTAGCCTTCGCGGAACACGCCGCCGGAGATGGGGCAGATGCCCACGGCCACGGTGATTTTGGGCTCGGGGATCTCGTTCCAGACCGCGAGCACGCGGTCGCGCACACGGGTGGTCAGCGGGCCGGTGATGAGCACGATGTCGGCATGGCGGGGGCTGCCGCAGTACCGGCACCCCAGGCGTTCCACGTCGTAGCGGGGGATGCAGGCCGTGGTGGCCAGTTCCACGTCACAGCCGTTGCAGGAGCCCGCGTTGATGCGGAAGAGCCACGGCGAGCGTACCGACAGTTTCTTGAGCATGTTGTCCAGACTCATGCCCGACCTCCTTACAGCGCCCACACCAGCACCAGGCTCACCAGAGCCAGGACGGTGGGGACCTTCACATAAAAGCGGAACGCCTGGTCGATGCGGAAACGCCCGGTGGCGGACTTGACCAGGGTCAGGGACAGCAGCATCAGCACCAGACACTTGAAGACGAACCAGATCAGGTTGACGATCCAGAAGTCGGAGATGGTGCCGGGGAAGAACAGGGCCACGCCCAGGCCCAGGACCACGAAGGTCTTGAGGGCGGAGCCGATCTGGAACAGGGCCAGCAGGGGGCCGCCGTATTCCAGCAGGGGACCTTCCAGCACTTCGGTCTCGGCTTCGGGGATGTCGAAGGGCGGCACGCCCATGGTGCCGGGCAGGAAGATCAGGTAGGCCAGCAGGGCCGGGATCATGACCGGGTTGAGGCCCAGGGAACCGGCGTTCTGCTGCCAGTCCACGATGGCCAGCAGCGAGAACTCGGCACCGGTACCGGTGGCCTTGCCCACCAGCATGGCCACGGCCAGCAGGATCATGAGCAGGGGGGTCTCGTAGGCCAGCATCATGAGCATCTCACGCGAGAAGCCCATGGCGCCGAAGGGCGAGCTGGAGGCCGAGCCGCCCAGCATGATGGCGATGGCCGGGATGGGCAGCAGGTAGAAGAGCACCAGCAGGTCGCCCATGTTGTACAGGCCGCTGAACACGCCGGGCACGGGGATGAAGGCCGCACAGACGGCCATGCCCGCAAAGCCCACCACGGGCGCGGCCAGGAAGACGCTGCGCACGGCCGTTTTGGGGATCAGGGTCTCCTTGGTCAGCAGTTTGGCGATATCCAGCAGGGGCTGGATCAGCGGCGGGCCCACGCGGCGCTGCAGGCGGGCCTCGACGCGACGGTCAAGGCCTTTGAACAACAGCCCCACAGCCAGCGCGAACAGGCCGCCGGGGAAAATGCACATGTGCAGCACACCAAGAATGATGTCGGTCATCTCGGTTTCTCCTTCCTAGCTCTTGTTGTCTACGCTGGTATTGCCCGGGAACCAGGCCAGGCGGCGAACCAGCCCGCCGTAGATGCCCGAGGGCGCCATGCGGCTGGTGGCCACCTCGGTGGGCAGACCGCAGGTATGCACGTCCACTTCACGCAGCACCACGAAGCGGCGCACGAAGTACCAGCCCGCGGCGGCGGCGATGGCCATCATCACGCTCAGGCCGGTGGCGTTCCAGGCACCGGGGCCTTCCTGCAGGCCCGAGAGGCCCACCACCAGGCTGCCGGCGTTGTAGTCGCCCAGGATGGCGTTGATGGGCCAGAGCATCAGGCCGGGGAAGATGCCGGTGATGATGCAGCCGATGGCCAGGATGGCCATGGGCACGCGCATGGTCAGCGGGGCTTCCTGCACATGATCCAGATGCGTGGAAGGCTGGCCCAGGAAGGCCGCATGCAGGAACTTGGCGATGTAGGCCAGGGTCAGCACGCTGCCCACCAGGGAGAGCAGGGCCAGGAAGGGCTGGTCCGCCTGCATCAGGGCGTGGTAGATGATCCACTTGGACGAGAAGCCGCTGGTGGGCGGCACACCGACCACGGACAGGCCGGCGATGGCGAACATGCACAGGGTGAAGGGCATCTTGCGGCCGATGCCGCCCAGGTCATCCAGGCTGTCGGCGTGGGTGGCGAACATCACGGCGCCGCAGACGAGGAAGAGCAGGTCCTTGAAGAACACGTGGTTGACCACGTGCAGCATGCCGCCCGCGTAGCCCAGGGCACCGCCGGCAGCCACGGCCAGCACCATGTAACCGATCTGGCTCACGGTGGAGTAGATGAAGACCAGCTTCACGTTGTTGACCAGCAGGGCCTGGGTGGCGGCCATGACGATGGTGATGCCGCCGATCCACATGACCACGGTCTGGATCAGTTCATTGGGCCAGGCGGCGCTGACGCCGATCATGGCCAGGCTGCCGCCCATGAGCATGAAGAGCTTGATGAGGCCCAGGATGGAGCTCTTCAGCAGCACCGAGGATATGTAGCCGGACACGGGCGTGGGGGCCAGGGCCGGATGCATCTGCCAGTCGATGCGGAAGGGCAGCTGGGCGGCCTTCATGACGAAGCCGATGGCCAGCAGGGCGGTGCCGCCCCAGACGACCCAGCCGGGCAGCAGGAAGAGCTTGGTCAGGTGCTGCATGGACTCGGACGAGAACGGCGTGGCCGGACCGAGCACACAGACGCCCACGAAGATGAAGCCGGCGCCCAGCACGTTGAAGAAGAAGTACTTGAAGGCTTCGCGCAGCGAGGCCTTGTCGCCTTCATGGGCGATGGCCATGTAGAGCGTCCACGAGCTCATGATCTCCCAGAACAGGAAGAACTGGAAGAGATAGGTGCTGGCGGAGATGCCCACCAGGCCGCCGCACATGGCGGTAAAGGCACAGTAGAAGCGCCACTGGGTGTGGCTGTGGGACATGTAGCCCTGGGCGTAGAAGACGTTCAGGGCGCCGATGAGCGGCACGATGAGTGCGAAGCAGTAGCTCAGGGTATCCAGGTCGCGGCCCAGGAAGATCACCAGGACGGCGGTCAGCAGCAGCACGAAGGCGCTGGAGCGGGCGGCCCAGATGGGGTTGCGGCGGAAGAAGGCCGGCAGCAGGGCACCGAACACGGGCACGGCCACATAGACGGGCCAGGGCGCCATGACGGACTGGAGCACGACCAGATCCATGGAGGCCGGGGCGAAGCAGGACGAGGCCACGGGGATGACCAGCGTGAGCGGGGCCCAGGGAGCCAGGCCCAGCAGCAGGCTGAGGGCGGCCAGGGCCATGAGGGCGCCGCGGATGGACCACGGGGCCTCTTCCACCATGGGCAGGTCAGCGGGGCGTTCCTCGAAGACCAGGGTCTTGAGGATGCGCACGTAGTAGATGGCGCCCACCAGGGAGCCGATGAGGATCAGGGCCGCCAGCGCGGGATGACCGGCGTGGATGGCGGACTGGATCATCAGGTATTTGCTGAAGAAGGCGGTGAACGGCGGCAGGCCCATGATGCAGATGAGGCCCACGGCCATACAGCTCACGGTCCAGGGCATGCACTGGCCAAGACCGCGCAGGTCGGCGAGCTTGCGGCTGCCGGCCCGCAGGATGAGGGCGCCCGCACCGAGGAAGAGCAGGTCCTTCATGATGGCGTGGCTGAGCATGTGCGACAGGGCGCCGGCCGTGGCCAGCCAGGTGCCCATGCCCAGCACCAGGGCGATCTCGCCCAGCTGGCCCAGGGTCGAGTAGGCCAGCATGCGCTTGATGTCGTCCTGCTTCAGGGCCATGAGCTCACCGAAGATCAGGGTGGCCGCGCCCATGAAGGTCAGGATGGAGCCGAACCAGGACAGGCCGAAGACCTCGGCCTTGGCGAACAGGGCGCCGTTGGTCTGGCCCAGCAGCAGGACCACGATGCCGAACATGCCCATCTTGGTGATGATACCGGACAGGGGACCGGACACCGAGGAAGGCGCGGCGGGGTGGGCGTCGGGCAGCCAGGAGTGCAGGGGCACCAGACCGGCCTTGACGCCAAAGCCGACGAGGCAGAGCAGGGCGGCCATGTTCAGCACATGGGGCGAGAGCAGGGCGCTCTGGATGCGAACATCGGCAAGGCCCAGGCCGCCGTTGCCCAGCAGCAGCATGCCGGGCAGCATCAGCAGGGCGCCGCCCGCGCACATCAGGTAATATTTGAAGCCCGCGTCAAAGGCCACGCGGTTGGCTTCGTGCACCACCAGGAAGTAGGAGGCAAAGGTCATCAGTTCCCAGTAGCCGTACATGGCGGCCATGTCGGGCGTGGAAACGATGCCGGCCAGAGAGGCGAAGGTCAGCAGCAGGAAGAACCAGTACCAGCCCTGCCGGTGGGCGTGGGCCATGTAGCCCAGGGAGTACACCGAGACGATGAAGGCGATGAAGCCGATCATCACCAGGAAGAGCAGGGCCACGGGCGCGGGCGCATCCAGCGTCAGGGTCGCGGCCAGGGCGGCGGCACAGGCCAGCACGCCAAGGTGGGGCATCCAGCGGAATTTCGCCCAGGCGGCCACGCCGCAGACGAAGGCACCGGCAAAGTAGATCCAGAAGGCGGGATGCACGGTGGCGTGGGCCACCTGCAGGCCCGCCCAGCCGGCGGCCACATCCAGCATGGGCGCGCGGGCCAGGCCCATGAGGGCCACCAGCACGCCCAGCACCAGGGTCAGGGCGTCGGAGCGGCAGCTGGCGGGAGCATCGCCGTCACAGGCGGCGCTACAGGGCTGCAGGAAGCACTGGCGCAGGGCGTCCACATGCAGGGCGATGAGGACCGTGGCCGTGACGGCCGCCAGCACGGTGCAGAACAGGCCGCAGTGCAAAGGCAGGGAAGAGGCCAGTATGCCCTGGGTGATAAAAAGACGCCCTTCCGGGATCAGGAAGGGCGAACCGCCCACGCTGGCCATGAGGCCGAGGGCGAACAGGGCACCATTGACGGGCTGGAGTTTGACGGCCCCGCGCAGGGCCGCGAAGGTCGCCGACGGCGCGGCGGGCCCGGCCAGGGAATTGAGGGCGCTCCAGCTCAGGCCGCGGGCCAGCAGCTGGAAGGCAACGAACAGCCAGACGCCGGTACCGGCGGCAGCATTGGCCGCACCCAGCGCCATGCAGATGAGGCCCGCGTCATGCACGGCCCCCCACAGGATGAGCCGGCGGGCGTTCTGCCGCTGGCGGATCGCCTGCCATGCGCCGTACAGCAGGAACAGCAGGCCCGGGATGAAAAGAATGAAGGAACCGCTTGCCGTGTAGGATGGTATTGTCATACGCGCCCCATTGTCTGCCGGGTAAAAAGTACAAAATTATTGCAGAGGACGTGGATGCGCGTCATCTGCCCGTGTTTGCCCTTCCGGCGGGATATCCTCGTGAAAAAAATTTTTTTCACGATTAGCCAAAAGATACGCGACATTCCTGACTGGTGCAAGCCTCTTTTTGGCTTGCTTGTCATTCCTGGCGCAAAGTCCTCGTCATCAGACGCATGACCGCTTTGCGGGGGGATTCGCCCCCGTGCAGCAGGCCCTGGACGGTATCGGTCACCGGCGTCTCCACGCCCAGCCGCCGGGCCAGGTCGTAGACCGCCGCGGTGGTCTTGACCCCCTCGGCCACCATGCCCAGGCTGGAGGTGATGTGCTCCAGGCTCTCCCCCTGCCCCAGACGCAGGCCCACCTGCCGGTTGCGGGAAAGGTCGCCCGTGCAGGTCAGCGCCAGGTCGCCCAGGCCGGAAAGCCCCATGAAGGTGGCCGCCTGCGCCCCGCAGGCCTCGCCGATACGGCTCATCTCGGCCAGGCCGCGCGTCAGCAGGGCGGCCCGGCTGTTGTGGCCCAGCCCCAGCCCGTCGCAGACGCCGGCCGCGATGGCCATGACGTTCTTCAGCGCGCCGCCCAGCTCCACGCCCAGCACGTCGGTGCTGGAGTAGCAGCGGAAGGTGGCGCAGGAAAAAAGTTCACGCAGACGGCAGCCCAGGGCTTCTTCCGCCGTGGCCAGCACCACGGCCGTGGGCTGGTCGCGCACCACCTCGGCCGCGAAGGACGGCCCGGAAAGCATGGCGTAGTGGAACGGCCTGCCCGCCAGCTCTTCCGCCACGATGCGGCTGCACGGAGAGAGCGTGCCCAGCTCCAGCCCCTTGGCGGCATTGATGAGCACGGGCTCGGCGTGCAGATGCTCCCGCATGGTGTGGAGCCAGCCGCGCAACTGCTGGCAGGGGATGGCCAGCAGGAGGAGCTCCGTGCCCAAAAGCTCCGGCCCCGTCCCGGCCTCAAGGTCGGGATGCAGCGCGAGCCCCGGCAGGTAGCGCGGGTTCTCGTGCCGGGTGTTGATGGCCTCGGCTACGGCGGCATCGCGCAGCCACAGGCGCGTCCTGTGCCCGCGGACTGCCAGCAGATGCGCCAGGGCCGTGCCCCAGCTGCCGCCACCGGCCACAGTGATGGTGTGTCGCATGTTCTCTCCTGACGATCTGCGGACAATAAAACTCTTCGTTATTACGGCTTTTGTGCCATCACGGCAAGTAGGGAACGCTTGTTGCCCTATACGTGTAGAATCATTGGAATAAATCAGAAAATATTTTATAAGATATTTTCTGGGGATAAGGATCCTGCCGTTCGGGGACAAAAAAAGGCCGCATGCGCGGCCTGAAAAAGATGTGTCGGTCGTGGGGCTATTGGGGATCGAAGCCGATGTCGAAGATGGCCTGGCGCAGGGCGGCCTCGTCGACCGGAGCGCTTTCTTCGTAGCGCAGTTCCTTGGCGTCCAGGTCCACCACGGGGTTGCTCACGCCGGGGATCTTGGCGGCGGCTTCTTCCACAGCGGCTTTGCAATGGCCGCAACGCATGCCGTTGACTTTGAGGATCTTCATGCGACACTCCTTGCTGTGTTCCCACATATTGATTTTCATTTTCAATGGGAGCACCATCAGGAATAATACTGCCGGAACGGAGCGTCAAGACCACCGGCAGGCAGGAGGTTTTATGGAAACGCGAAAGGCAGGTCCCTTGCGTTTTGATATCGGCGGCATGCATTGCGCCGCCTGCTCCTCGCGCATCGAGCGCGTGGTAGGGCGTATGGAGAACGTGGAGCGCATCGCGGTCAACCTGGCCACGGCCAAGGCCCAGATCTGGCTCAAGCCGGGCACGGAAAGCGCGACGGTGCCCCTGATCATGGAACGTGTGGCGGGCATGGGCTTCAGCGCCGTGCCGTCACAGGAAGAGGACGTGGCCGTCCAGTACGAGAAAAAACGGCAGCAGGACGAAAAAGACCGGCGCGTGCGTCTGGGGCGGCTGGGCCCCATGCTGGTCTTTGCCGTGCCCCTGCTCATCCTCTCCATGGGCCATATGCTGGGCATGCCCCTGCCCGTCTGGCTCGATCCGCATCACGCGCCCCGCACCTTCATGCTGGCGCAGCTGGCCCTGACCCTCCCCGTGGTCTGGCTGGGCCGCCATTTTTACCGTGAAGGCCTGCTGGCCCTGGCACACAAGGCCCCCACCATGGACAGTCTGGTGGCCGTGGGCACGGGCTCGGCCCTGCTCTACAGCCTGTGGACGACCTTGCTGGGCCTTGCGGGCAGCGAGCCCCAGCTGCGGGCCATGAACCTTTACTATGAGTCCGTGGCCGTTCTGCTGACCATGATCGAACTGGGCCAGTTCCTGGAGGCCACGGCCAAGCGCAAGGCCGGGGACGCCATGGGCGCGCTGCTGCGCCTGACGCCGGAAACGGCCCTGCGTCTGGAAGCTGATGGCCAGAGCCGCGAGATCCCGCTGGCCGAGGTCATGCCCGGTGATACCCTGGTCATCCGGCCCGGCGCCCGCATCCCCGTGGACGGCAGCGTGGCCGGCGGCAAGAGCGCCGTGGACCTCTCCCTGCTGACCGGGGAATCCATCCCCGTGGCCGTGGGCCCCGGCGACAGCCTTGTGGCCGGGAGCGTCAACGGGGAGGGCGCCCTGACCATGACCGCCGAGCATGTGGGGCAGGACACCCGTCTGGCCCGCATCATCCGGCTGGTGCGCGAGGCCCAGGGCAGCAAGGCCCCCATCGCCCGCCTGGCCGACCGCGTGAGCTTCTATTTCGTGCCCGCGGTCATGGGTATCGCCACGCTGGCCGGGCTGGCCTGGCTGGTCTTCAGTGACGAGCCCGCCACCGTGGCCGTCACGGTCTTCGTGGCCGTGCTGGTCATGGCCTGCCCCTGCGCCATGGGCCTGGCCACGCCCATGTCCATCATGGTGGGCACAGGGCGCGGCGCCCAGCTGGGCGTGCTCATCAAGAACGGCGCGGCCCTGGAGCAGGCCGGTCACGTCCGGGCCATCGCCGTGGACAAGACCGGGACCCTGACCACCGGCAAGCCCGTGCTGACCGGGGTCATCCCCCTCGCCGCCCATGACGAGCAGGCCCTCGTCACCCTGGCCGCCGCGCTGGAGGCCCGCTCCGAGCATCCGCTGGCCCTGGCCCTGGTGACCGCAGGCAAGGAACGCGGCTGCCCCGCCTGCCCGGTGGATGCCGTGGATGTGGCGCCGGGCCTGGGCATCGCCGGTGTGGTGACGCTGGACGGCACGGCTTGGCGCGTGGCACTGGGCAATGCCGCCTTCATGGAACAGAACCGCATCGCTCCCGATGCCGCCGTGCTGGAACGGCTGGCCACACTGGCCGAGGCCGGGCAGACGCCGCTGCTGCTGGCGCTGGCTCCGGCCCGTGCCGCCCTTGCCGATGCCGGTGAGGACGACGGCGCCCGCTGGCAGTGGGACGACCTCCGGATGGCGGGCATCCTTGCGCTGGCCGATGCCCTGCGTCCCGAATCCGCCGCGGTGGTGGCCCGTCTGCACGAGATGGGCATCCGGGTGGTCATGCTCACCGGGGACAATGAACGCACCGCCCGGGCCGTGGCCCGGCAGGCCGGTCTGGATGACGCCGACGTGGCCGCAGGACTGCTGCCCGCCGAAAAGGCCGAGCGTATCCGCCAGCTCCAGGCCGAAGGCCTTCTTGTGGCCATGGTGGGCGACGGCATCAACGACGCCCCGGCCTTGGCCGTGGCCGACGTGGGCATGGCCGTGGGCAGCGGAGTGGACGTGAGCGCCGAAGCCGGGGACGTCGTGCTCATGCGCGGCGGCATGGAGGCCGTGCTCACCGCGCTGGCCCTTTCCCGCGCCACCATGCGCAACATCCGCCAGAACCTGGGCTGGGCCTTCGGCTACAACCTGCTGGGCCTGCCTGTGGCCGCCGGTCTGCTGCATGTCTTCGGCGGGCCCATGCTCTCACCCATGATCGCCGGTACCGCTATGGCCCTGTCTTCCTTCTCCGTGGTCAGCAACGCGCTGCGACTGCGGTTTTTCAAGGTATAGGCGGGGGCTGGTTGTTTGCAGGGGGGGAAGGGAAACCTTTTTGGAAAAAGGTTCTCCCTTCCCCCCTTGCATCCCCCCATCCTTTCCAAAAACTTTTATCTTGAAGGATGGCAGTGGCGGGAGGGGCGGCGGCCTGGTCGCCGGCTGCCGGTCTCCATCAGGCAGGACAGGATATGCATGAAAGGCCGTGACCGGATCGCGGCGAGCGGGCAGCGGTCGCCTGAAAAGAGAGTGCGGTCACTCCCCTTGTCATCTCTCCGCTCTATCCAGATACCAAAAAAGAGAACGTCCGAAGACGTTCTCTTTTTTTGTGCGGGCAGGCCGGGACGATGGATTTCCATGAGCGGTGGCCCCGGTGCTGCGGGCGTGATCTGCCGTTGCTATTCGGGATCAGGGCCGCGTTATTTTCTGCTGTGAGGCAGCGACGGGGACCTGCCATCCCGACCAGGAAAAAGTTTTTTCAGGGTGGGGGGAGAGCACGAGAGGGGGGAGGGACAGTTTTTACAAAAAACGTCCCTCCCCCCTCTCGTTCAAAAAAGCGTTGCGGCCAACTATTCGTCGTCGCCGGCGGTCTCGCCGTCGTCGTAGGGATTGGTGCCGCTTTCGGCAAGGCGGGCCTGACGGGCGGCTTCCTGCTTGCGCTGGCGGGTGCCCAGGGGGCGGCTGTATTCGAAGTCGGCGCTGCGCTCCTGATGGCGGCAGAAGATGAGGAAGCCGGTATGGGCGTTCATGCGGTCTTCGGGGCGCAGACGGTCAGCCACGGGCTTCCAGTTGCGCATGAGGATCTCGCAGACTTCGATATCGGCGAAGGGGCCTTTTTCCAGCCCCATGAGCAGCTTGCTGACCTGATCCACGGTGGGCACGAGGAAGCCGAACATGGCGCCGGGCTTCACGGCCTTGACGGCATGGTCGAGGTATTCCCAGGGGGTGCGCACGTCGAGGAAGAGGGCATCGGCGTTGTCGATGCAGAAGCCGTCGGCGATGTCGCGGTGGACGATCTCCACGTTGTCGCCCACGCCGGCCCATTCGAGGTTGCGGCGGGCCAGCTTCATGAATTCTTCGCGGGCCTCGTGGCTCACGACGCGGCCGGTGGGGCCGCAGAACCAGGAAAGGCCGGTGGTCAGGCCGCCGGAGCCGCAGCCGGCCTCGATGATGGTACGGCCTGGACCGGCGCCGAGGCGCAGGCAGATATAGGCGATATCCTTGGGATAGATGATCTGGGTCTGGCGCTTGAGGCCCTTGAGGCGGTCGTGCAGGGTGGCTTCCAGCACACGGATGGGGATATCCAGGCTGGTGCGCACTTCGCTGCCGAAGTTGGCGGCATGTACGGCTTCGGCGCTGAGGACGCCGTCGTTGCTGTGCCAGTCCTGACCTTCCTCAAGGCGCTTGATGTAGCGCCGGTCCTTGTTGGGGGTGACGTAGACCACCAGAGAGCCGTAGGGGATCATGTGTTTCCTTGTGGTTGGAGTGGGTCGGGCAGGGCGCGGGCACTGCCCGGAAAGGGGCGCCGCAAGGCAGGGGATGCCGGGCGGCCGGGGCCTTTCGTTATGGTCCGGGCCTGTCCGTCCGGGAAAGGAGGGCAGGCGGATCCGAGACTGTCGCAGCGCCGGGCTGCGGGGGCTTCGTGTACATCAGGCGGGGCCTCCTTCCGGTGGACGGAGGCCCCGCAGTATGCGTGCGTTTGTTTTTTCAGGAGCTGCCCCTGCCGGGACAGCAGGGTGCCGGGGGCTAGAACATCTGCCGCATGAGGTCTTCGCCGCCGCCGGAGGTGTCGGGGGCCGTCGGGGTACTGCTGCCCGTGGCCGGATCCTCGCTGGCATTGTCGATGGCCGAGAGGCCGGGACCGGGCACGCCCTGGAAGGCCAGGCCATCCTGCATGGTGATGCCGGGCGGCATGGTGAAGTCCTGGGGCTGGTCGTTGTACAGGTCTTCGATCTGGCTGCGGTAATAGCGGAAGATGGGGGCCGCGGTACGTCCGCCCTGTTCCTGCTTGCCCAGGGACTGGAGCTGGTCGAAGCCCACATAGACGCCCGTAACCAGAGAGGGCGAGAAGCCCACGAACCAGGCATCGTTCTCGTCGTTGCTGGTGCCGGTCTTGCCGGCGATGACATGGCCTTCCACGCGGGCACGGCTGCCGGTGCCGGAGTTGACCACGTTCTTGAGCAGGGTGGCCATCTGGTAGGCATTCTGCGGGGTGAGGGCCTGCCAGTGCTGGATGTCCTGGCGGTAGAGCTCGCGGCCGTTGTTGTCGGTGATGGACGTGATGATGCGCGGGCGCACGCCCAGGCCCTGGTTGGCGAAGGCGGCATAGGCCTGCGTCAGGTTGAGGGGCGAGACGGCCACGGCACCGAGGCTGATGGACAGTTCCTGCGGGAAATGGGGCTCGAGGCCCAGCATTTTGGCACGCTGGATGACGTTGCTGATGCCCACCTTGTGGGCCAGACGCACGGTACAGGTGTTGCGGGAAAGGGTCAGGGCCTCATAGAGCGGCATGATGCCGCGGAAGTTCTTTTCGTAGTTGCCGGGGCGCCAGACTTCGTTGGTGTAGGGGTTCACATAGACGAAGGGGCCGTCCAGCACCGAGGACGTGGGCGTGAAGCCGAAGTCCAAGGCCGTGGAGTAGACCACGGGCTTGAAGCTGGAACCGGGCTGGCGCCGGGCCTGGGTGGCACGGTTGAAATGGCTGTCGCCGAACTGGTAGCCGCCGATGAGGGCCACCACGTCGCCGCTCTGGGTCTCCACGGAGGCCAGAGCGCCCTGCACCAGCGGTTCCTGCTGGAGGAGCAGGGTGATGGGCTTTTGCGGCGAGACCATGGCGGGATCGAAGTCCACGGTCTTGGTGGCGGCTTTGCCCTTTTTGCCGCCTTCGGCCTGGACGGTCACGGGCGCGGCCGAGACCATGATCAGGTCGTTGACGTTCAGCACCTTGCGGGCGTCGCGCACGGCGGGAGCGCCCCAGCCGGAGATCTTGCGGTTGGGGGTACGGGCCCAGGACATGTTGGCCACGGGGATGTAACCGGTGTAGCCCTTGCCCAGCATGACGCGGGCGCCCTTGGCGTCCACGGCGGTGACCACGGCCTGCACCCAGGCCTTGCCCATGAGATCGGCTGGAGCGAAGGTGCTTTTTTCGCCGAACTCGGTCACCTCGGCAGGGGAGAGCTTCTTGACCGGGCCGCGCCAACCCTGGCGCTTGTCCAGCTCTTCCAGACCGCGGCGCAGGGCCGCGCCCGCGGCATCCTGCTGCACGGGATCCATGGCGGTACGCACGGTGAGGCCCGCGGTGTAGACGTATTCCTCGCCGCTCTTCAGGGTATCGATGCCCAGGGTGCGCAGGTTCTCTTCGGTGAAGAATTCCACCAGCAGGCGGCGGGCTTCTTCGAAATACCATTTGGAGGCCCCGCCGCGGTTCTCGGGCATGCTCCAGTAGACCAAGGGCTCGTTGATGGCCTGCTGGTACTGTTCCTCGGTGATCCACTTGAGGGTGCGCAGGCGGCCGAGGACGTACATCTGGCGGGCCTTGGCGGCCTCGGGATGCCGGAAGGGATTGTAGCGGCTGGGGGCCTGGGGCAGGCCGGCGATGACGGCGCTCTCGGCCAGGGTGATGTCGGAAGCGTGCTTGCCGAAGTAGGTCCGGGCCGCGGCCTCCACACCGTAGGCGTGCTGCCCCAGATAGATATAGTTGAGGTAGGTCTGGAGGATGTCGTCCTTGCTGACGGTGTGTTCCAGCCGGTAGGCCAGGATGGCTTCCTTCATCTTGCGGGTGTAGCTGCGTTCCGAACTCAGCAGGAGCTGTTTGATGATCTGCTGGGTGATGGTGCTGCCGCCCTGCTGGCCGCCGCCGGAGGCCTTGTTGCGCAGGTTGTAGATGAAGGCGCGCACGATGGCCACGGGATCGACACCATGATGCTGGTAGAAGGAATCGTCTTCCGCAGCCAGGAAGGACATGGGCAGCCAGGGAGACATCTCCTTGAGGGTGATGCTGTAGCGTTTTTCCGTGGCGAGGGTGCCGATGGTGGAGCCGTCACGGGCCAGGATGACCGTAGCCTGCGGGGCTTCGTAACCGGTAAGGCGTTCCAGGTCGGGCAGGTCGCGCGAGGCCCAGTAGAACAGGCCGGCCACGGCGGCGCAGCCGAGGATGCCCAGCGTGAACAGCAGGCCAAAGGACCAGAGGAAGACTTTTTTTACGTTCATGGCAAGGCGGATACCGTTTTTTTGTCTGCGCGTAAAGGGAGGGCGCGGGGCGCCGCGGGCCGGGAAAGAAAAAGGCGTCCGCCTGCGAGAGGGGACGCCTGAAAGGGAAAAGGCGGGACGAAGCCCCGCCTTTCAAGCAATGCTGAGAACTACACGCAGCCGGTGGGCTTGGGCAGGCCAGCCATCTTGCAGGCGCCTTTGCCGGGGCCGGAGGGGAACAGTTCGTACACTTCTTTCAGCTTGTAGCCGGTGTTCTTGGACAGAATGCGGACCATGGGAGCGATACCGTTCTTCTTGTAGTAGTCCTGCAGGAAGTCCAGGATCTTCTGGTGGTCAGCGGTGATTTCGGCGATACCTTCGGATTCCTTCACGAATTCCATCCATTCCGGGCACCAGTCGTCGAAACGGAGCAGGAAGCCGTCTTCATCAACTTCGAAGGTTTTGCCCTGAAAGCTAATTTCAGCCATGCGTGTCCTCCTTGGACGTTTGCTCTATTCGGGCCTTGCGGCCCGAGCCAGACAGCCGAAGCATATGGTGTTCGGCTCATTCCCCATTGATTGCGAAAGCTCTGCAATCGCAAATGCACACTTCTTTTGCCACAAAAAAATAATCTTGGCAAGCCCTGAAAAAACCGTCAAAACCTACGCATATACGAAGATTTGCGTCTGCTGCTTGCTTCAGGGAGGCGGTCAGCTACACATCATAAGGAGCAGCCAGCAGCAGCGTGCCGGTCGCTTCCAGATCTTTGACGAGGGCTTCGACAGCGGATTCTTCCATGCTGCGGATACGGACATAGATCTGGCGCTTGTTGTCTTCCATATAAGAAGACAGCACCGAGATGATGCGGGCATCGTGCTTGCGCAGGGTATCGAAGATCACACGCATGCTGCCGGGGGTATCGGACAGTTCGAAAGCGAACTGCATGCCTTCCACACGGGCGCCGGTGATGTTGATCAGCAGCTTGAAGATATCCTGGTCGGTGATGATGCCCACCAGCTTGTTGTCTTCGGAGACCACGGGCAGACCGCCGAACTTTTTGTCCATCATGAGGATGGCCGCCTGTTCCACGCTGTCCCAGGGCTTGATAGTGACCGGCTTGGCGGTCATAATGTCCTTGGCCTTGAGTTCTGCCAGAAGGTATTGCATTTCATGCACTTCCAGCGCCGTGGCCTTGGAGGGCGACGCGCCCTTGACGTCTCTGTCGGAGATGATGCCCACCACCCGGTTCTGGTCATCGACCACGGGCAGGCGGCGGATCTGGTGTTCCTTGAGCAGGTTGCGGCACTTCAGCAGGGACGTGTCGGGCTTGACGGCAATGACGTTGGTAGCCATCCAGTTTTCTACGAGCATGGATCCTCCTGTTGAACAGAGACCCTGCGGCATGCCGCGGGCGGGAAGGTTCCCTTTTCTGTCCTGTCCTTTCACCATATACCAAGCCGCGCCCACAAACAAGCCTGTAGGCAAAAGTGTGGCAGCGCGGATTTTCATGACGGAGTCAGTATCAGATGCAGCATCTTTTCCTTGATTGCAGTCACGGCATGAGCGGGGACATGACCCTGGCGTCCCTTGCCCATCTCGGTGTGGACCTTTCCCCCCTTCCGGGCCTGCTGGCACAGGCGGGCGTGGCCTGCCGCCTGGAGGTCTGGCGGGAAGAGCGGGGCGGCGGTCCCGGATGCCGGGTGGAAGTCAGCTGGGAGGCGGAGGGCCAGCCCCTGCGGCACCAGGCGGACATCGCCGCCATCTTCGCCGCCGTGCCCGTGGCCGACAGGGTGCGCGAAAGGGCCCTGGCCGTGCTGGAAGCCCTGACCCTGGCCGAGGCCGAGGCCCACGGCATCGCCCCTGAAGAGGTCCATTTCCACGAAGTGGGCGCCGTGGACACCCTGGTGGACATCCTGGGCGCCTGCTGGGCGCTGGACCGGCTGGGTGTGGAGCGGGTGACGGCCTGTGCGCTGCCCTGGTTCGGGGGCAGCATCACCTGCGCCCACGGCGAGATCCCCCTGCCCGCGCCCGCCACGGCCAATCTCATGCGCGGCCTGCCCGTACATCCCACCGATGCGAAGACGGAGCTGGTGACCCCCACCGGCGCGGCCCTGGCCCGTGTACTGGTGGACGAGTTCGTGGACGGCCCGGAAGGTCGCCTGCTGGCCATGGGCACGGGCTACGGCGCGCGTCCGGCGCCCACCGGCCTGCGGGCCTGGCTCGTGGAGGCCCGGGAGCCCCGTCAGGCCGATCACGGCCGGGGGGGCGAAGAGGACGTGATGCAGCTGGAGTGCCATCTCGACCATCTGACCGGCGAGGAACTGGGCACGGCCCTGGAACGGCTGGCCGCTGACGCCGGGGTGCTGGACGTGCTGTGGCTGCCGGGCACAGGCAAGAAGAACCGCCCCGCGGGCCTGCTGCGGGTGCTTTGCCGTCCCGCCGATACGGAAGAGATCGCCCGGGCCGTCCTGCGCCATACCCACACCCTGGGCCTGCGGCGCCAGCTGCTGCAACGCCTGGTGCTGCCCCGCAGGGCCACGACCTGTACCTGCGGCGGGGCAAGCCTGCCCGCCAAGGAATACGAACTGGAAGGCAGGACGTATGTCCGGCCGGAGGCCGACGCCGTGGCCCGTCAGGCAGAGGCGCTGGAGCTGGGGGCCCCGGCATTGCGCTTTGGGAGAAAATGAAAGCTTTTTCCACTATCTGTAAAAATATTTAGCCTTGCTCCTCTCCTTCGGGGATGCTATGCGGGAAATGTGGGGCAAAGCTGCCCGCAACGGGTGGCCCCCGACTCGCAAGGAGTTTTGCCATGAGCGCAAAGAACTTTCGTCTGCTGCTGCCGGCCCTGGCCCTGGCCTGTATGACCACGTTCGCTTTTGCGGATGAAGGACAGGCCGCGCAACATGTCGCTGACGGGATGCCCGTGGTCGCGGATCATGCCGACCACGTGGGCGTGATGCCCGGGACCCTGGTGGCCCGCAACGACAACGGCCGTCATGAAGGCTGGCATAAGGATAAGCCCCGTCCCAAGGGACATTACAAGAAGGGCCCCCCTCCCGGACCCCGCCCCGGGTACCATCGTCCCGGCGACCGCCCCGGACCCCGTCCCGGTTATCACCGTCCTGGTGATCGCCCCGGTCCCCGTCCGGGCTACCACCGTCCCGGTCCTCGTCCCGACGGCCCGCGCCCCGGCTATCATCGCCCCGGTGACCGTCCCGGACCCCGCCCCGGCATCCATGACGGTCGCGGCCCGCGCCATGATGGTCCCCGTCCCGGCCCGCGTCCCGCTGGCCCTCGTCCCGATCACCGGCCTGATGGCCCCCGTCCCCGTTAGGACGCTGTCCTTTCCCGGTTAGGTAATCCACAGGAGGTCTGCTTTGCAGGCCTCCTTTTTTTGTCAGGGAAAGCAGGCCATGCGGCACGGCGCATTGCAAAAGCCTCTGGCCTGCGCTACGGTAGCCAAGGTGTCTATGGTTTGCGTATCTTAACCCCCCGGAGGTGCAGGATGGCTGCTAAGGTCGGCGATTTTTCCCTTATTCTCAAACTGTTGGGCGGCATCATCATCGGCGCCCTGCTTGGTCTGTACATCGGCGAGAACGCCGACGGCTCCCTGAAGCACGTCATGGACGTGGTGGTCTCCCTGCGCCATATCTTCGGCCAGATCATCTTCTTCCTGGTGCCCCTGGTCATCGTGGGCTTCATCACCCCCGCCATCGTGCGTCTGGGCCAGAACGCCAGCAAGATCCTGCTGGTGGCCGTGGCCCTGGCCTACATCTCCTCGCTGGGCGCGGCCTTGTTCTCCATGATCTCCGGCTACTGCATCATCCCCAACCTTTCCATCGCCACCAGCACCGAGACCCTGCGCTCCCTGCCCGAGATGGTCTTCCGTCTGGACATCCCGCCGCTGTTCAGCGTCATGAGCGCCCTGGTGCTGGCCCTGACCATGGGCGTGGCCATCGTCTGGACCAAGTCCGAGACCCTGGGCAAGATCTTCTGCGAGATGGAACGCATCATGACCGCCCTGGTCAACCGCATCATGATCCCCATCCTGCCCTTCTTCGTGGGCCTGTCCTTCCTGGGCCTGGCCTATGAGGGCTCCCTCAGCCGCCACCTGCCCGTGTTCATCATGATGGTGCTCATCGTCATCGTGGGCCACTTCATCTGGCTGGCCGTGCTCTACGGCATCGGCGGCGCCCTGTCCGGCCGCAACCCCTCGCAGGTCTTCCGTCATTACGCGCCTGCCTACCTGACCGCCGTGGGCACCATGTCCAGCGCCGCCACCCTGCCCGTGGCCCTGGAATGCGCCCGCAAGTCCTCCGTTCTCAGCCGCACCATGGTGGAATTCATGGTGCCCCTGGGCGCCACCGTGCACCTGTGCGGTTCCGTGCTGACCGAGACCTTCTTCGTCATGACCATCAGCCTGATGCTGTATGGTTCCCTGCCTTCCGTGGGCACCATGCTGCTCTTCTGCGTGCTGCTGGGCATCTTTGCCGTGGGCGCCCCCGGTGTGCCTGGTGGTACCGTGGTGGCCTCGCTGGGCATCGTGACCGGCGTGCTGGGCTTCGACCCCAATGGTGTGGCCCTGCTCATCGCCATCTTTGCCCTGCAGGACAGCTTCGGCACGGCCTGCAACGTGACCGGTGACGGCGCCCTGACCCTGATGCTGGAAGGCCTGTTCAACCGCAATGGCGAACTTGGGCCGTTGCAGGACGTGGCTCCGGCGGAAAAGATCTAGGCGTTTTTTCAGTTTCGATCGTTTGACGGGGAGGGGCCCGGCGGCAGGTACGCTCCGGCCCCTGTCTCCGGGCCCTTCCTGTTCTGTGTCCTTTCCGGCGGCCATCCTTTTTCTCATGGCTGCCCATGTGTCCCCTGTCCGCCGGGAGCCCGGAACCGGCCCCCTGCCGAAAGCGTCGTCCCGCTGTCCGCGCCGTGCTGCTGCCGGAAGGGGCTCTGGTCGCTATTTCCGGGAGCCTGTCTCCCGTTCCCTGTTCCAACCTTCTACATCGTGGGCCTCAGGCCCGGAGAATGCATGAGTCTGTCTCTTGCCGACAGGCAGGCCATCCTGGCCCTGCTGCATCAGGAAGTGGTGCCCGCCCTGGGCTGCACCGAACCCATCGCCGTGGCGCTGACCGCGGCCCGTGCCGCCGAGGCGCTGGGCCGGACACCGGAACGCCTGGACGTGGCCGTCAGCGCCAATCTGCTCAAGAACGGCATGGGCGTCATGGTCCCCGGCACGGGCGAGATGGGCCTGGCCATTGCCGCCGCTGCCGGTGCCCTGGGCGGGAAGAGCGCCCTTGGCCTGGAATGCCTGGCCTCGCTCGATCCCGCACAGGCCGAAGCCGCCCGGGCCATGGTGGCCGCCGACGCCGTGGAGCTGCACCTGCCGGACAACGACTTGCTGCTGTACTGCCTGGTGACGGCCCATGCCGACGGGCACAGTGCCGCCGCCGAGCTGCGTGACAGCCATGACAACATCACCCGCGTCTGGCAGGACGGTGCCCTGGTGGAAGACCACATGCCCGCGGAGACCGGCGAAGCCGCTCCCGCCGACTGGCCCCTGACCCTGGCCCGGGTCTACGAATTTGCCACCACCGCGCCGCTGGAAGAGATCAGCTTCATCCTCGAAGCCGCGCGCATGAACCGCCAGGTGGCCGAGGAAGGCCTCTCCAGCCAGTACGGTCTGGGCGTGGGCAAATCCATGGACGCCCGGGTGCGCAAGCACATCCTTTCCGATGATCTGCCCACCTTCGCCATCCGTCTGACCGCCGCCGCGGCCGACGCCCGCATGGCCGGGGTCATGATGCCCGTCATGAGCAATTCGGGCAGCGGCAACCAGGGCATCACCTGCACCATGCCCGTGGTGGCCTGCGCCATCCGGCAGGAAAGCAGCGACGAGGACCTGGCCCGCGCCCTGATGATGAGCCACCTCACCTCCATCCACATCAAGCATCACCTGGGCCGCCTTTCCGCCCATTGCGGCGCCATGGTGGCCGCCACGGCCGCCGGGTGCGGCATCGCCCTGCTGCTGGACGGCGATCTGGCGGTCATGGAGCGCACCATCCGCAACATGGTGGGCAACGTGGCCGGTATGATCTGCGACGGTGCCAAGAGCAGCTGCGCCCTTAAGGTCGCCACCGCCGTGGGCGCCGGCATCCAGGCCGTCATGCTGGCCCTGGACGGCTCCGTGGTGCCCGGTAACGAAGGCATCACCGACGACGATATCGAAGTCTGCATCGCCAACCTGGGCCGCTTGGGCTCCACGGGCATGAAGGAAGCCGACAAGGTCATCCTGGATATCATGCTCAAAAAGTCCTAAGCAGGAAGGATGGCTGAAGAAAATGTTTGATGAGGGGAGAGGGAAACCCTTTTGGAAAAGGGTTCTCCCTCTCCCCTCATGCTCCCCTCTCCCTTCCCAAAACTTTTGTTCCGGTCTCCGGCAGGTGGCGTAGCGCCACAGGCGGAAGAAGATGGGCAGTCTCCAGAAGAGCATGGGGGAGGACGGTAAGATCTGCTTAACTCAAGCATAAAAAGCGCCCGGTCGTTTCGACCGGGCGCTTTTGCATTCACAGGGCGAGGGGCCGGGCAGGCCGTGTTTTCTCCACGGGGTGTCATATCGTCCCCTTTGGGCAGTCGTGGTCGATTGACGATCCAAGAGACAGGATGGCCCGGGGAGTTTTGTCTCCTGCACGAACGGTCAGACGAGAGGAGCCCGGTCAGTTTCTGGCCGGGCTCCTCGCATCTGGCGGCCCCGCATCCGAAGACGGGGACCTGCATGCAGATCAGAAAAAGAGGTTTTGGAAGGGAGGGGGGAAGGCCGACCAGGGGCGGCCCTCAGAGCCGTGCCCGTTACGACGAAGGAAGTTACGGGCATCGAGAGCTGGCTGGAGGGAGAACCTTTTCTCGAAAAGGTTTCCCTCCCCCGTTGCCTTGCTTGCGCATTCTACAGCTGGGCCAGACCGATGCCGGGCAGGGCGGCTTCGAGACCGGCACCCAGACGGAAGAGGCCCGCTTCGTCAAAGGCCTTGCCGATGAGCTGCATGCCCACGGGCATCTTGCTTTCGGCGGCCATGCCCACGGGCAGGGACAGGCCGGGCAGACCGGCCAGGTTCAGGGACAGGGTGTAGGCGTCCATGAGGTACATCTGCAGCGGATCGGCGCTGTGGCAGCCCATTTCCCAGGCCGTGACGGGGGAGACTGGGGCCAGCAGGGCGTCGCACTGTTCGAGGGCGGCCAGGTATTCGTCACGGATAAGGCGGCGGACCTGGGCGGCCTTGCGGAAGTAGGCGTCGTAGTAGCCGGAGGAGAGCACATAGGTGCCCAGCAGGATGCGGCGCTTGACTTCCTGCCCGAAGCCTTCGCTGCGCGAGCGCACGTAGAGCTCGGCCAGCTGCTTGACGTCGGCGGCGCGATGGCCGTAGCGCACGCCGTCGAAGCGGGCCAGGTTGGAGCTCGCTTCGGCCATGGCGATGATGTAGTAGGTGGCGATGGCCGCATTGGTGTGCGGCAGGCTCACTTCCACGATCTCGGCACCTTCGGCGCGGGCCGTCTCGATGGCTTTTTCGCACACGGCGCGCACTTCGGGAGCGAGGCCTTCGGCATAGAATTCCTTGGGCAGGCCCAGGCGGGCGCCCTTGAGGGAAGGCGCGGCGGCAGCGGCGTCATAGTCGTCCACGGGGCGGGGATCGCAGGTGGCGTCGCGCTGGTCATGACCGGCGATGACGCCCAGCACGCGGGCGCAGTCGGCCACGCTGCGGCCCAGGGGACCGATCTGGTCCAGGGAGGAGCCGTAGGCGATGAGGCCGTAACGGGACACGCGGCCGTAGGTGGGCTTGATGCCGGTGCAGCCGCAAAGGCTGGCGGGCTGGCGGATGGAGCCGCCGGTATCGGAACCCAGGGAGGCGAAGCACTGGCAGGCGGCCACGGACGCGGCGGAACCGCCGCTGGAGCCGCCGGGCACGCGCTGGAGATCCCAGGGGTTGTGCGTGGTCTTGTAGGCGGAATTTTCCGTGGTGGAGCCCATGGCGAATTCGTCGAGGTTGTTCTTGCCCAGGATCACGGCACCGGCCTCACGCAGGCGCTGCACGGCAAAGGCGTCGTACACGGGTATGTAGCCTTCGAGGATGCGGGAACCGGCGGTGGTGGGCATGCCCTGGGTGGACAGGGCGTCCTTGACGGTGACGGGCACGCCCCAGAGGGGCTGGGAAGCATCGGGGCCCTGGGCGTCCAGCTGGCGGGCGCGGGCCAGGGCGCCTTCGGCATCCACATGGAGCAGGGCGCCCACGCGTTCTTCAGTGGCGGCGATGCGGTCGAGGCAGGCGCGGGTGGCTTCTTCGGCACCGATCTCTTTCTTTTGCAGGGCATCGGCCAGCGCGGTCAGGTTCAGCGAGCAGATCTCGTTCATGATGCGTCTCCTTTAGACGATGCGCGGCACGATGAAATAGTCTTCATCATGTTCGGGAGCGTTGCCCAGCACGTCCTCACGGCGGCGCTTGCGCTCGGGCTGGTCGTCGCGCATGGGGGTGGCATGGCTCACGGGGCTGTAAAGGGGTTCCACGGCGCTGGTATCCACCTGGGCCAGCACATCCATATAGGCGAGGATGTCGCCGAACTGGCGGGCAAAGAGGGCCTTTTCCTCGTCACTGACGGCAAGGCGGGACAGCTGGGCCATGTGGGCCACGACGTCCTGGCTGATATTCTTGTTTTCGGACATGGGATCTACCTTGAGGTGCACCGTTATCGGGCGGTACGGGTTGTGCCGGTGGTGGCCGGCGAAAGGCGCAGTTTGTACGACGGCTGGGGCGTGGTGGACAGGGGCGCCACACCGGGCGTCGGGGACGTGGCCGCGGGCGTGTTGAGCACGGCGGGCCCGGCCGACATGCCGGGCAGGCCCGGGATGAGGGAGTTGCCCTGTTCGTCCACGGTGGGCAGGCCCTGCATGCGCAGGGCGGCACGCTGCAGGATGGCTTCGCGCATGTTGCGGAAGCGGGTCAGATCCAGCGGCTCCATACCGTTGGCGCCGGGCTGGAACAGATGCAGTTTCTGGTGGGCGATGCCCTTTTCGTCCCAGGAAAGGGGGGCCATGGCCCACTGGATCTTCATGTTGGCGGCCTGGGCATTGACCGTGGCGGCCGGGGGACGGCTGTCGAAGGCCATGCGCACGGCAAAACGCACGAAGTCATAGCCCAGGGCCACCCAAAAGTCGGTACCGGGGGCCCGCAGGGCGGCGGGGGCCTGCGTGATGTCCCAGGCGGCGGGGAAGACCGCCAGGGCATAGCGGTCGGGCTCGGCCACGGTCTTGCCGTCCAGGCCCTGTTCCCACAGGGTGGTGCCCAGCAGCACGAGGCGATCCTCGCCGTTGTACATCAGGCTGGTGGTCAGCAGGTTCATGTTCTTCCAGGAGTCGGGCAGGAAGAGCGCTTCGAACTGCGTCTGGGGGATGGGCGCGGTGATGTTCTCCTGGGTGGTCGGATTGATGAGCGTGGCGGCCTGGCCGCTCCAGGTGCTGGACTGGCCGGGCGTGTAGCTGGCCGAATGCAGGGTGATGCCCATGCCGGTGAGCTTCTGGTCCAGCAGGCCGGTCATGCGGGGGCCGTAATTGTCCGTGGGATAGAAGGCGCCAAAGGTGCGCAGGCCCAGGTCTTCGGTGACGAAGCTCACCAGACGGTCGATCTGGTCCTGGGGGCTGGGGAAGAAGCGCCAGGCCCGCACGCCTTCGTCACCGGGCAGCAGGCTGGGCATGAAGGCGAAGAAGACGCGCTTTTCCAGCATGCCGGACGTCTGGATCTGCTTGAAGATGGGGGCCTGCAGGGGGCCGCCAACCATGACGCAATTGGGGGGCAGGGCGGCAAGCTGGGCGTTCCAGTCGGACTTGCTGGTATCCACCACATGCAGCTGTGCCAGCAGGCCGCCGGCCTGGAGTTCGCGCAGGGCGATCTCGGCGCCGTTGCGGATCTTGGCGGCAACGCCGGCATAGGGGCCGCTGCTGGGCAGGGCCAGGGCGATATGGGGCCCCGTGGGCGTGGCGGGCTTGGGAGCCGGAGCCTTGCTGGGAGCGGAGGGGGAGAACTGGCAGGCGCTGAGCGCCAGCACCAGGAGCAGCAGGATGGGGAGAAAAACGCGGGGCGAGCAGCTGTTTTTCATGGCAGTACAGGGCTGAAAGGATGCGTCGTTTCCGGACGCGGGACGGGCCGGGACCGGATGGCCGGTGATGGCATGCCTCAGGCAGGCGGCATGGTGGACATGCTGCCGGATACGGGACGGGCGGGAGCGGCGTTCCCGGGCAAGTCTGGAATCATAGCCCGCTCTGCAACGTGGCGCAAGGGGCGGGAAGGAGGTGCGCGGGGAAGGGGGAGAGGAAGGGACAAAAAAACGCGACGCGCCCAAGGATTGGATTGGAGCGGAGCGCGTCGCGGCTGTGCCTGTGGGAGGCACAAATATGGCAGGCTTCCGGGGTACCGGAAGGGGGACCTTTTTCAAATCCAGAAAGTTATGCAGCAAAAAGAATTTTTTGTAAAGATGCGTCATGGCAGGAAATATCCTTGCCCTGCCAAAGCGTTTCCCGGCAGTGGCAAGCGGTACGTCCCGGGCCTTTCCAGCCCGCATGCGGGACGATGCCACACGCCCTTTGATCCGGATGCGGGCCGGAGACAAAAAATGCGGAAGCTCCGGAGAGCTTCCGCAAAAGGCATCAGCGACGCGGGGGATGATCCCGCCTGTCATCGCGTCGGTCATGGACTGGGACGGGCTTGTTGTCCCCGTGGCGGGGCTCCGGGCGGGGAGTCACATGGGCCGGGGGCGCGGGCTTGCTGGGCTGGACCCTGTGCGGCGGGGGCGGCGGTTGCCGGTGATGGCGCGGCGGTGGCGGGTCGTCGTACCAGGGATCGTTGTTATGCACACAGCCTGTCCCCAGGAGGAAGAGCCCGGAGAGCAGGATCAGGGCCAGGACGTGCAGGAGCCTGACAAAAGCGGGATATGGACGCATAGGCACTCCTTGGTTCCCTTCAGGATAGCATCCCCGGCGCAGGAACGAAAGAGTCTGCGGGCACAAAAAAAAGGACGGCCCCGAAGGGCCGTCCCTGATATCCGGTTGGTGTGGGGATTATTTCTTCACTTCGGTGAAGTCGGCGTCCACCACGTCGTCGTTGTTGTTGCCCTGGGCGGCACCGGCGCCGGGATTGGCGCCCGCACCGGGCTGCTGCTGGGCACCGCCGTTGGGAGCCTGCTGCTGGTAGAGCTGTTCAGCCAGCTTGTGGGAAGCCTTGGCCAGCTCTTCGGTGGCAGCCTTGATGGCGGCGGCGTCATCGCCTTCCATGGCCTTGCGCAGGGCGGCGATCTTGCCTTCCACGTCGCTCTTCACAGCGGCGTCCACCTTGTCGCCCAGATCGTTCAGGGACTTTTCGGTGCCGTAGATCAGGCTGTCGGCGTGGTTGCGGGCCTCGATGGTCTCCTGCTTCTTCTTGTCTTCGCTGGCGTGGGCTTCAGCTTCACGCACCAGGCGCTGGATGTCTTCTTCGGACAGGCCGGAAGAGGACTGGATCTTGATGGACTGTTCCTTGCCGGTGCCCATATCCTTGGCGGACACGTTGACGATACCGTTGGCGTCGATATCGAAGGTCACTTCGATCTGCGGCACGCCACGGGGTGCCGGCGGGATACCGGTCAGGTCGAAGCGGGCCATGGTCATGTTGTCGGCCGCCATGGGACGTTCGCCCTGCAGCACGTGGATGGACACGGAGGGCTGGTTGTCAGCGGCCGTGGTGAACACGTTGCTCTTGCGGGTGGGGATGGTGGTGTTGCGGTCGATCAGCTTGGTGAACACGCCGCCCATGGTCTCGATACCCAGGGACAGGGGCGTCACGTCCAGCAGCAGCACGTCCTTCACGTCACCGGCCAGGATGCCGCCCTGGATGGCAGCGCCCATGGCCACCACTTCGTCAGGGTTCACGGAACGGTTGGGATCCTTGCCGAAGAACTCGCCCACCTTCTTCTGCACCAGAGGCATACGGGTCATGCCGCCCACCAGGATGACTTCGTCGATCTGGTTGGGGGAAAGACCGGCGTCGGCCAGGGCCTTCTGGCAGGGAGCGATGGTGCGGTCCACCAGGTCGCTGACCAGGGCTTCCAGCTTGGCGCGGGAGAGCTTGACCACCAGGTGCTTGGGACCGGTCTGGTCGGCGGTGATGAAGGGCAGGTTCACTTCCGCTTCCATGGAAGTGGACAGGTCCTTCTTGGTCTTTTCAGCGGCTTCTTTCAGGCGCTGCAGGGCCATGCTGTCCTTGGACAGGTCGATGCCGTTTTCCTTCTTGAATTCTTCCACCAGGTAGTTGATGACGCGCTGGTCGAAGTCTTCGCCGCCCAGGAAGGTATCACCGTTGGTGGCGAGCACTTCCACCACGTTGTCGCCCACTTCCAGGATGGAGATATCGAAGGTACCGCCGCCCAGGTCGAACACGGCGATCTTTTCGTTGGCCTTTTTGTCGAAACCGTAGGCCAGGGAAGCGGCCGTGGGTTCGTTGATGATACGCTTCACTTCCAGACCGGCGATGCGGCCGGCGTCCTTGGTGGCCTGACGCTGGGCGTCGTTGAAATAGGCGGGCACGGTGATGACGGCTTCGGTCACGGGTTCGCCCAGGTAAGCTTCGGCGTCGGCCTTCAGCTTGGCCAGGATCATGGCCGAAACTTCAGGAGCGGTGTAGGTGCGGCCGTCCACTTCCACACCGGCGTCGCTGTTGGCGGCGGAGGTGATGGTGTAGGGGGAATGTTCCTTCCAGCGGTCCACTTCGGGAGAAGCGTACTTGCGGCCCATCAGACGCTTGATGGCGAAGATGGTGCGCTTGGGGTTGGTCACGGCCTGACGTTTGGCGATCTCGCCCACCAGGCGTTCCTTATCGGTGAAAGCCACCACGGAGGGAGTGGTGCGGCCGCCCTCAGGATTGGTGATGCACTTGGGGTCCTTGCCTTCCATGACGTAGACACAGGAGTTGGTGGTCCCAAGGTCGATGCCGATGATTTTGGACATATGTGGATCCTCCTCGGAGAAATAAAAACTGTATCGGTGAACGCCGTAGCGGCGTCTCTTTCGCTTGCGTCCTCTAAGTAAGTCTTTCTGCGTGCTCGTCCAGTGGCAAATGAAAAATTTTTTCCGTGATTCCGGTCCGGGCACGCGGCGCAGGCCGAAGGGAGGGAAGGCGGGGCCCCGTGAACCCGAAAAAACAGCCGTCCGGCGCCATAGAGGGCGCTGTTGGCAGGGCGTGACGGACATGCGGCAGCGCCTGCCATCCGCATGTCGTCAGGGGGATGGGACCATTTTGGGCTACCGGGACCCGGCCGGAAAAAAAGGAAAGTACCCCTGCTCCGGGCGGCCTGGTCTTGCTTTCCCTGCTGGAAAAATGTAGTGAAAAAAGTAACGACTATCATAGAGGGCGCAACGCGCCGAAGAAGGAGGATATATGGACAACAGCAGACGTAATTGCCTGTGTGGTCTTGGTGGCCTGGCCGTAGGCGGGGCTGTGGCGGCCCTGGTGGGCACCGGCAGCAGCATCGCCCAGGCGGCGGCTCCGACCAAGCGCTTCGAGCAGGTCAACGGCGAATTCGGCTGGAAGCCCCACAAGCTGGATCCCAAGGAATGCGCCAAGGTGGCCTATGAAGGTTACTGGTACAAGGGCTACGCCTGTGGTTACGGCGCCTTCTACAGCATCATCGGCGTGCTGGGCGAAAAATACGGCGCCCCGTACAACCAGTTCCCCTTCAGCATGCTGGAAGCCAACAAGGGCGGCATCTCCGACTGGGGCACCATCTGCGGCGCCCTGTACGGTGCTGCGGCCGCCTTCGCCCTGTTCTGGGGCCGCAAGGAACGCACCCCCATGGTCAACGAGCTGTACCGCTGGTACGAAGTGACCAAACTGCCCATCTACAATCCCGGCGAACTGGCCCAGGGCGTCAAAGGCGACCTGCCCAACAACGCTTCCGGCTCCGTGCTCTGCCACATCTCCGTGTCCAAATGGTGTGCCGCCAACAAGATCGAAGCCACCAGCAAGGCCCGCAGCGAACGTTGCGGCCGTCTGACCGCCGACGTGGCCTACAAGGCCGTGGAGATCTTCAACGCCAAGATCGAACAGGGCAAGAACTACAAGGGCACCTTCGCCGTGCAGCCCGCCGTGAGCGGCTGTGGTGAATGCCATCAGACCAAGGGCAACGATGCCAACTGGGCCAAGGGCGTCATGGACTGCACCCCCTGCCACAACGGCGCTGAGCCCCTGCTGAACAAGTTCGAAAACCATCCCTAGGTCAGGGACCCTGCTGCCGGGCATGGCTGCCTGAGCGCACATGATACGAAAAGGGCGCGGCTCCAAGGAGCCACGCCCTTTTCGTTTGTCTGATTTTCGTTGCCCCATGGTCAGGCGCCCATGCCTGCTGGCCGAAGGTATGGCAGCAGGAACTAGCCAACCAGGCTGGAAAAACTCATGACCAGGCAGAGGCCGCCGATGCAGGCCACCGTGGCGGCGTTGCCGTTGCCGGAAGCATTGGCTTCGGGGATGACTTCTTCGATGACCACATAGACCATGGCGCCCGCCGCAGCAGCCAGGGCAAAGGGCAGCAGGCTGCCCGCCACCTGGGAGGCGACGGCACCGAGGATGGCACCGATGGGCGCCGTACAGCCGGAAAAGACACCGCACAGCCAGGAACGTTTGGCCGAGAAGCCTTCGGCCCGCAGGGCCGTGGCCACCACCAGGCCTTCGGGCAGGTTCTGGAGCAGGGTGGTGCCGGTGACCATGAAGGCGGAGCTCATCTCCAGGGCCACGCCCGAGGGCAGGGTGCTGCCCGCGGCCACGGCGCCGTAGCCCACGCCCATGGTCAGGCCTTCGGGGATGTGGTGCAGGGCCATGGCCGTGACCAGCAGGACGCTGCGGCGCCAGCTGGTGGAAAGGCCTTCCTGCTGCTTCTGGCGGATGTGCAGATGGGGCAGGAGATGGTCGAGGCCCATAAGGAAGGCCGCACCGGCCATAAGGCCGCAGACGATGGGGATGAAGTGCCAGCGGCCCATATGGGAGGCCATCTCGGCCGCGGGCTGCAGCAGGCCCAGGAAGGCCGCGCCCAGCATCATGCCGCCGGCGGCCCCCAGCATGCAGTCCATGGCCAGACGGGAAAATTCGCGGCGCAGGAAGATGGCGCTGGCCCCCAGGCTGACCGAGATCCAGGAAAGGATGCCGGCAAGCAGGGACTGCAAGATGGGATGACCGAAAAGTGCTTCCATGAAACGTTCTCCTTCTGGTTGGTCAGACCGGGCCCGACGTATCACGCGCTGTTGCAGCAACGCGCGACCGGATGGCGGCCGTAGGCCGTGCCCGTTGGCCGCGAGGCCATTACGGGCATCGACAGCAACGCGCGACCGGATGGCGGCCGCAAGGCCGTGCCCGTTGGCCGCGAGGCCACTACGGGCATCGACAGCAACGCGCGACCGAATGGCGGCCGCAAGGCCGTGCCCTCGACGCCGGACCGGGCGTGGCATCCGGGGCCGTCGGTCTGACCGGCAGGGGGCTGTAAGGCGAAAGGTCCACGGAACGCGCCGCGAAACGGCATCCCTGCGGCCTGCCGCGCCCCCCGGAACGGCAGCCGCCGGACATGCGGACATGGCGGCGTGATGAAGACGCCTTCCCGGGATACACCGGGAAGGAGAGGACGGCACAGAGCGTCCTGCGGGGAGATCCCCGGGCCGGGACAGGGACGGACAGGCCGCCTGTCTCCGGCATGAAAAAAAGAAAGGGCGCCTTGGGCAAGGCTCCCTTTCCCGTCTGGAAACTGTCGGGATGCGCTAGATGTCCTGCCGGTATTGCAGGGACTGGCGCAAGGTCTCCCGGTCCATGTATTTGACCTCTGCCCCCAGGGGGATGCCTTGGGCCAAGCGCGACACCCTGATGTGCGGGAAACGTTTGCGGACGAGGTTCCTGATGAACGACGCCGTGTTCTCCGCATCGATGGTGGCCCCCAGGGCAAGGATGAGCTCGCGGATCTCGCCTTCCTCCAGCCGGGAGATGAGGCGGTCGAGGTCGAGGTCGAGGCTGTCGCTGTCCATGTTGGCCAGCGGGGCCAGCAGGCCGCCGAGGATCATGTACTGGCCGTGATAGAAGCCGCCTTCGTCCAGGGTCAGCATACTGTCCCATTCGTTGACCAGGCAGAGCGTGTCCCGGGAGCGGTTCTCGTCCTTGCAGATGTCACAGGGATCGGTGGCCGAAAGGCCGCCGCAGCGCGAACACAGGTGCAGATTGTCCCGCAGGTCGTGGATGCCCTTGCCCAGGCGCCGGGTCTCGGCCTCGGGCCACTTGAGCAGGGTCATGGCCACACGCATGGCCGATTTGGGGCCAAGCCCGGGCAGGCGCGCCAGCTGTTCCACCAGGGCGCGCAGCGGTTCGGGAATCTGGCTGTGCATGGCCTAGAACACGCCGGGAAGACGGATGCCGCCGGAGATGGCGCTCATCTCGCGGTCCAGGGTCTCGCGGGCGATGCGGCCGGCTTCGTTGACGGCAGCCATGATGAGGTCCTGCAGCATTTCCACGTCGCCGCCTTCCAGGGCCTTGGGATCGATGGTGAGGCCGCGCAGTTCCTGCTTGCCGGAGACAACGGCCTTGACCATGCCGCCGCCGCTGCTGGCTTCGTAGGTGCGTTCGTTGAGTTCGTTCTGCAGCTTGGCCAGTTTGTTCTGCATGACCTGCGCCTGGCGCAGGATATCGTTCATGTTACGCATGGGTATCTCCTTGGTTGGATTCGGTACAATGTTCGATATTGGCGTTGAGCAGACGGAGGCAGGCCTGCATCTCGGGCCTGTTCCGAAATTCTTCTATCAGTTCCGCCTCGGTACGGGCCTGACGCGGGGCCACGAATTCCAGGCGCAGATGCCCGGCGCCCCAGGCCGCCAGGGCCTGTTCCAGCTGGGGGCGCTGCTTCTCGGTCTGGTGCAGCAGGGTCTCGGCCCGCGGGGTCAGGCGCAGGCAGTCCGGTTCCCAGCTGGCGCGCAACTGGCGCAGCAGGTGCAGCTGCGGCGCGGCCTCGCCATTCTCCAGACGCCGGGCGCAGAAATCACAAAAGGCCTGCCAGTCGGGGCGGAAGCCTGCCGCAGCCGCAGGGGCAGTCGGACGCGTCTCCACGGCAGGCGCCGCCGGAGGCACGGGGGGCGTCGCCGGTGCGGCCGGTGCCACAGGAGCGGCCGGAGCCGCGGGCCGGGCAGGCGCCACCGGGATTATCGGCGCGGCGGCCGGGATGTCGTCCGCCTCGATCATGCCCGATTCGCTGGGCCCCACATGCTCCGGATGCGCCGGGGCTTCGGCCCGGGGCTGGGCGGCTTTCGGGGCCGGGGTCTCCGTCACCCGCGCAGGACGGGACGTGGCTTGGCGGGCGGGCGCCTCCCGCTGGGGCCGCGCGCAACTTCCGGGGCGCCGGGAGGGCGCAGGCTCGGGAGCGGGTTCGCTGCTGCCGGCAGCGGCGCTCTTTTCCGCCGGGGTCCCGTGTTCACGGGCGCGGGCCGCCGGGGCCTGGACGGGAGCGGCATGGCCCATGTCCCGGGGCGGGAGGGGGCTGCCTTCCTGCCTGTCGTGGCCGGGATGGCCCTGTACGGGCGCGGCCGGTGCCGGGGCGCTGTCCATGCGTTCCAGGGGCAGCAGCTGCGGCAACAGGGCCAGATTGAGCAGCAACAGCTCCAGGGCCGCGGCCGGCTCGGGATTCTGCACGATGCCGCGCTGGGCGTCCAGTACCATCTGCCAGGCGGCGTGCAGGTGCCCTGCGGAAAAACGCGGGGCCAGGCCCTGCCAGAAAAGGATCTCTTCGCCGGGCAGGCCCAGGGTGGGGGCCACGGCATCGCCGCCCTGCCGCAGCAGGAACAGGTCGCGCAGATGTCCGGCCAGCTCGCGCACGAAAAATCCGATGTCCACCCCCTGGCGGAACAGGCCGGCGCACAGCTGCGAGACGGCCGCGCAGTCCCGGGCGTGGAGGGCGTCGAACAGGTCGGCGGACAGCTCCTGTCCGGCCAGGCCCAGCACTTCGCGGGTCACGGCGCTGGTGAGGTTGTCGCCGCCCAGGGCCAGGGTCTGGTCCAGCAGGGACATGCTGTCGCGCACGCTGCCCGCGGCCCGGCGCGCGATGAGGCGCACGGCACCTTCCTCGAAGGGGACGTTCTCCTTGTTCAGGACCTGGGACAGGTGCTGCACGAGGGCGTCCTCGCCCAGATGGCGGAAGACGAAATGCTGGCAGCGGCTGACGATGGTGATGGGGAACTTGTGCGCCTCGGTGGTGGCGAAGATGAAGACCACGCGCGCGGGCGGCTCCTCCAGCGTCTTGAGCAGGGCATTGAAGGCGCTGCGCGAGAGCATGTGGGCTTCGTCGATGATAAAGACCTTGTAGCGGCCCTCCATGGGGGCGTAGCCGATGTTCTCGCGCAGGGCGCGGGCGTCTTCCACGCTGTTGTTGGAGGCGCCGTCGATCTCGGTGACGTCCACATGGCTGCCCTGGGTGATCTTGCGGCACTGGTCGCACTGGTTGCAGGGCTCGGGGCCCGGCGCATGGCGGCAGTTGAGGGCCTTGGCGAAGATGCGGGCGATGGTGGTCTTGCCCACGCCGCGCGTGCCGCTGAGCAGATAGGCGGCGGCGACCCGGTCTTCGGCGGCGGCACGGGAGAGCACGGCCTTGACCATGTCCTGTCCGGCGACCTGGGCAAAGGTCTGGGGGCGGTATTTGGCGGCGAGGGAGAGGTGCTTCATGAAAAAAACGGCAGGGCGCGCCTGTCCCCCAAAAAGGTTACAGGCGCGCCGGAAGAGAGTGCTAGAACGTGTAGTGGCTCAGCCAGTCGGCGTACTTGGCGTTCTGGCCCTTGACCACGCCGAAGTATTCCTTCTGCAGGTGCTTGGTCACAGGGCCGGCATGGCCGGCGCCGATGGTGCGGTTGTCCACTTCGCGGATGGGCGTGATCTCGGCGGCGGTACCGGTGAAGAAGGCTTCGTCGGCGATGTACAGCTCGTCACGGGTGAACTGCTGTTCTTCCACGGTGTAGCCCAGGTCGCGGGCCACCTTCATGACGGAGTCACGGGTGATGCCGCCCAGGATGGAGGTCCAGGGCGTGGTCTTGATGATGCCGTCGCGCACGATGAAGATGTTTTCACCGGTGGCTTCGGAAACGAAACCGTTGGTATCCAGCATCACGGCTTCGTCGTAACCGTCTTCCTTGGCTTCGATCTTGGCCAGGATGGAGTTCACGTAGTTGCCGGCGGCCTTGGCCTTGCTCATCAGGGTGTTGACGTGCATGCGGGCGAAGGAGCTGGTCTTGGCGCGGATGCCCATCTCCAGGGCTTCGGGGCCAAGGTAGGCGCCCCAGGGCCACACGGCGATGATGGTGTGGACCTTGTTGTTGCCGGGGTAGACGCCCATTTCGCCATCACCCACGAAGGACAGGGGACGGATGTAGCCTTCCTTCATCTTGTTGGCCTTCAGGGTGTCCAGGATGCCCTGGCTGATCTCGTCGACGGTGTAGGGAATGTTCAGACGCAGGATCTTCGCGGAATTGAGTAGGCGCTGGCTGTGTTCCTTCAGGCGGAAAACGGCGGAAGTGCCGTCAGCACAGGCATAGGCGCGGATGCCTTCGAAAACGGCGCTGCCGTAATGCAGGGCATGGGTGAGAACGTGAACCTGGGCGTCGGCCCAGGGGACCATTTTGCCGTCAAACCAGATGAAATCGGTCGTTTGCATGATACATTCCTCAATATATTCCGCGATATTGGCCAGGCCGGATCTTCCGCGCGCGGCGGGGCCTGTCCGAAGGGTAAAAATTTACTGGAAAGCGCCGCGTATGGCAAGCGTCCGCGGGCAGGAAGATGCACTGCCCGCAACGGGAAGGCGAAGGTCCCGCCCGCAAGGCGGCGTGTCCGCTTGGTGTTCCCCGTAAGGGGAAGGATGGAGGCGGACGGCACGGCGAAGGACAGGGCCTGTCCGGGACCGGGGGAGGTACCCCATGGGCCTCCCGGCGGACACGCCCGGCCGGACTGCGGCCCCGTGCGTTACGGGCGCTCCCCGTCAGCCGCTGCGTCCGCTTCCGGGTGGTCAGATCTACGGAGGGCACACCGGCCGCCAGGGCAGGGGCCGGGCCTTGCTTGTCAGTGGCGGGACGAAAGTTTACAACCCAGCAGACAAACATTTCAGGCAGCGATGCCTGTGGAGGCAGCATGACAGCGCAGACGTTTCTGGGGATCGATGCGGGCGGCACGCATACCGATGCCGTGCTTTGCGGGCCGGAAGGCATCCTGGCCGGGGCCAAGGCGCCCACCTGCCACGAAGATCTGCCCTCTTCGGTGCGTGCGGCACTGGCCGCTCTGGAAAAGGCTCTGGAAGAAAGATTCGGCCCCGAGGGCCCGGCGCGCCTGCGTGCCGCGGACCGGGTGACCGTGGGCACCACCCTGGCCGTCAACGCCCTGGTGCAGGGCCGGGCCGACCGTGTGGCCCTGGCGCTGAGCGCCGGGCCGGGTCTGGCGCCCGCCCGTTTCGCCATCGGGGACGATGTCTGCATCCTGCCCGGCGGTCTGGACCATCGCGGCGTGGAAGTGACGCCTCTGGATACCCGTCCTCTGGCCGAGGCCTGCGCCGCCTGGAAAAAGAAGGGCGTGCGGGCCGTGGCCTGCGTGGGCAAGTTCTCGCCCCGCAATGCCGCGCACGAGCTGGCCATGGCCGACGTAGTGCGCGCTGCCGGCCTCACGCCTGTATGCGGGCACAGCCTGTCCGGCGAACTCAATTTCCCGCGCCGCATCGCCACGGCCTATTACAATGCCGCCGTGGCCCGCATCGTGGACGGCTTTTTGACCGCTGTGGAGCAGAGCCTGCAGGAAGCGGGCATCCGGGCCCCCCTGCGCCTGCTCAAGGCCGATGGCGGGGCCGTCCCGGCGGCCCTGGCCCGGCAGGAACCCGTGCAGTCCGTCCTGTCCGGCCCGGCGGCCAGCGTCATGGGCATTCTGGCCCTGTGTCCCGCCGTGGCGGAAGATGCCTGCTCCGTGCTGCTGGACGTGGGCGGCACCACCACGGACGTGGCCCTGTTCGCCCAGGGCTCGCCGGTGGTGGACCGTGACGGCATGAGCGTGCGCGGTCGCCGGACGCTGGTGCGGTCGCTGGCGTCCCTGTCCATCGGCGTGGGCGGCGATTCCCTGCTGCGCGTGGAAGGGCAGGGCGCGGCGGCCCGTGTGCACACCGGCCCCCTGCGCGAAGGTCCGGCCATGGCGTTTGGCGGCGCGCGTCCCACGCTGCTGGATGCCCTCAACGTCTGTGACCGGGAACGGCCCGGCAACCTTTCCGGCGATGCGGCGGCCTCCCTGCACGGCGTGGCGGCCCTGGCCGGGGAGCACGGCATGAAGCCCGAAGACCTGGCCGCCCGGGCCGTGGCCGATGCCCTCGATCAGGTGGCGGCGGCCGTGCGCGAGCTGGTGGACGGCGTCAATGCCCGTCCCGTCTATACGCTGGCGGCCCTGCGCGGCCTGCGCGACATCGCGCCGGAGCGGGTCTGGCTGGTGGGCGGCCCGGCGGAACGTCTGCGCGAGCGTCTGGCCGGACGGCTGGCCCTGCCCGTGGATTGTCCGCCCCACGCAGCGGTGGCCAATGCCGTGGGCGCGGCCCTGACCCTGCCCACCGCCGGTCTGGAAGTCTATGCCGACAGCGGCCGTGCCCTGCTGCGTGTGCCTTCGCTGGAACTGGAAGAAAAATTGCCGCGTGCGGCCACGCTGGAGACCGTGAAGGAACGTGCCGTGGCCCTGCTGGAAGAACGTCTGGCCGCCCATGACGCTGCCGGGGCCCGGGTGGAGGTGGTGGAAGCCGACCTCTTCGCCGTGCTGGACGACAGCGGCCGGGCCTCGCGCGACATGCGCGTGCGCTGTCAGGCCGTGCCGGGCATCACCGGACAGGTGAGGGCGGCGGGCTAGGCCTGTCGCTGGCCCACCATGGCATGCATGTTTTTTAGGGGAGAGGGGGCTGCGCGCTGCCGATGCCCGTCAGGTTGTTCCAGCGGTCCCGGGCCTGCTGTTGGGGGCGCCTCATCTTTGTGCCCCTGTCTGTAACGCTCCCGCGTTGCTGACGGGCAGGCCCAGAGGGATGCCATCAGCTCGCTGCGGCGCGCGAAGGGGCTCTGCCTGGACACCTCTTTATCCTCCTTTCGATTACCGTCGTCATAAAAAGGGACGCCATCCTATGAAGATCGTGCTGTTCGAGCCGGAGATCCCGCCCAATACCGGCAACATCGCGCGCCTGTGCGCCTCCACGGGCATCCATCTCAACCTCATCGAGCCGCTGGGCTTCAAGCTGGAGGACCGCTACCTCAAGCGCGCCGGGCTGGACTACTGGCCGCATGTGCGCATGGATGTCTGGCCGGACTGGGACAGCTGGCTGGCCGCCGCCACGGCGGAGAACGGCGGTACGCCGCCGCGCTGTGTGATGACCTCCGCCCGGGGCGGGGAGCCTTTGCAGCACTTCGCCTTCGCGCCGGACGACTGCCTGGTCTTCGGGCCCGAGACGCGCGGCCTGCCGCCGGAGATCCTGAAGCGCTCCCCGTACAAGGTCCGCATCCCCATGCTCAAGGACAGCGTGCGCAGCATCAACCTTTCCACGGCCGCGGGCATCGTGCTGTTCACGGCCATGAGTTCCTGCGGGCTCATGGAAGGCCCGGAATGGCAGTGATCCGGCTGCCCGCCTCGCAGCCTGCGGGGTAATCGATTTCCCGGAGCCATAAGGCAGGGTGTCCCCCTGCCTTTTTTCATGTCTTTTTCCGGAACGGCGGGGGGGCGTGCCCTGCCGCGAAAACGTGCGCAGGGTATGTCGCCGGTCGGGGACGTGTGAGAGGAATCTATCAGTAAAAATAATCTGTTTCCTTTTTGTGATGCGTTTATGCAACCTGTTTTTGCCTTTTGGGGAGGATGGGGACGCATCCGCGCAACATCCGCGCCGTATCTTGCCAGCAGGGCCAAAAAGGAGAATAAGGCATAAGAGGTGCGGCCAGCGTGCCGTATCGATTTTTCCACATCCGGGGGTCGTGATGATCGTTGTTTTGCTGGTATGCCTGCTGGTGGGCTTTCTTGTGGGGCTGGCCGGAGTGGGCGGCATCCTGGTGCCGCCTGTGCTCATCCTCATGAGCGGACTGGAGCCGCACACGGCCATGGGGACGGCGCTGGCCTCCTTCATCGGTACGGGCTTCGTGGGCACATGGCTTTATCACAAGAACGGACACTACCGTTTTATGGAGGCCGTGCCCTTTGCGCTGGGCAGCTTCGTTTGCGCCGCGCCCGGTGCGCTGGTCAACGCCCGTATCGATGCCGGACCGCTGGTCATGATCCTGGCGGTCATCATCGTGTTTGCCGGTGCCTGCACCCTGCGCCCGCCCAAGCCGGGCCGCAAGGGCAGCCCCTTCTGGCTGGGCTGGAAGGGCAGGGCGGTCATCGGCGGCGCCACGGGCTTCATGGCCGGGCTCACCGGCGCGGGCGGCCCTGTGGCCTCCATCCCCTGGATGGTGCTGGTGGGGTATTCGCCCATCCATGCCGTGGCCCTGTCCATGCCCTACCAGATCGCCACCTCGTTTTCCGGCAGCGTGGGCAACATGATGGGCGGCCATGTGGACTGGATGCTGCTGCCCGCCCTGTGCGCCGTGCAGGTGGTGGGCCTGCTGGGCGGCATCGCCATGGCCCAGCGTGTGTCGGCACCGTTTTTGCGCAAGGTCATCGGTGCCTTGTGCATCGGACTGGGGGCCTTCCTCTTCCTGCGCCAGGCGGGCTGTTTTTGATAGAAAAAATTCCCGGCCTGTTTCTGGGGGATAATCCCCTTGAATCTCAAATAAAATAACGTTGCAGACGCAACATTTTGGCGGGCGGGCCATGGGCTCGCCCGCTTGTGTCCTGCGGGACGGGCAGGTATGCTGCAGCGTATGAATATCGCTGCCCTTTTCATCCGCCGACCCGTGGCCACGGCACTCATCATGCTGGGCATGCTCTTTTTTGGGGCTGCCAGTTATGTGAACCTGCCGGTCAACCAGTTGCCCAACGTGGACTTTCCCACCATCCAGGTGAGCGCCGACCTTTCCGGTGCTGACCCGGAGACCATGGCCGCTTCCGTGGCCACGCCGCTGGAAAAGGAATTCTTCACCATCGCGGGCATCGACTCCATCTCGTCCGTCAATGCCACGGGTCGAACACGCATCACGATCCAGTTCGCCCTGGACCGTGATATCGACGCCGCGGCCCTGGACGTGCAGGCCGCCATCGGTCTGGCCCAGCGCCGTCTGCCCACCAACATGACCAACGACCCCAGCTTCCGTAAGGTCAACCCGGCGGACTATCCCATCCTCTATCTGCGCGTGGGGTCTCCCACCCTGCCGCTGTACGAGCTTAACGAATATGCCGATACCCTGGTGGGGCAGCGACTCTCCATGGTCAAAGGGGTGGCCCAGGTGGTCATCTACGGGCAGAAGAAGTATGCCGTGCGCGTGCGTGTGGACCCCGACGCCCTGGCCAGCCGCGGGCTGGGCATCGACGAGGTGGCCGATGCCGTGAGCGGCGCCAACAGCAAGCTGCCCACGGGTTCGCTGGAAGGGGAGCGGCGCGCCAGCGCCATCAAGGCCTCGGGCCAGCTGGAGAACGCCGAAGCCTTCCGGGACGTGGTGGCGGCCTACCGCAACGGTGCTCCCGTGCGCCTTTCGGACATCGGCGAAGTGGTGGACAGCGTGGAGCAGGACAAGCAGCTTTCCTGGGCCGATGACGGCAAGCCCTGTATCATGCTGGCCGTGGAACGCCAGCCCGGCGCCAATACCGTGCAGGTGGTGGACGACATCAAGACCCTGCTGCCCGGCCTGACCCGCCAGCTGCCGCCCTCGGTCAAGCTGGAGATCTTCTATGACCGCTCGGAATCCATCCGCGAGTCCGTGGCCGAGGTGAAGTTCACCCTGGTGCTGACGGTCTTCCTGGTGGTGCTGGTCATCTTCCTGTTCCTGCGCAACCTGCCGGCCACCATCATCCCCAGTCTGGCCCTGCCCATGTCGGTCATCTCCACCTTTTCGGTGATGCTGGCCATGGGCTTCAGCCTGGACAACCTTTCGCTCATGGCCCTTACCCTGGCCGTGGGCTTCGTGGTGGACGACGCCATCGTCATGCTGGAGAACATCGTCCGTCACCAGGAGATGGGCAAGGACCCGCTCACGGCGGCGTATGACGGCTCGGGCGAGATCGGTTTCACCATCCTTTCCATGACCGTCTCCCTGGCGGCGGTCTTCATCCCGGTGCTGTTCATGGGCGGCATCGTGGGCCGTCTGTTCTACGAGTTCGCCGTGGTCATCATCACGGCCATCCTGTTCTCGGGCGTAGTCTCCCTGACCCTGACCCCCATGCTTTGCGCCTACTTCCTGCGCCATTCGGGCAGCAAGCACCGCGTGGGCTATGAGGGCATCTACGGCAAGCTGGAGCGCGCCTTCGAATGGCTGGCCAACAAATACGCCCGTTCTCTGGATGTGGTGCTGCGGCACCGCCGCACCACGCTGATCTTCTCGCTCCTGTTGCTGCTGGCCACCGGCTGGCTGGGCGTCATCGTGCCCAAGGGCTTTTTGCCCAGCGAAGACATGGGCTTTGTGGTGGCCACCACCGAGGCGGAGCAGGGCATCTCCTTTGAAGGCATGGTCAAGGCCCAGCACAAGCTGGACGAGGTGCTGCGCAACAACCCGCATGTGGACCGCTTCAATTCCGTGGTGGGCATCGTGGGCAGCAGCCAGAGCATGAGCAACGGCACGCTCATGATCCACCTCAAGCCCCACGGCGAGCGTCCGGACATCCAGACCGTGGTGCAGCGCCTGCGCCGCGAGCTCAACACCTCGCCGGCCATGCAGGTCTTCCTGCGCGTGCCGCCGGCCATCAACATCGGCGGGCGCTCCACCAAGGCCCTGTACCAGTACACCCTCACCGGCACCAACATGCAGGAGCTGTTCGAGTGCGCCCAGAAGGTGGAGGCCGCCCTGCGTCAGGTGCCGGAGATCCAGGACGTCAACAGCGACCTCCAGCTCAAGAATCCCGAGATCCGGGTGACCATCGACCGCAACCGCGCTTCGGCCCTGGGCATCAGCGCCGGGCAGATCGAGCTGGCTTTGCAGACGGCCTATGGCTCGCGCGAAGTCTCCACCATCTACGCGCCCACCAACGACTATACGGTCTTCGTGGAAGTGCGCAAAGACTTCCAGCGCAACCCCGACGCCCTGACGCGCCTGTATGTGCGTTCTTCCAGCGGCGAGCTGGTGCCCCTGTCCACCGTGGCCAAGATGAGCCCCGGTGTGGGCCCCATCGCCGTGAACCATGACGGCCAGTTCCCGGCCGTGACCATCTCGTACAACCTGCGTCCCGGCGTGGCCCTGAGCGAAGGCGTGGCCGCCGTGGAGCGCGTCAGCCTGCCGCTGTTGCCCGACTCGGTGAGCGCCAAGTCCCAGGGCACGGCCCAGGCCTTCCAGGATTCGCTCAAGGGCATGGGCTGGCTGCTCCTGCTGGCCATCGTGGTCATCTATCTGGTGCTGGGCATCCTTTACGAGAGCTTCATCCACCCGCTGACCATCCTTTCCGGCCTGCCGTCGGCGGGCTTCGGGGCCCTGTTCACCCTTTGGATCTTCGGTCAGCCGCTGGACCTTTACGGCTTCGTGGGCGTCATCATGCTGCTGGGCATCGTGAAGAAGAACGCCATCATGATGCTGGACTTCGCTTTGGAAGCCCAGCGCCATGATCCCTCGCGCACGCCGCTGGATGCCATCACCGAAGGCTGTCATGTGCGTTTCCGTCCCATCATGATGACCACCATGGCGGCCCTCATGGGCGCCCTGCCCATCGCCATCGGCATGGGGGCCGGCGCCGAGGCCCGCCGTCCTCTGGGCCTGGCGGTGGTGGGCGGCCTGTGCTTCTCCCAGCTGGTGACCCTGTACATCACGCCTGTGTATTACGCTTATATGGAAGACTTCTCGCGCTGGCTCACCCGCCGCTTCGGACAGCGTTTCGAGGCCAACCGCGCCGCCCGCGCCGAGCATGAGAAGGAGGAGGGCAGCCATGCCGGATAACACGCCGGTCTGCCGCCGCTGCGGCCGTTGCTGTGAACTGGGCGGGCCCGGCCTGCTGCGGGACGATGCCCCGCTGTTGTCCTCGGGTGCCCTGAGACCGGAGATGCTCGTCTGCTTGCGTCGCGGCCAGTGGGCCCGGCAGGACGGCATGGGCGGCGGCCTGGCCCAGCTGGAGAACGAGATGCTTAAACTGGCCGGGACGGGCAAGGCCCCGCATCCGTGGCAATGTCTGGCCTATGCGCCCGGCACGGGCTGTACCATCTATGACCGGCGTCCCGTGCAGTGCGGCGTGCTGTTCTGCGAGGATACCCGGCCGCTGGAGGCCCTGTTGCGGGACGTGCCGGCTCTGGACCGCCGGGCGGCCATCGCCCTGCTGCCCCTGCCCGACGCGCGGCGCCGCCTGTGGGAGGAGCTGGTGCAGGCCCATGAGGAAGCCTGCGACGTGCGCCAGTATTTCGTCCTGCTGGACATGGGCGACCGCGAGGCCGCCGCGGCCATGGAACGTTACGACGCCGCCTTCCGCCGGCTTTGTGTGGAGCGCGGCGCGCTGGCGGAGGCCGAGCTGCCCTTTTTGCTGGGGCAGCCCCTGCGCGATCTGCCCCGCAACGAGGGCTAGCCCCCGGCTGCGGACCGCGGGCCGCCGAATGGCCTTGCCTGCCTCCAGGCATCTTGCCGGAGACCGTTCCCGGGCCACGGCCCGGCCCAAAACTGCGCCCCCCGTTGACAGGACGGCAGAGCGGCCCTACTTTTAGGCACAAACGAAGATAACGCCGTCCCGTACGGCACAAGCCAAGGAATTGACATGCCTCTGTGCAGCACTGAAGAAGCCATTGCCGAGATCCGGCAGGGCAAAATGATCATTCTTGTGGACGATGAGGACAGGGAAAACGAAGGCGACCTGACCATGGCCGCCGAATTCGTGACCCCTGAAGCCATCAATTTCATGGCCAAGTTCGGCCGTGGTCTCATCTGCCTGCCCATGTCCGGCGAAATGGCCGACAAGCTGCAACTGCCCCTGATGGCCAAACATAACGGTTCGCGTTTCGGCACCAACTTCACGGTGTCCATCGAGGCCCGCGAAGGCATCACCACCGGCATCTCCGCCGCCGACCGCGCCACCACCATCAAGGCCGCCGTGGCCGACGGCGCCCGTCCTGACGACCTGGTGACCCCCGGCCATGTCTTCCCCCTGCGTGCCCGTCCCGACGGCGTGCTGGCCCGCGCCGGCCAGACCGAAGGCAGCGTGGACCTGGCCCGTCTGGCCGGTCTCAAGCCCGCCGCCGTCATCTGTGAGATCATGAAGGACGACGGCACCATGGCCCGCATGCCCGACCTGGAAGTCTTTGCCGCCGAACACGGCCTGAAGATCGCCTCCGTGCGTGACCTCATCTGCTACCGCATGCGCCGCGGCCAGGTGTCCGTCAAGTGCGATGCCAAGGCCCATCTGCCCAGCCTGTACGGTGACTTCACGGTCTACGCCTACGAGAGCGACCGCGAGCCCGGCACCCATCTGGCCCTGGTCAAGGGCGACATCACCACGCCCGAACCCGTGCTGGTGCGCGTGCACAGCCAGTGCCTCACCGGTGACGCTCTGGGCTCCCTGCGCTGCGACTGCCGCGGCCAGCTGGCCGCCGCCCTGCGCCAGATCGAAAAGGAAGGCCGCGGCGTGCTGCTCTACATGCGCCAGGAAGGCCGCGGCATCGGCCTGGCCAACAAGATCCGCGCCTATGCCCTGCAGGATCAGGGCTACGACACCGTGGAAGCCAACCGCAAGCTGGGCTTCCCCGATGACCTGCGCGACTACGGCACCGGCGCCCAGATCCTCGTGGACCTCGGCATCACCAAGATCCGCCTGCTGACCAACAACCCCAAGAAGATCGTGGGCCTGTCCGGTTACGGCATGGAGATCGTGGAACGCGTGCCCATCGAGATCGAAGCCTGCCCCGAAAACGAATCCTACCTGCGTACCAAGAAGGAAAAGATGGCCCATCTGCTGACGGGCATCCGCTGCCACTAGGCCGCAGGACAACGCGTCTGCATGGCGGGGAAGAGGACTTGCTCCTCTTCCCCGCTTTTTTTGTGCCCTTGTTCCATCCCCGGCTGCGGAGGAGCGGGTCAGTCCCTGCCATGGCCGGACCACAGGGAAAAGCGGGGCTGATGACGCGAAGATGTTCGCGTCATCACAGGTGAATGTTTGTAATCGATAGATGAAATTTATAAAATATTTAAAAAATTTTGTAAGAAAATCATTTCACATGATTGCATGAATGATTTTTTATGAAAGTTGTCTTCTGATAGAGAGCGGGTTTTTGCATATTCTCCATTTATTCCTGCATTGGTATCGCAAAAAATGAACAGGAAAAATCGACGCAGTATGCGGATAGTATGCGGAAGACTGCGTTGGCTGGCAGCATTTTCCTGAGAAGGATGATTCCTTTTCACCCCTGCATCCAAACATGGCACAGCGGCGGCGGTCTTGCTGCCGGTCACGCGCACGGCCTTTTGGAATGGCCGCACCCTTCCGGGCGTAGCGGGGGATGGCGTTCCCTTTTTTCTCACAGCAGGCTATGCTCCTGCACTGTCTCGGGATGGCAGGAGGCGGCCTGTGCCGCCCTTGCCGTCAGCCGGGCATGGGCTCGACCTCACGCCATATTTCACAAAGTATTTTCTGAAATATTTCTTGTTGGGCCCCCATGGCTATGTTACTTTCATGCCGGACCCGGCATCGGCTGCGGTCTTTTTTCAGGAGCGTCCCATGCGGTTTCTTTCCCTTTCCTCCACGGATCCTGCTTTCAATCTCGCTCTTGAAGAATGCCTGCTGCAATGGCTGCCTGCGGATCATCCGGGCCTGTTTTTGCTCTGGCAGAATGCCCCCAGCGTCATCGTGGGACGCCATCAGGTGACGCTGGACGAGATCGACAGCGACTTCGTCCGCCGGCGCGGCCTGCCCGTGGTGCGCCGCATGACCGGCGGCGGCGCGGTCTACCATGATTTGGGCAACCTTAATTTTTCCTTCATGGAGAATGCGCACGGTCGTAAGACCGTGGACTTTGCACGCTATCTGCGCCCTGTTTGCGCGGCTCTGGCCGAGCTGGGCGTCCAGGCCTCCCTTACCGGGCGCAACGATCTGGAAGCCGGGGGCCGCAAGATCTCGGGCAGCGCACAGTCCCTGCGTCAGGGGTGCATCCTGCATCACGGCACCCTGCTGGTATCGCTGGACTTTGGCGAGCTGGTGCAGGCCCTGCACGTGGACCCGGACAAGATCCGCTCCAAGGGCATCGCTTCGGTGCGCTCGCGGGTGGCCAACATCTCCGAGTTCTGGGCGCCGGGCAGCAGCATGGAAAGCCTGCGGGCTGCGCTGCTGCGCCACTGTGCCGACGGGGAAGGGGAGCTGGAGCCGGAGGTGCTGCGGGCCGCGGAAGAGCTGGCGGAACGCAAATACCGCAGCTGGGACTGGAATTACGGTGCCTCGCCGGCCTTCAGCCTGCAACGGCGCGAGCGTTTCCCCTGGGGGCTGGTGGACTGGCGCCTGGACGTGCGGGACGGCATCGTCCGGGGCTGCCGCATCTGCGGGGATTTTTTCGCCGCCGCGGACATCGCCGGGCTGGAAGAGCGCCTGCGCGGGGTGCCCTGCCGGAGCGACGCGCTGGCCGGGGCCCTGAACGGGGTGGCCTGGCAGGAATATTTCTCCCATTGCGATCCGCAGCGCATGGAGCAGTTTTTTACGACGTTGTAGGCCCATCCCTCCGGGCGTTCCGGGACAGGTCCCGAATGCTTCGGGGAGGAGCGACCTCTCTGCGCTAACATCAGGCCGGTCGGGCTCCCACCCTGACCGCGCCACCCGTCATCCGGCCGGAACCGCGCCGGAAAGGAGGAAGGAACCGTGGCCGAACTCAAGACCCCGCTCACGGACTGGCATGTGGCCCACGGCGCCAAGATGGCGCCTTTCGCGGGCTGGCTGATGCCCATCCAGTATGAGGGCATCCTCGTGGAGCACCAGCATACCCGTCAGCATGCCGGTCTGTTCGATATCTGCCATATGGGCGAGTTCCGCATCCGGGGCGCCGGTGCCGATGCTGCGCTGGCCGCCGCCATGAGCCACAACCTGGCCACGCTGGCCCCGGGCCGCTGCCGCTACGGCTTCCTGCTGACGGAGAAGGGGACGGTGCTGGATGACTGCATCGTCTACCGTTTCGGCCCGGACGACTTCATGGTGGTGGTCAATGCCGCCTGCGCCGCCGGGGACTTCGCCACCCTGCGTGCCCGCCTGCCCGAAGGCGTGGCCCTGGACGACATCTCGGAACAGACCGGCAAGATCGACCTGCAGGGCCCCGAGGCCGTGGACGTGCTGGAGACCCTGCTGGGCCGCAGCCTGCGCGACATGCCCTATTTCGGCTTCCGCAGCGAGGGCTGGCAGGGCTGTGAGCTGCTGGTGAGTCGCACCGGCTACACCGGTGAGCTGGGCTTCGAGCTCTATGTGCCCGCCGGACAGACCCAGGCCCTGTGGGAAGCCCTGCTGGCCGATGAGCGGGTCAAACCTGTGGGCCTTGGCGCGCGCGATACCCTGCGTCTGGAAGCCGGCCTGCCCCTCTATGGTCACGAGCTGGACGAAAACCACACCCCGGCCGAGGCGGGCATGGGCCGCATGCTGACCAGCACCGCCCCGTATGTGGGCCGTGAAGGCGCGCAGGAAGTGCGCCAGAAGCTGCTGGCCCTGAGCATCGAAGGCCGCCGCGCCGCCCGCAACGGCGATGCGCTCCTGCTGGAAGACGGCACCCCGGCGGGCGTGGTCACCAGCGGTTCGTTCGCGCCTTCGCTGGGCCATGTGGTGGCTTTTGCCTGGGCCGACGCCGACAAGGCCGATGCCGCCACCTATCTTGTGCAGGCCTCGCGCAGCCAGCTCAAGGCCACGGTCACCGAAGCGCCCTTCTATAAGGAAGGCACGGCCCGCAAGAAGCTGGCCTAGAAGGCCCCGGCCCTCGTCGGCCGGTACGGAGCCTGCCCGTCATCCCCTGTCCGGCGCGGCCGAACGAAGGAAGACGGCGCTCACCATATTTCAGGAAAGCTCCCGGCAGGGCAGGGGGAGGCCCGGCAGCACCATGCGGATGGCGGACTGCCGGGGCCCCTCGCCCCGCCACAGATGCTGACATCAACTTCCGGGACAGCGCATTGCCCCGGACCAAGGAGAAGACCATGAGCAATCCCGAAGACCTGCTGTACAGTGCGTCCCACGAATGGGCCAAAGTCAACGGTGAAGAAGCTGTCCTGGGCATCACCCATTTCGCCCAGGAATCCCTGGGTGACATCACCTATGTGGACATGCCCGCCGAAGGTGACGAACTGACCGCCGGCAGCGAGTTCGGCGCCGTGGAATCCGTGAAGGCGGCCAGCGACCTGATCTCGCCCGTCAGCGGCACGGTGGTGGCCGTGAACACCGAGCTGGAGAACGCTCCTGAAGTCATGAACAGCGATCCCTACGGCGCCGGCTGGATCGTGCGCGTGAAGCTGTCCGCCCAGCCCGAAGGCCTGATGGACGCCGCGGCCTACGAAGAACACTGCAAGAACGAGCAGCACTAGTCCGTGGAGCGGCAGGGTCCCGGCCCTGCCGCCTTTTTTCCACCAGCACGGCAGCCTTCGCTGCAAGGAGCTCCCCTATGCCATTCATTCCCCATACGCCGGACGAAGTGCAGGAAATGCTCTCCGTCGTGGGTGTGCGCAACCTTGATGACCTTTTTGCGGACATCCCGCCTGAAATGCGCCCCAAACATTTCGATTTGCCCAAGGGGCAGAGCGAATTCGCCGTGTGCCGCTACTTCGAGGACCTGGCCGCCGCCAACGTCTCGCCCGCCGTCTCCTTCCTGGGCGCGGGCTTCTATGCCCATTACGTGCCCCGCGCCGTGGACGCCCTTTCCGGCCGCAGCGAGTTCTATACCTCCTACACGCCCTATCAGGCCGAATGCTCGCAGGGCACCCTGCAGGCCATCTTCGAATACCAGACCGCGGTGAGCCGCCTGCTGGACATGGATTGCGCCAATGCCTCCGTCTATGACGGTGGCACGGCCCTGTTCGAGGCCTGCATGATGGCCGTGCGCGCCACACGCCGCAAAAAGCTGGTGGTGGACCAGTGCATCAATCCCGTCTGGCGGGCCATGCTGGAGACCTACTCCTCCAGCCTGGACATCACTCTGGTGACCGTGCCCCACAAGGACGGCCTGAGCGACATGGAAGGCCTCAAGGCCGCCGTGGACGCCACCTGCGCCGCCGTGCTGGTGCAGAACCCCAACTTCTTCGGCGCCGTGGCCGACTTCAGCGAGCTCTTCGCCCATGCCCGCGCCTGCAAGGCCCTGGGCGTCATCTCCGTCTATCCGGTCATGCAGTCCGTGCTCAAGACCCCCGGCGAGATGGGCGCCGACATCGCCGTGGCCGAAGGCCAGAGCCTGGGCCAGCCCCTGAGCTTCGGCGGTCCCTATCTGGGCATCATGACCTGCCGCAAGGAGCATATCCGCCAGTTCCCCGGCCGTATCGTGGGCCGCACCACGGATCTGGAAGGCCGCACCGGCTATGTGCTCACCCTGCAGGCCCGCGAGCAGCACATCCGCCGCGCCAAGGCCACGTCCAACATCTGCTCCAACCAGTCCCTGTGCGCCCTGCGCGCGCTCATGTACCTTTCGCTGGTGGGCCCGGACGGTCTGGCCCGCGTGGCCGAGCACGGCATGGCCCTGGCCCGCTACGCGGTGGAAAAGCTCACGGCCCTGTCCGGTGTCTCCCTGCTCAATGACGCTCCCTTCGGCAATGAAGTGGCCCTGCGCCTGCCGCGTCCCGCCGAGGAGGTGGTGCAGGTCCTGCTGCGTCAGGGCGTGGCCGCCGGTTATCCTGTGGGGCGTGCCTATGCGGGCATGGATGATGTGCTCTTGCTGGCCTGCACCGAATGCAATACGCGTGCGCAGGTGGATGCCATGGTCGAAAAGCTGGGAGGTCTGCTGTGAAAACCATTTTTGCCGAATCCGTAGAAGGCCGCCGCGCCTCCGGCCTGGCCCTGCCCGTGGACGACGACGCGCCCCGCGCCGCGCAGATGCTGCCCGAAGCCCTGCTGCGCAAGAGCGCGCCGCGCCTGCCCCAGTGCTCCGAACTGGACGTGGTGCGTCACTTCACCAACCTGTCCAAGCTCAACTACAGTGTGGATGCCAATTTCTATCCCCTTGGCTCCTGCACCATGAAGTACAACCCCAAGTTCACGGAATACGTGGCCTCGCTGCCGGGCTTTGCCCGCATGCATCCCCTGCTGGCCCAGCTTTCCGGCGAACTGGCCCAGGGCGCCCTGCAATGCCTGTATGACGCCGAACAGTGGCTGTGCGAGGTCACGGGCATGAAGGCCTTCACCTTCCAGCCCATGGCCGGGGCCAACGGCGAATACACCGGCGTCAAGCTCATCGCCGCCTACCACAAGGCCAAGGGCCGCAACCGCACCAAGATGCTCATCCCCGACTCGGCCCACGGCACCAACCCTGCCTCCGCCGTGCTGGCGGGCTTCGAGATCGTCAACGTGGCCTCGCGTGACGGCATGGTGGACCCCGCCGCCCTTGAAGAGGCCATGGCCAAATATCCCGACCAGGTGGCCGGCCTGATGATGACCAACCCCAACACCCTGGGCCTGCTGGAGCTGCACCTGCCGCGCATCGTGGAAGTGCTGCGCCGTGAGGACGCCCTGCTGTACTACGACGGCGCCAACATGAACGCCATCCTGGGCAAGATGCGTGTGGGCGATGTGGGCTTCGACGTGGTGCACCTCAACGTCCACAAGACCTTGGGCACGCCCCACGGCGGCGGTGGCCCCGGCTGCGGTCCCGTGGGTGTGGGCGAGCGCCTGCTGCCCTTCCTGCCCGCGCCGCGTGTGCGCAAGGCCGAAGACGGCAGCTATGCCCTGGACTACGACCTGCCGCAGAGCATCGGCCACATCGGTCCCTTCTACGGCAGCTTCGCCGTGGTGCTGAAGGCCCTGGCCTACATGATGCGTCTGGGCGCCGAGGGCCTGACCCGCGCGGCCGAGTTCGCCAGCCTCAATGCCAACTATCTGCGCAAGAAGCTGGAAGGCGTGCTCGATGTGCCCTTCGACCGCATCTGCGCCCATGAGTTCGTGGCCTCCGCGCCTGAAGGCCTGCGCGCCCTGGACATCGCCAAGGCCCTGCTGGACCGCGGTTTCCATGCGCCCACGGTCTACTTCCCGCTCATCGTCCATGAATGCCTCATGGCCGAGCCCACGGAGACCGAGAGCAAGCAGACCCTGGATGCCTACATCGAGGCCCTGCGCGAGATCGTGGCCCTGGGCAAGTCAGATCCCCAGCAGCTGCTGGATGCTCCGGTGAAGATGCCCGTCCGCCGTCTGGACGAGACCGCGGCCGCGCGCCACATGATCCTTACGGAAGATATGGAATAACAGGCAGGATGCCCGTGCCCTCCGTCAGGGCGCGGCGTCCCGCGTGTCATGCCTTCGTCACGGCGGCCCTTCGGGGCCGCCGCTGTTTTGGGGGCATGGGAACCGGTGTGCGGAAGAGCGGGGGACGAGAGGGGAAGGGACGTTTTTTGTAAAAACTGCCCCTTCCCCTCTGCGTGCCTGCTTCTTTTCGGAACACTTGCTACTTTCTTTTTGAGAATATATCCTGATAGAAAAGGAGGTACCATGAACTACTGGTTGTTCAAGAGCGAGCCGGGCTGCTACTCCTGGCAGGATCTGGAGGCCGCGCCCGGGCAGACCACGTCCTGGGACGGCGTGCGCAACTATCAGGCCCGCAACTTCATGAAGGCCATGAAAAAAGGCGATCTGGGCTTTTTCTATCACAGCGGTGCGGACCCCTCCATCGTGGGCGTGGTGGAAGTGGTGCGCGAGGCCTATCCCGACCATACGGCGCAGGACCCCGAGAACAATCATTTCGATCCCCGGGCCACGCCGGAAAAACCCATCTGGGAGATGGTGGACGTGCGCCTGCACAAAGCCCTGCCTGCCCTGAGCCGCAAGGAACTCTCCGCGCATGCGGCCTTGGCCGGTATGGAGCTCATGCGCCGGGGCAGCCGTCTTTCCGTTCAGCCGGTGAGTGCGGAAGCCTTTGAATATATTATGCATTTGGCGAATGAGAAAAAATAGACAATCTCAAAGCCTGCATGGGGCGCAGAAAAAGTGTTGCCGGGAGATTCTGGACAGGATATAAAAAAATTTTTTGTTTTGATTTCTTACCGGTAAGATAAGTGTGCATGGAAGAGACTGTAGTAATGTGCAAAATGAAGAGCATATTGCATATCCATTCTTTCTCTTTTGTGTGGCTGTTCTTTGAAAAAAAGGTGATTGTATCATCTGTGTTGCCGTATTTTTTGTACATTTTTCATCAATAAAAGAAGAGAAGGAGTCTTTGATATATTTTATAAAATATTTTTAAAAATATAAGAAAAAGAGGATCCTCTTTTTTCTTTGCAACAGCAGGTTGGGGAGCAGTTTTACCTTTTCAAAAAAAGAAATTCTTGCTAAAAAAATTCATTCGGCCCGGATCAACCTATTCTTCGGAGCAGGTCTTGCTGCGTGCTCTTTTTTCGTGTTCCGGGTAGATTGGGTGCAGGCCCGGTCGGGAGCCCGGGTTGATGAGCATATTTCATGAGTAACAGGAGGCCCTTATGGCAAGCCAGGCGCTTATCAAAGAATTTGAAGATCTCCTCGGCAAGGAAAACGTGTTCAGCTCCGAAGCTGACCGCCAGAGTTATTCCTATGATTCCGCGGTGCTGCCCCCCGTGGTGCCCGCTTTCGCGCTGCGTCCCACCACCACCGAGCAGCTCGGCATCTGTGTGAAGAAACTCTATGACTACGGTATTCCTATGACCGTGCGCGGTGCCGGTACCAACCTGTCCGGCGGCACCATCCCGGACAGCAAGGAAAGCGTGGTCATCCTGACCAACGGCCTGAACCGTATCCTCGAGATCAACTCCGACGACCTGTACGCTGTGGTCGAACCCGGCGTCGTCACGGCCACTTTCGCTGCCGAGGTTGCCAAAAAGAACCTGTTCTATCCCCCGGATCCGGGTTCCCAGGCCGTGTCCACCCTGGCCGGTAACATCGCCGAGAACGCCGGCGGTCTGCGCGGCCTGAAGTACGGCGTCACCAAGGACTACCTGATGGGCCTGGAGTTCTTTGACGCCACCGGCGAACTGGTCAAGAGCGGTTCCCGCACCGTCAAATGCGTCACCGGTTACAACCTGGCCGGCATGATGCTGCAGTCCGAAGGCACCCTGGGCATCATTTCCCAGGCCGTGCTCAAGCTGGTGCCCCCGCCGCAGGCCTCCAAGGCCCTGATGGCCGTGTTCGATGACATGCAGAAGGCCGCCGAAGCCGTGGCCGGCATCATCGCCGCCCACGTGGTGCCCTGTACGCTGGAATTCCTCGACAACAACACCATCGTGCGCGTGGACGACTACACCAAGGCCGGCCTGCCCCGCGACGCCGCCGCCATCCTGCTCATCGAAGTGGACGGCCATCCCGCCCAGGTGGCTGACGAAGCCGTGGTCGTGGAACGCGTGCTGCAGCAGACCGGTGCCGTGGCCGTGCATGTGGCCAAGGACGCCGCCGAAAAGTTCAAGCTGTGGGAAGCCCGCCGCCAGGCCCTGCCCGTGCTGGCCCGCTGCAAGCCCACCACCGTGCTGGAAGACGCCACCGTGCCGCGCTCCCAGATCCCTGCCATGATGAAGGCCGTCAACGACATCGCCAAGAAGTACAATGTCGAAGTGGGCACCTTCGGTCATGCCGGTGACGGCAACCTGCATCCCACCTTCCTGTGCGACAAGCGCGACAAGGAAGAATTCGCCCGCGTGGAAGCCGCCGTCGACGAAATGTTCGATGTGGCCATCAGCCTGCACGGCACCCTGTCCGGCGAACACGGCATCGGTACCGCCAAGTCCAAGTGGATGGAAAAGGAAACCTCCCGCGGCACCATCCTCTTCTCGCAGCGCCTGCGCCGCGCTCTGGATCCCAAGGGTCTGCTCAATCCCACCAAGCTGGTGGGCATTTAGGGAGACACGCCATGAGCGACCTGAAGAAACTGGCAAAGCGTCTTATGACGCTTGACGACCGCATCATCGCCTGCATGAAGTGCGGCATGTGCCAGGCTGTCTGCCCCATGTTCGGCGCCACCATGATGGAAGCCGACGTGGCCCGCGGCAAGCTGGCCCTGGTGGACAACCTGGCCCACGAAATGATCGCTGACCCCGAGGCCGTGGCCGACAAGCTGGGCCGCTGCCTGCTGTGCGGCTCCTGCGAGGCCAACTGCCCCTCCGGCGTGAAGATCATGGACATCTTCATGGAGGCTCGCGAGATCGTGAACACCTATCTTGGCCTGCACCCGGTCAAGAAGATGGTGTTCCGTGCCCTGCTGCCGTATCCCGGCCTGTTCAACTTTGCCATGCGGGTGGGCGCGCCCATGCAGCGCGTCATCTTCCGCAGCAACAAGGACACCCAGAACACGGCCTGCGCCCCCATGCTCAACTTCATGCTGGGCGACCGCCACATCCGTTCCCTGGCCCTCAAACCCCTGCACGCCATCTACGGCAACCTGGACGAGCCCCGCGTCATGGGCGGTCTGAAGGTGGCCTTCTTCCCCGGCTGCATGGGCGACAAGCTGTACGTGGATGTGTCCGAAGCCTGCATCAAGGTGCTGCACCACCATAACGTGGCCATCTACATGCCCAGCAGCTTCGCCTGCTGCGGCATCCCGGCCCTGTCTTCCGGTGACGCCGAAGGCATGGTGAAGCAGATGGCCAAGAGCCTGGCCGCCTTTGGTGAAAGCAGCTTCGACTACGTGCTGACCGCCTGTTCCTCCTGTACCTCCACCATCAAGGAACTGTGGCCCCGCTACGCCGCCCGCCTGGGCAGCGTGGAACAGCACCAGGCCGAAGCCCTGGCCGCCATCACCATGGACATCAACGAATTCCTGGTGAAGGTGCTCAAGGTCGAAGCCGTGGAAAGCCTGCCCGGCGCCAAGACCGTGACCTACCACGACTCCTGCCACCTCAAGAAGGCCCTGGGCCTTTCCGAGGAGCCGCGCACCATCATCAAGACCAACCCCAACTACAAGCTGGTGGAGATGAAGGAAGCCGACCGCTGCTGCGGTTGCGGCGGTTCCTTCAACCTCTTCCACTACGACCTGTCGCGTGTCATCGGCCAGCGCAAGCGTGACAACGTGGTGGCCACGGGCGCCCATGTGGTGGCCGCCGGCTGCCCCGCCTGCATGATGCAGCTGGAAGACGTGCTCTCGCACAACAATGACCCCGTGCAGGTCAAGCATACTATCCAGATCTATGCCGAGACCCTCAAATAGGGTACGGCATTCATTATAAGGAGACATCAATGGCCCCTGAAGAAATACAGGATCTTGTTCAGGACTTCACCGCCAAAGCCACGGCCGTCAACGCCGTGGTGCAGGAGCTGCCCAACATGGCCGCCGCGCTGCAGTACGTGGTGGACGTGTGCGAAAACAAAGCCCCGTGCGAACTGATGGCGGACGAGGACGTGGAAAAGGGCCCCAACGGCCCCAATGGTGTGCCCACCCGCGTGCAGCGCATCGTGGCCGCCCCTGTCCTGAACGATGAAGACTTCGCCACCCTGGAAGCCGCCTGCAAGGAAAAGGGCTTCCTCTGCATCCGTGAAGGTCTGCGCAACCATCTGGCCGGTATCGACGTGGGTCTGACCTCCGCCGAGATGGGCGTGTCTTCCAGTGCCACCTGTCTGGTGAACACCGACAACGAAGATGCCCGTCTGGCCGGTATGATCAGCGAGATCCACGTGCTGCTGCTGGCCAAGTCCAAGCTGGTGCGCACCCTGCCCGAGATCGCCGGTCGTATGCGTGAGCTGCTCATGGCCAACCCCAAGGGCGGCAACTACACGACCCTGATCAGCGGCCCCAGCCGTACCGCCGATATCGAGCGCGTGGCCGCCGTGGGCGTTCATGGCCCGCTGGAATTGCATATCATTCTTCTGGAGGACTAAGCCATGAGCCACACTGCACCCAAAACCCTTTCGGATTACCGCAAGGATATTGATTCCGCCCTTGAGGACAGCTTCCTGCGCCGTACCCTCGACACCTTTGCCGTGGCCTACCGCGCCAACCGTGAAGCTGTGTTCAAGGAAGTGGACGAACGCGGCCTGATCAAACAGATCGCCGACGCCAAGGACGACGCCTGCAAGCACATGGAAGAACTGTACGAACAGTTCCGCCGTGTGGCCGAAGAGCGCGGCGTGCACGTGCACCGCGCCGCCACTGCCGAAGATGCCAACCGCATCATCGCCAGCATCGCCCGCGAGAACAACGTCAAGCGCGTCATCAAGTCCAAGTCCATGACCGCTGAAGAAATCCAGCTGAACCCCTACCTGGAAAAGGAAGGGTTCATCGTGGACGAGACCGACCTTGGCGAATGGATCATCCAGCTGCGCCACGAAGGTCCTTCCCACATGGTCATGCCCGCCATCCACCTGTCCCGCTATCAGGTGGCTGACGACTTCACCAAGGAGACCGGCGTCAAGCAGGATGCCGAAGACATCCAGCGCCTGGTGAAGGTGGCCCGCGTGCAGCTGCGCCGCAAGTTCATCAACGGTGACATGGGCATCTCCGGCTGCAACTTCGCCGTGGCCGAAATGGGCGCCGTCAGCACCGTGACCAACGAAGGCAACGCCCGCATGGTCACCACCCTGCCTCGCGTCCATGTGGCCATCGCCGGCCTGGACAAGCTGATCCCCAACCTGGAAGTGGCCCTGACCGCTCTGCAGGTGCTGCCTCGTAACGCTACGGCCCAGCGCCTGACCGCGTACGCCACCTTCATGGCCGGTGCCGGCGAATGCGGCGCCTGTGAGGACAACAAGAAGATCATGCATGTGGTCTTCCTGGACAACGGTCGTACCGAGATCGCCCGTGACCCGCTGTTCTCCCAGATCTTCCGCTGCGTGCGCTGCGGCGCCTGCGCCAACGTCTGCCCCGTGTTCCGTCTGGTGGGCGGCCACAAGATGGGCTACATCTACATCGGCGCCATCGGCCTGATCCTGACCTACTTCTTCCACGGCAAGGACAAGGCCAAGGTGCTGTGCCAGAACTGCGTGGGCTGCGAATCCTGCAAGAACGTCTGCGCTGGCGGCATCGACCTGCCCCGCCTGATCCGCGAGATCCGCTCCCGCCTGACCGACGAGCAGGGCGGCGGTGTGGAAGGCACCTTGATGGCTGCTGTGATGAAGAACCGCAAGATGTTCCACAGCCTGCTGAAGTTCGCCTCCTACGCCCAGAAGCCCTTCACCGGCGGCACCCAGTTCCAGCGCCACCTGCCTGCCATGTTCCTTGGCAAGCACGGCTTCAAGGCCCTGCCCGCCATCGCCAACGAAGCCTTCCGTGACCGCTGGGCCAAGATCGCCCCGCGCGTGGCCACCCCGCGCTACCGTGTGGCCATCTTCGGCGGCTGCGCCCAGGACTTCATCTACCCCGAACAGCTGGAAGCCTGCGTCAAGGTGCTGGGTGCCCGCGGCGTGGCCGTGGAATATCCCATGGCCCAGACCTGCTGCGGCCTGCCCCTGGAAATGATGGGTCAGCGCAAGACCTCCGTGGATGTGGCCAAGCAGAACCTGGACGCCTTCGACGCCAGCAAGTACGACGCCATCATCACCCTGTGCGCCAGCTGCGCTTCCCACCTGAAGCATGTGTACCCCCACATCCTGGAAGGCAAGGCCGACGCCGCCCGCGTGCAGCTCTTCTCCGACAAGGTGACGGACTACAGCTCCTTCGTGCATGACGTCCTCGGCCTGACCGAGAAGGACTTCAACAACAGCGGTGAAAAGGTGACCTACCACGCTTCCTGCCACATCTGCCGTGGCCTGGGCGTGACCAAGGCCCCGCGCGACCTCATCGCCGACGCGGCCACCTATGTGCCGTGCGCCGAAGAAGACGTGTGCTGCGGCTTCGGCGGTACCTACTCCATGAAGTTCCCGGAAATCTCCGGTACGCTGCTGACCAATAAGCTGAAGCATATCGAAGAGACCGGCGCTTCCCGCGTGGTCATGGACTGCCCCGGCTGCGTCATGCAGCTGCGCGGCGGTGTGGAAAAGCAGGGCATGAAGGTCAAGGTCTCGCACATCGCGGAACTGGTGGCCGAAAACCTGAAAAACTAAATGAACGGACGGCGGCGTGCCGTACGGCGCGCCGCCTGCCCCGCGACCGGCCCTCCTGTCCGGC
>NZ_DS996359.1:679789-685327 GCF_000156375.1 Desulfovibrio piger ATCC 29098
CGCGACAGGGAGAGATTTCCGGGCAGACACCGGGTTTCCCGGGCGGTTTTGAGGAAGGCCGCCGTCTGCTCGAAAATGCCGCACGGCTACGGCCTTTTCCTGGCGAACCTGCATGGAGCGCCGGTGGGCCGCGGGCGCATGCGGCAAAGGTCACGACCGTAATGCGGCATGTGGTCATGCCGCCGGTTTGGGGTAGGTCACGGCTGCGTGTGGTGCGAAAATATGCGGCCGGGACATGTTCATCATGGACACTTGCATAGGAGGTCTCATGTCCATCGGTCTTTTGGCATTCCTTGCCTTCATCCCGATCCTGATTGCCTTGATCCTCATGGCCGGCTTGCGCTGGCCCTCCACCCGCGCCATGCCCATCGCCTGGCTGGCCGGTGTGGTGCTGGCCTGTGCCTTCTGGGGACAGGAACCCATGCGCCTGGTGGCCCTTTCCATCGAAGGCACCATCACGGCTGTGGGCGTGCTGATCATCGTGTTCGGCGCCCTGCTGATCTACTACACCATGCAGTACAGCGGCGCCATGGAGACCATCCAGGCCGGCATGAAGAAGATCAGCCCCGACAAACGTTTGCAGGCTATCATCATCGGCTTCATGTTCGCCGCCTTCATCGAAGGCGCCGCCGGTTTCGGTACGCCTGCCGCCCTGGCTGCGCCCCTGCTGCTGGGCCTTGGCTTCCCGCCCCTGTGCGCGGCCGTCATCTGCCTGGCCTTCAACAGTGTGCCCGTGACCTTCGGCGCTGTGGGCACCCCCGTGTTGCAGGGCTTCAAATCCATCGAAGCCGTGGCCATGCAGGCCATGAACTTCACTGACCCTGCCATGGCCTACAAGACCATCGGCGAATATGTCACCCTCATGCATTTCCCCATGGGCATCATCCTGCCCATCTTCATGCTGGGCTTCATGACGCGCTTCTTCGGCAAGAACAAGTCCTGGATGGAAGGCTTCCGCGCGTGGAAGTACTGCCTCATGGCGTCCGCCTGCTTCCTGGTGCCGTATCTGATCCTGGCCTGGCTGGTGGGCCCCGAACTGCCCTCCATGGTGGGCGGCCTGCTGGGTCTCGGCGCCCTGGTCTGGCTGACGCAGAAGGGTTTCTGCGTTCCGACCGACGGCGTGTGGGACTTCGACCACAAGGATGCCTGGGATGCTGAATGGACCGGCTCCATCGAAGCCAGCTCCGCCACCGAGTACAAGGAACACATGAGCCAGACCATGGCCTGGCTGCCCTATGTGCTGTGCGGCCTGCTGCTGGTGCTGACCCGCGTGCCCGCCTTCCACCTGAAGCCCATCGTCACCGATCCCATGTTCAGTGTGGGCTGGGCCAACATCCTGGGCTACGAGGGCGTGACCTCCAAGATCGCCCTGCTCAACCTGCCCGGCACCATCCCCTTCATCCTGGTGTCCATCATCACCATCGGCCTGCACAAGATGAACGGTGAAAAGATCCGCCAGGCCTGGGGCACCGCTCTGGAAAAGATGACGGCCCCCACCATCGCCCTGGTGGCCGCCGTGGCCCTGGTGTCCATCCTGCGCGGCTCCGGCGTCAACACCGCCGGCCCCGACGGTGCCGCCCTGCCGTCCATGCCCATGGCCATGGCGCTGTTCGCCTCTGACGTGGCCGGCTCCGCCTGGCCCATGCTGGCCGCTTTCGTGGGTGGCCTGGGCGCCTTCATCACCGGCTCCTGCACCGTGTCCGACATGCTCTTCGCCAACTTCCAGTGGGATATGGGCGGTCTGCTGGACTATCCCGCTCTCGGCAAGTACATCATCGTGGCTGCCCAGGGCGTGGGCGGTGCCGCCGGCAACATGATCTGCATCCACAACATCGTGGCCGTGTGCGCCGTGCTGGGCATGATCGGCAAGGAAGGCATCATCCTGCGCCGCACCATCTGGCCCTTCGTCCTCTACTGCCTGGTGGCCGGCACGGTGTGCTTCTATCTTATTGGCCGTGTCCTGTAGCGGAACGGCTGCAACCCTGTGAAAAAAGCCCGCTCCGGCGGGCTTTTTTCATGCCGTCCTCCGGCGTGCACGGTGCGCGCCGCCACAAAAAAACCACCCGGGCGGGTGGTTTCGGCAGGTGGAGGAGGGCTGGAGGAGGACAAGGGGCTAACTGCCCAGGAGGACAGCCGGCGCACGCCAGTACCAGTGCGCCACCAGGGTCAGGTCGTCAGGCAGCCATTCCCCGCTGTGCTCGAACTGGAACAGCAGCTCCTCTTCCGCGTCGTCCAGCGGGATGGCGGGGTGGGCCAGCTTGCGCAGATGGACCAGGACGGCCAGGCACTCGAAAAGCGAGAACAGGGCATCAGGGGAAAAATCGGCCGCGGCGATGGCCCGCAGCAGCTCGGGATGAAAGGGATTGCTGCTGACACGGGCGGCATCGTACAGGTCGCAGTGCCGGCACAGGGAATCCAGAGTATCGGCGACCAGCAGATCCCGTTTGTCCTGGGAGGACCGTTGCCGCAATGCAGCGGCGAACTGGATGATGGAGGTACGTTTTTCGCGAATACTCACCGGGAGGCTTCTGTTTTCTACGGACTATAGGATAATAAATATACAAAAGCAATATTATTTGTCATGAAGAGTGGACGGGAAAATGCATCGCCGGCATGTCATGCGGCATGGCCGGAGGGCAGCATTGCATTGTCGTCGCCTTTCTCCGGCGGTGGGCCCGGTTCAGCGCCGGGGGTCGAGATAGCGGGGATCGATATGCAGGCGGTAGGTCTGTGCGGCCGGACTGCGGCGGGGCGGCAGGGAGATGCTGCCTTCGATGGACAGGGGCTTGTCCGAGAGCCCGAAGGGTTGCAGGCCCTGGAGGCCCTGGGGCATGGCGGCCAGACGGTCGCCCAGGACATAGAGGACGGGCATGCTGCGCTGGGCGCGTCCTGCCAGGAGCATGCTGCCGCCGTAGCTGCTGCCCAGGACACTGGAGAGCAGGGAGGGCAGGCGCACGTCGGCGCGGCGCAGCAGTTCCAGGAAGTCATTGCCCGTCTGGCCCACGAAGGAGACCAGGGACATGCCGTCACGGCTCACCAGCAGGCTCACCGGTACGGTGCCGCCGTGGATGCCCAGATAGGTGGAGCGGGCGCCCGCGGGCATGGCTGTCCAGCCTTCCGGGAGAGGCTGGCCGCCGACGGTAGCGGGGGCCGCTTGCCGGGTCGTATCGACTGCGGCGTTGCCGGCGGCGGTGAACAGGGGACTTTTGTCCAGCGCGGGCCACGCACAGGCCAGGGCGGCCAGAGCCAGCAGGGCGCAGGCCAGCAGGGATTGGAGATGGCGCATGCCGTTATATCCTTGATACAGGGATGATTTCCCTTCCTAGGAAGAATGGCGGGACCTTGTCAAGCCGGTCCCGGTTCACTCGCCGGTGCCGAGGGAGAAGAAGTTTTCCGGGCCTTCCTGGGTCCCGAGCCATTCCAGGAAAAACGCGGCCAGTCTGCGGGTCAGCGTGTTGAACAGCTGCTGACGCAAGGGATCCAGTTCGTCATGGCACATCTCGGGCAGTTCATTGGCCAGGCTGGGCGGACAGGGCGCCATGAGCAGCGACATGTCCGCGCCGTCCAGGAACAGATGGGCGGGCTTCCTGTCCATGCGTTCATACAGGGCCTCGGCGTGCAAAGAGGAGATGCTCAGGTCGTCATGCTCAAGGCCCACCAGCAGCAGGTGGGGTTGCAGGCCGGCCAGCCCCTGATGGCTGAACAGCATGCCGAAGGTGGGGCCCACGGCGGCGATGGCCTTGACGCGGGGATCGGTCAGGCTGCGCGGGTCCAGCGGGAAGTGGCCGCACATGCTGTCCATGCGGGCGCGGGGCTGGTCATAACAATAGGCATCGTCCTGGGGGGCCTTGCGGCAGTAATCCATCCAGCCGGAACAGTCGGGCAGGGCGCCGCCCAGCAGCAGGGCGGCCGTGGCACCGCTGCCGTAGCCCAGGACGCCGATGCGCTTGGGGTCGATACTGGGGCCGATGTCCTTGTCGGCCAGCAGCAGATCCATGGTGGCCGACAGCTCCAGGGCCCTGTCCTTGAGCTGTCCCCAGAGGAACAGATGGTCCATGTTCTCCATGCAGTCGCGGGGATGGGTGGGAGCGGCCACCACGAACCCGCGCGCCGCCAGGGCCGCGGCCGTGTCGTGGAAGGAAAAGCGCGTCCCCGACGAGGGGTGGGAAAGCAGGATCAAAGGGAAGCGTCCGGGCACGGGCTTGCCGTTGCGGGCGCCGCGGATGGTCCAGGGCGCGTAGGACAGGGAGCGCGGCGCGCGCACGGACGGATACCAGACATTGACGTCCACGCGGATGCCGCTTTCCTGCTGCCAGAAGCCCAGGGTGCGGAAACCGGGATTGTAGCCGTTATCGGCCAGGGCCGGGACGGTGATGAACAGGCAGAGCAGGGCCATGATGACGGCGGAACGGACAGGCATGGGACCTCGCGAGACGGGGAAAGAGGTGGAGGCAGCCGCAAGCGGGGACAGGGCTGCTGTAGGTGTTGTGCCACAGGCATGGCTGGGATACAAGGGAAAGGCTTTCAGTCCAAATCCCTACCGAGGTGTACATGGAATTTTTGACATATCTGGTGGACTTCATCCTGCATATCGACGCCCATCTCTTCGAGCTGGTGGAACAGTACGGGATGTGGATCTATGCCATCCTGTTCATCATCGTCTTTTGCGAGACCGGCCTCGTGGTCACGCCCTTCCTGCCGGGGGATTCCCTGCTTTTTGCCTCCGGTGTGGTGGCCGGTGCGGGCCTCATGGGCTACGGTCATGTGTTGCTGGTGCTGCTGGCCGCCGGTGTCATGGGCGATGCGGTGAACTACTTCATCGGTCGTCACGTGGGCCCGGCCATCTTCCAGCGGGATTCCCGCTTCATCAAGAAGGAGCATCTGCTCAAGGCGCATCACTTTTACGAAAAGCACGGCGGCAAGGCCATCATCCTGGCCCGCTTCGTGCCCATCGTACGTACTTTCGCGCCCTTCGTGGCCGGTATCGCTCTCATGTGCCCGCACCGTTTCTTCCTGTTCAACATCACGGGCTGCGTGCTCTGGGTGGGCGGTCTGGTCTCGGCCGGCTACTTCTTGGGCAACCTGGAATGGGTGCGCCAGAATTTCAGCATCATCGTCTACCTGATCATCATCATCTCCGTGCTGCCGGTGGCCATCGAAGTCCTGCGCGCCAAGCTGGGCAAGAAGCCGGAACAGGTGGAAGAGCTGAAGAACCCCTTTGAGAAGAAGGATTAAGGCGGTTCGCCGGGGGAAGGGAGGGCCCTTTTGAAAAAGGTGCCTCCCTTCCCCCAGGCCCCCATCCCTCTCCGAAAACTTTTCTTCCGGTCCCTGACGGACAGGGCAACACGGAAGTATGTGCCCGCGGCATCTGTCCCCCGGTGAAGCTGAAAACAGTCTGTCTGTTTTTCACGGTTGTCCGCTATCCCGTCGTCATACTGAAAAAAGCCCCGCACTGTGCGGGGCTTTTTTTGTGGGCGGGTTTTGGGGAAGGAGGGGGTACGGGGGAGGAGACCCCTTTTTGCCGCGAGCAAAAGGGGT
>NZ_DS996359.1:685347-701246 GCF_000156375.1 Desulfovibrio piger ATCC 29098
CCTCTCCCCCGTGTGCCCCTATACCAAAATCTCCAGGCGGCCCTGATGCATGCGCGCCCGGCGGTTGATGCAGGACGGCGCGTCGCCTTCGAAGTGGGAGACGAAGACCAGCGAGATGCCGCGGGCGGCCAGCTGGTCCAGCAGGTCCAGATACTGGCGGCGGGAGTCTTCGTCCAAAGCGGAGCAGGGTTCGTCCAGCAGCAGGATGTCCGGCTCGCCCATGAGGGCGCGGGCCAGGAACAGGCGGCGCAGCTGGCCGGTGGAGAGCAGGCGGATGGAGCGTTCCGCCAGATGGCCCACGCCCAGCTCGCGCATGACGCGGCGGGCCTGCTCCTGTTCGGCCTTGCTGTAGTCGCGGTAGACGCCCACGGTGTTTTCCAGACCGGTGCAGACCAGTTCCAGAGCCGTGATGCTGTAGCCGTACAGGGCCTGGGAGAGGTCGGAGACCAGGCGCACGCCCTTGCGGATCTCTTCCAGCAGCACGGTCTCGCCGCCGTGGTGGGGCAGATGGCGCACCAGCGTGCCGCCCACGGCCACGAATTCGTCCCCGGCCAGCATGCGCAGGAAGGTGGATTTACCCGAGCCGTTCTCGCCCTCGATGCGCCAGTGTTCGCCCTTGCGCAGCGTCCAGTCCACATCGTGCAATATCTCCTGCCCGTCGATGAAGACCGTGGCATGGCGCACGTCCAGCAGCGGGGCGGAGGGCTCAGGGGCGGGCGCCACGGCGCCGGCCAGGCTGATGTCCTCATATTCGCCTTCCTGCGGCGGCAGGGCGCTTCCCGGGGCCAGCAGGCGGCCCTGATGGATGACACGCGTCTTGCGGCACCAGTCCGGCACCTGTTCCGGGCGGTGGCTGCTCATGATGACCGTGCAGTGCTCGCGCACGCTGTCCAGCACTTCATAGAAACGGCGGCTGTGATCGGCATCCAGCCCGTCGCTGCATTCGTCCAGCAGGAGCAGGTCGGGCTGACGGACCAGGGCTCGGCCCAGCAGGAGCAGGCGGAGCTGGCCCTGCGAGACTTCCGGCACCATCCTGTCCAGCAGGTCCAGGGCGCGCAGGCGCCGTGCCATGTCCTCCACCTGCGCATGACGCTGTTCGGAAGTGTTGGTGTAGAGCAGGGGGGTATCTTCAAATGCCGTGAGCAGCAGTTCCCGGCCGGTGATGTACCAGCGCTGGCGCTGGTAGTTCTCCTGCTGGTCGGGCGAGACCAGGGCGCTGACGGCGCGGCCCGCGATGGGCGAGGTCTCCGCGCCTTCGCTGGTATGCCAGACGATGCGGCCTTCCGCCGGCCAGAGCAGGCCGTGCATGAGGCGCATGAGCGTGGTCTTGCCGGCACCGTTGTGGCCCAGCAGCAAGTGGTGCTCGCCACGGCACAGATGCCAGTCGATATGGTGCAGGATCATTTTCTGCCGGGCATCGCCGGGCAGGAACAGGCTCAGGTCTTCGATGTCCACCAGGGGACTGCCGGGAAGGAGATGGGACTGGGTTTCCATGAGAGGCTCGTGAAACTGGCGGCACGTATCCGTCCTACGGACCGCGGAAAGATGGGGAAAACTGTCCGGGGACGGACAGCCTGAAAACATACGCAATGGGGCGGGCCTGCACGCTGTCGGGCACAGGGCCCTGCTGCGGGGCCCGTTGACCGGAGACATGGGGCAACGGGCCTTGCCCGGACGTGAGTGGGGCCCGCGCTGAAGGAGAGCCCCTGCTCTCCCGCAAGCGTCATCTTTTGGGATAACGCGCTGGGGAAGGGAGTTTGGGGGAAGCCCTCCCGTACGGACAACGACCGGATGGCGACCGCAGGGACGTACCCGCTGGCGCCTGCTTCACGGGCATCGCCAGCGGAGATGGGGCTTCCCCCGGAAAAAGATCCGGCGCCGTACTCTTTCCTACAGCGGCAGCACGTGCTGTTGTCCCTGCTTGTACCAGACGCTCTGGGTGAAGCCGAAGGCGCGGGCGTAGCTTTCCAGACGAGGGAAGGCAAAGGCCACGTCGGTGGTGATATGGGCGTCGGAGGCGAAGGTCACGGGCACGCGGAGCTCGGCGGCCAGCTGCATGATGGGGGCGCAGGGATAGATCTCGCGGCAGGGCTTGCGCAGCCCGGCGGACGAGATCTCCATGGCCATGCCCGCGTCGCGCAGCTCGGTGAGGGCCGTGCGGATGATGTCGAGGCTGCCGGGCTTGTTGAGCCAGATGTGGAAGCGGTCCACGGAGAAGATCTTGATGAGGTCGGGGTGGGCGGCGATCTGGAACATGCCCGAGGCGATCATCTCGCGCCAGCTCTGGAAGTAGCGCACATAGTTCCGCTCGCATTCTTCCTGCGAAAGGATGTCCCAGTCCGAGGCCCGGTCGTCGAAGCCCCAGTGGCCGATAAAGTGCACGCTGCCCAGCAGGTAGTCGAAATCATAGGCGGTGCAGGCCTGGCGGGCAAAATCCGTCTGTCCGTCCAGCCAGTCCATCTCCATGCCGAACAGCACCTGGCAGGCATCGGGAGCGGCGTTGTCGCGCAGCTCGCAGACCTCGCGGGCATAGGTGGGCATGAAGCGGCTCAGCTGTTCGCGGTATTCGTTGGTATAGTCGAAGCCCAGCGGACGCGGGGAATGTTCGGTGAAGCCCAGCAGTTTGAGCCCGGCCGTACAGGCGGCGGCGTACATCTCCTGGGGCGTGCTGGCACCGTGGGAATAGCGGGTATGGCTGTGGAGGTCGGCGATGATCATGGTGGTCTCCGGGGAGCGCCCCGGCCTGTCAGGGACAGACGGGATGGCCGTGATGGCGGCAGGTCGCGGACGCGGCTGAGATGGGGGCAGGGCCCGAGGGAAAAAAACGGGGAGGGCGGACCCTCCCCGTGATGTGCTGACGCTATGGCCGGTTAACCGAGCAGGCGGCGGCAGATCTCCTGACCGGCCCGGCGTCCGGCGCCCATGGCCAGGATGACCGTGGCCGCGCCGGTGACGATGTCGCCGCCGGCGAAGACGTTGGGCAGCGAGGTCTCGCCCGTGGCTTCATCCACCTTGATGTAGCCGCGTTCGGTCTTTTCCAGGCCTTCGGTGGCTTCCAGCAGGATGGGGTTGGAACGGGTGCCCAGGGCCACGATGGCCAGGTCGGTGGCCAGTTCGTAGGTGGCGCCTTCCACGGGCACGGGGCGACGGCGGCCGGAGGCGTCGGGCTCGCCCAGTTCCATCTTCTGCAGGGTCACGGACGTGAGCTTCATCTCGGCGTCCCCGTTGAACTTCACGGGGGCGGCCAGCATCTCGAACTTCACGCCTTCTTCCTCCGCATGTTCCACTTCCTCGCGGCGGGCGGGCATCTCGGCCTTGGTGCGGCGGTAGACGATATGCACGCTTTCCGCGCCCATGCGCAGGGCGGTACGGGCGGCGTCCATGGCCACGTTGCCGGCGCCGAACACGGTCACATGCTTGCCGAGGTAGGCGGGGGTGTCCTGTTCGGGGAAGGCATAGGCGCGGCCCAGGTTCACGCGGGTCAGGTATTCGTTGGCGGAGAACACGCCCACCAGGTTTTCGCCGGGAACGCCCAGGAAGACCGGCAGACCGGCGCCCACGCCGATGAAGACCGCGTCATATTCCTTGCGCAGTTCGTCCACGGTGAAGGTGCGGCCGCCCACGCTGTTGAGGTGGAAGTCCACACCGGAGCGGCGCAGGCCGTCCACTTCGGTGGCCACCACGTTCTTGGGCAGACGGAAAGAGGGGATGCCGTAGATGAGCACGCCGCCGGGCTCGTGCAGGGCTTCGAACACGTCCACCTTGAGGCCATTGGCGGCGCAGACGCCCGCACAGGTCAGGGAGGAAGGACCGGAGCCGATGCAGGCCATCTTCTTGCCCTTGACGGGCATGGCACAGGAATTGGTGCCGGTCACCTGCTCGCAGGCGCTGGTGGCGATGTAGGTGTCGGCCACGAAGCGTTCCAGGCGGCCGATGGCGATGGGCTGGCCCTTGGCGTTGAGGATGCACTTGCCTTCGCACTGGTGTTCCTGCGGGCAGACGCGGCCGCACACGGCAGGCAGGCTGTTGGTGGTCTTGATGATGCGGTAGGCGGCGTCGAAGTTGCCGCGGGCCACTTCACCGATGAAGTCGCGGATGGGCACTTCCACGGGGCAGCCCTTCATGCAGAGGGGCTTTTTGCACTGCAGGCAGCGGGAGGCTTCCTGCATGGCCATCTCTTTGGTGTAGCCGGTGGCCACTTCGTCGAAATTGTGAGCGCGCACGTCCGCGGGCTGGCAGGGCATGTCCACGCGCGGAGCAATGGTCTTCTTGGGCTTAGTTTCCATGGGTGCTCCTGTACTGGTCGATGGAGACCTTTTCCTGATCGCGGTAGGCGCCCAGACGGCGGCGCAGTTCGTCGAAGTCCACCTTGTGGCCGTCGAATTCGGGGCCGTCCACACAGGCGAACTTGGTCTTGCCGTCCACGGTCACGCGGCAGGCGCCGCACATGCCGATGCCGTCCACCATGATGGGGTTGAGGCTGACGGTGGTGTGCACGCCGTAGGGACGGGTGGTGTTGGCCACGGCGGCCATCATGGGCACGGGACCCACGGCCACCACTTCAAAGACGTCTTTGTCGGATTCCAGACGGTCGCGGAGCAGGTCGGTGACCAGGCCCTTGTGACCGTAGCTGCCGTCGTCGGTGGAGATGAGCAGTTCGTCCACGAAGCTGGCCAGTTCCTTTTCGAACAGGAGCAGGTCCTTGTTGCGGGCGCCGATGATGCCCACGACCTTGTTGCCGATGCGCGAATGGCCCTTGGCGATGTGGTGCATGGCGGCAATGCCGGTACCGCCGCCCACACAGATGACGGTGCCCTTTTTCTCGATGTGGGTGGGCTTGCCCAGGGGGCCGCAAACGTCCAGGATCTCGTCGCCGGCCTTGAGGTCCTCAAGGATGGCCGTGCTCTTGCCCATGACCAGATAGACGATGGTGATGGTGCCCTTTTCGGCATCGGTATCGGCGATGGTCAGGGGGATGCGCTCGCCCGTGGGGCTCATGCGCAGCATGACGAAATGACCGGGCCGGGCGTGGCTGGCAATGGCCGGCGCGTGCAGCACCAGTTTGCTGGTCTTGCCCGGGATGAGGCTTTCTTTTTCCAGAATGGGGGTTGGCATGATGTTCCTGCACTCCTGCTGCGGGATAATGGAAAGTGCCAGCTTACCCAAGCTTTTTACCGCTTGCAAGCATTGCGGTATGAAATGAGGGATTGTGAAAAGCGGGGCGCCCCAAGGACAACGGGTGCGGCTTTTTTGCGGCATACGGGGAGCGCGGACCGGGCGGGAAGGCGGCCATGGCGCGCTGCCGTGCCCGGCTGGTAGCGGATGGAAAGGATGACTGAGTTGTACGGCGATCCGGGAAAGGCTTTGGGGCGCTTTCCCGGATCGCATCAATCGTGATCGGTATGCGGGCCGCAGGTACGCGGCGCCGGGGCGTCTTCTCCCTCGCCGGGCAGGACGAGGACCACGGTCTGGCGGGAAAGGCCATTCTTTTCGATGGTCTCGGCCAGCAGGTCGAGGCGGGTGCGGATGAGCTGCTGGTCGGGCCAGCCCAGGCGGAAGGCGCAGATGACGGGCGTGGCGGCGGGCAGGGACTGTTCCAGTTCCTCCTGCATGGCGCGGGCCTGCATGGCGGAAAGGTAGACGGCCAGCGTGGTGCCGTGCCTGGCCAGATGGCGCAGGGCCTCCTGTTCGGGCATGGGCGTACGGCCGGGCATGCGGGTCATGATCAGGCTCTGGGTGGCGCCGGGCACGGTAAAGCTGCATCCGGCAGCGGCAGCGGCGGCGCTGGCGGCCGTGATGCCGGGCACCACCTGCCAGGGGATGCCGTCCCTGTCCAGCAGGGCCAGCTGTTCGCGCAGGGCGCTGTAGACGGCGGGGTCGCCGGTATGCAGATGTACCACGGGCTGACCGGCACGGGCGAACTGGAGCATGAGGGAATGGCATTCCTCCAGATCCAGCGGGGCGGCGTCGATGACGCTGGCACGGGGCGATGCCAGATCCAGCAGGGCGGGCGGGATCATGGAGCCGGCGTAGAGCAGCAGGGCGGCCTCTTCGATGAGGCGTTTCCCCTTGAGGGTGAGCAGTTCCGGGTCACCGGGACCCGCGCCGACGAAACTGACCATACCTGGCTGCTTTTCCATGATATCCTCCGGTTGGCGGGGCGTGGCATCGCCATCCCGCGTCCCTGTAGCGTGTCATGCCGGGGGACGGCGTCCAGAGGGGGCCGCCTCCCGCATGGGGCACAGGCCCCCGATCTTTTCCTAGCCCTGGTCCCCTTCCTGTCCGGGTTTGTCCACGGCCAGCAGGAAGACCGGGTTGGCGGCGGCCAGGAAGATGTCCCGGCCCAGCGGCCGGGACTGGGCGGACTGCACCTGCATCACTTCGGCGGGCCAGCCCAGGCCCTCGAAAAAGGCACGGCAGCGGGCCAGCGTATCCAGCAGGATGCAGCTCACCACCAGCCGTCCGCCGGGCAGCAGACGGCGACAGACCTGTTCCAGCAGGTTGTGGGCCCCGTCGCCGGAAAGCCCGCCGCCGATGAAGACCCGGTGCGGGTCGGGCAGGCGCGGCAGACACTGGGGCACCGTGCCCAGACAGACATCCACCGAGGCGGCCCCGAAGCGGCGGCGGTTCTCCTGGATGTCCAGAGCGCGGGAAGGGGCGCGTTCCACGGCCACCACGCGGCCCTCGTGGGCCAGACAGGCGGCCTCCAGAGCCACGGAACCGGAACCGGCGCCCAGATCCCAGACCGTATGCCGGGGCTCGGGCCGCAGCAGGGCCAGGGCGGCGGCACGCACGGCGGGTTTGGTCAGCAGGCCGTCCTCGTGACGCAGTTCGGCGGGCAGCAGGCCGGGATGCGGACGGCGCATCTCGCCCGCGGGCGTCAGCAGCACGGTACAGACAGCTCCGAAGCGGGCCGCGGCGGCTTCTTCCAGGGTAAAATGATGTTCCTTTTCCCCGTCGCTCCCCATGTTTTCAAAAACATGCATGGCGAACCAGTCCACGCCCCTGTCCAGCAGATGGCGGGCCAGCAGGTCGGGCGTCATGCGGGCATCGGTGAGCAGGCTGATGGGCCGGTGCCGGTGGATGGCCGCATGGAGGGGCGTCAAGTCGTCGCGGCCGTGCAGGGAAAGGCAGATGACGTCATGCCAGGGCAGGCCCAGACGGGCGCAGGCCTGCTGCAGGGAGCTGACCCCGGGCAGGATGCGCACGGCTTCGGGGCCCAGCTGGCGCAGGAGCGTAGTGCCGATGCCGTAAAACAGGGGGTCGCCGTCGGCCAGCACGACCACTTTTTTGCCGCCGGCGCGCAGATGGCTGATGCGGGCCAGCACCGGTTCCAGCGGCGCGGTCAGGGGGAGCTGACGGGCGGGGAGATCGTCGAAGGCCGCCAGCAGGCGACGGCCGCCGCACAGGACGTCGGCCTGTTCGATGAGGTGCAGCCGGGCGGGCGAAAGGCCCTCGCGCAGGGGCAGGGCGCAGTCCAGGCCCAGGACCAGCACGGGCTCGGCCGCCGTATCGGCGGGTTCGAACACGAAAGCGGAGTGCAGCAGGCTCTCCTGCGGGGACCAGGTATCCGTATCGGGCGCGACCGGAGCGGCCGGGGACGGTGCCGGCGGGGTATCGGCCGGACGGGAAGGACGGGGAGCGGGCAGGCTGATGCCGGGGAGGAGGTTCTGCTGTTTCATGTATCTTTGGTTGGAAAGGAACGGGACAGGACGCGCGGAGCGCGCAAAAAAGGGCAGCCGCAGCGACCGGGCGCGAGCCCGGCAGACGGCCGCCCTAAAAAGATCAGGCCTGGGCGTCGGGCAGCCAGACGCGGCCGCGGGCCACAAGATCCACAGGACCGTCGATGAAGGCTTTGCCCTGTTCATCGTCGGGGATGTGGACATGCAGGGAGCTGCCGCCGGGCTGCATGATGTCCAAAGGCTTGCGGTTGCCCTTGGCGGCCAGCAGCAGGGCCAGGGCCAGGGCGCCGGAACCGCAGGCGTTCTCGATGCAGGTGGTGTGGGCATCGCGCACATGGACCACGGGCAGCATGTCCAGCATGCCCGCGCGGCGGCCCCACCAGATGACGCCGCTGGCCACTTCGCCGGTCATGCCGTACTGGCGGCGCAACATGCGCGAGGCGGCGATGCAGTCCTCGGGCTGCATGTGCACCTCACCGTCCAGCAGCAGATGGCAGATGCCGGGCAGGCGCACCAGATGGATGCCCTGTTCCGGGTGGGTGATGGGGCAGGGCGGCAATTGCAGCTCGGCGCGCACCTGCCAGTGGGGAGAGGTGCCGCGTACCTGGAGCCGGATGGGGGTCTGCCAGCCGGAGACCTGCACCTCATAGCGGTGCTCGTTGGTCAGCTTCTGGCGGGCGATGCCCTGAAGCGTGGCCTCGGGCGAGGCGCTCTCGCGGAAGGCCAGCAGGGCGCCGAAGGCCCGTGTGGCGTTGACGCAGAACTCACCGCCCGCCATGCGCAGGCGGCGTTCTTCCACAGAGACGAAACCGGCCTGTTCCGCCCCCAGGCTGTCAGGACGCATGGCCTGCCGGGCCAGCTCCGCCTGCCGGGCCGCATCCAGGCCCGCGGCAGGGAAAAAGAGCGTCGTGTTGCCGCCGGGGCTCCATTTGGAAAAATCGAGTGCTGGCATAACCCATCCTTTTGTATCTATTCAGTATGCTACAGGCGGGCCCGACTGTCCAGCCACCGGGCATCCCCGGCGGGCATCGGCGCTGCCGGGTCGCTCCGTGGCCTGCCGGGAGCCGCGGCACGGGAGGGGCGCTGAAAGAAAGAACGCTTGCCCTTTACTGCGAAACGCGCTAATTTTTAAAGGTGTCAATACCCTTTCCAATAAAGGCAAAAGGTAGCTGGCGCATATTGCCTGGCATGTTGCAGGCAAAACAATAACTTTTTTGGGAGGCATCATGAAATCTTTCCGCCTGCTGGCCCTTACCGCCGCGGTTCTTCTGAGCTTCGCCGTGGCTGCCGTGGCCGCTCCTGTCTGCAGCAAGAAGGTCAACAGCTTCGACTTCGTCGTGGACTACTCCGGCTCCATGATGATGAAGAATGACAAAATGAAGCAGGACAAGATCGAAGTGGCCAAGATCGCCCTGAAGCGCGTCAACGCCGCCATCCCCGCCCTGGACTTCAAGGGTGGCCTGCATACCATCGCTCCTAACGGCACCGTCATCGAACAGGGCCCCTGGAACCGCGCCGCCATGGATAGCGGTATCAACACCCTGCGCAGCGGCTTTGCCACCTTCGGCCGCATGACCAACATGGGCGACGGCCTGCAGACCTACGAGCCCTTCCTGAGCTCCATGGAACGCAGCGCTGCCCTGATCCTGGTGACCGACGGCGACAACAACCGCGGTATGGATCTGGTGGAAGTGGCCCGTCAGGTGTACGCCACCCAGCGTAACATGGTCATCCACGTGATCTCCCTGGCCGACACCCCGCAGGGCGAAGCCACCGTCAAGGCCATTGCCGGCATGAACCCCGCCTCCGTGCTGGTTCGCGCTGAAGACCTGGCCACCAGCGACGCCGAAGTGGAACGCTTCGTGCTGGCCGTGTTCTGCCAGGAAGAAACCGTGATCGTGCTGCGCGGCGTCAACTTCGCCTTCGACTCCTATGCCCTGGACAGCAAGGCCATGGGCATCCTGGACGAAGCCGCCGGCCTCATCAAGTCCAAGCCCAACACCAAGATCGTGCTGACCGGCTGGACCGACTCCCGTGGTAGCGACGCCTACAACGCCAAGCTGTCCAAGAACCGCGCCGAAGCCGTTAAGGGCTACCTGGCCAAGCAGGGCGTGCCCGCCAGCCGCATGACCGCCATCGGCAAGGGCAAGTCCTTCAAGTACAGCAACGACAGCGAAGAAGGCCGTTACATGAACCGTCGTACGGAGATCTCCTTCGACTAAACGGCGCCCCTTTCCCCCTTTGAATGAAACCCGGCGGAAACGCCGGGTTTTTCCATTAAGGAGTAATGACAAATGAAAAAGATTCTGGCAGTCAGCCTGCTGACCAGCCTGCTGTGCGGCGGCTGCGCCCTGTTCGGCGGGGACGAAGGCTCCAGCCCGGCCACGGCCGCCCCTGCTGAAGAACCCGCTACCGAGGTCGCCAAAGCCCCTGAAAAAGCTCCGGCCAAGGCGGCCCCCGTGTCCCAGTCCAAGCTGGAAGCCGATCTGTACAAGACCGGCCAGAGCCTGGTGGGCCGTGCCTCCCGCACGGTGATGCCTTCCAAGGCCCACAAGGAAGTGCGCAAGGTGGGCAAGGAATACGTGGCCACCTATGTGGAAGTGGATACCGACAGCCTGACCACCGAAGTGCGCAAGGGCGCCCGCGGTTATGTGGGCTTCATCCGCTATTCCGAGCATGTCTATGAATGCCGCGGTGCCAGCAAGAGCGGTGCCCTTTCCGCTCCCTGCGAAAAGATCAAGACCCGCAACCTCAATGAAATGATCCGTTACGACGGCAAGAAGTGGCAGTACTAGTCCTGCCGCGCCCTGTCTGAAACGGAAGCCCCCATCCCTCACGGGAAGGGGTTTTTTTTCGGTCTGCGGAAAGTCATCGGCGGGCAGGGGAGCGGCTCAGCGGCAGCGTGGGCGACGAAAGCGTATGGGGAACCACCGGGAAGCGGAAAGGGGAAGAGACCTGGGGGCATGGGAAAATATCCGGGGCGCCGTGCTGACGGGTGATCTTGCGCAGGCGGCAGGGCATGCCCGGAGGGCCCTGGGCTGTGGGAGCCGTGCGGGCTTCCATGGAGAGCCGGAATATCGGGAGGAGGAAAGAAGGTCACGGGAGGATGCCGTCACCACGGACAGGCGGAAGGCATGCCAAGGGGAGATCGGAGGAGGCGGTCTGCTGCCCGTCCGGTAGCGCAGCTCGTCCTTTCCTGCATCCCCGGCCGGCTAGGCTCCCGTCTGTCCGCTGCCGGTATCGATGCGGGTGATGACCGACATACCGGAACGGATCTCCGGCAGGCGTTCCTGGCCGGGTTCGAAGGCGATGCGCACCGGGATGCGCTGGACGACCTTGGTGAAGTTGCCGGACGAGGTGTCCTTGGGCAGCAGGGAAAAGGTGGCCCCGGTGGCGGGCGAGATGCTCTCCACATGGCCCCGGAAGGTGTGGCCGGGGAAGGTATCGATGAGGATCTCCACGGGCTGGCCCACCCGGATGTTGCCGATCTGGGTCTCCTTGTAATTGGCGACGATGTAGGGGGACATGTCCAGCACCAGCGAGACGACCTGCATGCCTTCCCTGACCAGATCCCCCACCTGTATCTTGCGGGCGCCGGTATGGCCGTTGCCTGGGGCGGTGATGATGGTGTGCCCCAGGTCGATGAGGGCGCTCTGCAACTGCGCTTCCGCGGCCCGAAGGTCAGCCTCGCGCAGTTGCCTGTCGGCCTTTTGCAGTTCGAGCTTGCGCTCCTGCACCCGGACTTCGGCCAGGGCTTCACGGTGGCTGTGCTGGGCCGTGCGCAGGTTGATCTCCGCCGAGTCCGCCTCACGCGTGGAGACGGCATTGCACTTGAAGAGCTTCTGCACGCGGGCGTTCTCGCGGCTGGCCAGATCGAGGCGGGCCGCCGCGTTCTCCGCGGCCACGCGGGCCTGCCGGATGCAGGCTTCCTGCAAGCCAATCTCCAGATCGAGACGCTCCAGATTGGCGGCGTTCTTGTCCCTGACGGCCCGGGCCTGGTCCGTGCGGGCCCGGTAGTCGGCGTCCTGCACGCGCAGGAGCACGTCACCGGCCTTCACCCGCTGGAAATCGCCAAAGCCCACCTGGGCCACATAGCCGTTGACCTTGGCTTCCAGCACCACGCGGTCCAGCTGGGTATAGGCGTTGTCCGTCTCCTGTATGCGCTTGCCGCTCTCCAGCCGGTTGAAGTTCAGCAGGAAGAAGAGGATGACGAGCAGCAGCATGCCCAGGATGATCCATGGCGAGAGCCGGAAAAGGGCCAGCAGGCGGTCATACAGGGCCAGCTTTAGCAGTTCGTCGGCAAAACCGGGTTTGAGGCTGTTCATGACGGTCCCCGTGCGTTCAGTTTCCCGGTGTGCCCAGATCCACGGGGCTGACCGGCGTTGGTTTCATGGCCTTGACGAAGGCCAGCAGCAGCATGGTGCCCAGAGCGATGCAGACACAGAGGGCAAAGACATCGTTGATCCCCAGGATGAAGGCATCGGTCTGCAACTGTTCCCGCAGCTGGTCCAGCGAGCCGCCGCTGTCCAGAAAGCGCGCCACGGCCGGGGCGTCACCCGTCAGGCGGCTGCCCGTCTGGCTGAAGTACAGATCCTCCCGCTGCCGGATGAGCAGCAGGAACAGAGCATTGCCCGCGATGGGCGTGGAGATGCGCGAGACCTGGATATAGGCCAGTAGGCCCACGGCGGTCTTGGCCGTGAAGCAGGCCATGCAGAAGGCCATCAGGGAAAGGAAGACCAGCGGATGCCCGATGGAGAACAGGATGGCCATGGGGAAAAAGTCGGCGGCCATCCAGTCCGCGGTGATGAAGGTGCCCTGATAGCAGGCCAGCCCCATGAGCAGGACGCCCGTGGCGCAGAGCAGGCGCGTGTCCGTCTTGAGCACCAGGAAGGCGCAAAAGGGTGTGGCCAGCAGTTGCAGCAGGGCCACCAGCAGCAGGGCCACCAGCAGCAGGGCCACCAGCAGCAGGGGCAGGCCGCTTTGCAGGGGCCGCAGATCGTGCACCGTGTCCAGGAACAGGGTGATGAGCAGGGAATTGGCGGAAAGGATGAATATATAGATGATGACCATGCCCACGGACATGATGATGTTGAAGTCCGCGAACAGCCGGGGCGGTGCCCAGGGGCGTTCCACCAGCGCCTCGTTGGCGAGGAAGAGGCAAAAGCTGACGAGGCCGCCGGCCAGGAACACCGTGATGATGCCCGAATCGAACCAGCCCAGGCGTTCGCCCTGGTCCAGCCCGGCATAGATGAGGACGGCGCTCAGGCAATAGAAGGCCATGCCGGAATAGTCCGGCTTGTGCAGCAGTTCCCTGATGGGCGTATCCGGGGGCAGATGGCGCTGGAGCAGGACGAAATAGACGAACATGATGAGCCCGGACTGCCAGTAGATCCATTGCCAGCCCATATATTCCAGATAGAAGGCCCCCAGCGAGACGCCGGAATTGATGCCCAGGGAGACACGGAAGGTGAAAAAGGCCAGCACCACCACCCACCACGGCGGCGGCAGATGCTTGAGCATGATCTGTATGGTGGCCGTCACGAAGGAGCCGATGAGCAGGCCCATGAGGGCATGGGCCACGAGCAGGTTCTCGTAGCCGGAGATGAAGGGGATGCAGAAGGCCACGCAGACGAAGCCCAGGGAAAGCGGCAGGAGCAGGCGCCGCAGGCCCAGCGCCGTCAGGAAAAAGGGAAGTATGGGCGCAAGGATGAGCTGTGATGCCGATGCAACTGTACTGATGACGGAGCCTTCATCATATGATAGTCCCCAGATACCACGCAGATCGGGCAGTGATGAGACAAGAAGACGGCTGTGGAATGTCGTCATGGCGGCGGCAAGACAGATGGCGACAAGTATCCCGGCCTGACTTCAGCTCAAAGGAGGAAGGAGAGGTTTGCGTGCATCCATGTCCATACATGAGTTCAAAAGGCTGTCAGCAGATAAAAGTGCCTATTGACCGATGGTACATCGGAAACATGCGTCCGGAAAAATGTCAAGCGGAAAAGTGGTAGCAGCCTGCTGCGCTTTGGGGAAGCGGGCAAAGGAGAGCGGGCGGCACCCGGGGCAGGGCAAAGGCCATAAAAAAGCCCCCGCCCGAAAAGGCGGAGGCCCGTCATGCGTAGGGTGGGAAGGTGTCAGGCCGTGGGCAGGCCAGGCAAATGCTCGGCGATCCAGCGGGCGCACTGCTGGGGCGTCTTCTGGCGGGCGTCGCAGCGCAGGGTGGCGTAGTGGGTGTAGAGGGCCTCGCGTTCATAAAAGATGTCGGCCAGGGTCTGCCCCGGAGCGATGGCCAGGCCGCGTTCGGGATTGCGGGCGATGCGCTCCTGGATGGTCTCCAGCGGCACGTCCAGGAAGACCACGGGCCCCAGGGTGGCCAGGTGCGCCATGGCCTGCGGTCGGTAGACGGCACTGCCGCCCGTGGCGATGACCGTGCGCTGGACGCGGATGGAGCTCAGCATCACGGCTTCCAGATCCAGGAAGGCTTCCTTGCTCAGGGCATCGGTAACGGCTTGCAGGCGGTCGGCATACAGGGCCTCCATAAGATAGTCGCTGTCCATGAAGGCCCAGCCCAGGGTCTGGGCCAGGGCCATGCCCACAGTGGATTTTCCCGCGCCGGCCATGCCGATGAGGACCACACAGGGACAGGCGGGCGGCGGGGGCAGCAGATGTTCTGGCGTGGACATGCGGTCTCCTTGGTGATATTGGAAGAAAAATTGTGCCGTCGCAGGCACATCCTGTCAAGGCGCAAAAGGCCTTTACCGACAGGCAGGGAGCGGTCCCGCCGGCGTTTTTTTGTTCATTGTCCCGCCCGGGGAGGGTGAACAAGCCTTGACGGCGGGCCTTATGCCGTGTATGTAACCCTTTCAAATTTACAGGCTGCAAGGCGTATTCCGTGCAGCGACAGTGCTGCGGGCACGGGCAAGCCTTCCCGCTTATGTCGCGCAAAACTCGCGCCGGGCCACTTGGCCTGCTGTCCGTCGCCGCAGCCACACGCAAGGAGCTAGAGCAATGAAGAGAACATACCAGCCCAGTAAAGTCAGAAGAGCCCGCACCCACGGTTTCCGCGCCCGCATGGCCACCCCCAGCGGCCGCGCCATCCTGCGCCGTCGTCGCGCCAAGGGTCGCAAGCATCTGAGCGCCTAGTCGATTGGGGGCTGCGCCCCGCGATCCCAGAAGCGAGCCATCATGGCCGAACGCCTTTTTCTGCCCCGCCAGAGCCGCATCCGCAAACAAGCGGAGTATTCCGCGTGCTACGAGCGGGGCAGGCGTTACCATACGGAGCATTTCCTTGTTTTTGTACGGCCCCGCGAAAACGGGGCCTGTACGCGTATGGGCATGGCTGTATCCCGCAAGGTGGGCAAAGCGGTCACGCGCAACCGGGTCAAACGTCTGCTGCGGGAATTCTTTCGCCTGCACCGGGCACTTTTGCCCGAACATCTGGATATCGTCGCTGTGGCCAAAAAGCACACCGGCGCGGCGGACCTGAACCAGGACCGCGTCAACGCCCAGTTGCTGCCGCTGCTGCAGCGCCTGCCGGGCCTGCACCCGGCCAGGAACAACGGCAGCCGGAACAGGGACTAGCCATGCTGCGCCGTCTCTTCGTCCTGCCCATCCGCTTCTACCAGCTGTTCATCTCTCCGGTCCTGCCCCCTGCCTGTCGTTTTTACCCCACATGTTCCGCCTACGCCCTGGAAGCCATCATGACCCACGGCGTATTGCGCGGCGGCTGGCTGGCCTTGCGTCGTCTGGCCCGCTGCCATCCCTGGGGCGGCTCGGGATATGATCCCGTGCCCCCTGCGCGGCGTCACCCGTAGTCTCTGCTTCATGGAGTACCTCCCCGCATGCAAGACGGCAAAAATCTTATCATGGCAATTGTCCTGTGTCTGCTCGTGGTCGTCGGCTGGAGCTATCTGGCCGACTATATGGGTTGGGTGGTCAAACCCGATCCGGCCGAGATAGCCAAGATGGAGGCTGCCCAGGCCGAGCAGGCCCAGAAGGCCCAGGCTGAAGCCGAAGCCAAGCAGAAGGCCCAGGCCGAGCCCCTGCCTGCCTTCACTCCCGCTCCCGGCGTGGACGTGACGGTGGACGCCCCCCTGTACAAGGCCGTGCTGCATTCCGGCGGCGGTGTGCTGCGCTCCTTCGAGCTCAAGAAGTACACCACCGGCCTGGACGAGGATTCTCCCCGCATCAATATGGTGGATCCCCAGACCGCCGCTG
>NZ_DS996359.1:701539-703576 GCF_000156375.1 Desulfovibrio piger ATCC 29098
TGGCGCCTCTGGGCCTGGTCATCAACGGTCAGCCTTCGTGGAGCACCGGCAAGTGGGCCCTGGAGTCCGACAGCGGCGTGAGCGTGGCTGAAGGCGGCAAGGGCGTCGTCCGCCTGGTGGGCGAGGTCGACAACCTGCGCGTGACCCGTGAACTGACCTTCAATTCCGAAAATTACCTGATCTCCGAAAAGGTGAGCCTGGCCACCCTGGGCACCGACACCCGCAGCGTGCGCGTGCGCTACACCGTGGCCGCCGACACCAGCAATGCCGCCAACACCAACTACGACGCCATGCGCGTGGCCTGGGACAACGGCGGTTCGCTGGGCGAAGAGACCTCCACCGACAAACTGACCAAGGAAGGCGTGGAAGCCAGCGGCAAGCTCTACTGGGCCGGCCCCATGAGCACCTACTTCCTGTCCGCCGTCATGCCCGGTGATGCCGATGAGGCCCGCATGGTGGGCCGCATGCAGGGCAGCGTCTACCGTGTGGCCCTGGAGCCCAAGGAAGTGGTGGTGGCCCCCGGCCAGGAGACCACCCTCGAAGTCTCCTACTGGATGGGTCCCAAGGAACGCAAGATGCTGGCCGCCGTGTCCGATCAGCTGGCCCTCAGCGTGGACCTGGGCATGTTCAGCATCATCGCCAAGGGCCTGCTGTGGCTGCTGGAGTTCTTCCAGCAGTACACCCACAACTGGGGCCTCTCCATCATCATGCTGACCATCGTCATCAAGGCCGTGTTCTGGCCCCTGACGGCCAAGAGCTACTCTTCCATGGAAAAAATGAAGAAGCTCCAGCCCATGATGGCCAACATCCGCGAAAAGTATAAGGACGACAAGGAAGCCATGAACAAGGAAGTCATGGCCCTGTACAAGACCTACGGCGTCAACCCCGCCAGCGGCTGTGTGCCCATCCTGGTGCAGTTGCCCGTGTTCTTCGGTCTGTATCAGGCGCTGCTGACCTCCATCGAGCTGCGTCACGCGCCCTTCATCACCTATCTGCCCGGCACGGACCTGATCTGGCTGGCTGACCTGTCCTCCAAGGACCCCTATTACATCACGCCCATCATCATGGGCATCACCATGTTCCTGCAGCAGAAGATGAGCCCGCCGGCCACCGATCCCACGCAGCAGAAGATCATGATGTTCCTGCCCATCGTCTTCACCGCCCTGTTCCTGAGCTTCCCCTCCGGTCTGGTGGTGTACTGGCTGGTCAACAACATCCTGTCCATTGCCCAGCAGTGGCGGATGGGCCGCAGAAGCAAGCTGCTGGCCCAGTAGGGTCACGGCCCATGACCGCGTGAGCGGTCTTGCGACACGGAAAAGAGTCCATATGTGGTGGCAGCGGGGTCTCCCCGCTGCCGCCCCTTTTGGGAGAGTTTATGGACGGATTCAAAGAGTTTCAGGGTAAGAATCTGGATGCCGCCATTCAGGAGGCCTGCAGCTATTACAATGCCGCCCGCGAAAAGCTGGAGATTGAGATAGTTCAGGACGCCAAGAGCGGCATCTTTGGTATCGTGGGGGCCCGCAAGGCCAAGATCCGCGCGCGCCGTGCCGCGCTGCGCGAAGCCGTGGAAAGCGTCCTCGGCAAGAAGCGCTGCGATGTCCGGCTGGAACGGCCGTCCCTGGGCCGTGAGGACGCGCCCCGTCGCCCTGCCGAAAAGATGCCCCCTGCCGCCCGCGAGGACGGTGTGGCCGCTCCGGCCGCGCCCGCCCCGGAAGAGCGCAAGGAGGCCGCTCCTGCTGAAGAGCGCCCGGCCCGCAAGGACGAGAAGGCCGAAAAGCCCGCCAGGGCCGACAAGCCCGAACGGCAGGAAAAGACCGCCGAGAACGCCCGTCAGCCCCGTCGCGGTCGTGGCCGTGACCAGGCCCGTGCCGCCGCTGCGGCCGAAGCCCCGGCCGAGGAAGCTCCTGCCGAAAATGCGGCTCCTGAAGCCGGCAACCGTCGCGGCGAGGGCCGCCGCGCCCGTCCCCGTCCTTCCGTGCGCGGTGAGGGCGAAGGCCGCCGTCGCCAGCGTCCGCAGGCCCCGGCCGTGCCCGCTCC
>NZ_DS996359.1:703956-713494 GCF_000156375.1 Desulfovibrio piger ATCC 29098
TGCCGAGAACACCGAAGACGTGCTGGACGAAGTGGAGGAGAGCCTGCCCTTCACCCCTGTGGAGGAACTGGATCCCCAGCGTCTCGAAGCCCTGACCAAGGAAGCCGTGCGCCAGCTCGTCCGTCCCATCGTGGGCGAGGAAGTGACGCTGGAAGTGACCGTGGCCGACGGCCGTGTGCGCGTGGCCGTGGACTGTGAGGAAGATTCCGGCCTGCTCATCGGACGCGAGGGCCAGACCCTGGCCTCCCTGCAGTATCTGGCTTCGCGCGTGGTCTCGCGCGGCATGAACGCCGCCGTGCGCGTGCAGCTGGATGCCGGCCGCTACCGCCAGCGCCAGGACGAGAAGCTGCGCGAGATGGCCCTGGCCCTGGCCGAAAAGGTGCGCCAGACCGGCCGCTCCTATTCCACCCGTCCGCTCAGTTCCTACCACCGCCGCATCGTGCATCTTTGCCTGCAGGATGCCGAGGAAGTGCAGACCCGCAGTTCCGGTGATGGTCCCATGAAGCGGGTCGTCATCATGCGCCGCCGTCCCGAGCGTTCCTGATGCCTACCATCGCCGCCATAGCCACGGCTCCCGGTGCGGGGGGCATCGGCATCGTCCGCATCTCCGGGCCGCAGTCCCGGGAGATCCTTTCCCGCATGTTCAGTCCCGCCTCGGCGAAGTTTTCGGGCTTCCGCCCCTGGGTGCTGCACCGCGGGCGCGCCCTCGACCATGAAGGCGCGCCTCTGGACGACGTACTGGCCGTGTTCATGCCCGGCCCGCGCACCTTCACCGGGGAGGACGTGGCCGAGATCCATTGCCACGGCGGTCCCTTCATCGTGCAGGCCATCCTGGAGACGGCCCTGCGTCTGGGGGCACGGGCCGCGGAGCGGGGCGAGTTCTCGCGCCGGGCCTTCGTCAACGGCCGCATGGACCTGAGCCAGGCCGAGGCCGTGGCGGAACTCATCGCCGCGCCTTCGCGCGAGGCCCTGCGCTACAGCCTCAATCGCCTGGACGGCCTGCTGGGCCGCAAGGTCACGGCCTTGCGCCAGCGGCTGGAAGAGCTGCGCGTGCAGATGAGCCTGGCCGTGGACTTTCCCGACGAAGAAGTGGAGTGCCTTGCTCCCGAAGCCTTCGCCGCCGTGGTGGAGGAGGTGGCCGCCGCCGTGCGCGGCCTGCTGACCGGCCAGCGTCGTGCGCAGGTCATGCAGCAGGGCGCCGTGGTGGTGCTGGCCGGTGCCGTCAATGCGGGCAAGTCCAGCCTGCTCAATGCCCTGCTGGGCCGCAACCGGGCCCTGGTCACGGACATCCCCGGCACCACGCGTGACTTTCTTGAAGAAAGCTGCCAGCTGGACGGGCTGCCCGTGCGCCTGACCGATACGGCGGGCCTGCGCGAGACCGACGAGAGCGTGGAAGAGATGGGCGTGGCCCTGAGCCGCCAGAAGGTGCGTCAGGCCGACGCCATCCTCCTGCTGGTGGACGGTGGCCGTCTGGGCCCTGCCGGGGCCGCTGCCGACATCTGCCCCGACGAGGCCGTGCGCGAAGTGCTGGAGCAGGCCGGCGACATCCCCGTGCTGCTGGTCTGGAACAAGGTGGATCTGGCCGAGCCCGCCGTCTGGCCGCCTGCCTGGGGCCATGGCCGCCCCTGCGTGCGCATCAGCGCCAGCACCGGCCACAACGTGGATACCCTGGCCCGCCGTCTGCGGGCCCTGCTGCTGGACGACGGCAGCCATACGCCGCCCTCCGACGGGCTGGCCCCCAACGCGCGCCAGTCGCTGGTGCTGGAGCGTGCCCTGCACGAACTGGACGCCCTGCTGGCCGACATCGCCGCCGGCAGCCCCTATGACTGCTGCTCCGTCCGTCTGGACGCCGCGGCGGCCCTGCTGGGCGAGGTCACCGGCCTGGACAGCCCGGAAGAGGTCTTGAACCGCGTCTTTTCAAGCTTTTGCATCGGCAAGTGATTTGTGTTATAGGAGGCAGGTATGCGCGTGCCGCAGGCGCGCGGTACCTCCCCTAGGACACAAACCCCCGAACGGCATGAATCTGGAAAGTCTGCGTCGCCGCCTGAGCAGCGACGAAATCAACGCTCTGCCCCTGTGCCATTACGAAGGGCCCATCCATCTGGTGCGCAGTCTGGAAGACTGGGAAAAAGCCCTGCCGGATCTGCAGCAGGAACAGGTGCTGGGCTTCGATACCGAGACCCGTCCGTCCTTCCGCAAGGGCCGGGTCAACACCCCTTCCCTGGTGCAGCTGGCCACGGCCCGGGCCGTGTATCTGGTGCAGCTTTCCTGGTGGCCTTTCGGGCCCGAACTGGCGGGTCTGCTGGCTGACCCCGCGGTCATCAAGGCCGGGGTGGCCATCGGCGACGACATGCGCGAGCTGGCCCGTCTGTATCCTTTCAAGCCTGCGGGGATGGTGGATCTGGGCATGGTGGCCCGAGCCCACCAGCTGACCACGCAGGGCCTGCGCACCCTGGCCGCCAACCTGTTCGGGCAGCGCATCTCCAAGGGGCCCCAGTGTTCCAACTGGAGCGTTATGGAGCTGAGCAAGCGCCAGGTCATCTACGCCGCCACCGATGCCTGGATCGGCCGCGCCATCTACCTCAGGATGCGCGAACTGGGCATGACCGGAGAAGCGGCGTGAGCGTCCTGTTGCCCGCCCTCGGTCCCCGGTTGGTCTTCTTCACCGGCGGTACGGCCCTCAAGGGCCTGAGCCGCAGCCTTACCCGTTATACCCACAATTCCGTCCATCTGGTGACGCCCTTCGATTCGGGCGGCAGTTCCGCCGCCCTGCGCGAAGCCTTTGCCCTGCCCGCTGTGGGGGACATCCGCAACCGCCTGGCCGCTCTGGCCGACAGCATGATCCCGCAGAGCGTGCTGGACTTTTGGGAGATGCGCCTGCCTGCGGAAGGGGATTCCGAGGCCCTGCGCGCCCGTCTGCGTGCCATGGGCAGCGCCGGGCATCCCTGCTGGCGTCCCCTGCCGTCGGTCATGGCCGATGTGATGCGGGTGCATCTGGGCTATTTCCTGGAGCGCATGCCCGACGATTTCCGCCCCCAGAAAGCCAGCATGGGCAACCTGCTGCTTGCCGGGGGCTATCTGCATTTCCAGCGCAATTTCACGCCGGTGCTGAGCCTGTTCAGCCGTCTTTTGCAGGTGCGCGGCGTGGTCCTGCCCATCGTCAACGCCTGCCTGCATCTGGCTGCCGAGCTGGCCGACGGTTCCGTCCTGGTGGGGCAGCACCACTTCTGCCGCCTGACCCAGCCGGTGCGGCGTCTCTATCTCACGGTCCATGAACCGGGGCGCACCTCCACGGCCCTCACGCCCTGCCGTCCGCCCCTGTCCGCCACGGCGGCCACCTATCTGCAAAGCGCCGGGGCCATCTGTTATCCCATGGGCAGCTTCTACACCAGCGTGCTCTCCAACCTGCTGCCCGACGGCGTGGGCCGTGCCGTGGCCGCGGCGCGCTGCCCCAAGATCTACATCCCCAATTCCGGCAAGGATACCGAGGCCCAGGGCCTGACCCTCACCGCCCAGGTGGACATGCTGCTGCGTCACCTGCAACAGGACGCACCGCAGGCGGGCCCCGGCGATCTGCTGCATGCCGTGCTGCTGGACAGCCGTCACGGCCGTTACCCCGGCGGCATCGAATGGAAGGAACTGGAACGCCGCGGCATCGAGGTGGTGGACCGGGAGATGGTCTGCCCGGACGACCCGCAGCACCACGACCCCGAACGGACGTCCGTGGCCCTGCTGGAGCTGGTGGAAGAGCTGCGTGCTCGTGAACGTGCCCCGGAAGCGGGGACTGCCGCCTTTTCGGAAGAGGATGCCTGATGGACGCCCCGCACCACACCTGTCATGTGGCCGATGCCGCCCTTGCCGGTCAGCGGCTGGACGCGGCCCTGGCCGTGGTACTGGAGGCCCTGGGCCAGCCCGTTCCCGGCCTGCGCGGCCGCCGTCGCCTGCTGGAAGAAGGGCGGGTGCGGGTCAACGGCCGTCAGGCCCCCGCTGCCTACCGTGTCCGTCAGGGCGACGGCATCAGCCTGTGTCCGGCCCTCCCGGAAGTTTTTTCCGATCCCGCTGCCGATGACGGGGACGCTCCCCGTGCCCTTTCCCGTCAGGGACGCTGGCAGGCCTTTTTCAAACCCGCCGGCTGGCACAGCGTCAGCCTGGCCGGGGGCGGGGGCCGCAGCCTCGAGGCCGCTATCCCTTCGCTGTGGGCCGAGGGCGCCGTCCCTCCGGCCTGGGCCCTGCTGCAACGCCTGGATGCCCGGACGTCGGGCATCGTCTGTGCCGCCGTGGCTGAGGATGAAGACAGCCTGGCCGCCACGGTGCGGGATTTCCGTCAGGCCGAGGCCGGGGGCCGCTGCTGCAAGGGCTATCTGGCCCTGCTGTCCGGTTCCCTGGAGCGGGAGGCCTGCGTGCGCCGGGCCCTGGACATGGCGCAGCGCCGTGTGGTCCGAGTGCTGGACAGCGAAGCCGCTGACGCCGCCCGCTGGACCTGGTTCCGTCCCCTGTACCACTGGCAGGGTGAGGCCTGCCATGCTTTCGCCCGCGAGCTGTGCCGACGTTTCTCGTTGTCCGTCCCGTCCCTGCCCGACAGTCTGACCCTGGCGGGCTGCACCATCCATCGGGGCGCCCGACACCAGATCCGGGCCCATGCCGCTGCCCTGGGCCATGCCTTGTGGCTGGATGGCCTGTATGCTTCCTCCCTGCCGCAGTCCCCCGAGGACGGGCAGGGAGCTTTTTTTCTGCACCACGGCGCCCTGCATCTGCCGGAGGCCCGCTGGCTGCTGCCGCCTGACTGGCTGCCTGAGGGGGAAATCGCAGCAGCAGGCCGGAAATGGCTTGAAAACGATTTCATGGACACAGTATAATCACTGTAACGATAATAAACAGATATCATTATCCATTGTAACAAAAGGCGGTACCCGCCCGGGAACACGCATGCCGGGCGTACACGATAAGGAATGAAGTCAGGGGATTCCGGTAATGCTGTCTCATACGGCCGTCTGCCGCAGGGACAGGGAACCCCGTCCAGGGATCTTTCACATCAAGAGGAGGGCGCATGTTCGCATCCCTGCTTCCCAAGTCCGCTCCGTTCTTTGAAATGCTGCTGGAGCAAAACAGCCACTTGCGCCACATGTCGCGACTGCTGCTCGCCATGCTGGAGGACCTGTCCAAGATGGACGAGGGCCACAAGGAGATCGCCCTGATCGAGGAAGAGGCGGACAAGCTCCATGTGCGCATCATCCGCGACCTGTCGCAGACCTTCATCACGCCCATCGACCGTGAGGACATCCTGCGCATCAACCAGGAACAGGAAGAAGCCCTGGACGGCCTGCACACCCTGAGCACCCGTCTGCACATCTTCGAGTTCCCCACCATGCGCTTCCCGGCGGTGCAGCTGGTGCGCACCATCTGCTCCATGCTGGACCTGACCGGCGAGATGCTGGACGGCCTGACCCGGCGTGAGGACTGCCACAAGACGCGCGCCTTCCGCTACCTGCGCGGCGAGTGCGACATGCTGCTGGCCGTGGGACTGGCCGAGCTCATGGACGACCAGCAGGAGATCACCCCCGCCCGGCTCATGAACATCATGAAGTGGAGCCAGGCTTACGACCGCATCAGCTTGCTTCTGGAAAACGTCAACAATCTGGCTGAAACCATCGAAGAAGCGGTGCTGAAGAATGTTTGAGATCCCTCTCCTGCTCATTCTGATCGTCCTTGTCGCCCTGGTATTCGACTTTACCAACGGCGCGCACGACTGCGCCAATGCCATCGCCACCGTGGTCTCCACCAAGGTGGTCACGCCCCGCTTCGCCGTGGGCATGGCGGCCGCCCTCAACCTGGCCGGGGCCCTGCTGGGCACCGAGGTGGCCAAGACCCTCGGGGCGGGCCTGGTCCTGCCCGAAGTGGTGCAGGGCAGCCACATCCTGGTGCTGGCGGCCCTGCTGGGCGCCATCTTCTGGAACTGCCTCACCTGGTATTTCGGCATCCCCTCGTCGTCCTCCCATGCGCTCATCGGCGGCCTGGTGGGTGCTGCTCTGGCCCATGCCGGGCCCGAGGCCCTCAATTTTGCTGGCATCGTCAACAAGGTGCTGCTGCCGCTGGTGCTCTCGCCGCTGGCGGGCTTTGGGGTGGGCTTCCTCATCATGTGGCTCATCTACTGGATATTCGCACGGGTCATGCGCAGCAAGGTCAACCGCATCTTCCGCAAGATGCAGCTGGTGTCCGCGGCCTTCATGGCCACCAGCCACGGCCTCAATGACGCCCAGAAGACCATGGGCATCATCACCCTGGCCCTGTTCATCTTCGGCGAGATCGACGAGGTGGCCGTGCCCCTGTGGGTCAAGCTGGCCTGCGCCATGGCCATGGCCGCCGGTACGGCCATCGGCGGCTGGAAGATCGTCAAGACCATGGGCCACCGCATCTTCAAGCTGGAGCCCGTGCACGGCTTTGCCGCCGAAACGTCGGCCGCTCTGGTCATCTCCGGGGCATCCGTGCTGGGCGCGCCCGTGAGCACCACGCACACCATCTCGGCCTGCATCTTCGGTGTGGGCTCCACCAAGCGCCTTTCCGCCGTGCGCTGGACCGTGGCCGGACAGCTGGTCACGGCCTGGGTGCTGACCCTGCCCGCTGCGGCCACGGTGGGCTTTTGCTCCTACTGGCTGCTGCATCTGATCTGGAACTAAACGGGCACTGCCCCGCGGGTCCCGTTGCTGAAAAGCCCCGTGCTGTCGGTATGACGGCGCGGGGCTTTTGCTGTTTGGGGGGCAGGGGCCGTATCTCGGGCCTGCGGCCCGGCTGCGGTCAGGCTTTTTTGCGGTGCAGGGGCAGGCGGCCTTCGGAGATGACCAGGCCGAGGATGATGAGGGCCATGCCGGTAAGGGCCAGCCCGGTCAGGCGCTCGCCCAGCAAAAGGGTGGCGGTGATGACCGAGACCACGGGCACGGCATAGATGTACACGCTGGTCTTGATGGCGCCCAGGATGCGGATGGTGAAGTTCCAGGTGGCGAAGCACAGGGCCGAGGCGCCCAGGCCGAGGAAGAGCAGGTTGGCCAGCATCTCGGGCTGTGCCAGGCGCTCCAGGCCCCAGCGGAAACCGGACAGCGGCAGGGTGGGCAGCATGAAGATGAGGCCCCAGCAGAAGATGCGGCGGGTCACCTGCAAGGTATTGTAGCCGTAGTCGCCTATCTTGCGGGTCAGGATGGAATAGAACGCCCAGGTCAGGGCCGCCAGCAGGGCCAGGACATCGCCCAGCGGATTGAGCTGGAGCACGGCGTTGCTGTTGACGGCGATGCAGATGATGCCGGACATGGCGCAGACGAAGCCCACGAAAAAGCCGGGATGCAGGCTCTCGCCCAGGACGATGCGGGCCAGCAGGGCCGTCAGGAAGGGCGATATGCCCACCAGCACGCCCACGTTGGACGCCGTGCTGTAGCTCAGGGCGATGTTCTCCAGCAAAAAGTAGAGGGTCACGCCGCACAGGCCCGCCAGGGCAAAGGTCACTTCCCGGCGCCGGTCACGCACGTGCAGCAGGCGGGGACAGGCCAGCAGCAGGGCACAGGCCCCCAGCAGAAAGCGCAGGAAAAGGATCTCGATGGGCGCAAAGGCCTGCAGCAGCACCTTGGTGGAGGTGAAGGTGGCGCCCCAGATGAGGATGGTCAGGATGGCGGCCGCGTGAGCGGCGAGGGTGGGATTCATGGGGCTGCCTCCTTGGGCAGGCGTGCGCCGATGGCGCTCGAAACAGGGGCCCGGCACGGGCCGGAAACGAAAAAGCGCGCTACCCGGGGACAGCGCGCCTGAAGGCAGACAGTGGGGGCAGGATCAGGCTTTGGCGTGCTGTTCCATGCCCAGCTCGATGAGTTTTTCCAGCAGCTGGCCAAAGTCCATGCCCAGCTGGGCGGCCTCCTGCGGCACGAGGCTGGTGGGCGTCATGCCGGGCAGGGTGTTGACCTCCAGCAGGTGCAGGCTGTCGTCGGGGCCGAGGATGAAATCGGCGCGGCTGTAGCCCTTGAGGCCCAGGGCCTTGTGGGCGGCCAGGGCCAGGCGCTGCACCTCGGCGGTGACGGCCGGGGAAACGGGGGCGGGGCAGAGCTCGCGCGCGCCGCCGGTGGCGTACTTGCTCTCGTAGTCGAAGTAATCGCCCGCCACGGGCTCGATGAGGATGGGCGGCATGGCTTCCTCGCCCAGGATGCCGCAGGTGATCTCCTTGCCGGGCAGCTGGGGCTCGATGAGCACACCTTCACCGGCGGCGAAGATCTCGTCCATGATGGCATCCAGTTCCTGCCGGTTGGTGGCACGGCCCAGACGCAGGGAAGAACCGCCCGTGGTGGTCTTGACGAAGAGCGGCCAGGGCAGGCGCGGTTCCCAGCCTTCGGCGGGACGCACGGGCAGGAATTCCCAGTCGGCCGTGGGCAGGCCGGCCATGCGGAAGATCTGCTTGGCGGCGGCCTTGTTCAGGGCCAGGAAGGAGCCGGAAGGCCCGGAGCCCTGGTAGGGACAGTCGGCCTTTTCCAGCATGGCCTGCACCAGACCGTCCTCGCCCGGCGAACCGTGCAGGTTGATGAGGGCAAAGTCATGCTGCCGGGCGGTCTCCAGCAGCTCGTCGAAATTTTCCAGCAGGTCGAAGAAGGTCACGGCATGGCCGCGTTTGAGCAGGGCTTCCTGCATGCCGCGGGCACCGGTCAGAGAGACCTCACGCTCGCTGGACCAGCCGCCCGCTATCAAAAGAATCTTCATGGATGGCATACCCCAGATGCGCCTCGAAGGCGCGTTCGATACATTCGCCCTGCTGCCACGAAAGGCGGATGCCCTTGCGGGCCTTTTCCGTATGGCCGTAGCGCACCAGCAGGTCCTCATAGCGCTGGCGCAGGGGCACGCACTGGTCGTGCTTGACCCGCTTGTCAGCGTAGATCACGAAAAACGGGATGGAGAACAGGCGCTCGGGCTCCTGCTCCGGGACGGCCCAGGGCCAGTGGACGTGCAGCAGCACGCCCTGCGCCAAAGCGTGGTTGCGGGTCTCGGCCACTACCCAGCTGGCCCCCAGCTGGGCATGGCTGCCGCCGTGCAGGACGCTGTAGGTCTTGGCGATGTCGTGCAGCATGGCGCTGGCGCGCACAGCGGCCACATTGACCGGAAACCCGGCCGCGCGGGCCCGCTGGGCCAGTTCGGTGGCGATATGGGCCACCATGCGCGAATGGGCGCGGATATTGTCCAGCATGCCATATTTATCCCAAAGGGCCATACAGGCGGCATCGTCGGGGATGTTGCCTTGCGTGGGGGACTCCAGGGCCGGTTCGGGCAGGCAGGCCAGCGGGTGAACCAAAGGCCAGTCGCCGTTTTCCGGCGTGCCGATGACGGGAGTGGATGTGGTGAAGATGGACATGGCGGCAGTATGCCACCGGCCCGGGGGGAAGGCAACGTAAAAGAGGTCTGCCGCTGCGGCAGGAGTGAGGATGGGCGCTGCGCCGGGCGAGAGCCCGCGTGACGCGGAGGGCTGCCGTTCAATGAACGGCCGTTGCCCGGCATCCGGGCTGGTTCGCCTGCGCGGCGA
>NZ_DS996359.1:713796-801315 GCF_000156375.1 Desulfovibrio piger ATCC 29098
GAAACCCCTCCTCGCGTCAGCAGAGGGGTTCCCCCTCCCCTCAATATCATTCTTACAGCACGTCTTTTTCCGACTTCAGGCGCAGCAGGCCGTCGAGGATGCTCCAGGGGCTGGGCGGGCAGCCGGGCACGAAGAGCTGCACGTCGCACAGGGGCGGCAGACCGCCGCAGCATTCGTCGCTGTCGGCGAAAAGGCCGCCGGAGATGGCACAGGAGCCCACGGCGATGGCGATGCGCGGCTCGGGCACGGCTGCCCAGGTGGCCAGCACGGCTTCGCGCATGTTGCGGCTCACGGGGCCGGTGACCAGGATGCCGTCGGCATGGCGGGGCGAGGCCACGAAGTTGATGCCGAACTTGCCCAGGTCATAGACCAGGGTCCCCAGCACGTTGGTATCGGCCTCACAGGCGTTGCAGCCGGCGGCGCTGATCTCGCGCAGCTTGAGCGAGCGGGAGAACAGGCCGTTGCAGGCCTTGGGCTTGTGCAGGGGCCGGGGCCGGGCCGTGACGATGAGGTCCTCACGGGCAAAGGCGGCCACGCGGTAGTCCCTGGTGAAACGGATCAGGCCCTCACCGCGTGCCGCGGTACAGGCACGGGCGCAGGCTCCGCAGAACAGGCAGCGTCCCATGTCCAGGGCGATGCCGTCGGTCTCGCCGGCGGGGCCGGGCTCGGCGGGCGAGAGCTTGCGCAGGGCCCCGGTGGGGCAGACGTCGAGGCAGGCGCGGCAGGAGCCGCAGTCCCCGGCCGCGATCTCGGGGCGTCCCATGTAGCGGGGCGAAAGGCCCGGCGCCTTGTGGGGGAAATCCAGCGTCCTGTATTTCTGGTGCAGGCGTTCCTTGAAGATGTCCAGCATGTCAGTCCTCCTGCCTACAGGTCGTGGCCGCAATAGGAAAGGTTGAAGCTCTTGTTGCAGAGCGGGAAGTCGGAGATCTGTTCGCCGCGCAGGGCCATTTCCAGACCGCTCCAGTTGTGCCACGAAGGATCATAGATCTTGTAGACGCCGAAGCGGCCTTCCGCATCCGTGACGGCCACATGACACAGCTCGCCGCGCCAGCCTTCCACCTGGGCCACGGCCAGCATGCCGCCGGGCAGGGCCTCGGGCATGGGCGCACGCCAGAGGGCGGCATCGCTCTCGCCTTCGCGGAGCTTCTCCTCTTCGCCCAGACGGGCCAGATGCTGGAGGTCGGCTTCCACCAGGCGCACGGAGTCGGCCACTTCCAGGCGGCGCACCGTGGCGCGGCCCAGCACGTCGCCGCCCTGGGCGGTGCGGATGTCGGTATCTTCCAGCGGCAGGCGGGAAAGGGGCGCATGGCGCCGGGCATCACGCGGCAGGCCGCAGGCACGCGCGGCCACGCCCACCATGCCGAAGTCCTCGGCGGTACGCAGGCTGACGCAGCCCGTGCCGGTCAGACGGTCCAGCACGCTGGGCGAGGCGAACATCACGTCCACGGCGCCCTTGACGTCACGCCAGCCCGCACGCAGGCGGTCCAGCAGGCCGCGGCAGGCAGCGGGATCCAGATCCCAGTTGACGCCGCCGGGGCAGACCAGGCCGCGCCCGAAGCGGTTGCCGCAGATCTCGGCGGTCATGTTGAGGAAGTCGCCGCGGATGCGGCCGTTCCAGGACGAGGTGGGCAAAAAGCCCGTATCGCCCGCGATGGCGCCCAGGTCGCCGGTATGGTTGGCCAGGCGTTCGAACTCCAGGCCCATGCGCCGCAGCAGCTGGGCACGCAGCGGCACGCTGACGCCCGCCAGACGTTCCAGCACCACGCTGTAGGCCGTGCAGTGGCCCACGCTGGTATCCCCCGCCACGCATTCCATGAGCGCGGCATCACGCAGGTGGGGGCCGCCGGCCAGCATCTTTTCCACGCCGCGGTGCTGGAAGCCCAGGCTGATCTCCAGATTGAGCACGTTCTCGCCGTAGCACTGGAAGCGGAAGTGGCCGGGCTCGATGATGCCCGCATGCACGGGGCCCACGGCCACTTCATGGACCTGGCCGCCTTCCACGCGGTAGTGGTCGCACTGGGCCGGGCCGGGACGTTCCGCGCCCGAGGCGGGCGTGGTGTAGCGCACGGGCTTGAGCCAGGGGTGCCCCTCGGGGACGATGCCCCAGGCCTCGTAGACCTCACGCTCGAAGCGCTGGAGCTGCGGGCATTCCTGGCTCATGGACGCATAGCGTTCCAGCGGCAGGCAGCGGGAGGCCCACAGTTCCTGCTGCTGGTCATGGGCCATGACGCAGCACAGGCCGGCTGCGGCCGTATTGCCCGCCACCAGCGCCAGTTCGCCCTGGGCGTACAGGGCCCGGGGCAGGCCGAAGAAGGCCAGCACGCGCCAGCCGTGTGCCACCTGCGTCAGGATGGCGGCCCGCAGGGAGGCCGCGTCAAGACAGGGGATGTCGGCCAGTCTGGCCGGGGAAGCATAGGAAAAACGCATGGTCTAGCCTCCAATGAGGGCCGCGCTGGCGCGCAGCAGCTTTTCGACGCCGTCGGGCATCCAGAAACCCAGCAGCAGCACGCACAGGCCCAGGGCCATGGGCGGCAGCACGCTCAGGGCGGACTCACGCGGGCATTCGGGCATGTCGGTGGGGCGGGTGCCCTGGAACATGCGCAGCACGGCCACGGACATGCCCACGAAGATGATGGCCAGGGCCAGCATGTACAGGGCGGCCACCAGCCACTGGCCCTGCTGCAGGATGCCCTTGAGGATCAGGAACTCGCTGACGAACAGGCCGAACGGCGGCGAGCCCACGATGGCCAGGAAACCGCCCATCCACAGGGCGCCGGTGACGGGCATGGTCCAGCGCAGGCCGTGCACGTCGTAGCTGGAATAGGTGTGGTAGCGGGCCAGGATGTTGCCGGCCAGCAGGAAGAGCATGCACTTGGTCAGCGAATGGCACATGGCGTGCAGCATGCCGCCGAAGGCCGCAGCGCCGCCCAGGCCCACGGCCAGGGCCAGGATGCCCATGTGCTCCACGCTGGAGTAGGCCAGCATGCGCTTGTAGTGGCCCTGTCCCACGATGAAGATGGCGGCCACGAACATGGAGACCAGGCCGAAGAAGACCAGCAGCGTGCCGCTGAAGCCGCCCAGGCCCGCGCCCAGCATGATCTGGTGCCCGCGCAGGATGCCCAGGAAGGCACAGTTGAGCAGGGCGCCGGACAGCAGGGCCGAGACCAGCGAGGGGGCCTGGCTGTGGGCGTCGGGCAGCCAGTTGTGCAGGGGTGCCAGGCCCATCTTGGTGCCGTAGCCCACCAGCAGGAAGATGAAGGCCGCCTTGAGCCAGGGCAGATAGGTGGCCGCGCTCTGGGGCGCATCCAGCACGGCCAGGGCTTCGGCGCGCTGCTGGGCCAGATGGCGGAAGGCCTCCACCTGGTCCATGCTCTCCACCGGCGGCACGCCGGGCTCGTAGAAAGCCACGGAAAGCAGGATGTTGCCCAGCAGGGCCAGGGCGATACCCACGGAACAGATGATGAGGTACTTCCAGGTGGCTTCCAGCGACTGCTTGTGGCGGTGGAAGTAGATCAGGGGCGCGCTGGACAGGGTGGTGATCTCGATGCCCACCCACAGGGCGCCCAGATGGCGCGTGGTGGTGACCAGCGTCATGGCCGAGAGGAAGAAGCACAGGCAGGCCGTGAAGCGGCGTTCCGGGGCATTAGTGAAGGCCCGGCCGTCCAGGATGCTGGTGCGTTCGGTGATCAGGGCCTCGTCGCGCAGGTAGCCCACGCCGTAGACCGAGGCCACCAGAAAGAGCACGCTGGCCAGCACGAGGAAGAGCGTGCCCAGCGCGTCAGGCGCCAGCAGACCGGCCAGGGCCTGCGGATGCAGGCCGCCGCTCACATCGGCGGCCAGTTTGACGGAAAGGGCCGTGTGCAGCACGGCCGTGAGCAAGAGCAGGCCGCGGCAGACGGTGGTATTGCCCAGCAGCAGCATGAGCAGTCCGGCGCACAGGGGCGCAAACAGCAGACATTCCAGCATGGTCGCCCCCTAGTCGCGCAGGTCGTGGAAGCCCACGTCGATGGATTCGAACGTGTGGCTGATGTGGTTGATGGCGATGCCCATGACGAAGACCGCCACGAAGATATCCAGCAGCAGGGTCAGCTCGAACCAGACGGCACCGGCCGTCATGAGCGGGATGCCCAGCAGGAAGATGCCGTTTTCGGCCACCAGATAGCCCATGACCTGCGAGAGCGCCGTGGCGCGGCCCACCACCAGCAGGAGGCCGCAGAACAGCGTGGTCAGGCCGGCGGGCAGGAGCAGGGGCGGGAAGAGGCCGGGCGTCATGGGCAGGCGGCCTTCCAGCCAGAGCGAGAAGACCAGGCAGGCCAGGCCGGTGAGCACGGCCAGGCCAAAGCCCAGACGGGGCTTGATGTGCGGGTCGGCACCGATCTGGCGGCGGGTGCGGTGCAGCAGCCAGGGCAGCAGGCCGCCCTTGATGAGCAGCACGGCCACGGCCAGCAGGGCATGGTCATGCATGAGCAGCAGGCCGCCCAGCAGGATGCCCTGCGCGGTCACCAGATTGATGAGCGTGCGCAGGCGGCCCATGCCCAGCAGGGCCAGGTTGTTGAGCGTCAGCAGGAAGAGGAAGAACTGGAAAAGAGCGCTCATGATTTACCTCACCTGGGTCAGGATCAGGGCCAGGGCCGAAAGCACGGCCGCGCCGCCCAGCAGCACGGGCACCTTCTGCATGCGCAGACGGGCCATGACGGATTCCACGATGCCCACCAGCACGGCCACGGCAAAGATGCAGGCCAGCCAGCACAGGCTCTGCTGCCACAGGGGCAGGTCGGGCACCAGGATGCCCGCGGGCAGGGCCGCGAAGAACCACAGCTTGAGGGCCGCGCCGTACTCGATGAAGGAGAGGCTGGGGCCGGAGTGGTCCAGGATCATGACCTCGTGGATCATGGTCAGCTCCAGATGGGTGGTGGGGTCATCCACGGGGATGCGGCTGTTCTCCACCAGCAGCAGTACGAAGAAGACCACCGGCACCAGCAGCAGTTCGGCGCGTCCCAGCAGCCATTCGTGGGCCGGGCGGCCGCCCAGCATGCCGGAAAGGGAAAGCGCATCGTGCATGCCCAGGGTGGAACCCACGCCCACCAGGGTCAGCAGGCAGAGGAAGAGCACCGGCTCGGACAGGGCCGAGAAGGCGGCCTCGCGGCTGGCGCCCATGCCTTCAAAGGACGAACCGGTATCCAGGGCGGCCAGCATGGTCAAAAAGCGGCCCAGGCCCAGCAGGTAGGCGGCCAGCAAAAAGTCGCCGGAAAAACGCAGCGGCGAGGCCATGCCCCCCAGGGGCAGCAGGGCCAGGGCGCAGAGCACCGTGGCCAGGCCCACCACCGGGCCCAGCGTGAAGACGGGCGTGGTCACCTGGCTGATGACCTCGCCCTTGCGCAGGCCCTTGAAGATGTCGAAGTACAATTGCAGCACAGGCTTGCCGTGCCTGCCTGCCACCTTGGCCTTGATACGGGCTATGATGCCCGGCAGCAGCGGCGCCAGCAGCAGGGCCAGCGCATACTGGAAACAGTAGAAGGCGAGATCGCTCATGCGTGCAGCCCCCAGGCCAGCAACGCCACCAGCGTGGCGAGGATGTAAAGGATATAGAGATGGATCTTGCCGTGTTGCAGGATCTTGCACATGTTGCAGAGCTTTTCCACGCCTTCGAACAGCGGCGTGAACAGGCCCGTACGCAGACGGTCAGGGGCGGAGATGGCCACCGAAGCCTTGCCGGGGAAGTAGCGGCCGTCCAGCTCCTGATGCACCTTCAGGCCCATGGCGCCGCCGAAGATGCGGCCCAGCGGCTCGGAGAAGGAGGCGTCCGTGTACTGCACGCGCGGGGTCCCGTACTGGTAGCCGCAGCCCCAGGTCTCTTCACGGCGCAGGCGGCCGGCGATGCAGGCCTTACGCAGCAGCCACAGGGCGGCCACCAGGGCCAGCAGCACCATGCCCACCAGCGAGACCGTGCCCAGCATGTCGGCCACGCGCAGCATGACCTGCTGTCCGGCCACCGGATCGGGCAGGGGCGCGTTGACCGTGCTGATGAGCCAGCGGAAGCAGTGGCCGGAAGCCAGGCCGCCGGCCACGCAGAGGAAGGCCGGGATGGCCAGGGGCCAGAGATCGCGGGGACGGGGGCGGTGGGCCTCTTCCACACAGCGGCTGCGCGGCGCGCCCAGGAAGGTGATGCCGTAGGCCTTGGCATAGGTGGCGGCGGCCAGACCGGAGACCAGGCCCAGCACCACCAGCGCCATGAGCAGGCCCAGCTGCTGTTCCACGCCGGGCAGGCTGGAACCGTCCAGCAGGGAAAGGGCCAGCACGAACTCGCCGGCAAAACCGTTGAAGGGCGGGAAGCAGGCGATGGAGACCGCGCCGATGCCGAAGGCGGCGCCCACCAGGGGCATGCGCTGTTGCAGGCCGCCCAGCAGCTCCATGCGCACGGTGCCGGTGGCGTGCAGCACCTCACCGGCGGTGAGGAAGAGCAGGCCCTTGAAGGCCGAGTGGTTGAGCATGTGGAACATGGCGCCGGCCAGGCCCAGGGTGCCGATCCAGCTGTTGCCGCTGTGGCTGCCGATGAGCCAGGCGCCCACGCCCATGAGCATGAGGCCCATGTTCTCCACGCTGGAGTAGGCCAGCAGGCGCTTGAGGTTGCTTTGGGCCAGGGCCTTGAGGATGCCCATCAGCGCCGTGCCCAGCCCCAGGAACAGGGTCAGCCAGCCCCACCAGGCCGGGGCGGCGCTGAGGGGGGCCACGAATTCGCAGCTGCGGATGATGCCGTACAGACCGGCGTTGATCATGGCGCCGGAGAGCAGGGCCGAGATGTGGCTGGGCGCGGCCGGGTGGGCCTCGGGCAGCCAGACGTGCATGGGCGCGATACCGGCCTTGGCGCCAAAGCCCAGCAGGGACAGCACGAACAGGACCGAGGCCAGCGGCACCACGGGGCCTTCCTTGAGGGCCAGGACGGCAAAGGCCGTGTCGCCCGCGTTCTGCCAGAGCAGGCCGAAGAAGGCCAGCAGCAGGACGGCGCCCAGGTGGGCGGCCACCAGATAGACCCACGAGGCGTCACGCACGTTGCGGTCGCTGTCGTTGAAGTCGATGAGGAAGAAGGGCGACAGGGACATGACTTCCCAGGCCAGCAGGAAGAGCACGGCGTCGCGGGCCATCATGACCACGGCCATGCCCAGCACCAGCAGCAGATAGAAGAGCCAGTGGGCGGCCAGGTTATGCTCGCTGGCGCGGGTGTGGCGCAGCGAGATGCCCCCGGCACAGGCACAGACGAAGCCCAGACCGAAGACCGGCAGCAGGAAGACGCGGGAAAGGGCGTCCAGCCCCAGACTCAGACTGCCCACGGGCAGGCCCCAGGCCTGGGTCCACAGCAGGCTGCCCGTCCAGCTGTCCGTGAACAGGCCCGCCATGCCCAGGGCGCAGCCGCAGGCGGCCCCCAGAGGACCGAACAAATCGGCCAGCCGGGTCGTGGCGGGCGTGGGGCGGGCAAAAGCCAGCAGCCCCAGACCGGCGGCACTGACCGCCAGTACACACAGAGCCAGTAAAATCAAAAACATGAGCACACTCCGACATTCAGACCGTCAAAGTACACGATGCGGCCCTGCCATGGGCAGGACCGCATCTGTGGAAACTTTTCTGGCGGCATGGTCCGAGCGCTCCTTCCCCGGAGACTTGCAGCGCCCATGCCGGACGGACAGACGGACTCCCTGTCCGTCAAGGGTTGTGGTTGCGCGTCCGTACCGGCCGGTACGGATCCCCCCTGCGTCGCCTTCCCCGGGCGGCGCATCCATATATGAGTTCGACCGGAGCGGGGGCGGCGGCGCACTGCCCGCCCAAAGGCGGCTTTGCGCTCGTCGGCATCCCCTGCTCCGGACACGGACATCTAGGCCAGACCTTTGCGGATCTGTTCGTCGAAATAGGCGATGGTCTTTTTCAGACCTTCTTCCAGCTGGACCTTGGGCTCCCAGCCCAGGACCTCGCGGGCCAGACTGATGTCGGGACGGCGCTGTTTGGGGTCGTCGCCGGGCAGGGGCTCGCAGATCAGCTTGGAGCTGCTGTTGGTGAGCGCGATGACCTTTTCGGCCAGTTCGCGGATGGTGAACTCGCCGGGGTTGCCCATGTTCACGGGGCCGGTGAAGTCGTCGGGCGTGGCCATGAGGCGGCACATGCATTCCACCAGGTCATCCACATAGCAGAAGGAGCGGGTCTGACTGCCGTCGCCGTAGATGGTGATGGGCTCGCCCTTCAGGGCCTGCACGATGAAGTTGGAGACCACGCGGCCGTCGTTGGGATGCATCTTGGGGCCGTAGGTATTGAAGATGCGGCCCACCTTGATGTTCACGTTGTTCTGGCGGCGGTAGGAGAAGAACAGGGCCTCGGCGCAGCGCTTGCCTTCGTCATAGCAGGAGCGGATGCCGTTGGGGTTCACATGGCCCCAGTAGCTCTCGGGCTGCGGATGCACATCGGGGTCGCCGTAGACCTCGCTGGTGGAGGCCTGGAAGATGCGCGCCTTCAGGCGCTTGGCCAGGCCCAGCATGTTGATGGCGCCGTGGACGCAGGTCTTGATGGTCTGCACGGGGTCGTGCTGGTAGTGGACGGGCGAGGCCGGACAGGCCAGGTTGTAGATCTCGTCCACTTCCACGAACAGGGGGAAGGTCACGTCATGGCGCAGCAGCTCGAAGCGCTTGTTGTCCATGAGCTCTTCCACATTGGAGCGGGCACTGGAAAAGAAATTGTCCACGCACAGGACTTCGTGCCCCTCGTCCAGCAGACGCGCGCACAGATGCGAGCCCAGAAAACCCGAACCACCAGTGACAAGAACCCGTTTTCGCAAATGCATGATAGCCTCTCAACGTAAAATGACAATAGGCGCAGAGAGTGTACGCCCTTGTCCCGGGACTGGCAATGCCTGAAACGGGGCTTTTTCGCGGCAGGGCAGGGGCTTGCGTCCCGCGGCCGCCCCTGCTAGAAGCCATGCCAGACGGGCGCCCGGCCGGGGATGGGCGGTGTCCGTCCCCGGGGCAGCGTTGCCCGCATCCTCTCCATCCCGGATCCGTCATGAGCCATAAGAAAGTTGAACGTATCGACCCCCTGACCCAGGCCCTGCCCTGCGTGGGCTGCGACAGCCACGCCCATCTGGACGGCGAGGAATTCGACGCCGACCGCGAGGAGGTGCTGGCCCGCGCCCGTGCCGCCGGTGTGGCCACCATCGGCAACATCTTCCTGCATCCCGATACCTGGCGGCAGAAGCGTGCGTATTTCGACGCGCACCCCGAGGTCTTTTTCGTACTGGGCATCCATCCCTGTGACGGCCAGCAGTGCACGCCCGAGGTCATGGCCGCCATCCGGGACGCCTTTGCCGAGGATGGGCGCCTGCGTGCCGTGGGCGAGATCGGGCTCGATTTCTACTGGGACGACTGCCCCAAGGAGATCCAGTACCAGGCCCTGCACGACCAGCTGCAACTGGCCCGCGAGCTGGAAAAGCCCGTGGTCATCCACTGCCGCAACGCCGAGGCCGAGACCCTTACGACCCTCGAAGCGCGCGGTTTTGCCGGCTATCCGCTGCTGTGGCACTGCTTTGGCGGCGATACCGACATGGCCCGGCGCATCATCCGCAACGGCTGGCACATCTCCATCCCCGGCCCGGTCAGCTATCCGGCCAACAAGGCCGTGCGCGAGGCCCTGGCCGTCATCCCTGACGACCGCCTGCTGCTGGAGACCGACAGCCCCTATCTTTCGCCCGTGCCCTGGCGTGGCAAGCGCAACGAACCGGCCTTCACGGTCTTCACCGTGCGCCATATGGCCGCCGCCCGCGGCATGGAGCCCGAAGAGCTCTGGCAGCTCTGCGGCGACAACGCCCGCCGTTTCTTCGGGGTGTAGCCTCGTGCGCTTTGGCGGCGGGCTCCGGGGGGAAGAGGCCCTTGGCGTTGCTGTCGATGCCCGTAGGGCTCCTCTGTCGCCAACGGGCACAGCCCTCCGGGCTGCCTTCGGTCGCGCGTTGCTGTCGATGCCCGTAAGGCTCCTCCGTCGCCAACGGGCACAGCCCTTCGGGCTGCCTTCGGTCGCGCGTTGCTGTCGATGCCCGTAAGGCTCCTCCGTCGCCAACGGGCACAGCCCTTCGGGCTGCCTTCGGTCGCGCGCTGCCGTCGATCCTGCACAGCTTTCCGCTCGCAACGGACACGTCCGAGGGGGCCACCCGCTCGCCGGGCGGTGAGTGATGGTGGCGGGGCTTCTTCCCAGTGCGTTTTGCCAGGAAGGGCGACGGACATCATGTCGTGGAGGAGCTCACGATGCAGCTCTCCCGGTCTTGGGGGAAAACCATATTTGCAGAAAAAGGACGGGCGGTCGCTCAACCGGCGGCCGCCCGTCCTTTTATATTGGGAGATGGGAAAAGGCCCCTTCTAAAAATACGCCATTAGCCCCAGGTATAGGGGATGTCCTTCGTATCGGCGGGCAGGCGCTCGCCTTCTTCGGGATCGTGGGGCAGATCGGCACAGTTGCAGATCAGGGCCGGTTCGTCATTGGCGGCGGTGAAGCCGTACCAGACCCCCGTGGGGATGCGCAAAAGGCCGTAGTGGTCGGGGCGGCCCAGATATACTTCCCGCAACACGCCGCGGGTGGGCGAGTCGGGGCGGGCGTCATAGAGCACGAGCTTCAGCAGGCCGTGGGGCACGGTGTAGTACTGGGTCTGCCGGCGGTGGCGCTTCCAGGCCTTGATGGCCCCGGGCAGGACCTCGGAGAAATAGACTTCTCCCAGATGCAGTTCTCCGTCCGCCGTCTCGGCGTGGGGACGCAGGGGAGAGTCGGGGCGCAGCATGTGCATCACCGGACCGCCGGGGGTAGGGATGACCTTCAGGGGCTGGAAGCGGACACCGTCGATGCCCATGTCCGGGCACGAAGTTTCGGAACGTTCCATGGGGATGTCCTTTCTGGATAGCGGACCCGCCCGGAAGACCGGGCGGGCGGTCCTATTTCGTCCAGAGCTGTTCGCGCTGCTCGGCGGCGTTCACATAGGCCGCGATCTGGCCCAGGCTGAAGTCCAGCATGGACCCCTGTTTGGCGCCGTCGCCGCGATAGAAACGATGGTACCATTCGGCGGTGAAGCGGATGGTCTCCTCAAAGGTCAGGGTGGCTTTCCAGCCCAGATGGGCCAGGGCCTTGTCGCAGCAGAGCTTGAGCAGGGTGCATTCCTTCATGCCCGCCTGTCCGGCCTTGTCCATCTCGCTGCGGAAGCCGGGCCAGTGCAGGGCCAGGGCCTCCACCACTTCCGCCACGGTATTGTTGACGTTGGCGGCAGGGCCGAAGTTGTAGGCCTCGCCGCGGGTCTCGAAGGGGCCCTTGCGCGCGCCCAGCAGATGGGCGCCCAGCCACAGATAGCCGGACAGGGGCTCCAGCACCAGCTGCCAGGGGCGGGTGGCCCAGGGGCTGCGGATCTGCACGGCCTGACCGGCGGCCCAGGCGCGGGCGCAGTCGGGCACGATGCGGTCGGCGGCCCAGTCACCGCCGCCGATGACGTTGCCGGCGCGCACGGTGGCGCAGGCCGGACCATCCTTGAAAAAGCTCTTGAAATAGGAATGGGCGATGATCTCGGCGCAGCCCTTGGAGGCGGAATAGGGATCGTCGCCGCCCAGGTGGTCGGTCTCGCGGTAGCCCCAGACCCACTCGTCGTTGCGGTAGCACTTGTCCGAGGTGATGAAGACCGCGGCTTCCACGCTGGGGCACTGGCGCACGGCCTCCAGCATGTTGAGGGTGCCCAGCATGTTGGCCTCGAAGGTCAGGGGCGCGTCTTCGTACGATTTGCGCACCAGGGCCTGGGCGGCCAGATGGAAGACCACATCGGGGCGGAATTCCTTCATGGCGCGGATCACGGCGTCACGGTCGCGGATGTCGCCGCGCACGTCCTGCACGTGCTGTTCCAGATGCATGGCCTCGAAGTGGGAGGGGCTGGTGGGCACGCAGTCGGCAAAGCCGCAGACGGTGGCGCCCATCTGGCTCAGCCACGCGGCCAGCCAGGAGCCCTTGAAACCGGTATGGCCGGTGATGAACACACGGCGGCCTTTATAGCAGTTGGCAAACATGGTCTTCTCCTGCCGGTCGCGCTCGCGCCGGCGTCATGACGGAAGAATGGGAAGGGCCGCCGGGACGGCGCCCCGAGGAAGGCGGGGCCGCGGCCCCGCCGGAAGGATCTATTTCCAGAAGGCCTTGCCGCTGTCCCACAGCTCGTTGAGCTTGATGGAGTCGCGCAGGGTATCCATGCACTGCCACTGTCCGGGGTGCTGGTACATGGAAAGCTGGCCTTCGGCGGCCAGGCGCTGCAGGGGCTCTTTTTCCAGATCGCAGGATTCGTCTTCGTCCAGATAGTCCAGGAACTCGCGTTTGAAGACGAAGAAGCCGCAGTTGATGTACTCGTTGAGCACGGGCTTCTCTTCCCAGGACAGGATCTTGCCGTTCTCGTCGGTGCGCACGGTGCCGAAGCGCGAGGGCATGCGCACGCCGGTGAAGGTCCCGATGGTGCCGGACTTCATGTGGAAGTCGATGAGCTTGTTGATGTCGATGTCGGCCACGCCGTCACCATAGGTGACCATGAAGCGGTCGGTATCGATGTAGCGGGCCACGCGTTTCAGGCGGCCGCCCTTGAGGGTCTCCTGCCCGGTGTCGCACAGGGTCACGCGCCAGTCCTCGATCTCGCGGGGATGGGGGGTGATGGCGCCGCTGCGCAGGTCCACGGTGAAATCCGTGTTGCGGATGTTGTAGTCGTGGAAATACTGCTTGATGTATTCGCCCTTGTAGCCCAGGGGCAGGATGAAGTCCTTGAAGCCGAACCGGGCATAGATGTTCATGATGTGCCAGAGTACGGGCCGCCCGCCGATCTCGACCATGGGCTTGGGTTTGATGACGGTCTCTTCCCGCAGCCGGGTGCCCTTGCCGCCGCACATGATGATAACTTTCATACAGCCTCCGCCTGTCCCCCACAGGTGCGGGACAGCAGTTGCCAAAGGTTTTTTATCCCGACCGGCCGGGATGGCACGGTCAGCCGGCGGCGATGCTAGCAAAAGGCGTGACGGAAAAAAAGCCCTTGTTTCCCGGCCATTGGCGGCAGGGAGAACGCTTGGCAACCACCGGCGTCTGCGCTATCTTATATGTCGCCCAAAAGTCATTTCCTGCATGGAGGCTCCTATGCACAAGCATTGCAGATCCCTGTTGCTGGCGTCGCTCGCCCTGTCGTGCGGCCTGCTGGCGTCCTGCCTTTCGTCCGGCCCGGAAAAACCGCTCGGTGCCATGGCCGATGCCATGGAAAAGAACGATAGCGCCACCTTCCTGGCCCAGATCGACATGCCCCGGTTCGCCGCCAACGAGGCGCGGAACATGACCAACGAGAACGAGGCCCTGAACATGCTGGATTCCCTGGGGCAGGATCTGGGGCTGGGCGGTATGGATCAGCTGCTGGGCAGCGCCCTGAACATGGAGGACAAACTCCGCAAAAGCCTGACCCGCGGTGTCTCCACCGGTGAGCTGATGGCCCATTGCCGCAAGGCCGAGCGCCCGGACTGCCCGTGGGTGCCGGAATCGCTCAGGAACGCCAAGGTGGTGGAGCTGGGCCCCGAGGCGGCCGTGGCTTCCGTCACCACGCCCGCCGGCATGACCTCCTGGCTGGCCCTGTGGAAGCAGGGCGAGAACTGGCGCGTGGTGGGCCGTGCCGTCATGGAGAACATGGCCCGTGCCTTTGCCCAGGCCGGACAGGCCAAGGCCGCTCCCGCCGCGCCGGCCAAGACGCAGCAGCCCGCCGCCAAGCCCGCTCCCAAGCCGGCGCCCAAGAGCGACGGCGCTGTCACCTTGTAGACAACGGCAAGATCACCGTCGTGTGACGGCAGGATGTCGTCAGGATGCCAAAAGGGCCGCTGGGAAGCGGCCCTTTTTTTATGGCACCGGCACGTTGCGCGCCATCTGCATGCAACACCAAAACGCTATGCGGCGGCTTCCATGATCTTTCGTCAAAAGAGATCCGCCGCCTGTGGAGCGGGCAGGAAAAAAGGACAACAGGTTGGACGACGGCGCCCCGGACAAGGAGCGCGTCCGCGGTCTTGCCCCTGTGGCGTGCTATTGCAGGACGAGGCCGTCGTCTTCGAAGGGGATGAGCAGCTGGCTCTGCTGGGTGCTGAGCAGCATGTTCTCCAGCACTTCCAGCAGGCGCTTGAGGCCGTCGCCGGTACGGGCGGAGATGGGGATGGCGTGCGGGAAGGCGTCGGCCAGTTCGGCGCGGGCGGGCACGTCCAGCAGGTCCCATTTGTTGAGCAGCAGGATGCGCGGCATGTGCTGCAGCTCCAGCTCCTCGAGGATGGTCTCCACAGAGGTGATCTGCTGCAGCAGGTCGGGATGCGAGGCGTCGGCCACATGCACCAGCAGGTCGGCGGACTCCAGCTCTTCCAGCGTGGCGCGGAAGGCATCCATGAGCTCCTTGGGCAGGTTGCGGATGAAGCCCACGGTATCGGCCAGGATGATCTCGCGTTCGGCCGGGAAGCGCAGACGGCGGGTGGTGGGGTCGAGGGTGGCGAAAAGCTTGTTCTCGGCCAGTACCTCGGAGCGGGTCAGGTTGTTGAGCAGGGTGGACTTGCCCGCGTTGGTGTAGCCCACCAGCGCGGCCATGGGGATGCCGCGACGGGCGCGGCGGGAGCGGGTGAAGGCCCGCTGGCGGCGCAGCTGGTCCAGTTCCTTGCGCAGGCGGGCCATGCGTTCGCGGCTGCGGCGGCGGTCGGTCTCCAGCTTGGTCTCGCCGGGGCCGCGTCCGCCGATGCCGCCCATGAGGCGGTCCATGGCGCGGTTCTTGCCGGTAAGACGGGGCTGGGTGTAGCGCAGCTGGGCCAGTTCCACCTGGAGCTTGCCCGCGCGGGTCACGGCATGCTGGGCAAAGATGTCCAGAATGAGCTGGGTGCGGTCCAGCACCTTGCGCTCGGTGATGTCGGCCAGGTTGTGGAGCTGGGCCGGGGAAAGCTCGCCGTCGAAGACCAGGGTCCCGGCGCGGCCCTCCAGGGCCAGCACTTCCAGCTCGGCCATTTTGCCCTTGCCCAGGATGAACTTGGGGTTGACCTGGGCCACGCGCTGCACCATGCGCCCGGCCACGGCCAGGCCGGCGGTGCGGGCCAGTTCGGCCAGCTCGTCGAGGTTGCGTTCCTGGATGATGCGGGGCTGGGCCGCCACGGAGACCAGCAGGGCACGGGGCGCGTCCGAGGCCTCGCGCGTGTCGTCGCTCCTGCGGGCCAGCTCTTCTTCCAGAGCTTCGGCGGTGGCGGTGAAATGGGCGCTGGTCTGGTCCCAGGGGCGGAGCTGCTCCACACGGTAGGGCTGCCCGGCCACGGGCGTGGGCAGCAGGTGGGCCTCCTGCCACTGCACGGGGTCGCCGTCGGGATTGACGGTCAGCACGATGATGGCGTCCAGACGCAGGAAAAGCAGGTCCATGAGGTCTTCCTGGCTGAGGCCGTCGGGCGTGAGGTGGGTGTGGAGCAGACGAAGGCCGCGCAGACGGTCGGCACCGGAGCGGGCGCGGGGCAGTTCCGGGATCAGGATCCCGCCTGCCTCGCCCACCAGTACCATGTCCACGCGGCCTTTACGGTCGATGAGCATGCCCAGCTGACGCCCCAGGGCGCGCGACAACAGCGACAGTTCCCGGGCCTGGTCGATGGTATAGACATCGGTGGCCGGGAAACGTCGAGTGGTCAGCCGGTTGAGGGCCTTCAACTGGCTGGGCTTGAGCCCCTGCAGGTTGCCTTCGAGCCTGGAAATGGCTAGGCCCCCGGACGCAGGTAGGAGGTGATGAGGGCGTCGTAGCGCGAGGTGGCTTCGAACGCACGCGAGGCCATGGCCTGACGGAAGTCCAGGCTGACCTTCATGTCGTGTTCCTTCATCTCCTGCATGGCGGTGGCGTACCATTTGGTCCCGGGCAGCACCAGGATGCTGTGGAAGTTCTTGGCAGCGGCGCGGATCATGCAGGGACCGCCGATGTCGATTTCCTCCACGGCCTGTTCGAGCGAGAGCTTGCGCTCCACGGCACCGGCAAAGTCGTACAGGTTCACGCAGACCAGGTCGAAAGGTTTGATCTCCTTTTCTTCCAGCGTGGCCATGTGCTCGGGGATGTCCTTGTTGGCAAGGATGCCCCCGTGGATCTTGGGATGCAGCGTCTTCACGCGGCCGCCCAGGATCTCGGGGAAGCCGGTGACGTCACTGACGGCCGTCACGGGCAGACCGGCAGCCTGCAGGGCCTTCATGGTCCCGCCGGTGGAGACCAGCTCCACGCCGTTCTGCGACAGGAAGGTGGCGAATTCCACCAGTCCGGTTTTGTCCGTCACGCTCAGGATGGCGCGGCGGATAGGAAGCATATCCATACGGATTCTCCTTGGCTCATGTTGGCATTATTGCCGCAGGTGATTTTGCCAGAAAAACGGTCCGTCCGCAATGCCGCGCTTGCGGCCGGCAACGCCTGCCGCTATGCTGGCGGCGGAGGTCCTATGTCCATCAGACTCGTATCCTGGAACGTCAACGGCCTGCGTGCCGTGTCCGCCAAGCCCGAATGGCGCTGGTTCGCCGAGAACACCTGCGATGTCATCGGCCTGCAGGAGACCAAGGCCATGCCCGAACAGCTCAAGCCCGAGGTGGCCAGCCCCGAAGGCTGGGAGGCCCACTGGGCATCCAGCGTGGTGAAAAAAGGCTATTCCGGCGTGGCCGTGTTCAGCCGCATCAAGCCGCTGGCCGTGCGCTGCGAACTGCCCCAGCCGGAATGGCAGGGCGAAGGGCGCATCCTGCATCTGGAATTTGAAAAGTTCCACTTCTTCAACGGCTATTTCCCCAACGGCGGCGCCGAGGAACTGGACGAGAACGGCAAGCCCATCCCCGGTCGTTTCAAGCGCGTGCCCTACAAGATGGGCTTTTTCGACGCCTTCACGGCCTATGCGGAAGAATGCCGCAAAAGCAAGCCCATCGTGGTCTGCGGGGACTTCAACATCGCCCACAAGGCCATCGACCTGGCGCGGCCCAAGCAGAACGAGAAGAACACCGGCTTTTTGCCCGAAGAGCGCGCTTTCCTGGACCGCTTCACGGCCATGGGCTATGTGGATACCTTCCGCCATGTGCACGGCGATGTGGAAGGCCGCTATTCCTGGTGGTCGTATAAGATGCGCGCCCGCGAGAAGAACGTGGGCTGGCGCATCGATTATTTCTTCGTTTCGGAAGAGCTGAAACCGTACATCCGCGACGCCTGGATCGAGGACGACGTCTACGGTTCGGACCACTGCCCCGTGGGCCTGGAGCTGGACATCTAGCCCGGCGTCCCCGGACGGCATCCCTGCCGGGAGCACTGCGACCACAGAAGGCGCGGCCTTGCCCCACGGGCGGGCCCCGTCATTCCGGGGCATCGTGCCGGACATGATCGTCCCGGCATACGCGCATCATCGAAGCATCAGAGGTGAGCCACATGAAAACCATCGGTCTTCTGGGCGGCATGAGCTGGGAAAGCACGCTGACCTATTATCAGATCATCAACATGGTGACGGCCCAGACCCTGGGCGGTCTGCATTCGGCCCGCTGCCTGCTCTACAGCGTGGATTTTGACGAGATCGAGCGCTGCCAGCAGGCCGGGGACTGGGACAAGAGCGCCCGCATCCTGGCCGATGCCGCACAGGCCCTGGAGCGGGGCGGGGCGGATTTCCTGGTCATCTGCACCAACACCATGCACAAGGTGGCCCCGCAGATCGCCGCCGCCGTGGGCATCCCGCTGATGCACATCGCCGACGTGACGGCCCGGCAGCTGCACATGGCGGGGGTGCAGCGCGTGGGCCTGCTGGGCACCCGCTACACCATGGAAGAGGATTTCTACACCGGCCGTCTGGAAGCCAACGGCCTGCAGGTGCTGGTGCCCGAGGCGGAAGACCGGGCCGAGATCAACCGCGTCATCTTCGAGGAGCTTTGCCGGGGCGTGATCAAGGACAGCTCGCGCGAGACCTTTTTGCGGGCCATCCGGGATCTGGCCGCCCGGGGCGCGCAGGGCGTGATCCTGGGCTGCACCGAGATCGGCATGCTGGTGCAGCAGGAGAACATCGCCGTACCCCTGTTCGATACCACGCTCATCCATGCCCGCACGGCCGCGCTGGTGGCCATCAACGAGACGCCGGTGGATACCGAGCCGGTGAAGGTGAAGAAGTAAAAAAGGAGATGATTATGTTTGAGATATATTCGATTGATAAAGATAATGTAATTAATAGTATTTATCTGACGAGTAGGGTCACTTATGAATATGCCTTGATGAATATTGTTCCGCTGATGCAAAAACTTGAATTTCAAAGAAAAATTCAAAGTCCTAAATTTTATAATCGATTGGCAAATGATATAGCAAGGGGCTGTATTATGCCTCCTCTCACTTTGGCTTTTGTAGAACCTAATATGGATAGATTGGAAAAAGATAGATTATCATTGCAAGGGTATGTAAATGATAATATTCGTAATGGATTTATACTTGATGGTATTCAAAGATTGAATACCTTGCAGAGGAGTTCGAAGGAAGATGGATTTGATGATAACTTACCAATATTTTTTAACATATTGATATGTCCGTCAAATGATAAATTATTATATAGGATGATTACATTAAATAATGGCCAGAAACCTATGACTGCTCGACACCAAATCGAAGTTTTATTGAGCAATATTTATAAATTTGATGGTGAAAATATTAATGTTTTGACAGAGAAGGAAGCCCTTGGAGGCAGGGCAAGGGGAGCATTTAAGAAATCTAGCTTTATAAATGCTTATCTTGCATTTTTAAGTGGAACAACAACTATTGATAATAAAAAAATTATTGAGGATAAATTAGATGAATTGCTTGCAACTCGTATTATAGAACAAGGAGTCGGTAGTAACGATATTGAATATAGTGATGTTATATCTTTTATATCAAAGTGCTCAGTAGAGGAGGATGTGAGAAAATGGTTTCAAAATGAAAATAATTTAATAGGTTTTTCAGTTGCAATGAAAAAGAACTTTAATAATATAAGAATTTTTTCTCCAGATGAGTTACTAACTAAAATACAATTTATAGAAGATGTATTGTCGATGACAGAGGTGAGTAAAGTAAAAGTTAGTAGTCATCGGCGTAAGATGGTCAGTCAATATTTTAAGGATATCGTAAAAATTGATCAGCAGGGAATGGAAGCTGCTGAGGCTTTCATGTTTTTGTCAGATAAGGTTGACTAATATGGATGTAGGATCATTTTCTATTTCTGGAAGGACATCAATTGTAAATACCTTTTTGTTGGAAAGTTCATTTAAAAATAACTATTTATTTGTAGTGCTGCTTTTGATTAAAGGGGCTTTTTCTATTCAAAATAGAAATTTACAAGTCAATACAGTTCAAGCTAAAGATCTTACTGTTCTCGGAGTATTAGGTGCAAAAGAAGATGTTCTTAATGACTATATAGGTAGAATAAATGGAATAAAAACTATTTCTGAAGAAATATATAGAAATAATAATTTTTATAAATTTGTTCTTTTAGAGTTATGCTCATGCTTTATTTATCAGCGCACAAAACAAGGTGGCATGGCTTTTTTGCATGTATATCGAATACTAGAAAAAATTGCATATGCTATTCCGTTAATATATGTTCGAAAAACTACTGACTTTGATAAAACATTTGAACAATTAAAATCTTTTTTTAATTCTATGGATAAAAATAGTGGGGAGTTACTTTTTTTAAAAATAGCATTGAAAAAATTGTTAGATGATCAGGAGAAGGCCTATAAATTCCCCCTCAAGTTAGATAGTTCCGAAAAAAAATGGATATCGATTTGTTTGTCTGAGGAGCATAAACAAAATCTGTTAAGTGGTACTAGTATTGAATTGACCATTATTGAATATATTGATTTTGTAGTCAATATTCGGAATCGTTTTTTTCATGCTCTTTCAGGAAAGAATCATTTATCTTTAGATTGTTCCATTAATCCTGAACTTGTTCTGCTTAAATGCTCTCAAGATTTTGTAAATATATTATGTTTCCTAATTGGAAGATTTTCGGAACCTTCTACTTTACAAGATGAATAGCTATATTAATAAATGGCCTAAGACCAGCTTATGGTCTTAGGCCATTCTTATAATTATGGTTTAGAAATGCAGCACGGGCATGCCCAGCTGGCGGACGTGGCGGATGAGCTCCTTCATCTCCGGGCCCAGCAAAAAGCCCAGCAGGACGAGCATCACGCCCAGAAAGACATATTCGCCCACGCTGCCGGTGGAGCAGACCTTGAACGAGAGCTTGTTCTTGCGGGAGAAGGGATGCAGGGGGATGCCCGAAGGGGTCAGCATGTCCAGCACCACATGGCTGATGCCGCCCAGGCCGATGCCCAGCAGGGCGGGCTGCCAGTGCGGGGGCACCAGATGGCTGCACGCCACCAGCAGGATGGCGACCCACCAGCCGAACCAGTGGGTGGTGCCGCGGTGGATCTGGTTGAAGGTGCGCTGCGGGTTGCGGGAGCGCTTGGCGATGGCCTGGTCGAGCTTGTCGGGCAGGATGGCGCCGAGACAGGCGGCGACCACGCCTTCCAGCGGCAGGTGCAGGGCCAGGGCGGCGCCGACGCCCGCCGTCTGGTGGGTGATCCATTTCATGGGAGCTCCATAAGACTGGGGATGCCGTCCCGGAAGGCCGGGCGCGGGCTGCGGTCAAAGGGGCGGGCGGAGGCTTCTCCGCGTGTCCTGTTCCGGTAGCGGCGCATGCTGCCGGGCACGTAGGCAGAGGATGCGGGCTTTGTGGCGGCATCCGCTTTTGCGTGCGGCGGCAGGCGGCGAAAAAGAGGGGACCACCGGCAGAGCTCCCCGTCGTGCTGCGACAGAAGCGTCCGGCGGCCCCCTCCGTACGGATCGTTCTAACCGCAGCGGGAGAAGCCGCAGGCGGGGCAGATCAGGCAGCCTTCCTGGAAGACCAGGGGCTCGTCACATTCGGGGCAGCGGTGTTCCTCGATGTCGGCCACACCGGAACCCAGATGTTCGTCCTTGAGGTAACGGCGTTCCAGCACCCAGGCGATGGCGTCCGGGATGGAGAGCAGCAGGCCCTTGCCGCGGAACACGGGGTGTTCGCCGCCGATGCCCTTGATCTGGGCCACGATGTCGCGCACCTCCACGCCGGAGCGCAGAGCCAGGGACACCAGACGGCCGATGGCCTCGGCCTTGGCCGTGATGGAGCGGCCGGACTTGCCGATGGTGGCGAAGACCTCGAAGGGCTTGCCGTCGATCTCGTTGACGGTCAGGTACATGGCGCCCAGACCGGTCTGGATCTTCTGGGTGAAGCCCTGCACCACTTCGGGACGCTTGCGCACCACGCCCAGGCGGGGCTTTTCCGCAGGCGCGGGGGCTTCGCCGTCCATCTTCTTCTGGCCTTCGCCGGTGGCCAGCACCTGCAGGCTCTTGCAGCCGTCACGGTATACGGTGACGCCCTTGCAGCCTTCCTTGTAGGCCAGCCAGTAGATGTCGTGGATGTCCTGTTCGGTGGCGCTGTGGGGCAGGTTCACGGTCTTGGAAACGGCGTTGTCGGTATGGCGCTGGAAGGCGGCCTGCATGCGCAGGTGCCAGACCGGATCGATGTCCATGGCCGTGACGAAGACCTTGCGCATGGCGGCGGGCAGGGCATCCAGGGACTGGATGGAGCCTTTTTCCACCACCTGTTCCATGAGCTCGGGCGTGCCCAGACCGGCTTCCTTGAGGGCGGCCTCGAAATAGGGGTTCACTTCCACCAGGCGCTCGCCGTCCAGGATGTTGCGGGTGAAGCAGAGGGCGAACAGGGGTTCCACGCCCGAGGAGCAGCCGCCGATGATGGACAGGGTGCCCGTGGGCGCGATGGTGGTGACGGTGGCATTGCGGTAGGGGCCTTCGCCGCGCTGGGGGAAGACGGATTCCGCATAGGCCGGGAAGGGGCCGCGCTCTTCGGCCAGACGGGCCGAGGCGGCGTGGCCTTCGGCATTGATGAAGCCCATGATGCGTTCGGCCAGGGCGATGCCCGCCTCGGAATCATAGGGGATGCCCAGCTGGAAGAGCAGGTCGGCAAAGCCCATGACCCCCAGGCCGATCTTGCGGTTGCGGCGCACGGTCTCGTCGATGCGGTCCAGCGGGAAGCGCGAGGCGTCGATGACGTTGTCCAGGAAGCGCACGGCCAGGTGCACCACCTGCTTCAGGCCGTCCCAGTCGATACCGGCCGCGGCGGGGTCTTCATCACTCGCATGGCCGGGCACGAAGAAGCAGGCCAGATTGATGGAGCCCAGGTTGCAGGCCTCGTAGGGCAGCAGGGGCTGTTCGCCGCAGGGGTTGGTGGACTCGATCTCGCCCTGGGCGGGCGTGGGGTTGTCGCGGTTGATGCGGTCCAGGAAGACGATGCCGGGGTCGCCCGTCTGCCAGGCGCGGCAGACCAGCAGGTCGAAGATCTCGCGGGCGCGCAGGCTGCCGGTGACCTTGCCGGTGTGGGGATCGGTCAGCTCGTAGTTCTCGTCGCGCTCCACGGCCTGCATGAAGGCTTCGGTCAGGCCCACGGAAAGGTTGAAGTTGTTGAATTCCCCTTCCTTCTCCTTGGCCCGGATGAATTCCACGATGTCGGGATGGTCCACACGCAGGATGCCCATGTTGGCACCGCGCCGGGTACCGCCCTGCTTGATCTGCTCCGTGGCGGTATTGAAGATGCGCAGGAAGGAGACCGGGCCGGAAGCCACGCCGCCGGTGGAACCCACACGGCTGGCCTTGGGACGCAGGCGGGAGAAGGAGAAGCCCGTGCCGCCGCCGGACTTGTGGATCATGGCGGCGAACTTGACGGCATCGAAGATCTCTTCGATGGAGTCGCCCACCGGCAGGACGAAGCAGGCGGAGAGCTGGCCCAGCTCGCTGGCGGCGTTCATCAGGGTGGGGGAGTTGGGCAGGAATCGCCAGCTGGTCATCAGGTCGTAGAACTGGCGGGCCAGGTCTTCGGCGGTGAAGGGGGAACGCTCGTACTTGGCTTCTTCAGCGGCGATGGCACTGGCCACACGCCAGAAGAGGTCACGGGGCGTCTCGGTGCTGCCATCTGCTTTTTTGTGCAGATAGCGTTTCTGCAGCACCACTTCCGTGTTGGGCTTGAGCTGCGGCTCGGGCAGATCGTGAGGCATGGGAGGGATCATGGCAGACCTTTGGGTAAAAAGAAAAGCGGCTGGCCTCCCGCTGGGGGAAAGTCGGCACGCTGGATCGATCGGTTACGGGTCGGGCGGTCCTGGAACCGCACGGCGAAAGCCCTTTATACGCGTTCCCCGGGGGAAAATAAAGGCCCTCCTCCAGTGGAGAAGAAAAGCCCTCTTTTGTCTTATCCAATAAAATCAGGATGTTTTCGGGATAAATCGGCTGGAGGGACTGCCGGAGGGCCCACAGGGGGCAAATCCCCGCAGGGCCTTGCCCTGCAAAGGAAAAGGCGGCGAAAGAAAAATTTTTTCGGGCCCGGGAAAAAGATTTTTGTCACAGGGCGCCGGAAAAGCCGCTCCGGCAGAGCCTGCCGGGGCTGCTCCGCCTGGCCCGTGCCGCTGCCCGCCGCAGGGAAAGAGGCAGGAAAAACAAGGGGGAAGGGGTCGGGACCCCTTCCCCTCAGCTTTCGTTGCGTGGACGTCCGTCAGGCTCCGGACGGCCGGGCACGGCCGTTGCCGGTCAAGACGGGAGGCTTGTACGGCGGCCTACGGATATGCGCATGAAGGCGCTTTTGACCGTTGCGGGCACTCCGCAGGCAGGGGGCCTAGTCCTCCCCACGGCCACGGCCGCGTCCGGACGCATCGCCCTGGCGTCTGTCTCCGGAGCGCCGGTCCCCGGGGCGGCGGCCATCGGGCCTGCGGTCGTTCCGGGGGAAGGCGCGGGGATCGTCGCGCCGGTCAGGACGGCCATCCTCATAGCGTCCGGGACGGCGGTCCTGATGCCGGGCCGGTCTTTCCGGGGCCTCGCGCCGGTCGTCCCGGCGGGGCGGTCGGTCGCTGCCGTTGCGGCGGTCGCGGAAGGACCCGTCTTGGCCGTCACGTTCGCCGGGGCGTCTGCCGAAGGGCCTGTCCCCGTATCTGTCTTCCTGCCGGTCACGGACGTTCCGGCGCGGTTCTTCGGGGCTTGCGGAGCGCCCCGGTCCGCGGCTGCCGCCGGAGACGGCGGGCAGGGCCAGCAGCAGGGCGCCGCTTTTGCGGTCCCGGCGGGGCGTGCCGGGATGTTCGTCCGCCTGGGCCCGGGCCGTGAGCTGCGCCCCCGAGGGCAGGGCCGCGGCATCGGGCACCACGGCCAGACCGGCGGCACAACAGGCATAGCGGGCCTGACCGCGCAGACCGGGCACCACGAAGGGCGAGGAGAGCACACGCACGGGCCGGGGCTGGCGCAGCATGTCCACGGCTTCGCGGCTGTTGTCCGGGGCCTCGTCATCAAAATCGTCCATATCGTCGAACAGGCTCTCCCCGGCGGCCGGGTCGGCACGCAGCAACAGGGGGGCCAGGCTCAGGGCGCTCTTGGCCAGACCGGCGGCGGAGGACAGCTCCTGCAGCCATTGCGGCGCGCCCTCACAGTCGAAGGTGAAGTGGCACCAGCCGCGTCCGGCATGGGCATGGGCCAGCGGGCAGGGGGCCCGGTGCGTGCAGGGGGCCAGCGGCATCAGGTCGCGTTCCAGAGCGGCTTCACGCAGGCGGCTGATGGTCTTGCCGCCCAGACGGGTGCCGGGCTCCACGAAGAGGGCCGCGGGCAGCAGGGCCTCGTCGGCGCTGCCGGTCTCGTCTTCGTTCAGGGGCGCGGGCCAGCACAGGGGCTCCAGCTCGTCCAGGAGGCTTTCCAGACGGCGCACGCCGCCGGAGCCTTCCTCGTCCTCGTCGTCTTCGCGGTTCATCTGGCGGCTCTCGGCGCTCAGTTCGTTGAGCACGTTGGCCGCCGTGAGCAGCCAGGGGCGCAGGTGGCGTTCCTGACGCTCCAGCGTGTCGGCCAGTTTGCGTTCCAGGCGCGGCATGTGCTCCAGCGAGCCCCGTTCCACACGCACCTGCCAGACGGGCTGGCCCAGGATGTCGCCCCAGGCGGCCATGACGTCACGGCCCAGTTCCATGGGCTGCACGGCATTGTCCACGGCCAGCACCTGGATGGGCAGGGCGCGCCATTCGGGACGGGCCAGCCACAGGGCCAGCGGCACGCTCAGGGGGCCGGAACCGCCGTCCAGCAGCAGGGGCGTCTGGCCTTTTTCCAGCCAGAGGCGGGGATCGGGCAGGGGCAGGGAACGGAACAGGCGCGCCAGACGCAGCACGTTCCAGGGCAGGAAATAGTACAGATAGGCACTGGTGCTGGCCGGGGAGCTCCAGTAGGGACGGTAGAGGCCGGAACGCTCACAGGTCAGCAGGCGCGAAAGGGCCTCGATGTCCGCAGGCAGGTTGCGGTAATGGGCGCTGCGCAGCGGGCGCACCGTGCGCAGGGCCTGCCCCAGGGCGTCCAGTTCCCGCCGGACCACGTCAGGCAGGGCGGGCAGTAGCTCGGATCCCATCTGCCACGGGGACGGGCGGCCGTCACGGGGCGTGCGGGATTCCCGCTGGCCGGGACGGCTCCAGCCGGAGAACTCTTCCGGGCGCCGCCGCTCGGCCTGTTCGCCGGTAAAGGAGGAATACTGGCGGCGCGGCGCTTCGGGACGGCGGCGTCCGCGTTCGCGGTCGTTGCGGGACTCTTCATGGAAAGAACGGCGTTCCGTCGGGCGGGCCGCGGGACGGGGACCGCGAGGGGCCGGAGCTTCACCGTATTTTTTCTGTCGGATATCGGACATTCAGACTCCAAAGCGCATATGGCGCAGGTAATCGGCATGGAAGCCGGGATCTTCGGCAACAGGGACGAGCGTGGCCGTCGCGCACCAGCGCGCCAGCGCGGGCAGGCGCCAGGGCTCGGCGGCCAGCAGGGCGGCACCATCCAGCGAGCTGTTGCCCACGGCACGCACACGCCGCCCCATGCCGGAAGGCAAAAAGCCCAGCTCTTCCAGACAGGCAGGCGGGCAATGCTCGCCCAGGGCACCGGCCAGGGCCAGACAGGCCACATCGGACGCGGCCAGGCCGGCGGCCCGCAGCAGGGCCTCCAGTGCCTGGGAGAAGGCGGCCTTGACCTTGAGCAGTTCCTCCACGTCGGCGGCGGCCAGCCATTGCCCGTACGGCAGGGGCAGGCACAGCCCCGTCCGGGACTGCCGGGGCGGCGGGGCCACACGCCGGGCCAGCGGTGAGGTGGGCGTGCGGAAATGGCCGTCGGCATCCAGGCAGCCCAGCCGCAGCAACAGGGCCAGCAGGGAAAGATAGCCCGTGGCGCTGATGCCCTGCACATCGGCTCCGGCGGCCAGAGGGCCGTCCACACTGTGGCAGGACAGGCCCAGGGGCGAGACCTCGAAATGGGTGATGCTCCCCGGCCCGGCCATGCGGCCGCACTGGGGCCCGATGCCTTCCAGGGCCGGGCCCAGCGGGACGCTGGCGAGCCACAGGCGCCCCTGGGCATCCACGAGGGCCAGCTCACCGTTGGTGCCCAGGTCGGCCAGCAGCAGCGGACGCGGCAGGCCGTCGGCCAGCAGGCGGAGCAGCCCGGCGCTGATGTCGCCGCCCACGAAGGGCGCGGGCAGGGGCGGGATCAGCAGCGGCGGCAGTCCTTCCACGGACAGGCCGCAGCCGCCCGCATGGCTGCGCCGGTAGGGCGCGGCGCACAGGCCGCTGATGTCCCTGTCCAGAAAAATGTCGGTCATGGCCGTATTGGCCGCCAGTACCAGCCGTTCCACGGGGATGTCGGGCAGGGAGGCCGTCTGCTGCCGCAGCAGGGCGGCCAGATGGTCGCGCACCAGCTGCGCGAGCCGGGCCCGGCCTTCGGGCATGCTGGCCACGGCCAGCCGGGACATGATATCCGCTCCTGCTCCAGCCTGCGGGTTGAGGTCGTGCCCTTCGGCCGCCACGGACACCGGCAGGGGCGGACGGCAGAGCTGGGAAAGATCGTCAGGGGCCGGTTCTTCCCGGCCGTCGGGAACGGCCAGCAGGCGCCAGTACAGGGACGTGGTGCCCAGATCCACGGCCAGGGCCAGATGCTCCTGTGCCGGGAGGGAGGGCGCGGCCGTGGTCGTGACCGTCATTTTTTCCGGGGCGGGCACGTCAAGATGCAGTTCCGGGCCCATGGCGTCAGTTATCTGACGACGGCAGGCCAGACGCCAGCCCCGGGCCAGCAGGTCAGGGCCCAGGATCTCCTCTTCTTCCGGCAGGGGCTCGGGCGCCACGGACAGGTCATGGAAACGGACCCGGCAGCGGCCGCAACGGCCCAGGCCGGAACAAAGGGGCACGGGCGCCGCCAGCCCGCCCAGCCAGACGGCCCGGGCCAGATCGTCACCGGGGGCCGCATGGCCGCAGCGCGGGGGCGCGGCCGGGATCTCATCCTGCCCGGCGGTCGTGCGGGGCAGCTCATGGACACAAAGTTTCATGCCGCCACACTGCCTCAAGGCGCCGGGCAAGGCAAGCCTCGGAGCCTTGCCCGTTTGGCCTTGTTCTTGCATTCTTTTTCGCAAACTACGGGAAATCGACAGTCATGAGCAGCATACTTTCACAGGAAGAGATCGCCGCCCTGTTGCACGGCCTGCCCGCCGCCGGAGGAAAAGACGTTCCCCCGGCCGAAGCGGCCGCCCCTGCGGACGGAGAAGCACGGCTGGATGCCCTGGCCGCGCGCTGCGCCCGTCTGTGCGCCGCCAGCATGGAGGAGCAGCGGGGGCGCCTGCTGGAGCTGACGCCGCTGCCCGTGCGCCGCCGTCCTTTCGGCAGCGTGGCGGACGGCATACGCGAAGCTTCCTGTTGCTGTGCCGTGGACCTGGAAGGGCTGGAAGAGCCCGCGCTGCTCGTGCTGGACAGGGCTTTCGTGTTCAGCCTGCTGGAAGAGTTCTTCGGCGCAGGGGGCTTCGAACGCCCGGGCCGGCGCCCCCTGACAGCGCTGGAGACCATGCTGGCCCGCAAGTTCGCGGACCGCTTTCTGGCCGCCTTCGACCTGGCCGGAAAGCCTTCGTCCTGGCATCCCCGCTGCGGCCACAGCCTGTCCCTGCCGCGTCTGGCCGTGCTGGTTCCCGATGAGCAGCCGGTCTGGCATCTGGCCTTCCGCAGCCTGCTGGGCGGACGTCCCGGGGCCCTGCACCTGTGCCTGCCCGAGGATTTCAGCACCCACCTGGCCGTACGCTCGGCCCTGCCCGGTCCCGGCCGGAAAAAAAATATCCCGGACGCGGCAGACGCATCCGGGATCGTATAGCGGGCGTGTCTCCGGCCGGGCTAGCAGCCGCGTATCCAGTAGGTCTCGAAGCCGTCTTCCAGCCAGCCGTCTTCCAGATGGCGGAAATCCGCCTTGCGCAGCAACTCCCGGTATTCGTCGCGGGTACGGCGCCAGCCCCAGAACTGCTGGCGGCGGATGCCCAAAAAGTGCAGGAAACCGCGGATGACGATCTTGAGGGCGTTGACGAAGCTGCCGATGAAGCTGTCTTCCTGCAGCAGCGAGGCCGAAAGACAGATGAGCTGGCCACCGGGCACGAGCTGTGCCCGCAGTTCGCCCAGCAGGTGCTGGAGCTCGCGGGTGGGGATGCTGTAGTCCACGGCGGAAAGATAGATGACGTCATAAAAGACGTCCGGCGGCAGGCAGGCCGGGGGCATGCCGATATACATGCGCTCGTTGGGCACATGACGGCGCAGCCAGCGCATGCTGACGGTGCTGGGCTCGTTGACGTGCAGCTCCAGCTCGTCGGCCGACATCTCTTCCACGAGACAATGTTCCATATAGCCTACGCCGCTGCCGATGGAGAGCACACGCAGCGGGCCGGAACCTTCAGGGCGCAGGGCGGCCTGTTCGCGCAGGCGCGCGGCCAGCCACTGGGCATCCTTGCGCTTGTTCTGCCGCCAGATGGCGGGCAGATCGTCCCAGTCCTTGAAGCGCCGGAACAGCTCTTCATAGAAAGTGGCGTAAAACTTGGGCTCCGCCAGATGGAAAAAAGAAATGTGCGAGAATGACGTAAAAGGGATTCCCTGCCAGCTTTCCTGATAAAAACGCCGCACATTTTCCTCCATAAAAGACAAAAGAGGGGGCGGGCCGGGGCCCGCGGACGGTGGTACGGCAAAGGGGCTCCCCCTGCCGGACGCAGCGCGATGATACCCCAGCCGGGCCATCCGCGCAACGTGCCGGAGGCATTGACGGGGCCGGAAGACAAAAAAAACTCGTTCGGGGCAAAAAAAGAAAAGGCCGGGGGAAATCCCCGTCATCATTTCAGGGCAGGACGGCTTTTGGGGAGATGTCGCGGGAACGGCAGGGCCCAACAGACCTCTGTGGACCGCAGCGGGCCAGGGAGCGACGCGCGGGAGCGGCCTCCCGAAACGAAGACAAAAAGATCCCGGAGGGGCCAGGCCCCTCCGGGAAATGAGTCAGTTATTCGCCGCGATCCTGCAGGGCGGCCACGGAGGGCAGCAGTTTGCCTTCCAGCAGCTCCAGGGAGGCACCGCCGCCGGTGGAGATGTAGCCCATTTTGTCGGCCAGGCCGTAGCTTTCCACAGCGGCCACGGAGTCACCGCCGCCCACCACCACGAAGGCGGGGGAGGCCGCCAGGGCTTCGGCCAGGGCCTTGGTGCCCGCGCCGAAGGGATCGGTCTCAAAGGCGCCCACGGGGCCGTTCCAGACCACGGTGGCGGCCTTCTGCAGCAGGCCGGCGTACAGTTCCACGGTCTTGGGACCCACGTCCAGGATCATCTCGTCGGCGGGCACCTTGTCCACGTCGCAGACCGTGGCGGTCTGGCCGGGGGCCAGTTCCTTGGCCGTGACCACGTCCACGGGCAGGGGCAGGGTCTTGCCCAGTTCCTTGGCCTTGGCCATGACCTTTTTGGCGTCGTCCACCAGCTCGGGCTCATACAGGGACGTGCCCACGCTGTAACCGGCAGCGGCCAGGAAGGTGTTGGCGATGCCGCCGCCCACGATGAGGGTGTCCACCTTGCCCAGCAGGTTGTCCAGCAGGCCCAGCTTGGTGGAGACCTTGGAACCGCCGATGATGGCCATCAACGGACGGGCGGGAGCGTCCAGCACCTTGGCGAAGGCGTCCAGCTCGGCGGCCATGAGCGGCCCGGCGCAGGCCACCTTGGCGGCGCGCACGGCCCCTTCGGTGGAGGAGTGGGCGCGGTGGGCGGCCCCGAAGGCGTCCATGACGTAGATGTCGCCCAGAGCGGCCAGTTTGGCGGCCAGTTCGGGATCGTTCTTCTTTTCGCCCTTGAAGAAGCGGATGTTCTCCAGCAGCACCACTTCACCGGGAGCGGCCTTGGCGGCGTCGAAGTCGGCGGCCAGCTTCACGGGACGGCCCAGCAGGCCGGAAAGGTGGGCAGCCACCGGCGCCAGGGAGAATTTTTCTTCCACCACGCCTTCGGTGGGACGGCCCAGATGCGAGAGCAGGACCACGCCCGCGCCCTTGTCCAGCGCCATGCGGATGCCGGGCAGGGCCGCACGGATACGTTTGTCGTTGGTGATGCGGCCATCCTTCATGGGCACGTTGAGATCCTGGCGGATGACAACGGTCTTGCCGCTGCACTCCATGTCCTGCAACAGTCTGATGGGCATGTCTGCCTCCTTTTTGTCAGGGAAGGGATCACCGGGAAGGGCCGGGACACGGCGTCCGGTTTGTCAAAAAGATATGTTCCCCGAAGCGGAAAGTCCAGCCCGGCCCCGCAGGTCAAAGGGAATGCCGTCATCGGCAAGAGCCGCGGCCGCCGTTCCGCCTCCGAAGGGGGAGGACGGCATGGCGCGATGCCATCAAGAGAGCGTCCGTTTGTCCTGTGTGACGGCCCCCGGCAGGGGACACGGACCGGCATCTTCAGGGCTCACGGCACCATGTCCGTTATGCTGCCGGCTGACCGGTCTGCGGCGGCCCGGCACGTCCATGCGCCACCTGCGTGTCCGTCCGCTCCGGACAGGACGCAAAAAGGCCCGGGACCTTGTGGTCCCGGGCCATATTTTTATGCGCTGTTTTTGGGGAGGGGAGTGTGCCGCAAGCAGCGACCCCCAAGGCCCCCCTCAACGGATCATATCAGTCCCGCATTATCCCAGCAGCTGGCGGGCCATGTCGGCCAGGTGGGCGGCGGTGAAGCCGAAGTGTTCGGCCAGGGCCTTGCCCGGGCCGGAAGCGCCGAAAGTGGTCATGCCGAGCACGGCACCGTCCAGGCCCACATACTTGCGCCAGTAGTCGGCGGCAGCGGCTTCCACGGCCACGCGGGCACGCACGGCGGCGGGCAGCACGCTTTCGCGATAGACGGTATCCTGGGCGTCGAAGCGCTCGCAGCAGGGCATGGAGACCACGCGCACCTTGCGGCCTTCGGCGGTCAGGGCCTCGGCGGCCTCAAGGGTGATGCCCACTTCGGAGCCGGTGGCCATGAGGATGAGCTCGGGGGTACCGTCGCAGTCACGCAGCACATAGCCGCCGCGGGCGATGGCCTGCACCTGGGCCTCATCACGGCTGACGAAGGGCAGGTTCTGGCGCGAGAGCGAGAGGCAGGTGGGACGGTGGGCGTTCTCCAGGGCGCACTGCCAGGCAACGGCGGTCTCCACGGTATCGCAGGGACGCCAGACATCCAGGCCGGGCATGAGGCGCAGGCCGGGCACCTGTTCGATGGGCTGGTGGGTGGGGCCGTCCTCGCCCACGCCGATGGAGTCGTGGGTGAAGACCCAGACCGCACGGGTGCCCATGAGGGCCGCCAGACGCAGGGCGTTCTTGGCGTAGTCGGAGAAGACCATGAAGGTGCCGGCGTAGGGGATGAAGCCGCCGTGCAGGGCCAGGCCGTTCATGATGGCGCTCATGCCGAACTCGCGCACACCGTAGGCCAGATAGTTGCCGGTGCAGGTGGCGGGATCGAAGTTCACGGAATGGCTGGTCTTGGTGCCCACGGAGCCGGTCAGGTCGGCGGAGCCGCCCAGCATCTCGGGCAGGTTGCCCACCAGTTCTTCCAGGGCCTTCTTGGAGGCCACTCGGGTGGCGATGCTCTCACCGGCTTCCACGGCCTTCTTGACCATGGCGGCGGCGATGTCGGCCCAGTCGGCGGGCAGGTCGCCCTTCATGCGGCGTTCCAGTTCGGCGGCCATTTCGGGGCAGGCGGCGCGGTAGGCGTCGAAACGGGCCTGCCATTCGGCTTCGGCCTTCTTGCCGGCTTCACGGGCGTCCCAGGCGGCGGCGATGTCGTCCGGCACGGAGAAGGCGGGCTGATGCCATTCCAGAGCGGCACAGGTGGCGGCGGCCACGTCCACGCCCAGGGGCGAGCCGTGGCAGGAGGCGGAGTCGGCCTTGGAGGAACCGAAACCGATGTGGGTCTTGCAAATGATGAGGCTGGGGTGCTCGGCGTCGGCGCGGGCTTCGGCCAGGGCGGCATCCAGGGCCTCGGCATCATGGCCGTCCACGGGACCGATGACCTGCCAGCCGTAGGCTTTGTAGCGAGCGGCCACGTCTTCGGTGAACCAGCCGTCGATTTTGCCGTCGATGGAGATGCCGTTGGAGTCGTACAGGGCGATGAGCTTGCCCAGGCCCCACACGCCGGCCAGGGAGCAGGCTTCGTGGGACACGCCTTCCATGAGGCAGCCGTCACCGAGGAACACGTAGGTGTGGTGGTCGATGACCGTGTGTTCGGGGGTGTTGAAGCGGGTGGCCAGCATCTTTTCGGCCAGGGCCATGCCCACGGCAGACGAGATGCCCTGACCCAGGGGACCGGTGGTCATTTCCACGCCGGGGGTCACGTCGCATTCGGGATGGCCGGGGGTGCGGGAGCCCAGCTGGCGGAAGTTGCGGATGTCGTCCATGCTCAGGTCGTAGCCGGTGAGATGCAGCACGGCATAGAGCAGCATGGAGGCGTGACCGTTGGACAGCACGAAGCGGTCACGATCCATCCAGCCGGGATTGGCGGGATTGTGTTTGAAGCCGTGGCGCCAGAGGGCTTCGGCCATGTCGGCCATGCCCAGGGGGGCGCCGGGATGACCGGAACGGGACTTCTCGATGGCGTCGATGGCAAGGGCGCGGATGGCGTTGGCACACTGTCTGCGGGTAGGCATGATGCGGTCCTTTGTTGAGTTATTTTTTCAGGGCGCGGCCGGGCTGCCACAGGGCGGCCGCAGCGCAACGGGCATTGTGGGCATTGTCGGCCGCGGCCTGGGCAGCGGCCTGGAATTTCTGATGGCATTGGTCATAGGGCGGGTGGCCGAAGAAGGCCGAGCCCGAGACCAGCACGTCGGCACCGTCGGCCACCAGCTGCGCGGTGTTCTCGGGGCAGGCGCCGCCGTCCACCTGGATGAGCACGTCCCCGGCACCGGCGGCGTTGAGCATGGCGCGGGTGGCGCGGATCTTGTCGAAGCTCTGGGGGATGAACTTCTGGCCGGAGAAGCCGGGGTTCACGCTCATGACCAGCACCATGTCCAGATCGGGGGCCAGCCAGCGCAGGGAGGCGATGTCCGTACCGGGGTTGAAGGCCAGACCGGCCTTCATGCCCAGGCGGCGGATCTCGCTGAGGGTGCGCTGGGGGTGACGGTCGGCCTCGGCGTGGATGACCAGCATGTCGGCCCCGGCATCACGGAAGGATTCCAGATAGCGGGCGGGCTCCTCGATCATGAGGTGCACGTCGAAGAAAAGTTTGCTGCTGCGTTTGCGCAGGCTTTTGATGACGGGCTGGCCAAAGGTGATGTTGGGCACGAAGGCCCCATCCATGATGTCCAGGTGCAGCCAGGAGATGCCCGCGGCCTCAAGGGCGGCGAGCTCGTCGGCCAGACGGGAGAAATCGGCGGAGAGCAGGGAAGGAGAAAGGATCATGCGGCATCCTGTGTAGGCTGCCTGTCGTGCAGGACCGCCGCGGCGTACTGCCGGAGCGGCAGGACAGGGGATCACCGGCCGGCCAGAACGCGGCGCAGCTCGGTCAGCTCGTTTTTCAGCTTCAGCATCAGGGCCGGATCGCGCTTGCTGGCGGCGCGTTCCGGCAGGACCTCGTCCAGGGTGGCGCTGCCGTCCAGGATGCGGCGCGCGCCTTCTATGGTCATGCCCTTCTGGTGCAGCAGCTGCTGGATGCGGCGCAGCAGGGCCATGTCCTCTTCGGTGTAGAAACGCTGGCCCGAATCCGTACGCCGGGGAGCCAGCTGGGGGAACACCGTTTCCCAGAAACGCAGCACGGAAGTATTGAGGTTGAGCAGGGCGGCGGCTTGGCCGATCTTGTAGAGTTTTTCCGACATGCTCCCTCTCTTGCGGGTTTCACCGCGCGGGACGGGACCGCACGCAGTGCCACGGACCGCGGCCCCGCAAGGGGGCCGCAGCCCGTGGAAAACCGTATCAGCAGCACTTCCGTCACAGGGCAGGCAAGGCTTGCCCGGTACGGAAGGGACAGGCGGCTAGATGCGTACGCCCAGCGCCTGCACCAGGGATTGTGCCACCTTTTCCCGCACTTTGTCCACTTCCGCATCCTTGAGGGTGCGCTCGGCATGACGGAAGGTCAGGCGGAAGGTGAGGTTGCGTTCGTCGCTGCCTTCGGGGCTGAAGCTGTCCACCAGCACGGCACCTTCCAGCAGGGGCTGCTTCTGGCCCATGATCTGATCCAGGATGGCGCCCACGGTCACGCCCACGGGCGCGGCCACGGTGATGTCGCGGCGCACCGGCGGGAAGACGGCCAGGCTCTGGAAGCGCACCTGGGCGGCATCATGCAGGCGGCGCAGCACGTCGAGGTTGAGCTCGGCCAGCCAGACGTCCTTGCGGGCGTGGAAGCTGTCGGCCATCTCGGGACGCACGCGGCCCATGACGCCCACCTCGGTGCCGTCCACGCTCAGGCGCACGCAGGGCAGCAGGTAGGGATGGCCCTCGGCCAGTTCGCACACGGGGGCGGACAGGTTGAGGAAGTGCAGCAGGTGCTCCACGATGCCCTTGAGGTCGCTGTAATCCATGTCGGCTTCCACATGCGGCCAGGCGCTGTCGTGGCGCTGGCCGTAGAGGAGCACGCCCAGCATGCCGGTCTCGCTGGCGCCGGTGGCGTGGGGATCGTCGCTGGGAGCGGCCGTGAAGGTGTTGGCCAGCTCGAACAGGCGCACGCCCGCGGCACCCTGGGCCAGGTTGTTGCGCAGGTCATGCAGCAGGCCGGGAGCCAGTACGGTGCGCAGGGCATCCTGTTCGGCGGAGAGCGGGTTCATGATGGAGATGCGGCCTTCGGCGGGCAGGCCCAGCAGGTCCAGATCCTTGTGGCCCACGAAGCTGTAGTTGACGGCTTCGTTGAGGCCCAGACCGGCGCCCCAGTGGCGCAGGCGGGACCAGAACTGGAAGGTGGACATGGGTTCGCCGGCGTGGCCCAGATCCTGCAGGAAGGCGGGCAGCTCGGGGGCGATGGTGTCCAGACCGTGCACACGGCCCACTTCTTCGATGAGGTCGGCTTCGCGGGTCAGGTCGGGGCGCCAGCTGGGCTGGGTGACCTGCCAGCTGTCGTCGCTGGTCTTCTCGATGGCGCAGCCCATGCCGGAGAGCACCTTCTCGTCGAAGTCGCGGCTCAGTTCCACGCCCAGCAGGGCATTGGCGCGGGCGGGGCGGAACTCGATCTGCACGGGCACGAAGGGCTTGGGCTCGGCCAGGGTGTAACCGGGGCAGACCTTGCCGCCGGCGGCGGCCACCATCATGGCGCAGGCACGGTCCAGGGCCCAGATGGAGCGCTTGTGGTCGATGCCGCGCTCGAAGCGGTAGGAGGATTCGGACGACAGGCCCAGACGGCGCGAGGTCTTGCGGATGGTGCCGGGACGGAACACGGCGCTTTCCAGGAAGACGTTGGTGCTGGCATCGTCGATCTCGGTGGCCTGGCCACCCATGACACCGGCCAGGGCCACGGCGCGCTCGGCGTCGCGGATGCAGAGGTCACGGGGATCGAGGGTGCGCTCCTGACCGTCCAGGGTGACGATCTTTTCGCCCTGGGCGGCGGGGCTGACGATGATGCGGTTGCCGCGCAGCTTGTCCAGGTCGAAGGAATGCAGGGGCTGGCCGCATTCGAAGAGGATGTAGTTGGTCACGTCCACGATGTTGGAGATGGGACGCACGCCCACGGCATGCAGACGGTGACGGATGCGCATGGGCGAGGGAGCGATCTTGACGCCGGCGATGACGCGACCGGCGTAAAGGTTGCACAGCTCGGGATCGCTGACTTCCACGCTGGGCAGGTCGCGGGCCGGGCCGTCCTCGCACAGGGGCAGTTCGGGGATGGTCAGGGGCAGGTTGAAGGCCAGGGCGGTCTCGCGGGCCAGGCCCAGCACGGAGAGGCAGTCGGCGCGGTTGGGGGTGATGGAGATGTCCAGCACCTCGTGATCCAGCTCCAGGGTGTCCACCAGACGGGTGCCGGGCACGGCGCTGTCGGGCAGGACCATGATGCCGCTGTGGTCTTCGGTGAGGCCCAGCTCGCGTTCGGAGCAGATCATACCGAAGGAGGGAGCGCCGCGCAGCTTGGCCTTCTTGATGACCAGGCCGCCGGGCATGGTGGTGCCCACCAGGGCCACGGGGACTTTCTGGCCGGCGGCCACGTTGGGGGCGCCACAGACGATGTCCAGCAGTTCGCCCTGGCCGGCGTCCACCTTGCAGATGTGCAGGTGGTCGGATTCGGGATGGTCGACGCATTCCACCACATGGCCCACCACGATGGGGGCGATGGCGTCATAGGGGCGCACGATTTCTTCCAGTTCCAGGCCCAGCATGGTCAGCCGGTCGCCCAGCTCCTGTGCCGTGCCTTCATACGGGACGAATTCGCGCAGCCACGAAAGAGAAAGCAGCATATGTCATCTCACTGGCCCCGCAGGGCCGGTTAGCAGTTGATTCAGTTGAAGTCCCAAGCCGGTTTGCCCGGCGTGTCGGCGTCGGGATCCGGCAGGGGGCGGCTCTGTTTGCGTCCGTACGTGCCGTAGGCGCCGCCGCGGGGGCGCTTGCGGGGTTTCACTTCCTCGGGGCCGTAGTCCTTGAGCGGGCGGCCGTAGGCATCGGTATAGCCCATGCCGCGCTCGGTGGTGTTGCCGGCGTTGCCCATGGCGGGCAGGCCTTCGATGGGCTTGGGCCCGCCGGGCGGCTCAAGGCCGCTGTGGCGGGGGCTCAGGGCCGAGGCGGCCCAGGCATCACCGGCATCCAGCGAGGTACTGCCGGCGGCGCAGAGCAGGGCCAGCAGCACGGGGACACAGGCACGGCGGAGACGGACGGACAGAGGCACGGGACCCACCCTAGGCGTGCAGGCCGAACTGGCCGAGGAAGCGCACGTCGTTCTCGAAGAACATGCGCAGGTCGCCGATGCCGTACTTGAGCATGGCCACACGTTCCACGCCCAGGCCGAAGGCGAAGCCGCTCACATCGGCGGGGTAGCCCACGGAGGCGAACACGGCGGGGTCCACCATGCCGCAGCCCAGGATCTCCACCCAGCCGGTGGTCTTGCACACGCGGCAGGGCTCGCCGTTGATGTGGCCCTTGCCGCCGCACATGCAGCAGCTGATGTCCACTTCGGCGGAGGGTTCCGTGAAGGGGAAGAAGCTGGGGCGGAAGCGCACTTCGGTGTGGCCGCCGAACACGGAGCGCACGAAGGCGGTGAGGGTGCCGCGCAGATGGGCCATGCTGATGTTCTGGCCCACCACCAGGCCTTCCACCTGATGGAACATGGGGGTGTGGGTCAGGTCGGAGTCGCGGCGGTAGACCTTGCCGGGGGCCACGATGGCCAGGGGAGGCTTGCGGCCCAGCATGGTGCGCACCTGCACGGGAGAGGTGTGGGTGCGCATGAGCACGCGCTCGGTGATGTAGAGGGTGTCCTGCATGTCGCGGGCGGGATGCTCCGGCGGCATGTTGAGGGACTCGAAATTGTAGAAGTCGTTTTCCACTTCCGGGCCGGAAGCGATGTCGAAGCCCAGCTTGTTGAAGATGCCGCAGATCTCTTCCATCACCAGGGTGGTGGGGTGCAGCGAACCGCGCCAGGGGGCGCGACCGGGCAGGGAGGGGTCGAAGCGCTTGAGGGCCTCGGCTTCGCGGGCCGCTTCCAGGGCGGTCTTGCGGGCGTCGAACAGGGCGGTGAGGCGCTCCTTGACGCTGTTGGCCTTCTGACCCACGGCGGGGCGTTCCGCGGGGGGCAGCTTGGCCATGGAGCTCATGGCCTGGGCCAGTTTGCCCTTGCGGCCCAGAAAGTCCACCCGCAGTTCTTCCAGTTCATCCAACGAAGAAGCCCGGTCAAGACCTGCTTCGAGGTCTGTAACCAGGCTTTCCAGTACAGTCATCAAATCCATGCGAATTCCCGGAGCCGCCGCAGGCGGCGTTACGGTCAAAGGGACGGCCCTGACGGCCGCACACAACAGCGGCGGAGGGACACCATGTCCCGCCGCCACACGACAACAGGGCGCATGCCGCCGGGGCCGCATGCCGCGGCATCCGGGGCGCGCCCGATCTTACCGGAATCTCCGGCGGAAAAAAAGAGCGCGGCATATCCCGCACGAGGAAAAACCTCACGCCAAGACATGCCGCGCACTCAAAAAAGCTGTGGCGTGCCGACTACAGGGCAGCCTTGGCCATTTCCACCACCTTGGCGAAGTCGTCCTTGTGGTAGACGGCGAGGTCGGCCAGAACCTTGCGGTTCAGGGCGATGCCGGCCTTGTTCAGGCCGTGCATGAGGCGGCTGTAGGACAGGCCGTTCAGGCGCGCGCCGGCGTTGATACGCAGGATCCACAGGGTGCGGAAGTCGCGTTTGCGGTGCTTGCGGCCGATGAAGGAATACTGGAGCGAACGCTCCACAGCCTCACGGGCGGTACGATACAGACGGCTGCGGCCACCACGGAAACCCTTGGCCGCGCTCAGGTACTTTTTGTGCCGACGATGAGCGGCGAGACCTCTCTTCACACGCATGGGGGGTACCCTCCTTTCGCCCGGCCAAGGCGGAGGTTTTGTGCCTGCCGGGGAAAAAAATTGATCCCAGATGGGGCGCAAATTGCTTGAAAAGAACGGCTTTGCGCTGGCCGTCGCCCCTGTGGGGCGCTGCGCCTCGCGGCGGTGCTGCGGCGGTCATGCCGCCTCCCGCATGCGGGCGCGCAATCCAGACGGATCAGAATTCACGCCGTCACGCTCTCGCGTTCCGGCACGGACGCTCCGCGCACGGAGCTTCCGCAAGGCTCGGGATGACTAGCCGTTGGGCAGCATCCGGCGCACGGCCTTCTCGTTGGTGCGGTCAACGATGGCGGCCTGGCCCAGGCGCATCTTGCGGCCGGGAGCCTTCTTGGTGAGGATGTGGCGCAGATTCTGACGACGACGCTTGAACTTGCCGCTGCCGGTGAGCTCGAAACGCTTGGCCGCGGAACGCCGGGTTTTGATCTTGGGCATGATATACTCCTTAGCGAATAACCTGCCCGTACACTACGGGCAGGAACGGCATATTGCCTGAAAAAGCCGTGCGGCGCAAGTGCAAAAATGCAGGGGCGCGCAGGCAGTCCTGACGGCACAGGCCACCTGTGACGTCAGGAAAAAAGGCTCTGGCGAAGGACTACTTCTTGGGCACCAGCAGCATCTGCAGGGTGCGGCCTTCGGCACGGGGCTCCTGGTCCACCTTGGCCACATCGGCCAGGTCCTGCACGACGCGTTCGAGGATGCTGATGCCACGGTCCTTGTGGACGATCTCGCGGCCACGGAAGAACACCGTCACCTTGCAGCGGTCGCCGTCTTCCAGGAAGCGGCGGATGTGGCGCAGCTTGGTCTCGTAGTCATGGTCGTCGGTCTTGGGACGGACCTTGATTTCCTTGATCTGCACCACACTCTGGCGCTTTTTGGCTTCCTGCTTCTTTTTCTGCTGCTCGTACTTGAACTTGCCGTAGTCCATGATGCGGCAGACAGGCGGTTCGGAGGTGGAAGCGACTTCCACCAGGTCCATACCGGCTTCCTTGGCAAGGGCAATAGCCTCGTTGCGCTGCAAAATACCCAGTTGTTCCCCATCGGCGCCGATGACGCGCACTTCGCGGGCGCGGATCATCTCGTTGCGACGCACGCCGTCCTGCGGCACGTCGCGCCGGGGTCTCATGTTAGGAGAAGCTATAGCGCATCCCTCCATTCTTGAAAGGCTCTTCGCTGTCCGTGCGGATCAGGGCAGCCACTTCCGCCACGGACTTGAGCCCCAGGTTGTCCCCATTGCGCAGACGCACATTGACGCCGCCCGCCTGCGCTTCCTTTTCTCCAACCACCAGAATATACGGCACCTTGGCCAGCTGCGCCTCGCGCACCTTGAAGCCCAGCTTCTCGTTGCGCGTATCGGCCGTCACGCGGATCCCCAGAGCTTTCAGCTCCTCGCAGGCCTTGAGCGCGGCTTCGTTGTGGGCATCGGTGACCGTCAGGATCCGGGCCTGTTCGGGCGCCAGCCAGGTGGGCATGGCACCGGCGTACTGTTCGATGAGCACACCGATGAAGCGCTCCAGCGAGCCCATGATGGCCCGGTGCACCATGACAGGACGATGGCGTTCGCCGTCCTGGCCCACATAGGTCAGGTCGAAACGTTCGGGCAGGGTGAAGTCCACCTGGATGGTGGAGCACTGCCATTCGCGACCGATGCAGTCCAGCAGGCGCACGTCGATCTTGGGACCGTAGAAGGCGCCGTCGCCCTCGTTGATCTCGTAGGGCATGTCGGCCTTCTTCACGGCCTCGATCAGGGCATTGGTCGCCAGTTCCCAGGCTTCGTCGGTACCGATGCTGTCCTTGGGACGGGTGGAGATGCCCACCTTGTAGTCGAAGCCGAACAGGTGCATCAGGTCGCGGATCAGGTGGATGACACCGAGGATCTCGCCTTCCAGCTGTTCGGGCGTGCACAGGATGTGGGCATCGTCCTGGGTGAACTGACGCACACGCAGCAGGCCGTGCAGGGTGCCGCTCTTTTCGTGGCGGTGCACCACGCCCAGCTCGAAGTAGCGCTGGGGCAGGTCACGGTAGCTGCGCAGATCGTTGCGGTAGATCAGCATGTGCGAGATGCAGTTCATGGGCTTGATGCCGTACTGATCGTCCTCGATCTGGGTGAAATACATGTTCTGGCGGTAGTGGTCGTAGTGACCGGAACGCTGCCAGGTCTCCACGCGCAGCAGCTGCGGGCCCTGCACCAGGTCATAGTTGCGCTTGATGTGCTCGCGACGCCAGAAGTCTTCCAGGATGGTGCGCATCATCATGCCCTTGGGCAGCCAGAAGACCATGCCGGGGGCCACGTCTTCATGGAAGGTGAAGAAGCCCAGTTCACGGCCCAGCTTGCGATGGTCGCGGCGCTTGGCCTCTTCCAGCTGCTTCAGATAGGCGTTGAGGGCCTTCTCGTCGGCAAAGGCGGTGCCGTACAGACGGGAGAGCATGGGATTCTTTTCGTCGCCGCGCCAGTAGGCACCGGCAGCGGAAAGGATCTTGCTGGCCTTGGAGAAGCCGGTGTGCGGCACGTGGGGGCCGCGGCACAGGTCGGTGAAATCACCGCAGGTGTACAGGGAGACCGTGTCGCCCTCGATGCCTTCGATGATCTCCACCTTGAAGTTCTCGCCCATCTTGCTGAATTTTTCGATGGCATCGGCCTTGCTCATGGTGGTGCGCACGAAGGGCAGGCGTTCGTTGACGATGCGCTGCATCTCGGCTTCGATGGCCGGGAAGTCTTCGCTGGAGAAGGGCTTTTCCACGTCGAAGTCGTAGTAGAAGCCGTTTTCCACCGCAGGACCGATGGTCACCTTGGCCGAGGGATAAAGCTTTTTCACCGCGGCGGCCATGACATGGGCCGTGGAATGGCGGATCATGCTCAGGCCTTCGGGAGAATCAGCGTACACGGGAGTGATGTCGGTACACTGGGCGGGAACGGTGGCGGAAAGATCGCACAAAGTCTCCGTGCCCTCTGCGGTCACACGCGCAGCCACCACGGATTTGAATTTTTTGCCGCTCAGCGCTTTCTGCAGAACAGCGGCCACATCACCCTGTTCGGGGGCGTCCACCACCTGTCCTTCCACGCGGACATCCATGCTTATACTCCTTCAGGCGCCCTTGTCGGGCGTATGGTACAAAAAAAGGAATGGGGAGGCTGAAAAACCTCCCCATCTTCAAAAAACGTGCTGCTTTCGTGCAGCTATCTGGCGGGCACCGCCCCTGTCGCCACGGGCTCATGCCCTTATTATTTTATTTGGTAGGAACGAGCAGACTTGAACTGCTGACCCCTTCCGTGTCAAGGAAGTGCTCTAGCCACCTGAGCTACGCTCCTACTCCAAGAGGCGAAGTCTTATCTAGCGAAAACCACCCCCTGAGTCAACAACTTTTTTTAATTTTTTTTTCTTTTTTATTTTCAGAAGGTTGTAGGAGCATTTTTGCCCATCTTTTTGCCCGTTTTTTGCGGGAGTCGCCCAAAATGCGCAAAGGGGCCTGAACGTGAGGAACAAAAAAAGCGCATTTTTTTCGAAAAAAAAGCGCTTTTTTCTCAGCGGATCAGAAAGACGGTCCCGCTACAGCCCCTGTTCCGCACGCCAGGCAGCGAAACGTTCGCGTGCCCGGGCCGAGTAGAGGGCCTTGCGATCCTTCTTTTTGGCTTTTTCATCCAGTTCCGGCATGAGGCCGAAATGGGCATTGGACGGCTGGAAGTGCTTCACCGGGGTGCGCAGATGGTTGAGCAGGGCACCCAGCGCGCATTCCAGCGGCGGCAGGGCCAGCTCTCTGCCCTGGGCGCGGGCGGCCAGCAGCATGCCCAGCCACATGCCGCAGGCGGCGGATTCCAGATAGCCTTCCACACCGGTGATCTGCCCGGCCAGGAAGACGCGGGGCCGCGCCTTGAGCGACAGATCCTCGTTCAGGGCCACGGGCGCGTTCACGTAGGTGTTGCGGTGCATGCTGCCGAAGCGGGCGAACTCCGCCTTTTCCAGACCGGGCACCATGCGGAACACGCGCGCCTGTTCGCCATAGGTCAGCTTGGTCTGGCAGCCCACCAGATTGCAGGTCTCGCCGTTGAGGGTCTCGGCCCGCAGCTGCAGGATGGCCCAGGGACGGCGGCCGGTACGCGGGTCCACGAAGCCCACGGGCTTCAGCGGGCCGAAGGTCAGGGTGCGCGGGCCGCGCTCGGCCAGGGCCTCCACCGGCATGCAGCCTTCGAAATGTTTCTCTTTCTCGAATTCCCGGGCGCCCACCTTCTGCGCTTCCAGTAGGGCATTGTAGAAGGCTTCGTATTCTTCCTTGTTCATGGGGCAGTTGAGATAGTCGCCGCCCGTTTCGCCCTTTTCCTGCCCGTAGCGCGAGGCACGGAACACGATGTCCATATTCAGGGAGTGCGTCCAGACGATGGGCGCGATGGCATCATAAAAATAGCAGTGATCGCCGCCCACCACCTCGGCCAGCGAGGCGGAAAGGTTCTCCGAAGCCATGGGCCCGGCCGCCAGCACCACGGTCTCGAAGCCGTCCAGCGCGGGATCGTCCAGGGACGTGATCTGCCGGTGCACCAGCGTGATGCCGGGCGTGGACCGGATGCGCTGCGTCATGGCCGCCGAGAAGGCCTCGCGGTCCACGGCCAGCGCCTTGCCCGCAGGCACGCGGTGGGCGTCGGCCAGCTCCATGAAGTCGCTGCCCAGTTCGCGCATCTCGGCCTTGAGCAGGCCGATGCCGGACGTCAGTTCGTCCGAGCGCAGGGAATTGGAACAGACCAGCTCCGCCAGCCCGTCATTGACATGGGCCGGGGAACGGAATTCCGGCTTCTGTTCGAACAGGGTCACTTGCAGACCGGCCCGCGCCAGACGCAGGGCACATTCGCAACCGGCCAGGCCGCCACCAATAACCGCATAGCTGTGTTCAGTCACGCCATCTCCTTTTGTTGGCCGCATCTTTGCCCAATCTGGGCCCGGAAGGCAAGGGGGAGCAGGAGCGGAGGCGGCGGGGAGGAAGGGGGCTGGTCTGTCTGTTGGCAGAGCCAGGGTCGTTCGGGGGAAGGGCTGCCTTTTGGAAAAGGCTCCCCTTCCCCCGTGCCCCCATCCCCGCGAAAACTTTTGTTCCGGTCAGTGCGAGGGGAGCGTGCGGGCGGCGGATGCCCCGGGCGCGTGGGTCTCCCGGAGTTTCCCTTTTACTATCGACGACCGCAGCGGGCTCTCTGGGTGCGTGGGGCGCCCGTGTGCGGCGTGGGCGTCTGTTGGGAGCCGTGATGGGGGACTGGGTACTGGAGCTGCGGAGGAGACGTTGCGACAGGCCTGTCATCGGGAGATGTTTTTTGTGTGGGGGGAGGAGGGTTGCCTGGATGCGGTGCGGGCAGATCCATCCCTTTATAAGAGGAGGGAGAGCTGGGGACAGGACGGTGCGCAGGGGGATGTCGTCGCCGGGACCGGCATAGCGGGAAAGAGTGAAGACAACAGGGGACGGATGGATGGGCCGTCCTTGCGGGAAAGAAGACAGGGGAGAAGCGGGTCGCCACAGGGCATCCGGCAGAGCGGCTGAAAAAAAATTTTTTTGCACAGGCATCGATCGGAACTTGCCGACAATGGTTCCTGAAAATCCCCGCAGGCGGCGTGCTTTCTTGCTGACAGAGAAGCGGATGGAGCGGTCCATGGGGCCGGCTGCGGCCTGTCCGTGAGTGTGGGCACAAAACGGCTGTCCCGTGTCCGTATCCTGCGGGTCGGCAAGGCTTTGGGCCTCTTGCCCGCTGTCCGCATGTGCGCTACATCTCACGCCATGAGCAATTTTTCCGTACCCACCTGCCCCGTGCGCCTCGCTTTCGTGCGCGAAGGGGCCCGTTCCCTGTACGCCGGTCAGCTTGAACCGGCCACGGCCTTCTCGGCCGGTATCGACCTGCGCGCCTGTCTGGACGAGGATAGTGTGCGCATCCCTGCCGGAGGCCGTTTTTGCGTGCCTGCGGGCATCAGCGTGCAGCCCTGCGAGGCCGGTTTTGCGGGTTTCCTCTATTCCCGCAGCGGCCTTGGTGCGCGCGAAGGCCTGACCGTGGCCCAGGGAGTGGGGGTCATCGACCCCGATTATACGGGCGAGATCCTCGTCATGCTGCTCAACACCTCGGGCGAGGAGCGCATCCTCAAGCGTGGGGAGCGCATGGCCCAGCTTGTTTTCCAGCCCTTTGTCCGCCCTGTCTGGCAGGAGGTGGAGAGCCTTTCTGCTACGGAGCGCGGTGCGGGCGGCTTCGGACATACGGGACGCTAATCTCCGCCGGGGGATGCCGTCGGCCGGGGCCATGAGGCGAGTGTTGCGGCGTGTGCCGCGGGCCATGCCTGCCGCTGGGCCGGGGACGTTTGTTTTCCCGGCGGGCCTCCCGTTTTTTCCAAAGCCTTTTCTGTTTCACGATTGCCGGGGCACGTGCCCCGTGGGATGGCGCAAGGCCTCCCAGCAAAGGAGTTGACCATGTCCGACACATTTTCCGCCGTCAAAGCCCAGGAAGAAGCACTGCTTTGCCGTTCCTACAGCCGATATCCCGTGGCTGTGGTCCGAGGCAAGGGCTCGCGGTTGTGGGACGTGGACGGTAAGGAATATGTGGACCTGCTGGCCGGCATCGCGGTGACCGCCCTGGGCCACTGCAACGACGAGGTCTGCGCCGCCCTGGAAGCCCAGGCCCACAAGCTCTGGCACGTCAGCAACCTCTTCTATCAGGAAGAGCAGCTGGAGCTGGCCCGCCTGCTGCTGAGCACCAGCCATCATGGCAAGGCCTTCTTCTGCAATTCCGGCGCCGAGGCCAACGAGGCCTGCATCAAGCTGGCCCGTCGCTACATGCGCAAGGTCAAGCAGCGCGACGCCTACGAGATCATCACCCTGGGCGGCTGCTTCCACGGCCGTACCTTCGGTGCGCTGGCCGCTACGGGCCGCGAGAGCCTGAGCGACGGTTTCACGCCGCTGCCCGAAGGCTTCAAGCAGGTGCCCGCCAATGACCTGGCCGCGCTGGAAGCCGCCATCACGCCCGCCACGGCGGCGGTGCTGGTGGAAGTGGTGCAGGGCGAAGGCGGCATCGTGCCCCTGCCGGGCGATTACCTGCGCGGTGTGGAGGCCCTGTGCCGCAAGCACGACATCCTCTTCATCTGCGACGAAGTGCAGGCCGGTCTGTGCCGTACCGGTACCTTCTGGGCCTTCCAGCAGCACGGCCTGACCCCGGACGCCATCAGCATGGCCAAGTCCCTGGCCAACGGCCTGCCCATGGGCGCCATGCTGGCCACCGACGAGATGGCCAAGGGCTTCGAGGCCGGCAGCCATGCCACCACCTTTGGCGGCGGCGCGCTGGCCTCCGGTGTGGCGGCCAAGTGCGTGGAGATCATGCTCCGCGACAAGCTGGCCGACCGTGCCGCCGAGCTGGGCAAGCATGTGATGGACCGCGTCCGCGCCATCCAGGACAAGCTGCCCGGTACCGTGCGTGAAGTGCGCGGCCTGGGCCTGATGATCGGCATCGAGCTGGCGGTGGATGCCGCCGCCGTGTGGCGCGAACTCATCGCCCGCGGCTTCATCTGCAACCTGAGCCACGGCGTGACCCTGCGTCTGCTGCCCGCCCTGACCATCGACAAGGCCGACCTCGACGCCTTTATCGATACGCTGGAAGACATCCTGCGCACGGCAAAGTAGGCTGATTCCTTCAGACACATTCCTGGCTCCCGTGCCGCCGGCCGGTGCGGGAGCCTCTTTGTTGCATTTTTGAGAGGGCAGCCTCAGTACGGCCCCTGTGGGCCCGCCGGCCCTGATTTTTTCTTTGGGTCTGCGGGCGGACTCTTTACAGGATGGGGCGCCTGTGCTACACAGGCCCGCACCAATCCACTACGGCAATCCCGGCTCATGCGGGATTGCCGCTTGCTTTAAGGAGACAGATGCATGGATGTTTTTGACCAGGCCACTGAACTTGAACGTCTGGACCGTGAAGCTGCCCTCTCCCGCGCCCGCGCTGCCATGGACCAGGGCGGTCCCGACTGGATCGACGGCGTGGCCTGCTGCCGCGAATGCGGCGAGCCCATCCCCCAGAAGCGTCTGGAGGCCCTGCCCGGCGTCGGTCTGTGCCGCGCCTGTCAGGAAGAACGCGAAAGCGGACGCTAGCATTTTTTGATAACGGACAACCGGAGGCCGGAGCCCTTGAGACTCCGGCCTTTTTGCGTTGGGCTTCCCTGTTTGCAGCGCGGCCCTGCATAAGGGAGAGGCCTCCTGCAGGAGGCGTGGGGGCATGCTGGGGGGAAGACGTCCGGGATACGGGCAGGAGCCGTGTCTGCTTTTTTGCCGGGCCGGAGGACAGGCGGCGATGGTGATGCGCTGTCCTTTTGCCGCATTGCGGTGATGTTTGAGGAAGCCGACGTGACAGGCCGTCCCTCATGGCGTTGTACGCTCCCGCTTGCGGAGAGGCCGCAGGACAGACCGGTGGCGCTGCCGGGCGATACCCGTCGCCGGACGGGGCGCGGGCTCTTGGCCGCTTCACGCAGGGCATAAAAAAACGGCGTCCCCGTCTGGGGACGCCGCAGGACATTCGGAAAGATGCGGGGCTTATTCGCCCTGGCACTTCTTCTTCAGGGCCTCGCCCACGGTCTTGCCCAGTTCCACGCAGGCGCGCAGGGCTTCGTGGCGCGGGGTCCAGTTGCACTTCACGAAATCGGCGGGCATGTCCATGCCCATGGAAGCCAGCATCTCGTGCAGGACCTTGGCGGATTCGCCGGACCAGCCGAAGGAACCGAAGGCGCCGCCCACGCGGTTCTGGGGACGCAGGCCCTTCATGTAGGTCAGGGTGGAGGCCATCAGGGGCATGATGGTGTTGTTGTGGGTGGGGGAGCCCGCGATCACGGCGCCGCAGTTGGCCAGTTCGGTCATGATCTCGCTGTGATGGTTGCTCTTCACGGACATCAGGCGGGTGGGCACGCCCACTTCTTCCAGACCGCTGCACACGGCATAGGCCATCTTTTCGGTGGAATGCCACATGGTGTCGTAGATCACCATGGCGCGCTGCTGGGGCTTCTGTTCGGCCATCTGGCGGTACATGTCCACGATGAACTTCACGGACTTTTCTCCGCGGTGGATCAGGCCGTGGTCAGGGGCGATCATGTCGATGTCCAGGCTCTCCACGATGGGCAAGGTCTTCAGCACCTGGGGAGAGTAGGGCAGCACGATGTTGTAGTAGTATTCCTTGATGGCGCGCACGAAGTCGCCCTGATCGTGCTCATCGGCATAGCGGTAGCTGGTGGCGATGTTCTGGCCGAAGGCGTCGTTGCTGATGAGCAGCTTGTCTTCGGGGATGTAGGAGACCATGCTGTCGGGCCAGTGCAGCATGCGGGTCTCCTGGAAGATGATGTTGCGCTTGCCGATGTTCAGCTTGTCGCCGCTCTTGACCACTTCGATGGGCCAGTCCTTGCAGTCGAAGTAGCCCTGCATGGACTTGTAGCCCAGGGTGGAGACGAAGATCTTTTCGGGCTTCACGCGGGCCACCACTTCGGCCAGGCTGCCGGCGTGGTCGGGTTCCATATGGTTGCAGACGATGTAGTCGATCTTTTCGGGATCCATGATCTTGGCGATGCGGCACAGCATGTTGCCGGCCCAGCCGGGATACACGGTATCCATCAGGACGTTCTTTTCGTCGCGGATCAGGTAGGCGTTGTAGGTGGAACCTTCGGGGGAGCGGGAATAGCCGTGGAAGTCACGGTGGTCGTAGTCCACGCAACCGACCCAGAAAATATCTTTTTTGATTTCAACGGGCTGCATGAAAATTCTCCATTAGGGGATATTGTTCACGGTCAGGATGCCGCACAGGGCATAAACGAGCCTGCCCTGCCGCAGGGCGGCAGGGCAGGCGGAAAGGGCGGAAGAAACAGGGCTTAGGCCTGTTCGAACTGGTCCTTGCTCACGCCACAGACGGGGCAGGTCCAGTCATCAGGCAGCTGGTCGAAGGGCACGTTGTCGTTTTCGGCGGGATCGTATTCGTAACCGCACACGCTGCAAACGTATTTCATGGTGTCTCTCCTTATGAGCCTAGTTTTCGGCCTTCCAGTGGCCGTGAAGGTTGCAGTATTCGCGGGCGGTGACCTTTTCGGCGTCGGTCTTGAACACCGCTTCAGGCTTGTCGCCCGGCTTCAGGAAACAGGTCAGGCTCTGGTTGTCGGCCAGCAGCTCGATCCACTCGATGTAGTGGTTCTCGTCCATGGGATGGGCCACGCTGCCCACGGTCACCTTGTAACCGCCTTCGATCTTTTCGATCACGGGCACGTGCTTTTCCATGGCGCCGTCGGTGGAGCCTTCCTTCATGAGCTTCATGTTCTCGCCACAGCAGACCAGGCTGGCGCCGCCGCCGTGGATGACTTCAACGATGTTGCCGCAATGGGTGCACTTATAAACTTCAAGCTGGTTCGGCATGATATTTGTCTACCTTTGTCCGCAGCCGGACAGTTGGGATCGGTGTTTGCATGTTGCCGGAACTCCTTCCGACGGAGCTATTTTGAACCAAGACGGCCCCGCTGTAAAGAGGTTTTCCGACTATAATAGTAATTTTTCTTAATAAAGAACTTTTTCACAAAAGCCGTGTCCATACTGTCCCGGGGGATGCAGAGAAAAAAGTCTGTATATCTGGTGTGTTCCCCCCATCAGTCGGCGGCAGCGGCGGGGGCGGCCGTCTGCTGGAGCATGGTGGGGCAGTCCGGAAGGGCCGGGGCATGACGGCGCCGGATGCCCAGCACATTGGGCAGCTGGGCCCGCACATTGCCCGTGACCCAGAAATCGGCCAGGTGCCGGCCGCGCAATTCCTGGTGCAGCCCGGGGGAGCGGATCACCAGCCCGGCCTGCATGCCGCCCTCCACATACATGACGGTGCGCACATCCAGGGGCAGGTGGAGCAGGGCGTGGGCAAAGCTGTAGGCTTCCAGCGGTTCGCGGCAATGCAGGAAAAGGATCTTGCCCGTCCCGTCCTCGGCCACCGCCGAGATGGCGTACAGGGGACCGCCGGGAGACCAGAGGATGCGGCGCTCGTCATTGATCATGCGGTAGTTCTGGATGACCAGGCGGTACTGCTCCAGCAGCTCCTGCCACTGGGGATCCTCGCGGGTCAGGATGTCGGCGCGGGGCAGGCCCTCCTGACGGGGACCGGCCACGAAAAAGGCGCCGAAGCGACGGACCAGGCGCTTGTTGTTGATGTAGTCGTCCTGCCGCATGTAGCCCGTGCTGGTGACGCCGTCGGGAAGATACATGCTGGCGTTGATGGCGGCCACCAGGTCATGGCTGTCGGCCCACTGGCCCAGGGTCAGGGCCGGATGCTTGTGGGCCGCGCTGGCATAGAGGCGAAAATCGAACAGCTCCGGGTCGATGCGCAGGACGGTCAGGGAGGCCTGTTGCCCGGCTTCGGATTGCAGGGAGAACTCCGCATACTCGAGCCCTTCTTCCAGGGCATTCCAGCGGGGAGCTTCCGGCAGGGCCGCATCGGCCTCGGCATCGCCGGCGGCTGCCGGGGCCTCTTCCGTGAGCGGCAGGCTATGGGTGGCGGCCGCGGGCAGGACCTCGTCTTCGGCGGGCAGGGGCGGCAGGCCGGGCAGCCCGGAAAGGTCGAGCTGCTCCAGTTCCAGGCTCAGGGAAGGCGCAGGAGGAGCGGGCGGAATGTCTCCTTCCGCTCCGGCTTTGACAGGGCAGAAGATCAGAAGGCAGAGCAGCAGGCACAACGGGCGGAGACAGCAGGCAAGGAGGGCATGCTGTCTGTGGCGGAGCAGAGCGGCAAAGGATGCGGGATGACAAAAAGCGGGTGCGACCGAAGCGTCCATACCTGCTGACATAGAGCGCCCTTGTTTTTTTGGCAAGCATCAGGACGGTGGCGGGAGGGGGTAAACAAACTATATTGACTTATCAAGTTATATTGATATAGTTGGATGCATCGAAACCGTTTTTTTGATCCACAGTTCCCAGGAGTTTTGTCATGCAGATCGCCCAGGCTCTCCGCCAGACAACCAAGCCTTTTGTTTCTTTGGAATTTTTCCCCCCTGCCGCGGAAAGTCATCTGCCGGAGTTCTACGAGACCGTGGAGCGCCTGCGCTCGATCGATCCCCTTTTCCTGTCCGTCACCTACGGTGCGGGAGGCGGCAAACAGCAGAACACGTTGAACGTCACGGCGGAACTGGCCCGCCGGGGCTTCACCGTCATGGCGCATCTGACCTGTGTGGGCGCCGAGCCGCAGGCCATCAGTGATTTCGTGGGCAACCTGCGCGCTGCCGGGGTCCACAACGTGCTGGCCCTGCGCGGTGACGCGCCGCGCGGCGTGAGCGACTGGGACTGGAACAAGGGGCATTTCCACAATGCCCGCGACCTCGTGCATTTCTTGCGTTCGGAGCATCCTGATCTGGGCATCGGCGTGGCTGGCTATCCTGCGCCCCATCCCGATGCGGCCACCTTTGCGGCAGACCGGGCCTATCTGGCCGAAAAGCTGCGCGCCGGAGCGGATTTCGTCATCACCCAGCTTTTCTTCGATGTACGCGAGTATGAGTCCCTGGTCAGCTCGCTGCGGGCGGCCGGGCTGGAAACGCCGGTCATCCCGGGCATCCTGCCCATCCAGAGCTTCGACTCCCTGCGCCGCGTGCTGTCGCTGTGCGGGGCCAACATCCCGGGTAAGCTCTATCTGGAACTGGAGGCGGCCCACAACGAAGGCGGTGTGGAGGCCGTGCGCGAAGCGGGCCTGCGCTTTGCCGCCCGCCAGATCCGGCAGCTGCTGGATTGCGGTGCGCCCGGCATCCATCTGTACAGCCTCAACAAGTCCGAGATGTGCCTGCGCTTGGTGGAAGAAGCGGGCCTGTAGGCCATCCCCGCCGGGGAGGCCGTGATCAGTGCATACGAAGGGGCTGCCGGGATAGCCCGCGGTTCCCTGATAAAGAGCGGGAAGGGACATGCTCCCTTCCCGCTCTTTTTTTGTCCATGCCCGTGCGGGCAGCCGCGCGAGGAGGCAGTCTCCGTAACGGCAAGGTCTGTTCCAGGTCCTCCGGCTGTCCGTTCTGGCGTCACGGTAAGGCGTCGACCACGGAAGCCCCGGGCGCTTCGTCGTAACTGTTCTTTTTTTCACGATTTCGTATCCTGTTGACCACCCCCGCTCTCCGGTTTTAGGGTTGTCTATGAGTATCGCAAAAGAACATCGCTGGTTATTGCTGGCTGTCTGCGCGGCGCAATTCTTCATGCCGTTCATGGTGGCCGGGGTCAACGCCGTCCTGCCGCCCCTGGGGGAAAGCCTGGGGGCCAGTGCGCGTGAGCTCAGCCTGCTGGGGGCCGTCTATACGCTGGGACTGGTGGTGTTCCAGCTGGCCGGCGGCACCCTGGGCGACATCTACGGACGGCGCCGTGTCTTCCTTTTTGGCCTGAGCCTGTTCAGTGTGCTGGCTCTGGTGCTGGGCTTCATCCCTCACATCGACGTGTTCATCGGCCTGCGCCTGTTCCAGGGCATGGGGGCCGCCATGCTGAGTTCGTCCAGCCTGGCCCTGCTGGCCTCCGCCGCGCCCAAGGAGATGCGGGCCAGTTATCTGGGCCTCAGCAATGTGGCCGTTTATGCGGGCATCGCCTGCGGGCCGCCGGTGGGCGGTCTCGTGGCCGGCTGGCTGGGCTGGCGCTGGCTGTTCTGGGGCACGGGCCTGGCCGCGCTGGCCGCCATGTGCATCATGATCTTCCGGGTGCCGCTGGAGTGGCGCACCGCCGACAAGGAACCCTTCGACGTGCCGGGCTGTCTGCTCTATGGCGGGGCCATGGCGGCGCTGACCTTTGGGGCTTCCTGTATCGCGGACGATCATCTGGTGGGCGGGGGGCTCTTCCTGCTTTGTCTCGTGCTGCTGGCCTGTTTCGTCTGGCGTGAGCTGCGCAGCCCCTTCCCCATGGTGGACGTCCGTCTGCTGCGCAGGAACAGGGTCCTCAGCCTGTCGCTGGTGGCGGCCTTCGTCAACTACTGTTCCTTTTTCGGCATGGTCTTTTTCTTCAGCCTCTACCTGCAGGTGGGGCGGGGCTTCAGCGTGCAGGAAGCCGGTCTGATGCTGGCGCTCCAGGCCGCTGTGCAGTCCCTGTCCAGCCCGCTGGCCGCCCGCCTTTGCGACCGCTATGACCAGGGCCTCATCAGTACCGTCGGGACGGTGTTCTGCGGCCTGGGCCTGCTGAGTGCGGCCTTCCTGGACATGGATTCCTCGCTTTGGGTCATCGTGGGCGCGCAATGCCTTATCGGCGCGGGCGTCAGCCTGTTCGCCCTGCCCAATACCACCATCATCCTCGAAGCGGCCGGACCGCAGCGGGTGGGGCAGGCCTCCGGGCTGGTGGGCACGGTGCGCACGGCCGGCATGCTGGGCAACCTGACCATCATCACCCTGACCCTGAGCCTTTTCTTAGGCCATGAACCGGTGGGCACGGACAATATCGACGCCTTCCTGCATTGCATGCGGGTGGACATGGTGCTGTTCGGTATCCTGAGCCTGCTGGCCGTGGGTTGTACCCTGGCCCGTAACAGCAGCGGCGCGAAGGCCGCCTGAACCGGAGGCACGATGCCATGAAGATATTCGCCGTCAACGGCAGCCCGCGCAAAACGGGCAATACGGCCACGGTGCTGGAACATTTTCTGGAAGGGGCACGCAGCGCCGGGGCGGATACGGAGCTGATCCATCTGTACGATCTGCGGGCTTCGGGCTGTCGCAGCTGTTTTGCCTGCAAGCTCCGGGGCGGGGCCTCATACGGGCATTGTGCCCTGAAGGACGACCTCACGCCCGTGCTGGCCGCGCTGGAAAAGGCCGATGGCCTTGTCCTGGGCAGTCCTGTCTATTTCGGCAATGTGACGGGCGCCATGCGTTCCTTCCAGGAGCGCCTGTGCTTCCCCTATCTGGTCTATGACCGCCAGCGCAGCACCATCGCGCCCCGTCGTCTGGCAATGGCCTGCATCTACACCATGAACGTGGATGCGGACACCATGCGGCAGCACGGCTACCCCGAAGCCCTGGCTGTCATGGAAGGCTATCTGGGGCGCATCTTCAGCACGCCCTCCGTCCAGTATGTGACCGATACCTGGCAGTTCGACGACTACGCCAGATATGTGGCCGACCGTTTTTCCGAGGCGGACAAGCGGCGCCGGCGCGAGGAGCACTTCCCGCAGGACTGCCGCCAGGCCTTCGCCATGGGGCAGGAGATGGTCCGAAAGCCGGCAGGGGCGGGCGCGTGAGCCGTCACGCTGATATGCCGGAGGCGGAAGATGCCGTGCTGATGTTCCCGTCCCTGTCCCCGGCGGGGGAGGCGATCCCGGTGCGGTGGCATCTCCCGGCCGGTCTGGATGATTTTCCCGGAACGTCGGACTTCCATTTTTGGCGCCGGGCGCCGGAGAGCCCTGTGGGCGTGCTGCATCCGGCCGGGCATCCGGAAGAAGGCCTGCTGCTGGGCGAAGCCTGTGCTCTGGGCTGCGCCAGCCCCTTGCGACTGACAGCGGCCGAGCACGCGCTGCTGGGGAGCTGTCCGGCCGAAGGTCTGGCCTTTTTCTTGTGTCTGGGGGCCCTGACGGAGGAGCCGGGCCGGGCCGAAGTGCGCATCCGTGCCATACTGGCCGTGGCTCTGGACGGAGGAAGGGCCTTGCGCCTTTCCCTGCCGCAGGAGTTGCCGGAGCGGCTGCCCATGGAGCGGCTGTCGTCAGCGTCTCTGGCCTGATCCCTTGAGACCGTGGTGGCGGACGCGGCCCGGGGAAGCGCGCCGTAGCGGGATATGTCCGGTGCAGGCCGCGGGATGCCCCGGTATGGATGTGACAGACCTCCGGTTGCCGCTGCCCGTCCTTCCGGGGCCGTTGGCAAGGCGGCGGCTCAGGAGCGGGAACGGCAGGACCCTTTATCCTTATATGTCCACGAGGGCAGTGCGGCTCCGGTCCGCGCTGCCCTGTTTTTATGCGCTCTGCGCCGGAATCCCCTTTGGCTGCAAGGGCATACGCCGGGACGGGAAGCGCAGGCCGCTTGCTGATAAAACTATAAAACTAGTTTTTTAGTTGACACAATGAAACTACTTTTTTAGTTTGATGTTGACAGCATACTTTCCCAGCGTCTACACCAATGGGCATGAATTCCTCGTATATCACCGCCCTGCCGGACGACTGGGAACGCGTGGCGCGGGTCTTTTCCGCCATGGGGGACGCCACCCGGCAGAGGATCCTCCTGCTTTTCGAGCCCGGGGAGAGCATCAGCCTCAGCAGCCTTGTGGCCACCGTGGGCCTGAGCCGCACGGCCGTGAGCCATCATGTGAACGTCCTCGTACGGGCCGGGCTGCTGATCCCCCGGCGGCAGGGCAAGGAAGTGCTTTACCGGCGCGACCTGCCCTTTGCCCTGGAGATGCTCGACCGGGTGCGGGATTACGCACTGGCCGAGCTGGCCGCGGAGCAGGGCGAGCGTTCCTGAGCCCGCCCTGAGCGGGCAGAGGCTTGGGCAGGGATCGCCGCCATGCACGGGTGCTGCAAGGAGTGCGCATGAGCAGGCGATTTTTGCGACAGACCGTCTCGCTGGGGGTGAGCTACACCCTCGGCACCTTCAACGACAATTTCTTCAAGCAGGCCATCCTGCTGCTGGCCGTGAGTATGGGCCATACGGCCGTGCAGGCCTGGGGCACCGTGCTTTTTTCGCTGCCCTTCGTCCTGTTCTCCGCCTGGGCGGGCTGGCTGGCCGACCGCTACCCCAAGTGCCGCCTGGTTCTGGCGGCCAAGGCCCTGGAAGTGTGTGCCATGCTGGCCGGGGGCTGGGGGCTGCTCCAGCTGCACTGGAGCGGCATGCTGGCCATGCTCTTCTGCATGGGGGCCAGCGCCACCCTGTTCAGCCCGGCCCTCAACGGCTCCCTGCCGGAACTGTTCGCCCGCGAGGACGTGCCCCGCGTCAACACCCTGTTCAAGCTGGCCACCACGGCGTCCATCCTGCTGGGCATCACGCTGGCGGGCGGGGCCCTGGAACGGCAGTGGCTCGCCACGGAGATCCCCTTCGGACACTGGCTGGTGGCTGCCGTGGCCGTGGGCGTGGCGGTGCTGGGCCTGCTGTCCGTGTTCTTCATCCCTTACCGGCCCGCTGCCGCCCGCAAGGAAGATCTGCCGCCCTTCCCCTGGCTGGGGGCCCTGGATTCCGCCCGCGACCTGTGGCATCTGCGTGCCCGCCGGGGCATCTTCTGGTGCCTGTGCGCCGATGCCTTTTTCTATACCCTGTCCACCCTCGTCCTGCTGGAGATCAATGCCTACGGCGTGGCCCAGCTGGGCCTTGGCCCCACCATGGCCAGCCTGCTGCCCGGCGGGCTCATGCTGGGCATCTGCGCCGGGGCCGGTCTGGCGGCCCGCCGTGCCCGTGGGGACTGGCGGCGGAGCGTGCCCCGCGCCTGTGCCGGTATCGGTCTTTTGCTGGCGGTCGCCGGTTGCGTGCCCGTCGCGCCCGAGGCCTTCCGCTTCGGCCTGCTCTTTGCCTGCTATGCGGCGGTGGGCATCTGCGGCAGCCTGTACATCGTGCCGGTGTCCAGCCAGATCCAGCTGCTCCCGGCGGCGGAGGAAAAGGGCCGCATCCTCGGCACCAGCAATTTCTTTTCCTTTTCCGGCATGGCCCTGGCCGGGCCGGTCTATGCCCTGTTGTCCTTCCTGCCGCCTTCCGTGGCCCACATGCTGCTGGGCGGTCTTACCCTGATTTGGGCCGTCTTTTTTGCCCGTCGTCTCAGGGCCGCTTTTCCTGATGGCGATGATGGCGGCGACAGGAGCGGGGTGGAACGCGGCGGCGCTCCCGCAGGGGAGCCTCGCGGCCCCCGGGCCGCTTCGCGTGTCCGCATCCTGCTCTCCCGCATGCTGCTGGGCTGCGGCCGCTGCCTGCTCTCCCTGCGTTACCGTGTCCGGCTGGAAGGACTGGACATCCTGCAGGCCGAAGTGGCGCGGGCGCGTGAGCGGGGCAGGGGTGTGCTCGTCCTGCCCAACCATCCGGCCTTCATGGATCCGGCCCTGCTGTGCACGCATCTTGCCGCCTTCGATCTGCGGCCGCTGGCGGACAGCCATCAGATACGCCGCCCGTGGCTGCGGCCGCTGGCCGCGCTGACGGGCTGCATCTCCCTGCCGGATCTGCGCCGTGCCGGCCTCTCCGCCCGTGACCGGGTGAGGGAAGCGCTGGACAGCTGCGCCGCTGCGCTGGCCCGGGGCGAGAACGTCCTTTTGTATCCCTCCGGTGGTCTGAGCCGTGACGGCGGCACGCATCTGGGCGGCAACAGCGGCGCATACCGGCTGTTGCAGGCCGTGCCCGACTGCGGTCTGGTCCTTGTACGCACGCGCGGCCTTTGGGGCTCGTCCTTCAGCTGGGCGTCAGGGGAGCCCGTGCTGGGCCGGGCGCTGCTGCGCGGGCTGGTGTCGCTGCTCTGTCACGGTCTGTTTTTCCTGCCCCGGCGGGAGGTGCGCATCACCTGCGCGCTGCCGTCCCGCCGTCCCATGGCAGGGGAGGGGGCCCGCCCGTACAATGCCCTGCTGGAGGCGTTTTATGATGCCGACGGCGGGGAAAAGGTCTGTCCGCAGATCCTTTTTCCCTGGCGGGCCGGGGTGCCGTCCGTGGCGGGCACGGGCGCCGCATCGGCCCGGGTGGACGCCACGCCGCCCCAGCTCGCCGCTGCCGACCGGGAAGCCGTGCTGCGCCTGCTGGCGGAAGCGTCGCCTCTGGGCCCGGAGTGGGACAGCCTCAAGGAAGACCAGCGCCTGGACACGGATCTGGGCTTGGACAGTTTGGCCCTGACGGAACTGGCCGTGCAGCTGGAAGAGCATTTCGGCCACGCTCCCGCCAGTCTGGAAGGCTTGCGCACGGTGGGGGACTGTCTGCTGCTGGCCGCCGGGCAGCTGCCGGAGGCCGCGCCGGCGGAAGCGCCGGAAGAGCCCTCCCCCTGGCTGGATGCCGTGCGGGCCCGCCCCGCCCGGGCGCTCAGCCTGCCTGATGCCCCCCATTTGCCGCTGGTCATGTTGCGGCAGTTGCGGCGCGCCCCGTCCCGCCCCCTGCTGGCCGACAACGGCCGGACACTGACGGCGCGTGCGTTCTGGATACGGGCCGTGGCCCTTTCCCTGCATCTGCGCCGCCGTTTGGGCAGCGGACAGCGGGTGGGCATCATGCTGCCCGCTTCGTCAGCGGCTTGTGTGGCCTGGCTGGCCGTGCTGCTGGCCGGGCAGACGCCGGTCATGCTGAACTGGACCACAGGGCCACGCAATCTGCGCCATTGCCTGCGCCTGGCCGGAGTAGGCCACATTCTCAGTGCCCGGGCCCTGCTGGACCGTCTGGAAGGCAGCGGCCTGCGCGAAGCCGCCGGGGAAGCCGGGGCCGCATGGCTGCCGCTGGAAGATGTGGCAGCCTCCCTGTCCCCCTGTCTGCGGCTGGAGGCCGCCTGTCGTGCGTTCCTTTCCATGGCAGGGCTCGAAGGCTGTGCCGTGCCCCGAAAGCTGTCCCCGCTGGCGGCCATTCTGTTCACCTCGGGCTCGTCGGCGGCGCCCAAGGGCGTGCCGCTCAGCCATGACAACATCCTTGCCAATTGCCGGGACGTGGCGGCCATCCTGGCCCTGGACAGCCACGACGCCATGCTGGCCATGCTGCCGCCCTTCCATACGCTGGGCCTCACGGGCAACATCGTGCTGCCGCTTTGTTTCGGCGTGCCGGTGGTCTTCCATGCCAATCCCACGGAAGGCGCCCGTCTGGACGCCGTGTGCCGCCAGTGGCGGCCGACCCTTCTGGTGGCGGCCCCCACCTTTCTGGAGGGTATGCTGCGGCAGGCCCGGCCCGGGGATCTGGCATCGTTGCGCGTGGCCTTCGTGGGTGCGGAGGCCTGTCCGCAGCGTCTTTATGATGATTTCGCCCGCCTGAGCGGCGGCGGGCTGCTGTGCGAGGGCTACGGCGTCACGGAATGCTCGCCGGTCATCAGCCTCAACCTGCCCGGCGATGCCCGCACGGGCACCATCGGCCGTCCCCTGCCTTCGGTGCGCACGGCCATCGTATCCGTGCAGGAGCCCCGGCGGCGGCTGGCAGCCGGAGAGACCGGGCTGCTGCTGGTGCGGGGCCCCAATGTGTTCGGCGGCTATCTGGGGCAGGGCAGCGATGACGGCCCGGCGTCGCCCTTCCTGCGTCTGGACGGCGAGGACTGGTACTGCACCGGCGATCTGGTGCGGGCGGACAGCGGCGGGCATATGACCTTTGCGGGACGGCGGGAACGTTTCGTCAAGCTGGGCGGGGAGATGATCTCCCTGCCGCAGATGGAGGCCGTGCTGGGGCGCCATTTTCTGGCGCCTGCCAGACAGGAAGGACCGGTGCTGGCCGTGGATGCGCTGGAAGAGGAGGGCCAGACCGTGCTGGTGCTGTTCACGACCCTGCCCCTGGATTGCGCCCGGGCCAATGCCGTGTTGCGTGAGGAAGGCCTTTCGGCCCTGTATATGCTGCGCCGGGTACGGCGGCTGGCGGCCCTGCCCCTGCTGGGCTCGGGTAAGGTGGATTACCGGAGCCTGCGGGCCCTGGCCGTGCAGGACGAACATAAGGTTTAGCCGGACGGACTGGATGCCGGAGCCCGTGCGCCGGGCAGATGGGCATCATCCGCCATCACCGTGAGGGCGGAAGGAGAAGCGGGAGCCAGGCCCGTGCTGTGGGCCGTCCCCGCTCTTCCAGCTCCGGTGGGACAGGCCCATGGAGAGGCGGCCTGTATAGCAGGAAGTTCCAATAGAAAAAGGGTGACGGTCTTTGCGACTGTCACCCTTTTGCATCAATGCTTTGGGGAAAGGAGGGGATCCGTCCTCGTGCGCATCCGCGCCCTAGTCCAGCCCCATTTTTTTTGCCCAGCTTCTTGCCCAGCTTTTTGACCTTGTCCAGCGGGCTTTCGCTTTCCAGGCGTTCGAATTCACGCAGCAGCTCGGCCTGCTTTTCCGAGATACGGGTGGGGGTCAGGACTTTGACTTCCACCAGCAGGTCGCCGCGGTTGCTGCGGCCGGGGTAGGGCATGCCCTCGCCCTTGAGGCGCAGCAGGGTACCGCTCTGGATGCCCTTGGGGATGTCCAGGGGCAGCGGGCCCTTGAGGCCGGGCACATCCACGCGGTGGCCGAGGGCCGCCTGTACGAAGCTGATCTCGCAGGTGTAGATGAGATCCTGGCCCTGGCGTTCGTACTTTTTGCTGGGCTCCACATGCAGGACCACATACAGGTCGCCTGGAGGCCCCCCGTGCTCGCCGGGTTCCCCTTCACCGCGCACACGCAGGCGGGTGCCGGTGTCCACACCGGCAGGGACGCGCACCACGATCTCGCGGCGTTCTTCCACGATGCCCTGGCCCTTGCAGCGGGGGCAGGGCTTTTTGATGACCTGACCGGTACCCTGGCAGGTGGAGCAGGGCATGGCGATCTGGAAGAAGCCCTGGGAATGGCGCACCTGACCGGTGCCGTGGCACTGGGGGCAGGTCTCAGGCTGGCTGCCCGGGGCGGCACCGCTGCCGGAGCAGTCGGGGCAGGTCACGTGCTTGGGCAGGGTCAGGGGGATCTCGTCGCCCGTGGCGGCCTGCTCGAAGGTGACTTTCAGGTTGTAGCGCAGGTCGGCGCCCTGCATGGGACGGGGACCGCGTGCGCCGCCGGCGGAAGCAAAGCCGAAAAGATCGCCGAAGATATCGCTGAAATGGGCGAAGATGTCTTCGTTGCTGGTGAAGCCCCCACCGCCCATGCCGCCCTGCACGCCGGCATGACCGAAGCGGTCATAGCGGGCGCGCTTTTCGGCGTCGCGCAGGACGTCATAGGCCTCGGCAGCTTCCTTGAACTTTTGTTCGGCTTCGGCGTCACCGGGGTTGTGGTCGGGATGGTAGCGCATGGCCAGCTTGCGATAGGCTTTTTTGATCTCGTCCTCGCTGGCGCTGCGGTCCACCCCCAGAACTTCGTAATAGTCTCGCTGTGCCATGGCCTCTAGCCTTCGTTCTTGGCGGGCTCCTGACCTTCGGGCAGGGGATTGTACAGGCTCATGTCGTCAGGCAGCACCTTGCCCGCGGCGATCTCGCGCAGAGCGGTCACGGCTTCCTTGTTGCGGCTTTCGATGAGGGGCTCATAGCCTTCACGGTACTGGCGCACACGCTTGATGGCCATCTGGACCAGCAAAAAGCGGTTGTTCACGCGTTCCTGGCAATCTTCCACAGTAATGCGGGCCATAGTTCCTCCGGCTTGCCCGCGAGACAGCGGGCGGAGTGTAAAAATGAATGCCGCCGTACCCGACAGCAGCGGGCGCGGCGCAATAGGGGCAGAACTCTTTGCCTGCCCAAGCGAGTTATGCTATTGGTCTTTTGTGCGGCTGTCAAGGCCGGAGACCCGGAAAATCGTCCCTGCCTGTCCGCCGCCCCCGATCAACGCACTACATGCCCTGCGGGGCAGGAGGACATATGCGCGAAAAACGCTCCTATGCGCAGGAGGTCTGCGTCAAGAGCGCCGGCAAGGCCATGCAGCAGACAGGCATGATCTGGCCCGGCTGCCGCATCGGCGTGGCCGTTTCCGGCGGGGTGGACAGCTTCGTGCTGCTCAAGACCCTGCATATCCGGCAGGGCATCGTGCCCTTCCGTTTCGAGATCATGGCCATCCATCTCAACCCCGGTTTCGACCCGCAAAGCCATATGCCGCTGGCCGCCTGGCTTTCGCAGCACGGCATCCCCTCGCATCTGGAAGTGACGGACTTCGGCCCGCACGCCCATTCGGCCGAGAACCAGCGCCGTTCCCCCTGTTTCCGTTGTGCCTGGCTGCGCCGCAAGCGTCTGTTCGAGCTGTGCTCGCAGTACAGGCTCACCCATCTGGCCCTGGGGCACAATGCCGAGGATCTGGTCTCCACCTTTTTCATGAATTTGTGCCGCAACGGCCGCGTGGACGGCATGAGCATGAACGAGCCCTTTTTCGGCGGCAAGCTGCATCTGATCCGGCCGCTGCTGCTGGTGGAGAAGAAATACATCATCAAGGCCGCCAAGCAGTGGGAGCTGCCCCTGTGGGCCAATGCCTGCCCTTCGGCCGGCAACACCGCCCGCAGCGACATGAGCGAGACCCTCAAGGCCCTGTACGGCGTGGCCAAGGATTCCCGCCGCTGCATCCTCAATGGGCTGAGCCGCTGGCAGCTGGAAAAGAACAGCCTGCCCGATGTGGCGGATGAGGAAGATTGAGCGGGGCCGGAAGGATGCCCGAGGGGTGCCTCACTCACTGCTGTGCCGATCCCGTAACTTTGGGCATCGCTCACGGGCAACGGCCCTGCGGGGTGGCATCCGCTCCGCTCCCGCGTAGGAAAAATGACCTTCCCATCGCATGCTCTCTCCTCCAAGTCCCATTTTATTCAGGCTTGAGAGAACGGAGAGCGGCGTTTTCCGTAAATATTTTACCCCCCTGCCATAGGGGGGCCATGGAACGGCAAAAGGGCAGCCCACGGGCTGCCCTTTTTTCATGTATGCAAGATGTCCTTTTACGGGAGCGCTCCGCGTGGGGGGCCCTGGCCCAGGCTGTTCCAGCGGGCAAAAACGCACCTGCCGGGACACAGGCCGCAGGACATATGCGTCCCAGGCGTGACAAGATGTCCTGCCCGTCGCCCGAAGGCGGGGACCGCCCATCCGGACCGGAAGAAAAGTTTTTGGGAGGAGTGGGGGAGCATGAGGGGGAGAGGAGACCTTTTTTCAAAAAGGTCTCCTCTCCCCCTCATCAAAACTACACTGCCTCAGGGCAGCGATGGCGCGCGTCGTATGCTAGACGCCCTTGGCCTTGAGCTCTTCCAGGAAGCCCTCGGGCACTTCAAAGCCCAGCTCGGCGGCCTTGCTGGCGGACTGGCGGGCTTCGGCGTACTTGCCGAGGTCGAACTGGGCAAGGGCCATGTTGTTCCAGGCGGGAGCAAAGGCGGGTTCCTTGTCCAGGATCTCCTTGCAGAGCTTTTCGCAGGCTTCGAAGTCGCCCTGCATGTAGTAGGCGGTGGTCAGGGCGTTCTTGGCCTGCACGAAGTCGGGATCCCACTTGAGGGCCTTCTTCAGGGCGGTGATGGCCTTGTCCGGCTCGCCGCGCTGCAGGTGCACGAAGGCGATGTTGCTCCACGGCACGGGGAACTTGGCGCGGCACTGGGCGGCTTCTTCATTGTAGCGCAGGCAGCCTTCCAGGTCGCCGCGTTCCAGGCAGATGCCGCCGAGCTGCACGTAGGCTTCGGCCAGGTGGGGGGAGTTGCGCACGGCGTTGAGCAGGGCCTCTTCGGCGCCCACGAAGTCACGCTTGCTCAGCAGGGCCAGGCCCAGGTTGTAGTGATGGTTGGCGCACTGCTCGTTGGCCGCGATCTCCATCTTGAGGTCGGCAATATATTCGTCGATATCGTCGTAACGCTGTTTCATAGGATGTGGCCCTCTTTTTTCAGCAGATCATGATACCAGAGGCAGAAGTCGGTGATGCCCTGGAATTTTTCGTCACGGTTCACAATACCCAGAGCGCATTCCAGCACGCCGCGACCATAGTCGTTGCCGTACTGCTCGTTCCTGGCGGCCTTGAGCTGGAGGAACTCGCGCACCAGCTGCTGGGTAGTGCGCTTGGTCACGTCCAGGCGTACGTCCAGAGGATCGTTGGGCTTCTGGAAGGGGTCCCAGTTATCGTAGCCGATGCGGTCCACGAACTTGCGGCGCCGCGGGTTCATGCGCTCGTAGATCTCACGCTTGAGCTGTTCCTGTTCCTCGTTGAGGCGCTGGGGCGTGCCGTCGCGGAACACGGTAGCGGGAATGAAACTGAGCTCGGAAGGCATGGTGCGCTCCCTATTTTTCAGGCTTGGCCGGGCCGATGCCCAGGTAGGCCTCGTCGTAATTGGTGATGAGTGCCATGGAGAGCGGCACGTAGACTTCGTGCAGCTCGCGGAAGCGGCTGTTGACGGTGCGGCCGATCTCGCGGCTCAGGTCTTCCAGGCGGCTCTGGATCTTGTCCAGATAGACGGTGGGGTACTGCTTGCCCTTTTCGAAGGCGGCGAAGCCGCAGACGTGGCCCTGGCCGGCGATGGCGGTGGGCACGCCGTAGAGGCGACAGGTGATGGGACGGGCCTGGTAGAGCAGGCAGCGGTCGTCATCGCCCAGCAGGGGGCAGCGGCACTTGATGCGCGCGGCTTCTTCCATGATGGCTTCGGGGCTCTTGCCGGACTTTTCTTCCCGGAAGAGCTCGCGCTTGAGGCGGGTCAGATGACGGTCGGTCTCGGCGGCCCTGGTCAGGATGGCCGAGCGCTGCGGACCGTAGTCGAAAGCCTGCTGGAAAGCCCGGTTGATGTACATGGCCTCCACCAGGGAAAGGTCGAACAGGGCATGACAGCAATCGCTGCAGCCTTCCTTGCAGGTGACGCACTGGGCATGGTCGTGCCGGATACGTTCGAACACGGCGTCACAGCTGGCGCGGAGTTTTTCGTATTCGGCAAAAATGGGCTGAAGATCAGGAATCATTGGGGTCGTTCCGCTGGTTATGAAAGTGCCGCCAGACGAAACGCCCGGCGGCACTTTGATTTGCAGGTGCTTGGGCACCCTTAGGGCTTAGGCTTCTTCAACGGTGATGGCGCTGGTTTCACAGACTTCCACACAGGATTCGCAGCCCAGGCACTCTTCGGAGTTCACGGGTTCGGACTTGCCGTCCTTGATTTCGTAAACTTCCACGGGGCAAACGTCCACGCATTCGCCACAGCCCACGCACTTGTCGGTATCGACATTCACATTGTAGCCCATTGTGTCCTCCAGATGTTGAAACGTACGTTTCTTGTAGTCCTCGGGGGGAGGGGTCTCCCCACCCAAGGGAATGCATAGCGTCCCCCCCCTTGGGCTGTCAAGGGAAGATTTCTTTGCACATCGTCGCAGGGGACGTGTCCGGCGCGTTTATTGCAGCAGCACGCGCGCGTAATACGGACGGCCGTCACGGACGATCTGCATCAGTACCTGATTGGCCAGGCGTTCCCGGCGGAACGCGTTGACCAGATCGGCGGTGGTGCGGATGCGCATGCCGCCGATGGCCGCGATGACGTCACCGGGGCGCAGGAAATCCGTGGGGCCGGGGCGGCGCGTCTCACGCACCAGCATGAGGCCGTCGGCCTCGCGCACGCGCAGGCCCCAGCTCTCCTGCATGAGGGACAGGGCCGTGGCATCGTCGAAGGAGGCGGGCTTCACGCGGATCTTTTCCGGCTTGTCGCCGCGCAGCACGCCCAGGGTCAATTCGGCGCCGGGCACCTGGTTGCGCAGGATGTTCACGTATTCGCGGCGGTCGCGCACGGGCGAGCCGTTGATGCTGTCGATGACGTCGCCGGGCTCGATGCCGGCCTTGTCCGCCGGGCTGCCGGGGTAGAGACGGGTGACGATGATGCCGCGGGGCTCGCGCAGGCCCAGGGCCATGGCCATGCGCTGGTCCACGTCGTCGGCGGCCAGGCCCAGCCACAAGGGTGCTACACGGCCCTGGCCCACAAGGTCATCCATGACGCGACGGGCCTTGTTGACCGGGATGGCGAAGCCGATGCCCTCGCCGCGGGCATGGACGGCGGTGTTGATGCCCACCAGACGGCCTTCGAGGTTGAGGAGGGGACCGCCGCTGTTGCCGGGGTTGATGGCGGCATCGGTCTGGACAAGGTCGGTGAAGACGCCGCTCTCGCTGCGGATGGTACGGCCCAGAGCCGAGACCACGCCCGTGGTGACGGTGTGGTTGAAGCCGAAGGGGTTGCCGATGGCGATGACGGTCTCGCCGGGCATGAGGTCGGAGGAATCGCCCAGGGGCACGGCGGGCAGGTCATGGGGGCCCTGGATCTCCAGCACGGCCAGGTCGAAGTCCGGCTCCGCGCCCTTGACCACGGCGGGGAACTGGCGGCCGTCCTGCAGGTGGATCATGACCTCGTCACCACCGGCGATGACGTGGGCGTTGGTCAGCACCAGGCCGCGCTTGCCGTCCACGATGACGCCGGAGCCGAGGCTCACGCGTTTTTGCCGGCGGGGCTGGTCGAAGCCCGGGCCGAAACCGAAAAACTGTTCCATGGGCGAGATGCGCTGGCGCTCCACCACATGGGTGCTGGTGATGTTGACGACGGCGGGGGCCGTGGCCTGGACGGCGCGCACCACAGGGGTCATGCGCGGGCTGGAATCCGGCACGGGCGCGGCGGCAGGGGCCGTGGCCGTACAGAGCAGGGCCAGACAGGCCAGGGTGCCTGCGGCACGGCGCAGGCCGAGGAACAGGGAAAACGACGGATGCATGGTCAACTCCGTGATCGTTGCGGATGGAAAAAGGACGGGAAGGCCGAAAAGGCAGGGGAGCGGGCCGCCGTGGACGGACAGCGGCGATGGCGTGCCGTTGTCCGGGCGGGCCACGCCCGATGCGGTCTTTCCCGCAGGATCCGCCTTTTCTAATACAGGCCGTCACGCAGGTAAAGACGGGCCACGCTTGCGCCGGGCCGGGCAAGACGTTACACAGAAAAACATGAAACAAGTTCCCGTATATCGTGAGGCTGTGGAAGTGCCCGCCCTGCCGGGCCTCTTTATCCGTCCCCTGGAGAGCTCCCTGCTGGAGAAGGCCCAGGCCCATCTGGACAACCTGACCAAGCCGCGCGGCAGTCTGGGGCGCCTGGAAGAACTGGGCCGGCGCCTGTACGCCATGGCCGGAGGCGTCACTCCCCTGAACGTGACTCCGGCCCTGATGCTGACCGTGGCCGGGGACCACGGCGTGACGGCCCAGGGCGTCTCGCCCATGCCGCAGGCCGTGACCCGCCAGATGACGCGCAATTTCCTCAACGGCGGCGCGGGGGTCAACGTGCTGTGCCGCAGCAGCGGCATGGATCTGCGCGTGGTGGATGCCGGGTGCGCCGGTGGTCCCTACGAGCCGCACGAGCTGCTCATCGACCGCCGTCTGGGTGACGGCACCGCCGACATCAGCAAGGGCCCGGCCATGAGCCGCGAGACCTGCCTGCAGGGCCTGCGTCACGGCGTCGCCCTGGTGGAGGAGTTCGCGGACAAGGGCTATCGCTGTTTCGGCACCGGCGAGATGGGCATCGGCAACTCCACGCCGGCCACGGCCATCAACTGCGCGCTGTTCGGTTTCGACCCTGACGAGGCCACGGGCCCGGGGGCCGGTTCCGATCCCGAGCGGGTGCGCCACAAGGCCGCCATCGTGCGGCGCGCCCTGGAGGTCAACGCCGCGGCCCTGAAGGGCGACGGGGTGGACATCCTGGCCGCGCTGGGCGGTTTTGAGCTGGCCATCATGGCCGGCATCATGCTGGGGGCCGCGTCGCGTTCCCTGCCCATCCTGGTGGACGGCTTCATCTGCAGTGCCGCCTATGCCGCCGCGGTGCGCATCTGCCCGCTGGTGGCCCAGTACGCCATCCTGTCCCATGCCTCGGCCGAACCCGGCCATGTGCCCGCCCTGGGCGCGCTGGACGGCGGCAGGCCCCTGCTGCACCTGGACATGCGGCTGGGCGAGGGCACCGGCGGCGCCGTAGCCTATCATCTGCTGCGCTGCGCCGTGAACATCTTCAACGAGATGGCCACCTTTGCCGAAGCGCAGGTGGACGAAGGCCTGTGATGGAGAGCGGGACCAGGGACGACGTGCTGACGCTGGAGGATGTGCGCTGCCATTTCCCGGTGCGTCAGGGCATGCTGGGCGAAGTGCGCCATCTGCGGGCCGTGGACGGGGTGGATCTTGTCCTGCGGCCCGGCCAGAGCCTCGGGCTGGTGGGCGAGTCCGGCTGCGGCAAGTCCACGCTGGGCCGTCTGGCCTGCGGCCTGCAGCGTCCCACCGGCGGCCGCATCCTGTTCCGGGGCGCGCCGCTGCCGTCTGCCGGAGCGGGCAGCATGGCGGCCGGGCGCATCCAGATGGTCTTTCAGGATCCGTTCTCTTCCCTCGATCCCCGCTGCACGGTGGGCACCTCGGTGGAGGAGAGCCTGCTGGCCGGGGAACGACTGAGCCGCAAGGAACGCCGGGAGCGGGTGCGGGACATGTTCGCCACCGTGGGCCTGGCCGGTCTGGAGCGCCGCTATCCGCACGAGTTCTCCGGTGGCCAGCGGCAGCGCATCGCCGTGGCCAGGGCGCTCATGACCCATCCTGACCTCATCGTCTGTGACGAGCCCGTTTCGGCGCTGGATGCCTCGGTGCAGGCACAGATCCTCAACCTGCTGCGGCAGGTGCAGGAGGACTTTGGGCCCGCCTATCTGTTCATTTCCCACGATCTGGCCGTGGTGGGCTTCATGTGCCCCCGTATCCTGGTCATGTATCTGGGCCGCTTCGTGGAAGAGGGCCCGCGCGAGCGCCTGCTCCGGGAGCCCGCCCACCCCTATACCCGCGCCTTGCTGGCCTCGGTGCCTTCCTTTGAGGATCTGCGCGACGGCAAAAGCCCGGTGCGTGCGCCCCAGCAGAACATCCGGGGCGAGCTGCCGAGCCCGCTGGATCCGCCGCCGGGCTGCCGTTTCCATCCCCGCTGCCCGCAGGCCACGGAACGCTGCCGTGAGGAAGCACCGCAGTGGAAGGAGCTGGAGCCTGGCTGGCGGGTCCGCTGCCATCTGTATGGATAAGTGATGTTTTTTCAGGGGGAAGGGCCTGGTCGTAACGGACGCGTCCCTGCGGGCCGTCGTTGGGTCGCCAGTTCGCGCGCCAAAGGGGCCTTCCCCCTGCACTCTCCATCCCCCCCTCCCACTGGCGAATATTATCAGGAAGGACGGGAGCGCAGCATCCCTGGAAGGCCGCGTATGCCTGTCTGTCCCCTGTCTGCGAAAGTAGTGCTCCTGTCCTTCCTAGCTGTTCGTGGCGAAGGAGAAGCCGTGCCATCAAAAAATTTGTCGGGACATTTAATTGAAAATGAAATTCTTTTTCTATATATTCACACAAACACCCAGCAAAGGAGAGCGTATGGACAATCGCTTCGGGACGACTTCCGGCATGGTCATCCAGACCGTCATGGAAAACGGGCAGGAATTCTGCCTGGCTATCGACGAGCGCGGCCTGTATCTGACCAGCGCCCGCTATCTGGACAGGAACCTGGCGGACCCCCACCGTTATTCCGGCAGCAGGGCCACCACCAGGGCCCGTCTGCTGGCCCTCGATCTGGATCCCGTCCGTCTGGCCGAGGCCAATGCCCACCGCATCCCGGTCTACACCGACGAAGCCAAGAAGAAGATCAACCCCATCAAGGCGTCCAAGCGCGGTCTGAAGGGATGATGGCAGGACGCTGCTGATCACGGCGGCCCGGTGGGGATCATCGGGCCGTTTCGTTTATGGCCGGGATGAGGTGGCGGATGGCCAGTCCAGGCGTTGCCAGACCACCTGGCCACCGGCATCTTCCCGGCCGATGTACGCGATGTCCTCAAGCCGGCGCAGCCCCCGGAGATGGACCAGGGCCTTGCCGTCCTTGCCCCTGGTCACGGCCGGTTTGAACCAGGGGTTCAGGGCGTTGGCTCCGCGCGGGGCCGCAGGCGGAGGGGTGAGGTGGAGCATGACTTCTCGCAGCATGGACGAGATGGTTTGCTCATGGGTGTGGCAGGCCAGGTGGAGAGGGCGGTCATCCAGGCCGTCCAGATAGAGCATGTGGCTGGTCGCGAAAGCCCTGATATCCGGCATCCCCGGCAGGGGACGGGCATCCTGCCAGGGCACCAGCCGGCTCCACTCCTGTGTCGGACCCATGAGGATGGCGTCCCGCGTATGGTAGCTGGGATAGAAATATTTGTCGCTGCCCGGATAATCCATATGGCGGACATCCAGCGTGCCGTTCCGCGCGGCGGCCTGTTTGGCCGCTATCAGGGGGGCTGCCTGCCGGAAGACCTGGGCCTGCTGCCAAAGGGAGAAAACGAGCAGCAGCAGGAACAGGCTGCGTGCCGCGTATCCGAACAGGCGGGGGACAGAAAGGCGGAACAGCAGGGCGCATGTGGACAGGACAAGCCAGAAATAACCGGCGGTCATGGCCCTGTCGGCGCGGGAGGGGCTCAGGACGAAGGCGCCGATGCAGGCGTGTCCCATCAGGAACAGGAGCAGGGCGGGCAGCCAGATATCCCGGGACAGCTCCCGGCGACGGTACAGGCAAACGAGGGCCCCCAGATCCAGCAGGTAAAGCGGCAGCAGCTCCAGCTGCTGGGTGCTCCAGAAGATGAGGAAGCTATGGAAGGCTTTCCAGGAGGCCAGCGGGACCAGTCCCGATCCCAGTGCGGCGGCACGGGCCAGGTTGCCCGGTGCGGCGATGAGCGCCAGCCAGCCGGCCACGGCTCCTGCCAGACCTGCCACGGCCCAGAGCGGCAGGTGTCGGCCCGCTTTTTTCTGGACCACGCAGGCCCCCAGAGCCAGCAATATCAGGAGCATCCCCAGGCTTTCATTGCTCCAGCCGGCCAGCAGACCGGCCAGCAGGAAGGCAGCTTCGCCGGGAAGGCGGGACAGGCTCCCGTCCAGCCAGAAGCGATAGGGCAGCAGGAAGAGGACGGCCAGCAGCAGGGTATAGCCGTAGTTGGCCGTACCTGTACGCCAGAAGAAGGCCGACCCGAAGGCCGGCAGCATGAACCACAGCAGTCCGCCCAGCAGGATGATCTGCCAGGGGACGAGCTTTTTTCGCCACCGTTTTCCCCAGAGCAGGAGCAGGCTGAAGAACAGCAGGGCCGTATGGACCAGCGGCGTGAGCACCGCATGCAGCCAGTCCGGGGCCAGCAGCAGGCAGCGGGCCAGGAACTGGCCGATGAAGCGGCCGTTCCATTGCAGATATTCCTGCCACTGGAGGCGCAGCAGATCGGCCAGTGAAGACGGCGGGGCCGTCGCGGACACAGGCTGTCCCGCTGATGTCAGGGAAGGCATGGAGAGCCCGGCGGCATAGATGATGTCATCCGCTTCCCGGGGACTGAGCCAGCAAAAAAAGGCCATGACGAAGCTGCTGGCCGCCAGGGTCAGAATGATGGCCGGCAGGGAGGATCCCCTGCCGGCCATCACGGAAGTCGTATGCGGGGGCATGTGCCTAGCGTTCGAAATAGGTGTAGCCGCGCAGGCCGTCTTCGAAAGCCTGGAGCACGGCAAAGCGGTCGCTGGGCGTCAGGCGTCCGGCACGCACGGCGCGTTCGGCCGTGGCGCGCAGGTCGTCCAGGATGCGGCGGGGGTCGTACTCCACATAGCTCAGGATGTCGGCCACGGAGTCGCCCCGGATCTCGCGCACGTACTCATAGCCGCCGTCGGGGTTGACGCGGATGGAGACCACGTTGGTGTCGCCCATGAGGTTGTGCAGATCGCCCAGGGTCTCCTGATAGGCACCCACCAGGAAGACGCCCAGGTAGTATTCCTCGCCGTCCTTCAGGGGATGCAGGTCCAGGGTGGTCTTGAGGCCCTGCGGGTCGATGAAGTGGTCGATGCGGCCGTCAGAGTCGCAGGTGATGTCCGAGATGATGCCCTGGCGCGAGGGGAACTCGTTGAGGCGGTGCACCGGCATCACCGGGAAGAGCTGGTCGATGGCCCAGCTGTCCGGCAGGGACTGGAAGACGCTGAAGTTGCCGTAGTAGATGTCGGCCAGGCTCACGTCGATGTCCTGCAGGTCGCGGGGCACGGTCTTGAGCTTCACCTTCTCCTGGGCGATGCGCATGATGATGGCCCAGAAGAAGCGTTCCGAAAGGGTGCGCTGGCGCAGGTTCACGCGGCCCGTGGAAAAGAGCTTGCGCATCTCGTCACGGTAGTAGATGGCGTCGTTGTAGCATTCCTGCAGGTTGCGCAGGCTGATGTTGCCGTAGACCTCGCGCATGTTCAGCACGGGCTCGGGGGTGTCCTCGGGCAGCTCGGCGGGCAGCTGGGCTTCTTCCACGGCGCTCACGTCCAGCACGTTGAACAGCAGCACGGAATAGTAGGCCACGGTGGCGCGGCCGGATTCGGTGATGATGTGCGGGTGCGGCACCTGCTGCTCGTCGAGGATGCTCATGATGGCTTCCACGATGTCGGCGCTGTATTCGTCCAGATTGTAGTTGCGCGAGGAAATATAGTTGGTGTGCGAGCCGTCGTAGTCCACGGCCAGGCCGCCGCCCAGGTCAAGGTAGCCCATGGGCGCGCCTTCCTGCACCAGGCCCACATACAGGCGCGCGCCTTCCATGACGCCGGTGCGGATGTCGCGGATGTTGGAGACCTGGGAGCCCAGGTGGTAGTGCAGCAGGCGGAAGCAGTCCAGCATGTCGCAGGCCTTGAGCTTGTCCACCACGTCCACGATCTGGGCCGGGGAAAGGCCGAAGGTGGAGCGCTCGCCGCCGGAGTCGGTCCAGTGGCCGCTGGCCTTGACCGAGAGCTTGGCGCGCACGCCGATGTTGGGGCGGATGCCCAGTTCACGGCTGCGGGAGAGCAGCACGTCCAGCTCGCTGGGCATCTCCAGCACGAAGAAAAGGTTGAAGCCCAGACGCTGGGCCTGCAGGCCCAGGTCGATGAACTCCTCGTCCTTGTAGCCGTTGCAGACGATGCAGGCTTCGGTATCGCGCATCAGGGAGACGGCGGCGATGAGTTCCGCCTTGGAGCCCACTTCCAGACCGTGATGGTAGCGGGAACCGAACTGGGCGATCTTTTCCACCACCTGTTGCTGCTGGTTGACCTTGATGGGGAAGACGCCGCGGTACTGGCCCTGATAGTTCAGGTTCTTGATGGCCTTGCGGAAGGACTCGTGCAGGCTGGCGATACGGGAGTCGAGGATGTTTTCCACGCGCAACAGCACGGGCATGTCATAGCCGCGTTCACGCAAGCCGGAGATGATCTCCGGGATGGAGATCTGCGGGCCTTTGGGGCCCTGCGGGCAGACGACCACGTCCCCTTCATCGGACACCGTAAAAAAGCCGGCTCCCCAGTTGCGGATACCGTACAGTTCGATGGAATCTTCCACCCGCCACTGTTGCAATGCGCGGTTTTTTGCCAATTCTTGTGCCTCCAGCATCGGAAATTTCGGATGAGTTCGCGGGCTCTCCCGCCGCGGGATTATTATGCCCGCACAGGGGGGAAAGTCAATTGTCCCGGGGCCGCGGTCCGTCCGGGAAGGCAGGGCGGGCAAGCGCTCCCGGGCAGGGCCTCCATTTGTTTTCTTGACGCGATGTGCCTGGTGTGCAACGTTTTTGAGGCATCATTCAGAAAATCGTGAGGACTGCCATGAAACATCTTGCCATCTTCCTGCTCCTGCTCGCCCCCGTGCTGGCCTCCTGTTCCGGAGACAAGGACGGACAGGGCGGCAGACAGGCCGCGCCCGTGCATGTGATGACGGTACAGCCGCAGGACGTGCCGCGTGTGCTCGGCGCTGTGGGCAACGTCAAGGCTTCCGCCAGCGTGGGGCTCACCCCCCGTGTGACCGGCGAGATAGAAAAGGTGCATTTTACGGAAGGCCAGGACGTGAAGGAAGGCGATGTGCTGCTGACCATCGATACGCGTCCTTTTGAAGCCACCCTGCGCGAAAAGAAGGGCCAGCTGGCCAAGTCCGAGGCCCAGCTGCACAAAGCCACCAATGATGCGGGCCGTTACGGCAAGCTGGTGGGCAACGGCTATGTGAGCCGCGAGGCCTACGAACAGACCGCCACCGAGGCCGCGGCCCTGCGTGCCACCGTGCAGGCCGACAAGGCCGCGGTGGAAAGCGCCGCCCTCGATCTTTCCTACTGCACCCTGCGCGCGCCCATCAGCGGCCGCGTGGGCGGTCTCAAGGTGGACAAGGGCAACATGGTGCGCAGTTCCGATACCACGCCCATCGTCAGCATCGACACCCTTTCGCCCATCTATGTGACCTTCTCGGTGCCGGAGCGGCATCTTTCCCTGATCCTCGACCGCATGCACGCCGGGCCGGTGGAAGTGGACGTGACCCCCACGGGCGGGCAGACCGAAAAGGGCCTGCTGACCCTGGTGGAAAACAGTGTGGATACCACCACCGGCACCATCCAGCTGCGTGCCACCTTCTCCAATGAGAACCGCCGCCTCTGGCCCGGCCAGTTCGTGACCGTGGAACTGCCGCTGGGCATGGCGCGCCAGGCCCTGGCCATCCCCAGCCGGGCCGTGCAGAGCGGCCGCGAGGAGAACTACCTCTATGTGGCCGGTGCTGACGGCAAGGCCTCCTACCGCAAGGTGAACATCGTTTTCGAGGCCGGTGACACCAGCGTGGTGGAAGGCGAGCTCAAGGCCGGGGAACAGGTCATCATCGACGGTATCGTGCGCCTGGCTCCCGATGTGCCGGTGAAGGTGATAGAGTAGGGACGCTCCGGGACAGGGACCATTGATCCCCTTCCCATGAGCTTGAAAAAAGGACGGGCCCCGTCTGCCGGACAGCAGGCGGGGCCCGTTTTTTATGCAGGAGAAGGCCCTGTCCCGAGCGGGAGGCTGCCGGCCATTTTCCTCTGGAAGAGGCGCGTCTGAAAAGACAGGTGGGGCCTGCGCCTGCCGGATGCGCGGCAGGCCTGGACGAGGATCCTTACTTATGGATATGCCGGAGACGCGTTGACGGGGATGGCAGGACGCGGCTTGCCGGCAGCGCTCCTGTCTTACGCTCCGTCGACCAGGGTGCAGCGGGCGCGGCCGTCGGTACGTCCGGCGATGGCCTCCTCAAAGGGGCCGCGCAGGGCCTTGGGCAGGCAGATGCGTACCCGGGCGGCCTGGTCATAGGCCTCGGCGCAGACGCGGGCTTCAAACGTGGGCAGCAGACGGTGCAGGCGGTCCAGATGGGCATAGTCCAGCTGCACGTCCAGCTCCACGGTGGGCACTTTTTCCGCCAGGGGCAGGGTGGCCAGGTTCTCGCGCACCGAATCCTGATAGGCGCGCACCAGACCGCCGGTGCCCAGTTTGACGCCGCCGAACCAGCGCGTGACCACCATGGTGATCTCGCCCACGCCGCAATGCAGCAGCACCTGCAGCATGGGGCGTCCGGCCGTGCCGTGCGGCTCGCCGTCGTCCGAAAAGCCCACCTGGCCGCTGTGGCCCGGCGCTCCGGCCACGAAGGCCCAGCAATTGTGGGTGGCGTCAGCGTGTTTGGTGCGGATCTGCTCCACGAAGGCGCGGGCGGCTTCCATGCCGGGCGTATGCGCGCAGTGGGTCAAAAAGCGGCTGCGCCGGATGATGATCTCGGTCTGGAAGGGGGCGGCGGCATCGGCCGCGGGGATGGGGAAGCGGCTCATGCCCGCCCGCCTTCCCCGGGATCGGGGCAGCCGTCAGGCAGCTGGCAAAAATGTTCGATGCGCTCTTTGGCAAAGGGGTAGCGGCGCACCAGGCAGGCGGCCCTGGCCAGTTCGAAGTCGCGAAAGTCGAAGCCCGGCGCCACCGTACAGGAGACCAGGGAAAAATCCGTCCCCGGGCAGGGCTCGGCACCGAACCAGCAACCGCCGGGCATGGGCAGCAGCAGGTGCTGCCCGGCAAGGATATCGGCCCCCAGTATGCGGTCCAGCTCCTGGCCGTCGGGGGTCAGACAATACAGGCGCAGGGGACCGCCCAGATGGAAATGCCACAATTCATCCTGACGGATGCGGTGCAGGCGGGAGCGCTCGCCGGCCTGCAACAGATACAGGATGCTCGTGCTGCACGGACGGCTGCCGCAGATGCCGCAGGGGAGGCTTTCGGGCTGCAGATCCTGCGAGCTGCACCAGATGCGCCGGTAGTGGCCGCCTTCCACATGGGGCATCAGGTCGTAATGGCGGATGATGTCCTGGGCCGAAAGGGCTTGTGCAAGGGATGTGGTCGCTGTCATGCCGTTTTTTTAGCCTGCCTTGGCCCGGCCCGCAAGCGTTGCGGGCGGACGCGCGGCATAAGCGCTTTTGGCGCAGGAAAGATGGCATTAATCCGGCTCCGGGACATTGACGTTGGCCATCCGGGCCTTATGTATTGGGGGCGGAGATAAAAATACGCAAAAAAATGCTTTACAAAGGCATGAGTTTTCAGTAAACAGGAATAGTTCCTGATTAAGACGACATTTTTTTGAACATACACCCCCCAAGGAGAACCACAATGAGCAAGACTCTCGAAAACCTGATGGCTGCTTTCGCCGGTGAATCCCAGGCCAACCGCAAATACCTCGCCTACGCCCAGGCTGCCGACAAGGAAGGCCTGTCCGGTGTGGCCAAGGTGTTCCGCGCCGCTGCCGCCGCCGAAACCATCCACGCCCACACCCATCTGAAGAACGCCGGCAAGATCGGTGACACCGCCGCCAACCTGCAGGACGCCATCGGTGGTGAGACCTACGAATTCACCAAGATGTATCCTGAAATGATCAAGGACGCCGAAGCCGAAGGCCAGACCGCCGTGGCCAAGTACATGGACATGGTGAACAAGGTGGAAGAAGTGCACGCCAACCTGTACAAGAAGGCCGCTGCCGACAACCACGCTTTCGACAACGTCGACTTCTACGTCTGCAAGGTCTGCGGTTACACCCACGAAGGCCCCTGTGACAGCTGCCCCGTGTGCGGCGCCAAGGCTGCTGCCTTCTTCAAGGTGGACGACGCCTGCGGCCTGAACAAGTAAGTTCAGCCTGTCCTGAGTTTTCCTGGCGCTGCCCTTCGGGGCGGCGCCTTTTTTTATGTCTGACGGCCGGGCAAGCTGCCCTTTTCCCTGGCGGAAAGAGGTGCTGATGCGGCAGGCACCGGCCATTCGGCTTTGCCGCTTTGAGAGCCGGGGCAGGTGGTCCCACGGCGCGGCGGGGCATGATGGGGCGCCATGGCGCGTCTTTGGCCGGGCCGGTCCTTGCCGCGGAGGGCGGGCGGTGGGACAGGCTGCTGTGCCGGGCAGGCAAGAAAAAAGGCCCGCCGGAGACCGGCAGGCCTCTGGAATGCCACAGGTGGGCGACGACGAAAGCGTTTTGTCCCGCGGGGCTCATTCGTCGCTGATGCGGGTCTCGATCTTCAGACCGTATTTTTCCATGCGCGCCAGCAGGGTGGGGCGGGAAAGCCCCAGCAGGCGGGCCGCCTGCGAACGGTTGCCCCGGCACTGGCGCAGGGCCTCGCGCACCACGGCCCTGCCCATGATGTCCATGCAGGTGTCGAAGGGCGAGGGATCGCCGGACTGGAGACAGGCCGTGACGATGCTGGCCAGGCTGCGCTGCTCGTCGTTGTGGGGCGCGGCAGCGGGGGCGGGAGCCGGAGCGTCCTCGTACGGGCCTTCGCCTTCGTGGATGCCGTTCCCCGTACCGACGGGAGAGCGGCGTACGCCCGGGGCAGGGACGGCATCTCCGTTGCCATTGAGGCCGGGGCCCGCAGCGGGGGGATGGCCTGCCGGGGAGTCCAGCACCAGCTGCAGGTCGCGGATGCTCACCGGGGCGCCGCTGTTGAAGACCAGGGCCTTCTGCAGGGCATTGGAAAGTTCGCGTACGTTGCCGGGCCAGTCCAGACCGGCCAGATAGCGCAGGGCGTCTTCTTCCAGACCGGGGTCGGGCCGGTGCAGCTCGGCGGCCTGCCGGTGCAGCAAAAAGGCCGCCAGCGCGGGGATGTCCTCGCGGCGTTCGCGCAGCGGCGGGGTCCAGAGGGTCACCACCTTGAGACGGTAGTACAGATCCTCACGGAAGCGCCCGTCGGCCACGGCCTGTTCCAGATTGGCGTTGGTGGCGGCGATGATGCGCACGTCCACGTCGACGGAATCATGGCCGCCCAGACGCTGGATCTGTTTTTCCTGCAACAGGCGCAGCAGTTTGGCCTGGATGCCCGGCGGCATGTCGCCGATCTCGTCCAGAAAGATGGTCCCGCCCGCGGCCTGCTCGATGCGGCCGATGCGGCGGTGCTGCGCGCCGGTGAAGGCCCCGCGCTCATAACCGAACAGTTCGCTCTCCAGCAGGGTGTCGGGGATGGCCACGCAGTTGATGACCGAGAACGGGCGGCGCGAGCGCGGGCTGTAGCGCCAGATGGCGTTGGCCACCAGCTCCTTGCCCGTGCCGGATTCGCCCCGGATCAGCACCAGGGCATCGGTGGGCGCCACGCGGCCGATGGCCTTGTACAGCTCCTGCATGGGGGGCGTGTGCCCCACCAGGCGGATGTCGTCCTCTTCGCCCAAAGATTCCTCGGCGGACTGGGCCTCGTGGCGACGCTGGCTCTCGCCCGCGGCCAGGGCCCGTTGCAGCAGCTCCAGCACCTGCGGGATGTCAAAGGGCTTGAGCATGTAGTCGAAGGCCCCCAGCCGGGTGGCTTCGATGGCGGTCTCGGTGGTGGAATAGGCCGTCATGATGACCACCGGCGGACAGCCCTCCAGGGCCCGCATCCGCTTGAGCGCCTCCAGACCGTCCATGCCGGGCATGCGCACGTCCATGACCACGCACTGCGGCATCTTTTCCCGCATGAGGTTCAGGGCCTCCTCGGCCGAGGCGGCGGTGCGCGTCTCGTAGCCTTCGGCATCCAGCAGGCGCTGGAAGCCCTGGCGCAGGTGGTGGTCGTCGTCGACTATGAGGATCTCAGCCATACGTCGTCCCCCTTGCGGACAGGCAGTACCATGACGAAGCTGGCCCCGTGCCCCGGTGCGTTGTGCAGGTGCAGCCAGCCGCCGTGTTCTTCAAAGATGCGCCGGGCGATGGGCAGGCCCAGGCCCGTACCTTCCACCTTGGTGCTCATGAAGGGCTGGAAGATGACCTCGTGCAGTTCTTCGGGCACGCCGGGGCCGCTGTCCTCGATGCGGATGACCACCACGGGCCCCAGCGGGGCCAGACGGCCGCGCTCCTCGCTGATGCGCACTTCCCCGTCGGTACCTGCGGCTTCGCAGGCGTTGATGATGAGGTTGGCCAGGGCCTCGCGCAGCTGTTCGGCATCGCCGTCCACCCGCGGCAGGGGGGCATGGCGTGTGCGGCGCAGGGTCACCTTGTAGGCTTCCATGCGCGGCTGCAGCAGGATGAGGGTGCGGTCCAGCACCTCGCTCATGTCCAGCGGCTCCTTGCTCAGGCGCGGGCGGCGCGAAAATTCCAGAAAGTTGCTGGTGATGGCTTCCATGTGCCGCACGGCCTCGTTCATGGCCTGCACGTCTTCCTGCTGGGCCGGGGAAAGCTCCATGCCCCGGGTGAAGGAGAACAGGCGCAGCTTGAGGCCCGTCAGCGGGTTGCGGATGGAGTGGGCCACACCGGCGGCCAGCTTGCCCACCAGGGCCATCTTTTCGGTCTGGCGCAGGTTTTGGCGCAGGTTCTCGTGGCTTTCCTCAAGGGCCAGGCGGGTCCGCTGCATGTTTTCGTGCATGCGGCGGATGCGGCAGGTGATGGCGGGCACGGGCGAGCCTTGCGGCATGCGGCCGTCGGCATCGGGGCCCAGTTCGCGCAAGGCCGTGAGCAGGGGCAGATAGATGCCGCGCCACAGGCAGGCGCCCAGGCCCAGCAGCAGGAGCAGGCCAAACAGCAGCAGGCACATGAGGATGCGCTGGCGCGTCCCCAGCGGCCAGGTGAAGATGTCGATGCACAGCCAGATGCAGAGCAGCAGGCACAGGGCCAGGGCGATGCCCCCCGGCAGCAGCAGCCGGGTGAGGTCAAAACCGTTTTTTTCTCCGGCAGCGGGAGCGTCCTGGGCGGGTTGGGAAGGGATCTCGTTCATGGGTGGCACGGGCAAAGGGGGGAAAAAGGCCCGCGCTGACAGCAGCGGCGGGCCGGAAAGATCAGGGCGGTACGGGGCCTAGAGCATCTGCATCACCTGCAGGAGCAGGAACATCTCCAGCAGGAAGACGGGCGCATAGCCCAGCAAGGTCTGGCTCCAGTCCAGACGCAGCACGGTCTTGTAGCCTACCAGGGTGCAGGCCAGGCTCCAGACCAGACCGGTAAGCGCACCCAGCACCGGGATGACGCACAGCAGCATGGGCGCCGAACCATAGGCGCTGACCTGGAAGATCAGGTCGAATTCCGGCTTGTCGCGCAGGATGAGCCGGTACATGAGATAGAGCAGGGCGCTTTGCACGTACAGCTGCAGGGTCACGAAGGCCACCTGCTTGAGCACGAACAGGGGCATGCTCTCATGGATGGCCAGGGTGCTGGCCATCATCTGCTGCATCTGCGGGTCCATGCCGCCGTCCACGAGCATGGAGGTCATGCCGCGCATCCAGAGCAGCTGCACCACGGAAAGGATGACGCTGACGATCAGGTAAAAGCTCAGGGCGCGCAGGGAGCGGCGGTGCGGACGCAGGCAGCTGAAGAACGCGGGCGCACCGAACATGATGCGCGTGGCCGTGCGGTAAAAGGCCACCATCCAGCCCGAAGGCGCGGGCGCCACGTCCCAGGGATTGCCGGAAGGCAGGCCGGGCCGGTCGTCATCGTCTTCATCCCGGAAGTCGTCTTCAAGGGGCTCGTCGTCTGCCTGGGGCGCGGGCTCTTCCTGCCGGTCACGGGGCCGGAAGGGAGGGATCTCCTCGCGGGGATCTTCGCGGCGGCTGTGGGCCCCGCCTTCCCCGTCATCCCCCATGCCGGGGATGATGGCACCGGGGGGCAGGTCGCTGGCCGCCGGGGCGGCTTCGCTGCGGACGGGCGAGAGCTGCTCGCTGCTGCCATCCTGGGGATGGAAGCGGAAGCGGCAGGAACACTGGGGGCAGGTGGCGATCACCGAATGCGCCGGAGCGCGATCGGGAGGGAAAGGACGGCTGAAACCGCATTGAGGGCAGATGATGTTCATGACGCTACTCATAGCAGAGAGGCATCTGCCCTGCAATCCGGGGAACGGCCACGGGGCGGAAAAGGCGGATTCAGGCTTGACAGGCGGAGAGAGAGCAACTATTTTGTCCGCACCTAAGGGGAGTAACTGGGTCCTTGAGACCCTGGCAGCATCAACAGCCTGACATATCGTCTGGTGCTGCCGTTGGCCCTGCCGACTAGTGAGACCTTGGCCGCATGACTGCATGCAGCCAAGGTCTTTTTTTTTGTGTAAAACCCAAACCCCGCCAAGGAGACCGTCATGTCTTTGCGCGACCTGCGTCCCTACCTTCTGGCTATCCTCATGACCTTGCCGGGCCTGGCCCTGCGCCTTGCCCCTGCGGACGTTTCCCCCATGCTGGTGGCCGTACTGGCCGGCCTGGCCATCCTGGGCGCGTCCTTCCTGCTGACCTGGGCCTGCGAAGTGGCCCAGCTCGACATCCCCCAGGCCGTGGCCGTGGCCGTGGTGGCCTTCATCGCCGTGCTGCCCGAATACGCCGTGGACATGTACTTCACCTGGATGGCGGGCCAGCATCCCGAAAGCGCCTATTCGCATTACGCCATCGCCAATATGACGGGCGCCAACCGGCTGCTCATCGGTATCGGCTGGACGGCCATCGTGCTGATCTTCGCGGGCCGCTTCCACAATTATGTGGCCCTGCACGAAGAAAAACGCACCGACATCCTCTTCCTGGGCATGGCCACCCTCTACGCCCTGCTGATCCCGCTCAAGGGCTCCCTGACCCTGTTCGACGGCGTGGTCTTCCTGGGCATCTATGTGGGCTACATGTGCATCATCGCCCGCCGTCCCTGTGAGGAAGAAGAGCCCGAAGGCCCGGCGGCCACCCTGGCCAGGCTCTCGCGTCCCGCCCGCATGCGTGCCGTGGCCGGCCTGTTCCTGTTCGCGGCCCTGGTGATCCTGTTCAATGCCGAGCCCTTCAGCGAAAGCCTGGTGGCCAGCGGCAAGATCCTGGGCATCAACGAGTTCCTGCTGGTGCAGTGGCTGGCGCCCATCGCTTCCGAAGCGCCGGAATTCATCGTGGCCCTGATGTTCGCCTTCCGCGGCAACGCCGGTCTGGCCCTGGGCAGCCTGCTGTCCTCCAAGCTCAACCAGTGGACCCTGCTGGTGGGCATGATCCCCGGTGTCTATGCCGTGTCTTCCGGCGGCACCACGCCCATCAACCTGGACCCGCACCAGTTCCAGGAAATCTTCCTCACGGCCGGCCAGTCCATCTTTGCCGTGGCCCTGCTGCTGGACCTGCGCCTGGGCCTGCGCGAGGCGGCGGCCCTGCTGGTGTTCTTCCTGGCCCAGCTGTTCTCGCCCTTCTATGACGTGCAGCTGGAAGCCATGCTGGGCCTGGCCCATGACCCGCTGCGCCTGCACAATTTCTATGCCTGGACGTACCTGATCCTGGCGGGTCTGCTCCTGCTGCGCCACTGGCGTCTGGTGGCCGAGCTGCGCTACGGCTTCCACGTCAAGGTCCGGGATATCGTGCATCATTAGGCCCTTCCCTCCTTCCGGAGGAAAGGTTCCGTACGGCCGGTCTTCCCCCTGTCCGCGCAGGGTCGGGAGACCGGCCTTTTATTTGCTCCCGCAAGGCTTGACAGGGCCGCGGGAGCCCTCTACAAGCAGCTTGCGGCGCCATGTCGCGATCTCTTTTTCCGTCGTCTGGGGGGTATGATGTTCAGCTCTGGGAATCTCCGTCACCTGTCGGGATCCTGTTGCCGGTCCGCTCGCATGGTCGCGCTGGCGGCCCTGCTGTCGTGCTTTGCGCTGTCTCCTGACCTGTGCCCCACGGCCGGCGCCGCGCACGGGCACGGCACCATGCTGGCCGACTCCCGCCCCGAGCCCGCCCTTGCCCCCATCTCCGTCACGGATTGCAACCTGCGCCGCGTTTCCCGCCCGGGCAAGCCGGACATCACCGTCACCTATCCCATGCTGGGCCGCAAGGACGTGGACCGCGACGTGGCCGGCTGGGTAGAGCGCATCGCCTCGACCTTCGAGGCCGAGCTGGCGCCGCTGGCCCTGGAATGGCAGGAACAGGAACTGCCGCCCTGCGAACTCATGGGCTCCTATACCCTGACGCGTCCCTCGGCCAATGCCCTGAGCATCGTCTTCGAGATCTGGACCTACACCGGCGGCGCGCACGGCAACCTGGACGTGATCCCGCTGACTTACAGCCTGCTTTCCGGCCAGCGCCTGGGGCTGGTGGACATCTTCGAGAACGTGGACAAGGCCCTGGAGATCATGTCCGCCGTGTCCCGCAAGGAACTTGCCACCCGTCTGGGCGGCGGCCGGGTGGACAGCATGATCCACGACGGTACCGAGCCTCTGGCGGACAATTTTTCCGCGCTGGCCCTGGTGCCCGGCGGGGTGCGTGTCTACTTCCAGCCCTATCAGGTGGCCCCTTGGGCCGCCGGGACGCAGCGCGTCTTCATCCCGCTGGAAAAACTGGCTCCGGCCGGGCCTCTGCACCTGCTCTGGGGCGAATGATGCCGCCCCTGGAGGCTGTGCTGCGCTTTCCCGGCCACGCGTCGTTGCTGGCCGACCATTTCCCCGGCGCGCCCCGCGTGCCCGGTTCCTGCCTTTTGGAAGCCATGCGCCGTGCCGTGGAAGAGGCCTTCCCGTCCCGCCGGGTCTGCGCCGTGCGCCGTGCGCGTTTCCGTCATTTCGTCCTGCCCGACAGCGATCTGCTGTGCCGCATGGAGCCTGGAGACAGGGGCGACGCCCTGCCGTCGGAGGTCCGTTGCCGTCTGCTGCACGGCGATGCCTGTCTGGCCGAAGCCGTGTTCTCTCTGGAGTGAGAGGAAGGCAGCCATATCTTCAAGGGGATCTTGCCGAAGGGGATGAAGGACGCTTTGGGAAAAGCGCCTTTTTTTTCGTCCTCCGGCTCTCCCGTCTCCCCGCAAAAACATTCCTTCCGGTCATGGCGGGGCGTGCGGTGCGCAACGCATGCGCGCGGCCCCGGTCTCCCGCTTTTGTCGAGAGCTCGACGGCCCCATGCCCGGCGCATTTTCAGGCCTTGTCCGGATCTGTCCATGGCCCGGCGCAGGCCGTATGCGGCAGGGCCCTTGCGCCCGGGCCGCTTTTTTTTCACTATGCGGCCATGCGATTGACGTTCCATGGTTCTGTCCTCATCCTTGGCGGCAGCAGCGAGCTGGGCCGTGCTCTGGCACTGGCCTTGCGCGCCGAAGGGGCGCAGGTCTGCTGTGTCTGCCGTGACGACACAGGCTGCGCCCGCTGTGCGCAGGACGGCCTGCCCGCCCTTGTCCTTGCCGATCCCGAGACCCTGCCCGCCCGTTGCGAGGCCCTGCTGGGCCGGCCGGTGGGGCATCTGGCGGATCTGCTGCACTCCCGTTTCGAACAGCTGGTGGCCATGGCGCCGCCCGAGGCCATAGAACGCTGGGCGGATGATGACATCGCCCTGCGGGCCCGCTGCCTGCGTGCCGTGAGCCGGGCCATGCTGGCCCGCCGTTTCGGCCGTTGTGTCTTCGTCTCGTCCAGTGCCGCCCAACGGCCGTCGCCCGGGCAGGGCTGGTACGCCGCGGCCAAGCTGGCCGGTGAGGGCCTGTACCGCAGCCTCGGCGTGGAGCTGGCCGGACGCGGCCTCAGCGCCTGTTCCGTCCGCCTGAGCTGGCTGGATGCCGGACGCGGACACGAATTCCTTTCCCGCCACGGGCAGGTGGCCCGTGCCATGCCCGCCGGGCGCTGCCTTGGCCCGGATGACGTGCTGCCGGGCCTGTGCTTTTTGCTGTCGGCGGAGGCCGCGGCCATCAACGGCAGCGTGGTGACTCTTGACGGGGGCCTCGGGGCCCTCAAACTCCCGGAGCTGTGATGCGATACGACGAGATCAGCCTCAAGGTGCGCGAGATCGTGGCCCATCTGTTCGAGCGCGATGCCGCGACCCTGAGCGACGATACCCTGCTCATGCAGGATCTGCCCTGTGAATCCATCGACCTGCTGGAAGTGGGCGTGCAGCTGGGCGCCACCTTCCATATCTTTGTGGACGAAGAGCGCGCCTTCCTGCGTTCCCTGCGTTACCAGCTGGCCAGCGCCCCAGATGCGGCCGCCTTTTTGCGCGAGCATTACGGCCATCTGGACGAGGCGCGGCGGCAGCAGCTGGCCGCCTATTATACGGATGCCGACGGCATGGCCCTGCAATCGCCCCTGACCCTGGGCGACATCGCCCACTGGGTGGAACAGGCCCTTGCGGCCACACGGCAGGATGCCTGATGGCCGTGCCTGAGCGGGTCGTCATCAGCGGTGTCGGCTGCTGCACGGCGCTGGGCCATGATCTGGACGGCGTGGCCCGCAGCCTGCGCGAGGGCCGTGACGCCTTCCGTGCCTCCGGCGCGCTGGAAGGGCTTTCCGTCTGCCCGGCGGAAGACTGGGGCCAGGACGAGGCCCGGCAGCAGTTCGAAAGCTGGCGGCACCGCCATTACCTGAACCGGGGCAGCCGGATGGCCGTCCTTTCGGGCCTGCGTGCCCTGCGTGATGCCGGGCTGGAGGCGGGCCTGCCCGTACGCTCGCAGATCATCGCGGCCGTGGGGCCCATGCTGGACGTCACCGGCGAGCCGGGCCTGCCCCCGCAGGATACCGCGACGCTGGGCGCGCTCTGGCTGCTGCGCTGGCTGCCCAATACCGCCGCCGGGGCGCTGGCCCGTTTTGCCCGCTGCCATGGTGAGGCCCTGACCGTCAACGCGGCCTGCGCATCGGCCTTGCAGGCCCTGGGCGAAGGCTGGCGGCGCATACGTTTCGGCCTGGCCGATGCCGTGCTGGTCGCGGCCGGGGACAGCCGTCTTTCGCTGGGCGGCCTGCTGGGCTATCACAAGGCCCGCGCCCTCAGCCTGTGTGCGCCCGGTGCGGGCCCGCGTCCCTTCGACATGGGCCGGGACGGCTTCGTGCCCGGTGAGGGCGGCGCGGCCTTCGTGCTGGAGAGTCTGTCTTCGGCGCAGGCCCGGGGCGCCCATGTCCATGCGGAGATCCTGGGCTACGGGGCGTCCGTGGATGCGGAGAGCCTGACCGCGCCCGAAGCCCGGGGCACCTGGGCCGAGCTGGCCGTGCGGGGCGCTCTGGAAGAGGCGGGCCTCGATGCCGCCGGTCTGGGCTGGCTTTCGGCCCACGGCACGGGCACGCAGCTCAACGATCAGGCCGAGAGCCTGCTGTGGGAACGCCTGCTGGCCGATGTCCCCGGCGGCCCGGCCGTCATGGCCTTCAAATCCTGGCTGGGGCACGGTTCCTCGGCCTGCGGGGCGCTGGAGCTGTGTTGTGCGCTGGCCGCCTGGCGTGACGGCAGGATGCCGCCCGTGCGCCATCTGGAACGGCCCTGTTCTGCCCGTCTCGACTTCGTGCGGGAGCCCCGTCCTTTCCCGTCCTCCCGCGGCCTGCTGGAGAATTTCGGCTTCGGTGGCCAGAACGCCGCCCTTGCCGTGGATCTGCGTCCATGAGCACGGATTTCTTTCTGGATGCGCCGTCGCCCTTCGTCTTGCTGGATGCGGCCCGGGCCATGGATGCCCCGCCGGGGCTCACGGCCTGGCGCCGTTGTGAGGGCGTGCCTTTCTGGCAGGTGCTGGAGGCCGCCGCGCAGGCGGCCGCCCTGCAGCAGCGGGTGGCACGGGATTTTTCCTGCCATGCCTTCCTGCTGTCCGTGGAGCGCGCCCCGTGGCCTGCGGGGCCCCTGTCCGGTACGGCACGGCTGGATGTGCGAGTGACGGCTCAGGGCGGCAGTGTGGCGGCCTCGCTGGTGTGCGTGCGGGGGCTTTGCGGGCCTGAGGGCCCCCTGCCGCCTCTGGAGCTGGAACTGCGCGTGGGCCTGGTGCCCTATGATGCCTCTTTTTCCCGTGAACTGCTGGAGAGCCGCTACAGGGAGCTGTACCGATGTCTGTCCCACAACGCCGAAGCCTTTATGACTGTCTGAATGACCGCCTGCGCGCCGATGCCCGTCTGGGTCTTGCCCGCGACAGCGCCGCCATGGCCGGGGGAGCCGCCGGGCCGCTGTTGCACCGGGATGGCCGGGAATACATTTCCTTCATGAGCAATGACGGTCTGGGCCTGGCCGCGGATGCGCACTGGCAGGCGCGGGTGGCCGCCTGCTTTGCCGCCCATGCGCCGTCGGCGTCGGCGTCTCGTCTGGCCGGGGGCCGCAGCGACGTGGTGGACCGGGCCTGCCGGGCCGTGGCCGACTACTTCGGCTTTGCGGAATGCCTTTTTCTGCCCAGCGGCTATCAGGCCAATCTGGCCTGTGTGACCACCTTGCTCCAGCAGGGGCAGGAGGCCTTCGTGGACCGGCGTTGCCATGCCAGCGTCATGCGGGCCCTGCCGCTGGCCGGGGCGCGCATCCGCGCCTGGAGCCATCTGGATTATGACCATCTGGAGCGCCTGCTGTCCTCCCTGCCGCCGGACGCGCCGCAGCCCGTGGTCATGGCCGAGTCCCTGTACAGCATGGACGGCGCGGCCCTGGATCTGGAGCGTATGGCGGCCCTGCGCCGCCGGTACGGATTTTTCCTTTGTGTGGACGAAGCCCACGCGCTGGGTGCCCTGGGCCCCGGCGGACGCGGCCTGTGCGCTGCGCAGGCCCTGCGGGATGGTGGCCGGGCCCCGGCCGATCTGGTGGTGGGCACGCTGGGCAAATCGCTGGGCCTGTGGGGCGCTTTCCTGTTGCTGCCCCGGGGATTCACTCCCCTGTTCGAGCATCTGGCCTCGGTCATCATGCACAGCACGGCCCTGCCGCCCGCCCATGCGGCCTGCATGCTGGCGCTGGTGGAGGAGCTGCCGCGTCTTGAGGAACGACGGCGCACACTGGCCGCGCGGGTGGCCTTTTTCCGTCAGGCCCTTACGGGACGGGGGCTGCCGGTCATGGGCGACGCGCACATCTTGTCCGTGCCCGTAGGCGACGAGACGCGCTGCCGCCGTCTGGCCTCGCGTCTGGCCGGGGAAGGCGTGCTGGTGCTGGGCGCCCGCTGGCCCACCGTGCCGCGCGGTCAGGCCCTGCTGCGCTTCGGCCTCACCGCCCGTCATACGGAAGAATTGCTGGCCCGCACGGCTGAGGTGCTGTCCGGGCTGTGGGAAGAGTAGATATGGCGGGGGAGGAAGGGACCCTTTTGGAATA
>NZ_DS996359.1:801603-855913 GCF_000156375.1 Desulfovibrio piger ATCC 29098
ATCACGGGGAGGGCCATCCTCTCTTGGCCGGAGTACAGGGACTTCAGAGGGGAAGAGGGGAGATGCCGCTTCGTTGGCTGCTGTCTGCGGTAGGGGATACGCGATGGCTCCCGGCAGAGGGACGATGCCGGCGGGGCCGGGAAATTTTTAGATGGCCTGCATGGGTGCAGGATGCAGGACGTAAAAAAAGAGGAACGCTGCGGAGCGTCCCTCTTTTTTTATGCCTCATGCGCGGGCAGGGAAAGGTGGTTTCCCGCACGGCCCGCAGGCGTTGCGGTCAGGGCCGGATGACCTTGTCGGCCAGGGAAAGACTGGTCACCACGTCCATCATGTTGGTGGTCTCGCCCACCTGCTTGGCTTCCAGCAGGTTGAAGAAGTTCAGGCAGGTACCGCAGACAAGGATGCTGACGCCGTTGCTTTCCAGCTGCTTCAGGGTATCCAGGCACTTGCCTTCCGTGGCCGCCAGTTTGACGCCGCCGTTGAGCAGCACGATGCGCCACAGGGACGCCCCCAGTTCGGGCAGGCTGGCCAGGAAGTTTTCCATCAGGCGGGCGCCCAGTTCATCATCGCCGCGGCCCAGGGTATCGGTGGTGATGAGGACCAGGGTCTTGCGGCTTTCCGTGTCCGCTGCCGGGGCGGTGGCCGGGGCCTGTTCCGGAGCTTCCACCTGCGTGGCGCTGCTCAGGCCGTGCACTTCCCACAGTGCGCTTTCGGGCTGGCTGACGCTGACTTCAAAGCCGCTGCGGCGCAGGAAGCGGCTCACGTTCTCGCTGGCGGCGGCGTTGTCCACCAGGACGATCAGCTCCTGCGGCCGTCCCTGTTCCAGGGCGTCGCGGGTGCGCATCACAGGCTGGGGGCAGGCAAGGCCCCGACAATCCAGGGTTTTCATCTGTAACCTCCTATATTTTCGTTCCGGCATCGTGCCGGTGGTGCCAGTATGCCAGATGCGGCAGGCCGGGTCGAGAGGGGGGCGTACCGGGCGGACACCGCATGGCGGGGGACGGGGAGCGTCCGGGTTCTGCATCGCACAGGAGGCTTTTGGCAGGCTCCGTGCGGCATCTCCCGAGGCTGGCTTGGCCGGGCGGCCTTTCCTTTGCCTGTTTGGGGAAGGACCGGTGCGGTGCCTCCGGAGGAGGGGGAAAAGAAAAATTTTTTCCAGTGCCGGCGGGCGATCATGCGGTCGCGGGGGCCCTGTCCACTGCCGGAAAACTTCCGGGGCGGTTGACCTGATGCCGGTGGCAGGGTAGGATGGCGGCCAATGGCGGAATTCTCCGCCGCAAGGAGGCATCATGTTCATTGTCCGTTTGTGAAGTAGCCGGCTGAGGACGCGGGTTCGCGTCATTTCCGGCTGCGGCGCGGGCAATGGATGGCATGCCCACGCATAATCCCTCCCATTCCTTCCCCTCGCCGCATACTCCCCATTCGACCATGCATGGCCTTGGTCGTCCTTTGCTGTGGCATGCACCTCATGCAGTGGACGGCAGTCGGGGGAAGGCTCCGTGGCTGGAGCCTTCCATTTCATCTTGTGCGGTCTTTATGTTCGTTTATCTCATCCTGCAGACAGGAGGCACGTATGCGTATTGCCGTTGGTCTGGGCAAAAAAGGTGGGGAGGAGCGTCTGGCGCAACAGGGCGTCAGCCGTCGTGATTTTTTGAAATTCTGCACGGCCGTGGCCGTGACCATGGGCCTTGGGCCCAGCATGGCCACGGAAGTGGCCGCGGCGCTGACCAATCGCCGCGCCTCCGTGGTCTATCTGCACTGCGCTGAATGCACGGGCTGTTCCGAGGCCCTGCTGCGCACCTGCAAACCCTTTCTCGACACCCTGATCCTGGACACCATCTCCCTGGATTATCACGAAACCATCATGGCCGCCGCGGGCGAGGCCGCCGAGGCCGCGCTGGAACAGGCCATCAGCAATCCCGAAGGCTTCATCTGCGTGGTGGAAGGCGCCATCCCCACGGCCATGGACGGCAAGTACGGCTATGTGGGCGGCCACACCATGCTGGATCTGTGCAAGCGCGTGCTGCCCAAGGCCAAGGCCGTGGTCACCATGGGCACCTGTGCCGCTTACGGCGGCGTGCAGGCCGCCAAGCCCAACCCCACCGGCTCCGTGGGCGTCAATGACTGCTTCGCCAAGCTGGGCATGGACGTGAAGGCCATCAATATCCCGGGCTGCCCGCCCAACCCCCTGAACCTGGTGGGCACGCTGGTGGCCTTTTTGCAGAACAAGGAGATCAAGCTCGACGATCTGGGCCGTCCGCTCATGTTCTACGGCCAGTCCGTGCACGACCTGTGCGAACGCCGTGTCCATTTCGACGCGGGCGAGTTCGCGCCTTCCTTCGATTCCGAGGAAGCGCGCAAGGGCTGGTGCCTGTACGACCTGGGCTGCAAGGGGCCCAGCACCTACAACAACTGCCCCAAGGCCCTGTTCAACGAGACCAACTGGCCCGTGCGGGCCGGACATCCCTGCATCGGTTGCAGCGAGCCCAATTTCTGGGATGACCTGTCGCCTTTTTACCAGAACTAGGGAGCTGCCAGCATGAGCCAAGTTATGAAAACGCCCCAGAGCAATTTCTCCGGCCCCATCGTCGTTGACCCGCTGACCCGTATCGAAGGCCATTTGCGCATCGAGGTGGAAGTGGAGAACGGCCGCATCAAGGATGCCCGCAGCTGCGGCACCCTGTATCGCGGTCTGGAAGTGATCCTCAAGGGCCGTGACCCCCGCGATGCCCAGCACTTCACCCAGCGTACCTGCGGCGTGTGCACCTACACCCACGCCCTGGCCTCCACCCGCGCCCTGGAAGACGCCATGGGCCTGACCCTGCCCGCCAATGCCACCTATATCCGCAATCTGGTGCTGGGCCTGCTGTTCATGCACGACCACATGGTGCACTTCTATCATCTGCACGCCCTGGACTTCGTGGACGTGACCGCCGCCCTCAAGGCCGATCCGGCCAAGGCCGCGGCGCTGGCCTCGTCCATCTCGCCCCGCAAGGCTACGGCCGATGACTTCAAGGCCGTGCAGGCCCGCCTGAAGGCCTTTGTGGACAGCGGCCAGCTGGGCCCCTTCACCAACGCCTATTTCCTGGGCGGGCATCCGGCCTATTATCTGGATCCCGAAGCCAACCTCGTGGCCACGGCCCACTATCTGGAAGCCCTGCGCGTGCAGGTCAGCGCCGCCAAGGCCATGGCCGTGTTCGGCGCCAAGAACCCGCATCCCCAGTTCCTGATCCCCGGCGGCGTGACCTGTTACGAATCCCTGACGCCCGAGCGCATCAAGGAATTCCGCGACCTGTACCTGCAGGCCCGCAAATTCATCGAAGAAGTCTACATCCCCGACCTGCTGCTGGTGGCCGGTGCCTACAAGGACTGGGCCGCGCTGGGCTGCGGTTGCCGCAACTTCATGGCCTTTGGCGAATTCCCCGAAGTGGGCGGCGAACGCGACATCACCAAACGCTGGCTCAAGCCCGGCGTGCTGCTGGACGGCAAGCTGGATACCGTGCATCCCTTCGATGCCGGCAAGATCGCCGAGCATGTGCGCCACAGCTGGTATGAAGGCGAGGAGGCCCGCGCCCCCTATGATGGCGAGACCAAGCCCGCCTTCACCCGCATGGGCGATACGGACCGCTACTCCTGGCTCAAGGCGCCGCGTTATGACGGCCTGGCCATGGAGACCGGCCCGCTGGCCCAGATGCTGGTGTCCTATGCCCAGGGCCATGAAGCCGTGAAGCCCGCGGTGGACAAGGTCCTTGCCGCTCTGGGCGTGGGACCGGAAGCCCTGTTCTCCACCCTGGGCCGTACCGCCGCCCGCGGCGTCGAGACCCTGGTCATCGCCCAGCAGGTGGAAAAGTGGCTGGCCGAATACGAAGCCAACATCGCCGGCGGCGACAAGAAGATCGCCATGGAATGCAGCGTGCCCAAGGAAGGACGCGGCGTGGGCTTCGTCAATGCCCCGCGCGGCGGCCTGTCGCACTGGCTGCGCATCGAAGACGGCAAGATCGGCAACTTCCAGCTGGTGGTGCCCACCACCTGGAACCTGGGGCCCCGGGACGCCAAGCATGTGCTGAGCGCTGCCGAACAGGCTCTGGTGGGCACGCCCGTGGCTGATCCCAAGCGACCTGTGGAGATCCTGCGCACCATCCATTCCTTCGACCCCTGCATCGCCTGCGCCGTGCATGTCATCGACGGCGAGACCAATCAGGTGCACGCGTTCAAGGTCCTGTAATCCGTATCGACCGCTGGGGGAAGGGCCGTACGCAAGGGGCCCTTCCCCTTTTTCATGGGCCGTCCGCCGGGACGGCTGCCATCCGAGGAGGCTCCATGAGCGAGACCGTGGCCGCTCCCCGCGTACTGATCATGGGCGTGGGCAATATCCTGCTGCGCGACGAAGGCTTTGGCGTGGCTGCCGTGAACTATCTGGAAAAGGCCTACCACTGGCCGGAGAACGTGTGTTTGCAGGAAGGGGCCACACAGGGGCTTTTGCTCATGTCCGAACTGGAGGAGTGCGACCTGCTGGTGGTGCTGGACGTGGTGCTGGGCGGCAAGGAACCGGGCACGGTCTATCTGCTGGAGAATGAAGACCTGAGCCGCAGCCTGAGCTTTCAGGGCTCCATGCACCAGACGGATCTGCTCCAGACCCTGCAGGTCTGCGAGCTGGCCGGGTGCCGTCCGCAATGCCTGGCCTTTGGTCTCCAGCCCTTTGACTGGCGCACCATGCAGGTGGGCCTTTCGCCCGAGGCCGAGGCCATGCTGCCGGTCTTTGCGGAAAAAGTGGTGGCCGAACTGGCCCGGCGCGGCATCGTGGCCCGCCGGAAAGAAACGGCCTGAGCGGAAGTACCGGGGAAAGTCCCTGCCGCTCCGTCCGGAATCGGCAACATATGAAAAAAGCTCCCTGAAAAGGGAGCTTTTTGCGTTCAGCAGCAGAAAAAGCAGGGTACGGACAGGCGCACAGGGTCCACAGGCGGAACCGCGGCGGAAGGGGGGCAGAGAAGCCTTGTCTGCTGCGCTGTTGCCCTGCCTGTACGTTTGAAGCCTCTTGCCTTTCGCCTGCTCCATCCCAGGGCAGGGCGTGAAGTCCTTCCCAGCACGGCAGCGGCGGGGACCGGCGGAGCGACCGGAAAAAATGTTTTGGGAGAAAGGGCGCCCTTGTTCAAAAGGTGCCCTTTCCCCCGCAACAACAGGCCCGCAGCGGCAGGCGGGCCGGAAAGGGTTAGTCTTCCAGCTCCAGATAGGTGGCGGTCTGCGCGCCCTTTTCGCTGACGCTGACGCTGTGGACGCGCACATGACAGGCGCTCGCATCGGCGGCTAGGCGACGAGCCACGTTCTGGAAGATGTGGCGGGAGATGTTCTCCGACGATGGATTGATGCGGTCGAAGGGCGGCACCTCGTTGATGATCTGATGGTCGAGGAGGGCCAGTTCTTCCTTGAGGGCGCGCTTGAGGACCTTGAAGTCCAGCAGCAGCTCCACGTTCTCGGTGAGCTTGTCGCCTTCCACGGTCAGTTCCACGGCAAAGTTGTGGCCGTGCAGGCGCTCGCACTTGCCTTCGTAATGGCGCAGGGCATGGCCTGCGGAAATCTCATCGCGCACCGTAAGGCGCCAGATTTTCTTGGACATATCCTTTCCTTTGGCTGTTCTGGCCAGCCAGGGTTCATTCGTGATCCTTTCCCGGCGGGACACCGCCCCGGGAAGGCCTGTCGTCTGTCCTCCCTGTCCGGATAAAGCGCATTTGGGGGAGGATAGGGGGCCCGGGGGAAGGAACCCCCTTTGGGCGCTAGTTAAAGGGGGTCCTTCCCCCGGAAACGTTTTTTACCCGGCCCAGGCGGCCAGGGCCCTGTCCAGTTCGGGGCCGGGGCTGACGCGGAACTGCGGCCCCAGCGTGAGGTGGCAGCGCACGCCGTCCAGCAGGACCATGGCTTCGGCCTCCACATTGCCGGGGTGGGCTTCCAGGATGGCCTTGAGGGCCAGGATGTCTTCCTCGCCCAGGCGGTGGGCCGGTATCTGCACGCAGATGGGCGTATCGCTCTGGCCGCAGGCCTCGGAAAGCAGAGTTACGCTCTGGCCCAGCAGCTTGACCTCGCGGCTGGTCTCTTCGCCGTCCTCGTCGCTGTCGCGGGTCTCGTCCACCTGGCTGTCCACCGTGGCGCGCAGGCAAAGGGGCTGTTCGCTCTTGAGCAGCTCGCGGGCCTCGGCATAGGCGCGGGGGAAGAAGGTGACCTCGGCATGGCCGGTAAGGTCTTCCACGCCCACGAAGGCCATGCGCTCGCCCTTGGACTTGGTGATGACTTCCTTGAGGCTGACCACCAGCACGGCGGTGCTCAGTTCGGCCTTGGGGTAGAGGTCGCGGGCGTCTTCCAGCGTGGTCAGGCGCAGGCGGCGCATCTCGCGGCTGAAGGGCTGGAGGGGATGGCTGGTGAGGAAGAAGCCCAGGGCCTCTTTCTCGTTCTTGAGGCGCTGGTCCTCGTCCATCTCGGGGATGCCGGACTCGGGGCAGTCGAAGCCGATGCCGGGCTGGGGCTTGGCTTCCACCTGCGGGGCCATGGCCAGCAGGGATATCTGGTTGGAGTTCTTTTCCTTGGCCTTTTTCTGGGCGCGGGTGACCACCGTGTCCAGAGCGGCCAGCAGGGCCGCGCGCGAAACGCCGAAGCAGTCGCAGGCGCCGCCCTTGATGAGGGCTTCGAGCACGCGCTTGGTGACCTTGCGCAGGTCCACGCGGCAGCACATGTCGAAGAGGGAAACGTATTCGCCGTCCTTGCGGGCGTCCATGATCTCGGTGATGGCGCTGTCGCCCACGTTCTTGATGCCGCCCAGACCGAACACAACCTTGCCCTCGCGGGCCGAGAAGGAACGCTGGCTGGCATTGACCGAGGGCTGCACCACGTCGATGCCCATGTCCTTGCAGCAGGAGATGTACTTGAGCAGCTTTTCCTGGTTGCTCATTTCCGAGGTGAGCAGGGCGGCCATGAACTCCACGGTATGGTGCACCTTGAGGTAGGCCGTGAAGTAGGAGATCTGGGCATAGGCGGCGGAGTGCGACTTGTTGAAGCCGTATTCCGCGAATTTTTCCATCAAGTCGAAGATCTCGTCGGCCTTGGCCTTGTCCACGCCGTTCTTCTGCGCGCCTTCCACGAACTTGACGCGTTCCTTGGCCATGGCTTCGGGCTTTTTCTTGCCCATGGCGCGGCGCAGCAGGTCAGCGCCGCCCAGGGTGTAGCTGGCGATGATCTGGGCGATCTGCATGACCTGTTCCTGATAGACGATGACGCCGTAGGTATCGCGCAGGCAGTCGCTGAGGGACTCGTGCGGATAGACCACGGGCACCTGGCCGTGCTTGCGCTTGATGAATTCGTCCACCATGCCGGAGCCCAGCGGGCCGGGACGGTACAGGGCCAGCATGGCGATGACGTCCTCGAAGCACGAGGGCTTGAGCATGCGCAGGTACTGGCGCATGCCCGAGCTTTCCACCTGGAAGATGCCGTCGGTGTCGCCGCGGGCGTAAAGGTCGTAGGTGGCGGCGTCGGTGAGGGGCAGGTTGTCCAAGTCGGGCGGCGTCTTGCCCTGCAGGGTGATGTTGTCCAGGGTATCCTGGATGAGGGTCATGGTCTTGAGGCCCAGGAAGTCGAACTTCACCAGACCGGATTTTTCGGTCATGGGGCCGTCGAACTGGGTCACGAGTTCGCCGCGTTTGCCGGTATAGAGGGGCAGGAATTCGTCCATGGGCCGGGGCGAGACCACCAGACCGGCGGCGTGGGTGGAGGCGTGGCGCGACAGGCCTTCCAGGCGGCGGGCCGTATCCAGCAGCTTTTTGACCTGCGGGTCGGTATCATACAGGTTCTGGAGGTCGGGCTCGGCTTCCAGGGCCTTGTTGATGGTCATCTTGAGGTCGTCGGGCACCAGCTTGGCGATGCGGTCGGTCTCGGCAAAGCTCATGCCCAGGGCGCGGCCCACGTCACGCACCACGCCCTTGGCCTTCATGGTACCGAAGGTGGTGATCTGGGCCACGCTGTCCTTGCCGTAGGTATCCACCATATGCTGGATGACCTCGGTGCGGCGGCGTTCGCAGAAGTCCACGTCGATATCGGGCAGGGAGACGCGTTCGGCGTTGAGGAAGCGCTCGAAGAGCAGATTGTAGGGCAGGGGGTCCAGGTTGGTGATGCGCAGCGACCAAGCCACCAGCGAACCGGCGGCCGAACCGCGGCCCGGGCCCACGGGGATGCCGTGGTCCTTGGCCCAGTTGATGAACTCCTGCACGATGAGGAAGTAGCCGGGGAAGCCCATCTCGAGGATGACCTTGAGCTCGTACTGCAAGCGGTCGCGGTAGGCCTGCGGGTTGATGTTGGCGCGGTTGGGGTGCTTCTCCAGGCGGCGTTCCAGGCCTTCCTCGGCCAGACGGCGGAACTCGGAATCCAGGCTGGCGCCTTCGGGCAGCTTGTAGACCGGGAAATAGTGGTGGCCCATGTCCAGTTCCACGTTGCAGCGCTCGGCGATCTCGGCCGTGTTGCTCAGGGACTGGGGCAGGTGGCCGAACACGGCCTCCATCTCCTCGCCGGACTTGTAGTAGAGGTCATGGGTGCCGAAGCGCATGCGCTTCGGGTCGTCCATGGTGGTCTGGGTCTGGATGCAGAGCAGCACCTCGTGGGCGTCGGCGTCGTCGGCGTTGAGGTAGTGGCAGTCGTTGGTGGCCACGATGGGCAGCTTGAGGTGGTCGGCGATCTCCAGCAGGCCCTTGTTGGCGATCTCCTGCTCGGGCAGGCTGTTGGACTGCAGCTCCAAATAAAAGCGGTCCGGGTAGATGTCGGCGTATTCGCGGGCCAGGGCGATGGCGCCGTCCATGTCACCGGCGTTGAGGGCGCGCGGGATCTCGCCCGCGATGCAGGCCGAAAGGCAGATGAGGCCCTCGGAATACTGGCGCAGCATGGCCTTGTCCACGCGCGGCTTGTAGTGGAAGCCCTCCAGATAGCTGCGGCTCACCAGCTTGACCAGGTTGTGGTAGCCCTCGATGTTTTCCGAGAGCAGGATCAGGTGGTTACGCTTGCGGGCCAGCTCGGAGGTCTTGTCCAGGTGGTCGTGGCAGACGTAGACCTCGCAGCCGATGATGGGCTTGATGCCGAAGTCCTTGCAGGTCAGGAAGAATTTGGCCGCGCCGAACAGGTTGCCGTGGTCGGTGATGGCGCAGGCGGGCATGCCGAAATCCTTGGCACGGGAGCAGAGATCCTTGACGCGGATGGCGCCGTCGAGAAGGCTGTATTCGGTATGGCAGTGCAAGTGCACGAAATCGGACATGCGGGAACTCCGGGCCGTGGCGGCCGATGAAGGGAAGAGGGGGCCATGCGCGGCCGGGGCGGTACGGGACGACCGTGTCCGGCACCGGGAAGCGGATGCGGACGCAGGGCCCGCACACGGCGGAGCAGAAGTATATCAGGTTCGGGAGTGGGCCTCAAGGCTGCCGCTGACCTGTCCCGCGCAAGGACAGGCGGCATGTTGCCGCAGCATCCGCAAGGCCGGGCGCGGGCAGACGGCAAAGGAAACGGGGCGGCGATCGTCGGATCGTCGCCCCGTGGCGTATGGAAAAAGGTCCGCCCCACAGGCAGGTCGCGGCAGCAGAGGACAGCGCAGCCGCGGCCGGGACAGGGACGGGAGGCGCCTAGATGCGCAGCATGCCGCCCATCAGGGCCGGATCCACGGCGGGCGCTTCCGAGGCATCGGCAGCGGCGTCGCAGGCCAGGCAGCGTTCCTGCCAGTGGGCGGCCACGTTGACGAAATTGCCCACCCAGGTGCCCACATTGGCGTCGGTGAGCGCGGCCAGAGGCAGCGTGCCCTGCAGGGTCACGCCCGTATCTTCGCGGGCGGCCAGGGTGAAGCCCTGGGTCTGGTGGAAGAAGGTGTTGGCGTCCAGCAGCGCGGCGTAGAGCTCGTCACGCTTGCGCGCGGGCAGGGGGGCCACCACGGTGAAGATCATGACCTGGTCCGTAGAGAGGCAGCGCAGGCTGACCTCGAAGTCATCGATGCCCAGCAGGCAGGAGGGATCGTCGTCGCGGGTCTCGATGCCGGGCAGGTCCAGTTCGCGGGCCAGGGCGGCCAGCAGGGAAGAAAAAGCGGGGTTCATGGCAGGGGCTCCTTGTTAGGGAATCAGGCGTCCTGGGGCTGACGGGCCTGCATGCGGCAGGCCGTGAGCACGCCTTGGCCGTCCGGGGTGACAGTGTAGGTGAAGTCCGCATCCAGCGGCGACTGGGGCGGCGTGTGGTAACGCATGGTCACATCGCCGTTGGCCTCGCGGCGGATGTCGAGGTCCATGGGCGAGTGCTCGTCCAGCTGCACGCCGGTCCGGTTGCTGAGGGTGCGCACCAGGAAGACGCCGGACTGGCCCATGCTGAGGAGGACCTGCCGTGCCTGCACGTCATTGTCATCGCAGATCAGCCGGGCCCGGATGGCCAGATTGTGCGACATGGTGGACGGCCGGCCATGCTCGAAGTCGTTCTTGTCCTCGTCGGTCATGTAGGCGATGTCCTGGATATGGACGGTGCCCTCTGCCTCCGCCGGGATGCCCACACCGCCGAAACTGATGGTGGGCCGGTAACCGGGAAGGGCGTTTTGTGTGCCGCGGCGGTTCAGGTCTATGGCCATCTCCTTTTCCACATGGGCCATGTCGTCCAGGAGCGCCAGAGGCGTCAGCCTGGGCGGGAAGGCGAAGTCATTGAGGTCGAAGCGGGCGCCACCTTCGACGGCTTCCAGGGCCTTTTCCAGGCTCACACCGGCACTGAGCAGGAGCATGCCGGTGAAGGGGGCCGCGGGATCCTCCGTGCGGGCCTGGAACATGCCCAGGAGCTTTTCATACATGGCGCTGTTGAAATCGCGCTGGCTCTTGGCAGCCAGATCCTGCGGCATGGGCTCCTGGAAGCAGCCCTGCCACAGGGTCTCGCGGCTGAGGGGGCCCTGGGGCTGCTGGGCGCGCATCTCATCCATGTGCTGCATGGCCACCATGATGAGGGCGATACCGCCGCCCAGGTTCAGCTGGGAAGCCAGGGAGGCCATCTCGCCCACAGACTGACGGGGGGCCAAGTTCATGACATCACGGAGCGTGGCGTCCCTCAGGCCCGGCTTGCCGCAGGCAAAGGCAAAGCATTGCAGGGAGGTCTGGCTGGCCGTGGAAAGATCGCGGAAGAAGTCCGCGGGCGTGCCCTGACGCCCCGCCGCGCTTTCTTCCACCAGCACGCGGTCCATGAGCTGGCCCAGCTGGGCCTTGAGCTCGCCGTCCACACCAAGATGGGTGGCGCAGGCATCCAGGGCGGCGTCGCGGGTCAGCTGCGGATCGATGCCGCAGAGCATGTAGTCCGCGGGCCGGGACTGGAGGGTCTGCATGGTCACGGCATCGGCCATGTCCTGATAGGAGAGCAGCTTCTGGCTGTTGGCCGCCATATCGTTGATGATCCGCTCGAAGGCCTGACGCAGGGCCGGGGTGGGCTGGAGATTGTTCTTCGCATAGAAGTCCTGCAGGGCATGGTCCAGATTGCGGGTATCGCCCGCGCCGTTGTTGCCCAGCAGGAAGCGGCGGGCCATCTCGGCGTTGGCCGGGCCCAGGGCCTGCGACATGTCCGAGGCCTGGGCCAGGATGTCGCGGGCCACGCGGGCCTTGAGCGGCTTGCCCTGCTGGCGCATGGCGCTGAGCTGCGGGGCCAGGGCGTCGGCGATGCCGTCGCCGTACTTGTTGCGGATGGCACCGAGGAAGGCCTCGGCAGTGGCGCGATGGGTGGCCTTGGCGGTGAAGAAGGCACCGACCCTGCCGGACGTCTGGAAGCCGCCTTCGGCAGTAGCGACAAGGCGGTCGTGGTTGCCGGCCACGTCGGCCAGGCGGGTCAGAGAGGCAACGTTGACGCGATCGATATGGGGCATGGGATTCCTCCCGGAAGATGGTCGATAGGTGCGCTACGGGATGTACGGACAAATATTGTCCTGGATAAAGCAAGCTTCATGCCAGTCTCTGCCAGCCTACAGGGGAAAGCCGGAAGTGTCCATTTTTCTTCAGCCGGATGCGCTTGGGGGTGGCCGGGGCTGGAGGCCATGTTTCCTGACTGGCAACGATGTTGTCACCAGAGGCAACGGCAGAGGCTGATATGGGTCAAAAAGTGCCACGGCAGCCCCGAAGGACTGCCGTGATGCGGGCGGAAGGGATCTTTCAGCGCAGTTCCCCGGATGTCCCGGGCAACAGGCGGGATCAGCCTTCATAGATCTTGCGGCTGTCCAGCCACAACCAGCCCAGCAGGCAGGCCGTCCCCACCAGGATGGCCATGAGGGCCTGGGCCGCCACGGGGCCGGGCCAGACGGGCAGGGCGCAAAGCAGCATGGACAGGCTGCCGAACAGCAGGCCGCCGCTGTTGATGAGGGCCGTCAGGCTGCCGGTATCGTTACGCATCTGGTTGAGCATGAGCACCGTGGCCGGGGGGCGCAGGGCGCTGCCGCAAAAGCTGATGGGCGCGCAGAGCAGGGCGAAGATGAAGGGCCCCTGGTCCCCCACCAGCAGCAGGCCCAGTCCGGCCACCACGACGATGCCCAGATAGGCCGAAAAGAAGAGGCGCCGGGGCGCGGTGCGGAAAAAGCGCTCATGCGCCAGCGGGCCCAGCATGCTCATGCCCGCGTTGAAGGCGAAGAACAGGCTGTAGGCCTGGGGCGAGAGCCCGAACAGGCCCTGGAAGATATAGGAGGAAAGGGCCAGATAGGCCATGAACGGCATGCTGGTGGCGGAAAAGAGCAGCAGCAGGCAGCGGAAGCCCCGGTGGCGCAGGACGACCAGCAAACGGCCCAGCGTGCGGAAGGCATTGCCCTGCACCGGATCATGCATGGTCTCGCGCAGCAGCAGCGTCCCGGCACCGGCCAGCAGACCGCAGAGCAGCAGGCAGGCGAAGATGCCGCGCCAGTCGGTGACGGCCAGCAGGGCCCCGCCGATGACCGGGGCCAGCATGGGCGCCAGGATGGTGATGGTCTGGATCCAGGTGATGACTTTTTCCATGGCCCGGCCGCGCAGCACGTCCTTGACGATGGCCAGGGCCATGGCGCTGATGCCGCCGCTGCCGATGGCCTGCACGGCGCGCCAGAACAGCAGGGGCCAGATGGACTGGGCCAGGGCCAGGAACAGGCTGGAGAGCACATAGAGCAGGGCGCCCGCATAGAGCACGGGCTTGCGGCCGTATTTGTCGCTGAGCGGGCCCCAGAAAAGCATGGAGGCCCCGAAGAGCAGCAAAAAGCACGAGATGCTCAGGCTGGAGAGGGCGTCCGTGGTCTGCAGGGCCTGCGTCATGTGCGGCAGGGCGGGCAGGTACATGTCGGTGGAAAGGGGCGCGAAGGCGCTCAGGAAGGCCAGATAGGCAACCAGCCAGCGGTTGCCGGGTGCAAAGACTTTTTTGGGCATACGGGAACTCCATGCCTTCGTGTGAACGAAGACGTGCTCCCGTGCTAACCAAGATCCGTCCGATATGCAATGAAATCCGTTTTCGTCCAGAACAGGGACGTCAGCTTTTCCGCAGAGGACAGGCTTTTGGGTGAGGGCCGCGCCCGCCGTGCCTTTGCCGGAGGGCGGCGGACAGGATGTTGCCGGGACGGCACGGCCCGTAGGGTGGAGAGGACGCTTCGGGAGAAGCGAAGGCGGGCCCCGGTTCGCGTCCGGCAGCAGGCCAAAACAAAGGACGGGTCCCGCAAGCCGGGGCCCGTCCTTCAACATGCGGAACGAAGATGCCTAGCGCAGGGCGGACACGATGTCCGTGGCCGAAGGCGAGGTCAGCACCTTGCCGTCGGCGATGACGGCCGGGATGCGCTTCACGCCGTAATAACGGGAGATCTGCACGGCCTGGTACATGTTCACGTTGCCGGCATTGTAGCAGTAGCGGGCCACGTCCAGCTCCTGGCTGGAGGGCACGGCCGGACGCAGTTTGCCCATGTAGGCATAGTGGATGGGCAGGTCGGTGGGCTTGACCGTGGCGTCGTACTCGTTGGTGAAGGGCACGCTGCGCCCCTGCTTCTTGTGGGCGGCCTTGATGCGGTTCCACTCGCTGAGGGCGTGGCTCATGTAATCCATGGCCTGGCCTTTGCGCTCATAGCTGATCCAGATGCCCATGCCCATGAGGTCGGTACCGTAGTTTTCCGAATTTTTGGCAAAAACGGCGATCTTGGCGTCAGCGGGCGAAAGCTTGGCCGAGGCATCACGCACGGCCTGCCAGACACGGGCGCTGTCGGGCGAGGCAAAGTCCAGCAGCACGATGAGCTCGTGCGGGGCCGTCTTGTTGCCGAAGAACACGGGGTAGATCTCTTCGCGCCAGTGGGGACGGTAGGCGGCCTCGTCCTCGATGCTCTGGCGGTCGGCGCCCATGGCCTGCACCATGGCCATGCCTTCGGCGGACAGGGTACGGGTATTGGGCAGGCTCTTGTTCATCCAGGGGTTGAAGGCATTGGCTTTGGCAGCGGGGGCTGCCTGTGCCGCAGGCGTCAGGTCGGCGCTGCCGTTGCCCCCCATCAGACCACAGGCAGAGATCAGGCCGCAGACCAGCAGGGCCAGCGGCAGGCGCAGGACTTTCTTCACTTTTCCTCATCCTTTTTGACGGTTGGCAAGGCAGCTACGGCGTCTTCCAGATGCCGCAGCCAGATATCGGCAAAAGCGCGGTATTCGGCCGTGCCCCGCACCACGGGCGCACAGGCATGGCCGGCGGTTTCGATGCGGGAACGCCAGGAATCCGGCGCGTCCCCGGCCATGTCTTCCAGGGTATGGCGCCCCACCACGGAGAGCAGGGGCATGAGCCAGACACGGCGGGAGGTGAGGCGCGGCAGCAGGGCATCGAGCTCCAGGGCGCCGCTCATGGTGCCCACATGCACGCGGGCGTCCAGGGCCAGCACGGCCCCGGCAAGGGCCGCATACGCGGTCACGGCCTGTTGGCGGCTGCCGTGACCCATGAGCACCACGTCCTCGTCGGCCCGGCGTTCTTCCGGAAGATGGGCCAGCACGGCCCGTGCGGCGGCCCGGATGTCTTCGTCACAGGCCAGCAGGGGCGTCCCGATGCTCACATGCAGGCCGTCCAGGCGTCCGGCCTCGTCCGCATCGGCGCGCACGTCGGTATGTTCGCTGCCGGGGATGATCTGCAGGGGCTGCACGGCCACATGGGTGAAATTTTCCAGGCACAGGCGGCGCAGGGCCTTGAGCACGGAATCGTTTTTTTGCCGGGCACGTGTCAGACGGGTGCGCAGCAGCTCCGAAGAAAGGGCCCAGCGCACGCAAATGCCGGGAAAACGTTCGCGCACCCAGGCGTCGAACTGGCGCAGCGAGCCACGCCCCTGGGGGCTGCTCGTACCGTAGGCGACCAACAGGATAGCTGTTTTCATCCCTGTTGGTGTACGTCACTTGCCGCACGCTGGCAAGACGGCGGGCCTCACGGTTGACCATGGGCAGAGGGGAGGCTACAGTGCGCTATACTTTGGAGGATTGTTCGTGAAAGCATTGGTTCTGGAGGGCCGCACCGGACTGCTGGGGCAGGCCCTGCGCCATGTCCTGCTGGGGCGCGGCTGGTCGGTGGAATCGCTGGAACGCTCGGACGGTGACATCCTGGATGCAGACTTCCTGCAGGCCCGCCTGGACAGTTGCGCGCCGGATGTGGTGTTCAGCTCCCTTGGCTGGAACACGGTGGATGATGCCGAGGACCATCCCGACGAAGTCCTGCTTTACAACCGCACCCTGCCGCACACGCTGGCCTGCCTGCTCAAGACCCGCGGGCAGGGCCATCTGGTGCACTTCAGTTCCGGGCTGGTCTTCTCGGGCCAGCACGGCAGCCCCTGGCGCGAAGAAGATGCCACGGCCCCTCTCAACGTCTACGGCAAGACCCGTCTGGCCGGGGAGCAGGCCGTATTGCAGACCCTGCCCGAGCGGGCCTGCGTGGTGCGCACGGGCTGGCTGTTCGGGCCCGGCAAGCGCAACTTCGTGGACGACATCCTCAATGCCTGCCACCGGCGCGACAGCATCACCATCGTGGACGACCGCACGGGCTCGCCCACCTATTCGCTGGATCTGGCCCTGTGGAGCATCATGCTGGCCGAACGTCAGGCCACTGGCCTGTGGCATGCCGTCAACAGCGGGCAGGCCACCTGGTGCGAGCTGGCCTGCGAAGCCGTGGGACTGGCGGGCAACGAATGCCGCGTGGAGCCCATCCCTTCGTCGCAATGGCCGCAAAAAGCGCCGCGTCCTCCCTATACGGTACTGGACTGCGGCAAGCTTTCCGAGTATCTGGGGATGCATCCGCGCCCCTGGACCCAAGCCTTGCGGGAGCATTTCTTCTGCGACCCCTTCGATGCCTAAAAAAGCTCTGGAGCGGGGAAGGTCATCGCCAGGGCACGTTCCCGGGCAAAGACGAATCGGGAGCGGAAAGCAAAAAACGATGTTCGGCTGCTGTCTGACGCAGGGCGTCAGGCTTTTGCGGCAAAGATGATACGATGCCCTCCGCCTGTGGCAGAGGGACGACATATTTCCGGACTTGCATGGTTTGGATCTGAGAGGCCGCCTTCGGGCGGCCTTTCTTACAGACAGGGGGCTGCGGCTCCCTGTTTTTTGTTGGTGGGCCGACGATAGGCATGCACCGGGCCCGCCGTCCGGAGATGCCGGGCCATGATCCCGTATGGCAGGACAGGAAGAGCGACGGGGCCGTTCCGGCAGCTGATGGCGGCGGAGGCCGTGTCCGGCTCCCTCCAGCGCATGTATCGGCGGTGGCGTCCGGCTTTCCGCAACAGGGGAGAGGGACGCAGCTCTTTCGGCGGGGCGACCTGCTCCATCCCCCAAATATCAGGGGCGCGTGAGACGTGGTCCGCCTACAGCCGGACAGGGGCCACCCGTATCAGGGCGGCGGCTCCGGCCAGCAGGGTGCGGCGCTGTGCCGCTGCCAGCCCGGCAGCACGCAAACAGCCTTCCAGCCCGCCGCGTCGCAGCCAGATACGGGCGGGCGTCGCGGGCCCCCAGGGCAGGAAGCCGGGCAGGAGGCGCCGCAGCAGGGCCGCAGGCAGGCCCAGATTGCGCTCGGCCAGGATGAAGTCCGCCAGCCAGAGCTGCCGTGCCGCCAGGGCGCAGGCCCGCAGCAGGCTCACGGCATCGGGCCAGGGCAGGGAGAACAGCGCATAGCCCAGGCGCATCCCTTCCAGCGAGCCCGCGGGCAGATCCGGCAGGGCCGCGAAGGGAGCCTGCGCCGTCGTTCCGGGAAGGTCGGGCAGGACATTGCAGGGCAGGGCACGACTCTCGTCCGGCCAGGGCACCCGGCGGCACAGGGCGGCATACAGGCCGGGCGTTGGCGGGGCCGGGCGCAGGGTATGCAGGCGGGTCACGTCGGCAGCGGACAGGAGGTCGCGCAGCAGGGGCGCGCAGCCGGTCGCCGCTGAAGAGATGCAGGGGGCACTAGGACAGGCAGCCATCAGGGGCCTCCGGGATCGTTAGGGCGGCATCCAGACAGTGCAGCAGGTGGTCGCGGGCCGCGGCATAGGCTGGCGTGGCGGGCAGATCCGCCAGCAGGCGGCGGGCATGGCCTTCGGCCACGAAGCGGGCCCGGCTGGCCGGGAAGTGCATGTCGTAGAACCACGTCCCCAGCAGCACGCGGAAGTCGTTGACGCTTTTCAGATCGGCATAGGAAGCGACCCGACCGGCCAGGGCATCGTCCAGGACTTTGTCGCTATGGAGGGCGGGGTCATCGGGCAGGCTCAGGACCACGGTGGGACAGTACGGGCGCGGACCGGAAAGGTGTTCGTCCATGACACGCAGGATGTCCAGCTTGTCGGCATCGCGCACCGCATGGCAAATGCGGGCCATCCCTTCCGGCAGGCCCGCGGGCAGGGCAAAGCGGTTGTGCAGGCCCACGGCGGCGAGCACCAGCTTGCGGACGGCGGGATCTTCGTCCTTCAGGCGCCGCTCGCGTTTGAGGATGCGCACGCCCCACTGGCCGTGATTGCAGGATTCCCGGTCGCGGAAGGTATGCCAGCGCAGGTACTGTTCGAAGCGGGCAACGTCATGGTACAGGGCCGCCAGCAGGCAGGCGCGGTCCAGCGGCGGGGGGAACCCGCCGCCCGCGACGATGGCGCGGGCATGGGCCAGCACCTGCATGGTGTGGTGCAGTTTGAGATCCATGGGCGAGGGATCGCCGCCGTCACGACGGCATTCCTTCTCGCGCTCGCGGGCCGCGTAGGCGGCGAACCAGGCCTCATGGCAGCTGATGTCCGGCAGGACGGGGGATGCGGTGTTCATGTCTCTGGATGTACGCCCCGGCCGGGGACGAAGCAAGGGGCGGCAGTACGGGGCAGCGTCGCCCCTCTTCTTTTGCCCTCAGCGCCGGAATTGTCCGCTGGCCTGACGCCAGGCGGCGGCCTGTTCGGCGGCCTCGGCCACGCGGGCGTCCACGATGGTCTTGCCGATGGGGCACAGGGCCAGGGCCGCCAGCTTGACGTGCTGCCAGGCAAAGGGGATGCCGATGATGGTCACGGCGCAGGCCAGGGCCGAGAGCAGGTGCCCGCAGGCGATCCAGATGCCGCAGAGCAGCAGCCAGACGATGTTGCCCACGGTGCCCAGCGGGCCGGTGCCGATGTCGCCTTCACCGGTGAGGACATCGCGGGAGACCGGCATGCGGCCGAAGGGCATGAAGGCGAAACCGGCCATGACGAAACAGGCCCGGCCCCAGGGGATGCCGATGATGCTGATGAAACAGAGCACGCCCGCGATGCACCAGAGCAGACCGGTGCCCAGACCGAAGGGGAAGAACCAGAGGATATTGCCGAGACAACCCAGAGCTTGCATGGGAAACTCCTGAAAAGACGTGGATGGAGCGTCCATGCTACACGGGGGCGGGATGCCTGTCCATGCGCGGGAGAAAGGAAGGGCGAACCCCGCGGGGAGGTATACGCGCGGTATCCATGCCTCGTCCTCCACAGGGGGAGACCTCACTGAAGGAGAGGCGTCGGACAGGAGGGCAGGCAGGATCAGGCAATGATCCCGCACTGTCCACTCCGCGGCGGGGAAGGGAGGAAAGGACCGGGAGGCTAGAGTTCCGGCAGGAAGAAATGGAACGAGGCCAGCATGACGGCCAGCAGGCAGAGCTGGATCAGGACCACCAGCCAGCAGGTCTTGCGGAAGGCGACCAGACGGTCGCGGGCACGCCCGCACACGGCGCGGGCCTCGTCCCTCACCCGGCAGAGGGCCGTCCGTTCCTGTTCCGGAAGGGCGACGGACGCGGCATCAAGGGCCGTTCCCAGCGCGTCGAGCCGGGCACGGAGCGCGGCCTGTTCCTGCTCCAGCTCCCGCAGCGGCGATGCCGGACGGCGGGAGGCCTTGCGCCTGGCCTTTGCGGGGTCCGGGGCCTTGCGGGACAGGAGGCGCCCCAGCCATGCTTTTACGTTCATGTATGTCCTTTGCTAAGAAAAAAGGGGGAAGGCGACAGCCTTCCCCCTTGAGGATCGGATGCAGGACGAGGCTAGGCCTTGTCGAAGTTGACGACCACCTGTTCGCCGTCGCCGTTGCGGCGGGCGATGGTACCGATGGACCAGGCGGACATGCCGAAGGCCTGGATGCGGTTGATGGTCTCTTCCACCTGCTCTTCGGGCAGCACCAGCACGTAACCGATACCACCGTTGAAGATCTGCAGGATCTCGGGCCAGGAAAGTTCGCCCACTTCGTGCAGCCACTTGAAGACCGGGGGCATTTCCCAGCTGCCGAAGTCGATGTGGGCTTCCACCTGATTGGGCAGCACGCGCGGGATGTTGTCGTAGAAGCCGCCGCCGGTGATGTGGGCCATGCCGCGCACGTCCAGGTCGCGCAGCAGGGAGCGGACCACTTCCACATAGATCTGGGTGGGGGCCAGCAGCACGTCACGCACGGTGGCGCCGTCGGCACCCGGGAAGGGATCGTCCGGGCCCAGGCCGCTCTTGTCCAGGATCTTGCGGGCCAGCGAGAAGCCGTTGGAGTGCAGGCCCGTGGAGGCCAGACCCACGATCTTGTCGCCCACGCGGATTCCGGAACCGTCCACCAGCTTGGCGTTGTCCACGATGCCCACGCAGAAGCCGGCCAGGTCGTATTCGCCATCGCCGTACATGTCGGGCATCTCGGCGGTCTCGCCGCCCAGCAGGGCACAGGCGGACTGGCGACAGCCTTCGGCCACGCCGCTGATGACGGTGTGGGCGGTATCCACATCCAGCTTGCCGGTGGCGAAGTAATCAAGGAAGAACAGGGGGGTGGCCCCCTGGACCAGGATATCGTTGACGCTCATGGCCACGAGGTCGATGCCCACGGTATCGTGCTTGTTGAAGGCAAAGGCCAGTTTGAGCTTGGTGCCCACGCCGTCGGTGGACGAGACAAGCACGGGGTCGCTCATGTTGCCGATTTCAGGTCTGAACAGGCCCCCGAATCCCCCGATGTCGGAGATGACCCCCTTGGTATGCGTGCGCTGCACCAGATGCTTGATGCGCGCCACGAGATCATTGCCGGCCTGGATATCGACGCCGGCTTCGGTATATGCTTTTGCGCGATCTGTGGACATGAGTATCCTCCTTGGTGGGAGACACCCTAGCAAAAAATTTGCCGAATCCCAAGCAGCTTTTTGGGGGAAATCCCGGCAGGGGGAGATTTTCGGTCACCTTTTTTCTCATGGCAGCGGGGATCTTCCCCTGTTATACCAAGGGGGCAGGCCCCCCGTGCCGTTCGTACCGGGGCCAGGGCTTGCCTTGCGCACGGAGAGGCTCGGCCCCGGGCAGGCGGCATCACGATAGGGGAGGAGCAACGGCGGCACCGGTCGTCAAAGGTGGCCGGACAGGCCGCGAAGGAGAGCGCCTTATGGAAAGCATGCTGTGGACACGGCTGACGGACGGCAGATTACGCTGCGGGCTCTGTGCCCATGCCTGCGTGCTCGCGCCGGGGCAGCGGGGACGGTGCGGTGTGCGCTGTAACCACGAGGGGCGTCCGCTCTCGCTGGTGGACGGGCTGGTAACGGGCGTGCAGGCCGACCCGGTGGAAAAGAAACCCCTGTATCACTTCCTGCCCGGCAGCCGGACGTTTTCCGTGGGCAGTGCCGGATGCAATTTTTCCTGCCTTTTCTGCCAGAACCATCATATCTCCCGTGACCCGCTGGAGCAGGAGCGCATCCGCGGGCACGAAGCCACGCCCGATGTGCTGGTGGCGGCGGCCCTGCGCACCGCCTGCCGCAGCCTGGCCTTCACCTACAACGAACCCACGGTCTTCGTGGAGCTGCTGGCGGCCACGGCCGCGCTGGGCCAGGAACGGGGCCTGCCGTCCATTCTGGTGAGCAACGGTTTCATGAGCCCCGGCTGTCTGGAAGTACTGGGACCTTTGGTGCGGGCGGCCAATATAGACCTGAAGGCCTTCAGCGAGGATTTCTATCATCATTATTGCGGCGCCCGCCTGCGGCCCGTGCTGGACAATCTGGTGCGGATGCGTTCCCTGGGCTGGTGGCTGGAGGTGACGACCCTCATCCTGGAAGGTCTCAATGACGGAGAGGCGGAACTGCGGGCACTGGCACGCTTCATCCGCGACGAGCTGGGCGCGGACACGCCCTGGCATGTGACGGCCTTCCATCCTGCCTACCGCATGACGGATCATCCGGCCACGCGGGCGGAGACCTTGCGGCGTTGCCGGGACATCGGTCTGGAAGAGGGGCTGCACTTCGTATATACGGGCAATGTATTTTGTGCGGGCGGCGCTGATACGCTCTGCCCGCAGTGTGGAGAGCCCTGTCTGGAACGGCAGGGCTGGCAGGTCACCATGAGGACGGACACAGGTGTCTGTCCGCGATGCGGCAGTCAGCTGCCGGGAGTATGGAAATCATGATCATCGTCTATACGGGCAACGGCAAGGGCAAGACCAGCGCCTGCATCGGGCAGGCCATGCGGGCCCTGGGCCGGGATTTTGCCGTGGGTTTCGGCCAGTTCATGAAGCAGCCGGGCTGCGCCGGGGAACAGACCGTCCTCGCGCGCCTGCTGGGGGATGACTTTTTGGCCGGGGGCAAGGGCTTTTTGCGGCGTGAGGAAGACCGTCCCGCCCATCGGGAGGCGGCCCTGGCCACGCTGGACTGGGCCCGGCAGCGTCTGGAACGCCTGGACATGCTGGTGCTGGACGAGACGCTCTATGCCCTGAAAGCGGGCATCCTGGAGCGGAGCGAAGTGGAAGGTCTCATGGAGGCGGCGCGCCGGGACCGATGCCATCTGGTGCTTTCCGGTCGGGATGCGCCGGACTGGCTGGTGGAAGCCGCCGATCTTGTCACGGAGATGGGCGAGATCAAACACCCCTGGCGAGCGGGCATCAAGGCCGCGCCGGGCATAGAATTCTGAGGCGGGGCGCCGGCATCAGCCGCCCCGCGCCGTACGCACCAAAAGGAAAGGGCCCGTTCCATCGCTGGAGCGGGCCCTTCGTATGAAGGAAGATCGTTCATGACGGGGCCGGGCCCCGTCATCCTGGGGAGCTTGGGTTAGACGGCCCCGGCGGCCTCGTCACCCACCGGCGGCGGAGGCGGTGCCGTGGGCGGGGTCAGCTTGTGCGAGGAGTTGGCCGGCGGCATGGTGGGCACGTTCTGGGCCGCGGGCTGGGCGGCCGGTGCCGTGGACGGAGCCGCGGCGGGCGTGGCCGCCGGTTGCGTGCCCTGGCCCGCGCCGGGCACCACCTGGCCCTTGGGCACGGGCATGTCGGCCTGCTTCTGGGGCAGCATCAGATAGCTGATGACCTGCTTGACGCCCTCCACCTGACGTGCGGCACGGATGGCCAGCTTGCGTTCGGCCTCATCCTTGACCACACCCAGCAGCACCACGCGTCCGGCGTTGACTTCCGTGTCGATGCGGGTGGAGCTCAGGCCCGAGGTGCCGATGAGTTCCGTGCGCAGCTTGGTGGCCAGGACGAAGTCGCCGGTCTCGCTCTTGGCCGGGGTGAACCAGTGCGAGGTGACGGAGCGCACGCCCTTGTGTCGGCGGGCGATGCGGATGGCCTGGGAGCGCATCTTCTCGGGGGCCTCGCCCACCAGGAAGACATGGCCGTAATAGCAGTAGACCTTGATGCCCCAGCCCTGGGAAAGGTTGGCGTCCATAAGGTCGGACTTGATGCCCAGGGAGATCTCTTTGTCATCGGTGATGGTGCCGCTCAGGCGCTGGTCGTCGTACACGCCGTAGAGCGAGGCACAACCGCTGCTGAGCATGAGGCAGCAGAGGAGCAGCAGGGGGACGATGTAACGCATGTATCCTCCTTGCGCCGGAGCGCTATTCCTTTTCACGCCGGATGCGGGCACCCACGGCGTTGAGTTTGTTCTCGATGCGTTCGTAGCCGCGATCCAGATGGTAGATGCGCTGCACGTGGGTCGTGCCGTGCGCGGCCAGACCGGCCAGCACCAGCGAGGCGCTGGCGCGCAGGTCCGAGGCCATGACCGGGGCGCCGGTCAGACGGCTGACCCCGCGCACCATGGCCGTATGGCCGGAGATCTTGATGTCCGCGCCCATGCGCACCAGCTCCAGCACGTGCATGAAGCGGTTCTCGAAGATGCTTTCTTCCACCATGCTGGAGCCTTCGGCCAGGCACATCAGGGCCATGATCTGGGCCTGCATGTCGGTGGGGAAGCCGGGGTAGGGACGGGTCTTCACGTCCGCGCCGCGCAGCACGCCCTGGTAGCGGGCCAGCACGCCTTCGGGGCGCTGTTCGATGGCCAGGCCCATGCTTTCCAGCTTGGCGATGACGGATTCCAGCTCGGTGAAGGGGCAGTTTTTGAGCAGCAGCTCGCCGCCGGTGATGCCGGCCGCCACCAAAAAGGTGCCGGCCTCGATGCGGTCGGCCATGATGGCGTATTCCGTGCCACGCAGGCTGCTGACGCCCTTGATGCGGATGGTGCTGCTGCCGTGGCCTTCGATCTGCGCGCCGCAGGAGATGAGGAAGTTGGCCAGATCCACCACTTCGGGCTCACGGGCCGCGTTTTCCAGCGTGGTCTCGCCGTCGGCCAGCACGGCTGCCATGAGCAGGTTCTCCGTGCCGCCCACGGTGGGCATGTCGAAGGTGATGTGGGCGCCGCGCAGCTTGTCGCAATGGCCCATGATGTAGCCTTCTTCCAGCTCGAAGGTGGCGCCCATGAGTTCCAGGCCCTTCAGGTGCTGGTCCACGGGGCGGGCGCCGATGGCGCAGCCGCCGGGCAGGGCCACGCGGGCCTGACCGATGCGGGCCAGCAGCGGGCCCAGGCACAGCACGGAGGCACGCATGGTGCGCACCAGGTCATACGGGGCCTCGGGCAGCAGGCTGCCGGGCGTCAGCTCCACGCGATGGTCGTCATAGCCGCAGGTGCAGCCCAGCACGTTCAGGAGCTTGATGGTGGTATGGATGTCGCGCAGGTCGGGCACATTGGTGTAGACCATGGGCGCATCCAGCAGGATGCCGGCAAAAAGAATGGGCAGGGCGGCATTTTTGGAGCCGCTGATATCTATGGTCCCTTTGAGCGGCGTACCGCCTTCGATAATGAGCTTGTCCATCAGGATCCTCGTGCGGCCTGCAGGCCCTGGCCTGCGGCGCATGCTGGGGGTTGCGGCACCGGTCCCGTCCCTGTGGGGACTGGCCCGTGCTCCGGCAAAACATGGTGTTTGGAGCCGGTATCGGATGCTAGTTTTTTTTCTAAAAAAAATCCAGAAAGAGAAATGTAAATTTTTGCTTGCATATTTTTCGGGATGTGCGTATACACGTCTTCGTTACGGCGGAAGTAGCTCAGTTGGTAGAGCACCTGGTTGTGGCCCAGGTGGCCGTGGGTTCAAGTCCCATCTTTCGCCCCATAAGGAAATCCCCCCGCTTTCGAGCGGGGTTTTTCTTTTTCTGCCGCCAGGTTACCTGTCTGGAAAAGGGGCCAGCGCTCACGCCGATGGCCGTGGCCGGGAGCCCGGGCACGGATGAGCCCCTGCTCCTTTCCCGTGCGCAGGGAAGGGCAGGCATGGCCAGCTCCTTTTTGGGGGGAGGAAGGGCGCCCCTGTCCGCAGCCGGCACCCGCCCGGTGTGGAAGAAGGCCAAGGGGCCTTCCGTTACAGGATGGCGATCCCTCCCTTATGGAGGCAACGGCCCTTGCGGCCTCCGGACGGGCCGCCCTTGCCAAAGCAGGGCCTTTTGCGTACAAAACATCCCATCACGGAGCGTGGCGCAGCATGGTAGCGCACCTGCTTTGGGAGCAGGGGGTCGCTGGTTCGAATCCAGTCGCTCCGACCATAAAAAGATCAAGAGGTCATACCACGATGTGGTGTGACCTCTTTTTGTTTTTGCGGCCCATGGCGGCCATGCCGCAGGGAGTCCCCGCAGGCCTTGGGAAGCGCGTCCAATCTTTCCCTGCGGGCGTGCCTGGGGCGGAGAGGACGAGGCAGGGCGGCAAGGCCCCCACCTGCAAGGATAGGCAAGGCGGGTGCATGGGCCGTCAGGACAGGGCGCCTCATCCCCTCTTCCGGACAGGCAGCCATGCCGGGGCGGCCGTCCCCACACCGGACAGCCCGCGCCGGGGAAAACGGGTTTAGCGGCAGGCGGGTTTCTTGCGCCCGGCGATGATACGGTAGAGCTTTGCCCGGGAGATGCCGAGCGAAAGCGCAGCAAGGGCCTTGTTGCCTTTGTGCTGTTCCAGGCTGTCCATGACCGCTTTGAATGCGTAGTCCGCCATCATGTCGTCCAGTGTCCGGGAACCGCCGGAAGGATAGGTCGAGGCATCCAGAAGATACTGCGGAAGGTGGCGGCTTTCGATGATATTGCCGTCGATGATGTTGAACGCGTATTCGATGATGTTGCTCAACTCTCGAACATTGCCCGGCCAGTCGTAATTCATGAACAGATAGTAGACTTCCTTGGAAACGCCGCTGATATTTTTTTTGAATATCTGGGAATAGAGCCGCAAAAAATAAATGATGAGCGACTTGATGTCTTCTTTTCGTTCGCGCAATGGCGGGATGGTGATGGAGACGACGTTCAGGCGGAACAGCAGGTCACTGCGGAACCTGCCCTGCTTGACCAGCTGGAGCAGGTCCCTGTTCGTGGCCGCAACGATGCGGACGTCGAGCTGTTTGGAGCTTTGTCCGCCGATGCGCTGCACCTCGCGCTCCTGGATGATGCGCAGCAGCTTTGCCTGGAGGGAGAGGGACATCTCGCCCAGTTCGTCAAGAAAGATCGTTCCGGTATGTGCCTGTTCGAACAGGCCGGGGTTGCCGCTTTTCTTGGCCCCGGTGAACGCGCCGGAATCATAGCCGAACACTTCGGCTTCCAGCAGGGATTCCGGCAGGCTGGCGCAGTTGAGCTTGATGAACGGGCCGTCGGCCCGTTCGCTGAGTTCATGGAGCGAGCGGGCCAGCAGCTCCTTGCCCGTGCCGCTCTCGCTTTGCAGGAGCACGGTCGAGGAGGAGGGCGCCACCTTCTTGATGATGGCCTTGATGCGCAGGACCGATTTGCTTTGGCCGACGAAAGACTGGATGGAGGGCTTTTCGGCCCCTTTCCTGTTCCCAGCGGGCGGGTAGCGCAGTTCCGAAAGGGGTGTCTGGGCCGTTTTCAGGCTGTTTTTCAGGGGCTTTCCTTCCTCCGCCGATACGGCGGAAAAATAGATGAGGAAACCGTGCAGCCTCTCCCCTGATATCATGAGCTTTCTTTTTTCAGCCAGGAACGTCTGGCCTGTCTTCTCGTCCCTGTAGGAAGATTCCGACAGGGACGCCCCCTCTTCGTTCTCGGAAAAAATCCCCAGCAACAGTTCAAGATCCTTCAGGGTCCTGACGTCGTATTTTTTGTGCTGCGACGAGATGATGTCGTGCATGGTCGCGTTCATGAACACGACGCGTTCGAAGGCATCCGCAACGACGATGCCGTCGGTGATGCATTGCATGGACATCTTGAAGCGCAGCAGATGGGTGAACTGCTGGCTGAGGTCTTCGGCCATCTTTTTTACGTCGGTGATGTCCGAGAGCAGGATGACGAGATCTTCCCCGTCAAAAAAAGAGTCGATGATATAGGTGTGGTCAGCGATGTTCAGCTTGCGCAACTTGATCTCTGTCGCATCCCTTGCCTCAAGGACTTTGGGCAGGGAAAGCTCGGAAAACAGGATCTCCTTCAGTTTCTTGATGGATCTTCCGGTCAGCGAAAGGAGCTTCAGACCGGCACTATTGACGGCAAAAAGCTCTCCCTTGCGGGAAACGACAAGTATGGCTTCGGAAAGATGGTCAAGGAGAGCGCTCTTTTGCAAAGATACATGACGAGAAACAGTATCATTCATGGACTGTCACCATCCGCAAACAACATCATCGTCCCGGCAGGACGACATTCCTGATCGAAAGCCCGGCGGCCATGAAAGGGCCCTTCAGCGGAACCGGCATGATCCGGGACAGGAGTCCGTGCACGGTTTCCCTCCCTGTGGAGCACGCCATACCTGACTATTACATAGTTATCCGTAATGACAAACAAAAAATTCCCTGCCGTCTGAAGGGACGGAGTGTTTCAGAATAAGAAAAATGCTGTCTCAAAAATAAAGATATAACATATTGATATAACATATTTTTTGATATCAATATCTTTTTTGATCTCAAAAATGAGACAGCATCATTTTATTGTTTTGCTAATATAACGATATTTTTTGATATTTTTCATGGCATGGCTCTTGCTAATTAAATCACAAACGCAAGGAGCTGTAATGGAAGATACCACCCCTCAATTCATAGTGATCGGAGCCATGGACGGGGTCTCCTCCGGGGCCCTGTGTTCCGCGCTGGAGGAAAGTGGCCATACCGTGATCTACGCCATCAACCAGTTTTTCGTTTGAATGACCGCAGGCGCTATGGATCTGGAAGATCAATGGAAGCTGGCCAAGGTCATCGAACATGGCAACCATGCCAACCTGTACGTCCTTATTGGCTGCCCGGATGCGGAAAGCAGCCAGATCCAGGCGGAAACGGTCTCCACCGGGGACCCCTCCCTTTCGGGACCGCTGACGGGGAAGCAGTTGCGGCTCAAGGTGATGCATATCGTGGAGCCTGAAGCAGCAGCCTTTTTTTCTCCCCAGGCATTCGAGAAGTACATCCTTCCGTTCATCCACAGATTCGACAAGGAGGCAATCTGCCAGCGGATGAATGATCTCCGCAAAAAGAATATGTGACATATGCAATAGTTTTTCATGCATGCGTCAAGTGAACACGAGTGTGCATTTTGGTAAAGGAGTCAGTGATGGAATTGGAATTTTTTGATTTTCCTGTTCAGAATGTCGTATTCGGGGAAAAGACGGCTCTGGAAGGGACAGTGCTCACCATCAACCGGGAAGAGATGGCCCGGCAGATCGATCCGGACGGTTTTTTCTCCGACGTGCAGATAGACATCGCCCGTCCCGGTGAAGCCGTACGCATCATCAACATCATGGATGTCATGCAGCCGCGCTGCAAGGAATCGGATGCGGAAAGCCCCTACCCGGGCATGTTCTCTTCCATGCAGCTTGCCGGTACGGGGCGCACATATGTCCTCCAGGGGGTCAGCGTCATGCAGACGGGCAGACGCCAGGGCATACAGGAAGGCATCATCGACATGTCCGGGCCCGGCGCGGCGTATTCGCTGTTCAGTTCGCTCTGCAATGTCGTCCTGCGCTGCACGCCGGCGGATCCCAATGCCAGCAACAGTGATTTCGACGCCGCCACGCGCAAGTCCCTGCTGGCAGCGGCCCTGTATCTGGGGAAGACCGCACGGGGGCAGCAGCCGGGGAGCGTACGTACCTTCAGCACGGATACGCCCGTGGATCCCCATCTGCGCAAGGTCGTCTACATCTATTACCTGCAATCGCAGGGCCCGCTGCGCAATACCTTCCTTTACGGCAAGGACGTCACCAGCCTCCTGCCCACGCTGCTCCATCCCAACGAAGTCATGGATGGTGCCATCGTCAGCGGCAACTACATCATCGCCTGCCAGAAGAACCCCACGTATCTGCACCTCAACAATCCCGTCATCCGGGAATTGTATGCCCGCCATGGCAAGACCCTGGATTTTGCCGGTGTGGTCATCGCCAACGAGCACAGCACACTTTTCGACAAGCGGCGTACAGCCGAGTTCGCCGCCAAGCTGGCCCGCCAGATAGGTGCCGAGGGCGTCGTCATGACCCAGGAAGGCGGCGGCCATGCCGACTCCGACCTCATGTTCTGCACCCGGGCCTGCGCTGCCCAGGGCATCCCGTCAGTGATGCTCATCAATGAACTGGCCGGGCCCGAGGGGGACCAGCCCTCGCTGGTGGATACCACGCCGCTGGCCCGCCATGTCGTCAGTACGGGGAACAATGACCAGGTCATCGATCTGCCCGGCATGACCACGGTCCTTGGAGGGGACTGCCTGCTCAGGGTGCCGGATGCCTCCCGGCCGTTCTCCACGGCACTGGGGCGGATGTACACGGCCACGAACCAGCTGGGAGCCTACAGACTTTCCGCCACGGCATTCTGATGCTGCGGGACGCGCTCTGCAGAGCCGGCATTTTCAAGGCAACCCTTCAACCCACTGAGAGAACGCCATGATAAAGATCGTCCACTATCTCAATCAGTTCTTCGGACAGATAGGGGGAGAAGACAAGGCAGACATCCCGCCGCTCGTCAGGCACGAGCCCGTCGGGCCCGCCATGGCTTTTGCCGCGCAACTCAAGGACATCGCCACGGTCTCGGCCACCGTCATCTGCGGTGACAACTATATCGCGGGCAATCAGGAGCAGGCCATCGAGACCATCATGGGCTTCATCCGCGAGGAAAAGCCCGACCTGTTCATCGCCGGCCCGGCCTTCAATGCCGGACGCTATGGCCCGGCATGCGGCGCCGTTTGCGCGGCCGTGGCGGCGGAACTCCATATCCCGGTCATCACGGGCATGTATCCGGAGAACCCCGGCGCCGAACTGTACCGGGACAAGGCGCTCATCATCGAGACCGCCAATTCCGTGGCCGGCATGCGCCAGGCCGTGACCGCCATGAGCGCGCTTGCCAGAAAGATAGCCACGGGCGTCCCTGTCGGCCCCGCGGCGGCAGAGGGCTACCTGCCCACCGGACATCGCCGGAACATCTGGAGCGACAGGGACGGCGCCGAGCGCGCCGTGGACATGCTGCTTGCCGTGCTCGACGGCAAGGCCGAAGAGGTGGGCACGGAGCTGCCCATGCCGGTCTTTGACGAAGTCGCTCCGGCAGCGCCTTTGGCCGACCCCGCCAAGGCCCGCATCGCCCTCGTCACCGAAGGCGGGCTGGTGCCCAAGGGGAACCCGGACGGCCTTGAATCGTCCCGGGCGAGCAAGTACCTGCGGCTGTCGCTGGAGGGGCTCCGGACCCTTGCACCGGAATCCTTCCAGACCGTCCATGGCGGGTACAACAATGCCTTCGTCAATGCCGCGCCGTGCAGGCTGCTGCCTCTCGATGTCTGCCGTGAACTGGTGGCCGAGGGCGTCATCGGCGAGCTGGCCGACTACTGTTTCACCACCACGGGCAACGGCACCTCCTACAACAACAGCAAGGAATTCGGGAAGGCCATCGCTGCCGCTTTGAAGGCGGACAACGTGCAGGGGGTCATCCTTACCTCCACCTGAGGCACCGGTACTCGTTGCGGCGCAACGATCACCAAGGAAATCGAACGCATGGGCATCCCTACCGCCCAGATTTGCACCATCACTTCCATTGCTGCCTCCATCGGCGTTCCCCGCATCGTCCCCGGGGAGGGCATCCCCTTCCCGGTGGGCAATCCTTCCCTCGATGCCGCTGCGGAAAAGAAGCTGCGCAGGGGCCTTGTCCTGAAGGCCCTGCAGGCCATCAGCCAGCCGGCTTCCGGTCCCAGTCATCCTTAATCAGCAACCTTTGTGGGGGATCCCATGACTACTCTGCAAATATACGCACTGGTCTGGCTCGCCTTCGTCTTCGGCCTGAGCCTCTGGCAGCACATCAACCTCGGGCTGATCATGATCCCGGCCAGCTTCCTGCTGGCCCTGTTCACCGGCCTGCCCCTCAAGGAACTGTACGCCGCCTTCCCGGCCAAGCTCGTCCTGCTGGTCCTGGGGGTCATGTATCTGTGGAACCATGTGCAGGAGAGCGGTTTTGCGGGCATCATCGTCAAGAAGGCCGTGGCACTGGCCAGGGGCCGGGTCTACCTCCTGCCCTGGATCATCCACGTACTGGCAGCCCTCATCTGCGCTGTGGGTGCCCTGCCGGCCGCGGCCTTCGCCATCACCGTGCCGGTGGCCCTGGAGATCGCTAAGCGTGAGCGTATCAGCCCGACCATGATGGGGATCATCCTGATCCAGGGCTCGTGCGTGGGCGGTTTCACCCTGTTCAATCCCTGGGGCAACCTTGTGGCCGAACAGGCCGCGCATGCGGGCATCCCCATCGACCCGACCTGGCTTTTCCTCTCGCAGGGCGTGGTCGCCATCGCCGTGGCCGTGGTCGCCTTCTTCGTCTTCGGCGGCATGGAGCTGATCCGCCGTCCCGTGCAGCAGAACCGTGGCGGGGAAGAAGGGCAGGAGGCCACCGGGCCCCTGACGCCGTACCAGATCTGTTCCTTCATCGGCATGATCCTGTTCATCGTGCTGGCGCTCCTCAAGTATGACGTGGGCCTGACCGCCTTCACCATCGGCATGGTCCTGCAGATCGCTTTCCGCATCAAGTCCAAGGCCGCCCTGAGCAAGCTCCCCTGGGGCATCGCCATCATGATCGCCGGCGTCCTCATCTATGTGGGCCTGCTGGAAAAGCTGGGCGTGCTGCGGGTCATCGGTGACTACCTTGCCAGCATGGAAGATCCGTCCCTCGTGCGCTTCAGCGTCGCCATCGTGGGCACCATCCTGGCCAACTTCGAATCCTCGTCCATCGCTGTCCTCGGTCTGGTCATCCCCGTGGCCGTAAAGTCCATGGCCGGTTCCACGGCTGTCCTGGCCAACAGCATCTCGCTGGGCGTCTTGTCGGCCTGCCTGGTGGTCATGTGCGCCAGTCCCTTCCATATCGGCGGGGCGCTCATCCTGTCCGAGGCGGAAGACTACGACAAGACCTTCCGGCACCTGTTGTGGTGGGTCCTGGCACTGACGCTGATCATGCCGTTCCTTACCTTCCTGTTGTGATCACTGCGCGGGGCTGTCCGCGCCATGCTCCTCCACCTCCCCACGGTCGTGCCGGGTACCACATCTCCTCCGTCCTGCCCGGCACGGCCAGCAAACCAATGAGGCTTTCATGGAAAGACATGAGCTTGTCATCATAGGTGCAGGTCCTGCCGGTCTTTCGGCCGCCATCTACGCCAGGCGCGCGGGTATCGAGACCCTCGTCCTGGAAAAGGGGCGCCCCGGTGGGCAGATCCTGACGACCAGCAGGATCGAGAACTATCCCGGTCTGCCCGAAGCCACCGGGGCTTCCCTTGCCGAGGCGCTCCGGGCACATGCCCTGAGCTTTGCGCCCCGGTTCATGACCGGTTCCGTGCAGAAGCTGTCCTGTTGCGGCGATGACAAGGTCATCGAACTCAAGGACGGCAGCCGGATCGCGGCCCGGGCCGTCATCATCGCCAGCGGTGCGGGTTTTCGCAGGCAGGGGTGCCCCGGTGAGGGCAAGTATACCGGTCTTGGCGTATCCTATTGTGCCGTATGCGATGCCGCTTTTTTTGAAGGTCTGGAAGTCGCCGTCATCGGTGGCGGCAATACCGCCGTGGAGGAGGCCGTGTATCTTACCGGTTTCGCTTCTAGGGTCTATCTCGTCCACCGGCGCGACACCTTCCGGGCCGACAGCCTCGCTGTGGAGCGGGCACTGGCCAATCCCCGGATCGTTCCGGTCATGGAGAGCGTGCTCGAAGCCATCGAGGGCAGTGATATCGTCGAAAAGATCCGGGTCAGGAACGTCAAGAGCGGTGAACAGCGCTGCATCCCCGTCAGCGGGGTATTCATCTTCATCGGCACGCTTCCCCATACGGAATTTTTGGAAGAGGGCCTGCTGCAGACGAAGGAAGGCGGCTGGATCGTCACGGACGAGAGCATGCGCACGTCCGTCCCCGGCATCTTTGCCGCGGGCGACGTACGGGACACCCCCTTGCGGCAGGTGATCACCGCGGCGGGGGACGGGGCCCGGGCCGCCATGGCCGCCTACGGCTATCTGCACGGCTGAGCCGCCTGCCGCCCGTAAGGACGGCTCTGTCGCAAACTTCCCAACGGAAACAAGGAAGGCACCATGAATACTGTCGGCATCAAGGCCACGGCCTACTGCCTGAATTTTGCTCCCGAGCTGGCGCTGCACTATGGCGGGACGCCGGTCCAGGAACGCCGCTCCGGGCGTGATCCGGGCTTTTTGCAGGCGCTGGAGGCGCAGGCCCAGACCTATGAACAGGCGCAGGCCTACGCGCCCAACAAGACCTATATCGGTGCCATGAGCATCGATGAGCTGCAGGCAGCGCCCCGTCCCTGGACGGAACATCCCTGCGAGCCTGCCCGCTTCGGAAAGTTCGGCGAGATCATGCCCGAGGACGAGCTGCTCGGGCTCATGGACATCTGTGACGTCTTCGACCTCATCTGGCTGGAAGAAGGCTTTGCCGCCCGGATCGCCCAGCGTCTTGCCCAAGATCCCGTGCTGGGGCCGGAACAGCTGGGACGTCTGGAAAAGGGCCATCCGGCCGCGGAGATCGCGGAGATGGTGGAACAGCACCATGCCCTGCCGCTCTATCATAAAGGCCGGGTCGTGGGCTGCTGCCGCCGCGCCCATGACACGGACGAGAACCTGTCCGCCGACATCATGCTGGAGAACCTGGCCTGCAAGGCCAGCGGCGTGCTGTCCCTGCTCCATCTGATCAGGAACGCTGGCCTTGCGCCCGGCGACATAGATTTTGTGGTGGAATGTTCTGAAGAAGCCGTGGGCGACGCCCTGCAACGCGGCGGCGGCAACATGGCCAAGGCCGTTGCCGAGATCTGCGGCTGCGGCAATGCCAGCGGCTTCGACATCCGGGGCTTCTGTGCCGGGCCCGTGGCTTCGGTCATCGCCGCCGCCAGCATGGTGGCCAGCGGGACACGGGCCAATGTGGCCGTCATCAGCGGCGGTTCGGTGCCCAAGCTGTACATGAACGCCCGGGACCACATCAGGAAGGGGACCGTCCCGCTGGAAAACTGCATCGGCAGCTTCGCCCTGTTGCTCACGCCCGATGACGGGACGTGCCCGGTCATCCGCCTGGACTGCCTGGGCAAGCATTCCGTGGCTGCCGGTGCCGCGCCGCAGGCCATCACCGCCGCCCTGACTTTCGAGCCGCTCGCCCGCGCGGGCCTCACGCTCACCGATGTGGACAAGTATGCGCCCGAGCTGCACAACGCGGAGATAACCCTCCCGGCAGGCGCGGGCAACGTACCGGAAGCCAACTACAAGATGATCGCGGCCCTGGCCGTCATGAAGGGCCAGCTTGCCCGTGAGGATCTTGGCCGCTTCGTGGCGGAGCGCGGCATGCCGGGTTTCGTCGCGACCCAGGGGCACATCCCCTCCGGCGTCCCCTATATGGGCCATGCCCTGGAAGCTTTCAGGGCCGGGACGCTGCGGCGGGCCATGATCATCGGCAAGGGGAGCCTCTTCCTCGGGCGCCTGACGAACCTGGCCGACGGTGCCTCTTTCATCATGGAACGGCCCTGTGACAGGCAGGCGGACCAGGGGGCCCCCGGCAGAGAGGACGTGCTGGAAGTCCTGCTGGGCGCACTGGAAGATCTGGCCGTCACCCTCCAGAAGGCATAGGAGGCCCTATGGCTAGGCAAGACAATACGCGTGCCGCCATCGGCAAGGCCCTTGAAGAGGTCGTCATGCGGGCCCGATGCGGGAAGAAGCCCTGCCGCCTCGGCCTGATGGCCGCCGGCAGCGAGTTGCCTCTCCAGGAATTCCTTTGCGCGGCCCGGGACGCCATGGATGCCGATCCCGCCCTGCGTATCACGGGCATAGGCCCGCTGCCTGACGGGCCGCTGCCCGACGGCCTGGACTGGCAGGAGACGGAAAACAGCGGCGATGCTGCTGCGGCCGTCATGGAATCCCTCCTCGACGAGGGCAGGATCGAGGGCGCGGTGGCACTGCATTATCCTTTCCCCATGGGCGTGACCACCATAGGCCGCATGCGCTGCCCCGCCAGCGGCCGCCCCATGTTCATGGCGTCCAGTACGGGCATGAGCGCTCCCCGGCGGGCCGAGGCCATGCTCCGCAACGCGGTCCTCGGTGCCGGTGTGGCCAGGGCCTTGGGCCTGCCGCTGCCGGTGCTGGGAGTGCTGAACTTGGAGGCTGCTCCCCAGGTGGTCCGTGCCCTGTCGCACATGGTGGACAAGGGCTATCCCGTGCGGCTGGGCGAGAGCATCCGCCGGGACGGCGGCGCCCTGCTGCGCGGCAACGACCTGCTGTGCGGAGCCGTGGATGTCTGCGTCACGGATACCCTGACCGGGAATGCCCTCATGAAGGTCTTTGCATCCTTCACGTCCGGGGGGAGCCGTGAGACCTGCGGCTGGGGCTATGGGCCCTCTGTGGGCGAAGGCTGGGACAAGGTCATCAGCATCGTTTCCAGAGCGTCGGGTGCGCCGGTCATCACCGGGGCGCTGCTCTATACGGCCCGGGCGGTGCGGGCAGGTCTGCCCGGGAAGATCCGGGAGGAGTTCCGCCTTGCCGCTGCCGCGGGCCTGGAAGCTGAGATCGCGGCCCTGGCTCCCGCACCTGTGCAGGAAGAGGCCGGGCCGCCGCCGGCCGTCCCCACCGATGCGGAACTGCACGGTATCGACGTGCTGGATCTTGAGGCGGCCGTCCACTGTTTGTGGCGGAACGACATCTACGCCGAGGCGGCCATGGGCTGCACGGGGCCTGTCATCAAATTGCCCGCCCACAGCCGGGATGCTGCGCGGCAGCTCCTTACGGACGCGGGCTATCTGTAAAGCATAGCATTCTGTCAATCCCGAGACGAGGTGAACCCATGATCAGCGTGAACAAGGAAAATTTCGAGGCTGAAGTCCTGCAAAGCGATATGCCCTGCGTCGTGGATCTCTGGGGGCCGCAGTGCGGTCCCTGTCTGGCCCTGATGCCCGAGGTCGAGAAGCTGGCCGGAGAATTTGAAGGCCGCATCAAGTTTTGCAAGCTCAATGTGGCCGAAAACCGCCGCCTGGTGATCGGGCTGCGCGTCATGGCCGTCCCCACCATCCTGTTCTACAAGGGGGGCGAGAACACGGCCCGCCTGACGGGAGAGGGCGTCTCCATCGAGAGCATCAGGGAAGAAGCCGAAAAGCTGCTGTGAACGCCGCCGTCGTGCTGTGCGACTGTCATGCGATCACTACATACAAACATGTTGAGGTAATATCATGAGCAAGCTCAAGGGCAAGAAGCTTCTGCTGCTGGGTGAGCGGGACGGTATCCCCGGCCCGGCTATGGCAGATGTGTTCGCCAATTCGGGCGCAGAGGTGCTGTTCTCTGCCACCGAATGTTTCGTCTGAACCGCCGCCGGTGCCATGGATCTGGAAAATCAGCAGCGCGTCAAGGACGCTGCTGAGAAGTACGGTGTGGAAGACCTGATCGTCGTTCTTGGTTCTTCGGATCCCGAAGGGGCCGAAATCTATGCCGAGACCGTCACCATGGGCGACCCCACCTTTGCCGGCCCCCTGGCAGGAGCCTCGTTGGGGCTCTGCGTCTATCATGTGCTGGAACCCGAGATGAAGGCCGAGGCCGATCCCCAGAAGTGGGAAGAGCAGATAGGCATGATGGAGATGGTGCTCAATGGCGATGCGCTGGCGGAAGCCGTGCGCAAGATGCGTGAAGCCAACAGCAAGGTGACCTTGTAATACGGAAAAGGCGGGAGGCTGTCCCGCCGGACCCCTATGGACGAAGTACGGCCCCGGAACGGATGTTCCGGGGCCGTTTCGTATCCGGCAGACGGCTCCGGGCCGGCCCGGTGAGGATGGGGCGAGGAGATGCACCGGGAGGCCCGGGAGAAGGAGGCCTGTCTGCCGCTACGGCTGGCGGGAGCAGGGATCCAGGGCGATGGCGGGACCGGGATCAGGGCGGACCGGTCAGGCTTCAGGCCAGGAAATATTCAGATGCCCCGTGCTGTCGAAGACGAGCGGGCTTTCTTCCTTCCAGATGTCCCCCAGCATGTCGGGATGCGTCGCGCGCAGTTCGTCCAGCAGGGGGCGGGTCAGGAGGATGTGTCCGAGGTCACGCGTGGAGCGGATGACGGCCGCCCGGACAAATTCCGTCCGGGGCTGCCAGCAGATCTTCAGACCGGCCTGGATGGCCTCCCGTTCGCTGGCGAAAGCCGGGGGCAGCTTGACGCGATCCATGCAGCAGGAGGTAAGGGCGTTGATCCACATGGCTTCCAGATCCAGACCGTTGATGGTCTCTGTCGTGGTCACGTCCGCGATGCCGATGCCGATGCCGTTACCGCCGGAGGCGGCCGTCACGCGCAGGACCGCGATGGTATTGATGAAGGGGTGCCCGTAGGGCTCGCCGAAGCCTACCCGGCCCACGACCTTGGAATCCATGCCGGTGCCGCTGATGTCCTTGCCGATCTCTTCCACGACCAGCATGTCCAGTTGTTCGAAGGGCAGCACGGCCTTGAGCTTCTTGGCCCTGGCCAGCAGTTCCCGGTCGGCCTTGAGCATGTCCGCGGCTTCGACGCCTTCCACGAGGCAGATGCGGCTCTCGGCATTTTCCACCACGGCCAGCCCGAAGGCCACAGGCGCATGGGCGATCATGTGTTCGGCCAGGCGGGGGATGTATTCCACCAGCCCCTTGCGGCCGTAGATATGGGCATTCTTGGCGCCCAGATCCTTGCCGAGGCCCACGGTGAGCATCTTGCACAGGCCGCTTTCGATGTCTGACGTGAAATTGGTATGGGCCTTGACCCTGACCACGGTCATGATGGCATCGGCTTCAAAGGCATCACGGGAAATGTGGCAGTTCACGCCGGGGGCCACGCAGCCCAGGTCCACCGTTTCCATGGAGGAGACGACCGGAGCCCCGACGCTCTCCTCCGTGACGCCCAGGTGATGCAGCAGCATGCGCTGTCCTTCGGCATCGGCACCGCCGTGGCTGCCCATGGCGGGCACGATGAACGGCGTGAGCCCCATGCCGCGCAGGGCCGTGATGCAGCCGCGTACCAGCAGGGGGAGCCGGTCGATGCCCCGGCTGCCCACGGCCACGGTCACGCGGGCGCCGGAAGGCAGGGCCCGCAGGGATGGGGAGCCCATGACCTTTGCCTGTGCCAGGCTTTCGACATCGGCACAGGCCGGTGCGGACGGGGGACGCAGCCGGACACCGGTGAAGGCGGGGATCGTGACGGGAGAGACGAGCTTGAAGCTGCGCGGTCTGAAAGTGGCGATGCTGCTGTCCATGGAGCGACCTCAGGAAAAAGGAGGGGACAGGGGGCCCGGGCCCCCTGTCCCCGGTGCGGTTACATGTATTTCTTGGAACGGGTCACAGTGATGATGTTGCACTTCTTGATGGTCTCGGGCGTCAGTTCCTGGCCGATGCCGGGCTTGTCCGGGATGGCGTAGCGGCCGTTGACCGGCTGGTAGTCATAGAGGCAGGTCTCGCGGCTTTCGGGGTTCAGGGCGCGCTGATGGTGCTCGTGGATGAGGAAGTTGGGGATGACGGCTTCGATCTGCAGGGCGGCCGCCTTGGAGATGGGGCTGCCGCAGACGTGGATCTGCACGGCGCAGTCATAGGTGTGGCCCATGTCGCAGATCTTTTTGGCTTCGGTGATGCCGCCGCACAGGCAGATGTCCGGCTGGATGACCTGCAGGGCGCGGGCCTCGAAGAAAGGCCGGTAACCATAGCGGGTGTAGATGCGTTCACCGGAGGCGATGGGGATGTTCACCCTGTTCTTCACTTCCACCATGTTCTGGACGTTGAGGGGATGGCAGGGCTCCTCGAAGTAGAAGATGCGCAGGTCCTCCAGCGCCTTGCCCATCTGGATGGCCGAGGTGGTGTCGGTGTTGGAGTGGTTCTCGATGATGATGTCCAGATCGTCGCCGCCGGCTTCGCGCATGGCGGCCACACGGTCATAGACGGTCTTGATGACTTTGTGCTCCAGCGGACCGGTGATCTTCCAGGGGCCCTTGCCGTCAGGCTGGTTGCTGAAGATGATGGGGTCCACCTTGATGGCATCATAGCCTTCGGCCATGGCCACGCGGGTGACCTCCGCGTATTCTTCGGGGGTGATGAGTTTCTGCTTGTCCAGTTTGGTGCCCCAGTTGAACTGCAACTGGCTGGCGTAGACGCGCAGGTTGTCGTTGGTCTTGCCGCCCAGCAGCTGCCACACAGGCTGGTTCAGGGCCTTGCCCTTGATGTCCCACAGGGCGATGTCGATGCCGCTCATGCCGGCATAGACCACGGTACCGCCGCCCATGCCCCAGAAAGTCTTGCGGAAGATGGTCTCCCAGATGTGTTCGATATTCATGGGGTCTTCGCCGATGATGACCTCGGCGAAGTCCTGCACCATACCCAGACCGGCACGCCAGCCCTTGCCGTAGGCGAGGCCGACTTCGCCGAAACCGCTGATGCCTTCATCGGTGTTGATGCGTACGATGACGGGGGACCAGTCGCCGCGGGATGCCCCGGCGTTGCCGCTGGGCACCTGCATGACGTCGACGCTGACAATCTTCATGATGTTCTCCTTTATACGTACCGTGACCAGAGGGCGCGTGTACGGTTCAAAATCGGTTCGAAAACTGTCCCTTTCCCGTTACTTCGCGGCCTTCTTGCGCATATTGTAGAGGGAGTAGGCCACAGACAGGATGGAGATGGCGATAAAGAACATGGCGATGGGGCTGTCCAGGAAGGCCGCGGGCGTACCATGGCCCAGCGTGATGCTGATGCGCAGCTGGCTTTCCGCCATGCGGCCCAGCATGAGGCCCAGCACCAGCGGCAGGAGCGGGAAGTTGAGCGCCGCCATGACCGTGCCCAGGATGCCCATGCCGAAGAAGACCCAGACGTCGAACATGCTGCTGTTGAGGGCGTAGCAGCCGATGACGCAGAGCATCACGATGATGGGGAAGAGGATCTCGCGCGGCAGGCTCAGGGCCTTCACCATAAGGCGGATGCCGTAGATGAGCATCAGCAGCATGAGGATGACGCTGATGAAGAAGGCCAGGTAGATGAGCATGATCAGCTCGGGATTGTCGCGCATCAGCAGGGGACCAGGCTGCAGGCCCTGCAGCATGAAGGCGCCGAGCATCATCATGGTGGTGGCGTCGCCGGGGATGCCCAGCGTCAGCAGCGGGATCATGGCACCGCCGGTGGAAGCGCAGCTGGCCACTTCCGAAGCGATGATGCCGTTGGGGTTGCCGGTACCGAAGGTCTCGGGTTCCTTGGACGCGGCCTTGGCTTGGGAGTAGGCCACGATATTGGACAGGCCGGGGCCCACGCCGGGCAGGATGCCGATGCCCGTACCGATCAGGGCGGAGCGGATGACGTTCTTCCAGTGCCGGAATACGTCCAGGGCCACACGCCAGAATTCACGCTGCGTGAATGTGGTGTTCATGATGGTGTAGGGTTCGCGGATGCTGCGGACCTCGATCAGGATCTGCGAGACGGCGAACATACCGATGAGCACCGGCATGACGCTGAAGCCGGACTGGAGGTCGGCGATGCCGAAGTCGAAACGCGGCATGCCGTCGGTCTCACTCAGGCCCACGCAGGAAAGCAGCAGGCCCAGTGCGGCAGAGATGAAGCCCTTGATCAGCGACTTGTGGGAAATGGAGACGATGCAGCTCAGGGTGAACAGCACGAGCGAGAAATATTCGCAGGGGCCGAAGTCCAGGGCAAAGGTGCTCAACGGAGGTGCCAGGAGCACCAGGCAGAAGAAGGAGAAGATACCGCCGAGGAAGGCCGAGAAAATGCCGTAGGACAGGGCCCTGCCGGCCAGGCCTTTCTTGGCCATGGGGTATGCGTCAAAGGTGGTGGCCACACTGGCGGGCGTGCCGGGGATGTTCAGCAGCGAGGCCGAGACCAGGCCGCCGGCGATGCCGCCGATATAGACGGACACCAGCAGGATCAGGCCGTGGTTCACGTCCATGCCGTAGGTGATGGGCACCAGCAGGGCCACAGCCATGGTGGAAGTCAGTCCGGGAAGAGCGCCGACGATCAGGCCGCCGAAAACCCCGCAAACCATCAGCATGATGGTAAATAAATCAAAGTTGCCTATGATTGCGCCTAATTGTGAAAGCATAGCAGCTCCTTGTCCCGGACTCGTCATGCAGCAGCGGAATTCGGGATCATGATGTTTGCAGCCAGGGCAATGACAGCAGGGGCGTGCCCCGTGCCGTCCTGTGCGGAAGATTAGGGAAGGAACAGAAGCATGACCTTAGCAAAGATGTAGTAGATGAATGCCGTCATGCCGATCGTGGAACAGATGTAGATGATATACCACTTCGTACTGCCTCGCTGGCCGAGATAGATCATATTGACGATAAGATAGATGAGAGTAGCAGGGATATAGCCGGCATAGGGAAGTGCGATAAGATAGATGAAGAAAAGAGCGATGAATACGGTCTGATCTTTCGTTGTGCAGAATATCTTTTCCGGTGCTGCCTTCTTTTCTTCGCTTGCGGGCGAGAAGGAGATGCTCTTGAACAAAAGAGCCACGGACAGGATCGCGATGACGATGACCATCAGGTGCGGGAAGAACAGAGGACCAAGATCGACGCCGCCCTGGGTATCGATGCGGGTGGATTCCACATAGAATCCCAGCATCCCGAGCAGCAGGACGATCGAGGCTAAGAAATCCCTTTTGTTGACGATGTGCATAACGGCCTCCTGGCCTTGAACGTTGGATACGGCCCTGCGGGGGCAGGGGGAAAAGGCCGGGAGCCTGGGCTCCCGGCCCGGCGGTTAGCGGATCATCTTGTTGGCCTTGGCAAGGCGGAGGTAGAGGGCGGATTCCTTTTCCCACACGGCGTTGGTGGCGGCGCTGTCCTTGTACTGGGCCACGATGCCCTGCTTCTTCAGCAGTTCGACGACTTCAGGATCCTGCAGGGCCTTCTGGACGGCGGCCTGGAACTTGGAAATGATGGCCTGGGGAGTCCCCTTGGGGAATTCGGCGGAATAGAGGAAGACGCTTTCGGCGTTGATGCCCTGTTCGATCAGGGTAGGATACTGGGGGGCCAGGACGCTGCGCTGGGGCGAAGCCATGGCCAGGATCTTCACGTCACCGGATTCCACATAGGGGGCGACGGCGGCATAACCGGCCGTGGTGATGTCGCACACGCCGCCCATGACGTTGATGATACGGGTCTTGTCGCCGGCGCCGGGGATCTGCATGATCTTCAGGCCGCCCATGGATTCGCTGATGGCCAGGAAGGTGAAGTGGGAGGCGGAGTTGACGCCCAGGCTCCACTTGATCTTGCCGGGGTTGGCCTTGATGTCATCGATGACTTCCTTCATGGAGTTCCACTTGGCGTCCTTCTTGACGAAGATGGCGATGTCGCTGGTACCGATGGAGCAGGCCATCTCAAAGTCTTTCCAGGTATACTTGGCCTTGCCGATGACGGGGGCGATGGCCAGATTGGCGGGGTGTTCCCACAGGATGGTGTAACCGTCAGGAGCCGCACGGTTGACGCGCAGGGCCCCGTTCAGGCCGGCAGCACCGGAGATATTGGTGATGACCACGGGCTGGCCGAGGATATTCGCTACCTTGTCCATGACGATACGGGCGGAAAGGTCGCTGCCACCACCGGGAGCCCAGGGGACGATGACCTGAATGCTTTTTTCCGGCCAGTTGTCACCGGCATGTGCCGGGAGCCCCCACAGCATGAGTGCCGCGACCAGGATGCAGAAAAGATTTTTCTTCATATCATTGCCTCCTTGATGGATTTGTAATTTGAACAGCAAATATCGGGCCAGATTGGCTGTTTTTGTAACATGGCAAAATAGAATACTATTTTTATAATTCCCTACCTTTTGATGTGTTTCATTTTGGATAGAAAAGTTTCATTTTAGGATTCCCGCTGTTCGGGGCGGCCCCAGGCGGCAAGCGCACACAGCAGCGAGACGATCGACAGGACAAGGTAGAGCGACAGGGCCACCGCATAGTCGTGCGGGCCATAGCTGCCCCCGGCATCGCCGCAGCTTGCCAGGATCAGCCCCGTCAGGGGTTGGAGGAGCAGGACGACCAGGGAAGGCAGGGTGTTGAGCAGACCGCTGGCGGTTCCCAGCAGCGCGCTGCCGAAGATGCCCGGCATGCAGGCAAAACCCGCGGACAGCGAGCCCATCCCGAAAAAGGCGAGCAGGAAGAACCAGGCGCACAGGACGGGGATGGAGAAGCCGGCGCCCCAGAAGATGAGGACGGCAAAAAGCAGGACATACGCTGCCGCGGCTATGGGCATCATGGTGCGCGGCGTGCGGAAAAAACGGTCACACAGCCAGGCATTGGCCAGCGAACCGAGGAGGGTGCCTATGCCCAGCATGTTCAGCACGTTGCCCGTGGTGACCGTATCCAGATGGTGGATGGCCCGCAGGTACTGGCCTCCCCACAGCCCGCCGAAAGCATTGTGCAGGCTGAACTGGCAGCAGAACCAGCCGGCGATGAACAGGAACTGCCGGTTGCGCAGTATGTGTCCCAGCAGGGCCAGGGGGGCAGCCCCGGCCCTGCCTGCAGGGGTAGGGCGGCTGGCGTGCCCGGGCGTATCCCGGACGATCCAGGCCAGTGCGAGGGCAAAGCAAAAAGTGATGAGCGCCACGATCAGATGGCTCGTCCGCCAGCCCAGGCCGTCACACAGGTACCCCATGCCGCCGGAGCCGATGACGAGCCCCAGGCCGCCCATGCCCAGCAGCAGGCCGTTCAGGCGCGCATAGACCGTGGGCGGGAACCAGGCGTTGAAAAGCTTCAGGCCGGAAACGAAGATGACGGACGTCCCGAAACCGATGATCGCCCGGCCCAGCAGCAGGCCGGGGGCGGAGGTGGAAAGAGCGAACAGGGCGGTGCCCGCCGTCGCCGCCAGCAGGAAGCAGGGCAGGATCCTGCGCGGGCCATAGCTGTCGACCAGGAGTCCGCCGACCATCTGCATGATACCGAACGTCAGGAACAGGATGGAGGACAGGAAGCCGATCATGACCGGCCCCATGCCCGTTTCGGACATGATGGCGGCGGACATGATGGATGGGGTCATCCTGTGGAAGGGGATCAGCAGGTAGGCGGTGCAGATCAGGGCGAGGATCAGCAGGGCACGGGAGGAATCAGCCTTGTTCATCAATGGTTCCTTGCCGGAGGGGCGTTCCGGCGTTCATGTCTGGGGCAAGGGGCCGGCAGGGGGCCGGCCCCTTGCCGGCTGGCGGTAGCGGACATCCTTACGGCAAGGGAGAGAGGAGGAGCCGGGGATGTCCGCTACCGCCGTGGAGCATGGCTACAGGCAGGGTCCCTGCAGATAGAGCTCCACCGGTTCGCGCACATTGAGGGTCTCGACCTTGGTCATCCTGCCGGAGGCAATGTCGCAGATATGGCGGATGAGCTTTTCCCCGGTCTCCTCAATGCTGGCTTTTTCCGAGATGACGACGCCGGAGTTGAAATCGATCTCCAGTTTGCCGTGGTCATAGGCGCGGGGGTTGCCCGTGGCGAAAAGGATGGGAGCCACGACGCCGGTATCGGCCACCGGCATCATGCACTTGTCGGGCATGGCGCCGCCGCCGAACTGGAAGATGTTGAGCACGGCCCCTGCGGAGGAGAAGCCCGCGAACAGGGCGGACGAGGACATCCAGGAGTCCATGTAGTTCAGGCCCGGGGCAGAGGGGCTTTCACCGTAGCGCACGCACTGCATGATGGGCTTGGTGCCGGCCTTGGCGATGGCACCAAGGGACTTCTCTTCCAGCGTGGTCAGGCCGGCTTCGATATTGGCGGGGATGGGATTGATGCTGCGGATGTCCTGGCCGGTGGCCTTGGCTTCTTCCTCGACCTTGCGCACGCAGGAAAGGAAGACATCGCGCTGTCCGGCATCGGCAAAACGGCGGGCGACGATCTCTTCGGCGCCGATGACTTCGGTGGTTTCCGAGAAAATGGCCGTACCGCCGGCATCGCACAGGCGGTCGAAGACATAGCCGATGACGGGGTTGCCGGCCATGCCCGACGTAGCGTCGGAATAGCCGCATTTGACCGCGATGCACAGTTTGCCCCAGTCCACTTCCTCGCGGCGCTGGGCACTGCACAGTTCGGCCAGATGGCGGGCTTTCTGGATGCCGAGGCCGATGCAGGCGGCATGGCCGCCGTCACGGCTGATGAAAAGGGTCTCCACGGGCTTGCCGGAGGCCATGATGTTTTCCACGATGTTTTCGTAGGTGAATTCGGCATAGCCGCCATCAGGCTTGTTGCCCACCAGGAGCACGCCGCCCACGTTGGGGTTTTTGGCCAGGCCGGTGATGACCCGGGCCATGGTCTCACGGTCATCACGGCTGCGCCCGTTTTCGTTGGGGCCCACATACAGGCGCGTGCCGCGCACGGAGCTGGCGATCATATAGGCCAGTGTCGCGACGTTACGGGTGATGCCCACCACAAGGACATGGTTGCGGATGCCCACTTTGCCGTTTTCGCGTACGAATCCCCAGAATTTCATGCTAGTCCCCCTTCTTGTCGCCGCGGCCGCGGGTACCTTCGACATTGTGGATATGGACGGACTGTCCAGGTTCGATATCTTGTGATGCGACACCGATGACGCAGCCGTATTTGATGATCTGCTCTCCTTTCTGGATTTTTTTGATGGCGACCTTGAAACCGAACTTTATATTGTCGATAGCGGTGAGGGTATATGAGTCCTTTCCTACCGAGAAAGCGAACTGCTCGCCGGCCGGTATGTCGTCGAGTGCGTTGGCAACGTTGTCATTGCTGTTGACTACAAGAGCATGGTTCATGAGTTCCTCCTTGCGTCGGGTATTTGTTGCCCTTTCTACAGCAAAGTCCGTGCCAATATTTAACTAGTTTGTTTTGTTGATGAAAAAAATTTTTTATGAAAAAATGCCCCCAAGATATTTCATTTTAAAACTATTTTGTTCAATATGAACCACAAAGAATCCCGTCCCTGGAGGCATCATGAAACCCATCGCTGTGATCGCTCCTTACCCGGAGCTGGGCGCCATGTTCGAGCGGATGAAGTCTTTGCACGATATAGATTTTGATATCTATAATGCGTTATGCGATGAGGCGATCCCCCTGACGCAAAAACTGATCGATGAAGGATGCAAGATCATCATCAGCCGTGGTGAAACGGCAACGATGATCAAAAATCAGCTCAATCTGAGGGATTCTTACATCCTTGAGATCCCCATCACAGATTGTGACCGCCTCTCCATGCTGACAAAAGCCCTCGAATACGGGAACAGGATCGCCGTGGTCGGCTTTGGTGCGACCATGAACACCTCAAAGTTCATCAGCGGCATCATCAGCAAGGACGTATTCATCAAATTCTACAGGATAACAAGCGCTTCCGAGGTGGAGAACATCTGCAAGACCATCACGGACGACGGCTTCAGGATCATCGCCGGCACACCGCGAGCCACGGCCTATGCCGCCCGTTTCGGTGCCATAGGCATTCCCTTGCTCACGGAGTTTTCGACTGTGGAATCGGTATTTTCCGATGCCATCAAACTGATGGAGATATTCGATACCAAAGAGATCGTCCAGAAAGCACCGGAAGAGATATATAAGGTAAACTCTATCGTATTTGACTTTAATAACAATATCATATCAGACACGATAAAGATAGACAGCGCATCGAAGAAAAAAATCATCGCAAATGCCCGTCTTGTGAAAAAAGGGATGAATTCCTACGGGACGATACGCACAGCTTCAGGAAAGCTCCACTATATCATCAATTATGTGGGGAATACGGAAAAGAATGTGGCTTCGTGCTGCTATGTGTCCGAAGACAACCGGGCGCCTTCGGTAGCCAGGTTGAACACGTTCACCTTCGACGGCTTCGTCACCAATTCACCGCGTCTGAAAGAGACCATCGCCTATATGAAAGGCGTGGCGGCGAGCAATTCCACGCTCATCATCTATGGGGACACCGGCACGGGAAAAAGCGTCCTTGCGGCGGCCATCCATGATGCCAGCCCGCGCCGGGACAAGCCCTTCATCAGCTTCAACTGTGCCACCATCCCGGAGACGCTGATCGAGAGCGAACTGTTCGGCTATTATGGCGGTGCGTTCACCGGGGCGAACAAAAAAGGCAAGAAAGGGTATTTCGAGCTCGCGCACGGGGGGACCATCTTTCTGGACGAGGTCAACGAGCTTTCCCAGTCGGCACAGACCAAGATCCTCAAATTCCTGGAGGACAGGACCTTCATCCCCATCGGTTCCGAGGAATCGGTGAGCGTGGACGTGCGCGTCATCTGCGCCACCAATGGCCGTTTGCGGCAACTCATGGAGCAGGGGGCCTTCCGCAAGGACCTGTATTACAGGCTCAGCGTGTTCGAGTTCATCATCCCGCCGCTGCGGGAGCGCCCGGAGGATATCGCCCCCATCGCCTCGAAATTCGTGGCGGAATTCAACAGGGTGCACCAGCACAACTTCCGGCTGACGCCCGCCCTGATCCGTCGATTGCGGGATCATGACTATCCCGGCAACGTGCGGCAGCTGCGCAACGTCATCGAGCGGCTCGTGGTCATCTCCAAGCTGGGCATGCCGCTCGATTTCGCCTTCCGGGTCCCGGACCGGCAGGCCAGGCCGCCCCAGCAGGAGGCGAAGGACATGCCCATGGAACTGCGGCTGGTGGAACGGCAGCATATCGCGCGGGTGCTGGAACTGGCCGGGCACAACAAGGACAAGGCCGCACGGATGCTCGGCATCTCCAAGTCCACGCTCTGGCGCAAATGTCACGAGATGCAGCTTGGGCAGGAAAATCCGGCCTGATGGCCGGAAACGGGACTAGCGAAGCTGGGAACGTTCTCCCGGCAGGCACAGGGGCTGTACGGGGGATGTCCCGCCGTCCGGCAGCGCCCCCCGGACGGTCGGCAGGGGCCGCTGCATGATTGCCCCGGCAGAAAGATCCCCTCTGTGACGGATCAGGAGAGGCCGGACAGGGCATAGGGATCCGCGATCCCGTTTGCTCAGCCCTCCAGACCTTTCAGCTTCTCGTGCAGCAGGGCCGCCCTGGAAGCCCCGATGCCGGGCAGGCGGCGCAGGTCGTCAACACCGGCGGCCCGCATGGCCTCCAGGCTGCCGAAGGTCTCCCAGAGCAGGCGCGCCGTGGCCGGGCCGATGCCGGGCAGACGCATGAGTTCGCCGGAAAGGGCGGCCTGACCGCGTGCCTTGCGGTGACGGCCGATGGCGAAGCGGTGGGTGGCGTCGCGCACGTTCTGCAAAAAGAGCAGTTCCGCGCAGCCTTCGCGCAGGGGCAGGGGATTGCTGCGGCCGGGCAGGAAGATGCGGTCGGCCACGTTGCCCGCGCGCCGGTCGGCATGACCTGCCTCGTCCCGGGCCTTGGCGATGGCCGCCAGCGGGAAGAAGTCCGGCTTGCCCGCGTCGTTCAGGGCGCGTTCCACCACGGCCAGCTGGCCGCGGCCCCCGTCGATGAGCATCAGGTCGGGCCAGGGCGGGCCGCTTTCCAGACGCCGGGCCACCCAGTCATAAAGCGTACCGTAATCGTCGCCGCCGTCGGGCATGGCATAGGCCCGGTACTGGTCGGGGCTGGGGCGACCGTCCTCATAGACCACCATGCCCACGCGGGTCTGGCGGCCGCCGGTATGGGACACGTCCACGCATTCGATGCGCCGGGGCACGTCCGGCAGATGCAGGGCCCGCGCCAGCCGTTCCAGCAGGGGCGTTTCTTCCAGCTTTTCGCGCCGCCGAGCCTCTTCGCGGGCATTGGACTGGGCCACGTCCACCAGACGGTTGTCGGCCGGGTTCTGCGGCGCCACCAGCCGCACCGGGCCGCCGCGCCGCTCGGAAAGGGCCTGTTCCAGCAGGCTGCGTTCGTCGGGGGCCTCGTCCGTGCCGCCGTCCTCCCCGTCAGTCTCCTGCACGGCCGCGGGCAGCCAGGGCAGCAGGATGCGCGGCGGCGGGGTGAGCTGTTCGTAATACTGGCCCACGAAGGAGAAGAGCAGCTCCGGCGCGTCGTCGAAGGTCAGGCCCGGCCAGTAGAAGGCCCGGCCGTCGGTCATGGCGCCGCCGCGCACGAAGACCAGCCCCAGGGCCAGGCCCCGTTCCGCCTGGAACAGCCCCAGCACGTCCATGTCGCCGCCGCCGGGCAGGACCGTGGCCTGTCGTTCCACGGTTTTTTCCACGGCGCGGATCTGGTCGCGCAGCACAGCGGCCTGTTCGAATTCCAGCGCTTCCGCAGCGGCTTCCATGCGGCCGTGCAATTCCTTGAGCAGGGGATCGGCCTTGCCCTGCAAAAGGTCGCAGACGCGGCGCACGCCTTCGAAATAGTCCTCGGCCGTGACCAGTCCCATGCAGGGGGCCGGGCACTGGCCCATATGATGGTAGAGGCAGGGGCGCACGCGGTTCTTCATGGCCCGGTCGGAGCAGCGGCGCAGGGGGAAGGCCCGGTGCAGCAGCTTCCAGGTCTCGCGGGCGGCCAGTGAGGAGGTGAAGGGGCCAAAATAGCGGGCCCCGTCCCGCCGGGCCTTGCGCACCACCTCCAGACGGGGGAAGGGGTGCTTGATGTTCACGCGGAAGAGCACGTACTGCTTGTCGTCACGCAGCACGATATTGTAATGCGGCCGGTATTTTTTGATGAGGCTGGCTTCCAGCAGCAGGGCTTCTTTTTCCGTGGTGGTGGTCAGGAATTCGATGCTCTGCGCGTGGGCCAGCATGGCCTTGGTTTTGGCGGGCAGGCCTTCGGGGCGGAAATAGGAGAGCACGCGGCGGCGCAGGATGCGCGCCTTGCCCACATAGATGACCTGGCCTTTGCCGTCCCGGTACAGATAGACACCGGGCGAGAGCGGGATGGAAGAAGGATCGGGTTTCTGCATGGCCCCATGCTACAGGCGGGCACGGGGCAGGGCAAGCCATGGCAGGATGCGGGGAGCAGGGGGCATCCCCCGCTCCCCATAAAGATACTGCCTACGGACAGCTGATGACGCCCTCGGACCACAGGCAGCCGCCGCAGGTGGGGGCATCGTTGCCGAAGCAGTCGGTAAGGCCCTGTTCCCAGTTCTCGCACAGGCTGCAGCGGTAGCAGGGCGAGAATTCGAAATTGCGCACCCGGCGGCGGAAGTCGATATAGTCCGGGGCGTTCCAGATCTCGTCCAGCCCCTGTTCCGCCAGATCGCCGAAAAAGTGGCTGCGGGTCTCGCGCTGTTTCTGGCGCCAGTAAAGGGTGGCGTTGCGCAGCAGGGACATGCAGGGGCTGACATGGCCGTCGAATTTGACGAAGGCCATGCCCTCGTCGATGAAGCGGCAGTGCCGGGCCGCCCGGCTGACGCGCTGGCCGGACAGGTAGACGCTGCACATGGACGTGGAGAGCAGGCTGCGCAGGCCTTCCTGGGCCGCCGGATCCTGCCAGTCCATGAGCGGCAGGTGGATGCGCGGCGAGCTCTCCATGGGCGCGGGGTCGCCCAGGCCCCAGTCCACCACGTTGTTGTAGAGCACTTCCGAGGCCGTATGCTCGTCCGTGGGGATGACGTTGGAGATGTTGACCTCGTTCACCTTGTAATAGGTGGAGAAATAGGGCAGCAGGGCCAGCTCGTGGGCATTGCTCTTCATGACCACGAAGGCCACGCCCAGACGTACGGTCCTGTCCAGGCGGGCGCGCTGGCGGTTGAACTCCACGATATGTTCCTTGACCAGCGCCAGCTGGCTGTTGCGGCGGATCTGGGCATAGCGGCCGTCGTCCAGGGCGTCGATGGACAGCCAGAGCATGTCCAGACCGGCATCCAGCAGCTCGGCCGTACGCCGGGCATCCAGCAGGGTCCCGTTGCTCAGCAGTTCCACGCGTTTGCCCAGCGAGGAGGCCGTGCGCACCATCTCCACGATGTCCGGGTGGGCCAGGGGCTCGCCCATGCCGCCGAAAAAGACGGTCTCCACGCTGTCGGGCATGGTCGTCATGGCCTTGTGGAAGGTCTCCGGCCGCATGTCGCCGATGACCTCGTTCTTCCAGCTGTTGCGGAAACACATCTTGCAGCGCAGGTTGCAGCGCGCTGTGGGTTCTATGTAGAGCTTTTTCAGACAGTCATCGGACGGCATGGACTTCTCCTGCTGTGCGCGGGCCGGGAAGGCGGGCGCCGGTTGGGCGACGGTCTTTCCGACATAGCACAGTCCGGGCAAAAGGTCGATGCGGCGTGCTCCGGGACAGGGAAGTTGTTCCTTTTGGCACATGCGGCGGGCAGGGAGAGGGCAGATGGCATGGAGAGGCTTCCGTCCCCGTGGATACACCGGCCTGCGGAGGCGCATCGGGCATCGCGTCATGAGCGTATCCTTGGGGAACAAGGGCCGTTGCCCCTTTCGGCAGGGGCGGATATCCCGCCTCCTTTGTCCGCATGGTGGATGCCTGCGGAGCGGCAGGCGCGGCATCCCTCCAGTCATTGGGCCTTGCCGTGGGGCAGACTGGCGAGGGAGGAGGGGGCATCATCCCGCCGGGATGGCAGGAGAATGCCCATTCTTGTCTTGCCGCCGGAGGCAAAGCCCTGTATGAGCCATGACGGCGGCAGGGGCACGGCTCCATGCCGGGGCGAAAAAGGAGGATGCCATGCCCGATGCACTTGATATCTTTGTTTTTGTCTGCTGGTTCGCCGGTGGTTTCGTTTCCGGTGTCAGCGGCATCGGCGGCACCATGTTCGCCTTCCCCTTCCTGGCGCTGGCCATCCCCATGCATGCCCTCATCCCTTTGAGCTGCCTAGTCTGCTTTTTCAAGGATGCCTGCATGATCGCCATGCATGTGCGCTTTTGCCGTTTCGATGCCATGCCCTGGCTGCTGCTGGGCGCGGTGCCCGGCTCCTTTGCGGGCGTCTATCTGTTGCAGATCTGCTCCGGTGCCGTGCTGCAAGGCATCGTGGGCATCCTGCTGCTGTTCTTCGTGTACTGGCAGCTCTATGTGCATGGCGGGCGCGGCGGCGGGGCCCGCTTGCAGCCGGTGGGCGTGGCCTGCGGCTTCGGTGCCGGCCTGCTGGGCACGGGCATCGCCCTGGACGGGCCGCCCATGGCCGCCTTTGGCCTGGCCGTGGGCTGGGAACCGCGCGTCTTTCTGGGCACGGTGAGCGTCTTCTTCATGCTGCGCGGCATCATTACCCTGGTACTGCAATGGTGGCACGGCTTCTTCACGCCCGAGGTATTGGGCATGGCCATGTACGGGACGCCCGGCGTGATGCTGGGTAGCCTGGCGGCCTTCCCTGTGGTCAAGCGCATCAACGTGCTTCTGTTCCGCCGTGTCCTGCTGGGCATCATCGCCATCTGCGGTGTGGTCTGCCTGGTGCGCTCCATCTGGTAGACGCCGGACAGCGGGAAAGGCAGTCGGGGATCGGGCGGCCGCGGCGGATGTTTTTTGTTCCTTGCAAAAAAAAATTGCAGATTCCAAAATTTTTGCTTGACCTCCGACAGCATTTCCCATACATAAAACGAGTTCGATGCGTCCCCATCGTCTAGCCGGCCCAGGACAACGGCCTTTCACGCCGTCGACAGGGGTTCAAATCCCCTTGGGGACGCCAACAAGAGATTAAGGCACCTGCAGTGATGCGGGTGCTTTTTTCGTTTCAGCCCTTGCGGGAGGCCGCAAGGGCTTTTTTGTTCAGGACATATTTGCGCGAGCGTCCACGGGGAATTGGCGTTGCCTCAGGCAAGGTCACGTGCCTGTGACGGAAATCTGGTTTTCGAACAGAACAGCCGCCGCATCGGGGCATCCCGGACGGACGGCGGCTGCGAAAAGCGGAGCTCCAGTCTGCGGTCTAGAATTTGTAGATGAAACTCACGTTCATGTTCCAGGCATCCTCGGTGCTGTTGGCAGCGTAGCGGCGTCCTCCGGCGTGGTAGCCGCCCCAGACGTCCGTGCTGTTGTCCAGCCACAGGGCGATGTAATTGGCCTCCACCAGAAGTTTCAGGTTTTCATGGAGGGCATAGCTGCTCATGATGCCCACTTCCATGGCCCGGTCCCTGTCGGTCAGGTACAGTCCGTAGTAATTGGCCGTATTGAAGTCCGGCCCGTTGGGACGGACGATGTCCGGGCCGCCGGCCCCCTTGATGTGGCGGGCCATGCCGGCGCTGTTGGTGCCCTGATAATAGTTGATATGGATGGTGTGACGCAGGTCTTCGAAAAAGCTGATGTCGCACACACGCAGGCCCAGGCCCCAGGTGCCCACCAGCGTGGATCCCAGCAGGGTGTCCCGGCCCAGGGTCCAGGTGCCCAGGGTGCCGAAGCTGGCCACGCTGCTGGTGCTCTCGTTGTTGGCCTCGATGGTGGGCATGCGCTCGGAACCGTTGGCGGGATCACCGTCATCGCCGCTGCTGTACCAGCCGTAGATGCCGGGAGTGCCCCAGTCCAGCGCGTACTCGGCCAGGGCCGAGGCATACCAGCCGTGACGGTCGAGGGCGGCATCCCCTGTGGCAACGCTGCCCCAGGCCGCGCTCCAGGCCAGACGCAGCGGCCGGGCCGCCGTTATCTCGCCGGTGAGGCCCGCCCAGAAGGCCGTGGCGTGGGCCAGGCTGCTCTCGCGGCCATCGAAGCGATAGGCGGACGGGGACAGACCGATGCCGTAGCTCCCTTCGCTGTTGCGGCTGTAGAAGTGTCCGTTGCCGTGGCGGAACGCGTTCTTGCCGATCGTCCCCAGCAGGGCCCAGGGGGTGAGGCGCATGTCTTCGGACGTCACCGGCAGCAGCAGGCCGAAAAAGTCCGCATTGTCCAGCCAGCCGCTCCGGCTGCCATCGGGGGCGGCCCAGTTGTCGTTGAAGGCCCGCGCCCAAAAGGCCGTCAGGGACAGATGCTCCGTGAGCGGAGCGGCAACGCTGATCCCGGCCACGTCGGCATCGAAGACCTGCGAGGCATCCGTGACGAAGTCGGGCAGGAAGATGCGCTGCAGGCCCATGCGTGTCTTGATCCCCGTGCCGGGGAGGCTCCAGTCCAGATAGCTGTGCTTGATCTTGACGATCTGCCCGTCGGCGCCCAGGGCCCCGCCGTTGCGGGCACGGCCCCAGGTGGCCCCGCCTATCTCGAAATAGACGCTGCCGGAAAGGGCATCGGACACCGCGGCATCCAGTTGCAGGCGCACGCGGTTCTTGGCCTCGAAACGGTCCTCGCCCCAGCGGCCCCAGCCCTGCACGTTTTTTCCTTCCCGGTCCTTGCGGACAAAGCTGCCGCCATCCCCGTATTCGAGCATGGCGATCCAGACCCCTTTGACACGAAAGTCCACGGCGTGGGCTTCGGGCGCGGTCATGAGTCCCCCCAGCAGGGCCCCGGCCAGCAATGCGCTTGC
>NZ_DS996359.1:856664-949521 GCF_000156375.1 Desulfovibrio piger ATCC 29098
GGTCGCTGTGCTCATACATTCCTTTCAGCAATTCACCTTGCGGCTATCGTTATTTTTTACCTTTAATGAGTCCTGAGCCTACGCCATGCGGCTTGTTTTTCCTCATCTCTCCTCCTTTGAAATATGTGGCATGTTTTTAAAAAGCGTGCTACGATTTTTTTGGTAGCACGCTTTTTAAAAACATGCCACTAGTATGGGGAGGTCCCTGTGGAAAAAATGAGGATGGTCAAACTGCTTTCATGCTGGCTGCTGCTCTGCGGCCTGATCCTTCTGGCCGGCTGCCAGGATCGGGACGGGGAGAGGGTCGCCGCTCCGCGCACCGAGCTGGTCTACGCCAGCACCAAGGATATCCGGGACATCAATCCGCATCTGTATGGCGGTGAGATGGCGGCCCAGGGCATGGTCTTCGAGCCCCTGGTCATCAATACGGCGGAAGGGGTCCGGCCCTGGCTGGCCGAAAGCTGGGAGATATCGCCGGACGGCCGCGTCTACACCTTCCATCTGCGCCGCGGGGTGACGTTCAGCGACGGGACGCCCTTCGATGCCGAAGCCGTCCGCCTGAACATGGATGCCATCATCGCCAACCGCCTGCGCCATGCCTGGCTGGACATGATCAACGAGATCGAGCGTCACGAAGTCGTGGACAGCCACACCTGGCGTCTGGTACTCAAGCATCCCTATTATCCCACCCTCATCGAGCTGGGGCTGCTGCGTCCCTTCCGGTTCATCTCGCCGTCCTGCCTCATCGACGGGCAGACGCGTGACGGCGTGCGCGGCCTTGTGGGCACGGGCCCGTGGGTCCTGAAGGAACACAAGGAGAACCAGTACGCCCTGTTCACGGCCAATGCCTCCTACTGGGGCGAGAAGCCTCGCTTGCAGGCCGTGCGCTGGAAGGTGATGCCCGACCATCAGGCCATCCTGCTGGCCCTGCACAAGGGGGACGTGGATCTGGTGTTCGGGGCCGATGGCGACATGCTCAATCTGGACAATTTCGACGCCATCCGTCGTGAGGGGCGCTACGCGGCGGCCATCAGCCAGCCCATCGCCTCGCGGGCCATACTGCTCAACGCCCATCAGCCCTTCACCCGGGAGCGGGACGTGCGCCTGGCCCTGCAGTACGCGGTGGACAAGGAAGGCATCGCCGCCACCATCCTCAACGGTTCCGAGACCGTGGCTCCCAGCCTGCTGGCCTCCACGGTGGCGTATTGCGACCTGCCGCTGGAAGCGCGCGGCCATGACCCGGAAAAGGCGGCCCGCCTGCTGGACGGGGCCGGATGGCTCATGGCGGCTGACGGCTGGCGCTACAAGGACGGACAAAGGGCCAGTGTGCGCCTGTACTACAATTCGCAGAACGCGCAGGAGCGCAGCATCGGGGAGTACATGCAGGCGGACCTGAAAAAGATCGGCGTGGAGATGAAGATCGTGGGCGAGGAGAAGCAGGCCTTTCTGGATCGCCAGAAGAGCGGCGACTTCGAATTGCAGTACTCCCTGTCCTGGGGCACGCCCTACGATCCGCAGTCCTATCTTTCCTCGTGGCGCATCCCGGCGCACGGGGACTATCAGGCCCAGCTGGGCCTGGAACGCAAGGACTGGCTGGACGCGTCCATCACCCGCCTGATGACCGAGACCGACGAGGAACGCCGCAAGGCCCTGTATGCGGAGATCCTCGGCTATGTGCATGACGAGGGCGTCTACATCCCGCTGACCTATTCCCGGACCAAGGCCGTCCATGTGCGGGAGCTCAAAGGGGTATCGTTCGGCGTGTCGCAGTACGAGATCCCCTTCGAGAAGATGTATTTTTGATGCGTCCCGCTCTCCGCTGTCCTGCAGGCATTCCTGGAGGGCAGCGGGAGCGGGGATGAAGGATGGACATGAAGCATTGCCTGTTGCGTCGTCTGCTGGGGCTCGTGCCGCTCCTGCTGGGGATATCGTTCCTGTCGTTCGTCCTCATCCAGCTCAGCCCCGGGGATCCGGCGGAAGTGGCCATCCGGGTCAACGACATCACCCCCACGCCGGAACTGCTGGCCGAGATGCGCGCGCAGCTGGGGCTGGACAGGCCCTTCCCGGAGCGCTACCTGCGCTGGCTCGCGGATGTGCTCCGGGGCGATCTGGGCACGAGCTATGTGAACGGGCGGCCCGTGGCCGGAGAGCTGGCCCAGGCCCTGCCGCCCACCCTGATGCTGGCGGGGACGGCCGCGGCCATCATGCTGGCATGCAGCCTGGCCGTGGCCCTGGTCTGTGTCCGCCATGAGGGCAGGGCGGTGGATCGTTTGCTGCGGGGCCTGCTCTTCCTGGGCACCTCCGTACCGGCCTTCTGGGCGGGGCTGCTGCTGATCTGGCTGTTTTCCGTCCATCTGGACTGGCTGCCCACCGGCGGCCTTGAGGGACCGTCCTCGCTGGTGCTCCCGGCCGTGACGCTGGCCTTGCCGTATCTGGCCGCCTATGCCCGGCTGTTGCGCAACAGCATGGTGCAGACCGCACAGGAGGATTTCGTCCTCTACGCCCGGGCCTGCGGCCGCAGCCGGGGGGCCATCCTGCGCATGGTGCTCCGCAATTCCCTGCAGGCCAGCCTCACGGCTCTGGGCATGAGCCTGCCCAAGCTGGTGGCGGGCAGTTTCGTGGTGGAGTGCATCTTTGCCTGGCCCGGGCTGGGGCGTCTGTGCGTCACGGCCATCTTCAACCGGGATCTTCCCGTCATCCAGGCCTATGTCCTGCTGATGGCCGTGCTGTTCGTGGCCGGCAACCTGTGCATGGACATCTGTGCGTCCCTGTTGGATCCGCGCCTGCGTGAACGGGGGCTGCGATGAGGTGCGTACGGGCATTGCTGCATGACAGGGCGGGCCTGGCCTGTCTGCTGTTCCTGGGCATCGTGCTGCTGGCGGCCCTGCTGGCCCCGTGGCTGGCGCCCTGGGATCCGCTGGCCGTGGACGGCAGCCGCAAGCTGGCCCCCTGCGGCCCCGAGCACTGGCTGGGACGCGACATCTTTTCCCGTCTGCTCTACGGGGCCCGGGCCACGCTGGGCGTCTCGCTGCTGGCCATGGGGGCCACGGTCACGCTGGGGGCCCTGCTGGGCATGCTGGCGGGCCTCGTGCGCGGACGGGTGGAGGCCTGCCTCATGCGTTTGTGCGACGTGATGCTCTCTTTTCCCGGCGAGGTCATGGTGCTGGCCATCGTGGGCATGCTGGGGCCGGGGCTGGAGAACGTGGTGCTGGCCTGCGTGGTGGCCAAGTGGCCCTGGTACGCGCGCATGATGCGGACCGTCACCCTTCGCTATGCGGACAGGGACTTCGTGCGTTTCGCGCGCGTGGCGGGCTACGGCACGGGGCACATCATCCGGCGCCATCTGCTGCCCTGCGCTGCCGGGGAGATCAGCGTCCTGGCCACGCTGGATACCGGCGCGGTGATACTGATGGTCTCGGCCCTGTCCTTCCTGGGGCTCGGCGTGCAGCCGCCCACGCCGGAATGGGGCATGATGCTGGGCGAGGCGCGGGAGGTGATGGTCCTGTACCCGTGGCAGATGCTGCCGCCCGGGCTGGCCATCCTGCTGGTGGTGGCGGCCTGCAATTATCTGGGCGACAGCCTGCGTGATGCCCTGGACCCCAGGCACGCCATGCACAAGGAGCCTGTGCTGTGAGTCATGGACATCGGGCGCCGTTGCTGGAACTGCGGCATGTCTCCGTCACCGAGGGCCTGTCCGGCAGGCCGCTGGTGCAGGACGTGAGCTTTTCGCTGCAACGCGGGCACTGTCTGGGCATCGTGGGCGAGAGCGGCAGCGGCAAGAGCCTGCTTTGCCGGGCCCTGCTGGATCTGCTGCCGTCCGGGCTGGTCAGGAGCGGGCAGGTGCTTTTCGACGGCCGCGACCTGAGCCGTCTCGATCCCGCGGGCTGGCGGGAGCTGCGCGGCACGGGCATGGCTGTCATCCTGCAACAGGCCATGACGGCCTTCGATCCTCTCCGGCCTTTGGGAAAGCAGCTGACGGGGACCTTGCGGGACAGAAGAGGGCTTTCCGCTGCCCGGGCCCGGGAGGACGTCCGCGATGCCCTGCAACGGGTGGGCCTGCCGGAGACCGTCCTGGACAGCTATCCGCACCAGTTGTCCGGCGGCATGCTGCAACGCTGCATGATCGCCCTGACCCTGGCCCTGCGGCCCGCGCTGGTGGTGGCCGATGAGCCCACCACCGCGCTGGATGCCTGCCATCAGCGGCAGGTGCTGCGCTGTCTGGCCGACCTGGCCCGTGATGCTTCCCTGATCTTCGTCTCGCACGATCTTGGCGCGGTACAGCAGCTGGCCGATGAGGTGCTGGTCATGCAGGCGGGGAGCTGCGTCGAATACGGGCAGGCGGCACAGCTTTTCGATGCGCCGTGCCATGCCTGTACCCGGCATCTGGTCCGTACCCGGCTGGCCCTGTGGCGGGGCTTCCGGAAAGCCCTGGAGGACAGGTGATGACCGGCAGGGACATTTTTCTTTCTGTGCAGGACATCTGGAAGACCTACGCCGTCCCGCATGGAGGGGGCTCCCGGCCCGTGCTGCGGGGCCTGGACTTTTGTCTGGAGCGGGGCGGGATGGCGGGCCTGGTGGGCGAGAGCGGCAGCGGCAAGAGTACGCTGGCGCGCCTGCTGCTGGGGCTGGACTGCCCCGACCGTGGCACCGTGCTGCTGGAAGGCCAGCCCCTGCGGCAGTGGCGGGCCCGGGGCGGAAGGCTCTCCGTGGTCTTCCAGGATTATATGACCTCGGTAAATCCGGGATTCACGCTGGCGGAGGTCGTGGACGAAGGTTTTGGCCCGGGCTGTCGTCTCTCCCGCCGGGAGCGGCGGTGGGAAGTGGACAGGCTGCTGGAGCGCGTGGGGCTTTCTCCTGCGCTGGCTGGCCGCCTGCCGCATGAGCTCAGCGGCGGACAGGTACAGCGGGCCTGCATCGCTCGGGCGCTGGCCGCACGGCCGTCCTTTCTGGTGCTGGACGAGGCCGTGAGCTCGCTGGATGTCCCGGTGCAGGTGCTGGAACTGCTGCGGGACATCCGCAGCGACATGACCTGTCTTTTCATCACCCATGACCTTCAGGCCGCGGCGCTGGTTTGTGACAGCCTGCTGGTCCTGGATCAGGGCCGCTGTGTGGAGCATCTGCCGGTGTCGCAGCTGGGGAGCGCCCGCAGTCCGCGCTTGCGGCGGATGCTGGAAACGGTGGTCCCGTTTCGCTCCGCCTGGGACGGAAGCTGGGATGACGCTGCCGGGGCAGAAGATACCGGTGACACAACGCAGAGCTGAACGACAGGGACGTGCATGGCGTTCCGGTGTGGAGCAGGCGGTATAAAGAGTAGGGATATATGCCCGGCACCGGGGAAGGTGACCGGCCGTACCCTGTCATGAGGCGGGACAAGATCGAGTGATCGTGCCGCAGGGAAAGAGGCAAGTAGCAAGGCAAAACAGCCGGTCCCCGCGCGACGCGGCAAGGGAGTATATGATGGAGCAGAGTGTCACCATCCCCAAGGATGCCGTGACGGCCCGGCCCGGGCTCGACGGGCGCATCCGGCGCTACTGGACCCGGCGTTCCGATGCCTTCGGGCAGGTACGCCGTGAGGAATTGCAGAGTGACAAATCTTCCCTGTGGCGGGCGGAGATCCTGCCCTGGCTGCCGCACAGGGAAGACGGGACCGCCCTGCGCATACTGGATCTGGGGACGGGCGCGGGATTTTTTGCCATCCTGCTGGCGCAGGCGGGCTGTGAGGTCACGGGCATCGACCTGGGCGAGGGGATGCTGGCCCAGGCCGCCGCACTGGCCGATGAAGCGGGCTGTACGGTGGCGTGGCGCTGCATGAGCGCCACCGAGCTGGACTTTGGAGAGGCATCCTTCGATGGCGTCCTGGCCCGCAACCTGACCTGGACGCTGACGGATCCCGAGGCGGCCTATGCGGAGTGGTTGCGGGTGTTGCGCCCCGGCGGCGTGCTGCTCAACTTCGATGCCGACTATGGGGCGGTGGATTTCACCCGGCTTGCCGATGAGAAGGGACAGCATGCCCATGCCGATGTGGACGATGCCCTTTTGCAGGAAGGGGAGGATATCCGCCGGGCCCTGCCCCTGAGCCGCCGGGAGCGGCCCCGGTGGGACATGGAAGCTCTGGCACGGGCGGGCTTTGTCCGTTGCAGCTGCGATACCGGGCTCAGCGGGCGGATCTTCGTCCGGCGGGACGCCACCTACAATCCGGTGCCCATGTTCGCCCTGCGCGCGTATCGTCCCTGATCCCTCTGTGGCGGGGGGCGTCAGGGGCATGCCGTCTGCGGCTCAGGTTCGTTAAAGAATAAAATAAGGGGATGCCCGTGGGCATCCCCTTGTTCATTTCTTTGCCATCCTGACGGATGCGATGGCTGCGGATCATGCCGCTCCTGGGAACCGGCCATGCCGCAAAGCCCTTAGGCGTTTTCGGCCTGCCGCTTTTCCTTGCGAGCCTGCTGGGCCCTCTGGACATTGCGTCGCATCTTGGCTTCGAAATTCCGGGACATCAGCTTTTGCTCGGAAGGATAGCCGCAAAGGTATTTGTACTCTTCCACATTGATGCCGTGGTTGGCCAGATGGCGGGAAGTCAGGGAGCAGGCCGCCTTGCCGCACAGGCAGCAGGTGATGGTGTTGTCGGTGATGGCTTCCGCGGGATTGAAGACCAGGTCGGCCTTGGTGAAGATCTTTTTGGGGGCCGGGGCGGGCTTTTTTTCCTCTTCCACGGGGAGGGGCTCGGCCACGGGGGGCAGGGCGGCAGGCGCGGCCTCTTCGGCCTTCACAGGCTGCTCGGCCTGCGCATTGATGCGGCGCTCGATGGCCATATTGAGAAGTTTTGCCTTCTCGTATTGCTCCATGATGAATTCGATGGGCTGATCGCTATATTTGTTGAAAATAGCATTAAAAATATCTTTGTCTTCCAGAGCCATAAAGTCCCTCCTTTTATTCATATGCCAGAGGTGAACGTATATGAGCAATACTTGTATGGCAAGCGTTAATCCTTGATTTTAAGATTATAAATTATTTGATAATCCGTTAACAGGGATGATAATCGTTGTATTTGTCGAAAATCCATAGCTGTCTATGGGGTCAGTCAGAATGGTGGAAGACTTCAGTTCTTCTTGGCCATTGGAGCAAATAGAAGTTTTGTTTGCCGGATTGTTTTCAATTTTATCTTCGTGAACGTCCCTGAACCTCAAAAACAGAAAAAGTCCGCTCAGCTCAAGGCTTTGCGGACTTTCGTGAATCTTGGTGGTCTTTAGTATGGCGGAGAGGGTGGGATTCGAACCCACGTACCGGCTATTAACCGATAACTCGATTTCGAGTCGAGCGCGTTACGGCCAACTTCGCTACCTCTCCGCTCTTTGATGCCGTGCATGCACAGCAAGGCCGAAGGCATTATTTAGTCTGTTTCGGTGAAAAAAGCAATATGTTTTCTTGCAGCCTCGGCGCTATCAGGCATCGTCCGTCCTGGTCTCGGGCAGCCAGTGCTCCAGCACGGTATCCCTGTGGGTGTCCAGCAGGTCCAGGACGGGCCGGGGCACCAGAAAATCCACGTTCAGGCCGTGCAGCCAGCGGTGGCGGATGCGCGAAGCGCTGACCGAGATCCACGGCAGGGGCACGAAGTGGACCAGACCGCCACCGGGCAGGCGCATGCGGCGGCTCCCGGGCAGGACAGGCTCGCAGGGCCGGGCTCCGGGCCACATGCTTTCCGTGGCGGCCAGGAAGTTTTTTTCCGAGCCTTCACCGCGCGGCACCACCACCAGCTGGCAAAGCTCGGGCAGCTCCAGCCCCCGGTGCCAGTGGGGCAGCAGGGCATAGTCCGGGTTGCCGAGGATGAAAAACAGGGGGCGTTCGGGCGTCTCTTCGCGGCAGGCCTGCAAGGTGTCCCAGGTATAGGAAAGGCCGGGGCGCTCGGCTTCCATGCGGTTGCACGAAAGGCCGGGCAGGCCGTCCAGACAGGCTTCCACCATGGCGGCCCGCAGGTCGAAGGGCAGCAGGCCGCTCACCACCTTGTGCGGCGGTGTGGCGCAGGGCATCAGCTCCACGCTGTCGGCCAGGGGGCGCAAGGTCTCAGCCATCTCGATGGCCAGACGCAGGTGTCCCACATGCGGCGGGTTGAAGCTGCCGCCGAACAGGGCACGGCCCGCTGCGCGCTTCCAGTCCATGTCTATTGCCGCACCTGCCCCTGACCGAAGACCACGAACTTGGTGGTGGTCAGCTCCTGCACGCCCATGGGGCCGTAGGCGTGGAGCTTGGACGTGGAGATGCCGATCTCCGCGCCAAGGCCCAGCTGGCCGCCGTCGTTGAAGCGGGTGGAGGCATTGACCGCCACCATGGAGGCATCGGCTTCACGCAGGAAGCGCATGGCGTGCTCGTGGTCGTTGGTGCAGATGATCTCCGTATGGTTGGAACCGTAGCGGGCGATGTGCGCCAGGGCCTCGTCCATGTCGTCCACCACGCGGACGGCCAGGACCAGGGCGTGGAATTCCTGGCCCAGATCGTCGGGGCTCTGGGCCTTGGCCGTGGGCCCCAGCAAGGGCAGGGAAGCGGGGCAGGCACGGAACTCCACACCGGCCTCGCCCAGGCGCCGGCCCACACGGGGCAGGAAGGCCGCGGCGCAGTCCTTGTGCACCAGCAGGCACTCCAGGGCATTGCAGACGCCGGGACGCTGCGCCTTGCCGTTGAAGACGATGTCCAGGGCCTTGTCCAGGTCCGCGTCCGCGTCCACGAAGGCGTGGCAGACGCCCTTGTAATGCTTGAGCACCGGCATGGTGGCGGCTTCGGTCACGGCACGCACCAGACCTTCGCCACCGCGCGGGATCATGACGTCGATGTACTGGTCGAGCTTGCACAGCTCGGTGACGGCGGCGTGATCCGTGGTCGTCACCAGCTGGGCCGCATCGGCGGGCAGGCCGGCTTCTTCCAGTGCCTGGCGCAGCAGGGCGGCCAGAGCGGTGTTGGAGTGCAGGGCCTCGCTGCCGCCGCGCAGGATCACGGCATTGCCCGCTTTCAGGCAGAGGATGGCCGCGTCGATGGTCACGTTGGGGCGGGCCTCGTAGATCATGGCGATGACGCCCAGCGGCACGCGCATGCGGCCCACCAGCAGACCGTTGGGGCGCTGCCACTGGCTGTCCATGGCACCCACGGGATCGGGCAGACCGGCCACATGCAGGCAGGCGGCGCGCATGTCCGCCAGTACGGCGGGATGCAGGGTCAGGCGGTCCATGCGGGGGGCGTCCAGGCCCCGGGCGCGGGCCGCGTCCAGATCCTGCGCGTTGGCGGTGCGCAGCTCGGCTTCCCGCTCTTCGAGCAGGGCGGCCAGACGGGTGAGGGCGGCGTTCTTGGCCGCGGGGCTGGCTTTGGCCAGCAGGCGGGCGGCTTCCTTGGCCTTTTGGCCGAGCAGGGTCATTTCTTGTGCCAAAGTCATACGGGCTCCTTGGGTTGGCTTGTCTCTCTATACGCTGCCGCAGGGAGGAGGGCAAGGGGACGGCCCCCGCACGGGATGACGCCGAGCGTCCGGATTTCCTCCTTTTTTTGCAAGAGGGGCGCCCGGTGGAGAAGCCTGTTGCCTCTCCTGTTCCCGGCGTTTGCCCCTTTGGGAGGAAAAACGCCCGCTCAGGGGATTCCCTACTGCCGGCAGGGGGTTTTTCTTTGACAGAAGGCCGTCCCCTATCCTACATAAATAGACCGCACCGTGACAGCTCCGGCGACCGCGGGCGAAGCTTTTGCAAGGAGCACCGAAAGAAATGAATCCTGTCAGACCTCAGAATACCCCTGAATCTCCTACCCTGCTCAATGACCTCAAGGCTGAGGTGAGCGCGGAAAGCGCACCGCTGCTGCAGTTCATCGTGCGCAACAGCGGGCTGATCGTGGGCGTGGTGGTCGTCCTTCTGGTGGCCCTGGTAGGCACCGCCGTGTGGCGCTGGCATCAGGGCGGCCTGCAGGCCGAGGCCCAGACCGAACTGGCGCGTATCGGCATCACCATGAAGGGCGGGGATCGCCTCAAGGCGCTGGACGACCTGGCAGCCAAAGCTCCCGAGAACATGCGCTACAGCATCTATCTGATGCAGGCCGAGTTCGCCATGCAGGATCAGGACTACAGCCGGGCCGAAAAGGCCTACGCCACGGCGGCCAAGCTGGATGCCGACGGCGCCATGGGCCTGATGGCCGCTCTGGGCCAGGCCGGCGCGCTGATCAAGCTGGATCGTCCCGCTGATGCCGTGACCCTGCTGCAGGGCCTGGAGAGCCGTGCCACCGAAGATGGCCGCGCCACCCTGCGCATGCTGCTGGGCGAGGCCGCCGAAGCGGCGGGCAAGACCGAGGTGGCCGTTGCCGCCTATGAAGCCCTGGCCGCCTCGCAGCCTGGCCTGGACGGTGAATTTTACCGCTCGCGCGCGGAAGCGCTGGGCGGTGGCAAGGCCGCGCCCGTGAAGGACGGCGCGGAGAACAAGTAAGAACGTTGGCGGCCCCTCTGCCGACGCGCACGGGCCGGGAGGACACATGAGCAAACATCCTCTGCTGCACGGGGCGCGTGGCGAGCGCCACGTTTTGCTGGGCAATGAAGCCATCGTACGCGGCGCGCTGGAAGCCGGCGTGAACATGGTCACCTGCTATCCTGGCACGCCTTCTTCCGAAGTGCCGGATACCTTTTATAAACTGGGCGGCGAGGGCCGCTACAAGATCGAGTACGCTGTCAACGAAAAGGTCGCCTTCGAAGTGGCCGCCGGTGCGGCCCTGGGCGGTGCCCAGGCCCTGGTGACCATGAAGCACGTGGGCCTCAACGTGGCGGCCGACCCGCTGTTCACCTCGGTCTACACCGGTCTGCCCGGCGGTCTGGTGGTGCTTTCCGCCGATGACCCCGGCTGCCACTCCAGCCAGAACGAGCAGGACAACCGCTATTACGCGCGTTTTGCTTCCCTGCCCTGTTTCGAGCCCGTGTCCGCCCAGGAAGCCAAGGACATGACCCGCGAGGCCTTCCGTCTGGCCCGCGAGCTCCAGCAGCCCGTGCTGCTGCGCACCACCACCCGCGTCAGCCACATGCGCGGCAACGTGGAGTTCGACGATCTGCCGGCAGGGCCCGCGCCCATCGTGGACTTCCAGCGCAATCCCGGCCGCTTCGTGCCCGTGCCCGCCGTGGCCCGTGGCCGTCACCGCTCCCTGCTGGAGATCATGGAAAAGGCCCGCGCCTTTGCCGAGTCCAGCCGCTTCAGCCGTGAATACGGTCCCGAAGGCTGCCGCCTGGGCATCATCGCCAGCGGCGTGGCCCGCAACTATCTGGCCGACGCCCTGGCCTCCGGCGGCTGGGAAGAGCGCGTGCGCGTGCTCGAGCTGGGCATGACCTGGCCCCTGCCCGAAGGCCGCATCGAAGCCTTCCTGCAGTCCTGTGACCGCGTGCTGGTGCTGGAAGAAGGCGAGCCCCTGCTGGAAGGCAGCGTGCGCGCCCTGGCCCAGAAGTGCGGCTGCAAGGCCCGCATCGAAGGCAAGGACGAGACCCTCACGGTGCTGGGAGAATACTCCACCACCCTGGTCCTGCGCCGCGTGGCCGACTATCTGGACTGCCCCTGCCCGGTCAAGGCCTCTTCGCCCGTGGTCCGCGAACTGCCCGTGCGTCCGCCGAACCTTTGCGCCGGCTGCTCCCACCGCGCCGTCTACTACGCCGTCCGTCACACCTTTGGCGACGACGCCTACTATTCCAGCGACATCGGCTGCTACACCCTGGGCATGCTGCCGCCCCTGCGCATGGCCGACTTCCTGGTCTGCATGGGCTCCTCCGTGTCTGCGGGCAGCGGTTTTTCCCGGGCCTCCGGCAAGCCGGTGGTGGCCTTCATCGGTGACTCCACCTTCTTCCATTCCGGCATGACCGGCCTGGCCAACGCCGTGTTCAACAAACACGACATCCTGGTGGTCATCCTCGACAACGGCACCACCGCCATGACCGGCCACCAGCCCAACCCCGGCATGCTGCAGGACATCCTCGGTGAAGAGGCCATGCATCTGGATATCGAATCCGTGGTGCGCGGTCTGGGCGTCACCGAATGCGTGAAGGTGCGCTCCTACAACCTCAAGGCCCTGCATTCGGCCCTGGAAGACATGCGCGACAAGAAGGGCGTGCGCGTCATCATCGCGGAAGAACCCTGCGTGCTCTATGCCCGCCGCCGTCTCAAGAAGACCGCCGCCCAGGTGGCCTATGTGGCTGAGCAGGGCGCCGATGCCCAGCGCTGCTTGGAAGAACTGGCCTGCCCCGCTTTCTACCGCAACGGCGAGGACGTGGCTGTGGATGAGAATCTCTGCACCGGCTGCATGGTCTGTCTGCAGGTGGCCCCCAAGGCCTTCAAGGCCAGAAAGCGCGCCTAGGTGAGGTGTATTATGCAACATAGCGACAAACAAAAGCGTCTTCGTATCTTCTTCACCGGCGTGGGCGGACAGGGCACCCTGACCGCCACCACCCTGCTGGCCCGCACCGCCCTGGATGCCGGGCAGGAAGTGGTGGCCGGCGAAGTCCACGGCATGGCTCAGCGCGGCGGTGTGGTGGAATCCGTGCTGCTGCTGGGCGGCTGGCGTTCGCCCAAGCTGGACCTTGGTGAAGCCGATATCCTGCTGGGCTTCGAACCCCTGGAGACCCTGCGCGGTCTGCCGTACCTGCGTCCCGGCGGCGTCATCTTCTCCAGCCGTGATCCCATGCCGCCTCTGAGCGTGTCTCTGGGCATGGCCGAATATCCTTCCATGGAAGAGATCGAGCAGAAGTCCCGCGCCGTGGCCAGCCAGTGCCATTTTCTGGCCTGCCGCGAGCTGGGCATCCAGGCCGGTGCCGCCCAGGCGGGCAACACCGTGCTGCTGGCCGCTGTCTGTGCCTCGGGCCTGCTGCCCTTCGGTATCGACGCCCTCAAGGCCGCCATCGAAAAATACCTGCCCGCCAAGTTGCAGGCCTCCAACCTCAAGGCCCTGGAACTCGGTCAGGCCGCCCTGCATATGTAACAGCAGCATGGCTGTGCTGTTTTGTTGAGGGGCGGGGGAACCCCTCGCCTAGCGCGAGAGGTGTTCCCCCGCCCCTCAAACTCCTCACCCCCTCCCAGTGCACTTCAGCGGGGAGGGGGATTTTTTTATGGATAGGTGTAGAGAATATTTGGGGGCAAGCAGGAAAGGAACCATCAGATATTGCTGAAAAGGCACAGCAACTGAGGGAAGAGCGGCAGAGTTGCTGGAGAAGCCTTTCGTCAGATTTGGAACGATATCCTTGCAAACAAAGAAAGGCGCTGTCCGCGTGTGCGGACAGCGCCTTCGTTCTGGCCTTGCAGATAAGGTTCCTTCCCTGCATGTCGGCGCAGTCTTTCTGGATGAAACGCGCTGGGGGAAGGGAGGGGAGTCTGAGGGGAGGGGAACCCCCTCTCGCGTTGGCAGAGGGGGTTCCCCTCCCCTCAGGAAAAAGGAAACTAGCGGTTGCCGAAGCCGGGGATGCTGTAGCGCTTTTCCAGCCAGCGCAGGCACCAGGTGGCCAGAGAGACCAGGATGAGGTAGTAGAGGCCCACGGCCAGGAAGACTTCCGTATTGCGGAAGGTGTCCGAGGCCAGCACCTTGGCTTCGCTCATGAGTTCGTTACAGGTCACGAGCATGGCAAGGGAGCTGTACTTGATGAGATAGATGATCTCGTTGCCGCAGCCGGGCAGGGCACGGCGGGCGGCCTGGGGGATGACGATCCAGAACACGGTCTGGAAGGTGGTCATGCCCAGGGCCTGGGCGGCTTTGATCTGCCCCTGGCGGATGGAGAGCAGGGCCCCGCGGATGTATTCCGAATGATAGGCGGCGCTGCAGAGGATGAAGCTCAGCAGGGCGGCGCCGTAGGGTTCGAAATAGATGCCCATCTTGGGCAGGGCGTAATAGATCATCATCAGCTGCACGGCCAGCGGCACGCCACGGATGATGGCGGTGTACCAGTTGCCCAGCCGGCTGCTCCAGGGGCCACCGAAGGCCCGCAGACATCCCAGTGCCACGCCGCCCACGAAGCCCAGGATACTGGCCGGGACGATGAGGGCGATGGACACTTTCAGGCCCTGGTTGAGGGCCGGGATGACGTCCTGGGTGAAAAAGGGGATGTCGATGACCACGCTAGGCTCCCATATCCAGCAGGTGCGCGCAGAAGTCGCGGGTACGGGTGTTGCTGCCTTCGGCCAGCAGGGTCTCGGGCGCACCCTGTTCGATGATGACGCCACGTTCCATGAACAGGATCTCGTGGGCCAGGGCGCGGGCAAAGTCCATCTGGTGCGTGGCCATGATCATGGTCATGCCGCCCTTGGAGAGGTCACGGATGACGGAGAGCACTTCGCCCACCAGTTCCGGGTCCAGGGCGGAGGTGGGCTCGTCCAGCAGGATGACCTTGGGATCCATGGCCAGGGCACGGGCCATGGCCACGCGCTGCTTCTGGCCGCCGGAAAGCTGGGCGGGGTAGAGCAGGGCGCGGCGGGCAAGGCCCACGCGGGCCAGCTCGTCCATAGCACGTTCACGGGCGGCCGCCGCGGACATGCCGCGCACCTTGCGCAGGGCGATGGCAACGTTTTCTTCGGCGGTGAGGTGATCGAACAGGTTGAAGTCCTGGAAGATCATGCCCACCTGGGCGCGGAAGGCGCAGAGCTTGGACTTGTTGGAGAAGTCGAGCTTTTCGCCTTCAAGGATGATCTCGCCCTTGTCCGGGGGGATGAGGCAGTTGATGCACTGCAAGAGCGTGCTCTTGCCCGCACCGGAAGGGCCGATGAGGACCTTGAGTTCGCCGCGTTTCATGTTCAGGGAGCAATTGTCCAGGATGGACTTGCCGCCCAGGCTTTTGCTGATGCCTTTTACCTGCAAGACAACTTCGTTCATGCGTTCTTTACCCCATGCTGCGTGTTTTTGGCCATGCTGCCCACCGTGCCGGCGGAGTAGCCGGGGATCTGGACCTTGTTTTCCAGGCGGCGCAAGAGCTTGAGCACGATCAGCGTCAAAACGAAATAGATGACCCCGGCCAGGGCAAAAAATGCCAGATGTTCATGCGTACGCTGGGCCACGGCATTGACGCGGGCCATGATCTCCATGGTGCCCAGCAGGTAACAGACGGCGGAGTCTTTGAGGAGGATGGAAAATTCGTTGGCCCAGCCCGGGATGGAAAGGCGCAGGGCCTGCGGCAGGATGATGCAGGTGATGGCGGTCATATCACGCATGCCCAGGGCACGGGCGGCCTTGAGCTGCCCCTGGGGCAGGCTCTCGATGGCGCCGCGGAAGATCTGGGACTGATAGGCCGTGCTGATGCAGCCCATGACGAGGCAGGAGAGCAGGAAGGGCTCGAGGATCCAGCCCATGGAAAGGAAAAGCCCCTGGGAGAGGAAGAGCAGCACCAGGATGGGGACACCGCGGAAAAACCAGACATACAGTCCCACCAGACGGCGGGCCAGGGCGTTACCGTACACCTGCAGCACGGCCATGGGGACGCCCAGCACCAGCCCCATGCCCAGCGCCAGGGCCACCGAGCCCACGGTCACCAGCGTGCCGCCCATGATGAAGGGGAAGGCATCCACGATGGTATCGCCTACGATGGGGCGCAGGACGACGGCCAGGCAGAGCCAGGCCTGCATGAGGATATCCCGCAGGAAATCCAGGATCGCGCTGAAGGGAAAGATATCGGACATGAGAAAAACGGGCTGTATGGACATGGCGAACCGCCGCGACAAGGGCGGCGGTTCACCTTGGGAAAGCGGCACAGGCCGCTGTATCAGTCAGTAAGGGGTTACTTGCTCAGGTACTTGGCCTGCAGTTCCTTCCAGTAGGGATCGGCCTGCAGCTTGCGGAAGCCTTCGTCGATAAGGGCGCGCAGTTCCTTGTCGCCCTTGCGGATGGCCACGCCGAACTGGTCGGGTTCGCCATGCACGCCGGCCTTCTTCACGGCCTTGCCGCGGGCGATGGCGTCACCGGCGGGCAGGGAGTCCATGAGGGCGGCTTCGATGCGGCCGTTGACCAGGTCTTCCACGGCCAGCGGACAGGATTCATAGAAGCGCAGTTCAAAGGGATAGCCCTTTTCCTTCTGTTCCTGCTTGATGGCTTCAGCTTCGGAGGTGCCGCGCTGCACGCCCAGCTTGATGGGCTTGGACAGGATGTCGGCAGGGGTCAGCTTGGAGTCGGCAGGCACCAGGAACACGCGGGAGACTTCCCAGTAAGGATCGGAAAAATCCACCACCTTGCGGCGCTTTTCGGTGATGCTCATGCCGGAAGCGATCATGTCGATCTGCTTGTTGGCAAGGGCCAGCACGATACCGTCCCAGGCCACAGGCTTGTGGACGACCTTGAAGCCCATGGTCTTGGCGATCCAGTTCATGGCATCCACGTCAAAACCGGCGGGCTGGCCGGTCTTTTCATCGACATAGGCAAAAGGCGGATAGTTGGAGTCGATGCCGTTGACGTAGGTCTTTTGGGCAAAGGCCGGCACAGAGGCCAGCAGGCCGAACAGCAGGGCGCAAACAAAAAGTTTTTTCATGGTGCTTCCCTTGTAAAATGTGAGGGCCGGGTATAACCTGATGCCGTATCGCGCGGCAACAAAATTTTTTAGCAAAAGCCGCGCACGGGCGCAAGTGAGAAGGCGTCACAAAGCCGCTCTCCTGCCCGTCCCCGCCTTTTTCTTCCTTATCGGAGACCAGAAAACCTGATGGAATCCTCCCGTCTAGTACAGCGCATGCTGCAGGGCCTGGGGGTGCCACCCCGTGTCGTCCTGCTGGTGTTGTGCGACTTTCTTACCCTTTTGGCCTGTACCCTTTTGTTCGTGTGCCTGCGTGCCCTGTGGGGCGGCCTGGACATCACCAGCTACGGCTGGATGCTCTCCATGCTTTTGGTGGCACCGCTCATGGGGCTGGCACTGGGACTTTACGGAGGCATCTCGCTGCCTGCCTATGTGGAGAGCCGCAAGCTCTGCGCCATGACGTCCCTGACCTTCGGTCTCATCCTCGTGCTGCTGTTCGCGGGCAAGACCAGCGTGGCCTATTCGCGTATCGTGCTCGTGGGGGCCTGGCTGCTGAGCATCTTCCTCTTGCCGGTGACCCGGCGTTTCTGCCGTCATTACTTCGGCAGGTTCCGCTGGTGGGGCACGCCCCTGGTGATCCTTGACCGCAGCAATACGGGCCGGGAGCTGTGGCATTATCTCAAGCGTCACCCCTGGCTGGGCCTTTCGCCGGTGGACATCTTCACCCTGCCGCCGGACATGGAAAAGGCCAGACGTCAGCTGCGGGACGCGGAACGCCGCCATCCCGGGGCCATCGCCCTGATGCTGCAGCCGTCCGATGCCTATGCGGCCCGCTTCGTACACGAGGCCAGCCGCTATTTCGTCAAGATCCTAGTGGTGCCCGCCCAGAGCAGCGGTGTTCGCCAGCACTGGTTCCATGCCTGCGACCTGGGCACCGTGACAGGTTTCATGCTCATGCAGAACCTGCGCCGTCGCTGGCGGCAGCGTCTCAAGCGGGCCCTGGATCTTGTGCTCTGCCTGCCCGTGGTCCTGCTGGGCGCCGTGCCCGGGCTGCTGCTGTGCCTGCTGATCCGTTTGGACAGCCGGGGGCCTGTGCTGTACCGGCAACGTCGTCTGGGCAAGGACGGCAAGGCCTTTGACGTCTTCAAGTTCCGCACCATGCGTCAGGATGCGGACGAGGTGCTGGCCCGGTATCTGGAGGAGAACCCCGACCTGCGTGAAGAGTGGGAAAAAGACCACAAACTGAAGCATGATCCGCGCATCACCCGTGTGGGACGCTTCTTGCGCAAAAGCAGTCTGGACGAGCTGCCCCAGCTGCTCAATGTGGTACGGGGCGAGATGAGCCTGGTGGGGCCGCGCCCCATCGTGGAAGCCGAGATCGCCAAATACGGGGAAGTCTATGCGGACTACTGCCGGGTGCGTCCGGGCATCACGGGCCTGTGGCAGGTCTCCGGGCGGAACAACACGACCTATGCGGAGCGGGTCAATCTGGACCGCTATTATGTGACCAACTGGTGCATCTGGATGGATCTCTGGATCCTGGCCCGTACCTTCCCCGTGGTGCTCACCGGCTACGGCGCCTACTGACGGGGATGGAGGCCCCGCTCCCCGGCGGCAGATGGGCCTGCGGGACGCCGTAACCGTCGCGATCGTCGGGGAAAGCCCGCCCCATGCCGCATCACTGGCCGGATGCTGATTATCTCCGGCGTTTCCCGGATCGCGGACAGCATCGGGACAGTTCACACGACAAAAGAAAAGGACAGCCACGCAGGCTGTCCTTTTTTGTTTCCGGGGCTGTCCGTCTTTTACAGGCGGGCCATGGCGGCCTCCACCTCCTGGCGGAAGCCGGTCAGGAAGTTCTCGGTAGAGAATTTTTCCGCATGGGCATGCAGGCGCTGAGGATCGAAATCACCTTCGCACTGTTCGAAGCGGTGCAGGGCATCGGCCAGGCTCTCCGGGGTCTGCTCGGCGAAGAGCAGGCCGGTCTCGCCGTCCACCACGGTCTCGGTGGCCCCGCCGCGTCCGTAAGCGATGACCGGGACGCCGGCCGACATGGCTTCCACCGGGATGATGCCGAAGTCTTCCTCACCGGGGAAGAGCAGGGCCCGGCTGCGGGCCATGAGCTCGCGCACGGCGGCATCGTCCTGACGGCCCACGAAGCGGACGCTGGGGCCTGCCTTGGCCTTGAGCTGCTGCATCATCTCGCCGTCACCGGCCACCACCAGCGGTCGGCCGAGGCGGGTGCAGACCTCCACGGCCAGATCCACGCGCTTGTACGAGGCCAGACGCCCGAAGCACAGGTAGTGCTCTCCTCCCGGTTCCGCACGAGGCGTGAAGGCCTTCGTGTCCACCGGAGGATGGACCACGGCGGCCTCGCGGCGCCAGTATTTGCGGATGCGCCGGGCCACATGGCGGGAGTTGGCCACGAAGTGGTCCACCCGCTGGGCGCTGAGGCAGTCCCATTGCCGCAGGGAGGGCAGCAGCAGACGCATGGCCAGACGGGAGAGCCGTCCCGTGCTCCGCATGTAGGCCGGCCAGTTGTCCCACAGATAGCGCATGGGCGTATGGCAGTAGCAGACGTGCAGGCAGTCGGGCCGGGTGATGACGCCCTTGGCGGGCCCGGACTCGCTGGAGATGACCAGATCGTAGTCCGTCAGGTCCAGCTGTTCCAGGGCATGCGGCATGAGGGGCAGGTACTTTTTGTACAGTCTGCGGCTGGCGGGCAGGCTGTTGATGAAGGTGGTGCTGATCTTGTGCTGCCGGAATTCGGGCAGGAGCTTTTCCCTGTCCACCACATGGGTGAAGATGTCCGCCTGCGGGTAGAGGCGGCATAGGGCCTCCAGCACTTTTTCGCCGCCGGCCATGTTGACCAGCCAGTAATGCACCAGAGCGACTTTCATGCTAGGCCTTGGGGCGGTCGCCGATGGCGGCAGTGATCTGGGCCTCGGCGGCCAGCTTGCCGTCCACATAGGCGCGGGCGTCCATCTTGCAGAGCTTGAGCTTCATGCGGATATTGTCGCAGTGCAGTTCCAGACGATCGCCGGGCACCACCTGGCGGCGGAATTTGACGCCGTCCAGACCGGTGAAGAAGAAGAGCTTGTCCGAAAGGTCGCCTTCCATGCCGGAGACCGCCAGCAGGGCGCCGGTCTGGGCCAGGGCTTCAAGGATGAGCACGCCGGGCATGATGGGCGCGCCGGGGAAATGCCCCTGGAAGAAGGGCTCGTTGATGGTCACGTTCTTGTAGGCCTTGATATGGGAGCCAGGCACGCATTCCAGCACGCGGTCCACCAGCAGGAAAGGATAGCGGTGGGGCAGGATGGAGAGGATGCGCTGGATGTCCATGGTGATAGGCGTAGCGTCCGACATGGAAAACTCCTTTGATGGTATGATGGCGCAGTTTAGCCCGATGCCCGGCGCAAGACAAGGCGGCCTGCTGCCGGCGGGCGGGCAAAAAAAAGCCCCCTGCGGACAGGGGGCTCGAGATCCGGCTGTACGGGGCGCTTACTTGCTGCCCTTGGCCTTTTCGTCCTTGTGCATCTTGTTGACCTCGGCCAGCACGTCCTGGGTCAGGTCCATGGTCTGGTCGGCGTAAAGGACGCCGCCGGCGGTGATGTCCACCACGAAGTTGAAGCCCTTGCGCTGGGCCACGTTGTAGGTGGCGTTGAAGACCAGGGTGACCATATCCTGGCGCAGCTTCACTTCGTCCTGTTCCACCTTGCGCAGGAAGTTACGGGTCTTCTGGTCCAGTTCCTGCTTCTTGCGGATGAAGGCCAGCTTCTTTTCATCAGAGGCCTTGGGGCCCTTCAGTTCTTCGGCGGCTTTCTTCAGGGCTTCGCCCTGCTTTTCCAGAGCGGCGCGCTCCTTGCCGTACTTGCTTTCCATCTGCTTCTTGGCGGCCTGGGCAGGTTCGCTCTGGGTGGCGACGGCCTGCATGTCCACGACGCCGATCTTGGCGGCAGCAGGTTCAGCGGCATTGGCGGCAACGGCCCCCGCCATCATCAGGCAGACCGCAAGGGTCAGATACATCAGTTTGCGCATGGAAAAAACTCCCTTTGATCGAATGCTCCGCGGATCGAGGATGCCGCCAGGCAGTGATTGTGTAGATTTTCTGGTAGCAAGAGGGAAACCTCTTGTTTACCGTTCATCACATAGCACCAGAGGCAGGGGGCGTCAAGGAATTCTGGGCCGTGCGGTTCTGCCGCACCCGGTCGCTGTAGCTCAGGATGCCCTCGGCCAGACCTTCGGCCAGGATCATGCGGTAGCGGGCATCGAGCAGGTTGCGGGCCTCATGCGGATTGGAGCAGTAGCCCACTTCCACCAGGACGCAGGGCATGCGCGCGCCCAGCAGGACGATGAAGGGGGCCGCCCGGGTACCGTTGTCGCGCACGGTATAGCCGCGGCGCTTCAGGCGGGCCAGGGACTGTTTCTGGATGTCGGTGGCCAGCCGGCGGCTCTCGTACTGGCGGGCCGTGAGCATGCCGTCGGAAAGGATCTTCTGGACCTCGCCCATGTTCCTGTCGTTGCGGGCGTTTTCCTGGCTGGCCACGCGCACGGCGCGGGGGTCGCGGGAGATGTCCAGATAATAGGTCTCGAAGCCGTTGATGCCGCGGTCCTCATGGGCGTTGACGTGGATGGAGACGAACAGGTCGGCCCCGGCCTGGTTGGCTTTGCCCGTGCGGTCGCGCAGGCTCACGGCCACATCCTTGCGCCGGCTGTAGATGACTTCCAGGCCGTTGTCCTCCAGCAGACGGCCCAGCCGCAGGGCGATGTCCAGCGTGATGTTGCGCTCGACCACGTCGTTGTGGATGGTGCCCGGATCACGGCCACCGTGCCCGGCATCGATGAACACGCGCTGCACGGAAAGTCCCGGCTGTCCGGTCACCACATTGTTGACCCGGATGGTCTTGCCCTTGCCAGCGGAGGCATCCGCCAGCCGGCTGCCCGCAGCGGCGACCGGGGCCAGCTGCTGGCGCAGGGCCGTGGCCTGGGGGCGCATGTCGCCGCGGGGGTATTCCTTTTCCAGACGGGCCAGCAGGCGCATGGCCTCGGCGCGGTCCTTCAGTTCCTCGGCACTGATCTGGGCTGCCTGCAACAGGGCATCGTCAGCCAGGGCGCTGCCGGGGAATTCTTCCGGCACACGCAGCAGCAGGGTGCGGGCCGTGCGATAGTCGGCGGCAAGGTGGGAACAGTCGGCCAGGGAGCGGGCACTGACACCGGCACGGAACAGGGCAGCCGCGCTGACCGTGGCGTTGGGCCGGCTCTGGTAGACCTGCATGAAATCGCCCTGCAGGTTTTCCCAGGGTTCCCGCCAGCAGGAGCGGCGCTTGTCGGCGCGCAGGAGCTCCATGGTCTTCTTGGCATTCTCATAACGCTGCAGGGCTTGGCGGGCATCGTCGGCCGGGGGGGTGTCGGATATCTGACGGGCAGGCTGCACAGCAGGACGCGCGGCAGTCTTGGCCGGAGCGAGTTCCTGCTGCAGGCGGCGTGCTTCGGCGTACATGTCGCCGCGAGGATAGTCCCGGCAGAGCCTGTCCAGCAGTTCCAGGGCGCCCCGTGTGTCCTTGAGCCTGTCGGCCCGGATACGGGCGGCGCGCAGCAGGGCATCGTCGGCCAGACGGCTGCTGTCGTGCTGCCGGGCCACTTCCTCAAAGGTCCCGGCGGCTTTGCGGGCGTCGGAGATGGCGAAGGAGCGGCGGGAAAGTTCTTCGTAGCATTCCGCGGCCTTGAACAGGGCCGCCGGCCGGTTGGGCCAGGTCGCGGCATTCTGGTGGATGGCATGGAAGGCCGAGGCCAGTTCTTCCCAGGGGGCACGCTGCATGCCGCGCTTGGTGTCTTGGCGCAAGGTGTCCATGTCGTCCTTGGCGGCTTCGTAGCGCTGCGCGGGGGAGAGAGTGGCGCCATGGCTGATGGTGTGGCAGAAGGCCGCCAGCAGGGAAAAGGCCAGGATGAATCCCAGAGGAGGCAGGATACGGGCCATCATGCCGGGGGACTGGGGACGGGGAGCGGGGGTGACTTTTTTCCTGGCCATGACACAGAACTCGCTGGATAGTGGCTGCTCCCGGGAGGGGAACCTTGCCGTAGCCTTTACTTTGCAGGTCGTGTGCCATTAATGTTTTTTATTAGGATAATCAGTGTATTATGAGCATGTATCTCGACTGTAGCCGGTGGAGCGTCTGTTTTTCGACATAAAAAAAAGCTCCCCGAAGGGAGCTTTTTTGACGCGGAAGGGATCAGCCCGGCCTAGAAGAACTGGCCCATGCTGAATTCCAGACGGCCCTGCTCGCGCTCGCCGTCGTAGTCCTTGGACAGGGGGTAACCGTAGGCCAGGCGCAGGTCGCCCATGGGCGAACGCCAGCGCAGTTCCAGACCGGCGGAGTAGACGATCTTGTCGTTGAGGTCGTCGGCCATGGTCTTGTGGTCGATGTTGAAACCGGCATCGAAGAAGGGCACCAGGGCCAGGCCCATGTCCTTCTGGAAGGTCCAGATGTATTCCACGTTCAGCACGCCCATACGGTCACCACCGATCTGGTCGCCGCCGTACTTGTCGTCGCGGGGCGAAAGGTCGGAGTAGGAGTAACCGCGCACGGTATCCATGCCGCCCAGCCAGAAGCGCTCGAACACGGGCACGCGGCTGCTGGTGTTCTGGAACACGCCGCCCACGCGGGCACGCAGGTGGAAGGTGTTCTCGGGATTGATGGACCAGAAGCCCTGCCAGTCGGCCACGGCCTTGATGAAGTTATCGGTACCGCCCAGACCGCCGCCGCCGTATTCGGCCCACAGACGGGCGATGGTGCCCTTGGTGGGACGGGCGCGGTCGTCGGTGGTATCGCGCAGGATGCGGGCGGAGATGGCGCTGGTCCAGTTGGTGCCCTTGTAGTCGGAGATGTAGGGCGAAGCGTCGGCATCCACGTCATACAGGTCGTAGCGTTCCAGACGGTAGCCCAGGCCCACGGAAGTGTATTCACCGATGGGATAACCGAAGCGGATGGTGTCACCGATGGTTTCCTTGGTGAAGTCGTCCCAGTAGTCGTAGATGTAGTAGATGTCGTTGCCGAAGGACAGGTCGGTGTCGTAGATGCGCGGGTTGGTGAAGGAGAGCACGCCCGACGTACGGCGCCAGGAGAAGAAGCCCTGCAGCTGCACCTGATAGCCGCGACCGAAAAGGTTGCGCTCCATGATGGAGGCCGTCACACCCACGTCATAGTAGGTGGAGTAGCCGATACCGCCCATGAGGGCACCGGTGTTGTCTTCCTTGACCTTGATCTTGAGGTCCACTTCGTCGGGACGGTCGGTGGGGATCAGTTCGCTGTCGATGGCGGAGAAGTAGCGCAGGCGGTTCAGACGCTCGGCGGAACGGCGCATCTTTTCACCGTCGTACTGGTCACCGTCGCCCAGGCGCATCTCGCGCAGGATGACGTTGTCGCGGGTCTTGGTGTTGCCGTCGACCATCAGACGGCGGATGAAGACCTTTTCCTTCTTGTTGACCATGTAGCCCACGTCCACCATGGGCTCGTCGCCTTCCACCTTCATGACGCGGGTATCCACCTCGGCAAAGGCGTAGCCGCGGTCGGTGTAGAAGTTGGTCAGGCGCTTGCTGTCTTCCTGCATGACGGTGATGGAGAAGTAGTCGTTGTCCTTCTTCCATTCGTCCATCTCGACCACGTCCAGCATGGCCTGTTCTTCGTCGATGATGTCACCGCCGAACTTGATCTCGCGGATCTTGTAACGGGGGCCTTCATGGACCTTGAAGGTCACATAGATGCCGTCTTCCTTGTACTGCACGTCGGGAGCGGCCACCTGGATGTCCACGAAGCCCTGGTTCAGGCCATAGGCGGCGATGGCGTTGGTGTCACGCTCCAGGTGCTCTTCCTTGAGCACGCCGGTACCGGTGAACCAGGAGAAGATATTGCGGGGCTTCAGGGCCAGGTACTTGTCCATGTCGCCCTTGTCCAGCTGCTCCAGGCCGTCGATCTTGACTTCCTTGATATAGAGCTTGTTGCCTTCTTCCACCTGGATGACCAGCACGGCGCCGCGGCCGCCGGAGCGGCTGTCCAGACGGTAGCTGGAGCGGGCCAGGTAATAGCCTTCCTTGCGGTAGAGCTCGTTGATTTTCTGCAGGTCGTCGGCGATGAGCTGTTCGTTGAGCACGTTGCCGGACTTGGTGCCCATGGCGGCGATCACGTCCTCGGCATCGATCTCGTGGCTGCCTTCCACGATGAGGTTCTCGATGCGGGGCTTTTCCGCCACGGTGAAGACCAGCACGTTGCCTTCCATGTGGGCCTGGACGTCGCTGAAGTAGCCCAGTTCCCAGATGCGCTTGACTTCTTCGTTGATGTCGTTGGCAGAGGGAGTGTCGCCTTTGCGGATGGAAAGGCGCATGAGGACCACTTCGGGGTCCATGACCTGCAGGCCGCGCACCTGCACGTCGGCCAGGGCGCCCTTGGCGGTGCCCATGGGCACGAAGTCGGCGCGGCCGATGGGGTCGGTGGGTTCGGTGCGGGGAGCGCTGCTGGCCGCAGGGGCCGCAGCCGGAGCATCGGCACCGGCCAGCATGCCGGAAGCCTGACCGGCCATGGCGGCGGCGCATTCATTAAGGCTCAGCAGGGAGGGACGGTCGAAGTTGGCAGGCCTGGCCTGACCTTCGTTCACCGGCACCAGCAGGGACTGCAGGGCAAAGCCTTCGCCGTTCTGCGTGAAGCTGCCGAACAGCACCAGGTCGGCTCCCGCTTTCTTGCCCAGTTCGCGGGCGGCGGCCATGTCGATGCTGCCGCCGCGGGAGGACAGCAGGCTGCGGGCCTTGTCCATGGGGATGACGGACAGACCGCGCTGCTGCATCTCCGTACCGATGATCTGCGGCACGTCCCGGGCCGCGTTGGGCATCTCAGGGCCGGCAGTGACCTGGAAGGGCAACACCAGCACCGTGTTTCCCGCGGCCTGCAGCGGGGCGGCTCCCCACAGGCAGGCCAGCAGGGCGAAACAGAACAGGCCCAGCCAATTACGCAAATGTTTTTTCATACAGAGTCCCCGCTCTCAGTTCCAGACTACGATTCATGGTAGCGGCCAACTCGCGGTTGTGGGTGACAATCACGAGGGTCATGCCCAGTTCGCGGTTCAGTTCGCGCATCAGGGTACTGACCTGCTCACCAGTATTTTCGTCAAGGTTGCCCGTGGGTTCGTCAGCCAGCAGCACCCTCGGGCGCAGCAAAACGGCACGGGCAATGGCTACCCGCTGCCGCTCCCCGCCGGACAGGGTGGAGACCTTGCTCTCCACACGGTGGGCAAGGCCCACGCGTTCCAGCATGGTGCGGGCATCGGGCAGCACATCGGCCCGACAGGCACCGCCTATCAGGGCCGGCATGGCCACGTTTTCCAGGGCCGAGAATTCCGGCAGGAGATGATGGAACTGAAACACGAAGCCCAGCGTCCTGTTGCGGAAGCGGGCTTTTTCGTCAGGCTTCATCTCGGACATGTCCCGGCCGTCAAAAAAGATTTTTCCACTGCTTGGAGTATCAAGAGCCCCCATAAGATGCAAGAGGGTACTCTTGCCGGAGCCGGAGGTCCCCACGATGGCCAGCGACTCCCCTTCTTCCACGGAGAGGTTGATATCCTTGAATATCTCCAGGTTCTCCGGGCCGGAGAACCGCTTGCCCACATGTTCGAATTTGTAGAGCTCGGCCATGATCACTCGTAGCGCAGGGCTTCCGCGGGCTCAAGGCGTGCGGCCTGCCGCGCCGGGTACAGGGTTGCCAGGAAACAGAGCAGCATGGCGCTGGCCCCGATGATGAGCACGTCCTGCCAGGTGATGATGATGGGCAGGTGGTCCAGGGTATAGACGTTTTCGGGCAGCTTGATGAAGCGGTAACGCTTCAGCGCCCAGCCCAGGCTCAGGCCCATGCCGTAACCCAGCAGGGTGCCCACGAAGCCGATGATGGTGCCCTGGAGCATGAAGATGCGGCGGATCATGGAACGGGTGGCGCCCATGGACATGAGGATGGCGATGTCGCGGGTCTTCTCCATGACCAGCATGACCAGGGAGGTTACGATGGAGAAGGAGCCGATGAGCACCACCATGGTCAGCAGGATGAACATGCCGATCTTTTCCAGCTTGAGGGCCGCGAAAAGGTTGGCGTTCATCTCCATCCAGTGGCGCACATAGAAGGGGGAGCCCAGGGTGTCCTGGACGCTCTGGGCGATGGCGTCGGCCTTGTAGACGTCGTCCACCATGATCTCGATGCCGGTCAGGAAACCGTCGGGCAGGCCGAGGATGTCGCGCGCGGCCTTGAGGTCCACGAAGGCCAGGGTGGCGTCGTATTCGAACATGCCGGTCTTGAAGATGCCCACCACCTCGAAGGGACGGATGCGCGGCGAATAGCCGGTGGCGCCCTTTTCCCCGGAGGGGGAGAGCAGGTTGACGCGGCTGCCCAGGCCGATGCCCAGACGTTTGGCCAGCTCCTCGCCGATGACGATGCCCGGCGTGCCCTCACGCTTCAGGTCGGCCACGGAGCCGCGGCGGATCTCGCGCAGCATGCTCAGGACCTTGGGCGCGCTTTCGGGATCGATGCCGCGCAGCACCAGACCTTTGACGCCGCCGGCGGCGGAGAGCATGACTTCCGTATAGATGAAGGGCGTGGCGCCGCGCACATGTTCCACGGCCTCCACCCGCTGCACCAGGTCGGGGTGCTGCTGGAAGGCCGCGGGCACATACGACATGACGATGCCGTGGGCATTGGCGCCGATGATCTTGTCACGCATGTCGGTGGTCAGGCCGTTGTAGACGCCCAGGACCACCACCAGGGCGCCGACGCCGAGGGCGACGCCCAGGATGGACATGATGGAGATGATGTAGATGAAGGTCTGTTTGCGGCGCGAGAACAGGTATCTCAGCGCCACAAACAGCTCAAAGGGCATGCGCATGCTTGTTTAGAACTCCGGACGCAGCAGCGGGAAGAGGATGACTTCGCGGATGGAGGCGGAGTCCGTCAGCAGCATGACGAGGCGGTCGATGCCGATGCCTTCGCCGGCTGCTGGGGGCATGCCGTATTCCAGGGCGCGCAGGAAGTCCTCGTCCATGGCGTGGGCTTCGTCGTCGCCGGCCTCCTTCTCGCGCACCTGCTCTTCGAAGCGCAGACGCTGGTCCACGGGGTCGTTGAGCTCGGAGAAGGCGTTGGCCAGTTCACGACCGGTGATGAACAGTTCGAAACGGTCCGTCAGGTCGGGATGCTCGTTGTTGCGGCGCGACAGGGGCGAGATCTCGGTGGGATAGTGGTAGATGAAGTGGGGCTGGATCAGCTTCTCTTCCACGTCCAGGTCGAAGAGCTTGGCGTGCAGCTTGGGCAGGCTCTCGCTGTCGGTGGCCTTTTCGCCGCGGCTGCGGATGTAGTCGCGCACCTTGTTGTAGTCGTTGTAGAATTCGGGGCTGTGGCCGCCGATCTTGGTCAGCGATTCGTAGAAGGACATGCGGGTCCACTTGCCGGGGGTGAGGTCGATCTCCTGGCCCTGGTAGGTGATGACCGTGCCGCCGCAGACCTTGTTGGCCAGACGGGCGAAGAGCTCTTCGGTCAGGTCCATGAGGTCGTGGAAGTTGGCGTAGGCCCAGTAGAACTCACAGGAGGTGAATTCCGGGTTGTGGCGGGTGTCGATGCCTTCGTTGCGGAAGTTGCGGTTGAGTTCGAAGACCTTCTCGAAGCCGCCCACCAGCAGACGCTTGAGGTACAGCTCGGGCGCGATGCGCATGTAGAGCTTGAGGTCCAGGGCGTTGTGATAGGTCTCGAAGGGACGAGCGGCGGCACCACCGGCCACGGCCTGCATCATGGGAGTCTCCACTTCCATGAAGCCGCGTTCTTCGAGGAAGCGGCGGAACTCGCTCACGATCATGCTGCGCTTGCGGAAGATCTCGCGGGCGCGCTCGGTGACGATGAGGTCCACGTAGCGCTGACGGTAGCGGGTCTCCATGTCCTTGAGGCCGTGATACTTTTCCGGCAGGGGACGCATGGAGCGCGTGATGAGCTTGAGGTTGCGACAGGAGATGGTCAGCTCGCCCGTCTTGGTGTGGAAAAGATGGCCGGACACGCCGACGATGTCGCCCACGTCCAGCTTCTTCACTACATTATAGACTTCTTCGGGCAGCTCTTCGCGGCTGGCATAGCACTGGATGCGGCCGCTCTCGTCCATGATGTGGAAGAAGGCCACCTTGCCGAAGGAACGCAGCGAGACGATGCGGCCGGCGATGGCGAACACGTCCCCCTTGGCTTCCAGCTCCTCGGCGCTCAGGCTGCCGAAATTGTCCAGCACCCAGCTGACGGCATGTTCCTTGCGGAAATCATTGGGGAACAGCGGCACACCGGCGTCCAGCAGGTCACAGGCTTTGACGACGCGGTTTTTGATGACTTCGTTGAGCATGTCGCGCTCGGCAAAGCCCTCAAGCATGGGCATGAAATAGGCGGCGTGCTGCGACTTGGTATTCAGCTTGATCTTTTGCTTCTTAGGACTCTTTTCCCGGTTTTCCACTGCAAACTCCTGCTTCGGGCATGGCCCGGCCCTCTTTCGGGCTCAACGGTTGAATGGCTAGAGGTATGCCATTCAGGCCCCGTCGTCAAGGTTCCGGGCCGGGGGACCTCTGCTGTGGAAGGGTGCCTTTCGGCCGGGAAAATGATAAAGTGGTCATACTTGAATTTCATTGAAGCATAGTTTACCGTTTTCAAAACGTAACCCCGCAAGGACCAAACATGAAAAAATTGACCATCTCCTTTCTCGGCCGGGACTGCCCCGGCATCGTCTCCGCGGTAAGCCAGATCCTCGGGCAGACCGGCTGCAATATTATCGAGGTCACCCAGACCATCCTTTGCGGTGAGTTCGCGGCCATCTTTATCGTCCAGGCCCCTGAAAACGTGACGGAAGAATCCCTGCACACCCAGCTGGCCCTGGGCCTGGTGGATGCCAAGCTCGACCTTTCCGTGCTGGTGCGCCCGGCCGTGGAAGGCCGCTGGGAAGACTCCGTGGTCAGCCAGCCCTTCGTAGTCACGGTGGACGGCCCCGACCGCCCCGGCCTCATCGCCGCCATGAGCCGCGTCTTTGCCCGTCACGGTGTCAACATCGACAGCCTCAAGGCCGTCCTGGGCCAGGATCACAGCAACCACGCCCTGTTCGTGTTCGAGGTCAAGGTCCCCGAAAATGCCGACCTCGGCCGCCTGCGTCGCGAGCTGGCCAGCGAAGGCCAGGCCCAGGGCCTGCGCGTCAGCGTGCAGCACCGCGACATCTTCGAAGCCGTCCATCGTATCGGCTCCTTCTAGGATCCCGTCCGTCCCGGAGCGCGGCAGGACCGCCTCCGCAAGTATCATAAGGAATATCCATGCTTTCTGAACGCGAAGTTATCAATACGCTCAACATGCTCCGCAACGAGCATCTGGACGTGCGTACCGTGACCCTGGGCGTGAGCCTGTTCGACTGTGTCAGCCACGACATCGACCTCTTCACCGGCAACGTCAAAGCCAAGCTGCACCGCTATGCCTCCCAGCTGGTCAACGTCTGCAACGAAGTGGGCGACAAGTACGGCATCCCGGTGGTCAACAAACGTATCAGCGTCAGCCCCATCGCCGTGGTGGGGGCCCCCTTCGGCCCCGACGGCATGGTGCGCGTCTGCCAGGCCCTGGACGAAGCGGCCAAGGAAGCCGGCGTCGACTTCCTGGGTGGTTTCTCCGCCCTGGTGGAAAAAGGTTTCGCCAACGGCGACCGTGCCCTCATCGAGGCCCTGCCCGAAGCCCTGGCCACCACGGACCGCATCTGCTCCTCCATCAACGTGGCCTCTTCCCGCTCCGGCATCAATATGGATGCCGTGGCCCTGATGGGTGAACAGATCCTCAAGGTGGCCCAGGCCACGGCCGACCGCGGCGGTCTTGGCTGTGCCAAGCTGGTGGTCTTCGCCAACATCCCGCAGGACGTGCCCTTCATGGCCGGTGCCTACCTGGGCGTGGGCGAGCCCGACGTGGTCATCAACGTGGGCGTTTCCGGCCCCGGCGTGGTCAAGAAGGCCATCGACCGTGCCCTGGAGCACAGCCGCAACGGCGGCAAGCCCATGACCCTGCTGGACGTGGCTGAAGTCATCAAGCGCACGGCCTACAAGGTGACCCGTGTGGGCGAGATGATCGGTAACGAAGTGGCCCAGCGTCTGGGCCTGCCCTTCGGCGTGGCCGACCTTTCCCTGGCTCCCACCCCGGCCGTGGGCGACAGCGTGGGCGAGATCTTCCAGAGCGTGGGTCTGTCCAGCATCGGTGCGCCCGGCACCACGGCCGTGCTGGCCATGCTCAACGATGCCGTGAAGAAGGGCGGCGCCTTCGCCTCCTCTTCCGTGGGCGGCCTGTCCGGCGCCTTCATCCCTGTTTCCGAAGACTCCAGCATCGAGGCGGCGGCCACCTCCGGCCTGCTGAGCCTGGAAAAGCTGGAAGCCATGACCAGCGTCTGCTCCGTGGGCCTGGACATGATCGCCATCCCCGGCGATACCCCGGCCAGCACCATTTCCGGCCTTATCGCCGACGAAATGGCCATCGGCATGATCAACCACAAGACCACGGCCGTGCGCGTCATCCCCGTGCCCGGCAAGGGCGTGGGCGAGGAAGTGAGCTTCGGCGGCCTGCTGGGCAAGGCGGCCATCATCCCCGTGCCCAAGGGCGACGCCAGTGCCTTCATCGGCCTGGGTGGTCGTATCCCGGCCCCCATCCACAGCCTGAAGAACTAGCCGGCAGGCAATGACAGTAAAAAAGGACGGGATCTTTTCCCGTCCTTTTTTGTTTTGGGGCAAAAGGCGTCCGGCTCCTCCGGACGTCCGGGGCGGTGGCCGGGATACGGGGGCAAGCGTGGTGACGGCTCATGCCGGGGCAGGCCCTCTCTTATCGTTGATGTATCGGCAGCGGCATCCCCGGCAAATGGAGAGAGCGTTCCTTCTTTTGAGAAGGTGGGTCGCTTTGTCCCGTGCGTGGCATCAGGAGGACAGGAGCGATGGCCGGAAAAGGCCGGACAGACAGGAGAAGCGAGTGATGCCGGAAGGGAATTTTTTCCACTACGATCAGGCGGCTGTGGAGCATCTGGCGCGCAAGGACAAAAAACTGGCAGCGGCCATGCAGGCCATCGGCCCGGTGCGGCGGGAGGTCATGCCGGATCTTTTCCAGGCCCTGATGCATGCCATCACAGGCCAGCAGATCAGCATGGCTGCCCAGCGCACGGTCTGGGGACGCCTGTGCGCCCTGCTGGGGGAGGTCACACCGCAGGCCCTGCTGGCCCAGCCTCCGGCCGCCTTGCAGGCATTGGGACTTTCCGCGCGCAAGGTGGACTACATGCGCGGCATCGCCCGGCAGGTGGTGGACGGGGAACTGGATCTGCCGGGCATGGCCGCTCTGGACGATGCCGAAGTCTGCCGCCGTCTTGCCGCCCTGCGGGGCATAGGAGTCTGGACGGCCGAGATGCTGTTGCTGTTCTCCCTGCAGAGGCCCGACATCCTGAGCTATGACGATCTGGCCATCCGGCGCGGTCTGCGCATGCTCTACCGGCACAAAGAGATGCCGCGAGAGCGCTTTGAACGGTACCGTCGACGCTTCTCGCCCTATGGCTCACTGGCTTCGCTGTATTTGTGGGCCATCGCAGGCGGGGCCCTGCCGGAGCTGGATGACCCGGCGGAAGGCAAAAAGGGGAGTGGACGTTCTTCCAGGCGTGCCCGGGAAGCAGCGGTAAAGGCCTGAGCGGCGTCCTTTCTTTTATGGAAGCACGCCTTCCAGCCTTTAAGCGTATCGGAGAGGCTTGCTCCTGAAGGTACTGGCGCTCATTGTCTTGCCTATGGCATAAGCAGGGATGCGGAGGGGCCCTTGCGTATCTGCCGGTCCCCTCCAGCCCGCATACTAAAAAAGGCCCTGCGGTGTACGTTCCGCAGGGCCTTTGCCGTTACAGGGAAAAAGCTACTTGAGGGCAGCGGCACCGGCCTTGGCCACGTTGGTGTCTTCGGCCACGGTACCACCGCTGACGCCGATGGCGCCCACGATGACGTTGTCGCGGATCAGCAGCTCACCGCCGCCAAAGATCACCAGGCCGCCGTTGGTGGCTTCGATGCCGAACAGTTCCTGACCGGGCTGGGAAGCGGCGCCCAGCGTGGAGGTGGGCATGTTGAAGTAACGGGCCGTGACGGCCTTCTTGGTGGAGACGTCGATGCTGCCGATGAAGGCGCCGTCCTGACGCACGAAGGCCTTCAGGTTGCCGCCCGCATCCACGATGGCGATATTCATGGGCACGCCCTGGGCTTTGGCTTTGACCAGAGCCGCATCGAGCACCTTCTGGGCTTCGGCCAGGGTCAGGTCGCCGGGGAGCTGGGTCGCGGGGGCCTTGGTCTTGGCCTGGGCCAGACCGGCGCAGAGAACGAGAGCCAGAACAAGAGGAACGATACGCTTCAGCATACAGGACTCCTTTTGCCCGCAAGGGCGTTTTTCTCCTGCTCTAGCACTGTGGCGGGGCATGGGCAAGCAATAAATATTTTTTTCACATGATGGTTGTGCAATCAATCATCATACCCTGAGGCATGCGGGGCTTTCTCCGTTCGGCTCCCGTAACAAAAAAGCCGGCAGCGTATGGCTGCCGGCTTGGTAGCAGGGAGGGAGGATCAGGCTCCGATGAGGTAGGGCGAAATGAAGAAGCGCCAGATCAGGGTGGCCAGCAGCAGGGAGAGCGAGACCCAGAGGAAGCGGCGCACGGCTTCGGTGCCGACCTTGATGGCCAGACGGCTGCCCAGCCAGTTGCCCGCGATGTTGGCGGCCATCATGGGCAGACCGACGCTCCAGATGACGGCGCCGTTCCAGATGAACAGGATCATGGCGCCGAGGTTGGAGGCAAAGTTCATGACCTTGGACGTGGCCGAGGCTTCGATGAGGCTGATGCGCAGGACCCAGTGCAGGGCCAGGATCAGGAAGCTGCCGGTGCCGGGGCCGAAAAAGCCGTCATAGATGCCCACGATGAGGAAGCAGAGCGGCGCCAGGATCCAGTAGCGGCGACCGGAGGTGAGCGGCGGCTTTTTTTGCTCCTTCTTGGGCATGAGGGTGGCCAGCATGGCGAAGGGCAGCAGGAGCACCAGCACCTTGCCCAGCAGGTCGGGCGAGATATAGAGGGCCAGCTCGGTGCCGATACCTGCCCCTACCAGTGAAAAGCCCACGCCCAGCAGGGCCAGCCGCCAGAGGATGAGGTTGCTGCGGGCAAAATTGAGCATGGCCACGCCGGTGCCCAGGCAGCAGCCCACCTTGTTGGTGCCCAGGGCCAGCTGGGGCGGCAGGCCGGAAAGCAGCAGAGCGGGGATAGTGATGAGGCCGCCGCCGCCCGCGATGGAATCGATGAAGCCCGCCACGAAGGCGGCGCAGGTACAGAAAAGGATGATAGCCGTGCTGACCATGCTACCATTCCTTGAAAATGACGTAGGCGGCCAGCACGATGAGGGCGAACCCCAGGATATGGTTCCAGCGCAGGGTCTCGTGCAGATAGAAGACGGAGAAGAGCGAGAAGACCGTCAGGGAGATGACCTCCTGGATGGTCTTCAGCTCCGCCGCGTTGAAGTAGCCGTAACCGATGCGGTTGGCCGGGACCTGCAGCACGTACTCGAAAAAGGCGATGCACCAGCTGATGAAGATGACCATGGGCAGGGCCATGCTCTTGTGCTTCAGGTGACCGTACCAGGCGAAGGTCATGAAGACATTGGAGAGCACCAGCAGGCCGACTGTGGCGACCGGGACGGGGATCTGCATGACAGGCTCCTTGGAGCAGATAAAGAAAAAACGCCTATGTTTCCACAGGCGTTGAAATTTCTGGAGCCCTTGACCAGGATTGAACTGGTGACCTCATCCTTACCAAGGATGCACTCTACCGACTGAGCTACAAGGGCGGTCCTATATGTCCGGGTTTCCCCAAAAAAACGCCTATGTTTCCACAGGCGTTGTGTTGTTTGCTGGAGCCCTTGACCAGGATTGAACTGGTGACCTCATCCTTACCAAGGATGCACTCTACCGACTGAGCTACAAGGGCGTGCTCAACGAAGAAGACTTCTACGGAAAAACTCCTCCGGGGTCAAGCAATTTTTTCATTTTTTGCCGATAAAAAATTATTTGTAGATAATGCACTGAAATATATTAACTAGTTTCTAGATATTTGGGCGCATTCGTGGAGCGATGCTCCCTGAAACGGCAGCCCCCGATACGAAAAGGGCATTGATGGGCCTATCCGGCAGCCGGCATGGCAAGCGATGACGTGCAGGTGGCAGGGGCGGTTTATCTGCCCGGGCCATCCACAGGGGATGCCGGAATATCCTCCTTACCGCTACGCTTTCCATGGCCCCTCCGCCATGCGGGCATGGGATGCGTACCGGCATAGAACTGGTATGTGGAGGCCAGGCAAACAATGGGGATCGGCGCCCCGTAAGCCAGCCCGGCAAGGCGTGTGTCGTGCAGGCGGAGGGCAAGGTGGCAGGACCTGCGTGAGTTCCAGCATCAATAAAGAATGAAAGCCAAATCGGGCAAGGGCAGAGCGGCAAGGATGGGAGAAGGGAGCAAGCTGACTGCCCACAGAGGGAGCGGAGACAGTCCGGCGGCCCGCAGCCCGCAGCTTCAGGCCAGGCGCACGGAGAGGGATAAAAGTTTTAGGGGGGATGGGGGTGCAGGGGGAAGGGAGAGCCTTTTCCAAAAGGGGCCCCTTCCCCCTGCCAAAAAGCGGGGTTTCCTAGCGTTGTTCCAGCAGACGCATGATGCCCCGGAAGAGGGCGCGACGGGCATGGGGCGGGCGCCGGTCGTCTTCCTTGCGGGCTTCGGCCAGCAGCTTTTCCAGCTCCGGGCGTCCCGCGGCTTCGGCATCGGGCCAGGGGAAGGCGGCCAGAAGATCCTCCACGTCCGCCTCGGCAGCGGAGAGCAGCTTTTCCCGCCACTGTTCGGCCAGATGCAGACGGGCGGCGTCGGCCTGCTGCCCGTTCTTGCGGGCCTCGATGGCTTCGGCCAGCGGCCCGGCGTCTACCTCGCGCATGAGGCGGCCTATGAACTGGAGCTGGCGGCGCTTGCCTTCGCGGTTGCTGATGCGGGCATACAGGCGCAGGGCCTCCAGCAGGTCGGGCGTCAGGGGCAGCCTGTCCAGTTCGTTGACGGGCAGTTTGGTCAGTTCAGCGCCCAGATCCTGCAGGGCAGTGCTCTGGCGCTTCTTGGCCGAGCGGCTGAGCTGTTCGGGGGCTTCCTGACCGTTGGTCTCCACATCCCATTGATATTGTTTTTTGCGCGGCATCTTAGAGCACCACTCCCAGGATGACGCCCACCAGCACCAGCGGCGAGATGATGCCGTTGAGGGTGAAGAAGACCATGTTCACGCGGCTGAGATCCTGCGGGCGCATCAGGTGATGCTCCCAGAACAGGATGGCGGACACACCTGCCCAGAGCACATACCAGGGCCAGGCCAGACCGGCGGCGATACCGGTCAGGAACAGGAAGATGGACGTGACGGCATGGGAAAAGCCGGCGATGGCCAGCGCGGTGTCCGGGCCGTAGACAGAGGGCACGGAGCAGAGGCGGAAGGCCACGTCGAAATCATAGTCCTGGAAGGAATAGTAGATGTCGAAGGCGCCCACCCAGAAGGTCACGGCAAAGAAGAGCATGATGGGGCCCATGTCCAGCCCCTCGGGATTCACGGCCAGGGCACCGGCCAGCGGCGCCAGACCAAGGGTGGCCCCCAGCCAGAAGTGGCAGATGGCCGAGAAGCGCTTAGTCAGGCTGTAGACGGCGGCAAAGAGCAGGGCAGGCACCGAGAGGATGAGACAGACCGTGTTGATGGCCGCGCAGGCCAGCACGAAGATGGCCGCCATGACCAGGGAGAAGATCCAGGCCTGGCGCACGCTGATCTCGCCGGTGACCAGATGGCGGTTGGCGGTGCGGGGGTTCTCGCGGTCAAAGGGCAGGTCGAAAATGCGGTTGATGCCCATGGCGAAGGAGCGCACGCCCACCATGGCGATGGTCAGCAGGATGATCTTGTCCCACGGCGGCATGCCGCCGGCGGCCATGACCGAACCGGCCCAGGCATAGGGCAGGGCGAAGATGGAGTGCTCGATGCGGATCATGCGGCAGAAAGAGACGAAGCCGCGGACGGAAAAACGTCCGCACAGCGCCCCCGGCCGGCAGGAAGGCAGGGAAAAACGGGGCAGGGTGAATTTGGGCAGTTTCATCAGGGATTAACCTCCACAGTCGGCGGGATCGCCGTGCAACTTGTCCAGCGCATGGGGCAGGGCGGGCAGGACAGCTTCCAGATTCTCCACGACAGCCTTGCGGCTGCCGGGCAGGTTGATGATGATGCTCTGTCCCAGCACGCCGGCCACCGCACGAGAGATGGCCGCATGGGGCGTTTTGGCCAGGCTGGCCTGCATCATGGCCATGCTGAAGCCGGGCAGGGGATAGTCCAGCACCGCGGACGTGACCTGAGGCGAGACGTCGCGCGGGCCCACGCCGGTACCGCCGCTGGTGCAGATGACGTCATAGCCCTGGTTCAGGGCCAGATCCACCAGCAGGGCACGCAGCTGCACCGCGTCGTCGGGCAGCAGGAAGCCCTGGCTGTGGCACAGGGGCAGGGCATCGCCCACCAGGGCGGCCATGGCCGGGCCGCTGGTATCGTCACGCATGCCCTGGGAGCCCTTGTCCGAAAGGGTCACCCAGGCCAGGGCACGACCCGTGCGCCGCGTCTCTAGGCTGATCTCGCCCACGGGCAGGTCCACCAGGGCGCGGGTCATCAGGCATTGCAGGGCGTGGCCGCCGTCATCGGCGGGCAGCCAGCAGCGGCCCGTGACGCGCAGCAGTTCCACATCGTTCGCATCATACAGGCCGGTGCCCACAGGGATGAAGGGGCACTGGCGCACCAGCGGGGAAGCCAGACGATGGCTGGGCATCCCTGCGACCCGGGCCACGGACAGGGGCATGAGGCCCCCTGCGGAACAGGCTCGCAAGGCAACAGAAAGTTTCATGCATCCTCCACAAACTGCCGGGACGGCAGATAACGGCCGCTATTGTAGCGGCAAGCACAATAAGTTACAAGGACGGCAGCCGTGGCCCGTTCCCGGTGCCCGGCAAGATCAGAAAAGGAGTTTTCATGTCCACCACCCGCAGCCAGGACCAGACGCAGCACCTTCATGTGCTGGGGACCGGCAAGATGCCCGAATTGCAGGGCGGCCCCAGCACGGCGCTGCTGGAATCCTTCCCCAACCGTTACCCCCAGCGTCCGTACGTCATCAGCATCGCCTTTCCCGAGTTCACGTCCCTGTGCCCGGTGACGGGACAGCCGGACATGGGCACCATCACCGTGGAGTACATCCCGGACCAGCTGTGCGTGGAATCCAAGAGCTTCAAGCTGTACATGTTCGCCTTCCGCAACCACCAGTCCTTCATGGAGACCATCACCAACACGGTGCTGGAAGACCTGTGGACCGTGCTCGAACCCTGCTGGTGCCGCGTCAAGGGCCTGTTCGTGCCCCGCGGCGGTACGCGCATCCATGTCTTTGCCGAGCAGTTCAAGGACATGCCCGAGGAAAAGGATGCCGCCGTCCGGGCCGCTGTCCAGGCCTGGCGTACGGAAAGCGATCCGCACAGACCGTAACGCAGTTGTCTCCGGCAGGAGCTTTTTTTCCTGCCGGAGGCGTTTTTCGATCTGCCGCTCGCCCGGTCCCGGTCCCAGCCGGTACCGGGACGTCTTTTTATTAAGGATATGCCCATGAGCATTTCGCATGGCGATGCTTCCCGTCCTTCCGGCGGAGCCCGCATGGCCCGCACGGCAGGGATGCTGGCCTTGTTCACCCTGCTTTCCCGCCTGCTGGGACTGGTGCGCGACATGGGCATGGCCTGGCTGGTGGGCTGCGGGCCGGTGGCCGATGCCCTGGTGGCGGCCCTGCGCCTGCCGCATCTGCTGCGCCGTCTGCTGGGCGAAGGCTCCCTGTCCATGACGCTCACGGCCTGGCTGGTGCGGCACGATGTCGCGCATGGCCGGGAGGATCTGCTGCCCGCTCTGGCCTCCGGCCTGTTCCGGCGCCTCGTGCTGGTGCTGGGCGGCCTTGTCCTGCTGGGCATGCTGGCGGCGCCGCACCTGCTGGCCTTTCTGGCGCCCGCGCTTTCCCCTGAGGCCCTGGCGGAGGGCGGCAGCCTGCTCCGCCTCTGCCTGCCCTATGTTTTGCTGGCAGGGATGGCGGCCCTGGGCATGGCGGTGCTGCATTGCCGCGAAGTCTTCTGGCTGCCCGCGCTTTCGCCCGTCATCTTCAACGTGGTGGTCATCAGCGTCATGCTGGCGGGCTGGCTGGCGGGAGGCACAGAGGCTGTTCCGGCGGCACTGGCCGCGGGCATGAGCGCCGGGGGACTGGCCCAGTGGCTGGCCCAGTGGGGCTATGCCCGCCACGCTTTCCCGGTGTCCGCCATGAAGCGTCCGGCCGCCGCACCCTCGGGCCGCGAGCTGTGGGGCTGTCTGGGGCGCCTGCCCCTGGGCTTGCTGGGTGCGGCCGCACCCCAGCTGGTGATGCTGGCGGCCATGGGACTGGCGGTGGGCAGCCAGATCGCGGGCCTGTACTATGCCGAACGCCTGCTGGAGCTGCCTCTGGGCCTGATCGGGACCTGCCTGGGCATGGCCAGCCTGCCGCGTTTGAGCCGTCTGGCCGGAGAAAAAGATTTTGCCGCCTTCCAGCGGGACATGGCCCTGGCCCTGCGCTGGGCCACGCTCTTGTCCCTGCCTGCGGCGGCGGGCCTGTGGGCCGTGGGCCCCTGCCTCGTGGACGTGCTGCTGCACCACGGGGAATTCGATGCCGCGGGGGTGCGGCAGGTGACCCTGGCCCTTTGGGCGTATTTGCCCTGCCTGCCCGCCTGCGCGGTGAGCCGCTGCCTGCTGGCGGGCTGCAATGCCTTGGGCGACGTCCGTCTGACGGCCTTGTCCTCGCTGCTTGCCGTTGTTTTTACGCTTGCAGGCGGGGCGTGGCTGTTACATAGTATGGCAAGGGACATATATTTTTGTTTGCCGGCTGCGGCGGCCAGCGCGGCCCTGTGGGGACAGACCTTCTGGCTCTGGCGGGGGCTGCGTCGACATTTGCGGCCTTTGTTGCCCGCGCCGGCGCTGCTGGACGGCAGGGCCTGCCTGCGGCATATGCTGGCCGCAGGGGCGGCGGGCGCAGGGGCCCTGGCGGTCCTGCGCCTGTGCGGCATGGCCTGCCCGCTGCAGGAGCTGTTGTCCGTCGTGCCGGTCCTGTTGCCCGGGGTGCCCGCAGTGGTGGCGCTGGTCTTGTCCGTAGGGGCCGGATGTTGTGCCTGGGGAGGTGTCCTCGTCCTGCTCGGGGATGCCGATATGCGCATGCTGGCACATAAGCTGCGCACAAAATTGCAAGGAGATTCCCGCTCGTGAAGCGGTCAGTTCTTATTTTCCTGACCAGATACCGCCGCTGGGTGGCCCTGGCCTGCTGGCTTTTGGCCGTATTGCTCTTTCTGGCGCAGGCAGCGTGGAATATCGTGGCTGAGCGCGAGGCCGCACAGAACCGTCTGCAGAACGAGGCAGGCCGTGTGGCCAGCCGTTTCACCCATCTGCTGGGACTGCACGGGGAACTCACCGCCGTTTCCACGGACGCCCTGGTCACGGGGCTCATGGAAGACCAGCGCCTGTACGCCGTGACCGTACAGGTGGGGGACAGCCTTTTTTCCGGCCAGCGCCGCAATGAACACTGGGAGGCCGTGCCCTGGGACGGCGAGATCACGGAGAACACCGTGCAGGGCATGAGCCCGCTGCGCAGGGAAGGGCAGCCCGTGGGCACGGTGGAGGTCTATCTTGCCCGCCGTCTGGTGCAGGAAGGTTCGGACAAGGTCATGCAGCGCGAGACCTGGCGTTTCCTCATCAACACCCTGCTGCTCAGTGTTTTTCTGGCGGCGTTGTACTGGCACTGGGGCGATCTGAGGCGCCTGCATTCCCTGGGGCTGCAACTTTTGCGCAAACAGGGCGATCCGGAGCCGGAAAAAGCCGAGGACCGGAAATGGCGGCCCGCCTCCGGTGAGGATGTCGCCGCCCCTGAGGATGCCCTGCCGGTGGATGCCATCCGGGGCAGGCATTTCCAGCAGGGGAACCCCGCAAGCTGGCATATGACCGCGGCCCTGTTCCGCCAGACCTTTGCCCATGCGCCCATGCTCATGATGCGTTTGTATGCGGAGGATGAGCTGGAGGGGCTGTGCCATCTGGGGCGGATGCTGCTTGCCGCAGCGCCCTGTCTGGGAGCTGTCCGCCTTGAAGATAGCGCCCGCGAGATGCTCAGTGCGCTGGAGGATCCCGGCTGTGAGGAGCGTGCGCTGGCCGTGGAGACGTGTGCGGCTGATCTTGAAGAAGTTTTGCAGGCCCTGAGCGGGGCCGCAGTGAAATAAGGAGAGACTATGGGCTTTTTTTCCGCAGTAAAAAAGTTTTTTGGTGGGGGTACCGAGGAAGCCAAAGAAACGCAGGCCGCAGCAGTCGAGAAGGAAGCGGCCGTAACTTCCGTGGCCCCGGAGGCGCCTGCCGCTGACACCGAAAGCGGCGCAGCCGAACCGGAAAGCACGCCGGAAGCGGCGACCGTCCCGGCGGCTGAAGAAGCCGCTGCCCCTGCTGAAGACGTCCCTGCGGACGAGGCCCCGGAAGCCGCGCCTGAGGCTGACGAGCCTGCGGAGGAAGAGGCCGGCGCTGAACGTGGCGGACCTGCTGCCGAGGCTGCGGAAGAGAGCGACGGCACCGAAGCCGTCGTGATGGATGCGGTGCCTGCCGACCAGCCTGCGGCGTCTGAAGCTCCGGCGGAAGCCGGGAGCGTGGTGGAAGAGGCGCCCGTGGCGGAAGCCGAGGCCCCGGCAGCTCAGGACGAGCCCTCCGTGGAGCCTGAGAGCGAAGCGGCTGCCGAAGCAGAAGAAGTCCCGGCTGCTGCTGCGGAAGATGAGATCCCTTCGGACGAGGTGGCCGCGACGGAAGCGGCTGCCGAGCCTGTGGCGCCGGAAGAAACTGCCGGTGATACCGCTGTGGAAGCGGATTCTCCCGAACAGGATGACGTCAGCGTGGACACGGCTGCGGGCGTGGAAGACGAAGCCGCCGAAGCCTGCGAAGAGCCGGCCGAGGACGAGGCCGCTCCCGCGGACGCCAAGGAAGACATCCTTTCCGGGAAGGAAGAGACCCAGCTTGAAACGGAAGCTGTGGCTGCCGAGGTCGAGACCGTTGCGGAAGCTGCCCGGGAAGCGGAAGAAGGACCGCTGTCCGAGGAAGCGGCGGAGACCGGCGTTGCCGATACGGCTGATGCTGCTGGTGACGAGACGGCCGCCGTCGCCTCTGCCGGATCTGATGACGCTGTGGTGGAAGAAACTGCCGAAACCGGAACGGATGCCGTGGAAGAGGCCCGTGACGACGCCCGCGAAGAAGCGGAAGAAAAGCCCGAAGCGGCGGCGCCCCGTCGCAGCTGGTGGCAGCGCATCTTCGGCAGTGACGAAGATACGGCCCGGCCGGAAGCTGCGGCCCAGCCTGCTGATACCGAGGAAGCTCCCTCTGCCGAAGAGCGGGAGACTGCCGAAGAAGATCGTGCCGACGCCGTCGAAGTCGTTGAAGCCGACGCTGCGCATGCCGAAGACATGGACGCTGCCGGCGAAAGCGTGACGCAGGAACCTTTGACCGAAGAGGAAGAAGGTACGGAGAGCGCCGCTGCCGCCACGCCGGAACAGGACGAGCCCGTCGCCGAGGCCGTGACCGATGCGGCCCTTGCCGCCACTGCCGCTGCCGCGGCGACTGCCACGGCCGAACGTCCCACCGCGCCCGCATTGGAGACCTGCGGTCTGGATCCGGCTCTGGCCCAGTCCATGATCCTGCGCCTGCGCGAAGCCGAGCCGCGCCTTTCCGTCTGGCTGGGCATCGTGCTGGAAGGAGTGGAAGAAGCCGGGGACGAGCTCTGGAAGCGTCTGCGCTTCCTGCTGCGCTCGCTGGATGCGCCCGCTGCCGAAGTGGATGCCTTCGTGGATGACTTCCGTGGCTGGCTGGAGCGCATGGAATACGTGCAGCTGGACGAATTCCGCTCCGAGTTGCAGTACCGTCTGACCCTGGCCCTGGATATGGAGGACGAGGAAGACGAGCGCAGCCGTCTGTTCCTCAAGATCAGCGAAGGTCTGAGCCGCACCCGCGAGCAGTTCTCCCGCCGTCTGGACAGCCTGTTCAGCAGCCACGGCGAACTCAATGAAAGTTTCTGGGAAGAGCTGGAAGAGCTCTTCATCATGGCCGACCTGGGCTACGAGCCTTCGCTGGAACTGGTGGAGCGCCTGCGTGAGCGGGCCCGCAAGGAGAACGTGACCCGCGTGGAAGACGTGCGCGGCCTGCTCATGGCCGAAGTGGACGAGATCTTCCGTCTGCCGCGCCGCATCAGCGCCGTGAATCCGCCCGAAGTGGTGCTCTTCATCGGCGTCAACGGCGTGGGCAAGACCACCACCATCGCCAAGCTGGCCCATCGTGCCCGCATGCAGGGCAAAAAGGTCATGATCGCCGCGGCCGACACCTTCCGTGCGGCGGCCATCGAGCAGCTGCAGGTCTGGGCCGAGCGCGTGGGCGCGCTTTTCCATGCCCGCCCCGCCGGTTCCGATCCGGCCTCCGTGGCCTACGAAGCCATGGACCGCGCCCTGGCCGAAAAGGTGGACATCCTCTTCGTGGATACCGCCGGTCGTCTGCAGACCAAGGTCAATCTTATGGAAGAGCTGACCAAGATCCGTCAGGTGCTGGGCAAGAAGCATGAAGGCGCGCCGCACCGCTGCATCCTGGTCATCGACGCCACCACCGGCCAGAACGCCCTTTCGCAGGCCAAGCTCTTCAAGGAGGCCGCCGGTGTGGATGAGCTCATCCTCACCAAGCTGGATGGTACGGCCAAGGGCGGTGTGGCCATCGCCGTGGCCATGCAGGAAAAGCTGCCCATCACCTATGTGGGCCTGGGCGAAAAGCTCGAAGACCTGCGGCCCTTCAACGGCGCCGACTACGCCCGCGCCCTGCTGGGCGACCTGGACCAGGGCAAATAAGCTTACGTCATCATAGGACAGATGAGGGGGGCTTTCCGTGAGGGAAGTCCCCCTCTCGCATTCTTGTCGCCAAACAGGATGGTGCATCTCTGGCGGTCGTACTCCGGCGGATCGCGGCCACGACATCCGACGTGCGGAGGGACTGCCCGTGGCAGGGGCAAAACATCCCCATGCTGTTTGCTCCCGCACAGACTGTTTTTGCTTGGGGAAGTTCTTCTGTTCGCACTGGAGGGGGCAGGGCAGAGCACGTGTCAGTCCTTGCAGGGGAGGGGACTTGGCGAGCGGGCCGGTCCGGCAGACCGGGGAGGGCCGTCTGGAAATTTTTTTGCGCGGAAGGCATGCCGGTAGCCGAAGAGGGATGTCTGCGCGGCTCCGGTACTTCTCTAATTTTTTTCGTACGGCATGTGAAAAAAAGCCCAGTCGGGTCGATGTGAAAACATATTTTATGACACCCGGCTTCCTGGCTCGGACGGGCAGGGGCTTTTGCCTCTCAAAGCGGGAAAATCAGCAATAGCGCGAAAAAAAATCCTTCCCGCAGTGAAAAAAACTTGACGCGTCGTCCCATTCCCGATAGAAGGAACCTCGCCTTGAGCAACAAGGCTGTTCCCTGGACGGCAGGGAAGGGCAGATTGAGTCTGTCCTGATGCACCCAAAGCGGTCGCTCCGCGGCGGGTTTTGACATGTGCAGGCGTTACCAGATGCCGAGACAATGTCGAGCCGTTCCAGCCCACACAGCGGATCCCACCTGGCGATCAGGTGACCCCGGGCTGTAAAGGTAAGGGGGGATGTTCCCCCATTTGGTGACCCTGCGGGACCACCCTCGTCACTGCTTCAGTCAGTGACAGGCCTGGGCTACGCCGGGAAGCATCACACGGATGATGCAGGCACGCTCAGGCGTCCGTACCTTCCGATATATCTGATTCCTTCAGATTCTGTGATGTGCGCTGCTTCAAGCGCTTCTCTTCCCCAAGTTGTTGCCCAGTCTCCCCAACGGGTGAGGCCGACCTTCGGGCCCGTGGTTTTTGGCCCGCGCAAAGCTGTTAAGAAACCTGCGCCGAACCCAACCGGCCAGGATTTTTCAAACGGAGTAGGCAACAATGACGACAGTTAGCAGTGATCGCATTCGGATCAAGCTCAAAGCCTACGATTACCGCATCCTGGACAAGGCTGTTGCGGAAATCGTGGATACGGCGCGCAATACCGGTGCCGGTGTGGCCGGGCCCATCCCGCTGCCCACCAATATTCATAAGTACACCATTCAGCGTTCCGTGCATGTGGACAAGAAGTCCCGTGAGCAGTTCGAAATGCGCATCCACAAGCGGCTTATGGACATCCTTGAACCCACGCAGCAGACCGTTGACGCCCTCGGCAAGCTTTCCCTGCCCGCTGGCGTGGACGTTGAAATCAAGCTCTAGTGAGAGGCAGTCATGGCTGAGAAAATGGGAATTTTGGGTCGTAAACTTGGTATGACCCGCATTTTTGCCGGTGACGGCGCCGCTGTGCCCGTCACGGTGATTCAGGCCGGGCCCTGCCCCGTCACCCAGGTGAAGACCGTTGAAACCGACGGTTACAACGCTCTGCAGATCGCGCTGACCGAAGACAAGGAAAAGCACGTCAGCAAGGCCATGAAGGGCCACTTCGCCAAGGCCGGCACCGGCCTGTACCGCGAACTGCGTGAAATCCGCCTGGAAAACGCCCCTGAAATGGAACCCGGTCAGGAACTGACCGTGGAAATGTTTGCTACCGGCGACGTGGTCAAAGTGACCGCCAAGAGCATCGGTAAGGGCTACCAGGGCCGCATGCGCCGTTGGAACTTCGCCGGTTCCAAGGATACGCACGGTTGCGAAAAAGTGCACCGTAACAACGGCTCCATCGGTAACAACACCTTCCCCGGCCACGTGTTCAAGGGCCGCAAGATGGCTGGCCATTGGGGCAACGAAACCGTGACGGAAATGGGCCTTGTGATCGTTGACGTTCGTCCCGCCGACAACGTCATCCTGGTCAAGGGTTCCGTGCCCGGCCCCAAGAACGGGCTGGTGCTGATCCGCAAGCAGTAGAGGAAGCACAACAATGGCTACCGTGAAAGTTTATGACCAGAACAAGCAGGAATGCGGCGAACTGACGCTTTCCGCCGACGTGTTTGAAGTTGAGGCTCGTCCCGAGATCCTCAACCTCGTGGTGCGTGCCCAGATGGCCGCCAAGCGCGCCGGTACCCACATGGCCAAGACCCGCGCCTTCGTTTCCGGCGGCGGCGTGAAGCCCTGGAAGCAGAAGGGCACCGGTCGCGCCCGTTCCGGCTCCAATCGTTCGCCCGTGTGGCGTGGCGGCGCCATCGTGTTTGGCCCCCAGCCCCGCGATTACAGCTTCAAGGTCAACAGCAAGGTGCGCGCCCTGGCCATGAAGATGGCTCTGTCGAGCCGTCTGGCCGCCGAAAACCTGCTGGTGGTCAAGGGCATCGAACTGCCCGAAGCCAAGACCAAGCATTTTGCCAAAGTGGCCGGTACTCTGGGCCTGAACAAGGCTCTCATCGTGACCGCCGAGGAAAGCGAAGCCCTGACCCGCTCCGCCCGCAACATCCCCGGCATCACGCTGACCACGCCTGATCGTCTGAGCGTGCTGGAGATCCTCCGCCACAAGCAGCTGGTCCTGCTGGAAGGCGCCGTGGCGCCCGTGCAGGCCCGCTTTGAAAAATAAGAGGGGCAACTCATGGAATTCACTCAGGTTCTTATCAAGCCCCTGCTGACGGAAAAGACCACCCTGCTGAAGGATGAGTCCCGTCAGGTGGCTTTCTATGTTCATCCCGGCGCCAACAAGCTTGAGATCAAGCAGGCCGTGGAAAAGGCTTTTGATGTGAAAGTTGAAGCGGTCAACGTGGTTCGCAAGGCTCCCTCCAATCGGGAACGCCAGGGTCGCGTGGTGGGCCGTAAGCCCGGCTGGAAGAAGGCCTATGTGACCTTGCGCCAGGGCGATAAAATCGAGTTCTTCGAGGGAGTGTAAAATGGCTGTCCGTAAGCTGAAACCGACCTCCGCCGGGCGTCGTTTCCAGACGGTTTCCGACTTTGCGGAAATCACCCGGACGACCCCTGAGAAGTCGCTCACCGTGGGCCTGACCAAGAAGGCCGGCCGCAACAACCGTGGCCGCGTGACCAGCCGTCGTCGTGGCGGCGGTGTGAAGCGCCTGTACCGCATCATCGACTTCAAGCGTAACAAGTTCGGCATCGCCGCCAAGGTTGCGCACATCGAATACGACCCCAACCGTACCGCCCGTATCGCCCTGCTCCACTACGTGGACGGCGAAAAGCGCTACATCATCGCTCCTGTGGGTCTGAAGCAGGGCGACGTGGTGCTGGCCGGTGAAGGTGCCGACATCAAGCCCGGCAACGCCATGCAGATGTCCCGCATCCCGGTGGGTACCGTGATCCACAACGTCGAGCTGTACCCCGGCAAGGGTGGCCAGCTCTGCCGCGCCGCTGGCACCTATGCCCAGCTCGTGGCCAAGGAAGGCAAGTACGCCCTGCTGCGTCTGCCCTCCGGCGAAGTGCGCAAGGTGCTGGCTTCCTGCGTGGCCACTGTGGGCCAGGTGGGCAACATCCAGCACGAAAACATCTCCCTGGGCAAGGCCGGCCGCAACCGCTGGCTGGGTCGCCGTCCTCAGGTCCGCGGTGTGGCCATGAACCCCATCGACCATCCCCTGGGCGGTGGCGAAGGCCGCAGCTCCGGTGGTCGTCATCCCGTGTCGCCCTGGGGTATGCCTGCCAAGGGCTTCAAGACCCGCGACAAGAACAAGGCTTCTTCGCGCCTTATCATTAAGCGCCGCGGCCAGAAGTAGGAGTAGCAGATGCCCAGATCTTTGAAGAAAGGGCCGTTCATCGACGGCCACCTGATGAAGAAGGTTGACGCTGCGGTGGCCTCCAATGACCATCGCGTGGTGAAGACCTGGTCGCGCCGCTCGACCATCCTGCCCGAAATGGTGGGTCTGACCTTTGCGGTGCACAATGGCAAAAAGTTTGTGCCGGTGTTCGTGACCGAAAACATGGTGGGTCACAAGCTGGGCGAATTTTCGCCCACCCGTACCTTCCACGGCCACGCCGCTGACAAGAAGGCCAAGGCCGGCAAGAAGTAGGGTAGAGATATGGAATCCAAAGCTATCGCGAAATTCCAGCGCGTGTCGCCCCGCAAGACCCGCCTTGTGGCCAAGAACGTGCAGGGCAAGGGTGTGGAAGAAGCCATGAACATTCTGCGCTTCACCCCCAACAAGCCCGCCGGCGTGCTGCTGAATGTGCTCAAGAGCGCCGTGGCCAATGCCTCCCAGCTGGGTGGTGTGAACGTGGACGCCATGGTCATCAAGGAAGTCATCGTGAACGAAGGCCCCACCTGGAAGCGCTTCATGCCCCGCGCCCAGGGCCGTGCCACCAAGATTCACAAGCGTACCAGCCACGTTACCGTTATACTCGCAGAAGGGCAGGAATAGGCTATGGGTCAGAAAGTTCATCCGTTTGGCTTCCGGCTGGGGTACAACAAGAACTGGCAGTCCCGCTGGTTCAGCAAGAAGGACTACCCTGCCTTTGTGTTTGAAGACAGCAAGATTCGCGCCTATGTGAAGAAGCTCCTGTATCATGCGGGGCTGGCCAAGATCGAAATCGAACGCGCCGGTGGCAAGATCCGTCTGATCCTGTCCACTGCCCGTCCCGGTATCGTCATCGGCCGCAAGGGCGTGGAAATCGAAAAGCTGCGCGGCGACCTCCGCCAGAAGTTTGGCCGTGAGTTCTCGCTGGAAGTGAATGAAATCCGTCGTCCCGAAGTGGAAGCCCAGCTCGTGGCCGAAAACATCGCCCAGCAGCTGGAACGCCGCGTGGCCTTCCGTCGCGCCATGAAGCGCACGGTGTCCATGGCCCGCAAGTTCGGTGGCGAAGGCATCAAGGTGACCTGCTCCGGTCGTCTGGCGGGCGCTGAAATCGCCCGTACCGAATGGTACCGTGACGGTCGCGTGCCGTTGCAGACCCTGCGCGCCGACATCGACTACGGTTTTGCCGAAGCGCACACCACCTACGGCATCATCGGTGTCAAGGTGTGGATCTACAAGGGTGAAATCCTTGACAAAGAGGTTGATCAGTAATGCTCGCGCCTAAGAAAGTTAAATTCCGTAAATGGCAGAAGGGCCGCCTGCGTGGCCTGGCTAGCCGCGGCGCCTCCATCGCCTTTGGCGATATTGGCCTGAAGGCCGTGCAGCACGGTCAGTTGTCCAGCCAGCAGATTGAAGCCGCCCGTATCGCCATGATGCGTCACATCAAGCGTGGTGGTAAGGTTTGGATCCGCGTGTTCCCCGACCGCCCCGTGACCGCCAAGCCTCTTGAAACCCGTCAGGGTTCCGGTAAGGGGGCTCCGGTGGGCTGGTGCGCTCCGGTCAAGCCCGGCCGCGTGCTGTACGAAATCAAGGGCGTCAGCCTTGACCTGGCTCGCGAGGCTCTGACCCGCGCCGCCCACAAGCTGCCCGTGAAGACCATCATCGTGGTGAGGGAGGGCCTGTAGTATGGCTGCCAAGAAGAACGAAAAAGCCGCCATGGCCACTGCCGCCGAGCTGCGCGACATGAGCGTCGAAGAGCTGCGTGCCAAGCTGGCCGAACAGCGCGAAGAACTCATGACGGCCCGTTTCAAGCATGCCACCGCGCAGCTTGAAAAGACTTCCGAGCTCAAGGCCATGCGCCGTCAGGTGGCTCGCATTTCCACCGTTTTGACTGAAAAGGAATAGAGGGGCTGAACCATGCAAGCTCTGGAAAATCGCAAGGGCAGAACCCTCACCGGTATCGTTGTCAGCGACAAGAACGACAAGACCATCGTCGTGCGCGTTGAAACGCTGGTGAAGCATCCTCTGCTCAAGAAGTATGTGAGGCGCCGCAAAAAGTTCACGGCTCATGATCCCATGAACGAATGCGGCATGGGCGATAAGGTTAAAATCGTGGAGTTCCGCCCCATGTCGCGCAACAAGCGCTGGCATCTGGTCTCCATCATCGAAAAGGCTGTGTAGGGTAGAACCATGATCCAGGTAGAATCGACTCTTCAGGTGGCCGACAACAGCGGCGCCAAAAAGGTGGCCTGCATCAAGGTGCTCGGTGGTTCCCACCGCCGTTACGCTTCCGTGGGCGACATCATCGTCGTGTCCGTCAAGGAAGCCATGCCCCACAGCAAGGTCAAGAAAGGCGACGTCATGAAGGCCGTTATCGTCCGCACTGCCAAGGAAGTGCGCCGTATGGACGGCTCCTACATCAAGTTCGACGGCAACGCCGCTGTCCTGCTCTCCAACCAGGGCGAACCCGTGGGTACCCGTATCTTCGGACCCGTCGCTCGTGAGCTGCGCGCCGCCAACTTCATGAAGATCATTTCTCTTGCCCCCGAAGTGCTGTAGGAGATGACTATGAAAACGTATCGCATCCGCAAGGACGACAAGGTGATGGTCATCACCGGCAAGGACGCGGGCAAGATCGGCAAGGTGCTCAAGGTTCTTCCCAAGAAGGACCGCGTGCTGGTGGAAAAGGTCAACGTGGCCAAGCGCCACATGCGCCCCAACCCCTATGCCCAGCAGCCCGGTGGCATCGTGGAAAAGGAAATGCCCATCCACGTGTCCAACGTGATGGTGGTGTGCTCCGCTTGCGCCAAGCCGACCAAGGTGGGCTACAAGTACATTGAGTCCGAAGGCAAGCAGAAAAAAGTGCGCTTCTGCAAGAAGTGCAACGAAGTTATGGAATAAGGTGATACGATGACACGCCTTGAAAAGATTTATAGAGAGAAAGTGGTTCCGGTACTGCAGAAGGAGTTCAACTACTCCTCCTCCATGCAACTGCCCGGCATCGAGAAGATCTCTCTGAACATCGGTCTCGGCGCCGCCAGCCAGAACAACAAGCTGATGGAAGAAGCCGTGGCGGAACTGACCGCCATCGCCGGACAGAAGGCCGTGGTTACCCGCGCCAAGAAGTCCATCGCTTCCTTCAAGCTGCGTGAAGGCATGCCCATCGGGGCTCGCGTCACCCTGCGCAAGGATCGTATGTGGGACTTCCTGGACAAGCTGATGAACTTTGCCCTGCCCCGCGTGCGTGACTTCCGCGGTATCCCGGACCGTGGTTTTGATGGTCGCGGCAACTTTACCCTGGGCATCAAGGAACACACCATCTTCCCCGAAATGGAAGCTGACCGTGTGGAAAACCCCAAGGGCATGAACATCACCATTGTCACCTCGGCGACCACGGACAAGGAAGGCAAGTTCCTTCTGGACCAGCTGGGCATGCCGTTCCGCAAGTAGGAGTAGAGCTATGTCCCGTACCGCTCTTGAAGTGAAGGCTTCCCGTAAGCCCAAGTTCAGCTCCCGCGCCTACAATCGTTGCCCCATCTGCGGGCGTCCCCGGGCCTTCATGCGCCAGTTCGGCATCTGCCGTATTTGCTTCCGCAACATGGCCCTGCGCGGCGAACTGCCCGGTGTGCGTAAATCCAGCTGGTAATCCGCATCCCGGACTGATCTGAAAGATGGAGGGACTCCGAAAGGGGTCCCTCTTTCCGTTTCTGGAGGCGGGCAGGGGAGAGGAGAGTGGTTCCCGGTTCCCCCTGCATCCGGCGGGCAACCCGGCAGGAAGGCTCTCTGCCGGTATCCTGCGCCAGTGTTTTCCTGTCGCTCCCGGCCTTTTGGGGAAGTGACGCATCCCTTCCCGGGGTGCGGTCTCCACCGGCCGGTCTCCCTCCTTTTGCAGATTTTGCTTGCTTCCCGGGAGCAGATGGGCTATCTGCCCCTGCGCGCCGCCCGCTGCGCCATGCCGGAAAGTCCGGTGGAGCCGCGGCCATGCGTCGCATGCCGCACCGGAGACAGCTGTCGCTCCTGCAGTGGAGCAGCCCTGTTTTTACCCATGGTACGACGATCCGGTGCCCGATCCTTCGCATACAGGCCGGGATGCCCCGGCGGGACTGGCACCGGCATGACTCGGGAACGCCCTGGAAAGAGCGGATTTTCAGGCCGTGAGCAAAAAAAACATTGCCTTTTGCTCCGGCTTGGGATATGGACTTTCGATTGTGTGCGGGAAGTGGCGGCATGGGGCCGCTAACCCCTCACGAAACCAACCTTAGGAGCTATCGATGTTGACAGATCCTATTGCGGATATGCTGACCCGTATCCGCAACGCACATTTGGCCCTGCACAAGGAAGTGAATGTGCCGCGCTCGAAGATGAAAGAAGCCTTAGCCGCCATCCTCAAGCAGGAAGGTTACGTCGAAGACGTGGCTATCGACGACCGCAACATTACCATCACGCTGAAGTACCAGAAGGGCAAGGCCGTCATCTCCGGCCTGAAGCGCGTCAGCACCCCCGGTCGCCGCGTGTATGTGGGCGCTCACCAGATCCCCAAGGTGCAGAACGGCCTCGGCATTTGCATTCTGTCCACGTCCAGCGGTGTGCTGGACGGCATGACCGCCCATGAAAAGAAGGTGGGCGGCGAACTTCTGTGTGAAATCTGGTAGGGGTGCACCATGTCTCGTATTGGCAAACAGCCCATTACCGTTCCCGCTGGCGTTGAAGTCAAGATCGGAACGGATGTTGTGGAAGTGAAGGGCCCCAAGGGTACGCTGCATACCCCTGTGTGCAGCCTGCTGAATTATGACCTCACCGACGGTGTGCTGACCCTGACCCGCGTGGAAGACGACCGTCACAGCCGTGCCCAGCACGGTCTGCGCCGCACCCTGCTCGCCAACTGCATCGAAGGCGTGACCAAGGGCTTCTCCAAGTCCCTGGAAGTGATCGGCGTGGGCTACCGCGTTGCCGTCAAGGGCAACATGGTGGAACTGTCCGTGGGCTTCTCCCACCCCGTGCTGGTGGAACTGCCCGAAGGCATCCAGGCCAAGGCCGAAGGTCAGATCCTGACCATCAGCGGCGCCGACAAGGAACTGGTGGGCGAAATGGCCGCCAAGATCCGTCGCATCCGCAAGCCCGAACCTTACAAGGGCAAGGGTATCAAGTATACCACCGAGACCATCCGCCGCAAGGTCGGTAAGTCCGGCGGCAAGAAGTAGGTAGGGATTGCGTTATGAAGCTTACCAAGAATGAATCCCGTCAGCGCCGCAAGGTCCGCATTCGTAAAAAGGTGCAGGGTACTGCCGAACGTCCCCGTCTGGTGGTGTACCGCTCCAACATGCACATCTACGCCCAGATCGTGAACGATCAGGAAGGCGCCACCCTGGTCGCCGCCTCCACCCTCAGCCTGGCCAAGACCGAAGCCGGTATGCATTGCAACCTGGCCGGCGCCGAGAAGGTGGGCATGGAAATCGCCCGTCTTGCCAAGGAAAAGAACATCACCCAGGTGGTGTTCGATCGCAACGGGTACCTTTATCACGGTCGCGTGAAAGCCGTGGCCGACGGCGCCCGCGAAGGCGGCCTGGAGTTCTAATATGCGTCAGGAAAATACCGAAACCAAACAGAACGAATTGGGCGAAATCGAAAAGATCGTCTCCCTGAACCGCGTGGCCAAGGTGGTCAAGGGCGGTCGCCGTTTCAGCTTCAGCGCCCTCGTGGTGGTGGGCGACGGCAAGGGTGGCGTGGGCTACGGCCTGGGCAAGGCCCAGGAAGTGCCCGAAGCCCTGCGCAAGGCCACTGAACGCGCTCGCAAGAACCGCGTGCAGATTCCTCTGGTGGAAGGCACCCTGCCTTACGAAGTGCTGGGCCGCTTCGGCGCTGGTCGCGTCATGCTGAAGCCCGCCTCCGAAGGTACCGGCATCATCGCCGGTGGTGCCGTGCGTGCCGTCATGGAAGCCGTGGGCGTGCATGACGTCCTGGCCAAGGCCATCGGCACTAACAACCCCCATAACGTGCTGCGTGCCACCATGCAGGGCCTGATCTCCCTGCGCAGCGCTGACGAAGTGTCCGAGCTGCGTGGCAAGAAGCTCGAAGCCCCGAGGAAGTAAGTCATGGCTGAAATTACGGTCAAACTCGTGCGTTCTCGCATCGGCACCACGCCGGCCCAGCGCAAGCTGCTGGACTCCCTTGGCCTCAAGCGTCGCGAACAGGTCAAGTTGTTCAAGGACACCCCGGCCATCCGGGGCATCATCGCCAAAGTTTCGCACCTTGTGGCCCTGGTGGACTAGTCCACGGCCGCAGGAGGAGTATATATCATGCAACTGCACAATCTCTTTCCCTTCCCGGAAGAGCGCAAAACCCGCCGTCGTGTGGGCCGTGGTTCCGGTTCCGGCCTGGGCTGCACCGCTGGCAAGGGTAACAAGGGTCAGAACGCCCGTGCCGGCGGCGGTGTGCGTCCCGGTTTCGAAGGCGGCCAGATGCCCCTGCAGCGTCGTCTTCCCAAGCACGGCTTCAAGAACTTCCCCTTCAAGGTGACCTACGACGTGATCAACCTGGACCGTCTGCAGGAAGCCTTTGAAGGCAAGAGCGAGATCACCCTGGACGACATCTACGCCCGCGGCCTGGCCCGTCTGGGCGCGCCCGTGAAAGTGCTTTCCCGTGGCGAAGTGAAGTCGGCCATCAAGGTGGAAGCTCACAAGTTCAGCCAGGCCGCTGCGGAAAAGATCCGCAACGCCGGCGGCGAAGCCACCGAACTTGAAGCTGCGCAAGCGGCTGAGTAATTATGCGCCATGCCGGTAACGGCAGGCGGATGTCTTTGACCCCGCGCCGGAATGGGCGCGGGGTAAAGACGCTCCCGCGCATATGCGTCCCTTACAGCGTAAAAGGTAACGAGTGATTCATGGCATCAGCATCGGTTAATCCCCTCGGACAATCTTCTCTGGCCAAGCGCCTGGGCTGGACCTTCCTCCTTCTGTGCTGCTACAGAATCGGTGTGCATGTGCCCATCCCCGGTGTGGATGCCGCGGCCCTGGCCGCGTATTTCAAAAGCCTGTCGGGAACGTTGTTCGACATGTTCGACATGTTCTCCGGTGGCGGCCTGTCCAACGTGTCCGTCTTCTCTCTGGGTGTCATGCCCTACATCTCGGCGTCCATCATCATGCAGCTCCTGCAGGTGGTGAGCCCCGATATCAAGCGCATGGCCAAGGAAGAAGGCCAGGCCGGACGCCGCAAGATAACCCAGTACACCCGTTACCTGACCGTACTGATCACCCTGGTGCAGGGCCTGTTCATCTCCATCGGGCTCGAATCCATGACCAGCCCCGACGGCACGCCCATCGTGCTCAATGCGGGCTGGCATTTCCGCATGGTGACCATGGCCACCTTCACGGCCGGTTCCATGCTCGTCATGTGGCTGGGTGAGCAGATCACTGAGCGCGGCATCGGCAACGGCATCTCCCTGATCATCTTCTGCGGTATCGTGGTGGGCATCCCGCGCGGCATCATGCAGTCCATGGACCTCATCAAGTCCGGCAGCATGAGCATCTTCCTCGCGGTCATCATCGTGCTGCTCATGGCCGCCGTGCTGACGGCCATCGTGTTCGTGGAGCGTGCCCAGCGCCGTATCCCCATCAGCTACGCCAAGCGCCAGATCGGACGCAAGATGTTTGGCGGCCAGAACACGCACCTGCCCCTGCGCGTCAATACGGCGGGCGTCATCCCGCCCATTTTCGCCTCGTCGCTGCTGCTGTTCCCGGCCACGGTGGGCCAGTTCTCCACCAATGAATACGTCAGGATGGTCACGGACTTCTTTGCTCCGCACGGCGTCCTGTACAATGTGCTCTATGTTGTCCTGATCTTCTTCTTCTGCTACTTCTACACGGCCATCATCATCGATCCGAAGGATATGGCCGAGAACCTGAAGAAGAACGGCGGCTTCGTCCCCGGCATCCGCCCCGGCGAACGCACCCAGGAATACATCGACACCGTACTCTCGCGTCTGACCCTGAGCGGCGCGGTGTACATCTCGGCCATTTCCCTGCTGCCCATGCTCATGATTGCCAAGTTCAACGTGCCGTTCTACTTCGGTGGTACCAGCCTGCTGATCCTTGTCGGCGTGGCCATGGACTTCATGAATCAGGTCGAGTCCCACATGATCTCAACCCAGTACCAGGGGTTGATGAACAAGGCGGCCCGCAAGGGCGGCCGCATGTAATTCTGGCAAAGAGAGCTGGAAAGTCATGAAGAAGTATCAAGGCGCATTCATCAAAAATGAGCGGGAGATCGCCTGCCTGCGCGAGGCCAACCGTATGGTGGCCAACATCCTGGATGCCATCGGCGATATCGTCAAGCCGGGCGAGACGACCATGCGCTTTGAAGAACTGGCGCGTGACATGTGCGCCGATTATAAAGTGAAACCGGCCTTTTTGGGCTATTACGGCTACCCCTACGCCACATGCTGCTCGGTCAACGAGCAGGTGGTCCACGGTTTTCCCTCCCCGCGGCTGCTTGAGGAAGGGGACATCGTCAGCGTCGACATGGGCGTGGTCTTTGAAGGTTTTGTGGGCGACGCTGCGCGCACCTTCCCTGTGGGCAAGGTGAGCGAGGAAGCCTGCAAGCTCATGCGCGTCACGGAGGAGAGCCTCTATGTCGGCATCGAGCAGGCGCGTGCCGGTAACGATGTCTATGCCATCGGTATGGCCGTGCAGAACTATGTGGAAGCCGCCGGTTTCAATGTCGTGCGTCAGTATGTGGGCCACGGTGTTGGCGCCAAGATGCACGAAAAGCCGGAAGTCCCCAACTATCACCCCGGTGGCCGTGGGCTGACCCTGCGTAACGGCATGGTCATCGCCATTGAGCCCATGGTCACCGCCGGCAGCTACGAGGTGGACGTTCTGGAAGACAAATGGACTGCTGTGACACGCGACCGCCGACTGGCTGCGCATTTTGAACACAGTGTAGCCATTACGCCGGACGGGCCCCGGATCCTGAGCATTTCGGACCGCGGCCTGAACCGGACGACAATTGGTTGTTGACAGAGCAGGTAAAGATGGATAAAGGTTTCTGTTCCCGCTGCTAATGAGCGGTGAGCAGCCGTATTGACCGGGTTTGTGTTGTGCTTCCGGCAGCGGCAAACCTTGGTCACGCAAAGCCGGATGGCTTTGCCACTCATTGGAGACGAATCATGAAAGTCAGACCTTCCGTCAAAAAAATATGCCCCAAGTGCAAGGTGATCCGGCGCAAGGGTGTTCTTCGAGTTATCTGCGAAAACCCCCGGCACAAGCAGCGCCAGGGCTAGGGCAGGAGACGTACTGTGGCGAGAATTGCAGGTGTTGATTTGCCTCGTGGCAAACGTGTGGACATTGCGCTCACCTATATCTATGGCATCGGCCGTGCTACGGCCCTGCAGATCCTGAGCACCACCGGTGTGAACTGGGAGCGCAACATTGATGATCTTTCCGCCGACGAAGTGAACGAGATCCGTAAGGAACTCGAACAGAACTACAAGGTGGAAGGCGACCTCCGTCGCGAGATCTCTACCAATATCAAGCGCCTCATGGACATCGGCTGCTTCCGTGGCCTGCGCCATCGTCGCGGCCTGCCCGTGCACGGTCAGCGCACCCACACCAATGCGCGTACCCGCAAGGGGCCCCGTCGCGGTGTGGTGGGCAAGAAGAAGTAGGGCGCATTCCTTTTCACGCGAATTTAGCCAGATTGAGGTAATATCATGGCCAGACCCAAGAAAGTGGTCAAGAAAAGAGAAAAGAAGAACGTGCCCGTGGGCATTGCCCACATCCAGGCTTCGTTCAACAATACCATCATCACCTTTACGGACACTCGCGGCAACGCCATCAGCTGGGCCTCTTCCGGCCAGAGCGGTTTCAAGGGTTCCCGCAAGTCCACCCCCTTCGCTGCCCAGGTTGCTGCCGAAACTGCCGCCCGTAAGGCCCAGGACAACGGCATGCGCACCGTGGGTGTGTATGTGAAGGGCCCCGGCTCCGGTCGTGAAGCCGCCATGCGCGCCATTGCCGCTGTTGGCTTCCGGGTTGCTTTCATCCGCGACGTTACGCCCATCCCCCACAATGGTTGCCGGCCGCCCAAGCGCCGTCGCGTGTAGTTGGCTGCCCGAGAGGCAGTGGTAATCAACGCAAGAGGATTCTTCAAATGGCCAAATATACTGAAGCCAAATGCCGCATTTGCCGTCGCGAGGGCTGCAAGCTCTTCCTGAAGGGCGACCGCTGCTTTACCGACAAGTGCGCTTATGATCGCCGTCCCTACGCTCCTGGCCAGCACGGCCGTGCGCGTAAGAAAGTCAGCGAATACGCCGTCCAGCTGCGCGAGAAGCAGAAGACCCGCCGCAGTTACGGTATCCTGGAAAAGCAGTTCCGTGGATACTTCGAAAAGGCTGAAATGCAGAAGGGCGTCACCGGTACCAACCTGCTGGTGATCCTGGAACGCCGCCTGGACAACGTGGTGTACCGTCTCGGTTTCGCCAACTCCCGTAACCAGGCCCGTCAGCTGGTGCGTCACGGCATCTTCACCCTCAATGGCCACAAGGTGACCATCCCCTCGCTGCAGGTGCGCGTGGGCGATACCATCGAAGTGCCCGAAAAGAACCGCAAAATCCCCGTTCTGGCCGAAGCCCAGGAAGTCATCGCCCGCCGCGGTTGCCCCGCCTGGCTGGAAGCCGACGGCGCCGCTTTCAAGGGCACCGTGAAGGCTCTGCCGCAGCGTGACGACATCCAGTTCCCGGTCAATGAACAGCTGATCGTTGAACTTTACTCGAAATAAGCGGGGGCTTCATGCTTATCAAACAGGGCGAACGCCTTATCAATGCGCGCAACTGGAACGAGCTCGTCAAGCCCGACCAGATCCTGCGCGACGAAGACACGGCCAGCAGCACGCACGGCAAGTTTGTTTGCGAACCGCTGGAGAGAGGTTACGGCACCACCATCGGCAATGCCATGCGTCGTGTGCTGCTTGCCTCCCTGCAGGGTGCTGCCTTTGTGTCTGTGAAGATTACCGGCGTGCAGCATGAGTTCACCACCATCCACGGCGTCCTCGAAGACGTCACCGACGTGGTGCTGAACATCAAGCAGGTGCGTCTGCGCATGGACACGGACGAACCGCAGCGCCTGACGCTTCGCGTTGACAGCAAAGGGCCTGTTACGGCCGCCCAGATTCAGGCCAATCAGCATGTGACCGTGCTCAATCCTGAACAGCACATCGCCACCCTCACCGAGGACGTGGTGCTGGAGATGGAATTTGAAGTGCGCATGGGTAAGGGCTATGTGCCTGCCGACATGCACGAAGGTCTGGCCGATGAAATCGGTTTGATTAAGCTGGACTCCTCCTTCTCGCCGGTTCGCAAGGTCGCCTACGCTGTGGAACAGGCTCGTGTGGGTCAGATGACCAACTACGACCGCCTGATCCTGGAAGTGTGGACCGACGGCTCGCTGACCCCTGAAGATGCCATCGCGTACAGCGCCAAGATCATCAAGGATCAGATCTCGGTGTTCATCAACTTCGATGAACGTGTGTCCGGTGACATGCGTCACGGCAGCAGCGACAGCGGCGAGACCAACGAGCATCTCTTCAAGAGCATCGACGATCTCGAGCTTTCGGTGCGCGCCACCAACTGCCTGCGCAGTGCCAACATCGCGCTGGTGGGCGAACTGGTGCAGCGTTCCGAGGCTGAAATGCTCAAAACCAAGAACTTCGGCCGTAAATCTCTGGACGAGATCAAGGAAGTCCTGCACGACATGGGCCTTGATTTCGGCATGAAGGTTGACGGTTTCGAAAAGAAATATCAGGACTGGAAAAGGAAGCAGCAAAATGAGGCATAGCAATTCCGGCAAAAAACTTTCGCGGACGCCTGCGCACCGTAAGGCCCTGTTGCACAATCTCGCCAAGGCGCTGCTTATCCACGGCCGCATCCGCACCACCGAAGTGAAAGCCAAGGAACTCCGCGGCGTTGTCGAGCCGCTGATCTCCCTGGCCAAGCGCAACGACCTGCACGCCCGCCGTCTGGCTTACCGCGTGCTGTGCGACTACGCTCTGGTTAAGCGCCTGTTTGACGAAATTGGTCCCCAGTTCGCCGGTGTGCCTGGTGGTTACACCCGCGTGATGAAGCTGGCCATGCCCCGCAAGGGCGATAACGCTCCCATGGCCATCATCGAACTGACCCGCCTGCCCGAAGCCAAGACGGAAGCTCCCGCCAAGGCTGAAAGCGCCGAGTAGTTCCGATGACCGTGTCCGGCTCCGGCCGGATGAGGGAAAAGGATACAAGGGCCCCCGCAAGGGGGCCTTTTTGCGTTCTTGGGACAAAGTCCGGGGAGAAGAGGAGGGGGGCGCCCGCACGGCAGGGTACTGCCATTCCTGTTCCCGTCCTGTGGTATGGATACCGCTGATTCGGAAAGATGAAGAGAGTGCCGGCCCGCCCTTCCTCTGTTCTCTCTCCCTCTAACAGCTGCCCCTGCATCCTCGAACCACTGATCGACAAGGCAAGGCATCACGCTGCGGGCAGCCTGCGGGAGTGGACTTCTCGTGCATGGCCGATGATTTTGTCCCTGCTGTTGTCTTTCTGAAGACCCGCTTTCCTGTGCCGGTGCTGTTCGTTCTCTCGTGTCTCTTCCTTTGTTCCAGAGCGCAGCCTGGTGGCCTGAAGGCCTTCGCTCCTGTGGGTACGGCTTTGCCGATGGCGGGCTGCTCTGCACTGGCCTGCTTCTGAAGCGCGCGTTTTGAGGGGAGTGGGGGTGTTTGAGGGGGCGAGGGGAAACTTTTCGGCGCTAGGAAAAGTTCCCCTCGCCCCCTCAACAACACATTCTTGATGTGCATCCTCCAGCCCCTTTCCCGGCATGACTTGCCAGCAGGGGGGCTTTCATGGCATGGACGGCCTGTGCCTGTGTGGCATCTTTTTATTTTTCAACAAAGCGAGGTTCATCATGAAGTTGCTGGAAAAGGCCCGGGCCGCCGGCTGAGCGGCAAAAATGGCTCCAGGGGCCCTGGAGCAGCTTTTGCGGGGCCTCGCGCCCCGTGGATCGTCGGATCTGGAACAGCGCGTCATTGCCGGGCGTGCCCGTAACGAGGACGCCGTGGTCGTGCGCATGCCTGCGGGCAAGGCCATCGTACAGACCGTGGACATCCTGGCGCCCATCGTCAACGATGCCTTCTGGTTCGGCCGCATCGCGGCCTGCAATGCCCTGTCGGATGTCTATGCGCTGGGCGGGCAGCCCTGGTGCGCCATGAACGTGGCTTTTTTCCCCACCTGCCTGACCGAGAACGATCCCGAGAACATCCTGGCCAATATCCTGCGCGGCGGCATGGATGCCCTGGAAGAAGCCGGGGCCGTGCTGGCCGGCGGGCATACGGTGCAGGACGACGAGCTCAAGTACGGCATGGCCGTGACCGGCGTCATCGCCCCTGAGCATGTGGCCGCCAATGACAAACTGCGGCCCGGCCTGCGCCTGCTGCTGACCAAGCCGCTGGGCACGGGTATCCTGGCTACCGGTGTCAAGGCGCGCTGGGACGATCATGAAGAAAGCGAAGCCCTGCTGCAGCGCTGGTGCGGACGCCTCAACCGTATCCCCGGGGAGGCCATCGCCCACTTCCGCATCCCGGCCGCCACGGACATCACCGGCTTTGGCTTGGGCGGCCATCTGCTGGAGATGGCGCAGGCCTCGGGTGTCTGCGTATCGTTGCGGACGGAAGCCCTGCCGCTGCTGCCCCACGCGCTGGAGTATGCCCGCATGGGCCTCATCCCGGCGGGCAGCCATCTCAACCGCACCCACTGTGCTCCTGCCGTGGATGTGGCGTCTTCGGTAGATGAGGCGGTGGAAAGCATCGTGTTCGATGCCCAGACTTCGGGCGGCATCGTGCTGGCCGTGCCGGACGCTGAGATGGCTACGGTACGTGACTGGCTGGAGGCCAGAGGCGAGCTGGCCGTGGAGATCGGCGAGGTGCTGGAGGCGCGTCCCGACGGCAAGTATTTGCAGCTGCGGTAGCAGGGGAGAGGCTCAGGCCCCTCATGTGCCGCAGGCAAGGCGGGAGCCTTTCCCAGTCACGATCCCGGGCTTGCCACGGTTCTCCCCGGAAAGGTGGCATGCCGGAAGAGCCGAGTCCCCGCCAGCGACCCTGTGGCAAGGTTCGGGAACGTCTGTGTTCCTGTCGCCGGTTCCCGTGTCCCCTCCTGTCCGGTACTGAGGGGAGGGCTGGCCGAGGCTTGCGGGAAAGGGGTGTCTGTGGTATAAAAGTCATCTTTGCGAGAGTGGCGGAATTGGTAGACGCACTGGACTTAGAATCCAGCGGTTTATCCATACGGGTTCAAGTCCCGTCTCTCGCACCAGAATTTGCAAGGACGTCCCCGGCATGGCTGTGGGACGTCCTTGTTTTATCTGACTCTCCGGAAAGCGCTTTTCCCATGCCCTGCCAGCGGAATACAGGGACATCCTGTGTCCCGGCGATGTCGCAGGCAGCAGTCCCCCTCGTCATAGAGCCGACGATCAGTCCATCTACAGTCTGCGACGGGGTGGTGCTGCCCTTGAGCCGTCTCCTTCCGGGCCACAGCGGGCGATGCCGCAGCAGACCGCGGCACGGTTCTGGCCTCCCCCTGCCTGAGCCTGGGGGGCTTCCTTCCCCTTTCCCCGTTTCGCCAAAGGAACGCTTTCCATCTTGACCGGCACGCTTCCGTGCTTATCTTTGACGGCAGAGAGCTGTCGGGAGACCGGCGCCCTGCCGCTTGAAATCCGCCCTTCTTTGGGCTATGAGAAGCGATTGTCGTGGCTGGCGAGTCCCTCGCCATGCCGGATGATGCGTGCCTTGCGCCGCATCATCATTCATAGAACTGCCGTGCGGCCCAGGTCGCGGTCGTCTTCGGGGCATCCCCGGGGCGCGGCGGAAAAAAGAGACTTTTCGTTAAAGGAGCGCCTCGTGGAATATACTGTTGAAGATTTGTCCCCGGTCAAGAAAAAGGTTGCCATCACCACTGATCCCAAGGAAGTGGAAGCCGCCATCATGGGCGCTGTCGCCCTGTACAAGACGTCTGTGCAGATTGACGGTTTCCGCAAGGGCAAGGTGCCCGCTTCCGTCATCGAACAGCGTTTCCGCGACCGCATCTACGAAGAGGCCCGCCAGGACCTCGTCAACGTGCACATCAATGAAGTGATGTCCAAGCTGAACGTGACCCCCGTCTCCGGCATCAACATGGTGGACGGCGAGCCTGTCATGGAACGCGGCAAGGGCATGAACTACAGCATCGAGTTCGAAGTGCTGCCCACCTTCGATCTGCCTCCCTACGAAGGCATGGAAGTGGAGCAGGAAAAGACCATCGTGGACGACGCTGAAGTGGAAGAAGTGGTGGAACGCATCCGCCGCGACCGCGCCAAGCTGGTGCCCGTGGACGGTGACGGCCCGGCCGTGGACGGCCAGGTGGCCAACATCGACTTCTGCGCCTACGAAAACGGCCAGCCCCTGGAAGGCATCAAGGCTGACGGCTTCGATCTGGCCCTGGGCGAAAAGCAGGCCCTGGAAGATTTCGAGAACCTGGTCAAGACCATCAAGCTGGGTTGCGAAGCCGAAGGCGACATCACCTTCCCCGAAGACTTCCTGGCCAAGGACCTGGCCGGCAAGACCGTGACCATGAAGGTCAAGGTGCATGCCATCAAGGAACGCCAGCTGCCCGCCGTGGATGACGAACTGGCCAAGGCCGTGGGCGTGGAAAACGTGGAAAAGCTCAAGGCCGGCATCCGCGAAAGCTACCGCTCCAGCCGCTACAACCTGAACAAGGGTTCCGCCCAGAAGTCCATGCTGGACAAGCTGGTGAAGATGGTGGAATTCGAACTGCCGCCCAGCATGGTGGACGTGCAGGCCCGCACCCTGCTGGCCGACATGCGCGCTCGCATGGAACGCCAGGGCAAGAGCCTGGATTCCCTGGGCAAGACCGAAGAAGAACTGCTGAAGGAAGTCCAGCCCCAGGCCGAAGAGATCACCCGCATGCAGGTGCTGCTGCTGGCCATCGCCAAGAAGGAAGGCCTGGACGTGAACGAGCAGGAAGTCAATGCCCAGCTCTACCAGCTGTGCATGCGCAGCGGCGAAGACTTCAAGCAGGTTCGCGAAGCCTATGAAAAGAGCGGCATGATCTTCACCCTGCGTGACCGCATCCTGGCCGACAAGGCCATGGACGCCATCTACGCCAAGGCCCAGGTGAAGGAAGTGGAGCCCAAGGCTGCTGAAAAGACTGAAGAAAACAACTAAAGCGAGCGATGTCTGCACCACGGTGCAGATGTTTCCCGCATCTTTCCGGCGACGCTTCGTCGTCCGCTTTTGACGTACGCCGCGGCGGTTCTTCCGTCGCGGCGGCGTCGAATTTATACGGTTTAACTCACAGAGAGGTTTTCATGTCCCTCGTCCCCATGGTCATCGAAACCACTGGCCGTTCCGAACGTGCCTACGATATTTATTCCCGTCTGCTCAAGGATCGCATCATCCTGCTGAGCAGCGAAGTGAACGACACTGTGGCCTCCCTTGTCTGCGCCCAGCTCCTGTTCCTGGAATCCCAGGATCCGGAGAAGGAGATCAACCTGTACATCAATTCTCCCGGCGGCTCCGTGACCGCCGGTCTGGCCATCTACGACACCATGCGTTACATCACCGCGCCCGTCAGCACGGTGTGCATGGGCCGGGCCGCCAGCATGGGGGCATTTTTGCTGGCTGCCGGGCAGAAGGGCATGCGCTACGCGCTGCCCAACAGCCAGATCATGATCCACCAGCCGCTGGGCGGCTTCCAGGGCCAGGCCACGGATGTGGACATCCACGCCCGCGAGATGCTGCGCATCAAGGAACGCCTGAACACCATGCTGGCCGAGAACACCGGCAAGAGCTATGACGAGGTGGTCCGGGCCACGGAACGCGACAATTTCCTCACCCCCGAACAGGCCCTCGAATTCGGCATCATCGACCGGGTACTGGTATCGCGCAGCGATATGACGGAGAAAAACTAGTCTATGTCCAACAGCAAGAATTCCGGACAGGAACCGCTGCGCTGCTCCTTTTGCGGACGCAGCGAGCTGGAGGTGAACAACCTTATCGTGCAGGACAACGCCTGCATCTGCGACAACTGCGTGCGCGCCTGCGGTGACATCATCGCCCGCGACAAGGTCCAGCAGCAGGTGGAGGAGGCCGACGAGCGCCTGCTCTCGCCGCAGGAAATCAAGGCCCGCCTGGATGAATACGTCATCGGCCAGACCGAGGCCAAGAAGATCCTTTCCGTGGCCGTGCACAACCACTACAAGCGCGTCTTCTTTGCCGATGCCCTGGGCGACGACGTGGAGCTGGAAAAGAGCAACATCCTGCTGGTGGGTCCCTCCGGCAGCGGCAAGACCCTGCTGGCCAAGACCCTGGCCAAGGTGCTGCGCGTGCCCTTTGCCATCGCCGACGCCACGACCCTGACCGAAGCCGGTTACGTGGGCGAGGATGTGGAGAACATCCTGGTGCAGCTCCTGCAGAATGCCGACTACGACATCGAAGCCGCCAGCAAGGGCATCATCTACATCGACGAGATCGACAAGATCTCGCGCAAGAGCGACGGCCCCTCCATCACTCGCGACGTGTCCGGCGAAGGCGTGCAGCAGGCCCTGCTCAAGATCATCGAGGGCACCGAGGCCAACATCCCGCCCAAGGGCGGCCGCAAGCATCCCCAGCAGGAATTCATCCGCATGGATACCAGCAATATCCTGTTCATCGTGGGCGGTGCCTTCGTGGGCCTGGACAAGATCGTGGGCTCCCGCATGAGCGGCAGCTCCATGGGCTTCGGCGCCCAGGTCTGCTCCAAGAAGGAGATGCCCCTGGGCGAGCTGCTGGAAAAGATCCAGCCCCAGGACCTGGTGAAGTTCGGCCTGATCCCCGAATTCGTGGGCCGTATCCCGATCATCACCCATGTGGACGATCTGGACGAGGCCGATCTGGTGCGCATCCTGACCGAACCCAAGAACGCCCTGGTGCGCCAGTACCAGAAGCTGTTCGAACTGGACCACGTGCAGCTGCGCTTCACGCCTAATGCTCTCAAGGCCATCGCGGCCCGGGCCATCGAGCGCAAGACCGGCGCGCGCGGCCTGCGCAACGTCATGGAGCGCACCATGCTGGACATCATGTTCCGCCTGCCCTCCATGCCCGGTGTCAAGGAATGCCTCATCAACCGGGCCGTCATCGAAAAGGGCAAGGAGCCGGTGCTGCTGTATGATGAAAGCGCCGAAGGCGCTGCCGCCGATACCGGCCTGAACTAGCCCGGCTTCCGGCATGGCCATACGGTGCGGGGACGCTCCCGCCTGCTGTTGCCGGTCGCACCTTGCCGGGGCCTGCCCCCGGGCAGGCTGTCACAAGATCTGAAAGGGGGGAAGCATCCGTTTTTGCCACAGGCAAAAGGGATCCTTCCCCTTTCAACGATATACCGGGGCCATCCGGCCCGGCCGTCCCGACGGCTGAGCGGGCCGCCCGCGCGGCCCTTTTACGAGGTACACTATGTCCGAATTCCAGCGCGAAGCGCGCTTTTTTGCCGAACTGCCGGTCATGCCCCTGCGCGAAGTGGTCATGCTGCCGCGTACCATCATGCCGCTTTTCGTGGGGCGCGAAGCCTCCATCAAGGCCATCGAACTGGCCCAGTCCGGCTACAACAAGCAGATGTTCCTGGTGGCCCAGCGCGAGCCCGATGTGGAGAAGCCCGGCGCCGATGACCTGAGCCCCGTGGGGGTCGTCTGCAAGGTCCTGCAGATGCTGCGCCTGCCCGACGGCACCATCAAGGTGCTGTTCGAAGGCCTGCACCGTGCCCGCTGGACGGAGCTGCGCGAAGAGGACAACTGCCTGATGGCCATGCTCTGCACCGTGCCGGAAAGCGAGAGCCGCCCCGAAGAGCGCGAGGCCCTGGTGCGTACCGTGCAGGAAGCGCTGGAAGAGTACGCCAAGAACAACAAGAAGCTGACCCAGGAAGCGCTCATGTCCATCATGGCCCTGCGCGATGCCGGGCCGCTGGCCGACGCCGTGGTGCCCCACCTCAAGGTGGATTACCGCAAAAAGCAGGAAGTGCTGGAGATCGCCGACGTCACCGAGCGGCTGGAGCGCGTGTACGAGCTTTTGCAGGGCGAGGTGGCCCTGGCCTCGGTGGAAAAGCGCATCAAGAACCGGGTCAAGGTGCAGATGGAGCGCAATCAGCGCGAGTATTACCTCAGCGAGCAGCTCAAGGCCATCAATAAAGAGATGGGCCGCGAGGACGATCCCCAGGCGGAAGTGGACGAGCTGGAAAAGAAGCTCGAAGGCCGTAACATGCCGCAGGAGGCCCGCGAACGCTGCCAGTCCGAGCTGCGCAAGCTGCGCAGCATGCCGCCCTCGGCCGCGGAATACACCGTGGTGCGCAATTACGTGGACTGGCTGCTGGATCTGCCCTGGAACGACCTCAAAGAGATCGACATCGACATCGAAAAGGCCCGTGCCATCCTCGAGGGCGATCACTTCGGTCTGGAAAAGCCCAAGGACCGCATCCTGGAATATCTGGCCGTGCAGAAGCTTTCCAACGGCCTGCGCGGTCCCATCCTCTGTTTCGTGGGCCCGCCAGGCGTGGGCAAGACCTCGCTGGCCAAGAGCGTGGCCCGGGCCACGGGGCGCGAATACGTGCGCCTTTCCCTGGGCGGCGTGCGTGACGAGGCCGAGATCCGCGGTCACCGCCGTACCTATGTGGGCGCCCTGCCCGGCAAGATCATCCAGTCCCTGAAACGGGTAAAGAGCAGCAACCCCCTGTTCTGCCTGGACGAGATCGACAAGATGACCTCGGACTTCCGGGGCGACCCGGCCTCGGCCCTGTTGGAAGTGCTGGACCCGGAACAGAACAACACCTTCATGGACCACTATCTGGATCTGGAATACGATCTTTCCAAGGTGTTCTTCATCACCACGGCCAACTCGCTGGACTCCATCCCGGCCCCGCTGCTGGACCGTATGGAGATCATTGAGCTCAACAGCTATCTGGAGACGGAAAAGCGCCAGATCGCCCGCAACTTCCTGCTGCCGCGCCAGGTGAAGGAACACGGTCTGAAGCCGGAAAACATCGCGCTGTCCGACGGCGCCATCCTGGAGATCATCCGCTCCTACACCCGTGAAGCGGGCGTGCGCAATCTGGAGCGCGAGATCGCCGCCCTGTGCCGCAAGACCGCCATCCGTCTGGTGGAGGACAACGATCTGGACAAGTGCGTGAGCATCTCCCGCCAGAACCTGGCTTCCTTCCTTGGCGTCAAAAAGTATCGCCATGAGGAACGCGAGAGCGAGTCGCAGGTGGGCGTCTGCGCCGGTCTGGCCTACAACCAGCGCGGCGGCGAGATCCTGATGGTGGAGACCAGTCTCATGTCCGGTTCCGGGCAGGTGGTCATCACCGGCCAGCTGGGCGACGTGATGACCGAGTCCGCCCGCGCGGCCCTGACCTATGTGCGTTCCCGCGCCGAGATCCTGGGCCTTGACCCGCGTTTCCACCGCAAGGTGGACATCCATGTGCATGTGCCTGACGGCGCTACGCCCAAGGACGGTCCCTCGGCCGGCATCACCCTGGCCACGTCCATCACCTCGGCCCTGCTGGGCATCCCGGTGCGCAACGATGTGGCCATGACCGGCGAGATCTCCCTGCGCGGTCGCGTGCTGCCCATCGGTGGTCTGCGGGAAAAGCTGCTGGCCGCCCGCCGCAGCGGCATCAAGAAGGTCCTCATGCCGCATGACAACGAAAAGGATCTTAAGGAAGTGCCCGCCGAGGTGCTGGAAGATCTGGAGATCGTCTTCGTGGACCATGTGGACGAGGTCCTGCCCCATGCCCTGGCCGCTTCCGTGGAAGAGATCTTCTCCGGTCGCGCCACGGCCCAGCCGCTGTACCTCAGCCTGCGTGCCTCCAAGGGCGACAAGGACAGCAGCGCCGCCGCACCGCAATAGTATGTGAGGAGGGAGAGATGCGGGGGAAACCCTTTGTGGACAAAAGGTTCTCCCCCGCACCCCCTTCCAAAAACTTTTTTAGGTAGGGCCGCAGGTCCCCGTCGCTGGGCGGGGAGCGGACAACGGCCCGTGGACCGGAAAGACAGGAAGAGGAAGGCATTTTGCCTTCCTCTTCCTGTTCGTGGTTCGTATGGCGTGCCTTGCGTACGCAGTGTGCGTTTGGGAACTGATGACCAGCATAAAAACGCGGAGGGCAGAGTGCCTTCCGCGTTTTCTGTCATGGGCTGCAGCCTCTTTGTCAGAGAGCCGTCTGTTTGGGCCATTTTGCCGGGGGTCCGGCAATGGTGGCTGTTCGGCGTTATACCGGGGAGTCCATCCTCCTGCATAAAGCGCGTTGGGAGGAGGATGGGGGCTTGGGGGAAGGAGGGACCTTTGGCTTGCGCACAAAGGTCCCTCCTTCCCCCAAAAAAGCTTGCTTACATATGGAAGAAGCGCAGGGGGGGCACGCCGGGGATCATGCGGGCGTCGGCCAGCTTGCGATAGAAGAGGCTGAGGCCCTGCAGTTCGCGTTCGCCCAGGCTGAAGGTCAGGCCTTCGTTGTAATAGACGGTCAGTTCCTCGCGGGACAGGGGGCACCCGTGGCCCGTGAGGTCAAGGATGACGTCCATGTGGGAAAGGCCCCAGTCCCGGCCCTGACGCATGAGCGCGCCGGGGTCGCTGTGGAAGAGCTTTTTCTGCACGGCGTCGTGACTGACCACCCAGACGCCGAAGATGAAGGGCAGGCCGGTCCATTCCACCCAGGCATCGGCCAGGTCGAGACGGTAGGGATAGTCGGGATGGTTGCGCAGGCGCAGGGCTTCGTCACCGATGGCCAGGAAGGCCTCGGGGGCCCTGTCCGTGCCCAGGGTGGGCGTGACGGCGCCGGTGACGTAGTTCACATCGCAGTGGTAGTGATCCTTCATGAGCAGGCGCAGCAGGGCCACGGAGGTGTGGGTCTCGCCGCTGATGAGGATGGTCTGGCCGCCCAGCTGTTCCACAGGGCGGCGGGACATGAGCAGCACGCTCATGACATTGCCGTGGGAGCCGATGGAAAGATCCTCCACCAGATGGTAGCGCTCGGGGCGCATGGCGTATTCGAAACAGGAATTGGAGGAGATGTGCAGCTCGCCCCGGGCCATCATATTGTTGAGGACGGCGGGCGGCCCGGAGATGATCTCGAAATCGTGGGGGATGATGCCCGCTTCCAGGGGATGATAGATGGGCAGGACGTTGAGGTAGCCGATGCGGCCCATGCGCAGGGCATCAGCGGGCAGACCGGGTTCACTGGACATGGCATTCCTCCTGGCCGCAGAGCGGCCGTTTCTTGGTGGGCTGTCCGGGGGCAGCGGGAGGGGAAGCATCCGTGCGGACGCATCCCGGAATGCTGCATAACAGGCCGCCGCCAAAAAGGAAAGGGCGGGAGCGGGCATTTTGACGTCCCTCGGCCTTCCTGTATATGATGGAAAAAAGCAGGTGAGTCATGTTCAAACGTTTTTTTCTTGTATTGCTGGCAGGTACGCTGCTTGGAGGGATGCCGGTCATGGCTGCGACACTGGAAAACGAGACCGCGGGCGCCATCGTGCGTGAGCCTGTCCTGACGGGCGAACAGGCCCAGGCCATGGTCGAAGTGGTCATGCATGAGGCCCGGGAGAGCGGGCATGCCGTCACCGTGACCGTGGTGGACCGCTCCGGCCAGATACTGGCGGTGCTGCGCGACCATCACGCCGGGGTGCATACGCTCAACGCCAGTTATAAAAAAGCCTACACGGCGGCCTCCCAGAAGCGCGAGACGGTGGCCATAGCCCGTGGCATACGGGACGGCTCCATCCCCTCGGACATCCGCTATCTCGATCCCAATTTTTCCCTGATGGAAGGCGGCATCCCCATCATCCTGGAAAATGTGGTGGTAGGCGGTATCGGTGTCGGCGGTGCCCACGGCAGCGAAGACGGCCGTCTGGCCCGCATCGGCTTGCTGGTATTGCAGCATTAGGCCTGGCTGGGCCTGGCCGCGTGGCATAGGGGGCGGCCGTGCCTGCGCGGATCGTGGCAGGAAATAAGAAAAACATCTAAATAGTAATAATTCCTATTTACCAAAAATGCCGGTCATGGCATTTCTTTCCTTGCGATACCTCCTGGGGGGAGGCTGCCACTGCACCAACCCGGTGCGCAAACCAGGGAGAAAGCACATGACTGATAAAAAAGACCGCCTGACCACCAGTGCCGGTGCGCCGGTAGCCAATAACAATCATGCTCTGACTGCCGGTCCGCGCGGCCCCATGCTGATGCAGGATGTCTGGTTCCAGGAAAAACTGGCCCATTTCGACCGTGAGGTCATCCCGGAGCGGCGCATGCACGCCAAGGGCTCCGGTGCTTACGGGACGTTCACGGTGACGCATGACGTCACCCGGTATACCAAGGCCTCGCTCTTTGCCGAGGTCGGCAAGCAGACAGAAGTCTTCGTCCGTTTCTCCACCGTGGCCGGTGAGCGCGGCGCGGCGGACGCGGAACGCGACATCCGTGGCTTTGCCGTCAAATTCTACACGGATCAGGGCAACTGGGACATGGTGGGCAACAACACGCCGGTCTTTTTCCTGCGTGACCCGCTCAAATTCCCTGACCTGAACCATGTGGTCAAGCGCAACCCGCGCACCAACATGCACAGCGCCACGGACAACTGGGACTTCTGGACCCTGTTGCCCGAAGCCCTGCACCAGATCATCGTGGTCATGAGCGATCGCGGCATCCCGGCCTCGTACCGGCACATGCACGGTTTCGGCAGCCACACCTACAGCCTCATCAATGCGGAAAACAAGCGCTTCTGGGTCAAGTTCCATTTCAAGACCCAGCAGGGCATCAAGAACCTTACCGATGCCGAGGCGCAGGAGCTCATCGGCCGTGACCGGGACAGCCACCAGCGCGACCTGTACGAGCATATCGAAAAGGGCGACTTCCCCCGCTGGACCCTGTACTTCCAGATCATGCCCGAGGAAGACGCCGAAAAGCTGCCCTATCATCCCTTTGACCTGACCAAGGTCTGGTACCACAAGGACTATCCCCTTATCGAAGTGGGCGTGCTGGAACTGAACCGCAACCCCGAGAACTACTTTGCCGAGGTGGAGCAGGCGGCCTTCAATCCCGCCAATCTGGTGCCCGGCATCGGCGTTTCGCCCGACAAGATGCTGCAGGGCCGTCTGTTCTCGTACGGCGATGCCCAGCGCTACCGTCTGGGAGTCAACCACAACATGATCCTGGTGAACCGTCCCCGCTGTCCCTATCACAGCTTCCACCGGGACGGTGCCATGCGGGTGGACGGCAACTACGGCGGCTATACCAGCTATGAGCCTAACAGCACGGGCGCCTGGCAGGAACAGCCCGACTTCAGCGAACCGCCCCTGAAGATCAGCGGCGACGCGGACCGCTGGGATTATCCCTGCGATGACGCCGATTACTTCGAGCAGCCCGGCAAGCTGTTCCGCATGATGACGCCGGAACAGCAGGAAGAACTGTTCGGCAATACGGCCCGCGCCCTGGGCGATGCGCCCCGCGAGATCAAGCTGCGCCATATCCGCCATTGCGCCAAGGCCGACCCCGCGTACGGTGCGGGCGTGGCCCGGGCCTGCGGTATCCCGGAAAGCGATATCTAAAACAAGACTGTGAGACAGGGGGCCATTGCCCCTGTTGCCGATACCCGGAGTCTCCTGCGCAGCGACGGCCCCCTCCTCCTCTTCGTCGTGGCGGGTAAGGCTTGAGGCCGGTATCCGGTGGCTCCCGATGGCCCTCCCTGTCCACCTTTTCCGGAAACGGCTCATGCAAGGATGGGCTCCGGCTGGAGCGGCGGCATGCCTTTTCAGCCGGCCCGGAAAAGGACTCTTTCCTTGTGCCCCCGGCAGCGCTTCGTCGTTGCAGGCGCGGAAGGCCCGCCGGACTGCGGCAGTCCTTCTGCTGACGAGAGGCTGCCATCAAAAAAAGCGGACATGACCATCATGGTCATGTCCGCTTTTCAGTATCTTTCGTTTACCAGGATTTTCCGGCACTTGGGGCATATGCCTGCGCCCGTCGCCCCGGTGGACCGGCAGGATATGCCGTGTTTTTCCCGCTTTCCATACCCCAAAATATTGCCCGGGTCTGCAGCATGAAGGACAGGCCCGGGCAAAGTTTTTTGGCGAGGAGGGGGAGCGCGAGGGGGAGGCCGCACCTTTTGTCCACAAAAGGGGGGCCTCCCCCTCGCATCATCCCTTCAGAGTCTAGTCTTCGGGTTGCGGATCCACGGGGGTGTAGTTCATGGTGCGCTGCACGGGGGTGAAGCCGGCGGCACGGATGATCTTGTGGATCTCGTGACGGGTCAGGTGGTAGGACACGCCGGCGGCGGCCACCACGTTCTCCTCGATCATGAGCGAGCCGAAGTCATTGGCACCGTAGAAGAGGGCCAGCTGGGCCACTTCGGGGCCCATGGTCACCCAGGAGGACTGGATGTTGGCGATATTGTCCAGCACCAGGCGCGACACGGCCAGCAGGCGCAGATAGGCGGGCGCGGGCAGGGGGGCCGTCACGTTGATGCGGGTATGGGCGGGCTGGAAGGTCCAGGGGATGAAGGCCGTGAAGCCATGGGTCCTGTCCTGCACCTCGCGCACGGCGAAGAGGTGGTCCAGACGGTGGCGGGGCTCTTCCTCATGGCCGAACATCATGGTGGCGGTGGTGCGCATGCCCAAGTTGTGGGCGCGTTCCATGACGTAGAGCCACTGGTCGGCGCTGCACTTGTTGGGCGAGACCTGGGCGCGGACGTCGTTCTGGAGGATCTCGGCGCCGCCACCGGGGATGGAGTCCAGACCGGCGGCCTTGAGGCGGGAGATGACCTCGTCCACGCTCAGACCGAACTTCTGCGACCAGAAGAAGATCTCCGGCGGGGAGAAGGCGTGGATGTGCAGGCTGGGCCAGGTGGCACGCATCCAGCGCAGCAGGTCTTCGTACCATTCCAGGGGCAGGTCGGGGTGGTGTCCGCCCTGCAGCAGGATCTGGGTGCCGCCCAGGCGTAGGGTCTCGTCGATCTTCTGGGCCATCTCCTCGCGGGTGATGACGTAGCCTTCGCCGGATTCGGGCGCGCGGAAGAAGGCGCAGAAGCGGCAGGCGCAGACGCAGACGTTGGAGTAGTTGATGTTGCGGTCGCCCACATAGGTGACGATGGGCTCGGGATGCAGGCGCAGGCGCATGGCGTGGGCCAGATGGGCCAGCGTATGCAGGGAGGCGCCGTAATACAGGGCTTCGGCGGCGGTGCGGTCCAGGCGCTTCCCGGCCAGGGAAAGGGCCGCGGCCTCCTTCACTTCGGGGCTTTCGTCAAAGGCGCTGTGCGCCGGACGGAACTGCTGGTCGCTCATGCGCGGGCCTCCTCGGTCTGGACGGTATTGAAGATGGCGTTGCGCCGCACGGGCGTGAAGCCCGCTTCACGGATCATGAATTCCAGCTCCTTGAGGGTCAGGCCCTGGGCGGAACCGGCACCGGCCATATGGCCGATGTGCTCTTCCACCACGGTGCCGTCCAGGTCGTCGGCGCCGTACCAGAGGGCCGTCTGGGCCAGCTTGGTGCCCATCATGATCCAGTAGGCCTTGATGTGGGGGATGTTGTCCAGCATCAGGCGCGAGACGGCCACGGTGCGCAGCTGGTCGAGACCGCGCACGGGGCCGAGCTTTTCTTCAGGCAGCTTGAGTTTGCTGTTCTCGGTCAGGAAGGGCAGGGGGATGAAGCAGGTGAACCCGCCGCTCTTGTCCTGCTGTTCGCGCAGGCGGCAGAGATGGTCCACGCGCATGGCGTAGGTCTCCAGATGACCGTAGAGCATGGTGCAGTTGGTCTTGATGCCCAGGCTGTGGGCCTCGCCGGAGATGCGCAGCCACTCGGCGGAACCGGCCTTGTGGGGGCAGATCTGGGCGCGCAGGCCTTCGTCGAAGATCTCGGCGCCGCCGCCGGGCATCATGACCAGGCCGGCTTCCTTGAGGCGCTGCAGCACTTCGAGGGTGGAACAGCCCTCCATCTTGGCGAAGTGGGCGATCTCCACGGGGGTGAAGGCCTTGATGAGCAGGTCGGGATTGAGTTCGCGCGCGGCGCGCAGGGTGTCCAGGAACCACTGGAAAGGACGGGTGGGGTGACAGCCGCCCACGATGTGCAGCTCGTCCAGATGCAGGGGCGTGGCGTCAGCGGCGCGCAGACGCTCCAGCACTTCCTCGGTGCTCAGGCAGAAGGCCCCCTGGTCTTCCTCGCGGTCGCGGCGGAACGCGCAGAACACGCAGCCGTTGACGCAGACATTGGTATAATTTATTTGGCGGTTGACCACATACGAGGTCTTGTCCCCGTGCATGCGGCAACGCGCATGGTGGGCCAGAGCGCCCACGGCGGTGATGTCGGGGCAGGCGAAAAGCGCCATGCCGTCTTCGGCGCTCAGGCGCTGGCCGGCAAGGACCTTGTCCAGAACGTCGGCAAGCCCGAGGCTTGCGTAATAGGAAGCATCCAGCATAATGGTTATCCTCAAATGATGATTGGCCGAAGGCCGGAACAGCGCAGTATATGTTCCAGTCTCGCTGCCTGTCAAACTGTTACGCCGGATAAAACAAAGAGAGGTGTCCCGTGGCGGAGAACATGACGCTGGGCCTTTCGCCCTGTCCCAATGATACCTATATCTTCCATGCCCTGCTGCATCATCTGGTGCCGTCCCCGGCGCATTTCACGCCGCACATGGCCGACGTGGAGGAGCTCAACGCCCTTGCCCGGCAAAAGAAACTGCCGGTGACCAAACTTTCGCTGGGCGTGGTGCCCTACATCATGGATGATTATGCCATCATGGCCTCGGGCGCCGCCCTGGGTTGGGGCTGCGGCCCGCTGGTGGTGGCCCGCGAAGACCTGCCCGAAGAAAAATGGAAAACGGCCCGTGTGGCCGTGCCGGGCCTCATGACCACGGCCAACCTGCTGCTGACCCTGCACGGCGGCTTCCAGGGTCCGCGCGAAGAGATGCTCTTCAGCGATGTCATGGACGCGGTGCTGACCGGCGAGGCCGATATGGGCGTCATCATCCATGAGGGCCGTTTCACCTATGCCGACCGCGGCCTGGTGAAGCTGCTGGACCTGGGGCAGTGGTGGGAAGCCACCTATCATGCGCCCCTGCCGCTGGGGGCCATCGCCGTGCGTCGCGACGTGCCCGTGGAGCTGGCCCGCGCCATCGAAGCGGCCATCACGGCCAGCGTGGACTATGCCAATGCCAACCCGCGCGCCTCGGCGGAATTCATCCGCGAACACGCGCAGGAGCTGGCCGAGAGCGTGACCTCGGCCCACATCAAGACCTTCGTCACCGAGTACAGCCGTGACCTGGGCGATACGGGCCGTCAGGCCATCGCCCGTCTGGTGGAGACCGCGGCGAAGATGCAGGGCCTGCGCCTGCCCGAAGCGGGGCTCTTCCTGTAAGCCGGGCCGCAACAGGCCTGTTCGTACCTATCCGGGGGCCTCGCGCGGTCATGCCGCCGGGGCCTTTTCAGGGCCGTTCCGCAGGGAGCGGCCCTGTTTTTGCCTCCATCTCAGAACATGATGACCAAGAACAGATTCTTTTCCCTCAATGAGGCCCGCCGCTTCCTGGCCCTGGGCCTGCCCGTGCTGGTGACGCAGATCGCCCAGATGGGCATGAACTTCGTGGACACGGCCATGACCGGCCAGGCCAGCACGGCGGACATGGCCGCCGTGGCCGTCTCGGGCTCCATCTGGGTGCCTGTTTCCCTGCTGGGCATGGGCTGCCTGTTGTCCCTGCCCGCCATGATGGCCCATCTGGTGGGTGGCGGCGAGCAGCAGCGCACCCCGCATCTGCTGCGGCAGGGCCTCTGGCTCTCGAGCCTGCTGTCGCTGGTATTGATGGGCGTGTTCGCCTTCCTTTCCCTCCATCTGGAGCTGTTCGGCCTGGATGCCGAGCTGGCGCCGCTGGCGGCCGGGTATCTGCGGGCCATGCTCTTCGGCCTGCCGGGCATGATGCTGTTCGTGAACGTGCGCGGCTTTCTGGAAGGCTATGCCCGTACGCGTCCGGCCATGCTGGTGGGCCTGCTGGGGCTGGCGCTCAACGTGCCCTGCAATTATGTGCTCATCTACGGCAAGCTGGGCCTGCCCCAACTGGGGGCCGTGGGCTGCGGCGTGGCCACGGCCCTGTGTTACTGGTTCATGGGCCTGACCCTGGCCCTGTATGCCCGGCGCGAGGCGCGCTGCCGCAAGCTGGGGCCGCTGTTCCTGCCCCTGCTGCTGCCGCGTACGGCAGGGGAGGGCGTTGAGGCCCGGCGGGTGGACTGGCCGCTGGTCTGGCGCATCTTCCGCATCGGCCTGCCCGGTGCGCTGGCCGCCTGTTTCGAGGCTTCGCTGTTCGCGGTCACGGCCTTGCTGCTGGCACCGCTGGGCAAGGTGGTGGTGGCCGGGCACCAGATCGCCATGAATTTTTCCAGCATCATCTACATGCTGCCCCTGTCGCTGAACATCACCGTGGCCATCCGGGTGGGGCAGAACCTGGGCGCCGGGCGTCTGGAACGGGCCCGTCTTTCGGCCCGCACGGCCCTGTGCCTGGGGCTGGGCCTGGCCCTGCTGACCATGACGACCACCCTGTGCCTGCGGCCGCAGATCGCCCAGATCTACAACTCTGACCCCGCCGTGCTGGGGCTGGCCGTGGGGCTGCTGGTCTTCGCCGCCGTCAACCAGATCCCGGAATCATTGCAGACGGTGAGCATCGGTGTGCTGCGCGCCTACAACGATACCCGCTACATCCTGGGCGTCTGCCTGTTCTCCTACTGGATCGTGGGGCTGGGCACGGGCTGGACCCTGGCCCGTACGGACTGGCTGGTGCCCGCCATGGGCGCCACCGGTTTCTGGATAGGCTATGGCCTGGCCCTGTGGGTGAGCTTCAGCCTGTACCGTTTGCGCATGGGCCGCTTGCACCGGCTGGATGCGGAGGCCGTGCGGCAGCGTATCCGCCGCTGACCGGGGCGGCATGGGATTGGTGCCGGATACGCACGCAGGGAAGGGGAGGCATGGCAAGGCCTCCCCTTTTTGTATGCCTGAAGGCCTCCTCACGGGCATGCTTGCGTGGCGGAGCGCGTTTCGTCCCTGCAGGGCGTTGCGGACAGGCGGCAGAGGGGCCCCGCCGTTTGTCCGGGAAGTCTTTTCCCGCTATGGCGCGGGCTTGTCATTCAGGGGGGGAGCGGGTATAGGAGGGGCGCGGACCGTACCCTGCCACGGCTGTGCCGGCAGGATGCCCCGCCTGCCTCCGGCCCGGCATAAGGGCTTGTCTTGTAACCGGATATTTCCGGCTGCGGATGGGAGACCATGCAGAACCAGTTTTTCTCGTTGTCCGAGGCCCGGCGCTTTGTTGCTCTGGGCCTCCCTGTATTTGTGGCCCAGATGTCGCAGATGGGCATGAACTTCGTAGACACGGCCATGACCGGCCAGTCCAGTACGGCGGACATGGCGGCCGTGGCCGTGGCCGGTTCCATCTGGAACCCCCTTTCCCTGCTGGGCATAGGCTGCCTGCTTTCCCTGCCGGCCATGAGCGCCCATCTGGTGGGCGGCGGTCAGCGTTCACGCACCCCGCACCTGCTGCGGCAGGGCATCTGGCTCACGCTGGTCATCAGCGCCATCCTGATGACCGTCTTTTATGTCATCTCCTGGCATTTGCAGTCCTTCGGGCTGGATGAGGAGCTCTCCCGTCTGGGCGGCGGCTATCTGCGCGCCATGCTCTGGGGGCTGCCGGGCTTCATGCTGTTCGTCAATGTGCGCAGCTTTCTGGAAGGCTATGCCCGCACACGCCCGGCCATGATCATCGGCATCCTGGGACTGGCGCTCAACGTGCCCTGCAACTATGTGCTCATCTACGGCAAGCTGGGCCTGCCCCAGCTGGGGGCCGTGGGCTGCGGCGTGGCCACGGCCTTGTGCTACTGGTTCATGGCCGCCTGCATGATCTACTACGTGCGCCGGGACGCCCAGTACAGGGATCTGCATCCCCTGTTCCTGCCTCTGCTGCTGCCGCGCACGGCCCGTGCCTGCGGTTGTGAGGCCCGCGCCCGGGACGATGCCAGCCCCCTGGCCGCCCCTTATACGCCCGAACCGGTGCCCTGCCGTTTCGACTTTCCCCTGATCTGGCGCATCCTGCGCATCGGTCTGCCCGGTGCGCTGGCCGTGTTCTTCGAAGTCTCGCTGTTCGCGCTTTCGGCGCTGCTGCTGGCGCCGCTGGGCAAGGTGATCGTGGCCGGGCATCAGATCGCCATGAACTTTGCCGGGCTGGTCTTCATGCTGCCCCTGTCGCTGAACATCACGGCGGCCATCCGGGTGGGGCAGAGCGTGGGCGCCGGGCGTCTGGGCCGGGCCCGTCTTTCAGCCCGCACGGCCCTGTGCATGGGCGCCGTCTCCTCGTTGATCATCGCGGCCTGTACGGCCCTGTTCCGGGAGCAGATCGTGCACATCTACAATGATGACCCCGCCGTGACGGCGCTGGCCATGAGCCTGCTGCTGCTCGGTTCCTGCTACCAGCTGGTGGATGCCTTGCAGACCATTAGTATCGGTATCCTGCGTGCCTACAACGATACCCGCATCATCTCGCTGGTCTGCTTCACCTCCTACTGGATCATCGGCCTGCCCCTGGGCTTCACGCTGGCCCGCACGGACTGGCTCGTCCCGGCTATGGGGCCTGCGGGCTTCTGGATCTCCTATATCGTGGCCCTGGGCTTCGGGGCCCTGTGTTACCTGATACGCGTGCACCATCTGCACGGTCTGGATGCCGAAGCCGTACGGCGGCGCATCCAGCGCTGACGTTCCGAAGGGCCCTGCGGCACCATGCCGTGGGGCTTTTTTTGTCCGTCCGCCGCGCCGTGATTTCTTGTTACGGAGACAAGAAAAATAATTGAAATTTGAATTTTAATTCGTTAACGTTTTTTGAACATGGCAGGAAGTATTCTTGATTGGATAATGGAACTTTAGCATTATGAGGCGGCAATGGGCAGTATTTCCCACGGGGGGCACGAGCGCGGCAAGCGCGGTGACGGGGATCTGACCCGGGCCCGGATCCTGGAATCGGCAGGACAGCTGGCGGCCGAATGCGGCTATGCCAACATGACCAGCAAACAGGTCTGCGAACGGGCCCATGTGAACATGGCGGCGGTCAACTACCATTTCGGCAGCCGCGAAGGACTGTATGCGGCCGTGCTGGCCGAGGCCCATGACCGTCTTTTTACGCTGGAGCGCCTGCGCCAGATCCTGGCGGAGGGCACGGCGCGTGAAAAACTGTCGCGTACGCTGGACGAGCTGCTGGCCCATCTGCACGGGCCGCGCAGCTGGCATGTGCGGGTACTGGCACGGGAATTTTTTTCTCCGGCGGGTTTTGTGGACCCTTTCCTGCAGGAAAAGGTGCATCCCAAGGCCCGGTTGTTGCGCGGCCTGCTGAGCGAGATCACCGGCATCCCGCAGGATGCCTCCCAGCTGGACTGCTGCATCGCCAGTTCCATGGGGACCTGCATGATGCTCATCATGCTGGATCCGGCTTTTGCCGACAGTCTGTTCCCGAACCTGACAGAAAAGAGCGCATCCCTTGACCAGATGGTCAAGGACTTCATCTTTGCCGGGCTGGACGACGCCGCGGCCAAGTGGCGCGCCCGTTCGGCAGGGGACGAGTGCGGGACCGGATCCGACGAGAGACCATAGACAAGATTTATCCGGCAGAAGCGGGGGAATCAGGTAATGGAAGAAGCTTTGTATCTCGGGCTCGATGCAGGCTCCACCACGGTCAAGCTGGCCCTGGTGGATGCGCGGGGCACGCTGCTGGAAGCCCGTTATGAACGTCATGGCGCGGCGGTGCGCGCGACTTTGCGCACGCTGCTGGAGGACCTGGCCGAACGGCGGCCCGGCCTGGTGGTGCGCCCGGCCATGACGGGTTCCGCGGCCCTGCGGCTGGCGCAGGCCCTGGAGCTGCCCTTCGTGCAGGAGGTGCTGGCCACGTCGCGGGCCATCGCCGTCCTGGCGCCGCAGACCGACGTGGCGGTGGAACTGGGCGGCGAGGACGCCAAGATCCTTTATTTTTCCGATGGTTCGGACAATCTGCGCATGAACGAGGCCTGTGCCGGCGGTACCGGGGCCTTCATCGACCAGATGGCCAGCCTGCTGGATACCGATGCGGCCGGTCTTGATGCGTTGGCCGCGCGCCACACCACCATCTATCCCATCGCGTCCCGCTGCGGTGTCTTCGCCAAGACCGACGTGGTGCCCCTGCTCAACGAAGGCGCGCCCCGCGAGGATCTGGCGGCCTCCATCTTCCAGGCCGTGGTGGAACAGACCATCGGCGGTCTGGCCTGCGGTCACCCCATCCGCGGCAAGGTCGCCTTTTTGGGCGGGCCCCTGCACTTCCTGCCCCAGCTCAAGGCCCGCTTTGTGGAGACCCTGCACATGGCTCCCGAAGACGTGGTGGACGTGCCGGATGCCCAGTACGTGGTGGCGCGCGGTACGGCCCTGAGCCTGGTGGACATCCCCGGCCTGGGGCGGCCCGTGGCTTCCACGCCCGTGAGCGTGGCCGAACTGGCCGAACGCGCCCGTACCCGTACGTTCGAGGGCGAGACCAGCGCCAGCCTGCCGCCCCTGTTCGATTCCGAAGCCGAATATCATGTCTTTCTTGACCGTCACCGCCGGGACGCCGCGCCGCGCGGCCGGCTGGACGAGGCCTCGGGCCCGCTCTATCTGGGCGTTGACCTGGGCTCCACCACGGTCAAGGCTGTGCTGGTGGACATCAACGGCGCCGTGCTGGACACCTGGTACCAGCGCAACCAGGGCGACCCGCTGGCCGGGCTGCTGCCCTATGCGGCCGATCTGGTGGACCGTCTGCCCGCCGGTGCCTGGATACAGGCCAGTGCGGCCACGGGCTACGGCGCCGACTATGCCCGGGCGGCCCTGGGCTCCGTCATCTCCGAAGTGGAGACCGTGGCCCACCTTAAGGCGGCCTGCCGTCTGGTGCCGGACGCCACCTATGTCATCGACATCGGCGGCCAGGACATGAAATGCCTCAAGGTCCGGCAGGGCTGCATCGCGGGCGTGACCCTCAACGAAGCCTGTTCCGCCGGTTGCGGGGCTTTTCTGGAGACTTTTGCCCAAAGCCTGAACCTGAGCATGGAAGAGTTCGTGCAGGCCGCGCTCTTTGCCCGCCATCCCGTGGATCTGGGCTCGCGCTGCACGGTGTTCATGAATTCCAAGGTCAAGCAGGCCCAGAAGGAGGGCGCCTCCATCGGCGATATCGCGGCCGGCCTTTGCTATGCCGTCATCCGCAATGCCCTCTACAAGGTGCTGCGCCTGCGCACGCCCGACGAGCTGGGCGCGCGCGTGCTGGTGCAGGGCGGTTCCTTCATGAACGATGCCCTGCTGCGCGTCATGGAAAACCTGCTGCAGCGGGAGGTCAGCCGTCCCGACATCGCCGGGCTCATGGGCGCGTACGGCGCGGCCCTGCTGGCCCTGCGCCGCTGTGCGGGGCAGGAGGAGCGCACGCCCCTGAGTTCCGCCGGGCTGCGCTCGCTGGAGATCACGACTAAGTCCGTGCGCTGCCGTGGCTGCGGCAACCATTGCCTGCTCAAGGTGCACCGCTTCTCCAACGGGCACCGCTTCGTGTCCGGCAACCGCTGCGAACGCGGCGGCATGGGGCATTCGCAGGGCGATGTCCCGGTCATGCCAAATATCTACGCATGGAAGGCCCAGCGCCTGCTCCGCTACCAACCGCTGGAACCGGAGCAGGCCCCCCGCGGCCGCATGGGCATTCCCCGTGTGCTCAACATCTACGAGCATTATCCCTTCTGGTTCACCTTTTTCACCCGTCTGGGCTACAGGGTGGAGCTTTCCCCGGCATCGGGCAAGGAGCTGTACGACCTGGGCCTTTCGTCCATGCCGTCCCAGACGGTCTGTTACCCCGCCAAGCTGGCCCACGGCCATGTGATGGCCCTGCTGCGCCAGGGCGTGCGGGAGATCTTTTTCCCCTGCCTGCCGCGTGAAGGACAGGATACCTCGGTGCGGGGCTACAACTGCCCCGTGGTCTCCGGCTATCCCGAGGTCATCCGCCTGAACACCGACGAGGTGCGCGAGCTGGGCGCGCATCTGTACACGCCCTTCGTCTCGCTGGAGCATCTGGACACCCTGGTGGACCGCCTGCACGAAGTGCTGGGCCTGCCCAAGCTGGAACTGTGGGAGGCGGCCCACGCGGCCCGTGCCGAGCAGGAGGCCTACCGGGCCGAACTGCGGGCCGAGGGCGAACGCATCCTGGCCCAGGTGGAGCGTGAACAGGGGCTGGGCATCGTGCTGTGCGGCCGTCCCTACCATGCGGACCCGGCCGTGCATCACGGTCTGCCGGATTACATCGCCTCGCTGGGCGCGGCCGTGCTCAGCGAGGACAGCGTGGCCCATCTGGGCGTGCTGCGCGATCCGTTGCGCGTGGTGGACCAGTGGAGCTATCACTCCCGCCTGTACCGGGCCGCGGCCCTGGTCTGCGAGCGTCCCCTGCTGGAGCTGGTGCAGCTCACATCCTTCGGCTGCGGCCTCGATGCCGTGACCAGCGACCAGGTGGCGGAACTGCTGACCCACCATGGCCGTCTGCATACGCTCATCAAGATAGACGAAGGCGCCTCTTTGGGAGCGGCCCGCATCCGCATCCGTTCGCTGCTGGCCGCTGTGCGGGAACGCCGCGAGAGCAGGGCGCCGGAGTTCCGGCAGTCCCCGCGTCCGGAAAGCCCGTACTTCACCGAGGACATGCGCGAGACCCACACCATCGTGGCCCCGCAGATGGCGCCGCTGCATTTTTCCATCATGGAGGCGGCGGTCAACAGCGTGGGCTACCGCTTGCAGGTGTTGCCCGTGGTCAGCCGCCGGGCCATCGAGCTGGGCCTGAACTACGTCCATAACGATGCCTGCTATCCGGCCATCGTAGTCATCGGCCAGATGCTGGACGCCCTGTTCAACGGCCAGTGCGACCCGCAGCGCACGGCCCTGATGCTGGCCCAGACCTGCGGCCCCTGCCGCGCCAGCAATTATCCGGCCCTGCTGCGCAAGGCCCTGCAGGAAGCGGGCTTCCCGCAGGTGCCCATCCTGACGTTGAGCAGCGGTTCCCTCAACAAGCAGCCGGGCTTCAAGATGTCGGGCAGCATGCTGCACCGCATGATCCTGAGCTGCCTGTACGGCGACATGCTGCAGCGTGTCTCCATGTCCTGCCGGGCCAACGAGCTGCACAAGGGCGATACCGACGCGCTGCTGGAACGCTGGACGCAGCGTGCCCGTGAGGTGGTGGGCAAGGGCGATACCCGCGCCTTCCGCAAGGACATGCGCCGCATCGTGGAGGACTTCACGAAGATCCCGCGTGACGGCGTGGTCCGGCCCAAGGTGGGCATCGTGGGCGAGATCCTGCTCAAGTACCACCCCGATGCCAACAACCATGTGGCCCGGCACATCATGGAAGAGGGCGGCGAGCCCGTGCTCACCGACATCATGGACTTTTTCCTCTACTGCTTCATGGATCCCATGTACCGCTGGCAGCGGCTGGGCGGGCGCATCCTGCCCGCGCTGGGCAGCTGGCTGTTCATCATGCGGGTGGAGATGCTGCGCACCTCCATGCGCAAGGCTCTGGAAGGCAGCATCTTCATGCCCGTGTCCCGCATCCGGCACCTGTCGCACAGCGTCAAGGGCATCATCTCGCGCGGCAACCAGGCCGGTGAGGGCTGGCTGCTGACCGCCGAGATGCTGGAACTCATCGACAACGGCGCCACCAACGTGCTCTGCCTGCAACCTTTCGGCTGCCTGCCCAACCACATCACCGGCAAGGGCGTCATGAAGGAACTCAAGCGCTTGCGTCCCGCGGCCAACCTCATGGCCGTGGACTATGACCCCGGCAGCAGCGAGGCCAACCAGCTCAACCGCATCAAGCTCTTCATGTCCATGGCCCACGCCAAGTTGCAGCAGGCCTGATGACGGGGAGCGGCAGGCATCCCTGAACGTGTCTAAAAAAACAGCCCGAAACCGAGACGGTTCGGGCTGTTTTTGCATGCCAAGGAATAATGGCCGGTTGCTGTCTTGATGCGTTGGGATCTCTGCATGCCTCGCAACAGAGACCTCCCCGGAAAGAGGCTTTTTACATCTTGTTCCGCGATACGGGCTCCAGGGCCCGCAACAGGTCGCGCAGCCGCTCCGGCCCGGCGGCCTCGCCCAGGTCTTCGGGCACGGCGCCTTTGGCCAGCAGGGCGGCCAGAGTGTCGGCCTCCTTGCGGGCGTCGGCGGTGCGGGCCATGTCGGTGGCGGCATCGGAACCGGCGTGATGCCGGGTGGCGGGATGGATGCTGCCGGGTTCCTGCTCGCGGGCGGCCTTTTCAAAGACTTCGGTCTTGACGCGGATGGGCACCGAGGCGCGCAGGGCCAGGGCGATGCCGTCCGAGGGGCGGCAGTCCACGCTGATGAGGCCCGCGGGACCGCGCAGCAAGAGGACGGCGTAGTAGATGTCGTCCCTGTAGTCCACGATGTCCACGCCGGTGAGCGTGCCGTTGAGGGCCTTGGCCACCATGAGCAGCAGATCGTGCGCCAGGGGGCGGGGCAGTTCCTCGCCGTTGAGCACCAGCGAGATGGTCATGGCCTCCATGGCGCCGATCCAGAGCGGGAGCAGGCCCTTGCCGTCGTTCTGCCGCAGGATGACGATGGGTTTTCGTGTCTGCGGATCGAGGCTCAGGCCCTCCACGTGCATCTCTACCATGGCTGTCCCGTGGCTTCTGCCACCAGGCTGTGCTTTTTGGCTTCCACGATGCGGGCGTTGACCAGGCGGCCGGTATGGTCGCCGGCGGGCAGGGGCACATGCACCAGGGCGCCGTAGATGTCGCGGCCCTGCCAGCTTTGCAGGCTGTCGTCAGCGGTAGCCTCGCGACGGCTGGCGTTCTCCAGCAGCACTTCGCACTCCTGGCCCACGCGGGCGTCGAGCCAGCGCTGGGAAAGCTCCTCCTGCAGGGCCTGCAGGCGCAGCAGGCGATCCTGCTGCACGTCGGGGGCGATCTTGTCCAGGAAGCGGCTGGCGCGGGTGCCGGGGCGGTCCGAATAGCAGAAGGAGAAGCTGGACATGAAGTCGCTGGCGCGCATCAGCTCCAGCGTGGCGGCGAAGTCTTCCTCGGTCTCGCCGGGGAAGCCCACGATGAGGTCCGTGGACAGGGCGATGTCCGGGCGGGCATCACGCAGGCTGGCCACCAGCTCCAGATAGCGGACGCTGTCGTACTTGCGGCCCATGCGCTTGAGCACGGCGTCGGAACCGGCCTGGAGGGGCAGGTGCAGGCGCGGGCAGAGCTGCGGGATGTCGGCGAAGGCCCTCACGTCTTCCGGGCCCATGTCCTTGGGATGGGGCGTCACGTAGCGCAGACGCTTCAGGCCGGGCAGGGCGGCCACTTTTTCCAGCAGCGTGGCAAAGCTGACACCGTCGCCGTGCGTATCGCGGCCGAAGGCGTTGACGTTCTGCCCCAGCAGGGTGATCTCGTGCGCGCCGCGGTCCAGCAGGTGGCGGCACTCGTCGAGGATGGCCGGGGTCAGGCGGGACTTCTGGCGGCCGCGGGTATAGGGTACGATGCAGTAGGCGCAGAAATTGTCGCAACCCTGCATGATGTTCACGAAGCCCACGGGCGCGGACGGCGTATCGGCGCCGGGTTCGCGCTCTACATAATGGCTGGTGAAGTCCAGCAGGGAAAGGCGCAGGGCGGGCTCGTCCAGCAGGCGTTCGATGGCCTGGGGCGCGCCGCTGATGCCGTCGCTGCCCGCCACCAGGCGCACCTGGCGGCTGAAGAGTTTTTCGCCCAGCTGCTGGGCCACGCAGCCGGTGACGGCCACCAGCACACGCGGCGAGTTGCCGGTGACTTGGCGGATGCGGCCCAGGGTGCTCATGACTTTCTGTTCGGGCTTTTCGCGCACGGAACAGGTGTTGACCACCACCACGCGGGCCTCTTCCAGGGGCGCCTCGCAAAAGCCGCGCGCTTCGAGGGCGCGGGCCAGCCACTGCGAGTCGTGCACGTTCATCTGGCAGCCGAAGGTGATGATGTGGAAGCTGTTGTCGATCATGTCTTCTACTGTTCGGGGCCGGTGATGTTGCGGGGGTAGACGGCCATGCCGCTTTCGTCCATCTCCAGGGCGGCGACGCGGTCTTCCAGCCATTCCAGCACGGCGCGGGCCGTGTTGTAGTTGAGCAGCACGCGGGTATTGATGCGGCGCACCACCTCGCGCACTTCCAGGTTCTCCTCGTCCATCATCTCGGGGCCCAGCGAGCCGTCCGGGGCCACCAGGCATTCGGACCACTGGGGCAGGGAGTCGCTTTCCTCGTAGAAATTGAGTTCGATCTCTCCCTGGGGATTGATGCCGCCCCAGACGCCGTGGGCCGTGCTCATGCGCACGCTGTCGTCCATGACGTACTTGTAGCGGATCTTCTTGGGAAGCTCGGGTTGGTTGCTCATGCAGGCTCCTTGAAAAAATATGGGGGATGGTAAAGAAGACGGCCGCAATAGTAAAGCCCGGCCGGCCCGGCGCATGTGAAAGGATGTGCAGGCTTGACGGTCGCCTTTCCTTGGTTACAATAGCACGGTAAAGAAGGGCTCATCCTGATGCCCGCAAGGAGAGACTGTGAGCGAGATTACCGTTACGGAACACGAGATCCGTCCCTATTTCGATATGGAAGGCTTCATGACCCTGAGCCAGGAATCGCGCCTGGGCGGTGCGACGCTGGAACGGCTGTGCAAGCTGTGGGAAGAGTGGATGCCGCAACTCAGGGTCTGCGAGATCAAGACGGCCAAGATCTCCTATCTGGCCGTCTGGCTGCCCGAGAGCGTGGAGCAGCAGGTGGACGCCGCCTGGGAAAAATCCCCTTCGGACGGCTGGCAGGACAACAACCTGGCCCAGTACATGTGCATGGCCGCCGTGCAGGAAGTGCTGCCCCAGGTGGAGGATGCCGGCTGTGCGCCCGCGCCGCGTCCCACCGAGGCCCTGCGTGAGGCCCTGTCCGGCCTGGGCCTGGAATATCGTGAAGATGCCCCCACCCTGAACCGCCGTTTTGCTCTGGTGACCCACTATCCCTTCAAGGGCGGCTGCGAGATCTGCCATCTGCAGTCCAACTGCCCCAAGGGACAGGGCAAGAGCGAGGCTGCCAGCGTGGTGCTGCCCGGCTACGAGCAGGGCGCCGACGAATAGGCATGACCCGGTCGCGCCGGGGCCATGGGGTTCCGGCGCGTCCGTCCGCGACGGCTAGCGGCCTTCCATCACCAGGGTGTGCGCTTCGCCGTCGGGCGTGCGGACCACGATCTCCACGGTGCGGCTGTTGCGGGTGACGGAGACCACCAGGCAGGTGGTCGTCTCGTCATTGCTGTAGTTGCGCACGTCCACGGTGTCGCCCTTGTTGGGCAGGGCATCGGGGATGATCTCCACCAGGTCGGCGGAATCCGCATCAAAGCCGTCCCAGGCCAGCGCGGGCAGCGGCAGGGCCAGAGAGGCACACAGGGCGATGACGGCCGGCAGACGCCGGACACGCTGATTGCGTAAGAGTGTCTTCATGGCTGCATGTGTAAAACCATTTTTGCTTCTTGGCAACAGGAGGCCCCGGAGGGACGATGAGCATCCATGCCCTGCACGACGACCACGGCCGCACGGTACGTTACCTGCGCCTGTCACTGACGGACCGCTGCAACCTGCGCTGTCTGTATTGCCACAGCAATGCCCGGCACCAGTGCATCCCGCACGAGAAGGTGCTGCGCTACGAGGAGATGATCCGTCTGGTGCAGATCGTGCGCGGCATGGGCGTGGGCAAGGTGCGCCTGACCGGCGGGGAACCCTTTGCGCGCAAGGGCTGCGACGACTTCCTCCTGCGTTTGCGGCAGCGTTTCGATGATCTGGACATCCGCATCACCACCAACGGCACCCTGCTGGAGGAGCACATCCCCCTGCTGCAGCGTATCCGCATCAGCGCCGTGAACCTGTCACTGGACAGCTTCGACCGCGAGACCTTTGCCCGCGTGACCGGGCGCGACATGCTGCCGGAAGTGCTGCGGGCCCTGGACGCCATGCTGGCCGCGGGCATCCGGGTCAAGATCAACGCCGTGGGCCTGCGCGGCATCAATGACAGCCAGATGGCGGACTTCGTCCATGCGGCCATGACCCTGCCCGTGGACGTGCGCTTCATCGAATTCATGCCCATGGGCAGCGATACCCTGTGGAGCCCCGAGAATTTCTGGCCCGCCAGCGACATCCGCGCCGCCGTGGAGCAGCATGTGCGCCTGGTGCCGCTGGGCGATGCCAACGAAGGCCAGCGCGGCCCGGCCCGCATGTTCGCCCTGGAAGGCGGCAAGGGACGCATGGGCTTCATCACGCCCCTGACCAACCATTTCTGCCTGTCCTGCAACCGGCTGCGCCTGACCAGCGACGGGCATCTGCGTACCTGTCTGTTCGCCGACAGGGAGTATCCGTTGCGGCCCCTGCTGCGTCATCCCAGGGTCACGGACGAGCATATCGCCCGGGTCATCGCCCAGGCCTGCAAGAGCAAGCCCGTGGGGGCGGATCTGCTGGCGGCCCGGCAGGGCGGCGCCGTGGCCAGCAGCAAAATGGTCTCCATCGGTGGTTAGGGCAGGGCGTTCCTGCCGCGCGGCAAGGTGGCCTGTGTGGCAAGGCGGCAGGAAAAAGCGACCTTGCCTTATATATTGATACAAAATGATACAGGCAGTCCTTTTTGCGGGCATGCCTGTCGTGCGCTTGTGACGCGGAGTGCGTCCCGGCCTCGGTCGTGATGTGGCCCGCCGGTGCGTGCAGCAGGCGTGGCCCCAGGGCCGGCTGTTCCCCAGCGGGAAAAGCGTCCTGCCCGCAAGGGCTGGGCTGCAGTCGCCGGGCAGTGGGGCACGTCACGTGTACTCGCAGATCGTTCCCGGAGGCCTGAGGGCCGGGCCCCCCGGCGACAGGGGGAGGAAAGTGCCATGTGGCAGGTCTATGCCTTGCTGGCGGCCGTGTTCGCGGCCCTGACAGCCATTTTTTCCAAACTGGGCGTCCGGGACGTGGATTCCGGGCTGGCCACGGCCATCCGGGTGGGCTTCATCCTGCTCCTTACCTGGGGCATGAGCCTGTATGCCGGTACCTGGCGCGAGGTGCGTCAGATCGGCGGGCATACCTGGCTCTTCCTGTTCCTTTCCGCCGTGGCCACGGGCCTGTCGTGGCTGTGCTATTTCAAGGCCCTGCAACTGGGCGACGTCTCCAAGGTCGCGCCGCTGGACAAGCTCAGCGTGCCTCTGGCCATGCTGCTGGGGGTGCTCGTGCTGGGCGAGCCCTGTGATCCCAAGACCGTGGCCGGGGGCATCCTGATCACGGCCGGGGCCCTTTTGCTGGTGCTGTAAGGCGCTGCCTTCGTCCCCTGTTTTTTCGATGACATCAAGGAGCATCCATGATCGCCTATCTTGAAGGCCTGCTGGCCGAGACCTGGGGCACCTCCTGCATCGTGGTCACGCGCGGTGGCGTGGGCTACGAGCTGGATCTGCCTGCCCACACCATGGCATCCCTGCCCGGACGCGGGGAGAGCGTGGCCCTGTACACCAGCCTGGTGGTGCGCGAGGATGCCCAGCAGCTGTTCGGCTTTGCCACCTTCGAGGAACGCCAGGTCTTCGAGGTGCTGCTGACCATCTCCAAGGTGGGCGCGCGTACGGCGCTGGCCATCCTTTCCCTGTACCGGCCCGACGATCTGCGCCGCATCGTGCTGGAAGAGGATGTGGATGCCCTCACCCGGGTGAGCGGCATCGGCAAGAAGACGGCCCAGCATGTCTTTCTGGAGCTCAAATACAAGCTCAAGGTGGAGGACGTGCCGCAGGCGGCGGTGCTGGCGCCCAACGGCCGTCCGGGCTCCGTGTTCCGGGACGTGCTTGATGGTTTGTCCAATCTTGGCTATTCTGAGGACGAATGCGCTCCTGTGGTCAAAAACATCCTGTTGCAGGAGCCCGACCTTGACGTCACCGGCGCTCTGCGGGCGGCGCTCAAGGCTCTGGCGCGCGGTCGTCTGTAGACCGGCGCTTTCTTTTTCTTGAGTGTTCCTCGCGCAGGCCCGGCCTGTGCAGGGGGCAAATCCTGACCGACTGGACATCATGGCACAGAAATCTTCCCCTTCCCCCGCAGCCCGCTTTTTCGGCAATGATGACTGGGATGCCCCTGCGGAACAGCACGCGCCCGTACCCGCGGCCGGTACGGAAGACCCCGGCCTGAGCACCGCTGCGCTGGAAGAGAGCGTGCGGCCTCGCAGCCTGGATGATTTCATCGGTCAGGAAGAACTGCGCGCCAATCTGCGCGTGTACCTGGGCGCGGCCCGTGAACGCGGCGGCGCGCTGGATCATACGCTCTTTTACGGCAATCCCGGTCTGGGCAAGACGACCCTGGCCCAGATCATGGCTGCCGAGCTGGGCGTCAACCTGGTCTGCACCTCGGGCCCGGTACTGGAGCGCAGCGGCGATCTGGCCGCCATCCTGACCAACCTGTCCCGTAACGACATCCTCTTCGTGGACGAGATCCACCGCATGCCCATCGCTGTGGAGGAAGTACTGTATCCGGCCATGGAAGACTTCAAGCTGGACCTGGTCATCGGGCAGGGCCCGGCGGCCCGCACGGTCAAGATCGACCTGGAGCCGTTCACCCTGGTGGGGGCCACCACGCGCATGGGCCTGATCTCCGCTCCCTTGCGCGGGCGCTTCGGCATCCTGTCGCAGCTGGAGTTCTACACCCCTGCCGAACTGGCCCGGGTGGTGCTGCGCACGGCACACATCCTCGGCATCGCCGTCACGCCTGACGGTGCGGAGGAGATAGGCCGCCGCTCCCGCGGCACACCGCGCATCGCCAACCGCCTCTTGCGTCGCGTGCGGGATTTTGCCATGATGGGCGGCCACGACGTCATCACCGCCGAACAGGCTGCCGAAGCCCTGCGGCGCATGGACGTCGACGAGATAGGTCTGGACCGCATGGACAGGCGCCTGCTGGAAGTCATGATCACCCACTACGACGGCGGACCCGTGGGGCTCAAGACGCTGGCCGTGGCCTGCTCCGAAGAAGTGCGTACCATCGAAGAGATCTACGAGCCCTACCTCATCCAGTGCGGCCTGCTCAAGCGTACCCCCCGTGGTCGCATGGTGACCGCCAAAGCCTACCGCCACCTCAACCTTTTACTGCGCTGAGAGGCGCACGAAGAACAGCCGCGCTGCTTTTTGTCGCATCCGCATGGTTGCGAAGGCAACGTTTTTTTCTGTTCTTCCCGGAGCTCAGCTCCAATTTGTGCCGCGCCGGTAACGGCGCCGTCGCTTTTCTGTTCTCTTCTGAAAGGCGGCGGGACGTTGCCCGCGGCGGACGTCGTTTCGATAACGTCCCCTTGCCCTGCCTTCCCGACCGGCGCCGGAAGGAGAGGCATGGAGGCGGAGGCGGCGCCCCCCTTGGTTCATCGCCGGAGTACCGCGTTGTGTATGGACGTGGTCGGAGTTTTCAGAATGAAAGTGACTGTTGACAAATCTGTGTTGTGCAAACGTTATGCGGGCTTCACCGTGGCACTGCTGGTCTGTGCCCTGGGGGTCGCGCTGGTGACCAATGCCTGTCTGGGCACCTCGCCCATCACCAGCCTGCCGTATGCCCTGAGCGCCATCTTTCCCCTGAGCCTGGGGACCGTTACTTTTCTGTCCAATATCTGTTTTCTCGTGGTTCAAAAGATCCTGCTGGGCCGTTACTTCACGGTGGGGCATTTGATGCAGATCCCGGCCGTCTTCCTGTTCGGCCTGTTCATCGACGGCTGGATGTGGGCCACCTCCTATCTGGTCACGGATGTTTACTGGCAGCAAATGCTCATGTGTCTGGTGGGCTCCATGGTGCTGGGCCTGGGCGTGAGCTTGGAGATCATCAGCAATGCCACCGTGCTGCCCGGTGAAGGCATGGTCGTGGCCATCGTCTTCCGCACGCACAAGAATTTCGGCAACATCAAGGTCTTGGTGGATTCCTCCATGGTGCTGGCGGCGGTGCTGCTCAGCCTGGCCGTCCTGCACACCATCGTGGGCCTGCGTGAGGGCACCATCATCTCGGCCGTGCTGGTGGGCATGAGCGTTCGCTTCTTCTCCCGCTGGACGCGCCGTCTGGCCCCGCTCTTCTGGGAAAAGGAAAAGCTGGAGAAAGCCCGCCGCCGTCGCCTGGTGTTGCAGGAAAGCTATGCCGCCTAGGCATTGCCATGGATACGTATGAGAGGGAGCCTTCGGGCTCCCTTTTTTGTTGCGGGCCGTTGTCGAAAAGAGGACGGAAGAAGATCCATGGCGGCGAAAATGTCTTCACGATCTGGGGGGGAGCCTGTGCTGTTGAAGAAAATGGCGCATTTTCGGCCAGAGGGGAGAGGAGAGTGCGTCGATTGGCAAAGAAAGGAGCGGGGCGAAAGAGAAAGCGGCAAAGAAATATTCAGGAAATTTTGCCTGTCTTTCCGGTGTGTTGATTTAACAATCAGTCAGCATGAAACAAAAACAC
>NZ_DS996358.1:0-2825 GCF_000156375.1 Desulfovibrio piger ATCC 29098
ACTTTATCCGGCCCGTCCCATTAAATCAACGTCCAGGCGCGAGCGGCGTTTGGACAGGAGCAGGCCATGAAGCAGCTATCCTTACTTGACGACGCAGTCCGGCTTTCTGGCGTAATGGCGGCCATCAAGACCGCCATGCGCGATGCCGCCGGAGCGCCGGAAGGCGAAGGACGCAAGATGCTTGCCGACCGCCTGAATGAAATAGCACAGCGGGCGGGAATCAAGCTGACGGGCGGCAATACCCTGTCCATCAGCAAAGCCACACTGGACAAATGGCTGGCCCCCTCCGACACGTCGCACCCTCCATCCATATTGGCCTTGCTGGCCTTCTGTCGAGCCACCGGAAACGTGGAGCCTATCCGCGTTGCGGCGCAGGCGTTGGGTTTGGACCTAATGACGGAGGAAGACAAGAAACTTCGCGACTATGGAGCTGCTGTCCTAGAAATGAAGGCTGCCCGGCAACGCAAGCGCAGACTGGAGGAAGATTTATGACCCGCGAAGAATGCGGACGCCAGCGCTATGAAGTTCGCTATGTAATCCGGGCGATTCTGGATGCACGCGGTCTAAGTATGGCGGAACTGGGAAGACGTATCGGCGTCACCGCAGAAGCAGTCTCCGCCACAGTGTTGGGTAAGCGGCATAGTCCGCGAGTATTGGAGGCCCTGCGCCGGGAAGGTGTACCGGAAGAATGTTTGTTTGACCCGCGCAAGACGCGCGACAAGGCCGCATAAGGCGACGCGAAGGAAAAAGGCAATGGCACTCAAGGAGGCATATACATCTCAAGCTCTCGCCCCCTTATTGGGACTTACTCGACAAGGGGTAGATGCTCAGGCCAAGTCTGGCGGTTGGCAATTCCGCCCGCGCAAGGGACGCGGCGGCGGGAAGGAGTGGCTTGTTTCCTCCATGCCAGAAGCGACGCAGCGCGCCCTCCAGACGGCAGAGGAACGCCGGGCGATAGAGGCAGAGGCAGCCCTTCCCGCAGTTAGCAGTTTCCCGGCTTCTCTCCCCCGCCCGACAGGCCATCCTTGATGACAAGCGCCGTTACAAGGCGTTGGCAAAGGCCGATCTTCTGGGGCTTTATCTGGACTGGCAGGCAAAGCACGGCAGCACCATCAGGCAGAAGCAAGCCTTTATCCTTGCCTATCAGGGCGGCGCATGGAGCAAGCTCCTTGAGGAACTCGGTCCGCGCGTAAGCTGGAAGAGCCTGGAACGCTGGAAGCTGGAAAGGAAGGACTCCGGCGGCGTACTGGCCCTGGCCGACAAGCGCGGCCTTGCCCATCGGGGCAAGAGTATGCTCACGGAACGGCACCAGACCATCATCCTGGGACAAATACTGGACGGAGACCGTCAAATCAGCACCTGCGCCCGCATCATACAAGAACGGTGCAAGGCGGAAAATCTGGCCGTTCCCTCGGACGATACCATCCGGCGCTGGGTAGCCAACTACTCCAAGACGTGTTTCAGCGACTGGACGTTGTGGCGCAACGGGGAAAAGGCGTGGAACGACCGATGCGCTATATCCATTCTTCGAGACTGGTCGCTGGTAGGCGTGGGCGACGTGGTGATCGCTGACTGGCCATACGCTCAACTTTGAGACGACAGACCCGGATACGGGCAAGCCCAAGCGCATGACACTGCTCCTGTTTTTCGACGGCGGAAGCCGTTACCCGCTGGGCTGGGAAGTGATGGCGACGGAAAATGTGGCCTGTATTTCCAGCGCATTCCGCCGGGCCTGCATCCGTCTGGGGAAGTTTCCCCGCGTTGTTTACCTGGACAACGGCAAGGCGTTCAGGGCGCGGTTTTTCGACGGCTGCAAGGACTTTGAGCAGGCCGGATTCCTCGGCCTGTACCGTGACCTTGGCTGCGAAGTCATCCACGCCTGGCCCTATCATGGCCAGAGCAAGCCCGTGGAACGGTTCTTCGGAACCATGCACGAACTGGAAGAGCTTACGCCGTCCTATACGGGATGGGACATAGCCCACAAGCCCGCGCGGCTGCACCGTAACGAAAAGCTGCACCGCCGCCTGCATGAAAAGCTGGGCCGCCGCCCGCTCACGCTGGAAGAAACGTATGAGTGGCTGGCGTATTGGTTTGAACTGTACGCTTCCCGCCCGCAGGCCACCACCCATTTACGCGGCAGGACGCCCGGAGAGGTGTTCGAGGAAGGCCGGGGGCCGGGCGTGGACATAGAGCGCCTCACGCTGCTGATGCTGCAAAAAGAAGTCCGCACCATCAGCAAGGACGGCATACGGCTGGACGGTCGCCTGTTCTGGCATGAAGCCCTGTTCAACCGCCGTCATCCGGTACTGGTTCGCTATGACTGGCAGCTCTCGCCGTACACGGTGCTTGTGTACGACCTGGAAGGCCACAGACTTTGTGAAGCCCGCGACCGTTACCATTACGGGATTGCCGCCGGTATCCATCCCGCCGCCCGCGCTCTGGGAACGGCGGAACAGCAGCAAGACCTTTCGGACGCGCTGGAACTCAAGAAGCGGCAGGAATGCGCGGCCAAGGCCGGAATTCGGCAGATGACGGAAACGGTCATTCTCCCGGAAGCCCGGCAGCGGCAGATTACAGGCTTTCAGAAGGCCATTCCCGCCCCGGAACCCGTCAGAAAGTCTCCGGCGCTCTCCGCCACGGAGAAGGCTGCCATCGAGGCCGCCAAGGCCGCCGGAGCGCAGGCCCGCGCGGAACTGGACGCCCCCGCCTACGAACCTTCCATTTTCAAGCGGTTCCCGGATGAACCGGCCCGCTACGACTACCTGTTCACGGCCCTGCACGAGCGAGGCGCGGAACTGGTGCCGGAAGACGCGGCTTTCATGGAA
>NZ_DS996358.1:3197-5536 GCF_000156375.1 Desulfovibrio piger ATCC 29098
TATTTCGAAAATACCCCGCAGTTCCAGCGCAATTTCAAGGCGTTGTACGAGGACAGGCTGGAGCTGCTGCATTTCAGACAAGGCAATATCGCAACGGCATAGGGAGGCTATATGCGAGACGTGATTATTCCCACAGACGCGACGGCGCGGTTCAACACGGCGGTGGATGCCGTAGTGGACGCGGGCCGGGGAACCAGCGGATTCATTCTTGCCCACGGGCAGGCCGGGCGCGGCAAGAGCGTGGCGGCTGACCAGTACCATTACCAGCGCGGGGGCGCATACGTCCGAGTCTGGGAAGGCTGGACACAGGCGGCGTTCCTCCAGCGCGTGCTTTTTGAAGTGCGCGGCAAGAACGGAGATTTGCCCCGCATGAGCGCGGACCGCTGCAAGCAGTCCATTGTGGAACTTCTGGAACGGGATCGCAAGCCCGTTTTCGTGGACGAAGCCGACCGGCTGGCCATCGGGCGCATTGAAGACTTGCGGGACATTCTGGAGATGACGGGCGCTCCCATCATCCTGATAGGCGAGGAAGGCATATTCGGGCTTCTGTCCGAGCGCCGCCGCGTATGGAGCCGCGTAGCCCATGAAGTGGAGTTCGGCCCCATCAGCGCGGCGGAGGTGGCCATGTACGCCATGAAGGCGGCGGCGCTGGACATTCCGGCGGAACTCTGCGGGCGCATAGCGGAACGGGCGGAAGGCGACTTCCGACTGGTACGCAACATGATGCTGCTTCTCGAAAAGGCGGCGAAGGCGGCGGAAAACTTCACGGTGGACGGGCCGATGCTGGACACCGTGCTTTCCGCGCGGACTTGGCGGCGCAAGTAGGAGGCGGCATGGATACCCGCAAGGAAGTCAGCAAAGAAGCGGTGCGCGCGGCGCTGCAAGCCTTGGGAGAAGGTGGCAAGGAAATCAGTTACCGCCTTGTATATGAGGCGCTGGGGCTGGAAAGCGACGCGGAACAGGCCGTTGTGCGCAGCCGTATTTCCGACATGACGCGGCACGGGGAAGTCAAACGGACGCGTACCGGCTGTTTCACCTACGACTTCAAGCATCGTCCCCGCGAGGCGAAGAGTTATGAAGCCCTGTGGCGTTTTGTCCGTAAGGCCAAGCCAGGCTGGAGCATATCGGAATGCGCCATGATGACGCGCGTTTCGTACACGCAGGCGCTGCGTTACTGCAACTGGCTGGCGGAGGAAGGCTTCATAGCGAGGGCGGGCAGAGACGACCGAAACGCCGTCACCTGGCGGTCCACGGTGAAGGCGGACAAGAACCCGGAAACGCCGTATCCGCCGCTGCGGGAGACAGACCCCTTTGCGCGGGAGCGTGCGGCGGCGGCCACCATCGCCCGGCTTCTGCTCTGCGCCGACCCCTACGCAAAGAAAACAGCACAAAGCATTACGGACGCCTGCAAGATTCTGTTGGCACGGTTCGACAGAAACCGCACGGAAAATGAGAACGACAATACAGAGGAGAATGCAACATGCTGAAAGAAAATCTTTTATCCATTCTGGCCGCTCTCGGAGAAGTACAGGGAAACGCGAAGAATGAAGAACAGGCCGCCCTTATACGCGGCTGCCGCGACAATCTGAGGGCCGCCGCCGAACAGGCGGAGGCACTGGAAAACAATCTGACGGTGGTGAGCGTGGATTGGACGGCGGAAGAAGCGGAAATCGCCGTGCCCGCCATGAATCTGCGATTGGTTGCACGGGGCATCAGCGCGTCGGGCGTGTTCCCGGCAAGATCCATCAGGGAGGTGGGATAATGGCTCGTATCAAGCCCGACCCGTACATGGTGCTAGACCGGGCGCAGTGCGAGGGCGCACTGGCGGAAATGGCAGCCATCGACCGTAAACTTTCCGCCATCGAGAATGAGATGCGGGAAGCCGTGGACGGGGCGAAAGCCAAGGCCAGCCAGCTTGCCGGGCCATTGCAGGCGCGACGCAAGGAACTGTCGGACGCGGTGACGGTGTACGGCAAACTCAACCGGCAGGCACTGTTCATCAAAAGCAAGAGCCTCGACCTCGGATTCGGCGTGATTGGATTCAGGGCCAGCACGAAAATAGTCCAGATGCGCGGCGTGACAGCGGAAATGACACTGGAAAGGCTGCATCAATACAACCTTTCGGACGGTATCCGCACCAAGGAAGAAATCAACAAGGACGCGGCGCTGGGCTGGCCGGACGAACGTCTGGAGCTGGTGGGGCTGAAACGGCAGCAATCGGACACATTTTTCATAGAAATCAAGAAAGAAGAGGTGCCGGAAACTGTCTAGGAGGGGGAATGGGGCGTGACCTGTACAGAAAAAGCGAACTGGAAGCGTTAGCAGCGAAGTACGCGCAG
>NZ_DS996358.1:6879-12392 GCF_000156375.1 Desulfovibrio piger ATCC 29098
GGGAAACAGATTTCCACGTTGCTGTCAGACTTGCAGCGGCGTGAAAAGGCGTTCGAGAAGAAGCATGACGGCCAGTGAACTGAAAGAGGCGGTGTTGGCCCGCTATCGGAGCGTGTACGCCTTTTGCCGGGCACACCCTGAAATGAAGCGGGCAACAGTGTATCTGGTGCTTTCCGGGCGTTATCCTGGAAAATGGCACGAGCAGGCTGCAAGGATTCAGGCAGCGCTTTCCGGGGCCGGAGAAAGCCCACGGGGCAGAGACGTGACGCCGGAAGTTGTGGGAAAGGCGTTGCAGGAAATCCGCTGTTCCCATTGTCGCCGCCTTGACCGCAGGGAGTGCCTTTCCTGCCGGGAGCAGACGGAACGAGAAAGCAAGGAGCTGTTTTTCAGGGTGTTTCAAGGGGGATAAGATGTCGAAAGCGCGGATACGGGAAATTGTGACGCTGACCAGGGAAGGATGGCGCCCTTATGACGCGGAACCTGAGCGTCGCGTATATGAAAAGCTAGGCTGCACGCATGTATTGCGCGGGAACCGGCGCAAGCCGTTCTGGTTCGTGCGCGGAGACGTGTTTTGCTGCATCGGCTGCGCGGATCATTGTACTCTGAAACGTCCGGCGGGCTTTCCCCTTCCGCTGCCCATACGCTATTCCAGCATACCTTCCGAGCAGCCCTATTCTCTGACGCCGCAGGAAATGGTAAACCGTCACGACATATTGAACGTGCGGCAGGCGGCTTATTGCCTGAATGTTTCGGAGCGCACCATTTACGACTATATAGCCGAGGGAAAACTGATACGGCTCAAGGACAGTCCTGTTCGCGTCCGGTCCAAGGAGGTCAAGGAACTTCGAGGTGATTTTGACGAGTGAAAAAAAAGTTCGCATAGCCCGCGCCCTTTCCGGGCATGAAGCGGCCCGCCATGGCATGATTGCCGTGACGGGCCGTTTTCGCGTCCGGTCCGTTCCTCCCTTCCCCGCCGGATTTATTCCGGCGGGGTCATTCCGAAACGAGCGCGGCAAGGAGCAGTTTTTCATGAAGAAGTTTCTTTGCAATCCCCGGTATCTGCTGGCCGCTTTCATCGTGAGCGGCCTTGTTCTGCTGGCGGGACTGGTTTTCCTTTCTCCCTATCAGGGGCCTGTTGTGGCCTACAAGCTGGCGCTGGTCATGGTGGCGGCCATTGCGGGCATGGCTTTTGACTTTCTGGCGTTCCCCTATGCGCTGCCGTCTTCCTATCTGGACAAAGACTGGCGGGAAAACCCGGAAGCCACGGGGGATGACGGTCAGCCGGACTTTCCCATTGCCACCGGTTACTTTCGTCCGTTCTGCGCGGCCATGCTCCGCCGGGCCTGCATTATTGCGGCTTTTGTGCTGGCCGTGGCGCTGGGGCTGTAACCATGCCGGACGTAACTTTGAAGGTTGAGACCAGCCCGACATGGAAGGAAATTCTGGTACAGGCCCTGTGCTGCTGCGCCCGGTGGATACTACGAGGTTTTCTTCTGTTCATCGGTTTTTATCTGGCCTCCCTATGGTTGCCGATTAGTGCGAAAGCCGCTGAGGTGACGATTCCCCGCGCTGCGCAACAGTACCGGGCGACTCTGGTTCGTGCTGCCCATGCCACTTGGGGACTGGACGCACCGGTGGCCGTATTTGCAGCGCAGGTTCATACCGAAAGCTGGTGGCGCAACGATACTGTGTCGCATGTGGGGGCGCAGGGGCTGGCACAATTCATGCCCGCCACGGCGCGCTGGTTGCCTTCTGTGGCACCGGAAACAGGCAAGCCCGCGCCGTTCAATCCGGGCTGGAGCCTGCGGGCGCTCTGTGTTTACGACAAATGGCTATGGGATCGTGTCGCCGGTCATTCCGACTTTGAACGCATGGCCTTTACCCTGTCCGCGTACAACGGCGGGCTGGGCTGGGTGAACCGTGATCGCAAAAAAGCCCGCGCGCTGGGCGTGGATGACCGGCGCTGGTTCGGGGCTGTGGAAAACGTGAACGCCGGGCGCAGCAAAGCCGCTTTCCGGGAAAACCGCAACTATCCCCGTCTGATCCTGGAAGAACGGCAATACGCCTATATCAAGGCGGGCTGGGGGCCGGGCGTGGAAGATGAGGCGCGGTTATGATGCTCCGGCTGATCGGGATAGGAACTGTGTTCGCGCTGGTGGCTGTTTCCTACTCTCTGTTGCTTACTAAGGGCGCGCTTGACACGGAAAGGCTGCATCATGCCGCCACAGCCTTGGAACGCGACCAGTGGAAAACAGCGGCGGAAGCGTACCGGAAGGACGCGGAAGCGCAGGCGGAAAATGCCCGCCTGTGCCTGGACCGGGAGACAAAAGCCGCGCGAGACGCGGCGGAACGAACATCTATTGTAAAGCAGGCCAGGCCGCGTGCCCGCACCGTAGAAGAAAAGGCCAAGGTGGTGGACGATGAAACGCGCCGTCGCGCTGTTGAGCGCCTTAATCGTCCTTTGTAGCGGATGCGGTAAGCAGGCCGCACCGCTTGTTATCAACCTGCCCGACTGCCCGTCCCCGTCTGCTCCGCTTTTGCCGGACCTGGACGCGACGGAGCCGCTGGACAGCCCGGAGAATATTTCCTGCTTATTGGAAAGGGACGATAAAATCCGGGCTTACATAGACGGCCTGAACGCGGCGCTGCGCTGTGAGCAGGCACGGGGAAAATTATGAGTGATATGTCTGCTGCCGTAAGTGCTGCGCTGCCTTTGCTGGAAGCACTGTTTTCTCTGGGCGTGCCCGGCATCCTTCTTGTGCTGGCCTCTATTCCCGCTCTCGTCATTGCCGTGATTTTTGTCCTGGACTACAAGCACGGCAAGCGAGTGTCCAAGGTACTGGAAGCCTATCGGGAAGATACCCAGGAAAGTCTGCGGGTGATGACAGAAAAATTTGAGACCAGCTTGCGGGAAATGAACAAAAAACATGACGAAGTCGCGGAGTATTACCGCAAAAATGTGACCTTGGTAAAAAATTACGAAAGGATGACCGATGCGTTGCAGACTTTGGTCGTGAATAACACGCGCGCTGTGGAACACCTTTCCACCATCGTGGAAACAAGGAGTAAAATGTGAGCAGGCTGGAGGAAATCGGGCAGCGGGAAGAGCTGCGGAGGCGACGGAAGATTATTGAGGCTGAGATACAGTCCCACCGGGACAGCTTGCTGTCAGCCCTTTCCATAATTCATCCTTTGGAAGAATTCAGGGAGAATATATTGCAGCGTTGGGCGTCAAACTGAACGAACGGCTGATGGAGCTTGACGGCGTGAACAGGCGTATAGCCATTCTGAGCCGTGAACTCGGAGACTGACATGGGCTGGGAACATGAACCGGGCACCGTGTGGCGGGCGCAGGAACTGTACTGCATGGATCGCCTGTCCTTCGAGCGAGTTTCCGAACTGACGGGCGTGGCCACTTCCACGTTGAAACGCTGGGCGGACAAATACCGCTGGCGTGAACGTCGTGAGGAACTGGCGCAGGTGGAAAGTGAGATACGTTTCAACACCGTCATGGGGCGAAAGGCCATCTTGCAACGTCTGCTTGAGGCTGAGGACGGCAAGGAAGCCTCGCAGGTGGCCTTTGCCGTGGCCAGCCTGGAATCCTTGGCATTGAAGCAGGCGGAACTTGCGGCAGCGGGCAAGATACCTTCCTTCTCCGAGCCGGAAGCACGGCCTCATATTGCCACGCAGGCGGACGCTGTGGCCGCGTTGCGTGAAGCCGTGCGCAACAAGGTGGGCATGGCTTTGTCCGATCCGGGAAAAATCAATGCCGCCACGGTACAGGACGTGAAACGCTGCCTGGAACTTCTGGGAGAACTGGAAGCGCGGTTGCCGAAAGAAAAGGAAGAAAGCCGCGACAAGGCGCTGTCGCCGGAAAATGCGCAGGCCATCCGGGAAATCCTCGGCACAAGTTAGGAGGCTCGTATGGAATCTGGGCGACGTGTTGCTGCGTATCAAAAGGCATGGCTGGGGGACAAATCGCCGGTCAAAGTGGTGGAAAAATCCCGCCGTATCGGCCTGACCTGGGCACAGGCGCTGGACGACGTGCTGAAAGCCTCGACCTCCGGTCGGGACGGCATGGACGTGCTGTATATTTCGTTCAATCAGGACATGACGCGGGATATATCGACACCTGTGCGGAATGGGCGAAAAAGTTGCAAATCGTGGCCGGGAAGGTGAACGAAGATATTTTCCGCGACGGGGACGAGCGGGAAATCAAGGCTTTCCGCATCGACTTCGCCAGCGGGCACAAGATACTTGCGCTGTCGAACCGACCTTCCAATCTGCGCGGCAAACAGGGGCGCGTCATCATCGACGAAGCGGCCTTTGTGGAAGACCTGCCGGAACTTTTGAAGGCGGCGCTGGCGCTGCTCATGTGGGGCGGGCAGGTCATCATCATTTCCACGCATGACGGGGCGGAAAACCCTTTCAATGAGCTGATCCAGGACGTGCGCGCCGGAAACCTGCCCTACAGTCTGCACCGCATCACGCTGGACGACGCGCTTTCCGCCGGACTGTACCGGCGTATCTGCCGGGTGACGAAACAGAACTGGACGCCGGAAGCGGAAGAAGCCTGGCGTGCCGATCTTATCAAGACGTATGGCGACGGCGCGGACGAAGAACTTTTCTGCATTCCCCGGCAGTCTTCCGGGGCATATCTGACCACCGGCATGATTGAAGCCTGTATGGAGGCGGTTCCCGTGCTGACATGGACGCCGCCAGCCGGCGACTTTGTGGACTGGCCGCTGCCGGTGGCGGAACGCTACACAAAAGGCTGGATGCGGAACAGCTTGAACCTCTTCTCTCCGGCCTGCCGAAAGACCGGGCGCATTTCTGCGGCGTGGACTTTGGCCGCAGCGGCGACCTCTCCGTATTCTGGCCCGCGACGGAAGAAAAGGATTTGCGCCTTGTGCCGCCCTTTGTGCTGGAGCTGCGCAACTGCCCGCACAGAACGCAACAGCAGATTCTTTTCGCCGTGCTGGACGCCTTGCCGCGTTTTTCCGGCGTATCGCTGGACGCACGGGGGAACGGTTCGGCCCTTGCGGAAGCGGCCCGGCAGCAGTACGGGCCTGGCCGGGTTCGGGAAGTCATGATTTCCGAAGGCTGGTATCGGGAGACCATGCCGCTGCTCAAAGCGGGGATAGAGGACAAAACGCTGATTTTACCGAAGGACGCGGGCATACTTTCGGATTTTCGCAGTCTTCGAGTGATGAAAGGCGTAGCCCGTGTGCCTGAGCAGCGGACAAAGGACAAAACAGGCGGCAGGCACGGCGACAGCGCCGTGGCCTGTGCCATGATGCTGGACGCACGCAGGGAGCTGGGCAGCTCGGAGCCGTGGGAATATGTGGGGATCCCCATGAGCGGCTTCAATTTCAACGGCTGGTAAAATCCTTCGCATGGTACGCGCCCTTTCCGGGCATGGCCTCCGTTTTTTTGCCACAATGGCGGGAAAACGGAGGTCTTTTTCATGCTTCATGCCGTTATCACACTATTTTTCGCTGTCGCCGGTTGGC
>NZ_DS996358.1:12887-24569 GCF_000156375.1 Desulfovibrio piger ATCC 29098
CTCACGTTTTACGCCCGCTTTGTGGAACGGCACGGGATGCCCTGGGTGGTAGGCGAGGCCCCGGCGCAGGCAAAAGAGCCGGAAAAGCGGGACATGGCGCGCGGGCTTTCACGCATGGTGCAGGATGCCGTGGCCGTCATCCCGCACGGGGCGAATGTCAAACTGGAGAGTGCCGGGCAGACGCAGGGTGCGATTCATGAGGACTTTCTGGCCAGGCAGGACAGGGCTATCAGCAAGGTTCTCATGGGGCAGACGCTGACCATTGAAACCGACGGCAAGAACAGTCTGGCGGCCACGGAAGCGCACAAGAGTGTGGCCGATGACCTGGCGGACGCGGACAAGGCCATGGTCACGGACGCCTGGAACGAGATCGCCTGGCTGTATGCTCAGGTCAACGCAGGGCCTGGCGTTTTTGCGCCACTGGCAGAGTATGACGAACCCGAAGATTTGAACGTGCAGGCTGACCTTGGCAAGAAAATCCGGGAAATGGGCGCGAAGTTCACGCGGGAATACTTCACCGGTCGTTTTGGCCTCAAGCCGGAGGAGTTCACGCTTGAGGAGGAAGCCAAGCCGCCGATGGAGGGAAACGCGGATTTTTCAGCTCCGGCGGACAGGGAAACACTGGCCGACAAGGCTCAGAAAGAGCTTGACGCGGCCATAGGGAAGTTGTTGCCCTCCACGCTCCGTGCCAGCACGGATTTTGTCACGGAAGTTGAGAATGCGGTCAGGGAGGCAAAGAGTTTCGACGAGCTGGAAGAAGCTCTGGCGGAACTGCTGGCCCCCTCCATGAAGCCGGACGAGCTGGAAAGGTTCCTGGCCCGCGCCATGACGGCGGCTGCCGGACACGGTGCGGGAGCCGTGCGTGGAGAAGAGGAAGAGGATGACGCATGAAGCTGCCGGGCTGGGAAATCATTGACGAAGGCGTCACGCCGGAAGCCGCCATAGCCTGGTGGAAGCAACGAGCCAAACTGACGGATGCGGAAGCCAGGGCATTGACGGAAGGCGCGAGACAACGCGCGTTCTATGTCACAGGACTGGCACGGCGTGACCTGGTGCAACTGGTGAGCGACGGCATCCAGGCCGCGCTTGAAAACGGGGAAACACTGGACTCTTTCCGGGAACGCATCACGGATGCCATACGCGCGGAAGGTTGGCACGACCGGCGCGTAGAACTCATATTCCGAACCAATATGCAGTCGGCATACGCCGCCGGACGCTGGAAAAAGATTCAGGCGGTCAAGGCGTCCCGCCCCTATCTGCAATATGTGGCGCGCATGGTCCGTACCCGGCCAAGCCATGCCATTCTGCACCGGCTTGTCTATCCCGTGGATCACGAGTTCTGGAAAACGAACTACCCGCCCAACGGCTTCCGTTGTCATTGTCATGTGGTGACGCTTTCTTCCAGGCAAGTGGAAAAGCGCGGTCTGACGGTACAGAAGGAGATGCCGAAATCCGGCGTCTGGAAGGACCCGAAGACCGGCTATGAGTATTTCGTGCATTTTCCCGGTGCGGACAAGGGCTTCCGTGGCAATCCGGGCATGGACTGGCTGGACGGCCTGGACCTCAAAAAGTACCCGGACCTGAACAAAAAGAGCTATGCGGAACAGCGCGGCCCGGCTTCGACAACTTCCGATACCGTGGAAAAAGCCCTCGGAATCAGGAAAGGTCCGCCTATGGACTACAGGGAAGCGGCGGAAAAGGCGAACCCCAATTTTCATGTGGATACGGCATATCAAATCAACTGTCAGCGCTGTGTTCCGGTCTATGAATTACGACGGCGGGGATATCCTGTAACGGCTATGCCAAAACGAAACCAGTATGACGGGAAGGCAAATGCCTGCCTTTATGGCTATGAGTGCTTCGATTCTCCGCAGGTCAAAGGGGTCTGGGGAAGGCATCCGGTTTTGAATAAAACGGACTTGCTCAAGGCTCTGAAAGACTTGCCAGATGGCGCAAGGGTAGGCATAATATGGGCGTGGCCGGGAAAAAGTCGCAGCGGACACACGACGGTTTGCGAAAAGATAAACGGCAAGCTGGTTTTCATGGATCCGCAAACGGGTAAAATCGGTGATGAGACACTCGGCAAGGCACACAGGAGTTTTGGTTATTCCTGGTACAGGATGGATGACCTGGAGCTGAATCAAGATATGGACTGGGCACAAGTAGCCAGCAAGGAATAAGCCATGACTGAAACAGAAGCAAAAGACCTTGTTCGACAGCGATTGTCGCAAGATATAGATGCGGACTATCCCAAGCTCTGGGTCGGCAATACTTTTGCGGAAACACCGGATACTTTCATTATTGAAGGGGCCGTCTATTCCGATAAAGAAAATCGAGATGATGGCTATGTGCTTTGCGCCGTACACAAAGCATCAGGCAAGTGCGGGCTTGTCCTGCCGCCGCCTGGTCCAGCCCTGGAAAGAGAGTCTTTTGAAAGTTTTTCCTGGGATGGTAGCTGGGTAATAGTCTAGTGCGTTGGAGAGCCGCCGAAAGGCGGCTTTTTTGTTGTCCATCAAATTCTTTCTAGTATTCTCATTTATCGTGCGGAAAAGACGACGCGGAAGGCGTCTGAAAATAGTTCGCATGGAACGCGCCCTTTCCGGGCGGAGCCCCTGCTTTCCTGTCATAGTGACGGAAACAGGGGCTTTTTTTCATGGACAACAAATGGATCGAGATAGCCCGCACGGGGACATTTACGGACAGCTCCGGGCGCGAACAGACGTTTACGGCGGGAGACCTGGACGCCATAGCGCGGAGTTACGATCCGCAAAAACGGGACGCGCCGCTCTGTTTCGGGCATCCGCAAAGCGACAGGGCTCCGGCCTTCGGCTGGGTGGACCGGCTGAAAAGCGAAGGCGGCAGGCTGTACGCCAGCTTCTCCCAGGTGCCGGACGAAGTTCGGGACCTGGTGGCTAGGGGGCGCTACCGGCATGTGAGCATGAGTCTGATGCCGGACCGGGTGAGCCTGCGGCATGTGGCGCTTCTGGGAGCGGCGCAACCGGCCATAGACGGGCTGGCCGCTGTGGAATTTGCAGACGGCGGCGACGCCATAACCGTGGAATTTGCCGCCCCGCGCGGCGAAGGAGACAGCATGAGTATTGAGGAACTGCAACGGCAGGTGGGTCAGCTCACGGCGCAGCTTGAGACGCTGAAAGCGGAAAACGCGAGCCTGAAAAAGCAGGCTGAAAGCAGCAAACAGGATAAGGAAAAGGCCGAAAGCGCCAAAGCCGACGCGGAAAAGAAGGCGAACCAGGCGCACGCGGACTTTGCCGCCTACCGAGAAAAGGTGGAAGGCGAGCGTCGGGAGGCGCGCGTTTCCGAGCTGGTGAAAGCCGGGAAGGTGAAGCCCGCCGAAAAAGCCTCCGTTCTGGACTTTGCGGCCAAGCTGGCGACGCAGACGGGAACCGTGGACTTTGCGGCCCCGGACGGAAAAACGGAAAGCCTGAGCATGGAAGAACGCTATTTCCGCGAACTGGAAGCACGCCCCGTGGATGAACGGGCTTTCGACTTTTCCGCGCCTCCGTCCCATACAGGCGGCGAACCCGGCTTTGATTACGCCAAGATGGCGGCCAAACTGTAGGAGGATACGCCATGAATGAAGGGCATCTTGGAACATTCAGTTTCGGCGGCGAACGGGCCGCCACGGACAACCATCCCGCGATCATCCATCATCTGCCGCTTTCGGAAGACGTGACGGCCTCCCTTGCCGTGGGCACGCTGCTGAAAGCCGTGGACGTGTACGGTGCGAGCGCCGCCATAGGGGAAGAAAGCAGCGGCGTGACGGGAGCCAGCGTCGATGCCGCGACTTTTGCGGCCAAGGTAGGGAGCAAGGTCGGCACCTATGTTTTTTCCTACGACTCGGAATGGAAACTTTCGGGGCAGTCGGCCACGCTTTCGGAGTACGGCGTGACGCCGGAAGGTTCGCCCTCTTCCGGGGATACGCTTACCGTTACGCTGGTTCTGTCCGACGTGCTGTACACGCCTTTCAAGTATGCGGACACGGCGGAGCCGTGCGCCGTGGTGGACCTGCCCTGCGACCCCACCGGGAAAAACGGAGAGAAATCCGCCGCGTGCGTGGTACACGGCACGGTCAAGGCGCGTGTTCTGAAGACCGGGGACGGCCAGGTTCCTACCAATGGCCAGCTTGCCTCCCTTGCGCGGCGCGGCGTGTTCGCCGTGTAGTCTAAAACAGTCTAACAGAAAGGAATCATTATGCTTGCGCATCTGAAAGGACTTTTTACGCCGGATGCCATTGCGGCATCGCTGGAGTCGCTGCCGCCGCTGGAAACCACGGTCATGGACAATCTTTTCAAAGACAGACCCACGCATCCGCTGCCGCTTATCGGTATTTCCGAGCTGAAAGCCGTGGTGCAGTCGGTTCCGGTGGTGCGGCGTGACGGTACGCCCGTTTCGTTGAAGGGCGAAAGCGTGGACATGGAGTTCGTGGCCCCGCTGCCCATCAAGGTGCAGATTCCGGTATCAGCCAGCGAGCTGAACGACTTGCGCGTGCTTTTCGGGAACAAGGCGGCGCTGACGGCCTGGCGCACGCGCAAGGTGGATCAGATCCGCCAGACCGTGCGCAATACCGTTGAGGGTATGTGTTCCGTGGTGGCATCCACGGGCAAACTGACCTGGCCCGTGGACATGGAAGGCGGACGCCGTGAAGTCTATGAAATCGACTACGGCCCGCTGCTTTCCTTTGAACCTGCCGCGAAGCTGACGACCTCTTCCAAAGTTTCGGACGTGTACCGACTGCTGCGAGGCATGGAGCAGGAAGTGAAACACGCCGGGCTTGGCGGAAGCGTAGAGTTCTGGGCCGGTCCTGACGTGGCAGCCGTGCTGCTGGACATTGTGGAGAAGTACACGTCCACGGCGGAAAGCAAGCCGTACCGCCTGGAGCTGAAAGACGGGCGCGCGGAAGTGGGCGGTTACACCATCCGCTTCATGGATGAAACGTATCCGAACCCGGAAGACGACGGGGAATGGCTGCCCAAGCTGGAGCCCAAGACCCTGCTGGCAGTGGCGAAGAATCAGCCCGGCAAAGTATGGTACTGCGCCATTGACTCCATTTCGGCCAACAACGCGGCCACGCCGCTGCATATTGTGCCTGTGCCCCGCCAGGACGACAGCGGCATCATGCTCATCGGACAGGCGAAGCCTCTTCCGGCGCGTCCTTCGCGGGCGAGCTGCAAGGCGATAGTGGTCGATTAGCGAGAAAACGCCCTGAGCGCCCCGGAGAGGCGTTTTTCTTTCCGGGGCGGGCGTGGGGAAGGAGAAAGTTTTTAGACTATTCTAAAACTATTCCAAAACGCGAGGAAAGGGTATGTCCGCTTTCCGCTTCCCCTCCATGAGGAGATCCGATGCTGTTATGCCGTAGAGAACATATCATCGACCTGCTGCACGCAAAATATGTGGCGGCCTGCGAGGAGCAAAACCCCGGCCTTGTGGAGCGCACCATCGAAGCCGTATCCGGGGAGGTAAGCGACGCGCTTTCCTATCGCTATCCGCAACCCTGGCCGTATGTGCCGGAACTGGTGCGTTACATCACCGCCGTCATCAGCGCGTACCGCGTAGTGGAAGGTATCACGTCCCTGGTGGATACGGAGGAAAGCGGGGACAACGAGTGGATTCCCCTGCAAAAACAGTGGAAGTATTGCACGGACCTTCTGGAAGACATTGTTTCCGGCAAACAGAAGCTGCCGCTTTCGGAAGCGAACCCGGACCGGGAAGACCCCACCTTTGCCGTGGTGAGTCGCCCGCCGCTGTTTGATTTGCGGGGGCTGTGATGGCGGCGCGCAACGGCGTTTCCCTGAACTGGGGCGGCCTTGACCGGGCATTGGAAACGGCGGGCCGCGGACTGGAATCACGGCGGCTGGCGCTTATGGAATTGGTGGGCGACACGCTTTTGTCCGGCACGCATGAACGCTTTGACGCGGAAGAAGACCCGGAAGGCAAAAAATGGGAGCCCTCGGCACGGGCACGCGAGGAAGGCGGCAAGACGCTGGATGACAGCAGCGCGCTTCGTGACTCCCTGGATTACCTTGCACTGCCGGACAGAGTCATGGTGGGCAGCAATCTTCCTTACGCACGCATTCATCAGAAAGGTGGCAAAACATCCCCGCACGTTATCAGGCCCAAACGCAAGAAGGCGCTGGCTTTCGGAGGAATCGTGCGGAAGAAGGTCAATCATCCGGGATCGGACATTCCGGCCCGTCCGTACCTTGGCGTTTCTGAAAAAGATATGGACGAGGTTCGCGCGGTCATGGCCGATTTCATGAAAAACGCCTTCTCCCGGTAGGAGGAACACGAATGCAGGCATTTGCAACGGAAGTCATTACGCGAGCGGCGCTGGCGGCGGGCTTGCCGGAAGGCCGCGTCATGGCGGCGGTGAAAAAGGACAATTTGACCATAGACCGTCCTCGCGTGGAAATGCAGTTCCTGCCGGAAAAGTACACACGCACAGGGCGCAAGCTGGGGGTGAGCCGGGAGACGGTGAAAGGCGAGGACGGCACGGAAAAGCTGATGCTGGTGCGCAAGCGGGAGCTGTATGTGGTGGAACTGCCGGTAAACGTCAACGTGCTGAGTGAAGACCGGGAATGGCTGGAGCGTTTTTCCTATGCGTTTGTTGCGGCGCTTCCGCGCGGCGGCAACGACAGCCGGGGCAACTGGGTAAAAATCCAAGTGCGGAAGGCGACGTTTTCCCGCCCGCCGGACAAGCGCGTGGGGGATGCGGTCATAGAAGTTTTCACCAGGGCGAGCCGCCTTTTTGTACTGACATTCACCGGACGCATCACCACGGAGGAAAGGGAGGACCTGATCCCATCCTTTACTATCAATCCTCATATCAGAAAAGCATAAGGAGGCCGGAATGGCTACGAAAAAGAAGATGAACGAGGAAGTCCAGGCTCCCGAAGTCGGGATGACCACGGAGCAGACAATGGAACAGACTGTTCCCGAAAGGGAGGAAGAGCATGTCGAAGAAGCGCGGGAGCAGACGCCGGAAACAATGGAAGCGACGGAAGCGCCCGCTGATACGGAAAAAGATGTGGCGTCTGCCAAGAAAAACGTCGGACCGGCGCTGGAAAGTCTTTCCGTTCTGGCGGACCGGCACCGTGTGCCTTCGTGGCAGCAGGCGGCGCTTCTGCGCTTTATGGACTGGACGGACGACAAGCTGGTAAGCGATGCGGCATACCGCGCGGCACTGGAAGAGCTGAAATACCGCCGTATCGGTGGCGGACGGAGGTAACTATGGGCGACGTACTTACCTATCTTATAGACGGCACGTCCGGGCTTGCGCCGGGCGGCGTGGACGGCAAGGCCATTGTGGCGGGCGTATGCTCCAAGGGAACCGTGGGCAAGGCGTATCTCATCGGCAAGCGCACTAACCTTGAAGATATGCTGGGCACGGGGCCGTTGGTGGAGCATGTACGGGACATGCTTGTCACGGGCGGGCAGGAACCTGTCATCGTGGCCGTGCCCGTACAGGGGCAGCAGGCGGGCTACATCAGCGATGCCGTGGTCACAGGGAGCGAGGTGACGCCCCAGGTCTCCGGTGTGGCGGCGAAGAATGCGGATATCGTGGTAAAGGTCGAAACACCCGGCGCCATCGGTACGGCCACGCTGAAGATCAGCACAGACGGCGGAAAAACCTTCGGAGAAGCAAGCCCCTCTTCCGAACAGGTAGTCATCGGCACCAGTGAAGACGCGACCGGAGCCACGCTGGTATTCCCGGAGGACGCGGAGCTGGAAGCCGACGCGGAATACGTCGTGACGGTACGCTGCGCCGTGGGTCCGGTCAGCCGTGTGGGCGATGAAGACAGTCCGCAGGTGACGGTTGCGGCGGAGAAAGGCGGCGTGCTGGCCGGGGCTGAGCTGGTGATCCAGATTGTCAAAGGCGGCGGCCTGAACACGGGCACTTATCAGATTTCCACGGACGGCGGGGATAATTTCGAGCGTGAGCGTACTATCCCTGTGGATGGGAAGCTGACGCTTTCGGATTTCGGCGTGACCGTGACGTTCCCGGACGGGAGCTATACGGCGGGCACCACCTACGAATGCCGCCTGCTGGCTCCCACTCCGTCCATCATGGACGTGATGGACGCCCTGGAAAGCCCGCTTGCCCTGTATGATGTGGAATTTGTCCATATCGCCGGGGAGACGGATTCCGTGGACTGGACAGCGGCGCAGACCAAGGCGGAAGAACTGTGGAACCTGCAACGCCCGACGTACTTCAAGATGGAGACGCGCCTTCCGCGCGACGGTGAAGACCTGAACGACTTTGCCGCATATCTGCTGGCGGAGAAACAGGGCTTTGCCGGTCGGTTCGTTACCGTCTGCTGCCAGTACGGAGAAGTCACGGACAGCACGGGAGCCAGCCGGCTGCGCAACGCGGGCGGTTTGCAGGCCGGGCGCGTGATGTCCATTCCCGTGCAGCGGGCCACGGGCCGCGTGAAGGACGGACCGGTATCGCAGCTTTCCCTGCCGGAAGGATGGGAAGCCGTGCAGAGCACGCTGGAAGATGCCGGATATCTGACGGCGAAGAAATACGCCGGGCTTGACGGTGTGTATTGGGGCGATTCCCGCACCATGGCGGACGCCACCAGCGATTACCGCTACGAGGAAGTGCTGCGCACGGTGTTCAAGGCCGTGCGGCTCATGCGCGTGGCGGCGCTCAAGAGCATGTACGACGAAGCCGGGGACCCGCTGCGCCCGGATTCCGCCACGGGACTGGCGTATTTGCAGGCCAGCCTTGAAAACGCCTTGGATACCATGGTCAAGGCCAACCCCAGGGAGCTTGCGGCGTATGTGGTGGACATTGCCTCCGGTCAGGACATAGCCAACAACGGCGTAGCCGTGGACATTACCCTGATAGGCATTGGCATCATCCGCCAGATCAAGCTCTACCCGCGCTATGTGTACGCGGGTTCCACCTTCGACCCGCGCATGGCCGCATAAGGGGGCATCATGGCAATCAACGGACGCAACTACGACTGGGAAGACATGCACGTCGTGCTGCCCAGCGGGGAAGCCGTGGGCATTACGGAAATCAAGTATTCCGACGGTCAAAGTATTGAAGCGCGTTACGGACGCGGTGCCGTGCCGCGCGGCTGGGGCCGTGGCAACTATGAGGCTTCCGGCTCCATGGTGCTGGACCGTGACGAATGGGAAATCTTCAAGAAAAGCCTGCTGGGCAACGGCGGTCTGTATGACCACACGCCGTTCACCATCATTGTGGCCTATGCCAACAACGACATGGGCACGGTGGTGGACACCTTGAAAAGCTGCAAGATTACGAAGTTCGACGGCGGCGGGGCCTCCCAGGGCGACGACAACGCCAGCCCCATTTCCTGTGAGTTCACTATCCTGGAGCCTATCCTGTGGAACGGCACGGCAGCCAAGAAGGAAACGTCGTCCCTGGCCTGATTTTCCGTTCAAAAACTGTTCGCATGGAGCGCGTCCTTTCCGGGCGCGCTCCTTTGTTTTGTGCCATGCTGGAGGAAACACGGGCAATCCCGCCCGCAGCAACATCAAGGAGTTTTCCATGTCTCAGCTTGAAAACCGCAAGTATGTTTCCTTCTCGCACACCTTTTCCGACCCGTGGTCCGGGGAAAACGCGGAAGAGGCGCAGGACGTGACCCTTTCCTTCCGCTTTGCCAAGCCCACCAAGCTGCAAATCCAGCGTTTGCAGGACAAGGCGGCGAAAAACGCCGGGCAGGCGTCCCGCAATTTGGTGCTGGATTGCGTTCATCCCGACGACAAGCAGGCGCTCACGGACGCCATGGAAGAGTATCCCGGCATCGCCACCAGCTTTGCCACGGCCATCATCAAGGGCGTGGGCATTTCCGCCGAACTGGGAAACTAGCGCCGCCCCCGGATGCCTTCGGGCAGGGGGACGCGCTGATTCTTCACTGGCTGCACTGTGCCCCGTCTGAGGACATTACCGAATGGCGGGCACAGGTAGGTCAGGCTGCGTGGATGGAAGAGCGCTATTTCACCACGCTGGCCCGCATGATTCACGGCAACAGGCGCGGAAGTTCCGCGCGGAAGAAGTAAGATGGAAGTTTTCAGCGTATTTGCCACGTTGTCCCTGGTGGACATGATTTCCGGCCCTCTGGACCGGGTACGGCGCGCCATGCGAAGCGTGGAAGGCGGCGTGGCGACGCTGGGACAGCGCATGGGCAATCTTGCCCTGGCCATGGCTCCGGTGGCGCTTGCCGCCGGAGTCATGCTGGGGGCGTTCGGCATGGCGGCGAGCAAGGCCATGGCCTTTGAATCGGCCATGGCCGACGTGGCGAAGGTGGTCAACTTCGAGACGCAGTCCGAATTTCAGGCCATGAACAAGACGGTCATGGATATGGCCGGACGCATTCCCATGGCGGCGGACGGCATAGCGGCCATTATTGCCGCAGCCGGGCAGTCCGGGGTGGCCAAGCAGGACCTTGCTGAGTTCGCGGAACAGGCCGCGAAAATGGGCGTGGCCTTCGACCTTACGGGCGATCAGGCGGGCAAGATGATGTCCGACTGGCGCGCGGGTATGAATCTGACATTGCCGCAGGTTTATTCCTTGGCCGACGCGGTGAACCACCTTTCCAACAACATGAACGCGACGGCTCCGGCGCTGGGTGAAGTCATCCAGCGCGTGGGCGCGGTGGCCATGGTCTGCGGCCTGTCGGAAACGAAGGTGGCGGCGCTCGGCGCGGCCTTCCTTTCCGCCGGGGCCAGCCCGGAAGTGGCGGCGACGGCGCTCAAGAGCTTCACCACCACGCTGGTCAAGGGCACGGCCATGAGCAAGGACCAGGCCGCCGCCTTTGCGTCCATCGGCCTGTCCGCCACGCAACTGGCAAAGGACATGCAGACCGATGCGCAGGGAACGATTTTCAAGGTCCTTGAAGCCATAGCGGCCAAGCCCAAAGAACTGCAAATGTCGCTGCTCACAACCATGTTCGGGCAGGAGGCGCTGGGCAGTATCGCGCCGCTTCTGCAGAACATGGGCAATCTCTCTCAGGCGTTCGAGCTTGTGGGGGACAAGGCCAACTACGCCGGTTCCATGCAGGCGGAGTTCGACACACGCAGCAAGACCGTTGCCAACACGCTGCAACTTCTGTCCAACAAGCTGACGAATCTTGCCATATCTGTGGGCAACGCCTTTCTGCCGTCCATCGGCTGGGCGGCGGAGAAGCTGGGCGTATTTGTGGACATGCTGCGGGCCGCAGCCGAGACCAGGGCAGGACAATGGTTGCTGCAACTGGCCGGGGCCATGGGCACGGCGCTGGTGGTGCTGACGGCGCTTTCCGCGTCCATGTGGTTCTTTTCGGCTTTGCCCGCCATGCTGGGCAAGGCCCTGCTGCCGCTGAAAACGGCGCTGCTTGGCCTTGGCGCGCCGATATATGCCGCCATTGCCGTGCTGGGGCTGCTTTATGCCGCATACCGTACCAACTTCGGCGGTATGGCGGATTACCTGCACGAATGCTGGAACAAGATCACGTTGACGGTCAAGGGCGTGCTTTCCGTGTTCCAGACGCTCAAGGACGGCAGCGGAGAAATCCGGGGCGAACTGGCCACGCAAATCAAGGCCGCCGGACTGGTGGGGCTTGTGACCACGGTTTCCCGCGTGGTGTACCGTATCCAGGCGGTGTTCAAGGGATTCAGCAAGGCGCTTTCCAATGCCTTTGCGCGCATCGA
>NZ_DS996358.1:25378-29696 GCF_000156375.1 Desulfovibrio piger ATCC 29098
GTCACCAGCGGCCAGGGCGGCCTTGTGGCCAGAGTATCCGGGGCGCTTTCCGGCGTGGGCGGGGCCATCCGCGACTGGTGGAAGGGGCTCGGCAATCCTGTGACGGATACCGTGCCGAAACTGCCCACGCCTCCGACTGCCGGTGTGCCGGTCATGCCGGAGGTGGCGGCTCCGAAACTTCCTGTCCTGCCTCCGCTGGAAGTGCAGGCGGGCAAGCTGCCGGAGATGCCCGTGCTGACGGTCGCTGCCCCGACAGTGCCGGAGCCGGAGGCCCCGGAAATAGCCATACCGCAAGCGCCGTCCTTTGACCTGACCGACCCCGCCCGCACGGAAGGCAACGTCCGGAGCGGCGGACAGAGCATCACCATTTACGGGGACATCGTTCTGCCCAGCGTGCAGAAGGCGGAAGACTTCGGGGAAGCCATGCGCCAATACCTGCAAGGGGAGATTTCCATGATGGAGGGTATGGCATGAGCCAGGCCAGCGGCAACGAACAGAACGGACAGAAGCTGATCACCTTTGAAGACGGCGTGGTGACGCTGGCCGGGGAAGAAGTGCCGGGCATCCTGCATTCGCTGCGCGTGGACGGCAAGGTCCGCTTCGACGAACAAAAGGTGGATGGTTCTTCCGGCAAAAAGAAGACGCCGCAGGGCTTTGAGGACAGCGACATCATGATTTCGCTGTACCTGGTGACGGACGAGGATTCCAGTTGCTACGACAAGCTGGAGACGCTTTCCGGCATGTTCCGCAAGGTGGACGACAAGGCTAACCCGCAAATCTACACGGTGGCGAACCGGCACTTACTGGCGCGGGGCGTGCGGCAGGTGGTCTTTTCCAAGTTCTGTTCGTCGGAGAATGACCGGACGGATGAAATCATGGTCACGCTGGGCTTTGTGGAGCACAACCCGCCCGTGGTCAAGACGGAAAAGGCACAGGCAAAGACGCCCACCAGCAAAGAACTAGCAGAACAGGCTGCGGAGAAGGCCAAACAGGCCGCCGAACCAAAGGAAGACGAACTTATCATTACGGCGGAATAACCATGATCGAAGGAATCAACATCCGCTGCAACGTGGGCGGCGTGGAAGTGCTGCGCAGCCCGCGCATTGTGCTGACGCTGCGCCGCCGGGCCGTGGTCTCCACCTGCGAAGTGGATATCCCGGACGCGGACGGCTCGGTGCAGGTCTCTCTCGCTAAAAAACAGGCGGTGCGTGTGCGCTTCGGGCACCGGGGCGAAGGCGGCACCTGGCACGACTGGTCCGGCACGGTGAAGGATTTTCAGCCTGCCGGGCCGGATACCATCCGCGTGCAGGCCGTGGGGCTGGAACAGGCGCTTATCGACACCACGGTGACGGAAGCCATGCACGGAGAACCTGCGGACGTGGTGGCCCGCCGCCTGCTGGTGTCCACAGGGCTGCCCGTGGCGGGCATCGCTATCCCGGCGGAGACCTTCCCGCATATCGTGTTCAGCAATGTGACCGTGGCACGGGCCATCAAACAGCTTGCCGCCAGCCTGGAACGTAGCTTCGGGCACGACCTTTCCCGGCACGCGGTCTGGCTGGGGGAAGCGGGCCTGTACTGGTCCGACGGGGACGAACCGGGGGACGTGTTTGTGGTGGAAACTGCGGCCAACCTCATACGCAACGACCCGAACCCGGCGGGCATGAGTTATGCCGTGTCCACCGTTCTGCCGGGATTGACCCACAGTCGCCGGGTGCGCATCCGGGACACGCGGCGGGATTTTTCCGAGCTGGTGCGCGCGGAAGAGGTCATCCATACCTTGGGAGCGAACGGGAACACGACGACCATTGGTTACGGATACGACGGAGGCTGGGGATAATGGCGGAACAGAGCCTTCTTTCCCTGCTCAAGCGTGCTCTGGAACTGGCCATGCCGGACTTGCGGGCCTACTACCGCATGACGCGCAAGGCAAAGGTCGTGGCGGCGTATGCCAGCGACGGGCGCTATTATGCGGACGTGCAGCCGCTCCGGAACGACGAAAGTCCGGACACGTCGGAGCCGGTCATTCCCAAGGTGGAAATCCCTATCGTATGGGGCGGGCCGAAAAGGGGTATCGTCTGCCCTCCGGCGGTGGGGACGCTGTGCGATCTTTCCTATTACGACGGGGACCCGAACTATCCGCGCATCAGCAACTTCCGTTGGCAGATGAACGGCGCGCCGGACTGTGGACTGGACGAACTCATTATCCAGCAGACGCCGGGCGTGAGTCTGAAAATTGAGAAGGACGGCTCCTTTCTGACCGTTTCGCCTGAAAACTGGACCGTGGAAATCGGCGGAAATGCCGTCATCAAGGCGGCGGGCAACGCCACCGTGGAAGCAGCCGGTACGCTGACCCTGCAAGCGCCGTCTATCATCAAAAAAGGGAATGAAACCTGCTCCGGCAGCGACGGCGGCACGGGAACCACCACGGAGAACGCCCACCGGACCACCAACGGCAGTATAACGGTTAACGGGCCGCTCAAGGTGAATGGCGACCTTTCGGTATCCGGCAACGCCTTTGCGGGAAGCCGCAGCGGCGGGAGCTGTCCGCACTGACAGACTGGCGGGAACAACTGGAACTAGCCGCGAGCGACGCGAGTCCTGGAAATGATGTCCGGCAATTCAAAGGTGAACTGCAAAAATATTCTGGTGAACGCCACCAGTTCCCCGGCCTCATCTGGAGAGCCTTCCATATCGTGCGCAGCCTCATTGCCCGCTCTGCGAATGATGGAAGCCCATTCTTTCAGCGAAGCGGTAATGACGCCTTTTTTATACAAGTTATCGATCCTGTCATACAGAGACTTCCCTTCGCCGCCAAGCTGGCGCACGGCAGCTTCCAGCACACTGCGACAACCGAAAATGATGAAGTACGGCTGTTTTTTCTCATCAAGCATTTTTTGCAGGTCAACAAAGGCGTTATTGACCTTTTCGGGAAGCGAGGGATGGCTGTAATGCTGCACGGGAGAAGGAAAAATATGTTCCACCGTGACCTGTCGGCGGGATTCTCTTTCAACAGAACCGATACAGGGACGGATTTCCTCAAGCGTTTTCTGGCTGGTCGAACATGTGGCGACAACAGGCTTTTTACAGGAAAGACAGGAGCCTGCCAAGGAAAAGCTTACCAACGGGTTGTTTTCACGCCGTTTTTCAAGAATGGCTCTGTCAATTGCCGGTGTTTTTGAATAGTCGTAGTCGCCGAGTATGTAAGTGCTCATACCGAAAGCCGCAAAGCCCCTGTCTGAATGGCAGTGAGGACAGGTTCCCTGGAATATAAACATGGAAGCTCCTGGAGGGTGATATGGAACAGATCAATATCAACAAAGTGATGGATGAATTTTACGCTATCGTCAATACCGCGCCTGTGGACGATGCTGTGAGCCATGTGGTGCGCTGTGCCGGAAAGCATGGCAACGTGGCCTCCATCGAGGCGCTGGCCAGGTTGTTGGTCATCGAGAATACACGCCGTCGTCATGTCGAGGCGCGTTTCCTGCCCGATCCACATTAGCTCCATTCTCATTTCTTGTGCAAAAAACAGGGATGGAAATCCCCATGAAAAACCTTCGCATGGAGCGCGTCCTTTCCGGGCGCGCTCCTCTTTTTTGTGCCAGTATCGGTTGCATGAATACGGCAAACGAGCTTTGGGGACAGGACATAGCCCTTGACGACAACGGGCAGGCGCGCGTGGCGGCCAACGGCGAACTGGTGCTGACGGACGGCGTGGAAACGGGCGTGCAGGATATCAAGCTACGCCTGTTCACCCGTCTGGGCGCGCTGTTCTACGACCTGGACTTCGGCAGCCTCATTTCCGACTGGTTCTATGAGGACAGCACGGCCACGACACGGGCGGCCTTTCTGGCGGAAGTGACCATGCGCGTGGAAGAAGATCCGCGCGTGGTGGTGGGGAGCGTCAAAAGCAGTCTGCTTGCCTGGAATGAAAATTCCATCACCGTGGCCGTGCAATGGCGTTTCATCGGAGAAGACCAGCCGTTGAACCTGGTGCTTACGGCGAACAAGAGTGTGCGGGAACTGGTCATACGCGACGGCAGATACAACGAACCGGAGGCGGCGCTATGAGCCTACGACTTTCCAAAGATATAAGCGATATCCGCGCCGGACTTTTTGAACGCATCGAGTCCGTGCAGGACGAGTATGCGGCCAGGGGCTGGCTGCCTGCACGCCTCAATCTGAACAAGGGCATCGCGCGGGGCATCATCGAGCTGTTCGCCTGGGGCCTGTGGCAGCTCTACAACTTTCTTGCCGTCATCCATAGGCAGGCTATTCCGCTTGAGGCCACGGGGGAGTGGCTGGACACGCACGCGGC
>NZ_DS996358.1:30791-32781 GCF_000156375.1 Desulfovibrio piger ATCC 29098
ATGACGGTTCTCACGGTCGCGGTCCGTTTGGCGGGCGTGCGGACTTCTCCGGCGTGCGCCATGATGGGCGCTCCCGGCATGACGGCCAAGCACGGCATAGCCTGTGGGGCTGGCTGCCCAAGGCGGGGGAACGCGCCCCCGTGTTCACCTATGCCACGTTATCCGATGTGTGCGCCGTTGCCGTGAGGCTGGAAGGTACGGCGGGCATGGAGGATGCTTTTTCACTGACGGAGGACGTGGCCGTGCGGGTGCTGCGCTACACGCTGCATAACGGTACGGCTTTCCACAACAGCGGGCCGCAGTACGGCGGCAAGGAGCTTGTATGAATTTCAGGGATGAAGCCCGGCTGCATGGCATTTTCGACATCCGCGTCATCAAGGCGGGGCGGGAAATCGAACATTACCGGGATGAAAACATGATTATGAGCAGCGCGCGTGACGCGCTGGCCCGTCTTATCGGCGGGGCCGGTTCGGGAAAAACGGTAACGAAGATCGGCGTGGGCACCAACGGCAACGGCCCGACGCCGGACGACAAGGGACTGACCGGGGCCTACTCCAAGCCGGTGTCGGGTTGCACCTATCCGGCCACGGGGGAAGCCTGTTTCGCCTTCACCATCGGCGCAGGTGAAGCCAACGGCAAGAGTATCCGGGAGTTCGGCCTGCTCTGTTCGGACGGGACGCTGTTCGCCCGCAAGACGCGCGGCGTCATCGAGAAGGCGGACGACATTGAAATCACGGGGACCTGGACCATCAAATTCTAAGGCAGGTGAACTATGGCGAATCTGAAAGAAACAGCGCAGTGGGAAGACGGTATTTACCGCATCGAGCAGACGGACCCTGTGGTGGGCGGGGAAGACGGGATAGACAATATCCAGGCAAAACAGCTCGGTAACCGTACCCTGTACCTGAAAAAGAAACTGGAAGAAATGGAAGGAACGGTGGACGGCTATGCGCCGGACATGCAGGAAGCGCTCTTTGCCGGTCTGAAGCTGGGGCTTGACCTGGGCGCGCTGGCCATGAAGGAGCATGAGCAGACGCGGCTCACGCGCTTTCAGGAAATCCGCGCCACATCAAGAACCGTGGCATCAAAAGCGGCGTGACACTTTCCAAAAGTTCTACGGCCACACGCAACATCAGTTGCAGCGATGGCGTGGTGTTCATGAACGGACGGGAATATCCGGTGGCCAACCAGACGAACACGGCCAGTGTGGCCAGCAATACCACGGAGAAGTCTGGCGTGGTCATCATCTATATGTTCCTGACGGAAGCCGGGATCATCGACGTGGCGGCCACCACGTTGAACGGTCCGCTGCCGGAAGGGGCTATCGAACTTGCCCGTGCAACGGTTCCTGCGGGCAATACGGAAGAAAACGACCCGTATCTGTCGAAAGTTACCATCACGGACAGCGCCCGCCGTGAACCGGGCTGGCCCAACATCCAGAAGTCGCCCGCCACGGTCTCCGTGCCGCTGAACCGTACCCTGCCGGACGCGGAGTATCTGGTAAATGTGGAAGTGGTGGGCAGCACGGGCGGACGCCTGCAAAACGGCGACGTGTACGCGACCGACAAACTCAAAAACGGGTTCAAGCTGACTACCAGCGGCACGGCGGATTCTGTGGACGTGCGCCTGCTGGTGTCGCATCCCGCCATGTAAGGAGACACTATGCAGATCGAAAAGAACGGTTCCGGGCCGTGGCCCGGTGTGGACGTGGAAGGAGTGACCGTCACGCTGACGGTGGGGGACGATGCCCTGTCTTTTGACTGTGCGGCCCTGCAGGAAGACGGGCAGGTCACGGTGGACGTGGTGCGCGGCCATGACGGCGGGCTTGCTATTGGCGTGGAAAAAGGCGTGGAATATGTGGCCAACCTGATTATTCCCCCGGTCCGCTATGAGGACGTTCCGCTGCCGGTCACGCTGGAAGAGCCGGACCTGCCGGAAGACCTTGACCCGGCCTGCATCACGCCCGCGCCGACGACAGAAAGCGTGCGCG
>NZ_DS996357.1:0-13430 GCF_000156375.1 Desulfovibrio piger ATCC 29098
GCTCTTCCCCTTGTTGGCGCACGGTAGGCTACGAAAGATTTCTCGCCCTGCATGTGATTCTGTCGTCCCCGGTACAACCGGGGATTTTTTTGTTGGGAAAGAAGAGCTAGGCGGATTGGAGCGGACGACAAAGGGCGCAAGAAACAGTTTTTGCCCCACTGTTTTTTCTCAGGCGAACAAGCTAGGATGAGGAATCTTTTCTAGCTCGAGGACAGTATGGCTATTCCTCGCTACAATGAGATGTATTTTGCTTTTTTGACTGCAATCGCGGATGGACAACAGCATTCCATGGCGGACATCGTGATGCAGCTGTCCGGCCGTTATTCTCTTTCTGAAGCAGAGAAAAACGAAATGCTGCCCAGCGGCTCGTTGACTTTCAATAACAGGGTGGCGTGGACGCGTACGTATCTCAAAAAGGCTGGACTTATTGCCGCTCCTGCCCGTGGCATGGTGCAGCTTACGTCGGCCGGGACCGCGGTTTTGGCGAATCCTCCCAAGGTGTTCGATAACCACTTCTTGGCGTCATTTCCTGGTTTTGATGTTTTTAAAAAGGCAAGTTCCACCCATGATGATACGGGGGACGGAGAAGAAAAAGATAACGGAGATGAGAGCCCGCAGGATGTGATGGACAGAACATACCTTCAGATCAGGCAGGCCCTGGCAGATGATATCCTGGCGGAGATCATGCGGAAATCTCCGGCTTTTTTTGAGCGTATGGTCGTACAGTTGCTCAAAGCCATGGGGTACGGAGGATCTTTGGAAGATGGGGGGATCGTGACCCGTTATTCTGGCGATGAAGGCATAGACGGTATCATCAAGCAAGATAAACTTGGATTTGATCAGATTTACATACAGGCCAAGCGCTGGGATCTGGAAACAGCCATAGGAAGGCCGGAGATTCAAAAATTTGTGGGGGCACTGGCCGGGCTGGGAGCGAATCGGGGCTTATTTGTTACCACAGCCAGATTTTCTGCTGAAGCTGTCAAATATGCCCGCAAGCAGCATACGACAAAGATCGTACTGGTGGACGGTCGGAAGCTGGCAGAACTGATGATGGATCATAATCTGGGCGTCTCACCGGTAATCAGTTATGAGCTTAAACGCATCGATTCTGATTTTTTTGATGAGTCAGAATAGCTGGAGTCTTTCCATAAAAAAGGCATCCGTAAGGATGCCTTTTTTACTTTATGTCAGACCCAGCTTGGCTGTAACCATCAGGTCTGAGAAGCTTGCAGCTTCTTGGGAGACCGTCTAACTCGTGCGCAGCAGGATCATGCCGATAATGAGCAGACCCATGCCGGCAAAAGCGCAAGGTTTGAGACGCTGGCGCAGGAAGAGCCAGCCGCACAGCGAGGTCCCCAGGATGCCGAGACTGCCCCACATGGAGTAGGCCACGGCCAGATCCATATACTGGACAGCCAGAGAAAGGCAGTAAAAGGCCAGGCCGACCAGAGCCAGGGCGGCGATGCCGATCAGGCGTTTTTTGAAACCGTCGGAACGGGCCAGCATGAGGTTGGCGGCCACGTCCAGAGCCGCGGCAGCGGCCACAAGGCCGGCGGACAGGATAAGATGCAGCGTTTCCGTATTCATGGTAACTCCCTTTAGCTGGCGTCGCGGTTGGTGTCGGAGGAAGTATCCTTGTCCTGGACCGTGCCGTGATGGACCAGCAGGGCGCCGCTCAGGGCGCAGAGCAGGCCTGCCAGCCGTTGCAGCGAGAAGGGCTCGTCAAGGATGTAGATGCTGGAGAGCGTGATGAGCGCCAGCCCAAGGGCCTCCCAGAAGGCAAAGGCCACACCTACGGGCAGGCCCGTGGTGGCTTTGGCAAGGGAGTAGTAGGAAAGGCCGATGGCGATCCACATGAGGACAAGGCCGGCAAGGGCCGCGTGGGCGAAGCTCCAGCCAAAAGAGAGTTTCATGACGGTCGTACCGGCGACCTCAAAGACGATGGCCGCCAGCAGGCAAAACCAATGATAGGGGCGTGTGGGATTCATGATGCACCTTTCCAGGGATGTGCGGTCGAACGCAAAGGGCTCCGCAACGGCATTACGGAGCTGCAGCAGACGTGCCAGACCGGAGCGGACCGGCAGAAAGGGCATCGGGATTACAGATGGCTGCGCCAGTGTCGCTCTGCCATGACGGCGAAGAAAAGCCGTGAGAGTATGAGCAGAGGATGTTGCATCTTTATATGATAGGCCAGAAGCGGAGATGAAGCAAGCTCACTACAGGAGACCTGCAAAGGAGTGGCTGAGGGCAGGTGCCATGATGCTGCGAGGATCTCCTGTAGCCTGACTAAACGGGCACATCTGACAGGGGATACCGCATGACCTGTACGCAGGGAAGGGCAGCGGAAGGACCACAGTCCCGGCCAGGAGAGAAGGAGAGACAGAGCAGCGTATGGCAAAATGGCCTTCTGCCTCCTGCCAGTTCCAGCTACGTTATTTGTTCCAGAAGTACCGGAGACATCAAAAAAGGGAAGGAGATGGTATCCCCTTCCCTTGGTTGTTCATGATGCCCAAACGTTTTATTTCTGGGCGGCGATCCAGGCGTTGGCTTCCACAAGGTCGAGCGTGCCTTCATACAGGGCCCGGCCGCTGATGGCACCCTGCAGGTTGGCCTGCGTGCTGAGCGGGTACAGGGCCTGAACATCGGCCAGCGTGGCCACGCCACCGGCGGCGATGACCGGCACGGTGGAGGTCTCGGCCAGATGGCGCAAGGCCGTCAGGTTGACGCCGCACTGCATGCCGTCACGCTCGATGTCCGTATAGATGATGAAGGCAGCGCCATCTTCCTGCAGGCGGGGCAGGACGTCGTCCACGCTCAGACCGGCATCGGCCACCCAGCCCTTGGTCTTGAGGCGTCCGCCTTCGGCATCGAGGGAGACCCCGATCTGCCCGGGAAAGGTCTTGCAGAGGGAAGCAAAGGCTTCGGGCTGCTCCAGGGCCATGGTACCGATGATCAGACGCTGCACGCCGGCTTCGAGGTAGGCACGGGCCGTCTGTTCGTCACGGATGCCGCCGCCCAGCTGCACGGGGATGTCCAGCTCCCGGCAGATATCACGCACGATATCCCGGCTTTTGGGCAGCCCGTCAAAAGCGCCGTCCAGGTCGACCACATGCAGCCAGCGGGCGCCCTTGTCCCTCCAGGCCACGGCAGCGGCCACAGGATCGGGGGAAAACACGGTGCTCTCGTGGGCACGTCCCTGTTTCAGGCGGACGGCCTTGCCGTTCTGGATGTCGACAGCGGGAAAGATAATCATAAGTTCAGATCCTTTACAGCCTTGGTCATGGCTTCGCGGGCCAGCTCTTCAGCAGTGACCCACTTGCCCTGGCGTTTGAAGAAGTCGCCCACGTTGAGCAGGTTTTCCGTCAGTCCCTGCTGTTCCACCTCGTAGACGGAGTGGCCGATGATGTTGCCTTCCTTGATGTTCAGGAGGAAGAACTCCAGCCGCACATGGGCGGGTTCGGTAACACCGGCCGCCGAGCCCTGACGGTCCCGCCAGGTGAGGACCTGCGGGATGAGCAGGATGTCCGCCGACGTCTTGCGGGCGTATTCCACCCACAGGGGCAGGGCCTGGGGGCGCTCCGAGGTATGGAGACGCTTCAGGTCCGGCAGGGGGCGGGTACGGGGCAGGAAGTCATAGGAACGTTTGGTCGAGGTGTACAGGACATCACGCAGCTGGCGGTCCTGGGCCACCAGCACGTCACGGGCGGCCAGGGCCTGCGGCTGAGGAAGCTGGCCCATGATGAGCTGGCTGATGGCGCGGGGCTGGGTGAAGGGCGCCACCGCGATCTTGTACTGATGGGACAGCGAACGCGGCACGTCGGCCGTGCTGGCAGGTTTGCGGTTGCAGCCGCCCGTCAGGACCAGCAGAGACAGAAGCGCACACATGATCCACAGGAAACGGTTCTTCATCAATCCAGCCCTCCCTTGGTGCTGCGGATGACGTTCCCGCTACGCCGGACAGCCTGGGCGAGCGCCAGGCCCAGGCTTTTGGCGACGGATTCCAGAAGGTGATGGCCATTTTTGCCATAATGCATGCTCACATGCAGGTTGCAGCGGGCACTGCTGGCAAAGGCCTTGTAGAACTCCCGCCAAAGGTCTTTTTCCTCACCGGCGATGACCGGGGGCAGAAGCTCGTCTCCGCGCCATTCCAGCCAGGGGCGGCCGGAAAGGTCGATGGTGACATCGCTCAGGGCCTCATCCATGGGGACGCGGCCATAGCCCACACGGGCGATGCCCACACGGTCCCCCAGGGCTTCCAGTACCGCCTGGCCCAGAACAAGGCCGATGTCCTCGGCACTGTGATGGGCGTCGATGTGCAGATCGCCCCGGCAGCGCAGGTGCAGATCCATGCCGGCCCAGAACGCCGTCAGGGTCAGCATGTGATCCAGCATGCCGAAGCCGGTCTGGATATCGGTCTTGCCCGAGCCGTCCAGGGTGAGGCTCAGGCTGATGTCGGTCTCGGCACTTTTACGGGCGTGCCGGGCCGAACGCTGGGGCAGTGTAGCTTCCATCATCATTCCTTGTCTTTGGCGGGCGTTGCCGGCTCGTCATCCATGGCAGGGGCTTCCGCTACGGCAGCGGTGTCGTCCTGCTGTTCCGCGGGCGTTTCCGTATCGGCCTCGCCGGGCGCGGAGACTTCCTGTTCTTCGGGAAGCTCTGCGGCGGTCTGTTCCGTGTCAGCCGTTTCGGCGGTGAAGGTCTCGTCCGTCTCCGTGACGGGAGCGGGCGTTTCCTCTTCGGGCGGCATGCGCTGGGCGTCGTCATCGCTCATGGTGGCCATCGTGGCCGCAGCTGCGGCGGCAGCAGCCACCGTCGTGCCGTCCGGGCCCTCCGGAGCAGGATCGCCGGGCGTCCCTTCTTCCTCTTCTTTCTTTTCCTTCTTCTTGCGGCCAAAGGCTGCGGCCACAAGGATGCTGATCTCATAGAGCAGCAGCATGGGCATGGCCATGAGCAGCTGGGAGACCACGTCCGGCGGCGTCAGGATGGCGGCCACGATGAAGATGCACAGGACGGCATAGCGGCGCGCCTTGCGCATCATCTGGGCCGTGATGACCCCCATGCGGGAGAGGAAGAAGGAGAACAGGGGCATCTCAAAGATGAGGCCGAACGCCAGGAGCAGCTTGATGACGAAATCAAGATAATCCGTGATGCGGGGCATGGCCTGGATCTGCTCGGAGGAGAAGCCCAGGAAGAAGTTGAACGCGTACGGGAAGACGATGAAGTAACAGAACACGCCACCGCCGATGAAGAAAATGGCGGAGAGCAGGGCGATGGGCAGCAGGCCCTTTTTCTCTTCCTCATACAGACCGGGGGAGATGAAGGCCCAGATCTGATAGAAGATGTACGGGCTGGTCACGAAAAGACCGGTCACGAAGGCCACGAACATGCGCACGAAGAAGGGTTCGGGCAGCGTGGTATACATGGCCGTGCCGTGCGCGGGCAAGGCGCTGAGCAGCGGGGCCGTGATGAAGTCGAAGATGGGCTCGACCACCGTCCAGCAGAGCAGGAAGCCCACACCGGCGGCGATGAAGCAGCGCACCAGACGCCAGCGCAGTTCGTTGAGGTGATCCATGAGGCCCATGGTCTTTTCTTCGGGCTCAGGCGTCCCGCCGGCACCGGCAGCGGCCGTGGCAGGCGGAACGGGCGGCTGGCCGGCATCATCCCCGCCTTGCGGCACAGGGGCGGTCACGGCATCAGGGACCGGAGCTGCCGTATCCGGCAGAGGTTCGGCAGAGGCTTCCGCAGCTGCGGGAGCAGGGGGGGCTGCCTCGGTTTCGGGAGCGGCAGGCTGTTCCGCAGGGGCCGGAGCTTCAGCGGCTTCGGCCCGGGCCTTGGCAAGGGCCTGGGCCAGCGGGCTGTCCGCCGGAGGTTCGGGGATGGCGGCAGACGCTTCTTCCGCCGGAACAACGGGGGCAGAGCCGTCTTGCTCCATCTGGGGGGCAGTCTCGGGCCCGGTACCGGAAGTCGCGGCAGGAATGGTCTTGTCCGCGACAGCGTCGGGCAGGTCTTCGCCCGTAGCAGTCGTGTGCGGGGCCGCGGAAGAGACAGGAGCGTCCTGTTCGGGAGCCGTGACCGTGACGGTCAGATCCTGTTTGTCCTGGATGGTGCTCATGCTTTTGCTCCGCTGGCAGGAGTGGCGGCAGCCGAGGTCGCCGTGGCGGAACCGCCGGCTTCGGCCTGGGCCTTGGCAAGGGCCTGGGCCAGAGGGCTGTCCGCAGGCGGTACGGGCGCGGCAGAGGGGATGACTTCCGGCTGGACAGCAGGACGGGCGGCCGCGGTCTCCGTGGCGGCAGGCGCAGCGGCAGGAGCTGCCTGGGCCTGGGTGGCTGCGGGCTGTGCGGCGGCCTGCGTCTGGGCGGCTGTTTTGGCCGCGTGCTCAGCACGGGCTTCAGGACTGAAAAATTCCTTTTCAGCTTCCTGCTTGCGTTTGAGATGCTCCTCCTGCTCCACTTCCGCATTCAGCGTGCGCTGAAAATCGGTGGAGACGCGGCGGAATTCTCCCATGGCCTTGCCGAGGGTGCGGGAAACACTTGCCAGGCTCTTGGGCCCCAGCACCACGAGGGCCACAAGAAGGATAACCAGAAATTCCGTACTGCCGATACCGAACATATCTTCCTCTGCTGTTAGTCCTGTGCGTCATGGACGCGGAAATGCTAAAACGCAAAATTACCTGAGCCCGCAGGCCTTGTAAAGTACACCGGCCGCCTGCCGCATCCTCTCTTCGGCAGGCCGGGGCTCTCCGTATGCCAGGGTGTCGATGCTCTCAAGGCATCGTATCCCGGAAAGGAGGTCAGGGCCGTGCGGTACCGTCCCGCAGCAGCATGGGCTGCCGTGCCAGCCAGTCCACGGACAGGCGGGTGATGTCCGTGATGAGGGAGAGGTTCGTTTCGGGGCTCTCCAGCGAGTTGCAGAGGAAGACCGCCAGAGCCACATAGCGGCCATCGGGCAGGCGGAAAAAGGCCAGGTCGTTGTCCGCAAGCTTGACCCCCTGGGCCGTCCTGTCGGAAGAGCCGGTCTTGTGTCCGGCGGTCATGCCCTGCGGCAGGCCCTCAAGGATCTTGCCGGGCAGGGCGGGCGTCTTGGCCATGATGCCCGCCATGAAGTCTTTGTGCGCCTGAGGGATATCCGGGGAGCTGAAAAAGCCCAGCAGCATCCGGGCCATGCTGCGCGGCGTGCCCCAGTTGGCATACTGGTTGTAGATGTTCTGGTGCATCCAGTCTTCGTTGTGGCCGATGAAGACACTGTCCGCTCCCAGCCGACGCGCACAGGCCTCCACCACGGACGGGCCGCCCACATAGTCCATCAGGATGTCGCAGCCATTGTTGTCACTGAACGTGACGGTAGCGTGCAGCAGCTCTTGCAGGCTGAGTCTGACGTCCCGCTGGCCGTATTTGTCCCGCAGGGGACTGTGCGTATCGGGATGGAGCTGTCCGGCACGCACCGGGATCCGGGTGGTCAGCGGCGTATGTTCCTGTTGCATTTTTTCCAGCACAGCCACAGCCAGCGGGAATTTGATGACGCTGAGCAGCGGGAAGGGCGTATCCATGTGGACTCCGGCACAGAGACCGTCTTCGGTGAGCAGGGCCACACCGGCCAGGGCTTTTTTGTCCCGCATCAGGGCATGGATGTCCCGTTCCAGAGAAAGGGCGTCCACGGCGGCTTGCGGCGTAGCGGGAAATCCTTCGGCGGCCCGGAGGGGCAGGGCGGGGGAAAGCAGGGCCAGGGAGAGCAAAAGGGCAGGGAAGATGCGTGACATGGAAAGCTCACAGAGATGCAGTGTTGTATGGAGATGTCCGGGAAGGCGGACAGGCCATGACCGTATTTTTCGGCAGGATAGGGACTGCCCTCGGTCAGGACAAGAGGAAATGTGCGGTCCCGGGCTGGACATCAGGGGAGGGTACCGATGGCGGGTAGCGTGGGACCGCTGACTCTGCAGGCACTGCGTGATGAGGAAGAAGGCGGGCTGGCGTAATTGCGATCAGCACATGCAAAAAAAGAGCTGACAGACTGTCTGTCAGCTCTTTTTTCATGCTGTCTTCACAGTGCGGCGGCACTGTGTCCGGGAGCAGGACAAGACGCCTGCCGGCCCGGCATTATTCCCACTCGATGGTGCTCGGGGGCTTGGAGGAGACGTCGTAGACCACGCGGTTGACGCCCTTGACTTCGTTGATGATGCGGCCGGACATGCGGGCGATGAGGTCGGCGGGCAGACGGGCCCAGTCGGCGGTCATGGCGTCCACGCTGTCCACCACGCGCAGGGCGATGACGTGCTCATAGGTACGGCCGTCGCCCATGACGCCCACGGTCTTCAGCGGCAGCAGCACGGCAAAGCCCTGCCAGACCTTGCGGTACCAGCCGGATTCGCGCAGTTCCTCCTGCACGATCTTGTCGGCCTGGCGCAGGATGTTCAGGCGTTCCTCGGTGATCTCGCCCAGCACGCGGATGGCCAGGCCGGGACCGGGGAAGGGATGGCGCCAGACGATGGAATCGGGCATGCCCAGCTCGGCGGCCACCTTGCGCACTTCGTCCTTGAAGAGTTCGCGCAGGGGTTCCACCAGCTTGAGCTTCATGGTCTCGGGCAGGCCGCCCACATTGTGGTGGCTCTTGATGACGGCGCTGGGGCCCTTGTGGGACACGGATTCGATGACGTCGGGGTACAGGGTACCCTGGGCCAGGTATTCCACTTCGGGCAGCTTCTTGGCTTCTTCGTCGAAGATGTCGATGAAGGTGTGGCCGATGATCTTGCGTTTCTTCTCGGGATCTTCCACGCCCTTGAGCAGATCGAGGAAGCGATCCTGGGCCTGGACGAAGTTGAGGTTCAGGTCAAAGTGCTCGCGCAGGTAGCTGACCACTTCCTCGCCTTCGTTGAGGCGCAGCAGACCGTTGTCCACGAAGATGCAGTGCAGGCGATGCCCGATGGCCTTGTGCAGCAGCACGGCCACCACGGTGGAGTCGATGCCGCCGGAAAGGGCGCAGACCACGTGCTTGTCGCCGATCTTTTCGGCCATTTCCTTGACCACACGTTCCACGAAGCTGGACATGCTCCAGTCGGGCACGATGTTGCAGACCTTGAACAGGAAGTTGCGCAGCATGGCGTCGCCGTCCACGCTGTGGTGCACTTCGGGATGGAACTGCACGGCGTAGATCTTGCGGCTTTCATCGGCCATGGCGGCCACTTCGAGGGTGGGGGTGCTGCCGGTGATCACGAAGCCGGGCGGGGGGGTCTTGACCTTGTCGCCGTGGCTCATCCACACGCGGCTGGGCTTGGAGCTGTCCAGGCCGTCCCACAGGGCGCAGGAGGCTTTCAGGGTCAGATCGGCCGGGCCGTATTCACGCGTCAGGGACTGGGCCAGTTCACCGCCCAGGTTCTGGGCCAGCAGCTGCATGCCGTAGCAGATGCCCAGCACCGGCACGCCCAGTTCCAGGAAGCCCTTGTCCAGAGTGGGAGCATCGGCTTCGCCCACGCTGGCAGGACCGCCGGAAAGAATGATGGCCGAAGGAGCCATAGAGGCCACTTCGGCGGCGGTGACGTTGCAGGCATGGATTTCGGAATACACGCCGGCTTCACGCACACGCCGTGCGATGAGCTGGGTGACCTGCGAACCGTAGTCAATGATAATGACCTTGCTGTGCGCCATGAGTGTTCCTTGCAATGTATGCGGACGCCGCCCGGGAGGGACGGCGTCCTTTATATAATGTCATGAACGGGCAGCCTGGCTGCCGGAAAACAGGATGCAGGCATCAAACGGATGCGGGCGGTCGCTGCAGCGATCGCCCGCAGGTCTGAGGCTAGTTGTCGATGCGATAGTTGGGGGCTTCCTTGGTGATGATGACGTCGTGCACGTGGCTTTCACGCAGGCCGGCCGCCGAGATCTCGCAGAAGGTGGTGTTCTCGAACAGGTCGTTGAGGGTGCGGGCACCCACATAGCCCATGCCGGAACGCAGGCCGCCCATGAGCTGGTAGATGGCTTCCATCACATGGCCACGGTAGGGCACGCGGCCCACGATGCCTTCGGGGACCAGCTTCTTGCTGCGTTCCTGGAAGTAGCGGTCAGAGCTGCCGTCCTTCATGGCGTCGATGGAGCCCATGCCGCGGTAGATCTTGTAGGTACGGCCCTGGTAGAGGATGGTTTCGCCCGGGCTTTCTTCGGTACCGGCGAACAGGGAGCCGATCATCACGGAGTGGGCGCCCACCACGAGGGCCTTGACGATGTCGCCGGAGAACTTGATGCCGCCGTCGGCGATGCAGCAGCGGTCCATCTCGCGGGCAGCACGGCTACCGTCCATGACGGCGGTCACCTGCGGCACGCCCACACCGGCCACGATACGGGTGGTGCAGATGGAGCCGGGGCCAATGCCCACCTTGACGGCGTCGGCGCCGGCTTCGAGCACGGCGCGGGCACCTTCGTAGGTGGCCACGTTACCAGCCACCAGCTGGCAGTTGGGGTAGGCGGTCTTGACCTTGCGGATGGCCTTGAGCACGTTCATGGAATGACCATGGGCGGAGTCCAGGACGAGCACGTCCACACCGGCCTGGATGAGCTGCTCGGCGCGCTCGTCGCAGTCGCGGCCGATGCCGATGGCGGCACCCACGCGCAGACGACCGGCGCTGTCCTTGCAGGCATTGGGGTATTTCTGGACTTTGTCGATGTCCTTCATGGTGATGAGGCCGCGCAGACGCTCGTTCTCGTCCACCACGAGGAGTTTTTCGATGCGGTGTTCGTGCAGGTGGCGCTTGGCTTCTTCCAGGGAGGTGCCCATGGGCACGGTGACCAGGTTCTTGCTGGTCATCACTTCGCCCACGCGAATGGCGGAGGCGTCTTCGATGAAGCGCACGTCACGGTTGGTGAGGATGCCCACCAGCTTGCCGTCATCCACGACGGGCAGACCGGACACGCGGAAATCCGCCATCAGATCCAGGGCTTCCTGCACGGAGTTGCGGGAGGAAACGGTAACGGGGTCAAGGATCATGCCGCTTTCGCTCTTCTTGACGCGTTCCACTTCCAGGCGCTGGCGTTCGATGGGCATGTTCTTATGGATGATGCCGATGCCGCCCATGCGCGCCATGCTGATGGCCATGGCCGATTCGGTGACCGTGTCCATGGCAGCGGAGAGCAGGGGGATGCGCAATTCGATGGAAGGAGTGAGCCAGGTGGAGATGTCCACGGCGTCGGGAGTCACTTCCGAATAGCTGGGGACAAGCAAGATATCGTCAAAAGTCAGGGCCTTGCCGCGATTGGTGAACATATTTGCCTCGTAATGTGCTGGAATTGTTCAACAAAATTTAATATATAATCATATACATTCCGGCAGCTTCTGTCAATGCAAGAAAAGGGCCGGAAGGACGGTGCGGGGCGGACAAAATTGGGGGTTGGCCCGCAGGGGAGAGGAGTTGGTGTCTTCATGGGAGCGGATCTGGCCTATAAATGTAGTGAGGCGGGGCCATGTTGCTCGGTTAGGTGGGATATAGCGGGCATGCGTTGTTCCGCTCCCAACGGATTCAGCTGCAAGAGGTCTGGGGACGGACCTTATTGCTTTGTCGCGTACGCTGGTGGTTATGGCGGAGCGTGGCCTCCGGATTTGCGAAAGCCAGGCAGCACGGTATTTTTGTGAGATCTGGCCAGCTGGCTGCCGGATGGCTGTCATGGCGCTGAAAATATCGTTGGTATGGCGGCGTGTACTGGGGCGCGCGATTTTGACAGAGAAACATCCCGGTTGATGCCTCGGTGGGATTTCTTAGTCTCTGACGAGCCCTCTTGGGGGATCAACGTATTTTTTTTATACCTGACTTATGCGGGGAGATATTTTTATCACCCTGTAAAAAAAGATGTTTTTTGAAAGTGGCATGTTGTATCGACCCATTTATATCGTTTTTGACTACTTAATATTGACAAACCGATAAAAGGGGTTTAAAAATTTTTACAAGTTCGACGGCCAAGCAGATCGCTGCTGCCGACTTTTAAAAACGAGCTTTTTTGTTCCGGCCGTATCGGCCGGGATTCCTGTCCCGCTCCGCACAGGGCAGGAATGGGGTCCCGCAAGGGAAGAAGATCCCATACTGGATGGGATCGAAAGATGCGGAAGTAATGAAGGAAGGTATTATCATGAAGAAGCTTATGACTCTCGCTCTGGCTGCCGCTATGATGATGGGCGTGGCTACCGGCGCCAACGCTATCGACTTCAAGGCCAAGGGCCAGTGGATCATGTCTTTCGACTACGGCATGCACGGCAACTTCGGCAATGGCAAGGCTGCCAACAACGCTGGCTTTAAGCGCAATGTCGGCAAGTACGAAGATCAGTTCGAAGCCATGCAGCGTGTTCGCCTGCAGTTGGACGCCGTGGCTTCCGAAGCCCTGTCCGGTACCGTGTTCTTCGAAATCGGTGACCAGGTGTGGGGCCACAACGAGACCGGTGGCGCCCTGGGTGCTGATAACAACAGCGTCGTGGAACTGAAGCGCGCTTACATCGACTGGATGGTGCCCCAGACCGACCTGAAGGTCCGCATGGGTATCCAGGGCCTGGCTCTGCCTGCCTTCACCACCAATGCTTCCCAGATCCTCGACGATGACGTGGCCGCCGTCACCCTGAACTACCAGTTCAACGAAAACGTGGCCCTGACCGCTTTCTGGGCTCGTCCCTACAACGACAACTACGGCTACTGGGGCAAGCACAATCAGTATAACAACTACATGGACAACATGGACATGGTCGCTGTGCTGCTGCCCCTGAGCTTCGACGGCGTGAAGGTGACCCCCTGGGTCATGTACGCCGCTCTGGGTCCCGGCATGTTCAACCATGAAGGCAATGTCAATCCCGACAAGCCTTGGACCAATAAGTATGGTTCCGCCTGGACCCGCGCTTCCAGTGGTCTGACCTCCGGCTTTACCGGTACCGACAAGCTGGACAGCTACGGCAACGCCATCTGGGCTGGTGTGACCGGCGAAGTGACCTACTGGGATCCCTTCCGCATCGCCTGGGATGTGAACTACGGTTCCGTTTCCTATGAAGACGAAAAGATGAACCGTGAAGGCTGGTTGGCCAGCCTGCTGCTGGAATACAAGCTGGATTGGGCTACCCCCGGCATCTACGGTTGGTACGGCTCCGGTGACGACAGCAATCCGAAGAACGGCTCCGAGCGCATGCCCGTGGTGAGCGCCAACGGCAACAACGACTTCTCCAACTTCGGCTTCAACGGCAACCCCTACATCGCCCGTGAAGGCGTGCTGGGTTCCACCATGGTGGGTACCTGGGGCGTGGGTGTCCGCCTGAAGGACATGAGCTTCCTGGAAGACCTGAAGCACACTCTGCGTGTGAACTTCATGGGCGGTACCAACGCTCCCAAGATGGCCAAGTACATCGGCCAGGACTACACCAAGGATGGTATGCGGGACATTACTGCTACCGGCTTTGGCTATGATCCCATCTAT
>NZ_DS996357.1:13990-15026 GCF_000156375.1 Desulfovibrio piger ATCC 29098
ACGGAGCTTCCCAGTCGTTGGAAACGCGGGAGCGTGTTTGCTCTACGTGCAGGATGATTTGCCGATATGCTGGATATATGCCTGAGGAGGAAGAGGGGAGCGGTCCCTTAGAAAAGTGGATGCCGCGGCCTTACTGCGCAAGCCGTCGCCGGATCTCCCCTCCACACATCATGCTGACTCCCGGCCTGAACGATTCGGCTGTGAGGCTTCGAGTCTTATTTTGCGGGCCCCGCTTTGGCGGGGCTTTTTTGCGTTCGACGAGCAAGATTCTTTGAAAAAAAGAGAGCAGGAGGCTTCACAAAAAACGGAAAAAATCGAAAAAGAAATATAGATAATACTATATAACCTATTGTTTTTTTTGAAGAAACGTTGACAAGGTCAGAAAAGGGGTTTAAAAATTTTTACAAGTTCGACGGACAAGCAGACTGCTGTCGCGAACATCCCAGACGATCTTCTTGCTCCGGCCGTATCGGCCGGGATTCCTGTCCGCCCCGGGCAGGACCGGATCTCGTAAGGGAAAGGATCCTGCACTGGACGGGATCGCAAGATGCGAAAGTAATGAAGGAAGGTATTATCATGAAGAAGCTTATGACTCTCGCTCTGGCTGCCGCTATGATGCTGGGTGCTACTACCGGCGCCAACGCTATCGACTTCAAGGCCAAGGGCCAGTGGATCATGTCTTTCGACTACGGTATGCACGGCACCTTCGGCCAGGGCAAGGCTGCCAACAACTCCGGCTTCAAGAATGAAGACCAGTTCGAAGCCCGCCAGCGCGTTCGCCTGCAGTTGGACGCCGTGGCTTCCGAAGCCCTGTCCGGTACCGTGTTCTTCGAAATCGGCGACCAGGTTTGGGGCCAGGACAAGACCGGTGGCGCCCTGGGCGCTGACAACAACAGCGTGGTGGAACTGAAGCGCGCCCACATCGACTGGATGGTGCCCAATACCGACCTGAAGGTCCGCATGGGTATCCAGGGCCTGGCTCTGCCTGCCTTCACCACCAATGCTTCCCAGATCCTCGACGATGACGTGGCCGCCA
>NZ_DS996357.1:16262-54644 GCF_000156375.1 Desulfovibrio piger ATCC 29098
GAGCCACAACTCCTTCAAGGATTCTGCGGTGGTGAACCAGTACGGCACCGCCTATGATCCCATCTACCTGACCACCGAAGACTACGCTCTGGAAATCGGTCTGACCAACACCTACAAGATGTACGACAACTTCACCATCATGCTGGATGCTGCCTACATCGCCATGTGGCTGGACGACAGCCGCAGCACCTGGGGCAAGAATCCCATGGCCGGCTTCGCCAACGACCGCAACGGTGTGTACGACGCCTGGAACGTGAACCTGTCCTTCGTGTACTCCTTCTAAGCTTCGGCTTGAGAAGTTCGACCGTGGGGGCTTCGGCCCCCGGTCTTTCAGCCCCGCTCCGGCGGGGCTTTTGACGTTTTGGGATACCGTAACGCGGCCAGAGCGGAGCGGCCTTCTTCTGCACCCCCGGCATGCAGGCCCGCACGGCAAGGCTGGCGGCTGGATCGTCCGACATGCAGGATTGCCAAATCCTGTCACGGTATGATGCGGTTCAAAAAATTGTCCTTTACCTCTTGACGGAGTGAAAGGGCATGCGTATGCTTGCGTAATAAAATTTGTACTCAAATGGAAAAGCGTACAATTTTTGCCATATCTGGCGGGGATGTCCCTGGGGAGGAACAGCCCGTGGATGCCAGAAAATTTCTCTCAGGAAGGAAGGTTTTTATCATGAAAAAGCTGATGACCCTCGCTCTTGCTGCGGGTATGCTGCTGGGCGCCGCCACCGGTGCCAGCGCCATTGATTTCAAGGCCAAAGGCCAGTGGCTGATGGGCTTCGCCGCCGGTGACGGTTCCTTTGTGAGCCATACCAATAAGAAGGGCGAAAGCAAGAAGGCTGTTGACCAGGACGACGCCTTCAGCGCCATGCAGCGTCTGCGCCTGCAGTTGGACGCCGTGGCTTCCGAATCCCTGTCCGGTACCGTGTACTTTGAAATCGGCGACACCACCTGGGGCCAGAATTCTTCCGGTGGCGCCCTGGGCGCTGACTCCAACAGTGTCGTGGAACTGAAGAATGCCTACATCGACTGGATGGTGCCCAACACCGATCTCAAGTTCCGTATGGGTATCCAGAACATCGCCATGCCCAACGTGGCCGGTGGTTCCGCTGTGCTGGATGACGATGTCGCCGGTATCGTGGCCAACTACCAGTTCAACGAAAACGTGGGCCTGACCGCTGTGTGGGCCCGTCCCTTCAACGACAACTGGAATAAGACCGGCGCTTCTGAACGCTGGACGGGCGATGACGCCAACTACCACGACAACGTGGATATGTTCGCTCTGATGGTGCCCCTGACCTTCGACGGCGTGAAGGTGACCCCCTGGGCCATGTACGGCATGATCGGTGCCAATTCCTGGGATGCCATCGACAACGACCTGCACAAGGGTAGCTATCCTGCCTACAGCCTGCGTCCCTATCCGCTGGCTTACAATGGCGGCTCTTTCAACACCGACAAGGCTTACGGCTCCGCTTTCTGGGCTGGCCTGCCCATTTCCGTCACCGCTTTCGATCCGCTGAACATCGAGCTGGACATCAACTACGGTTACGTGGAATCCATGGGCCGCTATGAAGCCACTCGCTATGACAACATGACCACCCGCATGGGTGACACCAAGCGCGAAGGCTGGTTGGTCAAGGCCCTGGTGGAATACAAGATGGATTGGGGTACCCCCGGTATCTTCGGCTGGTACTCCTCCGGTGACGACGGCAACGTCAAGAACGGTTCCGAGCGTATGCCCACCCTGTCCGGCTGCGGCAACTTCATGTCCTTCATGGGTGACGCCAACTACGGTTGGGGCGACGGCCGTCTGTACGACCGCAACCTGACCTATGCCGGTACCTGGGGCGTGGGCCTGCGCATCCACGACATGAGCTTCGTGGAAGACCTGAAGCACTCCTTCCGCGTGGCCTACTGGGGCGGCACCAACAGCCCGGCCATGGCCAAGTACGTGTCTACCTCCTACGGCTGGGATAACGGCCTGCCCGAAGGTCCGTACCTGACCACCAACGATGGTCTGCTGGAATTCAACCTGGTGAACAGCTACCAGATCTACGAAAACCTGGAAGCCAACCTGGAACTGGGTTACATCGTGAACATGGTGGACGACGACACCTGGAAGCGCAGCTACCGCACCGACTCCTACAAGAAGCAGGACGCCTGGAAGGCTCAGCTGATCTTCGCTTACAGCTTCTAGTCTTTCACGACAAAGATGCTTTTGAGGGGGGCGCAAGCCCCCCTTTTTTTATGCCTGGCAAAGAGGGGAGAAGAGCGCCATTTCCTCCTCAGCGCCATAGTGTTGCCTTGCCTTAGCAGGGGCCTCTGCCTATGCTGGGCTGGTACGACTGCTCCCCCCTGCCATAGTGTGTTCCTGCATGGCCGTATCCTTCTTTTATGTATGGAGCCGGAACCACATCTTGCCCCAGGAGATGGGGCAGATCTTCATCCCTGCCTTCGAGGTCCCATGTTTGCCCGTATCGCACTGCTTTCCGCTCCTTACAGCACCCTGACCTACGCCTTGCCCGACATTTTCCCGGAAGATTTCTGGCAAGAAGGCCTGCGCGTGGCCATCCCTCTGGGACGCGGTGCCTTGCGGGCGGGTATGCTGATGGAGCTTCTGGAGCACAGCGATCTTCCTGACGGTGTCATCTGCAAGGAAGTGGTCTGGCCGCTGGAGACCAGGCCCTTGATTTCGGAAGAGATCAGGGCACTGGCGCGGGATCTGGCCATCCGGCAGGGACTGGAGCCGGGGTGCGTGTTCGGACATGTCTTGCCGCAGGGCCTGCGCCAGGTGGATCTGCACATCCGCTGGCTGGCGACGGACAGGGACTTTGCCTGCAGGGTGAAACAGGTCACGAAGCTGGAAGCTGATGTTCGGGAGGCCCTGGCCAAGGCCCTGTGCCGGGGCGAGGCCCGTCTTGTGGCGCCGGGCCGGGATGCTGCCGGAGATGAGCTTTGCGTGCTGCGGGTGGATCCTCCCTGGTCGGTACGTCCGCAGGCCGTAAGGCAGCGCGAGATCCTTGAGTATCTGCACGAACGGGGGCAGGTCAGCCGTCGCCAGCTGGCACGGGACCTGGGTGCCGGCAGCGCTCCGGCCCTGCGTTCCTTGCTGCAGTCCGGTCTCGTGGCCCTGCGCCACGCGGACGCCGATGAACCCGATGACGAGCTGCTTCCGCCCGCGCCCCGGGCTTTTGCCCTCAGTGACGACCAGCAGCAGGCCCTGGAGGCGCTGTGTGCTGCGGTGAATGCGGGGCGTGCTGCTTCCGTCCTGCTGTTTGGTGTGACGGGCAGCGGCAAGACGGCTGTTTATCTGGAGCTGATCCGGCATTGCCTGGAGCAGGGCAGGAGCGTTCTCCTGCTGGCTCCCGAAGTGGCCCTTGCCTGCAAGCTGCGCCGGGATGCGGCCTGCGTCCTGCCCCATGTGCCCCTGTTTTTCTATCATGGTTACCAGACCCCGGCTCGGCGGGAAGAGATCTTTCGTCGTCTGGCCAACCGTCAGGAGCCCTGTCTCGTGGTGGGGACACGCTCCGCGCTCTTCCTGCCTGTGCCGCAGCTGGGCTGTGTCATCCTGGACGAGGAGCATGACAGCTCGTTCAAGCAGGACGAGTCCTTGCCCTATCAGGCCAAGGAGCTGGCCTGGTCGCGTATCGCACGGCAGCGCGGCCTGCTGTTGCTGGGCTCGGCCACGCCGGACATCAAGACCTTCCATGCCGCCACGCAGGGGCAGATAGATCTCCTGCGTCTGCCGGAAAGGGTAGGGGGGCGGCCCCTGCCACCGGTGGAACTGGTGGATACCAGCGGTCTGGCCGGGGAAGGGCTGCTTGCCACCCGCAGTGAGCAGGCCCTGCGCGAAGTGCTGCAACGCGGGGAACAGGCCGTTGTCCTGCTCAACCGGCGCGGCTATGCGCCCCTGCTGTATTGCCTGGACTGCAAGGAGACCGTCAGTTGTCCGCATTGTCACATCGCACTGACCTATCATAAAGGACGGGGGCGGCTCGTCTGCCATTACTGCGGCTATGCCGTTCCCTTTCCCAGTCCCTGCCCGCAGTGCAGGAGCATGAACTTCCTTCCCATGGGGGAAGGGACGGAAAGGCTGGAGGAATATCTGTCCACACTGGCCGGGCAGCCTGTCCTGCGCCTTGATCGCGACAGTACCCGGCGGCCCGGGCGCATGGAAGAGATACTGGCGGCCTTTGCCCGGCACGAGTCCCCCATCCTTGTGGGCACGCAGATGCTCTCCAAAGGCCACCATTTTCCTGATGTGACCTTGGCTATCGTGGCGGATGGCGATCTGGGGCTCAACCTGCCGGACTACAGGGCCGCGGAGCGATCCTTCCAGCTGCTGGTCCAGTCTGCGGGCCGGGCCGGGCGCGGAGACAAACCCGGACGGGTCCTGATCCAGACCCGCAATACCGACCACTACTGCTGGCAGTATGTCCAGAGCGGCGATTACGAAGGTTTTTACGCCGCCGAGCTGGCCCGGCGACGGCAATACGGCTATCCCCCCTTCGTACGTCTGGCCCTGCTGCGCATCTCCTTCCCTGCGGAAGATCCCGGTGGTGCCGCGGCACTGGGGGAGCTGGCCCGGATGCTGCAGACCAGGGCCCGGGAGCTGGGCGTGCGTCTGCTGGGGCCCATCCCGGCGCCTTTGGCCATGTTGCGGGGACGCAGGCGTTTTTCCTGCCTCATCAAAAGTACCGACTGGCAGTCGGTCAGGGCGCTGTATCTTGAAGCTTCGCGGCAGCAGTGCGCCAGCCGCTTGCGGCTTTTCCTTGACCTTGACCCTGTCAATATGCTCTAATCTTGCGATTTATTTTTCCCGTAAGCGGGATTTTACTGGGGAGAGCTCTGCGGTGCCTGCCCCGGCATTTTTGCGGCCTTTGACCGGCCCTGATGCCGGAGCGGCCGGTATGCGCGTTATAGCCGGGCACAGCAGGGCAGGAGTCAGTACCGGGCGGAAGGAGCTTGTCCGGTACTTCATGGTCAAGGGAGGAAGAATGAAAGCTTTGCGTGTGGTGGGCCTGTGGGTGGCCTTGGTTCTGGGAATGGCGTCGTCCGCCATGGCTGAAGGTTTTGCGCTGACCGAGTGGAGCGCACGCGGTCTGGGTCTGGCCAGCGGCATGGTGGGCCGCGCCGACGACGTGTCGGCCATTGCCTATAACGCGGCCGGCATCACCCAGCTGCCCGGCGTCCAGGTCATGGGCGGTATGGGCCTTATCGCGCCCATGGGGACCTTGTCGCTGGATACGACCTACGGCAAGCAAGAGACCACTACCAAGCCCGCCGTGTGGGCCGCGCCGCACGCGTACGCCAGCTGGCAGCTCAACGACAGCCTGTGGCTGGGGCTGGGCGTGTTCTCGCGCTTTGGTCTGGGCAACAGCTATGACCAGAACTGGACCGGCCGTTACAACCTGTACAGCGTCAACCTGCAGACCATTTCCGCCGTGCCCACTCTGGCCTGGAAGATCAACGACATCCTCTCCGTGTCCGCCGGTCTGGAGATCATGAACGTGAACCTGACAACAGAACAGAAGATTCCTTTCCCGCTTGGTATACCGAACCCGGCCACTGACAGCGATATCGGAGTCCAGGCCTCGGGCTGGGGCGTAGGCGGTCATTTTGGCCTGCACGCCCGTCTGAACGATCAGTGGTCTGTGGGGCTGGCCTACAAGACCCAGGTCACAGTCAATGCCTACGGTGAAGCCAAGCATGACGGTGTGCTGAAAAATGCGGGCATGCTCAGGGACTGTGACGCCCATGGTACCGTGCAGCTGCCCGACTCTCTGGCCTTGGGCGTGGCCTACAAGCCTCTGGACAATCTGAGCTTCGAAGTGGGCGCTGTCTGGACCCGTTGGTCCACCTACAACTCCCTGAACATCTATATGGATAACGGCAACCAGTCCATCAGCCACAAGAACTGGAAGGACGGCTGGAACTTCAATGCCAGCGTGGAATACAAGCCTCTGGACTGGTGGAGCCTGCGTGCCGGTTTCTGGTACGAGACCCCGGTCATCAACGAAGATCATTCCGACTTCATGGTGCCGTCCAACGGCCGTACGGCCCTGACCCTGGGCACGGGGGTGGAGTGGAACGACTTCACCATCGACTTCGCCTACTGCCATATGTGGATCAACCCCACCAGCTATGACGATACGGACGGTCATGGGATTCTTGACAGCAAGTACATCACCGGCGGCCATTCCAAGGATACCGTGGCCAACATCTATATCCTGAGCTTCGGCTACAAGTTCTAGGCTGCTTTCCGGCAGATTTCAGGGGCGTCGTCCTAGGGGCGGCGCCCTTTTTTCATGCCCTGCGTACAGACTATTTGACCAGCGGCTAGAAAGTCTCTATAGTCCCGTTTGAGAAAGTCTAAACTTTATCGCCTGAACAGGCCCTGCTCTGCAGGAAACATCTCTTTGGAGGAGAGCAATGAAACGCACCATCCTTGCACTGGCTCTGCTGGTGGCTCTGGTCCTGCCCGGCATGGCCAAGGCCGAAGGTACCGGTATGTACCTGGCTCCCAAATTCCTGATGACCATTCAGGAAAGCGGCACCATCGAACGCTCCGGTATGGGCGGCGTGGACGAATACTCCCAGTTTACCCTGGGCGGCGCTCTGGCCGCCGGTTACGACTTCTGGCCCCAGTATCTGGTGCCCGTGCGTGTGGAACTGGAATACGCCCTGCGCGGCAACAGCGAAAAGAGCTGGGGCAGCAACTGGGGCAGTGTGGACTGCACCTGGAACAGCTCCACCCTGTTCGCCAACCTGTACTATGACTTCCGTAACGACAGCGCCTTCGTGCCCTACATCGGCGCCGGTATCGGTATGTCCTTCAACTACCTGGGCTTCGACCTGCACCGCAACGGCAGCGCCGTTTCCCGTGATGAAAGCACTACCAACTTCGCCTGGAACGTGGGCGCCGGTGTGGCTTACAACGTGAACGATGCCCTGTACATCGACGCCGCCTATCGCTATGTGGACCTGGGCTACACTGAAGCCAGCGGTGCCCTGAACGGCGACCAGATCAAGGTGGGCAGCCGTCCTTACAACCACGAATTCATGCTGGGCCTGCGCTTCGCCTTCTAGGGCGCATCCCCTCGCGATCAAAAAAAGGCCGCTTCTTTGGAAGTGGCCTTTTTTATTTTGCTTTACTTAAATAATAGTAAAAAGCTATTATTTGATTTCCCGGACGAAAGAAAGCAAGGATTTCCGCGGAAATGGAAGATTCTGTCATTGCCATGGTGATGTGACTGATTGTGATAAAAATATCATGTAAGTCGTATTTTCATTGGTTGCAGTATATTATGCAGTATCACATTGTGTCATGGCTGGTGTTGCTGAGGGAGAGAGAAATATCCCTAAAAAAATTGCAATAAAAAAGTAATATATTTCAAATGTTATGAAATATGGCATATAATAATTATTCTTGAAAGCTTTTCGTCTCTTTGCTAGGGAAGAAAATCCCAAATACTGCCTGTTTCCACGGACAGCGCAGTCAACTTCTCAAAAAAAGGAGAAAAGCATGAAACGTTGTTTTGCCGCCCTGGCCCTGGTCTGCGCCTTGGCCCTTTCCGGCGTGGCCAAGGCCGAAGGTACCGGCATGTACCTGGCCCCCAAGTTCCTGATGAGCATCCAGAACAACTATCCCACGCTGGAAGTCGGTCCCGATAGCGCAAGCGAGAATTACAGTCAGTTCACTCTGGGCGGCGCTCTGGCCCTGGGCTATGACTTCTACAGCCAGTTCGGTGTGCCCGTGCGCGCCGAAGTGGAATATGCCCTGCGCGGCAACAGTGAAAAAAGCTGGAGCTATGATGCACTGGACGTCAAGGGCGCTTGGAACGCCTCCACGCTGTTCCTGAACCTTTACTATGACTTCCGCAACAGCACGGCCTTCACTCCCTATGTGGGCGCCGGTCTGGGCATGGCCTTCAATTACGCCAACTATACGTTCACCACCAAGGGCTACAACGCCAACTTCGATGAGCACCACACCACCTTCGCCTGGAACGTGGGCGCCGGCGTGGCCTATGACATCACTGACAGCTTCGCCGTGGACCTGGGCTACCGTTATATGAACCTGGGCTACTACGAGATGGATCTTCCTGCAGGCGCCAAGGTCAAGAATCAGCCCAGCAACCACGAGTTCATGCTCGGCCTGCGTTACACCTTCTAGTCCAAGTCGCTTCAGCGCGTCTGGCCGCTCCTTCGGGGGCGGCCTTTTTGTTTTTCGGCAGAGCTGGGGCATCATGGCGGGTAGAGCCGCCTGGGAGCGTGAGCCACGGAAGGCCGGGGCGGCCTGCTCAAAAGGCCGTCCCGGCTGCCACTGCGGTCTTTTCTTGACGAAACGGCATAAACAGCCTATGAATCACAATTCTGTATGCGCTGGCCGGGCCCGCGTGATCTGTCGCCATGTCCTGCGGCAGGGAGGGCAGGGCCTTTCAGTGTAACTTGATAGCGGGGTTCCCATGTTCGAAAGCCTTTCCGATCGCCTTTCCGGTGTGTTCCGCTCCTTCAGCGGACGCGGCCAGCTGACGGAAGAAAATATCCAGGCCGGCCTGCGCGAGGTGCGTCTTGCCCTTCTGGAGGCCGACGTCAACTTCAAGGTCGTCAAGGACTTTGTGGAGAACGTCCGCCAGAAGTGCCTGGGGCAGGAACTCATCAAGGGCGTCAGCCCGGCGCAGCAGGTCGTCAAGATCGTTCATGAGGAACTGGTGGGCCTGCTTGGTGGCGAGACCGCGGGCCTGAACCTGCAGGGCCAGGAGCCGGCGGTCATCATGCTGGTGGGCCTGCAGGGCTCCGGTAAGACCACTTCGGCGGGCAAGATCGCCAATCTGCTGCGCAAGCAGAAGATGCGTCCCTATCTGGTGCCTGCCGACGTGTACCGCCCCGCCGCCATCGATCAGCTGACCGTGCTGGCCAAGCAGCTGGACATGCCCTGTTTCCCGTCCACAGTGGACATGAATCCCGTGGATATCGCCCGCCAGGCCATGGAAGCCGCCCGTGAGCAGCAGGCCACGGTAGTCCTGTTGGACACCGCCGGCCGTCTGCATGTGGACGAGCCCCTGATGCAGGAACTGGCCGCCATCAAGGCCGCGGTGAACCCGCAGGAGATCCTGTTCGTGGCCGACGCCATGACCGGTCAGGATGCCGTGACCGTGGCGGAGTCCTTCAACGAACGTCTGGGCCTGACCGGTGTGGTACTGACCAAGATGGACGGCGATGCCCGTGGCGGTGCGGCCCTCTCCATCCGGGCGGTGACCGGCGCCCCGGTGAAGTTCGTGGGTATGGGCGAAAAGCTGTCCGAGATGGAGATCTTCCATCCTGACCGCATCGCGGGCCGCATCCTGGGCATGGGCGACGTGCTCACCCTGGTGGAAAAGGCCCAGGCCACCATCGACGCCGACGAGGCCGAAGCCCTTGCCAAAAAGATGCGCAAGGCCAGCTTCGACCTGGAAGATTTTCGTACCCAGATGCGTCGGATCAAAAAACTCGGCTCTCTGGACAGTATTTTGAAGATGATCCCCGGTATGGGCGGCCTGCGTGAAAAGCTGGCCGAGGCCAACGGTGCCATGCCCGAAAAGGAAATGGCCCGTACCGAAGCCATCATCAATTCCATGACCATGGCCGAGCGCCGCAACCCTGATATCCTCAACGGCAGCCGCCGGGCGCGTATCGCCAAGGGCGCCGGGGTCACGGTGCAGCAGGTCAACCAGCTGGTGCGTCAGTTCGAGCAGATGCGCCAGATGATGAAGGGGATGATGGGCGGCAAGGCCAAGGGGATGCCCTCCATGCCCAGGATGCCCCGGGGCATGAGCATGCCCGGCGGCATGGGCGGGATGCCCGGCATGATGCCGGGTATGGGTGGCATGCCCGGTATGCCGCCCATGGGGCTGCCGGATGCCGGACACGGCAAATCGGCGGCGGCCAAAAAGCGCAAAAAGCGCGAACGGCCCGCCAAGCGCAAAAAGAAATAGGCCCGTCCGTGCGGTCTGTCCGCACGGATCAGCGTCCGTTCCCCGGCAACGCACGGCGAAACCTCATCGCCAGACGGCTGCGGCGATGCCGGAGACGCGATAAAAAAAATCGTTGCGGCGCACTGGTCATTGATATAATGGGGGGAGGGCAAACTTGCTCTTTTGCCCCCGCAACGCTACCATAGCACAAACAGGAGATAATCATGGCTGTTAAGCTGAAATTGACCCGTCTGGGCAGCAAGAAGCATCCTTTCTACCGCGTCGTGGCCGCCAACGACGAAACCCGTCGTGATGGCCGTCCGCTGGAATTCCTGGGTTACTACAACCCCATGACCGATCCCGCCGAAGTGAAGCTGGACGCCGAAAAGGTGAAGGCTTGGCTGGATCGCGGTGCCGAACCCACCGACACCGTCCGCGCCCTGATCAAGAAGATGGCCTAAGGTATCCTTGCAGGATACCGCTGTACCGGTCTTTTCCGGTACTGGCCCGATGTTCTTCCGGCGTGCGGTACTGACGCGGCAGGATCCCTGAAGGAGCTGTCCGCAAGTCGTACCGCACCGCAGGCGCATGGCGCTTTTCCTGTGAGGACAGCTCCGGGGATGCAGCGCCCGCTCACACCAACAGCCTTGTCACGGCAGGGCTTGCGGGAGGCCAGCAATGAAAGCTTTGATTGAATTTATCGCCCGTTCGCTCGTGGACGCCCCTGATCAGGTGCAGGTCACCGAGGTGGAAGGCGAACAGACCACTGTGCTGGAATTGAAGGTCGCCAAGGAAGATCTCGGTAAGGTGATCGGCAAGCAGGGCCGCACGGCACGCGCCATGCGCACCCTGCTCAGTGCCGCGTCCACCAAGGCCAAAAAGCGCGTCGTGCTCGAGATCCTGGAATAATCCCTCATGGCACGACGCATCCATATGGGCACGCTTGCGCGCCCGCACGGTATCAAGGGGGAGATCTGCGTCGACTGGTACGCAGACTCCCCTTCGCTGCTGGACGGTCCTTTCTGGCTGCAGGCGGGCGATGCCCCGCCGCGTCCTGCCCGGGCCCGTTCCTGGCGCATGCACAAGGGCCGTCCTCTGCTCCTTCTGGAAGGCGTGACCGACCGTAACGACATCGAAGCCCTGCGAGGCCAGAAGATCCTTGTGGATCGTGACCTGCTACCGCCCGTGGACGAAGACGAAGTCTACGTGGAGGACGTGCTGGGCTTTGCCGTCATCCTGCCCGACGGCTCCCGTCTGGGCGTGCTGGATCATGTGGAATATCCTGCCGGTCTGGAGGTCTGGAGCATCGTGACCGATGACGGCAAGGAAGTCCTTTTCCCGGCCGAAGCGTCGTTCATCGAAGGTTTCGACCTGGAAGGGGAGCGCATCCACATCGCGCCGCCGGAAGGCCTGCTGGACATCTACCTGGGCGGTGACGAACAGGCCTAGCCTGTGGGGTCGGCTTTGCCGCCGTACGTTGCGGTGAGCATATGCCGGACCGTACATGCAGGCTGTCCCGTTCCCTCTCGTTTGCCCGTCATTTTTGCTGCCCGTGCTGTCCGCAACACGGGCTGTCTTTTTTTCGCCGATGTTTTCGGCCCTGCTGTAGTTGACCTGCCCTCGGCAGGTCTTTTCGTATGAGGTGGATCATGCCCGAATTGCCGGAAGTGGAGACCGTCGTCCGCACCTTGCGGCCACAGGTACTGGACTGCTGCATCGAGCGGGTGGACGTCTTTCGCGAGCGTTCCCTGCATCCCCTGAGCCTGCCTGTGGAGCGACTGGCGGGAACGCGTATCAGCGCCGTTCGTCGCCGGGGCAAGCTGGCCTTGCTGGAGCTAGAGCCCCCTGCTGCGGCAGCTGCTGTGCCTGTGCCGTCGCTCCTGGCCGTGCATCTGCGCATGACAGGGCGTTTCATGGTCCATCCTGAAGGGGCTGCCCCCCTGAAGCATACGCGCATCATCTTCCATCTGCGGCGACTTGACGGGATCCGGGCGCAGCTTTTTTTCGATGATGTGCGCTCCTTTGGCCTGGTCTTCGCCGCCACGCCGGAGCTGCTGGATCGCTGGGATTTCTGGTGCTCGCTGGGGCCGGAACCTCTGGAGCTGGGGCCTGGGGAGCTGGGGCCGCGTCTTCACGGTCGCCGTGCCATCAAGGCCGCACTGCTGGACCAGACCGTTCTGGCCGGCATCGGCAACATCTATGCGGACGAATCCCTGTTCCGGGCCGGTATCGATCCCCGGCGGCCTGCCGGAGAGCTTTCGGAGGCGGAAGCGGAGCGTCTCCGCATTGCTTTGCAGGAAGTGTTGCGGGAATCCATCGCCCAGTGCGGCAGCTCCATTCGTGACTATCGGGATGCCAACGGCAATGTGGGGGCTTTCCAGAATACCTTCTTTGTCTATGGACGTGGCGGTCAGGCCTGCCGCCGGTGCGGCACGGAACTGGAAAAAAGTCGTATCGGCGGCCGGGCCACGGTCTTCTGCCCGCAGTGCCAGCACTAGAAGAGTTTTTTTTGAGGGAGGAAACTGGCTTCCTCGTGTTCGCTGACGATGCCGTGGATGTGTCATGCCGGGCAGGTGTTTCTGGTCGCCAGCCGTGGCTGCGAGCATGCAAAGGCGGTTCTCCCGTCCTTCATCCTTGATAGTGTTCGGAGGGCGTTCCAGGGGCCGACAGGCCGCCTGTGATGGATAGGTGAAGAGCCGGATTCAGAGGCACAGGTCATTGTGCAACAGATGTGATGGATGACGGGGCGTTCCCTGCAGGGAGCGGCCCGTTATCTGTATCCGTCCCTGACAATGCGTGCTGGGGAAGAAGTGTTGGGGGAGAGGATGGCCTACCTCCCCGTGTGCCTGAAGGACGGTCGTTTGGCTGCCGTGGGGCAGACAAGGACTGCTCGTCACGTTACCGAATGCCACGGACACGCCCGGCCGTTGTTTATGCTTTGCTGCAGCCGTAGCAGTCGTTGAAGAACAGCGCGGCATGGAGGGCGACAGGGGCTCCTTTAAGATGCATCGACCCGCCTGCTGCGATCATGTGCGGCTGTCCCGCAGGTGGCGGACAAGGGAAGTCGCGACCCTTGCGGCATGCACGACAAGGCTGGAAAGTCGTTGCGGCATATGGTCAGGGGTGCACCGGTCGGGCGGTGTCCCAATGCAGTTGCGGGCTGTCCGTGTCCTCCGACAGGGGCCAGACGACGCGGACATGTCCATGACGGCCTGTTTGCAGCAGGGGGATCCCCTGTTCGTCCAGCCATTGTCCGAGCTGTTTGCCGGGATGACCGAAGCGGTTGAAAGCACCGCAGGAAGCCACCACCAGCCGGGGTCGTACGGCTGCCAGAAAGTCCGGCTGGAAGGAACTGTCCGAGCCGTGGTGCGGCGCCAGCAGGACATCGGCCTGCACGTCCTGACCGCTGGCCAGCAAGTGGCGCAGGGCGGCCGCATCGGCATCACCGGGAAACAGGGCCAGACCGTGCCCGTTCCGGACAAGGCGCAGGATCAGGGAGGCGCTGTTGCCCTCCCAGAGATAGGCGCCCGGTACCGGCCGAGGCGGATGCAGCACATGCAGGGCAAGTCCGTCTTCAGGATCGCCCAGTTGCAGGATGTCTCCGGCATGGAGGGTGATGGCGTTCCGATCCTGCAGGGTGGTCTGCCAGATATGCCCCATCTGGCCGCTGCCCGGCTGGCCGTTATGCAGCAGGAGCGCCTCGGGGAAGGCCGTCAGCAGGGGAGGGATGCCGCCCGCGTGGTCGATGTCGGGATGGCTGTTGATGATGGCATCCAGACCGGGACGGGCGTTGCAGGCCAGCAGGGGCAGCAGGAGCTCCTTCCCCGGGTTCCAGGTGCGGGACATGCTGCCTGCGGCATCCACCAGCAGGGTCTGGCCGTGCGGCAGGCGCAGCAGGACGGCCTGGGCTTGTCCCACATCAGGGACAGAAATCTCCAGCCGCGGCACCAGACCATGGTGCAGGCGCAGGGCCGGGCCCGCACAGGCCAGCAGCAGACCGCAGATGAGCAGGCGTTTCCCCGCCGGCGGCAAGCCGGGACGTCCGGCCCGCAGGGCCAGTGCCAAAAAAAGGCAGGCCATGGCGGGCAGGGCCGTCCAGTGGGGGCGCAGGACCGGGGGGCCACTGAGCCAGCCCTGGGTCTGGAGGAAGAGCAGCCCGTCCACCAGCCATTGGCAGGGCAGGGCCACCACCTCCAGTACCAGAGTGGCCGCCGCATCGAGACCGCACAGGCTGAGGCCCAGCCCCAGGAAGGCCCCGGGCAGGACAAGGGCCCCCAGGACGGGCAACCAGAAGACATTGAGCAGGAACCAGAGCCCGCTGTTGTTGAACAGCAGCAGGGAAAGGGGCAGCAGGGCCAGCTGGATGAAGAAGGAGACCAGCAGGATGCTGGCCAGTGAGCGGAGCAGGCGTTGCCCGGGGGATGCCCGGGGGATGCGGCGCAGCAGTTGTCCCATGAGCGGCGTGGCGCAGCAGATGACCGCCACGCACAGGGCAGAAAGTTGCAGACCGGTATCGAAGACGGACAGGGGAGAGAGGGCGGTGATGCACAGCAGCGTGCAGCACAGGACATCCAGCCCGCTGGAAGGGAGGCGCTCCCGGAGCGTCTGGGGCAGCGGCATGCAGCGCAGATGGGCCAGGGCCATGCCTGTGGCCAGCAGCAGGAGCATCCCCGCCGCCCGCAGCAGGGAAGGCGGTGCATTGCCCAGCCAAAGGTAGGCCAGGGCCGCAGGGCAGGCCGCCAGCGGGATGAGGACGGTACGGGGGCGCCAGAGATAGAGCCCCGGGTGCAGGTGGGCCGCCAGCCAGACGATGAACATTCCCGCCAGACCGGCCACGAGCAGATGCTGTCCGGAAAGGGCCAGGCTGTGGGAAAGGTTGCCGGCATTGAAGGCCTGGACGGTGGGCGTTTCCAGCAAAAAGCGTTCCCCGAAGAGCAAGGCCAGCAGGATGGCCTTGCCCTGGGGCACGGGAGGCGCGGATGGCGTGGAGGCCACGGAGGTGGACACTGCGGGAGAAGCCGTGGCAGCCGGACCGGCGGAGGCGGCAGCGGGCGGCAAAAGACCGTCCCTGCCCGGCAGGAGCACGGCAAGGAACTTTCGTATGAGTTCCAGACGCTGGCGGGCAAAGGGGGAAGGCGAGCCGTCGACGGAGGGCTGTCCGCCCGTGCTCCGGCTCCAGATGCGCCAGCCGGTACCGTGACTGTGCCACCAGAAACCCCAGTCGGTGAGGCCGAAGTTGCGCTGATTGTCCACGGGCAGCAGCTTGCGTTGCAGGCGTACCGTCTGTCCCGGCAGCGGGAAGACGGCGGCCTGCTCCCATGTCCAGGAAAGGTTGCCGGGAAGGCGGACCGGCGTCTGGCCGTCAGGCTGTTGCAGCTGCAGGTCGGTCAGGCTGATGCGCAGGCGCTGCCCCGGCAGGGTGCGGACATCGTTCACCCTGGCTTCCAGCACAGGCCAGTGGCGGGGAGGGGTGCGTTCCTCGTACAGCTGTTCCAGTACGGGGGGCACAGGAAAAGCGGGCAACAGGGCCTGGGCCGTAACGCAGCCCAGCAGGGCGACGGCACAGCTCGTCAGCAGGCGGGGGATGCGCCATAAGCGGCTGTCCGCCACCAGGACGCAAAGACCCGCGCAGAGCGCGGGTCCGGGCCAGCGTGCCGCCAGAAGGCCCAGCAGCCAGCACAAGAGCCAGCTTTGCCAGAGCAGGCCCGGGGCCAGCGGCGGACGCCACATGATATCAGGCCAGATCGCGGGCGGCGTCGCGCTCTTCGGCCCTGCGTTTGAGGGTCTCGCGATGGTCGAACAGCTTCTTGCCCCGGCCCAGGGCGATCTCCATCTTGACCTTGCCCTGCTTGAAGTACATGCGCACGGGCACCACGGTCAGGCCCTTCTGCTCCACGCGGGCCGCCATCTGGCGGATCTCGGCGGCGTGCAGCAGCAGGCGGCGCGGGCGGTCGGGATCCTGGGGCACATAGCCGGCGTTGTCGTACGGGGCGATATGCAGCGAAAGCACGAAGGCCTCGCCGTCACGGAAATCCACATAGCTGTCCAGAAAGTTGATCTTGCCGGCCCGGATGCTTTTGACTTCAGGGCCGGTCAGGCTGATGCCCGCTTCCACGAAGTCGGAGAGTTCGTACAGGTGGCGCGCCTTCTTGTTGACGGCGATGGTGGACGGGGATGGTTTCTTGCTCATATTTCTAACTGTTCGTCATGATGCTTGTGGTATGGAAGGCCAGCTCCGAGCCCAGGCTCTCCTGCAGGCGTTCGCGCAGCATGCGCTGCGAGGCCGTCACGTCGGTGCTCATGAGCACGCTGTGGGCCATGTCCATGCAGGTCTGGGCGTCCAGGCGGCGGATCATGTGCTTCATGCCCGGCACGAAGCGCGGCGAGGCCGAGAGCGTGTCCACGCCCATGCCCAGCAGCAGGGCCAGGCCGTAGGGGTCGGCGGCCAGCTCGCCGCAGACGGAGACCCCGATGCCCTCGCGGTGGGCGGAGTCGATGATGCGTTTCAGGGAGCGGACCACAGCCGGATGCAGGGCCTCGTTGAGGTAGCCCACATGCAGGTTGTTGCGGTCGATGGCCATCAGATAGTGGATGAGGTCATTGGTGCCGATGCTGAAAAAGTCGCATTCGCGGGCCAGGGCATCGGCGATGAGCACGGCCGCCGGGGTCTCCACCATGATGCCCAGGGGCAGGTCGGCGGCGTGGGGCAGACCGGCGGCCTGCAGTTCCTGCTGCAGTTCCTGCATGATGCGGCGCACGCTCTGCACCTCGGCCAGGCCGGAGATCATGGGCAGCAGCAGGGAGACATTGCCCTCCACACCGGCGCGCATGAGGGCGCGCAGCTGGCTGCGGAAGATCTTCTGGTGCCGCAGGCAAAAGCGGATGCCGCGCAGGCCCAGGGCCGGGTTGGGCTCCTTGAGGGCCTCCTGGGCGCGGAGCATCTTGTCCGCACCGGCGTCCAGAGTACGGAAGACCACATGCGCGGGCGCGGCCTTGCGGGCCACGGCGCTGTATTCGGCATAAAGCTCTTCTTCGCTGGGCAGATGCTCGCGCAGAAAGGAGAATTCCGTGCGGTACAGGCCCACGCCTTCGGCGCCGCTGGCCTGCAGTTCGTCCATCTCTTCCAGGCGTTCCAGGTTGGCATGGACGCTCACGCGCACGCCGTCGCGCATCTCGGCAGGCCAGTGGGATTCGCTGCGGGTACGGGCCTCCCACTCCTGATACTCGCGCTGGCGTTCTTCATACGTGGCCAGGTCGTCGGCATCGGGGTCCAGCAGCAGGCAGCCGTTGAGGCCGTCCACGATGACCTTTTCACCGGGCTTGCCGGTCTCCAGCAGGCCGGTGACGCCCACCAGGGCCGGGATATGCAGGCCGCGCGACAGGATGGCCGTGTGCGACGTGGGGCCGCCCTCCGCCGTGATGACGGCCCGCACGTCCTTGAAATCCATGTCCATGACGTCGGCGGGCGAAAGATCCTGGGCGGCCAGGATGCCGGCACCGGCCGCGGCGGGCAGGGCGCAGCTGCCGGCCAGGCATTCGCGCAGGCGCAGGCCCACGGCCCGGATGTCCTGCGCCCGGTCGCGCAGGTAGGGGTCGTCCATGTTGCGGAAGATGCTGCACAGCTGTTCCACCGTGCTGTCCAGGGCCCAGGCGGCGCAGACCAGTTCCTTTTCGATACGGGAAAGGGCGCTGCCCACCAGCTTGGGATCGCGGGCCAGCTCGATCTGGGCGGCGATGACCTCACGGTATTCGGAAAGGTCTTCCGGGACCTTGGCCATGGCTTCCTGCAGGGCGGCACGCACGCTGGTCACGGCGGCGCGCAGCTGTTCCTGTTCGCCTTCCACTTCGCGCGGGCTGATGCGGCGCATCTCCACGGTCTGGACATTGTGGGCAAAGCGCAGCACCCCGATGGCGATGCCGGGCGAGACGGACGTACCGAAAAGAAGAGAGCGTGCCATATCAGTCCTGCAGGTTTTCCAGATATTCGGCCAGGGCCGTCAGGGCTTCGCGGGCGTCATCGCCCCGGGCCAGCAGGGTCAGGGTGCAGCCTGTGGAGATGGCGAGGGAGAGGATATCCAGCATGCTTTTGGCATCGGCGGTGCCGTTGTCGCTCTGGATCTGGATGTCGGAGGAAAAATGCTGGGCCTCCTGCGCCAGACGGGCAGCAGGCCGTGCGTGCAACCCGCCACGCGTATGCAGCGTGACGGGAAGGGCGAGGCCTTCGGGCGTTTCCTGAACTTCTGCCATGATATATTCTCCCTGGTCGCCCCGGGCGACCTGTACGATCTGTTCCTGACGGTCCCCCGCATCGGGGACCTTGTGGCAGGGACGGCCATGCCGTGTGTCCCTGTCGTCCGAGGCGGCCGCAGGGCCCTGCGGATCACGCCATGCCCGTTTCGTCATCGGGCTTTTCCCTGCCGTGGCGGCAAGGGCCTTTACAGACCGACCAGCCCCGCGTCCATGAGCACGAGGAAGGTCAGCAGGATCAGCCAGAGCACGATGCGCGGCAAATGCAGGCGCCCGATGATCCAGGCGGCGGCCAGAACGGCAGCGCCGCCGCCCATACACCAGAGGAGCGTATGCCGGTCCCCGCTGTAGGGCAGCAGCATGGCGGCCGCCACGGTCAGCAGACAGGCATTGACGACCTTGATGCGGCCGGTCCAGTTGATGAGCCCCAGACGCTTGAGCCAGGTCAGAGCGGCTAGGCCGTAGCGCAGGGCAAAGAAAAACGTGCCTGTCCTGAAAGCCAGCAGGGCCACGGCCAGCAGGGCCGTCAGCAGGATGACGGGCAGCGTGTACCCGGCCAGCAGGAGGCAGATGCAGCACAGGGCCCAGCAGGGAAAGACTCCCCCTTCAAAAAAGCCGTCCCCCACGGCGGAAAGCGTGGTGCCCAGCGTGCGGCGCACCGTGTCCAGCGCATTGGAGGGCAGTTTGCCTTCTGCCACCTGTTCTTCGATGTTCAGCAAAAGGCCCATGTAGAACGGCAGCATGTAGGGATGCGTGTTGCTGTGGGTACTGTAGTGGGCCGCCGCCTGGGCCCGAGCTTCGGCGTCGGGGTACAGATGGCGCAGTGCCGGTTCCAGCGCGAACAGCAATCCCAGCTGCTGCATGCCGCGTGCCGTGACGGCGGCGTTGATGCAGCAGCTTCGCGCAAGGCAGGAAAGGGCTGTCCGGGTGGGCAACATGGCGGGCTCGCTTGGTTGGGCGGTCGGTTCCGTAACGGAGAAAGGCTCAGGCGCGGGTCAGCAGCTCGTAAAGCTCCTTGGCGCTCCAGCCGGGGGCCATCTCCTGGGCCCGGCGGGCCACTTCCTTGGGCTTGAGGCGCTCGTCCGCGGCGGCCATGACGGCTTCCAGCGCCCGGCGGGCCTCGGCTTCATCGGCGCGCTCCTTCTGTTCCGGCGGACCGATGATGACCGTGATCTCGCCCAGCAGTTCTTCGGGCAGCTCCTGCCATTTCTCCAGACGGCCAAGTATAAATTCCTCATGGGTCTTGGTCAATTCCCGGCATACGGCCACGGCCCGGGGGCCCAGCAGTTCCGCGGCCTGGGCCAGGCTCTCGCGCAGGCGGTCCTTGCGCTCGAAGAAGATGAGCGAGCCCGGCGTGCGGGCAAAGGCCGAGAGCGTGGCGCGGCGGCCCGCGGCATCACGCGGCAAAAAGCCCAAAAAGGTATAGGGCAGGGGCGGGATGCCCGCGGCGGAAAGGGCCGTCACCGGTGCCGAAGGACCGGGCACGGGCGAGACGGGCAGGCCCTCGGCACGGCAGGCGCGCACCAGACGGTAGCCGGGGTCGGCCAGCAGGGGCGTGCCCGCATCCGAGACCAGGGCCAGGTTCTGTCCCTGGCGCAGCAGGCGCAGGACCTCTTCCTGGCGTTCGCTCTCGTTATGGTCATGGAAGCTCAGGAAGCGGCGGGCCGGGATGTTGCACTGGCTGCACAGCAGCCCGGCGCGGCGGGTGTCCTCGGCCAGGATGAGGTCGGCACCGGCGAGGACTTCGCGGGCGCGGGGAGAAAGATCACCAGGGTTGCCAAGAGGTGTGGCCACTATCCACAGATGGCCCGGAGCCGGAGAGGTCGAAAGCATGGCGGATGTGCTCCATGTGCGGGCCCGTGGGCCCCGGTTCGATACAGACGAGGTCAAAGCGGCAGGGCAGGTGCCACTGGTCATGCGCGGCCAGCCAGGCCCGTGCGGCCCGGATCAGGCTTTGGCGCTTGCGCGGCCCCACCGCTTCCAGAGCGCTGCCCAGGCTGCCCGGACCGCGCGTTTTGACTTCCACGAAGACAAGAGTGTCGCCTTCCCGGCAGACAAGGTCAAGTTCCAGCGGGCCGCTGCGCCAGTTGCGGGCCAGGATGCGCATGCCGCGCGCATGCATCAACGTGGCGGCGGCCTCCTCCCCGGCACGGCCCAGGGCTGCCCGGGGATCCCCGCCCGCACGGTCGTCCCCTGCCGGTGCCCCGGAAGGCTCGGCCAGACGGCGCAGGCGGGAAAGAAAGCTCACAGCAGGCTCCCCTGCCGGGCCCCGGGGCCTTCGTCCCTGTCGGGCAGCACGCCGCGAAAGGTCAGCCGGTGCTGGCGGCAGGGGCCCAGACGGTGCAGGGCCTCGTAATGGTCGGCCGTGCCGTAGCCCTTGTGGCGGGCGAAACCATAGCCGGGATGGTGCCGGTCCAGATGTTCCATGAGCATGTCCCGGTAGGTCTTGGCCAGGACGGAGGCCGCGGAGATGGCAGGTACGGAACTGTCCCCGCCCACCACGGCGTTCTGGCGGGGCAGGTCGGTGGCGTCGGCATGACGCTTGCGCCAGTGCGGCAGCAGGACGGGCTCGGGCACGGTCTTGTTGCCGTCCACCAGCAAAAGGTTGGGCCTGCGCTTGAGGCTGGCCACGGCGCGGCTCATGGCCTCGAAGGTGGCCTGGAGGATGTTGATACGGTCGATGGTGGCGGGCCAGACCACGCCCAGTCCCCAGGCCAGGGCGCACTGGCGGATCAGGGGCGCCAGATGTTCCCGCTGGGCGGCGCTCAGGGCTTTGGAATCCGTGAGGCCCGGCAGGTCGTATGCTTCCGGCAGGATGACGGCCGCCGCCACGACGGGGCCGGCCAGGCAGCCGCGGCCCGCCTCATCGATGCCCGCCATGAGCAGGGGACGGGAGGGCAGGGCACAGAGCAGGCCCTGTTCCGGGGCCGGTGCGGCGGAGGATCTTTTGCGACGAGGGGGCATCTTGTTTTACTCTGCTGCTAAAACGCCAAAGACCTCACCCCGCACAAGGCAGGGTGAGGTTCATTCCGTTCGTATTCTGCCCGGGTATGTTCACAGGACCCTCAGGCCGCCATGGACATTCCGCTGGGCTGCGAATCAGAAGCGGCCGCGGGGCTTGATGCGAGCGGCTTTGCCCTTGAGGGCGCGCAGGTAGTACAGACGGCTGCGACGCACGCGGCCCTGGCTCACCACTTCCACATGGTCGATGAAGGGGGAGTGCAGGGGGAAGATGCGTTCCACGCCCACGCCGTCAGAGATCTTGCGCACAGTGAAGGTGGCGTCGGTGGTGCCGCGCTGGATGCGGATCACGTTGCCCTGGAACACCTGAATACGCTCTTTTTCGCCTTCCACAATGCGCAGATGCACTTTCACCGTGTCGCCGGAGCGAAACACGGGCATATCCATACGCATGTTTTCACGTTCAATTTTCTTAATGATATCCATGCCCTACTCCTTAAATACGCAGCCTTGGGACGGCTGTCGTCGTGAAGAAAAACTGTGGCGCTTACTTGTAATCGCCCAAAATTCTGTCGGCCAGGATAGCGGCCGCGCTCCGCACCGAAAGGTGGTTGTAGCCCAGATACCGTATGGGTCTGAGCACCCCGTCACACCGGGCGAGCATCTCAGGGGCCAGCCCCTGGGCCGTACCCAGCAACAGCAGCACAGGACCTTCTTCGCACATGCGGCACACATCCGCCGGACAAAGCGGCGGGGGCGCGTGCTTGTGAGCGGGCCAGGAGGCGGAACTCGCCACCACTCTGGGCCGCATGCCCGTGCGCTCCGTGAGATGTTCCACAGCGGCATCCACGGATTCGGCAGGACAAACCGTGGCGAGCGCCTGGGCCCGGTCCGGGTTGCCCCTGCTTCCCGCGCCTTGCGTCCAGTGCCGAACTATGGCCTGTAGCAGACGCTGCTGGTCCTCCAGCGGGGTCACGGCATAGAACGGTCCCATCGCATAGCTGCGGGAAATCCGGGCTATATCGTGAATATCCAAATTTGTCAAAGAGGAAACGCCGGAATTTTTCCGGCCCAGCAGCACGGGATAGTGCACGAGGCAGAAAGAAAGGTTCCTTCCGGCCCTTGTCCGGGGCAGCGTGGCCAGATGGCGGGCATCTTCCGCCACCAGGGGCGCGCTGTCCAGCAGGTCGGGCCGCACCCGCAGCGTGGTGGCCAGCGACTGCTGCCGCCGCCAGCGCGCTATGGCGCCGTGGTCCCCGCCCCGCAGTACCTCCGGCACCTCGCGGCCTTCCAGTACTTCGGGCCGCGTGTAATGGGGGTACTCCAGCAGGCCGTTGGAAAAACTTTCGTCGTCCCCGGACTCTTCCTTGCCCATGAAACCGGGCACCAGCCGTGCTACGGACTCGATGACGGCCAGAGCCGCCGTCTCGCCGCCATTAAGCACGGCTTCGCCAACGCTCACGGGCTCCAGGGGGAAGATGTCCAGCAGGCGGGCATCCAGTCCTTCATAACGGCCGCAGATCAGGGTCAGGTCTTCTTCCCGGGCCAGCTCGCGGGCCAGCGCATCATTGAGGGGACGCCCGCTGGGAGCCAGCAGGATCATGCGCCCCGGCTTCTCGATGGAGCGCAGCGCCGCGGCCACCGGCTCGCCCTGCATGACCATGCCGGGACCGCCGCCGTAGGGGCGGTCGTCCACATGATGATGACGGCTGGTGCTGAAGCTGCGGGGATCATGGAAGGAAAAATCCACGATGCCGGCCTCGCGGGCGCGGCCCAGCAGTGCCGTCTCAAGGGGCGAACGGAAAAACTCCGGAAAGAGGCTGACCAGATGAAAGCGAAGCATGGGCGCACAGTGACCCAAAAGCGGACATAAGGCAAGTAATGTTTGTATATGGCAGCGCAGGGGGCACAAAAAGGCCGGGCGACCCGGTGTGCGGAAAAAATGGCAGCGTTACCCCCGTACCGCCACGCAGAGCCAGTGGCTGGGGCAGGGCAGCATGCGCCAGCGGTAGCGGGCGGCATCCAGCATGAGGTCGCCTGTGCGCTGGCCGTTATGACCGCTGTCCAGCAGGCGCGGCGGGCGGTCGCAGCCCGTACCGGCGGCCTTGAAGACGGCTTCCTTGATGGTCCAGCGGCGCAGGCACTCCCGTTGCCGGGCTGCCGGAGAAAGACAGGAGGAGAGTTCCCGGGGCGAGAAGGCTGACGCGGGCGGTGCCGGGCTCGTCAGGGCCTCGGCATCCACACCGGGACTGGTGCCGGGCCCGGCCAACAGACAGAAGGCCGCCTGTTCGCTGTAGCTGAAGCTGACGGAAAAGCCCTCCAGCCACGGACGTCCTGAAGGCAGGCGGTGCAATCGGGGGCAGGCATGGCGGGCGAAAAAGCGCCGGGCCTGTGCCGCATGATGAAAAAGCCGCGGCAGGGGATGCCAGTCCAAAGAGGGGAGGGGGGACAGGCCGTCAACAGCGGCGCGATGCAGCAGCACCGCCAGCAGCAGCCGGGCCAGATGGCGTTTATCACGCTCGGCCGGCAGACGGAAAACCGTCATATGGGCCCGGTCTTCCGCCGCCGTCAGTCCCTCGGGCAGCTCCGGCAACTGCATGGCGGGAGGCTGGCCGGAGCAGGACGGCAGAGGGCAGGCCGCCAGCAGCAGGGGCGGTAACGGAGAAGAAGAGAGGGGCCGGGACATGGTGTGATGATGCCCGGCAGGCGGACAAAAGGCAATGCGCTGACGGTATCCCGACGCGCCGCCTGCTACAGGCACAGAGGATTTTTTTCCGTGCCCCTGTCCCCGGCAGGCAGGAGCGGAGCACGGACACAAAAAAAGTCCGCAGGCACGAGGCTTGCGGACGGAATATTCGCGGGATGGCGGAGGCGTATAGGAGTCGAACCTACCGCAGACGGTTAAGCCTGCCACCGGTTTTGAAGACCGGGCGCCACACCGGTGACGACACGCCTCCGCACGACAGGCATATATGTGACACAAAGCCCGGGGGAAAGCAAGCCTGCCCTGCGGCAAGGCGCCAGGAGCCGGTGTGCGGGCAGGCATCGTGATTTTTCCGTCTCGCCGGCCCTGCCCATTGCCAGACGGGAAAAGAGACTTATCTTGTTCCTGATCCCTGACCGGTGTCGATTGACACCGTGCCGCCGGTCAGAGTACCTTGAATTCTTGGCGCAGACCGGTGCGCCATCAGCATAACGCTTTACCGCTCTGTAGTGGAGGCCGAATTGAATCAGTTTAGTCGCAACCTGATGCTCTGGGCTGCCATAGTCCTTGCGATGGTCATGCTTTTCAATATGTTCCAGCAGCCGCAAAGCTCGGCCCAGAAGGTGTCCTACACGGATTTCATCAGCCGTGTGGATGGCGGGCAGATCAGCTCTGTGGAGATCCAGGGCAACACCCTCATCGGGCGCGGGCCGGACGGTGCTTCCGTCCAGACCTATGCCCCGCGTGACAATGAGCTGGTGTCCCGCCTGCTGGACAAGAAGGTGGAAGTCAAGGCCCAGCCGCCGGAAGAGCAGCCCTGGTACATGACCCTGCTGGTGTCGTGGTTCCCCATGCTGCTGCTCATCGGCGTCTGGATCTTTTTCATGCGCCAGATGCAGGGAGGCGGCGGCAAGGCCATGAGCTTTGGCCGTTCCCGCGCACGCCTGCTCAACCAGGACTCGGCCCGTGTGACCTTTGAAGACGTGGCCGGAGTGGATGAAGCCAAGGACGAACTGTCCGAAGTGGTGGAATTCCTGTCCAACCCCAAAAAGTTCACCCGTCTGGGCGGCCGCATCCCCAAGGGCGTGCTGCTGGTGGGCCCTCCAGGAACCGGTAAGACCCTGCTGGCCCGCGCCGTGGCCGGTGAGGCCGGTGTGCCCTTCTTCTCCATCTCCGGTTCGGACTTCGTGGAGATGTTCGTGGGCGTGGGTGCCTCCCGTGTGCGCGACCTGTTCGTGCAGGGTAAGAAGAACGCCCCCTGTCTCATCTTCATCGACGAGATCGACGCTGTGGGCCGCAAGCGTGGCGCCGGCCTGGGCGGTGGGCATGACGAACGCGAGCAGACCCTGAACCAGCTGCTGGTGGAAATGGACGGCTTCGAGAGCAACGAGGGCGTCATCCTGCTGGCCGCCACCAACCGTCCCGACGTTCTGGACCCGGCCCTGCTGCGTCCCGGCCGTTTCGACCGTCAGGTTGTGGTGCCCACGCCTGACCTGCGCGGCCGCCGCCGTATCCTCGAAGTCCACACCAAGCGTACGCCGCTGGATCCCGACGTGGATCTGGATACCCTGGCCCGCGGTACGCCGGGCTTCTCCGGCGCCGATCTGGAGAACCTGGTCAACGAAGCCGCCCTGCAGGCCGCCAAGCTCAATGCCACCAAGGTGGACATGCACGACTTCGAGTACGCCAAGGACAAGGTGCTCATGGGCCGCGAACGCCGCAGCCTGATCCTTTCCGATGAGGAAAAGCGCATCACGGCCTACCACGAAGGCGGCCATGCCCTGGCTGCCCGCCTGCTGCCCGGTTCCGACCCCGTGCACAAGGTCACCATCATCCCCCGTGGCCGCGCCCTGGGCCTGACCATGCAGCTGCCCGAGGAAGACCGCCACGGCTACTCGCGCAATTACCTGCGCAACAACCTGGTGGTGCTGCTGGGCGGCCGTGTGGCGGAAGAGATCGTCTTTGACGACATCACCACCGGTGCTTCCAACGACATCGAACGCGTGACCCGCATGGCCCGCAAGATGGTCTGCGAATGGGGCATGAGCGATGCCATTGGCACCCTGTCCATCGGTGAGACCGGCGAAGAAGTCTTCATCGGCCGCGAGTGGGTGCAGAACAAGAACTACAGCGAAGAGACCGCCCGCCTGGTGGACGCCGAAGTCAAGCGCATCGTGGAAGAGGCTCACGCCCGCTGCGTCAAGCTGCTGCAAGACAATCGCGCCACCCTGGACCGCATCGCGCAGGCCCTGCTGGAGCGTGAGACCATCAGCGGTGAAGAGCTTGATCTGCTCATGGAGAACAAGCCCCTGCCGCCGCTGGATGCCAACGGCAAGCCGGTGAAGGCCGCCCCTGCCGGGGACTTCGTGCTGGAGCCGGATCCGGCCGATACGGACGCTGCGGCGCCCGAGGCGGACAAGGCTGCTGAACCTGCTCCCGAAAAGGCGGAGCAGGCCGATGCCGATACGGGCAGCAGGACGCAGGACAACGATGAAAACGAACAGCGCAAGCAATAACCATATGTCTGGGGAGCCGTCCCGCCGGGGCGGCTCCTGGCTGTGTCTTGGGGGCGGGGCGGTGACGACCTCTGCCCCCTTTGGCGTTATGGGCATCGTCAACCTGACGCCGGATTCCTTTTATGACGGCGGCACGCACGATTCCGCGGATCTGGGGCTGGCCCATGCCATGCGCCTGCATGCGGAAGGGGCCGACATCCTCGACCTGGGGGCGGAATCCTCCCGGCCCGGCGCGCAGGCCCTGACGCCGGAGCAGGAGCTGTTGCGTCTCATGCCCGTGCTGCGCGAGCTGCGGCGGGAGATCCCCGGGGTCATGCTCTCCGTGGATACCTACCATGCGGCCACGGCGGCTGCCGTGCTGGAAGAAGGCGTGCAGATCATCAACGACATCTCGGCCTGCGCCTTCGATCCCGGCCTGCTGGACGTGCTCGTCCAGTACAAGCCCGGTTACGTGCTCATGCACAGCCAGGGCAGGCCGGACGTCATGCAGAAGGATCCCCGCTACACGGACGTCCGCTCCGAGGTCATGGCCTTTTTCGAGCGTGAGCTGCATCGCCTGACCGCCGCCGGTCTGCCGGAAGAGCACATCGTGCTGGACCCCGGTATCGGCTTCGGCAAGACCCTGCGCCATAATCTGGAGCTGCTGGCCCACGCGGAGGACTGGCTGGCTTTCGGGCGGCCCGTGCTCATGGGCCTGTCCATGAAGTCCATGTTCGGGCAGCTGCTGGGCCTCACCACCCAGGAGCGGGGCTGCGCCACCCAGGTGGCCACGGCCATGCTTTGGGAAAAGGGCCTGTTCTGGCATCGCGTACACGATGTGGCCGCCACGCGCCAGACGCTCACGCTGGCGGCGGCCTTCCGTGATCCTGCCGGAGCCTGCCGGGACTGATGCCCGGTCCGGCCGCGCGGGGGGATATTTGCCAGTTGCGCCGGCGTGCGCTTGTTTTTATACTGCGCGCCGGCTGTCCGGCATCCGTGATGCGGCAGACGGCAAGGGGGGACGCCATCCTATGGCGTGGAAGGGGATTTTTCTGATGCCCAAGGATAGGGACCGTGCTGGAACATGTGGTTTTTGAATGGCGTGACGCGCTGGACATCCTGCTGGTAGCATTCCTGCTCTATCAGGTCATCCAGCTGTTGCGGGGATCGCGTGCCCTGACGGTGCTGACCGGTCTCGGCCTGCTGACCCTGCTGTATTTCATTTCGCGCAGCATGGCGCTGTACACCCTGACCTGGTTGCTGCAGCATGTCTTCAGCTCTCTGTTCCTGCTCATCGTGGTCATCTTCCAGAGCGACATCCGGCAGGCACTGGGCGAGATAGGGACCAACAATCTTTTCCGCAAGCGTGCGTTGCAGCATTCGGCCGTGGAAGAAGTGGTCATCGCCTGCGTGGAGATGGCCCGCCTGCGCGTGGGGGCCCTCATCGTCATCGAGCGGGGCACCCGGCTGGACGACATGATCAAGCATGAGGGCGTGCGGGTGGATGCCCTGCTGTCACGCCAGCTGCTCATGAACATCTTCTATCCCAAGGCGCCGCTGCATGACGGTGCCGTGCTCATCAGCAAGGGACGCATCACGGCCGCCGCCTGCATCCTGCCTCTGGCCGAGGCCAAGGGGCAGTCGTTCGGCACGCGCCATCGCGCCGCCCTGGGCATGACACAGGAATGTGATGCCGTGGTGGTCGTGGTCTCGGAGGAGCGCGGCGAGATTTCCGTGGCCATGAAGGGCGAGCTCGTCCGCAGTCTCGATGCCACACGCTTGAGGCAGGTGCTCAATGATATTCTCTAAGAACAGCCGCAAGGCTCCCCATCTCCTTTCCCTGCTCGTGGCCTTTGCCGTGGCCGTGGGCATGTGGTATGTGGTCAGCGTGCGCGACCGCCTGGAAGTCCAGCTGGAAGTGGGCATCGAATACAACGGCATCCCCTCCGGCCTGGTGGTGACGGACGGCCTGGTCAGCAAGGTGCAGGTGCGCCTGCGCGGGCCGGAGATCCTGCTGCGTTCCATCTCGTCGCGCAGCCTGACGGAAGCCATCAATCTTTCCAATATCAAAAAGGGCACGACCATCGTCCCCCTGACCTCGGACAACATGGGCCCCAGCTTGCGGGCCTTCGAGCTGGTGGACGTGCAGCCGCCCCGCATCGTCATCACGGCCGATACCCTGGCCGAACGCAGCGTGCCCATCCGGGCCGTGCTGGAATCCCCGCTGCGCAGCGGGGCCCTGACCGTGGAGAACGTGACCGTTTCGCCGGCGTCCGTCACCCTGCGCGGGCCGGAAGGCGTCATCTCGTCCATCAACAACCTGCCCCTGGGCATCCGGCTGGATCCCAAGGCCGCCGGTACCACGGTGGAGCAGACCCTGCTGCTGGACACCCCCAGTCTGGTCACCTCCAATCCCGCCTCGGTGAAGGTGCAATACACCATCACCAGCGGCCGCACCGTGGTCTCGCGCCGTTGCAAGATCTCGGTGGAGGCCCAGAACGCCTCGCAGTTCACGGTGGAGCCCTCCCATGTGGAAGTCATGGTGGAGGTGCCCGAGGCCCTGGCCCGCAACTCGTCCTATCTCAAACGACTGGAAGTGATGGTCGTCCCGCCGGCGCTGGAGCCGGGGCAGAAGGGCACGGCAGAGCCGCGCATCCAGCTGCCGGAAGGCATGACCATCTTGAATCCCTCTTTCGACAGCGTTACCATCACTCGCAAGAAGTAGCCTCCGGCGCATGACACCGGCAAGGAGAACACATGGCAGAACGTCTTTTCGGCACTGATGGCCTGCGTGGCCCTGTCAATATCTATCCCATGACCGTGGATGTGGCCCTGCGTCTGGGCCTGGCCGCCGGGGTGCGCTTCCGCAAAGGCTCGCACCAGCACCGCGTGGTCATCGGCAAGGATACCCGTCTGTCCGGCTACATGTTCGAGTCCGCCCTTACGGCGGGCCTGTGCGCCGCCGGCATGCACGTCATCATGACCGGTCCGCTGCCCACGCCCGCCATCTCTTTCCTGACCCGCAACATGCGGGCGGATCTGGGCGTGGTCATCTCCGCCTCGCACAACCCCTATTCGGACAACGGCATCAAGTTTTTCGACGCCGACGGCTTCAAACTGCCTGACGAGGTGGAGAACGAGATCTCGGCCATGGTGCTCGATCCCGACATGCGCTGGCCCTATCCCGATTCCAACCGGGTCGGCCGCGCCAGCAAGATCGAAGACGCCGGCGGCCGTTACATCGTGTACACCAAGAGCTGTTTCCCGGCCCATCTGACCCTGTCCGGCCTGCGTATCGTCATCGACTGCGCCAACGGTGCGGCCTACAAGGTGGCCCCGCTGGCTCTGGAAGAGCTGGGCGCGGAGGTCTTCCGCCTGGGGACGAACCCCAACGGGACCAACATCAACGACCACTGCGGTTCCCTGCATCCCGAGACCCTGGCCGCCAAGGTGCGCGAAGTGCGCGCGGACGTGGGCCTGGCCCTGGACGGTGACGCCGACCGCCTCATCGTGGTGGATGAAAAGGGCAATGTCCTGGACGGCGACCAGCTCATGGCCCTGGGTGCCCAGGCCATGATGGAGCGGGGCGAACTGCCCGGCAACATGCTGGTGGCCACGGCCATGAGCAACCTGGCGCTGGAGATCTTCATGAAGGAACGCGCCGGTACGCTGCTGCGCACCAAGGTGGGCGACCGCTACGTCATGGAGGCCATGCGCAAGACCGGCGCCATGCTGGGTGGCGAGCAGTCCGGGCATCTCATCTACCGCCAGTACAGCACCACCGGTGATGGTCTGCTGGCGGCCCTGCAGCTGCTGCGCATCGTGCGCGAGAAGGAAAAGCCCCTGTCCGAGCTGGCGGGCCTGCTGCACCTCTTCCCCCAGAAGCTCATCAATGTGCGGGTGGAAAAGAAGCTGCCCTTCGAGGAACGCCCCGCCATCGGCAAGGCCGTGGCCGATGTGGAAAAGGCCCTGGCCGGTCGTGGCCGCGTGCTGCTGCGTTACTCCGGCACCGAGGCCCTGTGCCGCGTCATGGTCGAGGCCGAAGATGAAGACAAGGTCGTCCGCTACGCGCGCGATCTGGCCGATGTGGTGAGCCGCGAACTTCGCTAGTTTTTGTCCTCTTCCCGGAGGAGCTGATTCGTTCCGGGAGCTGCCGCGGGCAGACCCGCGACATACTTTCGTCAAGAACCATGTCCCAGGCACGGGCCCGTACGGGCGTGCCGTGATGGAGGAGAACATGAAGGATATTCGTAAGGTTGTTATCCCTGTGGCCGGCTGGGGGACCCGTTCCTTGCCCGCGACCAAGAATATTCCCAAGGAAATGCTGCCCATCTACAACAAGCCTGTCATCCAGTATGTTGTGGAAGAGGCCCAGCGTGCCCATATCAAGGACGTGATCTTCGTCACCAACCGTGACAAGAACGTCATCGAAGACCACTTCGACCACAACCTGCAGCTCGAAGACCTGCTGGAGCGTTCCGGCAAGCTGGACAAGCTGGAGGAAGTGCGCCAGGTGGCGGAGATGGTCAACATCCTTTCCGTGCGCCAGAAGCGTCAGCTGGGTCTGGGCCATGCCGTGCTGTGCGCGCGTGAGCTGGTGGGCGACGAACCCTTTGCCGTCATGGTGGGCGACGACCTGATGTTCAGCGGCGTGCCCGGTATCGGCCAGCTCATCGAAGTGGCCATGGCCGAAAAGATGCCCGTCATCGGTGTCATGGAAGTGCCGTGGGAAAAGGTGAGCCGTTACGGCATCATCGATGGCGAGGAAGTGGCGCCCGGCGTGTACCGTGTGCGTGACATGGTGGAAAAGCCCAAACGCGAGGATGCGCCTTCCCGCATGGCCATCGTGGGGCGCTATGTGCTGACCCCGGACATCTTCGACTATCTGGAAAAGGTCAAACCGGGCCACGGCGGCGAGATCCAGCTCACCGACGCCCTGCAGGCCATGGCCAAGGAGCGCGGCATGATGGCCGTGCGTATGGCCGGCATGCGCTTCGATGCCGGTGACTGGGCCGAGTTCCTGAGCGCCAACATCTACTTCGCCCTGCAGGATGAATCCCTGCGCTACGAACTGCTGGGGCTGCTCAAGAACTTCGTGCAGTTCAAGTAAGCAGCTCTTTATCCGTATGATCCCTGGGTCGTTGTCATTTCGGTGGCAACGACCTTTCTTTTTTGTGACAGGCCTTCCGGCTTGCAGTACGGGGAAAAAAAGGGCAGAATCTCACAAGCGTCCACAGAGGATAGGGGCGGGGATGCCCGCAATGGTGACGGAAAGCGCGGAAGGCGTGGTCTTCCCGTTCGCCATATGTTGACAGAACAACGTGAAAAAACTACATCCTTGCGGGCGCTTCGCCGAAAGACGGACGGCGACATCGCAACAGACCGACGGGGCGAGACATATTTGAGCGGGCATAGCTGGCCATGGCCCGCGTACCGGCATTTTTCATGGGCGGGCAATGACAGGCATGCAAGAGCAGTGGCAGAAGATCTCTGAAAATTTGAGGGGTGTCCTCAATCCCGGCATCTTCAAGGTGTGGATCCATCCTCTGGATGCCCATATCGAAGGGAACAGCCTGTGTCTTGCCGCACCCAGCGAATACGTGGCCCGCTGGCTGCGCGACCGCATGCAGGATACCCTGCGCTCCGCTGCCGCGCCCGTGTTGCAGGTGGCGCCGGAAAACATCGACATCCGCATCTCCTGTCAGGGGGCTGCTGTCGCTCCTGCCGCGCCTGTTGCTCCTGCCGCCGCTGCTGCGGCCCCTCTTGCCGCGCCTGTGGCGCAGCCTGTGCATGAGGTGCCCGCGGCGCCCCTCCATGCGGCGCCTTCCCGTCCGTCCCAGCCTCTCTGGCAGCCCAGCCAGTGTTCCCTGCCCCTGCCTGCCCCCACGTTGCGCCCCCGCACCCGTCAGCGCTGGCGCTTCAGTTTCGACGATTTCGTGGTCGGTCCCTGCAATGCCATGGCCGTGGCTGCGGCCAAGGACATCTGCCATGACGGCGGCTGTGTGGAGACCCTGTTCGTCAGCTCGGCTTCCGGCCTGGGCAAGACCCACATCATGCAGTCCGTGGGCCGTGCCGTGCAGGAGCAGGGCGGTCAGGCCCGTCTGGCCTATCTTTCCGCCGAGGGTCTGGCCTCGCGCTATGTGGCGGCCCTGCGCAGCAACGATGTGGAGAGCTTCCGCGCCCGCCTGCGCGATCTGGACGTGCTCCTGCTGGAAGACGTGCATTTCCTCCAGGGCAAGGAAAAGATGCAGGACATGGTCCTGACCGTCATCAAGAGCCTGCAGGATCGTGGCGGCCGCGCCATCTTCACCAGCAGCTTTTCGCCGCGCGAGCTGGAAAAACTGGACAGCCAGCTGGTCTCCCATTTCTGCTCCGGCATCGTCTCGCCCCTGGAACGACCCGATACGGAGATGTGCCGCCATATCCTGGAGCGCAAGGCCAAGAGCTTCCAGGTGCTGCTGCCTGACGAGGTCTGCGATCTGCTGGCCGGACGCCTGCAGGGCGATGTGCGCCAGCTGGAATCCTGTCTCAAAAGCCTGGTGTTCAAGGCGCGCATGCTCAATTGCGGCCTCAATCCCGAACTGGCGCTGGAAGTGTTGCAGCAGTACGCCACCGTGGACTGCGGCCCGGACTTCGCCTCTATCGTGCGCCTGGTCTGCGAAAGCTACGGCCTCAACGAACGCCAGCTGGCGTCCCGTTCGCACAAGCAGCAGTATGTGCTGGCCCGCAACACCATCTACTATCTGGCCCGCAAGCATACGGACATGTCCCTCAAGGAGATCGGCGAGCGCTTCAACCGCCGTCACTCCACGGTCATCAAGGGCATCACGTCGCTGGAACGCGAGATCGCCAATGAGTCCCGGGTCGGTCGCCAGATTTCCCGCGCTGTGGAGCTCATCGAGCGCAATGCAGGCATCCGGCCCGAGATGAGCCTGGCAGGCAAGGTCCCTGTGGCCCGTCATGCCGCTCCCAGCCTGCTTTCCCTGTAAAAACGATACGCCTGATTTTTTGCTCAGGGAGGACATCCGCGGATGCCCTCCCTTTTTTGTTTCTGCGGGGCCGCTGTTGCCGCCAGCCAAGCCCGTATCTCGTTGAGGATGCTGCGGGGATGCGCCGTCTCGCCTGGGCAGGGAAGGCGGGGAGGCCGGAGCCGTCTGCCGGAAGGGCGGCTGTCACTCCCCCGGCTGCGCTAGGATGCTTGCGGCACCGGACAGGACAGGCCCCATGCCGGGATGGCTTGTCCCCTTCCTGATGATTCCGCCTTTTTCGGCAGTATGGCGCCTTTTTTCCAATCCCTGACCCACCCCTTGCTTGCCTTCGTTCGAGCGCTGTGGAGATTTTTTCGCCCTTTTTAGGCATTCAGGCAGCGTCGGGCTCGCAGACGGAAAAGGGCCACCCGCACGGAGCAGGTGGCCCTTGATCAGCAGGAGAGAGGCTGCGGCTTATTCGCCGGCAACGGCCTTCTGGTGTTCAGCGATGACCTTGTCGGCCACAGGCTGGGGAGCTTCTTCATAGTGGGCGAATTCCATGGTGAAGAAGCCCTGACCGGCCGTCATGGAGCGCAGGTCGGGCGCGTAGCGCAGCACTTCGCTCATGGGCACGTGGGCCTTGATCTCGGTGACGCCGGCGGCGGAGTCGGAGCCCAGCACCTTGCCGCGACGCGAGGAAAGGTCGCCGATGACGTCGCCCATGCATTCGTCGGGCACGGAGACGGTCAGCAGCACGATGGGTTCCAGCAGCACGGGCTTGAGGCTTTCCATGGCTTTCTTGAAAGCCAGGGAGCCGGCCACCTTGAAGGCCATTTCCGAGGAGTCCACGGTATGGTAGCTGCCGTCGTAGACCTTGACGCGGAAGTCCACCACCTGGCAACCGGCCAGGAAACCGCGGGCGGCCGCTTCCTGGATGCCCTTGTCGATGGCGGGGATGTACTGGCGGGGGATCACGCCGCCCACGATGGCGTCTTCGAAGACATAGCCGGAACCGCGGGGCAGGCCTTCCATCTCGATCCAGCAGTCACCGAACTGGCCACGGCCGCCGGACTGCTTCTTGTGGCGGCCCTGCACCTGCACCTTGCCTCGCACGGTCTCACGATAGGGCACCTTGGGCGTCTTGAGGATGATGTCCACCTTGAAGCGGCGTTTGGCCTTTTCCACCGAAAGTTCGATGTGCAGCTGGCCCATGCCGGAAAGCAGGATGTCGCCGTTTTCTTCGTCGCGGGCCAGACGCAGGGTAACGTCTTCGTCCAGCAGACGCTGGATGGCGGAGTAGACCTTGTCTTCATCGCCCTTTTCCTTGGGAGCCAGCGCGTAGGTGATGAGCTGCGGCGGCAGCTTGGGCATGGGCAGGGCAAAGGGCTGCTTTTCGTCGCACAGGCTGTCACCGGTGCGGGTGTTCTTCAGTTTGGCCACGGCCACGATAGCGCCGGGGCCCACGGGTTCCTTGCAGGGGGTCTGGGTCTTGCCGGTCAGGAAGAGCAGGCTGCCCAGGCGCTCGTTTTCACCGCTGCGCATGTTCTTGAGGGTGGCATCACCATTGATGGTGCCGGAGAGGATGCGCACCAGGGAGAGCTGGCCGGAGAAGGGGTCGGCCAGGGTCTTGAAGACGAAGCCGGCCACGGGGGCGTCGGGATCGGGCTTGCGTTCCTGGCCCAGGGCGTCCACGAAGGCGGGGCGCTCGGAAGCGGCGGGCAGCAGGGCCTGGATGGCTTCCAGCACGGCCACGCCACCCTTGTTCTCCAGGGAGGAGCAGACCAGCACGGGGCAGAGCTCACCGGCCACGGTCCCCTTGCGCAGGCCGGTCTGCAGGTCTTCCAGGGACAGGCTGCCTTCTTCCAGATATTTTTCCATGAGCTCTTCATCGCTTTCGGCGATGTTTTCCACGGTCAGGTCGTGGAGCAGGCTCACGTCGTCGGCCACATCGGCGGGCACGTCGCATTCGCTGACGGCGCCGTCAGCGCCAAAGGTGTAGGCTTTGCCGGTCAGCACGTCCACATAGCCGGTAAAGGCCTCGCCTTCACGGATGGGCACCTGCAGGGCCACGGCCTTAACGCCCAGGGTAGCCAGGCCGTCGAAGGCCATCTGGAAGTCGGCGCGGTCACGATCCATCTTGTTGATGACGAAGATGGCGGGCAGGTTTTCGGCGCGGGTGAGGTTCCAGAATTTTTTGGTCAGGGGGCGCACGCCGTCCACGGCGTCCAGCACGAAGACGACGCTGTCCACGCCCTTGAGCAGGCATTCCATGTCGCCGGTAAAGTTGCCGTCACCCGGGATATCCAGCATGAAGTGGCGATTCTTGTTCCAGAGGCAGGTAGCCACCGCGGGCTGGATGGAGCCGCGACGACGTACTTCTTCCGGTTCATAGTCGAGGCAGGTGGTACCGTCTTCGATGGCGCCCATGCGGGTCAGAGCGCCGCTATTGAAGAGGAGCATCTCGGCCAGCGACGTTTTGCCGCAGCCGCCGGTGCCTACAAGTGCGTAAGTACGTTGGGTATCCACGGGGTTGGACATGCTAAAACTCCCTTAGTAAGCGATATGGCGAGCCCGGGGCCGCCGGATTTACGAGGGCAACGTGCGACCTTTCACACGGTAGTAATAAAACCATAGCCCGACATGGCCAAAAAGGGAAGTGCCCAAACTGTTTTGCTCAACTTGACATCTGCGCCCGGAAAGACAAAATAGATGGCTGCCTGTGCAAAGACGGAGACAGGGAACTCCCCGGGAGCCTGAAAATCCGTGCCCGGCACGAGCCCGATCCCGGCCCGTTACGGGATGCGGACGGCTACACGGCAGAAAATAATAAAAAATATTGTGAAAAATTTTTCCAGCGCCATAAAAAAAGCCGGGATGTCCCCGGCTTTTTTCGTGTGCGTTTGTGGGCCGCCGTTATTTCAGGTTGCCCAAAAGGTCGCGCAGCCAGTCCGGCACGGCCACCGGACGGCCCTGACGGTTCACCAGGGCGTGCTGGGTGCTGCCCGTTGCCAGCAGGCGCGTCTTGTCCTCGTTCCACATCTCGTATACAAAGCGCATGGACGCGCGGCCCCATTCGCTGATGGCCGTGTGGACCTGCACCAGATCGTCATAGCGGGCCGGGGAGCGGTAACGGCACTGGGCCTCGCGGACGGGCAGGATGATGTCCTTTTCCTCCACATCACGGTAGCTCATGCCGCAGGCGCGGATGAATTCGCTGCGCGCCCTCTCGAAGATGTGGAGATACTCCGCATAGTACAGAACGCCCATGGTATCTGTTTCACCGTAGGAGATCCGGTGGGTGAACCAGATGGCCAGGGAAGGAAAATCGTCATGCATCAGAAAACTCCTTTGCGTGTGGGGAAGGGGCTCCCGCGGCTGGCGCTGTGCGCCGTGCTGCTGGTTGCCCTGGCGCTGTCCGGCTGCGGGTCGCGGCAGACGCACGAGGAATACCTGATCCCCAAAGGGCCCGCCGTGGGCTTTGAATCGCCCGAATTCTTCACGGAGCATCTTGCGCCCCAGAACCAGGACCTGCAGTCGTGGCGCGAGATGGCGCCTACGGTGCGGAAATCCCTGCGCTATGTCAAGAGCAAGCCCGCCGGGGCCGTGGCCATCGACCGTCCCGGTCTGCGCCTGACTTGGGGCGACATGGAACGCACCCTGCTGCGCCTGCAGGCGCTGCTGCCCCGTCTGGATGCCGAACCGCAGCTCTTCCTCCAGAATTTCCAGTGGGTGGAGGTCCCCTCCGGCATCGCCTATTCCGGCTACTATGAGCCCCGCGTCAAGGCCAGCCGTACCCGCAAGCCCGGCTATGAGCAGGCCATCTATGCCCTGCCGCCGGACATGAAGCAGTACAAGCGCCGCCACAAGGGCCGCTATTATACCCGCCGCCAGATCGAAGAGCAGCAGCTGCTGGCCGGTCGGGGGCTGGAACTGGCCTGGGCCGCTGACCCCGTGGACGTCTTCTTCCTGGAGATCCAGGGCTCCGGCCGTCTGGTGTTCGATGACGGGACGGAGGCCTTCATCAACTACGCGGGCCAGAACGGCCACAAATACAAGAGCTCGGGCCGCATCATGCGCGAAAAGGGCCTGCTCAAGCGGGGCGACATCTTCGAGCAGCGCCAATGGTTCAAGGACAATCCCCAGCGCGTGCGCGAGATCCTCAACGAGAATCCCAGCTACGTCTTTTTCCGCTACGGCAGCCGCGGGCCCACCGGCGCCATGGGCCATGTGGTGGATGAATGGCTCTCTCTGGCCGTGGACCGCAGCTACATCCCGCTGGGCGCTGTGGTAGCCTTTGGCGTCAACGTACCGGACGAGAAATACGGCAGCCTGCCCCTGCGCGGTATCGGCTTTGCCCAGGACGTGGGCGGCGCCATCAAGCAGCGACGCATCGACCTGTTCTGCGGTGGGTCCGAGCGCGCCAATTACGTGGCCAGCCATCTGGATGCCCCCGGCCCCGCCTGGGTGCTGGTGGCACGGTAGGGAGCAGGGAAGGGCCGGTTCGAGAGGAGGGGAGGCCCTTTGCGTTGCTGTCGATGCCCGTAGCTTCCTCCGTCGCAACGGGCACGGCCCTGCGGGTCGCCTTCGGTCGTTCCCAGCGGAAAAAAAGGCCTCCCTCGAGCTCCTCAACCCTCCCCCAAAACGCTCCTATGATTTTTCTGGGAGGTCCCCGTCGCTGACCGGCGGGCATGGAAAAGCGGACATCTTCAGGATGTCCGCTTTCGTATTTTGTGGCCTTGGCCCGTGGGCGTCCGATGGCGGGAAACGGGAAACACCGGGCGAATGGCCTTGTTGTGCCGCCGGGCAGGCGTGGGAGATGAAAGAAGGGGCGTACTGCCGGATATGGAGAGGTATGAGGCCAGTGCGCCGTTTTCCGCCGGGCATCGCGGGGAGTCCCTTGGGGCAGGCAACAGGCATGACAGCATATGCTGCTTTGTCTTTTTACCGGTCAGGGAACAAAGTCCCTCCCCGCCAGACAGCGACGGAGACCTTTCATACCGCCCAGAAGAAAGTTTTTTCAGGGGTGGGGGAGAGTTTGAGAGGGGGCGGGGACA
>NZ_DS996357.1:54984-66813 GCF_000156375.1 Desulfovibrio piger ATCC 29098
GATGGTTGGACGAAAGGTTGAATTNAAACCTTCGGTTCCAACACAAAAAACGTCCCCGCCCCCTCTCAATGATGCCACCTCGGCAGCGGCGGGCTAGCCTTCGAGGAAGGCCTTATAGGCTTCGGCAGTGGCAAGGATGTCCACGCAGCTGGCCAGCTCGAAGGGGCTGTGCATGGAAAGGAGGGCCGGGCCGCAGTCGATGACCTGCATGCCGTAGGCGGCCAGGAAGAGGGCCACGGTACCGCCGCCGCCCACGTCCACCTTGCCCAGTTCGGCGGGTTGCCAGGGGATGTTGCGGGCGTTGAACAGGCCGCGCACATAGCCGTAGAACTCGGCATCGGCATCGCTGGCACCGTATTTGCCGCCGGAGCCGGAGTACTTGGAGCAGACGGGGCCGTGGCCCAGCTGGGCGGCGTTCTGCTTTTCGTGCACTTCGGGGAAGTCGGGGTCGAAGGCGGCGTCCACGTCGGCGGACAGGGCGCGGGTGTTGAGCAGCACCTGCGAGACCGGGATGCCCGGGGCCCAGGCGCGGGCCAGATCTTCGAAGCAGTACTGCAGGAAGCGGGAAGCCGCGCCGGTGGCGCCGTCGGAGCCGATCTCCTCCTTGTCCCAGAACATGACGGCCATGTTGGGGCAGAGGCGGTTGGTGTTCTTGGCGTTGAGCAGGGCCTCCAGGGCGGTGAAGACGCAGATGCGGTCGTCCTGTCCGTAGCCGCCCACCAGGCCCTTGTCGAAGCCCACATAGGTGGCGGGGCCGGCGGGCACGACCTGGAGCTCGGCGGTGACGAGATCTTCCTCGCGGATGCCGTACTTGGCGTTGAGCAGCTCCAGCACGTGCTGCTTGATGGGTTCCTTGATGTCCTTGTTCTTGGCGGCGGTGGGGGCCGGGCTGTGGCCCAGGATGATGTTCAGCTTTTCGCCGTCAAAGACTTCGGCCAGGGTCTGGCTGTTTTGCTTGCGGGCCAGATGGGGCAGCAGATCGGCGATGGTGAAGACGGGCTCGCCGGCTTTTTCACCGATGGCCACGCTGATGCTTTTGCCGTTCTCCAGCACCACCACGCCGTGCAGGGCCAGAGGACGGGCCAGCCACTGGTACTTGCGGATGCCGCCGTAATAATGGGTCTTGGCCTGGGCCACGCCGGGCTGTTCGACCAGCGGGCGCTGCTTGAAGTCTAGACGGGGGCTGTCGGCATGGGCGGCGATGAGATGCACGCCCTTCTGCAGCGGGATCTTGCCCTTGCGGGCGGCGAAGATGGCCTTGCCGCGCAGGTTGCGGAACACGGCGTTCTTTTTGAAGTCCTCGCTGAACCCGGCTTCCTGCAGGCGTTTCTGCACATAGGCCACGGTCTCGCGTTCGGTCTTGCAATTGCTGAGGAAATCCATGTACCGCTTGACCAGGGCGTCCATCTGGCGCTTCTGGGTAGCGGTGGTGTACACGTCCCAGGCATTGCGGGGACTGTAGGTGAGGGAAGGCGTTTCTGCTTTTTTCATATCCAGTATCCTTTAGGCAGCGGTACTGCGGCTGCCTTTTCATGGAGCCGGTACCCGGCTGGCCGGAGATCCGGCGGCCACGGCAGGGCGTGATGCTCCGGCCGGTGCACGGCCGGGAGGCATGGCCCGCATGGCGCTGTGGAGCGGGGTGCGGGCGGAAATATGGTCTAGCCGGCCAGCAGCTGTTTGAGCAGGGCCGTCAGGCGCGGCAGGTCTTCGGGCAGGAGCGTGCGCGGATCGAGGCAGAAGCTCCTTTCCTCCAGACGGCCCAGCACCGGCGGCGTGGTATCCAGCAGAGCCTGCTTGAGGGCCGTGGCGCTCATGACGGCAGGTTCCAGACAGACCAGAGTCGTGGGCAGGTCGCGTTCCGGGAAGGCGCCGCCGCCCACGCGGGAAACATCGGGACGCAGGCTGATGCGGCAGGCGGGGCCCAGGGCACGGCGCAGCCGGGCGGCCAGCGAACGGGCGGCACGGGCCAGGTCTTTGGGATCCCGGCAGATGTCGCGCAGGGTCGGGATCTCGCGGCGGGCGCGTTCGGGCTCGCAATAGAGGCGCAGTGTGGCTTCCAGCGCGGCCATGGTCAGCTTGTCGCAGCGCAGGGCACGGGTGAGGGGATTCTTGTTCAGAGCCTCGATGCGCTCCCGGCTGCCCACGATGAGGCCGCACTGCGGGCCCCCCAGCACCTTGTCGCCGGAGAAGGTCACCACGTCGGCGCCTCCGGCCACCACTTCGGGCACTGTGGGCTCGTTGGGCAGGCCCACGGAAGAAAAGTCCATGAAGGAACCGCTGCCCAGATCCTCGATGACGGGCAGACCGTGTTCCCGGGCCAGGGCCGCCAGATCGGGCAGGGGCACGGCGGAATGGAAGCCCACAATGCGGTAGTTGGAGGTGTGCACGCGCATGAGGGCACGGGTATCTTCGTTGATGGCCGTGGCGTAGTCGTGCAGGTGGCAGCGGTTGGTGGCGCCCACTTCGCGCAGGCGGGCACCGCTTTTTTCCATCACTTCCGGGATGCGGAAGCTGCCGCCGATCTCCACCAGTTCCCCGCGCGAGACGATGACCTCGCCGCCCTTGCAGAAGGTATCCAGCACCAGCAGGACGGCGGCGGCATTGTTGTTGACCACCATGGCGGCCTCGGCGCCGGTCAGGCGCTGCAGCAGCTCGTCGATGATGACATAGCGGCTGCCGCGTCCGCCGCTGTGCAGGTCGAGCTCCAGGTTGCAGTAGCCGGAGATGACCCGGCGTACGGCTTCCTGGGCGCTCCGGGCCAGCACGGAACGCCCCATGTTGGTATGGATGACCACACCGGTGCCATTGATGACGTTGCGCAGGCGCGGTGCCGTCTTGCGGCGGACGAAGGCCAGCAGCTCGGGAAGGCAGGCCTCCAGAGCCAGTTCGGCGGCATCCTGCACGCGACCGGCGCGGATGTCGTCGCGGCGGCTGTTCCAGAAATCCGTGACGGCCTCGCGCAGCAGGGGGCGGGGCAGATCATGCAGGGCCTTGTCCGCCGTCAGCAGGGCATCCAGACTGGCGTTCATGGACGGCAGGGCACGGAAAAGGTGGTTCATGCGTCCTCCTTGGCGCCCCGGGCGGAGGCGGGCTGTTCCAGAAGGTGGGGATAGAGGCTGTAGAATTCCGCCAGCATGTACAGGGAGCCGCTGATGATGACCGGGGCCTTGTCGTCGCCGGGCAGATCACGCACGGCATCCAGGGCGTTGCGCACGTCGGGCAGCAGGGTGGCATTGGCCGGGGCCGCGGCATTGGCGGTGGCCACCACCTGGGTGGCGTCGGCGGCGCGTTCGTTGTGCAGGGCCGGGATGAAGAGCGGCGCGTCACCCAGGGCCCGCTTGAGCAGCATCAGGGCCGGGTGCCAGTCCTTGTCGCCCAGGCAGGAATAGATGGCCGCGCGCGGACGCAGGCCGGACTGGCGCACATGGGCCAGCAAAGCGGCCATGCCGTGGGCATTGTGGGCACCGTCCAGCAGCAGGGGCGGATGCTGGTCCGTGGCGGGCACGGACTGCAAACGCCCGGGCACGAAAGCTTGGGCCAGTCCCCGTGCCACGGCATCAGGCCGCGGCGTCACATGTAGGCGCGGGGCCAGAGCCTGCCAGGCATGCAGGGCCACGGCGGCATTGATGCGCTGGTGCGGTCCGGCCAGCCCCAGCGGCATGTTGCCCGGCAGGGGGGAGACGATGTGCAGGGGAGCGGCCAGCTGTTCGGCCTGCCGGTGCAGGACTTCTTCGGCAGCCGGGAACTGGGGCGCGCTGACCACCGGCACGCGGGGGCGGATGGCACCGCATTTGTCCAGAGCGATGTCGCGCAGGGTGGGGCCCAGGATGGCGGCATGATCCATGGCCACGGGCGCGAAACAGGTCAGGTCGCTGGCCAGGGCCGTGGTGGCGTCATGGGCGCCGCCCAGCCCGGCCTCCATGACGGCCAGCTGTACGCCCTGGCGGGCAAAGGCCAGGATGGCCAGCACGGTCAGGAATTCGAAATAGGTCAGGTCCGGGCGTGCCGCGTAGACTTCCGTGGCCAGCTCGGGCCACAGGGCCCCCGGCAGGGGCACGCCGTCGATGCGGATGCGCTCGCAGGGGGAAAGGAAATGCGGCGAGGTATAGAGTCCCGTGCGGCAACCGTGGGCGCGGGACAGACTGTCCAGGAAGGCGGACGTGGAGCCCTTGCCGTTGGTGCCCACGATCTGGGCCACCACGAAGGGCGGGCGGGAAAGGCCCAGACGGGAGAGGGCGGTCTCCATACGCGTCAGGCTTAGGTCCATGTGGAAGAAACCAAGGCCGTCCAGGTGTTCCCAGATCTGATCGATGGTCGTGAAATGCTTTGCAGTCTTCATGCCGCGACCATGCCACAATTCCCTGCCCTTGTCAGCGCTTGTCCCAAGGGGAAAAATGTTCCATCGCAGGACGGCCGTACGCAAAAAATATTTTATGCCCGTGTTTGTTGCGGCGTACGGACTGCAACTGTTGGCCGGGGGATCGGGCAGCATAGTGATGCATGCTGCAGGGCAGCCTGCTTGCGACAGCCACATTCCCCTGCTAGTCTGGACTCTGAAAAGGAGGACATGCATGATCCGTCTTGAAAAGGCCGGTCGGGAAGATCTGGCTACTCTTGTGCAGTTGCAGGAAATGGTGCGGGCGCGTCTGCTGCCGGAAGGGCAGCCCCTGCCCGAAGCGGCCGGGGACACGCTGGAGGATTTTTTTGCCCACGGTGTGGTACTGCGGGCCCTGATGGAAGATGACACCATGGTGGGGGCCGTATGCGGGCGGGAAGTGGACGGCAGGCAGCATCTGGCCCGGTTGCTGGTGCACCCGCAATGGCAGGGACAGTATGTGGAGACCATGCTGCTGTTGCAGATGGAAAGCCTGCTGCCCGAGGCCCGGCGCGAGCTGCTGTTCCCGGCACGGAATGCCGCGGATCTGCGGCCCCTGCTGTGGTTGGGCTATACCGTCAGTGAAGAGGCGACCCTGCCGCACGGCCTGACCCTGTACCGTCTGAAGAAGGGGGAGTAGGGGCCGACAGGCTCCACGGACTTTTGAACCACGGAGGACGGGCATCTGCCGATGCAAGCGGAGGCCGCTGATGGAGAACCGGGATCCGTTTAGGGGCGTGATGTCGCGCGCGGCTCCGTGATCCCCATGCGTTGCAGGGACGCTTCGATGGTATCGGTGATGCCTTCACGGGAATAGAAATTCCCCGGGAGAAGGGCCTCATTTTTGAGCAGACGCAGAAAGTCGGCAAGCAGTGCTTCGTCCGGCGGGACATACTGCTGCCAGAAATCGTCCAGTGACATCTGGTCGGCGTTCACCGCCAGACCCGGTACGGCATAGATGGCGTTGCCCAGACAGTACACGGCCTTGTTCAGGCGCAGGGCGCTCAGGCCGACCGTGCTGTTGCAGAGCACGACAGCTTTGCACCCCTGGATGATCATGTTTACCTGTCCTGCCTCGACGAAGCGCAACCGGTTGGCACAGCCGCAAGCCCTGCCCAGCGAACGCATGTAACGCCTGTAATTGATGAGACCGTTATCGAACGGGTGGTTCTTGATGAGCAGGTAGCTGTCCTTGGGCGCATGACGGGCAAAACTGGTGATGACCAGGGCCATGGACTCCAGGATACCGGTGAAGGGCGAATGCCGACGGATCTGGGAATCCGAATCCAGCTGCAGGGGCATGACATAAAAGGGGACCTTCTGGTGCAAAAAGGTCCGCAATACCTTGAGGGAATCCCTGCGCCGCCGGTGACGCATGAAGTAGCGGGGAATGATGCCCGTCAGCTCCCGGATGGCGCCATCCGGACGATGGGTCTTATAGCGCGGGAAAAACGGCCAGCAGAGCAGGAAACCGGCAAAATGCTTGATGATTTGCCAGACACGATTGCTTTGGGGGTTGCTTGCTGCGGAAAGCCCATAGGGATAGTCCGCCTCGTACGTCCGGGCTCGCTGCCGGATCTCCTCCCCGGTCTTCGGCAGGGGAGATGCGCCGTTGACCCCGCCTTCTTCCAGCGTGATGAAGCGGGGACGCAGGTAGCCTTCCTCATAGACCCAGACCCGGATGCCCCGTTGCCGTGCCAGCAGGATGGCCTCACGGTGCAAGGGACGCCAGTCTCCCATCAGGACGATATCCGTCGTATGGTTCTCCGTCATGCACTGACTGATCCAGAAGGGCCATTCGTAATTATGGCCCCGCCAGAAGCAGACATTACGCAGCCTTGGCCAGAAGATCCATTCGCCGCCGTTGGTCACGACTTTGCGTACCCGGCAGCCATGTTCTTCAAGTTTTTCGCCCAGGCGATAGAAAAACGGGCCATAGGGACCCTGTAAAAAAAGGAAACTGCGTGTGCCAGACATGCAAATTACACCTTGGGAGGCTGGATATGTGATTTCAGCTTTGCAAGAAAAGCCATACAGTCAGTGAAACAACGATGTTCCCAATCGTAATAGGCTGGATAGCACAGAAGGACGGCAGCGACAAGGACATCTACGGAAGCAATGGCTTTGCGTCTTGGAAAAGATAATCTGTCCCTTGTCAGCCCCCAGCCCGCATAGAACGGTCCCCCATAGGTAAAGACGGGGATACCGCGTAACAGGGCTTCGAAACCGGACTGTGAGGTCAGGGTATGGACTTCGTGGCAGCGCCGGTAAAGCTGGCTGATGGCGGTCTTGCGCACGAAGGCATCTGCCAGCCCTGCCACATCGCTGTCCTGCAGGGCTCCTTTCCTGTTGCCGCTGCTGACATCGGGGTGTTCCTTGTAAATGATGAAGGCTTGGGGCCTGACTTTGCGGACGGCCTGCAGGAGCTCCAGATTGGAGTGGATGCCGCAGCCTCCCGTACGTACGGAGGCATCATCTTCCACCTGGCCGGGCACGAGGACGATGGTCCTGTCGGTCGGCAGAGCGGGCAGGTCTGCCATCGAACCGACGTTATATTTGGTGATGCCGCTACGGCACAATTCTTCCCGCAGGGCGCGTGCCTGCTCCAGAAGGCCGGAATCCTCGATGCCGTTGCGGATCAGCTGCTCCAGGCGGCTGGGCTGGCGCGGGTCATAATAGATCCCCAAATCGTCAAGTACCAGGGAGCCCGGACGGATAAAGTCCGACCCCAGTCCTTTGGAGCGGATGAAGCCGTCTTCCATGCGCAGAAGGGGCACATGCTGCTGTCGGCAGAGGGCAGACAGTGTGGGGCTCTCCTTGGAAGACCAGACGACGACCCGCCCCTGCCGGGCCTTGGCTGCGGCCACGGCTTTTCCTTCATCAGTGAAGAAAGCCTGGGTCCCCCCTGTGGAGGCGAGGAAGGCACGGGCCTGTTCGTGTTTCCAGAGCCGGAACCCTAAGCAGGCATGGAATCCCCGGTTCAGTTCGTTGCGGCGGCGCTGTTCCGCCAGCAGACGGATGATATCCATGATGCCGCAGCGACGTCCCGTTACAGGGTGGACGTAGCGGCTGTACAGGATATAGGCAGCGGCAAAAACTTCTTCCAGAGTGCGGACTGCCGTACGGCGGGGGCAATGCTGCCTGTCGTGCGTCAGTCCCCATCCGGCATAGAAGGGCATGCCGAAACAATGGACCTTTTTGCCCAGCAGCAGGGCTTCGAACCCCATCTGCGAGGTGACGCAGTAAACTTCATCCACCTGGCGCAGCAGGCTGAGAGGGCTCACATCTTCTGCCAGAAGATGCACACCGGCGGGCAGATCATGAGGATCGAAGAACCCCTGTTTGCGGCCGCTGAGCACATCGGGATGGGTCTTGACCCAGATATCCGCACCGGGATGTTCACGGCAGGCTGCTTCCAGCATGCTGGTGAACGTACCGGCATCTGCCCCACCAAGGAGGACGCTCAGGTCATGGCGCGTCTGGTCCAGGATCAGGATGCGTGGACGGCCCCTGTCCAGGATCAGGTCTGCGGGGGCATCCGGAGCATGGTTATACTTGCTCAGATTGTACGCCAGGATGGCAGATATGGCGCTGCGGGCTTCCGCCAGCAGTTCCGGTGTTTGCCAGCCGTCACTGTTGAGCTGGTTCTCCAGTGCCGAGGGCCGGGTAGAATCGTAGTAGATGCCTGTATCGTCCACCACCAGGGCATACGGTGGTGCACCTTTCACTCCCAGGTCGAGGGAACGCAGGAAGCCGTCCTCCAGGCGGAGGAGGGGGAGACCGTGGCTGCGCGCCAAGGCTTCTGCGGCCTTACCACTCTGTTTGAGCCCCCAGGCCAAAACGCCACAACAGCGCTGTCCCAGACGAGACCATAACCACGTGCGACCTTTCCAGGCAGGAAGATAGCGGACATCCCGGTCAAGAAACGTCTCCAGATAGGGGACACGTGCCATGCCGGGAGAAAAAAGCGCCCAGAAATCTTGTTCCGGTGCCTGCAGGAGCAGCAGAGGCCAACGCGGCAGTCGGACTGCCGGTGTCAGCCTCTGGCGCACCTGCCGGAAAAGATAACCGAAATAACGCGGGATCATGACCAGAACGGCACCAGGACCACACCGGCGGACACGGCCAGCTGGTAGATGATCTGGACGATATCCTTGATGGATTGTACGGCCTTGCTGTCGTAGGCAGGCAGGACCATGATCTGGTCACCGGGCCCGACGCCCAGCGAGGCGATGGGACCGACCTCGCCATTGGGCTTGAGCACGAGGACGCTGCTGGCATCGGCTCTGTCCGTGTAGCCGCCGGCACTGTTGATGTAATCCTTGAGCTTGAGGTGCTCGTTGTAGACCACAGCCTTGGGCATGGTCACCTCGCCGGCGACCTGGACCACACCGGACTTTTGCGGAACGTAGACGATATCGCCTTCTTCCAGGATGAGGTCATTGATCTGCCCCTTGCGGCAGACCACGACCACGCCGTCAGGCTCGATCTTGCTGGCCCGCTGCACGAAGTCCTGGATCAGTTCCGCTTCCTTGATGCGGATGTTGGCCTCGTCCACGGACTGGGACGTGGCCGTGAGGGCCCGCTGCTCCAGACGGATGAGCGAATCCTGGATGGTCTTTTTCTGCTGTTCGGCCACGGACTGGCGGCGCAGATAGATGGCCTCGATGGAAGCCAGATTGGCATCCACCTGGATATACTGGAGCAGCTGGCGCAGGGTCGTCCCTTTGACGACGGGAAAACGGGAATTGCCCAGGATGGCCCCCGTGGCACCCACCATGATGGTGTTGCCGGGCGTGTCCGCATGGAACTCCACGATATCCTCATCATGCAGGGTGAAGGACCTGAATTCCGCCATGGTCATATAGGTGTGGTATTCGGAGCCATTGCGGGTCCCGGACACACTGACGTGACTGGCACTGGGCAGAGGCCAGGCGACCTTGACCAGGCTGGCCCCGCTGACTTTGCCGGGATCGAATTCGTAGAAGGCCGGCTGGCGGATCAGGCCTGTGGCGGCGATGCCCATGCCCCTGTCCCGCACGAGGATGACGTCACCGTCCTGGAGCTGGACTTTGGGCAGATCCCCGTTGGTCAGGAAGTCATAGAGGTCGATGTTGGCCACGACGCGCTTGCCGCGCTTGACCACGATGTGGCGGAAGCTGCCGCGTTCGGGAGCGATACCGCCGGCCCTGTCCAGATAATAGAGGATGGAATCCTGCTGCCCGCCCGCATAACGGCCGGGATTGAGCACATGCCCTGTCACGAAGACGGCCACGGGCTGGGAACTCATCAGATTGGTGTAGATCTGGACGTTGGAAGTGAAGACCGAGGAGATCTGGTTCTTTATGGTGCCCTGCAACTGGGCGTTGCTGAGCCCGCCCACGCTGATGGGACCAACTTCGGGCACGAAGATGTTGCCCTGCTGATCGACGACAAGGATGTCGTCATAGGTGAAGGCACCCCAGGCGCGCAGCATGATGCGGTCACCGGGAGAGATGATGTACTGGGGTTGCAAGCCTTCCTGGTACGTATTGGCAAAGTTGCCCCGGAACAGGCTGGCCCCGTAGGGCAGAAGACCTTCCACGAGAGGAGTCGGATAGGTGGTCTGGGCCCAGGCAGGGGGGGCCTGCAGAGGCACAGGCTGGCGCAGCGGGGGCCGGTAAGGAGCTGCCTGCTGAGCGTTATTCACTGTACTCCCGGAGGGTTTTCCATTTTGGGGATACATGGCATCCATATTCTGCATGCCGGTGCCCGTTGCCTTGACGCCCGCGGCCGCAGGAACAGCATTACCATTACTGCTGTTGGCGGATGTCTGTTGTTGTTTGCTCACACCGTCAGAAAGTCCTCCCATCAGGGCCTGCTTTCTGACAGTGTCTGTGGAATAAGCCTGGGCACAGGGCGACATGACAAGAAGCGCCGCAAGCATGACAGCGCAGGACAAAGACAGATATTTCATCAGAACCCCGCATGCTCCCGGATGGCAGCAACGATAAGAGAGACAAGACCAAGCAGCACCGCGGCTGCCAGCATGAACACCAGACTGAAGACTATGGGGCGGGGATAGAGGGATTCATCCGGCACCATGGGCTTCTGGAACGATTCCACATAAAGAGATTTGGACTCGGCCTGGACGCGTGCTGTTTCCAGCGAGGCCATGGCAGAGGTCAACTGTTTCTGGGCGAATTCTTCTTCCAGAGTCAGGCTCTGGAATTCGCTGACAAGAGCACTCAGGGGCTTGTCGCCTTGCATCTGGCTGGCCAGACGCGCCTTTTCGCTCTGGAGCTGTTTCTGCAGGACAGCCAGCCGGTTCTGGAGCATGACCACCCGGGGGCTGTCGGCCTGCATATAGGTCGAGGCTTCGGCCAGTTCCGCTGTAGTTTTGGTGATCTCCCCTTCCAGTTGGTTGACGAGACTGTACAGGCCGCTGGCCACAGCCTGCGGATCGAGGATTACCGTGCGCTCCCGGTATTGCCGCATAGCCTCGTGGGCCGTACGGATACGGGCCTCGGCACGGGCGACCTCTGCCTGGGCCTGGGATATGGCATCGGTCCGGGCACGATCGTTCATGGCATTGACCAGGGCCTCGCTGGCATCAAGGATGGCTTGGCAGACGGCCTGTGCCATCTGTGGACTGAAGGCCTTGACCTGGACAGTCATGATACTGGTGTCCGGGTCAAAGGTTGTCACCACGGCCCAGCTCCAGTAGCGCAGTATCTCGTCCTGGGTCGCGTTGCGCGTCAGACGGTACCAGATGTCATGGCTGCGATCCGCGTAGTGGTCCCGTATATGCAACTTGCCATCCACCTTGTCGATCATGTCCATGGACTGGATGTAGTTCTGGACGATGTAGGAATCGCTCAGGGACGAGGAGTTGGTACGGAAAAAAGTGGACAGCATGTCCAGGGACTGCTGCTGGTTCTGGCTGCGTATGGCAAACTTTGCTTCGGCCAGATAGATGTCCGAGGCGAAGAGGGCCAGATAAAGGAAAACCACCAGAGTGGGCAGCAGCACACAGGACAGGAGCAGGCGAAGCGCCAGGCCTTGCGGCCGAAAGAAGCTTCGTATGTTTGCGGCATAGGGGGCAAGACGGTCGAGCTTGGTACGGGCAGCCTCCGGCAGCAGCGGCAGTAATCCTGACGACGGCGCGACTTGAGACGATGGAGCCTTGGCCGTGGGGGGAGTCTGTGCGGCGGCAGGCCCCTTGGGGGCTGGCTTTGCTGCGGGAGTGGGCGTCGGCTTGGGAGCTTGAGCCGGAGCTGCAGGCGCAGCAGGGGAAGCAGGCGCAGCGCTTTTGGGGGCTGCCGGAGCGGGCTTTGCCGCAGGCGCGGGGGCTGCCTTGGGTGCCGTTGCCATTGGCGTAGGAGCAGGCTTGGGAGCCGGCTTCGCTGCGGGAGTGGGCGTCGACTTGGGAGCTTGAGACGAAGCTGCAGGCGCAGCAGGGGAGCCCGGCGCGG
>NZ_DS996357.1:67183-79727 GCF_000156375.1 Desulfovibrio piger ATCC 29098
GGCTTCGCTGCGGGAGTGGGCGTCGGCTTGGGAGCTTGAGCCGGAGTTGCAGGCGCAGCAGGGGAGCCCGGCGCGGCCTTTTCCGATACGGTGGCAAGGGGAAACTTTTGCTCAGGGGAGTTCGGTTCAGACATAGCGTGGATTACTAGGTTGCTTACAAATGGCGTTGTAGTATTTGACCGCCTCGGCAATCCGGTCGAAGAAAATGATCTTGCCACGATCCAGTACACCGGCCACATCGCAATGTTGTTTGATCGTGGCAATCTGGTGTGAAACTACCAGCAAAGTGGACGTACTTTTTCGTTCCAGAAAGACACGCTGACTTTTCTGACGGAAGGAAGCGTCCCCCACGGCGGTCAATTCATCGATGAGATAAAAATCGAAACCAATGGCCATACTGAGCCCAAAGGCCAGTTTGGCCGCCATGCCGGAAGAATAGGTCTTGACCGGCATGTCCAGGTAGTCTTCCAGTTCAGTAAACTCCTCTACGAAGGACGTCACCTGCCGGATGTCCGCCTTGTAAATCCGGCAGACGAAGCGCAAGTTCTCCCGTCCGGTAAGACTGCCGTGGAAACAACCACTGAAGCCGATGGGCCAGGAGACCCGACTGGTACGTTCTACTGTGCCATGATCTGGCGTGATGGCACCGCCGAGAATGCGCATCAGAGTTGATTTGCCCGCTCCGTTGCGCCCCAGGATTCCGACATTGACACCAGGGACGAAATCCACGCTTAGGTCGTCGAGGATGAGGCGGCGCCCGGCCTTCATGCGGTAGGTTTTGGTCACGTTACGCAGGCGGATCATTGGGCCACTCTCCGGCGCACATAACGTTCCAGCAACAATCCAAAAAACAAGGATCCCAAAGTCACCTGCACCACATACCAAAAATCCGCATACTGGGAAATATAGCCATTGGCCAGGGACATGCGGACGAGTTCAATAATCTGCATGATGGGATTGAGCATCAGGAAATCGCCTACTCTGTGGGAGAACGCGCTGACGGAATAGAAGATCCCCGAAGCAAAGAAGAGGATGCGCATGATCATGGGGACGACCTGTTGCAAGGCTGGCAGATAGACCGCGAGAGATCCCAGCAGAGTCCCCAGTCCCAGTCCCAGAAAAGCAGCCAGCAGCACACAGATGATGAGCATCCCCACACTAGAGATTGCTACTGTATACCCGAAAACAATCCCACATCCTAGGATAATGGCCATACTGATAACTTGAGTGGCAGTGACAACAAGGCAACGCGCCAGCATGATATCCAGGGGGGTTACCTGAGGAAAGGTTAGTAGTGCACGGTTTCCATCGATGGCGGTCATACATTTGCTGATAGTCTGGCTGATAATATACCAGACGCCGAAACCAGCCACCAAGTAGGTCAACACTGTCATCCCATGGGGAGCAGATGCATGGGCAAAATGGCGGATAGCCCAGAAGACGGCTACGCCAAAGGCCGCCTGAATAATAGCCCAGAGATAGCCCAAGCTTTTGCCACCGTAAAGTGTGTGCACTTCACGTAGGGCCAGAGCTAGAATGACACGCACCTGCGTATCCAGCGCGGGAGCCGTTGTCATAATCTAAAGGGCCCCCTGAGGAAAAATACGGGGAGCCAGACGCCATGCTTGCTCTTTCTTGTCACGGCAGACCGCGATACGGGAGATGCCTCCAGAGCTGTTGACAAGACCTTCACGGCAGAGTTCACCGAGGGCAGAGATATAATCTTCGCGCGTGGTCACCGTCACATAGTCACCGTAGCTTGTGCCGGAAAAAGACGCGGAGGCGCCGGGATGGCTATCTCCCAAAAAATTGGCCATCTGCTGGTCAGGAGACAGTACTGGCTGGTTCGCCGGAGCAGCCTGATCGTTATTGCGGGGAGCACAAGCTGCCAGCAGCAGGCATACCACGAGAGGAAGCAGACGTTTCATTACCATTTTTCCTTGGTTACAGCATGTCATGGACATGGATGAATCCTATCACACGGTCATGATCAACCACAAAGGAGCTGGTGATCTTGCGTTCTGCCAGTAATGCCAGAGCCTTTTCCACCAGACATTCGGGCGACAGTGAAAAAGGATGTAATGACATAATGTCCCGTGCTTTTTTTTGCAACAGGTCCGGGGCCATATGGCGTCGCAGATCTCCATCCGAGATGAAGCCGATCAGTTTGCCTTTTTCTGTGACTCCGACAGCGCCAAAGCCCTTGCTGCTCATGATGTAGATGACATCGCCCATGGGAGTATCCGGATCGGCCAGGGGCAGGGTCTCTCCCACATGCATGATCTCCTTGACCTGCCGGAGTTTTTTCCCCAGTTTCCCGCCGGGGTGGAATCGCCGGAAATCTTCCGGGCGAAAGCCGTGCGCCTGCAAGAGCGTCAGAGCCAGAGCATCCCCCAGGGCAAGCTGCATGGTAGTGGATGTCGTGGGGGCGCAACCGATAGGGCAGGCTTCCTTCACATCAGGAAGCTGTAACACATAATCGGCATTTTTTCCCAGCATGCTGTCAGGCCGTTTTGTGACGGCAACAAGTGGTAGGCGATAGCGGGCCGCATAGGCGATGATGTCCGTTAATTCCTGGGTCTCTCCCGAGTTTGAGAAGGCAAGTACGGCGTCCCCCTTGGCCAGCATGCCCAGATCCCCATGGCTGGCTTCCGCCGGGTGGATGAAGAAGGCGGGACTGCCCGTAGAAGCCAATGTAGCTGCAACCTTGCGCGCTACATGACCGCTCTTGCCCATGCCGGTAACTGCGATGCGTCCATCTATATGCAGCAAGCAGTCTACAGCTTCATCAAAAGCGGTGTCCAGGCTGTCCGCCAGTACACGCAGGGCGTCTGCCTCCTGGTAGAGGACAGTTGCCGCTGTCGGGATGAATTTACCTTGAGTCATACGAATGGCCTTATCATTGTGGCAGAAGCATATCCACAAGTTCGCGGAAGGCCCCCTGGCCGCCCTGGGTTTGCAGGACGATGTCTGCCGCACGTTTGACCTCGTCCCGGGCATTGGCCACAGTTACCCCCAGCCCGCAGCAGGCGAATCCATCCAGATCAGGCAGATCATCGCCGATAAACAGGGCTTCGTGTGCACTGACGCCCGCCTCCTGCAGTAGACTTTCGCAGGCTGCGCGTTTTTCGACCTTGCCCAGACGGAACATGTCGATCCCCAAATCGTTCAGACGACGGCGTAGGGCCGGACAGTCCCGGCCGGACAGGACTGCCACGCGGATGCCCGCTTTGCGGAGCATGACCATGCCTAGACCATCCTGAGCGTGGAAGCGTTTGATGCATTCGCCATCCGGGCCATAATACAGCCCTCCATCGGTCAGTACACCGTCCACATCAGTGATGACCAGGCGGATGTCTGCCAGTGAAGTTGTAGCGGGCGTCGCAGGCGCAGAAGTAGAGAATTCTTTGCCCTTCACGATGGCCCTGACCCGCTCCAGGTCTTCAGGCGTATCCACACCCGGCGCGCACGGTGGAAGTTCCACGGTCTGGATGCCGACGCCATGCTGCAGCAGGCGCAGTTGTTCCAGTTTTTCCGTGCGTTCCAACATCCCCGGCTCATGATCCGCGAAGATCTTCAGGGCGTCCGGGCGATAGGCATACATGCCCATATGTCCCCAATAGGCGCCCGTCCCTTCTTCGTCCCGGTCAAAAGGGATACGGGCCCGGCTGAAATAAAGGGCCGCACCGCTATCGCTGCGTACGATCTTGACCAAGTTGGGGTCGCAGGCCTGCTCGTAGCTGATTCTGTAGCAAGGGGTCGCAGCTGCCATATGCGGGCAGTCACGCAAGGCTTCCACCAGCTTGTCCACATCAGCCGGGCGCAGCAGGGGCTCATCGCCCTGGACATTCAGATAGATATCTGCCTCTTCCTGCCGGGCCACTTCCACAAGGCGATCCGTACCGGAAGCGCATCGGGAAGAGGTCAGGATGGCCCGGCCGCCAAAGTCTTCTACGGCCTGGATGATGCGGGCATCATCCGTAGCTACCAGCACCGCATCCACCAAGGTGGCTTTCTGGACAGCTTCATAGACACGCCGGATCATGGGCTTGCCGCAAATATTCAGCAGGGGCTTGCCCGGCAGGCGGGTAGAGGCATACCGGGCGGGAATGACGACTAGGGTACGCATATGTTGATGTCCTTGTTGGCTGCTTATGGAGCAGAAATATTATATTCTGTCCTATTTATTATATTTTGAACATTTTTTACATGCTTTATATCCTGCCATTGTTGCCTCCCGCACAGATTTAAAAGGGACAAAAGAATATTTATTATAGTATTCTGAGCAGAATGAATTATGAAATTTATGTGTTTTTACATTTCCATGATATTTTACCATATAGATTGCTGCCAAGAGAGGCAGGGGAAATACGATGCACAAAATGATGGCAATGATTTTTTTGAACATACTTTTTATATACGATTTTGTATAAACTAGTAAGTTCAAGGACGCTGACGGCTAGAGTACGCATACCGTAACTTCCTTGTCCATTTTTGCCATACCTGCCTTGGCAATACGATCCAGATCCTTGAGCGTAGCCAGCAGAGATGGCAGGGCTGTGAAGGGCAGCATGTTGGGGCCGTCGCAGGGAGCGACATCGGGATCAGGATGGGTCTCCAGGAAAAGCCCGGCCACCCCCACGGCCACGGCCGCACGGGCCAGGGGGGCCACAAATTCCCGCTGACCGCCGCTCTTGCCGTCGCCCGCACCGGGCAGCTGCACGGAATGGGTAGCATCGAAGATGACAGGATGCCCGGTTTTCTTCATGATTTCCAGTCCGCGCATGTCCACGACCAGATTGTTGTAGCCGAAGCTGCTGCCACGTTCACACAGACATATGCGCTCATTGCCCGTACTGCAGGCCTTGGCCAGCACGTGACGCATCTCCCAGGGCGAAAGAAACTGTCCCTTTTTGATATTCACCGGTTTTCCCGTAGCCGCCGCGGCCAGCAGCAAGTCAGTTTGTCGACAGAGGAATGCCGGGATCTGCAACATGTCCACTGCTTCGGCCACGGGTATGGCCTGTTCCGGCAAATGGATATCCGTAATGACGGGAACATCGTAGCGTTCCCGCACTTCCGCCAGGATGGACAGCCCTTCTGTCATTCCCACGCCACGATAGGAGGCGCCGGAACTGCGGTTGGCCTTGTCGAAACTGGACTTGAAGATCAGGGGAACACCGGCCTGAAGGAAGATCTCCTTCAGGGCCGCGGCCGCTTCCAATGTCTGTTGCCGGCCCTCGATGGCACAAGGGCCGGCGATAACAGACAGGGGACCAGTATTGGAAAAACGGATGCTCAGCATGATTGTTATTCGAACTGGATGATGTTTTTCAGCTTTTTCAAAAGGTCATACCGCAAGTTCTCATCTTGCAGGCCAAAGTAGATATTGGCTGTGAGATAATCGCTCCAGTTACCGGCGTCAAAGCGGATGCCGGCCAGTTTCACCGCCAACATCCCCTTTTCGCGGGCCCGGGCCTTCAGGGCATCCGTCAGCTGGATCTCACCGCCATGACCGGGTTCCACCTTGTCCAGATAATCGAAGATATCCGGGAACAGGGCATATCTGCCGACCACGGCAAGACGGGAAGGCGCCTTGTCCACAGCAGGTTTTTCCACCATATCCCGTACGCGGTAGACACCGGGAGCGATCTCTTCGCCGTCGATGATACCGTATTTGCTGACTTCTTCCTGTGGGACTTCCATCACACCGACGACAGGCATGTTCTCGGCCTGCGCCACTTCGATCAGCTGATGGATGCCGGGGACACTGCCAAACATTATATCATCCCCCAGCATGACGGCAAACGGTTCATTGGCGACGAGGTCCCTGGCGCACAGGACAGCGTGCCCCAGGCCGCGTTGCTGCTTTTGCCTGACGGACATGATGTTGACCATTTCGGCTACCTGATGGATCTCGGCCAGCTTGTCCTGCTTGCCGCCCCGCTGCAGGACGGCTTCAAGCTGCAGGTTGTAATCGAAATAGTCCTCGATGACGCTTTTGTCCCTGTTGGTGACGAAGATGGCGCTGGTCACGCCGGAACGCAGGGCTTCCTCCATGACGTACTGGATGACCGGCCTGTTGTAGATGGGCAGCATCTCCTTGGGCACATTCTTGCTGGCCGGCAGGGAACGTGTCCCCCAGCCGGCCACAGGGACGACGACTTTGCGGAAAGGTTGCATCTTATCACCTATGAATTATTTTCTAACTTTAATATTGATTCCGAATAATGTGTATAATTTATAAGTTGGAAATGTTTTTTGTTTAAAAAAATTTATTCCGAATAAAGATAATACATATTCTTTATTAGGAATAGAACAAGCTAAAGCTCTTTCTTTTGAATTTTTGAGATCAGATAATATATAATCAACTTCTGTTGATATCTGTATGAGAGCATCCTTTCCTAAAATTAGACGACGTGGAAGTTTATCTTTTTCCACGGTGTCTATAACTGAATTGATTGCTAAAGTTAAATTGTTTGTAAAATTCCTGTCGTATTTTTTATAGAACAATGGTATTCCTTTATATTCTGGAATTTGTGTACCTTTTCGTGAATGGTTTTTTAAAACTTCAGTGCCAGGAAAAAAGCCGAGCTCAATAGCCATAACTCTACAAAAGCGCTGTGCTTCATGCCAAATAACGGCTGTAAGACCTTCTAAGGCATGCTTTGAGGAACAGTATGCAGCCCCAAATGCTCGAACTGATATTCCACTTTGTGAAGTATTATTAATTATTGTACCATATTTTTTTTCTCTAAAATACGGCAAAAAAATTTTCATCGTGTTATATGCGCCCCAATAATTAACCTCTATAACATTTCTCATCTCTTCATTTGATATTTCTTCAAATGTTAAATTTGATGATATACCTGCATTATTTATAAGAACATCAATCGATCCAAAACGGGATATGCCTTCAGAAAAAGCTTTTTTGATTTCATCTTCATTCGTAACATCGACAGAAAGGCATAATGCCTTGTCATCGTGGAACGAAGGAATACGCCTTGCAACAGCAATGACATTATAGCCTCGGTTTAATAGTTGTTTACACATTTCATAGCCAATACCGCTAGAAGCTCCAGTTACAAACCAAGTTTGAATTTTTATTTTATCTGTGTTCATAATCTATGCGTTCCTTATTTTTTTATTAAAAAACTTTTTATTTTATGTAGTAGATTTTTATGTTTCACTGAATTATTTGCATTTTTATATTTTTCTATTTTTTCTTCAAGATCACGAATCCGTTTCTCTAAATTAAGGAAACGTTCAGGGAAGGCTAAGGGTTCTGCTAGTTTTAATTCGACCCATTTTTTATAAAAAGCCCAATCATCGTCATCGATCCCTTCAGCTTTGTTGAGGCTAAAACTATTAAAAGCCTTCCTATGATCTACTGGCTTCCAGGGGTCTTTATATTGAGGAGTATTTTTAAGAGAATTTTTTAGGAAATTAAGTGATCTTTTTTTGAGTTCAACTAATCGATGATTAACTTCTTCATAATCTATCTTTTTTTCAAAAGACTCTATCGTTATATCATCCAGGGATGATACGATACGAGAGGTATCTATTCCGAACATACTTAGCAGAGATGGGATACGAGCATTACCATTAAATTCTTCATGCATTACAGGAATAAATTGTTTGTTGAAAATAATTGAAAAAACTGCGCCATGGAACGAATTTGTGATCACGTAGGTAGCATTTTTTATGAGTGCAAGCCATTCTGCGACAGGTCTCATTTTGCCCGATTCATCTCTAATAGGATCTATAATAGGATATTTTTCTCTGAGAGATTTCATATAACTTTTGTTTGAATGAAATTCTTTTGCCTTAGCGCTAAGGAAGACCCCGCAAATATAAGGTACCTTAGGGAGTCTTACTTTTTCTCCTTGGATAATTTCATCATATTCCGATGGAGAAAGTAAAAAAGTTGGATCGAGAACTTGTACAGCATTTATTGAAAAATCATTTTTACATATATCAACTCCAGAATTCTCTCGGACAGAAATTGCGTCAAAACGTTTGAGCAAGGTATAGGCCATGGAGCGAGATAAGCTACCATCATATGCATCGTGGCCAAAGCTAGCTGCATAGCTAATCAAACTGCAGGAGCCACTCGCCCAACTAAGCATATAAATATCTGTTTTAAACATGCGCCAAACCTGGTCTGATCCTACAATAATGTAGTCCCACTTATTACAATCAGCCTGTAAGGCCATCTTTTGTGTATATTCTTTAGACATCGGAGCTAAATATTTACCACGAAAATGTAAAAATGCTCCTACTCCAAAAGCTTTTTGTGCAACGTAGTTGATAATCTCTGTTCGATATCCAAGAGATTCGACTGTTTTTTTTAGTGAGTATGCAACTAAAACGGCACCATAATTATTAGCAAAGTGGAAATTGAGCAATCCAACTTTTGGGGAAGTATTTTTATTCATCAGCAATGCTCCTTTGTTATTTTAATTTTAGGCAAGAAAGTAATTTATCCCTGAAGCGATGCTGCTCTGTAGGATGAGATAATAAAGATGCATTCTGGGGAGGGATTTTTTCTTTTCTTTTTTTTGATGCCCGAATAGTATTTATTCCAATTATTTCATCTTCTTTTTTGGTAAATACTTCAAATAGAACTGGGTGTTTAAAATGAGCAATGTCCGGATTGCAAAAAATATCTATATTCGATAGAAATTCTTCTTTGCTAGATGCAGACATATAATCAAATCCACAGCTCACTGCCCATTCTTTTGCTTTTCCAAAATGTCCTTGTGCTGCAATAAATTCATCAATATTGTATCTATCTAAATTTTTTTGATGCTGTTGATCAATGGCAAATTCAGCGCCTAATCCATTATTAATGAGTAAGATACGTATATTATTTTTGATATGCCGATTTCCGAGTGCATTCATATCATAAAAGAAGGCAAGATCTCCTATTTGAGCGAAGCATAGACGATTCGTAAGAGATTGTCCCAATAAAGTTGATAAAGCTCCATCTATACCAAATCCTCCTACATTGCTGACAACATCTATATTAGTTGCAAACTCGAAAAAATTTATACTTCGAAGAGAATTTAATATTGAAGCATGAAAAATAGATCCAGCAGGAATCCTTTTTACATATTGTTGAGCAATATATGGTGTCGAAAAAGGAAGATCATTGATACAAATATCTTCTAGTTCTTTAGTGATTTCTTCAAAATAGTTGCAGATAGAGATATCTAATGTATGCTGTGAGAAACATTTAAAAAAATACTCTTCGTCACAGTGAAAAAGGTGTGTAACTAATCCTGCGCGTTGTTTAACATTCAAACTATCTGATAATCTCCATACTGATGCTTTTTTAAAAAGCCGTGAGAGGGAGTATTGTCCACAAACTTCTCCTAAGTCTATCATAATATCAGGAAGGTTCTCTGTTTCCAAAATATCACATATTTGAGCAATAAGAACCTTATTCTTACCATGATAGTTTGATGTGTGATCTACAAAAACAGGTGCATGGTATTTTTCTGCAAATTTTGATATATAATATGTCAGATTTGGTGACATTTTGTTGTGAGATCCAATGAAAATGCCGATACGCTTATTGCTAAAATTTTTGAGAAGGACCTCCAGATTGTCAATAAGCGTATATGCAGAGTTATATTCTATTTTATGGACAGTAGGGAGAGAAGTTGTGCAAAACTTGTATGTAAAATGTAAAATGTTGATATGTACTGGACCTCTTCCATAGATGCACTTTATTAGTGTATCATTCAATAACAATTCACAACGCTTTTGAGCGATTGTTCCAGTTATTTGGGGAAGGGTAGTGGAACGTAATTTGATATCATTTTGAGATGTTGATCTGTCTATATACTGGGGGGTTAATAGCAAGTCTCCATATTCATAACCAAAAGTTATTGCAATGATAGGTAGTTTTCTATAAAAAGCTTCTGTTAATGCAGAAAGGTAATTACGGCTTGCTGTTGCTCCTGTGCAACATATTACGACAGGTTCATTTGTTTCAAAGGCTAAACCAGTTGCAAAATATCCAGCGCTACGTTCATCAACAACAGAATACGGTTTGAAAAAGGAATCACATTGAATACTAGCGCTGAATGCGCTATTTCTTGTTCCTGGTGAAAGAATAATATTTTTTATATTATATGCTTTAAGCATTGATATTACGATTTGTGTAGTTTTATCGTCTGTATACATATTAGCCTCCATTGATGTTGTATGTTTTTGTGTTAACAGCTATGCCAAGTATGTATGTTGTATAATAATTAGGGGAATATACTATTTTTACTATCGGAATGTTTAGTATAGTATATTTTTTTATGCAATTCTTCTTTGATACTTTTATATATTTTAGAAATGTATAACTGTATAATGATGGAAACTCATAATTTTTTATTCCTAATTCTTGAGCTTTCAGATATAGTTTCTTTTTGTATTCTATTTTAAGTCTATTCTGTAGTTTTTTGTCTCTCATTTTTGAAACATTCATCCACCAAAAGCATTTTTCCATAATACGTAAATGGAATTTGAGAGGCAAACGGGCGACCATTTCATCGTGGCCGCGTATGGTTTCGCAAAGAGCTTTATCTGCTTTGGATAATCCTAGTGGATTCCAATAATAATTATAACTATATGTATCAAGAAGAGAAATTCTTTTTGCTAGCAATTCTTGAGGCTTCCAAAAGCATTGATCTTCCGATCCTTTTATATGTTCAGGAAAGTATACTTGATACTTTTTCCAGAAGCTGCGCCGTATTGAACAACGCCAGCAATAATCGACAAGAAATATAAGCTTCTCGGCTGTATCAAAGCGATGTATATCTGATCCAAACCTAGAAATAAACTTTGCGAGTTCATGGTTATATATAATGCTATCTGGATTTATTTGTTTAAAAGATATTATGTTGATATCCGAATTTGTCTCTTTCATTTTTATATATATGTCATTGAAATGACATTCATCTACGTCATCATCACTATCAACAAAGCCAATAATTTCTCCCTTGGCAATTTTTAATGCTGCATTTCGAGCTTTTGCTGCACCTTGATTTTTATCAAAATTAATAATTTTTATGCGAGAATCATTTCTTTTGAACTCAGTTAATACTTGGAGAGTGGTATCACTTGAGGCATCATTGATGCAGATAATTTCAATCTCTTTGAGAATGGAATTACATACAGAAGTGAGACATCTATGCAGTGTTTTTTCTGCATTATAGCAAGGGATGATTATAGAGAATTTTATAGTCTGTTTCATTTGTTTTCCCTTTTATGCTTATCAGCTAACTAAAGATAACTAGTAGTATATTTTTTATTATTGTTCTTTTATGGTATAACTTTTGTCTCCATAAATAAGGAAATGAAGTCCGTAATATAGATATTTTTTGGTATTTATTTAAATATCTTGCACGAAAACGTAGAGTTAAAAATAAATTTTTTATCATCAATGAGTGCAAAAGTTCTAAATTATATGTTGCTGACAAAAAAAGAAGCTCCAAGACGCCTTGAATGTGGTCTTGACTTTCTTTTTGAAGCCAATGGGTAGATTTATGTTCTTTTCGATAGCTGTAAACCCATGCTGTTAGTGCATAAAATTGTTGAGCAGCTAACATAGCATTAACAAAAAATAAAGGATCTTCAAAACGTAACCGGATAGGAAAGTTTAATTTATATATTTTTAAAAAAGAGTTTTTATATAGGAAACGATAAAATCCACCATCATACTGATAATCTCTATAGTTAATCCATCCATCCTTCTCAAAATATTGATCAGGAATTTTCATATCCAGGATATTTCCGTCAGCATCTATTTTATAAAGAGATCCGCCACAGATGTTGGCTTTTTTTTCTACGGCTGTACAGTAAAGTTTTTTTAGGACGTCAGCGTTCGGGTACAAGTCATCGCTATCCATAAAAGCAATATATTCTCCACGGGCAATGGCCATACCATCATTGCGTGCCGGACCGGCACCTGTGGATTCGTCATGATGGATGATGGTAATCCGGGAGTCCTGGGCTGCGTAGGCTTCGGCAACGGCATCGCTTCCATCCGTAGATGCGTCATCAATGATGATGATTTCGATATTATGTAATGTTTGTCCCGTAACACTGTCGAGGCATTCCCGAAAGTAGCGGCCGCTGTTTCGTACAGGGATGATGACACTGACAGCAGGTGCATTGAAGGAAGGCATGCGGAAGCTCCGAAGTCAAGGCATTACTAAGCCTGTTTAGCAGACTGGCTAGACCTTAGTAGGTAGCCCTGCTGGGTTATTTTGGCAACTTTTGCTCTTTATTTTATCCTTTGTATAAATATTAAAATAAAACAATATGATAGAGGTTGTTTTTTGTGAGAGAGCATCTAGTCGACTTTCGAATTATCGATTTACTTGTTTTTTTAATGTGTTATTGATACCGAAAAATCATTCCACATCAATGCGATAAGATTTTTGAGGGGGAGCTTCGTGGACTAGGAGGTAACAAGGCCTGCACCCTCTATCATAAAAGAGACGCTATTCCCGACAAATATTGTTCTAGTTACCATGCTTGC
>NZ_DS996356.1:0-11071 GCF_000156375.1 Desulfovibrio piger ATCC 29098
AGCCGGGGATTTTTTTGTTTTGGTGGAAAAGTTTGCGGGGAGGGAAACCTTTTTGGAAAAAGGTTCTCCCTCCCCGTACCCCTCCCTTCCAAAAACTTTTGCCGGTGAGTCTGTGCAGGGATGGAAAGTCCGGTCTGGCGTGTTAACCACGCGAAGAGCAACGGTAGTGTAGGCTCGCAGAAGCAAACATTGCGTGTCAGTACCCGCAAATCGCCGTGTTTAAATGGCGGACTCGGCATCAACGGAAAAAAGCAGGTGGAGCCGTGACCTGCTGTTTTAAGGGGCTCAGCCTGACAGGAGAACGCAGGCATGGCCGCTTTCTGGTGGCTGCCAGAGCTTTTCAGAAAGGGCTTCCTCCCATCAGATGGACACAGGAGCATTTAGCCCTGAATGGGGACATCCTGCCCCAGTTGCGACAGCTACAAAAAAAGACTGCCTGCGATGCAGGCAGTCCTGAGAGCGGTTTTTGGGGAAGGAGGGGGCAAGGGGGAGGGAACCCCTTTTTTCCGTCAGGAAAAGGGATTCCCTCCCCCTCAAAAGGTTTTTCTAGTCCTTTTTCTGGTCCTTGAGCATCTTCACGGCGCAGAACTTGCCGCACATGGCGCAGACATCTTCGTGCTTGTGGTCTTCACGACGCTTGTCCAGCTGCTGGGGATCCAGCGCGACTTCGCGCATCATGTCCCAGTCCAGGGCCTTGCGGCCGGCGTTCATGGTGGCTTCGCGGCGCACGGCACGTTCGCGGCCCAGGGCCACTTCGCCCACATGGGCAGCTACGCGCGAAGCCATGACACCGGCGCGCACGTCTTCTTCATTGGGCAGGGTCAGATGCTCGGCCGGGGTCAGGTAGCAGAGGAAGTCCACACCGGCTTCCACGCCCAGGGCACCGCCGATGGCACCGGCGATGTGATCGTAGCCCGGGGCGCTGTCGCAACACAAGGGGCCGAGGACATAGAGAGGGGCGTTGTTGGTCAGGCGCTTGATACCCTGGATCTGGGTGCGGACCTGGTTCATGGGCACATGGCCGGGACCCTCGATCATGCACTGCACGCCCTGTTCCAGAGCATACTTGGCCAGACGGCCCAGGGTGATGACTTCTTCCCATTGGGCGGCGTCACCGGCATCCACGCCCGCGCCGGGGCGCAGACCATCGCCCAGGGACAGGGTGACGTTGAACTGGCGGCACACGTCGATGAGACGGTCGAAATATTCCAGCAGGGGATTTTCCTTGCCGTTTTCCAGCATCCAACGGGCCAGCATGGAACCGCCACGGGAGACGACGCCCATGACGCGATCCTGTTTGACGGCCATTTCCGCGCCGCGCTTGGTCAGGCCGCAGTGCACGGTCATAAAGTCCACGCCCTGGCGGGCCTGCTTTTCGATCTCGGCGAACAGGTCGTCAGGCTGCATGCTGGCGATGTCCCGGTCATTGTCCAGGATCTGCTGGCCCACGGAATACATGGGCACGGTGCCCAGCGGGCGGGGGCAAGCGGCCAGCATGCCCGTACGGATGGCATCCAGATCCCCGGCGATGGAAAGGTCCATGACCGTATCGGCTCCGGCTTCCAGGGCTACGGCCAGCTTGCGTTTTTCGGTGTGCAGACAGTTGCACAGCGGCGAGGTGCCGATATTGGCGTTGACCTTGATGCGCGAGGGCTGGCCCACGACGATGGGCGCCAGGCCGGCATGGGCGGGATTGCCCAGCAGGACCATGCTGCCGGCTTCGATGGCGCTGGTGATGGTTTCAGGGGCAAGGCCCTCTTCCTGGGAAAGGGCGGCCAGATGCTGGTCCAGAAGGCCGCGCAGGGCGGCGTTACGGGAGAGGATGGAAGACATGGGTTGCATCCTTGGGTTTGGACGCAGGGCGCAAAAAAAGCCACAACCTGTTTTTCGCGGGTGCGGCTCAGCTTCCCTACGGCAGTGCGAACTGCGTCAGGTTCACAGGGTCTGGGACTATCCCACTCTCAGCCGTGCAACTGCCGTTCACGGCTCCCCTAGCTGGCGGGCACTGTAGCGGGCTTTGCCCCGGCTGTAAAGTGAGGCCCTGGGGTGCGGCTTGCAATAGCCGGGCAGCTGGACTAGAGTCAGGCGTCATCGCCCCCTGACACGGACGTCCTTTCAGGATGGCGTGCCGGGAGCGATCTTTGCTCAGGAGGCAAGCGGACGGGCTTGGGGCCCGTTATTGGATGCCGAAGGCGGCAATGAGATGATGCCTCCTGAGCCCAGAGGAGAGCATGCAGCGCAAACGTTATCTCACCCCCCTGACATGGCCGGCCATCTCCTTTGCGGCCATGATCCTGCTGGGGACACTGGCCCTGTGCCTGCCCGTCTGTCATGGCGAGGGCGCTTCCCTTTCCGTGGTGGATGCTGCGTTCCTGTCCACTTCCGCCGTCTGTGTGACCGGTCTGTCCCCGGTGGACATCAGCCGGGTGCTGAGCCCTGTGGGGCAGGGCGTGCTGCTCGTGCTCATCCAGGTGGGCGGTCTGGGCGTCATGACCTACACCAGCCTGATCTTCCTCCTGTGGCGCAAGCAGGTGCCCTTCACCAGCCGCGAGGCCGTGAGCCAGGCCCTGCTGGGCGGGGATTTCAATATGAGCCAGTTTCTCCTGCAGGTGGTGTGCATCGTCCTGGGGGTGGAACTGCTGGCCGCGCTGGTGCTCTTCCTGCACGACCCGGTGTTCTTTCATCCGTTCAGCGCCCTGTTCCATGCTATCTCGGCCTTCTGCAACGCCGGTTTTGCTCTGGCGCCGGACAATATGGTCGCCTTTCGGGAAGACGGCCTGGTCTGCACGGTCATCTGCACCTGCATCGTCCTGGGGGGCATCGGTTTCGGCGTGCTGCGGGAATGCCTGGGCATCCTGAGCCGGGGGCGTCTGGCGCCGGTGACGAGCCTGAGCCGCCTGAGCCGTCTGGTCATCAATACCAGCCTTTTCCTCATCCTGGCCGGGGCGCTGCTGATCTTCGTGGTGGAATGGCGCCGTGCCGGCAACGAAGACCTGGTGGGGGACGGCCTCCACCTGTTCCTGATCTCGCTCTTCCATTCCATCTCCGCCCGTACCGCCGGGTTCAATATGGTGGACATGGCCAACTGGAGCCACGCGAGCCTGATGGTCCTGATGGTCCTGATGTTCATCGGGGGCGGGCCGGGGTCGTGTGCCGGCGGCATCAAGATCGTGACCTTCCGTCTGCTGGTGGGCTATGTGGTCGCCCAGGTGCGCGGGGATCGCCAGATCGTCTTCCACAAGCGGGGCGTACCGCCGGAGAACCTGACGCGGGCCCTGACGCTCTTTTTGCTGTACACGCTGAGCATCTTCTTTTCCGTCTTTTTGCTGACCATCACGGAAAACGGCATCCTGCACCGGGTCGAGGGACAGAGCATGGCCTTCGTCAACCTGCTGTTCGAGGTGGTCTCGGCGCAGGGCACCGTGGGGCTGAGCGTCAACCTGACCCCCGAGCTGACCAGTGAAGGCAAGTGCATCCTGATATTCAACATGTTCGCCGGACGGGTGGGGCTGCTCTCCCTGCTGCTGGCCCTGCGCAGCCTGCAGCCCAAAAAGGCCTACGCCTACGCGGAAAGCCAGCTGCCCGTGGGCTAAACCGGAGAAAGATCGTTTTGAAGGGGCACGGCAAAGACCGTGTCCGCGGCTGTTCCCGACGCCGCCCTGCGGGCGGGCATCGGCGCCATCGTGACAAGGAGCCTGCATGGCAGAGAAAACTTTGGAAATCGGCATCATCGGTCTGGGAAAATTCGGCCTGCGCATGGCCACGACTCTGGCTTCCATGGGCCATACGGTCATCGGCATCGACATGTCCGATGCCCGTGTGCAGCTGGCCGAAGAGCTGCTGGACACGGTCTACAAGGCCGACGCCACCAGCCTGAGCGTCCTGCGCTCCCTGCACGTGCAGGATCTGGACTGGGTGGTCATCAGTGTGGGCGAGGGGGTGGAACAGTCCCTGAGCATCACGCTCAACGTCCAGGAGCTGGGCGGCCCCAAGATCTGGGTCAAGGCCTCCAACGAGGAACACAAAAAGATCCTGCAGCGCCTGCATGTGGACAGGGCCATCGTGCCCGAGATGGAAGCCGCCGTCATGGCCGCGCACCAGCTGTGCCATCCGGGCATGCTGGACCTGATCCCCAAATACGGCGGCATCGCCATCCAGGAACTGCGCGTCGACAACTGGCACGGGCGCACGCTGGTGGACCTGAACCTGATCCAGTCTTTCGGGGTCATGGTCATGGGCATCCGTCCGGCAGGCGAGCGCGCCTTCCAGTTCGTCCCGCCGGCACTCACCGTGCTGCACAAGGGCGATACGCTGGTGGTGGCCGGCAGGGCCGATGCCGTGCGCAAGCTGGAGCCGTAGCCTGCCTTGCTGCTGTTGACCAATACAAAAGGACGCCGTGATGGCGTCCTTTTTTCGTTCAGCTGTCCAGCAGGGCCCGTGTCAGGATGGAGAAGCCCGACAGGCCGATGACGACGGCCAGCAGGCGCTGGAAGCTGGCCTCGCCGATCTTGCGGGCCAGGGGATAACTGATGACCAGGCCCGCGCCGCAGCCCAGCAGACAGGGGATCAGGCCCTGGATCACGGGCCCGGTGTAATAGCCCGCCAGATATTGCATGAGGACCAGAGGCAGGGAGAGCCCCAGGAAGTACAGGCTGATATTGCCGCGTGTGCGGTCCTTGTCCCAGTGGGCCAGCTGGGCATACATGCCGATGGCCGGGCCGCCGAGGCCGCTCACGGCCTGGATGAATCCGGCCACGGCCCCGCTGACGGATCCCCAGAGCAGGGGGGAGCGCAAAGGGCCCGGCCGGTGGGCGAGCAGATGCCAGATCATGTGGGCCATGAGCATGAGCCCCAGACCTATCTGCAGGACGCGCGCGGGGATGAGCGGCAGCAGGGCCACGCCCAGCAGGGCTCCGGGGATGGTGCCCAGGAGCAGCAGTCGCAGATCGGCCATGCGGTAATAATGGCGGAACTGCCAGCCAAGGATGGCAGGCAGCGGGATGCAGATGATGCAGGTGATGAGGGAGGCCGTCTTGATGTCCGTGACCAGCAGGACGATGGGCAAGGCGAAGATGCCCGCGCCCAGTCCGCTGATGCCGTTGACGATACCGCCCAGGGTCCAGCCCGTGAAGCAAATGAAGAATGATATCCAGTCCATAAAGATGGCTATACGGGGCTGTTGTGGGCTTGTAAAGCTGTCCGTCCGGCGGCTTTTTCCGGGGCGGGCACGGGGCAGGGGCGTGCCCAGACCGGCAGATCGCGCCAGAAGGCGGTCAGGTGGCGTTCCTGGAGTTTCCAGTCAGGGGAGACCTTGGCCAGTGCCTGCCGGTAGGCCGGGGAATGATCCATATGACGCAGGTGGCACAGCTCGTGCCAGCACAGGTGGTCCAGAAGGGAAAGGGGCAGCAGGACGGCACGCCAGTTGAGGCTGATGCTGCCGCCGTCACGGGCGCTGCAGCTGCCCCAGCGACGGCGCTGGTCCCTGACGGTGACCCGGGCGACGGTGAGGCCTCCCCGTCGGGCGAGCTGTTGCAGGTAGGGCGGCAGCAGCTTTTCCGCCTGCCGGCGGCACCAGTGGCGCAGCAGCAGGGCGGCGTCTTCCGGCGCGGCAACGGCATAGAGCCGGAGTTCCTCATGCCGGACCAGGGCCAGCAGGCGCTTGCTGCCGGAGCGCAACAGCAGGGGAGGTTCCGTGCAGGAAGGCGTCTGGCGGCGGCCCTCGGCCAGCGGCCCGGCGGAAATGACCCTCAGGGCCGTACCGCGCAGGGGCAGGAGGAGGCTTTCAGGCACGACGAGCGGTGCGGGCGCGGGACAGGCGGGAAGGTGACGTTCCAGCCAGGGCAGGAAGGAAAACAGCAGGGCGGGCAAGGCCGTGGCGGGCATGGCGGCAGGCACGGTCAGGAGCAGGCCCCTGTCCGGGCTCAGGCGCAGGCGCAGGTTCCGGGCCCGGGCGGAAGGTATGAGGCGTGCCACATGACGACTGCCGTTCGCCAGAATGAACAGGACGGAGCGTTCGTCATCGAGAAGCTGGACGGAAGAAGGAGCGAAGAGGGGCTGCATGCCGCAAGCTTGCCACAGCTGTTGCGGGGCTGCAAACACGATATTGTAAAAAATATATGAATGATTTCAGAATATTAGTATAAATATGCTTGTTTTTTTATGGATTTGGCGCTATGCAGGTCACAGGCAGCCCGATAATTTTTTTCGGGAAAGTGGAAAAAGTGCTTGCTTTTGTTAATGAGATTTATTATCAATAACTCAACGGGGAACGGAACAAGACCTCCTCAACAACAAGCACACCAACAGAGCCACGGCTCGGGAGACAGCATATGAAATCTTTGAAAGGTACCCAGACCGAGAAAAACATCCTGACCGCTTTCGCCGGTGAATCTCAGGCCCGCAACCGTTACGACTTCTTTGCTGCCAAAGCCAAAAGCGATGGCTACGTCCTGGTCCGCGACATCTTCCAGGAAACCGCCCTGCAGGAAAAGGAACACGCCAAGCGCCTGTTCAAGTTCCTTGAAGGCGGCGATGTGGAGATCGTGGGTGCTTTCCCTGCCGGCATCATCGGTGCCACGGAAGCCAACCTGCTGGCCTCCGCTGCCGGTGAAAACCACGAGCACACGGAAATGTATCCTTCCTTCGCCGCTGTGGCCGAAAAGGAAGGTTTCTCCGAGATCGCCGCTGTGATGCGCAACATCGCCGTGGCCGAAGCCTACCACGAAAAGCGCTTCCTGGCCCTGGCCAAGGACATCAAGGAAGGACGCATGTTCATGCGTGAAAAAGCCACCGTGTGGCGCTGCCGCAATTGCGGTTGCCTGGTGGAAGGTACCCACGCTCCCGATCTGTGCCCGGCCTGTGCCCATCCCAAGGCCCACTTCGAAGAACTGAACTACACCTTCTAGTCCTTTCCTGACGTAGCCTGCCCGCTACAGTATGGATACCCGGGGCCGTGGCATGATGCCGCGGCCCTTTTTCGTGTCATGTAAAAAAGGCCATCCCTTCTTGGAGGGATGGCCTTTTGTTGTTCAAGGGGCCTGTCCCCGGCGGCAGGTCGGAGCGGAGAGAGTTTTTTCTGCAGGGGAGTATCTGGCAAGGCACTGCTGCCGGGAGCGGGATGTGTCACGGCCAGAACGTGCAGACAAAGAAAGCCGGACAGACCCGCAAACCGGACGTTGCCTTGGCCGTTTGCTGCCCTGCACGTTCCCGGCCCACGCATTGCCCGGCAGCAGCTCCACACCCGTCGCCAGGGTCTTCAGGGCAGGCGCGGCCCCTGGCCCGAGAACAGATCGAAGTTGTTGCCCAGACGTCCGGCGCCGTTGAGCAGGGTCTTGCTCAGGGAAAGATAGTCCGTGCTGCTTTTGCTGCGCAGCTGCCGTTCCCTGGCCTGGGATCCCTGTGCGGCATTGCGCTGGTTCCAGGCCTGGACTTCCTGATTGTAGGCCGCGCGTTCTCCCTGTTCCTCGATGGACAGGGCATCCAGTTCTCCTTTTTCCCGCAGGTCCAGCTGGCTGTCCAGCTGGCTGCCGCTGTCGATCTGCGCCCCCGAGGCCCCGGCCTGTGCCCGCTGCTTGCCGACCAGCAGGGACGTTTCCTGCCGTTTGCGCACCGCCGCATCGTAACTGTCGGCCCGGGTCTGCCGGGCTTCTTCCTCGGCCATGCGGGCATTCTCTTCCGCCACCTGCGCATTGCGCCGGGCCATGTCGGCGGAGAATTCCGCCTGTTTGCGCTGCTCCTCCTGACGGCTCACGGCACTCCAGGTGCCCACGGCGGTGCTGGCAAGGGTCACGGCGGCCCCCAGCAGGGCCGCGGTACTGCTGGCCAAGGCCATCAGCACAGCTCCTTGTGCCAGACGCTTTCCGTATGGCGGGCCCCCAGACGGCGATACAGGACGTCACAGGGGCGGGAGGCCGGGGAGCTGTACTGGATCATATCCGCGCCGCGTTCCCTGAGCCCGGCCTCGGCCGTGCGCAGCAGACGCAGGACGGTCAGGCCCTTGCGGGCGGCCGGGGCCAGATACAGTCCGTCCAGGGCGGCCAGACGTTTGCCCTGACGGTGCGGGCAGTCCGTAAGGGTGAAGGCGGCGTAGCCCTGCAGCTTGCCGGAACCATCCCGGGCCGTCACCACATGCAGCATGCCCAGGCGCTCCCAGCATGCATAGCGTTCCGTGTCCAGCGCGTAGGCCTGCGGGCCGAACAGGGCGGCTTCGCTCTCGTCCCAGTGGGCCTGCAACAGGGGCGGCAGCTCCGGCAACAGGCGGGCGAGCGGTTCACAGTGACAATGGATCATGGTGCCTCCTTGGTTCATATCTCCGCAAATTCCACATCCAGGCTCAGGGCCAGCAGATGGAAGGGCAGGGGGCGTTCCTGCACCAGCCAGATAGTGGCCGAGGGGCTGTGGCCTCCGGCGGGCAAAAAATCCACATCGCCGCTGAAAGGTCGGCAGGCCTCATCCCAGCGCCGGGGCAGGAAGGGGATGTCGTAGAGTTCGTCGCGGCCGGTCCCGTAGCGGCCGCCCACGCTGCGGTACAGGCGCAGGCAGCAGCGGCCCAGTGCCCGTTGCCGTCCCAGCGTGCTGCCGGATTCGCCGTTGCCTTCCACGGGCAGGGGCGACAGGACCGAGGCATAGGCCAGGCCCGCCTGGACGATGCGGGCGGCAAAGGGCAGCCGGATGCGGCCCTGCCGCACCACGCAGCCTTCCACGGGGCTCCCGTCCGCCAGCACGGCCAACGACTGCCCTTCCAGATGGTCGAGCCCGTCCACGTCGTTTGCCGCTTCTTCCCGGCGGATGCTCAGGCCGCAATCCACGAAGAAGGCTTCCTCCACAGGATCGCTGTCCTGCCACTGGGGGGCCAGGCGTTCCAGACAGTAGCGGCTCCCGCCGTCCGCATCCCGGCGGCGGACCACCAGCAAAAGCTCGTCGCTGTCCGGGCCGGAGATGCTGCACACGGACAGCACCTCGCCGGCCGTGGGGTGGCGGCTCCAGCCCCAGATGTCGTGCTCCTTGAGATAGGTCAGGGCCAGCAGCAGGCCGTCGTCGCGCACGATCCAGAGCACGGACCCGGGCGTCTGCTGATAGGCCCACTGGCGCAGACGGTGGCCTTCGAACAGATGCGGGGCCAGGATGGAGAGGTCATTGCCCGCGTAGCCGTCTTTTTCCAGCGAATAGAACAGGTCGCGCACATGGGCGCCGTGGCGCTGCACATGCAGGATGGCATTGCCGATGATGATGGGCGCAAGGCCCGCGCTGCCCCAGTAGGACTGGGCCGTGATGGTGATGTTGCCCGGGGTGATGGCACTGCCGTTGCCGCTGGCCTTGTATTCGCTGCCCGAGGTGCCCAGCAGCAGATCCCCGAAGCTGGCCGCCCAGGCGATGGCGTCGATGGAGCCGGACGCGATAAGGTATTCCACCGGGTCGTCGTCCTGCAGGGGGCGGGACTTGCGGAAGTTCTCGAAGTCCCCGCTGCGCGAAAGGTAGAAGGCCTGCGGGCTGTCGCGTGTGCCCGCCAGGACCATGCGCTGCTGGTGGAAGGCCACCACGGACGGATTGTTGCCGTCGGCGAACGGGTCCCAGTCCTCGCGCGGGGTATCGGCCGTGTCGGCCTGATAGTTGTTGTCCGAAAAGGTCGTGCCGCTGCTGACGCCGATGAAGCCGTAATAGCCTGCCTCCTCCCGGTAGATGTTGTATTCCGTGGCGCCCTCCACGGCTGTCCAGGAGATGTCCGTGCGGTTGCCCACCACCCAGTCGGAGGGATGTTTGCCGTCACAGCTGCCCGCCTCCGAGGCCAGCGACTGCTTGCCGTTGGCGTCCACGGCCACGATCTTGTACCGCAGCGTATAGCCGAGCCCCGCGTCATCGTCGTTGTTGCCGCGCACGAACGTACAGTCGGGGGCCTGGGGAGCGGGCAGGCTGCTGTTGAGGGCCACGGCTTCCAGCGTCCAGCGATAGCCGTGGCTGCGGATGGCATTGTCGGGAAGGGGAGCTTCCGGGTCACTGTACGTACTGCGGACGAGCTTGTGCAGCGGATAGGCCGTGTGAGCCAGATAGACGGTATCCCCCACCTGGGCGGCGCAGATCTCCAGCAGATGCCGGGCCTCGTAGGGCGTGGGCAGACGGGGGAGGGCTCCTGTCTGCCTGTCGAAGCCATGGATGTCGGCGATGCACAGGGAATGACCGGAAAGGACGAGCACGAAGTTTTGCTCCGCCAGAGCATTGAAGCTGAAGGGCAGGAGCACGGCCTCGCCCTCTAGGCTGCCCAGGAACAGCGTGCCGGGGCGGCGGCGTACGTCACCGTGCAGGCCGGGCAGCATGTTCTCCATGCATTGCACGGAACTGCCGTAGCGGGAAAGATCATAGCGAGCGGCCAGGATGGGCGAGACCTCGCCGCCGGTGAAGTTGTGCAGGGCTATGCGCATGGGACCTCAAAAAAAGGTGGAGGTTGCGGGCGAAGCAGACCTGTCAGAAGAAGATCTGCGAGGGAGGTTTCCCGGATCGCGTTGAAGAAGGCGGCATCACAGGACGTGGAAGGGGCTTGGGAGATCGGGGCAGACGCAGGATATTAGAGTTCATTTTGCCGCATCCGTCTCTGCCCGTGCGTTCTCGGGCACGGGCCGTGACGCTGCGTGTCCGGGTCGGTATCCGCTGTACAAAAGACGGGACATTTCCGCATCCGCCGGCGCTCAGATCGCGCCCGCCTCTTCCCACTGCCACAGGCCTTCCGTGCCCGGCACCCAGACGCAGGCGGGCATGTCGGCCTTGGCCAGCCAGAGCTTGCCCTCATAGCTGTAGTAGCTGTCCTTGGTGACATCCATGCCGTAGAGGAAGGCGAAGGGATGCTCCTTACTGCCGTCCGGCTCTTCACCGGTCTCCGGGTCCACGGACAGCGGACGGTACACGGCCAGCATCCCGGCGGCATCCGGGGGCTGGTTCTCGATGGCAGTCACTTCCTGCATCACCTCATAGACGATGCCCTTGTGGGCCAGGCGGTAGCCCTTGGCATAGGTCTGACCGGCGGCCCAGTCCGCGAACAGCCCGGCCCTGGCGAAGGTGGCGAACTCGGCGGCGGCGAAGG
>NZ_DS996356.1:12051-51293 GCF_000156375.1 Desulfovibrio piger ATCC 29098
CCGCGCGGCCTGCTCGTGCCCTGCCGCGGCCTGTTCGCTGGCGGCTGCCCGCGAAGCACTGGTGATTGCGGTTTGTGCGCTGCTTTGGGCGGTACCGGCGCTTTTGGCGGCCTCATCCCGCGCCCGCAGCAGTTCCAGCGCCATGTCTTCCGGCGTCTCGTCACTGGTGGGGGGCAGGATGACCGCCCGCTGGAGTTGTTCCAGCAGCTGCTGGCGTTCGGCCGTGGCCCTGTCGAGGCCCGTCTCGATGACTTCGGCATCGAAGCGGGTCCCGGACACCAGGTCGATCTGCTGCTCGAACGGCATGTTGCGGGTGATGGCCAGTTTCCAGCCCTCAGGCAGGGGCGCGCCGTCGTGGAGATAGGTCACGCTGCCGCCGTCGTCGTTCAGACGGGCCTTCCAGCCACTGGCAGGCCGGCTGGTGCCGTCGGGGCCGGTCAGGGTCACGGACAGCTGGTCCGTTCCCCAGACTTTGAAGGAAAAGGGAAAATCCGTGGCCGTACCGTTGCCTTCGAACAGGGCACGGCCGGGACTGTAGGGCATGGTCATGCGAACTCCGGGAAAGGGGCGGACATGGAACCGCCGTACGGTGAAGGGCGGACAGGCGCCGTCAGCGGGCCTGCAACCAGCTGTCGGGCAGGGGCAGGGGACGGCGTTCACTGGCATCGGACTGTCGGGCCTGGGGCAGACTGGCGCTGTAGAGCTGCTCCAGTTCCGCGATCTTCTGGCTGTTGCTCTTGAGCAGCGGCGCCGCCAGCAGGCAGGCCAGCTTGCGGGCCAGCATGTGGGCGAAAAGGTCGTCGAACTGATGGCAATGGCGCACGTCTTCCGTATAGAGCAGCAGGGCCCGGCTGGCGCTGGTGAGCAGGATGGTGGCATCACCGGCGGGATCCCGTGCAAGGCAAAAGGGACGGGGCAGCAGGCCTTCGTGCCGGACCTCGTGGGCCTTGAGGCAGGACTCGGGCAGGGCGTAGGCAAAGCGGTATTCCAGCTCGAATCCCGTGGGCAGGGCAAAGGCCCAGGGATAGTCCCGCAGGGCCTGCCGCCGGGCACTGTCCCAGTACAGGCGGCATTGCAGGGCCTCGGGCGTGTTCTCGTCTTCGGCGGCGATGCTGCGGGCGCCCAAAAAGCCCAGGGCCCGGTTCCAGATGGCTATCTGGGTCAGGGTATCCATATGTCTTCCTTGTGATGGCATCAGGCAGGGGGACACGGCTGTGTCCTCCATGACCCGGGGCTGCGGGACAGCACAGCCGTCCCGCTCCCCGGAAGGGAATGATCCTTGTCTGACGGTCGCGGACATGGACCTGTACGGATGGCCGGACATCACGAGGGCCCGGTTCCATCCCGTTCAAAAGGGCTAGCGCACGCGCAGTTCCTTTTCGTAGGGGAAGTCCTCCTCGCGCAGCAGGGCCGCGAAGACATGCCCGTCATGGCTGCCGCTCCCGGACGGGGCCAGCTTGAGACGCAGCCAGCTCTTGCGCACGGCCTGGGGCACGAAGCGCCAGCCCAGGCGGGCGCCTTCGCCCAGCTCTTCCCCCGGGACGCTGATGGCGGCGCCGGGCACGTCCTGCCATTCGCCATCGGCGCTGTCGGCCTCCTGCAGGGTCAGATCCAGCGAGGTGGTCTGTTCTTTGGCGAAGCCCCTGGTCACGGAGATGCGCAGCGGCATGGGCTCCATGCGGCCGGGCAGGCGCAGGGCCGTGAGGGCACAGCCTTGCCGGTGCTTTCGGCACTCAGGGGGCCTTCGAAAAGGATGCAATGACTGTCGATGATGGCCATGAAACCTCCTTGTTTCCTGAAAAAAATGCATGGGGATCGACCGGATGGCGGTCGTGCGGAGAGAAGAGAGACGGCGCCGGAAAGCATGCTCCGGATAACCAGAAAGCGAGAAGGAGACGACGCGCCTCCGGTGTCACCGTGCGGCTCTCTGCGGGCAGTGCCGGGGGCAGGATCCCGGCGGCAGCGGTGGTGCAGGATCGTCCCTTCTCGTGGACAGGGCCGCCTAGATGGAGGCCTCGTCCGAGGCGATGGCATCGCACTGGCGCACAGGGCGGCCGTGCAGCACGGGCACGGCCTTGGCATCGAAGAATTCGCCGTAGTGCAGCTGCACCTGCCCGGCATCGGAGTTCTGGAGTTCCAGCGCGGTGAGCACATCGGCGTTGGCGTACCAGACGGCTTTCTGGCGCAGATGCTGGGGCATGCGGTTCTTGGCTTCGATGGTCAGCTTCTGCAGGTCCACGAAACCTTCCTCGCCCTTTCGCTTGCCCAGCGCGGCCACGGGCACGTTGGCGATGCGCACCACCCCGCGCCAGTCGCGCACGGCCAGACCGCAGCGCCAGTTGTATTTGTCGCCCGTGACCTGATATTTGCGGCCGTTATCGTCCTGCGCCATGTAGGTCTTGAGGTCTTCGTGGGAAAGGCCGCCGCGGCTGCCCTTGGGGTAGATGCCGTGCACGGACTGCGGTCCCCAGGAGACCAGCCAGAGCGACGTGCAGCCGCCGTCGCGGCCACCGGCATCCAGCACGTTCTCGGCATCGCTGGCCGGGTAGCGCATGGCCAGACCGTTGAATTCGTCGGGGTTGCGGTTGCTGTCGCCGTAGAACAGGGTGCGGGCCACCTTCTGGCGCATGGCCTCGGCAAAGGCGATGCCCTCGCTCATGCGGAAGGAGCGGTCGCGGTCGCCGTACAGGCGGATCTCTTCCACATCCAGTTCCATGATGGCCTCAAGGATGCCGCAGCCTTCCTTGACCTGGGTCCATTGGGACTTGGCGGGCGGCGTGCCCTGATAGAGGCGGCGCCAGTACACGGCGGGCAGGCCGGTACGGATGCGCGTCAGATGGCCGTCGGACTGGTTGGCTTCCATCCAGGGCACGTCATCCATGATGTCGTTGGTCTTGTTCATCAGCTCGATGATCTGACCGGCCTTGTCGCCGCGATAGAACTGTTCCATTTCGGCCAGCGTGGCCACGAAACCCAGAGTGGCGGACATGAGATCTCCTTGGAAAAGGTGGTCGGTGAGGGGCCGTCATGGGCCCGGTATGCAAGGATGGAAAGAAGGAACGCTGTTGGGGCTGGCCCGGGCTGTGCAGCGCAGGACAGGCGGGGGAAAAGCAGGACAGAAGCCCTGCGGACGGGAGTCAGGAGCGGCCTCGGCCCGGGACGTCTGGCCGCCATGAGTGCGGCAAGGCAGATGTCCCAACGGAGCGGAGCGTTTTTGTCCCGGATCGGCGAGGCAGGCTGGGATCTCTTTCTCCCGGCTCCCTGCCCCCTGCGACCCGGGACAGGGCACGCTCATGAAGGCAGCGCCCGCGCCCGGCGCCGTCAGGAGCGCTGCGAGCTCCAGCCCGCGTACATGCGCTCTTCCAGGGGCGGCAGGCTGCCGCCGCCTTCGCTGCCGGGCAGGCTGTCTTCCAGCAGACTGTCGGCCAGACGATTGAAAAAGCGCAGCACGGCCGGATGGTTGCCGTAGCCGCTTTCTTCCAGCAGCCGGCCGATGCTCTTGTCCGTGTCGAAGCGGTCCAGGGCCAGCTGGGCCCGGGCCACGGTGGCGGACAGATGCTCGCCGCCCAGCTGCGGATCGTCGGCCACTTCCTGCCGCCACTGTTCCACCTGCTGCTGCCAGCGGGCACGGCGCAGAGCGTCGGTCTGGCGCAGATGGGCCTCCAGCCGGGCGGCGTCATCGGAGGGCCGGTTTTCCTGTCCCTCGGCGGGAGCCTGGCCGGGGGCGGCAGGCCGGCCTTCTTCCGGGCCGCTGCCCAGCAGGGGCGCCGCCGGGGGCGTCCCTCCTTCGTCGGCGGGCAGGCCGTAGAGACCGCTTTCCGGCCGGGGGGCCATGCCGCCTTCGTCAAAGATCGGTTCAGTTTCGGGCATCATCTTCCTCCTGTGTCAGAAAAAGTCGGGGCAGGTGGGAGGGATCGGCCTCCTGCAAAAGACGCAGCACAGCCACGCCCACATGGCGGCGGCCCTCCTCCCAGTAGATCTGTCCGGCCGGGGTCTCCGGGCCCGGACAGGCGGCGGTGAAGCAGAGCCCGGCCTGCAGCAGCCAGCGCAGCAGGTCGCGTCCTTCCGCCGAGGCCATGAGCCCGTCCACGGCCCGGCACAATCCGGCCCGCCAGCGCTGCCGTGCCGGGGAAACGGGGGCAGTGTTCCCGGCGGGAAAAAGCTGGTCATCGTGCATCATGCTCTCCTCCCGGGGGCGGCATCGTGCCGCCCGGCTGCGGCCGCAGGGCGGGGGAAGCCCCGGCGGCCAGGTTGGCCAGCACCTGCAGGACGGAGCTTTTTTCCCCTTCCACGGTCAGGTCGCTGTCGGCCAGGGTGTGGCCCAGGTCGGCGGCCTTCTGCAGCAGGGCCAGTTGCTGTTCCGTCTGCCGCGCCTCCTCGCGTCCGGCCCGCAGTCGGGCCCGTTCCTCGCGGGGGCGGGTCAGGTTCACGGGCAGGCCGAGGCTCTCGGCATAATTGTCCAGCAGGTTGTCCACATCCACGCTGTCCAGGGCTTCGGGCCAGGCCGAGGCCGCCTTGAGGGTCAGGGCCAGATACTGGTCCGTGGCGCTGATGCCCACCAGCTTCTGGGCCTGTGCCAGCAGGGAGACGAATTCCACCTTGAGGTGGCGTCCGCTCAGTTCCGGCGGGCAGGGGGGCAGCATGTCCAGGGCCAGCATGAGCCGGAAGGTGCGGTCGATGAGCGGGATCAGCAGTTCGTCGTGCAGGCGTTCCAGCACGGGGCCGATGAGCAGCAGCTTCTCTTCCTCGCGGGCGGCGATCTCGCTGGCCGTGACCTTGCTGCGGCCTTCCAGGATCAGGCGGAACAGATCGTTGTAGAGCCCGGCCCGTATCTGCTGCTGCACGGCTTCCATGGCGGAGCGCGCCTGGGCCAGGTCGGGCTTGACCTGCAGCAGGGGCGTGGCCACGGGCTGGTTCTGACCGGGCAGGCTGTCCACGAAATTGATGCCGCCGGGCGTCAGGTCGAGCCCCACGGAGCGCAGGCCCGCATGGACGCTCATGGGCGGATCCACGGCCTTGTGGATGGCCTTGAGCGTGGTGATGCCCATCTGCTGCAGCATGCGGCAGTCGGGCAGGGCATCCATGGCGGGCGAACGGCCATAGACATCATTGGCCGCCACGTCCCAGCGCGGGCCGAAACCGGGAAAGCCCATAAAGCCGGATTCCTTCAGGGGCACGACCTGTCCTTCCCGGCCTTCCAGCCAGTAGACCGAGGCCCAGGGCATGTGGCATGGCCCCGCCAGCCGGGGCCGGCGTTCCGTGCGCGGCAGCACGGCATGGATGACCGCATGGCGTTGGTCCGGCGTGCGCCGGGCCGCCAGACGCAGGTTCTCCGGCAGGGCCTCCGGACCGAAGCTCTGCACCATCTGGCGCAGGCTCATGTGCATGCGGTGGAAGACCGTATCCACCCGCCGGGCCGCGTCCGTATCCAGTACGTACTGTCCGGCGCAGAGCGGCACGAAGCGGAAGCCGTGGCGCAGGTCGGCCAGCTCGAAGACGAAAGCCGTGCCGAAGGTCCCCAGCTCCGCATAGATGGTGTGCATGGCGTTGTAGAAATTGCAGCGCTGCAGCACCACGCGCATGCGGGCTTCCACCTCATCCAGATAGCGCTGGCCCGCGTGGCTGCGTGAAAGGTCGGGGTCGTCCAGGGCCAGCCGGAACCAGGGCCGGGCCGGGCTTGTCATGCCGCCCTGCAGACCGGCGGCCAGGGTCCGCATGGCCAGGATGCCCGTGGCATCCACCAGCGAGCGGTTGAGCAGGGGGCGGTCGTCCAGGCTGTCGTCGGTACGGAAACGGGTGGGCAGAAAGTGCTCGGCCAGGCTCTCCCAGGCAGTGTCCCAGGGCGAACGCCGTTCCAGCAGGGCCCGGTAACGACGGGCCAGGGCCGGGACACGCAGGGCAAGACGCTCTTCGGTTTCCGGGCGTTCCGTCGCGGGAGCCGGGGCCCCCTGATGTCCTGCTCCGAGCAGGGCGCGCATCGCGGGGCGCTGTGCCGGGCGCATACTATTGCCCCAGCAGGGTCTTGCCGCGGTTCTCCTGCGAGGCCAGCGGCGTGGTGTGGATGGAGGCCCGGATGCCCGCGGCCTTGCTGGCCTTGTCCTTCTGGTTCTGGCGGGCGGCCGTGGCCGCCTCGGTGACGGGTTTGGGGGTGGCCGCCTTGGGAGCGGGCCGGACTTCCGGTACGCTGGGGCTGGAGGATCCTCCGAATCCCATATGTCCTCCTTGGGGATGAAGGTTGTTTACTGGGTGGCTCTGTGACAGGATGGAGAGTTTTTTATGGCGCGGGCCAGTGTTTCGGGTGTGCAGAGCAGCTGGATGCCGTCCACATGGATGCGGCGCCGGGCCAGCCAGCAGGCGTCGGGCAGGCGTCCCGTGATGACGAAGCCGCAATCCGTGGCCAGACGCCGGGCATGGCGGTTGCTGACCGGGCACAGGCCCCAGAGCGCGCTGGTCTCCGTATGCCGGAAGACCCAGCGGAAGGCGGCGCGGGCCAGCGGCACGGCCAGCGGAAAAGCCGGGCGGAAGACCGTGAAGTCGAATTCCCGGATCTGTCCCCGCCAGGGACTGAACAGCCCGCAGGCCAGGGCCGTACCGTCAGGGGCCGTGGCCTGCAGGAGCAGGCGGCCGGGAGCACTGACCAGACGCAGCCAGTCGTCTTCCCGGGGATGGGCCCAGGCGTACATGGCACAGCCCGTGAGCCCTTCCCGGCACATGCGGGCGAAGAGGGCTTTCCGGCCCGCATCGTCCCGGACAGCTTCCAGAAGGAAAGCGTCCCGCACGTCGGTCTGGTCGCAGGGCTGTGTATTCGTGTGTTCCATGCGGGCTCCTGTTGTTTCCGGTATTGCCGGGGTGGGTGAGCGCGGGGCCATCGGCGGCGTGGCTGGAGCCGTCATGCAGCGGGCCGGAGGAGAACTGTTCCTGCCGGGGCCGCCATTGCCGCCGGTAGGAGCGCAGGGCCGCCAGTCCGGCGGCACAGTGACGGCTGTCGAACCAGAGCCGGGGCAAGGCGCGGCGCACGGCATCGATGCCGTCGGCCAGCGGCAGGGACGGCGCGATGTCGAAACGGATGCCCAGACGGGCGGCGCTTTCCAGACGGCTCTGGCCCGTGCCCAGTTCCCGTACCCGGATGTCGTGCGGGGCCAGATGACGGCCGTAGCAAAAGCCGCGTCCCGCAAGGCCGTCGGTCGTGGCCGTTCCTTCCGGCCGGGCCTTGGCGCCCAGCACGGCCGCGTAATGGGCCAGGCCCTCGCCGCTGGCTTCGTAATAGTCCAGCATACGCCAGGTACCGGAGGGTTCCACCTGGAAGAACCAGATGGCCGTGGCGTCATCCATGCCCAGGTCCCAGGCCGTATGCACGGGCAGATCGGGGCTCACCGGCAGGGGGCAGATGCGTCCCGCCAGATCGGCGGCATCCAGCTGGGCGGCATAGTAGGCCCCGCGCACGGCGGCGGCGAAGGAACACTCGAATTCCTGCTGGTACTCGGCCTCGCTCATGCCGCTGCGGGCGGCATCCAGTTCGGCCTGCGGCAGATAGCCTGTCTGCGAGGCCGGGAAGCGGAAGCGTGACCAGCCCTCCGCCGCTCCCAGGCTGCCCGCCAGCTGCCAGACATCGTGCAGCAGGTTGTCGCAGCCCTTGGGCGTGCCGCAAAACAGGGCCCGTCCCCGCCGATCGGCCAGCGCGGGACGCAGGATCTGGCTCCAGACCTCGCGGGGGATGTCGGCGGGCTCGTCCAGCACCAGATCGTCCAGATACAGGCCGCGCAGGGCCTGGGCATTGTCCGTGCCGTACAGGCGGATGCGCGCGCCGTTGGGCAGGTCACAGCGCAATTCGCCTTCGTGGAAGCGGGTGCCGGGGATGACGCCCGCAAAATGCCGCAGATAGTCCCAGGCCACGGCCTTGGCCTGTCCCAGATAGGGAGCGGCGTAGGCGGCGCGCCAGTCCGTCCGCGAGGTACGCAGGGCCGCCCGCAGGAGATCGTTGACGGCAGCCACGGTCTTGCCGAAACGGCGGTGGCAGAGCAGCACGCAAAAGCGGGTGCGCTGCTGGTGGAAGCGCCATTGCAGCGGGCGCGGCGCATAGGGGATGATGCAGGGCGTTTCCATGTCGGTCTCGGCGGGATTCAAAGGTTACGGAGGGCCATTTTCCGGCTCTTGTCCGGCCCAGATGACGCGCAGGGGCGCGGGGGATTTCCGGTCGCCGTCCTGTGACGTGCCCTCCTGCTCCAGCGTGCGGGCAAGGGCGTGCAGCTCCTTGATCTCTTTGACGATATCGATGCTTTTTTCCGAGACATCGGCAGTGTCGAGGTGTTGGGTCAGGCGTTGCAGGCGTTCGTGCAGGGCTTTTTCCAGCGGGCTTTTCCGGTGGCGGCGTACCGGCATCACTGCACCTCCCTCGGGGGGCGGCAGTGCAACAGGGCGGGCAAGGCGGCACCGGGCAGCTGCTGCCAGCGGTCTTCCTGCCGTTCCAGATGCCGCTCCAGACGTTGCAGCAGACGCTCCAGTCCGTAGAAGCGCGCTTCCTGGGCCTGCAACTGGCTGTGCAGGCGGCCTGCGTCCTCCCGCAGGGAGCGCACCTCGTCGGCCAGCGGCGTCAGGAGCTCCCGCTCCTGCGCCAGAGCCTGTTCCAGCCGGTCGAGGCGGCGCAGCCACAGGGCTTCCCGTTGCTGTTCGTCCTGGCGACAGCGCAGATGCTCGGCCTGCGGGACGAAGTTGCGGCGCAGGCTCCACAGGGCCCAGAGCAGCAGCCCCTGTAGCAGGGCCAGCAGCAGGGGCAGGAGCGCGGCAGGCAGATGGGTGGTCATGGACATCTCCGTGGTTCAGAAGGGCAGGCCCAGCATGCCGGCCAGCAGGCTCAGGATCTGGTCCAGGGCCGGGGGCGGCAGGTCATCCAGCAGGTCGGGCGCCAGCAGGGGCAGGAGCAGCAGGCGCACGGGCACTTCCCAGCAAAAGAGCAGGGCCAGCACCCAGCCCAGGAAGGAACGCCACAGGCGCAGCACACTGGAAGGGGCATGTTCCGTTTCCCGTTCGTTGAGGCGGATCTGGGCGGCCAGCAGTTCCTGCCGTTCCCGGCTGCTGCCTGTCAGGTCGCGCAACAGGCGGGTGCCCAGATCGCGCAGCAGGTTCCACATCACTGCGCCTCCCGTTCCAGATCGGCCAGATGCTGGTGCAGGGCCTTCACCCTGTTGCGCCAGCCCGCCAGAAAGACCTTCATGGACGGGCGGGACGCGGCCAGACGGCGATAGAAGGCATCGCGCAGGCGCAGGCTGCTCCGGGCCGCGTACCAGTCCAGATGCACGTCGGCCAGTGCGTTGGCCAGCTCGCGGGTGTCCGGGCCCATGATGCCGTCCTCGGCGATGGGGGAGTAGTGGTCGAGCTGGGTCTCGCCCGTGGCGTTCATGGCTTCCTGCAACTGCTTCACGGCCCGGCCGGCGCCCATGTTGACCGCGCCGTCATAGAGCGTGACGGCCAGCGGCAGGGGCAGGCGGTCGCAGCCCAGGGCCTCCCAGAAATGCCTGCGGAACAGGCGGGCCGCCTGCTCTTTGGTACAGGCGCGGATATCGTCGGCGTCGATGTCGCCGTCATTGTCCAGATCGAGGCTGAAGTAGTCGCAGTCCGGGCCCGTACGCCGGGGGCAGGTATCGCACTGCCGGGCATCGCGCAGGCAGCGCTCCCTGGCCTGCCGGGCCAGATCCGTGACCCAGCGCAGGGAAATGCCGTGATTGGTGATGCCGCCGGGATCGGCTTCATGGTCGGAAAGGCCGCCTTCCCAGCGGGCCGTGAACGTATGGGCCAAAGTGAAGTTGTCGCGCATATGCCCTCCTGCATGGCGGTGGAATGATGGCGGGGCGGTGTCGCACCCGTGAGGCCACCATGCCGGAAAAGGGCGTCGGCGTAAGTTTGAAGGATTTCAGTAGCGACGTTGCGGGAAGCGGGCGAGGGAAAGACCTCGCTGGGGAAAGGTGGGCGGAAGGCAGGGGCGCCGGAGGGAAGGCGCTGCACCCGCCTGCGGGAAGCGTATGATGCCCATGTCGGCAAGGCGGCGGGACGCGGACAAAAAACGGGAAAGGCCGCAGCCTTTCCCGTCCGCCTGAAAGGGAGATGGGGGGATCAGCCCCTGAGGGCGTTGCCGGTATCGGGAAGGGCCCTGGCCGGCAGTTCCGCCTCCTGCTTGAGCAGCTGCCAGACGCGCCGGTCCGTGATGCCGTAACGGCGGGCCAGGAAGCGCACCTCGGTATTGCTGGAGGTGCCAGCGGCGGTATGGCGGCTGAACGCGCCGAGCAGTTCCCGCTGACGGACCTGACGGGCAAGGCGGGCGCAGCGGGGGATATACAGGCTTGTGCCGCCGTAGGCGCCCAGCAGGCGGCGCAAGGCGGGCTCGGGCAGCAGGGCGCGCAGCAGATGCCCTTCCGTCGGGAAGCGGCGGGGGATGCGCAGCGTCAGGCCGCCGCAGTGGCTCAGGAGCCTGTGCAGGGCGGCATCGTCTTCCAGCACCTGCCGCAGCAGGCGCACGCTCTCGGGCAAAAGGGGCAGCAGGCTGTCCCAGTCCGCAGGGGCAGCGGCCGTATCGCAGGGCCGGGAGGGCAGGGCGGGCCTGCTACTGGACCACATGGCGGGCCTCCGGGGCCAGGGACCTGTGGGGATGCGGACTATGCCCCTCCACCGGCGGTTCCGTCCCGTCCCGCCATGCTCCGTGGGCGCAGGTCCCGGCAGCCGGGAAAGCTTCCGGGACAGGGGGCGTGACATCACCGGGCTGGCGGGGACCGGCCTGCATGTCTTCCAGCATGCGGGCGATGCGGCGCAATTGTGCTGCCGCCCAGAGCAGGGAGCCCTCGGCGGGTTCTTCCTCGCTGTCGGAGGGCTGCGTCAGGAGACGCTGGAGCTGTTCCAGGGATCGTGTGTTCATGTGGGCTACTCCCTTTCTGATGATGGGCACGGCGTTCCGCGCCGGTAGGCTGCGGAAAAGTTGTGTTACGAAAGGTTTTCTTTTGCCCGGGAAAAGCGGGCCCGGTCTGCTGTATCCATTGCCATTAGTTACAGGTTGTTCTATGTTTGACAGCAGCCATAGCCGTACTATTTACATGTTTTCCTTTCTCAATCAAAGGAAAAATTTTTAACTTTTCTTTTAAAAATATTTAATATCTTGTTTTTTATGGATAAAAATTTTTGGAGCGCGCATGGAAGATAAAAATAGATTTTCCTATATCTCAACGCAGGGCTTTGCCGACCGCCTGCGCCGTCGCCGTCTTGGCCTCGGCCTGCGCAAGCAGGATCTTGCCGCACAGGTAGGGGTCAGCCTGACCACCATCCAGCAGTACGAGAACGGCCAGTTGCCCAAAGGGGAGTTCGCCGTCCGGCTGGGGGCTGCCCTGCGCTGTTCGCTGGACTGGCTGCTGGCCGGTCAGGGCAGTGTGGAAGGGACCCTGCAGGATCAATGGGCCGGGCTGGTCATGGTGCCCATGGTGGAGGCGCGTCTTTCCGCCGGTACGGGGAGCTTCGAGACCAGTGCCGATGTGGTGCGCCACTACGCCTTCCGCGAGGACTTTTTGCGGCGCAAGGGCAGCCCGTCGCATATGGCCCTGCTGCGGGTCTCCGGTGACAGCATGGAGCCCCGCATCTGCCACAACGACGTGGTCCTCGTGGACCAGAGCCAGAAAGACCCGGTGCCCGGCCGCATCTATGCCGTGAGCGTGGAGGATCTGGTCTACCTCAAGGTGGTCAATGCCATGCCGGGGCGCCTGATCCTCAGCAGCTATAACCCCGCCTACCCGCCCATCGAGGCCTGCACCACCGACCAGCTGGCCGACCTGGTGCGCATCGTGGGGCGGGCGGTCTGGGTGGGGCGTGAGCTCGATTGACGGCACGTCCCGCGAGCCGTGGGCGATTCATTAAACATAGTAAAAAACTTTATTTTTTTATTCTGTAAAATCAATATAATAACAAAAAATATCCATGACGCAGGCGTTTTTTTGGCCTGTGCTGACACTTTGCTGACAGCCGCAGGCGCAGTGTGGAGATGCGGACAGGGCCCAGTCCGCAAGGGCCGGAGACCTACCGTGCCCCCACCCGCAACTGTTACGGATGGCGGCCATGCCGCCAGAAGGAGATATCCCATGCGTCTGCTGCTTTCTTGTATGATGGTTCTTGCTCTTGCTTTCCCCGCCATGGCCGCCCAGGGCGGCTTCCAGGGCCCGGGACAGGCTCCCGGCGGTTTCCAGGGGCCCACGTCCGGCGTCCAGGCCGATACCGTGGCCAAGGCCCTCAAAGCCTGGGACGATGCGCCGGTGATGCTGACGGGCCATATCGTGGAGCGTGTGGCCGGCAGCGATGACAAATACAATTTCCGTGACGCCACCGGTACCATCGTGGTAGAGATCGACCATGAAGTGTTCGCCGGCCGTACGGTGACGCCCGCCGACCGGGTGCGCCTTTCCGGCAAGCTGGACAAGGAGATGATGGATCCCACCAAGGTCGACGTGAAGGTCCTGGAAATCCTCAAGTAGTCTGACAGGCGGGCCGTGCGCTACCGGCGGACGGCCCGCCGGCGGAGTCGTGATGCGAATTTTTTCTGTGCTGCTTCTGCTGGCCGCCGGCCTGTTGCTGCTCCCGCCGGGTACCGGTGCGGCGGGGTTCGTGGGCCCCGGTGTCTCGCCGACGCTGACCCGTGCGGCCGACGTGCTCAATGCCTGGGATGATGCCCCCTGTGTTCTGGAAGGCCATATCCTGGAAAAGATCCCCCGCAAGGACCGTTACCTTTTTGAGGACGAGAGCGGCCGCGTGGTGGTGGAGATAGAGCACGAGACCTTCGGGCACCTGACGGTCACCCCCCAGGACAAAGTGCGCCTGGTGGGGCATGTGGACTGGAGCTCCAAGCACCCCAATGAGGTGGAGGTAGACGCTCTGGCCATCATCCAGTGATGTTCGGGCCCTGCGGGGCCTTCCGGACGGCGGATCACCCGCCGGGTTTTCCATTCTTCAGGGGGCGCATGGCGCCCCGTCCTTTTTTGCGGAGGTGCGCATGGTGCCTGTCTCTGTCCTGCTGGTGGAAGATAACGAGGACATCCTCGCCAACCTGTACGCCTATCTTGAGCCCCTGGGCTACGAACTGGATTGCGCCCGCAACGGCCGTACGGGCCTTGAGATGGCCGCGTCCGGCCAGTTCGATCTGGTGGTGCTGGACATCATGCTCCCCGGGCTGGACGGCATCAGCCTGTGCCGTGCCCTGCGTGAGGAACACGGCGTGCAGGTGCCGGTCATCATGCTGACGGCCCGGGATACTGTGGCCGACCGTGTGCTGGGGCTGGATGCCGGGGCCGACGACTATCTGGTCAAACCCTTTGCCCTGCGCGAGCTGGAGGCCCGCATCCGGGCCCTGCTGCGGCGGGGCCGCGCACAGGAGAGCGCCCAGGGCGGCGAGCTGCGGGTGGATGATGTCTGCATCGACGTGGCCGGGCACCGGGTCACGCGGCAGGGCCGCGAGGTCAAGGTGAGCCCCACGGGTTTCCGCATCCTGTGCGAGCTGGCGCGCCGGGCGCCCGCGCTGGTCCGCCGCGAGGAGCTGGAGCGCCGCCTCTGGGGCGACGACCTGCCCGGCGGCAGCGCCCTGCGGACACATATCCACGAACTGCGCCAGCACCTGGACAAGCCTTTCGGCAGCCCCGTGCTGCACACCATCTCCCATGTGGGCTATCGCCTCGGCCGTGAAGAGGAGCCCGGGGCGTGAGCGGCGGTTCTCCCATCCGGCGGCGCCTGCTGGTCTCCTTCATGCTGCTGGCCGCGGGTCTCGGCCTGACCATGGGCATGGTGGGCCTGTTCTCCTATGACAGGCTGGGCGCCCATCTTGTGGACTGGTACGCGCGTCCGGTCATGAATGCCCTCATCGAGGCCGAGGAGCGCTCGCGCCGCGCCGAGGACAGGGGACGGCACAACAATCTGGTCTACGGGGCCGACCTGGCGAGCCTTATGGATCTGCAATTTCGGGTGGGCAAACAGATCCCCCGTGAATGGCGTGCCCTGGAGCCCGGCCTGCATTTCTTCGACCGCATGGAGAACTTCGTCTTCCTCGAGGAGCACAAGGGCGTGCGCTACGCCCTGAGCGGCCACACGGGCCTGCTGGTGACCATCAAGGCCCAGCTGACCCGGGTCCTGGGCCTGTGCGCGGGCCTTGGCCTGGGGGTGGCGGCCCTGCTGGCCGTGCTGCTCAGCCGGCGGCTCACGGGCCAGCTGACCGACCTGACCCGCACCGTGTCCCGCTGTCCCGTGCCCCGTGCCGGGGGGGACTATCCCGGTCTGCCGCCCTTGCCGCAAGTGGCCCTTGATGACGAGGTGGGCGTGCTGGCCCGGGCCATCGCCAGCCGCGAGGAGGCCCTGCGCCGTTTCGTGCAGCGCGAGAGCTTCTTCACCGGCGACGTGAGCCATGAGCTGCGCACCCCCCTGACCGTCATGCAGGGCGGGCTGGAAGTGCTGGAACTGCAGCTGGAACGCCTGCCCGGCTCCGAGCGCTGCGCGCCCACGGTGGAACGCCTGCAACGCACGGTGCGCGACATGTCCGCCACGGTGGGCATCCTTCTGCTGCTGGCCCGCCGCCCCGAGAACATCGAACTCGAGCCCGTGGATCTGGCCCTGCTGGTGCGCGACACGGCCCAGGGGCAGGACTGCTTTTCGCTGGAGCTCCCCGAGAGCCGGGAAGTGCAGGCGCAGCCTGCACTGGCGGGGATCGTCGTCAAGAATCTGCTGGACAATGCCCGGCTTTACTCGGAAAATGGCCGTGTTGCCGTGCGCCTGGACGAGCATGTGCTCCAGGTGCGCAATGCGGGGCGCATCCCTGAGGATCTGGACATCTTTGCCCGCGGGGTGCGTGCCCGTGCCCGTGGGGATGCCACGCCGGGCGGCAGCGGTCTGGGCCTGTCGCTGGTGCGCCGTGCCTGCGAGCAGCTGGGCTGGTCGGTGAGTTACCGGCACAGCGGAGAAAATGAGACACTGTTCGAGGTGCGCTTCGTACCGGACAGTGATGGAGAACGTGTGTGAAGATCAGCATGAGCAAGGGCCGCCTGCTGGCCGTACTGGCCCTGTTGCTGGGCTGTGCGCTGCTCTGGCGGGGCTTTTTCGAGCCCGGCCGGCAGCGCGGCATGCCGCAGGATACGCCGCCGGTGCGTGTGGCCACGGCCCTGGCGCAGGACATGCCCCATTTCCTCAACGGTCTGGGCACGGTGGAGCCGTCCAGTGACGTGCTGGTGACCAGCCGGGTGGACGGGCATCTGCAGCGCCTGCATTTTACGGAAGGGCAGTTCGTCCATAAGGGCGACCTGCTGGCCGAGATCGACCCCCGGCCGTTCGAGGCCGCGCTGGGCGAGGCCCGCGGCGCCCTGGCCCGCGATACGGCCCAGCTGGAGAACGCCCGCCGCGACCTGGCCCGCTATGAAAAGCTGGTGAGCGGCGGCCATATCGCCCGGCAGCAATACGACAACCAGCGCGCCCTGGTGCGCCAGTACGAAGGCACGGTACAGTCCGACAAGGCGGCCGTGGATTCCGCGGCCCTGCAATTGCAGTACAGCCGCATCACGGCCCCGGCCGACGGCGTACTGGGCCTGCGCAAGGTGGACGAGGGCAACATGGTGCATGCCTCCGATACCGAAGGCCTGGTGCGCATCACCCTGCTGACGCCTTCCTATGTGGTCTTCACCCTGCCGGAAAGCCGGGTGCCCCTGGTGGCGCAGCACTGGCGTGAGGCCCGCAAGAGCGGCGGCCGCCTGCTGGTCCAGGCCTGGGACCGCGAGCAGCAGGCCCTGCTGGCCCAGGGCTTTTTGCTGAGCATGGACAACCAGATCGACACCGCCACGGGCACGGTGAAGCTCAAGGCGGAATTCGCCAACGAGGACCACACCCTCTTCCCCAACCAGTTCGTCAATGCCCGCCTGCTGGTCACGGTCCTGCCGCAGGCCGTCACGGTGCCCACCGCCGCGGTGCAGCTGGGCAGCCGCGGTTCCTACGTCTATGTGGTGGACAAGGATACCGTCCGCCTGCGCGAAGTGACGCCCGGCGTGCGTACCGACAGCCTGACCGTCATCGACAAGGGCCTTGCCGCGGGCGAGGTCGTGGTGGTGGACGGTGTGGACCGCCTGCGCGACGGCCTGCGCGTGCGCGTGACGGCCAGCATGGAGACCCCGCGCGTGACCGTGCCCGCCACCGGGAGCGGGGACTGATCTTTGGGAAGGGGAGCCCCGGCACTGCTCCGATGCCTGTGATGCCGCGGCCCACGGGCACGGCCTGCGGCCGCCATCCGGCGGCGCGGGGGCTGTCCCCTTTTCCCGGCCCCATCCCTCCTTCGGTGCGCCTTGCCGGGCACGTCAGCTCCCCGGCAACAAGATCATGCGGTGAGCGAACGGTGCTGGGGAGAGCAGTGGCGTCCCTTCGCCGTATGTTCCGCAAGGAACAGTGTTGACGATGCCGGGCCCCTGCCCCCCTGGGACAGCGGGCGCAGGCCCTTTCCTCCTTCCTTTCCCGGTTCCCTGTCCTTCCGCAGGGCAGGGGCCCGCCGCTTTCCGCTGACGGCTCCGCCGCTGGTTCCAGAAGACAGACGAGCAGCTCCATGAACATTTCCCGCATCTTCATCCTCCGGCCCATCGCCACCTCGCTGCTGATGGTGGCCCTGCTCCTTTCCGGGCTGCTGGCCTATCATTACCTGCCCATGGCGGCCCTGCCGCAGATCGACTACCCCACCATCCAGGTGCAGACCCTGTACCCCGGTGCTTCGTCCGAGGTCATGGCCGCGGTGGTCACCTCGCCGCTGGAACGGCAGCTGGGCACCATGTCGGGCCTTGTGCAGATGACCTCCCTGTCCTCGGCCGGGGCTTCGGTCATCACCTTGCAATTCGACCTTTCCGTGCCGCTGGACGTGGCCGAGCAGGAGGTGCAGGCCGCCATCAACGCGGCGGACAACCTTCTGCCTTCCGACCTGCCCAACCCGCCGGTCTACAACAAGGTCAACCCGGCGGACCCGGCCATCATGACCCTGGCGGTCTACAGCGACGCCATGCCCCTGACCCGTCTGGAAGACCTGGTGGACACCCGGCTGGCGCAGAAGATCTCGCAGATCACCGGCGTGGGCCTGGTGACCCTGTCGGGCGGGCAGCGGCCCGCGGTACGGGTGCAGGTCAACCCGTCGGCCCTGGCCTCGGCCGGGCTGACCATGGCCGACGTGCGCTCGGCCATCGCCTCGGCCAACGTCAACGACGCCAAGGGCAGCTTCGACGGGCCCCAGCGCACCAGCACCATCGACGCCAACGACCAGCTGGCCTCGGCCGAGGAGTACGCGCGGACCATCATCGGCTACAGCAACGGCGCGCCCCTGCGCCTGGAGGATGTGGCCACCGTGGAGGAGGGCGCGGAGAACGCCCGTCTGGCCGCCTATGTGGCCGACGGTGAGCAGGGCTTCCGTCCGGCCATCGTGCTCTCCATCCAGCGCCAGCCCGGCGCCAACGTCATCACCGTGGCCGACAGCATCACCCGTCTGCTGCCGCAGTTGCAGCAGGCCCTGCCCGGGCATGTGCGGGTGCAGGTGGTGACGGACCGCACCACCACCATCCGGGCCACGGTGCACGACGTGCAGCTGGAACTGGTGCTGGCCGTGGTCCTGGTCATCGCCGTCATCTGGATCTTCCTGCGCAACGTACAGGCCACCATCATCCCGGCCCTGGCCGTGCCCCTGTCGCTGGTGGGCTCGCTGGGCGTCATGTATCTGGCGGGCTTCTCGCTCAACAACCTGACCCTCATGGCCCTGGTCATCGCCTCCGGCTTCGTGGTGGACGACGCCATCGTGGTCATCGAGAACATCAGCCGCTATCTGGAGAACGGCTACAAGCCCCTGCAGGCCGCCCTTGTGGGGGCCGGGCAGATCGGCTTCACCATCATCTCCCTGACCCTGTCGCTGGTGGCCGTGCTCATCCCCCTGCTGTTCATGGGCGACGTAGCCGGTCGACTGTTCCGCGAATTCGCGGTCACGCTGGCCGTGACCATCCTCATCTCGGCCGTCATCTCCCTTTCCCTGACGCCCATGCTCTGTGCGGTCATGCTGCGGCCGGAGCGGCACAGGGAAGGGGAGGGCAATTTCTTCCCGGCCCTGCTGCGCTGGTACGAGGTCAAGCTGGACTGGGTGCTGGCCCACCAGCGCCTGACCCTGGCCGTGGCCGTAGGCACCCTGCTGCTGAGCGTGGCCATGTACGCGCTGGTGCCCAAGGGCTTTTTCCCCACGCAGGACACGGGCGTCATCCAGGGCATCGCGGAATTCCCGCAGGATACGTCCTTTGCGGCCATGGCCCGGCGCCAGAAAGAACTTTCCGACGTGCTGCTGGCCGATCCGGCCGTGGCCCGGGTGGCGTTCTTCGTGGGCGTGGACGGCATCAACCCCAGTCTGGCCACCTCACGCCTGACCATCGACCTCAAACCCCTGGAAGAGCGTGACCACCGCGCCCCGGTCATCGCCCGGCGCCTTATGGAACGGGCGGACAGCCTGCCGGGCATGGATCTGTTCCTGCAGCCCGTGCAGGACCTGACCGTGGAGGACCGCGTCTCGCGCACCCAGTACCAGCTTTCGGTGGAGGCCCTCAGCGACGCCCAGCTGGAAGGGCGCATCCCGGACATCCTGGCGGCGCTGCGGGCGCGGCCGGAGCTGAGCCATGTGACCAGCGACCTGCTGGGCGGGGGCCGCATGCTCTGGCTGGACATCGACCGCGATGCGGCCAGCCGCCTGGGCGTGAGCATGGACGTCATCGACAATGCCCTTTATGACGCGCTGGGCCAGCGCCTGATCTCCACCATCTTCACCCAGACCAACCAGTACAAGGTGGTGCTGGAAAGCGCGCCACAGTTCCGGCGCGGCCCGGACGACATCGAAAAGATCTACGTCAAGGGCGGCGAGGGCAAGCCCATCCCGCTCTCGGCCCTGGTGCGCATGGAAGAACGCTCCGCGCGCCCGGCCACCATGCGGCAGGGCCAGTTCCCGGTGGCCACCATCTCCTTCAACGTGGCCGAAGGCTCCTCGCTGGGGGCGGCCGTGAGGGCGGTGGAAGAGACCCTCGCTTCCCTGGAGCTGCCTTCGTCCCTGCGCTGCCAGTTCCAGGGCGCGGCCCATGCCTTTGCCACGTCCACGGACAATCAGGTGTGGTTGCTGCTGGCCGCCGTAGTCACCATGTACATCGTGCTGGGCGTGCTCTACGAAAGCTACATCCATCCCGTGACCATCCTGTCCACCCTGCCGTCGGCGGGCATCGGCGCCACGCTGGCCCTCATGCTTTGCGGCATGGAGCTGGGCGTGGTGGGCATCATCGGCATCATCCTGCTCATCGGCATCGTCAAAAAGAACGCCATCATGATGATCGACTTTGCCCTGGAGGCCGAGCGGCAGGAAGGCAAGGATCCGCAGGCCGCCATCCGGCAGGCCTGTCTGCTGCGTCTGCGGCCCATCCTCATGACCACCATGGCGGCCCTGCTGGGGGCCCTGCCCCTGATGATCGGCTGGGGCATGGGCGCGGAGCTGCGCCGTCCGCTGGGCGTGACCATGGTGGGCGGCCTCATCGTCAGCCAGGTGCTGACCCTGTTCACCACGCCCGTCATCTATATCTGGTTCGCGCGTCTGGCCGAGAAGCTGGGCCGTCGCGGCGGGGAGGCCGGTCATGGCCAGGCCTGAGGAAGCGTCGCGGACCACCGCATCCGGCACGGAAAGCGGCCATGCCCATGAAGGGCAGGATTTGGCCCTGGCCGGGGAACGGCGCAAGCGCTTTGGGCCGGAGTTCATCCCCCTGAACCTTTCCGCGCCCTTCATCCGCCGGCCCGTGGCCACCACGCTGCTGACCATCGCCGTGACCCTGGCGGGCATGGTGGCTTTTTTCCTGCTGCCCGTGGCGCCCCTGCCCGAGGTGGACTTCCCTGTGGTCAGGGTGCAGGCCAGCATGCCCGGGGCCAGCCCCGAGACCATGGCTTCCACCGTGGCCACGCCGCTGGAACGGGCCCTGGGCCGCATCGCCGGGGTGACCGAGATGACCTCCAGCAGCAGCCTGGGCTCCACGCGCGTCATCCTCCAGTTCGATCTGGACAGGGACATCAACGGCGCGGCCCGTGACGTGCAGGCGGCCATCAACGCCGCCCGTTCCACCCTGCCCACCATGCCGTCCAACCCCACCTACCGCAAGGTGAACCCCTCGGGCGCGCCCATCCTCATCCTGTCCGTCACCTCGGACGTCCTGAGCCGTACCCAGCTCTACGATGCCGCGTCCACCGTGCTGGCCCAGAAGATCAGCCAGATCGCCGGGGTGGGCGAAGTGACCGTGGGCGGCGGCGCCCTGCCCGCCGTGCGTGTGGACATCTCGCCCGATGCCCTGCACCGCACGGGCCTGACCATGGAAGACGTGCGTGAGGCCCTGGCCGGGGCCAATGCCTTTTTGCCCAAGGGACATCTGGAGAACGAGAGCACCTCCTGGACCGTGGTTGCCAGCGACCAGCTGCGCACCGCGGCCCAGTACCGCAAGGTCATCGTGGCCGAGCGTGACGGTATCGCCATCCGGTTGGGCGACGTGGCCACGGTGACGGATTCCAGCCAGGACATCCGCCAGATGGCCCTTTCCAACGGCAAGCCCTCCATCCTGCTCATCGTGTTCCGTTCGCCCGGGGCCAACATCATCGAGACCGTGGACAGGGTGAAGGCCATGATCCCGCAGCTGCGTTCCTGGCTGCCCGAAAGCGCGGATCTTTCCGTGCGCATGGACCGTTCGCAGACCATCCGGGCCTCGCTGCATGAGGTGGAGAAGAGCCTGCTGCTCTCCATGGCCCTGGTGGTGCTGGTGGTCTTCCTCTTTTTGCGCAACGGCCGCGCCACCAGCATCCCGGCCGTGGCCGCGCCGGTATCGCTCATCGGCACCTTCGGGGTCATGTATCTGTGCGGTTACACGCTGGACAACCTTTCGCTCATGGCCCTGACCGTGGCCACGGGCTTTGTGGTGGACGACGCCATCGTGGTGCTGGAGAACATCGTGCGCCGTCTGGAGATGGGCGAGAAGCCCCTGCGGGCCGCCCTGCGCGGTGCGCGCGAGGTGGGCTTTACGGTCATCTCCATTTCCCTGTCGCTGGTGGCGGTCTTCATCCCCATCCTGTTCATGGGTGGCGTGGTGGGGCGGCTGTTCCGCGAGTTCTCCGTGGTGCTGGCCACGGCCGTGCTGGTCTCCATGGTGGTCTCCCTGACCACGACGCCCATGATGTGCGCCACGTTGCTGCGGCCCTTCGATGAAGAGCTTTCCCGCCGCAGCGCCCGCCTGCGGGCGGAAGAGGGCGGACGGCAGGGGCTGTTCACCCGTGTGGGGCAGCTGTGGGGCCGCTTCCTGTCCGCCATGCAGGAGGGCTATTCCCGCAGCCTCTATGTGGTGCTGGATCATTGGAAGCTGACCCTGACCGTGCTCCTGCTGGTGGTGGCGGCCAATGTCTGGATGTACGTCGTGGTGCCCAAGGGCTTCTTTCCCCAGCAGGATACGGGCGTCATCATGGGCGGCATCCGCGCGGACCAGAGCGCCTCGTTTCAGGACATGGAAGTCAAGCTGGCCCGGCTGGTGCGCATCCTCAGTGCCGATCCGGCCGTGGATCAGGTCTCGGCCCACATCTCGGGCGGTCGCGGCGGCGGGGGCGTGTTCATCTCCCTCAAGCCGCTGGAGGAACGCGGCATCAGCGCCCAGCAGGTCATCGGCCGCCTGCGCGGCAAGATGTCCTCGGAACCGGGGCTCCAGATCTTTTTGCAGGCCGCGCAGGACATCATGATGGGCGGGCGCAGCTCCCGCTCCCAGTACCAGTACACCTTGCAGGCCGACGACCTGGACAGCCTGCGCCGCTGGGGACGGCGTTTGCAGCAGGAGTTCGCGGGCATCCGCATCCTCAAGGACGTGGACAGCGACATCGAGGAGCGGGGCCTGCAGACCCTGCTGACCATCAACCGCGATGCCCTGGCCCGGCTGGGCCTGACCATGAAGGACGTGGACGCGGCCCTGAACAATGCCTTCGGCCAACGTCAGGTCAGCACCATCTATGAGGAAAAGAACCAGTACCGCGTGGTGCTGGAATATGCCCTGCCCTGGCTGGAAGGGGAGGATTCGCTGGGCAAGGTCTGGCTGCCGGGCAAAGACGGGGCCGTGCCCCTGCTGGGCGTGGCCGAGGTCTCACCGGCCTTCGCGCCCCTTTCCGTGGCCCATCAGGGCCAGTTTGCTGCCGTGACCCTGTCCTTCAACCTGGCGGAGGGCGCGTCCCTTTCGCAGGCGCAGGCCGCCATCGACGAGGCGCGCGTGCGCATCGGCATGCCGTCCACCATCGTGGGCAGCTTCCAGGGCACGGCCAAGATGTACAGCGATACGGTCAGGGATCAGGTGCTGCTCATCCTGGCGGCCCTGGCCGCGCTCTATATCGTGCTGGGCGTACTTTACGAGAGCCTCATCCATCCCCTGACCATCCTTTCCACCCTGCCGTCGGCGGGCATCGGGGCCCTGCTGGCCCTGCGGGCCTGCGGCATGGAGTTCAGCGTCATCGCCCTCATCGGCGTGCTGCTGCTTTGCGGCATCGTCAAAAAGAACGCCATCATGATGATCGACTTTGCCATCGATGCCGCGCGCACCCGCAACCTGCCCCCGCGCGAGGCCATCCACGAGGCCTGCCGCCTGCGCTTCCGTCCCATCATGATGACCACGGCCGCCGCCATCCTGGGGGCCGTACCGCTGGCCCTGGGGCAGGGCGACGGCGCCGAGATCCGCCAGCCCCTGGGCATCACCATCGTGGGCGGCCTGCTGGTGAGCCAGCTGCTCACCCTGTACACCACGCCCGTGGTCTACCTGTGCCTCGACCGGGCCCGTTTGCGCTGGCGCCGGCGCTGGTGGCGGCTGCGCTACGGCGAGCGCAAGGCGGCCCTGCTGACGGCGCTCTGCCGTCAGGGCTAGGGACGGTCTTTTGGCAGGCCGGGCCGGGAAAGCCTGTTCTTGGAGGCATGGCCCTTGCGGCCGGCATCCGGGCGGCCCATTCTGCCCCAGGAAGTTTTGTGCGAAAGAAGGCGCGCTGCGGCGGGGCAGAGCCTTCCCCGCACTCATTGCCTGTCTGGGCTGCCCTGCGTCCTGATCTGGACAGGACGCTTCTCCGCATCCTTTTTGTCTCCGCAGGTCTGTCTTTTAATTCCACAGATTGACGCCCCGCATGGGGGATCCTATGCTGGGGCGGTGACGGCATCGTCATAGAACAATCTGTGGAGGAAGCATGAAAATCAGGGACTTCGGACTGGAGATCTTTTTTGGACGGTATGAATTCAGTGCGCCGTATCTGCTGGCGCAGTCGGACTGCGAATCCCTGAGCATCCGCGAACTGCTGGCTCTGGAGCCGGGCGCGCAGGAAGGCTTTCTGGATACCTGGCTGGGCTACAGCGAGAACGACGGCGCCCCGGCCCTGCGAGAGGCGGTCTCCGGCCTGTACACGCAGTGCGGCCCGGAAAACGTGCTGCTGCATGTGGGCGCGCAGGAAGCCATCTTCGGGGCGCTCAACGTGCTGGTGGAGCCGGGCGAGCATGTGATCTGCCAGTTCCCCACCTACCAGTCCCTGTATGAAGTGGCGCGGGCCGCGGGCTGCGAGCTCTCCCTCTGGCCCCTGCATCAGGGCAAGGACGGCTGGTACTGCGACCTTGACGAGCTGGAGCGGCTCATCACGCCCAAAACGCGCCTGCTGGTGCTGAACACGCCCAACAATCCCACCGGCTACGCCCTGTCCGCCGACGAGCGGCAGCGCATCTGCGAGCTGGCCCGCCGTCACGGTCTGCGCATCCTGGCCGATGAAGTCTACCGGGGCCTGGAAGCGCCGGACGCCGTGCCCCCGGCCTTTTGTGACATCTACGAGCGGGCTTTTTCCGTGGGCGTGCTCTCCAAGGCCTACGGCCTGCCCGGCCTGCGTGTGGGCTGGATCGCCTCGCAGGAACGGGACGCCATCGGTGCCCTGAGCCGCTACAAGAATTATCTCAGTATCTGCTGCCCCACCCCTTCCGAAGCCCTGGCCCGTATCGCCCTGAAGCACGGCCCGGCCGTCCTGGCCCGCAACCGGGAGATCATCGCCCGCAATCGCCGCATCGCTGCGGATTTCTTTGCCCGTTACGAGCACGTGTTCCTCCACAACCCGCCCCAGGCCGGGCCCATCGCCTTCCACGGCCTGCGGCCGGACTTCGTGGCCCGCTTCGGTTCCGCACTGGCTTTTTGCGAACATCTGGCCCAGTCGGCCGGTGTGCTGCTCCTGCCCGGCAATGTCTATGACATGGACGCGCCCTATGTGCGCATGGGCTACGGCCGCGCCAACTTTGCCGAGAACCTGGCCATGCTGGACACCTGGCTGCGGCAGAATGCCTAAATGTACAGGAAAGCAGTTTGATAAATAGGTGCTTGGTATAGGATATGCTTTTATTGTCAGAAGTAGTTGATGTTTTCTATTGTCTTAGGGAAAGATATGCGACTTATATGCTTTAATATAGGCTGGATGGAACGGTATGATGCTACAGGAAGAGTGATCTCTGATTTTAGATATGTTCGTGATAACGGTACAGGTGAGGAAATATCAAATTTTGTCAACAGGAATGGATATTGCTATGGCAATGTTCCTGTAAGGTATATAGAGGGGAAATCTGTCAGTCTGCATCTAGAAAGGCTTGGGGCCAGCAAAAAAGATATGTCTGTGGATGATGTGACTGTTGTTTTTTTTGCACGTCACCCAGAAAGGAAGGTAGCCTGTGTCGTCGGGTGGTATCGCAATGCTCTTGTTTTTAGAAAAGAGCAGCAGGAGTTCCTGGATGGGCAAAAAGTAAAATATTCGGCAAAAGCACGTGCTGAGGATTGTATTTGCCTGCAAGAGCAGGAGCGCTCCTTTGCGATTCCTTCTGGGCATATCGTGAAAGGGGGCTACGGGCAGGGAACCATGTGGTATGCAGACTCGGATGCTCCGGCCATCGTGGCATTGCGAAAACAGCTTGAGACCTATTTGCTCCGGTACTAAGCTATGGAGAAACAAAAGGACGCCGTGACGGCGTCCTTTTTTCATAAGGGGCTCCAAGGGAGGAAGCGATCTGGATGGGCCCCTGTTTCAGGCCGGGATGTCCCTGACTACGAGGCAGCGAGGGGGACCGGTGCCCGTACCTGAAAAAGTTTTTTGGAAGAAGGGATCCGGGGGAGAGGACCTTTTGTTCACACGAGGTCTCTCCCCCGGAATGCCCGCATTTCTACAGTGGCGGCATCTCGCCACCCTGGCCGCGCGCTGCTTTGTCCAGCCAGTCTGCCCAGCGGCAGCCTATCTCGATGAGCCTGTCCTGCGACAGCCGGGTGCTGTCATACAGGATGAGGGCCGAACCGCTCAGGGGGTTGAGCTCTATGTCCCGCACGCCGTCCACCCGCAGGAGGGCGGCGCGGGCCTTGCCGGCGATGGCCGCGTCACGCAGGGCAGGGTGCCGGACGCGCACGCGTCCGTCCATGAAGCTGCGGACGTATTTCACGAAGCGCAGGCTGTCGAGCATCAGGCGGCCTCCAGCTGGCGGGCGTGGCGACCGGGCAGATGCGGCCGCATGGCATTGAGGGTCACGCCCAGGGTCGTCAGGTTGTGCAACAGGGCCGAGACACCGGGCGTCAGGATCATGAACAGGCCCCCGGCCAGGAACATGCTGTTGAGCAGCATGGTGGCCGCAAAGTTGACGTGGATGCGCCGCAGGGTGGCCCGGCCCAGCAGCCGGGCCGTGATGAGCCCGCTGAGGTCCGGCCGGGTGAGCAGCACGTTGGCCACTTCGCGGGCCAGATCGGCGCCGTCGCACATGGCCACGCCCACATGGGAGGCGGACAGGGCGGGGGCGTCGTTGATGCCGTCGCCCACCATGAGGACCTTGCAGCCCTGGGCGGTGAGGTCGGCGATGACGTCGGCCTTGTCGGCGGGCAGGACCTGCGCGCGGTATTCCTTGAGTCCCAGCTTGCCGGCCACGGCACGGGCGGTACGCTCGTCGTCGCCGGTGAGCATGAGGATGCGGCGGAAGCCCAGCTCCTCGAGCTGCTTGAGGACCTGCGGGCATTCGGGACGCAGGGGGTCCTCGATGGCCAGGAAACCGGCCAGCTTGCCGTCGATGGCCAGATAGAGCAGCGAGCGTCCCATCTGGGCCTGGGCATCGATCTCCGCTTCCAGGGGCGAAAGGTCGATGCCTTCGTCGCACTCGATGTAGTGACGGCTACCCACACGCACGGCCTTGCCGTACAGGGTGGAGGCGATGCCGTGGGCCACCACATATTCCACCTGGGCGTGTTCCTCTTCATGTTGCAGGCCTTCTTCCTGGGCGCAGCGGACCACGGCCCGGGCCACGGGATGGGGAAAGTGCTCCTCAAGGCAGGCTGCAAGGCGCAGGACCTCGTTCCGCTCATGACCGGCGGCGGGGATGACCTCCACCACATGGGGGCTGGCATTGGTCAGGGTGCCCGTCTTGTCGAAGACCACGGTATCGGCTTCGGAAAGGGCCTCCAGGAAGCGCCCCCCCTTGATGACCACGCCGTGGCGCGCGCCTTCGCGCATGGCGGCCAGCACGGCCAGCGGGGTGGCAAGACGCAGGGCGCAGGAATAGTCCACCAGCAGCACGGAGGCCGCCTGCATGGGGTTGCGGGTGATGAGCCACACAAGGCCCGCCAGAGCGAAGGTGAAGGGCACGGCCATGTCGGCCATGCGTTCGAACTTGCCCTGGATGCCGGCCTTGAGGGCCTCGGACTCTTCGATGAAGCGCACCACCTGCTTGAGACGGGTGCCGTCGCCCACGTGGGTGGCGCGGATGACGAGGTGTCCCTGCTCCACCACCGTGCCCGAGTAGACGGCAGCGCCCTTGCTGCGGGGCACTCCCAGGGGCTCGCCGGTCATGCTGGCCTGGTTGACCACGGCCTCGCCGTCTTCGACGATGCCATCCACAGGGATGGAACCGCCGTCGCGGACCACGACCAGATCCCCTTCGCGCACATCAGAGAGCGGCACGCTGGTCTCCACGCCATCGGCCAGTACCCAGACGGTATCCACATTAAGGGCCAGGCTCTCGGTCAGGCTGTCCATGGAGCGGCGGCGCGTCCAGTATTCCAGGGCCTCGCCCAGCCCCAGCAACAGGGTCAGCACGGTGACGGTACGGAAGTCGCGCCGCAGCAGGGAGACCCCGATGGCCGCGGCATCCAGCACGTCCACATTGAGCTTGCCCTGGAGGAGCGAGGCGAGGCCCTTTCGCAAAAAGGGAAGGGCCCCCATGACGCTGCTGGCCACGCGCAGCTTGAACGGCAGGAACGGACGGACGAAGAGGAAGCGCATCAGGGGGCCGAAACCGTGGGCTCCCATCTCGTCCTCTTCATGGGCCGGCAGGCGGCTGCCGGAAGCGTGACGTTCAAGGCTGCTTTCCAGTTCCTGGGTCAGGGTGGCCAGGACGCTGCCGTCATTGAGGGCGCCCGCGTCCTGGGCGGCCAGGGAGCGGAGCACGTCCTGCCGGGCCTGCGCATGCCGGTAGAGCACGAGGACGCTGGGCACGCGCGGATTGACCCGCACGCCTTCCACGCCGTCGATGGCATCCAGGGTGTCGGCCAGGATCTCGGCCTGTGCTTGCGTCATGGGGCGGCAGGCACGCGCACGCAGCCGTCCGGCCCCGTTGGAGCAGCTTAGTTCATGAACCAGAAAAAAGCGCATGCGCGTGCCCCTCATCAGGCCTGGGGTTCGGCAGCTTCGGCCTTGCGCTTGTCAGCGGCCTGACGGGCTTCGGCCGCCAGGTCTTCCATGTCTTCCTTGACGGATTCCACCTTGCTCATGATGGCGTCCTTCATGTCCATACCGCGGCTCACCAGGTCGGTGGCCAGGGGTTTGAGATCGAGCTTGCCGCGGGTGACGGCAACGGTGCCCACGACGCCCAGCGCCAGACCTCCCAGGAAAAAAAGACCGTATTTCAGACCGTTGTTCATGCTTGTGCCTCCGTTTGCACAGGTAAAAGGATACAGAGGGCCATCCGGGCCATGTTCTGGCACGGCCCGGACAGCAAAAGACGCATGGTTGGGAGAAGAGAGGGGCTAGTTGGAGACGTCGACGGTGATGTGGTCGGCTTCGCTGTTGCGCAGGGTGACGGTCACGCCGGAAAGGCGCAGCGCAACGGGGTCTTTGAGGGGCGCACGGCCCACGATGGAAACGGTGGTCCCGGGGATCAGGCCCATGTCCCGGATGCGGCGGCCCATTTCTCCAAGGGCTTCCACAGTGGCGATCCTGCCGCTCTGGCCGATCTGCATCTGACGAAGGCTGATGATGTCGCTCATGATCTTCTCCTTTGCTGGTACGGGCCCGGAGCAGGGACCGGCATACCTGCGCAGTGCGATCCGGCCGGGACGATCCCGACCGGGCTTGGGGGGCGGCTGATCCGGCATGTCGAACCGCTACTCCGGGCTTGCAAAGAAGCATGGCGTAAACTAGGATGAGTGTCAAGAAAAAAGAAAATCACTTTCATTTTTCTTTTGCGCATTGTGTAAAATTTTTTATCTTTTCATTTTAACCTCTTACCCCAGGAGCTTTCTTATGGAAGAAGCCTGTCTCACTACAGGAAGTCTGGCTGTCCCCGCACGTCCCGCGACCAAACCGCTCAGCGGGCGCAAACTGGCCATGCGCATCATGCTGGGTGCGCTGGGCGCGTCGGTGGTGCTGGGCCTTGCCGGCAACAAAACGGCCCACGTGCTGACCGGCGCTGTGTTCAGCGCCTTGCTGGCCGATCACGTCTGGAAGCGCCGCAAGGCCCTGTAAGGAGTAGGACATGGAGCGTCCTTCCGACAGGGAAGCGGCATCGCCAGCCGCTCCGGGGGCGGCCGTCCCCCGATGGAAAGCCCTGCTGAGCGAGAGCATCCAGCGACTGGCCATATGGGGGACGGGCCTGCTGGCGGCCCTGGTGGCCCTGCTGGCCCTGGCCCAGATCGTTTGTCTGGCCCTGTGTCTGCTGGCCCTGGTGCTCCTGGCCCTGTGCTTCCTGATGGCTTCCTATCCCGAGGAGTGCCGCCAGTTCTGGCGCATGCTGCGGGAGACGCGCGCGGAAGGGCGCCGCAACGATCCCTGAACCGTGGGAGCGGCCGTTGCGGCCTGAGGGGCCGGCCGCTCCGCAAGGGAAGCTGCCCGCGCAGAGATGCGGACAAAAAAAAGACCACCCGTCGGCGGGTGGTCTTTTTTTGTCAGGGAGCGGGAAAGAGCCTATTCCTTGGGCTGGTCCTCATCGGGCAGGTTGGCCGTCTCGTGCTGGCCCTGCAGCAGGTTGCGGTGACCGACGATGATGTGGTCGAGCACTTCGGGCTTGGCCAGGGCCGTGGTATCGCCCAGGTCGTCGTAGACGTTGCCCGCGATCTTGCGCAGCATGCGGCGGATGACCTTGCCGGAACAGGTCTTGGGCATGGCTTCCACGAACTGGATGTATTCGGGGGAGGCCAGGGCGCCGATGTCGCGGCGCACGGTGTCGCGCAGCTTCTTGCGCACGTCGTCGCTCCAGGGCACTTCGTCACGGGTGACGACGTAGGCGTAGATGCCTTCGCCCTTGAGGGCATGGGGCATGGGCACCACGGCGGCTTCCGCCACTTCGGGGCAGGAGGCCAGCACGGCCTCGATCTCGGCGGTGGAGAGGCGGTGGCCGGAAACGTTGATGGAATCGTCCACGCGGCCCAGGATCCAGAAATAGCCGTCCTCGTCCACTTCGGCACCGTCGCCGGATTCGTAGCAACCGAAGCGCGAGAAGTAGGACTGGTACTTTTCTTCGTCGTTGTACACGCCCTGCATCATGCCGGGCCAGGGCTTGCGGATGACCAGATGGCCGCTGCGGGTGGAACCGTCGCCGTCTTCCTCGTCACGGGTGGCGCTGCCGCCCATGACGGCCGCGTCGATGCCGGGCAGGGGCCGCGAGGCCGAGCCGGGCTTGAGCTTGGTGGCGTAGGGCAGGGGGCTGATCATGGCGCCGCCGGTCTCGGTCTGCCACCAGGTATCCACGATGGGCAGCTCGCTGCCGCCGATGTTCTTGTGGTACCAGTGCCAGGCTTCGGGGTTGATGGGTTCGCCCACGGAGCCCAGGATGCGCAGGGTGCGCAGGTCATAACGCTCGGCCCAGGCTTCGCCCAGGCGCATGAGGGAACGGATGACCGTAGGCGCCGTGTAGAGGATGTTGACGCGGAATTTTTCCACGATGCGCCAGTATCGGTCCGGCTTTGGCCATGTGGGCACGCCTTCGAACATCACCACGGTGGCGCCCAGGGCCAGCGGCCCGTACACGCCGTAGGTATGGCCGGTGATCCAGCCCATGTCGGCCGTGCACCAGTAGACGTCGTCGTCGCGCATGTCGAAGACCCATTGCGTGGTGTGCGCCGCATAGGTCAGGTAGCCGCCCGTGGAGTGCATGATGCCCGTAGGCTTGCCGGTGCTGCCGCTGGTGTGCAGCAGGAAGAGCGTGTCGTTGGCGTCCATGGGCTCGCAGGGGAAGTCCACGTCCAGGGTGAAGTCTTCGATGAGGTCATGCCACCAGATGTCGCGGTTGGGGGTCATCTTCACGTCGTAGAGGTCGGCGTGGTTCACCACCACCACATGGGCCACGGAGGGGCACTTTTCGAGGATGGGGTCCAGATTGGCCTTGAGGGGCTTGATCTTGCCGGCGCGGATGGCGGCGTCGGCGGTGATGACGACCTTGGCCTTGGAGCCCTGGATACGGCTGCGCACGCCGCCTTCGGCATAGCCGGAGAAGATGGCCGTATGGATGGCGCCGATACGGGCACAGGCCAGCATGGCGATGACCAGCTCGGGGATCATGGGCATATACAGGGCCACACGGTCACCCTTGTTGATGTGCAGGGAGCTCAGGGCGTGGGCCACGCGGCAGACCTCGGTATAGAGCATCTGGTAGGTGAAGCAGCGCACGTCCATTTCCTTTTCGCCCTGCCAGATAAGGGCGGCCTTGTTGCGGCGGCCGGAGATGAGGTGGCGGTCGATGCAGTTGAAGGCGGCGTTGAGCTTGGCGCCGGTGAACCATCTGTACTTGTGCCGCGCTTCGTCGGCCTCCAGTACCTTGTCCCAGCGCTTGAACCAGTGGATCAGCTGCGATGCGCGTGCACCCCAGAAGTCATTGGGGTCTTCCAGAGCTCGCCGGCAGATGGCGTCGGCTTCGTCCTGACCGCAGATCCACGCGGACGACTTGCCGTGCTCGGGGGGGAGGTAGCTACGCTTCTCGGTTAAGAGAGTGGTAATCCGTTCCTGGGACATGATGGCAACTCCATAAGCTTAAGACTGCAAACAACAGTGGAAAATCATCCATGCTACCGGCGTAAAGAGATTTCTTACGGGCGTCAAGGGCCAGAAAACTGTTTGTGCTACCAGTCATTGTGGAGAAAAAAGGGACAAGGAGCTGAAACAGAGGGCAACAAATCGGCAGCAGACAGCGGTGTGCACGGGAATGACAGTTCGTGAAATAAATCTCAAATTAAGGCGATTTTTTATGAAATTTTTTTTAAAATTTTTTCGATATTCGGAACGGCAGCCTGCTTTTCGTGCAAAAAACACATGGCAGCAGAAAAAAAAGACAGCGTGACGGAAAAATGAAAAGGGCGGCCTCATGACGAGACCGCCCTGAAAAGCAGGACAGGAAAACGGCAGGGATTAGTCTACGGGACGCATCCAGTCCCCCTCCAGCAGGAGGGCGGCAAGACGGCTCACCGGCAGGCCCACCACCGTGGACCAGGAACCGCGCACGCTTTCCACCAGAAAGGCCCCCTGGCCCTGGATGGCATAGGCTCCGGCCTTGTCGGCCGGTTCGCCGCTGCGCACATAGGCGCGGAGCACGTCGTCCGGCCAGGCATGGAAACGGACGGCGCTGGTATCGGCAAAGCCCGCGCTGCTCCCGTCAGGGAAAAGGCAGCAGACGCCGGTGATGACCTCATGCTCGCGGCCGGAAAGACGCCGCAGCATGTCCAGGGCGTCCGCATCGTCCACGGGCTTGCCCAGGATGTCGTGCCCCAGGGCCACCACGGTGTCGGCGGCCAGGATCAGGTCGGCAGCCCCGGACTCCGCCGAGGCGGCCACGGCCTGCGCCTTGGCCGTAGCGGCACGCAGGGCATAGGCGGCGGGCGTTTCCCCGCGTTCGGGACGCGGTTCCACCCCGGTGGGGCGGACGATGGTATGGGACAGGCCCCATTCGTCCATGAACTGGCGGCGTCGCGGCGAGGCCGAAGCCAGGACCAGACGGATGCCGGGCCGCAGGACGAAGAGGGGCTGGAGCGGGGCCGCGTTCATCGGCCTTCCTGATGGGGCCAGTTCTGGCGGGGCCAGTGGCGCAGCAGTTCCTTGCCTTCCATGTCGTAGACGTGGAAGCAGCCGTCCTCATACAGGCCGTAGCTGCGGGGGAAACCGCCCTTGGGCAGGCTGAGGGAGCCGGGGTTCCAGAAGTGCAGGCCGTCCAGGCTCTCGCCGCGCGGGATATGGGTATGGCCGCGCAGGATGACCGTGCCCGGGGCAAAGCCCGGCAGGGGCGGGGTCTCCGGCAGACGGTGGCCGTGGCTGGCGAAGATGCGCAGGGCATCGGCTTCTATCCAGGCGTTCTCCGAGACGGCGAAGGGCGTGAGCATGATGTCCACTTCGGCATCACAGTTGCCGCGCACGGCCGTGACCGGGCAGGGCAGATGGTTCAGACGGTCCAGTTCTTCCAGCACGGAGCGGGTGTCGTAACCGCCGGGCAGGGGGTTACGCGGGCCGTGGTAGACCAGGTCGCCCAGCAGCACCAGCATGTCGGGCGACAGGCGCTCGGCCGTATCACAGAGGAAGCGCAGGCTGTCCAGCGAGCCGTGCAGGTCGGAAGCGATGAGCAGACGCATGGACGGCCCTAGCCTTTGTGTTCCTCATCCCAGCGGGCGCGCTCCACAGCGGCGTCCACCAGCATGATGGGGATATCGTCACGCACGGGATAGACCACGTTGCAGGCCGGGCAGGCCAGGCCTTCGGGATGCTCGGCAGAGGGCAGGGGCTCCAGGGAACCCATGCAGCGGGGGCAGGCCAGAATCTGCAGCAATTCCTGTGTGTTCATCATGATGTTTCCTTGTCTTGGGGGACAGCGGCCCCCTGTTTTGCGAGGGCAAAAGCATAGCTTTTTGCCGCCCGTTCTTCAAGCCAAAGCTGCCGGGAGCGCCTGCCGGAAAGCGTGACCTGCCGGGCGTTGCGTACCTTGCCACGGGAGTGCTCGGCTTGCTTTTTTTTCATAAAGTCGTAGTTTACTTGAAAAGAAAAAGATAACTGTCAGGGATGAAAGCATGCAATTCATTGATTTACATACGCATTCACAGGCCTCTGACGGAACGGACAGCCCCGGGCAGCTCGTGCGCAATGCCCGGATGCAGGGGCTGGCGGCAGTGGCGGTGACCGATCACGATACGGTCTCCGGCCTGGACGAAGCCGAGGCCGCGGCCCGGGATCTGGGGCTGGACTTCGTGCGTGGATGCGAATTGTCGACCAGTACGGAGCTGGGCGAGATGCATGTCCTCGGCCTGTGGCTGCCCCGGGATCTGGCTCCCCTGCAGGACAGGCTCCAGTATCTGCGCCGCAAACGCAGCGAGCGCAATGTCCGCATCGTGTCAAAGCTCCAGGGCCTTGGCGTGGAGATCGAGCTCGACGAAGTGCTGCACGAGGCCCGCGGCGAGAGCGTGGGGCGCCCGCACATCGCCGCCGTGCTGGTCCGCAAGGGCTACGTGAAGGACGTCAGCGAGGCCTTCAAGGAATATCTGGGCTATTACGGCCGGGCCTACCTGCCCAAGGAGGTCCTGCAGCCCGAAGAGGCCGTGGAAGTCCTTTCTTCGCTGGGGGCTACGGTCTGCCTGGCCCATCCCATGTTGCAAAAACTGCCCGAGGGCTGGCTGGAAGCCTTCATCGAACGCCTCCTGCCCTGCGGGCTCACGGCCATCGAAGCCTATCACAGCGAACATTCCGAGGCCGCTTCCCGGCGCTGTCTGGAGCTGGCCCGCCATTACGGTCTGGGCGTCAGCGGCGGCTCGGACTATCACGGCACCAACAAGCCCCGCATCCGTCTGGGCAAGGGCTACGGCTCCCTGCGCGTGCCCTACAGCGTGCTGGAAGACCTGCGCGAGATGCGCGCCCGGCGCGGCCTGCCCTGCTAGGGCGCGGTGCCTGTCCACAGTGTTTGGGGGGAAGGGAACCCCCTCCTGCCGTGCGGCTTTCGCCGACGGCGGATGCAAAAAAGCGGGACCCTCATGGAGGGCCCCGCTTTTTTCGTCAGTGATGCTCAGGCGCGGCTAGACCTTGCCCATGCCGCAGCACTTCTTGTACTTCTTGCCGCTGCCGCAGGGGCAGGGATCGTTGCGGCCCACGCGGGGCTTGGCCTTGGCGGGCTGGTTGCCGGCGTCCGTGGTCTGGCTGCCGGAGTAGGCCAGGTCGTCGTTCTCCTTGTGGCGCAGGCTCAGGGTGGGCTTGGCCTTGGGAGCTTCCTGCTGCGGCGCTTCGGCCGGGGCATTGCCTTCTTCCACGGCACCTTCGGCGGGCGCGGGCTCGGCAGGCTGCACATGCACGCGGGTCAGGGCGCGGAACACGCCTTCGCGGATCTGGAAGAGCATGGACTGGAACATCTCGAAGCCTTCACGCTTGTATTCCAGTTTGGGGTCCTTCTGGCCGTAACCGCGCAGGCCGATGCCGTCACGCAGGGCGTCCATGTTGCGCAGGTGTTCCTTCCAGGTGCGGTCCAGTTCTTCCAGCAGGAAGTAACGCAGGATGTCCTGGTACAGGGGGCCGGCTTCTTCGCGCAGCTGCTGGAAGATCTGGTGGATGCATTCCTCACAGCCGGCACGGTCGGGCACGGGGGCATCGGCCGCCAGCACGCGGCCCAGGTTGAAGACGTCGGCCAGACGGGCCTGCAGGGCCTTGCGCAGCTCGATGGCCGTGTCGGTATCGGCCTGCTCCAGCGGCGTGTAGGCATCGTCCAGGATGTCGTTGCGGAACTCGCTCAGCACGGGTTCCAGATCTTCTTCCACCATCATGTCGCGGCGCAGGGTGTAGATGACCTCGCGCTGCTGGTTCATGACGTTGTCGTAATCCAGCAGGGTCTTGCGGATCTCGAAGTGGTGGGCTTCCACGCGCTTCTGGGCGCTTTCCACGGCGCGGGTGACCATGGCGTTCTCGATGGCTTCACCGTCCTTGAGGCCCAGCTTCTCCATAAGGCCGCTGATGCGGTCGGAGCCGAACAGGCGCATGAGGTCGTCTTCCAGCGAAAGGTAGAAGCGGGAGGAACCGGGGTCGCCCTGACGGCCGGAACGGCCGCGCAGCTGGTTGTCGATACGGCGGCTCTCGTGGCGTTCGGTGCCCAGGATGTGCAGACCGCCCAGTTCCAGCACGCCTTCGCCCAGCACGATGTCCGTACCGCGGCCGGCCATGTTGGTGGCGATGGTCACATGGCCTTTCTGGCCGGCCTGGGCCACGATCTCGGCTTCACGGGCGTGCTGCTTGGCGTTGAGCACGCTGTGCGGGATGTTGAGCTTTTTCAGGCGCTGGGAGAGCATCTCCGAGGTCTCGATGGAGATGGTGCCCACCAGCACGGGCTGGCCCTTTTCGTACAGCTCGCGGATGGCCTCGATGATGGCATCGTACTTTTCCTTGCGGGTACGGTAGATGAGGTCGGGGTAGTCCTTGCGCTGCATGGGCTTGTTGGGCGGGATGGAGACCACTTCCAGATTGTAGATCTGGTGGAATTCCACGGCTTCGGTATCGGCCGTACCGGTCATGCCCGCCAGCTTGTCATACATGCGGAAATAGTTCTGGAAGGTGATGGAGGCCAGGGTCTGGTTCTCGGCGGCGATGGTGACGTTTTCCTTGGCTTCCAGGGCCTGGTGCAGACCATCGGAATAGCGGCGGCCATCCATGAGGCGGCCCGTGAACTCGTCCACGATGACCACCTTGTCGTTCTGCACGATGTAGTCCACGTCGCGCTTGAAGACGTGATGGGCCTTCAGGGCCTGCAGGATGCAGTGCTGCTGGGTGATGTTGGCCGGGTCGAAGAGGTTGTCCACATGCAGCAGGGCCTCGCAGTGGGCCACGCCTTCCTCGGAGAGCATGGCGGTGCGGGCTTTTTCATCCACGGTGTAATCTTCGGGGCCCAGCTGGCGCACGATCTGGTCCATGGCGCGGTACATGCCCACGCTTTCGTCGGAAGCGCCGGAGATGATGAGCGGGGTACGGGCCTCGTCGATGAGGATGGAGTCCACTTCGTCCACGATGGCGAAGTTGTGGCCGCGCTGCACCAGCTGCGTGGCGTAGAACTTCATGTTGTCGCGCAGGTAGTCGAAGCCGAACTCGTTGTTGGTACCGTAGGTGATGTCGGCGCCGTAGGCTTCCTTGCGGGCCTGGTCGTCAAGGCCGTTGACGATGACGCCCACCGAAAGGCCCAGGAAGTTGTAGAGCTTGCCCATCCACTGGGCGTCACGGGTGGCCAGGTAGTCGTTGACGGTGACCACATGCACGCCCTTGCCGGAAAGGGCATTGAGGGCCACGGGCAGGGTGGCCACCAGGGTCTTGCCTTCACCGGTCTTCATTTCGGCGATCTTGCCGCGGTGCAGCACGATGCCGCCCACCAGCTGCACGTCATAGTGGCGCATGCCCATGACACGGCGGGAGGCTTCGCGGACCAGGGCGAAGACTTCGGGCAGAAGGTCGTCCAGGGTGCGTTCGCCGGCCTGCACCTGCTGGCGGTATTCCGCCATGCGCTGGGCGAAATCCTCGTCGGCCAGTTCCTGCATCTGGGGTTCGAGCGCGTTGATGCGCGCCACGATGGGGCGCAGGCGGCGCAGGTAGCGGTCGTTCTTGCTGCCGAAAATCTTTTTGAAAATGAAACCGAACATGCGTTCTCCTCGTTTGGCGGGATGGCCTGCCCCGGGGCAGGCGCGCGACCGCGTGCATCCAGAAAAAACGGACGGGCCGTGCGTGAAAGGGCCCGGCACCGGGGGGCCGGGCGTCACAAACGGTCGCGCATGCCGTAGAAGTAAGGTCAAAACACGGCTTTGGCAATGCACCGAGGGGTAAAAATGCCCTCACGGACAGGAGAAAACGCGCAGGGCGAGCCTCCCGGAGCAGAGAGGACTGCGGAGGGATGCCGCGCCAGACTGCGCCGGAGAAGGGACATCCTTGCCCGGATATGCTGACCTTCTCCGTCTGCGGCAGGTCAGCCGGGCTGCAAAGCGCGCTGGAGAGGGGATATATGAGAAGGAGGCCTCTCCCGGACATTCGGAGAGGCCTCCTCAAAGAAGATTGGCGCGGACCGTGGGCAGGTTGCGCAGGCGGCTGTGACGGCGGGACCGGCAATGCGGAGCCTCTGCGCACCTGCTCGTGGGTATGGCCTTGCGGCTATGGCCGGCGTGGGCCCGAGGGACCCGGACAGTACCGCAGGGGCCCCCGGATGCCGCTGCCTAGGCTTCCGGGCCGTGTTCCTGTTTGATGACGGCTTCGGACTTGATGCGGTCCAGCAGCTCGGCAAAGGTGGCCTTGACGTTCTCGCGGATGTCACCGGCCACCACCAGCAGGAGCAGGTCGTCACCGGGCTGCAAGTCGCCTTCATTGGCCTGGGCCACGATGGCGAAGATGCCGGGGCGCTGTTCCATCTCATGGCAGATGGCGTCCATCTTGGCCTGGTCATGGCTGACGGTGATGGAGCTGACCGGCGCATGATCCTTGCGCGACCAGCCGCGGACCACGCCATTGTGTACCAGCATCATGCCCACATGATCGCTGAAGCCGGGGCGGGCCTTGAGTTCCTGCAAAACCTTGTTGACGTCCATACTGACTCCTTTGTGTGCGCTGCCGGATCGGTCCGGCACAGGGGCAAGCATACACGGCACAGGCCCGTGGATAAAGGGCGTACGGCGTGTGAAAACAGCTTTTTACGCGGATACTCCTGTTGCAATACGCTGGAATGATTCAGGAATAAAAAAATATTACTTATTTTCACGCTAGGTATTGATTTTTTAATTGAGAATCATTACTATTCAAAAAAAGCACATGGAGGAGTATATGAACAGCCTGCAAGATTATGCTCTTTATGATATTTCCTGGAACTTGAGCCCTGAACACGCCGTGACCATGTACCTCGAATGGGGCAACAACGACTGGCACTCCGAATATCCGCCCGTGCGCTCCAAGGAAGATGTGTCCCACTACTTCGTGGTGGACAGCTGGGGCAAGGAACCCGTCATCCGCCTGGTGCGCCGCAACTCCGAACACGCTGAAGATTTGTTCACCATGCCGCTTCCCCACCACCTGCTGTCCGAGTACGAATCCGTTCACGGCAAGTGGCGCGGCATCAGCGAACCCACCCCCGCCATCAAGAGCTGGCTGCGCCACGAACTGGGCCAGTAGACAGCTTTGACATCATAACGATCCTTCCTTCTTCATTCCCTCCTCAAACCCATAAACCTCCACACCAAACGCACCAGACAGGGCCCCGGCAACGGGGCCCTTCGTCTTTTCGAGGCCCGGTATGCCGCCGGCGTCATCCCGGCCAGGGAAGTTACCGGCGGGCTCTTTGTGAGGGGCGGCCGGGCACGATGGCCTGTCCGCAGCATCCCTGCCCGGGCGGGATCGCCGCAGCGGAGCGGTCGTCCGCGACCCTTCCCGGGCGGCGGGCATGAAAAAAGCCGGTGACGTGTGCCACCGGCTTTTTCGTATCTGTCAGGCAGGTGCCTTACTTGTTGGTCTTGAGGAAGTTCTTGGCACGGGCCGCTTCGGGCGAGTTGGGGTACTTCTTGATGAGCTCGTTCATGCGGGCCTTGGCGGCGGCCTTCTGGTTCATCTTGCTGAAGCAGATGCCCTGCTTCAGGTAAGCGCCCGGGGTACGGTTGCTCTTGGAGAACTTGGTGATGACCGTATCGTAGGCCAGGGCGGCGTCAGGGAACTGGTTGCGCTGGAAGTAGCACTCGGCCAGGTAGTACTGCGCGTCGGGGGCCATGCTATGCGTGGGATAGTTCTTCATGAAGTCGGCGAAAGAGCGCTGGGCCTCATCGTACTTGCGGGCCTGGAAGGCATTGAGGCCGGCGTCATACAGGGCCAGCGAGATGTCCTTCTTCGCAGCGGGCTTGGCTTCGGGCTGGGGCGTGGGCTGGCCCCAGGTGCTGCCCGTGGCGGCAGGCGCGGCCGGAGCGGCAGCGGGCGCAGCGGCGGCATCACCGTAA
>NZ_DS996356.1:51556-97229 GCF_000156375.1 Desulfovibrio piger ATCC 29098
AGCGGCACCAGCGGCGGGCGCGGCATAGGGATTCTGCTGCGGCTGGAACAGGGGCGCATTGGCCTGGGGCGCGGCGGCATGGGCAGGCGCGGCGCCACCGGCGGCCATGGGCTCGCCCAGGTTGAGGTTGAGGGCCATGCTGGTCTCCACCTGGCGCAGGGCGGCATCATGGGCACGCACGCGTTCGGCCAGGGCAGCGGCACCGCCCACGTTCTTCAGGTCGTCCACCAGGCCCTTGAGGGTGTTCAGTTCCTGGCGCATGGCCTGCACCTGGTTCCAGACTTCGGCCTGGGCAGGCTGCATCTGGCGCAGCAGGGTGTCGTGCTCCTGCACGCGCTGCTCAAGATACATGCTTTCGTTGGCAGCACTGCTGCTGCTCTGACCCACGCAAGCGCCCAGCATGGCGGTGGCGCAGATCAGGCCACACAAAGGAAGAAGACGTTTGCCGTTCATAGAGTCTTGGTCTCCCGTTTTAAAGTTTTTCACCGGCGTGTTTGCGCCCGGCGAAAATATAGATCAGGCCCCCCAGCACAGGCAGGAAAACTGCGATGACCAGCCAGATGGCCTTTTGCTGGAAGGATGAGAAGCGGTGGTTCCAGATATGCCAGATGCTCCAGAGGTTGGGCAGGATGGGGATCAGGGCCACCAGGACGTGCCACCAGGCAAAGGTCATGATTTTTTCTCCTTGCTCTTTTCCGGGGCTTCCGGCGTACGCCAGATGACGATGCAGGCCAGGAAGGCACCGATGCAGATGGCCATGTCCGCCACATTGAAGGCGGGCCAGTGCCACTGCCCCACATAGACATCCACGAAGTCGATGACCGCCCGGAAGCGGACGCGGTCCACCAGATTGCCCAGCGCGCCCCCCAGCACCAGCCCCAGCCCGGCGCTGAGCCAGGCATTGAAGCGGGAGCTGCGCAGCAGGGCCACGATGGCCACGGCGGCCACCACGGTGGCGCCCAGGAACAGCCAGAACTGCCACTGGATGTCGGAACGGTTCAAAAAGCCGAAGGCCGCGCCCCGGTTGTGGACCAGCACCAGATCCAGCAGGCCGGGGATGACCGTCACGGGCTGCAGGGGATCGATGGCGGCCACGGCCCACCACTTGGTCAGCTGGTCAAGCACCAGCGCCAGCAGGCCGTAGCCGCCCAGTATCTTGTATTTGCGCATTACGCCTCGGGCAGTTCCGCCATGACCTTGGCACAGCGGGGGCAGAGGGTGGGATGCGCGGGATCGCTGCCCAGTTCGGTGCTGTAGATCCAGCAGCGTTCGCACTTTTCACCGGCGGCCTTGGCCACGCCCACGGCCAGACCGGCCACTTCGGCGTCCTGCATGGCGTCGGCCGGAGCATCGGCCAGGGGCGCCAGGTGCAGCTGCGAGACGATGAAGAAGGCGCGCAGGTCGGTGTGCAGGCCTTCCAGGCGTTCACGCAGTTCGTCGGCCACATACAGGGTCACGCTGGTATCCAGCGAATGGCCCACCACGCTGTCGCGACGCAGGGGCTCGATGGCGCGGGTCACGGCACCGCGCACGGCCAGCAGCACGTTCCAGTCGTCGCGCACGCCGTCTTCCAGCAGATAGGGCTTGCTGTCCACGGGCGGCAGGGCGAAGACCGTGGGCACGTCGTCGCGCAGGTCGTTGGGCAGGTGGTGGAAGATCTCTTCGGCGGTGAAGGACAGCACCGGCGCCATGTCGCGCACCAGCATGCAGAGCAGGTGGTACAGGGCGGTCTGGGCCGAGCGGCGTTCCTTGCTGGCGGGAGCGGAGGAATACAGACGGTCCTTGAGGATGTCCAGATACACGGCCGAGAGGTCGGTCACGCAGTAGTTGTGCAGGGTGTGGTAGACCTTGTGGAAGTCGTAGGTCATGTAGGCATCCTGCACGCGGTCATGCACCTGGGCGGCGGCATGGAGCGCGTAGCGGTCCAGAGGCAGCAGCTGGTCCAGGGGCAGCAGATCGGCGCGGGTCAGGTCGTTGATGGTGCCCAGGATGAAGCGGCAGGTATTGCGGATACGGCGGTAGGCATCCACCAGACGGCCCAGGATCTGTTCCGAGATGCGGATGTCTTCGCGGTATTCCACCGAGGAGACCCACAGGCGCACGATCTCGGCGCCGTACTTGTCGATGAGTTCCTGCGGGGCGATGACGTTGCCGATGGACTTGGACATCTTGCGGCCGTCGCCGTCCACCACATAGCCGTGGGTCAGCACGGCCTTGTAGGGCGGATCGTTGCGGGTGCCTTCGGCCACCAGCAGGGAGCTGTGGAACCAGCCGCGGTGCTGGTCCGAGCCTTCCAGATACAGGTCGGCAGGCGCGGAGAGCTCGGGGCGGGTCTCCAGCACGGCGGCGAAGCTGGTACCGGAGTCGAACCACACGTCGAGGATGTCGTCTTCCTTTTCCCAGTGCTGGCCACCGCAGTGGGGACACTTGAGGCCTTCGGGCACGATCTCTTCCAGGGGCGCTTCATACCAGTAGTCGCAGCCCGTGGGGTGCTTGGCGAAGCGGTCGGCCATCTCGTGCATCCACTTGGCGTCGTTCCAGGCTTCGCCGCAGTCCTTGCAGAGCAGGGCCATGATGGGCACGCCCCACTGACGCTGGCGCGAGATGCACCAGTCGGGACGGGACTCGATCATGTTGTAGATGCGGTCGCGGCCCCAGGCGGGGATCCACTGCACCTTGGTGTCGATGGCGTTGAGGGCCTTCTTGCGCAGGTCGTTCTTTTCCATGCTGATGAACCACTGGGTGGTGGCACGGAAGATGACCGGCTGCTTGCAGCGCCAGCAGTGCGGGTAGGAGTGGCTGATCTTGGCGGTCTTGAGCAGGGCGCCCACTTCGGTCAGCTTTTCGATGACCTTGGGGTTGGCTTCAAAGACGTTGAGACCGGCGAAAAATTCCACGGACGGCAGGAATCGGCCTGCATCGTCCAGGGGCGAGTAAACGTCCAGCTTGTAGGCCAGGCCCACTTCGTAGTCCTCGCGGCCGTGGCCGGGAGCGGTGTGGACGCAGCCGGTACCGGCATCCAGGGTCACGTGGCGGCCCAGGATCAGGGGGGACTGGCGGTCATAGAAGGGATGGCGGGCGATGAGGCCTTCCAGTTCCTGACCGGTGGCGCGGCCCACCACGGTCACGTCTTCCCAGCCGAAGGACTTGGCGCAGCCTTCCAGCAGCTCTTCGGCCAGCAGGTACTGGCAGCCGCCGGTCTCCACCAGCACGTAGGTGAATTCGGGGTGCAGGCAGACGGCCATGTTGTCCGGCAGGGTCCAGGGCGTGGTGGTCCAGATGACCACATAGGCGCGGGAAGGATCGGCGCCGGGGATGCGCTGGGCCAGGGCCGCGTCGTTGAGGGCGAAGCGCACGAAGATGGAGGGCGAGGTGTGGTCGCCGTATTCCACTTCGGCTTCGGCCAGGGCCGTATGGCAGGAGCAGCACCAGTAGATGGGCTTCTTGGCGCGCACCACGCCGCCCTTGTCCACGAACTTGGCCAGTTCGTGGGCCGTGGCGGCCTCATAGGCGGGGTTCATGCTCTTGTAGGGATCGTCCCAGTTGCCCAGCACGCCCAGGCGCTTGAACTCCTTGCGCTGGATGTCGATCCACTTGCCGGCGTAGTCGCGGCACATCTTGCGCACCACGTGGGCGGGCAGGGTCTTTTTCTTTTCCTTCAGTTCCTGTTCCACCTTGTGCTCGATGGGCAGGCCGTGGCAGTCCCAGCCGGGCACATAGTGGGCGCGGTAGCCCTGCATGTTGCGCGACTTGACCACGATGTCCTTCAGGATCTTGTTCAGGGCCGTGCCCATGTGGATATGACCGTTGGCATACGGCGGGCCGTCATGCAGGACGAACGCACCCTTGTCGGTGCAGTTCTCGATCATGGCTTCACAGGCTTTGGTTTCTTCCCACTGCTTGAGCTGCTGGGGCTCGCGCTGGGCAAGATTGGCCTTCATGGGGAAGGCGGTCTTGGGCAAATTCAGGGTTTTTTTATAGTCGCTCATGCTGGCTCCTCAGGCAATGTAAAAAGCGCCTAAGTTTCGGCAAATACGTTTGTAAAGTCAAGGAAAGGGCAGTAGGAAAGGCCGCTATGACGCGCTTTTCCGCCGGAAAAAGCGGCCGCCGGCACGAGGGCTGACCGGCGCATGCGGGAGCGGGCTTTTCCGGGTGGGCCAAAGGCCCCGCAGGCGGCATGGACGGCCTGCCGGAAAGGGCGGCGGAGGCGGGGAGGGCGCAGGCCGTACGGTGTATCGACGGCAGAGCATCCCTCTTTGCCGGATGACGAAAAGGGCTTTCCCGGGGGAAAGCCCTTTGCTGTCGTTGCGGATCAGAACAGGGGTTTCTGCCCTTCGATGGCCTCGGCCACCTCGCGCAGGGCCGCCAGGCTCTCCTGGGCCTGCTCGGGGGTAAGGCTGTGCAGGGCGAAGCCCGCATGGACGATGACATAATCACCGACCTTGGGCGGCTCGGGCAGCAGGAGCATGGAAGCGGTAAGATAGGTCTGGCTTTCGCCCACACGCACGCGGGCCATGCCCTGTTCCTGGAGTTCGACCACCTGGGCCGGAATGGCAAGACACATGACTCTTCCTCGATGGTTAACAGGTACTGTCGGGATCGTTCCCGGCGTATTGGCGGGACAGGCGCAGGATCTCCTTGCGGACCTCGTCCAGATAGGCGGGGAAGCGCTCCTGCACGACGGGCGAAAGTTCCATGCTCCAGGAGGTGTAGTCCGCGGGCTCCATGCCCATGACGGTGAGGTTGGGGCGGGAGCCGTGGAGCATCTCGGCCATGCGCAGGGAATCCAGCAGGTCGATGTCGTGGATGGAGAGGCGCTGCTTCTCGTTGTCCACCAGCTGGTTCTCGGTCAGATGATAGACCGTGCCGGGCCCGGCATGGCCGTGGACGATGTCCAGGATGAGCACATGGGCAAAGCCCTTGAACAGATAGAAGACATCCTGGGTGAAGGTGCCCGCTTCCATGATGGTGACGTTTTCGGGCCAGGATTCCCCGGCCAGGGTCTGGGCGGCGTGGACGCCGACACCGTCGTCGGTGAGGAGCAGGTTGCCGATACCCATGACAAGCACTTTGTCCATACTATCCTCGGTACAGGAGTTGCGCCCGCTGGGGGCGGGATGTGGTGTCCGCCGTGCCCTGTGCCGCATGGCACCGGCCGTGCAGGCGCGGATGCTCCGGCAGGGACGGATCACGGACAGGCGACAGCATAACAGCCCGGAGGAGCAGCCGCAAGGGGAGGGCGGGGAAGGGAAGGAAACGCGGCGGGCAGGTATGCCGGCGGGAAGAGGGCCGGAGCACGGGCACGAAAAAAGGGCGGGGTCACCCCCGCCCTTTCGGTTTGTGTGGTCTGCGTAGGCCTAATGCTCGTCGTCGTCACCGAAGAGCCAGGGGCCCTTCTTGGGGAACAGCACGGTGTTCCAGTAGAGGACGTAGACGGGCAGGGTCACGAACATCATGACGTAGGCCCAGTTCTTGGTGTAGAGGAAGTAGTCGTAAAAGGTATGGAATTCCATGATTTTCCTCCTGTCCTAGTGGGCGTCCTTGAAGTCGGGGTGTTCGTACAGCACCGGCATGTGATAGACGATGAAGCGGTACACGGTCACGATCAGGGTCACCACGAAGATGGAGATGCACACTTCCCAGATGCTGGGGAAGTAGCGCTCGTCAGCGGGCAGGGCATAGTTGAAGGCGATCATGGACACGTTGAAACGGTTCAGGACGATACCCAGCACGGCGTTGGCGGAAGCGAAGCGGCAGAGCTTGATGTTGCGGTCGCGAGAGCCCTTGGCATACAGCAGAGCGGGCGTCAGCACGAAGAACAGCATTTCCACCAGCCACCACAGACCGTAACCGGTGCAGAGGTAAGGCAGGTTGGCCTGGACCAGCATGTCGATGAGCTTCAGCATGAAGTAGCCGAAGAGGATGAAGGCACCGGCCTTGGAGAAGCTGAAGACCACTTCGTCAGCTTCGCGCAGGTGGGTCTCGTCCATGTAGTGGTGCACGCCCTTGTGGGCCCACATGCCTTCAAAGATGACCATGGAGCAACCGGCAGCCATGGAGCTGACGAAGAAGAACATGGGCATGAAGGGGGAGTACCACAGCGGATGCAGCTTGCCGGGGGCGATCAGGTAGAGGGCGCCCAGCGAGGACTGGTGCAGGGTGGACAGGCACACGCCGAAGATGGTCAGGATGATGGTGCAGCGCACCACGACCTTGCGCCACTTCTTGAGGAAGGGGAACTTGCAGGACAGCCATTCCATGGGAGCCACCGAGAATTCGATGAACAGCACGGTCAGGTAGGTAGCCACGCACAGACCCACTTCGAACAGAACGGAGGTGGTGCCGGGGAAGAAGAACATGTAGGGCAGACGCAGCGGGTGACCAAGGTCATACAGCAGGGCGAACACCACGAAGGCGTAGCCCAGGAAGGCGGTGGTCACGGCGGGGCGCACGGCCGAATGGAAGTGCTTCATGCCCATGACGTAGCAGGCCACGGTGGTGAAGTAACCACCGGCGGCCAGACACACGCCGCAGAGCAGGTCGAAGCCGATCCACATGCCCCAGGGCATGGTATCGGACAGGTTGGTGATGGAGCCGATACCCTGGGTGAAGCGGATGAAGGTCAGTACGAAGCCCACGACCAGGATGACCGCGGTGATCATGTTGCCGGGGCGACGCAGGGAAAACTCACCAAGGTTGAACAGTTTGTCCTTGGTGGGGATCACGATTTGGTGCTGGGACATTTACTTATCCTCCCCGTGCTTGCAGCCGCAGCAGCCGTCGCAGCCGTTTTGAGCTTCACGGGCCTTGAGGGCCTGGATCATGGCCTTGCGGGCCTCATCGGCGGCCACAGGACCCTGATTCTGCTCGATGCTGCGCACAGCGGCGTCCATGGCGGCCGTCACATCTTCCTTGGCGGTCTGGACGGTCTTTTCCTGGGCGGCCTTGCTCATGGCCTCACGACGCTTGGTCATGCCGTAGGCGCCACCGAAGAGGATGGGCCAGAAGGCGATGATCATGGGCACGGCACCCAGGGCGCCGTAGGTCAGTTCACCCATGGGACGGTTGCCCAGGTGGGTGTCCAGGCCCAGTTCCTTGAAGGTATGGCCGGCGTCGGCCGTACCGGCGGCCTTGATGGCCGACGGGGTGGGCTTGGGAGCCAGGACCATCCAGGCGGTACCGCCGGCGTCCCATTCACCATAGATGTAGTCCACATACTTGCCGGGGTTCTCGGCGATGCGCTTGCGGGCGATCTTGATGAGGTCGGAACGGCGACCGAAGGTCAGGGCGTCCATGGGGCAGGCTTCCACACAGCCGGGCAGCTTGCCTTCCTTCAGGCGGGGTTCGCAGAAGGTGCACTTCTGGACCAACGGGTCCCAGGCCTCGTCGTATTCGAAGCCGGGCACATAGAAGGGACAGGCGATCATGCAGTAACGGCAACCCACGCACTGGGTACCGTCGTAGGTCACGCTGCCGTCGGGCTGCTTCTGGAAGCATTTGGCGAAACAGGCGGAGGCACAGGCCGGGTCGTTGCAGTGGAAGCACTGCAGCTTGCGGAACACGGGCTTGCCGCCCACTTCGTATTTGTTGACCACCGTCCAGGCATCGGCGGAGGTGCGACGATGCTTGTCACAGACGGAAAGGTCGGTGAAGGGCTTTTCGGGCTTGGGCAGGTTGTTGACCTTGTTGCAAGCCTCTTCGCAGCTGCGGCAGCCGATGCAGCGGGTGGTATCGTGCAGGACGCCGTAGCTGTCTTCATAGTAAGGGAACATATGGGTGCCGCCGGCCTTGGCCACTTGTGCCGTGCCCAATGCGGAAGCGACGCCAGCGCTGCCCAGGATGGTCAGAAATTTTCTACGATTCATAATCGTACTCTCCAGCTAGTTGGCGTTCTCGGTCGCACGCGGCTTGTGGCAGGACGCGCAGGACGTATCGAGGGGACGGGCAACGTCCATGCCGTCATGGCAACCCATGCACTGCAGATGATACGCGGCCTTCAGCGTGGGACGCTCGGGCACGCGGGGATCGATCTTGGCGGAGTGGCAGCTGCCGCACTTGGGCGGAGTGGCCGACAGGGGGCTGCGATGGTGGCAGGTGGCGCACAGGATCTCGGGTTCGCTGTGGAACGCCTTGGCCAGATTGTCGCCTTCAATGCGCTTCATGAGCGAAGAGACGTGACGACGATGGTTGAAGAGGTTGGGCTCGAACTTGTCGGACAGGCTGCCGATCTCCACCTTGTAGGGGCAGGCTTCGGGGGCCAGGTAGTCCACGGGCTTGCGTTCGGCGATGGTGGCTTCGGCCAGGGCGACGCGGTCCTCGGCGGACAGCTTGCCGGCCACGCCCAGCTGGTACTGTTCGGGGGTCATCTTGGAGGTGACCACGTGGCAGACGCCACACCACTTGTCGTCACGCTTGGGAGTGACGATCTCGTGGCAGCCGGCGCATTCGCGGCGTTCCTTGTACTGTTCTTCGTGGCAGCTCACACAGCTCTTGGGCGTGACGCCATCCTTGCGCGGGGCGATCTTGGTGGCGTGCATGGCGCGCTCAAGGTTGATGAAGTTGCCCTCGGCTTTGCCTTCCACGGTATGACAGGTGCTACAGGCCACCATGTCGCCCGTGTGATGGCAGGCCGCGCAATCGTCGATCTTGTCGACGTGAGCCTGATGGTTGAATGTCACCGGCGTCATGCTGGCGCCCTTGGGATTGGGCTTTTCGCTGACCGGAAAGAGAACCGTGGCATTAGGCATTTCCGCGTCGGATTCTTCCAGACCCACCGCCACAGCGCGGTTGGCTTCGGGAAGCATCAGACAGGCCACGCCGGCCAAGGCAATCACCGCCGCCAAAAGCAGTGCTTTACCGTTCCTCATGTGCTCGTCCTTTTGAAACAGACTTTTCCCCATTCTCCCGCAGCGTGGAGCCGCGGGCGTCCTCCGGCTCTCATGAGCCAAACACACCAATAATGTGTGGCAAGTTACCGCAGGCACAAGGCCACGTCAAGGGGAGGTCGCGGGCTGAAAAGCTTACTTGTACGGTGGTATTGGGGCATCCGGAGCGGAGAAAAAGGGGGCCGCAGCGGGAAAAATCCTTGCGGCTGGCCCTGTTTCGGGAACGGATCAGGCAAAGGAGGAGGTGCCGGCGGGGATGGGGGAGCGGGCAGGATGTCAAGAAATATTTTGAGAAATCTTCTGTGACACGCGCCAAAAAGGGGAGGCTCCGGGGCCCGGGCCGCGGTCCCTGTGGGGAAAGGAGTGCCGTACGGACAGAAAAAAAGCACCATGCCGTGGCCGTGCCGGGCATGATGCCGTGGGTCGTCTGCCGGTCGCGGAGCAGGGCCGCGTGTGCGCCTGCCCGGTTCAGCAGGCCTGCCGGGCGGCCGCCAGCAGCCCGTCCAGATCCTGCGGGGCGAAGAAACGGGCCTCGCCGCGGGCCCGGAACCAGGTGCGCTGGCGTTTGGCATAGGCGCGGGTGTTGTGCAGCCAGAGGCGGCGGCATTCCTCCAGGGAAAGTTCGCCGCGCAGATGGGCCAGCACTTCGGCGCAGCCGATGCCGGACCAGCCGGGGGCCGCGGCATCGTCGCAGCGCTGCCGGGCGGCGCGGGCCTCGTCCAGGGCCCCCTGTTCCAGCATCAGGTCGATACGGCGGGCCAGGCGGGGCGTCAGGGCATCCAGTTCCATGTCCAGCACCAGCAGCGGCCCGGCGCAGGGCGGTTCGGGCATGCCGTGCTCGTGCCACCAGCTGAAGGTGTGCCCGGTGCCGGCCAGCACTTCCAGGGCACGCACGATGCGCTGGCGGTCATTGGGATGGATGCGGGCCGCATAGGCGGGATCGCTGGCGGCCAGTTCGGCATGGAGGGCCGCCGGGCCTTCCTCGGCCAGCCGGGCCGTGAGGGCGGCGGTGATGGCCGGATCGATGGCCGGTATCTCGGCGATGCCGTGCAGCAGGCCCTGGAAATACAGACCGGTACCGCCCACCAGCAGGGGCACATGGCCCCGGGCCAGCACGGCCTTTGCTTCGGCCACGGCCTGGTCGGCCCAGCGGCCGGCGCTGATCTTCTGTTCCGTGGGCAAAAAGCCGTACAGGTGGTGCGGGCAGCAGGCCCGCTCTTCGGGCGAGGGCTGGGCCGTGATGAGTGGGAAGTCGCTGTAGACCTGGCGGGAGTCGGCGTTGATGACCTCTCCCTTCAGGGCTTCGGCCAGGGCCAGGGCCGCGGCGGTCTTGCCGCAGCCCGTGGGGCCGGCCAGACAGATGACGGGCAGGGGCGCGGCCATCTTATTTGTTGACGCGGAAGCCGCCGTAGGGAGCGGACAGGCAGGGAGTGGCCTGGCGCACTTCGCCGCGCTGGTATTTTTCCATCAGGCGCAGGCGCACGTTCTCGGGCACCAGGCCCACGATGTCGGCGCCGTGGCTGGCCGCGGCCTTGACGATGGTGGAGCTGATGAACAGCCACTGGTAGTCGGTCATCAGGAACACGGTCTGGATGTCGCGCTGCAGGCGGCGGTTCATGAGGGCCAGCTGGAATTCGTATTCGAAGTCCGAGACGGCGCGCAGGCCGCGCAGGATGGCACAGGCCCCGCGTTTGGCCGCATATTCCACGGTCAGGCCGGTGAAGGGTTCCACCAGGATGCGGTCGTCGTCGCCCACGGCCTCGCGGGCCATGGCCACGCGCTCTTCCTGGGAGAAGAGGGGGAACTTGGGCGTATTGTCGGCCACGGCCACCACGATCTGGTCGAAGACGGCCAGGCCGCGGCGGATGAGGGCCAGGTGCCCGTTGGTCAGGGGATCGAAGGTGCCGGGATAGAGTGCCAGTTTCATGCGAGTGTCCATATCAGTATGCGGGTTTGACCAAAATGGCGTTCCACCAGCAGTTCCAGACTGTCGGGAGCGGCCACGGCGGCGTCTTTTTCGATCTCGGCGCAGATGAGGGCGCCGGGCGCCAGCCAGTTGCGTTTGAGCAGGCCCTGCAGCGTGGAGTTGAGCAGGTTCTTGCGGTAGGGCGGATCCAGGAAGACCAGGTCGAAACAGCCCATGGGCGTATTGTTGAGGGTCTTGCGCACGTCGTCGCGGATCAGGCGCACGCAGTCCTCCACGCCCAGCTGGCGGATGTTGTCGGCCAGGCAGCGGGCGGCCACGGCGGAGTTCTCCACCAGCACGGCCAGCTCCGCGCCGCGGCTCACGGCCTCGAAGGCCAGGCTGCCGCTGCCGGCGAAAAGGTCGAGCACGCGCGCCCCCTCCCAGACCACGCCCCGCGAGGTGAGCATGGAGAACAGGGATTCGCGCGTTTTGCCCATGGCCGGGCGGTAGCCTTCGCCCTCCACGGTCTTGATGCGTCTGCCGCCCAGTCTGCCGGAAATGATGCGCATGGTTTTTCCTGTATTTTCTGTGCCGTGGATGAACGGCGGTTGGCTGTACAAAGGGTGCCCTCAGGGCAGGGAAAAGACTTTTACCTGTGGGGCGCCCCTTCCGTCAATGGGCGGCCGGGGCATCCCGCAAAGCGCGGAAGGGCGCGGCCCCAAGGCCGCGCCCCGTAAGACGGTCACATGCGGGAAAGGAGACGGGTCAGGGCGTAGTCCATCTTGGCCAGGGCGTCCTGCAGTTCGGTCTGCTGGACCCAGGGGCTCTGCTCCACGTCGGCCAGCTTGTCCTTGAACATGCCCCACTTGCGTTCCACTTCGTCGGTGAGGAAGCCCCAGTTGATGCGGGGATGGGCCAGGGCCTCGTGCTGGACGGTCTGGGCCACCTGATGACCTTCAAGGATCATCTCTTCCATGTAGCCGGGCACCAGGGGGGTCACACCGAACTTTTCCTTGATCAGGCAGGAAAGGGTGGTCTGGGCTTTTTCTTCGCCGTGGACCAGGACCACGTTGGCCTTGTCGTGGACCAGGGGCTCCAGCCAGGAGAGCAGCTGGTCCTGTCCGGCATGGGCGGAGAAGCCGTTGATGGTGTAGATACGGGCGGCGATGTCCATATCTTCACCGAACAGCGTGATCTTGCTGGCTTTTTCCACGATCTTGCGGCCGGGGGTGCCCACGGCCTGGTAGCCCACGAAGACGATGCTGGCCCCGGGCTTCCAGATGTTGTGCTTGAGGTGATGCCGCACGCGGCCCGCGTTGCACATGCCGCTGGCCGAGATGATGATGGCCGGGCCCTTGTAGTCGTTGATGCTCTGGGATTCCGCGGCATCCAGGGTGTAGCGCAGGTTGGGCAGCTCGAAGGGGTCGTCGCCCTGGTGCAGCATCTTTTGCGCGTCCTCGTCAAAGAGCTCGCGGTTGCGGCGGAAGACCTCGGTGGCGCGGATGGCCAGGGGGCTGTCCACGAAGACGGGCATGTCGGCGGGCAGCTTGCCCTTGCTCTGGAGGACGTGCAGGCAATAAAGGATCTCCTGCGTGCGTTCCACGGCAAAGGCGGGGATGATGACCTTTTCGCCCTTGCTGTAGCTGTAGGCGATGGCGTCGGCCAGTTCCTGGTCGCTGATGTCCTCGTTCTTGTGGTTGCGGTCGCCGTAGGTGGATTCCATGAAGATGTAGTCCGCCTTGGGCGGGCTTTCGGGATCGCGCACGATGAGGGCCTGGGGACGGCCGATATCGCCCGAGAAGATGATGCTGGTGGTCTTGTCGTCTTCGGTCACTTCCAGCCGCAGGGAGCCGGAACCGAGGATGTGCCCCGCATCATAATAGGTGACCTTGATGCCCGGGGCGGGCTCGAAATCCTCATGGTAGGCCACGGGATGCAGGAGCTCGGCGGTCTTGAGGGCGTCCTCGGTGGTGTACAGGGCCTCGGGCGGGTTCTTGAGGCCGCGGCGGCTGTACTTTTTGGCTTCCCACTGGGCTTCCATCTCCTGGATGTGGGCGCTGTCCTGCAGCATGATGTCCAGCAGCTCACTGGTGGCCTTGGTGCAATAGATGGGTTTGCTGAACCCTTCGCGCACCATGAGGGGCAGCAGACCGGAATGGTCGATGTGCGCGTGGGTCACGAGGATGAAGTCGATATTGCCAGGGGCGTAGGGACGGGGATTGCGGTTGCGCTCCTCGATGGCCTTGTTGCCCTGATGCATGCCGCAGTCGACACAGAAACGCTTGCCGCAGGCCTCTATCATATAACAGGAGCCGGTAACGGTCTGGGCAGCGCCAAGAAACTGGACTTTCATTGGGATGCTCCGGGGTGATGTTCTGCTTGCCGGATGCAAGCGGGGGATTCTTCACTATGCGCTTCCCGCCCCGGAAGCGCAAGGCCCCATAAACCTTTGACGGGCTGTTCCGGGCGGTTTAGGATGGAGGTTCATTCTTCTTTCCTGCGATCCTCGCAACAAGGAGGCTTTCATGGAGATCCGGCAGAACGTCATCGACGATCTCAACGCCATGACCACGGAGTCCTGGCGAACCATCCGCATCATGGCCGAAATGGTCCAGGCCCTGGATACGCTGAACAAGCTGGACACCAATTGCGTGTCCATCTTCGGCTCGGCCCGCTCCACTTCCGATACGCCCGAATACCGGGATGCCGAGCGCCTGGCCCGGATGCTGGTGGAAAAGGGCTTCGGCGTCATCACCGGCGGCGGCCCCGGCGTCATGGAAGCGGCCAACAAGGGCGCTGCCGAGGCGGGCGGCGTTTCCGTGGGCCTGCACATCGAGCTGCCCCACGAACAGGGCTGCAACCAGTATGTGAAGACGCGCTGCAATTTCCGCTATTTCTTCACCCGCAAGTTCATGTTCGTGAAGTACGCCATGGCCTATGTGGTCATGCCCGGCGGCATGGGGACCATCGACGAACTGTCCGAGGCCTTCGTGCTGGCCCAGACCGGACGCATCCGTCCCTTCCCCATCATCCTTTATAATTCCTCCTACTGGGCGGGCCTGCTGGAGTGGCTGCGCACGAGCATGGCCAACGGCGGTTTCATCAACAGGGAGGAGATCGACAAGCTCGTCACGGTGTGCGACACGCCCGAGCAGGTGGTGGAGCATCTGTGCAAGATCGTGATCCTGTAAACAACGGGGCGCTGGTACGCCCCTGCGGCGGGCCCGTGCCTTCCGCGCCGCCGGGCTGGAGCTGGGAATCCCTCATGCGTCTGGCCCTGGACGAGGCGCGGCAGGCCGCCCGCGAGGATGAAGTACCCGTGGGCGCGGTGCTGGTGGCGGCGGATGGCCGTCTGCTGGCCCGCGCCCACAACCGGCCCGTGGCCCTGCACGATCCCACGGCCCATGCCGAGATCCTGGCCCTGCGGGCCGCCGGGGCCGCCAGCGGCAATTACCGCCTGGGCGGCGGGGTGCTGGTGGTGACCCTGGAGCCTTGCGCCATGTGTGCCGCGGCCTTGGTCCATGCCCGGCTTGCCGGGGTGGTCTACGGCGCGGCCGACAGGCTGGCCGGTGCCGTGACTTCCTGCACCGAGACGCTGGACCAGCCCTTTTTCAATCACCGGGTCTGGCATATGGGCGGCGTACTGGCCCGGGAAAGCGTGGACCTGTTGCAGGATTTCTTTGCCGGACGGCGGGACTGATCCCGCTTTTTTGCGGGTACGCCCGCGTACGGGACGACGATGCTGGAGATCATCGCTTTTTGTTGCGGCGCCCTTGTCATGGTGCTGGAGATGGTGGGCGCACGCGTGCTGGCCCCGCATGTGGGCACCTCGGCCGTGGTCTGGACCAGCCTCATCGGCGTGGTCCTGGCCTGTCTGGCCGTGGGGGCCTGGCTGGGGGGCCGCCTGGCCGACAGGCACCTTTCCCGGCGGGGGCTGGCCTTCATCCTGACGGGCGCCGCCTTGGGCAGCGCTCTGGCCGCCGGGACGCACCGTCTGGTGGGGGAGACGCTGAGCGTCGCCATCACGGACATCCATCTGGCCGCCGTGGCCTGCGCCCTGGGCATCCTGGCCCTGCCCGCCCTGTGCTGCGGCATGATCAGCCCCTACATCATCCGGCTGCGCATCCGGGACGTGGCCACTTCCGGCGCCACGGTGGGGCGGCTGTACGCCCTGTCCACGGCGGGCAGCATCGTGGGCACCTTTCTGGGGGGCTTCGTCCTCATCTCCTTTTTTGCCAGCGGCACCATCCTTTGGGGCGTGGCCCTGGGCCTGATGCTGCTCTCGCTGCCGGCCCAGCCCTCCCGTCCCTGGTGGCGCTTGGGCCTGCTGCTGGTGCTGCTCCTGCTGGCCGTCTGGGACCGGCAGTTCCGCTCGGCGGACGGGCCCCTGATGGTGGAGAGCCCCTACAACTGCATGCTGATCCATGAGAGCCGCGACAGGGGCAGGCCGGTGCGCATCCTGTCCACGGATCCCGACTACAGCCAGTCCGGCATGTATCTGGACGATCCTGACGAGCTCTACTTCGACTACACCCGCTTTTATGCCCTGGCCGTGCTGGCCCGTCCGCAGGCCCGGGACATCCTCATGCTGGGCGGGGGCGGCGGCTCCGTGCCTAAGTGGCTGCTGTCCGGCAAGAGCGGGCTGGACGCCGCCGGTCTGCGCCTGACCGTGGTGGAACTGGATCCCGGCATGACCGCCGTGGCCCGGCGCTGGTTCTTCCTGCCCGGGGACGACCCGCGCCTGCGCCTGATCCACGCCGATGCCCGGACCTTCCTCAACCGCCGGCAGGAACAGTATGACATCCTGCTGGTGGATGTGTTCAACTCCTGCTATTCCATCCCCTTCCATCTGGGCACGCAGGAGGCCTTCGCCGCCATGCGCCGGGCCCTGCGCCCCGGCGGCGTGCTGGCCATGAACGTCATCGCCGCTGTGGAAGGCGAGGACGGCCGCCTGTTGCGGGCCATCCATGCCGGGCTGCAACGGCATTTCGCCCGGGTGGAGGTCTTTTGCGTCACCGACCCCCGGCATCCCGGCCAGTTGCAGAACCTGATGGTGCTGGCGTTCAGCGATGCCGCCACCGCCACGGTCCTGCGTGACGGTCCAGGCCATTCGCCGGAGATGGCGGCCATGCTGGCCTGCCGTTACCGCCCCTCACTGCCGGCCGCAGAGCCCCTGCGCGACGACTTCGCCCCGGTGGAACGTTTTGCCCTTTCGCTGCTGCGCCGTCCCTGAGCCGGACGGATCGCACCATGTCCCTGACCTTTCCTGCCGCAGGCCTGTTGTGGCAGGCCTCGTCCTTCCCGCCGCCTGGGCGAGGCGGGCGGGCCCGTTCGTTTTTTCGGGAGGGCAGGGCTCGGGGCAGACTTCCCCGCCGCGCGGTGCCGAGGGCATCGTGGCCTGTCACGGGCCGCAGGCATGCCACGGGGGAGGGCAGGCTTGCCGTTTGGCCCCGAAATGCGTAGATTGTGCGCCATGAGAGGGATGGCACGGCCCTGGCGGCCCGTGCAGACTCTTTACTTCAACCGTGCACGTCCCGGGTGCGCGTTCGCAAGGAAGGCAGTTTTGAGCGAATCCATCGATGATCTCACAGTGGAATATGAGGAGAACGGACAGATCATCCTCAAGGAACTGGGCAAGATCGTCCTGAGCAAGGGCGCCTGGACAACTATCCTTTTCCGCTATCAGGAGTGGAAGCCGCAGACCTCGTCCTACGGCCCCGACAAATATGTGATCCGTCGCTACAAGAAGATGGGCGGCGAATACCGGCAGCAGAGCAAGTTCACCATCTCCAGCGCCGATCAGGCCCGCAAGATCGTGGACGCCCTGCAGACCTGGATCGGGGAGGCCGAGCAGGAAAAGTAGCCGGGACAGTCTGTGCCTTCCCAGAGGTGCTGTTTGAGGAAAAAGGGCGCTGCATACGCAGCGCCCTTTTCGTGTCCATGGGGATGAAAAAAGGACCGTCGGAAAGGGCGGTCCTTGATGGGACGGGATGCGGGGGAGCAGTCCCGTCCTCGCGGGGCGGAAAGGAAGTGCCGCAGCATGCCGCCGGTCAGGAAAACATGGAGGAAGTATAGCCCTTTGGCCGGGCAAGGCAATGCCCCGGGCCCGGAGTGTACAGTTTGATACACTGTCACGGCGACAGGGGAGGATGAGGGCTGGCCGTGTGCCGTCCTCGCGCACCTGTCCCGTCTTTCGGCCGTGTCCGCCTTGTCGGGACAGGCGGCTGCGGCTATACAAAGGGGGTATCAGGCTGAGGTGCCGCCGCAGGGCCCGGCTGCGGTCACGAGAGGCGGCGGTGGCGTTGGGCAATCTTCAACTTCTGGAAAATCCTGTGGAAAAATGTTCCTTGCGTGAACTGCTGGCCAAGGCTTCTCCCCTGCGTTCGGGGGACGTGCTGGCCGGTATCGCGGCCGAGAATGAGGAAGAGCGCATCCGGGCTCAGATGGCCCTGGCCGATGTGCCCCTGAAGCGTTTCCTGTCGGAATGCGTGGTGCCGTACGAGACGGACGAAGTCACCCGGCTCATCATGGACAGTCACGATGCGCAGGCCTTCGCGCTTGTCAGCTCCTTCACGGTGGGCCAGCTGCGCGACTGGCTGCTGACCCCTGCCGCGGACACGGCGACCCTGACGGCCCTGGCGCCGGGCCTGACCCCGGAGATGGTGGCCGCGGCCAGCAAGCTCATGCGCATCCAGGATCTGGTGCTGGTGGCCTCCAAGTGCAGCGTGGTGACGCGCTTTCGTGATACCATCGGCCTGCCGGGGCGTTTTTCCTCGCGCCTGCAGCCCAACCATCCCACCGATGACGCGCGCGGCGTGCTGGCCTCCGTCATCGACGGCCTGCAATACGGCTCCGGTGACGCGGTCATCGGCATCAACCCGGCTTCGGACAGCCTGCCCGCCATCGGGCGCCTGCTCCGCCTGCTGGACGATGTCATCGCCCGTTACGACATCCCCACCCAAAGCTGCGTGCTGACCCACGTCACCAATACCCTGGAGATGATCCGGCGCGGCGTGCCCGTGGACCTTTGTTTCCAGTCCATCGCCGGTACGGAAAAGGCCAATGCCAGTTTCGGCATCTCCCTGTCCCTGCTGGACGAGGCCTGGGACGCCACCCTTTCCCTGAAGCGCGGCACGGTGGGGGACAACGTCATTTATTTCGAGACCGGGCAGGGCAGCGCGCTTTCCGCCGGGGCCCACTTCGGCGTGGACCAGCAGACCCTGGAATGCCGCGCCTATGCCGTGGCCCGGCGCTACCGGCCCCTGCTGGTCAATACGGTGGTGGGCTTCATCGGGCCGGAATACCTGTTCAACGGCAAGCAGATCATCCGAGCCGGTCTGGAGGATCATTGCTGCGGCAAGCTGCTGGGCCTGCCCATGGGCGAGGACGTCTGCTACACCAACCATGCCGAAGCTGACCAGGACGACATGGACATGCTCCTGACCCTGCTGGGCGTGGCGGGCTGCAATTTCGTCATGGGTATCCCCGGTGCCGATGACATCATGCTGGGCTACCAGTCCACGTCCTTCCACGATGTGGCCTGGCTGCGGCGGGTGCTGGGCAAGCGGCCCGCACCGGAATTCGAAGCGTGGCTGGAGCGCATGGGCATCCTGTCCGCCACGGGCGAGCTGCTGCCGCCCGGTGAGCGCCGGGGCATGGCCGCTCTGGGCCGAGAACTGGAGGAGGGCGGTCATGGCAACTAAGCAGGATGCGTTCGCGGGCGCCGCGCCCGCCATCGTGACGCCGGACCCCTGGGAAGAGCTGCGCCGCTTCACCGATGCGCGCATCGGCCTGGGGCATTGCGGGGTGAGCCTGCCCGTGAAGCGCTGGCTGGAATTCCGTCTGGCCCATGCCCGCGCCCGGGATGCCGTCATGACGCCGCTGGATGAAGAGCAGGTGCGCGTCGGTCTGGCCGCCCACGGTCTGGAATGTCTTTCCCTGAGCAGCGCCGTGGCGGACAGGAACGAATATCTGACCCGGCCGGACAAGGGACGCCGTCTTTCCGTGGCCTCACGGCAGCTGCTGGATGCCTGGATGGACGCGCATCCCGGCAGCGCACCGGACGTGAGCGTGGTCATCTGCGATGGCCTGTCCGCACGGGCCGTGCACGAGAACGCCGTGCCCTTCGCGTCCCGTTTTTTGGAAGAAGCGGCCGCTGCCGGGCTCAGTGCCGCGCCGGTGGCTCTGGTGAAGTTCGGCCGCGTGGCCGTGGGCGACGATGTGGCGGCCCTGCTCAATGCGCGGCTGGTGGTCGTGCTGGTGGGCGAACGCCCCGGCCTCAGTTCGCCCGATTCGCTGGGCGTCTACATGACCCACGCGCCCACGCCCGGCCTGACCGACGAGGCCCGCAACTGCATCTCCAACGTGCGCGCCGCAGGCCTGCCCGTGGAAGAAGCCGTGCGCAAGCTCTGCTATCTGGTGGAGAATGCCCTTGTCCGGCGTCTGTCCGGTGTGGACCTCAAGGACGACGTGCCGCCCGGCTATCTGCCGTTCGCGGAGACGCGGGCATTGGGATAGGGAAGACAGGGATGCCCCGGCCGGATGCCGGGATGCCTTTTGAAAAGAAAAGGCAGGTTTCCGCAAAGGGAACCTGCCTTTCAAATATTGGTGGGCCCACCAGGACTCGAACCTGGGACCTGCCGGTTATGAGCCGGAGGCTCTACCAACTGAGCTATAGGCCCACGAAGGAAGCGAACTATAGCCGGAAGGCTGCGTCGTGGTCAAGTCCTTCCGGGGGCGGGCCCGGCCCTTGGCCTCCCGGCCGGAGCGCTTTCGGCAGGGAAAGGGGCATCGGGGAAGAAGGGGGCGAAGCTTGCCCGCATCAGGAGCAATCGGAGAGGAGCTGGGGCCCCGGATGGAGCGGGGCTGGTCGTTGCCGGGGAAGCCCGGACGGTTGGTTCCTGTACGGTGGAAGACCAGGCTGCGGATGATGCCGCAGGGAAAACGAGGCTCCCGGGCTCCTGCGCGAGCCATGCACGATCACCGGAAGCTGCGCCGTTCTCAGGAAGCAGGCGCACAAAAAAAGCGGGGCTGTCCGTACATGCGGACAGCCCCGTAAACAGGCAGGTATCGCAGCGGAGCGCTACATGGCGCCGCCGGCGTTGAGCTTGCTGATCTGTTTGTCCATGGCCTTCTTCAGGGGCGCGGGCAGACCCATGATGTCCACGTTGAGGAAGCCGCGCACGATGGTGGAGGTAGCTTCGTCCTCGTCCAGGCCACGGGCCATGAGGTATTCGATTTCTTCCTGGGCGATCTTGCCCACGGCGGCTTCGTGGGAAAGTTCCACGCCGTCGCGGCAGCTGTCCAGTTCGGGGATGGCATGCACGCGGCCGCCGCCCACGATGAGGCCCTTGCACTCCAGATGGCCCTTGACCGGGGTGGCCGAGGCGCCGATGAAACCGCGGTTGATGATGGTGCCGCCGGTGGTCAGGGTACGGGAGATGATCTCGCCGCGGGTGTGGGGCGCGTTGAGGTGGATGGCGCTGCCGCTGTCCACATAGGAGCCCGTGGGCGTCACGATGACCGAGTTGAAGGTGGCCACGGCACCTTCGCCGTTGAGGTCGATGCGGGGATAGGATTCCAGGCTGCCCACGCTCTTGAGCAGGATGTAGTTGTTCTGGAACACGCCCCCGGCTTCCACCACGCCCGCCGAGCGCGGCCGCACGGTGGTGGAGTCGCCCCAGTTGTGGATCATGGTGAAGGTGAGCTTGCCGCCCTTTTCCACATAGTATTCGGTGATGCCCAGATGCGCGGCGTCATTGCTGTGCTGGGAGGTGGCGCAGCCGCCCAGGATGTTGAGCTCGGCGCCTTCTTCCACCACCACGATGTTGTGCACGGCCTGTCCGGCGGCATTGCCCTTGATGAACATGCAGGACTGCACGGGCTGGCTGATCTTCACGCCCTTGCGGGCACGCACGAAGTAGCCGCCGTTGAGGTGCTCGTAGGCCATGCGGGTGATCTCGTCCTTGTTGGGATCGAGCAGCTTCCAGTAGTACTGCGGCAGGCCGTCGAACTTTTTGAGGGCCGCGCGGATGTCCATGAGGTCCAGGCCTTCCTGCCGGGTGGTGCAGTGCACGTCGGCATGGTTGAGCTGCATGAAGGCGCCGCTGACCTTGTTGTCGTGCACGTCGATACCGGCCAGGACCAGGCGCTGCTGGTCTTCCTGGGGCAGACGGGTCAGATCTTCGATGGGGGCGGCATTCTCGCCGCCGCTGAAGTTGAAACGGGAAAGGTCGATGCTGCTCATACCAGGGGAGCCTCCGCGATTTTGCCGTACATGTCGCCGGCCAGGCAGCGCAGGCATTCCTGGTAGCCGTGCTGGGCGATATGGTCGAGGATGACGCGCGGGCGCGCTTCACAGCAGAGCTTGCCGTGATACATGACCTGTCCGCGGTCGGCGTTGACGTATTCAAGGATATGGCCGGTGTGGGTGATGATGAGCCCGCTGGTGGAACGCTGGCGACCCTGCTCGCGCAGGGTGGCGCTACAGCAGTCGGGCACGCCGTCCAGCAGCTTGCGCACGGTCTTGCCCACCAGGGCCATGTTTTCCAGGTCCACGCCGGATTCCGGCTCGTCGAAGAGCAGCAGGTTGGGCTGCTGGGCCATGAGCTGCAGCAGCTCGGAACGCTTGATCTCGCCGCCGGAGAAGCCGGCGTTGACGTCGCGGTCCAGGAAGGTATCGAAATGCACGCGCTTGGCCATGGCGGGGATGTCCATCTTGCGGCCGCGGCCGCACAGTTCCACCATCTTGCCCGTGGGCAGGCCGTGGATGGTGGGCGGGCGCTGGAAGGACATGCCGATGCCCAGGCGGGCGCGCTCGTACATGGGCGCGTAGGTGATGTCGTGGCCCTTGAAGATGATCTTGCCCCGGGTCACCTCGTAACCGGAAAAGCCCATCAGCGTCATGAGCAGGGTGGTCTTGCCGGAGCCGTTGGGGCCGAACAGGATAAAGGTTTCGCCCGCTTCCACCTTCAGGTCGATGCCCTTGAGCACCGGCGTGCCGTGGACGGAAACGTGCAGGTCTTGGATCTCAAGCATTGTTTCCCTCAATTATGCCGGAAGTCCTCTCCCGTGCGGGAGCCCGGCAGGCTTTCTAGTCCTGGGGGTCGGTTTCGCCCAGATATTCCATGACGTCGTAGTGCACATGGTCCAGCACGTGCGTCAGGTAGGAGACGCATTCGTCGCCCACGGCATGGCCCAGCAGGTCCACGATGAACGCGGCGCGCTTGGCGTTGACAAGGGCGACATTGCCGGGGTCGCCGTCATCGGGGATGGCGCTGACGGCTTCGTGGAAGGCCACGAGGTCATCTTCGGTCAGGTGCTTGATGGGCTGGGGCTCGTCGTTGATGTAGGGGACGCCTTCCCGCAGTTCCAGCATGACGGGATTGCCGTGCATGATCGCGATGCAGACTTGCATGATATTGATACCTCGCTGTGAAGTTGGGGGCATAGTGGCAAACTTGGACAGGCATGTCCAGTAGGGCCCCTGTTTCGGAACGCGTGCTCGCTGCGGGCCGGCGGACCTTTCCCCCGCTGTAAAGATGGGGTCGCGGCGGCAAAAGGCAAGACCGCTCCCGGCCGGGCTCCGGGATTTCGGGCAAAAAAAAGGCCGGGGCAGGGCCCCGGCCTGGAAAGGCGTGCTCAGACTAGCTCAGCTGGGAGATCAGGGTCTCCTTGATGGAGTCGATGGTGCCTTCACCGTTCAGTTCGATGTATTTGGTCTTGCCTTCGGCGGCCAGGTTCTTGAAGAAGTAGGCCGCGGCCAGGGTGCCGTTCTCGGTGTTGTAGTAGATGTCGTGACGCTTGTTGATGGCGGCTTCGTCCTGGTCGTCGGAACGGGTGGAGAGCTCACCGCCACAGACGCGGCACTTGTCACCGTTGGGCTTGATGGCGTCGATGAAGATGTTGTTGGGATGGTTGTTGTTTTCCTTGCACAGGCGACGGCCCATGATGCGGTTCTTGGCGATCTCGCGGGGCAGCAGGATCTCGATGACGTAGTCCAGTTTCAGACCTTCGGCCTGCAGGGCTTCCCACAGTTTCTGGGCCTGCACCATGTTGCGGGGGAAGCCGTCCAGCAGCCAGCCGTCCTTGCCCTTGGTCTTCAGGGTCTCCAGCACCATGGGGATGGTGATGTCGTCGGGCACCAGGTCGCCGCGATCGATGTATTCCTTGGCCTTCTTGCCCAGCTCGGTGCCGCCGCCGATGTGTTCACGGAAGATGGCGCCGGATTCGATGTGAGCAAGATTGTACTTAGCTTTGACCAGGTTGCCCTGGGTGCCCTTGCCGCTGCCGTTGGGACCAAAGATGAGGATATTCATGGCGCTTCTCCTTATTGAGACGGACCGTTGTTGGGTTTGTGCAAAAAAGAACAGATAGAGCCTGTCTACCCTTTGCAGGCGGTTCTGTCAACGGGGGCGGGGAAAGTGCAAGGCCTTTTCCCGCAGGGGAAGGCCTTGCCGGGACCGTGATGGGACAGTCCCGGGCGCGGGATCAGCGGAACAGGTTCCAGGTGCCCTCCATGACTCCGCCCAGCAGCTCGAAGATGCCGTGGGTCAGGCTGGTGACGGCGTAGAGGATGGCCGTCCCCGCGCTGACCGAAGTCTTGGGATCATGGAGCTTGCCGGTCACGCGCACGGGGAATTCCTGCATGCGGTCGGTCTTGACGAAGAGGTTGCAGTCCAGATCTTCGTTGTTGAAGTCGATGCGGCCGCCGCCGCGCACGCGCATCTCGGCATCCTGATAAAAGATGTTGCTGCTGCGGGCCACACCGCCCTGCATGTTGCCCGAGGCGCTGAGGCGCTGGAAGCGGGTGGGCTTGCCGCCGGGCCGCCCGGCCTTGTCGCGGTTCTGGTAGCTGCCGTTGATGATGGCCACGCCCCAGGTGCCGGAAAGGGCCGCGGGCATCTGGCCGTCACCGGTCAGGTGGGCGCTCATCTCCGATTCCACCGAGGCCAGGCCCCGCACGGCGCGTTTGTCGTTGCGGTCGTTGCTGGCGGCGTCGAGGTTGATGTTCAGGGCCCGGACCTTGGTGGTGTAGCTCAGGCCCTTGTCGAAGCGGAAATCGCCCGAGGCACGCAGGCGCGAATTGTAAAAGTTGCCTTCCAGCGCAGGCACGGAAAGGTGACCGCCCTTGAGGCTGAAGCGGGTGGTCATCTGTTGCATGCGCAGGCGCATGAAGCGCACCCTGTCCACGTTCAGGCTGCCCTGGGCATCGAAGGACTTCATGAAGCGCAGGTCCCAGGGGGCGCCCGGGGCCTTGCTCCGTCCCTTGCTGCGGGCCTGGTCGGGGAACATCTCTGCCAGCAGGCGGTCCAGATCGAATTCCGCGGCGTGCAGGCGCAGGTCCAGTTGCGGCGTGCCGCTCCAGGTCACGGCGGCCTCGCCGTCCACCTGCTGCCAGCCCAGGCTGCAACGCAGATCCTTGAGGCGCAGGCTGTCCGGGGTACCGGAGGCCGTGCTCTTGAGGCGCAGGCTGTTAAGGGAGGCGGGCAGGGAGGCGGGCGCACTGCCCCGGATCTGTCGGAGGCTGTGCTTCAGGTCGCGGACGGCAAGATCCACGGTCCCGCCCCAGGTCAGGCCGTTGCGGCCGTTGGCGGCTTCCAGATCGCCCTTGAGCTGCAGGCCCAGCGCCGAGAGCGTGGCCTTTTTCAGCTTCAGCCCGGCAGGGCCCGCGCAGCTGAACACGCCGTCGGCATCCAGATCCATGCCCTGGGGCAGCAGATCCTTTTCAAGGGGCGGCAGGTGCAGGCGCAGGGAGCCGGGCAGATCCTGCCAGGCCACGAACTCTTTGCCGCCGAACCAGACGAGACCGTCCAGCTTCTGGGTCAGGGAAAGGCCCTCGCCCTCCAGCGAGGCCGTCCAGCGGCCTTCGAAACCGGCCCGGGCCGGAGTGGGGCGCAGGTCGCGGCGGGCGCTTTGCAGGTCAAGGCGCAGCGCGAGCTTGTCGAAGGGCAGGCTCTTCTTGCCGCCTGCGGGCAGCAGGCCCTTGCTGCCGTCGGCCGTGACCGTGCCGCGCATGCTCTTCAAAAACACGTCCAGGTCGCTGCCCCGGCTGTTGATGGCCGCCTGGGCGGACAGCATGCCGCGCCGTACGGGGATGAGGTCGAAATCCTTGACCAGCTTGCTGCCGTGGACCTTGTCCAGGCGAAGATCGATATCGAAGGTGGGCATGTCCGAGGGGCCGCCGATGGCACAGCGGCCCTTGATGCGGCCTTCATAAAAGTCGCCCGTGGCGCGGATCACGGCCGTGCCGTTGCCGGCCTTGTCCGGCGTGCCGGGTTCGATGACAACGGCCGCGCCGCTGATGGTCACCGGGCCGTAGTGCACGGTGCGGGCATTGAGGCGGATGTCATAGCCGATGTGCAGATCCGTGGCGGGATCGGGCGGCGGCAGCGGCGTGGAACGCGAGGCCCGCAGGCTGGTCAGGGGACCGTGCGGGAAATAGACCTGCAGGGGCAGGGTGCCCACGGCTTCCGGGATGGCCCGGCCCAGCTCCACTTCCGGGGCGGTCAGGTCCAGGGCCACCACAGGTTCGGCCCAGCGGGCCACACCGCCGGAACCGGTAAAACGGGAACCCGAGGCATGGGCCACGATATAGGGCACGCGCAGGCCTTCCGCATCCAGCTCGAATTCCAGCAGGCTGTCCGTGATGTTGTCCAGGGCCATCTGCAGGCCCGGGGCCAGCCCGCGGGCAAAGCCCAGCCAGCGGGTCAGGCTCAGACGGTGGGCCTGCAGGCTGCCGTTGAGGACGGGGCCCCGCTGTTTGTCGAGGATCAGGTTGCCGTCGAGGGTGGCGCTGTCTTCGCCCAGTTCCAGACGGATGCGTTCCAGACGCACGGGCGGACGTGTCCCCCCCACTGCGGGCAGGCCGGGCTGGGGGGCCACCTGGGCTGCGGGGGCGTCGTTTGCGGCGGCATCGACGGCCGGGACTTTGGGATCGGCCGGGGCGGGAGGCGTTGCCGGGCGTTCCTTCCCGGTGGCGGCCAGCTCCTGCGGATCGGGCAGGAAGACCTCGCGCAGCATGCGCCGCACCGAGGCCTGGGGCGCGTTCCTGTCCTGCAGCAGGCGACCGGCCACGGCAAAGGGGATGGGCTCGTCGTCCTGCATCAGGTCGCCCTGGATATCATGGTCTAGCTGCCAGCCCGCGGCCGTGGCCGTGAAATCGAGGTTCGTGCGTATGCGGGGCAGATGGGGCGGCAGGTGCAGCAGGGCACGCAGGCGCAGGCGGGGCGTATCGCTCAAAAAATGGAGCGGACGGCTGCGGCCTTCCAGAAGCAGGTTCTCCAGGTCGAGCACGGGCGTCTCGTCCCCGGCGGCAAGGTTGCGGATCAGGCCCGCCTGCAGCTTGCCGCGCACGTCCTGGAGGCCGCGCAGATGCAGCACGCAGGAAAGGTTGCCCGCGCGCAGGGAAGAGGCGTCCCGGGCCTGGAAGGAGAAATTGCCCTGGTCTATCTCTATCTGGAGGGTGCCGGGCAGCAGGCTTTCCAGCCGGGCCAGGCCCCCCGCATCGCTGCCGCCGCCCCCGGGGGCGGAGGTCAGCTGCCGCAGGTCCAGCGTGGGCAGCGGCAGGGTTCCGGAGAGCACGGGATTTTGCAGGGCCACGTATTCCAGCTCCAGCCGTCCCTGCAGCAGGGCCGTCAGACGGGGACGCAGGCGGGCCGTGCGCACGGCGATGTCCAGCTCCTTGCTGCGGATGCGCACGTCGTCGGCCTGGACGGCCGGAGGCAGCCAGGAGAGCCCGATGGATCTGACATGCAGGTCGAGCCCCGTGCGTTCGGTAAAGTCCTCCAGCAGGGCATGGGTGATGGCGACGGAATTGTGTTGCACATAGACCATGGCCGCGCCGGCCAGCACAAGGATGCCCAGCAGCAGGGCTGCCAGACAGCGGAGGAAAAGACGCAGGCGGCGGGATGGTTCGGGCATGGGAGGAAGGCTGCTTGACGATGAAAAGGGGCAAGGCTAGGTTGACGAGGCGCTGTTGCGGCGTGCGCTGAAGGCACGGCAAAAGCCCCGCCGGAGGGGAACGCCCGCTTCCGGGCAAAAAAGGGCGACAGGCCTAACGGCCGCTATCCATGTGCAGGTCAAGGCCCGGATCGACCACCGGCGTGCGGGGCGCGGCCTTTTTGGCCGCAGGCGCATCGAAACTCAGATGCAGCAGGGGATCCTGTGCCGCAGGCGTGGCCTGCGCGGCCGTTTCGGCCAGTTTGGGGGCAGGGCAGCCCAGGGCATCCAGGCGGGCTTCCATGGCGCGCAGCAGCACGCGCATCTGGGCGTGCTCGTCGCGCAGGGCGCGGTTCAGGCGTTCCTGGCTGCGCAGCATGTAGAACTGTACGGCAAGCATGCCGAGAAAACAAAGAAAAATAAAGAGCATCAGGGAAAACATGGGGCGGCCTCGCGGATATTCTGGCGGCCGTCGTGCCCATGTTTCCGGGGCTGGCCGCAGCTCCGCTTATATACATTCGGACGCGGCAGGGCAAGATGCCGCAAGGAAGGAAAATGGCAACAGCAAAAATCGAACCGCATATGGTCATGGCCGATGCCCAGGGCAACATCTATGATGATCCCGACCTGCTCATGGTCTGCCGGCGCGGCGAGGAATGGGGCACGCCCCGTCCTGACGAACTCATGCCCCTGCCCGAGGAGAGCGAGCTCTTCCTCCTGCCCGGACGCCGGGCCGTGGGCCTGAACCCCGAGACCGGCGAGATAGAGTGCACCGAAGATCTGGCCGTGGCCGCCTTTGCCGCTCCGGCCCACACGCTCTCCGCCCATCCGGCCTACACCAGCGATGCCGACGCCCCCCTGCTGCCCCTGTTCGCCTATGGCGCCGTGGGCTTTGCCAAGGGGCGCTTCTACATCTGCGCCCGCAAGGTGGATGCCGACCAGCGTCAGGAGTTCCGCCACATTCCGCGTTCCCGCATCGAAAAGAACGTGCGCGCCCTGCTGCGCCAGTTCCCCAAAAACCGGCTGGTGGGCCACATCCTCGAAGACTGCGTCATGAAGTACGACTGTCCGGCGGCCCGCAACTTCGCCCTGGGCCGCTTCGAGGCGCCCCTGCCCAGCTCGCGTACCTGTAATGCCCGCTGTGTGGGCTGCATCTCCGAGCAGGACAAGGATTCGCCCATCAACGTGACGCCCCAGTGCCGCCTGACCTTCACGCCCACTCCCGAAGAACTGGTGGAGGTCATGAGCTTCCATGCCGGCCGCGAGACGAAGACGCCCATCTATTCCTTCGGGCAGGGCTGTGAGGGCGACCCCCTCATGAATCCCGACCTGCTGGTGGAGAGCGTGCGCCTGTTCCGTAGTCAGGGCGGTGTGGGTACGGTCAACTGCAATACCAACGCCTCCCGCACCGAGGCCGTGGAGCGTCTGGCCAAAGCGGGCCTTTCCAGCATCCGCGTCAGCCTCAACAGCGCCCGGCCCGAAGTCTACGAGCGCTATTACCGGCCCCACGGCTACAGCTTCGACGATGTGCGCCGCTCCATCGCCGTGGCCCGGCAGAACGGCCTTTGGGTCTCGCTGAACCTGCTCTTCTTCCCCGGTGTCACCGACAGTGAAGGCGAACTGGAAGCCCTGGCCCGCCTGGTGGGCGAGAACGGCGTGAGCATGATTCAGTGGCGTAACCTCAACATCGACCCCGAATGGTATCTGGGCCTCATGCGCGGCATCGACCACGGGCCCATCATGGGCCTCAGCCTGTTCATGAAGCGCCTGAAAAAGCTCTGTCCCTGGCTGCGTTTCGGCTACTTCAACCCCTATGTGGGCGAGAAGGCCGAGCTCACGGCGCCCCTGCCCGGGCAGTGGCAGATGCCTGACCTCCCCGTGGCCGATGCGCCCCTGGCCGGGCCCGCCCAGGAAGATGGCGCCGGGGATGCAGGAGAGGAAGCCTAGTTTTTTGAAAGGGGAGCTTGGGTGGTTTTCCGGGGGAGGAGGGCGCTTTTGAAAAAGCGTCCCCCTCCCCCGGGCCCCCTCTCCCCGTAAAACTTTTTTCCGGAGTGGACGGCAGGTCTCCGCCTTCGGCTTGCGGGAAGAGTTTTTGTCCCATGACCGGGAAAGGGGGGGCCGCCCAGCGCTTTCCGGGTCGGCAAGAGGGGCGGATGGCCACGGAACCGTGGCGGCACGACCGCTGCCGGGCCACGGCAGGCTACATAAACAGGCGGTCGGCATGGCGGCCGATGCTCCCTTCAGAAGGAAGGTGCATCCGGGAGGGGAAGGGCACGCGGTCAGATAGGCGGGGATGTCCATACTGGGAACAAGCCGTCACCGGTAGGCCGACGTATTTGTCCCGGGCGGGATCTTTTGAGGAAAAGGAATGTTTTTAGCTGGATGCGGATATTTTTCAACAAAGGCATGTCTTGTGCTTGACGCGCGTCCTGTTCTTTTATATCTTCTTTTTGAAATTGAATTTCTTTTTCTAACATCCAACGGTGGCCATGCCGCCAGGGAGTTGTCATGAGCAAAGTCCTGATCGTTTTTGGTTCCAGCACCGGCAATACCGAGGGCATCGCCCAGAAACTGGAAGAGATCATCGCCGCCGCAGGCCATGACGTCACGCTGAAGAACGCCGCCGACGTGGACGCCGTCGGTCTGGCCGAAGGCTATGATGCCGTGCTGCTGGGCTGCTCCGCCTGGGGCGATGACGATCTGGAGCTGCAGGACGATTTCATCCCTCTTTATGAAAACATGGAAGCCATGGGCCTTTCGGGCGTCAAACTGGCGGCCTTTGCTTCCGGCGACAGTTCCTACACGCATTTTTGCGGTGCGGTGGACGCCATCGAGGCCAGGGGCAAAGACCTGGGTGCGCAGATCGTGGCTGAAGGGCTGAAAGTGGACGGTACGGTCAGCGATGCCCCTGACGCCGTGCAGGAATTTGCGGCCGCTGTTCTGGCAGCATTGTAGCCGCAAAGGGACCCCGGCCTTCGCCGGGGTGCGTCCTGTGCCTTGCGCGGAGTCTGGCCATGGACTCCGCGCTTTTTTTATCCGCTCCCGTCTTCTGTGGTTTCGTATCCCGGGCCTTGCCAGCCGCGGACAAACATTGTAGCGTGCCGCCATCATCATCTTTGTTGTGGAGGTCTGTATGGCGATCCTTGTTTGCGGCGGTGCGGGCTATATCGGTTCCCACGCGGTCCATGCCCTGGCAGCGGCAGGTCAGGAAGTCGTGGTGGTGGACAATCTCCAGACGGGCCATGCCGCCGCCGTGGCGGGCAAGGCTGCCTTCGTGCAGGGCGACATCCGCGATGCCGCCTGTCTGGACGATATCTTCCGCCGCTTCCGCATCGACGGTGTCATGCACTTCGCCGCCGATTCCCAGGTGGGCGAGAGCATGGTCAACCCTCTCAAGTATTTCAACAATAACGTGGGCGGCATGCAGAGCCTGCTGGAAGCCATGGTCCGCCATGGCGTGGGCCGCATCGTCTTTTCGTCCTCGGCCGCTGTCTACGGCGAGCCCGACAGTGTGCCCATCAGCGAGGATGCCCCCACCCGGCCCACCAATCCCTACGGGCACAGCAAACTGATGATGGAAGCCATGATGCGCTGGGTCTCGGCGGCCCATGGCATCCGCTACGTTTCCTTGCGCTATTTCAATGTGGCCGGGGCCCTGGCCGACGGCAGCATCGGTGAGGACCACAGCCCCGAGAGCCATCTCATCCCCCTGGTGCTGCAAGTGCCGCTGGGCCAGCGACCGCATATCACCATCTTCGGTGACGATTACGCCACGCCCGACGGGACCTGCATCCGTGACTACATCGCCGTCACCGACCTGGTGGACGCCCCATGTGAAGGCCCTGGACCATCTGCAGCGCGGTGGTGATGACCTTATCTGCAACCTGGGCAACGGGCAGGGCTTTTCCGTGCGCCAGATCGTGGACTGCGCCCGCAAGGTGACCGGTCGCGATATCCCCGTGGTCATGGGACAGCGGCGCGCGGGCGATCCGGCCCGTCTGGTGGCTTCGGCCCGCAAGGCGCAGCAGGTGCTGGGCTGGCAGCCCCGACTGGGCGTGGAAGCCATCATCGAATCGGCCTGGCGCTGGCATCGGGAACACCCCCACGGCTACGGCGAGCGGCAGTAAGGCCGTGTTGTCGGGGACGTCGGCCATGTTCGTTCCTGCTGCGGAGGATCCGCAGCGAAGGGCGGAAGGCGCAGGCTGATCTATCGGGAAAAGATATCGTTTTGTGCAAGGGAGGTGTGGGCCTCCCTTTTTTTATGCCGTATCCGGGCTTGCTTTTCTTCGAAGGCACCGCTATCTTAAGATTGATAACTTATATTGATAAGGAGGTGCCATGTACGGCTATTCCTGCGCGCGACGCGCCTTTTCCTTTTTCATCCTGACGCTGGCCCTGGCCGTTGCCGGGACCGGTGCTGTGGCTGCGGAACTTTCCCGCCCGACCTTTGACCCCTTACGGGAGAAAGCCCCCATGAATGACAGCGGTTTCCGGATCATTGCCCGCGGCGATGCCGCGGTGCCGCCCCTGACGCCCCGCGAGGCGGACATCATCCTCCGCAAGGCCACGGAAGCCCCGTGGTCCGGTGAATACGAAAAGAATACGGCCGCCGGGACCTATTTGTGTCGCCAGTGCGGTGTGGCCCTGTACCGTTCGTCGGACAAGTTCGATTCCGGGTGCGGCTGGCCTGCCTTCGACGATGCCCTGCCGGGCATGGTGCGTCGCCAGCCCGATGCCGACGGCCACCGGGTAGAGATCGTCTGCGAGCACTGCGGCGCCCATCTGGGGCATGTTTTTGAGGGTGAAGGCCTAACGGCCAAGAACACCCGCCACTGCGTCAATTCCCTGTCCATGCGTTTCGCGCCTGCGGGCAGCGAAAAGGAAAAGCTGGGCCTGGCCCTGTACGAGCTGGTGCGCAATACCCAGGTGGCTGTGCTGGCGGGTGGTTGTTTCTGGGGCGTGGAAGACGCCCTGAGCAGGCTCCCCGGCGTGGTGGACGTGCGCTCCGGATATACGGGCGGCCATACCGACAGGCCTTCCTATGAGGACGTCTGCCGGGGCGATACCAGTCATGCCGAGGCCGTGCTGGTGCGCTTCGATCCCAAAAAGATCAGCTATGAGGCCATCGTGCGCCGCTTCTTCGAGATCCACGATCCCACCCAGCTGGACAGGCAGGGGCCGGACGTGGGCAGCCAGTACCGTTCCGCCATCTTCTGGCTGGACGAGTCCCAGAAGCGGATGGCCCAAAAGCTCATGGATGAGCTGCGCGGTCTGGGCTATGACGTGGTGACCCGTCTGGAAAAGGCCGGGGCCTTCTACGAGGCCGAGGCCTATCATCAGGATTTTGCCCGCCGTACGGGCCGGGGCGGCTGCCATCTGGCCGTGCCCCGTTTCGAGCGCCGCGCTGACGGCAGCCCGCGCTAGGGAAATGTCCGCGTATCCATAAAACAAAAGGCAGGCACGTCGGTGATGGTGTGCCTGCCTTTTTCATGCTTGCAAGGAGATGCGGGAGACCGGCTCGTGTCTTTTTCCTGAAAGGATGCCGGAGCTCTTTTCAGGGGTTGGGGAAAGGGGACTTGCAGGGACGGCTCCCTCTCTGCCGGGGATCGGAGACCTTGGCCTGCCGCGCCCGTGTCCGCTGGCATGGTGCAAGCTGCGGGTAGCGCAACCCCAGGGAGCCTTGCCCGGGAAACGTCCTTTCCTTGTCTCAGGCCTTGATGCGCCGAACCAGCGGCGCCAGACAAAAGATGGCCACGCCCACCACCACGATGGGCGACAGGGCCCAGCGCAGGTCGAACTGGTGGGAAAGGAAGCCCACCATGGGCGGGCAGCCCAAAAAGCCCAGGAAACTGAGGGACGAGACCAGCGAGATGGCCACGCTGGGTGGCACGCGCGTGGATTTGCCTGTCAGGCTGTAGCAGAGCGGCACCACGGAGGCCATGCCGAAGCCCACCAGGGCCAGACCCGCCGTGGCGGGCAGCAGGTCGGGCCAGAGCAGGGCCAGGCTCAGACCGGCGGCGATGCAGAGACCGCTCAACTGGAGCACGGGCGTGACCCCGAAGCGGTTCACCAGACCGTCGGCCAGCAGGCGCCCCGTGACCATGGCGCACATGCAGGCCAGGTAGCCGGCGCGGATGAGGCTCTCGCCCGGCTGGACCACCTGGGCGAAATAGACGGAGCTCCAGTCATACATGGCGCCTTCCGTGGCCATGCTGCCCAGGGCGATGCAGCCGAGCAGGGTCAGATAGAGGTCGGGACGGAAGGAACGCTTCCCGCTTTCGGGCGCTGCGGCACCGATGCGCACTTCCCGGGGCATGGTCCAGGTGCGCAGGCAGCCCAGCGTCGCCAGCGTGATGACGAGGATGGCGGCAAAGTGGGGCAGGGGCGCCACGCCCAGCGGCGCCACGATGGAGCCGATGATGCAGCCCGCCACGCCGCCCAGGCTCCACATGCCGTGGAAGGTAGCCATGATGCTGCGGCCGTAGAGCGTCTCCACGCCCACGGCCTGGGCATTGAGGGAGATGTTGAGCATGTTGTTGGCAAAACCGAAGCCCAGCAGGGCAGCGGCCAGCCAGTGCGGGCTGCCGGCCAGGGCCAGGGAGAGCAGGGCACAGGGCATGAGCATGAGCCCCAGCATGATGACGCGGCGGCTGCGGAAACGGCCGATGAGCCAGGCCGTGGGGGCGATGGAGAGCATCTCGCCCAGCGGGGCGGCCAGCAGGACGCTGCCCAGGGCCGCGTCGCTCATCTGCAGGGCGGCCTTGATGTCCGGGATGCGGACGGCCCAGGAGGCGAAGACCATGCCCATGACGAAGAAAAAGGCATTGATGGCAGTACGATAAAAAGCCCGGGGCGTGCGCGGCAGGATGCGGGCCGCGGCCAGGCGGGGAGTGGAGATGGTCAGTTCCATGACGTATCCTCGATGAAAGCGGATGGCGCCCTCCAAGACTGTTTGAGCGCACAGACACCGTGTAGACTCTTTGCCCTGCCTTGGAAAGAGGCTGGCGGGGGGCTGAAAAAATTTTTTGCTGCCGGACCGGGGCAGAGGCCCCTACGGAGCGTGCGAGACCGGCCTGTATGGCCGGAGGCGCGGCAGGGCATGGACAGATCGGGAAAATGTCCGCATGATGCGGGGCATCATCCCTCTGGATAAGGATATGATATGAATAAGCATATGACTCCCATTTTTCTGTACCTCAACGAGCGCTTCGGCCCGGATGCCGTCCAGGCCGAGGGGGAAGACCAGATCAGCCTGGCCGTGGATGAGCGCCTCATCCTTCTTCATCATTTCGAGGTATCGGAAAAACTCCTCATGGCCACGGGTATCGCCCCTCTCCCCGAGAACGGCAGGGAACAGCTTTGCCTCGCCCTGTTGCAGGGGCAGTATTTTTTCCACAAAACATCGGGCATGACCCTGGCTGTGGATACGGAGGCAAGGTTCGTCGTGCTCCAGCTTTGTGTGGATGCTGATGCGAAACTGATGGATGACTTTGCCACCATCCTGGAAAATTTCGTACATGTCGCGGCCTACTGGGCAGAGACATGCCGCCGGCTGGGCGAGGGGGCGGCGTCCCCGTCCGCCGAAGTGCCTTTGGACCTGCTCACCAGCGGCCTGCGCGTCTAGCCTACAGGAGCCATCATGCCGAAGACCGTCAGCAACACTCCTTCCGTCTATTCCTTCCTGCGCATCGCCGACGATGCGAGCATACCGGACAACGCACGGGTCACGATGGATGGGAACAGTCCCAAGGTCGTCTCCCACATCACCTTCCAGTCCACGAACCAGCGGGCCATGCAGACCTTCCTGCGCTCCATAGCCTATGAATTCGGGCAGGGCGTGGCCGATATCGCTACCCGGGAGCTCCGGAATGCCATCACTACTTCCAGTCCGCTGACCGCAGGCAACGTCCGCAACGTCAAAAGCCTGTTGGAGAGGAATATCCACAAGCAGCTGTCGCTGGACTGCTTCCTGCATGGCATCAATACGGCCACAGGGCGGTTCGATAGCGGCAGCGGTTTCCCCGCCGAGTTCGAGCGCCATTGCGCCACTCTCGAACAGGCACTGGGGGCCCCCATCCCCGCCCCGCTGAAGGGCGAGCTGTGCAACGAGGTCCTCAGAGATTTTTTCAGCTGTTATCAAAAACTGGAGATCCGTGACTGCACGCCGGAAAAAATGGCTTCCGACCTGGTGGAGCGGACCGTGCTGAAAAAATTGCTGGCCTGCGCCTCCAGCGGCCTTTTGGGCCTGCCCGGTTCCGTGGAGGACAAGATAGCTGTCGTGCGGGAGTGTTATGGTCAGGGACGGCTCCTGGAGCCGGGCCTTGTTTTGCATCGGCTGCCTTCGATCCGCTCCCGCTTCCAGGAAGGCCCGCTTTCCCTGGAGACCATCTGGCAGGGCTGTTTCGGCCGCCCCATGCCCGAGGGCCTGAAGCCCTGGGACGGGACGCTGGAGGCGGCTTTTTCCCGGGAGATCGTGCAGGCGCTCGGGCTGCAGGAACGCCCGGACACACTGGGGCTTGCGGAATCGTTGACGGGGTGCATGGCGCCCGACAAGATCATCGGGATGTTCGACGGCACGCTTTCCTGTCTTGGCCTCACCGACTTCCTGAATCTTCCCCGGGTCTCCTTCGAGCCCTATCCCTCTCTTTCCGGTCTCGATGCCTTTCGCAAGGATGCCGCCCGGGAGTTTGTCTCCGTTCCTTTCCCGGCCCATGTGGGACGGACTTCCTACAAGATCGAGCCTAGCGTGCAGGTCGGGACGAACGAGCCTGTCCGGACCGGCATGAAGGTGGGCAAGTCGGACATCGGAAAGCATGTGGACAGCATCGCCGGGCAGGTCCTTGCGGAGTGTGCCGGGAATACGCAGCAGGCGGATGCCGTGCTCCACCTTTGCTCGCAAAGCGTCATGCGCCAGTTCTTCGGACTCAACGGCATCGGCATGTTCGTCGGCTCGAACGGGGCACAGTGCAGGACCTTTATTGGTGGTGAACACTGCGTCACCCGGCGGAACATCCAGCGCTTGTCCAATGGGGATGTCCAGGTCAACATCAGGACCCCCGATGACGATCCGCAGATCCTTGAACATGTGGGCCGGTTCAGTGTGACCGTCACGGTGGATCGCAACGGGCAGTGCCGGTATACGGATATGGAGCTTGCCCTGGCGGCCCCGGCGCCTGCCTCCGCATAGAGGCTGGATGCCGGGGAACTGATCCCGGACATGGTCCCGTACGGCATATGTCCGGCATGAGAAAGGCGCACGGCGCCTGAGGAGAAGAAGATGCACAAGATACTGACAAGCGGATTGCTGGCCCTGCTCCTGCTGCTGGGCGGGGCCTTACCGGCCGCGGCCCTGGATATCCACATCGACAACAGCCAGGCCCTGGGCGGCAGCCTGGCCCTGCGTTATCTGCGCACCGACGGTGTGTGGGTCACGAAAGGCTGGGTGAACTTTGGCCCGCACAGCAAGCAGACCGTGACGCTGGAGACCTGGGAGCCCGTGTTCTACCTGCATGTGGAAGTGGGCGGCGGCGCGTCCGTGGAGCTGCCGGGCGAGAAGCACCGTTTCTGGGTGGTTCGGGATGTCTTCGAGCTGGAAGGGGATGCCCGTCCGGCGCGTGGCCAGCAGGCTGATTTCATCAAGGTGGAGGTGCGGGGGGACGATCCCCGTTTCACGCTGCGCTTCTGATCCGGGCCGCCATGGCGGGCAGGGCGGTACAGTGATTACGCGCCGCAAAAAAAGGCAGCCTTTCCGGTGACCGGAGGGCTGCCTTTTTTTGACGGAGGCGTCGTCCCGCTAGCGGCAGTTGCACAGCGTCCTGTCGCGCAGGGAGGGCAGGCGGATGCCGCCGCGCGTCAGTTCCAGACGCAGCTCGGCAAGGCGGCGTTCGATGGCGGCGGGCAGGCGTACGCCGGCATGACGGGCCCAGACCTGCGGCGGGACGATGTCCACGCCGCCGTTGGCCAGGTCGTAGGTGATGATCTCGTTACCGGCAAAAGCTTCCTGGGCCGTGGCTTTGACGATCTCGAACACGGCACGGTCGGCCCGTTTGACGATGCTGGTCAGCATGAGCTTGGGCGCCAGGAATTGCTGGTCCTTGTCCACGCCCACCAGGGGCCGCCCTTGGGCTATGGCCGCTTCCACGGCGCCCAGTCCCGAACGCCCGGCCAGCACGGCCAGAGCATTGATGTCCAGCCCCAGCAGTTCCTCGGCCTTGGCCCGGCCCTTGTCGGGAGAGCTGTAGCTGCCTGCCACGCCGTTGATGACGCGCGCGCCCGGGCTTTCCAGCCGGACGCCTTCCACGAAACCGTTGAGCATGGATTTCAGCTGCGGGTCGTCTTCTCCGGCCAGCCAGCCAAGGGTCAGTTCATCAGCCTTGGCGCGCGTCCCGGGGGCGGGCAGCAGGCCGTGCTTGTGCAGCTGGGAGAGCAGGGCCCCGGCCAGGAAGGCGGCCTGTTCGTCGGCAAAGGTCACGCACATGATGTTGGCGGTACGGATGCCCGTATCGATGCAGCCGAACTTCGTCTGCCGGAAGTTGGCGGCATTGTTGCGCAGGATCTCGTGCAGCCGGGCCCCGGAAAGCAGGACGAGGTCGGCCTGCCGGGCGGCGGCCTGGAAGATGCCCTCCTGCGTCAGGCCGTTGCTGCCCTGGGGCGGGGCCACCACCACGGCGGTGCGCACGCCCAGTTCCTTTTGGGCCTGTTCCAGACCCTGGCGCAAAAGATCGTTCCAGCCCCGGTCGGGGGCCGCATCTTCCAGCAGCAGGGCCACGCGCAGGCCCGGGGCATCGCCGGGCGACGCGGCCAGGGCGGCGGAAACGCAAAAAACGGACAACAGGACGGACAGGCACAGCAGGCGGGTGATATCAAAGCATTTTTTCATGTCGGACTCCCGGCGGCATACTAGCAGGGGGCTGGAGAGGCCACAAGCGCCCGGGAAGTCTGACGGAGAAAAATTGAGCAATCGAACAATTTGCATAGTAAAAAAATTGTATTTAGTAATATGTTGTTTTTAAAAGATAAAAATAATAATATGAAAGATTTTCTGCTATTTTTATTCCATTTTTCTCCCCGTGCAGCATTTTTCTGTGAAAAAAAGCACTAGGCAAGCTGTGAAACTTGTGCTAAGTCTCCTGCTCAGGAAACGTGTACTCGTGTTTCGTCCCTGCGTATGGGTTGCGCCGGGGCGGGATGCAACTCCTTGGGACATTGCTTGGAAGGATACGTTATGTCTGCATACGAGCTGCCTGCATGGCTTGACACCCGGTTCATCGAAAACGCGCTCAGTCGTACGGCTGCACCGGACAAGGCGGAGCTCCGGGATATTCTGGACAAATCTCTGGCTCTGAAGTCACTGACCATTCAGGAAGCGACGGCTCTCATGCGGGTGACGGATCCCGAAGACATCGCCCTGATGATGAAAACGGCGGATGCGGTCAAGCAGAAGGCCTATGGTGACCGTATCGTGCTGACCGCTCCGCTGCATATCTCGAACCATTGCGGCAGTGAATGCCTCTACTGCGCCAACCGCAAGAGCAATACGCTCATCCAGCGCAAGTACATGACCTCGCCCGAGATGCGCGAGGCCGCCGGCAAGCTGATCCGTCAGGGGCACAAGCGCATCGTGCTGGTCTCCGGCCAGCTGCCCAATGCCGATGTGGAGTACCTGGCCGAAGCCATCAGCATCATGTACACCGTGTTCGACGGTCACGGCGAAGTCCGCCGCGTCAACGTCAACGTGGGGCCGCTGAACGCCGACCAGTACAGCGTGCTGCTGGATGCGGATGTGGGCAACGTCCTGATCTATCAGGATACCTACCACCCCGATTACTACAAGGCCGCCCATGTGGCCGGGCCCAAGAGCCATTACGAGAAGCGCCTCAACGCGCCTGAGGTGGCGTTGGGTGCCGGTGTGCGCGATGTGGGCCTCGGCCTGCTGCTGGGCCTTGCGCCCTGGCAGTTCGATGTGCTGGCCACCATGCTGCATGTGGCCCATCTCAACCGCCTGTTCGGCGCCGGCGGCCACACCGTCAGCATGTTCCGTCTGCGTCCCGCGCCGGGCAGCCTGTTCGTGCCCCCGCATCCGCTTTCGGACGACGAGTTCCTGCGCTGCGTGGCCATCATGCGCCTGGCCGTGCCCCATGCGGGCATCGTCGTCACCACGCGCGAACCTTCCGGCCTGTGGCGTGACGCCTGTAGCAGCGGTGTCTCCCAGGTGTTCACGGGCAGCGTGGGCAGCGCTTACGAGACCTGGAGCGACAAGCCCGGTCCCGACGGCATCCCCTTCCCGCTGGGCGAAGACACCCATCTGGACGAAGTGGTGCGCTTCCTCATGGAAGAAGCCGAACACCTGCCTTCGTTCTGTACCGCCTGTCCCCGCTTGGGCCGCAGCGGTGCGGACTTCATGGGCATGGTGCACGAGTGCGGCATGCGCAGCCAGTGCAGCCCCAACTCCATCGCTTCCTTCGAAGAGTTCCTGCTCAATTACGCGACGCCCTATACCCGTGAGGTGGGCGAACGCCTGATCGCCCGCAAGCTCCCGCAGATGAGCGACGTGGAGCGCGGCGCGGCAGAACGTCTGTTGCAGAAGGTCAAGTCGGGACGTATGGACGAATTCATCTAACAGGCAGCGGCCAGGGCCGTTCTTCAGCGAAACCGCCGCCACCGTCTGCCTTCTGGCAGATGGTGGCGGTTTTTTATTTTTGTTGGCATAGTCCGTTAGCCTGCTTTGCCTGCCCCGGGCAGCAGGCAGAAAGAAAAGGGAGACGCCGTGGCAAGACTCATCGACCGTATTTTTTTTGACAGGCAGGACAGGGACATCCTCGTCCTGGTCAACCGCATCCTTGAAGCGCCCAACGTGCCCTCGCGGGACAATCTCTTCAATCCCGAACTGCATCCCCACGGCATCAAGGAGCTGGTCACCTCTCCGGCTTCCCGCATGGCCTATGCCGTCATCAACCTGCTGCGCAACCTGGAGGTCGGCGGCTCGCGCGACCGCCTGCTGGCCCTGCAGACCCTGTATGACGAGGTGCTGACCAGCGCCCATTCGGCCCTGCGCCGCAATACCGCCCGTGCGCTCATGCAGATCATGAAGGACATGGTGCGCGCCCATGGCGACGAGACCCGCCAGCTCATGCTGGCCCATGACTTCCGCAGCACCGCCCTGGGCACGCCGCGCGTGGTGCGCCGCATGCTGGCGCGCTATCATCTGCCCGAGATGCCCGAAGCCTGGAACCAGCTGGCCTTCGACGACCATGTCTATGACGTGAACACCAAGGGCCGCAAAACGCCCACGCACCTCATCATGGACGCCTGGATCAAGGGCCTGCGTTCCATCACGGTGGTCTACGACAACAGCGTGGATCTGGAGGCCGCCACCGAGGTCATCCATGCCTCGGGCATCGTGGGCATCTCCGTGCGCATCGGCCTGGAGTTCAGCGTGCCTTTCTACGACCGCTTCGTGAGCCTGGTCTGGATGCCGCGCGGTTTCAGCTCCGGCAAGGGCTTCCTGGACTTTTTGCGCAGCCCGCAGATGCGGGAGATGCTGGAAAAGGGGCGCGAAGTGCTGCACTGGCGGCGTGAAGTGGCCCTGCACACCCTGGAAGTCTGGAACGAGGACGAGCGTCCCCGTCTGGAACAGCTCTGGGGCGTCTCCGTGGCGCCCATGGGCCTGGAGGAATTCCTCGACTTCGTGGGGCGCGGCCATGCCTCCCTGCTGCGCCTGGCCGAATACCTGCACAAGCACATCCAGCCCAGCCTGCGGGCCCGGGCCGAGATCCTGCGTGCCCGGCATGACGATCCCGAGGCCATGGAGGAATTGCAGCGTCTGGACAATCTGGGGCCCGACGACGTGCAGGCCCTGTGGCTGAACCCGAGCCACAACCCGCGCATCCCCAATACGGAGCAGCCGGGCGCGTGTGACAACCTGCCGGAACTGATGTGCATGAGTGCCCAGAAGCTTTCCGCCTATCTCAACGGCCTTGCCACGGGCAACCGTCTGATCCTGGGCACCGAGGGCCTGAGCGTGGAGGACGTGGTGGAGCTGCTCTGGGACTGCGAGGGGCGCATCACCCATCTGGAACTCTTCAACATGAAGAGCTGGGTGGAAGGGCACCTCAACAATATCGCGGCCATCAACGAGTTGCAGCGTGTGCTCAATCAGGGCCTTGCCCCGCGCATGAAGCAGATGGTGCGCCAGATGATCCGCCAGATGGAGATGACGGGTGACGACGAGCGTCTGGAAAAGTTCCATGCCATCCTGCGGGACATCCCCAAGCTCTGGGCCGCCTACCGCCACGAGCCCCTCAAGTCGCGCCTGGGCAGCAATTCGGCCAGCCGTTCCCGTTCGTACGGCATGGGCCTGGCCATCCGGGAGACGCTGCCGCGCCGGGCCCTGCTGTCCATGAAGAAGTCGGGCAGCCAGCAGTCCGCCATCCCCATCTACTCGCCGGTGGAGGAGCAGATCCGCTATAACGAGCCGGAGAACCCCTCGCCCGGGCAGCGCCTGCTGGCCCATTTCCGCTTTTTGCCGGGTTGCGACCATCTGGGCATGGAGCGGCGCCGCGTATGGCGGGCGGCCAGTGAGGATTGCCGCGTCAGCAACCGGGGCAACATGGTCAATCTTGGCGGCCTGAGCCCGTTCCGCGGCAATGGCCTGACCGATGCGCCGCAGGGGGAGGAAGCCAGGCCCGACGGCCAGTATCTCAACAGCACCCTGAGCAACTGCCTCAAGGTGCTGCTGGGCTTCATCCCGGCCTTCGTCTCCTTCATCTATACGCAGGACTGGTGGTTCCTGGCCTGGTTCGGTACCTTCATCTGGTTCGGCATCACCGGCGTGCGCAACGTGGTCCAGATGGTCATGGCCGCCCGCGGTGCCAAGCGCAGCACCCTGACCCACTGGCGGGAACACGTCAGCGTCAAACGCATCTGTGACTCGCTTATGTACACGGGCATCTCGGTGCTGCTGCTGGAGGTGATGATCCGCGTCTGGCTGCTGGAGGACTGCTTTGGCGTGACCGTGGCGGAGCAGCCTGTGGTGGTCTTTACCGTGCTGAACATCGTCAATGGTTTCTATATCTTCGCGCACAATGTCTACCGGGGCTTCCCCCGCGAGGCGGCCATCGGCAACCTGTTCCGCAGCGCCCTGGCCATCCCGGTCTCGTCCTTGTACGACTTCATCCTCTTCCACCTGCTGCTGCTCTGGGGCATCGCCGATCCCCATCTGTATCTGGTGCCCAGTGCGGCCGTCATCTCCAAGATGGCCTCGGATACGGTAGCCGCCATCATCGAAGGTTACGCCGACAGCCAGGTGAACCTGCGCATGCGCCGGTGGGATTATGAAAGCACCATCAAGCGCATCTTCGACTGCTACACCCAGCTGGAGCTGCTCTTCCCCCGCGAGGACGCCCTGATCTGCCTGGCCCGCCCCGGCGGCCTGCGCGGACGCGGCGGCGAAGAGGCCCAGCGGCTGGAGCGCATCCTCATCATCTGCGCCCTGGACCTGATGTATTTCTGGTTCTACCAGCCGCGCGCCCAGGAGGCCTTCCGGCACAAGGTCCGCTCCATGGCCGAGGCGGACAGGGCCGTGCTGCTCAGCGCCCAGCTGGTGCTGATGCGCGAGCGGGAGGTGAGCCAGTTCCTGGTGGACGGCCTGCTTGGGCGCAACTTCTCGAAACCATTGGCTTTCTTCCTTGACAGGCGCAAGGAGTACCTGCGCCTCATGGCGCGCATCTGCATCCTTTCAAAGCCCCGCGAAGCTCCGGCCTGCCCGGTTCTTTTCGGGGAAGACAAAAAAAGTTGAATCTATTTTATAAAATCTTATTGCCATGGCGGGGCTGGTCGCGTATGTTGATTCCAGTACATCCATAAACGTTTCCAAACCGGGCTCGGACGGGGATCCAGACCGTTCAGATGCCCAAACCAAGGAGTTGCACAATGAGCACGGATGTCAAGAGCATGCATATGGGCCAGATCACGTCCTTCTTCATCCCCACCGTGACTCTGGTCGGCCAGAACTGCTCCACCCAGATCCCCGATCGCCTGAAGAGCCTCGGCGGCAAGAAGCCGTTGATCGTCACCGACCAGGGCATCGTGGCCGTGGGCATTCTGAAGCAGATCACCGATATCCTTGACGCCGCCGGCATGCAGTATGCCGTGTACGACAAGACCGTGCCCAACCCCACGGACAAAAACGTTGAGGAAGCCACCGAAGCTTACAAGAGCAACGGTTGCGACAGCCTGATCACCCTGGGCGGCGGTTCTTCGCATGACTGCGGCAAGGGCGTCGGCTTTGTGGTCGGCAACGGCGGCAAGATCCACGACTACGAAGGCGTGGACAAATCCAGCAAGCCCTTCCCGCCCTATGTGGCCGTGAACACCACCGCTGGTACCGCCTCTGAAATGACCCGTTTCTGCATCATCACCGACACCTCCCGCAAGGTGAAGATGGCCATCGTTGACTGGCGCTGCACCCCCAGCGTCGCCATCGACGACCCGGTCCTGATGATGGGCATGCCTCCGTCCCTGACCGCCGCTACTGGTATGGACGCCCTGACCCACGCCGTGGAAGCCTATGTTTCCACCGCCGCCACTCCCATGACCGACGCCTGTGCTGAAAAGGCCATGGAATACATCAACCGCTACCTGCGCCGCGCCGTTGCCAACGGCAAGGATATGGAAGCCCGCGAAGGTATGTGCTACGCCCAGTACCTGGCCGGTATGGCCTTCAACAACGCCAGCCTGGGTCACGTGCACGCCATGGCTCACCAGCTGGGCGGCTTCTATGACCTGCCGCACGGCGAATGCAACGCCATCCTGCTGCCCCATGTGTGCGAGTACAACCTGATCTCCAGCCGCCGCCGCTTTGGCCGCATCGCCAAACTGCTGGGCGAACGCGTGGACGGCCTGAGCCCGACCGACGCTTCGCAGGCAGCCATCAAGGCCATCCGCATCCTGTCCAAGGACGTGGGCATCCCGGAAGGCCTGATCGCCCTGGGCAAGAAGTACGGCAAGGAAGTGAAGGAAGAGGACATCCCCACCATGACCGCCAACGCCCAGAAGGACGCCTGCGGTCTGACCAACCCGCGCATCATGAGCGACGCCGCTGTGGCCGCCATCTACAAGGCCGCCCTGTAGTCCTCGCTGCATAGCTGCATAATGGAGGCCCCCGGGAAACCGGGGGCCTTTTTGTATTTCCTGGTCAGGATCGTTGTCAGCCTGCCGGCAGCCGTGCGGACAGGGCGGAACGTCATGTCTCGCTGGCAGGACCCCTGTGCTTTGCAGCTTTTTTCTGCACGACGTACCGCAAAGCGGAGGGCAGGGAAGGTAGTCCCTGTTTGTCAGGGAGAAGGGGCGTCGGCGGTATCACCTCGGCATCAGGCGAACATCCCCGGCCGGGCGGCGCGGCAAACGGCCCCGGCCACGGCATCAGCGGCCAGGGCCCCCAGAAGGAGCTCGTTCCAGGGGCCGTACCCTTCCGGCAGGGGCTGCTTGCTGGCCAGCGTGAAGACGATATCGCCGTCGAAAAGCATGTGCGCGGGGACGATATGCCGGGCCAGACCGGTGGCGGCCATGCGGGCCAGACGGCTGCACTGGGTCTTGTCCAAGGGGACATTGGTGGCCACGACGGTGAGCACGGTATTGCCGGTGGGGACCTTTCCGGCCAGGGCTTCCAGGGCCTGCGCATGGGGCACAGGCGTACCGTCGGGGAAGCGCCCGCCGGCCAGGAAACGCCCCTGGCCATCATAGACGTTGCCCAATGCATTGAGGACCACCAGGGCCGCTACCTGTATGCCTTCCCGTTCCAGACACAGGCTGCCCAGACCGCTTTTGTCCGAAAGATCCAACGGCTTGCCCGCGTCATCCTGGCAAAGACAGAACAAACGGCCGCAACGGGCCCCGCAGGCGGCCCCCACAGCGCCTTCGGCCAGCGGTGCCGCAGAGGCCGCCCGGGCCGCGGCATAGCCCATGGCCGCATCGGGAAGAACGCCGGGCCTGGCGTTCATGTCCAGATCGTAGATGACGGCTCCCGGGACGATGGGGATGACGCCGTGCGGCATGGCGAAACCGTGCCTCTGTTCGCGTAAGAATCGCATGACACCGTCGGCAGCGGCCAGACCAAAGGCGCTTCCTCCGGCCAGCAACAGGCCGTGCACGGTATCCACCTGGGATTCGGGCCGCATGAGCTCGGTCTCGCGGCAGCCGGGAGCGAAGCCCGGCACGGCGATGCCCGGCGTGAAGCCCTGCGGGCAAAGGATGGCGGTGCAGCCGGTATGGTTGCGGTCGTCCGTGGCGTGGCCTGCCAGCAGGCCGGGGATGGCGGTCAGAGTGGTATTGGTCATGGGAGCTCCTGTGGCGGAGGTTGGCGGCTGTCCCCGTGGGCCATGCGGCCGCGATCAGGAGGGGGACCGTGAGACGAATCTTCCATGTTCGGAGGGAAAAGGAAAGCCCTCTCTTGCGGGGCATACAGGCCCCGTCCGTCCTGTGACGGGAAGAGGGAGAGGGGAAAAAGAAGCATATGGACAGGGCGATCCCGGATGCCGGACAGGGAGGGAGCCTTGCAGGTAGCGGGGCGTGTGAGAAGAGGTCGCGGCACAGCCGTTGCCGCAGCACGATGTCGTGCAAAGACAGAGCCCCGCGCGAACGGGAAGTTCGGCGCGGGGCTCTTTGTTTTTAGCAGATGGCGCGGATCAGGCCAGCATGTCCAGGAAGTACTGGTGCAGGCGCAGATCCGGGGTCAGTTCGGGGTGGAAGGAGGTGGCCAGCATATTGCCCTGACGCACGGCCACGATGCGTTCACCGCGGTCGGCATCCAGACGGGCCAGCACCTGCACGCCCTCGCCCACGCGGCTGATGAGCGGCGCGCGGATGAACACGGCCCGCAGGGGCTCGCCAGCCAGGCCGTCGATGTGCAGATCGGTCTCGAAGCTGTCTACCTGACGGCCGAAGG
>NZ_DS996356.1:98435-104139 GCF_000156375.1 Desulfovibrio piger ATCC 29098
GAAAAAACTCCTTTGTCCATACAGCAGGACATGCAGCGGAAGGGGAAAAAGGCTCTTCTGCCCACCGCTGGAGAACAGAAGAGCCGCCTGCCCGTGGCCTTTTATGGGTGCATATGTCGAAGGGGGAGATATGCCGGTCATCCAGGCAACGACCGGTCACAGCGGGCTATGAGGGCAGGGAAAGTTCATGCAGCAGGCGCTCCGGTTCCGGCTGGGGGGAGCGCGCCTGGATAAAGGACGAGGCTTCAGGCAGCCGGTCACGGAGCAGGATGGCCGCCGCCAGGGCGATGTCGGCCAGCAGTTCGAGCTCCTGCCGGCTGGTGATCAGCACCTTCAGCGATTCGTATTCGTGGCGGCTGGCCAGCAATGAGAGCATGGCCGCCTGTCCCGGCCAGAGGCCGCCACCGGCGGCTACGCTATGCACTGCCTGGCTCATGAAAGAGGTACCGCCGATCTCCTGCTCCAAAATGTCGGCAAGTGCGGCCGCCAGAGCGACTTTTTGGGCGGAAGTGCGGGCCCTGGCGTACTCCTGCCCCAGTTTGGAAATCTTTTCTCCCAGGGCCTGGGAGGCACGGTCAAGATCACCGGGACGGCGGGGATATGCCCTGTCATTGACGATGGCCTGGACATGGCATTGCCGGGCGGCCTCCGTCAGACACTGGCCCACGACGGGATTGTCGCTGTCCTGGTTCCAGCGGATCCAGGGATGGCTGGTCGCGAGACTGTCGCTGTCGCCGGGGCTGTATGCCTTGGATTCCAGGACGATGCAGGGGATGCGGCACATGCCCAGTTCCCGCATGAGCCGTCCCTTGCCGCCCACGGGCATGATGCCTTCACTGTCTTCCACCGGTCCGCTGCCGTCGGGCGAGGCATTGATCGTCAGCATCCAGGCGCAGGCTGTCCCCTCCAGGGAAAGCATGCCGCCCAAGAATTCGCCGCAGCTGCCGGGGATGTCGTCCGTGGCGTGGAGCACCCCTGCGGGCCAGTACCGGCGGACAGCATCCAGCAGGGCACGGGCATGGGCAAGGATGAGGACGGCCCCCATTTTGTCCATGCCCTGACCGCGGATCCGGCCCAGGACTTTGGTGGCCAGGGTCTGCGAAGAAAGTTCGCAAAGGCCCCTGCCCCGTTGCAGTAGATCCGCTTCAAAGGGCGAGAACCCGCCGGACAGGGAAGCCTGCCCCTGCCCCCCGCAGGCCAGAGAGACCGTCAGCCTGTCCTGGTCCGTACGGATATCCGTCACGGTCGGATCAAGCGGGCAGGTCCGCAGGAGCAGGGCCAGCAGGGTGGCGAAGCCGGCGGCATCATCCTGGACGAAGCCCTGGTGGCTGTTGACGTGCCCGACACCGATATGCCCGGCAAAGGCCAGAACCGCTTTGTGATCGCAGGGGAGAGGGGAAAGTTTCATGGCAGTGTGGGAATGGTGGTTGTCCACCCGGAGGGGCGAGCGGACAACCACCTAAGGAGGTTGCTAGGCGTTGTTCGTCGCAGCCGGGATGTCCAGCTTGCGGTTCCAGCCCGTGATGGCGGAGAACAGCAGCACCACGAGCAGGGTCCAGGAATAGGGGTTGTACAGGGCCGTGCTCAGGGCCGGGGCCGGGATATTGTAGCTCTGGGCAGCACTATACAGGGCACCGTACCAGGTCGCCACCGCGATATGCCAGGGCAGGATGTAAAAGACGGTGCTCACGGCGCAGTCCATGAGGTTGGCCCGGCGGGCGGCACTCAGGTTGAAGCGTTCGCCCATGGGACGGACGATGGAGGGACCCACCAGCAGTTCGGCAGGAGCATTGGCCGAGATCGGGATGGAAGCCAGCACCGTGACGCCCACGATGAAGAGCTCGGCCTGGCGCACCGTGCTGACCAGGGATTTGTGGGCAAAGTCGAGGATACGCTTCATGATGCCGCATTCCACCATGATCTGGGTCACGGCAAGGATCAGGATGGCGAAGATGATGGGGCCCACCACGCTGAGGATGCCGTTTTCGATGTAACCGGTGGACTGGCCGGCCTGGGCAGGGATGCCGAAGATCTCCGTCGGCTTGATATGGCCGGTAAGGATAGCGATGACGGCCGCGCAAACATTGCCGTAGACCAGGGATTCGATGATGTGGCGGCCCATCATGGCGGAGCCGACGACCACCACCAGGGCGATGAGCATCAGCACGCCGGCGGGATCGAAATCTTTCTGGATATCAGGCAGGGCCGCAGCCTGATCCGCATTGCCGAAGATCAGGAAGATGACCATGGCCATGACGGCGGCGGACATGGAAAGCGGGAAGCGGCTGCGGACGACCTCTTTCATGGTCGCGCCCTGGGTATAGGCGGAAACGATGGTCGTATCCGCGATGGGGGAAAGGTTGTCGCCAAAGGCCGCACCGGAAAGGATGGCCAGACCGAGCATGGCCGGGTCGGCGCCCAGGAAATAGCCGGCAGGGTAAAGCACGGGCGTCAGGGCGATGCAGGTGCCGGTGGACGTACCGGTCCCCAGGGCGAACAGCATGGAAGCGAAGAAGACGAGGCCCACAAAGATGCTGCCCTGGGCGCCGGTGCTCATGCCCATCCAGAGCAGGCCGTCCACCAGGCCGCCGGCGGCCATAAGCTGACCGAACACACCGGCGAACAGCCAGGCCGTGATGATGACGATGCCGTTTTCATCGCCGATGCCGCGCATGGCGGCAAGACAGTAATCTTCCTTTTTGCGGGCAAAGAACAGGCCGATGACGAGAGCCAGCCAGGCGCAGGCCCAGAACGGCTGGGTACCGCCGCGTTCCGCAAGACAAAGCCAGACAAGGCCGATGATGAGTACAGCCAGGGGAACGGCACCGCCCAGGATACCGCCATACATATCGAGTCTTTTTTCTTCAGACATATGCCCTCCACGTCTGCGGGCTGATGGTTTGGAGGTGGGTTACGGCAAGGGGACGCGACCCGCAGGCCACGTCCCCTTGTATGTTAGCGGAAGCAGGGCAGGTAAGCGTACAGAGCCGGGGAACCGCCGGTGTGCAGGAACAGCACCTTGGAACCCTTGGCGAAGTAGCCCTTGCGAGCCAGATCGATCAGGCCGGACATGGCCTTGCCGGAGTACACGGGGTCAAGCAGGATGCCTTCGGTCTCGGCCAGCATCTTGACGGCTTCGACCATGGCGTCCGTGGGCAGGGAGTAGCCGGGGCCCACATAGTCGTCAAAAGCCACGACCTTTTCGGCGGGCACGCGGGCTTCCACACCCAGCAGATCCAGGGTCTGGTTGGCCAGGGTGTGCACGGCATTTTCCTGCACGGGCTTGGGACGGTTGACGCCGATACCGGTGACAGGGATGTTGATGTTGTTGCCGATCATGCCGGCGATGATCCCGGCGTGGGTACCGGCGCTGCCGCTGGGCACGACCATGTGGTCAAAGTTGAGGCCCATCTCGAACATCTGGTGCATGATCTCTTCCATGCAGCCCACATAGCCCAGAGCACCCAGAGGCGTGGAAGCACCGCCGGGGACGATGTAGGGCTTTCTGCCTTCGGCCGTCAGCTTGGCAGCCACTTTTTCCATGGCTTCCATCATGTTGCTGCCGCCGGGCACCACGGTGATGCTCTTGACGCCCAGCAGCTGGAACAGGAAGTTGTTGCCGGAGGCTTCAGGATTGTAGCTGCCTTTCACGCGTTCTTCCAGCACCAGATGGCAGTCCATACCTTCATGGACAGCCCAGGAAAGGGTCAGGCGGCAGTGGTTGGACTGCACGGCGCCGCAGGTGATGACGGTATCGCAGCCTTTCTGCAGGGCATCGGCGATGCAGAAGTCCAGCTTGCGGGTCTTGTTGCCGCCGGCGGTACCGGGGAGCATGTCGTCACGCTTGATGTAGACGTCGATGTCCGCACCCAGAGCCTTGGAGAAGTTGGGGCAGTGCTCGATGGGGGTGGGGGTGGTGACATAGCCGCGACGGGGGAACTGGGCAAGATTCATGAGGACCTCCTGGGATGGTACGTGCATCCCGCAATGATATTTTTGTCCGCAGCAGGGCTACAGGACGACGATGGCTTCGATTTCCACAAGCCCGTTGAGGGGCAGTTCCTTGACGGCCACGCAGGAACGGGCGGGGCAGTCCGTGTCGAAAACAGCCGCGTAGGCTTCGTTGACTTCCTTGAAGTCGGCCATGCTGGTCAGGAACACGGTGGTTTTGACGACGTTCTTTTCCGTGGCGCCCACTTCAGCCAGCAGTGCCTGGATATTCTTCAGGGACTGGCGGGCCTGGGCGCCTACACCGCCTTCAGCCAGTTTGCCGGTCGCGGGGTCGATGCCCAGCTGGCCGGAAAGGTAGACGGTGTCTCCGGCACGGTTGCCCTGGGAGTAGGGACCGATGGCCGCGGGCGCCTTGCTGGTGTGGATGATGTGTTTCATGGCTTCCTCGTGCTAAATTTAACATTCGTATGTCGAATGTCGACATTTTAAAAATACACAAAAAAATAAACAGGCTGCGCTGCCGGCGTCTTTTTTGTGATATTTTCTTGCCGAATGTCGACATACTACATTTGACAACTTTTGAAGTCAACGGCAAAAGGGGGCTTCGTGAAAAAAATTTTTTGGGGGACAGGAGCCCCGTCCCTCCCGGGCTCTGCTATAGGAAGGGAAGCCGGGAAAAGGGGGAGGGGTGCCGCTTGGCCTCCGTGAGCAGAACAGAACGCCGCCAGACGGCATAAACGACAAACGATCGGTATGGTATTCAAAAAACAGACGTACTCCACAGTGGTCGCGGACTACATCAAACGGCAGATCCAGCAGGGAGAGCTGCTGCCGGGGCAGGCTATCAAGGAAGTGGCGCTTGCCGAACATCTGGGCATCAGCCGGGCCCCCGTCCGGGAGGCCCTGGAAAGCCTGGTGCAGGAAGGTCTGGTGACTTCGGAACCCCAAAAGGGCAAGCGGGTCCGCCTGATGTCGCCGGAAGAGATCAGGAACAGCTACAGTGTCGGTGGGATACTGGAAGCCACAGGCGTGGCCGACAGTCTGCCCGACTGGAGCGATGCGGAAGTGGATGAGCTGGAGCGCGTCCTCAAGGACATGCACAAAAGCAATCAGTCCGCCGGGAGGCAACTGGGCCTGACCGAGCTGGACGACATCTTCCACGACAGGTTGCTCATGCATTGCCACAATCCCTATCTGGTGGATCTGGCACGCCATTCCTGCTCGACCATCTCCAAATATCTGATGTACCGGCAGTGGACGGCCTTCTATTCGTTCAATGAGCTCTACGAGCGGCATGTGATGCTGGTGGAGGCCATGCGGAGCAGGGACAGGATGGCCGTCTGGAACAAGATCCGTGAGCACTATGAGGAATTGGGGGCCTATATGGCCGAGCTGATGGAAAAATCGGACTGGACCCAGGAATAAAGAAAAGAGCCCCGCGCGGACAAAAAGTTCGGCGCGGGGCTCTTTGTTTTTTCAGCAGATGGCGCGGATCAGGCCAGCATATCCAGGAAGTACTGGTGCAGGCGCAGATCCGGGGTCAGTTCGGGGTGGAAGGAGGTGGCCAGCACATTGCCCTGACGCACGGCCACGATGCGTTCACCGCGGTCGGCATCCAGCCGGGCCAGCACCTGCACGCCTTCGCCCACACGGCTGATGAGCGGCGCGCGGATGAACACGGCCCGCAGGGGCTCGCCGGCCAGGCCGTCGATGTGCAGATCGGTCTCGAAGCTGTCCACCTGACGGCCGAAAG
>NZ_DS996356.1:105345-117984 GCF_000156375.1 Desulfovibrio piger ATCC 29098
ATCTTCTACTCCTTCGGCACCGCCGTGCGGTGCGCTAAGTTGCGTGGGGCCGTTAACGGCCAGAAGCGCGTTATATGCCATATCGTCGTCAGTGACAATAATCCGTGCCCGTCGTGCGGTTTCCGGCAGACAGGCTGTGCCTGCCGTTCGTCGCAATACGGGACGGGAACCTGTTCTGACAGGGCCGCCGGCAGTTTTCCATGCCCGCGCGCACAGTCCGCGGAAAGGCATCGCCGTTGTGGCTGATCCCGCCAGAGGCAGGCCGGCATCGAAAACGGGAGCGGTCCCCTGCGGGACGTTTGTCGGCCGCCATGGCAGGGCTGGCAGGGCCGGGACAGGCAGGGAAGAGCCGAAGCTGTCAGGGAATGACGGCTTTGGCCTTGCAATCGTGTCCCCCTGTGGCGTATGCTAAAAACTCCAGCTTAACCAAGGATGATACATGTCTGCACTCTGTATCCGTGTCCCCGCCCTGCGCGGTCCCCTGCCCGGAGAAGCACCGCTTTTGCCCGCGGAGGGGTCCTGTCCTGTCTTGCGTCTGTGGCCCGGCCTGCCGAAAGAATTTTCCCGTCCTGCCGCCGGAGGGCTGACGGCATCCGGCCGTCGCGCCGTGACCGTCGCGGCCCCGGCCCCCGAAGGGCCGTGGCATATGCCGGAGGATCTGCCTTTTTCGCCGCGTGAAGCCGCGGCCTGTCTGGACGACCTCCAGCGCATGGGGGATGCCGCCCTTTCCGGTCAGCCGGTGGGCACCCTGGGCGCCGACGTGGGCCGTGCCCGCCGCAACAGCGCGGAAAGCGCCCTGCGTGCCGGCCTGATGGCCGACGGCACCCTGGAGACGGCCCAGGCCCTGGAAGCCGCCCGCGAGGAGCGGGAAAAGGCCTGTGCGGCCCAGCGCATGCTGCTCTGGAGCTGGCTGCAGGAAGAGCGCCTGGCCGAGCTCCAGGCCCTGAGCTCCAGCCTGAGCAGCAGCAATGCCCGTCTGCAGGCCGCACTAGACATGGATCCCGCCGACCTTGACGAGGCGGCCCTGCTGGCGGGCGATGCCCGCGATACGGAAGCGGCCCTGGCCACGCTGGCCACCCTCAACAGCCCTGTGCATGTGGACGATTCCCTGCTGCCCGCCTGGCCCCGCCTGCTGGACGCCGTGGTGCGCTTTGCCCCGGCGGACTGCCTGTTGCTGGCCGAAGGCCGCATGCGTCGCGATCTGCTGGACGGCCAGGGCGAGCTGGAATTCCGGCCCCTGCCCGACGACGGCCCCCTGCGCCTGTGCGATGCGGAAGGCCGCATCGTGCCCCTGCTGCAGGCGCGTGCCCCCCTGTGGCGCATCCTCGGGCGTCCGCGTGCGCCCCGCTGCTGCCCCGGCTGGCAGGAAGAACGCACCGTGGTGCTGCGCGGGGACGACTGATGGGCAAACTTTTCCCGCACGGCCTCACCGGCATCATCTTCGACTGTGACGGGGTCATGATCGATTCCCGCGCCGCCAACGCCATCTTTTACAACAAGGTGCTGGCGGCCCTGGGACTGCCGCCCCTGACCCCGGAGCAGGATGCGTATACGTTCATGGCCACGGCGCGGCAGGCACTGGAATACATCGTGCCTCCCGAGATGCATCAGCGCATGTATGAAGTGGTGCGGACGGAGGTCATCTATTCGCGCGACATCGTTCCCCTGCTGCAGATCTATCCCGGTTACCGGGAATTCCTCGAGCTTGCCCGCAGTCACGGCATGCGTCTGGCCGTGCATACCAACAGAACTGCGGAAGGGATGCAAAGGGTTCTGGACTTTTTGGCGTTGCCCTCCTATTTTAATCCTGTAGTCACGGCGACGGAAGCAGCCCCCAAGCCCGCCCCCGATGGTGTGCGGCTGATCCTTGACCAGTGGGGGGCCGCTCCTGAGCAGGTGCTTTTTGTGGGCGACAGTCCCAACGACCAGAAAGCCGCCACCGCCGCAGGCGTCGTGTTCGCGGCATTCGGCGGGGAATTGCAAGGCCCGCTCGCGGCAGCCGGTTATGACGAACTGGCCGGGCTGCTGCAAAATGAATGGGAGTAGGCATGTTTTTTGTACAAAATGTCATCCTGGCCGTGGTCGATCTGCTGGCCATAGTCCTCAATCTGTATTTCTGGGTTGTCATCGTGGCGGCCGTGCTTTCGTGGGTACGCCCCGACCCCTACAACCCTGTGGTGCGCGCCCTGCGCACCCTGACGGAACCGGTATTCTACCGGGTGCGGAAATGGTTGCCTTTCACCTATACCAACGGCATCGATTTCTCGCCTGTGGTGGTGCTGCTGGTCATCCAGCTCATCAACCGCATCGTCATCGCTTCACTGGCCCAGTTTGCCGCTACTCTGGTGTAGCAGCGGTTTGTCGTAACGGGCGCCACCGTGGGCGCCGAACATCTAACGCTGGAGATTTCTTATGGATCAGCATGAAATTGAACTCATCGAACAGCTACTGCCCACTGATCCGGAGCTGAAATCCCTATGGGAAGACCATGTCCTTTACAGCAAGCAGGTAGAAAAGCTGGAAGCCAAGTCTTTCCGTACCCCCACCGAGGAACAGACCCTGAAGCAGCTTAAGAAACAGAAACTTGAAGGCAAAACCAAGCTCATGGAGCTCTTGGATAGCCATCGCGCCGGAGCATAACTGCTGGCGCAGGAGTTGACCCTATGGAACTCACAGGTGCGCAGATTCTCCTTGAATCCCTTAAAAAAGAAGGTGTTGATGTACTGTTCGGTTATCCGGGCGGTGCTGTGATTGATATTTATGACGAGTTGCCGCGGCATCCGGAACTGAAACATGTTCTGGTGCGGCATGAACAAGGGGCTGTGCACGCGGCTGATGGCTATGCCCGTGCCTCCGGCAAGGTAGGGTGCTGCCTGGTCACTTCCGGACCGGGTGCCACCAATACCGTTACGGGCATAGCCACAGCCTACTGTGATTCCATTCCGCTGGTCGTCTTCACGGGACAGGTCCCCACGCAGCTCATCGGTAACGACGCCTTCCAGGAAGTCGATATCGTGGGCATCACCCGTCCCTGTACCAAACACAATTTTCTGGTGAAGGACGTGCGCAACCTGGCCAAGACCATCCGCCAGGCCTTCTATCTTGCGCGCTCCGGTCGCCCCGGGCCCGTCCTTGTGGACCTGCCCAAGGATATCATGCAGGCCCGTACGGAATTCGTCTGGCCTGAAGATATCTTCATGCGCAGTTACAATCCCACCTACAAGCCCAACCTGAACCAGCTGCGCCGTACGGCCGAAGAGCTGGCCAAGGCCCGCAAGCCCATCATCCTGGCGGGCGGCGGCGTCATCATGGCCAATGCTTCGGAAGTCCTTTGCGAGCTGGCCCACGAGCTGAACATCCCCGTGGCCACCACGCTCATGGGGCTGGGCGCCTTCCCTGCCAACGGCGATTTGTGGCTGGGCATGGTGGGCATGCATGGTACCTATGCCGCCAACATGAGCATCAACCATGCGGACCTGCTGGTCTGTGTGGGCGCGCGCTTCGACGACCGTGTGACCGGCCGTCTGCAGGACTTCGCCTCCCATGCGCGCATCGTGCATATCGACATCGACCCCACCTCCATCCGCAAGAACGTGGAAGTGGACGTGCCCGTGGTGGGCGACTGCCGCCAGGCCCTGGAAGGCATCCTGGAGATCTGCCGCGCCAAGATGGCCGATACCGACTGGTCGGGCATGCATGCCGACTGGCTTGAGACCGTGCATGAATGGAAGGCCAATCATCCGCTGGCCTACAACAAGAACGGTCACATCAAGCCCCAGCAGGTCATCGAGACCATGTACTCCATCACCAAGGGCGATGCCATCATCGCCACCGAGGTGGGGCAGAACCAGATGTGGGCCGCCCAGTTCTATACCTTCACCAAACCGCGCACCCTGCTGACCAGCGGTGGTCTGGGCACCATGGGCTACGGCTTCCCCGCGGCCATCGGCGCGCAGTTCGCCTTCCCGGACAAGCTGGTCATCAACGTGGCCGGTGACGGCTCCATCCAGATGAATATCCAGGAACTGGCCACCGTGGTGCAGAACAAGATCCCGGTCAAGGTGGTCATCCTCAACAACGGCCATCTGGGCATGGTCCGCCAGTGGCAAGAACTCTTCTACAATCGCAACTACAGCCATACCAATATGGAGGCCCAGCCCGACTTCGTGAAGCTGGCTGAGGCCTACGGCGCCGAAGGCTACCGCATCAGCAAGCCCGAAGAGCTGGAAGACGTGCTGCGCAAGGCCCTGACCTCGCCCAACCCGGCCTTCATCGACGTCATGGTTGAGCGCGAGGAAAACGTCTATCCCATGGTGCCCGCCGGGGCTGCCCTGGATGAGATGCTCTTGGTGTAGAGGAGGGACGCCATGCAAAGACATGTTCTTTCCGTGCTGGTGGAGAACGAGCCCGGTGTGCTCAGCCGCGTGGCCGGCCTGTTCAGCGGCCGCGGCTTCAATATCGATTCGCTCAATGTGGCGCCTACCCTGGAAGAGGGCGTTTCGCACATGACCATCACCACCTATGGTGACAGCCAGATCCTGGAGCAGATCATGAAACAGCTCCACAAGATCGTGACCGTCATCAAAGTGATGGACTTTGCCGACATGCCCGCCATCGAACGCGAGATGATGTTCGTCAAGGTGCAGGCCGAAGGCCCCGCCCGCAGCGAGATCCTGCGTACCGTGGAGATCTTCCGCTGCAAGGTGGTGGACGTCAGCTCCAGCGAGATGACCATCGAGGCCACCGGCGACCACGACAAGCTGGACGCCATCCTGAGCCTGCTGCACCGCTTCGGCATCAAGGAAGTGGCCCGTACCGGTTCCGTGGCCATGCGCCGCTCCAAAAAGTGTGAATAGCATCCCCGGCGAGGGGGCCGCAGACGGTCCCCCACCGGAAGATGACGGCAAATTTGCCTGAGGGATGCCGTGACGCTTGACATTTGCGCCACGGCATCCCAAATAGAAGTTTCCCCCTCGGGAATACCGAGTATTTTTCCATTGAAAAGGACAAGAGCCATGAAAGTTTACTATGATCAGGATGCCGATCTTTCCGTCTTGAAAAACAAGACTGTGGCCATCATCGGTTACGGCAGCCAGGGCCATGCCCATGCCCAGAACCTGCGCGACTCCGGCGTGAAGGTCGTCGTGGGCCAGCGCCCCGGCGGTGCCAACTATGAGCTGGCCAAGCAGCACGGCTTTACCCCCGTGTCCGCTGCCGAAGCCGCCGCCCAGGGCGACCTGATCATGATCCTGCTGCCTGACGAAGTGCAGGCAGCCGTGTACGAAAAGGACATCAAGCCCAACCTGACCCCCGGCAAGGCTCTGCTGTTCGCCCACGGCTTCAACATCCACTTCAACCAGATCGTGCCTCCCAAGGACGTGGACGTGTTCCTGATCGCCCCCAAGGGTCCCGGCCATCTGGTGCGCCGTACCTTCACCGAAGGCGGCGGCGTGCCCTGCCTGGTGGGCATCCAGCAGGACGCCACCGGTGAGGCCCTGAAGGTGGCCCTGGCCTACGCCAAGGGCATCGGCGGCACCCGCTCCGGCGTTATCGAGACCAGCTTCCGCGAAGAGACCGAAACCGACCTCTTCGGCGAACAGGCCGTGCTGTGCGGCGGTATCTCCGCCCTCATCAAGGCCGGTTTCGAAACCCTGGTGGAAGCCGGTTACCAGCCCGAAATGGCTTACTTCGAGTGCATGCACGAAATGAAGCTGATCGTTGACCTGATGTACGAAGGCGGCCTGTCCCGCATGCGTTACTCCATCAGCAACACGGCTGAATACGGCGACTATGTGACCGGCCCCCGCCTGATCACCGACGCCGTGAAGAAGGAAATGAAGGCCGTGCTGAAGGACATCCAGAGCGGCAAGTTCGCCCGTGACTTCATCCTCGAAGCCCGCGCCAACTATCCCATGTTCATGGCCACCCGCCGCAACGAAGCCAACCACCAGCTGGAGCAGGTGGGCAAGGAACTGCGCGGCATGATGACCTGGCTGAAGAAGGACAAGAAGGACTAGTTCCGCTGTCCGTCATGACGCTCACAAAGGGGGACTCCGGTCCCCCTTTTTTTGTTTTGCGGGCAGGACGGCATCCTGTGGAAAACGGGGCTCGGCGATGTGGTGGGGCAGGCAGTATGCGGCACCCGTCCCTGGCCTTTGGCGGAAAAAGGACAGACAAGGTCGGGATCGCTGCCTCCCGGCAGGCCTCACGTCCCGCAAGCGAGCGCCTGCGTCCCGACACGATGAGATAAGGAGAGGAGCCTGTGGCACCGGATACGGCATTCTATGACCAGCGCGCGGCCAGTTATGCCGCGGCATCCCATGATATGGATCTGCGGCCCCTGTATGCCCGTTTTTTGCCGCATGTGCGTCCCGGCGGGCTCATCCTCGATGCCGGTTGCGGATCGGGGCGGGATGCGCTGGCGTTCCGCCAGGCCGGCTTCCGGGTGGAGGCCTTCGACGCCTCACCGCAGATGGCCCGACAGGCGGCGCTCCTGCTGGAGCAGGACGTGCCCGTGCTCTGTTTCGAAGACGTGGCGTGGCAGGATCGTTTCGACGGGATCTGGGCCTGCGCCAGCCTGTTGCATGTGGCCCCGGCCGATCTGCCCGATGCCCTGCGGCGCCTGCAGCGAGCCCTGCGCCCCGGTGGCGTGATGTTCTTCAATTTCAAGTACGGTCAGGGCCTGCGCCGGAGCCCGGACGGGCGCCGTTTCACCGATATGGATGAAGCCGGTGTCCGGGGCCTGCTGGAGGAGCTGCCGGGACTCGTCTGTCTGGAGATGACGACAGGAGAGGACGACCGTGCGGCGGAGCTGCGGGAACGCTGGATCCAGGTCCTTGTCCGGCGCGCCCCGTCTGCTGATTGAGCTGGCCTGGCGAGAGGAGCGGATAGAGGAGAGGGGAGCGTCTGTCCATGACGTTTCCTGTCCTGCCGTGCCCTCGCAAATACTGCCCTCTGGGATCATCAAACAAGAAAGCACCCGCTATGGGTGTTTTTTTTGTTTTTAGGGCAGGGGCATCTCCCACTTCCCGGGTCGCATCGTGACGGATAGGGCCCGCATATCCTGTCGATCCTTTCGTTCCGCGAGCGTTGTTTGTCCATAGAGCTGCCGCCACGATACCGGAACAAAAAAGCCCGTCCGCAGGGCGGATGGGCTTGATGCCTTGGCGGCAAAGAGGGGAACTTGAGGGGAAATGGGTCTTTTTTATCGCAAGGAGCGACCGGATGGCGTCCCGTAGGGCCGTGCCCGTTACGACGCAGGAAGTTACGGGCATCGACAGCAGAAGGAAGGCTCCCCTCCCAGCAAAAAGCAATGGCGCCTACACGCCCAGCAGGCCACGCTGTGGCCGTTCTCGCAGCGGGCCACAGGGACGCTCTCGAAGCAGCGCGGCAGGGCTTCGTCACAGCGCGGGGCAAAGGGGCAGCCTTCGGGCATGTTGTCCAGGCGGGGGACGCTGCCGGTGATGGCGGGCAGGCGATTCATGCCCATGGCCGCGCGCCCCGGTGCGGAGCGCATGAGCCCGCGCGTGTACGGATGCAGGGGATTGCGGAACAGCTCGGTCGTGGGGGCGTGTTCCACCAGATGCCCCGCGTACATGACGCCCACATTGTCGGCGATGCGGGCCACCACGCCCAGGTCGTGGGTGATGAAGAGCACGGCCATACCGCGCTTGCGGCTCTGCTCCGTGATGAGGCTGAGGATCTGCCCCTGGATGGTGGCGTCGAGAGCCGTGGTGGGCTCGTCCGCCAGCAGCAGGTCTGGCTTGCAGGCCAGGGCCATGGCGATCATCACGCGCTGGCGCATGCCGCCGGAAAGCTGGTGGGGATAATCGTCATAGCGGCTCTCCGCTGCGGGGATGCCCACCTCGGAGAACAGGCGGATGACCTCCTGCCGCGCCTCGCTGCGGGACAGGCCCAGATGCAGGCGCAGGGGCTCCGCGGTCTGCATGCCCACCTTCAGCACCGGATTGAGCGAGGTCATGGGTTCCTGGAAGATCATGGCGATATGGCGGCCCCGCAGGGCGCGCATCTCTTCCGGGGGCATGGTGCGCAGGTCGCGGCCGCGGAACAGGATACGGCCGCTGATATGGGCATTCTCGGGCAGCAGATGCAGGATGGCGCGGGCCGTGAGGCTTTTTCCGCAACCGGATTCGCCCACCAGGCAGGTGATGCCCGCCGGGGGCAAGCTGAGGCTGACGGCATGGACGGCGGGCAGGATGCCGTCGTCGGTGCTGAAGCTGACGGAAAGCTGTTCCAGAGTGAGGGTATCGTCCAGGTTCATGGGCGGCGTGTTCCCCGGCTGTTGGGTTGGGCGGGCCTGTGCCTGACGGGCACGGCGCGGCAGGTTTGAAAAAGGGAAGGAGTCTTTCCTTGCGGAAACGGCTCCTTCCCCCGGATGTCGTCGCGATGACGGCGGATCAGCGCTTGACGCGCGCCTCGCGGTACTGGATGTAGGCCTCGCGTACGGCGATGTATGGATCAACGGCGATGCCGCTCAGGCTTTCGTAGGTGGGCAGCAGGTCGTCCAGCGCATTGAAGCGCAGGTAGAGCTCGGAAGCCGTGGCCAGCTCCCAGGGATGGACGAAGAAGAAGGCATCGGTGGCGCAGTCGCCCGCAAAGCCGATGCTCTCGCGCACGGAGCTGGGCCCCAGGAAGGGCCAGACGATGTAGAAGCCGTGCCCGATGCCCCAGCGGCCCAGGGTCTGGCCGAAGTCCTCGCCACCGGGATCGATGTCCACCAGGATCTTCTTGGTGCCGGCCACATCGGCAAAGCCGCCCAGGCCCACGGTGGTGTTCATGCAGAAGCGCCCGAATTCCACGAAGGCTTCCTTGACGCGGAACTGCAGCAGGCTGTTGATCATGCGCTTGGGCATGAGGATGTTGGCATAGAAGTTTTTGACACCGCCCCGGATGGGCTGGGGAACGACGGTCTCGTAGAAGTTGTAGACCGGCTTGGCGACATGCAGGAAGAAGATGTCGTTGAAAGCGAACCAGAAGCGGTTCCAGGGCTCCAGCGGGTCGGCGATGCTGGTCAGGGGCTCACTGTCGTAATCGTCCAGAGAATCCCCGTCGGACAGCTGTTCGTGGGCATAGGGGTGCACGGAGATGGCCCCGGCCGGCATGGTGGGACTGCTGCTGTCGTACAGGCTCGACGGCGCGTGGTCCGTGGCCGGAGCGGCCGGGGCGGCACCGGCGGGCACGGCGCACAGGAGCGTCAGCAGCAGGAGCGGGACTAGGATAAGGGGACGCATGCTCTCTCCGTTTGGCGGCTATTTGCCGACCGGCTGCTTGCGCACTTCGTCAGCCTTGGCCTTGACGCGGGCGATGAGTTCGTCAGGGGTGCCGCTGGTCAGGATATCCTGGAACTGGGTGCGGTAGTTTTTGACCAGGCTCAGGTTCTCCACGATGATGTCATAGACGCGCCAGCTGTTGTCCTTGGCCATCATGCGGTAGGCCACGGGCACGCGGGTGCCGTCCTTCATGGTGATCTCGGTGCGGACTTCCACACGGGTCTTGGCGGCGTTGGCGATCTCGCCGGTATAGGCCACCTGTTCGCCGTTATAGCCGTCCACCTTGTTCAGGTAGGTGGTCAGCAGCAGGTCGGCAAAGGCATTGCTGAAGCTCTTTTTCTGGGCGGCGGAGAATTCCTTCCAGCGGGGGCCCACCGTACGGGACGAGAACTCGCCGAAATCGAAGATATGGTAGACCTCGTCCTCGATCTGGCGGCGCAGGGGCGGCCGGGTGGCGGGGTTCACATAGTCGGGGTTCTTGATGCAGTCCAGCACGCGGCTGATGGAGACCTCCAGGGCCTTGCGGGCGGGAGAGGCTTCGGCCGCGTCGGCGGCGGGGGCAAAGCCGGGCAGGGACAGACACAGGGTGAGGGCGGCACCGGCCAGCAGGCCGAGCACCGTGCGACGGTTGTTCATATTACACACCTCCCAGGGCGTATTTGCTGATAAGGGATTCGATGTCCACGGCGGATTCCGTCTCTTCCAGGGTGTCGCCGGAAGCCAGGATGTCTTCGGAACCGCCGGCGGTCAGGTTGACGTACTTGTCACCGATAAGGCCGCTGGTCTTGACCGAGGCGATGGTATCGGCCGGCAGCTGCAGGTCCTTGTCCAGGATCAGAACCACACGGGCCTGGCGCCGGGAAAGGTCGTCATCCAGCTTGATGGAGGCCACACGGCCCACGGGCACACCGGCCATCTCCACGTCGGCGCCCACGCGCAGACCGGAAACGGAGTTGAAGTTGGCCACAAGCTCAAAGCCCTTGCTGTCGAAGACCTCCATCTTGCCGAGCTTGATGGTCAGGTAGGCCACACAGACAAGGCCCAGCAGGACGAAGATGCCGACAGCGGTCTGGCGGAAAGAATTCATGGCAATTTCCTTGTGCGGCAATGCCGCGCTATGGTTATACGCCCGGCAGGGGCAATATTCAAGGTGCGTCCGCAACGATATACGGCAACTCTCGTTGGCGGCTCGCCGGGTCTCAGACGATGGATGCGGCGGCACGGTCCCTGTGCGGGGCCGCAGGGCCGGAGGGGAGGCCGGCCCCCGCCTAGGTCCTGAACCACCGGTCCAGGGCGGCGCTCACGCACGGATCGGCCGGGGCGTCGGCCAGGCTCTCCTCGTCGCCGCCTTCACGGCGCAGGAACTGGAGCAGGTACGGATCCCGGCTGGCCTCCAGCTCCGGCAGGGTACCGGAAAAGATGGCCCTGCCCTCGCGCAGCACCAGCACATGGTCGGCGATGCAGCGCAGGCTGGCCAGGTCATGGCTGACCACCACGATGGTCATTTCCGGGTACTGGCGGTGCATGGCCTGCAGCAGGGTATCCATGCGCGCGGCCGTGATGGGATCCAGACCGGACGTGGGCTCGTCACACAGCAGGATGCGCGGCTCGGCGATGAGGGCCCGGGCAAGGCCCGCCCGTTTGCGCATGCCGCCCGAAAGCTGGTTGGGGAAATAATCGGCAAAGTCTTCCAGCCCCACCATGCGCAGGACGCGCAGCCCGGCTTCGCGCAGGACGTCCTTGGGCAGGCGCAGATGCTCGCTGAGGGGCAGGCAGACGTTCTGCACCAGGGTCAGGGCGCCCAGCAGGGCACCGTCCTGGAAAAGCACGCCCATGCGGCGGCGGATGCGCCGGGCCTCGGCATGGGGCAGGCTGAACAGGTCCTGGCCGCCGATGAGCAGGTTGCCGCTGATGGGGCGCGAAAGGCCGATGATGTGGCGCAGCAGGGTGGACTTGCCGCAGCCGGAGCCCCCCAGGATGACGGAGACCTTGCCTCCGGGCAGGGTGGCGTTGATGTCATGCAGCACGGCGTGGTCGCCGTAGCCTACGGAAAGGGAAGAAAAAGAGATGTCCCAGGCGTTCATGGTCACCTACAGCAGGAAGGAGGTCAGCACATAGTCGGCCACCAGGATGAGCACGCAGGAGATGACCACGGCCGAGGTGGTGGCGTTGCCCACGGCTTCGGGGCCCACACTGTCACGCCGCATGTGGGTGGTGTAGCCCTGATGGCAGCAGACCGTGGCCACCAGCAGGCCGAAGACCAGGGATTTGATGAAGCCCCCGGCCACGTCGTTCATGGTCACGGAACTGGCGATGCGGTACAGGTACGCGCCTTCGTTGATATGCAGCATGAGTACGCCGGTCAGGTAGCCGCCGATGATGCCGATGACGTCGAAGATGGCCGTGAGCAGGGGGAAGGCCAGCAGCGAGGCCACCAGACGGGGGCTGACCAGATAGGCCATGGAGTTGATGTCCATGACGTCCAGGGCGTCGATCTGGTCGGAGATGCGCATGACGCCGATCTCGGCCGCCATGGAGGACCCGGCGCGTCCGGCCAGCATGATGGCCGTGAGCACGGGGCCCAGTTCGCGGATGAGGCTCAGCGAGACGGCCGAGCCCAGCATGCCCACGGAACCGAACTGGACGAGGGTGTAGTAGCCTTGCAGGCCCAGCACCATGCCGCAGAAGATGCCGATGAGCAGGATGACGAACAGGGATTTGTAACCGATGACGTACAGCTGCTGGATGGTACGGGGGACGATACGGGGACTGGTGAAGATATGGCGCAGGCCGTCGAGCATGAAAAGGGTCACGGCGCCCAGACTGTCCAGCATGCGCAGCACAGCGGCGCCCAGCCGGTTGCAGAACGTCAGGATGCTGCTCATAAAGGGTATCACGCCTCACTAGCGGGGGCGGGGTTTGCCGCCTACCCGTTTTTTGGATTTTTGCAGGGGAGAACCGAGCCGCATGCGTTGCAGCTCTTCTTTCAGGTTGGCGGCATCCAGATCCGTGCCGCGCATGTGGACCATGACCAGGGTCAGCTTGCCGCTTTTCTGGCCGCGTGTGCGCAGGCCCTGGCCTTCCAGGCGCTGGCGCAGGCGGTCGGCATCGTCCACATTGCGGAAGGCCGCCACCTGGAACACGAAATCGTACAGGGGCGCGGCGTTCGTCGCCGCCTGGGGCCTGGTGGCCGGGGCCGCCGTTTTTTCGGGAGCGGGCTGGGCCGCGCCCTTGGGGGCATTGCCCCAGGCCGCGAGACCGTTGCCCGAAGGCTTGTTGAAAGGATGCGAGTTTTTGGCGGCAGGAGCGGCGGCCGGTGCGGCGGGGGCGCTGGAGGCGGCGGCGGGGG
>NZ_DS996356.1:118310-144000 GCF_000156375.1 Desulfovibrio piger ATCC 29098
GGCATCCCCTTCGGGAGCGGCAGGGGCGCCGCCCACGGGCTGCTGGCCCAGATCGGCCAGTTTGTCCCGCAGGCTCGCGTCTTCGGAACCGGCCATGGCCTTGTCCATCTCGGCCAGGGTCTCCCTGTCGGGACGGCCGATGCCGGTCAGTTCCCGCATCTCTTCGCCGGGGTTCTGACCGTGCCCCACCATATAGCCCATGAAGAAGGCCCAGCCTATGCAGGCCAGCATGACGATGCAGATGGCCCCCGCGGCCAGGGGCGGCAGCGTGAAGCTGAAACCGCCCTTGGGCACAGAGGGAGCGATACGCTGGCGGATCTTTCGCAAAGGCTGGGCCATAGGATCTACATGACCTCGGGAGCGCTCACGCCCAGCAGGTCAAGGCCGTTGCGCAGCACCTGGCTCACGGCGCGCAGCAGGGCCAGACGCGAGAGGGTGCGGGCCGTATCGTCGGCCAGCAGCACCTGATGCTTGGCGTAGTAGCTGTGCAGCATGCCGGCCAGATCCATCAGGTAGTGGCTGACGTGATGCACGGCCAGGGCCTGGGCAGCGGTGGCCACCATGTCCTCGAAACCGGCCATCTTGCGCAGCAGGGCCATATCTTCGGGGGTGTCCAGGGCCGCCAGCAGTTCGTCCGTGGCGGCGGCGGGCAGGGTGATGCCGCGTTCCTCGGCACGGCGCAGCACGGCGCAGATGCGGGCATGGGCGTACTGCACATAGTACACGGGGTTGTCCAGGCTGCGCTGCTTGGCCAGCTCCAGGTCGAAGTCCAGGCTGGTGTCGCTCTTGCGCGAAAGGAACATGAAGCGGGCCGCGTCGGCACCCACTTCCTTGACCACGTCGGCCAGGGTCTCGAAGGTGCCCGCGCGGGTGGACATGCTCACGGGCTTGCCGCCCTGGAGCAGGTTCACCAGCTGGATGAGCACCACGTCGAAGCTTTCGCGGGGCTTGCCCATGGCGGTGATGGCGGCGCGCATGCGGGGCACGTAGCCGTGGTGGTCGGCGCCCCAGATGTCGATGAGCCAGTCATAGCCGCGCTGGAACTTGTTGTGGTGGTAGGCGATGTCCGAGGCGAAATAGGTCAGGCTGCCGTCGGACTTGCGCAGCACGCGGTCCTTGTCGTCGCCCAGGGCCTGGGTGGCGAACCAGAAGGCACCGTCCTTGTCGAAGGTGTGCCCGGCTTCGGTCAGGGCGTCGAAGGCGGCTTTGACGGCGCCGCTCTCCACCAGGGTCTTTTCCGAGAACCAGTGCTGGTGTTCCACGCGGAAGTCGGCCAGGTCGGCCTTGATGCCGTCCAGGATCTCGTTCATGGCGCGTTCGTAGCAGCGGTCCTGACCGGCCTGGTCTTCCATGTCGGGCAGGCTGGGGTCTTCGGCCAGCATCTCGCGGGCGATGTCGATGATGTAGCTGCCGCGGTAGTAGTCTTCAGGCCATTCCACGGGACGGCCGGCCAGTTCCTTCACGCGCAGCCACACGGAAAGGCCCAGGATGCGCATCTGACGGCCGGCGTCGTTGATGTAGTATTCGGTCTCCACGTCGAAACCGGCCTTGCGCAGCAGGCGGGCCAGGCTGTCGCCCACGGCGGCGCCGCGGCCGTGGCCCACGTGCAGGGGGCCGGTGGGGTTGGCGGAAACGTATTCCACCAGGGTCTTGCGGCCCTGGCCCACGCTGCTCTGGCCGTAGGCGGCGCCGGCGGCTTCCACTTCACACACGGTCTTGCGCCAGAAGTGCTGGCTGAAGGTCACATTGCAGAAACCGGGGCCGGCCACTTCCACCTTTTCGATGTCGGCGCAGCGCTGGGGCAGCTTTTCCACGAAGACCTGGGCCAGTTCGCGGGGATTCTTGTGGGCCTCGCGGGCCAGCAGCATGGCGATGTTGGCGGCCAGGTCGCCGTGTTTGGGGTCGCGGGGCGGTTCGATGACCGCTTTGGCGGGCCAGTTGAGGCCCATCTCTTCCACAATGCCCATGAGGGCAGAGCGCAAAACGTCAGTAGCGCGCATGTATCCTATCTCCTGAGGCGGGGCACGTGCCTACGCCGAAAAATTTTCCACGCTTTCGAGGCTGTTGACCAGTTCCACCCGCAGTTCCTGGCGGGCGGCCTCGTCCAGATGATTGAGGCAGGCGGGCACCATCTTGCCCAGCACGGCCTTGGGACCCACTTCGACCCAGCGGCGCACGCCGTCGGCATACTGGTTGCGCACGGTCTCGATCCAGAGCACGGACGAGGTCATCTGCTTGAGCAGGCTTTCCTTGGCGCTTTCACCGTCGGTGACGGCGCGGCCGTGCAGGTTGCAGTAGACCGGGAACTGCGGCTTGCGCCACACGGCCTTGCGCAGCAGGGGCTCCAGCTCGCGGGAGGCCTTTTCCATCATGGGGCTGTGGAAGGCGCCGCTCACCTTGAGCTCGATGGCGCGGCCGCGGTGTTCCTTGGCCTTCTGGCAGGCCAGGGCCACGGCGTCGCGGTGACCGCTGACCACGAACTGCGCCGGGGTGTTGTAGTTGGCCACGATGAGCAGGGCGTCGGCTTCCACGGCGGCCTCGCGGGCCAGGGCTTCCACGTCTTCCTGCTTCATCTTGAGGATGGCGGCCATGCTGCCGGCACCGTCGGGATCGGCCTCGGCCATGAGGCGGCCGCGCAGGGACACGATCTGCAGCACGGTCTCGGGATCCAGCACCTCGGCGGCGGCCAGGGCGCTGAATTCGCCCAGGCTGTGACCGGCGGCGGCACAGGGGCGCACCTTGCCCGCCAGCTCGCGCCAGAGGTTGATGTTGACCACGGTCAGCGCGGGCTGCAGGGCGCGGGTGTCGCTCATGGCGGCATCATCGCCTTCCCAGTAGATCTCGCGCAGCGGCAGGCCGCTGATGGCTTCGGCACGCTTCCAGAGCGTCATGGCTTCGGGACGGGCTTCGGCCAGCTCCCGGCCCATGCCCGCTTCCTGCGAGCCCTGGCCGGGAAAAAGCAATGCACACGATGTCATTTTCATAACTCCAAAAATGGATTGGCAAGCGGTATAAAGTCGTCTTTTTTACGACAGAGCGCCAGAGCTTGCAAGTCCCGCCGCCAGAGGCTACACAAGGCCCATGAAGCCCAACGCGAAACACGACGACATCTCCCTGTCCGCCCTGGCGCGATGCGCCCGGGAGGCGGGCGTGACGGTGCCCGAGGCGGCCCTGCCCGGGCTGGCGGAATATCTGCAGCTGCTCTGCCGCTGGAACAAGGCCATGAACCTGGTGGGCGCGCATCACTGGCGCGACGCCATGCAGCGCCTGGTGGCCGACAGTTTCCATCTGGCGACCTTCCTCGACGGCCTGCCCCTGCCCGAAGATCCCCTGTGCTGGGATCTGGGCTCCGGCGCGGGCCTGCCCGCCATCCCCCTGCGCATGGCCTGGCAGCGCGGCACCTGCTGGCTGGTGGAGGCCCGCGAGAAACGGGCGCTCTTCCTCTCCACGGTGCTGGCCCGCGTGCCCCTGCCGGGGACCCATGTTTTCCGGGGCAGGGTGGAGCACTTTTTCCCCAAGCAGGCCCGCAAGGCCGATTGCATCACCAGCCGGGCCTTCATGCCCTGGCCGCAGCTGCTGGAACTGGTGGCCCCGCACCTGGCCGACGACGGCACCGTGGTGATCCTGGCCCGCGAGGAACCGCCCGCCGCCGGGGACATCGACGGCTGGGAGCTGGTGGGGTCCTTCGCCTACACGGCCGACAACGTGCACCGCTGGTTCTGGGCCCTGCGCCGGAGAGCCGAAGGGTAGCGATCTTTTGAGGGGCCCCTTCGCCAATGCGAGAGGGCCATCTTCCCTCAGGCTCCTCCTCCCCGCGCGTTTTGTTCGTGTCCTCGGATACGCGTTACTTTTTGCCGCAAACTCCCTGCCACAAAGGAGAGCCGCATGACGGACAAACCGGTCTCCGTCTACTTTACCGCTGAGAACCGCACCTTCTGGCTGCACGGTCTGTTCTGGGGCCTGGTGACCCTGGGCCTGGCTTTTGCCCTGCGCATGCTGGAATGGCCCTGCTGGCAGGACCCGGAATACCGTCTGGGCTCGGAATGGCTGCTGGCCACGCACGATGCCTATCATTGGGTGGCCGGTGCCGAAGGCTTCGGCCATGCGGAGGGGCATCCCATGGCCGTCATGCTGCGCGGCATGGCCGACCTGCTGGGGACCTATCCCGCGGCGGTGGCGTTCTGGTTCCCGGCGCTGCTTTCCTGCTTCGTGGCCGTCATCGTCTATGCCTGGGTCTGGGCCCTGGGCAGCATGGAAGCCGGTGTGGTGGCGGGCCTGCTGACCAGCCTGGCGCCGGGCTTCCTGGCCCGCACCCTGCTGGGCTATTATGATACGGACCTCGTGACCCTGTTCTTCCCGCTGCTCATGACCCTGGCGCCTGCCTGCTGGGCCATGCGCTACATGCTCCTGCCCCAGCTGATCCTGAAAAAGCTCATCGTCGGTTCCGGCCTGGCCGCGGCCAGGCGCCTTTGGGGCAGCTCGCTGGCCGAGCAGGACCTGCGCCTGGGCAATCCCCTGCGCTGGCAGTGGGTGGTGCTGCTGGGCGTTTCCGGCGTCATCTCCTGGTGGACGCAGGAATGGCATTCGGTCTTTCCCTATCTGACCCGCTACAATGTCTGCCTGCTGGCCTTCATGAGCCTGGTCATGGCGCCGCGCGGCCGCCGCAACCTCCTGCTGCTGGGCTCGCTGGCCTACGCCCTGCCCACGCTGGGCGGCCCCCTGTTCTTCGGCTTCAGCGCCCTGCTCATGACCGCGGGCTGGACGCGCGCCCGTCAGATGTACCGCCTGCGCCAGTGGCTGTGCCGCCCCTGGGTGCTCATCCTCCTCTGGCTGGGGGTGGGCTTCCTCTTCCTGTCGGGCGAGCTGTTGCAGACCATCACCCACCAGCTTTCCCTGTACATGAAGAAGGCCGAGGTCTCGGGCGGCAGCGGGGCGCTGGCCCTCATCTACCCGCCTGCGGGACAGGCCCTCACCGAAGTGCAGGACCTGGGCCTGCTGGCCGTGCTGGCCTATTTCCATCCCTGGCATGAGGCCGCGGCCCTGGGCCTGCTGGGCTTCGTGTGGGTGATCTTCCGGCGTCCCGGTGCGCTCTTCCTGCTGCCGCTGGCGGCGCTGGGCCTGCTCAGCACCAAGATGGGCGGCCGCATGGTCATGTTCGGCGCGCCCATCGTGGCCGTGGGCCTGGCCCTGCCCCTGTACTGGCTGCTCCAGCGCCTGCTGCGCAAACTGCGTCCCAACGTGGCGGGCATCCTGACTTCCGCGCTGCTGCTGGCGCTGCTGGTGGCCCCCTTCGTGAACATCATCCCGGCCATGTCGCAGGGCCCCATGATCAACCGCCGCCATGCCGAGATGCTCAGCCGGGCCCAGACCGTGGTGCCCAAGGACGCCACGCTCTGGCTGTGGTGGGACTGGGGCTACGCGGCCCACCATTTCGCCCGGCGCCTCACCATCGCGGACGGTGCCCGCAATGCCGGAGCGCCGCTCTACCTTTCGGCGGCGGTGCTGGGTACGGACAATCCCCGCTTTGCCCGCCAGCTCATCCGCTATACCAGCAAGTTCGCCAAGGGGCGCGATCCCTTCGACGAGGAAGTGGCCGGCGCGGTCTTTGCCGGGCTGGATGCCCAGCAGGCCCAGGATCTCATGGACAAGCTGCGTTCGCCGGAAACGGCGCTGGTGGAAGGTGAAGGGCGGCAGTTCGTGACGGTCAGTTTCGAGATGCTGCGCCTTGGTTTCTGGATCAGCAATTTCGGCAACTGGGACTTCGTGACCCGACAGGGAGAGGGCGCGGCCCTGTCCATCCTGCCGCAGGCCGTGGCCTACAACCTGGACAAGGGCGAGGTCCTGCTGGACGACAGCGCCACGCCCATCCGTCCGGCGTCCATCAGCGTGTTCGAAGAGACGGGCGTCACCCGCCGGGACTACATCCAGCAGTGGTTCGACAGCCATCCGCGGGCCACGGCGGCCCAGCGGCAGGAGTTCCTTTCCGGGCGCCGCAACGTGCACTTCTTCTTCAACCGCATCACGGACGAGAAGCTGGCCATGGATGCCAATCTCTACAATTCGCTCATGGTGCGCCTGCTGGTGGGCAACCCGCAGGACCCGGCCATCTCGCCCTATTTCAAGCTGGTCTACGACAACGTGTTCTGCCGCATCTACGAAGTGCTGTAGGGAAGGGCGGACGTTGAGAGATGCTTGAGGAGAGGGGGCCCCTCTCCTCGGATTCCTTGCCCGCAGGCCGCATCAATGATGGTAGGGCACCTTGCGGATGATGCATTCCGCGCGGTAGAGCTGCTCCAGCAGGAGCACGCGGGCCAGTTCGTGGGGGAAGGTCATGCTGCTGAGGCTGACCAGCTTCCAGGCACGCTGGCGCACGGCCTCGTCCAGACCGTAGGCGCCGCCGATGATGAAGCAGGCGCGGCCCATGGCGTTGTTGTCGATCTTTTGCAGCAGCTGGGCCAGCTGGGGCGAGGTCATGGTGATGCCGCGCTCGTCCAGCACCAGGGGCACGTCCTGCGGGCCCAGGGCCTCCAGCAGGCGGCGGCCTTCCAGCTCGTTGCGCTGGGCCTGGGGCAGGGCGGGGTCCCCGTCCCGGACTTCCACACATTCCAGACGCCGCCAGCGGTTGATGCGCTGGCTGTAGTGGGCGGCGGCGTCTTTCCAGAACGGTACTTTCAGTTTGCCCACACTGAGCAGGCGCAAGGGTTTCCCTGTCATGATTCCTCGATCGTTGTGTCAGATATCCACGGCAGAAGACGCCGCCCGCAGATTGCGTGATGGCGGCGTGCTGGCCTTTCCCACAGAGACGTTCTACGGCCTGGGCTGCTGTGCCGACCAGGCCGTGGCCGTGGCGCGAGTGTATCAGGCCAAGCGCAGGCCCGTCCATATGCCCCTGCCCCTGCTGGCGGGCAGCCTTGAGCTGCTGCGCCCCTATGTGACGCTGGAGCAGGCCCCCGAAGCGCTGCTGACGGCCTTTTGGCCCGGTCCGCTGACCGTGGTGCTGACCGCCCGGCTGACGCCGCTGGAAGGCCGCCGGCCCCTGGCGCCGCAGCTGGTGAACCCCAGGGGCAAGGCCGCCGTGCGCCTGACGCCCCATCCGCTGGCGGCGCGGCTTTCCTGTCTGGCCGGGGAGCCCCTCACGGCCAGCAGCGCCAACATCAGCGGTCAGGCGGCCGCCCGCGTGCCTGACGAGCTGGACGAACGCCTGCTGGCGGCCCTGACCGGGCCCGACGACGGCGTGGTGGTCAGCGGCCCTGCCCCGGCAGGGGGCGTGCCGTCCACCATCGTGGAGCCGCTGGCCGGTACGGACCTGCGCGTGCTGCGTCTGGGGGCCGTCAGCCTGGAGGCCCTGCGGGCCGCGGGCTTCACGCCGCACCTGGCCTGAGCCCGCCCCGTCGTCAAGGACGTAAGACGCATCTTGGAGGACGTCGAAATTCCTGTCGAACATGGAGCTTGCGGCCGGCATGCTGCTGGCGTACCATGCGCCACTGGAGGCACCCATGCAGAAAGAACTCACCTGTCCCGCTTGCGGTCACAGCGTCATCCGGTATCTGAACCCCGCGCCCACCACGGATGTGGTCATCTATGATCCCGAACGGGGCGTGGTGGTCATCGAACGTGTCAACGAGCCGCACGGCTTTGCCCTGCCGGGAGGCTTCGTGGACGACGGCGAGCAGGTGGAACATGCCGCCGTGCGCGAGATGCGCGAGGAGACCGGTCTCGATGTGGAGCTGCTGGGCGTGCTGGGCGTGTATTCGCGCCCGGACCGTGACCCGCGCCGCCACACCATGAGCGTGGTCTTCGTGGGGCGCCCGCGTGATGCGGCAGCCCTGAAAGCCGGGGACGATGCGGCCCGGGCGGCCTTCTATCCTCTGGACAGGCTGCCGCAGCCCATTTGTTTCGACCATGCCCGCATCCTGGCGGACTTTGGCCGCTGGCTGGCGGGCGAACGTACGCTGGCGCCGGTGGAACCGGCAGGGGAGGATGACTGATGGGCTACCGTAACCTTCAGGAATGTGTGGCCGATCTGGAAAAGGTCGGACAGCTGCGCCGTATCGACGTCCCCGTGGACCCGCATCTGGAGCTGGCGCACATCCAGCGCCGGGCCTTCCGCTCCAAATCCCCGGCACTGCTGTTCACGCGGGTCAAGGGCTGTTCCTTCCCCATGCTGGCCAACCTGTTCGGCACGAAGGAACGCCTGCATTACATTTTTCGCGACAGCCTCGCCGGGGTGGAAGCCGTGCTGGCCGCCAAGGCCGATCCGGCCGCGGCCCTGAAGCATCCCCTGCGCAGCCTGCGGGCCCTGCCCGCCCTGCCGCACATGCTGCCCCGGCGCACCTCCAAGGCCCCTGTGCTGGAGAACCGCTGCGCCCTGTCGGATCTTCCCCGTCTGGTGGGCTGGCCCATGGACGGCGGGCCTTTTATCACGCTGCCGCTGGTCTACAGCGAGGATCCCGCGCGTCCCGGTCTGGATGCCTCCAACCTGGGCATGTACCGCGTGCAGCTGGCTGGCAACGACTATGCCGCCGACGAGGTGGGCCTGCATTACCAGATCCATCGTGGTATCGGCGTGCACCATGCCGAGGCCCTCAAACGCGGCCAGAGCCTGCCGGTGAACATCTTCGTGGGCGGCCCGCCGGCCTTCACCGTGGCGGCGGTCATGCCCCTGCCCGAAGGCCTTTCGGAACTGCGTTTCGCGGGCCTGCTGGGCGGCTGCCGCGCGGCCATGCACTACAGCCGCCGCCTGCCCTTGCCGGTGCTGGCCGAGGCGGATTTCTGCATCAGCGGTCACATCCTGCCGCATCTCAAGCCCGAAGGGCCCTTTGGCGACCATGTGGGCTACTACAGCCTGAAGCATGATTTCCCCATCCTGCAGGTGGAGGCCGTGCATCACCGCACCGGCGCCATCTGGCCCTATACGGCCGTGGGACGTCCGCCGCAGGAAGACACGGTCTTCGGCGACTTCATCCATGAGCTCACCGGCGCGCTGGTGCCGCAGGTCTTCCAGGGCGTGCGCGAGGTCCACGCCGTGGACGCCGCCGGGGTGCATCCCCTGCTGCTGGCCCTGGGCAGCGAGCGCTACACGCCGTACGAGGCACAGCGCCGCCCGCGCGAACTGCTGACCGCCGCCCTCCATATGCTGGGCACCACGCAGACGGCCCTGGCCAAGTACGTGCTGGTGGCCGCGCATGAAGATGCGCCGGGCCTGCGGGCGCGGGACGTGGTGGCCTTTTTCCGGCATCTGCTGGAACGCACCGATTTCGAGCGCGACCTGCACTTCATCACCCGCTCCACCACGGATACGCTGGACTACACCGGCTTTGCCCTCAACGAAGGCTCCAAGCTCATCTGGGCCTCGGCGGGCGAAAAGCGGCGGGAGCTGGCGCTGGAAGTGCACGACCTGCCGCCGCTGCCCGAAGGCTTCGGCGACGCCCGCTGTGCCGGGCCGGGCATCCTGGTGCTGCGCGGTCCCCGTCATGAGCTGGGCCGCAACGAGACCGACCCGCGCATGGAGGAGCTGGCCGCCTGTCTGGCCCACTGGCCGCAGCGCGATGCCTTCCCGCTGGTGGTCGTGGCGGACGATGCCGCCTTCTGCGCCGCGGACTTCGACAATTTCCTCTGGGTGGCCTTCAGCCGCTCCGATCCCGCTGCCGACGTCTATGGCACCGGAGCCGTGGTCCGCGCGCGGCACTGGTCCTGCGAAGGGCCGCTGCTGCTGGATGCCCGCATCAAGCCCTTCCACGCGCCCGCGCTGGAGGAAGACCCCGCCGTTCAACGCCGTGTGGATGCCCTGGCCGCGCCGGGCGGCCCGCTGCACGGCCTTATCGAATAAGGATCGTCTATGAAGATCGCCCTCTTGCAATGCAATACCGTCACCGGTGACGTGGCCGGCAATGCCGAGCGCATCCTTGCCGCCGTGCGTGAGGCCGCCGCCCAGGGCGCCGACCTGTGCGTCACTCCCGAGCTGGCCCTGTGCGGCGTGGCCCCGGGCAGCTATCTGCGCGCCGAGGACTTCGCCGAGGGCTGCAAGGCCGGGTTGCAGATGCTGGCCGATGCCCTGCAGGACGGGCCGCCCCTGCTGGTGGGCGCGCCGGTGGCCAGCGTGTACGCCTCGGGCCTGCTCTCCAACGCGGCCATCCTGGTGCAGAAAGGGCGCTGGTCGGTAGTCTCGCGCAAGGTCTACCAGACCTACGGTCAGGACAGCGAGGCCCGCTTCTTCGACCGGGGCGTCTCCTGCGGCATCCTGGCCCTGGACGGCTGGCGCCTTGGCGTGGTGCTGTGCCAGGAATCGGCCACCGAGGACGGCGCCTTCTGGAAGACCCAGTACGCCAGCGGCCACAACCCGCTCATGGAGCTGGTGCAGCGCGGCGTGGACGCCATCGTCCACATGGCGGCGGTACCGTTCAGCAAGGGGGTGCAGCGCCTGAGCGAGCAGATGCTCTCGCATGTGGCGGCGCGGCATCATGTGCATCTTTTTTCCGTCAACATGGTGGGCGGCAACGACAGCCGCGTCTACAACGGCCAGAGCCTGGCCTTCGACCCCACGGGGCAGATACTGGCCCGCGGCAAGGCCTTTGCCGAAGACGTGCTGCTGGTGGACACCGCGGGCAGCGGCGGCATCGTGCACCCGCGTCCCGCCTGCCTGCCCGAAGCCATCTGGGACGCCCTGACCCTGGGCGTGCGGGACTTCGTCCACAAGTGCGGTCTGGAAAAGGCCATCGTGGCCCTTTCCGGCGGCATGGATTCGGCCCTGGTGCTCTGCGTGGCTGCCGAGGCCCTGGGCGCGGACAACGTGACGGCCGTGCTCATGCCGTCGCCCTACAGCAGCGAAGGGTCGGTGAGCGACTCGCTGGAGCTGGCCGAGAATCTGGGGGTGCGGACCCTGACCCTGCCCATCGAGCCGGTCATGGAAAGTTTTTCCGCGGCCCTGGCGCCGGGACTCGACCTGTTCGAGACCTTCCCCGGTGACACCACCTTCGAGAACCTGCAGGCCCGCATCCGGGGCATCATGGTGTCCTCGCTGGCCAACCGGGCGCGGGCTCTGGTGCTCAATACGGGCAACAAGAGCGAGTGCGCCGTGGGCTACAGCACCCTGTACGGCGATACCGTGGGCGCGCTGGGCGTCATCGCCGACCTGACCAAGACCGAGGTCTACACCCTGGCCGGCTGGTACAACCATCACCGTCAGGCCACCATCATCCCGCAGGCCATCTTCGACAAGGCCCCTTCGGCCGAGCTGCGGCCCGGGCAGAAGGATTCGGATTCCCTGCCGCCCTACGACGTGCTGGACCCGGTGCTGGAGAGCCTGATCTTTGCCGGGCAGACGGCGGCCCAGCCCCAGGATGCCGACGAGGGCCTGCGCAAGGAAGTGCGCCGCAAGCTGTTCGCCGCGGAATTCAAGCGCCGTCAGGAGCCCCTGGGCCTGCACATCAGCCGCATGCCTTTCGGTACGGGCTGGCAGGTGCCGGTGGCCGGACGCTACCGCATGCCGTAACGGCATAGGCGTGGCGCTGCGGGAAAAGGGGGACGCGCCGCACGGCGCACGATATTTGATACCAAGGGAAGGCGGCTGCGGGAACGAGCATGGCCGCCGGAGCGCTCGCAGGAGCGCAGACAGACATCATTCGCATCTGGAGGAGAGACCATGCCTGAAGCACCAGAGAAAAACCTGGCTCTTGACATCGTTCGCATCACGGAAGCCGCCGCGCTTTCGTCCGCCCGCTGGCTGGGCCGCGGCAACAAGGAAGCCGGTGACGGCGCCGCCGTGGACGCCATGCGCAACAGTTTTTCCACCCTGCATGTGGACGGCATCGTGGTCATCGGTGAAGGGGAAAAGGACCACGCCCCCATGCTGTACAACGGTGAAAAGGTCGGCATGGGCGACGGCCCACAGCTGGACGTGGCCGTGGACCCCGTGGAAGGCACCAGCCTGCTGGCCTATGGCCGTCCCAATGCCATCTCCACGGTGGCCGTGGCGCCGCGCGGCAGCATGTTCAACCCCGGTCCCAGCTACTACATGCAGAAGCTGGTGGTGGCCCGTGAGGCCCGCGATGTGATCGATCTGGACGCTCCTGTGGACGTCAACCTGCATAACGTGGCCCGCGCCCTGGGCAAGAACGTGCAGGACCTGGTGGTCTTCGTGCTGGACAAGCCCCGTCACAAGAAGCTCATCGAAGACATCCGCAGCACGGGCGCCCGTATCCAGCTGCATACCGACGGTGACGTGGCCGGCGCCCTGATGGCCGTGGATCCGCGTTCCGAAGTCGACGTCATGATGGGCACCGGCGGCACCCCCGAAGGCGTGCTGGCGGCCTGCGCCATCAAGGGGATGGGCGGCCAGATCCTGGCCCGTCTTGATCCCCAGTCCTATGTGGAGAAGGAAGCCATCAACGAGGCCGGCATCGACATCCGCGAAGTGCTGACCGTGCACGATCTGGTGCGCAGCGATGATTGCTTCTTTGCCGCCACGGGTATCTCCGGCGGCGATTTCCTGCGTGGCGTGCGCTACAGCGCCCGCCATGCGGTGACCCATTCCCTGGTGCTGCGCGGCAAGACCGGGACCCTGCGCTATGTGGAATCCTACCACAATATGGACAGGCTCTCCAAGATCAGCGCCGTGCAGTACTAAGCGAGGCTTGTTGCTTGATGAGAAAAACTGGATGCCGAGGCTGGCTGGCCGGCGGGCTGCTGTGCGGCCTGCTGCTGTGCGGCCTGACCGTGGTCGTCCCGGTGGACGTGGAAGCGGCTGCCGTGACGACGGTCTATGACGGGCAAGGCCCGGTGGAAGAAAAGGAACTGCTGCGCTTCCTCGATGTGCTGCCCCAGTTCCGCAACTGGGCCCGTGAGAACAGGATCGAGGCCCATCCCGTGGCCCGCAGGGGCAAGGCGGATTTCCTCTATCCTGACGATGCCGCCCGCTGGGTGGAGGCCAAGGGCTGGGATGCCCGGCGCTTCTTCTGCGTCATGGGCCGCATGGCCGCGGCGCTTGTCATCGTGGAAGAGGGCAATGACCTGCAGGTCCGTCCCAAGGACATGCCCGTGGTGGACAAGGCCGAAGTGGAGCTGGCCCGCAAGCATCTGGGCAGCCTGCTCAAGGTGAGCATGCCTGACGAGGGCATGTCCCACTAGCATCGCAGGCCCTGCCTGCTGTTCTGAAAAAAAGCGTCCGTCCCGTGAGGGATGGGCGCTTTTTTTCATGTCGCTTGGTTTTGTTCTGTTTGCATCCTCCCTGCTGGCAGGCGGATGTGGCGCGGGCTCCCGGCACGAGCCCTTCCGGGCCGTAGCGGCGGACAACGGGCGGATGGCAGTAGCGGGGCGCTTGTCCGCGATCGAAAAGGCAGGGATGGCCGGGCCTCTGCCGATTCCGTTCTGCCGGCAGGCTGTCGGGAAATCCGCTTTATCGCATGCGTTGGGACGGCTCCGTGGCTGGCCCTGGGAAGCCCCTCCATACCGGGCATCCTGTCCGCATGGACGACGGACGCCATCCGGCAGGGACAGGAAAAATGTGCGCAGTCCCGGCGTCCAAGCTGAGGAACGGGCAGGCTGCCCGGCAGCAGACAGGCAGGAGCATCTGCCGAAGCGTAGGGAGGACAGCGATGTCCCCGCCGCTGGCAAGGAAACAGAAAAGGGGAGGGCCCTGGCGGGCTCTCCCCTTGTTTTTTTGTCTATGGGTGGCGCTTACTGGGCCGGAACGGCATCCGGCGGGATGGGCGCGCCGTGTTCAGGCCCCGCGGGCAGGGTCTGTACGGCAGGAGCTTCCTGCACGGGCGCGGCAGGCTGCGCATTTTCCGCAGGGGCGGGCGTACCTTCCGCGGGTGCCGGAGCCGCGGCTTCCTGGGCCGGAGCAGCCTGTACTTCAGCCGGAGCAGCAGCTTCAGGAGCGGGAGCGCTGGTTTCCGTCGCTTCCGGGGCCGGGGCGGCTTCAGCCGGAGTGGTGGCTTCAGGTGCGGCCGGGGCCGTGGCCTCCGCAGCAGGAGCGGCCTCGGGGGTCGGAGCCGTTTCCGGGGCAGCAGCATCAGCAGCGGGCGCTTCCGGCGCGGCCGTTTCGGCGGCAGCTTCGGGGGCCGCAGGAGCGGTGCCCTCTTCGACAGCGGCCGGGGCGACGGGGGCAGGAGCGTTCAGGGGCTGGGCAGCGGCGAGCTTGAGTTCGGCATGTTCGGCCAGCTGGGGCGCCAGCCACAGATGCGCAGGCTGGGCCAGGAGGATGGCGAACAGGGTGCAGACCAGCAGGGAGCCGCCGGGCCAGGCACGACGGGTGAAACGGGCCAGCAGCACGGCGAAGACGATGCACAGGCCGCCTAGGACGGGCAGGGCATCCAGGCTGGTCAGCAGGGCCTCATACTGCTGGGGGATGGCCAGCGATGTGGAGGTGCGGAGCCATTCCAGCGCCACGGGGAAGTGCAGGGCGGCCAGCAGCATGCCCGCATGCAGGAAGAGCAGGGCGATGACCAGATAGAAGAACTTGCTGCCCAGGCTGCCCATGCGGACCAGGGCGCGGCCCAGCAGGATGGCCAGCAGGCAGAGCGCGGGCGTGGCGCCGGCAAGGCCGGAGCCCAGCAGGGACAGGGGCAGGGAGAAGACCAGAGCGATCCAGAGGAAGGAGCTGCCGCTGCTTTCCTTGCGGCTGGCCCGCAGGGTCTTCCAGCTGGTGGCGAACACGCGGCCCCAGTTGACGCCGGTGACCACGAAGAGCCAGGGCAGGAGGCCGAGCACGGCAAGAGCCGGGGCCAGCCACCAGAAGGCGGGCAGGGGCCAGGGCAGGCTGATGAACTTGGACGACACGGCCTGGGCGTAGCCTTCGGCCTGCACCCAGAAGATGATGGCGGCGGCCCAGAGGGCACCCAGCAGCAGGAGCAGCAGGAAGCCCGCCAGCGCGTCCAGACGCTGGGCGCGGCGGATGCGCCAGGTCCAGAACAGGTGGACGAGGCTGGTCAGCAGGGGCAGGATCAGGAAGACCAGGCCACCGGTCAGCGCGGCCAGGCCGGAGGTCAGGAAGGCCAGCGGCAGGGAGATCCAGGCGTGTTCCTTTTTCCAGCCCATGCAGAAGAAGGCCATGGAGAGCAGGCACAGTCCGGTGGCCAGTCCCTGCGGGCCCATGAAGTGCGCCAGCTGCGGGAACAGCAGGCTGGAGAGCAGGATCAGGCCGGAGGCCAGGGCGGCCTGCGGACCGAAACCGGCGGCACGGCTCAGGGCCCAGGTGCCCCACAGACAGGCCAGACCGCCCAGCGCGGCGCCCGCCGGCCAGACGAAGGCCGAAAGCTGGGGCACCATGCGGGCCACTAGGTCGAGGGCGGCCAGCATCCAGACGAAGACGGGCAGCTGGGCATCACCATTGTGCAGGGGCGCGAACCACTGGCCATTGGCCAGCGCTTCACGGACGGTATCCATGAGTTTCATTTCCGGCGGGCAGTACAGACCGCCGGTCAAGAAGGTGGGCCAGAGCTGGCAGAGCAGGAGCAGGAGCAGGGCCAGGGGGCCCATCTTGGTCAGCACGGCAAAGGCTTTCTGGGCGGGGCCGGCTTCCAGCACGGCCACCGGCGCGGCGGCAGGAGCGGCGGGAGCGGCCGGGGCCTCTTCTCCGGCGGGCGCCTGGCCTTCTTCCGGCAGGGGGGCGCCATCGGCAGCCGGGATCTGGTCCCCCACCGCGGCGGGCTGCATGGTGGCCAGACCGCGGCGTCCGCTGCGGGGCGCGTCGGCCATGGCGGCAGACGCGGCGGCATCGGCAGGCATGGCCTCCGCAGGAGCTTCGCCGCTGTCGGCCTTTTCTTCGGCGGTGGCGGCAGGCTCGGTCTCAGGTACGGGCCGGGCAGCGTCGGCAGGGGCCGCAGGCGCTTCCTCGGCTGCCATCGTCAAGGGCGCTTCGGGCGTCGGCGATGGGGCAGCGGCAGGGCTTTCCTCCGGCGCGGCAGCAGGCGCGGCGGGAGCGGCCGGGGCCTCCTCAGGCTGCACGGCCTCTGCGGCGGGCATGGGGATAGGGGCCTCTGCCTGCGGGGCGGGCGCCGGTTCCGGGGCCACAGACGGCGTGCCGGGGGCCGGGCTCTTCTGGCCGTCGGCAGGGGCGGGGCGGCTTGCCCGGGCCCGGGCCTCTTCATCCAGCTGGGACCAGGGCGTCATGCCCATGGGGATCTCCTCTTCAGGGCAGGCCAGCTTGCTGGCGGCATCGGGATTTTTTTCTGTCATGATGGCTCCTTGGGCGATGCGGCGGCTCCGACCAGATAATGCCGGGCAGAACGGCCGTTCAGGGTCACGGTCAGACCTCCCTGGACAGCCAGGGACGTCTGTTCAACGATATCTTGCGCTGCCCCGGAAACGGGCAGGGGGATGCGGAGGGTGGCGCTGCCGCTGCCGAAGTTGGCGGCCAGCACCCAGCAGCTGCCGTCAGGCAGCCGGGTGACGGTGGCCAGGGTCCCGGCAGGGCCGCTGACCACACGCAAAAGTTGGCCACGGGCCACACCGGAGACGGCGCGGGCATGCAGCAGCCGGGCCATGATGCTTGCCGGGCTCCGGGGCAGACGCAGCTCCTCCGAAAGCGGGCCAAAGGCCAGGGGCGCGGGCTCCACTTCGCCGGCGGCGGTCTCCGGCTCCAGCAGAGGGACGAGACCGGCACTGGCGGCCGTGCCCGGCGTGGACTTTGACAGGGGCAGGGCACCCTGCAATTCCTGCGGGCTCACGAAGGCCAGACCGGGCAGGCCCACACGCCAGGCAAGCAGCAGCAGGCTGACTTCTTCCAGTTCCGTATCGCGCCGGTCACGGGCGGGAGCGGCATCGGGCTTGCGCCCCAGGGCTTCCCGGGCCAGACCGGCGGGCGTGGTGGGCCAGAAATATTCGTCGTCATGCAGGCCGGAAAGACGGCGGGCACGCTGGTACAGGGCCTCGCCGCCGGGCAGGTCACGCAGGGGACGCCAGTCCACGCCCTGCCACTGGTGCAGGCCGCGGGCCAGACCTTCCTGCCGGACGCCGCTGCTCATGGACTGGCGCAGCAGGGCGGCCAGAGGCGCGGCATCGCCGGTCAGCAGGCCATATTCGGCGGCGGGACTGGTGACGGTATCACGGGTCAGGTCCACGGGGGCCCGCTGGATCAGGGGCGTCAGCGACGGGGGCAGGATGTCGGCCTGCATGGCCCAGCCGCCGTAGCGGTGGATCTCGCGGGCAAGGGCGTCCAGCGCTTCCAGACCGGGGGCCAGCTGGTCACGAGGGGAGGGCGCTCCGCCGTCGGGCGGCACGTCCAGGCCCATGATGGCTTCAAGGTGCAGCCCGGCCAGGGTCTGCTGCTGCAGGCCGGTATGCCGGATGACGGCGGCGGAGAGCACGCGCCGGGCCTGTCCCGAGGGGTCCTGCCAGAGCAGCACGGGGCGCAGCACGTTGCCCGCATAGTGGTACAGCCAGCGTCGGGGCTTGCCGTCGGCCCCGCGCACTTCGCCGGTGACGGCCCAGCCGCCGGGCGTGGCCCAGGGCAGACTGTCGCGCAGCAGGGCCGGGGGCAGCAGGCCCTTGTCGGTGAGGGTGCGGCATTGCTGGGCGTTGAGGGGGAGGCATTCCCATTCCTGGGGCGAGGCGGGCAGCGTGCCCCAGAGGGAAGCCGGGGCCTCCATCATGGCGTACAGGCCGCTGAAGCGGCTGGCGTGGCGGGCCTGGAGGAAAAAGTCCGGGCCCAGGCCCGTGGCGGCCGGGGGCAGGGAGCCGCCCAGCTGGAAGCCGCTGGTGGCGGCACGGGCGTTGAGCCGGGCGAACTGTTCGTCGTCGCCGCTGCGGGCGTCGAAGGCCAGGGACGTGGTGCCCGTACCGAAATCGGGCCGGAGCTGGTTGTGCCAGAGGGCGCCTTGCTCCTGGGACGGAGACAGGTAAAGGCCGGAAAAGCCCATCCGCCGAAAGGCTTCCAGGGTGCCGGAGCGGGCCAGGGACTGCATGGCCGGGGCCTTGCCCCGCAGGGTGTGGGGATTGACCTCCAGCCAGCAGGGGGCGGCATCCAGCAGCAGGGGCAGGCGGTCATTGCTGCCGCTGTTGCCCCACAGACGTTCCGAGCCCGAGACCTCGGCGGCCAGATCGTCGGCATTGCCCAGCATGGACTGGCGTTCCAGCCACTGGATATAGCCGGGATCGGCGCGCAACAGGCTGCCGGGGGCCCTGTCGGGGCGTTCCGTCCCGGACAGGAGCATGGGCTTGCGGCCGTGCGGGCCCATGACGTCCTGCGCACAGGCGCAGAGCAGCAGGGCCAGCACGACCGCCAAAAGCCGCCCAAGGGCGGAGGTCGCTAATGGGCGGCCTTTTCTTCTTCCTTGGCCGCGTTCCACAGCTCGTCCTTCTCATCCAGCGACAGTTCGGGGAAGTCCTTCCCCTGCTGCCGGGCCAGTTCTTCCATGCGGGCAAAGCGGCGCAGGAAGCGGGCCGTGGCCAGGTCCAGGGCTTCGCTGGCCTTGATGCCCTTGCGGCGGCCCATCTCGGTGATGCTGAAGATCAGGTCGCCCAGCTCGTGCTTCTGGGCTTCGGCGTCGTCCCCGGCGGAGGCGTCCAGCCATTCCAGCCATTCGGCTTCCACCTGCTGTTCCACTTCTTCGTCCTCGGGCCAGGTGAAGCCCACGCGGGCGGCCTTGGAGTGGATGCGGTAGGCCTTGGTCAGCGGCGGCAGGCTGGCGGGCAGGGAGTCGAACAGGCCCTGGGGCTTGCCTTCGGCATCGGTGTGCTCGGCGCGCTTGATCTTTTCCCAGGTCTTGAGCTGCTCGTCCAGATTGTCGAAGGTCACGTCACCGAACACATGGGGATGACGGCGCACCATCTTGGCCCGGTTGTTGTTCAGGGCGTCGTCCAGGCTGAACTGGCCGCGCTTCTGGTACAGATGGGCCACGAAGAGCAGCAGGAAGGCCACGTCGCCCAGTTCTTCGCACACGTCGGCCGTGTTGCCGGAGCGGATGGCGCTGACCAGCTCGTGGCTCTCCTCGATGAGGTATTCGGTCAGGCTTTCGGGGGTCTGCTCCTTGTCCCAGGGGCAGCCGTTCTCGGCATCGGTCAGCCGTTCGATGACGGCCTGCAATTCTTCCAGAGCGCTTTTCATGAAACTGTTCCTTGTGGAGGGTTAAAGTCCGAAACGGCTGATGAGGTCAGGCGGCAGCCAGCCGCGCACCTGGCTTATCAGGGAATTGAAATAGGGCAGGGCGCGCGAGTGGCGCAGGAACTCGGCATCGCCGAAGAGCTTCTGCAACAGCAGCAGGACCACGGCGCAGAGCAGCACGCCCTTGGCCAGGCCCAGCAGGCCGCCGGTGAGCTTGTCGATCCAGCCCACGAAGGAGAAGGCCAGCAGCTTTTGCAGCAGCCGCGCCAGCAGGCCCACGGCGATGAGCACGCCCAGGAAGAGCAGCACATAGCTGGCGATGTTGCGCCAGGCCGGTTCGGTGATGAAGGTGAGGTGCGGGGCCAGCACGGTGTGGAAATGGTGGGAGACCCAGAAGCCGCCCACGATGGAGAGCAGCCCGGCGACCTCGCCCACGAAGCCGGTCCAGAACCCGCGGGCCGCGAAGGCCGTCAGGACCAGCACGATGATGACGTCGAAAATATCCTGTCCCATAAGCTTCCTGTAAGGAAAAGATCCTCCTGCGGCCGGCGGGGCGGCCGGTCGCGGGGCACCGGGATTTCCGGCAGCCTGCAACGGGCCGCATCCGTTCGTGCAGGTACGGGCGCAGCATAGCAAAAGGGGGGGCAGGACACAATCCGTCCGTCTGTACAGATGGGGCCTGATACGCTATGCTTGCGGGATGGATACGCGATTGGGAAACTTGCTGGAACAGGCCGGACTGGCCTGCAACAGTGCGGAAGCTCCGGCGGCGGAGACCGCGCCCGGAGCCGAAGAGGAAAGCCACGGCCTGACGTCCTACACCCCCTTCATCTCCGTGCGGGCCTGCGGTCGCTTGTGGCGCCTGCAGCGCGCCGCCGACCTGGAGACCCTGTGGAACGCCATGCTGGACGATCCGCAGAACTTTGAGGACGAACGCCTGCCGTACTGGACGGAACTGTGGCCGTCCAGCATCGCTCTGTGCCGCTGGCTGGAAGAGCGCCGCGACGAGATCGCCGGGCGCCCCTGCCTCGACCTGGGCTGCGGCCTGGGGCTCACGGCCATGGTGGGCCAGTGGCTGGGCGCGCAGGTCATCGGTATGGACTATGAGGAAGAGGCCCTGCACTTCGCCAGCCTCAACGCCCGGCACAACGGGGTGACCTCGCCCCTGTGGACCGTCATGGACTGGCGTCAGCCTGCCGTGCGGCCCCGCAGCATCTTCCGTCTTTGGGGCGGCGACATCATGTACGAGAAGCGCTTCGTGGCGCCGGTGATGCACTTTCTTTCCCATGTGCTGGCCGACGACGGCGCGGCCTGGGTGGCCGAGCCCGGACGCGGCGTGTACGAGGCCTTTTTGCAGGCCCTGCACGGCGGCGGTCTGGAAGGGCGGCGCGTGTTCACCGAACGTGTGGAGCCCCTGTATGCCCAGCCCGTGCCCGTCACGGTGGCCGTGTGGGAGATACGCCGCCGCGTCCGGCCCGCGTAGGCCCGGATCGTGGGCCTTGGGGCCTTCCCGCTCCGGTAGCCGGCTCCCGTTGCCTGCGTGAGGGCCTTGTCCCCGCAAGGCATAGGGCAGTATGCGCAGGAAGGGATCTTCCGTATCCCTTGCTGCAGCGGCTCCGGCCTGACGGGCGCGCTCCTGTGCCGCCATCCGGCCTGTCCGCCCCTTTCCCGGCACACTTTTGCGAAAGGCGCCGCTCTGGCGGGCAGGGCCGGGGAAAGGCCTCTGGATTTTCAGGAAGATTTTGCTAGATTCACCACCGGGCACCGCCGGACGGTGTCCCGGCCGCATGAGGCGAACAATGGGAAAACTGACACGTTTTGGTGTTTCTCTGGACGAAGAGCTGCTGGAACCTTTCGACGCCCTGTGCGCCGTCAAGGGCTACAGCAACCGCTCCGAAGCCATCCGTGACCTCATCCGCAAGGCCCTCGTGGCCGAGGAGTGGCAGCAGGCCGACGGTCAGGGCGCGGGCACGCTGACCCTGGTCTATGACCATCACAAGAACGACCTGGCCCGCCGCCTGACCCAGATGCAGCACGACGAGCATGACATCATCATCGCCACCCTGCATGTGCATCTGGACCATCACAACTGCCTTGAGGTGCTCATCCTCAAAGGCGAGGCCGCCCGCGTGCGGGCGCTGGCCGACAAGCTCATTTCCTGCAAGGGTGTCAAGCACGGCACCTTCAGCGGTACAACTACAGGACAGGATCTCGCATAATGGAAGACGTGCAACGCCATGCCCCCAAGGTTCCCATCAATATCGACCGCGTCGGCATCCGCGGCATCACCGTGCCGCTGCTGGTGCGCGACCGCGCCCAGGGCAGCCGCCAGACCGTGGCCCGGGTGGACCTTGGTGTGGATCTGCCCGCCTCGTTCAAGGGCACGCACATGAGCCGCTTCATCGAAGCGCTGGAAGAATGGAACGACGAAATCAACTACCAGTCGGTGCGCCGCCTGCTGGCCACGGTCAAGGAACGCCTGGAAGCGCGCCGCTCCTATGTGCGCTTCTGCTTCCCCTATTTCGTGCACAAGCCCGCGCCTTCGTCGGGCATCAAGAGCATCATCTCGTATGAGTGCCGCCTGACCGGCGAGCTGGACGAGAAGGGCCAGTCCTTCCTGCTGGAAGTGGACGTGCCCGTGATGACCGTGTGCCCCTGTTCCAAGGCCATCAGCCGCGAGGGCGCGCACAGCCAGCGCACCATGATTCATCTGGCCGTGCGCATGTCGGGCTTCAGCTGGATCGAGGAATTCATCGAAATGGCCGAGGCTTCGGGCTCGTCCGCCGTCTATACCCTGCTCAAGCGCGAGGACGAGAAATACGTCACCGAGCACGCCTTCGCCCAGCCCACCTTCGTGGAGGACGTGGTGCGCAACGTGGCCCAGCGCCTGACGGAGCACGAGCATGTGCGCTGGTTCCGCGTGGAGGTGGAGAGCATGGAGTCCATCCACAGCCATAATGCCTTTGCCTGCATCGAACGCGACCTGCGAACGCAGGACGAACAGGCCTAGCCAGCACTGAGGAAGCCGGGAGAGCCCGGCTTCCTTTTTTTGCACGATACTGCGGTCAAAAAATTTTTCCCAAAAAGTTTTTTACACTTGACAGCAGCCTGTGCTAATACTCTCACGCCCAAGTTTCGTATGGCCTTTGGGCAGGACAGGCTGTCCGGCCGTGGTCCTGTCCCCTGCAGGGACTGTCCCTTTGCCGGCGGCGTGCGGGTCCTTTCCCTGCCGCCCGGGCCCTTCCCCTCTTTTTGGTTGCGATTTCTTACCCCGGAGAAAGCATGCGTCTTGTCCCAAGACTGCTGATACCCCTTGCCATGGGTCTGCTGGCCCTGAGCGCCGGTTGCGCCTCCCATTCCGGGTCCGGCTCTTCCGGTTATCCTGAAGAATCCTGGTATGCGCAGCGCCAGCGCGCGGCGCAGGAAGCCCGCTTCCGCCGCTCCTATGAAGCCGTTTTCGATGAAAGCGCCGAGGAGGGTGGTCCCCGGCAGGCCAAGGCCGTGCAGGTGGCCCGTTCCGCCATCGGCACCCCCTATGTGCCCGGCGGGCGCAATCCCGGCGGCTTCGACTGCTCCGGCCTCGTGCAGTGGGCCTACAAGAGCGTGGGCATCAACCTGCCGCGCACGGCCCGGGAACAGTCGGCCGTAGGCAAGCGCATCACCCGCGTGGAAGACATGCGCGCCGGTGACATCGTGGCCTTCCACCATCCCCGCCGCGGCTACCATACCGGCATCTATGTGGGGGACGGGAAGTTCGTCCACAGCCCCCGCCGCCGGACGCGCGTGCGCATCAACAGTCTTGACGACCCGTATTTCAGAACTACCTTCATGGGAGCCCGACGCGTGGAAGGCAGCGACGCCTTCAGTGCCGAGGAACTGCGCATGGCCGCCTATGCCGAAGAGCAGGCCGTGCGCGAGATCTCGCACAGCCGCAGCAAGAGCAAGGCCGGCGTCAGCCAGAAGAACACGCGGGACAAGAAGAGCAGCGTCCAGAAGAAGAACAGCCGCAGCAAAAGCAAGAGCAGCGTCAGCCGGAAGGGCAGCAGCAAGAAGAGCAGTGTCAAGAAGAGCAGCCGCAGCACCAGCAAAAGCAGCGCCAAAAAGAGCAGCAGCAAGAAGAGCTCCGGCACGCAGGGACGCAAGACCAAGAAATAGCCCGTCCTTTTGTCGGCAACGGGAGGACGGCATGACCCGGGCCCCTGGTCCGGCATATACGGGAGTCGATCATGCTTCCTCTCATGAGCCCCCAGGATGTCAAAAGGAAACTGGAAGCCGGCGAGATCCGGCTCGTGGATATTCGCGAACCTGATGAAGTGGAGTCCCTGCGCATCGAAGGTGCGGAGATCGCCCCCCTGTCGGTCATCCGCTGGCAGGATTTCCGTCCTGTGACGGACAAGCCCGTGGTCTTCACCTGCAATTCGGGCCGTCGCACCAAGAACAACAGCGACCTGCTGGAACAGCTGGCCGCCGGTGAGGCCTGGCAGATGGAAGGCGGGGCCACGGCCTGGGACAAGGCCGGTCTTCCCGTGGTGCGCAGCCGCCGCAGCCTGCCCATGTTCCGCCAGATCCAGATCGGCGCGGGCGGCATGGTGCTGCTGGGCCTGGCCCTGAGCCTTGCCTGGCCCCAGTGGCTCTGGCTGAGCGCCTTCGTGGGCGCGGGCCTGGTCTTTGCCGGTGTGACGGGCTTTTGCGGTCTGGGCCTTTTGCTGGCCCGCATGCCGTGGAACAAGAAATAGTCTCCGTGCAGACAGATTTTCCCAAAGGGGAAGGGCGCTCCTGTCAGGGGTTCCCTTCCCCTTTCGTTCACAGCTTACATGACACGGACGGCCCGTACCGGGCGTTTTCGGAGGCGGCATGACCATCCCCTGCGCACTGCCCCGCAGTCTGCAAGACTATCGTTACCATCCCGCGCCGTCGGCCTCTTCCCGGCCCGTACGGGGGCGGCTGGCCCCCAGTCCCACGGGCTACATGCATCTGGGCAATGCCTGGGCCTTCCTTCTGGCCTGGCTGGCGGTGCGCAGCGCCGGCGGGACGCTGGTCCTGCGCATGGAAGACATCGACCCCCAGCGTTCGCGTCCCGAATATGCCCGGGCCCTGGTGGAGGACCTGCGCTGGCTGGGGCTGGACTGGGACGAAGGCCCGGCCGTGGACGGCGCCGTCCCGGCCGACGGCAGCGCCATGGCGGAGCAGGGCCCGTGCGGCCCCTATTTCCAGAGCGCCCGCACGGCCTTGTATGCCGAGACGCTGGATGCCATGGATCGTGCCGGGCTGGTCTATCCCTGCTACTGTACCCGCAAGGAACTGCGCCAGCTGGCCGGGGCGCCCCATGTGGATGATGCCGGGGCCCCCTATCCCGGCACCTGCCGTCATCTGGGGCCGGAAGAGCGGCGTCTGCGCGAGGCCCAGGGGCGGCGTGCCTGCCTGCGCCTGCGCTGCCCCGAAGGATGTTTCCATTTCCGGGACGGCCTGCTGGGCGAACAGTCCTTCACGCTGGAGGACTGCGGCGGAGATTTTGCCCTGCGCCGTTCCGACGGCGTGGTGGCCTACCAGCTGGCCGTGGCGCTGGACGACGCCCTGATGGGCATCACCCAGGTGGTGCGGGGGCGCGACATTCTGACATCCACGCCGCGTCAGCTGGCCCTGCTGCGCCTGTGGGGTTTCGAGCCGCCCGCCTATGCGCACATCCCGTTGCTGCTGGACGGACAGGGGGAACGCCTGGCCAAACGTCACCAGAGCCTGGGGGTACGCGAGCTGCGCCGTCAGGGGGTCGCGGCGGCGGAGATCGTGGGCGTGCTGGCCCGTCTGGCCGGTCTGCGCCCCGACATGCGGCCGGTCGCGGCATCGGATCTGCTGGAGGGCTTCCGGCTGGAGCGCCTGCCCCGGCATGACGTCTGCCTGCGGGACCTGCCCCGCGTGCCGGAGTGGCTGCGGCCCCTGTGCCTGCCTTGCTGACGGGCGGATTTGTCTTTTATGAAAAAAAACGCTATCGTTAGCTTTTGAAATTTTCTTGCCCGTTGTCGGGCTGGAGGCAATATGAGCAAGGTTCTTGATAAGGCCTTTCTTGAAAGCGTGTTCCCCCCGGAACGCACTGAGGCTTTTTTCGACGCACTGTTCGGCGGCGCTGAGGAAGGCGCTTATGACATCGTTCTGGTCTGCCGCTCCGAAGGAGAAGGGAAGGCGGAACTGGCCTTTGAGCTGCACCAGCGCCCCGGAAAATGTCTTGCCTGCAATCTGACCTACGGACTGCCGCAGGTCTTCCAGCGCCATCCCATCCTCAATGTGGCCGGCGTGGCCCGTGCCGTGGCGGAAAAACTGGGCTGGCCCGGAGACAAGGTCCGCTGGTGGCTGGGCCATACCGAAGAAGTCAGCCGCAGCCTGCACGTCATTCCCTTGTATCTGGAAAGGACTGACGACTGATCCTCCGGCCGGGCATATTTCCGCTTGACAGTCCGGCCATATTTTGACACAACAAGCCGTCCGCCAGCTTAGCTCAGTTGGTAGAGCAGCTGATTCGTAATCAGCAGGCCAAGAGTTCAAGTCTCTTAGCTGGCTCCATAAAAAATAAGCCCTTACGGAATCTTCCGTGAGGGCTTTTTTGTTGCCGAAAGTATATTTCACTGAGCGTCCTGAGGATTTTGTTCCGACTAG
>NZ_DS996355.1:0-137804 GCF_000156375.1 Desulfovibrio piger ATCC 29098
CGCACTACGAAAGATTTCTCGCCCTGCATTTGATTCTGATCGTCCCCGGTATCCGCCGGGGATTTTTGTTTTGAGAAGGAATGAAGGCGTTGATCTCCCATGCCTGTCTAGCGCCTGATTTAAAATTCGCTGCGATGCCAGACGGATCGCATCACTACGCCGTTACCCGGCAGGAGTATAGGACCTGGAGGAAGTTACCCGGGATCGGTTACCTTCCAAGGAGAGGACAGAGGGGCAAGGATGGCGGTTGGAAGGGCTTTGGGCTGGCGTCCAGCGTGTAAAAGGATGGGGCATGCTAACGCTGCTGACTTTTATTGTTGCTATTTTTAAAAAAAACGTGTTACTCGTGAGCATCCGAACGATAGCTGGCGAGGATCCTGTATTTTGCAAAACATAAGGAGAAAACAGCATGTGGAAGACAGCGTGCATGGTATTTGCCCTGCTCATCTGCCTTACTGGCCAAGCCGAAGCTCATTTTGGCATGATTATCCCTTCGTCTTCGACGGTGATGGAAAAAAAAGAAGCGTCCCTGAAGTTGGATATCTCCTTCTCTCATCCTATGGAGATGCAGGGCATGGATATGCAGCAGCCCCAGTCCCTGACCGTCACGGTGGACGGGAAGACCGAAAATCTTAAACCGCTGCTCAAGCCGGTTTCTATTATCGGACATCAGGCGTGGCAGGCTACTTATAGCGTCAAGCGCCCTGGCGTGTATCAATTCGCCATGGAACCCGCCCCCTATTTTGAGCCTGCAGAAGACTGCTTTATCATCCACTATACCAAGACCGTAATAGCTGCCTTCGGCGAGGAGGAGGGCTGGGACGTCCCCCTGGGGCTGAAGACGGAGATTGTTCCTTTGACTCGCCCCTTTGCCAATTACAGCGGTAATCTCTTCCAGGGGCGCGTACTGCTGGACGGAAAGCCTGTGCCCGGTGCCGTGGTGGAAGTGGAATATTACAATCGTGATGATGCCTACACGATCCCTAATGTCTACTTTACGACCCAGGTGATCAAGGCTGACGAGAACGGCGTCTTTACGTACAATGTCCCTTGGGCGGGCTGGTGGGGCTTTGCCGCCCTGAATACGGCTAAGGAAAAGATGGATCATCAGGGCTCGCCCAAGGATGTGGAGCTGGGCGCGGTGATCTGGGTAGAATTCACGGCTCCTCTGAAGAGATAGGCGTAAACTCATGTCAGCACGGCAGCGGAGAGGTCCGCTGCCGTGAAGGAAAAACGATGCATATCGCGGAAGGTGTCCTTTCTCCCGCCGTTCTTGCGGGCGGTGCTGTTCTGGCTCTGGCGGGCACAGCGCTGGGGCTGCGCAAACTGGAGTATGATCGTCTGGTAGCTGTGGGGATCCTGTCAGCGGCTTTTTTTGTAGCCTCGCTTATCCATGTGCCGGTGGGACTGTCCAGCGCCCATCTGGTGCTCAATGGGCTCGTGGGGGTCCTGTTGGGCTGGGCGGCCTTCCCATCCATCCTGGTGGCCCTGTTACTCCAGGCGCTGCTTTTTCAGTTCGGCGGCATCACGGTATTGGGAGTCAACGTTTTTACTATGGGCTTTGCTGCTGTGATCTCCTGGTATGTGTTCCGGGCCATTTGCTATCTCTGCCCCGGTATGAAGGGCGTACGCGTAGCTGCCTTTATGGGCGGGGCCTTGGGCGTAGCGTTGGCCGCCGTGCTGACGGCACTTGCCCTGGCTTTCACCGATGAGGGTTTTTGGCTGGCTGCGCGGCTTTTGCTGCTGGCGCATTTGCCGGTCATGCTGGTGGAAGGGCTTGTCACCATGTTCACGGTCTCCTTCATCATGCGTGTGCGCCCGGAACTGCTGGGTGTGGCCCCGGTGCGGCCGGGTAGCGGACAGGAGGGTGCATGAACGCTTATACAAGGATTTGTGCGGGGAGCCTGTGCCTGATGCTGCTCCTTATATTTGCCGAGGTCGCACAGGCGCACCGGGTTAATATCTTTGCTTGGCTGGAGGGGGAGACCGTGCGGGTGGAATGCTCTTTCCGCCGGGATTCGCCGGTGCAGCAGGGGAAGATCATCGTCTTTGACGCGCAGACCGATACGGAACTGCTGCAGGGCAGAACGGACAAAAAAGGGACATTCGTCTTCCCTGTCCCTGCAGCCGTTCGCCAGGGGCACGGACTGCGTATCCGCATCCTGGCTGGGGAAGGACATCAGAACGAGTGGCACATGGATGCCGCCGAATTCTCCAGTCTGCTGCCTGCCGGGACGGCTCCCATATCTTCGGCGGAAGAAGGGGCTGGATCTCTTCCGGCGAAGCTGGTTTCCGATGCCGGGAGCGGATCTGCCGCTTCAGCTGTAGTGACGGGAGCCCTGAGTCGCAAGGACGTGGAAGCGATCGTCGATGCGGCATTGGACCGGCATCTGGCACCCTTGCGTCGTGCCCTTGCCGCCGGCAACGGAGCGGAGCCAAGCTTGCGAGACATCGTGGGCGGGCTGGGCTGGATCATGGGCCTGGTGGGGATCGGGCTGTACTTTTCCCGGCGTCGGCCCTAGCATAGCCTGATGTTCGACCAGCCTTTTGTCCGGGATTCCTTTATCCAGCAGATCGATCCGCGTATGCGCGTACTGCTGGCGGTTCTGCTGGCGGTGGCCCTGGCCCTGTTGCGGCAGATGACGGCCTGCTGTCTGGGGCTGGGGTTGGGCTGCGTGCTGCTGGGATTGGCGCAGGCTCCCCTGGGGCCTCTGTGGCGGCGTCTGGTGGCTATCAACATGTTCATCCTGTTCCTGTGGCTGGTCACGCCCTGGACGACGCCGGGGGCCGTAGTCTGGCAGTGGCATTTCATCCAAGTCAGCAGGGAAGGGGTGTATCTTTCCCTGCTGGTGACACTCAAGTCCAATGCCATAGCCTGTGTTTTTCTGGCCCTGGTGGCTAGCTTGCCCGCCGCGACCTTAGGGCATGCCCTGGAGCGTCTGGGCTGTCCTGACAAGCTGGTCTTCCTCTTCCTGTTTACCGGTCGTTATATCCATTTATTGGCTGGGGAATGGCAGGATTTGATGATGGCGGCCCGTCTGCGCGGGTTCCGGCCGCGTACGAATCTGCATACGTACAGAACAGTCTCCTCCTTGTTGGGGCTGCTGCTGGTGCGCAGCCATGACCGTGCCCAGCGTACGCACGAGGCTATGCGTCTGCGTGGTTTTTCTGGACGTTTTCATTCGCTGGATAGCTTTTGCCTGCGCCCGGTGGATGTGCATTTTGCACTGGCCACGGTATGCTGTCTGGCCTGTATCCTGTGGTTTGAGGCGGGAGGAATCATCCTGTGAGCCGGTCGGTGAGCGTTGAGGAAAATATTTTCAGTCTGGAACAGGTGGAGGTGACCTATACGGGTACGCGTGGGCCGCGCCGTGTTCTGCAAGATGTCTCTTTCGCCTTGGCCCCCGGGCAGCGGATAGGCCTTTATGGACCCAACGGCAGCGGTAAGACGACCCTGTTTCGCTGTATCACCGGCTTGGTACGGCCCAGTAAGGGACTGGTCCGTTTCCACGGGAAGGCCCTGCATGACGAAAAGGGTTTCCATGCCCTACGCTGCAAGGTGGGTTTTGTGCTCCAGCATGCTGATGATCAGCTCTTTTTTCCCACGGTACTGGAGGATGTAGCCTTCGGACCGCTCAATCTGGGCCTTTCAGCGGCGGAAGCCGGGGAACAGGCCCGGGCCACGCTGCAGCGTTTGGGCCTGTCCGGTTTTGAGCAGCGTCTGACACACCACCTGTCGGGCGGAGAAAAAAAACTGGTGGCACTGGCCACGGTGTTGGCCATGGATCCTGAGGCGCTGTTGCTGGACGAACCCACCAATGACCTGGATCAGGAGGCCCGCCAGCGGCTCATCGACATCTTATGCGATCTGCCCACGGCCAGGATGGTCATTTCCCATGACTGGGACTTCCTTTCCCGGGTCTGCGGGGAATACCGGACGATCCGTGAGGGGCACCTGCTGGCTTGCGCGCCGGACGTCCGTCACAGTCACGAGCATGTCCATCCGTTGGGAGGGGAGCCACATTGGCATCTTTCCATAGCGGATTGAAGGGGAACTGCCCGGGGCGCCACGATCGGACCCCGGGCAGTTCTTGTCTAGGGGCTGCCGTCGGAATGCGCTGCATCGTGAGAGCTGTCGGACACGGCGATTCTTTGCATAAAAAGAAAAAGCCCGTACGGTGACGGGCTTGGGGATCGGGATCAAAAGGCTGCTTATTCGCGGGGCGGGAGCTCGCGGCCACCTTCCTGGAGGCGCTCCAGGAATTTGTCGCGGCATTCGTAGCTGCAGAAACGGTAGACCTTGTCACCGTCGCGCACGGAGATATTGCCGTCCACGGAGACATAGGTGCCGCATTCGGGGTCTTTGACCATTTCGCCGGCAGCGACCTTGCGCTCGACTTCAGCGGCCTGGTCTTCGGCGTTTTCCTTTTTCTTCTTCAGAAAATCATTGGCAAACAGTCGGTACAGGACGTAAACGGCCAGACCCAGCACAAGCCATTTCCACATATGGTCGCTCTCCTTCTCCTGCGTAGAGCAGGGTCTCATTCTTTATCGCAACCCAGGATAGCATAAGAGTTTTTGCGCGTCACTGAAAAATTCTCTGACCTTCCTGTCGATACTGGAGCCCGGCCAGCCATTGCGCCGGGGTGCGACCGTGGATACGGCAGGCGGCGCCTACGTCACACAGAGGGATGAGGACGAAGGCCCGCTGGCACATGCGCGGATGGGGGACGATGCTTTCCGGCGCGTCGCACCGGCTGTCCCCAAAGAGCAGCAGATCCATGTCGATGCAGCGCGGCCCGAAGCGCAGGGCGGGATCGCTGCTGCGCTGCCTGCCCAGCAGTTTTTCCTCCGCCAGCAATGCCTGGACGAAGCTTTGCGGGGTCCAGTCGGCATCCAGCTCCATACGGACGACCTGATTGTGGAACCAGGGCTGGTCCGCATAGTCCTGCGGTTCGGTCAGGTAGACGCCGGAGAGCGCATCCACCCGGGCACGGGGCAGGGCGCGCAAGCGTTCCACTGCCAGGGAGAGCATGTGCGCGGCATCGGGCGTATTGGAGCCCAGACAGACAAAAACGGTGATGGTCGGTGCGGTCATGGCCTCCTTGTAGACATTTGCCCGGATGCTGTCAAAAATCTTGCCCAATCCGTCCAAGGCAGCTAGCATGATGACATGACGGAAAAAAGCGTATTGCCTGAGGCGACGGAGCGATCCCTGCAGATCCTGAAAAAACAGATCCCGGCCTGGGGGGAATACCTGCTGGCCCAGCGGGGCCTTTCCATGCGTACTGTGGTCTCGTACCGGCAGGATCTGGAAAACTTTTTCCTTTTCCTCGACGAGCTGGACGCCGGAGACAAGACCAGCCTCGATGAGCATGATCTGTTTTTGTATCTGGCCTGGTTGCGGGCCCGGAAGAATGCGGGGCGCACGCTGGCCCGGCGTTTGTCGGCATTGCGGGGCTTTTTTGAGTATACGGTGGAAGAAGGCCTGCTGGAGAGCAATCCCGCCAGCTTGCTGGAAAGCCCGCGTCTGCCCCAGTACCTGCCGGAAGTCCTGAGCAAGGCCGAGATGGACCGCTTGCTGCAACTGCCGGACATGCGCGAGAAATGCGGCCGCCGTGATCGCTGCCTGCTGGAGATGCTCTATGCGGCGGGCCTGCGCGTCTCGGAGGTCTGCAACCTGCTGGTGGCGGATGTGGACATGCAGCGGGGGCTGGTGCTGGTGTCGGGCAAGGGCGCCAAGGACAGGCTTGTGCCGCTCCATTCCCTGGTGCTCGACTTGTTGCAGCAATGGCTGTCCTTCTGGCGTGACGATTTTTCGCCCCAGAGCCGCTACCTTTTCCTCAACCGTTCCGGCAAGGGCCTGAGCCGCCAGTACGTCTGGAAGATGGTCAAGAAATACGCCCTGCTGGCGGGCATACGGCGTTCCATCTCGCCGCACACCTTCCGCCATTCCTTTGCCACCCACCTGCTTGAAGGGGGGGCTGACCTGCGGGCCGTGCAGCTTTTGCTGGGCCATGCCGACATCAGCGCCACCGAGATCTATACCCATGTGCAGGCCGAGCGCCTCCATGCCCTGCACAGGCAGTTCCATCCACGGAGTCAGTCGTAATGTCCGCATCTTCTCCCCGGGTCCTGGTCACCTGCCATGCCAATGCCGATTTCGATTCCTTCGCGGCCATGCTGGCTGCCCATTTTTTGTATCCCGACAGCCTGCTGCTGTTCCCCGGGACACAGGAGCGCGGCCTGCAAAAGGTCGTGGGCTCGCTGGATGCCAAACGCTACCATCTGACCGACAGTGCCGACATCCCCTGGGACGAGATCACCCACCTCGTGCTGGTGGATACGCGCCAGCGGGAGCGTGTCCGGCATGTGTCGGCTCTGCTGGATAAGGAAGGGGTGTCCGTGGAGGTCTGGGACCATCATCCGGCCTCGTCCGAGGACGTCCCGGCCCAGACGAGCCATGTGGAGACCGTGGGGTCCGTGACGGCCCTGCTGGTGCGGGAGCTGCGGCAGCGGGGGACCGTGCTGGAAGCCGCGGACGCCACCCTGCTGGGGCTCGGCATCTACGGGGATACGGGCTCGTTCACCTACAGCTCCACCACACCGCTGGATTTTGAAAGTTCTGCCTGGCTGCTGACCCAGGGCATGGATGTCAATGCCATCAACGAGATGGCGGCCCATGAGCTGACCAGTCTGCATGTGCGGGCCCTCAACAGTCTGCTGGAATCGGCGCGCGTCTACCATATCAACAATGAACCGGTGGTCATCGCCGAAGCCTCCATGGAACACTATCTGGGGGATTTCGCCTATCTGGCCCACCGGCTGATGGAGATGGAAAAGTTTACGGTGCTCTTTGCCGTGGGCCGCATGGAGGACAGGGTGCAGGTGGTGGCCCGCAGCCGCAGCGATGCCATCAATGTAGGCCGCATCTGTGCGGAGCTGGGCGGGGGCGGTCATGCCTATGCCGCGTCGGCCTCCATCCGCAACCTGACCCTCAACGAGGTCCATGACGCCATCGTGCGCAACCTGCACATGCAGGCAGGACCGGAAAAGACCGCCAGCGATTACATGTCGTCACCGGCGGTGGGGATCGAGTCGGACCGCAGCATGCGCGAGGCCGATACCCTGATGATGCATTTCGGCCTCAAGGCCGTGCCTGTGTTCAAGCCCGGGACACGGCACTGTATCGGCATCCTGGATGCCCAGACGGCGTCCCGCGCCACCAGCCACAAGCTGGGCGACCGGCCTGTGGACGACTACATGCGCCGCAATATCAAGACGCTGGCGCCGGATGCGCCCCTGCGGGACATCTCGTCCATCATCGTGGGCGGACGGCAGCGTCTGGTGCCCATCGTGGACAAGGATCTGGTGGTGGGGGTGGTGACCCGCACGGACCTCATCAACGTCATGACCTCCGAGCCCGGTCAGGTCCTGGACTATCAGGAGAACAATTCGCGCGAGCGCAATGTGGCCAAGCTGCTGCGTGACCGTTTGCCTGCGCGGGTGCGTCATCTGCTGGAGCTGGCGGGCCGTCTGGGGCAGCAGCTGAACATGCCTGTCTATGTGGTGGGCGGCTTCGTTCGCGACCTTTTGCTGGATCGGCCCAACCATGACGTGGATTTCGTGGTGGAGGGCGAAGGCGTGGCCTTTGCCCGTGCCCTGGCCGCCGAACTGGGCGGCCGTGTGCGCGAGCATCGCAAGTTTTTGACGTCCATGGTCATCTACCATGACGAAGACGGGCTGGAACAGCGTATCGACGTGGCCACCGCACGCCTGGAGTATTACGAATCCCCGGCAGCCCTGCCCACGGTGGAGCTCTCGTCCATCAAGATGGACCTGTTCCGGCGCGACTTCACCATCAATGCCCTGGCCATCCGCCTGGATTGCACGCCCTACGGGCAGCTGGTGGACTTTTTCGGCGGGCAGCGCGACATCAAGGAGGGCGTGCTGCGCGTGCTGCACACCCTGAGCTTCGTGGAAGATCCCACGCGCAGTCTGCGCGCGGTACGTTTTGAGCAGCGCTACGGCTTCCATATCGGGCCCAGCGCGGAAAAGCTCATCAAGAACCTGCTCAGCCTGCACATGCTGGACAAACTGTCCGGAAAGCGTATCTTCAACGAATATACCCACATATGCGACGAAGAGGACCCGGCGGCCTGTTTCGAGCGTCTGGACGGCCTGGGCCTGTTGCGGGCCCTGGGGCCTTCACTGTCTTTGACACCGAGCAAGCGCCAGATCCTGCAGCAGGTGTGTTCCATGCTCAACTGGTACCGCCTGCTGTATTTCGATGAAAGCGTCGAGAACTGGCTGATCTACTTCCTGGCACTGGGGCACCGCCTGAATTATGCCGAAGTCTCCGCCAACTTCGCCGCCCTGGGCCTGCCCGAAGGGCGCAAGCAGGAGATATTGCAGCAGCGGGAGTCCATGCGGCATGTGCAGCCCAAACTGGCCCGCTGGCAAAAGGCCTTTGAGGCCGGGACGGGCCGGATCAGCGAGCTGTATCTGCTGCTGGAAAAATTCTCGCTGGAATTTTTGCTCTACATCATGGCCGGAGTGGAAGACAGCGGGCTGCAAAAGAACCTTTCCCGTTACATCACCCAGTGGCGCCGTGAAAAGCCGGATATCGACGGCCGGGATCTGCGCGACATGGGCATCGCGCCGGGGCCGCTGTTCGGGCGCATCCTGCGGGCCGTGCTGGTCGGCAAGCTGGATGGAGAGACGCCGGATGCGGACAGCCAGCGTCGTCTGGCGCTGGACATGGCCCGGCAGGAAGGCGTATTTCCCAAATAAAAGAGCGGCGTTCAGGGCAGGACTTGCCCTTGGCGCGCAAGCCGTGTATTGAGGAAAAGAAAATGAAACAATTGTGGACGCCCTGGCGCATCGAGTATATTCTTGGCCCCAAACCGGACAGTTGTGTTTTTTGTCTTCCTGAAAACAGGGATGAAGACGAAGAACGCCTGGTCCTGTACCGGGGCAAGCATGCTTTTGTGATCATGAATAAATTCCCGTACAGCAACGGACATATCATGGTCTGTCCCTATCGGCATGTGATGGCGCTGGCCCAGCTTGAAAAGGATGAGACGCACGAGATCATGGACCTGATGCAGCGCTGCACGCTGGTGCTGCAGGAACATTTTCACTGCGAAGGCATCAACATCGGCCTCAACCAGGGGCAGGCTGCCGGAGCCGGTATCCGGGAACATCTGCACTTCCATCTCGTGCCGCGCTGGAACGGGGATTCCTCCTTCATGGCCGTGATGGATGAGGTGCGCACGATCCCGGAACACCTGCGCAGCAGCTATGCCCATCTGAAGCCGTATTTCGACAGGTTTTGAACACCACCGCGCAGAGGAGGAGACTATGCGCTATATAAAGGTCCTGTTACTTGTTCTGCTGATTTTCTTCAGTCTGGTCTTCTTCTTCCAGAACCAGACGGCCCTGTCGACGGCCATGACGCTCAAACTCAATCTCTTCTTCGTGCCTGAGATGACGTCCATCCCGCTGCCGTTCTACTTCATCGTCATCGTGGCCTTCTTCGTGGGTGCCCTGCTGGCGGTGGCCCTGCTGCTGTGGGACAAGATGCACCTGACGGCCCGTTACATGAAGAGCAAGTGGCGCGTGTCCGCTCTGGAACGTGAAGTGGCCAAGCTGAAGAAGAGCCTGGACGGTGAGACCGCGCGCGGCGATTTCCTCCGCAAGGTCTCCCAGGAAAAGGCCCAGGCCATCGAAGCCGCTCCTGCCAAGGAAAAGGCTGAACCCAAGCCGGAAGAAGTGACCGCTCCCGATCCTGACAAGGCCTAGTCCCTTTCCCCCGCGCATCAGGCGCATTTTTCTGCAGCGGCGTCGTCCTTGGATGGCGCCGCTGCGCAATTACGCATATGGCAGAAAAAACTCCCAAGCTGACTCCCATGTTCGAGCAGTATCTGCGCATCAAGGCCGACTACCCTGATGCGCTGCTGTTCTATCGGATGGGTGACTTTTACGAGCTTTTCTTCGACGATGCCGTCACCGCGGCCCGTGAACTGCAGATCGCCCTGACCAGTCGCAGCCGGGACACGGAGAACCCCGTGCCCATGTGCGGTGTGCCCTGGCATGCCGCGCAGGCCTACATCGCCCAGCTCATCGACAAGGGCTTCCATGTGGCCATCTGCGACCAGACCGAAGACCCCAAGGCCGCCAAGGGGCTCGTGCAACGGGCCGTGACCTGCGTGGTGACGCCCGGCACCGTGCTGGAAGATGCCAACCTGGACGCCCGCAGCCACAATTATCTGGGAGCCGCTTTCTGGGAGGGGCACAACGGGGCCTTCGTCTGGGCGGACATCTCCACGGGCCAGTGGTCCGGCATGGAGGTGAAGCGCCTGCCCGAGCTCTGGCAATGGATCCAGAAGCTGGCCCCGCGCGAGCTGCTGGTGCCGGACGACAAGGAATTGCCGCCCAAGTGCCTGCTGGAAGGCGTGCGCCTGTTGCGCCGCCCCGTGGCCGGTTTCGACGCCCGCAAGGCCGAACGCCGCCTGCTGGAAGCCCAGTCCGTACAGGAACTGGCAGCGCTGGGCCTCCAGAACAAGCCCTGCCTCGTGCGGGCCTGCGGCGCATTGCTGGTCTATCTGGAGCAGACCCAGAAACGCCGCCCCGAGCATCTGATGCCTTTCCAGCCGCTGGATCTGGGCCGCCACATGCTGGTGGACGACGTGACGGAACGCAATCTGGAGATCTTCCAGCGCCTCAATGGCCGCAAGGGCAAGGGGACCCTGCGCCATGTGCTGGATGACACCATGACGCCCATGGGCGGCCGTCTGCTGGAAGACATGCTGCGGCATCCATGGCGCGAGGCGGCCCCCATCCTGGCCGTACAGGACGCCGTGGCCCTGCTGCACGATGACGACAACCGCCGGGCCCTGTTGCGGGAAGCTCTGAAGGACGTCTATGACCTGGAGCGCCTGTCCACGCGCGTGACGGTCAACCGGGCCACCCCGCGGGACTTCATTGCCCTCGGCAACAGTCTTGCGGCCCTGCCCGCCGTTCTGGCGGCCCTGACGCAGCCCTTGGACGGGAAGTATCCGCTGCCGGGGCAGGAGAACGGGGAGGACGCGCCCCGTGTCATCCATGAGCTGCTCAAGGGCTGGGACGATCTGGCCGATTGTGCGCATCTGCTGCGCAGCGCGCTGGTGGACAGCCCGCCGGTGGTCATCACGGACGGCGGCCTGTTCAAGGCCGGATACAATGCCGAGCTGGACCGTCTGCTGGATCTGGTGGAACACGGCGAGCAGAAGCTGCAGGAAGAACTGGCCCGCGAGCAGCAGGAGACCGGCATCGCCAAGCTCAAGCTGGGCTTCAACCGGGTCTTCGGCTATTATTACGAATTGAGCAAGGCCGCGCACAGCGGGCCGGTGCCGGAACATTTCATCCGCCGCCAGACCCTGGCCAATGCCGAGCGCTTCACCACGCCAGCCCTCAAGGAGCTGGAAGAGGCGCTCCTTTCCGCTTCCGAAAAGCGCAAGACGCTGGAATATCAGCTCTATCAGGATCTGCGCACCTTCATGGCCCAGCAGCGGGAGCGCATCCTGCACATGGCGGACGTCATCGCCCATCTGGACTACTGGCAAAGCCTTGCCGAGGTGGGGCGCCGTAACGGCTGGTGCCGTCCCGAGCTGGACGGCAGTGCCGACATCCTCATCGAGGAAGGCCGCCATCCGGTGGTGGAAGCCATGATAGGCACGGCCAATTTCGTGCCCAACAATATCACGCTGGATGCCAAGCGCCGCCTGTGCCTGCTCACCGGTCCCAACATGGCGGGCAAGTCTACGGTGTTGCGGCAGGTGGCCATCATCTGCCTGCTGGCGCAGACCGGTTCCATGGTTCCGGCCACACGGGCCCGCCTGGGGCTGGTGGACAGGCTGTTCTCGCGCGTGGGCGCTTCGGACAACCTGGCCCAGGGGCAGAGCACCTTCATGGTCGAGATGATGGAGACGGCCCGCATCCTGCGGCAGGCCACCAAGCGCAGCCTGGTCATCCTAGACGAGATCGGGCGCGGCACCAGTACCTATGACGGCGTTGCGCTGGCCTGGGCCGTGGTGGAGGATCTGGCCGCCCGGGCGCACGGCGAGGTGCGCACCCTGTTCGCCACCCATTATCACGAGCTCACGGCGCTGGAAAAACGTGTTCCCGGCGTGTTCACCATGAATATCGCCATCCGGGAATACGGGGGCGACATCCTTTTTCTGCACAAGCTGGTGCCCGGCCCCGCGGACCGCAGCTATGGCGTGGAGGTGGCCCGTCTGGCGGGCGTGCCTGCGCCGGTGGTGCAGCGGGCACGGGCCATCCTGGCGGAACTGGAGCAAAGCCGGGGCGAGGGGCGGCGCATGTCGCCCCAGACGGAGACGCTGGCCCTTCCCGGCATGGAAAAGCGAGTCGCCCGCGAAGAGCCTCCGTCCCTGCCCATCGACATCCCGGCCGCACCGGCCGCCGGGCCGCATCCGCTAGTCCTGCTGCTGCGGGACCTCGATCCCGATGAACTTTCGCCGCTGGCGGCCCTCAAGCTGATCATGGAGTGGAAAAAGCTCTGGGCCGATGCTCCCGATACGGAGGAAAAACATGTCTGAGGTCAGTCCCTGGTCCGTCATCCAGTCCATCGCCGAGCGCCGTATCGAGGAGTCCATGGCCAAGGGGGATTTCGATGATCTCCCCGGCCGGGGCAGGCCGCTGGAGCTGGAAGACGACAGCCATGTCCCCCCGGAACTGCGCATGGCCTACAAGGTGCTGCGCAACGCCGGCTGCGTGCCGCCGGAGCTGGCCGAACGCAAGGAGATCAGCAATCTGGCCGACATGCTGGAACATTGCGAGGACGAGCAGGAGCGCGTGTGCCAGATGCAGAAATTGCGCTTCATGATCCTGCAGGCCCGCATGAAGCACCAGCGGCCCCTGAACCTTGATGACGATACCTATTATGACCGTCTGCTGGAGCGGCTTTCCCGGCACGACAGGAAGGAAAGATAGCGTCTTGCTGTCCTACAAAAAAGGCATGAAAAAAGGCTGTCCGTAAGATACGGACAGCCTTTTTCAGTATCGTCGCGTCGGACGGTCGGCGTTAGCCCACCAGAGGACGCTTCATGTCGGCCTTGGGCACGCCCAGACGCACGATGAGGTCCACTTCGCAGGGCTTGCAGGCCTGGCAGACTTCCAGGTCGCCGCGCAGGGACATGTACAGGTAGGCGTCTGTGGCATCCCAGCCGGTGGCGGCGGCCACCAGGCCCTGCATCTGCACGCTGGCGTGGCGCAGGGCTTCTTCATAACCGGCGGCGCTGGCCATGGTGTACCAGGTGTCGGCGGTCTCCAGCACGGGCCATTCCAGCGGGCAGTTCTTGATGACGCTCACGCGGGCGATGACGGTACCGTTGATCTCCAGACCGGTGCCGCACAGTTCGCTGTCACCCATGACGGCGTGCATGTCGCCCATCTGCACCAGACCGCCTTCCACACGCACGGGGAAGTAGGCGGTGTTGCCCTTGACCATCAGCTTGCAGTCCAGGTTGCCGCCGTGGCTGCCGGGGTAGCCGCAGGGCACGCTCTTGCCCTTTTCGGGGGCCACGCCGATGACGCCGATCATGGGATTGATGGGGAAGGTCACGTCATTGAAGACGGCCTTGCCGTTCTCGATGGGGATGCGCTTGGTGCGGGTCTCGCACTTGTCCCAGAGGGGGCCGATCTTGGGCAGGGTGGTGGTGGTGCCGATGGTGTCGCACTGCACGTCCAGCAGTTCCACCTTGATGACGTCGCCGGGCTGGGCGTCGCGCACGAACAGCGGGCCGGTGGCGGGGTTCATCTTGCTGTAGTCGCAGCTGGTCACCAGCTGGCTTTCGGAATGCATCTGGTTGCTGAAGCAGTCCTGGGTGCGGAAGATGACGATCTCGCCGGAATCGATGGTGCCGGTGGGTTCGTTGTTGGCACTGAAGGTATAAACGACCTTGTCAAAGTACTGCATGATTCAACTCCTGCAATGAAGGTTACTACACCATATCGCTCTTGCGGAAGGCTTCGGGGACGACCTTGTAGCCCTTGCTCTTGACGTAGCCGATGACCAGGCCGATGGCCAGCCAGCTGAAGCCCACGATCTGGGTCATGCTGTCGAAGGAGAGCCACACGTAGCCGAGGATGAGCACGCCGCAGAAGGGGCAGATCACATAGTTGAGCAGGGCCTTGCCGCCGCGCATCTTTTCACGGCGCCAGAAGAAATTGTACACGGCGAGGTTCAGCAGGATGAAGGAGGTCAGGGCACCGAAGTTCACCAGGCGGGCCAGGTCTTCCACGGTGGAGAGCTCGGCCACCAGGATGGAGAAGATGCCCACGGCGATGGTGGCGATGTAGGGGGTCTGGAAGCGGGGATGCACCTTGCGGAACAGGCCGGAGACGCCGGGCAGCACGTTGTCGCGGGACATGCCGTACAGCACGCGGGAGGTGGCGGCCTGGGCGTTCATGGTATTGGCGATGCCCACGGCCAGGATGTTGACCACCAGCAGGACCTTGCGGAACCAGTCACCGGCGGCGATCTCGGCAGCGTCGAAGAAGGCCGTATCGGGGTTCATCTTGCTCATGTCGGGCTGGATGATGGTGGCCACATAGGTCTGGAGCATGAACAGGAAGCCGATGCAGAGCAGGGCGGCCATGGTGGCGCGACCGATGGTCACTTCGGGGCGGTGGGTCTCTTCGGCCAGGGTGGAGATGCCGTCAAAGCCCAGGAAGGAGAGACAGGCGATGGTGCAGGCCAGGCCGATGAACTGCAGGTTCATCTCGCCGGGGCGGTACAGGGGATCCATGACCAGCTGGCCGGTGCCGCCGCCTTCACCAAGGACGTAGTTGAGACCGAAGCCGATGAACAGGGCCAGGACCACGGCTTCCACATAGAACATGATCCAGTCGGCACGCGCGGTATAGGTGATGCCGCGGACGTTGATGAGGGTGTTGATGCCCACGAATACGATGACCCACATCCAGCGGGGCGTGGCGGGGAAGAGCTCCACACACCAGTTGGCGGTCATCAGATAGAGCAGGGCGGGCACGAACACATAGTCCAGCAGGATGAGCCAGCCGGCGATGAAGCCCACATGGTGGTTCAGGCCGCGCTGCACATAGGCGTAGACCGAGCCCGCGATGGGGAAGCGGTTACTCATCTTCATGTAGCTCAGGGCCGTGAAGAACATGGCGCAGATGCCCACAAAGTAGACAAAGGGCGCCATCATGTGGCTGTCTTTGGAAATGTAGCCATAGATGGACATGGGGGCGATGACCACCATGAACAGCATACCGTAAACAAATACGTCCTTGAAGCTGAGTTCTCGTTTCAGCTCCTGGCCGTAGCCAAAATTGTCCGTGGAACCTGTGTTCGACATAAAGCAACCTCAAAAAAATTTTTACCGGGCAGACGAACCGGTATGTGCGTTTTAGCCCCTTTTTTCATAAAGTCAAAGCCTAATTGCCTGATATGCACAAAACGTTTGCCGTCTTGTCCATGGATCGATGGGCAGGAACGAGGAGGGGAGGAAATGCGTGAAGAGAAATTTTTTTGAAAAAAAAGCTTGCATGCGATAGCCCTTCGGTGTAATATCCTCTCTTGCAACGGGATGTGGCTCAGTTTGGCTAGAGCGCAGCGTTCGGGACGCTGAGGCCGCGCGTTCAAATCGCGCCATCCCGACCATAAAAAAACAGACGGGTTCCAGTGAAAGCTGGGACCCGTTTTTTTATGGCTGAAATCTGGGCTCGCTTTCTGCTTCCTACCGTCTCAACCTGGGATGGTGGGGAAGGAGGCCCCACCTCTTATTAAGAACATTCCGGCCGCCCTTTCCCGATGTGCCCTGTGATGGACGGCTCGGGGTGCCTCCTTTCCGCACTTCTGCGGGATTTGCTTCCGCCCGATATCTTCCTCATATATGCCGGGAACGTTCGGTGGACTATCCGCTGTGCTGTTCCTTGATGGGCGGCAAATGGCACAGGGAAAAGGACCTGTCCTGCTCCCCCGCCCACATCAAAAGCGGGGGCCGGCAATAGCGGCCGCATAAAAATTTATTTTTTTTGCGGAAAGTATTTGACAGGGCAGGGCGATTGCTATACATAGCTTTTCACGACGCGCTCGTAGCTCAGCTGGATAGAGCAACAGGCTACGAACCTGTAGGCCAGGAGTTCGAATCTCTTCGGGCGCACCACAATAAAAACAAGCGGTTAGCTGTAACAGGCTGACCGCTTTTTTGTTGTCTTTTGCAGGGGGCCAGAGCCGAGAGGGGATTTTTTGAAAGGGGCGTAGCTGCTGGTGCGTGCCCACCCTTCCTAGCAGCATATGAGGAAAGGACGATGGCAGCGGTGACTTGTGGCAGGGAATCAATGTGTCCCGGCTTGGCATGGGAGAGCGTCCCCGCCCGCCTGTAAAAGCAGTATGCAGCGATTTTAAACCCGTTGCGAGAAAAGCAGAGCGGGGCAGTGAACGAAAAAAGGGCGTGGGATGTCTTTTCGACATAGTCCCCACGCCCTTTTGTGTTTGGAGAAAGCCGTGGACAACTACGGTCCCACGGCAAAAAAGTTCGAGTGCCGGTCTCAAACTGCTGCCAACAGCTCCGCAAATTTATTGGCAGAGCCGTGTAACTTCTTGGTCGCAAAATGGTCGCAAAGCCAAAAAAATGGGATACCGGTTTTTACCGGTATCCCATTGATTTTGTTGTGGTGCGCCCGGCAGGAATCGAACCTGCGGCCTACTGCTTAGGAGAAAGTCGGGAGATATGCCCAACGTTGCCCAACTATACTTGATACCTTGATTTTTCAAGATAACTCCTTCTATGGTTTGCCCATGAGAGCCCTTGAAATCTAATAAGGTGGGTGACAGATGGGTGACAAATATAGATGGCAGACGATCCCCGGGAAAGAAGGGGTGCTGTTCCGAGAGCATCCTACGCGTAAAAATGGCCGAGTCCCTGACCGCTGTCTTTCCATCCGTTACAGGGCTGGAGAGGGAAAGCGCATCCATGAGTCTTTGGGCTGGACCAGTGAAGGATGGACGGTCGCCAAGGCCGTCGCCTTGCTGCGGGAGCTGAAGGAGAACATCCGCACAGGAAAGCGCCCGCAGAGCCTGCGTGAGATGAGGGCCATGGCGGAGGAGCAGAAGCAGCGCGAGGCCCAGCTGGCCAGCAGGGCAAAAATCGAAGGGCTGACTTTCCGTGAATTGGCAGAGTATTACGGACGCTGGTGTCTTCAGAATCGAGCCAGCGGCGCTCAGGTATGCCAGATCCTGGAGATGCACATACTGCCTGTCCTTGGAGATGTGCCCGCCAAGGACATCACGCCGCAGGACGTAGCGGAGCTGGGCCGGATCGTGTCCGCCAAAAGACCTCTCTCCGGGCGCAACAAAAATACGCCCGGAGCCTGCCTGTCTGCCCAGACCGTCCTGCACATCCTTAAGACAGTGCGCGAAGTCTTCAATTTTGCCCTGGAGACGCCTGCTCCCGGAGCGCCAGGCACCATGCTGTTCAGCGGCACGAATCCGGCTATCCTGAGCCGCCGCAACCGCGCCATCGTCCTGCCCAAGACAGACAGCCGCCGACTGCGTGTCCTGAGTGACACGGAGATCACAGAGCTGTTGGCCTTTCGTGGGCGGCGCGAGGAATATGGCGAATTGCATGACATGATCCTTTTCTCGCTGGACACGGGCTTGCGGGCCGGAGAGCTGGTCAACCTGCGCTGCGAAAGCTGCGATGCCGACAGCGGGACGATCCGCGTACTGGTAGGGGCCAAAGACAGCCTGCGCTCCACGAAGGGAGGGGAAACGCGCATCCTCAGAGCGGGGCGTCTGTATCCCGAAAGCCTCAACATGCTGCGCGAACGTCTGGGAAGGCTCAAGACAGGTTTTCTTTTTCCCGGGCCGGACGGCAGAGAGCGTGATGCCAATGGCCTCAACAGGGCCATGCGGCGCATCATGGACAAGCTCGGCTTCAATGATGGTGTCACCGATCCGCGCAACCGGGTGGTCTGGCATACCCTGCGACACACGTTCGCCACACGGATGCTGGAGGCCGGACTGGACATTTATGCCCTGAAGACGCTCATGGGCCACGCCAGTGTCACGACCACGGAGATCTATCTCCATATCTGCGACATGGACAAGCGCCGGGCCGCTCTGGCCAAGGCAGAGCTGGCCCGGCAAAAGCTGGTTACAGGGACGGGGGAACAATGAGCTTCACTCCCTTGGCTTCAAGATAAGCGAGGAAGAAGGCCGTCGGGTAGACGACAGCGTCGCCCATCTTCATGCGGAACTTGGGGCCATTCCCCAGATAGTCATCGTTAGAGACGCTCTTGGGGCTGATGGCACCGCCGGTGAAATACCTGACCTCCTTCCTGGCGATCATGGGAGGAAGCTGGCTCAGGAAGCAGCCCAGCACCTTCAGCTGGGGCGGATCGGGGATCTGGGTGACATTACTCATGCTCTCACCTCCACAAAGCGCGTCAGCGCCGCATCGCGGGCGATGCCCCACGGGCGCTTGCGCATGGTAAGCCCGGCGTCGCGGGCGGCCCCCTCCAGATCTTCGGGGCGGCCGTGCCAGTGGAACTGTGCCTGGGCGACAACAGACAAGAATTTGAAGCCGAAGCTGCGATCCGTCTTGTAACGAGGGAGCACGAAGCGCAAAACCTCGCGCAGGGCCGCCTCGGCAGGACGGGTCGCTCCCTGGTCAGGGACAGCGTGCATCTTGGTGTAAAAGGGGCATGTCATGGCCAGACGTTGCCCCACGGGGCAGGCCAGGCAGAGCCCCAGCTCCTGTCGGGAGGGAGTGCTGCAGATGATGCCACAGCACTCCCCGGAGCTGATGACGCGCCCCAGACGGGGGCAGGTCACCAGAGCGCTGTTCATGCCGGATCCTCTCCGGAGACGGGCTCCGCTGGCAGAAGGGCGCGCAGGCGTTCGCACTTGAGCGCGACACTGGCGTCGAGCTCATCGGCCATGAAGGGCTCGGTGCGCAACTGGTCGATCATCACCAGCACGTCGCCGATGGCATCCACCACGTCCTCACGGGAGCCGCAGCGGCCGCGGCGCAGGTGACTGATGGCCACGATGGCCTCGGCCAGTTCTTCCTGCAGGATCTGCAGCTGGGCATCCAGACCAAAGTGACGCACGGCCTGTCTGGCGAGGGATGCATCCATCAACAGGGTAGGCATACGGACCTCCTACTGCCGGGGAAGGATATCGTCGGCGAGAGGGGCTTTTTTGAGATGCGCCACGATCTCGCCCAGGGCCGGCGCGCCGAACTCCGCCACCTCGGACATGCAAAGCGCTCCGGACGCGGAGCGGAAGCTCAGGTGCGATTCTGCAGCATCCCCGAAGGCGATCATCACGCAGATCATCCCGCGGGCGCCTTCCTGCTTGCCCCGATCCATGAACTCCTTGACGCCGCGCAGGATATCGGCGCGTTTCTGGCCGATGAAGGGGGAGATATCGTCGTCCATACTCACCTCGTAAGGTCAAAATATATTTCCGTCCCGCGCTCATCGCAGCCCGGGAAGGCACGCATCAGAGCCGTCACCAGTGTGTCCGTTGTCTGGCAGGCATAGCGCCATGCGCCCGTGCGGGCATAGAGCGGACAGGTGGCTCTGGCATCGTCCATCAGGGTCAGGGCCGCCGCCAGCATGGCGCAGGCCAGAAAAGCCCGGCGCTCAGGCGGCAGCCCTGTTTTTTTGAGGTAGGGGCGCAGGCGGTTCTCCATTTTTTCCAGCGCATACTCGACCTCGCGCCGCCTCTTGGCGCGGGCAGCGTATCCCGTGGCCACAACTGCCAGCCACTTGCAGATCTTTGTGTATTGCTCCGGAGCGGCCTTTTCAAAAATCGGCTTCCAGACGCGAAGGACATGGAACAGGACAGAGATGGCCACCTTGCACTTTTGTGCCTGGCGCAGTTCCGGCAGGTCGGGGATCATATCCGCCACGGCCCGCAGCTTTGCCCGTTCTTCAGGAGACAGAGCACCCATGCTTCCTCCTACGCCACGGCTGCTGCCCGGCGCTGTCCGGCCTGCTGCAGGAATGCCAGCAGGGCACGATGGGTCATGCTCAGGCGCTGGGGCGGCAGGCCGCGCAGGCGCACCAGATAGCTGGCTGTCTTGACAGGGGCCGCGGGCTTTGCATACAGTTCTTGAGACATAGTACTCTCCTTTGCGAGGGTTCAGGCCTCGGGCGGTACCAGCGCCCGGGGCCTTTTTTGTTATTCGGGGGATCGCTGGCGGTCATGGACCTCGCCCGCCAGCGCCACCAGCTGCATGATGGCCTCCACGGCCTCGTGGCTCAGGCGGCGCATGTCCTGCAGCTCTTCCGCCGTGATCTTGCCGTCCGCGATCTGCTCCGCCGCCGCCACGGCGAACTCCCCGAACTCGCGGATGCTGACGCTCAGGCCCGTGACAAGCTGCACCGGCCCGTCATCCGGGAGGCGCAGGGGCACGAAGGCACCGCCGCGCTGCCTGGCCAGGAAGACCAGCGGCAGATCGCTCTCGCAGACGTCCATGAGCGGCAGGAGCAGCTCCGCGCCCAGCTTGTGGCCGGGTTGCTGCGAGAGCTCGCTCATCAGGGTGGCGTAGGGCTTGCCCACCAGGTCCGCCACCGTGCGGGCATCCAGGCCAGAGGGGGCCGCCTTGACCATGCCGTGGACCACGGCCGTCAGCGAAGGATAGGGAGGACGGTTCATGCGAAAATCTCGTTATTGTTTGCGTGGTTCATTCATCGAAAATGCGATATGCGGACACAATGGCGCGGATCAGCGCGTGCGGGGCTTGGGGCCGGTGGGCACATCCTCGGCCCTGGGCAGGAGCTCCAGGGGGATGTCCAGCCGGTAGCGCAGGACACGGTGATGCCGCACGGGCATGCGCTCGTTGCGCAAGCTCTTGCTGACGGAACGGCCAGATATGCCGAGGAATTTTCCAATAGATTCAAAGGTGATGCCGTGCTCCAGCATCCAGACCTTGAGCTTGAGAAAGCGCTGCTCTTGCCTGCCTGTGGGGGTTAAGATAAACTGCTGCATAAAATCCTCTTTTTGTTCGGCGGGGATATTGAATGTGTATGTATGTGGGGAAAATATGTATGATTCATACATATTTGTCAACGCAGATTCAGAGATGAAAATGAACAGAACAAATAATTCTGAATTATACGAGCGTGTTACGGCGGCGGGAAAATTTTTCGGCGGCCTGCCCGCATTCGCGGAGATGATCGGGGTCCAGTACCGCACCTTCCACGCCTATCTGAGCGCCAAGCGCCAGCACAACCTGTGGCCGCTGCTGCCCACCATGCTGGAGGCCTTTCCGCGCCTGTCACGGCAATGGCTGTATTTTGGCGAAGGCCCCATGCTCATCGGGCATGGCACGCCCCTGGACAGGCCGGTGCCCCTGCAGGAGATCGCGGCCGCGGCCGAAGCCATGGCCGCCGAAGCGGGCGGGACCTGGGGCGATGTGCTGACCTACATCGTGGATGCCGCACGGGCGGAAGGGGAGAAGCGGGAGCCGGTGGCCGACAGCCGCCAGATCCAGGACTTGCAGGAAAAGCTGCTGGCGGCGCAGGCAAAGATCATCCAGTTGCAGGATGAGCTGCTGACCAGGCAGAAGGAAGGGCACGCAGGCGCCCCCAAGGCCGCGCCTGCCCGTATTGGCGACAGTGCTGCCCGTTTGTAGGGTGGCGGCAGTAGGAGGGGAGGAAAATGGCGCTTGTCCTTTGTCCGGCGTTCCAAGTAAGGGAGGGAAAATGATGCGGCTCAAGAAAATTTGTGCGTTGGCTGTCTCTTTGTTGTTATTCCCCTGCCTTGGCCATGCCCAGACCGACGGCCAGCAGCTTATGCAAAAGATGGCAGCCGCCGTGGAGCAGTCCGGCAGCAAGCCTTACGCCATGCCGCTGGATGAGGCGGAGACAAAAGCCTTGGTGGAATACATGAAGGCCAAGTACAAAAAAGAGTTCGGCAAAGAGCTGACCGATTTGCAGGCTGCCGTCTGGGGCGGTAGCGCCTGTGGTCTGTACGGAGGCATGAGCATGATCAAAAATGCCTTCAGCGGAAAAGGCAAAGCGGCACAACAGCCCAAGGAAGCCCCCAAGCCCAATGTGTGGCCATCCGGCATCAGCGAATATTCACCGAAACTGCTCATGGACAGTTTTGAGGGCAATCAGTTTGCTGCCGAAAAGGAATTGTCCGCCAAAGAGATTCTTGTCTGGGGCGAGGTGGATAGCCTCGGCCAGCAGCGCTACTCCCCCACAGGGACTTACTCTGACGGCAGGGATCTACCCTGCATGAAGCTCAAGGGACTTTTCCACGCCTATTTTGAGGACACGAACGGTCTGGATCTGGCCAAAGTCAACAAAGGCAATGCGGCACTGCTGCTGTGCAGCAAGATTCATTACGGCAAGTTCTTTGTGCAGGGGATGTGCAAGCCGGTGGCTGTCGGCCAAATGGACAAAGATGGCACATTGCAGCCAATCTTTGTGGACAGGCCGCTTTACGACGATCTTCGCAAAGCCAAATAGTACAAGCCCCCGCAGGGAATCCCTGCGGGGGCCGTTGTTTTCCTATCCCTCCATGCTCAGATCCAGATACCAGATGCGGCCGCCACGGCGGTGGCGGACGAAGCGTTCCTGAAGCAGAGCGCCCAGGCGTTTCTGGCTGGGCAAAGGTTCTTTGCTACGGCTGTTCCACCAGACGCGGAAGCGGTCATAGATGGCCGTGGCCGTAGTTTTCACACCCTTGCTGCTCTGGCAGCATTCCTGCATAAAGTCCCGGATCAGGCCGGCTTCCCTGTCCGCAGGCAGAAGGGGCTGCTCCGGCGTGCTGGCCACCAGCTCGCAGCAGCGGCAGAAGATGCCCTCCACCTCGGCCATGCTGGTGGCGCCCATGAGGCGGGCGCACTGCATGGCGCTGCCAAGGATGCGTTCCCGCAGGGTAGGGCGACATCAGGCATGGCGCACCTCTCCGGCTGTGGGCATGGCCACCAGCTGGCAGCCGCAGCCCAGGGCGTGCAGTACATCCGCATTGCAGCGGGCCAGCCGGTCACGCTGGGCTTCCAGCCGTGCGGCGCATTCGTCCAGCAGCTCGGCGGCGGCTTCTCGTTCCAGCGCATCCTCGCGGGAGACATAATCGGCCACCAGCCGCAGACGGGCAGGCAGGACGCGTAGCAATTCGCCAAGATCGCTGAAATCGTGGAACGTGTTCATAGCAAACCTCTTTGATTGGGGATTTTTGCGCGGAACAAAAAACGGGAGCGAGGCAACGCTCCCCGGCCACTGAGAGGCCGCCGGTCCTTGCGGATACCGGACGTTGCTTCGCTCCCGCGCAAAAAAGGCGAAGCAACGCTCCCCGGCTCAAAGAAGGCCGCCAGTCCTCACGGATACTGGACGTTGCTCCGCCAATAGATAACCGGCACCACAGGCCGAAGACCTGCCGGTGCGGATGGTGGCAGAAACAAAAAAGACCGCACTTTTCGCCGTGTGGGGCACGGCAAAGGCGACGGTGACGCCTTCTTTGATTTGGGGAATTTCAGTGTGCCCGGATGGCCGCCAAAGGTCAAGGGGGCTTGCCAAGGGGGGAGGGAACGGCTAGAAAAAAGAAGGCGGCAGGTGCGCGAACACCCGCCGCCGTGGGCACATCCCCCGCGATTAACTGGATCGCAAGTTTTGGCCCGGTAAGAGTTGCACCTCCTACCGGGCTACTTGCGTCTTAGAGGTTCAACAAGCGAATCACCAAGGCCGCAAGGACGGCGGCCACAAAGGCAGCCAGCACGTCCCGGAGGAAGTGTTTCATGGGAGTACCCTCCTTTAGGAGGATGCGCCCGCCGATGGCCTAGCACAGATGCCTGACAGGCCGCAATCTCCCGCCGGTTGTGGCCCTCAATTATGATGAGACGCCCTGCAGGAAGTTTCCTTCCTGCGGGGCGTTTTCCGTTGTGGGGGAATCTTGTTTCACCCGGAAATAAATGCTACTATAGTCATTAAACTATGTTTTGCCCGGCATATAGCAAAAGGAGCAAACAGGCATGAACGGTTATTCCCTGTTTTTTGTAGTGATATTCTGTGGTTGTGCTGTCTGGAGCCTTGCCGGGCTGATATTTCCCAAGGTGCTCGTGGTGGCGCCTCCTGAGCGGAGAACGCGGGGCTATGCCTTTTTCTTCCCTTTGGCTGCTGCGGTTTTCTTTTTTGGGCTTGCTCTGTTCTGTGACCCTAAGGTTCAGGCCGCCGGTGTCTCTCTTATCTTGTTTGGCGGTATCCCGGCCATGCTGTTATGGCGAAAAATGCACCAGCCGCTCCGCCCTTGCGAGCTGCTGGCGGCAGCAAAAACAGACAGAGAGCCTGCAAGGGCCTCCAACGACACCCCTGTGGAAACGGACTGTCCTTTCTGCGCGGGTAGGCAGGAAAAAGAGGGCTACGGCTCTTTTGAAAATTATGAACGCTACCGGGAAGCTTTGGACAAGGCGCTGGATACGACGTCGTGCGGCAAGGCTGCCCTGGACAGACTGGATGCCTTGGTGGAAGCGGCCCCTCTTGCAGATCATGAGCTGCTGACAGAGGCTATTGAGGAGTGCTTTTTCCAGCAGTGTGAGTCCAAGCATCCCGTGGCTGTGGTGCGCCTGTTCGACAAGATGCACCAGGAGCATCCCTGTATGGCGTTCGCCCTGCGGCATGGGGGGCTTGATGAAATGGTCTCCGCCTTCTGCGAAAGCCTCAGCAATCCCCTGCCGGAAAAGGGACGTGCCAAAAACATCGTGGGGCTTTTGCAATCGGATCACCCGCTGGTCAAGGGTGCCCTGGCATTTTCTGCGGCCGATATCGCCGACTGGCTGGACGGGGAGTGCGAGGAACTCTGGCCAGGCTGGGAGGCCGGTACCCATGATGAAATGCCCCCGGAAGATTTCATCGCGGAAGTGCTGACCTGCCTGAAGGGAGAAAAAGACCCGGCCAGCCTATAATCCTACCAACCATCTGTCATAGGAGAAAAAAATGAGTAAGCGCATTTATATTAGTGCAGATTATGCACCTGACAGTGGAGATCGCGATGTCGTTGAAACGTTAAATAACTGGGGAACTGATAGCTTACATAAGGTTGATTTCGTAGATATGGCAAAAGTTGTTTCTGGTAGCGTTGTTAATAGCATGGATGAATGCTATCCATGTGATTTAAAAGCGGAATTTAATAGGCAAATAAATGCTTCTTCTATTGTTATTTGCATTATTGGTGATAAAACAGCAACAAGAACAGCTGGAAGCACTTGTTCAAGATTTGGAAAAGATTATTTTTTTGGATGTACATGCACGCCATATAAACAATCAAGAAATGGAATTAGGGATTGTAAAGTTGATATAACATATCCTGCAATGGGTGAGATTGGAAATATTAATAATTATTCATATTTGAGACATGAGTTTGAGCAGGCAAAAATAAAAAATAAGACTATTATTGTTGTCTATAATTCACTAATTAGAGAGCCTAAATGGCTTCCGCACTATATGAAAGAATATGAAAGTAGAGCAGAGCCATTTTGGAAAAAAGATGATTATGGAAGAAAAGTTGGTAATTATACTCGAATAAAGGAAGCTCTCGGCTATGTTTAAAAAAATTTTTCGTCATATGTCATGGGCTTTTGGCATAACATCAGCTATATTTGCTTTTGTTTCTGACAGTATTTTTAAAAAAATTTTTATTATTGAGAATATAAAAGCAAATATTTCTGATGATTTTAAGGTTGCGATAATTAAAATTTTATTGTTTATTTTTATATTTTTGATAATCAAAATTATTGTATTTATATATAAAAAATTTAGAAGCACTGTTGTTATAAAAAAAATAGGCTATTCAATATATATCGAATACGGAGATATCCTTAGTAAGTGTAATGGAAAGCGGATCATAAACTTTGATGAATGCTTCTCAACAGATGTCGGTGAAAAAACTTACGAAATAAATAAAACATCACTTTGTGGTCAGTATATTCAAAAGACGAATATAAAAAATCATCAGATACGTAAATTGTTAAAACAGTATAACATTAAAGCATCTGCAACAAATTCTCTATTTCAAAATAAAATAAGATATGAGTCAGGGACCTTACTTCCTAATGGAGATGATTTGTTGTTGGCTTTTGCAAAATTAAATAAAGATGGTTTAGGATGTATGAGTTATGACGAGTTTATTGAATGTCTGAATCTTCTATGGAAAGAAATAGATAAATACTATGGAGGAAAAGATGTCTATATGCCAATATTAGGTTCAGGAGTTACTCGGATGTGGGATGAGTCACTTACGCAACAAAAAATACTTGAAATAATATTAAAATCATATAGTCTGACACGATATAAATTAAAGCTTCCATGTAAATTGCATATTGTGTGTAAGGAACGTGAAGGGTTTTCCTTAAACGAAATAGAGAATTATTGATTTTTTAAAGTAAATCTACCGAGATATAAAATCATCTTTGTGTTCTCCATCTCCAAATAAAGTAAAGCCGGGGTTTCCCCCGGCTCCATTTTTAGGCCAGAGCCACATAGCGGGCGTAGTCGTAGCCCTGCGGATCGATGACCACAGAGCGGCGCCCCAGAGCCTGTACCAGCAGGCAGTTTTGCCGCCCTCCCTTACCCCGGAGCCAGGCCCTGGACCGGCAAAAATCGCTGATCAGCTCATCATAGGCGTCGGGCTGAGGCGCACGGTCTCCGCGATCTCGACGCGCTCCGGCCTGATCCCGGACTGCTGCCAGTAGAGGACTTCTTCCAGATCAAAGGGTTTGCTCGTAAAGACGACCTGCAGCTTTTTCATATTTACAACCTCTTGAAATTTATCGTGATTCACAATTTACGTGTGTTCGATCTTCTCCAGAGAGGTTGCAAGTTTTTTCTAGCTGATTTTACTCATTTTTTTGTATTTATTCCCAGTCCCGGGGCAGTATTGACGGCTTTTTTCGCAGCCGGACCCGACCATGCTGATAGCCGGGCAGCATGGTCGGGTCTGCATGGCCCATGACCTCCATCAGCGGCTTTTATAGCGGCGGGGCGCTGATGGGGTGATTCCTGGTCCTCGATGATGCAGCCGGAGCTGCCAGCCCCTTCACTGTTTGTCATCCAGCTGCCCCCCCGTTGCGTGTTTGACGCGATCCCGTTCTTCGGCCCGCTTGGCATTGTTGAATCGCTTCAGCGTGCCTACCAGGTAGCCGGTGATTCGCCGCACGCGCTCGAACGGCACGCCTTGGCCGCACTCTTTTGCCGTTGGCTTGCCTTCCATACCGGTCTCCAGATCAAAGGCTCCGCAGCTCCGGGGGCAGTTGCCGCCCGTCGCGTTCGCTCTCGTAGGCGCTGCGGCAATGGGCTTTCTGCCACCAGAACAGCGTATCCACCAGGCGGCAGGGCCAGCTGCGTATGCCATACAGATGCCAGCGCCAGCAGTGGGAGGACAGTGTTTCGTCCGCCCAGACCGCAGGCAGGGCCGGGGCCCGGATACAGGCAAGCAGCAACGAGGACAGCAGGCCGCCCAAACAATGCAGCGTCTGGTCCAGAGAGACGATGGTTTGCCAGCCGTTGTGCCGGATGATCTCGCCCCGCGTCATGCCTGTACCTCCGGCAGCGTGTAGACAGGCTGGATGGCGGCCACGGCTTCCTTTGTCGGCGCGTCCTCCAGCAGGTCTTCGTATCGCTGGCGCTGGCCAATGAGCAGGCCGGAGGCCAGAGAAAAGGCATCGGCCTTGGCCACGATCTTGCGGGCCAGCTCTTCCACCGGGATGCCCCGGCCCGAGGCGATGGCCGTGATGTGCGCCACGTCGCTGCCGTCACCGGCCAGCAGGGCGCGGGCTTCGCGCTCCTGTCGCTCGAAGGTGAGCAGTTCCTTTTCCGGGTAGGTCGGCGTCAGGGCCGCCAGTGCGGACTGGCAGCCTTCGTTGATCTGCGCCAGCTTTGCCGCCTTCAGCTCCTCCAGCGTCAGCAGCTCCGGCCCCACAGGGTAGCCGTAGAACTCAAGCGTGCGCCGCAGATAGTCTTCCCCGGCGGGATTGCCGTCCGCATACAGGGGGATGATCTCCGCGCCTTCGGGGGGCTGGTCTACAAACTTGGCCGCATCCACGTCCCACAGGCGGCCGTCGGAAATTTGGTAAAACATATGGCCTCCTAACTGTACTGCCCACCGGAACTAGATGAGCCTTGTATGGTACCTAGGACAAATTCCTCGCCCATCCTGCCTGTATTAATTATTCCATTCAGATATACATCATACCGTTTTCCCGTGACACTACCCGTAAATATAGGAGGGGTACGGCCAGCAGGTGTCGTTATTCGAAATGTAGACCCTTCACTAATTACCAGCGTACTGTTTTGGACAGAAAGTCCGTTACATGCGATGTTACTCAACATATTCACATTTCCTGATCCTATAGCGCGCACGATGCCACTAAGATCGGATGAGCTACCGGCAGAGCATATAAGCCCCGCACTACCATCTGTTTTTGACCTGATTGCTATCGTCCCGCCGTCAACTGCGACGTGAAACTTCCATCTTCCAGTAGGAGCCGCATTGGGTAAATCAATAGCACATTCGATAATATTTATTGTCGACCCAGACTGGGATAAAATTCCGTAATACCCATTGGAGCCTACGGATGGTTCACCAGCGCGGTTTCGAACCGTTAAGAAGCTAATATCCCAACGCCCAGTAGATTCTTCACCAATAATTGCTCCACTTATTACTGAATCTAGAGAAGAGTTTAACCCTTTTAATACAATATATCCCGTTGTTGAATTGTATTTAGAAAGTCGTATATATTCATTATACACGCCATCCATTACATTTATAGAACATATATATTTTCCAATATTATAGCTGTCACAAACATAATTGATTGCTGCTTGAATTGTCTTGAATGCTTTTTCTAAGCTCTCTCCTCTTCCCTCGTCCAGTGTGTCACTACCCGTCGTGCCATTGACATAGAAATCCTTGTTCTTCGTCAGCCAGATGGGCACCCTGATACTCTTGAGCAGTTCCTCGAACTTGTCCGTGGGCATGTCGCCGAAGTCCACGTCAAGGCTGCCGTCCTTGCCGATCTTCAGGCCGTAGCGGGGTTTGACCAGGCCCGCCTGCGAGGTGCTGGCGATCAGCACGGAGAGCAGGCCTTCCGGCGTGATGGCCAGCCCGTCGCCTATCTGCACGAGGCCGGGCTTTTCCTTGGTGGCGATAGGGGCCTTGGCACTGATGATCTGTTCGATGGCCTGCCAAAGCTGGGTCAGGTCATCGCCGTCGGGATCCAGCCCGGCTTTTTTGATGACCTCCACGATCTCGCGCTGGGGATGTTCCACGGCCTCAGCAGGCACGGCGCTGCCGCGGACCTTGCCGGGCTGACCGGTAACGTACTTGGCATCCGGGTCCTGGGATCCGGCGGGGGGATTGTATTTCATGGCTATTCTCCTTCCTCGTAGGTAAAGGTCAGCAGGGTATGGGCCAGTTTGTCGCGGCGCATGACGCACTCCAGGGAGGCGGCGGCTCGCCAGTCCATAAGGCGCTCGCCGCACAGGCTCTCGCCGCAGCGGAAGCGGAGCAGCCTGTCGCCGTGGACGATGGCGTTCCACCACCAGCGGATCTCCGGCACGGCCAGATAGCCGATCTCGGGATGGGCCTGGATCTCTTCCGGCGTCAGGCCGGACGGATCAGCGCACTGGTGGATGCCGCAGCAGAAGGGCCAGTGTTCCTCGATGGTCACGTCGTAGCCCAGCGAATCGGCCACACCATACCAGTAGGCCAGATCCTGGCGCCCCTCGTCGCGCAGCTTGGCCAGCACGGCGCTGCGCCGCTCCTGAAGCGTGCTCCCGGCGGGAAGGCAGTCATCAGGCAAGCCGAGCACACGCTCCCAGTCCTCCAGACCGGCGATGGCGCTGGTGGGCAGGATCTCGATGAGCAACAGATGCATGGCCATGTCCAGACGTTCCAGCTCATCGGCCGAGGCCCGCAGCACCGCGGTCAGCACGGCGCCCGGAGCACGGGTCCATGCCGGCCCCTGCGGCAGCAGGTGCTGGAGCATGCGCAGGTAGTCAGAGGCGGAACGGACACGCAGGCTGGTTTCAGGCATGGTGGTCCACCTCGCCCTCGAAGATCACCTGCGTGAGCCGCGGCAGGTAGGCGGCGGGCACGATGATATTTTCCGCCGGTTCCAGCAGCACATGGTCCTGTTCACCCGGCGTCAGGGAGATGGCCTCGGACAGCATCGAGCGGTAGATCACGCTGTCCGGGGCACCATAGCGGGCGAAAACATCGCCCAGCTCCGCCGTGATGGCGGCACGCAGCGCCTCCGTGTCCGGAGAGATGCGCAGACGCACGGTCACGTCCAGCGGCTCGGGGCCGAAGACACTCATCTCTTTCACAGTAGCCGGGCGCAGGGGCTCGATGTGCTCCCTGACGCGCTGTTCCATCTCTTTGCTGGGAAAGGGGTCTTCCTGCCCGTCACAGACAAAGCAGACGCCTACGGTGCCGATGCCCAGATGCATGGGATAGCACCACGCCCTGGTCACCCCCGGAACTTCTTTGGCCCAGCGTACATAGTCCGCCATGCTGCCGCCGCGGGGCGGCTGGCGCAGGCGTTCCAGCACGCGGGCACGCAGGGCATCGTCACTCTCCACATCCACGCCGCCCACAAGGCCCCCGGCCTGCACCACGGCCACGCTCTCCACACCGGCGATGGGGGAGAGCAGCCTCAGCGGCTGTCCGGCGGCCAGATTTCCGGCAGCACCGCTTTCCACAGCGACCACACGGGCCTGGACGCGCCCTTCGGCAATGATGCTCCTGTCTGCCACGGCATAGCGCAGCCCGCTGGTCTGATCTTGCAGCAGGGTACCCGCCGGGATGATGGTCCCGCTCTGTCCGGTAAAGAGAACATCGCCTGCGGCTGCCACAGCAGGCAGGCGGGAGATGTTCCAGACACCGGCCCAGCGTTCCATGTATTCGCCCTCGGCCGTGTCCACGAAGACCTGCAGATAGAGCCAGGCCAGTACGCTGTGCAGCATGTGGCAGGCTCCGGCCCAGACTTTGGCCAGCACCGCCAGCACGGAGCGGCGGAGCAGGGTGGAGCCATCCAGCAGTCGGCCCGAGAAATCCCGGGCGATGCGCTCATACAGGCTGGAGAGGGATGGACGTTCCCAAGCCATGGCTGCCTCCTATATCTCCAGCCGGACGCTTACCGGCTGGGATTGCTGATAATCGTAGATGAAACGCCACTCGCGGCCGGGAGCGTCACTGCCGGACGGTTGCAGGTTCACACCGATGCCCAGATGGCCCGGCTGCACACGCTCTACACTGACACTCAGGGAGCTGACATGGCCCTCGCGAGGCAGCCAGGCCAGGGCCTCTTCGGCATACTGCCGGGCACGGGCCACCACGCTGTCCAGATCTTTCTCCCGCCAGAGTAGCCAGAGCCGGGAGCCGATGCTCTCCGGCGTCTGCTCGCCCTGGGCGTCGGGCAGGCAGTCTCCCCACCAGCCGCGCCGGTCGCTGGGTACGCCCACACGCTCATCGGGCAGGGGATCGTCGTCATGTGCCCGCGCGTCCGTAAACAGGGAGATGATCACCGCCGTCATCAGGCCCTCATCGCCCTGCAGGTCGGCCAGCGGTCCGGAGAGCAGGACGTCGAACAGGCCATGCTCCTGGTCAAAATGCAGACAGATATCCACGCTATCCTCCCACGGGCTTGGCTGTCGTATCACCACCGGCCTGTACGCCAGAATGCACATGCCGGTTCAGGGAGACGGCGCCGCCGTTGCTTTGCAGATCCTGCGAGGCCACGATGCCGCCGGTGAGCTGTGCCGTGACGGCACCGCCGCCCTGGCCGCCAAAAGCCAGCGCCCCGGTGGCGAACTGCGTGCTGGCGGTCTCTACCTGCACATGTTGGGCGGCCTGGACGCTGAAATTTTTGGTCTCGATGCGCACGTCATCCTCGGCCTTGAGCACGAAATGCCTGGTGGTCACCTCGATGGTGCGCTCGCGCTTGAGGTGGATGCGGTCGCCTTCGTCCGTGTAGATCACCACCTCGCCGTCCTTGAGGGCCTGCACGCGGTAGCGCCGGTCATCCACGGCCAGCACCACGGGATGCGAGCGGTCAGCGCCCACGAACAGCACGACAGCCTCGGCTCCGGCATGGGGAACGGAGGAAAAACCGTACTGCTGGGCACGCTCGGCATCGTCCAGGACCTCGCCGTCCAGCAGCTCCAGCTGGGTGGACTGCCATTTGTGGGCATCGCGCACCAGCGAGATGACACCACGCGCCACGATGTTACGCATGCGGCGGGACAATCGCTCCAGAAGGCGGATAGTTTGACGGTCGCTCATTTGATGGCCTTTTGCCGTGCCGCGGCGTCCTGAGCCAGGCGGGTCTGCAGGTCCACTTCCTTCTCCATTTTGGCATCGCCGCCACCGCTGCCGGAGCCGCCCTTTTCCTCTTTTTGGGGCTCGGGCTTAAAAGCGGCCGGGTCGCGCAGGGTGAGGCGGGTGGTGCTGCCCGACGTGGCGTCACGCCGGAACTCCACCCCGGCCACCAGCAGGCGCTGGCTGATGCGCAGATAGGGAAGATCCACATCGGCCATCTGGTTGAGCTGCCAGAGGGGGCCGGACTGCTCCCGGCCCACGCCCTGCTGCCGGAAACCCTGCACCGTGGCCGTGACGGTCACGGCCCGGGCGGCCCGCACGCTGCATTCCCATGCGGCCCGCTGGTGCGCGTTGCTGCTGTCCCCGGACTGCTCGGCCCGGATCAGCATGGGCCGGTAACGCTGCACGGCCTGGTCGCGGTACTGGCCGCGCACCGCGCAGGCCTCCTTGCCCCAGCCCTTGTCCGTGCCGGGTTTCTGGCCCTTGACGATGTAGTCTGAAAAACGGTCGGCCATGTCGAACTGCCCCTCGGCCGAAAGGATGTTCTCCCCCTGTCGCAGGCTGCCGCTGGCTGTGCCCGCTCCGGCCTTGAGCAGCACCATGCCGCCCTTGCCATCCGGGCAGGCCATGAGCTCCCGCTGGCGCAGGGCACGATCCAGGGCCTCGAAGGCTGTCTCGCCTTCCTCGAGCTTGAAGCTGGCAATGGGCGCGCCCACGTCGCCCTCGGCCGTGACGTTCACCCCGAAGGGGCTGGCCAGGGCCTGGGCCAATTGGAGCACGGTGCAGTTGAGCCATTGCCCCGGGCTGTGGATGGCAGCGCAGTCCACCAGATCGGCGCTTTTATCGCGTCCGGTAACGCTGATGCCGTGCGCCGTGGCGGAAAATGAGGGGCGGACCTGATCGATGTAGCCGTCGATGACCTGCTCGCCGCCGATGAGGATCTGGCAGGCCATGCCCGCGGCGATGGGCAGCGCCTGGGCGCCGCCGATCCATTTGTCGGCCAAAGAGAGGGAGAACGTCCCGGCGATGGCATCCATCTGGCGGGTGACCTGCACAGAGGTCCAGTAAGTCCAGTCCACGCCATCGATACGCAGGATGATGTCGTCAGGCATGACGCAGCACCTCCAGAGGTTCCACGGGCACGAAACCCGGATGGATGAGACGGTTGCGGGCTACCAGATCCGCCTCCAGGTCCACGCCGCCGCTCTGGCGGTAGCAGAGGGCCAGCGAAGGCAGCACACAGGCCGGGGTGATGGTCACCACCTCCGGTGCCCGCCGGGCGGCCTCGGCCAGTGTGGCCAGCGTACCGGAACGCAGACTGGCCAGAGAGGCGATCAGCTCTATCTCCATGCGGTTCACACCGCTGGCCTGCGTCATTCCCGGGATCACCGGCTCCAGAGCCAGAACTTCATCCATTGCATCAAGAAAATCGTAGCGTAGCTGCTGCGCCTCGCTCCGGCTGGCGGGCTGGGCCGTAGTGGCGGCACGGGCCGATTCCACCAGGGCCAGACGGCGCACCAGATTTTCCACGGCATGACCATTGCTCAGGATCACCGCACGCAGGGAGCCCACGTTGTCCGGCACGGTCTGCAAAAAGTCGGTGCGGGCCACACTGGCCCAGCGTCCGGACACGGCCGCATCAGAGAGCCCGGACTGCCCGCCGATGGTTTGCAGCACGCTCCACAGGTGCTGCCCCACGCTGGCCAGCGGCATGAGGTCATAGCCCGTGGCCGCGCCCAGCAGATCCACCACAGTGGAAATGTCGCCGTGCATGACGGCCTGTACCGTGCTCACGGCATCCACGATGAGGCTGTAGGTTTGGCTGACTACCCATTCCGTCTGTCCTGTCAGGCGCAGGGCGCTGTCGAAGCTGTCGCAGGCCAGCAGGCCCGCCGTCCCCGCTTCCAGGCGGGCCCGGAGCCCCTGGTTGACGCTGGCGGCCGGGCTGTTGGGCTCGGTATCGCGGCAGAAAAAGAGCTGGAAGACGGCCATGCCGCCATCCTGGGCGCTGTGCCGGACCTTGTAGGGGGCGGTCTGGCTGACCTGCACCTCGCCGTACCACGGATGCACCAGCGTACCTGGCCCCGGCTGTTGCAGGGCCGCTTCCAGCGCGTCGCGGCGGCTCATGTAATCACTGCCCAGCACGAAGGCCTGGACCGTGAAGCGCCGCGGCGCACCGCCCAGATCTTCCACGTAGGGCGCCTCGCGCTGGGGGAATTCATGCGTCACCGTGCGGCGGCCGCCCTCGCTTTCATCCGCCGTGACCCCGAAGGACACGCCCCGAAAGCTGGCGGCCCGAAGCTGCATTTTCCACAGATCCATCAGATGGCTCCTGCGTTGAGGACCCCGGCCTCGGCCACATCGCCGCGCACATCCAGGCCGCGGCCCTGGCCTTCACCTTCAAGGCGCATGCCTTCGGGGGCGATGATGCGCACCGTGTTTTCCTGCCGGATGACTCGTTCACTGCGGACCAGCTGCATCATGGACTTGGCGCCGGGCACCATGTTGAGCGGATCGGCCATGGGCAGGGTAGAGGTTGCGGCTCCCGAGGCTGTCCCTTTGCCGTCATCGTCGCTCCGGAAAATGCCGGCGATGGAGTCCAGCCCTTTGTCGAGCCAGCCCGTGAGCTGCTGCCACCCCTGCTTGATGCCCCGGAGCAGCCCATCGATCCACTGACCGCCGATGCTGTAGAGGTCCACACCGGTGAGGGTGGCCACCAGCTCATTGAGTCCGTCCGTGATCCAGCGGGACGGTTTGAAGCTGAACATCACCCGCATGACGCCCTGAACCCAGCCTTCCTCGAAGGCCGCCTTCACGCTCTCCCAAATTCCCCAGAAATAGGCCACGAGACCATCCCAGTTTTTGTAGATGGCATAGGCCGCTCCGGCGATGGCAGCCACGGCAGCCACGAACCAGCCTACGGGAGTGGTGAGCATGGCCATGCCCAGCTGGCCGAAGGCCAGAGCCAGCGAGCCCAGGGCCAGCAATGCCTTGCCGGAGATGAGGACCACCAGTGCCGTCAAAACATTGCTCCAGCCACCGCACAGATCGGCTGCCCGTTGCAGCATCCTGCCCAGACGGCCCAGAGAGGCAAAAAAGTTTTCTACGGATCTCCAGACGGCATCCAGGTCGAGTCCGTCTATCCATCGCTCAAATCCGGCGGACATGATGTCGCGCTGCACCTGCAGCCAGGCCTGGAATTTGTCCAGCAGTTTGGTCAGCGAGGGGAGAAAGGTTTTGCCCAGTGTGAGGCCCAGCCCCCGGAAGGTGGCTTTGACACGGTTAATGGCGGAGCCGTACTCGAGGGCGGACTCGAGGGCCTCATCCGAGAGGACGAGCCCCAGTTCCCGGGCCTCTTTGCGCATGGCCAGCAGGCCCTCGCGGCCATTCTTGAGCAGATCCAGGAGGCGGGCGCCTTCCTCGCCGCCCAGCTGGTTCATGATGCCCGCGGCCTTGCCCATCTCGCCGGCCTCGCGCATTTTTTTGACGCGGTCGGCCAGTTCCAGCAGGAGCGTATCCGCGTTCTTGAGCTCGCCCTTGGCGTTTTTGGCGCTGATGCCCATGAGCTGGAGCATCTCGATATCGCCCTTTTCGCCGCGGGCCGCATTGACGGCCCGCTCCTGCAGGGTGAGCATCAGGCTGGCCAGTTCATCGGCCTCCATCCCCGCCATCGTGGCCGCGCCCGCGTACTCCTGCCAGTTGCCGGTGGACAGGCCCACCATGCTGGCGAATTTGCTGGCCTCGGCGGCTGCCGTGGCAGCCTCGGTGCCCAGGGCGAAGGCGCCCCCACCGGCAGCGCCGAACAACAGGGACAGGCGCCCCGCCAGAGCGCCCAGACGCTCCAGCCCCGCCTGCCCCTGCTGCACCATGCCCTGGAGCTTGTCCCGCACGTTGCCGATGCTGCCGGAAAGGCGCTGCAGGCCCTTCGGGTTTCCTAGAGACTTATCCAATTTTTCTGCATTGCTATGGAGCGTATGAAGAGCTTCTTCAGTGTTTGCTATATGCTGAGTAGCCTCTTTCATGGATGCGCTAGCTTTCTCTGCTCCCTTGCTCATCCCCTCCATAGCCTGCTCGATGCGGCGGAACGGTCCCGAGACACGCTCCACGGCATTGATGATCAGGTCAAACCGGCTCTGCTTGCCCTCGGCCATCAGTCATGCTCCATGAGTTTTTGCAGTTTTTTGGTTCGCTCAGCCCACCAGGCCAGATCACGGGCGGTCATCCGCTCCAGCTCCGAGGGGGGCCAGTGGTACAGCCAGGCCAGCAGGGTCAGAGCGTCATCCCAGTCGGCTGGCCACTCCCGAAAAAAGCGCCGATAACGCCGGAGAGCTCGGTGAAATCGGACAGGTCCATAGTGTTGAGCACGCTGGGCGGCAGGGCCACCAGGCGGGAGGCCACGGTGATGATGTCGTCGAACGTGAGCTCGCTGATCTTGACGCCGCGCAGGTCGCCCGCCGTGGGGCGGCGGGTGATGCGCAGCTCGGTGATGGTCTCGGCGCCGTGGGTCAGCGGCACGGTCAGCTTGATGACGATGGGTTCCATATGACGCTCCCTAATTGCTTTCCACGGCCTCGCGCCGCGATTCGAAACGCACGGCGATCTCGCCCTCATCCGTGCTGCCGCTGCCTTCGGAGGCAAACCAGGCATTGGAGAGGGTGACCACCTTGCCGTTGTTGAGCTCCAGCGTGACGGTGACGTTGTCGGCCGTCACCAGGGTCGCCAGATCCAGCTCATCGCTGTCCGTGACGGCCCCCTCGATAAAGGCCACCTGCGGCGTTTCCTTGTAGCCATGCACCCCGTCGGCGCCGATGATGGCGTCACGTTTGGGCTTGCCCAGATTGTAGGTATAGGCGCCCTTGGCGTCGTACTGCTTCCCGTCCACTTTGACGTAGATGATGCCTGCCCGCCGATTGTTGGTTCCGTTTCCCATATTCCTCACCTCCCCTTAGACGATGTGCCGGATCAGGGTCCCGGCCACCTCGAACTGGTTGACCAGATCAGGCCGCAGCAGCCAGTCCAGCCGATTCTCGTTTTTGGCGTTGCGCTCGCAGAGCAGCGCCGCCTTGAATTGCTCGCTGCCTTCCACCAGCCCCATGGGCAGCCACGCATCCATGAAGCGGGCGATGGCTTCGGCCCGGCCCAGCTTGGGTGTCATGATGGGCTGGCTGGCGTCATAGCGGGCGGCATCGGCATCAGAGGCCAGCTTGTGGCGCGGATATTTTGTCCTCAAATAGTTGTTCCAGTCGTAACGCAGGTAGGAGAGCGTCAGCGGGCTGTTGAGGGAGAGAAAAGCCTTGTCCTCGGCGCCCAGGTCGTTGAGGCGGTAGGTGGTGATGCACTTTTGCAGGCGCACCGTGCCATCCGGAGCCACATAGCGGGTGGATACGCCCTCGAAGAGAGCCTGGTTTTTCTCGGGGAAGTCGGTCCAGCGGTCGGCCGGAGCTGGAGCCAGGACGCCCGGCACCAGCAGGGTGTTAAAGCCCCGGGCCGGATCGCTGTTGCCGTAGTAGGCGATGACGCCCGCCGTGGCGGCCGCGTCCTCCCAGGGAGAGGTGGGGCTGCCCTCGGAGGCGAAGACAGTCAGATGCTTGTCGTTGCGCTCGCCCGCGAAGGTGGTCACGTCGCCATAGCTGCCGCGCTTGACCACGATGGCCTGTCCGTCGATCTGGCGCAGGGGGCCCCAGCGGTCCGCCAGCTCATCGCGCAGGGCGGCAAGGCTGGCGCTGTCCGTCCACGGCCAGGCGATGACGTGGTACTGGTCGTTTGCCATGGCCGTGATGACCGGAGCCGGATCAGGATTGCCGGCGCCGCCGGCCATCCTGGTGAAGCTGAAGGTCAGGCCGCCGGGCTTGTCCTCATCGTAGTACGAGATGCGCAGGTCGATATCGTTACCGCACTCGCCCTTGTGACGGGCGGTCAGGCTGACCTCGCCACCACTGAAGGTGGCCGTCACGGGCAGGCTCTTGTCGGCATTGATGGCGTTGGTCAGATTCTCGGCCACGGCGGATGCCTCTGCGGCAAGGGGCGCGGCGGCACGCACCAGCTTGCCGTTGATGTAGAGGCAGAGCGGTACTGCGTTGACGCAGGTGCCGTTGATGGTCAGGGCCCCCTTGGCGGCCGTACCTTCCTCGGCATCCTTGACGCCGATGGCCAACATCTTGGTGATGCTGTTGGCATTGAGGTAGGCGGCGCACATGGCGGCCAGCTGACTGCCCTCACCAAAGAGGGTGGCGGCCTGGGCAGCGCTCATGGGACGTTGTACGGTCCCGGCCTCGGCCGTGCCGCTGTCGAGCATCTGCCCTACCATGAGCACGGTGTAGGGCATGAGGGCCGGATCATCAGACGCACCGGAGCCGTCGAATTCGGCATACGCAAAAGGCACGCGGACGGTATCGGGCAGGACGTTAAAGGCGATGGACATTTAGACCTCCTTGGCAGCGGGCTTGAGCTGCACATCACCGTCCTTGAGACGGCGCAGCCAGAACGCGGAACGTGGGACCACGGCACCCGTGGCCGGAAGATACTGGCCGGACTGCGGATCAGCGATGCGCAGGGGACGGCCATCGCGCACGGCGGGCACGATAAGCATGGTGGTGGGATGGGGCATCAGATCACTCCTGGTCAAAGTTTACCTGTGAGATCATGTCCACCCGGTCATCACCGGGGTGGACGTACCAGTCCGTGTGGGCCAGCAAAAAATCGGCCAGCTCCGGGGGGACCGTCGGCCATTGGTATTCCAGGTCGAAATTCAGGGTGGCCACGCCGTACTCGCGGGCACCGTCGGTCACGATGCCCAGCTCGGTGCCGGTGTGGGTGATGGAGAGCAGCGTGTCCGCCGGGTGCGTACCGCGGACCAGCGGCAGGGGCTCGGGCAGACTGGCGTCCACGATGGCGCCCATGGCCCGGCCGATGGCGTCCAGGCGCAGCACGGCCCGCTCTGCCTGGAGGCAGAGGGCGTCCAGCGTATCGTCCACGGCCTCCAGCTCCCCGCCCAGCAGCTCAACGGCCAGGGAGATGACCCGCTCCTGCGGTTCGGGCCGCGTATCGGACTCCACGCGCTGCTCGCTGACGGTATAGACACCGGCCGCCGGGAGCTCACCGCGGAACCAGTGCTCCATGCGGTTGGGCCAGATCCGGGCACCAATGAGAGCGGCCAGACCGTCATGCTCGCGCATGACCTGACAGACGGCCCGACGGATGAGCGTGCGGGGATGGACGCCGCCCCAGGCGAACAGGACATCAGACATGGGCGGCCTCCAGCAGCCTGCACTCCATCAGGCCGTAACCGTCGTCCTGCGGATTCAGGACGCGGTAGGTACGGCCGCGCACGATGACGCGGTCCCGGGTGGAGAGGGGACGCCCCAGCGCCGCCTGCACATCGCGCAGGGGCACGTGCAGGGTGGGAGCCACGCTGACCACCGGTGCACTGGCAACGCCTGAGAGCGGCTCTGCTCCCGAGGTGGCGAACATGGCCCGCAGCTCGTGGGTGCTGCCGTCCTCGGTCACCAGGGTCACGCTGATCCCGGCGCCCAGAGGGGCCTGGAAGACCAGCTCCATGTCGCGGTCCAGGACCTGCTCGAATTGCGTAGGCTGGTAGTCGTCAGGCATTTAGTCCTCCTGCAGACGCCGCACATGATGGTGCAGGCGTTTGAGCATCCATGCGCTCTCTTCTCGAGCGATACTCGCCTCGTTCTCCGGAGAGCGGAAAAAGGCCATGAAGCTGGGGCCGTACAGGGGCAGCGGTTTTTCCCGGCCTTCCACGCGAGCCAGCACATGCCCCCTGGCAATCCACACCGCGGCCCGGCCCTTTTTCGTGGCCAGGATCTGTTTCTCGCCGCCGGGCTGGATGCGCCGCGCACGATTGGCCTTTAAGACCTTGACCGAGACATAGGTCTTGCCTTGCCGGGCGCCGAACTGCGACAGGGGCAACGATTGCCGGTAACGGAAGCTCAGACGGCCCTCGATGTTCCGGCCGCGCTGGCGGGCCTTGACGATCTGCATGGCGGCGTCGATATCGGCCTTTTTGACGTAGTAGGTGGCGCGGATCCCCTTCGACAGGAAACTGCGCATATGCGTGAGCGTGTCATTGGTGGCCCGGACCACAGCCTGCCGGAGCCTGGACTCGGAGGCGATACTGTCTACCTCATCCCAGATCTCGGACAGCCAGTCCTGCCAGTCGGCATCGACACGATAGAGCTCAGGCATAGCTGATCTCGCTCTCCAGCATGGCCTGCATGACCTCGGCCCGCTCCTGGGCATGACCGCGGACTACGCGCCAGTTGCTGCCCCAGAGGGTCACCCGTTCCTGGCCACGCAGACGTCGCCCGAGCTCCGTGGTACTGTACGAGATGCGCACCCGCAGGCGGGCATCCTGCTGGCCGATATGGTAGGCCAGCACCCGCAGGGTCTTGCCGTCCTCCGTCTGGAGCTCGCTGAAGCCCTTGTGGCCGCAGGCATCGAAAAATTCCTGTTCCGTCATCAGTCTTCTCCGTCACAGCGCGGTCTATGTTCCTTTTCCAGCAGGGTCACGCGCACGTTGAGATCCTCCATGCCGTCGTAAAATTCCTTGTGGGCCTTGTCGTTGCGTTCGCGGTCCGCATAGAGTGTGGGACATTCACGCTGACGGGTCAGGATCTGGCGCATCAGTGCGATGAGCTCGCGCAGGCTCAGGCCGACAAAAAGCATCAGGAGGGCCCCCATGGCGGCAGAAACTTCCGCATAGGTCAGAGGTGCGGCCATATCACATCCCCAAGGTAAACAGGCCGGACAGACGCAGGAGCGGCCCCAGGATGAGCTGGGCCACATGCATGGGCCTGTCGGGATCAATGATGGTCAGGGCCAGATCGACAGCGGCCAGCAGCGCGAACAGACACAGGATCGCCAGCAGCGCCATACGCAGCGGCCGGGGCAGGCGCATCCGGGGGCGCGGTCGCCCATTCCAGCCGCTCGCCTGCCAGCCATCCCAGCCGCAGCCGTCACGGCTCCAGCGGTCATCCTGCCAGCCACGGGGCATCCGGTCGCGCCTGGTATCATCATCGGGATCAGGACGGATCATGCAGGGCCTCCATGCGGCGCACATAGGCCCGCAGCGCACGTTGACGATCACGGCAGGCGTTCCACGCCGCCTCTACGGTCAGCACATAATCGACATAGGCCCGCCCGGCGTCATCCGCCCGGCCCGCGGCAATGGCGGGCAATACCTCCCGGGAGATGGCCGGGGGCGGACAATCTTCCAGCAACTCAGGGGGCGGGCTCGCCACGACCAGCCTCGATGGCGTCGAACAGGCGGTCATACTCGCCAAAACGCTGCTCAAGAGGCAGATCAGCAGCAGCCTTTGCAGCACGGGCATATTCCCGCTCCTTTTCAGCCGCCTCCCGGCGGGATTTTTCCAACTCGGACAGGGCGCTTTCCGTGGCCCTGGTCTGGGTCGTACCTATATGCAGGGACTCCCGCAGTTGTTCGGCCTCTTCCCGGGCCACTCCCAGGTAGTAGACGGCAAGCCCTGCTGCCAGCAGGGCGCCGACCAGCCCCATGGTCTGCAGCGGGCTCACTGGATCTCTCCCGACCAGATGCCCAGCGCTGTACGCAGGCACCATACGGACCGGCGATCCCAGCCCAGCCCGTACTTGGGATACTTGGAGCGTGTGCCGTAGTAGCGCAGGCGTTGCGCAGTCAGCTCCACCAGCAGCTCGCCGGGATCACAGCGACCGATGGCCTCCCTGGTCTCGGCGCCGATGATGCCATCCACGGCCACGGAACAGCCCAGCCCTCGCAGCGCCTGCTGCAGCAGCTTCGGGGCCGCCCCCGGGCCGGGATTGAAGACCATGTCCGCATAGATGAAGGCCAGCGCATCGGGCAGCAGGTGGCAGCCATTGCCGCGCCAGTAGACGCGCTCCCATACCTGGCGGGCGTCCTCGCGTTCCAGGAGACGCACATCGGCGGCATTGATGTAACCATCCCCATTTTTGTCCGGCAGGACATCCCGGTTGTAGTTGAGGGCCAGACCAAATTTGGTGGCCCCCCCCGCGTCGTCGGGGTCATCGGTGTAGGTGGCGTTGCCTTCCGCTCGCATGCAGAAATCGAAGGCCAGGTCTATCAGGCGTGATTGATCCATAAGGACTCCTGTGAGGGTCGCGTCCCCGGAGGCACGCGACCCGGTGCGAGGAGGGGTGGTGGGTTAGCTGCCCTGTTCGGCTGCGGCGGCAGCAGCGGCAGCCGCAGCGGCCACGCCGTAGCCAAAATTGATGCGGCAGAGCACAGTGGCGTCATTGGCCTGGGCATCGGCCCAGGCCGTGCCCACGAACTGCGTCCCGGACGTCGTGGTCAGCGTGTTGTCACTGGCCAGGTACAGGGGGGCGCCCTGTTTGGGGGTCTCGCTGGCCTTTTTGGGCAGGGCAAAGACGCCCTCCACTTCGCAGGCCCCCTCGACATTCGCCGGGATATCGGTACTGGCCACGGCCACCATGCCGGTGAGCACGACCAGCTCACCGCCCAGCACGGCCTTGCTGGGAGTATGGTGGATACAGCGGCCCATGGAACGGGAGTTTTGCATGTTGTCCTCCTTTGCTATGCCGTGGCCTTGGCGAGAGTGATCCAGCGCAGGGCCTTGGCGCCCACGTCCATGCGGACCTTGGTCTCGAAGCCATCGGTGTCAAAATTGTCGCGGCTCTCGATGTAGGGAGCCTGCACGCCGCCCAAGAAGAAGACCTTGACCGTGGATCTGGCCGCGGCCAGATACCATGTGGTCGCCGCATCCAGATCCAGACGACGGTCATAGATGCGCCGGAAGAATTCACCGCCATAGGGATTATGGACCAGCGGCTGTGCCTGCGTGCCCACCACCGGCCCGCCGGTGATCTGCGTATTGAAGAACGACTCGCAGGTGGTCTTGAGGGCGATGGGCGCGATGAAGAAGCGGGGCTGGATGGTGACCACCCTGCCGAAGCTGTCCTGCTGCAGTTCCATGCCGGTGACCACAGCGCCCAGATTCTCGACCGTGGGCGCGCCGCCCTTGCCGGTGAACAGGTTGTGGTGGGCGCTGTCGAACAGGGGCTTGCCGTCCCCCATCTTGAGGGCCACATCGATCAGGGCAGCGTAGGCCACATCACCCACCAGAGCGGCGCAGGCTTCGCCGTACATTCGCGGCATGTCGGTAAGGGCGCCCAGATCGTCGTTGATGATGGCCTGACGGGAGATCACCAACTTGCGGCCGAAGGTCTCCACGCGGTATTCCTCGGCATTTTCAGCCAGACGGCCGTCGGTGTATTCGCCGTACTCGGGGATCTTCTTCAACTCCACGTCGCCTTCCAGGCCCAGGGCCTTGCCCGCCTTGAAGTCCGTGGCCGTGCCGGTCTCGCACCAGTCGCGCCAGGTCTCGGGGGCTTGCTCGTAGGCCTCCATGAGCGTGCGGCGGCTGGTCTCCACCAGCAGCTGGGGCATGTCCGTGGTGGTCAGGGCGCGGCCCACGATGGTGCGGATGTCACCACCGGCACGCTGTCCGGAGCGGATCACCATCTCGCGGGCGATCTCGCGCAGGGTCAGGCCCTGCAGTTCATCAGCACCGGGTGCGGGCTTTTCCAGCTTGGTGCCGCAGCGCAGCAGCAGGCTGTCCTGCACGGCAGCACGGAAAGATTCCTTTTCAGTGCGGCCCACGCTCACGACCTGGTAGCCGGGCCCGAAATTCTGGCGCTGTGCCACGATGTCCTCCACCTGTTTGCGGGCACGGCCAAGGCTCATGCCCGAGGAAACCAGTTTGTCTTCCTGATCCGGGGAGAGCTGGAAGCTCCGGGCCAGTTCCCGGATACCGCGGATGCGCTGGCGCTCCAGCTGCTGGCCAAAACGCTGACGCTGCCCCGGGGTAAGGCTGGCCATGAGCCTGGCCAGCACGGCGCTGCGGCAGGCGTTTTTGTCATCACCGCCCTCGCGCTGGGCATCTTCCGGCTGCTGGGGATCTTCACGGCCCTCCTGTTCGGCCTCGGCTTCGTCCAGCAGGGCGCCCAGGTCGTCTACCAGCTGATCCAGCTCGGCATCGTCGAGCTGTTCAGGCTCCACCGTGGTCCCGGAGCCATCCGTGACCACGGCCTGGCGGGGCTCTTCTTCAGGCGCAGGCTGTTCTTCAGGATCTTCACGCAGCCCCAGCAGGGCGCGCAGTCTGGCCGCGATCTTGCCGCGCTCATGCTGCCCGGATTCCTTGGACATGACTCTCTCCTTTTTGCCCTTCCGGGCAGGTTGCAGGTTGTTGATGGCGGAACGCATCTTGGCAAAGCTGTCCGCGCCGACGGGCACACAGGACAGCTCCAGGAGGCGCCACTGCGTGGTCACACGCAGCGGGCCTTCGTAGGTGACCCCTTCGATGACGGCCACCTCGCCCGCCCGGATGCGCTGATACGCGATCACGTCGTAGCCCACGGACACATCGGTGAGATGCCCCTCCACCACCTTGCGGAACGGGGCCTCGCCATCCGGGGTAGCCGAGAAGACGGCCCGGCCCACCAGCTGCGGGCCCTGCGGTCCGTCTTCCACTCGGATGTGGTCAAAGCTGCCCACGATGTCCCCGGCATGCTCGCGGCTGTGGCAGTCCAGCAGGGGCACCCGGCCGGACTCGGGTATCTGGCAGCCGCTCATGAGCAGGACCTCGCGGACGGGCTGCCATTCCTCAAAGTCAAATACGGTGACGGGTGCCTGGGTGGAGGCCACCACCTCCACGGATCGGGCTGATTCGTCCAGCGTCAGCGGGCGCCCATCGCCCAGAGGGGTTGCACGGGTGACAAACGACATGGGGATGCCTCCTATTTTTCGGCGCTCTCGACAGCGCCCAGCTTGGCGGGGTTATTGGCCAGCGAGGTACTCACGGCGCCGGTGGTGGCATTGATACCGTGCGCGGCACAGAGACGGGCCCAGGCGGCGCGCTGTTCCACCACTTCCTCGGGGTCGCGACCATCGCCAAGGATGACCATCTGGGGAGACAGGATGCCCGCGTTGATGCCGTCGATCTGCGCCTTGCCGTCGCGCAGGGGGTCCACGCTGGGCATGCCCGCGGGTATCCACATGGCCCGCTGATAGCGGCTTTTGTCCTGCCAGTAGCCGGGCAGGTAGTCCTGGGTCAGCGCCTCACAGTCCAGCCAGCGGCGGAACACGGGGCGGATGAGATGCTGCTCGGCCCGGAACTGGTGGGGCACCAGGAACATGGCAAAGTCGTTGCGGCTGGCCTTGCTGGTGGAATAGTTGATGGACGTGTAGTCGCCGGAAAGGATCTCGTAGGGCAGGTCCATGCAGATGGCGACCATGCGCAAGGTATGGCGCACGAAACGGTCGAAGCTGTCGCCCGGGCGCTGGCTGGGCGGCGCGAAATTTACCTGCTCGCCGTCATTGAGGTACTCGACGGTCATGTCCTCGAGGCTCTCCACCTCTTCGCGCAGCGCCCCGGAGAGGCCGCCCGGCGTACGGGTGAGCTGGGAGAACTGCGGATCGCCGCTGCTGACGAAGGCCAGCCACTTGGCGGCCATTTTTGCCGCGCCCAGCTCTGCCGTGGTGTAGTCGCCCATGTCCCTGGCCATGAGGATGGCCGGGGCAAAGGGGGTCACGCCGCGCAGCTGGCCGGGACGCAGGGTCTGGAAACCGTGCAGCACGTTGAAGGCAGGCTCGCGCCACGTCCGCAGCTGGCGCTCCCAGCCGAAGACGGTCTGGAAATGATAGGCCAAGGGCTCACCGGTCCAGATGTCGTACTCGATGCCCTGCCAGATATCGCTGTCCGGTTCCTGACCTTCGATGCGCCAGCTGGACAGGTTCTCCGGCTCGTAGATCTGCAGGCCCAGCAGACCGCGGCGCCTGTCCCGCGGGCGGGCAAAGCGCAGCAGGTACTCGCCGCACTCGCACTCCTGCCGCTTGCAGAGCTGCTGGATCTCGTAGAAGTGCAGGCGGCCAGCCACATCGGCATGCTCCATCCAGGCCCGGAAGCGATCCTCGATGCGTTTGCGGGTGGGTATGTCCGGACTCCCGTCGGGCAGGGTGGCCAGCGACTGGAAGCGGGCGCCGCTCCCCACGGTGAAGGCCACCATGGCATTGACGGCGCGGGCGAAGGGCGGGAAGTTGCGCACGAGGTCACGCACGCGGGCACGCATGCGTCCACTGTCCATGCCCAGCAGCTGGTTGAAATCCGCGTTGGCGGGCATCCAGTTGCCGATGCCCCGCGGACTGGCCGCTCCGCTGTAGCCGGAGCGAGCCTGCCGGGCCTGCCTGCCGATGCAGCTAAGGGGTGGCCGCCGGGCGGCCCTGCCGACAGGACGCATCATCCCCGCCCTCCGTTCCGAGCCACGCGCCGAGCCCGATAGGGCGCGATGCCGTCTTCCTTGTCCGCCTCGCGCTTGACCCAGTCCAGGAGGGAGCGGAAGTCGTCAAGGCTGCGATAGGAGAAACTGCGACCGGCGATGGAGTAACTGCCGAACTGGCGGAACGCAGGAGACTGCAGGTCCTCCCGCATCTTTTCGTAGAGATCTCTCCAGTATCCGGCCATAGCAAAACCCCCATGCAAAAACGGTCATCGCTTTTGCATGGGGGTAGCGTGAAAAAAATCCTTCGGGCAAGGATTGATGTTTTTTGACGTTTTTTGATGTTTTTTGATGTTTTTTTGATGTGCTGGCCTCAACCATCTCCATACTGCATTATTCATCTTCCTGCGATCTTGTTTCGACGCCAGCGATCAATGCTCTCACTGTCGCTCACCCATCCTCCACCGACCTTTGTGGCAGGAAATCCGTGATCACGGATATAGAGCTTCAGCGTATTCTCCGAGCATCCGATATACCCAGAAATCGCTTTGAGCCCACGAAGATGCTGCGTTTCATATGACACACGCAAAGCTGCACCACCAGAAGCATCGCCATCAGTTGTTACAAAAGCCATGTTTTCCTCCTGCATGTTTACCATCTGTGTTCCACAGCTTCTGGCTGCGGGCGTTTCTTTGCTCTAGGCCTCTGTATCGTGGTCTGCATCCGGGCCTGTGACTGCAGTTGCAGTATATAGTGCGGCAGGCTGGGCGTCCACGACGCATCCGCTGCAGCGGCAGACAGCACAAGGCAGTCCAGCAGGTGGTTGTCCTTGTGTTCCCGGACCCAGACAAGGTTCCCGTTCTTGCGCACCATGCGCTCTGCCGACAGCTGCGAAGCCAGCGTTTCATCAGCCCCGGCATGGAAGCGCAGGGGCTGGCGGCTGTCCTGGTTGAGCATGCGGCCCATGTCCGTGGTTTTGAAGGCGCCGCTGTCGATGAGGTAGAGCCGCAGGCCGCCGGGGATGGGGCGGCCATTGTGCGGCATGCGCTCACGGACGACCCAGCGTACCGGTGCGGCCTGCGGGCGGCTGGCGCCCTTGCAGGCATAAACCACGCCGCAGCCGTTGGCCCGCACCCACATGTAGACCTCCTCGGTACGGGTATAGACGCCTTCGGTCTCGGTACCGCCGGAGTCGATGCAGGCCCGCCAGATGGGCATGCGCTCGCCCACGTCGCTGCCGTCAGGCCCCTGCACCGGGTAGTAGGTGTCGAAGACCAGGGCCTGGACGTCATCCCAGCTGCCCAGGTAGCCGTAGTCGATGACATAGCTGGCCATGGTCGGCATCCACGCCCGGACAAGATACCAGAAGCCACGCTTTTGCACGTCGATGCCGCAGGTCAGGGCCACCGCGCCGTGAGGCACCGTGCGCGGCGGCAGGTGCGGATCACGGAGCTCCAGCAGACGGTCCACATCGGTCTGGAGTTCCACTGGCGACCACGGCATGCCCAGGTCGTCATTGTGGTACTGGCGCTGCTGGGCCGGGTCATCGCTCCCGGCCAGGATGCGCCGGGCCGCCAGATCCGAGAGGCTGACGAAACGGGACAGGACCGCGGGCAGGTGAAAGCCGATGCTGCGGGCATCGCTGATGTCCGGACCGGGTTCGAAGGCCGCCCCGGTCCAGACATAGGGGCGCCAGCGCCCGGAGGCCACAGCCAGGTCGCGGGCATGATCGCTCCAGAGGTACTGGCAATGCGGACAGCGGTACCGCGCCAGTTTGCGGGAGCGGATCAGGCGCGGGTCCGTCTCTCCGTCGGGGACCACGATCCGGTCCACGTCCATGAGGTGCTGATGACGGCAGGCAGGGCAGACCACCTCGTAGCACATGAGCTGGTCCACCTGTCTGGTGATGCCTGTCCAGATGGACGAGCTTTCGTCCCCCTTGGGCTGGCAGGCCCGGATGATCTTCGCGAAGTCGCCGTAGGAGCGCGTGCGGCCCTTGAAATCCTCCAGAGGGGAGGAGTCCCCGCTGCGGCTGTAGAGATCCTCTTCGTCCACGAACAGATCCTGCACTGTGATGGACGCGCGCTGGCTGGGGGATTCGGCCGTGGCCAGCTCGATGCTGGTGCCGTCCTTGAGCAGGATGTTCTCGCGCCGGTACTTGGCTACCATGCGCCGCAGCACGGGGCTGCCCTGGAGCATGGGCCGCAGTTTCTTCTCCACCACGCGGTCGCGGGACTCGCGGGTGGGCATGGCCAGCATCTTGATGCCCGGACGGTAGTCCATGGACCATCCCAGGCAGGCATAGAGCAGCAGCGTCTTGCCTACCTGCAGGGAACCGCAGACCACCACCTCGCGCACACCTGGACGTGAGTAGGCGTCCATGGGACCGCGCAGGAAGGGCGATACATCCAGCCGCAGCGGGCTGCCGCGGTAGATGCCGTCCTGCACGATCAGGTACTTGCCGGCCCATTGCGAGACGGTCAGCTTTTCACGCCTGGCAAATACCCGGCGTTCGGCCTCACAAAACCGGATCTTCACGCATCCTCCTCACCCGGCGCATCCGCATCCGCACCGTCGTCTTCTTCGTTGACCACAAACTCCCTCTCGCCGCTCCAGGCATCCATCCAGATCTCCGTGGTCTCCATCCACCACTGCACCAGCTCGCGCAGCCGGCCTTCATCGCCGCCCACCAGGTGGATCAGGGTGGCGCCATGCAGGTGGATGAAGTTGCGCACCTCGTTCCTGAAGAACAGGGCGCGGGCGCCCAGATCTCGCTCATGTTCAGCCCGGGGCATGAGCAGGCCCTGCTCCTTCTCCAGCTTCAGGCGCGCCCGCTCCGCCTGGTAGCGCTTGAGCTGCGCGTCTGCCGACAGGCGGCTGGTGGTGGCATCGGCCAGCTGCCGGTCCGCCACCTGACCGGCTGGCGTCAGATTGGCATTGGCATAGCCCAGCAGGGCGGTCTCATCGAACCAGCCTTCCGGGGTCCGGGGGACCTTGCGGGCCTTCACGTCCCGGTTGAACTGGCTCTTGCTGCACTTGTAGCCCGCGTCCTTCAGGTAGGCCACGGCATCCAGCTGCGTTTTATAGACGCGGATGGACGTCTGCCCCTGCCTCCGCGCCAGTTCACCTTCAAGCTCTTCTCGGGCACGTCTGAAGCCACCCACGTTCTCCGGAGTAGGATTGTCTTTCATACGCTTCTTCGCCTCTTCCTTGGCGCGAAGCAGGAACGGGAGGTCTGTCTCTGCAGACTGCCTGGCCAGACGCAGCAGATCATCATCAGGCATGATCACCTCCACGCTCGAGGGCCACCTCGACAAAGGGACGCACGCCATCTTCCAGCAACGCCTCACGTCCAGTGGCATCTTCCCAACGGCGGATGATCACATCCACAAAGCGTGGATCAAGCTCCATCGTCCGGCAGATACGGTCTTGACGCTCGCAGGCCATAAGCGTGGAGCCAGACCCCCCAAAGGGGTCCAGGATCATGCCGCCACGCTTACTGCTGTTGGTCAGCATCCGCTCGATGAGGGCCACCGGTTTCATCGTCGGGTGATGGCTATTGCGCTGGGGCTTTGGCTCGCAGAATACAGAGCCAGCCAGGACTTCCACATGCACATCCTTGCCGCTGATCCTTACGATGCGTTCACCATCCATGATGTGCCAGCAGGGGACGTCACCATCCTCACGTACCGCGGCCGGGAATGCGTCCTGCACGGTGGTCTGCTTGCGGTCGCCAAACCACACATGTGGCGCTCCAGGCCGCCAGCCATAGAGGATTGGCTCATGCTGCCAGTGGTAGTCAGCTCGCGAGAGCACCCCGGAGTTTTTTCTCCAGATCAAACAGCTGGCCAGCTTGAGGCCAGCCTGGATGAAGGCCTGGCGGAAAGTCACGCCCAGCACGCCAGCATCAGCGTGGGCCACATATACGGCCCCGCCCTTGCGCACACCGGTCACCATCTGGCGGAAGACGCGCTGCAGGAAAGCCGCGAAGTCCTGGTCGCTCATGGCGTCATTCTTGATCTTCCCGGCCTTCCCTTCATATGCCACGTTGTACGGCGGATCCGTCCAGACCATATCAGCCTCCATGCCCTGCATGAGAGCCGCGTAAGACTCCGGCAGGGTGGCGTCGCCACAGAGCAGACGGTGGCCGCCCAACAGCCACAGGTCTCCCGGACGGCTCACCGGTCGCGCAGGCGCTTCCGGGGCAGTATCCAGCACATCGTCGTCATCCAGGGCCGCAGCCTTCAAGAAGCGATCCAGCTCGCGCGGTTCGAAGCCGGTGATCTCCAGATCTACGTCCATAGCCCTCAGTTCAGCCAGTTCCTGGGACAGTTCCCCCTCGTTCCACTTCGCCCATGTTGCGGAGCGATTGACCAGCAAGCGGAACGCCCGGATCTGCGCGTCATCCATGTCGTCCACCAGCAGCACGGGCACACTGGCAAAGCTCAGCGCCCGAGCAGCCTTGAGACGCAGATGTCCATCCACCACCTCGCCGTCGGCCCGCACCAGCAAGGGGATACGGCATCCGAAGCGGCTCATGGCAGAGGCCATCCGCTCGACGCAGGCGTCGTTGTCACGCAAAGGACGCGCGCAGACACGCAGACGATCCACAGGCCAATACTCCAGTTTCAGCTTTTCCATCCGTCAGTTTCCTGTTAGGTTCAACGTGCATCTTAATTGCACGGGGTCGGATTGTCTGGCCGGATGAGCACACATCCGGTCCCCGGTGGAGTTACAGCTCCTTCCGGGGACCCCGCCTCTCACATCGCCCTGCCGTTCGGCGGGGCAAATTCCTTGTCGTACAGCGCTTGCCAGACCCACTGGCCGAAGCGCCGCAGCCAGCCCATGAGCCGGGCCTGATCTCGCTGGGGCCATCGCTCCTGCCCGTAGATCTCGTAGTCGCCGTCACTGGTGGGCCGGGCCTCCAGCCCCGCCCGGGCCAGTACCTGGAGGCTGTCGCGCGGGCCGATGGGGTGGGTCAGCCACTCCACACCGCCCCATGCCCCGGCAGCCGTCGCTTTTTTCTTCCCGCCCCCCTTGTCGTCCATCCGTCCAGCGCCCATGGTCTCACGGGCCTGCTTTTTTTCCGGGGCAGGGGCCACAGGGAGGGGGGCTGGTGCCTCCTGCACAGGCGCAGGCGCGAAAACAGGAGGCAGCCCGATGCGTATCCAGTCCGCCAGATTCCAGCCTTCCCGGAATGCGTCCCCGGGGTCTTTGCCCTTGGGGACCGGCCAGCGGCGGGCCGTGCGGTAGGTCCTTGCCCAGAAGGGCATGCCCTTGGCCCCGGCCCGCTGTCCCTTCTCGTCCGGCTGGTCGAAGTCCAGCGCCACGAGGATGCAGAGGGCACGGCGCAGCACGGCATGGGCTGCCGCATCCGGACGCCCCATGTTGGTCCCGGCAGCGAAGGCCCCCACGTCCAGCCCGGCGTCCATGGCCGCCGCCACGCAGGCCATGGCGTCCAGCTCCGCCTCCACCACCACGAAAGCCCGGGCCTCGGGCCGCAGCAGCAGCGGGCGCATGCTGGAGCCCGGCACCACCACGTACTTCATCTCCGCCCCGAAGCGTTCCCGGGCCTCATCCGTGCGCCGGATGCGCAGGCGCCGCACCGCGCCGTCTTCGGTCAGGGCGGGGACTACCAGCCCCGCAGGTATCCAGAGGGACTTCTTTCGGCCGCGGGCATTGGTCTCCGGCGGCAGGCCCCAGGCGCCGCGATCCCGGTGGTAGCAGTCCTTGCCGTTCTCTCCAGGGAGCCAGCCCAGGCGGAAGCGTTCCACCGCATCGGGGAAGATCCCGCGCATGGCCAGCCACATCATGCGATCTTCGTCAGCCAGCAGCTTGGCATGGGCATAGTCCAGCAGCTTGGCGGCGTGCTCCTGCCAGACCGGGCCGGGATCGGCAGGCGTGGGGGAAGGCTCCCACGGGCGCTCCTCCTTGTCGGCCCTGGGCATGATGCTGGTGGGGGCCGCCGCCCGTTCAACGCCCAGACGGCGGCAGGCTTCGGTGTAGCTCAGGCCCTCGAACTCACGCAGGAACTGGATGCTGTCGCCCCCCTTGTCGCACTGGCGGCAGTACCATGTCCCGCCTTCGCCCTGGGCAGGCCAGAAGCGGAAGCGGTCCTTCCCGCCACAGGCTGGGCAGGGACAAGCCCATTCGCCGCCGTGGGTCCCGGCCACCTTGACGGCCTTCAGGCCGCGATCCTGGATGAGGCTTTCAATCATCTCCAAAGTCCTGCTAAGGTCTTGCATGGTCATGGTATGCAAGATGCTGTTTTTACATCTATTTTTTTAATTCAGGAGTATGTGACCATTACGCTGTAAATTCATGATGAAAAAGCGCTGGCGCGCATACAGGGGAAAATAGCAGTCGAAAGGTCACATACTCCTACAGCCGAAGAATCTGCTTTGATGCCAAGCAGTTAGGTCAAGGACGGTCAAAAAAAGCCGCCCGCGATGGGCCTGCAATGGTCCTGCTACTCTTCCTGGTCCAGCTCCAGCTGGGCGTGCGGAGAGACGCTTACTCCAAAATAGTAGTAGGTGCCCCCCTTCCGCTCGCGCTGGAAGCGCTCCAGCATCATCTTGCCGAAGGCCTTCTGAGAAATGGTCTTTTTGGCGGACACGTTGCGCTTGAACCACGCGCAGAAGGCATCGTAGAGGTCTGAAGCCTTGGACCGGATCTCGGGCTGTCCTTCCTGCTGCAGGTCGCAGCATTCGTCCACGAAGTCGGCCAGCAGATCCTCGTCGCGCCGGTACTCCGAGGTGGCCTCGCGCACCTTGGCCGGAGGCGCGATGCCCACGCGCTGCCACTCCAGACAGCCGCGTACCAGCCATGCCGCTATGCCCGGCAGCTCCTGCAGCAAGCGGTCCTTCAGCCCCTTGTCCATGGGGCGCTCGTTCTCGTTCTGCGGCTTGCGATCCACAAAGGACAGGGGGAAGTCCACCAGCAGCAGGCGCTCCCAGAAGGCAAAGTCGCTGGCCGGAGCATGGGGCTTGTGGTTGGTCAGCAGGGCCAGCAGGTGGGTGGGCGCGAAACTGACGTTGCGCTTGTCGTGCGGATAGCGGCCCGTCAGGGTCTCGCCGCCGCTGAACCACTTCACGCGGGCCGGGCTGAATCGCTGGCCCTCGTCAGTCTCCGAGGCAAAAGCGATACGCAGACCGCGCAGGGACATGATGTCCGGGCTGGGCCCGGCGGCACTGCGGTTCTTGCCCTGGTCGAGCAGCATCTCGGACTGCACCGGTCCGGCCAGAGCCGTGGTGGCGTTCTGTCCACCGAGCACGGTCTGGATCACCTCGGTCATGATGCCCTTGCCGTTGCGGCCACGCCCGAGCAGCACCAGGAAGATGTGCTCGCGGGCCAGACCGGTGACGCCATACCCGAAGACGCGCTGGAGGAAGGCGGCCATCTCCGGGTCATCACCCATGATCTCGGTGACGAAGTGCTCCCAGTGAGGGCAAGGGGCATCGATGCCCTGCCACTCCACCGGGCTGCTTTTCACCAGCCAGTCGTCCGGGCGGCCCGGGCGTATCTCCCCCGTGCGCAGGTCCACAACGCCATTCGCCATGGGCAGCGACCATGGGTCTCGGTCGATCTCATCACCGGCGATGGCCAGCGGGCTCTCCAGGTTGGTCTTGGCAAATTCGAGACAGCGCTTGCGCCCGGTCTCGGTTCGCAAGCGGGCAGCCCGGGCCTTCATCTTCTCGGCCTTGGCCTTGAGACGTCCAGCCGACTCCTTGTCGCCGTCGCGCTCGGCATCCTTAGCCAGCCGGTCAAAGTGAGCCCCGGTGGTGTAGTAGGCCTGAGCCACATGCTCCACATCCGCCCGGGCCCGGTGTCCCTTCTCGATGAGATCCACAGACCAGTGGTGCCCGGACCACCAGATCCACTCGTCTGCCTGGCCCACATAGGCATGGCGGCCCTTGAAAAGGTAGGAGAACAGGAGACCGTCGCCCAGCTCGTTGGCATAGAGGCAGCGTTCCACAAAGTCCGGCTTCGGTATGGGGAGGCCATGCTTGTCCAGCTTGGGGCCGTCGTTGGAGGGCTGGCCTTGCTGTTCTTCGGCGATGCGTTCCTGCACCTGCTGCAGCATTTCCTGGTCGGTCATTGGATCACCTCGGTGGCGTTGTTATCGGTCAAAGGGCGTGCGTGGAGACGGGGAGCCGCCGACGCTACAGCGCCGGAGAATCTTCCCGGATTCCCACGGAAAATTTCCAAAAAAATCCCGCGATTCTTGGGAGTCGCCAGCCCCGCATGAGAGGGGGGCCGGAAAAGGACCCGGAGCCGCCGCAGCAGCGAACAATGCCGCAGGACCATGCTGGTCAGCTTTTGGGGCAGGGGGGAGAGGGGGGACGGGGGAAGGCGCTCCCCCTGGGCGGGCTGCGCCCGCAAAAGGTCGCGCCCGCATGCTCCTATGGACGGGGCGCCTCCTGTGATCACAGAGGGCACCTCGCGGCAGAGAGCTGCGGGCGCACAAAAAGATGCCGACCAAAGATGCAGGGCAAAGCCACTGCACATGGGTGACAGGTGGGTGACAGATTCACCAAAATGGGCGGGAAACAAAAAAGAGGATACGGGCGTGGCGCACGTATCCTCTTGATTTTGTTGTGGTGCGCCCGGCAGGAATCGAACCTGCGGCCTACTGCTTAGGAGGCAATCGCTCTATCCGACTGAGCTACGAGCGCGCGTCGTATCTTGTAAGGCAGTCTGACGCGGGCTGTCAAGTTGAAGCTGGCGGGCGGAAGGTCCTGTATTTCCGGGGCTGAAGGCAGGCTGTTTTGCGCCGCCAAGCAGAAAGAATCCTTTACAGAATCCTGCCGTGTGGCGTGCGATCGGTTCAGGATCGCTTATGCGGCAGGTGCAGCATGGGGCCAAGTGCGATGCCCATGGCACCCAGCACCACGACGACGGCCCCCAGCAGGCTGAGCAGGCCCAGATGCTCCAGGAGGAAGACCTGGGGCAAGGCCATGGAGCCCAGGGCTTCCAGCCCCATCGTGAACAGCGGCGTGGTGGTGACCACAGCGCTGACCTTGGCGGCATGCCAGTTCTTCATGGCCGTGGAAAAAGCGCCGTAAGCGACGATGGTATTGATGCAGGCAAAGATCAGGCAGCCCGTCTGCAACGAATCCAGCTCAAGGAAGGCCGAAGGGGTGGAGAGCGGCGTCAGGGCCAGGGCTCCGGCAAGATAGATGAAGCGCATGATGCGCCCGGGCGAGATTGTGCGCAGCAGGACTTTTTGGGCGATGCCGTAGCTGGCCCAGACCACTGCGGCCATGATCCCCAGCGCCATGCCGATGAGCATGTCACCGTTGGCCAGCTCCAGCAGCCGGGTATTGAAGAACAGCAGAAGACCGCCAAGCAGGACGATGACGCTGCCCCCCTGGATGGAGAGGAAGGGCTCGCGCAGGACGAACACGCTGCCCAGCAGCAGGAGGACGGGGCCCGCCTGTGCCAGGATCTGGCAGGCAGAGGCGCTGAGATAGCCTACTGACGAGTTGAAGAACACGAAGTTGCAGCTCAGGCCCGCAGCGGCCAGGACCAGCAGGATCTTTTCCCGGCGGCCCAGCGGCGTGCTGTTGCCGGGATGACGGCAGGAAAGGCCCCAGGTCCAGAGAGCAGCCACCCAGAAGCGCAGGCAGACGATGGAAAGCGCGTCTACCGTGGAAAGCAGGTGTTTGAGGGCCAGCGGCAGGGCCCCCCAGAATAAAGCCGTGAGCAAGGCCAGCATCAACCCGGTAGCGTTGGAACCCGGCATGGTCATCCTCCATTGAGCGTTACGGAGGGCACCCTACAGCTTTGGCATGGGCTTGTCATGCGGAAATGGAGGAGGGGATGCGGGAGACTGCGCGAAAGGATGGGTGGGGACCACGGGCATCCGGTGCGATCCAGCTCCCGCAGACATTACGTTCCAAACAGGGCGGAGTTTTGCAGCAAATCCCTGAAAAGACGCATGGCAGGCGTGCTTTCCCTGTTTTTATGCCAGACGCAGATGGCCTGGACCAGGCGGCCGGACATGCGTGCCGGCAGTTCGATCAGGCTTCCGGCAGCCAGTTCCTTCTCCACGGCAAACGTCGGCAGGAAGGAGACGCCCAGGTTGGCGGCCACGGTCTTTTTGATGGATTCGATGCTCCAAAGCTCTATGGTGTTGCGGAACAGGATGTCCCTGGCGCGGAGGTGGGCTTCCATGCGTTCCCGATAGATGCTGCGGGGCTCGTTGATGATGAAGCTGGTCTCTTTCCTCTGGTGGGGCATATCGAAATCCCGGAGCCCGGGAGCGAGCAGGGGCGAGGCGACGATGATCCCCTTTGCCTGGCCGAGCGGCAGTACTTCCAGCGTGCGTGGATGGCCGCCCACATCATAATAGACCCCCAGATCATACTGGCCGGAGAGGATGCCTTCCCTGATGTCGTGGCAGTTGAGGCTGTGCAGCTGGATCTTTACGGCCGGAGCCCGCTCCACGAAATCGCCGAGCAGGGCATGGAGCTTGTAGGAGAGCAGGGATTCCGCAACGGCCACACGCAGCTCCCCGCGCAGGGACGCAGGATCGCTGCATGCCGAGATGGCCTGCATGGAATGCAGGATGGCTTCCATGTGCGGCAGGATGTTCTTGCCGGCAGGGGTAAAGACCATGCGTCGCCCAAAGCGTTCGAACAGTCGCACGGAAAGCTCGTTTTCGAGCTGGCGTACCTGAAAGGTCACTGTGGACTGGGAGCAGTTGAGCCGCTGTGCGGCCTTCTGGAAGCTGCCTTCTTCCAGGATGGCCTTGATGACGACGATGCTGCGCGTGTCCATGCTCCCCTCCGTGATATATCGAAATAATAGAATTCCTACTGCAAATATATTTGCTTTTTTGCATCATGTCATCAGCGTACCCTGCAGGGATGTCGCGTGGCCCGGCACAGGATCAGCCGCAGCCGCGACGGCCATCCCAAAACGATATGGAGGGGCGCATGCCTGCATCGGTACTTTCGGCTTTTTTCGTCTTTACCTTCATCACGGCCATCACGCCCGGCCCCAACAACATCCTGGCCCTGACGACGGGCAGCCGGGCAGGAGTCAGGGGCAGCATCCCCGTGCTTGCCGGGATCTGCGGTGGCTTTTTGGCGGTCATGGCCATTTGCGGTGTGCTTTCTTTTTCGTTTTCCGTGCTGTCCGCCTCGTTCCTGCAGGTGATGCGCTATGTGGGGAGCGCCTATCTGCTCTGGCTGGCATGGAAGACAGCCATGCCGAAAGCAGGAGACAGTCATGGCGGACATGCCGGTGCGGGCTTCCTGACCGGATTCGTGCTCCAGTTCGTCAACGTCAAGATCATGGTCTACGGTATGACGGCCTATTCCGCGTTCATCCTGCCGTATCACGATTCTGTAGCGGCGCTTTTTGCCGGTATGTTTTTCCTGACTATGATGGGCAGCCTGGGGACTGTCGTGTGGGCCGTGGCCGGGGCCAGGTTGCAAGGCCTCTTCCGGCGGCATGCCCGCATGACGAACTGGCTGCTGGGCGCGATGCTTGTCGGTTGTGCCTTGTCCCTGCTGGATCAGTGATGCCTGCGGATGCGCCCGCAAAAGCCGGGTAGGCAGCCGGTAAGATGTCGTCCATATCATGCTCAAAAAGCATGGATAGCTATTTGATATAGGTATTTTACCAGATAAGTCCTTTTCTGCTATCCCTTTTGGAACGACAGGCGGTCGTCGGCAGCCTTGCGGCGGCCAGCCTGATTTTCGTCATGAGGGGAGAATGAGCCATGATGTCTCTGGATACGTTGCTGGAACACCTGGATGCGGGACAGCCGCTGGTCACAGGTACGGATGCTTTTGACTGCATGCACGCCTATTCGTACGAAGCCATGCGCCTGACCGCGGAACTGAACAATGCCTTCCATACGCCTGAAGAGATCCGGGAGATCATGAGGCGGATAACGGGACGTCCGATAGATGAGACGTTCCGTTTGTTCCCGCCATTCTATACCGACTTCGGCAAAAATATCCGTATCGGGCGCCGTGTCTTCATCAATGCCTGTTGCTGCTTTCAGGATCAGGGCGGGATCAGCATCGGCGACGGGACGCTCATCGGCCATCGGGTGACCCTGGCCACCATCAATCACGGTCTGCCGTCGGACCAGCGCCATGTCCACAATATCGCGCCCATCGTCATCGGCAAGGATGTCTGGATCGGTTCCGGCGCCATCCTCCTGCCGGGAGTGCATGTGGGCGATGGTGCCGTGGTGGCGGCCGGATCTGTCGTCCGTGAGGACGTTCCGCCCCGTACCATCGTGGCCGGGGTCCCGGCCAGGATCATCAAACCTGTGGAGCAGGGCGCGTAGGCCCATCGTACCGTTGCGCGCAGGACGTCGCCATGCGGGCCGTCCCGCCGGATCATGACACCGGCCCAAAGCCGGACAGGGGAAAAAGACTATGCAGTATGCGACGCATTACGAAGAAGGAAAAAAAGTTTCGTTCAAAAAGTTCGATCTGAAACTGGCGGGCCTGCTGTTCCTGCCCGATGGTTTTGATGCGGACGGCAAATACCCGGCGGTGGTGGTCACCCATCCCGGCGGCGGCGTGAAGGAACAGTGTTCTTCCCTTTACGCCTGGCATCTGGCCCGGGCCGGCTATGTGGCCCTGGCATTCGATGCTTCCCATCAGGGCGAGAGCGAAGGCCTGCCCCGCTGTCTGGAGGATCCCTTCTCGCGCGTGGAGGACATCCGCTCGGCTGTGGATTACCTCGTCACCCTGCCGTACGTCGATGAAGAGCGGATCGGGGCCATGGGCGTCTGCGCTGGGGGCGGCTATACCATGAGCGCCATCCAGACCGATGTGCGCATCAAGGCGGCGGCCGGGATCAGCACCTGGGACGTGGGCGACAGCGCCAGGAACGGTTTCCCCGGTGTAGAGATCGAGAATTTCATGCAGAAGCTGCTGCAGGAAGTGGCCCGCGCCAGGACGGCGGTTGCCCGGGGAGAAGAGGCTCCCTGCTGGAAGTATGTCCCGGACGGCCCGGACGAGATCGACGAGCATACGTCCGTGATCCAGCGGGAAGCCTACGAATATTACAGGACGCCGCGCTGCAGTTATTCGACGTCCGTCAACCGCTACCTTGTTTCCAGCAATGACAAGCTGGCGGCCTTCGATGCCTTTGCCTATCTGGATACGGTATCGCCCCGTCCTCTGCTGTTCATCGTGGGCAGCCGGGCGGATACGCTCTACTTCACGGAAGATGCCTACCGGAGGGCCAGGGAGCCCAAGAAGATCCATGTGGTGGAAGGGGCCAGCCACGTGGACCTGTACGACAAGCCGGAATACGTCACCCAGGTGGTGGCGGCCCTGAAGGACTTCTTCGGCAAGGCGCTGTAGGCACATCCAGTCTCTTGCTGCCGGTGCTGCCCTTGTGGGGCTGCCTCCTCCGGCAGCAAGGACCAGGCGGGGGACTGACCGTATCCGCCCCTTCCTGTGGGCTGTCTGCAGGATGGCATGAGGCCCGCGTTTGGGAGATGTCCAGGTCTCCGTGCTGCGGGGAGAGCCGCAGGGACAAAGTAAATGCAGCCCGGCCTCTTGATACCAGGGGGCCGGGCTTTGGCGTCATGCGCTGGAGAAGCTGCATCGGCGCTGCGGGCAGACCGTCCCGGCATGTCCTGGAGAGGACAACAGGCTGGCCGGGCTTGCTTTCCCGGCGGAAAAGCGTTTGACAGGCCCGGGCGAGCGTGGAATGGAATCATGTCCATGAACGCCGTCGTCATATCGCTGTTTCTTGGTGGACTGGCTCTGTGCATCGTCACGGGCGCATCTTTGCTGTGGGCTTTGGCCTTCGGTCTGCTGTGCTTTACCGGGCACGCTTTCCGTCTGGGTTTTCGGCCCCGCGAGATAGCTGGCCTGTGCGGCAGGGGCGTGCGGACCATCGGCAACATCCTGAAGATCTTCGTCCTCATCGGCATGCTGACAGCAGTCTGGCGTTCGGCCGGGACCATCCCCTACATCATCCACCATTGCCTGCCGTGGGTGGATCCTGCCCATTTTCATCTATGGGTCTTCCTGCTGTGCAGCCTGCTGAGCCTGTTGCTGGGGACCTCGTTCGGCACGGCCAGTACCCTGGGCGTCGTCTTCATGCTGCTGGCGCGCACGGCCGGGCTCGATCCGCTCATGACGGCCGGGGCGGTCATGAGCGGTATCTATGTGGGGGACCGCAGCTCGCCCATGTCGTCCAGCGCGGCTCTGGTCTGCGCCCTGACGGGGACGTCCATCTATGACAACGTGCGGCTCATGTGGCGTACGTCTCTGTTGCCCTTCTTTCTGGTCTGCCTGGTCTACGTCCTGTTGCCGTCGGCCCGGGCGGAGACCCTGCCGCATGTGGACGGCCTGTTTGCCGACGGCTTGGTGCTGGATGCCCGGGCCCTGCTGCCGGCCGTCTTCATGCTGGTCCCTTTGCTGTTGCGGTGGGATGTCAAAAAGATCATGGCATGCAGCATCCTTGCCGGATGCGTGGTCTCTCTGACGGTCCAGCAGATGTCACCGGCGGCCCTGCTGCGCTGCCTGGCGTACGGATATGAGCCTCCGGCGGGCATGGAGATGCTGTCAGGGGGCGGCCTGCTCTCCATGGTGCAGGTGGCGGGCATCGTCCTGCTGACCTCGGCCTACGCGGGCCTTCTGGAGGCCACGGGCCTGTTGGACGGGCTTTCTGCGCTTTGCAGGCGGTTGTCCTTGCGGCTGGGGGCCTTTCGGACCACGGTGCTGGCGGGCCTGCCCGTGGCTGCCGTAAGCTGCAACCAGACGCTCGGCATCATGCTGACCAGGCAGCTGTGCGCGCCGCTCTGGCAGGACAGGAAGGATATGGTCCTGCCGCTGGAAAACGGCATCGTCCTGCTGGCGGCCATCATCCCCTGGAGCATCGCAGGGAGCGTCCCCTGTGCCATCATGGGCGTGGGGCCGGAATGCCTGCCCTATGCTTTTTATCTGTATATGGTGCCATTAACGGACATGCTGCTGCGGCGCCGCTGAGGCGGTATGTCCGGCGGCTGACGGGCCGGTAAGGGAAGAGCAGGAGACTTTCAGCCTTTCCTGCATGTTGTTTCTGCCGTGCCGCATACGGTTCCAGCCCTTGGCAGGCCAGTTTTTTGGGACAAACAGTCTGTATGTAAAAGCCCCGACCTTCCCTCATCTGAGGAAGCGTCGGGGCTTTTTTATCAATGATTTTTGGAGTGCCCGAACAGGGGGCCTGCCGGCTTTTGGCTTTTTGTGTCCGAGGCAGTACGGCCCTTTCAGGAGACACGAGGGAAGGATGCGGAAAAGCTGTTTTTCACGCGGCCAGCGTGCAAAAAAAGATTCCATGCGTTCCCGGCAGACAGCAAGCCGTGCGGACAGCGGGGCAGGGGAGAGGCCTTTCGCCCCGGGTCAACCGGGATGCGCCTAGACCAGATACAGTTCCGTCCCGGCTTCCTGGAGCATGTGCTGCCAATGGTCCTCCAGCGGGGCGTTGGAGAACACGGCTTCGATGTCGCAGACATTGGCCACCCGGACCATGGCGGAACGGCCGAATTTGGAGTTGTCCGTAGCCAGGAAGACTCGGCGCGAGCATTCGATGATGGTCCGGGCCACGGAGACTTCCCTGTAGTCGAAGTCCAGCATGTTGCCGTCTTGGTCGATGCCGGAAATGCCGATGATGCCGTAATCCACGCGGAATTCCCGGATGAAGTTCTCCGCGCTGGGGCCGATGATGCCGTGATCGTGGTGCCGCACCGTGCCGCCGGCCACCACCACGTCGAAGTTGGGGTTGCGGGCCATGATGGCGGCCACATTGAGGTTGTTGGTCAGCACCCGCAGATTGTTGTGACCCAGCAGGGCATAGGCGACTTCTTCGGTGGTGGTGCCCAGGTTGATGCAGATGGAGGCTCCGTCGGGGATATGCTTGGCCAGCATCTGGGCGATGGCCTTTTTTTCAGGCAGGAACAGCTTTTTCCGCTGCTCGTAAAGGATGTTCTCCGTGCTCAGCGGCATGCCGACACCGCCGTGGAACCGCTGCACCTTGCCTTGTCCGGCCAGGGTATTGATGTCCTTGCGGATGGTCTGCGGGGTCACGGAAAAACACTTGGTGAGCTCATCGATGGTGGCATAGCCACGCGCGTTGAGCATGTGCAGCAGGGCCTGGTGGCGTTCCGATGTCTTGGTCATGGAGCTTCCTGATGGGAATGAGGATGTCGCAATATACTGGAATGACAGGGCCCGCGCAAGTTGCCCCCGGACCTCGGGAAGAAAATGTTTCGTTTTCGAACTTCTATTATCAAAAAACGAAAATTGATTGACGCGGAGCCTGTCTAAGGCTTATGACAAAAACAAGTATATACGCCTGTTTTCCCGGTATCCTGTCGGGATCGGCCCCCGGATCCGGCATCCGGCCCGGCCAGATGGTTTGCTTTGTGAAACAGGTGGCCTGACGGGCACAAGGCCGTCAGGGTGCGGAAAAGGGGCTCCTTATCTCAATCCCAAATCAGCAGAGGTGGATGATGAAACGTATCGTTGCACTGCTTTTGGCCTGCGCCTTTGTCATGGGTGCGCTGGCTGCGCCTGCCATGGCTGCCAAGACCATCGTCATCAAGATCGCCGGCATGAAGCCCGAAGGTGAACCGGAAACCATCGGCATGCACAAGTTCGGCCAGTATCTGAAGGAACTCTCCGGCGGCAAATACGAAGTGCAGGTCTTCCCCAACAGTACCCTGGGCAAGGAAGACGCCTACATCGCCAGCACCCGTAAGGGCATCATCCAGATGTGTGCCACGGGTACCCAGACTTCGGCCCTGCATCCCGCCATGGCCATGCTGGAAACCCCCATGCTGTACGACAGCTATGACCATGCCCGCCGCGCCATGGAAGGCGAGACCTTCAAGCTGATCAATGAAGGCTTCACCGAAAAGTCCGGTCTGCGTACCCTGAACGCCTTCCCTCTGGGCTTCCGTCACTTCTACACCAAGAAGCCCCTGAACAGCGTCAATGATGTGAAGGGCCTGCGCATGCGCGTGCCCAACATCCCCCTGTACACCAACTTTGCCAAGGAATGCGGCATCAGCGGCCAGCCCATGCCCTTCGCCGAAGTGCCCAGCGCTCTTGACCAGGGTGTCATCGACGGCGGCGACAGCCCCCTGTCCGACATCGTTGCTCTGAAGATGTACGAGATCACCCCCCAGATCACCCTGACCGGTCACATCCTGGTGATCCACTCCCTGTACATCAACGAAAAGTTCTACCAGAAGCTGCCGGAACAGGACAAGGCCTGGTTCAACGAAGCCGCCAAGCGCGCTGCTGACGACATCTGGCAGATGGTGGAAGAAGGCGACGCCAAGGCCATCGAGACCATCAAGGCCGCCAAGGGCTCTGTGAATACTCCTTCCAAGGAATTCCACGACTACATGGTGGAAGCGGGCAAGCGCAGCTGGAAGCTGTTCTATGACACCGTTCCCAATGCCAAGGAAATCCTGGAAAGCGCCGCCAGCTACCGCGACGCGAAGTAACATCTGGATATCGGGGGATGCCGCATGGGGCGGCGTCCCCCTTTTTCGACCCTGAACCACGCATGCAGACACCGCAGCAGCGGTTTTTCTTCCGATATGCAGGGGGATACGATGAGCGGCGAAACCAAAACGACGCCCGCGACGGCTCCCGGGCAGCCGGCTGCCGAAACCAGGCACGGTTTGTCTGGCGAACTGCTTTTTGAAATTTTCTGTGCGGTCATCTTTCTGGGGATGATCGGTCTGGTCTTCTATAATGCCTTTTTGCGCTATGTATTTGGCGGAAGTTATCCCCCCAGCGAGGAATGGGCGCGCTTTCTCTTCATCTACATCACCTTTTTCGGTGCCATTGAGGCGTTCTACTGGAAAAAGCACATCGCGGTGGACATGTTTGTGGACATGTTCTCGGGCATGACCCGCAAATGCATAGAGATCCTGGCCATTTTGCTGACCATGGGCGCTCTGGGGCTGCTGCTTGACGGCGGCATCACCTATGTGCTGCAGACCATCGATACCAACTCGGTCGCCACCAACGTCAACATGGCCTTCATCAACAGCACGCTGCCCATCATGGCCTTTACGGCCATCCTTATCTGCCTGCGGGATCTGATCGCCATCGTGCGCCGTCCCGCCAGCAGCTTCGTCAAGGCGACGGAAGAGGAAAAGATCGAGCAGGAAATCAGCAAGGAGTTGTAGGGTATGGAGCTTTTTCTTTTCCTCGGCAGCCTCTTTGCGTTCCTGTTCGTAGGCATCCCCATCTCCATGGTGCTGGTGCTGTGCTCCATCGTGCTCATGTGGCATTCCGGCATGTGGGACAGCATGATCATCCCCTCCACCATGCTGGACGGGGCCAACAACTATCCCCTCATGGCCATCCCCTTCTTCGTCTTTGCCGGCGAGATCATGGCCGAGGGCGGCCTGTCCAAACGCGTGGTGCAGCTGGCCCAGCTCATGATCGGTCGCGTGCGCGGTGGTCTTGGTTATGCCGCCATCATCTCCAGCGTGATCTTTGCCGGTCTGATGGGCAGCTCCGTGGGTGAAGCCGCGGCCCTGGGCGGCCTGTTGTTGCCCATGATGGCCGAAGTGGGCTACAAGCCCGGTCGTGCGGGCGGCGTCATCGCCTCGGGCGCCATCCTTGGCCCCATCATCCCGCCCAGCACCAACTTCATTCTGCTGGGTGCGACCATCAGCGGCCTGTCCATCACCAAACTGTTCATGATCGGCCTGTTCCCGGGCATCTTCATCGGTCTTGCCCTGATGGTGGTCTGGTTCTTCATCGTGCGTATCGATGGTTACAACGAGACCATCACCTTCACGCGCGAAGAAAAGTGGAAGATCATCCGTGATGCCACCCCGGCCTTCATGATGCCCGTGCTGCTGCTGGGCGGTATCCGTTTCGGCGTGTTCACGCCTACGGAAGGCGGTGCCTTCGCGGCCATCTACGCCATCATCGTCTGTGTGGGCTACTACCGGGAACTGAGCTTCCGCGGTCTGCTGCGGGTCAGTGCCCGTGCGGCGCGGACCACCGCTGTGGTCATGCTCATCGTGGCCACGGCCACGGCCGTGGGCTGGTTCATCACCATCGCCCAGATCCCCAACCAGGTGACCGATTTGTTCCGGCCGCTCATCGACAGCCCCGTGCTCCTGCTGTTGGCCATCAACGTTTTCCTGCTCTTGGTGGGCATGGTCATGGACCTGACCCCCAACATCCTGATCTTTGCTCCGGTGTTCTATCCCCTGATCACCCAGGCCGGCATCGACCCGTACTTCTTCGGCCTGCTGTTCATCCTGAACCTGGGCATCGGTGTCATCACCCCGCCCGTGGGCACGGTGCTCTACGTGGTCTGTGGCGTGGGCAACATCAAGATCACCAAGCTGGTGCAGGGCATGCTGCCGTTCCTGGTGACGGAGATCATCATGCTCTTCCTGCTCCTCTTCTTCCCCTCGCTCTCCCTTACGCCGCTCAACTGGCTTATGGGAGGCTAGGTCCACCCGCTTCCCGTCATGCGGGGCCCCTTCGGGGGCCCTTTTTTTATGCCCTGTGGCTTGGGATGGCAGACCGTCAGCCGGGCAGAGGGGATGGCCCCCCGCAGCAGAGAGAACATGAAGGGAATGGCTCCCGGAAGGATGAGCGTAGGGCAGGGAGGCGGCGGGCGCAGGCAAGGGCAGGGCCGCTGCCTTTCCATCAGCCTGACGCTGTCCGGCCTTGAGGAATATCGTACCCTGATGAGGGGACTGGAGGTGGCCCAGTGTTTTCTTTGTTGACCGGCTGTCAGGGAATCCCGTCAGATCCTGTTTGTTGCGGGAGGGGAGCGGAAGAAGGTGGATGGTCATAAAAAAGCATCTCCGGTGGAGATGCTTTTATGTTTTGAGTCTTTGTTACCGGAGGACTCAGGCCGGACGTGACTTCCCCAGCCTGTTCCCCAGCAAAAAGGCCAGCAGCGCCGCGAGGGTCGAGGGCACGATGGCATGGATGCCGTACATGGGGGGCTTGAGGACGCTCAGGGCAAAGAAACAGGCCACGCCCACCAGGATGGAGCTCAGGGCACCGGCCGCATTGGCCTTGCGCCAGTACAGGCCCAGCAGCAGAGGCCAGAGGAAAGTGGCTTCCAGACCGCCGAACGCGAACAGGTTGATCCAGACCAGCAGATCCGGCGGCTCCAGGGCCGCCACGAAGACGACGGCACCGATGGCGGCCGTACAGCCCAGGCTGAAGCGTTTGATGCGCTGCAAGGGCATGCGGCTGCTGTCGCCCTTCAGGATGTACTGTACATAAAGGTCTTTGATTATGGCGGCTGAGGCCAGGAGCAGCATGGAGTCCACCGTGGACATGATGGCCGCCAGAGGCCCGGCAATGAAGACACCGGCCCAGAACGGCGGCAGCAGCTCAAGTATCAGGCTGGGCATGGCCATGTCGCCCACAGCCAGGCCGGGGATGACGGCTCGTCCCAGCGCTCCGGCCAGATGGACGCTCAGCAGCAGGAAGCCGATGATGACCGTGCCCATGATCATGGCGCTGTGCATGGCCCGTGAGTCCTTGTAGCCCATGCAGCGCTGGCTCGTCTGGGGCAGGCCCAGCACGCCCAGGCCCACCAGTACCCAGAACGAGAGGATCATGGGCTGGGGCACGGCATCCCCGGGGCCTGTGGGCGTGATGAGGCCGGGATCGATGGCCTTGAGGCGCAGCATGCAGGCTTCCATGCCGCCGCCGGCCTGGACCACCGCCAGCAGCACCACCACGGAGGCCACGGTCATGACGATGCCCTGCATGGCATCGGTAAGGACCACGGCGCGGAAGCCGCCCAGCGCGGTATAGGCGATGACCGTGATGCCGAAAAGCGCCAGCCCGACTTCATAAGGGTAGCCGGTGATGGCCTGGAACAGACGGGCCCCGCCGATGAACTGGGCCGTCATGGCCGCCACGAAGAAGACCAGAAGGGCCAGGGAGCAGAGGATGGCTACCGCGTCGCTGCCGTAACGGACGCGCAGGTAGTCGGTGATGGTCACGGCCTTCATGGCCCGGGCTTCCATGGCGAAGCGTTTGCCCAGGACCCCGATGGTCAGGAAGACGGTGGGCATCTGGATCATGGCCAGCAGGACCCAGCTCAGACCCACGGTATAGGCCACACCCGGTCCGCCGATGAAACTGCTGGCGCTGGTATAGCTGGCCACCACGGTCATGGCCAGCACAAAGCCGCCCATGGAGCGGCTGCCCAGAAAGTATTCCTCAAGGAAGCCCGACGCGTTCTCGTGCTTGCGGGAAAGTTTTCCGGCCCACAGGGCCACCACAAAGGACAGCGCCAGATACAGGACGATGGGGAGCAGCGTGGAGGAAGCGGCAGTCATGGACGTTCCTCCTGACCGGGATGATGCTCGTGGGAAGAGGGAACTTCCGGCGCCTGCGACGCATCGTCATCGTCAAGGGGCATGTCCTTGAAGAAAAAGCGTACCAGTCCCCAGACGAGCAGGCAGGCCACAGGGTAGCCCAGCACGCAACTGTAGAAGAACCAGTCCGGCATGCCCAGCGTATAACCGTAGTTGTCCGGGGAGTCGCTCCCCAGTCCGTAGGCTGTCAGATACCACCAGAGAAAATACAGGGCATAGGCGGCCAGGGCAAACAGGGCTTCCCGGTTCGCCTGAAGGAAACGCTTGTCGTTTTTGCGGGCCATGGATACTCCGGGGCTGAAAGGGACGGGACGGCCACTGCTCCCGTCAGTATGACAGAGTGTGCGGCCGTAGTCGAGCAGGCAGCCACGAAGGAAAAGCATCCCGCCGGGATAGGGGAATAACGGGCAGTTGCTGCCTTCTGTTCCGCAAGTATCGTGCATGCCGCGGCAGACGTTTCCGCTTTGACCTGAAGGATCGTCATGCGTAGGCTGGCGGGAACACGTCGTACGGAGAGCGAAGACCATGAACATGCTTGCCACCATCGATCTGGGCGGGACCCACTGCCGTTTTGCCCGCTTTGCTGTCACGGCCCACGGGCTGGCTCTGGAGGCTGTGGAAACGTGCCCCACAGCTCGTCTGCAGGACGGTAGTGCTGTCTTGGCACAGTGGGAAAGCTGCCTGCATACCCCATTGTCTCAGGTCGCCGCGCTGGTCATGGGCGTTGCCGGGCCTGTGCAGGATGGTCTGCGCGCCCGTCTGAGCAACGCCCCTTTGCGGATTGATCTGAACGCCGTCATGCCGCAGTTCGGTCTGCGTCGCGCCCGCGTGGTCAATGATTTCGTCTGCGAGGCCTGCTCCTGCCTGACCCGGGTGGGGGAGCGGTCCCGGCATCTGCTGGGACCGGTCGACATCCCTTGTCCGTCGCATCGCTCTTCCGGGGGGGCGCTTGCGCCTGTGGCCGTACTGGGGGCCGGTACGGGGCTGGGCTCCGGCTGGCTGGTCCCGCAGATGGATAACGGACTGCTGCGCTGGTCGCCCCTGCCGTCAGAGGCGGGGCATCAGGTCTTTGCCTTTTTGGGGCGGGAGGAAGAGGAGTTCGCGGCTTTTGCCCGTAAACGGCTGGAGCGGCCGCTGCTGCGCCCTGACGATGTGGTCACGGGGCGAGGGCTGGCCGTGCTGCATCAGTTCCTGACAGGCCGGGAGCTGACGCCTGCCGCTGCCGCGGCCGAAGGGCTGGCGGAGGATCAGCCGACCCTGCGCTGGTATGCCCGCTTTCTGGGGCGGACCTGTGCGCACTGGGGGCTGTCCACGTTGTGCTACAGTGGTCTGTTCCTCACCGGCGGCATGGTGTTGCGCAATCCTGCCGTCACGGAACATCCGGCTTTTGCGGAAGGTTTTTTCATGGCTCCGGAGCTGGGGGTGCTGGAGCGCATCCCTGTCCGCCGTTATGCGGACGCGCACAGCGGACTGTGGGGCGCGGCCTGGCTGGGGGCAGGCCTGGCCGGTCTGCCGGCAGGGAGATAGCCGGATCTTCCATAATAGAGACTTCGGCATCCCGGCGAGGAAAAGCCGGAGCAAAAACGAGAAGACGCAGATCCAGGGACCTGCGTCTTTTCATTTTGTGCGGGACCGTCGTGGGCCTTGTAACAAGAGAATCCGGCAGGCGTGCCTGCCGGATAGAGGAGGGATCAGGAGGTTGCGGGGAGGCCTCCGGCCTGGTGTGGGACGGAAGGGGGGAGAGGAGCCTTTCCTGCCATCTCACCAGATGGATATTTTTTATTTAACGATCGTTTGAATGTCAATAGGGAGAGAAAGCCTTTTACGCGGGAAGAGCAACCAAAATATCCCTACTGTACTGAGAAAGATGGGCGGAGGATGTCTCTATTTTTAATCGATTGATTGACTAAAATAATGGAGAGCGTTACGGTCCGGAATAGGAGGAAGAGTATGGACGATATGCCGGAGGACAAAAGGCGCAGCAAAGGGGAAGCGACCCGTATGGCCTTGCTGGAAGCGGCCCTGGTCCTGTTTGGGGAACGCGGCTTCGAGGGGACGAGCACTCGCGACATCGCCGGGCTGGCCGGTTGCAATCAGGGGCTCATATCTTTTCATTTCGGCGGCAAGGAAGGCCTGTACGACGCGGCCCGCACCGTTATCTTCGATAATCTGGGCAGCATCGTGCGCCCCATGACGCACCGCCTGGAGGAGGCTCTGTCTGCGGAGACGGATGCCGCAACGCTGTGCGGCATATTGCAGGCAGAGATCACGTCGATCCTAACCTCATTCATACGGAAACAGCATCACCAGTCCTGGTTCCTGCTGCTGCGGCGTTCGCTGCATGTGGGCGACGAAAAAACGCGGGAGCTGCATTCGGCTCTGTTCCTGCCCCTGCTGGACGTCATCGGTCGCATACTGGCAAAGGCCGGTCCCGCAGAAGACAGCGCCCTGAAAGCCTTCCTGCTGGTGGATATGGCGTTCAGCATCCTGCGGGATTACCCCATGTTTGCCGCCATTTCCCCTGCGCGTGATGCGGAGGCGGATGCCCGGGATCTGGTCGGGATGCTCTTCCGGGGGATCCTGTCCCGCTGAAGGAGGGAAAGATGATGCGTCGTTTCTTGTTGCCGACGGTACTGGGGCTGGTGGCTGCGGGGATCGCGGTCATGGCCTTGTCCGGTCTGCTGGACGTGGGCGGAGAAAACTCCTTTATCCAGGGAGAGATGGACGGGACGCGGATAGATGTCGCGGCCAAATTCTCGGCCCGGGTGGCCGCAACTCCGGGACGGGACGGGGCGCCTGTGCGGCAGGGCGATCTGCTGCTGCGCCTGGACGGGACGGAGATGGAGGCCCGTGTGCTCCAGACCCGCCAGGAGCTGGAGCGGGCGCGGGCCCAGCTGGAAAAGGCTCTCAACGGGACACGCGAGAAAGAGATACGCCGCCTGCACCAGCAGCATCAGGAGGCTGTGGCGGCGCTGGCCCTGGCGGAAAAGACCCATGCCCGCTGCCGTGTCCTGCATGCGCAGCAGGCCGTCTCCACCCAGCGCTATGACGAAGCGGTCAATGCCCTGACCCAGGCCCGGGCCCGTGAACGTGCCATGAAGGCCGCTCTGGAAGAAGCCGTCACCGGTTCGCGGCAGGAGGACATCGCTGCGGCCAGGGCCGCCACCCAGGCGCTGGAAGCGCGCCTGCAGGAGGTGGAGAGCATGGCGCGGGACGTGGAGCTGCGCTCGCCCGTGGACGGAGAGATCAGCAAGGTCCTTGTGGATGTGGGAGAGCTGGTGGCGCCGGGTTATCCCCTGGTGACGCTCATCGAGCTGGATGACCTGTGGATGGCGATCCAGGTCCGCGAGGACCAGTTGCAGGATATCCGCATGGGCAGGCTGCTGGTGGGGCAGATCCCCGCGCTGTCCGGCAAAAAGGTGATCTTTCGGGTCGACTACATGGCACCGTTGGGCAATTACGCCACCTGGCGGGCCACCAACAATTCGGATTCCTTCGATCTGAAGACCTTTGAAGTCCGGGGCCGCCCCGTGAAGCCGGTCCCCGGTCTGCGGCCGGGCATGAGCGTCATTTTTGCCTGGCCTTTCGATCCCGTCATGGAGGATGGTCGCTGATGGGCTCATTCTGGGCCGCTGCTCTGGCGCAAGTCCGCTCCTGGCCACGGGACAGGCTCTTCCTCTGGCTGCTGCTCATAGCGCCCCTGTCCGGCATGGTCATCCTTGACGGGCTGTTGCGGATGGCCTGCTCCGCCGCTTGCCCGTGGCCGCGCGCTGCCGCAGATAGCTGATGTAGGTGCCCCCGTGCCGCCAGAGCACATAGGCGTGGATGGGGAAGATATTGAGGAAGAAGATCCAGCAGGTGTAGCTGACGCCGTTGCCGCTGGCGCGGGCGCCGTAGCCGTCGGCCAGCGTATAGCCCGCGATGACCAGGGACGTGCGCAGACAGATGAGGATGTCCGCGGCGCGGGCGCCCTTGTGGACGTGCTCCAGCGTCAGGGTCAGGGTGCCGAGACAGAGCAGGAGGACGCCGCCCCAGCCGGTGAGGCTGCTGTGGTTGCCGAGCAGCAGCAGGGCCAGGGCCGTGATCATGGGGGCACAGCCGCGCATGATGGTGTACCCCATGGAGAGGTCCACCTTGTCATAGGCCTGCGAGATACAGATGTAGTATGTCAGGTGGAAACAACAGGAAAGCGCCAGCAGCCCCCAGGATTCCGGCGCCGGTGCGGGCAGGAAGGGCAGGATGAGCAGGGCTCCCAGCCCGCCGCCCAGGGCGTTCATGGAAGATTCGAAAAGTTTGTTGGAGCCGCCCTTGACGATGCTGTTCCAGGTGGCATGCAGCAGGGCTGCGGCCAGCACAAGAAGCAGGACATGTCCGTCCATTGTTACGACCTCGCGTCAATGATGTGACGAGTAGGTTACACGAAGTCGCACAGAAGGCAAGCAGGGAAAAGCATTGGATTTTTGGCCGCACGAAAAGGAAATTGCGTTTCGTGCGGCCAAAAGATGCGGCTGTTTACCAGCCCCGGCAGCGCTCAAGGCGGCCGCTGATCCGGCCGTCATGCAGGACGGTATAGCTGTCGAAGCAGGCGGCGGTGGCGCAGGCGTGGATGGGCAGGATGCGCAGGCGGCTGCCCGCAGGCAGGGCGGGGCAGGAGGGCCCGCTGACGATGCCGTGTTCCTGATTGGTCTCCGTGACGCGCAGACCGGGGATCAGGTTCCCGGCCTCGTCGCAGACGAGCCCGTAGCCGAACTCCTCCCGCTTCCAGGGCAGGCCCGTATCACGGGAAAGGGCCATCCAGCCCGCGTCGATGATCAGGGCGCTGCCGTCGCTTTGACGGCCGATGACCGTGGTCAGCACGGACAGGGCCAGATCCTCGGGGCGGCAGACGCCCAGACCGGCCATGACGAGATCCTGGAAAACATACACACCGGCCCGGACTTCCGTGATGCCGGAGAAATCTTCGCCGAAAAAGGCCGTGGGCGTGGAGCCGACGCTGACCACAGGGCAGGGGAAACCGGCTTCCCGCAGCAGGCGGGCCGCCGTATTGGCCGCGGCGCATTCCTGCACGGCCAGGGCGGCGATGGCTTCCGTGGTGGGCAGGTCATAGGCGGAGCCCGCATGGGTCAGGACGCCGCGGACTTCCTGTCCGCCATCCCGCAGCAGGGCGGCGATGGCCGTCAGACGGGGATCGTCGGGGCGCAGACCGGCCCGGTGCCCGTCGCAATCTATCTCCAGCAGCACGGCCAGACGGCAGTCACGCTGCCGGGCAAAATTCACCAGCAGCCGGGCGCTTTCCTCATTGTCCAGCACCACGCTCAGGTCTATGCCGCGCCGGCGCAGTTCGACCACACGCTCCAGTTTGTTGGGAGCGATACCGACGGCGTAACAGATGTCGCGCACACCGCCTGCGGCAAAATATTCGGCTTCCGCCAGTGTGGAGACCGTGGCCGGGCCGGTGGGGCTTTCCATGCAGCGGCGGGCGATCTCGATATTCTTGCAGGTCTTGAGATGGGGCCGCAGGGAGACGCCGCGCTCGTGCAGGCGGCGGGCCAGCCGGTCCATATTGGCCTGCAGCTTTTCGTCTTCCAGCAGCAGGCAGGGCGTGGTCAGCGCAGCAAGTGTGGTCATCTGTTCCTCCTTGTCGGGAACCGTTACAGAGGTGTGGTGGCAGTGAACGTCTCCGGCGGCAGGTCCTGTTCCCACTGATGGAGCAGGCGGGCGGCCAGGGCCGGGTCGTCGGTGGTGCAGGCCAGTTCCTTGATGACAGGGGCCTGGCGGTTCTCTATCTGGTGCGCATAGCAGCGGTCATAATAATGGAGCACCGCGCGGGCGGCGTCGGCGTAATTGCCCTCATCTATCCACAGCCTGCAGCGCTGGGTCAGTTCACTGCCCAGACGGCGCTGCAGGCGTTCCAGCGCTGCCAGCAGCCCTTCCCGCATGTCCAGGCCGCCGTAATCTCGGACAAGATGGGCGACACGCTCCTCGTCCGGCAGGAAGACGCGGACCAGCGGGCTGCGTCCCAGCTGGGCGAAGAATTCCTCGCACATGGTCACATGGCCGATATGGCGGCTTTCGTCCTCGAGCCAGACGGGGCGGTCGGGATCACAGCGCCGCCACTGTTCGTAGAGCTGGTTCTCGAACCATTCGTTGCCGGGCTGGTCTTCGGCCTGTCCCAGAGCGCCGAAGGCAGAGCCCTTGTGGTGGGCAAGACCTTCCAGGTCGATGACCTGCGAACCGAGGCGCTGCAGTTCCAGCAGAATGTCGGTCTTGCCGCAGCCCGTGTAGCCGCCCAGCACAAGGATGGGCCGGGGGCGCGCCAGCTCGCTGCGTACGAAAGTCCGGTAACTTTTGTAGCCGCCTTCCAGCCTGTGCACGGTAAAGCCGCCCGTTTCCAGCAGCCAGCGCATGCTGTCGCTGCGCATGCCGCCCCGCCAGCAGTGGAGCAGGACTTCGCGTTTGCCGCCGCACAGGTGGCGGGCACGGGCCAGCAGGGCGGCCAGATGACCGCCCACCAGCTCCAGGGCCAGGTGGACAGCCCCTTCGCGGCCGCTGCGGGCATGGGCCGTACCGACCTTTGCCCGTTCTTCGTCGGTGAACAGGGGCAGATTGAGGGCACCGGGGATATGGGCAAAGGCGAACTCGCCGGGAGAGCGGACATCCAGCAGCGGGAGGCCCTGGTCCCGCATGGCCAGAAATGTGGCAACGTCCTGAACTGGGGGCATGACGATCCTCTAAAAAAGTAAAAAAGTCTGTTATGGGTACGCCAAAGCCGGGACGCTGTAAACCGTGTCCCTTCCCGCAGATCTTGCACGAAGCCTTGACAGCGTACAGGGCGCAGCATAGCGTGGATTGCCCTGAACTTTTTTCATTTACAGCAAGGAGTTGGATATGGCAGTCCATGTAGTGGATCATCCCCTGGTGCGTCACAAGCTCGGCATCCTGCGCAAGGACAGTACGTCCACCAGTGAATTCCGCAGTGTTTCCAATGAGATTGCCCGTTTGCTCATCTACGAGGCCACCAAGGGCTTCGCTACCGAGAAGCATACGGTGCAGGGCTGGGCCGGGCCCGTGGAAGTGGAGGCCATTTCCGGAAAGATGGTGACCATCGTCCCCATCCTGCGCGCCGGTCTGGGCCTCATGGACGGCGTGCTGGACATGATCCCCGGCGCCAAGATCAGCGTGGTGGGCCTGTACCGCAATGAAGAAACGCTGGAACCCGTGGAATACTACGCCAAGCTGGCCCGCAACATCGAAAGCCGCCTGGCCATCATCCTGGACCCCATGCTGGCCACGGGCGGTTCCCTCATCGCCACCATCGACATCCTCAAAAAACGCGGCTGCAAGCATATCTGCAGCCTCAACCTGGTCTGCGCGCCCGAAGGCATCGCCAAAGTCCAGGAAAAGCATCCTGATGTGGATATCTACACCGCTTCGGTGGACTCGCACCTGAACGAGAACGGCTATATCATCCCCGGCCTGGGCGATGCCGGTGACCGCATCTTCGGCACCAAGTAGGAGGCCGCATGGCGGAACAGCTCAACACCGGAGGCGGGGAGTTCGATCCCTGCCGTTACAGGCTGCGTCTGCGTGACTGCCTGCTGGGCGCGCAGATGCTTTTCGTGGCTTTCGGCGCGCTGGTGCTTGTCCCCTTGCTGACAGGACTCAACAGCAATGTTGCCCTGTTCACCGCCGGTGTGGGCACGCTGCTGTTCCAGCTCATCACGCGGGGCAAGGTGCCCATCTTCCTCGCATCTTCCTTTGCGTTCATCGCTCCCATCATCTATGGGGTGGAGACCTGGGGCATGCCCCGCACCATGGGGGCCCTGGTCTTTTCCGGCCTGCTCTATGTGCTCATCAGTCTGCTCATCCGCTGGCGCGGCATGGGGCTCATCCTGCGCCTGCTGCCGCCCATCGTGACCGGCCCGGTGATCATGGTCATCGGTCTCGTGCTGGCGCCCACGGCCGTCAAGATGGCCCTGGGGCAGAGCGGCCCGGCCATCCCGCAGGCAACGGCCATGAGCATCTCCATGGTCTCTCTGGCCGTGACGGTGGCCGTCTCCCTGCTGGGGCGCGGCATGCTGCGTCTGGTGCCCATCCTGTGCGGTATCGCCGCGGGCCTGGTGATGGCGGAGATCATGGGCGTGACCAGCTGGGAAGCCGTGAGCAAAAGTCCCTGGCTGGCCCTGCCGGCCTTCAGCCTGCCGGAATTCGCATGGGAGCCGCTGCTCTTCATCATCCCGGTGACCCTGGCTCCGGCCATCGAGCACTTTGGCGACATCATCGCCATCAGTTCCGTCACGGGCAAGGATTATCTGCGTGATCCCGGTGTGAAGAACACCATGCTGGGGGACGGGGTGGCCACCATGGCCGCCTGTCTGCTGGGCGGGCCGCCCAACACCACGTATTCCGAGGTGACCGGCGCCGTGACCCTGACCCGGGCCTTCAATCCCGCGGTCATGACCTGGGCCGCCCTGTGCGCCATCCTGCTTTCCATGGTCGCCAAGGTGGGGGCCTTCCTCAGCTGCATCCCCGCGCCCGTCATGGGCGGGATCATGATCCTGCTGTTCGGAGCCATCATGGTGGTGGGCCTGAACACGCTGGTGCGCGCCGGGCAGGATCTGCTGCGCCCCCGCAACATGGTCATCGTGGCCCTGATCATCATTTTCGGTGTGGGCGGGATGCAGGTCAGCATCGGCGGTTTCAAGCTGGCCGGTATCGGTCTGGCGGCCATCACCGGTGTGGTCCTCAATCTGCTTTTGCCGCAGGATGATCCGCAGGGATAAAAATCCCTGAAAGAGAAAAGCGATGCGCAGGATGGTGTCATGCCATCCTGCGCATTTTTTGTGGTTTTTCCGGTCGATACCCAAAGGCGCGAGACAGGGATCCCTCTGCCATAAGTGGTCGATGGGGGACCTTCGCTGCCGTTGGCGAGCCTTGTTCCATCTCGGCCGATTGTCCCCGTGTCCCTTCGGACAGGCTTTGGGAGCCGAGGCGCTGCCGCGGATCGGATCGCCGGTAGCGCTGGCCGCCATGCATCTTAGAGGCGGTTCTTAGTGCGTCGGTTTGAGCACCCTGTGGGCTCCCGCCTGTTTTGCATGGTCGGGCTGTCGTCCGCTTAGGAGGCGGCCCGGCTCTTGTCCATGTTCAGCCAGAAGACGGCGGCCAGTACCAGAGCGCTCCCGGCCCAGCCCAGCGGGCTGAAGAATTCGTCCCAGAACAGCCAGACCCAGATGGTGCTGAGGATGGGCTCCAGATAACAGAGCACGGCCGTGCGGACCAGCCCCAGCCGCTTGAGGGCCTGGGCGTAGCAGAAGAAGGCGAAATAGCCGGTGAAGCCGCCAAGGATCAGCAGCCAGCCCCAGGTGGAGAGGCTGTGGTCGAGGCTGACGGGCGTGAGGCAGAAAATGACCGCCGCGCCGCCCAGCTGCATGAAGGCATACAGGGGGGCCGGTGTGTAGCGGTCCTGCCACCAGCGGCAGAAGGGGTAGTGAGAGGCATAGCACACGCTGATGAGCAGGCCGCAGGCGATGCCCGTCCATGAGGTCTGCCCGGGCAGGCTGCCGCCGGAAAAGCAGACCATGCCCGTACCGGCCAGTGCCAGAGCGATGATGCCGCACTGGCGGCTGGTGATGGGTTCATGGAACAGAAAACGGGAGAACATGGCCACCCAGACCGGTGCGGTGTAGAGCAGGACCACGGCCATGGCCGCGCCGCTGAGTTTGATGGCATACAGGGTGGCCGCATAGAAGACGCCCACAGCCCAGAAGCCGAAAACGGTGAACAGGGCCGCGTGGCGCAGCGGGATGCGGATCTGCCGGCTCAGGGTGGCGTGGGTGATGAAGCAGGCGGCCCCGATGGCGGCACGCCAGAAGGCGGTTTCGAGCGGACTGACACCGGCGGCCAGACAGTTTTTGGAGATCAGGCCGATGACCGACCAGGCAAAGACGGTCAGCAGAATCAGGATAAGGCCGTGGCGGCGGGTGGAAGGGGAGACAGGAGAGGGCAGGGACGCGGCCATGAGTGTCATTCCTTGGTCAAATGGAGCCATGAAAAAAACGCTGTGTCGGTCCACAGCGTCCGGAAAAACAGGACAGGCCGGGGCCTGTCCTGTTTGATCGTTGATTTACCAGTCGCCCTGGCCTGCCGGGCGGGCAGGGAAGGTGCCAGCAGGCAGTTCTGCCAGCTGGCTGGCGGTGCAGCCCTGCACCGGGAAGGTCTCCCGGAGCCAGGACAGGAAGGTATGGATGCGTTCCAGCACGGCGTCCGCGGCCTTCTGGTCAGGCACATGCGGGGAGCCGCCGGGCAGCATCTCGGAAGAGTGCCAGAACAGGCTCAAGACCTGTCCGCCCCGCTGCCGGTGCAGGCGCGCGGACCAGCGCATGATCCGGGGCGCATGCCAGAACGGATTGGGACTGAGGACGCCCCAGAAATGGAACTTGTCCCGCGAGGCGGCAGGGCAGGCCCGGTACCAGAGCCTGGCAAGAGCGGGATGCAGGGGGATCTGCGTGATGGGAGCTTCCAGCAGGGGAGCGCCCTGCCAGCCTTCCACCCAGTAGGGGTCCGCCGGGGCAAGGAAGTGGTCCGGCCCGCCCGGGAAGTGGCGCAGGGGGCAGACGGAGCTGTCCACCTTGATGCCGGCCTCGGAAAGCAGGGGGCGCACGCAGTCCTTGAGGTCCCAGCGGCCCATGCGGAAACTTGTCAGGGGTGCCCCCTGGAACTCCCGCCCGGCGTCCAGCAGTGTGGCCAGGCGCTGGCGCAGCAGGTCGCGCGGCAGCTTGTCCGTGCGCGTGGGCTGGCCTTCGTGCGGAGGATCCAGCGGCGAGGACGGCGGCGTGCTCCAGTGATGGAGATGGGCCCCGATCTCCGCGCCGTAATGATCGCGCATCTGCTCCAGTACATGACAGGCCTTGGCATCGGCAAAGACCGTATGGGCGCAGAACAGCGTCAGAGGAAAGCCCAGATCCCTGCTCAGCGGCGCGAGCCTGGGCAGGAGGGACACATTGGAGACGCCACAGCCGCTGGTGGCATAATGGCCGGAAAACAGGCCTTCTTCTTCGACATCGAGACTGACGACCACCCTCAGGGGGCTGTCGGATGTATGGGGATGCGGGTTCTTCATGAAAAGACGATACGCCCAAGGCGCGCGCAAGGCAATGCGGCTACGGACTTGCAAATTTGCCCGGAATACATGAGGATGCATCCATGTCTGATAAAATACATGTGCTCTTCGTCATGGAAGATCTCTGCTTTGGCGGTACCCAGCGCCAGATGGTCGAGCTGGCCTGCCGCCTGGACAGGTCGCGCTTCCGTGTCTCCATGCTGGTCCTTACAGGCAGGACGGACCTTGATGCACAGGTCGAACAGGCCGGTATCCGCGTGGAATATCTGGGGCGCAGCCGTAAGGTGAACCCCTTTTTCTTTGCGCTCATGCCGGCGGCCCTCAAGCGTCTGGCGCCTGATGTCCTCGTGCCCTGCACGGCCCTGCCCAACATCTGGGGCCGTATCTGGGGGCGGCTGCTGGGGATCCCCATCGTGGGCACGGTGCGTGGCGGCGGAGCGCCGCGCAGGCAGCACGAGCGCTTCCTCTGGCGCCTGACCGACCACATGGTCTGCAATTCCGAGGCGCTCGCTGACGTCCTTTCCGGCCTGGGCATCCCGGCCGCACGACTGACCTATGTACCCAACGGCGTGGACACGGAGCGTTTCGCGCCTGCGCAGCCAGCGCCTTCGGAGCGCCCGCCGCTCATCGTCTGTGTGGCACGTCTGGCCGAGGACAAGGATCATCTGACCCTGTTGAAGGGTTTCGCCCTGCTGCGCGAACGGCATCCCGACGTTCGTCTGCGCCTCGTGGGCGACGGTCCGCGGGAAAAGGAGCTCAAGGCCTGGGTCGCGGAGCATCTGCCGGACGGGGGCGTGGAATTTTGCCCCGGCTCTCCGGATGTGCGCGCCCATTACGCGGCTGCTCGCATCTTTGCGCTGACTTCCGTGCGCGAAGGCCAGCCCAACGTGATCCTGGAAGCCATGGCTGCCGGACTGCCCGTGTGCGCTACGGAGACCGGAGGCATCCCCCGGCTCGTGACCCCGGGAGAGAGCGGCCTGCTTTCGCCGGTGGGGGACAGTGCCGCCTTTGCGGACAACTGTGCCGCGCTGCTGGAGGACCCCGCACTGGGCGACATGTTCGGTCGGGCCGGGCGGCAGCGGGTGGAGCAGAGTTTTTCGTTCGAAGCCATGGTGGCGGCGCATGAAGCCATTTTTCTGCGTCTGGCGGCACGGGAGCGGGCATGAAGCATCTTTGGGCCTGCCTTTGTCTGTGCTGCTGCCTGTGCGTATCCCCGCTCTGGAGCCTTGCGGCCGCGCCTGCGGGCGGTAGCGGGACCTATGAAGTGACGGAACTCTGGACAGGTGATGTCCTGACAGCCAGTTTCCGTATGGGCATGTGTTTTGCCGCCGACGGCAAATTGCGCGGTGTCGTCCTGCTCCGTTCCTCCAACGGGCAGGTCGACGTCTATCATGTGTATGGTTCCGTGCAGAACAACACGTTTTCTGCCACGCATGGTTCCGGGCACAAGATCACCGGGCGCTTCCTGTCCGGCGACGATGTCGAGGTCAAGATCCGTCTGGGGAACGGCATGCGCTTCACGACAGTGGCCAGGCGTTCCCGGGATGTCCCGCTGACGGACGACTGTGCGCCCCTGCCTGAAACATCAACGCATCAACAAAACTGAGGTCGTTATGGGGACTACCTTCTTTGTTCTGGCGCTGTTGCAGTGTGCCCTGCTCTTTTTCCTGTCCCGGGTGGGCAGCAGGCTTGACCGCGAAGAACGCAAGCCCGCTCCCCAGCGGACGCACTGGCCCCGCACCGGTCTGATCGTGCCCGCCGGGGGGAACCACCCGCGCATGCGGGAAGCTCTGGAAAGCCTGCTCAAGCAGGATTATCCCGCCCTGTACCCCGTGATCGTCACGGCCACCGCTGACGAACCGGCAGCCGGCATCGCGCGCGAGTTGCAGGCCCGCTATCCGCAGCTGCGGCATGTGGTGGCCGGTTTCGCCAAGGGCTGCGGCCAGAAGAACCACAACAGCCTCAAGGGCGTGGAAGCCGTGGAAGACGAGGTCGAACTGCTGGCCTTCTGCGACAGCACGCATATCGCTCCCCGCGACTTCATCCGCCGTCTGGTGGCCCCTGTGGTGGACGGTGAGGATTTCAGCACCGGCTATCACAAGGTCGTGGCGCGGGATACGGGCATCGTCACCATGGCGTACGCCCTGTGCGTCCAGCTGATGCGCTACCTGCAGGGCATCTCGAGCTTCACCCAGCTGTGGGGCGGCGCCATGTGCTTCCGCCTGTCGGCGTTCCGCCGCTACGGCGTGCGCGAGTTCTGGATGACCAACGTGGTGGACGACTGTTCCCTGGCTGACCGCCTCATCCGGCTGGGGGCCCGCATCCGCCTGAGCGGTGACGCCGTTTTGATGACCGAGGCCCGGGATCACGATCTGGGTGTCTGGCGTCACTGGATGGACCGTCAGATCCTCTTCCTCAAGTTCTGTATCCCGTACCAGTGGGTCCTGCTGGGCGTTCTGGCCTGTCTCATGCTGTTGCCCGTGCTCTGGGCCGTTGTCGCCGTGCTGGGCGTGCTGCTGGGCAAGCTTTCGTTCGGCTGGCTTGTGGGCGTGCTGGTCTATGTCGCGGTCCTGGCCCTGGTGCTGCGCAGCTGGGCCCATTTCCAGGAAGCCGTTTTTCCTGTCTGGCGTTGGGTGGTCGCTTTCTGCGCCAGCGCCTGCATGTTCGTCTGGGTTTATCTGGGTACCATCCTTGCGGAAGGCGTCCTGTGGCAGGGCATCTGGTATGAGGTCGGCCGTCAGGGCCGCGTCATCAGGATGCGCCGCCAGAAGTAGGGCCTTTCTGCCTCTCGTACCTTTCAGCTATCTACAATCAGGATGCAAGTCCTTATGGTGACAGCATGATTGCAATGTCGGACCTTTTTCGCGTGAGCTTGCGACAGGTCGTCCGCCAGCGTGGCTTTGGCGTGATCCTGTCCATTGCTCTGGGCATCATGGCCTTTATCGCCCTGTCCGTGCTGGGGCAGGAGATCCGCTACAAGGTGGGTCAGGACATGGTGCTCATGGGCGGGGTGAACATCATCCGTGTCTACATGGATGATGCGCAGTATCCCGGCCAGCCGCGACGCGATTTTTCTCCCCGCACGGTGGAAGCGCTGCGCAAGATCCCCGGTGTGGGCATGATCAGCGAAAATGTGCGTCAGGGGATAACCTTCAGTTTGCGTGCCAGTGGAGAACGGACGCTGGGGGTCCATTTCATCGGTGTGGACCAGTATTTTGCCACGACCTATTCCCTGGAGCTCGTGGCCGGCCGGATGATGTCCGAGGATGACGTGCGTAGTCATCGGCGCATCTGCATGCTGGGCCGTGAGGCCGCCACGAACCTGTACGGGGATCCCGCCCAGGCTGTGGGCAAGCTGCTTTTCCTGGGCAAGGACGTCGTCGAGGTCGTAGGCGTGGTGACCGGCGTCATGCTGGGCGAGTGGAACCAGGGCGGCTTTTTGCCGACCACGGTCATGGAGGACAGGAACTGGGGGTCCGGCAAGATCACCCGGCTTTTCGTCCGTGCCATCGGCTGGGAAGACGTGGGGCCTGTGGTCCGCCAGATCCCTTCTGTGGTCCGGGCCAATCAGGATGCGCCGTATCTGGTCATCGCCACGCAGGATGACCAGCTCGACCGCATCAAGACGACCTTCATGTGGGTGGAGGCCCTGCTCTGGCTGGGTATCGTGGCTTCCCTCATGCTGGGCGGTTTCGGTATCTGGTACGGGACCTTTGCGGCCGTACGCGCCCGTACGCGCGAAGTGGGCCTGAAAAAGGCCATGGGCGGCTCGGACAAGGACATCCTGGCCCAGTTCCTGGCCGAGGCGCTGTGCAAGTCCGTGGCCGGCGGCCTGCTGGGCATCCTGGTGGGTACCCTTTGCGTCGAGATAGGGGCATGGTCGCTGGGGACTTCCATCTCGTATCCGCTACTCGCGGCCAGCAGTGCCGGCAGTATTCTTTTCTCCGCCATCATTGGGGTGGCCGGCGGCCTGTATCCTGCCATTCAGGCCAGTCGCATGGATGTCGTTTCCGCCTTGCGTTTCGAGTAGGTGAACTATGGCGCCGGTTATCATTGCCAAAGATCTGTACAAGTGCTACGCGGGCTTTTCGCCTGTTTTGCGTGGCGTCAACATTGAGGTGGAAGCGGGGGAACTCGTGGCCATCATGGGCCCGTCCGGGTGCGGCAAGTCGACCATGCTGCACGTGCTGGGCATGCTGCATGCGCCTGATTCCGGAACGCTGGAGATCCTGGGGACCAATGTCCTGGAATTCAACCGGGAACAGACCGCAGCTTTCCGGCGGGGCAACATGGGCTTCGTGATGCAGTCGAGCAATATGTTCGACCACTCCACCGTGTTCGAGAACGTGGAATTCCCCCTCATTTATGAGAACGTGCCCCCCGCGGAACGCTGGGAGCGGGTCATCCGGGCGCTGGAGCTGGTGCGGCTTTCCGCACGCGTCCATTACCGCAGCAACCGCCTTTCCGGTGGCGAGCAGCAGCGTGTGGCCATTGCCCGCGCCATGGTGAACAATCCCCGCATCCTGCTGGCGGACGAACCCACCGGGGCCCTTGATGCCCGTACCAGCCGGGTGGTCATGGACAACTTCCGCACCCTTTGCCACAAGGGCGGGGTCGCCATGATCATGGTGACCCACGACCCCAAGATGGCCGAGTTCTGCGACAGCGTCTACACGCTGGAAGACGGCATCCTGGTCTGCAAGAAGCACGAGCCCGTGCCCGTCAGCCCGGACCAGCAGCAAAACCTGCTGGCGGCGCCCACGCCCATCCTTCGTGGCGCGCTGGTGGCGGAAAAGTTCCCCGAAGCCTCGGGCCGTTGCCTGATGGAAGAGGCCCACCGCATGCATGCGGCCGGTCTGCTTTCCCGCATCTACGCCATCGAGGGGGCCAGCTTCCTCAACAGCGATTCACAGGGCTATGCCCTGCCGCTGCCGGTACGGCATATCAGCTCGTGGCGCTTCTTCTCCGTCATGCGCATGCTGTTCTCGCACTTGCGCGGCACGTCCACCACGGCCTGGGAATTGTGGAAGTCCATCCCCTCCGGGAAGGGGAGTTTTTTCCACAACCTCTGGCTCATGGGCTGCGGGGCCCTGCTGGCCCGCTGGTGCCTGGAAGAAAAGATCGAATTCCTGTACGCTTCGGGCGCCCATGCTCCGGCCTCGGCGGCCTGGGTGGCGGCCCGCATGCTGCAGATCCCCTTTGCCTTTGCCGTGCGCACGGCGGACCTTGCCGCACCGGCCAAGGACTGGCTGGTGAAGGCCGAACAGGCCGCCTTCGTGCGCTGCGATACGGAGGCCACGCGCAAGGCTGTCTGCGAGTTGCTGCCGTCCGTGGATCCGCGGCGCATCGTGCTCCTGCGTGATGCCCTGACCCTGACCCCGCCGGACGAAGACATCTCCATGCCGCCGTCCAATGTGCCGGAGCCGTTGCAGCTGCTGGCCGTGGGGACCATGACCAGCCGCAAGGGCTACGATACCCTGCTGCAGGCCTGCCTGGCCTTGCAGAAAGCCGGGGTCGACTTCCGGCTGACCCTTGTGGGCACAGGCCCCTGGCGTTTGCGTCTGCGTCTGCTTGCCTGGCGCCTTGGCCTGCGCAAGCTCGTCTCCTTCCCCGGGCAGCTGCCGCACGAGGCCATGACCGACCTGTACCGCCGTACGGACATCTTCATCGCTCCCGGTCATATGACCCGGGGCGGCGATATGGACGGGCTGCCGTCGGCCCTGACCGAAGCCATGGCCTTTGGTGTGGCCGTGGTGGTGAGCGATCTTCCCGGCCAGCTGGAAGTGGTCCAGAACGGCCGCAACGGCATCGTCGTGCCGCAGAATGACGTCACGGCCCTGTCCCAGGCCCTGCTGGATCTGTCCGCCAGTACGGAAAAGCGTCGCCATCTGGGGGCGGAAGCCTGGAAGCGCATCCGGGAAGTGCTGGATGAAGAGGCCACGGAAGCACGGCTGACTTCGCTGTTCAAGGCTGCCTGCCGTCGCTGAAAGCCTGCTTTTTCCTTTTGACATGAAACGGCCGGTCCTCCCACGGATCGGCCGTTTTGCCATATCCTGCTGCCATGACGGACAAGGCAGTAGCAGTCCTCTGGGGCAACGAAGACCGATACTGCCCGGAGCCGCAGAGAATGATGGAACTGGAATATATCACTGAAGAAGAGGCTCCCTGGCGGCCCGACTTGTGCCGCGTCTGGGAGCGGAGCGTCGATCTGGCCTCACAGCCGGATCCTTTTTGTTGTGCTCCGATCTGGCAGCTGTCCGCGCACAGGGCTTTTGCTCCGGGGCGCCGCGTGCTGGCGCAAAGCACGGAGGACAGCGCCCTCGTTCTGGCAGAGGCCTTCCTGTCTTCCGGCCAGCCGCTCCTGACATCGCTGGAGGCCCACTGGCTCTTCGGCTGTCCCTTGCAGGGGCCGGATGCGATCGGGCTGCTGGCGGAGGCCCTGGCCGTCATGTCCCACAGTTACGGGCATCTCCCGGCACTCCTTCTGGGCGGGATAGTGCCGGGGAGCAGGAGGGCCCGGGAGCTGTACGCCTGCTGCGAGTCCCTGTTCACCATTTATCTGGCTGGTGAGTGCATCCAGGGCGGGGCCTCGCTGGAAGGCGGGCTGGACGGCTTTTTGAGCCGCCGTTCCGCCAATCTGCGCAGCAAATGGCGCAAATCTTGCCGCAGGGCCGCTGACAGAGGCGTCACGTTCGAGCGTTCCTGTCCCACGGATACGGCTGGGGCCGATGCCGTCTATGCCCGGATGCTGGCCGTGGAACGGCGCAGCTGGAAGGGGGTGGGGCATTGCGGCATGACGGAATCTCCGGCCCGGGAATTCTATGCCGACATGATCCGCCGCCTTGTCGTCCGGGGCACGGCGCGCGTGATGTTCGCCCGTCATGAAGACCAGGACATCGGCTTCATCTTCGGCGGAATGCTGGGACCATGCTACCGGGGGCAGCAGTTCAGCTATGATGCCGCCTGGAAGGATCTTTCCATCGGCAACCTTTTGCAGGTGGAGCAGATCCGCTGGCTGTGCGAGGAGGGCGCTGTCCGCTACGATATGGGAACGGCCTCCGGGGAGCCCATGGCCTACAAGATGCACTGGACGGAAGCGCATCCGACCTCGCAGACGTGGTTTTTACAGCCGCGTTAGGAGCCTGATGCGGATGAGGTGTTCCACGAGGAAAGGCTGATTGTATTTTTTGTGCCCGAAAACAGAAAAGGGGGATGCCACAAGTGGCATCCCCCTTTTGTCATCGTCGGTTTTGATGAGCTAGCCCCACAGGACGAGGCGCGTCTCCAGAGGCGAGGACAGCCCTTCGGTGCAGGGCATGACGCGCACACCGTACACATGGGCCCCGCTGCGCGAGGGCGTGTAGGAGCAGACAAAGGTCATGGTCCCGTCCACACCTTCGCTTTCCGGCTGCATCTCCACCACGTCGGGCGTTTCCGTAAAGGTGGAGCCGTCACCGGGACCGGCCACCAGCTGGACCAGCAGCTCATCGAGCTTCATGCTGCCGGGATGCACGGTCACGGCCACATGCAGGGACTGGCCGTCTAGCAGGCTGTCTTCCTTGATGCCTTCGATGCGGATGGTGTCCATCTGCACGGAGCCGAAGCGCACGTTGACGTCCTGCTTCCAGTGGGTCAGGTGGCGGGCCAGGGCGTAATGGTTGCTGCGGATCTCCTGATGGCTGGTGGCCGCCGGGATGTAGTAGTCGCTGAGGTAGTCGCGCAGCATACGGTGCGAGCTGTACTGGGCGATGAGCGTCTGCATGGCCTTGCGGACGCGCAGCAGCCAGTTGTGGGGCCGGTTGTCCGCATCACGCTCGAAGTAGAGCGGCACCACCTTGTCTTCCAGCAGGGAATACAGGGAGGCCGCATCGTCATAGTCGCTCTGTTCGGGGCCCAGACTGCCCTTGGCCACCAGGGGGCCGATGGTCCAGCCGTTGGTGCCGTTGTAGCCTTCGCACCACCAGCCGTCGGCCACGCTGAGGTTGAGGCCGCCGTTGACCGCCACTTTCTGGCCGCTGGTACCGCAGGCTTCGTAGGGCCGGCGGGGATTGTTGAGCCAGACATCGCAGCCCTGCACCATCAGGCGCGAGACCGCCAGGCTGTAGTCTTCGATGAAGAAGATCTTGCCGAAGAAGCGGGGCGACAGCATGTGCTGGAAGACTTCCCGGATCAGGCCGATGCCCTGGGTATCGGCGGGATGGGCCTTGCCGGCAAAGACGAAGATGACGGGCTGACCGTTCTTTTCCAGGATGCGGGCCAGACGGTCCACATCGGCAAAGAGCAGCGTCGCGCGCTTGTACGGCGCAAAGCGGCGGGCAAAGCCGATCACCAGGGTCTCGGGAGTCAGCCGGGACGTCATCTCCTGTTGCTTTTCGTAGGGGATGGCGAATTTTTTGAAGAATTCCGGCAGGCTGGAGCGGATGGCCTCCAGTAGGTGCTTTTTCTGGGTCTGGCGGGCCGTCCAGAGGTCGGCATCGGGGATGTCCGCGATACGGGTCCATTTCTGGTCGTCGGACGTCAGTTCCTGCCAGCCTTCGCCCAGGTATTTTTGCAGCAGGGGACGCATGGCCGGACCGGCGTAGGAGGGCACATGGATGCCGTTGGTCACGGAGGAGATGGGGATCTCCGCCACCGGGACCCCCTGCCAGCCTTCCTGCCACATATGGCGGGAGACCACGCCGTGCAGGGCGCTCACACCGTTGGCCTTCATGGAATATTTGAGGGCCAGGACGGTCATTTCGAAGACGTTGCGCTCACTGCCTTCAAAGCGGCCCATATTGACCAGGGTCTGCCAGCTGATGCCCACGGTCTGGATATAGGGCTTGAAGTAGGCTTCCATGCTTTCCAGCGAGAAGCGCTCGTTGCCGGCATCCACGGGCGTGTGGGTCGTGAACAGGGTGCTGCCGCGCACCACTTCGCCCGCCTCTTCGAAGGAAAGGCCGTTCTCCTGCATGAGCAGGCGGATGCGCTCGAAGATGAGGAAGGCCGAGTGCCCTTCGTTCATGTGATAGGCGGCGGGGCGGATGTCCAGGGCGCGCAGCATGCTCACGCCGCCCCGGCCCAGCAGGATCTCCTGCCGCAGGCGGATGTCCCGGTCCGCTTCATACAGGTGGGCCGTGATCTTGCGGTCCTCCGCCGTATTGGAGGGCAGGTTGGTGTCCAGCAGGTAGAGGTTGACCCGTCCCACACGCACCAGCCAGATCTGCACATGCAGGCGGCGGCCCGGCATCTGGAGATAGATCTCGCGGGGCTTGCCGTCCTGATCCTTGACCTGTTCTATGGGCAGCGCAGCGAAATCGTTTTCGGGGTAGACCGGGGTCTGGTCGCCGTTCTTGTCGATGATCTGGCGGAAATAGCCGTTCTTGTACAGCAGGCCCACAGCCACCAGCGGGATGTTCAGGTCACTGGCGGATTTCAGGTGGTCGCCGGAAAGGACGCCCAGACCGCCGGAGTAGATGGGCAGGCATTCGCTCAGGCCGTATTCTGTGGAAAAATAGGCCAGAGGCTGCTGCGGTGTCAGGGGGCCGAAGCTTTGCGGCGCCTCGGCCATGTAGGCATCGAAGGCCGCCATGGTCTGGTTGTACAGCCGCAGGTAGCTCTGCTCGTGGGCCACGATGATCAGCCGTGCCCGGGTGGCTTTCTCCAGCGTGGCGATGGGGTTGTGGTTGCTGCGTTCCCACTCCTCTTCATTGAGGGCCGAGAACAGGTAATGGCATTCGGGGTGCCAGCTCCACCAGAGGTTGTGGGCCAGCTCGCGCAGGCGGCCGATGGCCGGGGGCAGTGAGGTCAGGGCCGTGAAGCTGTGCAGGTTGGGCGTGGTGGACATGGTGGCCGCCAGCACGCGCGTCAGGGTCGTGCCGCTGCCGGCCGGCTGCGAACTGCGCTGGCGCGCCTTGTCCAGGGCCAGGCCGTAGGCCTGCACATAGTAGGGGAAGAACTGCTCCCAGGAACAGCCTTCGGCCACATGGCGCACCATGCGCCAGTGTTCCTGCATCTGTTCTTCGGGCAGGGACGCATAGTTCAGGAGCACGTCGCGCAGGCTGGCCGCGGTCTCGTCATACGATGTCTGGCGGCGGCGGATAATGGTCACGCCGTTCTTCTCGCGCTGGCTGGAGCGCACCCACATGCCGAAGCCGGAAAGGTCGGTGGTGACCGTGGGCACGGCATGGGCGGCGCTTTCCTGCGGCGTATAGCCCCAGGGCTCGTACCAGGAGGGGAACACGCCCAGATCACAGGCGGCCAGCACCTCTTCGTAGCGCATGTTCAGGAAGCCGTCCTTGCCGTCGAGCTGGGCAGGGTCGAAGATGACCTGCACATGGTTCTCCGGCCTGTTGTCCAGGCCCAGACGCTGGCAGGCATTGAGGATGGGGTCGTTGGGCTGGTTGTAGACGTGGTGGCTGCTGATCCAGGAGCCGCCCTGGCCGGGGAGCTTGGCCGGATCGCCGCTGACGGCATCGGCATTGACCCCGCTGTGCCCGCCCATGACCGCGCACAGGGCCAGTACATTGGACTGGGACTGGCTGAGGGCCGTATTGACCATGCCGAGGGCATCCAGGAACACGTCGATGCCCTTGTTGTGATATTCATAACGACCGGACACGAGGAAAATGCGGGTATCCTCGGGCAGCCGGCGGCGCAACAGACGGCTGGCGGCCTCCAGCAGCCGCTGACGGGAAGTCGCGGCCAGGCTTCTGTCCCGGCTGTAATCGGGGATGACGCGCAGATCCAGACCGTTGAGGGTCAGCACGTCGGGGGTACGTCCTAGGAAGACGCCCGCCTCGTCGGCCGTGATGCGGCTGACGGTGGTGAAGCAGTCGGCTTCGCGCGCCGAAGCCGTCTCCATGGAGCACTTGGCCGTGATGTTGTAGGCACCGGCCTCATGCTTGGGGTTGATCTGGTGCATCTGCTTGTAGATGTCGAAGCCGGAACCGGCCATGGAGCGCCCCAGCATGGTGGCGTGCGTGGTGAAGACCGTGCCCACATAGGGGGCGTTGGCCTTGAGGTAGAGCAGGCCGCCGCCGCACATCCATTCGTGGAAGTGGGCCAGGGCCGGGCCGTCGCCAGGGATATTCAGTGCCTTGCAGGCGGCTTCGATCACTTCGCCGCAGGCCGTGCTGAACATGACCGGTTCCACGTAGTCCCAGCCGCCGGAGATGGAGTCCACGCCGTAGCGGTTCCAGAGCGAGAAGAGCAGCTGGCTCTGGTCGTAGCGGTCACGGTAGCCGACCAGGATGACTTTGGGGCGGCCGGGGATGCTCCAGCGGCCGAAGCGGCAGCTCAGGTTGCGCCGGTCGGTCTCCTGGCGCAGTTCCTGCCAGCAGGGCTCGTCGGTTTCTTCAAAGTCGGGATTGTTGCCCAGGTCGGGCCCCAGAAGAAAATAATTTTCTCCAAAGGTAGCCAGGGCCTCCAGGATCTTGCTGCTGACGACGGCATAGATGCCGCCGACCTTGTTGCAGACCTCCCAGCTGACTTCAAAGAGGGTCGCGTTTGACAGATCTTGTGACATTGAGACGGATTCTCCTTGCATTCATGAAAGCCCCCGGGGACGACTTCCGGGCCCTGCCTTCATGCAGGGCATGGCCCGCCAGGCAGGTCGCGCCGGGAAAAGCGCTAACCGCGGGGCGTACCGGCAGCGGGCAGGGGGGCATCCAGGGTCAGGCCGAAGTCGGCCAGTACGTTCATGTAGTTGATGTAGGCATCATAGGGGGTGCCGTACGGATTGAAATAGCTGTGCACGTCGCCGTCGGCGAACCACTTGGTGCACATATAATAGAAATGGTCGGATGTCTGCAGGCGCCGCCAGGTACACAGCAGATCTTCGTTGCCGCTGGCCTTCACCTTTTCTTCCAGACGGTAGACAGCCGTGATGGCGTCCTGCTGCATGTCATTGCCCAGCCAGGCGGTCAGGTCGCGCTCGGCGTCGGCCCAGGACATGAAATTGTGCACGTCGAGACTGGCCACGGGCTGGAACATGGCCGCCGCTTCGGTGGGCGTCACGAAGCTGAAGCCCGGCAGGGAAAGCAGGACGTCCGGCAGGGCTTCCATGAACTGGAAGATGCCCGTGGATTCCCACTGGTGCTCGCCGAAGGTCTCGTAGTCCATGAACAGGTTGATGATGTCCCCTGAGGCCCCGGAGGCCTGGGCCCAGCTGGCGAATTTTTCCGCCGTCAGCGGGAATTCCGGCCATTCATGATTGGAGAAGCGAAAGGCGATGTCGTCGGAAAGACGGTAGTTCTTGAGCAGCAGGTGCAGGGATTCGCACCCTGACGGCTTGTAGACGAAGTTGGGGCTGCGCCAGCCCAGCACATGATCGGCACCTTCCGCCAGGATGGCCTTGTAGCCCATCTCTTCCACGGTGCGGGCCAGGGCGTTGTTGTAGATGAGTTCGGTATTGCGGAACGAGGTGGGCCGCACGCCGAACAGCTCTTCGATACGGTCGTCGTGCAGACGGACCTGCTCCCGGAACTCGTCAGGCGAATAGAGGAAGGCCAGGGAGTGGTTGTAGGTCTCGGAAAGCAGCTCCACGCAGCCGGTGGCCACCAGCTCCCGGTAGCTCTGGATGACTTCCGGGGCGTAGGTCTCGAACTGGTCCAGGGCCGTGCCGGAGATGGAGAAACTCACCTTGAACTGCCCCTCATGGCGCCGGATGAGCTTGAGCAGCAGGGCGTTCATGGGCAGATAGCATTTGCGAGCCACCTTGAGCAGGATGCCGCAGTTGGCGTTCTCGTCCTCGTACCAGGAATTGGCGCCGATATCGAAGAAGGTGTAGTGGCGCAGACGGTACGGCTGGTGTACCTGAAAATAGAAACAGATGGCGGACATGCTATCTCCTCCCCGCGGCAAGCTGGTCGTAGATGGCGCGCAGCTTGGTGGCGGCATTCTCCCAGCGGATGTTCTTCAGTTCTTCACGGCAGTTGCGGACCTCTTCAGCGGCCAGCAGGGGATAGGCCAGCAGGGCGCATACCTTGTTGGCCATTTCCCGCACATCCCAGAAATCGACCTTGATGGCGTTGCGTACCACTTCCGCCACACCGGACTGGCGCGAGATGAGGACGGGGACGTCGTAGGCCATGGCTTCCAGCGGCGCGATGCCGAAGGGCTCGGAAACGCTGGGCATGACGTAAAGGTCGCTCATGGCGTACATGCGGTCCACTTCGCCGTTGCGCAAAAAACCCGTGAAATGGAAGCGGTCACCGATGCGCAGGTGGGCCACACGGCGTACCATGTTGGGCAGCATGTCGCCGCTGCCGGCCATGATGAAGCGCGTGTGGGGCAGACGGTCCAGTACCAGCTTGGCGGCTTCGACAAAATAATCGGGGCCTTTCTGGTAGGTGACGCGGCCCATGAACAGGACCCGCTTCTCATGACGGCAGCGCTCGGGGATGACCACGCTCTTGCGGATGTCATTGCGGGAAACGGCGTTGTGGACCACGGAGATCTTTTCCTCGGGGATGCCGTATTGCGCCATGACTTCCTGCTTGGTGTAGTGGCTCACGGCCACGACGCGGTCGGCGGCTTCCATGCCGGCTTTTTCGATGCCGGCCACGGCCCGGTTGAGGTTGTCGCCGCTGCGGTCGTGCTCCAGGGCATGGATGTGGGCCACCAGCGGTTTGCCCGTCAGCTGCTTGACCAGCATCCCCGCCGGATAGGTCATCCAGTCGTGGACATGGATGACGTCGAATTCCAGGCGTCCGGCGATGACGGCCGCCGCGCAGGCATAGCGGTAGACTTCGCTCATAAGGTCTTCGCCGTAGCCGCCGTGCAGTGTCAGGGTCTCGCACTGTTCCTGGGTCTCCGTGAGCTCGCGCAGCAGGCGTTCCCGTTCCGGGCCCTCGTGCTGCAAAACGGTCCGCAGGGTCGGGTCGGCCAGACGCTTGCCGGAAAGCAGGCGCTGGAGCTCCCGGTGCTCTTTCAGATAGCTGCCGCTGTTCAGATAGGGACGCAGCGGCGAGTCGATGTATTCCAGATGCAGTTTCTCGCGCCAGATCTCTTCCATCTCGTCCCGGAAACCGGGGACGAGCTCCGTGTACTGGCGGTCATGCCAGACCTCGCGCACGTCTTCTTCGCGATGGAGACGGGTGCTGCGGGTGCAGATCCGGGTGCCCGAGGCGGAAAACATGGTCAGGCCGTCCTGCAGATGGACGGGACGGTCACTTTCGGCACGGGGCAGGACAAAGAAGATCTCCGTGCCTTTCTTGGCCAGAGCCGTGGCCATGCCCTGGCAGGCCGTGCCCAGCCCGCCGCTTTTGAAGGGAGGGAATTCCCAGCCGAACATGAGGACGCGCATTACCTGTCTCCTTGCAGCAGGGCATGTTCCCACTGCGCATAGGCCTGGGGAGCCACCTTTTCCAGCCTGCCCAGCAGGCGCAGGCATTCGGCCACGCTCCAGGCCTGGGCGATGCAGCCGTTGGGCAGATGCGGCGGATCGCCGTCGAAGATCTCGGAGATGCTCCCGATACCGGCGCCGCCCAAATGGCTGCCGAAGAGGGGCGTCAGGGTGTGCAGCAAGTCGCGCGCCGCGCCTTCCTCATCCCAGGCCGCCCGCAGCAGGGCATCGCCGTAAGCGCCCAGGAGCCAGGGCCAGACCGTGCCCTGATGGTAGGCTTTGTCACGCTCTGCGGGCCCGCCTTCATAAAGGGAGCAGTATTCGTTGGCGCTGGGGGCCAGCGTGCGCAGCCCGCAGGGGGTCAGCAGGCACTGGCGCACGCGCGAGACCGCGGGGGCGTAGTTGTCTTCTTCAAGGATGGGGAAGGGCAGGGAAACGGCGAACAGCTGGTTGGGGCGCACGCGGAAGTCCCGCTCGCCGTCCCGCCAGACGTCGGCCAGATAGTCGCCCCGGTAATCCCTGATCCAGTGCCGGTGCACGAAGACGGCGCGCATGCGGTCCCGCTGGTCGACGGAATTTTGCCAGTGGGGCTCGTCGAAGCGCCGGGCAAGATGGTCGGCAAAGGCCAGGGCGTTGTACCACAGGGCGCTGATCTCCACCGGCTGGCCGTGCCGCGGTGTGACGGGCCTGCCGTCGACCACGGCGTCCATCCAGGTGAGCTGGGTCTGCTCGTCGCCCACATTGAGGAAGCCTTCCTCATCGGCATGGACGAAAGGCACCTGTCCTCCGGCATAGGCACGGAGGATCTCCTTGATGGCGGGCCAGCAGTGCTCTTTCACAAAGTCCATGCGTTGGGGATCGGCCTGGAGCAGCATCTGCACGGCCCAGATATACCAGAGGGAGGCGTCCACCGAGTTGTAGGCATGACGGCCGTCGGCGGAAAAGACGTTGGGGATGAGTCCGTCACGCACGGCGGCACCCATGCCGGCAAGGATCTGCTCGCCCAGGGCCTGGCGACCGGCAAAAAACGTCAGGCCGGGCAGGGCGATCATGGTGTCGCGTCCCCAGGAGCCGAACCAGTGGTATCCGGCCACGATGCTGTCGATCCGGCCGGTCGTGCTGCCGGGCGTGGTGACGAGGAAACGTTCCCCTTCCCGGGCCAGATGTTTTTGCAGGCTGTCCGCCTCTTCTTCCCTGAGCCGGCGCAGGCTCTCTTCCTGCCACAGACGGTCGAAGTCATGCCGGCTGTGTTCCTTTTGCAGGCTCTCCGTGGAAACGGTAAGGTAGACGGCATGGCCGGGGACAAGGTCCACTTCGAAGGTCCCGGGCATGAACAGGTCTTCCTGGAAGGGAAAGCCCCGCTCCTGTTCCACGAGGTATTCGATATTGTAGTACCAGTCCTGGGCCGTCTGCCAGGAGGAAGGGCCGTCCATCTGCAAAAAAAGCTCGGGCAGCTGGGGATCCGGGCGGACGGAAGCCCCGTATAGGGTCGGGGAGACGCTGCCGTCGATGGCCTTGTCAGCCCGGATGACGGTATGCATGTTGCGGCAGGCCAGCAGGGGCTTGATGCGCAGGCGCAGGGGCGGGGTCTCGGGGCTGGCGATATTGGCCTTGTAGCGCACGAGGAGGACATGCCGCCCCGGCAGCAGCATGAGCTCGCGGGTCAGGGTCACATCACCGAAGCGATAGCGAAAAGAGGGCCAGAGCCCGGCAGAGGCGGCCTGCATGTATTCGTGCCCGCGCGGGAAGTATACGCCCGGATGTTTGCGGCACGAGAAGAAGAATTCCCTGCCTGCCATGAGCAGGGATTCCTCGAGCGTGGAGAGCAGCACATGGCGGCCTGCGGGCCGGGAAAGCTCGGTGACGAACAGGCCGTGGTACTTGCGCGTATTGCAGCATACCAGCGAGCTGGAGGCATAGTCGCCCAGACCGTTGGTCTCCAGCCACTCCTTACGGAGGGCCTTGCGCAGGTTCTGGCAGGCAGGACGGTCAAACTGGAATTTCATGTATCCTCCTCAACCGGAAAGGATGGACATATCCGCGGAGACCGTGGAGAGGGGCCGCTGCATCCGCGAAAGTGCAGGGCGGGGAAGGGCAAAGCGGCGTCTTTCCGGGGCTGACGGCCGCTTCATGTTTGGTTTCAATATACGTCAGCTCTTGCGGGGATGTCAAAACAGCTTTCCTGAAGGAAGGCTAGGCACGCTTTCGGCAGACAGTATGACAAGGGGACGGCGTTTTCACGTCGTCCCCTTGTGTGGTCTTCGGGATCAGGCCCGGGAAGGGGCGTCCTCTCCGGCCAGGGCGGAGCGAAGGTCGTCTGCGGGGATCTCACGCAATGCCAGCACCATGGCGGGATCGAAAGCCGGGCTGGACGACAGGATGTCCAGGGCCTGCTCGATGGGCATACCCTGTCTGTAGGCCCGGTCGCTGACCATGGAGCAAAAGGCGTTGACCACGGCCAGCAGGCGGGCATGGGGATTGATCTGATCGCCCTTCAGGGCCCGCGGGCCGCTGCCGTCGAATTTTTCGTTCATGTCATGCAGGGCTTCGGGCACAGGCAGACCGAAATTGATCCCGTACAGGACGCGGAAGGCATATTCCGAAGATTGCAGCACGGCCTGCTGTTCCTCGGGAGTGAGCTTGCCGCTTTTGCGCAGCAGGTGGTGCGGCACGAAGATCTTGCCGATCTGGGAAAGCTGGGAGGCCATGCGCAACGTCAGGACAGCCGTATCGTCCAGCTCCATGTGCCGGGCCAGCAGCTCCGCCACATGCCGCATCTTCCGCGTATGGCCCACCAGATTGGGGTCCACATATTCCACGGCGCGCACCAGGGCTTCCATAAGATGCTGCTGGCGTTCCTGGGCTTTCTGGGCCTGCCTGCGGAAACGGGTGATATCCTTGAAAATGGCCACGACGCTTCCGGGAAGGGGGGCTTCCTTGTCGGCCTCCTGTTCCTGCCTGTCCAGGAAGACATAGAGGGAGACCCTGTAAAGATGTTCCTTGCCGTCAGAGCCGGGCAGGGCCAGCTCCACGCCATCGAAGGACGGTTCCTTGATCTTGCGTTCGATGCCTGCCTGCAATTTGCGGGCGGCTTCTTCAGGAAAGAGGTCGCTGGGGGATTTCCCGGCCAGCTCCTCCTGCCGGGTACTGCCGCAGATCTTGGCAAATTCGGGATTGAAGATGCGGACGCCGTCCGTGGTACTGAACAGGACAAGGCCCAGGCGCATGGAGTCGTTGACGCTGTCCAGCACCTGCTTCTGGTCACGGATGACGGTATACAGGGCCTTGAAGTAGGCGGCCGAGGCCCTGTGGGCCCGCCCCACCAAACAAGAGACCCCAAAGGCCAGCAGCAGGCCGATCCCAAGGCTGGTCAGAAGGCCGACGGCGTAGATCTGCAGGGATTTGCGGAGGATCTCGCCGTCGATGTCCGCAGCGGGCAGGGAGGCCACCAGCATCAGCGTACTGGGAAGTGAGGAGATGAAGGCCAGGGAATAGACGGCATCCCCTCCGGCCATGGCGGGACGTTTTTTGAAGTCCAGCGAATGGGCACCGGCCACGCCTGCACGAAGAGGGAACCTTTGCAGGGCGCCGTCTTGCAGCATGAAGACACTGCTCCTGTCCGGGAAAAGGTCCACCAGCTTGAGCTGGCTTTCCTTGTCCTGCAGGATGTTCGTCAGGGCCGCATCCATGGGGAAGCACAAAAGCAGGCAGCCGACGACGCGGGGCCTGTCCTTGCCGCTGACTTCGAACAGGGGAGCCCCGGCCTGCAAGGCAAAATGGTCATCATGCTTGTGGATGGCGCCAAAGGAAAGCGTCCTCGAGGTGATGGCCTGCTGGACGAGAAGGTCATCGTCATGGTTGTCGGCAGCATCAGAGGCACTGTCCACGATCTTCTGGCCATCGGGCAGGAACATGCGGATGCGGTCAAGATCGTTCTGGTAGGCGATATCCGCCAGCAGCTGCTGCATGTATTCGCGCTGATCCAGTAAGGACAGCTGGTCGCTGTCGGACCCGGGGCCGGCGGTACGGGAACTTTTGTCCAGCAGGGCGGGAGGCAGGGCGGTCATGTCTGTGGCGAACAGGCGGACGCTCTCCGAGAGGGCCAGCGTATTGGTCTGTTCCAGCATGGTCCGCCGCCAGTCCTGCAGGCGGATCTGCATGGTGTCGATCCTGGACAGGAGGAAGCGGTTCTTGTCCGCCAGGATGGCCTGGGTGCTTCTGTCGACCTGCAGGGAACACAGGGCGTAGGAAAGCAGCAGGACCAGCACGAAAAGCACAAGGCTGATACTGATGCCCAGCCGTTTGCTCATGAAGTGGTGCGGCTTGGCGGGGATATCGGGATCGGGAGTGTACATGGGCTACTCGTTTGTTTTTTTGCCACGCATATGGGCCCAGCGTGCCTTCTCGTTGAACGAGAACTGCGGGACGTAATGGCGCAGGCGTCCCTGGGGCAAAATGGCATTACTGATGTTGTCCAGGATGACGATGTCATTGTCCATGTAGACGGCCAGAACGGCGTGGGACAGACGGCGCAGGGTATCGCGCAGGACGACGATACGCAGTTTGTCCGTATCCATGCCCAGTTCTTTGAGCGTGAAATATTTGACGATGGCGTAATCTTCGCAGTCACCTGATTTTTTAAGGAACAGATTGGGCCAGACCCAGTAGTCGGCCTTGCCCCAGTTGGTGATATCCTCGCGGTAGGGAAAACGGTTCCAGAACGTGTTGACATAGCGCAGCAGCTCCATGCCGCTTTTGCCCCGTGCCCCCTGTTTGAAGGAATCCCAGGTGGCGGTCCTGGTAAAGACTTTGCCGTTGACGAAGATGGGTTCCAATTCGTTCATGCGGCGGACTTCGGCCCAGGCCGGCAGGCTGTCGAGAGGGCGCCGAAATTCCACGGTCCCGAACAGGGGGATGCTGTCGGCCCGCGCAGGAAGGGCGCCGAAAAGACCGGCCAGGAAAACAGCAACACAGGCGATGGTACATGCGATCCGGTGCGGGCGTATGACCGGGGACCGGAGGGGAGACCGGGCCGGAGGAGATACGGGGGGAAAGCGCGCAGGGAGCATGGCAAACCGCCGGAAGGCTGATGTTTGGGGACCTGGGGATGAGCTTTTGTACTGCGCGGGGGCGGCCCTTGTCGAGATATGTAGAGCAAAATATCGATGCCGGAACTCCTCGATATTATTTTTTTTGTGAGTAATGCGCTAAAATCATTATTTAATATTTTATATTTGGTTTTATGTTATAAAATGTTTGGACATTGTTTTGCAAAATCAGCAAGTTATATTTTTTTTAGAGATTTTCACAACTTATTAAACGAGATGGGAATATTGACTAAATACATCATGTTTGCATAATAGGACTGTATATCAAAAACTTTTATTGAGAGGGGAGAAACTCATGACGATATGCAAAAAATGGGGAGCGATGATCGTTGCCGCATGCTGTTTCCTAGTCGGGGGAACAGATGCGGCATGGAGCCGTGAGACCCCGGCCCGGGGGAATAATACAGCGCATATCACAGTGAACGATACCGTGTATGGTGTCCTGCACAACCATCGCAGTCTGATGAGCATCAAGGAAAACCGTTCGGTCCTTGAACATGAGCTCAACAAGGCTCGTGCCGGTTTTGGCCCGCGCGTGGACGTCACGGGGGAGATCGGCGTGGGTGTCCTGAGCGACACCACGTCCCGCGGTCTGGATCTTGATGATCAGTGGTTGAGTGTGGGCAGCGTCTCCGCTAAACTGGTGCAGCCCATTTGGGACGGTTTTGCCACACGCAGCCGTGTACGCACGGCCCAGGCCACCCTGGATTCCGTCAAGGCCAGGATCTTTGATACGGCCACGTCCCTTTCCCTGGATGGCATCATCGCCCACATCGACCTGCTCCGCCGCATCAAGCTGGTGGAGCTGGCCCGCAACAACGTGGCCCGGCATGAATCCATCCTGGCCCAGGCCCGCGACCGCGCCAGCATGGGGGCGGATACCCAGGCCGATGTGACGCAGGCGGAATCCCGCCTGCAGCGCGCCCATTCCTCCCTGTCCGAAGCGGAAGATGCCCTGCGCGTGGCGTACGCCACCTATTCCCGTCTGACCGGCATCTATACGGTCGGTGGGCTGGATGCGGTCCCCATGCCGGGAGAAATGCCCGATACGGCAGCGGCGTTCATTCAGATGGCGGAAAAGCACAATCCCAAGCTGGCCGCCTATCTGCAGGACATCCGTGCTGCCAAGGGCGAGAAGGAATTGGCCCAGTCCAACATGTATCCTTCGTTCCAGCTGGAGGCTGGCCCCGAATATAGCGACCGCGGCGGCGACCGTGACCGCTGGGTCTACAGCTTCGACGTGTTGGCGACGGTGCGCTGGAACGTGTTCAACAGCGGTGCCGACGTGGAAGGCATCCGTGCCGCATCGGCGCGGGAGCGCGAAGCCCGGCAGAACCTGTACGATTACATGGACACCCTGCGCCTGGACATGGAGTCCACCTGGAGCAACTATCTGGCGGCCAAGGAACAATACAAGTTCTATACCAAGGCGGTGGAGAACAATACCTACACCCGTCAGGCCTACCATGACCAGTTCCTGCTGGGCACGCGCAGCCTGCTGGACGTGCTGGATTCGGAGAACGAACTCTACAATTCCGCCAGCCAGGCCGAGACCGCCCGCGGCAATATCCTTGTAGGGGCCTACCGCATGTGTGCTCTGGCCGGTGACCTGCTGCCCCGTATGGGGGTCCCGGCTGAAGAGATCAAGTCCGGTCCCAAGGAAGCCCGTCCCGTCCAGGGCGAGGAGTTCGAACTGGGCTGGTTCAAGTAGCCAGAGAAAACATTGCTTTGTCGGAGACCGGTCCCGCAGTCTCCGGAAAGGCGGCATTGCAAGATGCGGGGCTTTGCAAAACAACAGGCAGAATGCTCTCTGCCTGTTGTTTTGCGCCAAAGCACCCGCAGGCCGGGTACCAAAGGATCACGTATGTCGGAAAACGGAACAGGGGAAACACGCGGCCCGGCAATGGCAGCCGGGGGGCTGCGGCCTTCTGATGTCGATTTCATGCCGCCTTTGCTGCGCAGTCTTTCTGCCTTGTGCCGCCTCCGGGGCAAGGCCTTGTCTCCCCAGTTCCTGCTGGCCGGACTTTCGGGCAGCACCGTCTCGGCTCAGGCATGCTTGCGGGTCGCCCGCAAGGCAGGGCTGACGGGCAGCGTGCTGTATCGCCCCCTGCTGGCCGAGCTCTCCAACCTGACCTTGCCCTGCATCCTGCTGCTGTCCGGCAACCGCAGCTGTGTCCTGACTCGGCTGATACCAGGGGCTCCGGCGGGAGCGGAGGAAGGCGGGGCTGAGACATCCGGTACCGGGCAGGCCCAGGCCGAAGTCATCTTTCCGGAAACGGAAAGCACCAGCCAGCTGGTGCCTCTGGACGCGCTGCAGGAAGAATATACCGGCTATGCCCTGTATGTGGCTGTTCCCGGCCGTCCGCAGGAACACGTGGAAAAGCTGCGCCTGGCCAAGGGAAAACGCTGGTTCTGGGACGTCCTGCGCTATTATGCGCCCATCTACCGGCATGTGGCGCTGGCCAGTGTCATCATCAACCTCATCGCTCTGGCCAGCCCCCTGTTCGCCATGAACGTCTATGACCGGGTGGTGCCCAACAATGCCATAGAGACGTTGTGGGTCCTGGCCTCCGGTGTGATCATCATCTACCTGTTCGACTTTCTGCTGCGGGCCCTGCGCACGCACTTCGTGGATGTGGCCGGTCGCAATGCGGACATCGTGCTCTCCAGCAATCTGGTGGACAAAGTCCTTACCATGCGACTGGAAAGCAAGCCGGAATCCACGGGATCGCTGGTCAACAACCTGCGCGAGTTCGAACAGTTGCGCGAATTCTTCAGTTCGTCCTCGCTGCTGGCCTGCATCGACGTCCCCTTCTTGGTCATCTTCCTGCTGCTGATAGCTTTCATTGCCGGGCCCATGGTCTTCCTGCCGCTGGCGGCCATGCCCATCCTCATCGGGCTGGGGCTTTTCCTCCAGACCGCCGCACGCCGTTGCGCCGAGCAGAGCTACAAGCAGAACATGCAGAAGAATGCCCTGCTCGTGGAGATGGTCAACGGCCTGGAGACCATCAAGGCCTGCCAGGCCGAAAGCCGGATGCAGCGCCTGTGGGAAGCCGTGGTGGGGCTTTCGGCCAAATCGACGGCGGAGTCGCGCCGCTATACAGCAGCCTGGCCGTGACGGCCTCCACCCTGGTGACCCATATGGTCACGGTGAGCATGATCATCTGGGGCGTCTACCGGATCTCGGAAGGCCTGATGACCATGGGGGCCCTCATCGGCTGCAACATTCTTGTGGGCCGGGCCATGGCGCCGCTGATGCAGCTGGCCTCCCTGCTGACCCGCCTACAGAGTTCCCGTGTTGCCCTGCAGGCCCTCGACCTGCTCATGGAGCTGCCTTCCGAGAACCAGTCGGAAAGCTCCTGCATGGACTTTGGCGAATTGCAGCCCTCCTTCACCGTGGAGAACGTTTCGTTCGCCTATCCCAACGCCATGAGTCTGGCCCTTGAGGACGTGAGCCTGCGCATCAATCCCGGTGACAGGGTCGGCATCATCGGGGCCATGGGCTCGGGCAAGAGCACCCTGGCCAAGCTGCTGACCGGTTTTTACCAGCCGCAGAAGGGCAGCATCAAATTCGGAGATGTGGACCTGCGTCAGTTGCCGACCACGGAATTGCGCGGGCGCATCGGCGTGCTGCCGCAGGATGTGGTCCTGTTCTATGGCAGCATCCGTGAAAACATCGTCCTGGGGGACCCCACCATCAATGACCACCTGGTGTTCCGGGCCGCGGCCCTTGCCGGGGTGACGGACTTTGTCCGCAACAATCCCGCCGGGTTCGCGGCCCAGGTCGGCGAGCAGGGCAAGGCCCTTTCCGGGGGACAGCGGCAGGCAGTGGCCCTGGCCCGTGCGCTGGTCCGCGATCCGGAAGTGCTGATCCTGGACGAGCCCACCAGCAATATGGATACGGATTCCGAGCAGCGCCTGCAGCAGCGTCTGGCGGCCGTCTCGCAGGGACGGACCCTGATCCTCGTGACCCATCGACTGAGCATGCTGCGCATGGTGAACAAACTGGCCGTCATGGAGAACGGCAGGCTGCGGATGTTCGGGCCGCGTGATGCCATCCTGAAGCGCTTGCGCGACAGTGCCGCCGCAGCCAAAAAGCCTGCCCCGGAAAAGGGCAAGGAAGCTCCCGCGGGAACAGCTGCCGTGAAGGAGGGGAAGGATGGACGCCCGTAAACCGGATTCCATGACGCAGGCCGGAGACCGTACGGGGACCAGGCCGCCGGAAGATATCTTTTCGTCTTTGCCCCCGGAGGCCCCCGTACCCGACGGACAGCCCCGGAAACGTTCGTTGTTCGCCCGCATCTGGGAGGTGTTCCGTCTGATCTTCGTGGGGGACGCCGAACATGAGCAGCGTCCCGCCACCGGCATGGCGGAACGCCTGCGCGAGAATTTCAGCCAGGCGTCGTCCGCCGGTGACAAGCCCATGACGCGCAAGGAGCTGTTCGCGGCCCTTGATGCCCCCTTGCATGGGCTCATGCCGGATGACATCAATTATGCCAGTGAAGTGGATGCGGCGCTGTCCCGCAGGCCCGCCTTCACGGCCCGTGCCCTGTCCGTGGCGGTGGCGTTGCTTGTCGTGGCGTTGCTCGTCTGGGCCGCCTGGGCTCCCATCGACGAAGTGACCCACGCCGAGGGCTCCGTGGTGGGGTCCCGGCGTACGCAGTCTGTCTCCAACCTGGAAGGCGGCATCTTGCAGGGCGTGCTTGTCCGGGAAGGCGAGATCGTGGAAAAAGGCCAGGTCGTGGCCCAGCTGGAAAACGTCATGGCCGAAAGCTCATACAGGGACGCCCTGTACAAGGTGGTGGAGCACCGCCTGGCCATCATGCGGCTGGAGGCCATGCTGCGTGATGAGGAACCGGTCTTTCCCAGTGATTTGCCTTCCTTCCTCAAGGAGATACTGGGCGAAGAGCCGGACAGCGCCCTTGTGGAACGCGCCCGCCAGATCGTCGATGACCAGAGGAACACCTGGAAGGCGCAAAGTTCGAAACTGCAGGCCGAGCTTTCCATGCTGGAGGCCCAGTACGCCCAGCGGCAAAGCGAGGTGGCGGAGCAGATGGCGCGCAAAAAGCAGCTGGACGGCAGCCTGGTGCTGGAGACGGAGCAGCGGGATACGGCCAAACGCCTGCTGCAGCGCAACAACTATTCCCGCATGGATTATCTGGGGCTGGAACAGAAGATCATCCAGACCCAGGGCGAGATCGACATGCTGGCCGCGGCCATCCCCAAGACGCAGGCCATGATGGATGAGGCACGGCAGCGTATCGGCAGTCGTGTGGCGGAAGAGCAGCTGGCCATCAGCCAGGAGATCAACAAACGACGCACGGAACTGGGCTCGGTGCGGGAATCCCTAACCGCCGGCGGCGACCGTGTGACGCGCACCGAAGTGCGCAGCCCTGTGCGGGGCAGCGTCAAGCAGATACTGGTCAATACGGTGGGCGGGGTCGTCAAGCCGGGCGAGGCCATCATGGACATCGTGCCCATGGACGAGAGCCTGCTGGTGGAAGTGCGTGTCCGCCCGCAGGACGTGGCCTTTTTGCGTCCCGGACAGGATGTGATGATCAAGGTCTCGGCCTATGATTTCTCCATCTACGGCGGCTTGCCCGGTAAGCTGGAATCCATCAGCGCGGACACCATTGAAGACAAAAAGGGCGATTTTTATTACCTTGTCAAAGTCCGTACCGGAGAGACGGCCATCCGGCATAATGACGAGATACTGCCCATCATCCCGGGCATGATCGTGGTGGCCGACATCATCATCGGCAAAAAGACGGTGCTCGACTATATCCTCAAACCTGTGATGAAAGCCAGGCAGAACGCGCTTACCGAGCGCTGATCCCTGCTGTGCGGAGCTTTTATGCGCCATCCTGAACGTTTGTCACTCTTGCCTCTGCTGGGCGGGCTGACCCTGCTGCTCGCCCTGACGCTCATCGGGGCCACCCGCTTCAACAGTGCGGAACAGCGCGAGATCCTCGACAGGACGGGCAGCCAGCTTTCTGCCTATACGTCCACGGCAGCGGCCATGGTGACGGTCTGGACCGGTGTCCAGCGCGATACGGTGGCGGAGATGGCCCGCTATGACATGCTGCGCCTGCTGGCAGCGGAGATAGCGGAGACGGATCTTCCCGTGGCTTTGCTGCGCGAGCTGGGGGAGACGCCTTGGACGGAACAGGAACATGGGCGGCACAGTGGCCTTGATGCGCAGGACCGTCAGACCCTGCGCGACATCTCTCCCCATGCCACGCTCATTTACCGCAAATTTGTCGAGTTCATCTCCCGGCATGACTTTTCCGGTGCGGTCCTGCTGGACAAGACCCTGGAGCCCGTCATGCTGGTAGGGCAGGGCTGGCAGGCAGATACCAGGACGCAGCTGAAGCTGCGCCGGAACGAAGGCCTGCTCTCCCGGGCAGGCATGCTGCCTGTCCGGCTCCAGGGGGAGCGCCTGCTGGTGGATTTTTACTGCCCGGTGACGGCGCCGGGCTACGTCTCGGCGGATGATTCGCCCCAGGGGATCCTGCTGGTCACCTGTGACATCGGCAAGCTTTTGGAAGGGATCGGCCAGTCCTCCGAGCTGGGCTATCTGAGCCTGCTGTTGGAGACCGGCGGTAACCTTGTCCAGGCCATCGGCATGGGAGAGCGGCCGAGCCTCAACCAGGTGAGCCTGCCTGCTGGCTTTGGCCAGGACATGAGGCCCCGTGACATGGTGCTGCCCGCCATCTCCGGGACCATGGACTGTCTTGTGGTCGGCCAGCCCGTACCGGGGACGTCCTGGTATGCGGCCGTAGCCTGCAGGGCGGACACTGTCCGACAGGAACAGGACGATATGGCTTGGCGCGTCTGGACCATGGCCGGTCTGCTGTTCCTTTGCCTGGCGGGGATCCTGGTTTGGTTCTACTGGTGGCTCGGCATCCGCCGGGAGCGGGGCGAGGTGCGGGAGCTGAAAGACCTGTACGCGACCATGTCCCGGCAGCGCTGCCTGCTGGATACGGTCCTGCGGGCCATGCACTCGGCGCTGGCCCTGGTGGATGGTGAAGGCCGCATCGTTTATGCCAATACGGAATTCGCCCGTCTTGCCCGCTGCCAGGGGGACGTGCTCCACCTCATGCAGGTGCGGCATCTGCCGGACTATCTGGCCCGGAGCCTGGAACGCCATGTGGAATTCGTCTGGCGGACAGGGACGGATTTTTCCGACCAGGAAGACATGCTGGTCGAAGGCAAGCTGGTGCACCTCAATGTGCAGTGTCTGCCTTTTACTGCGGAAGACGGCGCATCGGGGACCGTCGTGGTGGTCTATCGGGACATCACGGCCCATGTGGAGGCGGAGCAGCGCCTTGCCACCATGCTGCGCCAGACCGTCGAGGCTTTCACGCACGCGGTGGAAGCGGTGGATCCGTATCTGAAGGGGCAGTCCGGGCTCACCGGCGAGCTCGCCTACCATCTGGCGGCCTGGCTGGGCAAGGACGATCCGGCCCTGGAGTCCACGCTGCGTACGGCGGCCAGTCTGTCCCAGGTGGGCATGATCCGTCTGCCGCACGAGCTGCTGACCAAGGCCGGGCCCCTGACGCCCGAAGAACGCCTGCTGATGGAAAAACATGTGGATTATGCCGTGGAGGCCCTGCGGGGCATAGACTTCGGCCTGCCTGTCCTGCAGACCATCGAGCAGATGCACGAACGCATGGACGGTTCCGGCTATCCCCGGAAACTGCAGGGCGAGGCCATCTGTCTGCAGGCCCGTATCCTGGCCGTGGCCAATACCTTCTGCGCCCTGATGCGTCCGCGCTCTTACCGGCGCCGCCATGATGAACCGGCGGCTCTGGCCATTTTGCGCGAGCGTCCTTTCAAGTATGACCAGCAGGTCGTGGATGCCCTGGCGGCGTTTCTGCAAAGCGCGCAAGGCAAGGAATTCATCCGGACATTGCAGCAATAGCAGCATAAAAAAGGGCGGTACCTGTTCCATGATCGGGAAGGGTACCGCCTTTTTGTGTTTATGACGGGCGGCCATACCTCAGGGCATCCAGAGGTTCACGCCCTCCAGGGGATGGACGGTACGCCAGCGGCGCAGCTCGTCCAGCGTCCGTACACCGCCTTCCAGGACAGCCTGATAATATTCCACCCCGTGGATGCTCTCGTTTTCCGGTGTCTCGTATTTGAGGCGCAGGATGGTGTCTCGCGTTTCCTCGTCCAGGCGTCGGCAAAGACGGTCGGCAAAACGCTCGAAATAGCCGTCGAACGTCGAACCGCGCTCGATGTGGATGATGTCGATCTGCCAGGGGGCGCCGCCGGGGCGTTGCCAGATGCCATGCCATTCCAGACAGCGTTCTTCCGTCCCGCTGCCGTCCACGAAATGCAGATCGTTCAGACAGGGGGAACCGGCCATGGCCGCCATGACACGGAAGCTAAGGTCACGGTCCAGAGTCGGCGTGTAGACATGGAAGTCTATATCCCTGTGCCGGACCAGCAGGCCCGTCCTGAACGAGCCCACGGCATGGACCACGGCACCTGCCCGGCGCCAATGTCCTTCTATGTCCAGTTCTGCCACGATGTTCCGTGCTTCTGCCTGTGTGGCGCGGGCCATCGCCTGCCAGGGGGATACGTCGTCCATACGGTCTCCTTATGGGGGCGGTCTGTCTTCAAGAAAAGAAAGCCTTTCTCTTTGACATGTTGGGCACCTTTTTTTATGGAAAAAAACGACAAAATTTTCCACTCCAAAGCTGGAAAAAAGGCTCATGCCGGAGTGTGGCGGACAGAGGCGTGCCGTCCTGGCCCGGACATGATGTGATATCGCGGAGAGACTTATGGATATTCGTCACACGGCGACAACCTGCCCGTATTGCGGCTGCGGTTGCGGCCTGACCCTGGAAACTGCGGAAGGCCGCATTCAGCGTTCCGTGCCCACGCCCGACAGCCCGGTCAACCGGGGCAAGCTTTGCGTCAAGGGCTGGAACGTGCATGAATTCATACAGCACCCTGACCGTCTGAAAACGCCCCTGCTGCGGACAGAGCAGGGCTGGAAGTCCCTGGACTGGGAAAGCGCCCTCGACCATGCCGCCGGGGAGCTGGCCCGTATCCGTGACCAGTACGGCCCTGACAGCATCGGCGTGCTGACCTCCGCCCGCTGCACCAACGAAGAGAACTATCTGCTGCAAAAGCTCACCCGTTGCGCGCTGGGGACCAACAATATCGATCACTGCGCCCGTCTCTGACACGGTCCCACTGTGGCAGGTCTTGCCACTTCGTTCGGCAGCGGCGCCATGACCAACTCTTTTGACGAGCTGGAGCGGACGGGCTGCCTGTTTGTGATCGGTTCCAATACCACGGTGGCCCATCCCATGGTGGGGATGCGGCTCATGCATTGCCATCGTGAAGGCGGCAAGCTCATCGTGGCCGACCCCCGCCGGACGGACCTTGCCCGTCTGGCGGACGTGCACCTGCGTCTGCGTCCGGGGACGGACGTGCCGCTGGTCAACGGCCTGATGCACATCATTTATGAGAATGGCTGGCACGATGCGGCCTTTATCGCGGAACGCACGGAGAATTTCGACGAGCTGCGCGAGAGCCTGCGCGAATGGACGCCCGAGCGGACCGAAGAAGTCACCGGCGTGCCGCGTGAGCTCCTGTTCCGTGCGGCGGAACTCTATGCCCGCTCGGAGACCAGCGCCATCGTCTATTGTCTGGGCATCACCCAGCACCGCTGCGGTGTGAACAATGTCCGTTCCCTGGCCAACCTGTCCATGCTTTGCGGTCAGATCGGCCGTCCCTGCACGGGCGTGAACCCGCTGCGCGGGCAGAACAACGTACAGGGTGCCTGTGACATGGGCGGGCTGCCCAACTATTATCCCGGCTACCAGTTCGTGGATGACGAAAAGGTCCGCCTGAAGTTCGAGGCGGCCTGGGGTCGCCCCCTGTCGCCTTTCCGCGGCCTGACGGCCATGGAGATGATGCACGGTCTGCAGGAGGGCAAGCTCAAGGCCATGATCATCATGGGCGAGAATCCCGTGGTCAGCGATCCGGATTCCGGCCATGTGATGAAGGCCCTGTCGTCGGCGGAGTTCCTGCTCTGCCTCGACATCTTCCCCACGCCGACCACGGAGCTGGCGCACATGATCCTGCCCGGCGCGTCGTTTGCGGAGACCGACGGTACCTTCACCAATTCCGAGCGCCGCGTGCAGCGTGTGCGTCAGGCCATCCCGCCCATGGCGGGGCGGACCAACGGCCAGATCATCCAGGCCCTGTCCCGGCGGCTGGGCTATGATATGCACTACGCCTCGGCTTCGGAGGTCTTTGACGAGATCTGCTCCCTGGCGCCCAACATGGGCGGCATGAGTTATGCCCGTCTGGAAGGGAAGGGCCTGTGCTGGCCTTGTCCCACCCCTGATCATCCCGGCACGCCCATCCTGCATCAGGGGCGCTTCACCCGCGGCAAGGGGCTTTTTGCCGCCATCCCGCATGTGCCTCCGGCGGAGCTGCCGGACGAGGAGTATCCCTTCCTGCTCAGCACCGGCATGCGTCATGCCCATTATCTGACCGGGACCATGACGCGCCGTTGTGCCATGCTGGAGCGTGAACTGCCCGAGCTGGTGACGGACATCAATCCCGCTGACGCCAAAAAGCTGGAGATCCGCGAAGGCGCCCGCCTGCGCATGGTCAGCCGTCGGGGCTCTGTGGTCTCGCGCATGCACATCACGGACGACGTGCCCGAAGGCGTGGTCTTCGCTCCCCTGCATTTTGCCGAAGCCATGGTCAACCTGCTGACCTGTACCGCTCTGGACCCGGTCAGCAAAACCCCTGAATACAAAATCAGCGCCGTCAGGCTGGAGAGGGCCTAAGCCATGTCCGCATACTATACCATGAATCCGGCGGACCTGCCCGCCCTGCTGACCGCCTGGCAGTCAGGCTCCCGTGTGCTGTGCCCCTGCAAGGAGCAGGACGGGACCACGCGTCTGGAGAGCTTTGTTCCAGAAAAGGGCCTGTGTCTCGACTATACCAATCTTGCCATGCCGCCGGTGGACGTCCTGAACGGCTATCAGGATGTGCTGTTCCGCTGGGAAGGCAACGAACGTACCTATGTGGCCGAGCCCGGTGCGGAAGCCATGGCTCCGACGGTCATTTTCGGCATGCGCCCCTGTGATGTGGCCGCTTTGGAATATCTGGATGATTTCTATCTGGGTGAGTACAGGGACATCAATTATTCCATGCGGCGCGAGGCCGTCACCATCGTGGGTATGAACTGCCGCATGCCCGGCAAGAGCTGCTTTTGCGCGGCCACGGGCACCGGCCCCTTTGCCCGCAGCGGCTTTGACCTGATGCTGACGCTGGACGGCGATCTGTGCTGGGTGGAATGCGCCACGGACAAGGGCGAGAGCCTTGTGGGGCAGGCCATGGTCTTTTTCCGTCCCGTGACCGAAGCGGCCCTGCGTGCCCGGCTGGTCGAGCTGGAAAAGGATTGCCGCGAGGCCTTCCATAATCTGCCCGACCTTTCGCAGATCCGTACGGCCCTGCTGCAGGGCTTCGATCACCCGGTGTGGGAAGAGATCACGCCCACCTGCATCCGCTGCACGGGCTGCACGGCCGTGTGCCCGACCTGCACCTGCTTCCAGTTCAATGAGGAACGTCTGGATGCCCAGTCCGGCCGCCGTGTCCGCGTCAAGGACTCCTGCCAGACGGCAGGCTTCACGCGCAATGCCGGCTGGCACAACCCGCGCAGCAAGGCTGCCGCCGTGCGCCACCGCATCATGGACAAGCTGGTCTACATCCAGGACCGCTTCGGCAAAAAAGGCTGCGTGGGCTGCGGGCGCTGCATCGACGTTTGCCCGGCGGGCATCGACATCCGCAAGATAGCCGATACCGTGGTGCGGGACTGCCCGCCCGAGGGGCAGCGCAAGCCCATGCCGGTCTCCATCCCGGAACGGGCGTCCACCCGCATCGATCCCCAGCTGTTCACGCCCTATCCCGCGCGTATCGTGGCCATCCATGACGAGACCCCGGACATCCGCCGTTATGTGGTCCGCTACATGGATGAGCGTCTTGCCGAGACCTTCCGTCTGACGGGGCAGTTCTTCATGGTCACGGTCTTCGGCGTGGGGGAAGTGGCCCTGTCCATCCCCTTCGGGGACCAGCACGACGGCCAGTTCGAGTTCTGCGTCAAAAAGGTGGGCAAGGTGACCTCGGCCCTGGCCAAGCTTGGCGTGGGGGATGTCATCGGCCTGCGCGGGCCTTACGGCAAGGGCTTCCCTTATCGCTCCTTCGCCGGACGGGACGTGCTGGTGGTGGGGTCCGGCGTGGGCCTGGCCCCTGTGCGGACCATCATCGTGCGTCTGCTCCAGGAGCGGGAACGCTACGGCCGTATCGCCATCATCGCCAGCGCCACGCGCTATGAAGGCCTGGTCTACAAGCAGGATCTGAAGGACTGGAGCAAGATCCCCGGCGTGACCGTGCAGTATGCCCTGGCCAAGCCCACGGATGCCGTCCAGGCCCATGTGGGCTATATCAATGACCTGCTGCCGGAATTGGATTTCGACTGGGCCAATGCCCGGGCCATCCTGTGTGCCTCGCCTCGCCGTATCAAGCTGGTGGCCCGCGACCTGTTGGGCCTCGGCATGAACGGCAAGGACATCTTCACGTCTCTGGAGACCCACATGCGCTGTGGCGTGGGCAAGTGCGGCCACTGTAAGGTGGGTGCGCATTACATGTGCCTGGACGGGCCCGTGTTCACCTACGAGGAAATGCTGCAGTTGCCGGAAGAATTCTAGGATCGGCCAGTACGTATGAAAAGGGCGGGGACGCGATGCGTTCCCGCCCTTTTTTATGGGCGTTAGCCTGCCGGATGTTGCCATGATCCCCCGCCATGCGTGTGGTCCTGATCGGCGGGATAGCGGTGAAAGGGGGCGGGGCCCTCTGGCAGCGAGCTGTGCCCGAGAGTTTTGGCTTGGAAAAAACAGGGGGAGCCCATCAGACAGAAGAGAGGTGTTCGGCGGGACGCGCTGTTCCTTGGCGGTCAGGACCGAGGACATGGTCCGGCAGGCCTTATTGCTTACTGATGGTCAGCGTGGAGCCGATGGACGCACTGATGATGGCCGTGAGGGCTGCCCACTGGGCAAGGCTCAGCTGCTCGCCCAGGAAAAGGAAACCGGAAAGGGCGGCAAGGGCAGGTTCCAGGCTCATGAGGATGCTGAACGTGCGCGAGGGCAGGTTCTTCAGCGCGATGATCTCGACACCGTAGGGCAGGGCAGAGGAAAAAATACCCAGGATCAGGGCCAGAGGCAGGATCTCGGGCCTGAACAGATCCAGACCGGAGGAGGCCAGGCCCACAGGAAACATGGCACAGCTGCCTACGAGCATGGCCAGAGCCACGCAGGACTTGTCCAGGCTGCTGCCCGCCTTTTTGCCGAAGATGATATAGAGCGCCCAACAGACCCCGGAACACAAGGCAAGCACCGCGCCCAGCGGATCGATACTGTCCGCGCTTTGGCGCAGGGGCAGCAGGATGGCAAGACCGGCCGCTGCCAGGACGACCCAGATGAAGTCCACGAGGCGGCGGGAAGAGAGCATGGCTACCGTCAGGGGGCCGGTGAATTCCAGACCGACGGCGACACCCAGCGGGATACGGCTCAGGGCCTCGTAAAAGCAAAGGTTCATGCTTGCCGTGGCCAGACCGAAAACGGCGATGACCTTCCAGGCACTGCGGGGGATGGCTTTCTTCCAGGGGCGCATCACCACGAGCAGGATGACGGAGGCCACCAGCAGGCGCAAGGCCGTGGTACCGGCGGGGCCTACCAGGGGGAAGATGGTCTTGGCAAGCGAGGCGCTGGCCTGGATGGAAGACATGGAGACCAGCAGGAGCAGGACAGAGACGAAAGGTGACGTGGCAGAGATGTTCATGGAAGCTGTCCGGCAGCCCTGTGGCGGGTGAGGGAGAAGGGATTCGGCGCTATCCACCGCAAGGGGAGTTCCTGTTTGTCCTCCCCTTGCAGGCGTCAGCTCCGTGCGGTGCTAGCTTTGCTGTCCCTTGTCAGCGTCGGGAAGCAGGGCAGCTTCCCACATTTCCTGATAATACATGCAGGTACCGGGATTCCAGGCCGTAGCCGTGGCATGGTCGTAGCTTTCCGTGATGGGCCAGTCGGTATGGGGGCGCAGGGCTTCCTCAAAGGAAGAGGCTTCCACGATGCCGTCATACTCCAGGTTCAGGGTGTAGTTGGGACCCTTAAGGTAACGCAGATGATAACGCGGCATGATAATGTCCTTTGTACGCAAGAGCCGGGAAGGGCGCAGGCCCTTCCCGGCATCCTTATTACGTGTTTAGCAGCCCGAGGTCTAGTGGGTGGTCATCACGAACTTGCTGATGAGGAACAGCACCACCAGCAGGCCCACGCCCAGGCCCCAGCTCCAGTGGATGAGCTTCATTTCAGTCTCATCCAGGGGCTCGTATTCCATCTTCTGGACTTCTTCGTGGAATTTGACTTCTTTGTCTTCCATCATTGTTCTCCTTTAAACTAGGCGCCAACCACCGGCGGGGTCATGCCATGGAAGAAGGCGTAGGAAATGAACAGACCGACCCAGATGATGAAGCCGAACAGGCAGACGATGTACACGATGGCCAGGCGGCCGATGCCTTCTTCCATCAGCTTGCGGAAGTTGGAAACCATACCGATGCTGAAGAAGGTCATCAGGAAGAAGATGACGCGGAAGCCGTTCATGGCGCCGGACATGGCCTTGCCGACCTTGTGCAGTTCAGGCGTGCTCAGGCAGACGATGAGCAGGACCAGGAAGGTACCCAGGTAACCCAGCACGAAGCGGGGGAAGCGGTCCATGACGTCGCCCCAGGTCATGGTGCGGTCGCCACGGGTCTTGTCGAACTTGGCCGTCCAGATGTAGGCCAGGAGCAGAGCCCAGATACCGATGAACATGTCGATGAAGATCTTGACGGTGGTGGTCACCATCACGATCCAGCCGGGTTCCCATTCAGTGCCCAGACCGGCCATCTTGGCCAGGATCAGGGATTCGGTGATGGCACCGGAAGCGATAGCACCACCGTCGGACTTCACGGCCAGGCCCATCCAGCCGCCGGCCACCATGGGCTCGGTGTACAGGAAGGTCTGAGCGATGAAGGGCAGGATCAGCATTTCAATGCAGGTGAACACAACGACCAGGGAAGAAACCATGATCGGGACCACCGGCCGGGCGCGGATGGCGCCACCAGTGGCGATAGCGGCGGACACACCGCAGATGGAGATACCGGAGGCCAGAGGAGCGGCCCATTCCTTGTTGAACTTGAAGTACTTACGAGCAACGTAGTAAACCACGGCCCAGTACAGCAGGTAAGCTTCAACAATGGCGCACAGGCCTCGGAAGATGATGTGGCCAGCAAAACCGGCGGCATCGGCGGCCTTCACGCCCAGTTCGGCACCCAGAACCACGATGGCGATCTTAACGAACAGTTCGGGGCGGCAGGCATCGCGCAGAGAGTCAGCAACGCTGGGGGCAAAGTTACTGATCAGGATGCCCATGACCAGAGCGGCGATCAGGCCGGCTTCGGTGCTCAGGCCCAGAGCCCACGGAATGCCCTGCTTAGCCAGCTGAGTGGGGTTAGCAGCGATGTAGGCGTTGGCGCCAGCGGTGTAGCAGGCGATGGCGATGAAGAAGATCACGGTGAAGGAGCCCACGAAGCGGCCCACGTTACCCTTCATCAGTTTGACGCCGATAGCCAGCAGACCGGTCACGAACACATAGGTAGCCAGCAGGGACTGCCAGCCGGCCATCATGCCCTTGGTAGCGGGCTTCCAGGCATCGACGGGGCTATCGACCCACATGCCGATTTTTACCACCCAGCCAAGGAGATCCAGTCCAGCGAACTTGCCAAGGCCCAAGATGAAGATAATGCAGCCAAGCAGCAGGGCTACTTTGTCTTCATTAAAGGCTGATTTGGTTGTCATATCCAACCTCCTGATTACAGGTTTCTCAACCTGGTGAAAAAATCCCTTCCGTATGACATACTATGAAATAATACGTCACACAAGTAGGGGAAACCGGAAAATCCAGCCGGCACCCTGACCCCCCAGGCTGCGCGGCCATCTGTCTTCTACACAGGAAATTTTTTTTGTCAATGCAGGTGAATGCTTGGTTTTTATGAAAAATATCCGGGCAAAAGAAGAAAAAAACAAGCGCCGGGGAAAAACGCCAGACGAAATGGTGTTTGAAAGTAGATTGAAATCAATATGTTGGCAGTGTGTCTGGATGTTTATAAGGGGTGAGAAATGCTTCACAATGTAACGAAAATGACAGAAATCGCCCTAAATTTTCATAAAAGCAAAAAATTTTTTTTCTCAAAAGAATTTTATGTTGACAAAGAGATTGGTCGAGCGTACACCTCTTTCTTGCGTCGGGATGTAGCGCAGTCTGGGAGCGCACTTGAATGGGGTTCAAGGGGTCGAAGGTTCAAATCCTTTCATCCCGACCAGAAAGCAGAACCCCCAAGGGATCTACGGAAACGTAGATCCCTTTTCTGTTTTTAGCGGCCGGAGAGCCGGCTGTCTTTTCCTGCAGCAGGTCGGGCCCCTGTGACAGACGGATGCAGAGGTACGTGTGCTTTTCGACAAAGGAAAGGGCCCTTGTCAGACGATAGGGCGCGTATGCGATCCACCCTCGCCCTATATAAGGATACCGGTAATATGTTGGCGGCAAGGCTGCCGGTATGCGGAAGTTGTACGATCTTTGGGCCAGAGTGGCGGCGTATCCCGGCTTCCGTCAGGGCGTGTTCATGTGCCGGAGTCTCCTGAGGGCAGGGGTGACGGTCGCTGCCTGGCAGGGCTTGCCATTTTTTGCACAGCAGACCGGGACAGGCGCCCTGAAAAAAATGTGATATTTTTGTTGACAACCCCTCCGTCTTCGTCTATCTACATCTTCGCGTCGGGATGTAGCGCAGTCTGGGAGCGCACTTGAATGGGGTTCAAGGGGTCGAAGGTTCAAATCCTTTCATCCCGACCAGAAAACAGAAACCCCAAGGGATCTACGGAAACGTAGGTCCCTTTTCTGTTTTCTGGGGCCGGGTTTCCTTGCCGGCCTTTTCCTGGGGCAGACTCCCGTACGCAACAGGGCTTTTGCTCTGCCAAGGATGCGGTTACCATGCTTGCGGCGAACTACGGATCCTGTTTGCCACGTTTTCTGGAGGGACCATGAAAATCCTGCTGATCGTCGTTGCCATCATCGCTGTGGCCGTCTTTGTTTTCTTTATGGGGGGCCAGCCGCCTTTGAGAGGCGCGGGCCAGTTGTCCACCTCGGACCAGATGGTCATCGTTTCCCGGGCACGTCCTGCCCTCACCTTCGCTCCGGCTGCGGATATGCAGCTGCAAAGTCTGGGGAACCGGACCTTGCGCCCCAAGACCCGGCATTCCGTGGATGGTGATGCCCGTATCTGGTTCGCTGTCTACAGTAACGGTACCGGTACGTTGGTAACGGCAGTGGCGGATACGGAAGGGAGCTGGGAATGGGAGGCCGCGCATCATCCGGCGTTTCCGGCCATCCGGGCCCAGCAGTATGCCTATAAAGGCGAGACCCTTTATGAGAGCCTTATGCGGCTGGATGAGGGCAGTGATCCGTTCTGCACCGATCACGCCGCCTGTCTTGCCTACAGGGCCAAACTGCTGCTGAATTTCCACAAGACTCAGGTCATCATGGAATACCATGAGCCCCTCCCGGAAGCCCAGGCAAGGGACATCGCCTTTGATGGTGCCGCTCTCAATGCCTTCCAGCAGCGGGCCCGCAAGGCCTGCGAGCTCCTGGTGACGGACAAAGCCTGGCTGGAGAGCAATATCAGGGAATTCAAAAAGCTGGATGGGGCTGAAGATCGCTATTCCAGGACGCGCCTTTCCCGCTGGGTGGGGGAAATGGAACGTGAGGGGTGCCCCTAGGAGAGCTCTTGCGGAAAAACGGATCACGGGGAAGGCGGCCAGCCGCCTGCCCGCGTCGACCCCGTACTATGCAAAAAGGCCACGGAGATATGCTCCGTGGCCTTTTTTGTCTGCGGTAGAGGTGCGATGCAGGTGATGAGGGCTTTGCCCATCTTCCATGCCGGGAGATCGCAGGTCAAAGGTCTTTGTCGTATGGCTCTCCTGGCCCTGTAAAAAAAGGCGACAAGGAATGTCAGAGGCAGAGGAGAGAAAGGCAGATCCCCAAAAACAGAAAAGGGATCCACGTTTCCGTAGATCCCTTGGGGTTTCTGTTTTCTGGTCGGGATGAAAGGATTTGAACCTTCGACCCCTTGAACCCCATTCAAGTGCGCTCCCAGACTGCGCTACATCCCGACACAAGAAAATTCTTCTACGCGCCTTCCCGTATGATGTCAACAAAAAACATCATCTGGTTAAAAAAAAGACGCCGCATTTGCTTTGTACCTCAGAAAGCTGGTCAGCCCTGGGGCTTCAGCTTTTCGAAAACGGGGCATATCCGCCGTTTCTGAGCGCAGATCGGGGTAAAGCGAAAAAGCGGGAGAAGGCCAGGCCTTCCCCCGCAGGATCGGATGAAAGTCGCTTAGGCGTGGGCCCGCCACTGCTTGCCGGAGAGCTCGGCAAGCACCTGCAGCAGGACCTGTGTACCGTCCTTGCCGTGCCCCTGGGCCTGGGCCATGCGGTAGACCTGTTCCGCCAGCGCGACGCCGGGCAGCACCAGCCCCATGCGCTTGCATTCTTCCAGGCACAGGCCCAGATCCTTGATGAAGTGTTCCACAAAAAAGCCGGGGGCATAGTCACAGCCCAGCAGGCGGCGTCCCAGGGTGCCCATGGCCGTGCTGCCCGCGGCGCCGGGCACGACCAGTTCCAGCCATTGGCGCACATCCAGACCGGCTTCCTGGGCAAAAAGCATGGATTCGCAAACGCTGAACATGACGCCGGCGATAGCCACCTGATTGGCCAGTTTCGCCTGCTGGCCCGTTCCGGCAGCACCACAGTGAAGGATGTTTTTGCCCATGGCTTCGAAGCAGGGGCGCACACGCTCGAAGGCTTCCTTGTCACCACCCACGAAGATGGACAGGCGGGCCTCGCGCGCTCCGATATCCCCGCCCGTGACAGGGGCATCCAGGCTGGCGCAGCCCTTGGCGGCGGCAGCGGCAGCGATGCGCTGGGCCAGTTCGGGGCTGGAAGTGGTCATGTCACAGAGGATACCGCCCTCGGAAAGGCCGGACAACGCTCCCTGTTCACCCAGCATCACTTCTTCCACATCACGGGGATAGCCCACGATGGAGAAAACGATATCAGCATTCCGGGCCACTTCACGGGGCGTTTCCGCCCAGCGGGCACCGCAGGCCAGCAGACCTTCCGCCTTGGCTTTGGTACGGCTGTAGACGGTCAGCGGATAGCCCGCAGCCAGCAGATGCCCGGCCATGGAATGTCCCATGACGCCGGTGCCTATCCAGCCTAAACGCGGTTTGTTGTTCATCGAACCAGCTCCTTGTCTTGCCGCTGGTGCGGCGTGGGTGAATACAGGCAGGATGCCCGGGAAAACTACTTTGAACGGGTCTTCAGGATCTCTTCCAGCATGGCCTTGCCGGCAGGGATTTTGCCGGCCCGTGCATTTTGGACATGCTGCCGCAGCAGTTCCGCATTGCGGCGCATGTTCTCGTTGAACAGGTCTTCTCCCGCATAATCCTTGAGCAGACTGGCAAGCGCCCGCTGGAAATCGTCCTTGTCCAGACGGGCGGCCTCTTCCACGCGGGTCCGGTAGAAGGAGAGGGAACGGTCGATACCGGTCTGGAACTGCTCCAGCCCCTGTTCGGCCGTTTTCATGATCCGGCGCAGGGTAGTGAGGGTCTCGCCCTTGGCGGTCCGGCTGTCCCGCTTCATGCTCTCATGCTGGCTTTGCAGAGAGTTGCGGCGGCTGGCATAGTTGCGGATGGTCTCCAGCATATAGACGGCCGTGCGCAGGGTGGACTGCATCTCCAGCTGTTGCTGCTGTTCCTGCAGGATGTTGTTTTCCTTGATGGCCTCACGCAGGGTCAGCAGGTTCTTGCGGCTGTTGTCGTCAGGCGCGGCGGCAAGGAGCCTGTCCAGCTCTTCCAGAGGGTTGCGGCTGGCATCGCGGGCCAGGGGATTGCTCTGGCCTGCGGCGTTCCAGGCCTGCTGCAGGGCCGAAGGCCGGTCGCCGCCGGGGGTATTGATGCCGGAAATGACCGGGCGGAAACCCATATCGCGGGCATGGGCGGGGCCGTCCGCCAGGAAAAAGGCGCTTTCCTCACGGCGGCCGGGCATGATCTCCGCCTCGCCGGAAAGGAAGGATCCGCCTTTGCGGACGAAGCCTCCGGCAGAGCCGTGCAGGCGGCCGCCCACGGAGAAGCGGAACATGTCCAGCGCCATCTCGGCCGCATTGCCCGCCGTATCGTACAGGCCCAGCGGATTGGGCTTGCGCGAGCCGATACGGGCGCAGTCTTCGGCGATGCGGGCCGCGCCCTCGGGACGGTAGACGGCGTAATCGGCCAGAGGAGCGCCCGCAGGCAGGGCAAAGAAATCCTTTTCCATCAGCTGTTCGGGCCCGGCCGTCTGACCGCCGCGAGCAGCGTATTCCCATTCGGTTTCCGTGGGCAGGCGCACAAAGCCCACATTGCGGCTGTCCCCGGCGTAACGGGGCAGAGCATCGGCGGCATTCTGCAACAGCCATTCCGTATAGCGGCGGGTGAACTCCACGGCCTCATACCAGCTGATGTCCGTCACGGGCCGGGCGGCATCCGCCACAGGTGCTTCCGTGCCGCTGCCCATGATGCTTTGCCATTGCAGGCGGCTCACTTCATATTTGGCCACCAGATAGAAAAAGTAGTCGCCTGCCGGGGCCTGGGCACGCCAGGAAGAGGGCAGGTCGGCCCGGGAGAAAGGTGCGGAGAGGAAAGCCCGGTAGCGGCGGTCGTAAAAAGCACGGTCGCTGTTGGCGGCATCATCGCGGCCGGGACGGGCGGACATGTCCCAGAGCAGGCCTTTGCTGGGAACGGCCACCAGACGGAAGGCCATGCTCAACCCGCCGGGCATGGGCAGGACGATATCGTCCTTGTCCGGGTGCGGGTTGCAGGCATCGGCAGTGGAGACCTCTCCGCCCCGTTTGGCCAGGGCGGCGTCGGCGGGCGCTGCCGGCAGGGCCGCCAGCAGCAGGAGGAAGAGGAGCGAAGAGAGCAGCCTAGATCTCACGGATGACCTCCGAAGGTTCGGTACGCGCACCGCGCAGGGACGGCAGCAGGGCAGCCAGCAGGGAGAGCAGGCAGACCAGCACCAGGGTCACGACGGCATGTTCCGGCAACAGGCGGCAGACATGCTCCATGTCGTCGAGACCGGCGGCAAAGATGCGGTTGACCACGCCCTGTGCAGCCGCATAGAGCCCCAGTGCCAGCCCTGTGCCCAGCACGGCCGTGAGCAGGGCCTGCAACAGGGGGAACAGCAGGAGCTCCAGTGTGGAAAAGCCTCCCAGACGGAGCAGGCCGAGGAGCCGTTGTTTGCGTCGGACGGCGGCCAGGGTGCTGCTGGTCGTGGAGGCCGTGAAGCCCGCGGCAGCGGCTCCGCCGATGAGCAGGAAGATGATGTCCAGGGATGTGGAAAGGCGCCTGACCTGATCGATGGCCTCGGCCTCGGTATGGACGGTGATGCCCTGCTGCTGGAAAAAGTCGCGCAGGGGCGCCACATCATCCAGACTGCGGGCATACAGGCGAAAGCCCGCATACAGGCGCTCGGCAGGCGGCTGGTCGCCATCCGCGGCGTGTTCAGGGCCGAACAGGGGCACGGCGCGCCCGTCACGGTAATCTTCCGCCGCTTCCAGGAAGGGCAGGGGCACATAGGCCACATTTTTTTGCTGGGCGGCCAGGGGCAGCACGCCGATGACCTTCAGTGTCAGGCATACGGCCTGCACATTGCCGTTGCGGGTGCGTTCGAGCCTGCCCGTCAGCTGGTCGCCCGCGTGCAGGCCCAGACGTTCGGCCACGGGCGCGGAAAGCACGACGCCGCTGGCAGCGGCTCTGGTGCGCAGGCGGCCGGGGTGATCGGGATCGTCCTCGCTGTCCAGCAGCAGGGCCGGTACCGGCAGGGCATGGCGCGCCAGCAGGGGATCGTCATGGCCGGTGGGTTCCATGGAGACGTGCAGGGGCGTCCCCCGCTCCGGCAACAGCTCCACCGTGGCGGCAAGGGTCCGGGTTCGGGGCATGACGAAGTCCACCCGGCCATCGTCGCGCCACCGGGCCATATCGGCGGCGGAAAAATGCCCGCTGCCCACAGGGGAGATCTCCAGCGTGGCGGGATCGCTGCGCAGGCGTTCGGTCAGGGTCTCCACCACGCCGAACTTGACGCCGAAAAGGATCAGCAGCGGCGCTAGGACGGCCGCCAGCCCCAGGACGGCACAGGCGGAGAGCAGACGCTCGTGCAGGTAATCCCGCAGGGAAAGGTGGCAGATCTGTACAAGGGTATGCATGGCGTTACCGTTGGGGATGGTCGATGACGGAAAGGGGGCCCTCCTCCGTGGTGGAGCAGGCCAGGGGCACCAGCGTGAACCCGGCCTCCCGGGCCATCTGCGGATCGTGGGAGACCATGATCACCGTGGTCCCCTGCTGCCGGGCCAGATCGGCAAAGATGCCCAGGACCTTGCGGGACTGGGCCGGATCCAGCGCGGCCGTGGGTTCGTCCGCCAGCACGATGGCGGGCCCATGGGCCAGGGCTCGGGCGATGGCCACACGCTGGCGCTCGCCCACGGAAAGGCTTGCGGGCATCTGCAACAGCAGACGGTCTATGCCCAGGGCCGTGGCCATGTTCCAGACCGCCTCCAGGCGGCGCCCCATGTTCCCCAGACAGCGGCAGGGGAGCAGGATGTTGTCGCGGGCCGAGAGGAAGGGCAGCAGGCCGCCTGTCTGGAGCACATAGCCCAGATGCTTGCCGCGCAGACGGGCCAGGGCATCGAGACGGCCCGCCCGCCACAGGGCCAGCATGTCCGTTTCGCCATCGGCAGTGTGCAGCAGAAAGCGGGAACCCTCGCCGCCGTCAGGCCGCAGGATGCCGGCCAGCACGTCCAGTGCCGTACTTTTGCCGCAGCCGCTGGGGCCCGTCAGGGCCAGCAGCTGCCCCTGACGCACGTCCAGACTGCGGACGTGCAGGCGGAACGCGCCCGTGCCTGGGCGGACGATATGCAGATCACGCAGGGAGAAGACCATATTTTCCATGCTTCCCCCGGCTTACGGCAACATGGACAGCGGCACGCGATAGACCCAGTCCCCGGCGTTGCTCTGTCCGAAGCTTTCCCAGTTTTCCCGGTCTCGATCGTATTCCTCGTAGCGGGCCAGCCGGGACTTGAGACGGTTGATGAAGGCCGTCTGCTCGCCGATGCTCATGCGGTACCAGTCTTCTTCGCGCAGCAGCATGATGTCGCTCTTGTAGGGCAGGCCGTCCAGGAATTCGGCCAGCACGCCCAGTTCGGCCAGGCTCTTGCCCTGGGTGGGCATGTTGGGGTCGCGGGCCATGCGGGCCGAGGCGGAAAGGATGCCCTGGAAGAAGTCGCGCGAATCGGTCTTTTTGGTCCGTTCGGCGTTGTCGATGATGTTCTTCAGCTGGGTGCTGAGATCGCTGAGCTGGTTCTTGGTCAGCAGCACGGCCACTTCCACACTGGGTACCTGACGGCCCTGGGCCAGACGCTTGAGGTCCATGTCCGCGATCCAGGAATCCACCACGGACGGGGCACGGTTCTCGTTCTTGCGGCCCAGATAGTCCAGCTGCATGGCGTAGCCCAGCCGCTCCGCCAGCTGGCGGGCCTGAGCTTCCTCGGTGGCGGGCACGGCCTCGTCCTTGGGCCGGGTCATGATCTTGCCGCTGGCCGTGTTCTTGACCATATCCACCATGGAAGTGGTCAGGATCTTCGTCACGATGCCGAACTGGCGGGCGGCCTCCTTGTGGCTGGAGGCGTTGACGGCCTGATAGTTGGCCTGATCGCCGGAAAGGCGACTCAGGGCCCGGTAGGCCTGCTCGGCATAGGCGTGGTTCTTGCTGCCGCCGGGCGTCTTGACGTGCATGGTGGTGATCCAGATGCCTTTCTGGCGGGCAAGGTCGTTCATCTCCGCAGCGCCGAGACGCTGCGAGGCGTACGGGTCATCGCCGCGCAGAGGCCCGGCATCCGTGACCAGCAGGATCAGGCGGGTGGAATAGGGGCCCCAGTTGAGGGAATCGATGGCCGTATAGATCCCGGCCAGCGAATCTTCGTTGAAATCATGGCTGGAGACGGTCGCCTGTTCCACTTTGGCCAGGCGGCTTTCCAGGGCCTTGCGGTCCTTGGCCGTGGCAAAATCACTGATGACCTGCGAGGTGTAGCCCAGCTTGGGGGTCTTTTCCGTACTGCTGCGGAAGGCCACCACGGCAAAGCCCACGTTGTCGGTCATCTTGTCCTTTTCCAGACGGTCATAGAGCTGGCGGATGATGTCGCGGCTCTGGTCGATATAGGGCTTCATGGAGATGGATGTGTCCATGACCAGGGCGATGCCTGTCTTGGGCGGACCGGCCACCGCGCCGGACTGACTGCTGCCGGGATCGATGGAGGCCACCTGCAGCAGGTTCACGCCTTCAAAGGCCCGGTTCATGCCAAGGATGGGCATGAGGTAGAAGCGCTTTTGGGCCACGGCCCCTTTCTGCTCCGCCGGTTCCGAAGCCAGGATGGGCAGTCCGGCCGTATCCTTGCCGGCTGCTGCCGCCGCTGTGAGGCTGTCCAGCTGCTTTTCCATGTCGGCAGCTTCGCACAGGCCTTTCAGGTCTTTTTCCGTCTTGAAGAAGAGCACGGGATCCCGGCCGGTACGCGGGGTGAACAGCAGGGTCAGGGACTGGTTCCAGTCCGTGGCCTGATCCTTTTTCAGCCAGCCCAGCGGCGTGCGGGTATCGAGCCCCACCTGCAGCCAGTCGCCCTGGCGGGCATAGACATAGAGCACGGTAAAGGGCACCAGGGCCTCACGCGCGGCCGGAGCGCCGTCGCGGGCTTCTTGCAGGGGCAGGGCACCGGGGTGGGAGACCACACGCTGGTACAGGGTCTTCTTGCCTTCCTGCAACAAGGGCGCGGCCTGCAAGGCGGGCACGGCCACCAGCAGGAGCAGCAGGAGCGCAAAAAAGCGGATGCAGGTTCTGGGCATGGTCCTCTCCTTATTTCCACTCGCGCAGCTGGAGCGAGGCCTCGGCATTGCCCTTGGCGGCCTCGCCTTCCACATGGCGGCGCAGGGCCGCCAGCGCTTTGTCGGCCTCAGCGGCGCCCTTGCTCTTGGCTTTTTCGTACCAGTGTTTCGCCTGGCTCATGTCCGCGGGGATGCTGCCGCGCGGCAGAGCCGACTGCGGATCGTAGAACTGGCCCACCAGGAACATGGCTTCGGCATTGCCTTTCTGGGCAGCGTCTTCCAGAAGCAGGAAGGCCGCATCGCTTTCATCGTTGCCGGCCTGGGGCGTGCGCAGGGGACGGGCCAGTTCCAGACTGGTGGCGGGATCCGCCGTGCCGCGCAAATGCTCGCGGGCCTGCTGCAACGGCGCCATCGCGGCAGGAGCCGCCGGGGCTTTCTCCGTCCCGGCCGGTGCCTCCTGCTGGGTCGCCGGAGCCTGTGGCGCCATAGGCGGAGGCGGCGGGGGCGTGGCCCGCAGGAAGAACCACCAGACCGCGGCAGCGGCCAGGGCCAGCAGGACGAGGCCCAGGATGATCCAGAGCAGGCTGCCGGAGGATTTTTTTTCTTTCGCCGTCTCCGCAGCGGGCTGATCCATCTCCAGCGGTGCTCCGGCCAGCAGCGGCGAAGGCTCCGCTTCCGGTTCGGGATCGGGGGCCGGTGCGGGCATGGGGGCCGGTTCCGGCTCAGGATCAGGAAGCAGCACGGGCTGCGGCGCGGGCGCTGCAGCAGGGGAAGCAGCATGTCCCATGCCGTCCCCGCCCTGCATGCGGGAATAGACGAGATCCTGGATCTGGAGGACGCACTTCTGGTCACCGGCCATGAACAGATAGCGCTCCAGCTTGTCCAGATTGTCCACCACGGCGGCACCTACCTGCAGACGCAGGCAGCCGCTGTCATCGTCATGAGCGTCCACGGGCAGGGGGACGCGGCTTTCCTGCCAGCCGGAAGCGGACAGGTATTTGCCGTCTCCCGAATAGATGGCCACATCGGCCGGGCCCGCACCGGGGGCATCGTACACGCAGATGACGGCCACGCCGGGCGTGCGCGCGGCATCAGGAGCAATTATGGCTTTCATCGTTATCCTTTGAATGCCTGCAGGATGTCATACAGGCGCTTGTTCTGTTGGGGGTTGCGGATCTGCTGGCCGTCAAAATCCACGTTGGCTGTGATGCCGTGCATCAGGGCGCGCAGCCAGTCGGTGTACCATTGCCGGTCGTAGGGGGCTTCCACCTCACCGATGAGGGGTTCGCCCACGGGATCGCTGACGGCCGGGAAAAGGATCACGGGCTTGTCCCGGAAGATGATGGTGCGCTCTTGTTCGCTGTGGTGGCGCGGATCGAAGCCCAGCCAGTCCACGAAGGCATTGATGGCGTCGGCGGCCAGACTGGCCTGTTTCCAGAGCAGGCGTTCCCGTTCGAGGTTGCTGTAGGCGGAGCAGGCACGCAGATCTTCTTCCATTTGCTGGCGCACCCGGCAGCGCTGGGCCGAGAGCAGCAGCTCGTGGCAGAACTGGTCCAGCTCGCGCGCGGGCATGGCAAAGAAGGTGCGCGTCTCCGCGTCGGCCGCGAACTGGCGGACCTGTTCCACCCAGGCATCGAACACGGCTTCGGCCAGTTCGGCCGCGCTGTCCTTGCCTGTGACGGAGGCTGTGCCGGGCATCTCGTTGGCGACAGGGGCTTCATCCCCGAAAAGATCGTCCAGGATGTCCTGCTGAGAGACGCGCACGCCGATGGAAGCAGGGGCGGCCCCGCCGCTTTCCGCTTCGGGCATGGCGGAGGTGACCTGCGCACACAGGGTGTACAGGTCGTGATCGTTGATCTGCAGGCGGTGGAGCATCTCGCCAAAGGTCTGGCTCTGGGCCACGCGGGCCAGCAAAACGGCCAGATTGCGGGCCAGGGTCTCTTTCTGGCGGCGCAGTTCCTCGCGGTCATCGCTCTGGTAGTAGACGCCCAGCGCCGTCAGGACGCGTTCGGCCTGTTCCTCCAGCCCCACGCCGATCTGATGCCGTTTGAGTTCGGGATTGCAGAGGGGGCGCAAACGCTGGCGCAATAGGCTGATGCCGCCGTCATTGAGCGTCATGGCCGCCTGCCAGACGGCTTCGGGATCGTCCACATGGCGGCGCACCAGCGGCGAATCCACAAAGGCCCGGCGCACCTCTTCCACATAGGCGATCTGGTCGGGACGGACGCCGCTTTCGTTGCCCTGGGCATCGAAGGTGAAGATGGCCTCGCAACGGAAGTTGGGATTGCGCAGCAGGAAGATGTTGCGGAAGGGATGCGCGCCGTCCCAGTTGGTGGGCCAGTCATGCTGCTTGCCGAAAAAGTCCAGCAGGGAGGATTGCAGGCGCGTGTTCCAGCGCTGTTCCACGGAAGGCGAACCGGCTTTTTTCTCGAACTCCATGTCCATCTTGGTGAGCACGAAGAACAGGGAGGGCGCCTTGCCGGCACGGTGGGCCGGGTTCTCGCCGTGGGTGGAGCAGATCCAGTCATACACGGCACGGGGCAGATCCTGTACCTCCTGGTTGCCGGGGCCGATGCAGAGCAGCATGCTGGTCAGCTCATGCTCTTCGCAATAACGCTCGAACAGGTAGGCCACCTTGCCGCGCAGGAAAAGGTTCTGCAGCGCGCCTTCGCGCTCCATCTCCTTGTCCAGGTCCAGGATCTTGAGGCGGGAGCGATAGCCCGGAAAGTCCAGCAGGTCCGTATAGGAAAAGAAGCCGTCCGGCTGTTCCTTCATGAAGATGGTGATCTCCGCCGTCAGAGCGGTGACCACGGCACGGGGCAGGGCGGCCTTGCGCCCGTCCTTGCCCAGCAAGGTCAGGCGGTCTTCCGCACTGCTGGTCCCCAGCCCGGCCAGCAGGGCCACGTCGATGATGCTGGTCTGGCGCGGCAGCAGGGCCTCCAGAGGGCAGTCGGCCTCGGCCGGGTTGCCCAGGGCCTCCAGCGCCTGGCAGAGCTCGAGGAAAAGCTGCTGGAATTTCGGCTGGTTGTTCCAGATGATGCCGAAAAGTTCCGCCCGGTAGCTCAGGGGCAGCAGGGGAGCCAGGCTGACGGCCTGTGTCCAGTAGCCCTGTTGCAGCATCTGGACGCGCGGCTTGGAGAGGAAGTTGCGGTTGAGGTACTCGCGCAGGTCTTCCACGTCATCGGCGGTGACGCTGCTGGCGCCGGGCGAAGACTGGCGGGCCGTCTGGGTCAGACGTTCGAGGGCGGAACGCATGGCCTCGGCATCGGGCATCTGCTTGTGTTCGCAGTCGGCATAATAGGTATTGGCCAGCACACGGACCACGTCCATCTCGGAGAGCAGGCGCAGCCGGATGGGGAATTCCGGCGTCAGCCCCTGGGGCGGCGTGGTGGTGAAGCGGGTCACCAGCCCGGTGGATTCCTTGCCGCCCTCGGGATTGATCTCGGTGATGAAATCCGACGTCCGGCCGCAGAAGTCCGCCAGAAGATCGCCGCGGCTGTCGCGGGCCAGAGCCGAGATGAGGTAGGATTTGCCGGACTGGCTGGGGCCGAAGACGCCCACACACATCTTGCGGCGGGCGGCCTGTTCGCACTTGCCGAAAAAGCGGGCGGCCCGGCGCATCTCTTTTTGCAGCGTGGTGCACTCGCTGCCCACGGTCTCGCGATTGTCGGCCAGCCAGGTGGCGGCATGGCGCGACTGTTCCGCCAGACGGGCACAGCGCGCTGCCAGCTGAATGTCTTGTTCCTGCATGATGATGCTCCTGTCTGTCCGTCGCTAGTTGGCGGCGTTCACGACGCCGGTATCCAGCCAGTAGCCTTCGTCCGTGGGCAGGGTCTGCAGACGGATCTCCAGATCCCGGGGCGAGACGAAATTGCCGGCATTGTCCGTGATGGCGGTGATGCTGAATTCCCCTTCGCTGCGTTCTTCCCGCTCGCCGCCGCTGACGGGCATGTCCTCATCGTCCAGCATCTCGGCCACGTTGAGGGTGACGTCCACCTTGTAGGGCAGGCGGCCGGAGGCACGGGCACGGGCGTCTTCGCTGGCGAAGGTCAGCAGGTGATAGCGGGTGGCGGGCCAGCGTTCGGCCCCCAGCTGGCGGTAGCCGATGCCGAGCTGGCCGTTGAAGGCCACGGTACGGTTCAGTTCCACACCGTTTTTGGCATCCACATCCACTTTGAACCAGACCTTGGGGGCACGCAACTGGGTGTTGATGTCCAGCTCGCCGATATAGCGGGCGGTGGAGGTCAGGCGCAGCGCGTTGGAGTCGAAGGAGAAGCCTTCGATATGGCCTTCGGCCAGGGCGCAGAGGATGGCGCCCACGACCACGGTGGTCTTGGGATCCTGGATGCGGCCCAGCGTATCGGGGAAAGGATACCAGCTGCCCACATGATAGCGGCGCATGGGGATGATGCGGTCCGGCGGCACGGGCAGCTTGGCCATGACCGTAGAGGCGACCACCTTCCAGGCGCTGGGGCGGCCCGTCAGCAACAGCATGTCGGTATCGTACAGGTGCACCAGCTCGCAGAGGGCCGAAAGCGTGGGGGCCAGCGTCCGCTGGATGGTGGCCTGGAGCTTTTGCGGGCTGATCGTGATGGGCACATCCATGATGGAAAAGTCATCCAGACCGGGCACCGTGTCGCGCACCAGGGCCGTCACGGCATCCAGGGTGGACTGCTGCGGGCGCAGGGCCAGGATTGCGGGGCGGAACGTGCCGTTCCCGGCCTGGGCATCACCTTCCCCGGTCTGGCCGTTTGCCGGGACATCGCCCACGGCAGGCTCGAAAAAGTCCCCCAGGGTGCAGGTCTGGTCCAGATGGACGTCGCTGTCCTGCTCGCACACGCGCAGCAAGCCCAGGGCCACAGGCAGGGCCACCTGACGCACCAGGCGGATGCGGGTGTTGCGCTGCTCCTGCGACATGCCGATGGTATCGCGGCCGAAAAGCTGGGCCAGCAGCAGGCGCGGCTCCTGGACGCCCCGGGCCTGCAGGGCATCGGAAACGGCCGGGATGACGTGCTGGAGCACCACCTCGCGGGCCACTTCGTCACCGGCGATGTTGAAACCGTCGCGGAATTCGGTATGCGGCACGATGCGGGCCGTGTCGCCTTCGCCGCTGGCCAGCTCATACGTGGTGATGGACAGGTCCGTGGTACCGCCGCCGATATCGATGGACGCGATGCGCACGCAGGGATGATCGCTGTAGCGGGCGCGTTTCTTGCCCATCAGGCGGAACAGATGGTGGGCATCGCCATGCTGTTTGACGGTGAGCTCGTTGTAGAGCAGCACCAGCTGGGAGCAGCTGGCCTCGTCCCAGTCACAGCGCACCAGCGGGCTGGTGCGGTAATCCCCGGCCCGGATCCTGTTCTGCTGCTGCGGCGGCACATACCATTCCGACCAGCCGAGACCTTCCCAGATGACCTTGACGGCCCAGAGCACCCAGCGCCGGAAGATGCGTTTTTCCGCCACGGGCATGGCCGTGGGCACGGTGAAGATGAGGCGGCGCAGACGCCGGGGCAGGTTGGGCAGCCGTCCCCGGGCACGGGTGGCGGGCGAATTGATGGTGATGAGCGTCTGGGTGAGGATCTCGCCCAGCATGAACATCATCAGCGAGGAGCGCGTGAACAGAGACTCGAACACCGGTTCGGGCTGCTGCTTCTTCAGGGAAGGGCTACGGCGGAACAGGGGATCGTCGAAGCAGGAAAGCGGCGTGCCCTGGGGATTGAGCTGACGGGCGAACAGGCCGCGGTTGACCATGGGTTCGGTATTGCCGCTGGTGTTGTAGCGCCAGGTCTGCTGCCACGGGCGTTCGTCCCACAGGTAGCGCTTGGGGCTGGACATGCCGGTAGTGCCTTCCGCGCAGACGGCCTGTGTGGCCAGACGGGCCGCCTCGGGGCCGATGCGTACGGCCGAGGGCCAGGCAAAGGCCGGTGTCTGGCGGCCGGAGCGACGGCTCAGGGTATCATTGCCGAAGGTGGCGTCCACGAATTCCACCCGGGTCTCGAACGGGTCGGCGTATTCCAGATCGGGCTGGCTCAGGTCGCGCAGGCGCAGCACGTAGCTCTGGTTGAGGTCCGTGCTGCACTGGGGCGGCGTCTCCACCAGGATGCCCGTGGTGCGGGAATTGCCGATGTCCAGGATCAGGTCCACGTCCACCGGCGTGTCCCGGGCAGGATTGATGACCTGCACGGCCACGTCCTTGACGGCCAGGCGCACGATGTCCAGCCAGGTGAGATAACTGGCCAGATGCTTGAGCACATAAGGATCTTCCTCGCCCCAGGCCGCGCCGCGGCGTTTGCCCTGGTTGCGTGCCGTGTACAGTTCCAGCAGCCACTGGTCCACCCAGGCCTCGTTAAGGAACCAGGAGTTGTCCCGCACATGGTGGGCCAGCATGAAATGCCCATGGGCACTGACATCCTGGGGGGACAGGGCATGATAGCGGTCCTCGCCGGCGGGGCGCTCTTCCACGGTGGTGTCGAAGATGATGACCACGCGCAGCATGCTCGGGTCCTTGCTGGAAGGCATGACCCGGGCCCGGGCCCAGTTGGAGGGACCGCATTCGAAGCATTTGCCGCCGTCGGGCCAGCACTGTTCCAGCGTGCGCAGAAAGGGCACGGGCAGCCACTGGCCGTCCCAGGTCTTGAGTTCTTTGGCGGCCTGCATGGAATAGGTGTCGCCCGTGTACTCCTTGCCTGTCAGCTGGTCGGTGAAGACGTTGTCGCGGTTCTCCAGACAGTGGAGGAAATGCGTATAGCGGCCGCCGCTGCCTTCTCCCTTGAGCTCTTCATAGAAATAGCGGACGTGCTTGCCCAGGGCTTCCAGCGGCAGGGCGAAGTCCAGGAACTGGGGACATCCGCCGGGGATGATGCTCACGGGCGAAAGGTAGTGAGGGATGGCATCCATGCTTATTTCCTCTTGAAGTCAGCTTTCCAGCGCAGGTTGCGCTTGCTCTGTTCCACGCCCTGGCAGCGGGTGCTCTTGTCGTTGCCGGTGCACTGTACCTGCTGGGGCACATACTGGTTGCCCTTGGGGCAGGGGGCCGTCCCGGCCCGCCAGACAAGGCGGTTGCCTTCGAACCTGGCCGTGGCCGGACCGCTGCAGACCTGGCCGTTCTCTTCGCGTACGAAGCGCCGCCCCTGGCCCTTCTTGTCGAAGCAGTATTCGGCGATGATGGGCGTATTGGACGGATGCGAGAACAGGCCCGTATCGCTCTGCCAGCAGCCTTCCAGGAAGCTCAGGTCGTTCTTCTTGGCCGCATCGGCGGGGATGTTCAGATCCTCGTTCTTGCGGGGCTTGGGCTTCGGTTCGGGTTTGGGTTCGGGTTTGGGCTCAGGCTTGGGCTTGGGTTCCGGCTTGGGCTCAGGCGCAGGCTCGATGGGCTTGTCAGGCACCAGCTGGGGCGTGACCACTTCAGGATCGGGCTTTGGGGGTTCAGGCTTCGGTTCGGGCTTGGGCTGCGGCGGCTTGCAGAGCAAGGCTTTTTCCCGCAGCTGGCGCAGCAGTTCTTCCAGCTCGTTCCTCTGCTTTTCCGCTGCCTGGGTGGCCTGGTCGAGACGGGGATCGGCCGCCGGTTTGAGGCAGGATGCGGGTAGGGGAGAGGGCAGGATGCCCAGGGCCGCCAGCAGCAGCCAGAGCAGGAGCAGAGCCAGCAGCAGTGGCAGCAGCCAGCCAAGACAGCCGCTGCCGGCAGCGGCCACAGGCACGGCAGCCGCCGCCACGGGGGCCGCCGCGGCAGCCACGGGGATGGCGCCGCCCATACGGCTGAGATCCTGCGGCATGGCGCCGACGGCTCCCGGAGCAAAGCCCCAGTTCACTAGGACGGGCTGGCCGTCCACGGACCAGAGATCGTTCTCATGGGGGTGTTGCAGGACCAGGGCGAGCATCTGGCCAGCAAGGGCCTCGCGGCTTTGGGCATCCTTTCCCCATTGTTCCGACAGGTGCAGGATGTCCCGTGCCAGCTCGCCGGCACGGGACCGCAGGTGCTCGGCCTCTTCGGCGGGAAGCCCGCTCACCGGGGTGGCGGTCCCGTTCACGCTGGCGTACCAGTCGATGCGCTGCTGGCCGGAATCATGCTGGGGCTCGGCGATGAGGGCCGCATGGGCCGGGCTCAGGTGCTGGGCGATGATGCTGCTGACCTGAGCATGGCAGTCCGTGGCGAAGATGCCCTGGCTGGCCAGGGCGCGCATGGCGTTGCGCTGGCTGGTAAGCAGGAAAACGCTCATGGTCTCACCCCTTTCTGGTCATCGGCCGTTCCTTCTTGTGCCTGCGCGGGGGCAGGCGTTGCCGCGGCCTGTGAAAATCCGATGCCGATCTCCCGCAAATAGGCGGTGATGCTGCTGCCCGCGATGGCGATGCTGGACTGGCGGTAGGAGGCATCATCGAGCTTGATGAAGGTATTGATGCCCACCACCTGGCCCTGTTCGTTGACCAGAGGGCCGCCACTGTTGCCTTGCGAGACCGTGGCCGTATGCACGACCAGCGGCGGTGTGCGTTCCAGGATGACGCTGACCACACCTTCCGTATACACCACCTCGGGCACGGCCGAGCCATTGCCCTGCAACAGGGCCATGAACTTGGGATCGTCGTTGGTCACGGCGCCGGGGAAGCCCCAGGCGCTGACGCGCTGGGTACGCTCCACACCGGGGGCGAATTCCAGCGGCGTGATGGCGGCATCGGCAGACAGTTCCAGCAGGGCGAAGTCCCGGCCGCCATCCGCGCTGCGATGGCGCACGGTGGCCTGCAGGACACCGCCTGTGGCCTTGTTGATGATGAAGGCCTGGCTGGCATTGCCCACCACATGGGCATTGCTCAGCACGTGGCGGCGGGAGATGAAGAAGCCGGACCCCATGGACAGGCCCTGCGGCTGCCGGGCCAGCACGAGGACAGTGCCCTGTTCCAGCAACTGGGCCATGCTGCCGGGGCGGGCAGGAGCCTTTTGCGGCGTGACCGGCGTGCTTTGGGGCGCCACATCGGACGGGATCTGCAGGGGCTCGCCGGAGCGCCCGCCGGGCACGACACCGGGGACGGCGTCGGGAGGAGGCGGCAGCTGCGCCAGCTTTTCCTTGATGACGCAGGGCTCTTCCTTGAGCAGGGCCCGCAACTGGGCCAGATAGGCGTCCATCTCGGCATTTTTGGCCAGCTGGGCCGCCAGGGCGGCTTCCTGGGCCTGTTTTTCCGCTTCGGCGGCCTGCCACTGTTTCCAGAACAGCCAGCCGAGCAGGGCCAGGATCAGCAGGAACAGGACGATGCCCCAGAACAGGGGACGACGGTACCAGGGGACAGGGACCGGGCCGCCCTGGGGGGCAGGATCCGGGCCGCCGGAAGGATTTTCGCCGCCGGCAGGGGCGTGCGCGGCGTCAGTAGTATCGGGGCGGGGGACATCAGCGGTGTGTTTGCCGGGATCGTCAGCCATGGGGATATGCTCCGAAAAAAGGGCGCACTTCTCGTGGGAAAGAAGGGCGCCCTGCTGTTACAGCATCAGATTGTTGACGGTCTGTTCGTACGTGGCCAGACGCATGTCCACGTCCTGGCGGGTACTTTCCAGCTCGCGGCGGGAATTGTTCCAGGCCTTCTTTTCCTTGCGGGGGGCCTGCTGGCGTTGCGAGACCTGCCCCTTGGCCTGAGCCTGGGCCAGGGTCTTCTGGTATTCGGCGTCACGCTCGATGACATGGTCGGAGGTGAGCTTCAGGATGCGGGACGTTTCTTCGAGGCCGCTGCGGATCTCCATGTAACGGTCCTGGAAATCCTGCTTGGTGATGGCCCCGGCCTTGTACTGGGCCGCGGCCTTCTTGAACTGCTCGTCATAGCAGCGGGCCGAGAGGCGGGCAGCGGCGGTGGCGCGGTCCATGCCTGCGCTGTCCTCGCCCAGCTGGGCGGCATAACTGGCCAGCAGACGGCGATCGTTCTCCCGCTGCTGGGACTTGCCGTAGATGTTCCCGCCCACGGCACCCGCGGCACCACCGGCCACGGCACCGGCCAGGGCGCCTTCCACCTTGCCGGTGGCCAGGCCGCCGATGAGGGCGCCCAGCAGGGCACCGCCCGCGGCACCGCCGGCCGTGCTGTTGTTGACCCTGTCTTCATCGGCCCGCAGCTGGGCCACAGGGGAATAACACTGGGGGTAATAGTTGACCTGTGTCGTCTGCGCGCCGTATTTGCTGGCGCAGCCGCCGAGCAGGGCGATGCATGCCACTGCCACGACCAGAAGACTGAGATGACGCTTGACCATGTGGATCTCCTTGGCTGGATGCATGGTGTCTCGCTATTTCCATAATATGCCCTTGCCGGGGAGCAAGTCAAATGGCATGCCCCGACGGAAGATACAGGGCACGGCTGATTTGCCCTTTTTGCACATTTGGTATATACTCAAAGATGGTAGTGAGAACGCCGTTTTAGTCGGTGCGTTCTGTAACCTCTTTTCGGGAGAAGCCTTATGAAAAAAGTTCTCAGTCTTGTCCTGGCCGCTGGTCTGCTGCTGGCCGCCTCGCTGGCCAATGCCGACACCAAACGCCTGACCCTGGCCACCGGCGGGACCTCCGGGGTGTATTTCCCCCTGGGCGGTGCCATTGCCCAGGTGATCACCAACAAGAGCGGCGGCGCCATCTCCGTGACGGCCCAGGCTACCGGTGCTTCCGGTGAGAACATGCGCCTGGTCCAGGCTGGCGACGTGGACTTCGCCATGGTGCAGAACGACGTTGCCGACTCCGCCTTCAACGGCCTGGCTCCCTTCCGCAGCAAGCTGGACAACGTGCGCGTCATCGGCCGTCTGTATCCTGAATACCTGCACGTGGTGGCCAGCAAGGACAGCGGCGTGAAGGCTCTCGAAGATTTCAAGGGCAAGAAGGTCTCCGTGGGCGCCCGCGGCAGCGGCAACGAAGTGAACTGCCGCCAGATCTTCGGCTTCTATGGCTTGGACTACAAGAACATCGAGCCCATCTTCCTGCCCTACGGTGAAACTGCCGACCAGTTCAAGGACCGTCAGGTGGACGGCTTCGTGTTCACCATCGGTACGCCCAACCCCGCCATCCAGGACATCACCACCGCTCAGGAAGTGGTCTTCGTGCCTCTGGCCGGCCAGAAGGTCGACGAGATCGTCAAGAAGTTCCCCTACCTGGTGAAGGACTCCATCCCGGCCGGTACCTACCTGGGCCAGAAGGAAGCCGTGCCCACCCTGTCCGTGCAGTGCATCCTGGTGGCCAACAAGAACATGCCTGACGACGTGGCCTACACCCTGACCAAGACCCTGTATGACAACCTGCCCGACGTGGCCAAGGCTCATAACAAGGGCGCCGAGATCTCTCTGGAACATGCCGCCGACGGTGTGACCATTCCCTTCCATCCCGGTGCGGTCAAGTACTTCAAGGAAAAGGGCCTGGACATCAAGTAGGCTGAGTTCCTAAGCAAACAGTTGATTCGGGACATATGATGATGCGGCGCAATACCACTGCTTTTCTGCTGGTCATGCTGGTCTGTATGACAGGCGTGATGTGGGTTGCGCCGCATCTTTTTTCCAGTGTGCAGGCGCAGGACGTCCAACGCCTGGTGCTGCGCGACAGCAGCGGCAGGGAACTTTTCAGCCGGCCCGCACCGGACGGCAGCGAGTTTGCCATTCGTTACAGGCATTCCGTCGCTCTGAGTCCGGTGGAGGACTGGTTCAGTGTCAGCGGGGGCTGCATTTATCTGGAAAAAACGGTTTATCAGGATTTCGGGGCCGGACTGCCGCATCAGCCGGGCCCGGGACAGCGGATGTATACGGAAAACGGAAAAGTTGTCATCAGCGGCTATCATATGGCCCTGCCTTCTTTTGATGTGCGCGTGGGACGTGTGGCGAACCACACCCTGCTGCTGCCTGAAGAGGGCGGGGGCCAAAAGGAGATCCCGCTGAATTCCCTGCTGGAACCGGGACAAGCCATTACCCTTACAGTCGTTTTACCCTGATAATTTTTGGACATTGACCTGGCGTGAAAGGACACGCCACGCATACTTACACAGGACATGAGAGGATGAGCCACGAAAAAAGAATGCATATGATCGATGAAAAAGGGGCAGGGGGATTTGCCCTGGAAGAAGGCCACAAACTGGATTCCAGCGCCGTGGAAAAGATCCAGGAGACTGTGGACGTCTCCGAGATCGTTGCCAAGTACGACAAGGAATCCGTTTACCGCTCCTTCAAGGGGTGGCTCGACATCTTTATCAAGATCCTTTGTATCGCCTTTTCCGCTTTTCATCTGTACACGGCGGCCACGACGCCCTTCGCGCCGCAGATCCAGCGCGCAGTGCACCTGGGCTTCGTGCTGACCCTGATCTATCTGCTGTATCCCGCCCGCGCCACGGGCAACATGAACAAGCTGGCCTGGTATGACGCCATCCTGGCCATCGCCGGGGCCGTGGTCTGCGGTTACATCGTCTGGCAGTACGACATCATCGTACTGGATGCCGGTCCGGCCACCGAGCTGGACTTCATCATGGGTTGCGCGTCCATCCTGTTGGTGCTGGAAGCCACCCGCCGCATCGTGGGCATCCCCATCACCTTGGTGGCCGTGGTCTTCCTGCTGTACGCCAAGTTCGGCAACCTGATCCCCGGCATGCTGGGGCATCCCGGCTTCTCCGTGCAGCGCATCGTCTCGCACATGTACCTGACCACGGAAGGCCTGTTCGGCATGCCGCTGGGCGTGTCGGCCTCCTTCGTCTTCCTGTTCATCCTGTTCGGTGCCTTCCTGCACAGCACCGGTCTGGGCAAGTTCTTCATCGACCTGGCCCTGGCCGCCGCCGGCCGCTACGTGGGCGGCCCCGCCAAGGTGGCCGTGCTGGCCAGCGGTTTCTTCGGTACCATCTCCGGTTCTTCCGTGGCCAATACTGTGTCCACGGGTACCTTCACCATCCCGCTCATGAAGAGCGTGGGCTATCGCGGTGCCTTTGCCGGCGCCGTGGAAGCCGCCTCGTCCACCGGTGGTCAGATCATGCCGCCCATCATGGGGGCCGCCGCCTTCATCATGGCCCAGTTCCTGGGCGTCGGCTACGTGGAGATCGCCAAGGCGGCCCTGGTGCCCGCCCTGCTGTACTACCTGGCCGTGGGCTTCATGGTGCACATGGAAGCCAAGCGCCTGGGCCTCAAGGGTATCCCCAAGGAACGCCTGCCCCGCACCTGGGTGGTGCTGCGTCAGGGTGGCTACCTGCTGATCCCCATCATCGTGCTGATCTACATGCTGATGCAGGGCTACACGCCGCTCAAGGCCGCCTACTACTGCATCGTGACCACCGTGGTCATCTCCCTGGTGGCGGAAAACTGGAAGACCTGGCATGGTGCCCGTTACAGCAATGAGAATGTGATGAGCGCCCTGGCCCAGACCAACTTCCTGTCCCTCAAGGGCGTCCTGCAGGCCATGGAAAACGGTGGCCGTCTTGCCCTGGGTGTGGCCGCCGCCTGTGCCTGCACCGGCTTCGTCATCGGCGTGGTGACCCTGACCGGCCTTGGCCTGAAGCTGGCCAACGCCATCCTGACCATCTCGGCCGACAGCTTTGCCCTGACCCTGCTGCTGACCATGCTGGCCTCCATCGTCCTGGGCATGGGCCTGCCCACCACGGCCAAGTATATCGTGCTGGCCACCATCGCGGCCCCGGCCATCATGCACTTTGGTGTGCCCGCCATGGCGGCGCACCTCTTCATCCTGTACTTCGGCATCCTGGCCGACCTGACGCCTCCGGTGGCACTGGCGGCCTATGCAGCGGCAGGGATCGCACGCTCAGAACCAAACGCAACAGGCTTCATGGCGGTCAAGTTGGCCTTGGCCGGCTTCCTGATCCCCTACATCTTCTGTTACAACCCCGGCCTGCTGATGATCGGTGCCTCCGGTTGGGAAGTGCTTTTCTACGCTTCCACCGCGGCGCTGGGCATCGCCAGCCTGTCCTTTGCCAGCGTGGGGTACTGGCTGCGTAACCTCTACTGGTGGGAACGCCTGATCCTGCTGGCGGGCGCCATCACCCTGATCACCCCCGGCGCCATCACCGACGCCATCGGTTGCGGTCTGCTGATCGTGATCTACATCAGCCAGAAGATGCTGACCTCGGGACCTGTGAGCAAGGTCGCCGCCGAATAAGGACTGCGTAACGCAAACAACAAAAAAAGCNCGTCGTCGTTCGTTCGTTCGTTCGTTCGTTCGTTGTTGTGTGTGTGTCG
>NZ_DS996355.1:138044-255324 GCF_000156375.1 Desulfovibrio piger ATCC 29098
TGGTGTTTGCTGATGGTCACGCTAAGGGGGCAGGGGGCAATGCGGGTATGACGGCCGTGTCGTCCGGCAACGATCAGAATGATTCGCAAAAGAGAGTATAGCGCCGTTGGACGCGTTGTGGATACCGGGTAGAGCAAGCTAGGACTTCATCAGGACCGGTCGCTTTGCCTTTTCTCTTTTGGATCCCGTTCCGGCATCAGGCACCAGACGGCGATGCCCCCCAGGGCGAACATGGTCAGATCATGATGCGGGAAGGCAGCCAGCGCCAAAAGGAGCAGGATGGCCAGCAGGCATAACCGGCAGGCACCGCGCGTCACCATGCGCAGGAGCAGAAGAAAAGCCGCTATGCCCAGCAGTGGCGGCAGCCAGTCAAGCCCCGGAGGCAGGGGAGGAAGATGGAAGATATGGGAAAGGTGCATGGGCCACGATAGGAAAAAAGCAGGTTCTCGGCAATGGGGCCATTGTCAGAGGCAAAATCATGCTCATATATAAGGAGGCATGACTGCCGGAAAAATCGCCGGACCGTTTACAGGTTGTCCGGCTGGAAAATAGAGCGTCGAAGGACGCGCAGGAGATGCAATGAGCACACTCACCCCGCGTGAAATCGTGGCAGAACTGGATAAATTTGTGGTGGGACAGGAACAGGCCAAGCGTATGGTCGCTGTTGCTGTCCGTAACCGCTGGCGTCGTCAGCATCTTCCTGAGGAGCTGCGTGATGAGGTCGCGCCCAAGAACATCATCATGATGGGCCCCACCGGTGTGGGCAAAACGGAGATAGCCCGCCGTCTGGCCAAGCTGAGCGGCGCTCCCTTCATCAAGGTCGAGGCCACCAAGTTCACGGAAGTGGGCTATGTGGGCCGCGACGTGGAATCCATGGTGCGCGATCTTATGGAGATCGGCATCAATCTTGTACGGGAAGAAGAAAATGCCCGTGTCCGGGCCGCTGCCGAAGCTGCTGCCGAATCCCGTCTGCTGGATCTGTTGCTGCCCAATTCTTTTGGCGGCGACCGCAACGACACCCGCGAAAAGCTGCGCCAGCAGTTCCGCCTCGGCTTTATGGATGACCGCGAAGTGGAAGTCGAAGTGACCGAGCAGCCTGCTCAGGGCGTGGACATGTTCGCCATCCCCGGCATGGAACAGATGGGCAACCAGGTGCGGGACATGTTCAGCAAGGCCTTCCCGCCGCGCCGCAGCCGCCGCAAGATGAAGGTCCGCGAGGCCTATAATGTCCTGATCCAGGAGGAATCCGGCAAACTGGTGGATCAGGAGGCCCTGGTGGACAAGGCCCGCGAGCGCGTGGAGCAGATGGGCATCATCTTCATCGACGAGATCGACAAGATCGCCAGCTCTTCCCAGAACCGCACGTCCGATATCTCGCGCGAGGGCGTGCAGCGTGACCTGCTGCCCATCGTGGAAGGTTCGGCCGTCAATACCAAGTACGGCATGGTGCGCACGGATCATATCCTGTTCATCGCGGCCGGTGCTTTCCATTTCAGCAAGCCTTCCGACATGATCCCCGAACTGCAGGGGCGCTTCCCCCTGCGTGTGGAACTCAATGCCTTGGGCAAGGACGAGTTCCTGCGTATCCTGACGGAACCCCACAATGCCCTGACGCGGCAGTATGCCGCCCTGCTGGGGACCGAGCAGATCCGTCTGCAGTTCTCGGAAGACGGCATCGAAGAGATCGCCGCTTTTGCCGAAGAGATCAATGCCACCAGTGAGAACATCGGTGCCCGCCGCTTGTACACCATCATGGAAAAGATTCTGGCGGACATCTCCTTTGATGCGCCGGACATGCCCGGTGCGCAGATCGTGGTCAACCGGGCCTATGTGCAGGAGCATCTGCGTGATGTCCGGGAAGATCAGGATCTGAGCCAATATATCCTGTAAACAGATATGACCGCTGCCCTCCCGGAGGGCGGACAGGGAAGGGCCCGTCGTTGATGACGGGCCTTTTTTATTGGTGTTTTCGCAGTGTCTTCGTGGAAGGCATATCTTGAAAAGTATATAGAGAATATTATATACCCTCTAAAATTTGTCCGCGGATTTCATCTTTTGGAAAGGCTGCGCCCCATAGTCAGGCCATACGCGGGCACTTTTCGAGGGTATCATCATGAAAAGGATCGTGTGGTTGCTGTGGGCTTTGTTGCTGGTGTTGCCTGCACAGGGCAGGGCAGCGGGCAATATGCAACACGAAAGTTTTGCCAAAGCCAAGCGGCTTTTGGAGCAGGAAGTTTACTATGACCATCGACAGACGCTCTATTGCGGAGCTTTTTTCGATGCGCACAAGCAGGTCGAGCTGCTGCAGGGCTTTACGACCGATAAGCACCAGAAGCGTTCTGCGCGAGTGGAGTGGGAGCATGTCGTCCCTGCCGAGAATTTCGGCAGGGCATTTTCGGAATGGCGGGAAGGTCACGCCCTTTGTGTGGATCGCAAGGGCAAAACTTTCAGGGGACGGGCCTGCGCGGAAAAGGTCAATGCCGTGCGTTCCAACAAAAATTTCCAGATGCTGGGGCCGGGCGTCCCTTCTGCGTTTGGTTCCTGCCCCATGAAGGTCAGCGGCAACAAGGTGGAGCCGCCGGAACGGGCGCGCGGTCAGATCGCACGCTCAAGCCTCTATATGGCTGACAGTTATGCTGAGCATTACCGTCTGAGCCGTCAGCAACGGCAGCTCATGCAAGCCTGGGCGCGCCAATATCCTGTGGACGCCTGGGAGTGCCGTCGGGCAAGTCGCATAGAACGCTTGCAGGGCAACGAGAACAGGTTCGTCAAGGAGCCCTGCCTGTCTGCAGGCCTTTGGCCGGAGCAGGAGAGCGCATTTTTGCAAAAAGACAATGAAGGCATTTTTTGAAGAAATGCAGGCAACAGGACGTAAAAAACTTGACGAAGACACCTATCGCCTGTAATCTTTAAAAACTTTGTGGGCTTCTGGCCTGCGGCTACGCCGGGATGGTGGAATTGGTAAACGCAACGGACTCAAAATCCGTCGGTGGCAACACCTTGCGAGTTCGAGTCTCGCTCCCGGTACCATAAAGAAATGAATACCTTACATAAGGTGATAGCCCCTTGGAGCATGGCTGCTGTACCCAAAGTGGTTGCGGCAAGGGCCATGATTCAAGGGGCTATTTGTTATGCCGGGTATAACCTCTATGATTCCTTACGCAATTCCCAGGCTTTTTCCTCTTGTGGTTGCATGTTTTGTTGCTTGGTTGCGGCAACCAGAGGGCTTCCTGTTGTCACAAAGAATTACCTGTAAAAACTATGCCCGGAGCCTTCTCCGTTTCTCCAATTAGTGCAACCTAATCCCCAAGAAGGGTGGCTGCATGGCGCAAGTCAGAGGGAGAGAAGTGTGCGTAACGCGCTGTGGTCGTTATGCTCGTGTGCCCCATCCACTCTTTGATGATGGGCATGGACCCCCCCGCCTATGACAAGCGGGTGGCGCATGTTGGCGGAGCATATGGGGGACGAACTGTGGGTCATCGTCCATCCCCATGTGGTAGCGGAGGATGTTCCACGGACGACGCAACCAATCGTTGCTGCCCATGGGGAGCAGCCTTCCCGTTCCGCCACAGGCCCGCATCCTACGTTCGATGATGGGGCGTATCCGGCCCACGATGGGGACCGTGCGGGGATGGTGGTTCTTGGTCTTCCATGCCGTCAGGGTGCCCCGTTCGAGGTCGATGTCCCGGCATTCGAGACGCCACAGTTCCCCGCAGCGGAGCGTCTCGCGGGCAAGGAGGGCAGCCTCCAGCGTGGCGGCGGTCTTGATCCGGCGCTTGCCGCCTACGGTCACGTCCACGATGTAGCCGGAGCGGTGAGGACGGATGCCCCTGGGCAGGATGATAGTGTCTTTCTTCTTGGTTGCCATGTGTTTACATCCCCTCCGAGGTGTCGTCCCCGAAAAGGTGTCGGAACTATTTGTATTGGTATGCATGTTATATGCTCCTGTTTTTGGGTGTGTATAGTTTGATTTTTTGAAATAGAAAAGCCCGCCTAGGATTAGACCTAAGCGGGCTTTGTGTTTGGTGAGGTGTGGGATGGTTAGTATTTACTTTGTTAAGGCAGCATAGAGGCCTATAGCCGCAACCAATATACAAAGGATTGTCGTCAGTGCAAGCATGCTCATTTTTATTTCTCCTTAATTAAGGTCAAGCATAAGCTACTAGCTGCACAGAAAAGACCTAGCCAGAAAGACCATGAAGAACAACTGAACAAGTCATTGAAAATAGCACAATGGACATTTTCTCTAGCCAAGCGGCTGCCCAGTTTTTGATTCTTTCATTTGTATTGCTCATAGTTGGATACTTCAGTTTTTTCTGCTTCAAGTCAACTTTTCCGAAGTGTTCCCTATGGCACACGGCAGAGGCTCCAGATTGCTTTTCCGTGTGGGCGGCCCGGCGTGGCGAAGCATACCGGCGGATTGTGAAAGAGTTTTTAGATGTTTTTGTCTAAATAGAGGCAAAAGAAAAAGGACTTGCATCCCTGTGCTTCTTCCGCCCTCGCAAGTCCTTTTTAAGACGTTTTTGTCTAAAAAATTATTTTCTTGCAACACCACGATTTCCTTGTGGTTTTACGGATTTTTTGAGGATTTCAAGTAAGGTCTTTTCCTCTATTAACCATGTATTGCCTAGTTTGTGGGCAGGTATCGTGCCGTTGATACAGCCTTGCCGTACTGAAGACTGCCCAGCGTATCCCAGGCACTCCGCTGCCTCGGCAATCGTATAATATACACCGTTCAATTCTACAGGCATTTTGCCATTCCTATTCTATTGATATTTTGTTTTCCTACCATTCAGAGAAGTGTATATTGCCCGCCTTTTTACATCTTCTCGCATGGCATCATTATAGCCAACACTGGACCATTCACCACCATCATAGTTAATTATAATTGCAGTAGATTCTTTTTCGTATTTTTTACATAAATAAATAGCATTATCAGCGAGTGTTTCTATATCTGTTTTAAAATCATCTGTATTTGCTATGATTTTGACAACACAATTGTAATATTTTTCTGTTATTTTATTAAGTTCTTGTCTTTCGTTATCCGGCATCGTTGACAGATTAGGCTTGAAGCAAGCCAAAAACAGTGTGCAGGATAAAAAACAAAATAATAAAATGCACTTTTTCATTTTCCGTTGTCTCCGTATTGTTTGTCTTATTTTTGTGAATAGATATATCTAAAATTAGAAGCGGTTTCCACAAGCTGTAAAGAATCCTGACGCCTTCTGCTTTCAGGCCAGGGCGGCAGGCCAAAACCGGAAAAAGGATTTATAATCCATCGCAACGCAAGGAATAGCAACGGTTTTCCTTTGGTTGCGGCCTTGGTTACATATATAGAGGTTTGGGCAGGGCAGGCCATCCTTTCCAATAGGTTTTGGACAGGATTCACTGGCCTTGGGCCGATGGGGGGAGCCAGGCTCTCTATACATCGTGTAGGGCTTTCAAATTTTTCTGCCAAAAACATCCCGGTGCCACCTACGATTCCCACAGCCCCACCCTAGGAACCTCTCGATCCCGTGGTCCAGCCAGCTCCAGAGACACCTCCGAGCCCCTTCAGTTCTCCTTCCGTCCCTCTTTCGCAACCTTCAGCCTGACTTTCCACACGGCTTCAGCTTTTCTGTCTATCAGAAAAGGAAGATATTTTATCTTGGATAACTATAGAATGTCAATGGGATAGGGATGTTACTACAGTTTACTAGAGGTATTCTTATTTGAAGATGCTCTATCACAATCATAAAAGAAAATCTTATTAGAACCTTTAACCAAGAAGAGCTAAGGGAAAGTTTAGGGAAAGGATAGGGGATTCTTTAGGGAGGGGCTTTTCTCCTCTTATGCCGAATCAAGATGGCAAGAGAGGAGCCATGTACCTAGGGAGACCCTTATGCTTCGCAATTTCACGGGGTGAAAATTGCTCCTCCCCTATCCGACTTGCTGCTGAAGGGCCTGGCATAGCTCACTGGTTCCCCTGTCGGCCAGTTGTAGCGTTGCGGGACCTTATCAGGGGGGAAGAGCGTGACACTTAAGGCCTGGGCCGTGAAGCCGTCGGAATAAGTTTGCGGCACTATTGGCAGCAGAAAAGCAAAAATCAAGCGGGATTTCTCCCGCCTTTTACCGACAGGAAAAAGGCCCTCGCTCTGCTGGAGCGAGGGCCTTCGTGTCGCATAAAGCCGAGAACAGCGCGGTGGCTAGAAGTCCGTGGGGAAGAGCTTGCTGTCGACGGGCTTGAGGTTGTCCTTCAGCATCTTTTTGCCGGCATCAAGGGAAGCGCCCATGATGGTGATGACACTGCCGAGCTTGCCGTTGGCGCTGAAGTAGCTGATGCCCTTGACCTGCTCCTTGGAAAATTCTCCCATGTAGGAATCGCCGGAAGCCACAGGTTCAGAGACCGTGAAACCGGCAGCCTTCATATTGGTAAGGGTCTGGGTCGCAAGATCTTTGGCGGAAAGGGGGACAGGGGTGACGGCCACAGTAACAACGGTCTGTTCAGCGGCGTTCTGGAGGATGGCCATGGTAGCGCCCTGGGCAGACTGGACAGGCTGGGGTTGGGTCCAGCCGGAGGGCAGGTTCAGCGTAAAGTAATCGGTCTTCACTTCAGCAGCCAGCGCCACGGATGCGCAAAGAAGGATGCCCAGAAGGCAGGTTGCCGTAAACGTCAGGACTTTCTGCATATGATCCTCCTAAAAGTTTGAAAAAGGCTAAACGTTTCTTGGTGGATAGGCAAGAGGAGCGGATAGCTGCCGTTGGAAAGGGCGTGCAGCATACCATACAGATGGATGTGGCTGGCGCTGTGAAAGGGGCCTTCCTGACGGGATCCTTTGGATGCCTATGTTCATGGTCTTGTGGGGACTTTACAGAAAAGACATAAGCCCTCTTCCTTTTTGTCTTATGGCACGGTGAGAGATGTATCCGTAAGGGCAACGGAGCATCCCTCATAGTTTTGAGGAAAGACAGCGGATCCACACCCAGACGAGCTGTATATATTTAACTATACATCTCAACGAGTTGAAGCAGATAGATGAAATTGGCCGGATCAGAGGGCAAGGTTGGCCGTACGGCTTTGTCCCGTTTTGAACAACATCGTTTATTTGTCGTATCCCCTTGCGAACTTTCTGTTTCGGTGCTACGGTTTTATAAAATATTTTTTGTGGGGCACCTTGTTTCAGGAACGCTTCACAGAAAAAACGTGCCGGAGCTCGCAGCCGCCAGGCAAGCACTCCCTCCGGCATGTTCCTTGTTTCATCCTGACCCAGGAGAGGAAGCCTATGAGCTACACACGAAGGGGATTCCTGAAACTGGCAGGCGTGAGTGCCCTCTGTCTCTCGCTCAGCCAGTTCGGTTTCAACCTCGGCGAGGCCCAGGCCTATGCCGGGAGTCTCAAGATAGAAGGCGCGAAGGAAGTCATCACGATCTGTCCGTTCTGCGCTGTCTGCTGTCAGGTCATCGCTTATGTGCGTGACGGTAAGCTCGTCAGTACGGAAGGCGATCCCGACTTCCCCGTAAACGAAGGTGCCTTGTGTGCCAAGGGCGCTGCCCTGTTCTCCATGTACACGAACCCGCACCGCCTCACCAAGCCTTTGTACCGGGCGCCCTACAGTGAAAAGTGGGAAGAAAAGGACTGGGGATGGATGCTGGAAAAGATCGCCCGTCGCGTGAAGGATACGCGTGACAAGGATCTTATCCTCAAAAACAGCAAGGGCCAGACGGTCAACCGTCTGGAAAGCATTTTCATGATGGGCACCTCGCACGCCTCCAACGAGGAATGCGCGGTCATCCATCAAGCCATGCGCGGCCTGGGAGTTGTCCAAATGGACCACCAGGCCCGGGTCTGACACAGCCCCACTGTTGCGGCTCTGGCAGAGTCGTTCGGACGCGGTGCTATGACCAACCACTGGATCGACATCAAGAATGCCGACGTGGTTCTTATTATCGGCAGCAATGCCGCTGAACATCATCCTGTTTCGTTCAAATGGATCATGCGGGCCAAGGACAACGGCGCGGCGCTTATCCACGTCGACCCCAAGTTCTCCCGTACGTCCGCCCGTTGCGATTATCACGTGCCGCTGCGCTCCGGTACGGATATCGCGTTCCTGGGCGGTATGGTCAACTATATCCTGGAATCGAACAGCTATTTCCACGATTACGTCGTCAACTATACCAACGCCTCGTTCATCGTCGGCAAGGGCTATGACTTCAAGGACGGCCTTTTCAGCGGCTATGACGCCAAGGCGCGCAAGTATGACCAGAGCAAGTGGGGCTTTGAAAAGGGCCCGGACGGCGCTCCGCTGCGTGACGCCACGCTGAAGCACGAACGCTGCGTCTTCAACCTGATGAAGAAGCACTATTCGCGTTACACCCTGAGGAACGTCTCCGACATCACGGGTGTTTCCGAAGAGAACCTGCTCAAGGTCTACAAGCAGTTCTGTGCCACCGGCAAACCCGACAAGGCCGGCACCATCCTGTATGCCCTGGGCTGGACCCAGCATACCGTGGGCGTGCAGAACATCCGCTGCTCCACGCTGGTGCAGCTGCTGCTGGGCAACATCGGTGTGGCCGGCGGCGGCATCAACGCCCTGCGTGGCGAGCCCAACGTGCAGGGCTCCACGGACCACGCTCTGCTGTACCATGTGCTGCCCGGTTATATCGGCCTGCCGCTGGCTCCCTGGCAGACCCTGGCCCAGTTCAACAAGGCCAATACCCCGGTCACCAAGATCCCCAACAGTGCCAACTGGTGGGGCAACCGGCCCAAGTACTTCGCCAGCCTGCTCAAGGGCTGGTACGGTGAAGAGGCCAAGCCGGAAAACGATTTCTGCTACGGCCTGCTGCCCAAGGGCGAGCCCGGAGCGGACTATTCGTACATGTATGTCATGGACAAGATGTACCAGGGCAAGATCAAGGGTGGTTTTGTCTTCGGCGTCAACCCCATGAACAGTTTCCCCAACACCAACAAGATGCGCAAGGCTCTGGACAATCTGGACTGGATGGTCTGCGCCGAGCTGCACAATTCCGAAACCACGGACAACTGGCACCGTCCCGGCGTCGATCCCAAGAAGATGAAGACCGAAGTCTTCCTGCTGCCGTCGGCGCACCGTGTGGAAAAGGCCGGTACCATCAGCAACAGCGGCCGCTGGCTGCTGTGGTTCGACAAGGCCGTGGAACCCGCCGGCGAAGCCCGCAACTTCGCCGACATGTTCGTGCCGCTGATCAACAAGCTGCGCGAGCTGTACAAGGCCGAGGGCGGCAAGCTGCCCGAAGCCCTGCTGAAGATGAACTGGCCCGAAAAGTACGACCCCGAAGAATGGACCCGCCGCATCAACGGCTTCTTCTGGGCCGATACCAAGATCGGCAACCGTCTGTACAAGAAGGGCGATCTGGTCCCGGCATTCGGCAATCTGCAGGCCGACGGCACCACCTCGTCCCTCAACTGGCTGTACACCGGCAGCTATACGGAGGATGAAGGCAACAAGTCCAAGCGGCGCGACCCGACCCAGACGCCCATGCAGGCCGCCATCGGCCTGTATCCCAACTGGTCGTGGTGCTGGCCGGTCAACCGGCGCATCCTGTACAACCGCGCTTCCGTGGACCTCAACGGCAAGCCCTACAATCCCAAGAAGGCCGTCATCGAATGGGACGGCAAGAAGTGGGTGGGCGACGTGCCGGACGGCCCCTGGGCCCCGCAGGCCGATACCAAGAACGGCAAGCTGGCCTACATCATGACGACGGACGGTTACGCCCAGCTGTACGGCCCCGGCCGTCTGGACGGCCCGTTCCCCGAGCATTACGAGCCGGCAGAAACGCCCGTGGCGCAGCATCCCTTCTCCAAGCAGCTGAGCAGCCCGGTCTACAAGTTCCATACCAGTGATATGGACAAACTGGCCAAGGCGGCCGATCCCAAGTATCCCATCGTGCTGACGACCTACAGCATGACGGAACACTGGTGTGGCGGCGGTGAGACCCGCAACGTGCCCAATCTGCTTGAAGCCGAGCCCCAGCTCTATGTGGAGATGAGCCCCGAGCTGGCCAAGGAAAAGGGCATCGCCAACGGTGACGGCGTGATCGTGGAAAGCGCCCGCGGCAAGGTGGAAGCTATTGCCATGGTGACGGTCCGCATCCGTCCGTTCAAGGTCATGGGCAAGACAGTCCATCTGATCGGTATGCCCTTTGCTTATGGCTGGACGACGCCGAAATGCGGCGACTCCACCAACCGTCTGACCATTGTGGCCTGTGACCCCAACACGACCATCCCCGAAGCGAAGGCCTGTTGTGTGAACATCCGCAAGGCGGACAAGTTGACGGAAATTGCTTAACCAGCACCGGGCGTGCCCTTCGGGGCACGCCCCCCAAGGAGCAAAGATATGCCGAAAGCATTTTTAGTCGATACCACACGCTGCACGGCATGCCGCGGCTGTCAGCTTGCCTGCAAGGAATGGCACGATCTGCCCGCCAACGAGACCAAGCAGCGGGGGAGCCATCAGAATCCGCCGGATCTGAACCCCAACAACTACAAGATCGTTCGTTTCCACGAGCATCTGGACAAGCAGGGCAACGTGGTCTGGAACTTCTTCCCGGACCAGTGCCGCCACTGCGTCACGCCCATCTGTGTGGACGTGGCCGACATGGCCGTGCCCGGCGCCGTGATCAAGGATCCCAAGACCGGTGCCGTGCTGGTGACCGACAAGATCCAGAAGCTCAGCGAGCAGGACATGGCAGACGTCATCCATGCCTGTCCGTACAATATCCCCAGGTATGACAAGGTCAAAAAGACCCTTGCCAAGTGCGACATGTGTTCCGACCGCGTCGCTGCCGGGATGCTGCCCGCCTGCGTCAAGACCTGCCCCACCGGGGCCATGGCCTTTGGTGAACGGGATGAGATCCTGGCCCTTGCCAAAAAGCGGCTGGAGGTCGTCAAAAAGACTCATCCCAAGGCATTCCTGGCAGATCCTGACGAAGTCAGCGTGATCTACCTGCTTGCGGAGGAAGCCGAGTTTTATCACGAATACGCGACCTTCGGCTAAATGTCGTTGCCTTCTCCCTGTTCCCACCCTCTCTCCGAAGCCCGCAGGCTTCGTTAGCCGGAGTATCCATGGCCGCATCCTGTCAAAGCGTGGAAGAAACCGTCAGCGGTATCCTTGCCCGCCGTCCTGTCCTGTCCCCTGTCCTGCAAGCCTTTGCCCCGCTGCTGGCTGCCCGGGCCGCGCTGCCCGAACAGCTCAAGCCTTTGCTGCAAGCCGCCGGTATCCGTCTGCCCGAGATGCAGCGTGAACGGGCCGCGCAGGGGTATCCGTTGCTGGCGGAGATGTCGCTTGCCGGTATCGGGACAGCTCTCAGGGCTGCGGCCGAGACCCTGATCCCGCTGCTTGCGGCCCAGGAGGTCATCAAGCCGCATGAGGCGAAGCTGCGGGCCTTCTTCGTGGATGCTGCGCAGGGGCCTGAGGCTCCGGTGGCCCTGGCGGAAGCCGTGCTCAACGAGACGGCCGAGAGTGCCGAAAACGTGGGAAAGATAGCGGAGCATCTGGATATGCCTGTGCAGGTGCTGCTGTTCGCGTTCAGCTTCATGCTGGGGCCCGTCTTGCGGGCCCTGGTGGAGCTGTCGCCGCATGGGAATGGGAAGGAGGCTCCCTGGAACGTGGAAGGTGCCTGGCGGCAGGGCTATTGCCCCGTCTGCGGATCCGGGCCTTCCATAGCGTATCTGGACCGGCCTGTTTTTGATGAGAAAAACGCGTTCCTGGCGGGCGGTGGCGGCAAAAAACACCTCCACTGTTCGCTGTGCGGCACGGACTGGACCTTCCGCCGCGGGGCTTGTCCCTTCTGCGGCGAAGAAGGGGCAGGCGTCATGGAGATCCTGAAAGAGGCGGGGAATGCCCTGGGCGAGCGCCTGGACTGGTGCACCCGCTGCAAGACCTACTGCCCGGCGGTGGACCTGCGCGAGCGTGATACGACGCCCGATCTGGACGCCCTGGCGCTGGGAATGCTCCATATGGATATGGTCGCGGCCAAAAAAGGCTTGCAGCCCATCCATCCCGCTTTCTGGAACACGTTTTAGCACGACTGCCGTGGCTGCCTTGCGGCCAGCGGTCAATACGAGGTAACGCATGAAACGAGCGCTCATTGCGATATGTATGCTGTCGTTGATCGGCGGCGCGGCCACCTGGGCCGTGGCCGGCGACGCCAAGGCTCCGGACAAGCCCATCGAGCTCAAGAGCTCGGAGCATAAAAAGATGTGGGTAAAGTTCGATCACGCTACCCATGAGAGCGTGGAGTGCGACGTCTGCCATCACGCGGCACCTTCTGATGCCAAGGATGCCTATGTGTCCTGTGGTGCGAGCGAAGAATGCCATTCCCTGAAGGGGACGCGGGAACGTGATCCCCAGAGCCTGTTCTGGGCGTATCATACCAAGAATTCCGAGCGTTCCTGCTATGGCTGCCATACGGCCATGGTGGGGCCGGGCTGCCGCCCGTGTCACATGCCTCCCCAGGGTGGCGGGGCCGAAGGAAAGTAAGCTACAGTCTGTCTGCTGCCCCGCAGGGAGAGATCCTGCGGGGCAGTTTTTTCTGGATCCCGGACAGCCGCCGGAAACGGGGGAGTACGTATTCCTTGCCGGACAGGTTCCCCGGCCCATGCAGTTTACAGGGCTGCAACAAGCGGGTATCTTTATAGGATAGGTCTTTCGGCAGGGCAGGCAGCCTGTCCGGCGTTCTTCCATGCCATAGGCTTTCGTGTGCCGGTTTTTCCAAAAGGCCGGCGAGGAGGCCCGCCAATGGTCGGGCAATATGCGGGAGAGCCGCAGGATTTTCAATGGAGACATGCATGCGGATCGGAAAGTGGGATCACGATGCCTTTGTGGCCGTGGTAAAGGATTTTCATGGCCATGTGGCCCCCGGGGTCATCATCGGCGGATATATGGTGGAAATGGCACGGCGTACCCTGCCGGGAGGCATCCTGTACGACGCCGTTTCGGAAACGGTCCAGTGTCTCCCGGATGCCATCCAGCTGCTGACCCCCTGCACGGTGGGCAACGGCTGGTTGAAGGTCTATCATTTTGGTATCTATGCTCTTTCCCTGTATGACAAATATACGGGGGAAGGGACGCGCGTCCGCCTCAATGTGGAGGCGCTGGATGCCTACCCGCATGTGCGGGCCTGGTTCCTTAAGGAAAAGCCCAAGCGTGAGCAGGAGCCGGAATTGCTGCGTGAAGAGATCCGCACGGCCGGCATGGACCTGCTCCAGGCCGCCCCTGTACGCATCCATCCCGACTTTTTGGTGAAGAAGGGTAAAGGCATGGTGCGCCGCTGTCCCCGCTGTGGGGAATGGTATCCGGCTGTGCTTGGCGATGTGTGCCGTCCCTGCCAGGGGGATGGTCCCTACCTTGCCGGAAAGGAATAGTCCCTGTCGTCCCGGGCCCACGGAAAGCATACTGCCGTGGGCCTTTGTTTTTCAGGAGAGACCGTGATGGAACTGGAAGCCCGCAAAGCCGTATTGTATTCAATCTTCGATGCCGGGGTGCGGGCTGTGGCCCCCGATGCGGCCCTGATGCGCCATGTCCGTCTGGAAGGCGATGCCCTGCTTGTGGACGGGAATCGCTGGCCATTGCCGCGCCGGGGACGTTTGCTGGTATTGGGGGCCGGGAAAGGGGTCGCCCCCATGGGCGCTGCCGTGGAACTTGCGGGCGACCTCACGCAGCTGTTCCGGCGGGGTCGCCCCCATGGGCGCTGCCGTGGAAGAGCTGCTGGGGGACCGTATCGATAGCGGGATGCTGGTGGTCAAATACGGTCACGGCCTGCCGTTGCAACAGATCACCCAGGTGGAGGCCGCCCATCCCGTCCCCGATGCGGCAGGGGCGACGGCCACGCAGGCACTGCTGGATATGGCTGCCGGGACCACGGCAGATGATCTGGTCCTGTGCCTGCTCACAGGCGGGGCCAGCGCTTTGACGCCAGCCCCGGTGTCCGGGGTCACGCTGGAAGACATGCAGCAGGTGACGGAGCTGCTGCTGCGCAGCGGCGCGACCATCACGGAACTCAACGCCGTCAGGAAACATCTGTCCCGCTTCAGCGGTGGCCAGCTGGCCCGGACGGCCGCTCCGGCCGGTGTGGTGAGCGTCATCGTTTCCGACGTGGTCGGGGACGCCCTGGATGTCATCGCCTCGGGTCCCACAGCACCGGATGCGTCGACGTTTGCAGACTGCATGGACATCTTCGCCCGTTATGAACTGGCATCGTCCATGCCGCCCGCTGTTCTGGATCATCTTCAAAAAGGCTATCTGCGCCAGGACGCCGAGACCCCCAAGCCCGGGGACGCCCTGTTCCGGCATGTGCAGAATGCCCTGGTCGCCACCAATCGGCAGGCCTTGGATGCGGCGGCGGAGCAGGCCCGGCAGCAGGGTTTCCGTCCTGTCATCCTGACGGACAAGATGGTGGGGGAAGCCCGGGAACAGGCGGCCCTGCTGGTGGCACAGGCCCGGCAGATGGCGGCTGAACTGCCGGCGGACGCCCAGCCTGTCTGCCTGCTGGCCGGAGGTGAGACGACGGTGACGCTCCGTGGCAGGGGCAGGGGAGGGCGCAATCAGGAAATGGCGCTGGCGGCCAGCCTGGCCTTGCAGGACTGCCCGCATGTCTGCGCCCTGTTTGCCGGCACGGACGGCACCGATGGTCCCACGGACGCTGCCGGTGGATGCGCCTGGGCCGGGAATCTGGCGGTGACGGGAATGGAACAGGCACGCCATGCCCTGGAAAATAACGATAGCTATCCGATACTGCACCAGTGTGGCGCGCTGCTGCGCACCGGTCCCACACGGACGAACGTGATGGACCTGGCCGTGTTGCTGGTCTGGCCGGAAAAGAGACAGTAAAAGTTTTTATTTTATGGTCATAGCTTGACAATGACAGGTTTAAATAGTAATGTTTATTAAATACTTGGAGTTTGCTATGGCCCAACCACAGACCAGAATGACTAGGCAACGTGCTGTCATCCTTGAAGAACTGAGAAAAGTCAAAACACACCCCACAGCGGATGAGCTGTACAGCATCGTCCGTGAGCGCCTGCCCCGCATCAGCCTCGGCACGGTATACCGTAACCTCGATTTCCTGGCGGATACCGGCGAGATCCGCAGGCTCGAAGCAGCAGGGACGACCAAACGATTCGATGGCGATATTTCCTGGCATCAGCATGTGCGCTGCATCCATTGCGGGCGCATTGGTGATGTCATGCAACCCCTGCCGGTACCCTCTGTGGCAGGCATGCAGGTGGAAGGTTTTTATTCCATCGTCGATTCCCGCGTGGAATTTGACGGGATTTGTGAAGCCTGCGCCGCCAAGGGCTTGAAGTAAGCACAACTTTCGGGACGGATATTTTCCGTCCCGATCCTTCAAAGGAGATTGCTATGGCTGAAGCTCAGGATATGTGGCGTTGCCAGATGGTGAATTGCGGTTATGTCTACGATCCGGATCGTGGTGACAAACGCCACAAGATCCCTGCCGGTACCAAATTCGAAGACCTTCCCGATGACTGGCGCTGTCCGGTCTGTGGCGCGGCAAAGAAAAGTTTCCGTCGCCTCTCGGAAGAAAATTAGCATTCAGGCAAGGACGCTCCTTGGGGCGTCCTTTTTTATTATGAGCTGCACTGATCCGTGCAGACAGGGAATGTAGAGCACCCGGTACACGGGTGCTTTTTGTTGGGGCAAGCGGTGCGTCTGCCGGACGCGCATCGAAAAAACACTGTTCTGCGCTGCTCTGATCTTGGTGCCGGACTGCGCGGCGATAGAAGTGATGCGGGGAGTGCGGGCGAACAGGTGTTCTGTTCTGCGCGGTCCCGCTGACTGCATCTGTCATCCCTGCCCTTCGTTCGGGTATCCGTTGTCCTGCCCGGACAGGGCCGCAAAGAGATGCTTGCGTAGCCTGACTGTTTTGGTATCTTCAAAAAATACCTTGTTTCAGCAACAGACTGGTGCGCATGAAATATCTACCATCCCAGATCATGACCTTTCTGCACGAGCGCGGCGCAAAGCATAATATGATCGTGCTGCGGCGCTTTTTCATTACCTTGTGCATCATGATCGCCGCCTATAGCGTCATTTTCCACTGGCTCATGGAATATGAGGGGAAGGAACATTCCTGGATCACCGGGGTCTACTGGACACTGACGGTCATGTCCACGCTCGGTTTCGGGGACATCACCTTTTCTTCGGATCCGGGCCGCATTTTTTCCATCATCGTGCTCATGTCGGGCGTGATCTTTTTCCTGATCATGATGCCCTTTACCTTCATCCAGCACTTTTATATGCCGTGGCTGGAAAGCCAGAAAAAGGACATGGTGCCGCGCCGTCTGCCTGCCGGGATCAGGGGGCATGTGCTGATCGCCGGGAGCGGGCCCATCACCCTCAACCTGGCGGACGACCTGGCGCGCCACGGCATCCGGCGCGTGCTGCTGTGCAATGATCCCCAGACCGGCCTCGACCTGCTCGACCAGGGCTACGAAGTGGCCGCCGGTGACCATGACGACGTGAAGACCTACCAGAAATTACACGCCGATACGGCGGCCATGCTGGTGGTCATGGATACGGACATCCGCAGCACCAACATCGTCTTCTCGGCCCGTGAAGCCGCGCCACAGGTGGTCATCGCCGCGGGGGTGGAAAACCCCGACGCTACGGACATCCTGCGCCTGGCAGGGTGCAACAGGGTGTTCCAGTTCCACAATGTTTTGGGTGAGGCCATGGCCCGACGGGTGGTCCGCTCGTCCCAGCGGGCCAGCATCATGGGCCGCTTCGGCCGTCTGGTGGTGGCGGAAGCCCCGGTGATGCACAGCAGTTTAGCCGGCAAGACCCTGCTGGACTGCAGTCTGCGCGAACGGACGGGCATCAACGTGGTCGGTGTCTGGGATCGCGGTGCTTTCCAGCTGCCCGGGCCGCATACCATGTTCACGGAGAGCAGCGTGCTGGTGGTGGCCGGTACGGAAAAGCAGGTGCGGGCGTTCGACCGCCTGATCAGTGAGCCGGAAAAGGCAGAGATGGAAAGCGCGCCCGTGGTCATCCTGGGCGGCGGCAGGGTGGGGCTTGCCGTGGCGCGGAACCTGGCACGCCGCAAGATCCCGGCGGTGATCGTGGACCGGCAGCCGCACATCAATTCCGGTGCCATCCCCCATGTGCACGGGGACGCCGCGGATCTCGCCGTCCTGGAAAAGGCCGGCATCCGCAAGACGCGCACCATCATCATCACCACCCATGACGATGACGCCAACATTTATCTGACTATCTACAGCCGTCGTCTGCGGCCGGATGCCCAGATCCTTTGCCGAGCATCGCTGGACCGTAACGTCAACGGCCTGCACAGTGCCGGTGCGGACCAGGTACTTTCCCTGGCTTCGCTGGTGAGCAACAGCATCATCAATCTGCTGGCCCCGGACAAGATGATGATGCTGAACGAACGCCTGCTCGTCTTCCGCTATACCATCCGGGGACAGCTGCAGGGCAAGAGCCTGATGGAATGCGGCATCCGTAACAAGACCAAGTGCAGCGTGCTGGCCGTGCGCGACCATACCGGCACCATGCACGTCAACCCCGATCCGGGCTACGTGTTCGAATTGGGGGATGCCCTGTATCTCATCGGTGACTCGGAAGCCGAGGAACGCTTCCGCGAACGGTATGGCATCGACAGCAATCTGGCCTGTGCCGATGCTGATTTGAGCTGAGGCGTCGCAGCAGCTCAGGCATTCGCAGCCACGGTATGCGGCCATCTGCTATCACAAAGGGAGGGAGATCCGTCTGCCTCCCTTTTTTGCGGCCTGATCTTCGGAAACGGACAGGATGATCTTCGCGTGGCTTTTGCGCCGACTGCCGGGAGCGCGTGTTTCGTCCTGCCGCAGAAGGGAGACGGGGGGATGAAAACATCTGGAGAAACAGGCAGGAGCAGCTTGCCCTTGAGAGGGTTAGCCCTGCAGGAACTGCAAGACTTCCTTGTCGTCTTCCACGACCTCGAAGGCCGATTGCAGGGAGGCTGGCAGGCGGGAAGGTCTGCCGGTCGCCATATCGATATAGATCCAGACCGTGGCCGCTTCGGCCAGGACGCTGCGGTCGGCGGCACGCCAGAACAGATAGCGGCGCAGGCTCTGGCGGGAGGCCAGTTCGGCCACCCAGGTGGCGGCGGTGATGACGTCTCCGGCAAGGGCAGGGCGTTTGTAGGTGATGGTGTGCTGCCGGACGACCCAGCCGTGCCCTTCCGCGTCGTAGCGTTCCACGCCCCAGCCCTGGACAGTGGAGTGGTTGATGGCCAGGTCCTGCATCCACTGGACATAGCACAGGTTGCTGACGCGGTTCTGGATGTCGATATGCTGGGGAGCGACGATGATTTCCTGGGTGAAGATGCGCATGGTTCCTCCTTGGCAGACCGGTACAGCCCGCCTTGCAGGACGCAGCATATACCTGTCCACGGGGAAAGGCCATGTGCCTTTCCCCTGCTTCCGCTGCCTGCCGGAGAGATTTAGCTTGTCTGTCCTGCCGCCCCGGCGTAGAGGGGAAACAGGACATGTGTTCGGGACAGGAGGGAAGGACCATCATGGTGCAGCGCATGACCATGGCGTGGATACAATGGTTGGGATGTGCGGGCTTGCTCCTGCTGCTGTCGGGGCCGGTCCTGGCCGCGGAAGGCATGCTGGAGATCCTGGCGGCCGGCGACGTGCTGCTGGGCGGCCGGATGCTCGAAGCGCCCCAGGCGGGAGAACTTTTCGGGCCCCTGACCCGTCAGCGTCTGGGACAGGCGGACATCTTCCTGTGGAATTGCGAGATCGCCGGTCTTTCTTCCGTCTCCAAACAGAATACCTTCGTCTTCCATGCCGACGGTCTGCTGTTCCCCCAGATGGCGTTTGCCAATGGAGCCGCCTGTACCGCCAATAACCATGTGTTCGACGGGCTGGAAGAGGGCGCGGCCAATCTGCTGACCGTGCTGGAGGGTGCCCGTATCCGCCACAACGGCCTGCATGATCGCGGCACCTTTGCGCCACTTTCTCTCTTGCCGCAACGGGATCCTCCGGTCTACCTGCTGACGGGCTCGCCCATGTCGCAGATCGGCAGCGGTCCCCGGATCGTCACACTGTCCTATCCCCAGCTGCTGGAGACCGTGCGGGCGTTGCGTGCCCGGGAACCGGAAGCCTGGATCATCCTGTATTCCCATGACGGGGATGAAGGTTTCTCCGAAGCTTCGGAGCGCCAGCGGCTTTGGGCGGGCTGGTTCGCCGCCGCCGGGGCAGACATCATCCTTTTTGCCCACAGTCATTGCTATGGCGGGTTCGAGACCCTGGAAGCCACGCCACGAAAGACTTTTGTGGCCTGGGGACTGGGGAATTTCTTGTTCGGCGGCAACAGAGGCTGGCGGAGCCGGAACGATGTGCGCCTGCTGTCCATCCGTCTCGACACGGTCACAGGTCAAAAATCCGCCTGCTGGCTGTACGGGAAAACCAAAAACTGGCAGTTTTCCCTGTACCGCATGGATGAGGGCGTGCTGCGGCAGGTGCAGAATCTGGGGGCCAGGGTTGCCGCCATCATCGCACAGCCTCCGGCGGAAGGAAGCGGGCAGGATGCGAAGAAGGCTGATGAAGGATTCGGACTAAAATCGATCTTCCTGTTCTGGAAAAATCTTTAGGCGCTGAAGATCCCCGGGGAACGGACAAGACCCGCATCCGGGATGGGCGAGTCGCAAACAGAGCGTCCGCCCGGCTACACCGGCCAGCTACATGGGAAACGGGCGGCAGGCGCTGGCAGCTGCGGAGCAAACGACGTCGTCCTGGCAGTGCCGGGCACAAGAGGCTTGCCCTGTTCCAGCGTACGAGATGCGGCAGGTTGCCGGACTGTCGTCCATTTCCTGTCTGGCTGTCCGGGGCCGGTTATCCTTTGACAAAAGAAGAAGGGGCGGCAGGGTATTCCTGCCGCCCCTTCATTTGACAGGAAGCGGGGGTGCCTCCTGCCCGGGGGAGGGCATGGCATCGGGCCGTCTAGGAGGTGGGGATCACTTGGCGCTTTCGTTGGTCGGGAAAGCGAAGTTGTCCTGGTAGTATCGGGTCACAGGGTGCTTGTACTGCTCCAGCGGCACGGGGACGCGGAAGAATTCCGGCTTGCTGGCCGCATCCTTGCGCAGGCAGAGCCAGGCCAGCTGGGAATCGTCGCGCACGGGGTAATCTTCCCGGTAGTGGCCCGCACGGGTCTCCTTGCGTTCCAGAGAGGCCCGGACGTACATTTCACTGACAAAGGCCACGCCGCGGGTCTCATGCAGTTTGAGCAGGTAATGGGGATCCGCCGCCGCCATGCGCGGCAGATCTTCTTCCCGAATGCGCTCCAGTTCCTTGAGCGCGGCCTGCAGGCTGCATTCGTTCTTGAGGATGGAGACCCCGTAGGGGAAGACCGTTTTCTGGATGGAGGTCAGCACTTCCTTGGGCGTGAGACCTTCCTTGCCCAGAGGAGCGAACAGGGCCTGCTGGCGGGCGGTGATCTCCGCATCGGACAGGTCGCTCTTGACTTCCGGCAGCGTCTGGAGCAGACGGGCCGCGTTCTCGCCGGCCATGTGGCCCAGCACGGACGTGGTCATCAGGGCGAAACCGCCGGCGTAGACACCGGGCTCGGTGGCACGGGCCGTACCGGCAGCCAGCAGACCTTCCAGATTGGTGTTGCCCCAGGCGTCGGCCCGCAGGCCACCGTACGAAACGGTCATCTGGGGCACCCATTCCGTGGAATCCCGGAACAGGTCCAGCCCCAGGGCGGAAAGCTTGTCGTAATTCAGCTTCTGCCAGCCGTTCTGGGGGCGCAGCAGGATGAGGTTCTCCTGCTGGATGCGGCTCAGGTCAAAGGTGATGGGGCCGCGACCGGCCCGAATCTCCATGGCCATGGCCATGGTGGTGTAATGGGGGTCGGTATTGGATCCCAGCACGGGGGAGTAGCGCTCCATGAAGGGCTCGCCTTCGGCATTGACGAAGCGCGCCCCCAGGGGCATCAGCACGGTCTGGCCTTCCCAGCCGAAAAGGCGGGGCATGTTCCAGACGCGGGCAAATTCCAGGTTCTGCAGGACGGCACCGGCCTCATAGGTCATCTGCATGGTCTCGCCGGTGGGCGTGTTCTTGCCGTACGAGGTCTTCCAGCCGCCCATGCCGCTGGCGGCAATGACCACCCGGGCGTCGAAGCGGTAGAAATCACCGTTGATGGTGTCGAAGCCCAGGGCGCCGCATACGCGGCCGTCCTGCTGCAACAGCTCGGTGAGCAGGATGCGTCCCACCCGCTCCACGGAGCGCTGCTTGAGCTGGCGCACGATGTTCTTGACCATCAGTTCGCCGCCGCGGCCCTTGAGCTGGGCCGGATACAGCTTCACATGCTCCAGTCCCCGCTGGGGGACGTATTTCATGCTGCCGTCTTCTTTTTTGAAAAACTCGCAGCCGAGGATCTCTTCCATGAGGTCCTGGTCGCAGAGGCCGTCGAAATAATAGATGAAATCCTGGACCCATTCATCCACGTTGTCCGGAGGGAGGACGGCTTCAAAATCGCCGCCCGCCATGGTCATCAGGCCGCCCCAGTCGCGGGGGCCCTTGTCCACGATGCAGATGCGGGCTTCGGGAGCCAGTTCGGAGCAGCGGTAGGCGGCCCACAGGCCGGCGGAACCGCCGCCCATGATCAGGACGTCCGTAGTGATATGATGCATGTTCATCTTACAGTCCTCCGCCCAGGGCCTTGGGGATATCGGGGAAAACAGGCGGCAGTTCTTCGCGGAACGGGTGCACGAAGATGGCGCCTGACGGACACAGCCGTTCACAGATGTAGCAGGTCATACAGTCGTCGGCATAGGCGATGAAGGCCTTGCCGTCCTCACCGAGCCGCAGGGCGTCCAGAGGACACTTTTCCACGCAGGCGCCGCAGCCGATACAGATAGCGGCATCGATTCTTTCGATCATGATCTTTCCTTTGGGCACGGCCGCAGTGGAGGTGCAGCCGTGCCCGTGTTCAGGAGGGCTGGCTAGAAAGAGTAGATGAACAGCACGCTTACGTTCCAGGCGTCGCGGATATCGCGATGGTCGCCGCCGGTCAGGCTCTGGCCCCAGACGTCATCCGACTTGTCCAGCCACAGGGCGATGTAGCTGGCTTCGAGGTTGACCTGCAGGTTGTCATAGATCTTGTATTCGTTGAGCAGGCCGAACTCCAGGGCGTAGTCACGCGTGGTAAGGTACAGGTTCTCGCGGCCGACCTTGGTGGTGCCTTCGGGATTGTTGGGAGCCATCCACTGATTGGTACGCTCGTGGTACTTCTTCAGGATGCCGGGGTCGTTGGTACCGCCGAGCAGGCTGATGTGGAAAGTGTGCTTGAGGTCTTCCAGGAAGCTCATGTCCTTCAGGCGGAAGCCCACGCCCCAGGTGCCCACCAGGTTGTTGCCGATGACGCGGTCACGTTCGAGGCCATTGATGTCCGGGCCCATGAAGGTGCCGGAGAAGCTGCAGGGACCGTAGTCGTTGCTGATGGTGGGCAGGCGTTCGGAACCGTTGCCCACGTTGTCGTCGTCACCGGAGCTGTACCAGCCGAACAGGCCCAGCTTGGTCCAGTCCAGATTGTATTCCAGCAGCAGGCCGGCCAGCCAGCCGGAGCGGTTCAGGGAGCCGTCGTCATAGGTCACATTACCGTACGAGAAGTCCCAGGCGATGCGGAAGGGATCCCACTTGGTGATCTCGCCGCTCAGGCCGCCCCACCAGGCGGTGCCGTAGGCATTGAGTTTTTCCTTGTGGCTCAGCAGGTCGGCACGCAGGGGGAACAGGCCACTCAGGGCATAGCCGCCGTTGACGCCGTTGATCTTGTTGCCGACGTAGGCATAGTTCTTGGAGCTGTCATTGCGGAACGTGTTGGAACCGATGGAGGCGAACATGCCCCAGGGGGTCAGCTTGACGCCGTCAAAGGTCAGGGGCACCATCAGGCCGGCCATGTCCATGTTGTCCATGAAATTCTTCTGGTCGCCGTCGGCATCGCCCACATAGTTGTCGTTGTACGGACGGGCCCAGAAGGCCGTCATGGCAGCGTTCTCATTGAAGACGTAGCTGGCGGTGATGGCGGCCACGTCGGACTGGAAGACGGTGGGGCCGCCCATGGCCATGTAGGGCAGACCGATGCCCTGGATACCCATGCGCAGCTTGAGGTCCGTATTGGGCACGCGCCAGTCGATAAAGGCTCTTTTGAGCTTCACGATGGATGCGTCGGCGCCCAGGGCCATACCGCCCTGGGGATTGTCGGCCTTGCCCCAGATGGACTTGCCGATTTCAAAGTAGACCTGACCGGAAAGGTTTTCGTCAGCCACGGCGTCGATGACCAGACGGACACGGGAGCGGGCCTCGAACTCGTCTTCGCTCGGGTCATAGCCGGTATGCCCGCCATTGGTGAAGTTGCCGTTCTGACCATACTGGAAACTCGCCAGCCATACCCCCTTGGCCTTGAAGTCTACAGCGTGGCTTGCCTGGGCGGCTCCCGTCACCATGGCTGCTGCCAGCAGCAGACACCAGATCTTTTTCATAATCCTTCCTCCAGAGAGACAGTAGTTTTTGGGCAAAGCCCGGAAACTTGGGTGCAGAAGCAGACCCGGAGGCCGAAAGGGGGCCTCAGGGGGTCTGGTGCAATCTTAAAAAGGGCGGATCATGCGATCCGCCCTTTCCATCATGCTAGACTTGCATAAACAGGGGGAATGTGAAGCCGATGGCGCTGCAGGGGCAGCTGGTGCGGCAGTTGGCGCAGTGCCAGCACTCTTCGCCATGGACCATTTCGGGCCGTTCCGCTTCCTGGTAAGGACGCATCTCCAGCACATAGCCGGGGCAGTCCTCGACGCAGGTACCGCAGGCCTTGCAGTGGCCGCAGTGGAAGCAGCGGGCGGCTTCCTTTTGGGCCTGTTCGATGGTCAGACCCAGGTTGAGTTCGGCAAAAGCCTTGGTACAGGCATTTTCGGCTTCCTTTTCGGAAGGAACGCTCTCATACTGGGCGATGCCGTAGATGTCGGCGTACTGCACCACATAGGGAGCGGTGTCGCTGCCCATGGCGTCGCAGTCTTCGATCATGTTTTCTTCGTTCAGGGCGTAGACGCGGCTGCTGGTGCCGGTCAGCATCTGGTGCACGGCAAAGGCGGCGCGGCGGCCGTCGCCCACGGCACGGGCGATGGAGGCGGGGCCGGCGGACACGTCGCCGGCGGCGAAGACACCGGCCTTGGAGGTGCGCTGGCTTTCGTCGACCTTGATCCAGTTGCGGGGGGTCAGTTCCAGACCACCGGCGTTTTCACCCAGGAAAGCCAGGTCGGTCTTCATGCCCACGGCAAAGATCACGGTGTCGCATTCCAGGACATGCTCGCCACCAGGCACGGCTTCCAGGGTCAGCTTGCCCTTTTCGTCAAAGTGGCAGTCCTTGACTTCGAAGTAGTCCACGCCGGTGACCTTGTCGCCTTCGGTGCGGATGGCGGACATGGTGCAGGAATTGTGCACATGCACGCCTTCCTTGGCGGCCAGTTCCAGGTCTTCGGCAGGAGCACGCATCTCGCCGGCCTTTTCCAGGCAGATCACATGGACGTTCTCGGCGCCGAGGCGGCGGGCGGTGAAGGCGCAGTCGAAGGCCACGCCGCCGCCACCCATGATGACGACGTTCTTGCCGATCTTGCCGGTGTTCTGGCCCAGAGCGGCGGCACGCAGGAATTCCACGGCCTTGACGGCCTTTTCGGCGCCGGGGATGGGCAGGCTGTTTTCAGCGGGCACACCGGTGGCCACGATGACGGCATCGTAGCGGGCGGAGATCTCTTCCATGGTGATGTCCACACCCACGCGGGTGTTGACGCAGGCGCGCACGCCAGCTTCCAGCACCAGGCCCACTTCGCGGTCAACCACATCGCGGGGCAGACGGAAGTTCGGCACGCCGTAGCGGGGCACGCCGCCCAGCAGGGGCTCGGCTTCATAGATGGTGACTTCGTGGCCCAGCAGGGCCAGGAAGTAGGCGGCCGTCAGGCCGGCAGGGCCGCCGCCGATGACGGCGGCTTTCTTGCCGGTGGCGGGACGACGCTTGAAGAAGACGTGGCCGCGTTCGGCAAAAGTCTCGGCAGCGCGTTCCAGAGCGCGGATGTTCAGGCAGCCGTCCATTTCCTTACGGTTGCAGGCATCCATGCAGAAGTGGGGGCAGACGCGGCCGGTGATGCCCGGGAAGGGGTTCTTGGCACGCAGGTAGCGCAGGGCTTCGGTGAACTGGCCTTTTTCGATGAGCGAGTTCATCTTCTGGATGGAGTTGCCGATGGGGCAGGAAGTTTCGCAGGGCGAAGTGCGGAACTGCTCTTTCAGCTGGGCGCCCAGCACGACGGGGCGCGTTATTTCACGGCTATATCTCGGGGGCATGATTACAAACTCCTTGGAAAGTGCATGAGGATGCCGCGGGCATTACAGCAGCGGCGCCTTGCCCCACTGGAAACGGGGGCCGTCTTCACCGCGGATCAGCAGCAGCGGCTTGGCCATGTCGGGATTCAGCTCGGGGTAGTCCCGCAGCTTGTAGACACAGCGGCCGGTCTCCTTGCGTTCCATGGTGGCCTGGATGGCCAGTTCACAGACCGTCAGGATGTCGCGGGATTCGTGGCAGCGCATGAGGTCGCGCAGGGTGTCGGCGTGCAGGCGGTCGGCCTGGCCGGACAGGAAGCGGATCTTTTCCAGGGCGCGGGCCATGCCGGCCATGGAGCGGCGGAAGCCCATGTAGTAGTTCATGACGTTCCGGGTAGCCTGTTCGATCTCCTTGTAGCTGACGCCTTCGTCGGCGGGCACCTGCATGGGGGCGAACACGTCCTTCTTGACGCTGGCGGCCAGATCTTCATTGATCTTGCCGGCTTCGGTGATACCGGCGGCACGCATGCCGGCCTGGCGACCGGCCTCGTAGCCACCGCACATGGCGCCGGAGCAGTACAGGAAGATACTGCCGCAGAAGAGGTTGGGCACGGTGGTCTCGAAGGTGTCGTTGACGGCGATGGTGCCGCCGAAGATCAGCTCGCCGATCTCCACTTCCAGCAGCTTGTGCTGGAAGTCGGTGCCGGTGCAGTCGGCCCAGTCACCGAAGGTGGCCTTGTCGCCGGGCATGAGCACATACTGCAGTTCATGCACGACATCCTTGTCCACGTGGCGCATGTCCATGTAGAATGGCGGGCCGGAACCCTCCATCTGTTCCTGGAAGGTGCCCTGGATCTGGTTGTTGCGCACGCCGTTTTCCATCATGGGGTCGTACTTGCCCATGAAGCGTTCGCCAAGGGCGTTGATCTCGTGCGCACCGGAGCTGTTGATGCCGTTCATGCCGGGGCAGCCGTAGCCCTTGGGCAGCATGGTGGCACGCTGATAAGTGTCCAGTTCGGTCACGGCGGCGCCCACATCATAGCCCAGCACCACACCGGCGCTGGTATTATAGGGGTACATCCAGACGTTGAAGGGATTGTGGGTGGAGTTATCCGTGCCGCGCGTGGCCGAACGACCCTGGGCCGAAACAACGGTCTTGGCGCGAACCAGCACGAATTCGCCGGTGCGGACATTCCAACCCAGCGCACCGCAGGCCTTGCCGTTGTCGGTGAGGATCTTGACCGCCATGACGTTGTCGAGCGTATTGATGCCGGCATCACGCACGATGCGGGCCATGGCGCGTTTGATGGTCATGCCGTTGGCGATATGGACCCACCAGCGGCCGGGCTGACCAAAACCCTGGGTGCGCAGGTAGGTGCCGTCAGCCTTCTTGCTGAACTGCACACCAGCCTTGCCCAGCACATCCAGAAAATATTTCATGTGGGCGTACCAGCCGTTCTGCAGCATGGCGGGCGACCAGCCGTTGAGGGGCTTGGCGTAGAACTTGACGAGATCTTCCACGGTATCGTGGGCTTCGCCGGGCTCATCCAGGACGGCCATGTAGTGGTCATTGCCGCCGCCGATACAGCCGGAGCTTTCCAGCTTGCCCTTGTCCATCAGCACTACGTCGAGGCCCTGGTCACGCGCGCCGAGCGCCGCACCACAGCCCGAAGCACCGGAGCCGATCACGAGCACGTCGGTTTCCACCAATGTGCCGAGAGGGTGTTTGGTCATCTTCATAACGATATCCTGGTTGTGATTTTTAGCGGACAGTCATCGCCGGGCCGGTCGGGCAATCCTCAGTGGCTGGCCCAGCGTTTGTGAATAAAAAATCATGCGAAACGCCTGTATTGTCAAATCAATAAAAATCAAATATCGTTTCAATAAATCAAACATTGGAGGACGTGATGATCCCGGAGTTGAATGGTGATTTTCTTCAATGGTTACGAGGGTTTTATTATGTCGCCAAAACAGGGAGCGTGCGCAGGGCCGCGGAGCTGATGCACAGGAACCCCTCAACGATCAGCTATCAGCTGCGTTCGCTGGAGACCGAGCTCAACACGGTCCTCTTCGACAGGTACAAAAAAAGCCTTCAGATTACGCCTGAAGGCAAAAAATTGCTGGGCTGGACCATCACGACCTTTGAGACCCTGCAAAGCATGCGCTCCGCCGTCGGGACCACGGACGGCCATCTGCAGGGCGACATCTTCCTGGGGGCGACCCTGCCGGTGGCCATCATGGCCGTGGACGCCATCGCCGCCTTCCGTGCGGAGAATCCCCAGGTCAACATCCGCATCCAGCGCGCCCTTTCCTCCGAGATCGTCCAGGCGGTCAAGGAATCCCGCCTTGATTTCGGCCTCACGGGCATGACGGCCCTGCCCAAGCTGGACACCATGGAGATCCTGATAAAGGCCCGACCTTTGCTCGTCATGCGCAAGGACAGCATGTGGGACATCCCGCCCATCCCCACGGAAGCGGATCTGGAGCGCCTGCCGTTCGTCGTTTTTCAGACATCGCTGGAAGAAAGCGAGCAGCCGACGCCGACCCTGCAGTATGCGGCACGCCGTCTGCAAAAGAACACCGTCATCAGCGTCAACAACTATCACCTCATCATGCAGTTCGTCCGTTGCGACGTCGGGGTGGCCATCATGGACGAGCTGTGTTACCGGGCGACCATGTTCGGTTCGGACTGGAGCTCCATCGTCAGCTGTCCTCTGGACCATCTGCTGCCCAACGTGCTGTACGGCATCCTTGTGCGCAGGCACAAGCATATCAGCCCCCAGGCGCAGGCCCTGATGGATGCCCTGCGGCGGCATTTCATCGAGCTTGCGGCCCAGCCCCTTGGCCCCACCTTGCTTGCCGGACAGACGCAAAAAGGCGGACAGCCCAAGGCTGCCCGCCCGCGTAGGAAGGCCTCGTCCCGCAAGGGAGATTAGAAGATGGCCTTGCCCACGACGATCGTGATGGCCGCGGTGACCAGATAGGACATGAGGATAACGGCAGGCGCCGTCTTCCAGATGGCCTTGGAATCCGACCACTCGTTGCCGTGCAGCAGGGCCGCACTGGCGCTGGCGGCAGGCGTGAGGAAGGCAAAGTGCACGCCCATGACCACCATGATCAGCGGAAGTTCGGGGCTGACGTTGGCCGCCTGGCAGTAGCTGTAGATGATGGGCATCAGGGCCACACCCACGGCGCCGTTGTTCATGACCTGGGTCAGCAGGGTAGCGGCAAGGCCCAGGAACAGGGCAAAGGTCAGCGGGGTGCCGCCGGAGATGATGGGATCAAGCGCCATCATCAGGAAGGGCGTGATGCCGCTTTCAGGCTTGGCCATGGCACCGGACAGGGGCTGCACGAAGGCCAGCAGCACGATGCCCCAGGTGACGCCGGAGTCCACCATGACCTTGAAGTTCAGCAGGGCCTTGCCTTCCACCTTGATGGCCGCCATGACCGTCACCAGCAGGATGACGATGCCGGTATTGCCGATGCCCTTGAGGAAGCGGGTCAGGAAGAAGTCCTTGGGCATGAAGTTGGGGGCCAGCAGCAGGATGACCAGCAGGAACAGGAAGGCCAGGATGACCTTCTGCACGCGGGAAAGGACCAGGCTGCCGTCCTTGTCCAGCTTGCTCACATACAGATGGACGAGCTTGCTCATGTCGGGACGGAAGATGTACTTGCCCATGACGATGAAGAGCAGCGAGCACACGGCGCAGATGAGCAGGGCGATGAGCATGTACTTGGCGTAGTCGATGCCCACACCGGACATGGTCTCATAGGCGCTGAACACGGTCAGGGCCGCTTGCTTGAAGGGGATGAGGGACATGCCCACCTGGGCGGCGAACACGATGCCGAACACCATCATGGTGGGGTAGCCGTCGCCCTTCTTGAAGCCGCAGACTTCACAGACACCGTAGAGGATGCTCCAGCCGATGATGGCGGCCGGAGAGGCGCTGGTCAGGCCGCCGAGGATGAAGATGGAGCCCAGGAAGGTGTAGGTGAAGACCCAGGGACGCCCGGCAACGAACTTGCGGGTGATGAACCACAGGGAAATGAACTTGGACAAGCCATAATGGCTGATGGTGGCGCAGAAGACGAAGATAAAGAACATCATCTGGACAACAGGGTCACCAAAGCTCTTGTTGAGCAGCATCATGGGCTTCATGCCGCCGATGAGCATCAGGGCCAGCAGACCGGCCAGACTGGGCCAGACGATCTCGATACAGACCCAGCCGTAGAGCACGCCCAGGAAAATACCGATAAGATTCATCCCCAGGGGCGTCAGCGGTTCCACGGGCGGTAGCTGGCCAAAGCCGAACATGATGAGCAGACAGACGACAGCGTGCAGATAATAGGCAGGCGCCGAGAAGCGCTTGGGGGTGGATTCTTTTCCAGCCATGATAAGTTCCTTCTTGAGAGATCGCTACATACCGCCGCAAAGGCGGCTGTTCCTTCGGTCATCCAATACAGGAGGGGACATGTCTGTCCGCAATACCATGCGCCCCACCATTTTCTCCCTGTATGGCCGTTGCCCGCAGCCATTATGTGAAAAAGTTATCATGTCAGGGGTACTGTTTTGTCAATTCAATAAAAAAATATTTTTGTTTGATAATTTTAAACAAAAATATCAACTTGAAATAAGAAAATATAATTATTCTGGCGTATTATATATTTTATGAAACAAATTTCCCGCTATTCCAGAAAATTGGATGCTATCAGGGGCATGATCTGCCAGAGAAAAATGGTGGCCGGACAGAATGCTGTTTTTTAATATGTTAAATTTATTTGATAAAATTTTATCATATAAATCGTGAGAGGAACACGGTGCCTGCGTGCGATCGTCGGAAAAACGCAGGTAAGCGGCTGTGTAAAAAAGAACAATTGACAGCGGCTGTCAGTCCCGGCATAAGGGGCGGCATCGTGTGTGTCCCTCAGCACACAAGGGAGGAAACATGTCTTATTTTGCAGCCCGGCAGGCCCAGACGACATTGTCCTGTCCTGAATGCGATCACAAACTGGAAATCGCGCGTACCTGCTACGAGGCCTTCATGCGCTGCCCGTTCTGCGGCAAGCGGTTCCCGCTGGAACAGTTCATCAGCCAGGCAGATGAAGCCATGGAACGCTTCCTCGAAGGCCTGTACTTCGACCGCATCTAGGCGTGAACCGGCATCAGAGGGCAGCTCTTTTACTTGTGCTGGCGCTATCCGGCGCCGTGCATGCAATTATCCTGCTGTGCGCCGGTGTGGGTATGCTGCTGGCAGGATGATGCATCGGTCTTGTCGCCAGGAGGAGAGCCCGGCTTTCCCGGAGGACAAAAACAGCCCGCATGGAGAACGGACCATGCGGGCTGTTTTTATATCTGCAGAGAGAGGACGGATCAGTAGAGGGTGGGCAGGCCCAGGATGGCACGGGCGGACACGGCCACCTGCATCATGACCTGGGAGATGTCTTTGACGGCCTGCATGTTCTTGGACGCCACCCGCGGCATCACAAGGATCTGGTCCCCGGGCCGGATGTTGTCGCCGTCATGGCTCACCGAGCCGTTGGGATGCATGACCAGCACCGTATCCTGGTCCGCACGGCTGTTATAGCCGCCGGCGCCCTTGATATAATCGTCCAGATCCTTTTTTTTGCTCCAGAGCATGGCCTGGGGCATCATGACTTCACCGCTGACGAGGACCACGTCGCTCTTGGCCGGGATGACGATGACATCGCCATCTTCCAGCGTGATGTCGCCGATCTTCTGGCCGTCGCTCAGGACGACGACGCCTTCAGGCTCCACAGCCTTGGCCCGTTCCACGAATTTGGCGATCATTTCCGCTTCCTTGGCGCGGATCTGGGATTCCTCCGTACTGGCCGAAGAGGCGGTGAGGGCGGATTCCTCCAGACGGCGCAGGCTGTCGGCGATGGCTTTTTTCTGGCGGGCGGCCACGCTCTTGCGCTTGATGTACATGCCGTTCAGATCCGCGCGCCCCTGTTCGACGGCGATGAAGTTGCGCACTTCATCCAGGCGTGCCCCGCGACGCACGGGAAAACGGGTGGCACCACGCACGGCGCCCTGCACCGTGACCGTGATGGTATTGCCCGCGGCATCCGCCAGCAGCTCGATGGTGTCACCGTCCGCCAGTTGCAGGCTGGCCAGTTCCCCAAGGGGCAGATAGGTATTGTAGGGTTTGCCGTTGCGGACACCCTTGATGGCGATATGCGAGGCGCTGCTGTCGGGGTCCACCAGTTTCAGCAGGCTGGCCCCCGAGGTATTGCCTTCCGGCAGCTCGAAACGGGCGCTGGTGCGCACTTTGCCCGTCACGGTGACCGTGGGCCCCTTGTCGGGAACGACGATGATGTCGCCGTTCTGGAAGCGGATGGGCGGCATGCTGCCTTCACGGATGAAGGGATACAGGTCCACCGTGGTCACGACCTGATCGTTGCGGCGGACCTGGATGTTCCTGTAGCTGCCCCTCCCGGCGTCGATGCCGCCTGCCTTGTCCAGATAACTCAACAGGGGATCGGCTGCCGAACCGCTGTAGCGGCCGGGCTTGGGCACGTTGCCGGTGACGAACAGGGTGATGGGCTGCGCATCCATGGGAGCCAGATAGATCTGGCTGTCGGCATGGCCGGAGGCCGCCAGCTTGCTGCGCAGGGCATCCTGCAATTTGTCCTGGGCCAGGCCGGTCACGTTGAGCTGACCGACCTCGGGAATGTCCAGCTGGCCCGCAGGACTGACTTCAAGGACGGTATCCACATTGAGGCTCCCGCCCCACAGACGCAGGACGACCCTGTCGCCCGGAGCCATGGCGCCGGCGGCAGCCCCCTGACCGAAGTTGCCCTGAAAAAGGTTGGCCCCGTAAGGTGCCGGAGCGTCAGCGGCGTAGGCGGCCTGCGGCAGGAGCAACAGGCACAGCAACAAAAGAAAGACAGGATTTTTCATGGTGCAGATCCGGGCTTATTCCTTGCCCTCTTCCGTCTGGGAAGCCGTCACGACAGCGGGGCTCATGCCCTGGCCCCAGACGCGGGGCGCCAGCCGCCACTGGCCCTGGGCATTGCGGCAGGCAACGATGATCTCGGCTTCATTGAGATGGTTGCGGACAGTGGCACGCTTGCATTCTTCACCGGCGGCGGAGAAGAAGCTGTCTTCCATGCTCACGCGCACATCCGTCCCGAAGGCGGGATCGGAAAGGGTGGTGATGTCACCGGGCACGGCATTGGCCATAAAATTTTCCACAGGACTGGGCTTGTACTCGGGCGTTTCAGGGGAATCTCCCAGCAGGCCGCAGCCATTGAGGGCCAGACAGGCCGTCAACATGAGGAGGGTGGAAAGACGTTTCATGAGTTCTCCTGGAGAGGGAAGGCCGGAAGCGGAGCGCGTTCGTCAGCCCTGGACAGGCTGATGCACGGTGTCCGTCATCCGGGGTGAAAAGGGCAGGGGAAGCTCCAGATCGATGAAGCGTTCCCGCACGGTGGCTTCCGGGATATGGATGGCGAGTTGCTTCAGGTCCTCCGGAGCGAGCGTTACAAGCCAGTCCACGGCCTCGCGAGCCATGACGAGCCAGCGGTCCAGCGGCAGGAAAAGGACCGCCGGGCAGATCTTGTACAGATAAAGGCCCGTTTCGAGCAGGACCAGCGGGAACAGGCTGCAGGCCACGGGGCGCCGCTGCCGTGGCAGAAGACAACCTTCCGGACCGCAGGATTTGCACCCCCTGTCGTCCAGGCAGGCCGTATCAGGGGCAAGCAGAAAAAAATCCCTGTCCAGATGGGCATGCTGCTGTGAGGGCAGCAGCTTCATGGGGAAAGGGGTCGCGCAGTCCTGCGGGCCGCAACAGTACCGGCAGTCCCGGCAATACTCATTGCTCAGGATACCCTGATCGAAATGCACATCCCGTTGCAGAGGAAAACGCTGGCGCCATTGCTGCCAGTAATGCCAAGAGCTTTTTTGCATGGAGATCCTCCGGCAGTTTCGGCTGTGCCGGAACAAAAATGTCGATTATCCCGATGCGGAGCATCTGTCAAATATCACTCTATCAACTTGAAAATAAAGAATAAAAAAATCAGGTTTCCGCAAAACAGAAAAAGAGGCGAAAAAATGCTTGCCAGACGGGCAGGGATGGCGTAAACATTTCTTTGTTGTGCCGAAGTGGTGGAATTGGTAGACACGCTAGGTTCAGGGTCTAGTTCTGGCAACGGAGTGGGAGTTCGACTCTCCCCTTCGGCACCAAGAGAAAGCAAAGGCTGGTAGCAATACCAGCCTTTTTCGTTATGCGCTTTGTCCTGCACGCGGCAGACGCAAAACAACTATCCGCTGTCACCCGGGTGGCTGTGTGGCTCAGAGGGCATCACAGGCTTTTCCCGGGGCTCCGTGCCAGCCGGTCGTACTGCTATGAGCGTGGCAGGTCGGTGATGATGTGACCTGCCGGCACGCGCAGCAGGCAAACGATAAGATAACAAAGCTACCATAAAAAACTCTCCTCATTTGAGGAGAGTTTTTTTGTTTCCGGATCAGCCCTGTTTATTCCGCTGCCCGCAATCTGCTGGTGATGTCGTCGAACTCCTGCCGCAACCGGGCATCATACAACAATGAGAGATCGGGCGGCTGGAAGGCGAAAATGCGGGAAAAGTCCGCTTCCGACGTATGCATCATCCCCAGCAGATCGCTGCTGGTCTTGACGGTCCGGTAGGTATTGACGGCCACTTTGAAGGACTTTTCCGCCCGCTGCAGCAGCTGTTGCAAATGCTTTTTCTGGCGAGACAGGTACTGGTTGTAGAGGTCCACGGCATCCAGGGTCCTCTGGTTGGCGGCGATATTCACTTCCAGGATCTTTCGGTCCGTCTCCTCCGCTCCTGAAAGCAGGCTGCGGGCATGTTCCTGCAGCTGGGAGGCTTCTTTCCTGATCTTCCCCAGACGGCCGAGGTAGCGGCTGTCGATCTGTTGCAAGGCCTGTTGCAGGGCATAGACGTAGACCTTGTTGCACATCATGTAGATGCCCGTATAGGTCTGGAGCAGCTCCACGGAGGCGTCCGGGGCCGCCAGCTGGCTTTCTATACTGCGCTGGATGGCGCTGATGTTCTCGGCCACGGCCATGATGCTGGCGGTATCCTTGCCGTCGGCCGCGCTCAGCATGGTTTCCAGCTGCTCACGGCTGACAGGCAGGCCGCGGGCGGAGATCTCGGCAAAGATGCGCTCTTTGTCCGCCTCCAGACCGTGCTCCAGGTCTGCGATCTCCTTGCGCAATCCGGCGATATCTTCCTGCAGGCTGCTGCGCGTGGCCTTGAGCGGGTTCCAGTGCGAGGAGGGAGCGGAGACCAGTTCCTGCTGCAAGGCCGCTATTTTGTGGCGCTTTGCCGCGATCTCGTCCCGGGTGGCATCCCGGCTGGCGATGAGGTCCAGGGCCTGGGAATCCGCAAGGATGGCGAAGCATTCGGAGACGATGCGCTGGAATTTGGGATCACGGAACGTCAGGGCCTCGGCCCAGCTGCGTTCGGAGGGGTCCTCTCCCGAGGCGATGATATCCACCCCGTCGTGCAGCAGCGGGACGGCATCGTCCCAGATATCGACGAAGGTCCGGGCGGCGAAGACAGGCTGGGCATGGAGCAGGATTGTCAGCAACAGGAGCAGGGCCGGGCGCATGCGCTCTCCTTTGAAAAAAGTGACGATACGGGGAAAGGGTAGCAGGCGGAGGAAATGGCTTCAAGGGGCAGGGGTATGCCCGGGCCGGCAGGTGCGGGCTTCGTGACCTTGCCCGCATGAGCTGGAGACCGGTCAGGACGCCCGGCCGCAGATGAAAAAATGGCTGTTGCCCAGCGTGGCGTACGGCGGGCGATCCTTGCCTGTCGCAGAGGTCGGATAGTGGTGCGGACCGCGGCGCCATGAAAAAGGCCCCCAGGTAGGGGGCCTTCATGGATGACGTTGCGGTCTTGGCCTAGTGGGTGGCCAGCACGGCGCCTTCGTACTTGGTCTTCATGAATTCCTTGATTTTGTCGCTGCACAGGGCCTTGTACAGGGCCTGCAGTTCGGGACGCTTTTCATCGCCGGTGCGGATGGCCAGGATGTTGGCGTAGGTGGTGGCAGCGGCGGAGTCGGCGGCTTCCACGGCCAGGGCATCGGCCACCTTCAGGCCGCCGAGGATGGCGTAGTTACCGTTGATGATGGCGATGTCCACGTCAGGCAGGGCGCGCACCAGCTGGGCGGCTTCGATCTCTTCGATGCGGAGCTTTTTGGGGTTTTCCTTGATGTCGCGCACGGTGGCGGTCAGGCCCACACCGTCCTTGAGGGTGATGAGGCCCTGGTCCTGCATGAGCAGGAGAGCGCGGCCTTCGTTGGTGGCATCGTTGGGCACGGCCACGATGGCACCCTTCTTGAGGTCCTTCAGGCTCTTGCACTTGCCGGCGTAGATGCCGAAGGGCTCATAGTGCACGCCGCCCATGGAGGACAGCTTGGTGCCTTTCTGGGCGTTGAAATCGTCCAGATAGGGCTTGTGCTGGAAGTAGTTGGCGTCCAGATCCTTGCTGTCCAGGGCCACGTTGGGCTGCACGTAGTCGGAATATTCGATGATCTCCAGATTGATGCCTTCAGCCTTGAGCATGTCTTTGGCAGCATTCAGGATCTCGGCGTGCGGCGTGGGAGAGGCGCCCACCTTCACGGTGGTGGCGGCCTGGGCATGGCAGACCAGAGTACCGGCGGCCAGCATGGCGGCCAGCGTCAGCAGAAGTTTTTTCATGGGAAAAACCTCGGGGAAAGGGTGATAGAAAAAGCGGATCAAGACCCGCGTTTGTCGCTGCGTCGGGTGGCCCAGTTGCCGAAGCTCTGGAAGATCTGCACGATGATGATGAGCAGGATCACCGTGGCGATCATGATATCGGTCTGGTAGCGGTTGTAGCCGTACATGATGGCCAGCTTGCCCAGACCGCCGCCGCCGACGGCGCCGGACATGGCGGAGTAGCCCAGGATGGTGATGGCCGCCACGGCACTGCCGTTGATGAGCGAGGGCATGGCCTCGGGCAACAGGACCTTGGTGATGATCTGCCAGGTGGACGCGCCCATGCTCTGGGCGGCTTCCACCACACCGTTATCCACTTCCAGCAGGGAAGACTCGATGAGCCGGGCCACGAAGGGCGCCGCGGCGATGACCAGCGGCACGACCGTGGCGTTGTTGCCGATGGTGGTCCCCACGATGTAGCGGGTGAAGGGGATGACGGCGATCATCAGGATAAGGAAGGGGAAGGACCGGGTCAGGTTCACCACCACGTCCAGCACGCTGTAGACCACGGGATTGGGACGGATACCGTCTTTGCGGCAGATGACCAGGATGACGGCCATGACGATGCCGAAGACATAGGAAAAAAACGTGGAGACGACGGTCATGTACAGGGTGTCCACCACCCCTTCCATGAGCATTTCCACAGTGGCCTGATCAAACATGCTTCATTTCCTCCAGCAGGATGTTCCTGGATTTGGCAAATTCCAGGATGCTCCGGCGCGATTCCGGGCATTCGGGCAGCTGCAACACCATCTGGCCAAAGGCGATACCGCCGATGTCGCGGGTATCGGCATACATGATGTTCACGGGGCAGTGGCATTCCAGAACCATATTGGCGATGACGGGCTCGAAGGAGGAGCGGCCGTTGAATATCAGGCGATAAAGGTTTTCCTGGGGCAGGTTCTGCAGGGCCTCGGGCATGACCAGGCGGCGTGCGGCCTCGGTGCGGGGATGGAAGAAGACTTCTTCCACTTCGCCGTGCTCCACGATCTTGCCGCGATTGATGATGGCCACATGGCTGCAGATCTTTTCGATGACGCTCATCTCGTGGGTGATGATGACCGCCGTGATGCCGAGATCCCTGTTGATGTCCTTGATGAGGGTCAGGATGGAATCCGTGGTGGCCGGGTCAAGAGCGGACGTGGCTTCGTCGCAGAGCAGTACCTGCGGGTTGGTGGCCAGGGCGCGAGCGATGGCCACGCGCTGCTTCTGACCGCCGGAGAGCTGAGAAGGATAGGAATCCATGCGGTTGGCAAGGCCCACCAGATCCAGCAGTTCCTCGGCACGCTTGCGGGCCTGGACCTTGTCCATGCCGATGAGCTCCAGCGGGAAACAGACGTTCTGGCGTGCCGTGCGCTGCATGAGCAGGTTGAACTGCTGGAAGATCATGCCCATGGAACGCCGGGCGGCGCGCAGTTCGCTCTCCGATAGGCGGCACATGTCCTTGCCTTCAAAAAAGATGGAGCCGCCCGTGGGACGTTCCAGCATGTTGATGCAGCGGACGAGCGTACTCTTGCCGGCACCGCTCTTACCGATGACACCAAAGATGTCCCCTTTGTTGATGGCAAGATTGATGCCCTGCAGGGCAAAAACATCCGTATTTTTGCTGCGGTAGCGTTTTTCCAGATTGACGATATCGATGATCGGCGCGTCGGCCATAGTGCCTCCCCTTTGATTCCCCTGTCGGGGGTATACGAGGTTAGCATATCTTCCCCCGCTCGCAAAGAAAAAAGATATTGAAAAATGTGCTGCGCAGGGCTTCGGGCAATGGGGAGGGAAAAGACAGGAGCAGACGGAAGAGCCCATCCGGTGGACAGGGCCGGCCCGGAAAAGCATGCGGGGGAAAGAGCGGGGCATGAGGGCAAAGCAGGGGGAAAGGGATCCCCCCGCTTTGCAGAAAGCGCTAGCGCTGGCGGATATAGTCTTCCAGACGACGCATGGCCTCGGCCAGGTTGTCGATGGAGTTGGCGTAGGAAAGGCGCAGGAAACCTTCGGTCTGGCTGCCGAAGTCGATACCGGGGGTGATGCCGATATGGGCTTTTTCCAGCAGGTCGAAGGCCAGTTCCATGGAGCTGTTGCCCAGATGGCGGGCATTGATCAGCATATAGAACGCGCCCATGGGCTCCACGGGGATGTTGAAGCCCAGGCGCTTCAGCTCGCCCAGCAGGAAGCGGCGGCGTTCATCATAGGTGGCATGCATGCGGGCCACATCTTCATCCGCGCAGGTCAGGGCCGCGATACCGGCCTTTTGCACCGCGGAATTGGTGGACAGGAAAAAGTTCTGCATCAGGGCCTGCATGGGACGCACGAGGTCGCGGGGCACGATGAGGTAGCCCAGGCGCCAGCCTGTCATGGCATAGGCCTTGGAGAAGCCGCCGATGACCACGGCATTGTCCGTGTACTCCAGGATGGAGTGCTCTTCCGCATCCCCGTAGGTCAGGCCGTGATAGATCTCGTCGGAAACGATCATGGGGCCCAGCCCGGCCAGGGCGCGCATGCGTTCCGGTTCCAGCACGATGCCCGTGGGGTTGCAGGGAGAGTTGATGAGCACGGCCCGGGTGCGCGGCGTGATCTGTTTGGCCACGTCCTCGGGGCGGAACTGGAACCCCTCTTCCTCATGGGTCAGCGTCCAGACAGGCACCCCGCCCGCATAGCGCACGAAGTTGGGATAGCAGGCATAGCCGGGATTGGAGAGGATCACTTCGTCGCCCGGATCGAGCAGGGCGGAGAAAAGGACCATCATGGCCGGGGAAGAACCGGGGAAGATCAGCACCTGGTCGGGATGCAGGCTGACACCATAGCGCCGCTTGTAATAGGCGCACAGGTGCTCGCGCAGCTCCACGTCACCCAGGGAGTGGGTGTAGTGGGTCTGACCTTCGTCCAGGGCCTTGAAGGCAGCCTGACGGATGCACTCGGGCGTATCGAAATCGGGTTCGCCCAGTTCCAGGTGGATGATGGAAGCACCCTCTCGTTCGAGCTTCTGGGCGCGTTCCAGCACTTCCATGGCCAGAAACGGCGTGATGCCGCGTACTCTCTCGGCTATCATCGTATATCCTTTGTTCTTCCTGCCACCGGGGCAGGCTGGTTCCGCGCCTTGTGCGGCCGGTATCCGTGCCGCTGGGGCGCCGCAGGGCAGACAGGGGCCCTGCCGTATGTCATCCGGGCCTCATATCAGGAGGGGCGGCAAAAAGGAAGAGGGCCCGTTTATTCCATCCAGAGAGGATCGTTCTCGGGATAGATCATGCGCCTGGTCATGCCGCCGTCTACCGGCAGGTTGGCCCCGTTGATGAAGCCGTTTTCCTCACGGGCCAGGAACAGGCAGGCGTTGCAGACATCTTCCGGTTTTCCCACACGTCCGGAGGGGTGCTGGCTGTGATCGCAGGGGGGCAGGCTGTCGTAATCGTCCACCTGTATCCAGCCCGGGCTGATGGCGTTGACGGTGATGCCCGTGCCGTGCAGCGACACGCACAGGCTGGCGGTCAGGGAGACCAGTCCGCCCTTGGAGGCGCCGTAGGCTTCCCAGCCGCATTCGTTCTGCTGGTAGCGCGTGGAGGCGATGTTGATGATGCGTCCGTAGCCTGTCCCCCGGCAAAGGCGGACGAACTCCCGGCAGCAGAGGAAGGCGCCGCGCAGGTTCGTGCCCAGGACGTCATCGAATTCCTTTGCCTCCAGCAGGGGGAAAGGCTTCCGGAAGCGGCTGATGGCCCCGTTGTTGATGAGGACGCGCGGAGTGCCGAGGGTTTGGGATACCGTGCGGAAAACGGTGGTGATGGCGGCTTCGTCGCGCAGGTCACAGGGAAAGAAATGGATGTCCGGATGGGGGCTGTCCATGGGCCGGATGTCCAGAGAGGCGACCACATAGCCCTCGCGGGCAAATCCTGCGCACAGGTGGCGTCCTATACCGGCGGCACCGCCGGTGATGATGGCAACGGGCATAGTTCCTCCAAAAAAGTGTTGCGGCCGGGGATGTTCATGCCACCAATAGCCGAGGCCCCGTCAGCCTGCAAGGTCACAGGGCAGAGGAGAAAAACAAAAAGGCCCCCGGTCCGCGGAGGACCGGGGGCCGGCAGATCGTCGGGAATACCTAGCCGGTGATCTCCAGGGCATTGAAGAAGTAGGCCATTTCGTAGGCAGCGGTCTCCGGAGCGTCAGAGCCGTGCACGGAGTTGGCTTCGATGCTTTCGGCGTACTTTTTACGGATGGTCCCTTCCGCCGCATTGGCGGGATTGGTGGCGCCCATCAGTTCCCGATAGCGGGAGATGGCCTTGTCGCCTTCCAGGATGGCGCAAACCACAGGGCCGGAACTCATGTATTCCGTCAGGCTGGCAAAGAAAGGCCGCTCCTTGTGCACGGCATAAAAGCCTTCGGCCTGCTGGCGGGTCATGCGGATCTGCTTCATGGCCACCACACGCAGGCCGGCAGCCTGGATCATGGCAAGGATCTCGCCCTGCAGGTTACGGGCAACGGCATCGGGTTTGATGATGCAAAAAGTACGTTCCATGGAAACTCCTGTGGATAAATGAGAAAAAGCGGCAATCCTTATTGCATAAAATATTTCATAAGACAAGGAATTTTCTGATGTCCCAAATCCGGGCAATGGCCGAGCGGACATAAAAAAAGCCATCCCTTGTGGGATGGCTTCGTGATCTTACTGGGCGTTGAGGCGTCCGGTGATGTTGTCCTTGATCCACTTGGGATCTATCCACTCCAGCGGGGTGACTTCCACGCCACCGACCAGCATGCCGAAGTGCAGGTGGTCGCCGAAGGCCAGACCGGTGCTGCCGGTCTTGGCGATGATGGCACCTTTCTGGACCACATCGCCCACTTTGACGTGGATCTCGCTCAGATGGGAGTAGAGGGACATGAGGCCCAGGCCGTGGTCGATGACGATGAGGTTGCCGTAGATGCCGAGCTCACCGGTGAAGACCACACGACCGTTGTTGGCTGCGGGGACTTCGGCATTGCGGACCGAGGCCAGGTCAAAGCCCAGGTGGTAGGATTCGCCCACCTGCTTGCCCTGATAGGTGAAGTAGCGGTGGTCGCCAAACCCGGCACGGGCCGCGGAGCGGGGCAGGCGCTGGAACGTCCCGTCCCAGAGCATGGCCGCTGCGGTATCCTTGCGCAGGGCGCGCAGCGTCTCGACGTTGGCCGCGCGGACCTGGTTGTTGATATAAAGGTAGCCTTCCAGCTGGTTGGCGGCGTTGGGGGCCAGGTAGCCCAGCTTGCTGTTGACGCTGGCCAGGAAGTTGTCCGAGATGCTGATGGTATCGCTCTTGAAGTTGCGCTCATAGGCCAGCAGGCCCAGACGGCTGCGGGTCACGTTGCCGGCCATGTCCGTGGCGGTCAGTTCCACGGCATTTTTGTATTCCACGGCGGTCATGGTGTAGGGGAAGGGGAAGAAGCAGATGTAGCTGCCGTCCTTTTGCAGGAAGCCGGGGACGAAATACCCCGCCACCAGCACACCGCTCTGGGTGACTTCCTCGTCGATGGTATAGCGGATGGCGGCGGCACCACCGCGGCGCACGCTGGGCGGAAGGGTCTTGACGGAGATGCGCGGCGGCTGGGTATCCAGACGCATGGCCAGCACTTCCGTCCGGGTATTGCCCTGGCCGAATCCCGCCAGGGAGGCGTCCGTCGCCTTGATCTCCAGCTCGAAAGCGCCTTCACGCAGGCCGGCATTCTTCAGCGAGACCTCGACGGTGCGCTGGGGCAGGTACTCTTCGAAATGCCGCTGGAAAATGGGGGTGACCACATTGTTGCGGCGCACGCCCACAGAGATGGAGCGGATGTTCGAAGGGTCCGCCAGCGTTATCTGCAGGGGCGTGTGGGGAGAGACGCGCCCGGTATCGGGCGCGATGGCGATGGACGGGCCGTCCATATCCTTGAAAAAGATGTACCCACAGGCAATCAGCGCGATCAGGATGAGCAGGCTCAGGATAGTGGAAAAGAAATTTTTTTTGCGCATGGAGACTCCTTTCTCATACAAGCGGGAGTGTTGCACGTTTCAGGGGAGTTTTCAAGGAATAGCCCTGCATCGACGGTATTTGACTTGGGGGGGAAAATTTGTTCTTTCTTCGCCATACGCAAAGGACAAAACGAGCATGATGGCAAGAGGTACCGCGATAGATCCCAGACGCCTGCGTCTGCGCATGGTTCGGGAGCTGGCCGCCAGGGGCATAACGGACGGACGCGTCCTCGATGCCATGTCGCGTGTCCCCCGGCATCTTTTCGTGCCCGAAGGGCTGCGCTCGCGGGCCTATGAGGACTGCCCGCTGCCCATCGGCTACGGCCAGACCATATCCCAGCCGTCCACGGTGGCCCTCATGTCCCAGATGCTGGAGACTTCGCCCGGCATGCGCGTGCTGGAGGTCGGTACAGGTTCCGGCTACCAGGCGGCGGTGCTGGCCGCCATGGGTTGCACGGTCTATACCGTGGAGCGCCTCAAAGAGCTGTACCAATCGGCCCGGACCCTCTTGCAGCAGCTCGATCTTCGCGCTATTCACATGCAACGAAGCGATGGAACGCTGGGCATGCCTGCCGCCGCCCCGTTCGACCGCATCATCGTCACTGCCGGAGGTCCCCAGATCCCCCGCCCCCTGCTGGAACAGCTTGCCGTGGACGGCATCATGCTGATCCCGGTGGGGGCACGGCCCCGCACGCAACGTCTGATGCGCATCATGCGCCGTCAGGGGCGGCTTTGCAGCGAGGACCTGGGGCCTGCCGTCTTCGTGGATCTGGTGGGCGACCATGGTTGGTAAGCCCGCCTGTTGTCATACCCTGTAAAGGAGATATCATGTCTTCCTGTTCTTCCTGTTCCTCTGCGTCGGGCTGCTCTTCCAAGGGCAATCCCGGCGGCGCCGGTTGCATGGAATCGGCCATGGCCCGGCAAGACCAGATCATTGCCGACCGCCTGGCCCACATCCGGCACAAGATCTTTGTCATGAGCGGCAAGGGTGGCGTGGGTAAAAGCTCCGTTACCGTCAATACCGCCGCGGCCCTGGCCCATCGCGGCTTCAAGGTCGGCATCCTGGACGTGGACATGCACGGCCCCAGCGTGCCCAACCTGCTGGGTCTGAAGGCCACCATCGAAATGAATGAGAAAAACGAACTCATCCCTGCCATGTACAATGAGAACCTGGCAGTCATTTCCATGGATTCCTTCCTGCAGGATCGTGACCAGGCCATCCTGTGGCGCGGCCCCAAAAAGACGGCCGCCATCCGCCAGTTCCTTTCCGACGTGGCCTGGGGCCCGCTGGACTTCCTGCTCATCGACTCCCCTCCAGGAACCGGTGACGAACATATGACCATCCTTAAGACCATCACCGATGCCCAGAGCGTCACGGTGACCACGCCGCAGGAGATCTCCTTGGCCGACGTGCGCAAGGCCGTCAACTTCCTGCAGGTCGCCGAAGGCAAGGTCCTGGGCGTGGTGGAAAACATGAGCGGCCTGGTCTGCCCCCACTGCCATCAGGAGATCGACCTGTTCAAGAAGGGCGGCGGTGAAGAGCTTGCCAAGCACTACGGTATCCCCTTCCTGGGTGCCATCCCGCTGGATCCGGCCACCGTGGTGGCCGCCGACAGGGGCGTGCCCGTGGTCTATCTTGAACAGGATTGCCCTGCCAAGCAGGCCTTCCTGCATCTGGCTGACGCCATCGCCCAGGCTGCCGACAGCGGCGCCGCGAAGCTGGTCAGCAAGAGCTAGGTGCTCTTTGGGGGGTGGCTCGTCCACCCCCTTAGGATACCTGCGCGTTTTTTCCTTTTCTCGTGGGCGCGTTTGTGATACCCGTTTCCATGTAGTCCTGTTTCCCGGTCGGTGAGAATATGTTCAATCTTGCGAATAAACTGACGCTGTTGCGCATGCTGCTGGTCCCGCTCGTCATCGTGCTGCTGTATTTCCAGGGTCCGGTGACCTGTGTGCTGGCCGCGCTGGCATTCATTGCCGCCTCCATCACGGACTGGGCCGACGGCTACGTGGCCCGGCGCAACAATATGGTCACCAGCATGGGCAAGTTCCTTGATCCTCTGGCGGACAAGGTCCTCATCTGTTCCGTACTCATCATGTTCTGCACTCTCGGCTGGGCTGAAGCGTGGGTCGTCATCCTGATCGTCTGCCGTGAACTGGTGGTCACGGGGCTGCGCGCCATCGCCATCGATGAAGGGATCGTCCTGGCTGCCGACAGGTACGGGAAGCTCAAGACCGTCCTGCAGATCGCGGCCATCATCCCCATGCTGCTGCACTATCCCTACTGGGGCGTGCGCCTGTGGCCCATCGGGGAGGTCATCCTTTATCTGGCGCTCATCATGTCCGTAGTGTCCTGTGTGAACTACTGTTACGGTTTCTACCGCAAGATCGCTGCAAAAAACGCTGCCGAATAAGATGAGTACCCTGCAGTTACGGCTGAAAAACTGCATCCAGACCATCCTCGAGCTGGAGCCACAGATCGGTGCTGACCTCTCCGATCGCTATTTTGTTGAAGAATTCATGGCACTACGGCGTTTTTTGGACAGTGTCGAGCAGATGCGTCTTGGAGAGGATGACGTAGAGCGCCTGGAGTCCGCCACAGCGACTTTTCTGGAAGAGCTGGGCCTCTCCCGGCGTACCTGGCAGAAACAACGACGGGTCTTGCAATAAGATGGTAGCTTGGCGGGTCATAGTTCTGGTAGCTGTGTGGGGGATCAACCTCATCATTTTCTGTCACATGATCTGGGGATCTGAGGGCCTCATCGCCTACCGGGAACTCAAGCAGAAACATGCGGCCATCGAGGCCGAAATCGCCAGCATCGACGCGGAGAACCGCTCGTTGAGCCGGGACATCCGTTTGCTCCAGACGGATGAGCGCTATGTCGAAAAAATGATACGCCAGCGACTGCACTACGTTCACGAGAACGAAGTGCTGTACCTTTTTGGTGATTCCTCCGAAAATCGGGAGAGCGGGGCAGCCACGCATGATGGACAAAATTGAATGGTACAGGGAAGTGCTGGAGCTGGAACCCAGCTCCAAGCTGTTTTTTCCCCTGGCTCGCCTGCTGGTGGAGGACGGACAGCCCGAAGCCGCTCTGGAGACCCTGCGTCGGGGCCTGGAGCGTCATCCCGAATTTCTTGAAGCACGGCTTTTTTATATCGAACAGCTTTACCACCATGGGCAGCCCGAAGCCTGCGTGGCGGAGGTGACGGAGCTGGGGCAGCTTTTTGCCTCCTATCCCGGCTTCTGGCAGGCCTGGGCGGCCAGCATGCTCGGCAGCGGCTGCGGGGACGTGGCGACGGCCCTGCGTTTTCTGGCGGCCAGCTTCGCAAGCCGTCCGCTGAACCTGAACGAAGTTTTTGAGCGGGGCCTGCGTTCCTTCATGCAGGAGGCCCAGAGCAGCGATCTGCCGCGCGGCAAGGCCCTGGCCGACCTGGCCGTCATGGGGCCCGAGGCTGCGGATGCGCGGGAACATGATGCCATGGCCGTTCCGGTCATGCCTTCCGGTGCCGGGATGACGGTGGAAGACGCGCATGTCCCCTTTGTTGCAGCGCAGGGCCGGCGGGAACATCCGCTGCCGCAACCGGCCCCGGACAGGCCCCTTTCCCTCCGGACCCGGTCCATGGCGGAAGTCCTGGCCGAGCAGGGGGATCTCCAGGGAGCTTTGGATATTTATACCGAGCTGGCAGCTGCCGCCGCCGGCTCTCCCGAACAGGAAGTCCTGCAGCAGCGTATCGCCATGCTGCGCACTCAGCTTGAGGGCGCTGCTGCGGAGGATCTCGTTCCGCCTTCGCCGGATATGGCCGCAGGCAAGGACAAACTCATCAGTATGCTGGAAGCCCTGGCCGAACGCGTGGAAGCCAGGGCCCAGAGTTAAGAAGCAGGAGTGCGTGGTGTCCCATTTGTTTAGGCGTTGTTGTGTACTGCTTGCCTCCGCCGCCATGGTGGCGGGCTGCAGTTCCTACCAGCCCACCAAGAATGTCTGGAAGGGTACAAAGGATGTCTGGTATACCTATGTCAGCCCTCCTGCATCTGTGGATTATGGTGAAAAAGGAGATCTTTCCCCGCGTGCGCTGGCGCTCACCAATTGCATGATGGGGCTGGACGTGGAGCTGGGCCGTTTTGAACGGACCATGCTCAACGCGGACAAACCGCCGACGCGCCAGTGGCTGGACAGCCTTTTTGCCGCCCATCCCTGGCTGGACGGTTTTGCCGGCGTCAAATATGACGGGACCCTGCTGGGGCAGGAGCCTGCCAATCCGCTGAAGCAGCTGGATTTCATCCCGCTGCTGTATGAGGACAAGAAACAGGGCAGCCGTGCCCTGCGTGCCGATGTGCAGCAGACCCCCATGGGGCCGGAAGTCATGCTGGCGGCCCCCCTGTACGATGGTGTGGATTTCCTCGGCATCGTCGTGGCCTATTTCGACATGCGCAATCTGGTGCAGTATTCCGGCAATCCCCAGGACATGGTCATCCTCAGCCCCCAGGCGCTGCTCTGGCCCGGCAAGTATGACTATGCGGCGACCCCGCTCGCTTCGGTGAACTGGGAAGAAACCGTTACCAAAAGCTCTTCCGGCACCTGCACCAATGCCATGGGGAGCTTCTACTACATGGTTCGTTATCTGGGCAATCTGCCGCTGGTCTTTGCCGTGCCGGAATCCGGCACCTTCCCGCAGGGGAACGGCAGTGTGGACCAGGGCCTGAAGTTCTTCCCCAAGGAGAGGGAAAAGCTGCCGCCGCCGCCCATGCCCGAGCGCAAGAAGGACGACGCCAAGACGACGCCCGCCTTCGGTGCTTCCGAGGATGCCGTCGACAGCTATGGTGACGCCGGCGGCATGCCGCCGCAGGATGTGGCTCCGGGCGCCAACATCGTCCAGCCGCCGCAGGAAAGCGCCCCGGCTCCTTCCCGTGTGCGTGAACGGCCGCTGGCCGGCGAGAACGTGAAGCCGCGTCCGCGCAGACGGCTCGTCATCCCCGATGAGGCGCTCACGGTGCCCGAATTGCCCGAAGAGACCGCACCTGCACCGCAGGTACGCATGCCCAGCCCCTTCGGTCCTCGGGGCGGCGCCAAGCCGGTGACCGGGCAGGGTGGAGCGGATGCGGCGGCCCCGGCGGCTCCGGCCGAGTCCGCTGCCGAGACGGCTCCCGCAGCGGAAACGTCTGCTCCCGCGGCACCGGCTGCTGCCCAGCCCGCAGCTGCTCCGGCTCCTGCCGCTCCGGCAGAGACGGCAGCGCCCGCGGCGGAACCCGCTGCCGAGCCTGCGGAAACCCCGGCAGCCGAAGATCCTTCGGAGCCCAGGCGTCCGGCCCTGCTGCCTGGCGGGCGTCCCAGTCCCTTCGGTCCCAGGTAGTCATTGACAGCAATCACGCAGTGTGCGCCGCTTCGGCGGCGCACACGCTTTCATATCCAGTGTAAGGAGGCTTTCCATGGCCGACATTACCGTTACCGAACACCTTCTGCTGCATCAAAAACGCTCTCCCCAGGCAACCGGCCAGTTCACCGGTCTTTTGTATGACCTGATCCTGTCGGGCAAGACCATCTCCCGGCGGATCAACAAAGCCGGCCTGCTGGATATCCTCGGCGGCACGGGCGAAGTGAACGTCCAGGGCGAGAACGTGCAGAAGATGGACAGCATCGCCAACCGTATCCTTCTTTACCGTATGGAACGCTGTGGTGCCCTGTGCGCCATGGGTTCCGAGGAAGAGCCGGAACTGGTGCGCGTGGGCCCGGAATTCCCCCGTGGCGATTACATCCTGATTTTCGACCCTCTTGATGGCTCGTCCAACATCGATGTCAACATCAATGTGGGCACCATCTTCTCCATCCTGCGCCGTCCTGCGGGCAGCACCGGCGAAGTCTCCCTGGATGAGGTCCTGCAGCCCGGCATCCAGCAGGTGGCCGCAGGCTATATCCTGTACGGCCCGTCCACCATGCTGGTGTTCAGTACCGGACAGGGTGTGCATGGCTTCACGCTGGACCCCGGCGTCGGGGAATTCCTGCTTTCCCATCCTGACATGCGCATCCCCGAACAGGGGCACATCTATTCCGTCAATGAAGGCAACCGGAACAACTGGGATGCGCCCGCGCGTGAGGCCGTCGAGTGGTTCCATACCTGCAAGAGTCCGGAAGGCAAGGATTATTCCGCCCGTTATGTGGGATCTCTGGTGGCTGACTTCCACCGTACGCTGCTGTACGGCGGCATCTATCTGTATCCGCCGGACAAGAACAAGCCCAACGGCAAATTGCGCATGATGTGCGAAGCCGCTCCTCTGGCGTTCCTGGCCGAACAGGCCGGGGGCAAGGCCAGCGACGGTCGCCGCCGCATCCTTGAGCGCCGCCCCGAGACCCTGCACGCCCGTACGCCCCTGTACATCGGTTCGGCCCGCGACGTGGAGGCTGTGGAAGCCATCTACGCCAAATATCCGGCCTAGTCCGAGTGGGAGAGAGCCTTGCTGTGCCTCGGCATTGAAAGTTCCTGTGATGAGACCGCACTGGCTGTGGTCTGGGATGGTGTCCTGCTGGATGCCGTCCTGGCCAGCCAGGCGGATATCCATGCCCTGTTCGGCGGTGTCGTCCCTGAACTGGCGTCCCGCGAGCATTATCGCTATCTGGGGACGCTGTTCGACCAGCTCATGCAGCGCCTCGACCTGCGGCCGTCCGACCTGGATGTGGTGGCGGTCTCCCGGGGGCCCGGCCTGCTGGGCAGCCTGCTGGTAGGCGTTGCCTTTGCCAAGGCGCTGGCGCTGGGCTGCGGGGCCCGCTTCCTGGGCGTCAACCACCTGCATGCGCATCTGCTGGCCGCAGGGCTGGAGAACGAGCTGCGCTTTCCCGCGCTGGGGCTGCTGGTCTCCGGCGGGCATACGCATATCTATCGCATGGAATCGCCTTCCCGCTGCATCGTCCTGGGCAAGACGCTGGATGACGCGGCAGGCGAGGCCTTTGACAAGGTCGGGAAGATCTTGGGCCTGGCCTATCCCGGCGGCAAGCTGATGGACGCCCTGGCCCGGCAGGGCAGGGCGGATGCCCGTCTGTTCCCGCGTCCGTATCTGGACAATGACAATCTGGATTTCAGCTTCAGCGGTTTGAAGACCGCCGTGACCAGCTATGTGTACCAGGTGCTGCCGGATCAGCCCTGGCCGCATCCGCTGCAGGATACGGCGGATGCCCCCCAGGCTCTGAAAGACTGCTGCGCTTCCTTCAACCTGGCTGTGGTGGAGACCATCGCCACCAAGGTGGAGCGGGCGCTTGCCGCCAATCCCGATCTGGATCTGCTGATCATGGCCGGAGGTGTTGCCGCCAACAGCCTGCTGCGCGAACGCATGGCACAGCTGATGGAAAAACGGGGGGGCCGCACCATCATGCCCGGCCGGGCCCTGTGTACGGACAATGCCGCCATGGTGGCCTATGCGTCCTGGCTCATCGCCAGAGAAGGCTGGCAGCACGATCTGCGCATGGAGACCATCCCCCGGGGCAAGGCGATCCCGGACGATATGGTTTTCCGGGAACTCTAGACATTTGTCATCGTTTTTGTGTCACCGTCTTGACAGTGGCGGGTGAGGCAACTAATCTTTTGGCAGCCGTGGCAGCTCGTCTGCGATGGCGGGATCCGTCCGTCTGTGACGGGAATTTGCTTATTCTTTAAGGAGAGACACTATGGCCGAACAGATTTCTGATGCCACTTTCGATAGCGTTGTCCTGAATTCCGATATCCCTGTGCTGCTGGACTTCTGGGCCCCCTGGTGCGGCCCCTGCCGTGCTGTGGGCCCCATCATCGACGAGCTGGCCGCCGAGTACGAAGGCAAGGTCCGCATCGTCAAGATGAACGTTGACGAAAACCCGGCGACGCCCACCAAATTCGGTATCCGCGCCATCCCGACCCTGATGCTGTTCAAGAATGGCCAGGCCATCGACCAGGTGACCGGTGCCGTCAACAAGGACGCCATCGTCAACATCCTGCAGACCAAGGCCCTGGCATGAGCACCTTCGATGCTGCAGTCATAGGCAGTGGCCCTGCCGGGGTGACGGCGGCGCTGTATCTCGTCCGTTCCGGCTGCTCCGTCATCCTTTTTGAGAAGATGGCAGCCGGAGGACAGATCCTGCAGACCGAAGCCCTGGAGAACTATCCCGGTTATCCCAAAGGGATCAAGGGCTACGAGCTGGCGGATCTGTTTGCCGCGCATCTGGAAGGCCTGCCGGTGACGCACAGCCGGGACGCTGTGGAAAGCGTCAGCGGCGAGGCCGGCAACTTTGTCGTGCAGGCCGGCGGCAAGGAACACAGCTGCCGGACGGTCATCGTGTGTTCCGGCGCCCATCATCGCGAGCTGGGGCTTGCCGATGAAAAGCGCCTGCAGGGACGCGGTGTTTCCTATTGCGCCCTCTGTGACGGCAACTTTTTCCGCAACGCGCCTGTCGCTGTCGTCGGCGGCGGCAATGCTGCGCTGGAAGAATCCCTTTATCTGGCCAAGCTGGCTTCCAAAGTCTATCTGATCCATCGCCGTGACGAGTTCCGTGGTGCGAAGATCTATCAGGACAAGCTGGAAGCCATGTCGGACAAGGTGGAGCTGGTGCGCAGCAGCGTCGTGACCGCCCTCCATGGAGAAAACGCCCTGACCTCCCTGAGCGTCAGGGATCTGAAGACGGACGAGATCCGTCAGATCCCCGTCGAAGGGCTGTTCATCTACGTTGGTTTCGAGCCGGTAACGGCGTACCTGCCCGCCGCGCTGGAACGTGATGCCCAGGGCTTTATTGTGACGGATACGGAAATGCGGACCAGCATCCCCGGCATTTTTGCCGCGGGCGACGTGCGTTCGAAGCTGTGCCGTCAGGTCATAACTGCCGCCGGTGACGGTGCAACTGCTGCGCAGGCAGCTTTCGTCTTCCTGGAACAGCTCCATGTTTAAAAACTATCTTCGCTCTCTGACCCTGGCTTTGGCCATCTTTTCGCTGTCTGGCTGCGGCATCATCGATATGATCTACCTGCCTCCGGCCGAGGATACAGCGCAGGAGATATTTGAAGCCGGCAATGATGCCATGAGCGAAAAGAACTATGTGCGCGCGGTCGAACTGTACAACAAGCTGCGGGATACCTATCCCTTCAGCCCGTATACGGTCGATGCGGAGCTGGCCCTGGCCGATGCCTATTACCTCGATGAGGAATATGTGCTGGCTGCGGAAACATACAAGGATTTCGAGTCGCTGCACCCGCGGCATGAGGCGACCCCCTACGTTATCTACCAGACGGGCATGTCTCTCATGAAGCAGTTCCGGTCCATCGACCGGGCGACGACGATCCTGCAGGAAGCCCACGAATACTTCGCACGGCTGCGGCAGGTCTATCCCGACTCTCCCTATGCCAAGGATGCCGAGGAAAAGATGCATACCTGCCGTCGTCTGATGGCCGAGCATGAACTTTATATCGCCGACGTGTTTTGGCATATGGAAAAATACGGCCCTGCCTGGCGACGCTACGAGTATGTGAGCGAGACCTTCCCGGATGTTCCCGAAGTGGCCTCGCATGCCAAGGAGAAATCCCTGGCGGCGTACCACAACTACAAGGAAGAGCAAGGCCGCCTGACCCGCGAAAAGCGGCAGGGCAGCTGGCGAAACTGGTTCACCTGGCTGTAAGAACAAAAAAGCCCCGTTCGGGGCTTTTTTGTTCTGTATGGAAAATGACTTCCACTCCCGCTTTCCGGGATGTCCGGTACTGAAAGGAACCGGTACGATTATGCCGCAGAGGATTCCGGTCTGGCTTGGGGACGCTCTGCCGCATGAAGACAAGGATGGAATACGATGAACGAGGAACACAGTCAGGCCAAGAACAGGGCGGCCTTGGTCTCCCTGCTGGCAGCCTGCCTGCTTACGGCCATCAAGCTGGTCGTAGGTGTCTATACCAACAGCCTGGGGATCCTTTCCGAGGCATTGCACAGCGGGCTTGACCTGCTGGCGGCGGCCATGACCCTTTATGCCGTCCGGCTTTCCTCCCGTCCGGCGGATGCCCGGCATCCTTATGGGCATGGCAAAGTCGAGAATCTGTCGGCACTGGGTGAGACCGTGCTGCTGTTCGTTATCTGTATCTGGGTCGTTTATGAGGGGGCAGGCCGTCTCCTGTCAGGGGATACTCCGGTGGCCCCTTCCATCTGGGGCATCATCGTGATGGGCATCTCCATCGTGATCGACGTGAACCGGGTGCGGGTGCTGAAAAAAGTCGCCAAAGAGACGCGGAGCCAGGCGCTGGAAGCCGATGCCCTGCATTTTTCGACGGACATCCTTTCTTCCGCTGTCGTCCTCGTAGGGGTGGCGGCAGTCTGGCTGGCGGCCAAGCTGCAATTGCCTGAGCCGGTGCACAAGGTCCTGGTGCAGGCGGATACCGTTGCCGCCCTGCTGGTGGCCCTGATCATTTTTCGGGCCAGTCTGCATATGGCCCGGGAAGCCATCAACATGCTCATGGACAGCGGTTCCACGGAAGAGCAGCAGGCCATCTGCGAAGCAGTGAGGCATTTGCCGGGCGTCCAGGACGTACAGCGTGTGCGTTTGCGTTCCAGCGGCCCGCATTATTTTGTGGATCTGACCGTGGGGGTCGATCCCGCCATACGGGTCAGTGAAGGGCACAAGATCGCCCATGATGCCGAACTGGCCGTGGATGGCATCCTGCCCGGAGCGGATGTCACGGTCCACGTGGAGCCCGTGCGCTCCGGCCAGAAGGAAGACCCCTTTGCGGTGGTGCAGCACGTGGCCTCCATCCAGGGGCTGGCCATCCATGATGTCCAGATCCTGCGCAGCGGAGCGGGGACGCTTGTGGAAGTCCATGTGGAGGTCCCGGGGCAGGAAGCGTTCTGCGAGGCCCACAAACGGGTCCGTACTTTTGAGGAGGCGCTGCATGCGGCCCTGCCGCAGGCCGGGATCGTCACCCACATGGATCCTGAGGAGAGGGGAGACGTCCAGGAAGAAGCCACTCCCGCCCAAACAGCCGTGGCCGAACTGGCCTGGAAGGAAGTGGAGCAGGCCGTTGGTCGTGAGCCCCTGCTGTGCTGCGCCCACGGCTACCACGCCTACACCTTGCCGGTATACGGCCTGTGCATCTCCTTCCATTGCTGCGTCCGGCATGACCTGAGCGTAGAGGAAGCTCATCAGTTGACGGTGCGCCTGGAAAAAGAGCTGCGCGAACGTCTGCCGTTGCTGGGACGCATACTCATCCATCTGGAGCCCCCTAGGACGGAAGCAGCCCCGCTGGGCAAGTAATGAGCGAAAGAAAAGAGGCAGGAAGATGTAGGGACATTTTCCTGCCTCTTTTTATCAAAGATATTTTGCCGTCCCGTCTGAAAAAGTATCTTTCAGGGGCAGCGTCTTTTGAAGGACTATGGGCCGGGATAACGGATCCCTGTGAGCGGGAGCCGGGGCCAGCCCCCGATGCGGATCTAAGCTTTTTCCTCCGTGGCAGCTGTCGTCCGGGCAAGGGCTTCGGCCAGGGAGGCCGTCACAGGCTGGGCGGCTTCTTCCTCAAGGATGACCGGCGCACAGCCCGAGGCTTCGATAAGGCGCTGCCACAGGGCATCCATACCCATGCGTTTGCTGGAAGAGGTGATGACCGGTTTGACGCCGACGATCTCGCCCCATTCCGCCTGGCGTGCAGCACGTTCCCGCTGGTTGCACTTGTCGGCCTTGGTGAGGATGGGCAGCAAGGGGAGCCCGCAGGAACGGGCAAAGCCGGCCAGGTCCAGATCCAGCTTTTGGGGGGGCAGGCGGCTGTCCAGAAGCAGGGCCAGAGCCCTCAGGTTCTTGCAGGTGGAAAGATATTTTTCCAGCAGGGTCGCCCAGCTGCGGCGCTCGCTGTGGCTGGCCCGGGCATAGCCGTAGCCCGGCAGGTCCACCAGGAAGAAGTTGTGGGGCTGCACCCGATAAAAATTGATGGAGCGCGTCTTGCCTGGCGTGGCGCTGACCTTGGCCAGCTTTTTGCGCACGGCCAGGGCATTGATGAGCGAGGACTTGCCCACGTTGGAACGGCCGGCCAGGGCCACCTGGGCTTCGGGGACATCCAAGAGTTGCTGGAGGGTGTAGACGGTGCTTTCTAGGGTAAGCGTCGGCATGGTGTGGACCTCAGGCACAGCTTGACAGTAAGGGGTATTTTCACAATAATCCGCAATTCACTAAGCGTATACTAGCCGTAGCGCGTTTTTTTTGCAAATGGCCGAACAAAGGCCACGCGCACGGCAGCAGGAGGAAGAATGTATTCGACGACTGATTTTCGCAAGGGCCTCAAGATCGAGGTGGAAGGCATCCCCTACGAAATTGTTGACTTCCAGCACTTCAAGCCCGGCAAGGGCGGTGCCATGGTCCGCACCAAGCTGCGCAACATTCTGACGGGACGCATCCAGGACATCACCTTCCGCTCCGGCGAAAAGGTGGGCAAGCCCGACATGGAGACCCGCGACATGCAGTTCCTGTATCGTCAGGACGACGAGCTGATCTTCATGGATATGACCACCTACGAACAGCTCCAGGTGTCCACCTCCACCACCGGTGGCAAGGAAGGCTTCCTCAAGGACGGTCAGGAATGCCGCGTGCTGCTGTACAAGGGCAATCCTCTGGATATCGACATCCCCCTGAGCCTGGTGCTCGAAGTGGTGGAGACCGAACCCGGCGCCAAGGGCGACACCGTGAGCAACGTGACCAAGCCCGCCAAGCTGGAGACCGGTATCGTGGTGCAGGTGCCCATCTTCGTGAACGAAGGTGACCGCATCAAGGTCGATACCCGTACCAAGGAATACCTGGGCCGCGAATAGGCCTTTTTGCAAGATACGCGAGGGTAGACATACGGACGCACGCAAGTTCAGCCGCGAACTTTTTGGGCTTTTCCTGCTTTTCTGGGCACTGTTGATGTTGCTCAGTGTGGTGACTTTCAGCGCCAATGACCCCAGCCTCAACCATGTGGTCAGCAAACAGGCCGAAGTCAGCAACCAGGCGGGACTTTTTGGTGCCTATACTGCCGGCTTCCTCAATGATGTTTTTGGCATAGGCGCCTATATCTGGCCTCTGGTCTTCGGAGCCCTGGGCGCGTCCTGTGTCTCCCCCGCGTATACCATCAGCTGGTGGCGCTGGTGCGGCCTTTTTTTGCTGACTATCTGCCTGCTGGTCGTGGGGGCCGCATGGGATCTGTCCCTTGGTGATATCGCCGGTGGCGGGATGATCGGCGGCACCCTCCATTCCAATTCCAGCTACTACCTGAGCCCCGGGGGCTCGGGGCTGGTCTGGTTCTTCATTTTTCTGGTCGGCGTGCAACTGACCTTCAATTTTTCCTGGGTCTCTGTGGGGGCGCTGTGCGTGGCCCGCATCCGGGAACGCATCCTGCAGAAAAAACAGGATGAAGAGCACAAGCCCGAGATCGTCACCCACGGTCAGGAGCTTGCCTCCCTTCCTTTCCATAAGCGCATCCTCGCCGGGCTGAAGCAGAAAAAGCCGGGCAAGGGATCCGATTTCTGGCGGGCCCTGCGCGACAAGCTGGGCAATATCCGTCCGGCCAAGGATCCCATGCCGGAAATCTATCCTGTGGAGCCCGATGAGGCTGTCCAGCCCGCCGCACCCGCCGTTCACGCCACGGAGCAGGCGCCTGTTGCCGCCCCTGTCTCCGGGCCTGATGACGATGATGACTTTTTTGCTCCGGCAGCTCCCCGTCCGGTCATCGTCGAGACGCCTTCCGTCATCCCGGCCGGGGAGGACGGCCCTGATGCCGGTGCGACTGCTGCGGAAGCGGAAGAGGCTCCGGCACAGGAAGGCCACAAGCAGACTGCCACGTCCGCCTCGATGGAAGCGGTTCCTGCAAAGCAGGATACTGTGGCCCCCAAGGCCGCAGCTGGGACTCCCGCAGCTCCTGCGGCGCCTGCTTCCCGGCCGACGACGCCTGCCGCACAGGAAAAGCGTCCTCGTGCTCCCATTCCTTTGCCCAGTCTCGATCTGTTGAGCCTGCCTTCCAAAGATGCCCCCCGCGTCCGCCGCGAGGATCTGGAAGCTCGCGGCAAAGCTTTGATGGAATGCCTGAAGGATTTCGATATCCAGAGCGAGCTTGTCCGCATCACGCCCGGGCCTGTGGTCACCATGTACGAGGTGCGCCCGGCCCCCGGTATCCGCGTCAACCGCATCGCCAATCTCAGCGATGATCTGGCCCTGGCCCTCAAGGCCATTGCCGTGCGCATCCAGGCCCCGATCCCCGGGTCCGATACCGTGGGTATCGAGATCCCCAATGATGACCGGGAGATCGTGAACTTCAGGGAGCTGGCCTCGTCGGAAGATTTCCGCAAGGGGTGCGGGCCCCTGACCATGATCCTGGGCAAGGACATCGCCGGTCGTCCCTTTATGGCGGACCTGACCAGGATGCCGCATCTGCTGGTGGCCGGTGCCACCGGTGCGGGCAAGAGCGTTTGCCTCAATGGTATCCTGCTCAGCCTGCTGTACCGCACGCAGCCTGAAGAGATGCGCCTGCTCCTGGTGGACCCCAAACGCATCGAAATGGCCATGTACGCCGATGAGCCCCACCTGATCCATCCTGTGGTGACGGAGATGAGCGAAGCCAAGAACGCTCTTGACTGGGCCGTGCATGAAATGGATCAGCGTTATGAGGCCATGGCCCGCATGGGCGTACGCAACGTGGCCTCTTACAACCAGCGCCTGGCCAGCTACAACGGTCAGCTCCCGCCGGATCTGGCGGATCTGGAGCCCTTGCCCTATCTGGTCATCGTCATCGACGAGCTGGCCGACCTGATGATGACGGCCGCCCGCGAAGTGGAGACCAGCATCGTGCGTCTGGCCCAGCTGGCCCGTGCCGCCGGCATCCATATGATCCTGGCCACCCAGCGTCCCAGCGTGGATGTGGTGACCGGCCTGATCAAGGCCAACTTCCCCTGCCGCATCTCGTTCCAGGTCACGTCGCGGCATGATTCGCGTACCATCCTGGACCAGGCTGGCGCCGAGCATCTTCTGGGCCGCGGCGATATGCTGTTCAAACCCAGCGGCGGTCGCTTGCAGCGTTTGCACGGCCCCTTCCTGAGCGATGAGGAAGTGCAGAACGTCGTCGGCTACTGGAAGCACCACCTTGTGCCCAGCTATAAGGTCAGCTTTGCGGACTGGAACGCTGACGGTGCCGTTGGTGGCAATGGTGGCGGCAGCGGAGCGGGGGACGTGGCTTCGGACCCCCTGTATGCCGAGGTCCAGGCTTTTGTGACCGAACAGGGCAGGGTGTCCATTTCCCTGATCCAGCGGCGCTTCAAGATCGGCTTCAACAGGGCCGCCAATATGGTGGAACAGCTGGAAGCCGACGGTATCATTGGCCCTGCCGACGGCAGCAAGCCGCGAGCCGTGGTCAAATAGGAGGTAACAATGCGCATGATCAAATCTCTGGTGCTTGGTGCCGTATCCCTGCTGGCGCTTGCCTCATGGGCGCAGGCCGCCGACCTCGTGGGGGATCTCAAGCAGCGTTATGACACTTTGCAGTCCTTTTCCGCCGAGTTTGAGCAAAAGCTCACCCATAAGGAAAGCGGGGCTGTAGAGACCCGTTACGGGACCCTGCACTTCAAAAAGCCCTTGCTCATCCGCTGGGAAACGAAAAAGCCCATCAAGGAGACCCTGGTGGTCACGGGCAAAGAGATCTGGGATTACATCCCGGACGAGGAAGTGGCCTACCGCTATCCTCACGATCTGGTGCAGGATTCCCGCAGCATCATCCAGGTGCTGACCGGTCAGGCCGCGTTGAGCAAGGATTTTGATATCAAGGAAGAAGGCACGGAGAACGGGATGCGGAAGATCCGTCTGTATCCCAAAGACCCGACGCCTCAGATGGTCGAAGCCCTGATCTGGGTCGATGCCCAGACCTTTATCCGTCGCGTGGATCTGGTGGATTTTTACGGTAACCATAACGACGTGAATTTCATCAAGTTCATTCCGGACGTCATGCTGGGGAGCGGCACATTCCAGTTCACGCCGCCCAAGGGCGTAGATGTGGAAGACCGCACCGACAAAGCCAAGGTGCAGGAACGCGAGCTTTTCAAGTAGCGAACGCATCGTGCGAAGCGAACAAAAAAGGCCCCGTTTTCCGGGGCTTTTTTTGTGTTTTCTCTTCCCCTGTGCCGGCTGCGTACAGGCTTTTTGTCCGGGCTGCAGGTCGCAGGAGCAGCACAAGCCCTGGATACGCGCGGGGCTTGAGGATCTCTGTCCGTTCCGGAGCAGGCCGTGGGCGGAAGCACGATGTTCGCGATGGACGTTTGGCGCACTTGGCGTCCCTGCCTCTCTCCGGTCGGGCGCCTGTCCCCTGCCTTGACAAAGGCTGCGGAGCACGGGCATTATCCCCATGATGGGGCATTCTCTGACCCGGCGGACATGCGGTCCGCAGACGATGGACGCGCGCGACAGCCGGTGGTCAGGCTGTGCACGAAAGAGCATGCCCGGATTCACGACGAGACCGTTTCGTCCGTATGCGGTGCGCCGTGGCAAAGAGCAGACAAAGGAGTATTCATATGTCCGCTGACTGGAGCAAGGGCGTTGAGGAACTGTTGCAAGCCTGGCAGAGCGATCCCCTGAATGCCCGCGCGGCCTTCCTGGCGTATCGTGACTATCTGGCGGGTCTGGAAAACGTCTCGCTGGAATTCAAGGCCCGTCCGGGCGTCAGCTATTCGCTGCGTGCGCGTAATGCCGCCCAGAAACAGCGTGAGCTGTTCGTCCTGGTGGACGTGGTGGATGACGAACCGGAAAGCCGCTGGCTGTCGGTCTGCTTCTATGCCGACATGATCCAGGATCCCGACGAGCTGGGCGATTATGTGCCGGCCGGTCTCATGGGCGAGGATGCCTGCTGCTTCAATCTGGATGAAGACGACGATGCCATGCGTGCCTACATCGCTGACCGCATCGCCGAAGCTGCCCGCAGTGCGGCAGAGGGCAAGGAGTAGCCCCGTATGATGACAGGCCGGTATGTGGCCCTTGATTTTGAAACTTCCGGCTATGCGGCCCACAGCGCGTGCGCTGTGGGCCTTTGCCGCATCGAGGATGGCGCGGTGACGGACAGCTTTTACAGCCTGATCCGTCCGCCGTCCTCCCGCGTTTTGTTCACCCATGTGCATGGCCTGACCTGGCCCCTGCTGAAAGATGCCCCCACCTTCACGGAAGTGTGGCCGCAGCTGGCGGCCTTCATGGAGGGCAGCCGTGCGATCCTGGCCCACAATGCCGGGTTTGACCGCAGGGTGCTGCACGCATCCTGTCAGGCTCTGGGCCTTGTGCAGCCGCAGTTGCCGTTTTTATGTACGCTCAAGGGGGCACGGCGTAGCCTGCCGCTGGCATCACGGGCGCTGGACAGCGTTTGCGACTACTTCGGCATCCCGCTGGATCACCATCACGCCGGCTCCGACGCCCGGGCCTGCGCAGAGATCTATTTGCGTCTGCATGCGTTGGGCGTCACGGATGGTCAGATGAAATTGTGATGGCTGCCCGGCAGCACAGACAGGAGGCATCCCCGGGATGGCCTCCTTTTTTTATGGCTGAAGAATGGCGAACGGGACCCGGGCGGATGAGGAAAGCCGCCCGATTATATGGAAAGACAACGAGCTGGGAGGATATATGGATATCGTCCATGTCCGTAGCCATAAAAAAGCCTGGTTGCCGCTCTTGCTCGTAGGGGATGAGAGCGAGGCCATGATAGACCGTTATCTGGACCGCGGGGAGCTGTTCGTCCTTCATGACCCCGATGCCCGGGGGCTGTGCGTCGTGACCCGGGAGAGCGAGGGCGTGGCGGAGATCAAGAACCTGGCCGTGGCGGCCCCTTGGCGCAGACGCGGTTACGGCAAGGCGCTGATAGAATTTGTCTGTGCGCGCTATGCCTCGTCCTGCCATAGTTTGCAGCTGGGGACAGGGGAAGTCCCTTCGACGCTGGCATTTTACCGTGCCTGTGGTTTTGTGCCGTTTGACCGCATCCCTGACTTCTTTACCCGCAACTACCCCCAGCCCATCGTGGAAGAGGGCATTCTCTTGCGTGATATGGTGTACCTGCGGCGCCGGCTGTCTGCCGGGAGATGAGGCTGACAGCGTGGAGCCGCCCCGGGAAGAAATGTGTGTCATTTTTTTGAATGATTTGCGCGGAGTTATTCTGAAAAGATATTTAATATCTTGTAATCAATGATTATTTGCAAATGGCATCCTCTTTGCTAGCTATATGTGGATACAGCTATCCATGGGGGAATTTTGGCAGTGTCAGGCAGCAGCATCCAGGAGCGCCACAAGGGCACAGGACGTACACGGCAGGCCGTATTGGCGGCGGTCGCGTTCGTGTCTCTGCTGCTGGCCGCGTTGATGGGCGGCTTATCCTTGCGGGGAACGGGCGGATGCGGTGGCAAGGAAAGTGCCGTCGCCCTTCGTCATGAGCAGGAGACGCTGCTGGCCCGGCAGCTGGAACAGTTTTCCTGCATCCGCCAGGTGAAGGTACAGCTTGCCCCTCAAAGCTGGCAGCCCGGAGCGGTCATCGTCCTGGAGCCTTCACGGCCGGAAGCCATGCCGGATGCGGCGGCACTGGACAGGATGCTGGATGTCCTGGCCCTGGTACCGGACGGCCCGGACAAACGCCATGTCCTGGTCTTCGATACGGAAGGACGGCGCCTGTATCCTGATCGGGATACGGACGAGACGGCCCGCCGGGAACAGGAAATGGCGCTGGAGCGCCAAGCTCTGCGGGTCCTGCGGCCCCTGCTGGCAGACAACGGAAGGACAGAGGTCCTCGTCAGTCTGGATGGAACGGGCAAGGAAAAATCCCGGGCAATGGGGCGCCGTACGGTCGCGGTCTTGCTGGAGGAAAATGTCGTTCCGGAGACGGTACGCCCGTATCTTGAGAGCCTGCTGGGGCAGGCCTGTGCGCTGGAGGAGGAGAGGGGCGATACGCTGCGGATCTGTTTCCTGCCTGCCCGGCGGGATGTGGCTGTACTGCGGGGCGTGGCCCTGGCTTTTGCCGTGCTGGCTTTGGCCAGCATGGCCGCGTTCTTTTGGACGCGTCGCCGCTTTGCTGTCGCCTCTGTTTCTGCCGGGATGCCGGTGGAGGGCAGTATGCCGGTTGAGGCTGGTGCGGACAGCGGAGCGCCGGATACCGTGGACTGTCTGCGTCAGCAGGTGGAGGCCCGTATCCGTGAGCATCCCGGGCATGGTGCGGCCTTGCTGCGCCACTGGCTGGCGCAGGAAGATGGCATAGCGGAAGGGACAGCAGGAGGACAGGGATCATGCAACTGACAGGCAGCCAGCGTTGTGCCGTCTTCCTCCTGGCCATGGGCGAAGATGTGGCTGCGGACATGCTGGGCGGCATGCAGCGGCAGGAGGTGGCCCGGATAACGGAAGCCATGGCCAGTCTGCCGCACGTCCCCGAAAGCGAGGTGCGGGCCATCTTGCGGGAAGCCCGGGTATTCCTTGACACGCAGGCTGACGGCATCTGTGCGGACAAGGCACTGGCCGGACGTCTGCTGACGCATTGCCTTGGCGAGCGTGAGGCACGGGAGACCATGCGCGCCTGGGGCCCGGCGGACGCGGCGCGGCCGTTCGAATCGCTGGAGCGGATGCGCCCGGGTCAGCTCTATCAACTGCTGCGTCAGGAACATCCCCAGACGTTGGCGCTGGTCCTCGGTCATCTTTCCGCTTCCCAGGCGGCGGGCCTGCTCATGCGCCTGCCTACAGACATGCGCTCTCTGCTGCTGGAACATATCGGCGGACTGACGCCGGTAGATGCGGACATACTGGATGAGGTGGACAGCGTGCTTGCCCGGCAGGCTGCGGAAAAATCAGCACAGGACTGGCGCCCCGGCCTGCAGGTGGCAGCAGAGATCGTGGCGGCGGCGGGCAAGGATGCGGGCAGGGAGCTGCTGGCCGATCTGGAACGGCAAGATTCCCGCTTGCCGGCACTGCTGGGCAGGATGGTGCATTGTCCTGAGGACTGTTTGCAGCTGGAAGACGGTCTGCTGGAAGAGGCGCTGGAGGAAACTTCCGGTGAAGCTCTGGCCGGGCTCCTGAGCAGCTGTGGGCCTGCCGTACGCGAGGCCCTGCTGGAGCGTGTGCCGGAGGCACGGCGTCCTGTCATCGAGCGGCGTCTTCGTGATGAGGGGCCGCCCGTCAGCCAGTCGGTGGCATACCGTGAAGAATTTTTGCGCCGCGTGCGGCATCTGCAGGCGGAGCGCATGCAGGCTGATCTGGATGCGGCAAAAGCCGCCGAGAGGGCCGAAGCATGAAAAAGAGCCCGGAAGACATCTTCCGGGCTCTTTTTTCAAACTGTTCGCGCGATCATTTGTCCAGGATCAGGGCGTTGGCCTCGCAGCTACGGTCATTGGCCAGCAGGCCATTTTCCTGCAGATAGCGCTTGCCCTGGGCGGCAAAGTCGGCATGGCTGATCTCTTTGGGGATGCCGGGACAAAAATCCTTGGCCAGATGCAGGCTGACGGGATCTTCTATGTTGCCCCGGAAAAAGGGCCAGGCTTTGCAGATGGAAGGTTTGCCCTCATGGACGATGCAGCCCTTGCCTTCCCGGAAAAAGATGCAGTAGCCGTCCTCACCCACGCGGATCTTGAGCTTTGTCCCTACATATTCCCCGAACCGGCGTATCACCTCTTCCTCTTCCATGCAGAGGGTGGCACAAAGCCGCTTCAGGTCGGAGGGGCTGACGACAATACCGCCTTTCCCCTTGCAGCAATGGCCGCACATCTTACAGGAAAAGGCCTGGGTTTCTTGGCTCATTTCGATATCCTCAGGATTATTTTTGCAAAGTGAGCAGGCGGGCATGTTCGACCATGAGACAAAGGTCTTCCACCACCAGGATCTGTTCAGGCTCCAGCAAAGCCCGTGCCTCGGCAGAGCGGATGCCTTCCTGCATCCAGAAGCAGAGGGGCTTCCAGGGCAGGGCCAGCACTTCCTGCGCATGGGCGGGGCAGTACTGGGGAGCGCGGAAAAGGTCGATGATGTCCACCGGCTGGGGCAGGGACGCCAGATCGGGATAGGCCGTCAGGCCCCAGACGGTCTTGCGGACGGGATGCACCGGAAAGATGGTGTAGCCCTTGTCCAGCAGGTAGCGGCCCACTTTGTCCACGGGCTGCCCGGCTTTGTCCTTGGCGCCTACGATGGCGATGCTGCGGGATCGCTGGAGTACGTCCCGGATGGCGGTAAATGAAAGCATCCTTGCCTCCATAAGGGATTGCCCCGGCATGGCCGACAGGGGAAGACGAATATACGGGCTGACAGGGACAAGTGCAAGTCTGGGCCCGGACTTGGTGGAAACTTTGTCCCTGCCATGGAATCATCAGGCCCGGGAGGCCTCCTGCGCGGTCGCAGCCGCGGGGGTGGCGGGGGCTGCACAGATGACCGGCTTGACGGCAAAGAGCTTGTCCGTTTTGCCGAACAGGTAGAGCAGGTCCCCGGCTTCCATGACGAAGTCGGCAGGCGGGGAGGCCATCACCTCCTGTTCGCTGCGGGCCACGGCCACCACGGTCACGGCATATTCCCGGCGCAGATTGCTCTGGGCAAGGCTGAGGCCGCACAAGGGGGAGCCTGCCTCCAGACGCATGGTCTGCACGCCCATTTCGGGCAGGCGGCTGGCCACGCTTTCCAGACTGTCCGCGGCGCTGCTCATGCGCCGGATCATGCGGTAGTTCTGCTGGCGCAGGCGGGCGGAGAATGCGTCGATGTCCTGACGGGGCACCAGATACTGGGTCAGTACCTGGTTGAACACCTCGATGGAGGTCTCGAATTCCTCGGCGATGACCACATTGGCCCCCAGACGGCGCAACGGGGCGACCTCGGTGATGAACCGGGTACGGGCCACGATATAGAGGTCGGGGTTCATGCGCCGGGCCTCCAGGGTGATGGCACGCACGGCCGCCGGATCGGAGATGATGATGGCCAGGACACGGGCCGTATAGACGCCCAGATGCTCAAGGATGACAGGCTGGGAGGCATCCCCGTGCGAGATGGGTTCCTTGTTCTTGTAGCGGCTCACGGTCTCGGGGTTCATTTCCAGGATGGTGTAGGGGATGCCGGATTCCTTGGCCACCTGGGCCAGATGCTTGCCGCTGATGCCGAAGCCCACGATGATGAGATGATCCTTGAGGGTGCTGGCCTTTTGCTGTTCTTCTTCCGGGCTGGAGGCTTCCTTGCCGCGTCCTTTGGTCAGCAGGGCAGCGGCGCGGGGCGCCAGATTGATGAGGAAGGGCGTGAGCATCATGGTGATGACGCTCAAGGCCAGGAAGGACTGGTAGCCGATATCGTTGAGCAGACCGGCGGCCAGACCGGAGGCGGCCAGCACGAAGGAGAATTCCCCGACCTGCGCGAGGCTGAGGGAAGTCTGGATGGCCGTGCGCAGCGGGTAGCCCTGCACCAGGACGGCGGGCATGGTCAGCAGGCTCTTGATCAGGATGAACAGCAGGGTATTGAACAGGATGGCCCAGATATGCTGGAGGAAGAAGGAGAGGTCCAGCATCATGCCGACGGAGATGAAGAACAGGCTCATGAACACGTCACGGTAGGGCATGATGCCCGAGATGACGCTCATGCTGTACTGGGAACGGGCCAGCATCAGGCCCGCCAGGAAGGCGCCCAGCGAGAGGGAAAGGCCCAGACTGTGGGTCAGCAGGGCCATGCCGAAACAGGTGCCCAGGGTCGAAAGGAAAAGCAGCTCGCGCGAGCGGGTGCGCATGACCGCTTCCATGAAGCGGTTGAGGCCCAGGTGCGCGGCCAGCAATACGGCCCCGAGGATGCCCCCCACCTTCAGTACCGACAGCAGCATGTCCAGGGCCGCCATGTGGAACTGACCGGACAGCAGGGGCACGCAGAGCATCATGGGCGCGACCATGATGTCCTGGAAAACGAGGATGGCCAGAGAAAGGCGCCCCGTCGGGGTACTGGTGATCCCTTTCTGCTGGAAGATCTGCAAGACGATGGCCGAAGAGGAAAGGGCCACGAGGCAGCCCCAGAAGATGCCGCTGGACAGGCTGGTCCCGTCCAAAAGGGCGGTGAGCCCGGCTATGGCCAGAACCGTCAGACCGATCTGCAGGCTGCCCCCCAGGAACACGGGACGTTTCAGGCGGCTCAGGGCCTCGCCGGACAGTTCCATGCCGATGGTGAACAGCAGCATGGCCACGCCCAGTTCCGCCACATCGCTGATGGACTGGCTGTCCACGATGCCCAGCAGGGAAGGCCCGCACAACACACCGGTCAGCAAAAATCCTACGGTTGCCGTCAGCTTTATCTTGTTGCATACAAGGTTGACGACGATGGAAAGCAGGAAAATGATGACCAGTTCATCGAGCAGTTCAAAATGCATTTGTACCTCCGGGGCAGGTGCGAACCCGCACGGCATGCGTCGGTCCCGGACCGGCTGGGCACGCCGTTTGCAGGGGAGCCATCATAAAAAAAGGCGGCCAAAGCCGCAAGGGAGTACTTATGGACTTGTTTGAAGCGATCAAGACCCGGCGCAGCATCCGTTCCTTTACCGAGGAGCCCGTCAGCCAGGAAGACATGGACCGCATGCTGGAGGCCGCCATGTGCGCCCCCAGCGCCAACAACCGCCAGCTTTGGCATTTTGTCGTGATCCGTGACCGTGAGATGCTGCGCAAGGTGGCGGAGGTCCATCCCTATGCCAAAATGGCGGCAGGCGCGGCCGCGGCCGTCATCATCTGCGCCGATCTAAATGAAGAGAAGACCCCCGGGTTCTGGGTCCAGGATTGTTCGGCGGCCACGCAGAACTTCATGCTGGCGGCGCGTGCCCTGAACATCGGCACGGTCTGGTGCGGTCTGCACCCCATCGAAGACAGGGCCCGGCCGTTCCGCGAGATCTTCCACATGCCGGACAACATCCGCCCCCTGAGCCTGATCGTGCTTGGGCATACGGATCAGGAATTCAAGGCTCAGGAACGCTTCCGTGCCGAACGCGTCCATAACGAGGACTGGTAGGCAGCTTCCCCGCGCGGAATCCCTGTTTGGGCAGCAATGAAAAAAGCCCGGCATGGCCGGGCTTTTTTCATTGCTGTTTAGGAAGGAGCGTTAGCAGACGCCCTGGGCGATCATGGCATCGGCCACCTTGCGGAAGCCGGCGATGTTGGCACCCAGCACCAGGTTGCCGGGCTGGCCGAATTCCTTGGCGGTCGCGGCAGCATTCTTGTAGATGTTGCCCATGATGTCCTTCAGCTTGCCGTCGACGGTCTCGAAGGTCCAGCTCTGCATACCGGCGTTCTGCTGCATTTCCAGCTGGCTGGTGGCCACGCCGCCGGCGTTGGCAGCCTTGGCCGGGCCGTAGGCGATACCGGCTTCCAGGAAGGCGTGCACGGCTTCCAGAGTGGAAGGCATGTTGGCGCCTTCGGCCACGCACTTGCAGCCGTTGGTCAGCAGGGTCTTAGCGTCAGCCAGGTTCAGTTCGTTCTGGGTGGCGCAGGGGAAGGCGGCGAAGCAGGGCACGGACCACACGGCGTTGCGGCCTTCGGGGTATTCAGCCACAGGGGTGTGCTTGGCGGTGGGCACCAGTTCGGCGTAGCGGGTCAGGGAAGCGCGTTCCACTTCCTTCACCTGCTTGAGCACGTCGACCTTGATGCCTTCGGGATCATAGATCATGCCGCGGGAGTCGGACACGGTGACGGGCTTGGCGCCCAGCTGGAGCAGCTTTTCGCAGCAGTAGGTGGCCACGTTGCCGGCGCCGGAAACGGCGCAGACCTTGCCTTCCAGGCTTTCGCCGCGGTCTTCCAGCATGTTCTGGGCAAAATACACGGCGCCGTAACCGGTGGCTTCCGTACGGGCCAGGGAACCGCCGAAGAGCAGGTTCTTGCCGGTCAGCACGCCTTCATAGCTGCGGGTCAGGCGCTTGAACTGGCCGAACATGTAGCCCACTTCGCGGCCGCCCACGCCGATGTCACCGGCGGGCACGTCGATGGTGGCACCGATGTGGCGGTGCAGCTCGGTCATGAAGGCCTGGCAGAAGCGCATGACTTCGGTCTCGGACTTGCCCTTGGGATCGAAGTCGGAACCACCCTTGCCGCCGCCGATGGCCAGACCGGTCAGGGAGTTTTTGAAGATCTGTTCGAAGCCCAGGAACTTGAGGATACCCAGGTTCACGCTGGGATGGAAGCGCAGGCCGCCCTTGTAGGGGCCGATGGCGGAGTTGTACTGCACGCGGTAGCCGCGGTTGACCTGGATCTCACCCTTGTCGTCCACCCATTCCACGCGGAAGCTGATGATGCGTTCGGGCTCGGTGATGCGCTCGAGGATCTTGTACTTTTCGTACTTGGCGTCTTTGTCCAGCAGGGGCTGGAGGGTCATCAGCACTTCTTCCACGGCCTGGAGGAAGACAGGTTCGCTGGCGTACTTCTGTTTCAGGCCTTCAATGACTCGTTGAGCGTAAGACATGGGTGCACTCCTCTGTGCTCTGTGTGCGCATAGCGCAAAAAACGTTGAAACCTGCCGTTAAAGGCAGGAATTTTTTTTACGCAGTTTCTCCGAGCCTTGCAATACGTTTTTCGGCGCTCAGTGGGAGTTTTCAGGGAGGCAGGCGTCGTGGCGGCGCATCCTTTTCAGGTCGCGGAGGGGCGGTTCGCCGAAGAGGCGCTTGTACTCACGATTGAACTGGGCCGTGCTTTCGTAGCCCACGGCCAGCCCGGCGCTGCCCGCGTCCATCTCGCCCGCCAGCATCAGACGCTGGGCTTCGTACAGGCGCAGGCGCTTGTGGTACTGCAACGGGCTCATGCCCGTGACTTCCTTGAAGTGACGGTGGAAGGTCGATGTGCCCATGTTGACCTGACGGGCCAGCTGGCTCACCAGCAGGGGCTTGCGATAGTTCTTGCGGAGCCAGTCCGTGGCCAGGGCGATGCTGTTGGCCTGGGTGCCGTGGGTATTGAGCTGTCGCAGCCCGGCCCCCTGAGGGCCGATGAGCAGCAGGTAGTGGATCTCGCGGATGACCAGCGGCGCGAGGATGGGTATCCTTTCCGGCGTGTCCAGCAGGCGTGCCAGGCGCAGGAAGGCATCCAGCAGTTCAGGGCTGGTCGTGCCCAGGCTGACGCCGCTGTCCGGGCGGGCCGCAGGCGGGACGGCATCGGCCAGCTCCTTGACCATCTGCCCGGTCAGGCTCCTGTCCAGCTCCAGCGACATGGCCAGGAAGGGGTGGTCATGGCAGGCCTGGAGGACCCGGAAGGCGTTGGGCATGTCGATGCCCGTGACCAGGCACTGGCCTTCCCCGTAATGAATCTCCCGGTCCCCCAGCATGGCGATCTTTTCTCCCTGCACGATGATGGATGCCGAAGGTTTGCCAAGGCAGGTCGTGGTGGTGTGGCAGGTCTCGAGCCTGCGCATGACCAGTCCGGGCACGGGGCTGTCGTACGTGCCCGTGCGGGGCATGTGCCGGAGCAGGATCTCCTTGATGCGTGCATTGATGCGGAGCAGTTCAGCGTGCGGGTCGAGCATGGGAACATCCTCAAAGGAAAAAGGCTGCAACAACTTTGAATATAAGCAAGTTCTCGTAGCCTGAACAGCGGAAGAGAGGATCTGGCAAAAAAAGAGCATAAATGTATCGCTTGTGAAGGCAGGCTGCCCGCTCACGCGTCACGGCACGGCGGAAAGACGGATCGGTGGAGCCGTGCGGCCAGCATGCCGGGCCGAACGTGCGCCGGCATGTGCCTTGCATATTGTCCGAAAGTTTTTTTTGGGGCAGAGTGGCCGTAAGCGACGTAAGTCCGGGCATCCCGTCCGGCTGCAAGTTCCTCAGGAGGAAGCATCATGAAGTTTTCCCGTATGGCCAGTCTGGTCTGCCTGCTGTGCCTGTTCCCGTTCTCCATCCCCGTCCAGGCTGCGGACAGCCTGAAGATCTCCAGCACCATCGGTCCGGTGGATGCCGGTATCCTGCCGCTGCTGGCCGATACCTTCAGTAAAAAAACCGGTATCGCCATCAGCATGGAAAAAGCCGGGACCGGCAAGACCCTGAAAAAGGCGGAGAGCGGGTCCTTCGACCTGGTGATGGTCCATGCCCGCAAGCTTGAGGATGCCTTTGTGGCCGCCGGTTTCGGCGTGGATCGCCGCGATGTCATGTACAATGACTTCGTCATCCTGGGCCCTGCCGGTGACCCGGCGGGCATCAAGGGCATGAAGAGCGCCGCCGAGGCCTTTGCCACCATCGCCAAGGCCGGTGTGCCCTTTGTCTCTCGCGGGGACAAGTCCGGTACCCATGTCAAGGAAATGGACATCTGGCAGGCTGCCGGCATCCAGCCCGCAGGCGCCTGGTATGAAGTCTATGCCGACGGCGCCAAGGGCAACAAGGCCACGACGCTGTATACGGACAAGAAGCAGGCCTACACCCTGATGGACCGTGCCACCTGGCTGACCCTCAAGGATACGGTCAAGGTCGTGCCTCTGGTGGAAAACGACCCCATCATGCTCAACCTCATCGCCATCATCCGGGTCAATCCCGACAAGTTCCCCCAGGTCCACAAGGATGCGGCCCTGAAGTTCGCGGACTGGCTGGTGGGCGATGAAGCCCAGACCATCATCCGTGATTTCGGCAAGGACAAGTACGGGCAGCCCCTGTTCTTCCCCAATTCCGACCAGTGGCGTGCCAAGCACGGCAAGTAATGCATGACGGCAGGGGAGCTTCCGCATACGGGGCTCCCCGCCTTCCCTGCGCCGGAGGTCGTCAGAGCCCCGGTATAGCCTACGGGGAGGGAGTTCGCTCAGAAATCGCCGCAGACCATGAGGTATCGTTTGCGGGAGATCCTTTTTTGCCTGCCTTGACCGGGCAGGCGGGATGCGTCACTATCGTTGGTAGTGAAATCAATAAAATTCAGTATATTGGCTGGCTAAATACCGATCAGCGCAACAGGAGGGATGCATGAAACGTCTGACCGTCATCGGTGGTGGCCCCGGCGGCTATACGGCGGCTTTTGCCGCTGCCCGCGCGGGCATGGAAGTCACGCTGGTGGAGGCCGCCCATCTGGGCGGGACCTGCCTCAACTCCGGCTGCATCCCCACCAAGACCCTCAAAGCCTCGGCCGAGGCCCTGGAGACCGCTCTGCGTCTGGCCGAGTTCGGCATCACCTGCGATGGGACTCCCCATGTGGATCCGGCCGCTGTGCTGGCCCGCAAGGAAAAGGTCGTCGACATTTTGCGCGGTGGTCTGGAAAAGGCCTGCACCCGTCTTAAAGTGCGTTTGTGCGTGGGCCATGGCAAGGTGCTGGATGCCCGTCATGTGGAAGTGACCATGGCTGACGGCGGCGTGGAAGTGGTGGAGAATGACGCCCTCATCCTGGCGACCGGCTCCCGGGTGGCGGAGCTGCCCGGCCTGGCTTTCGATCATAGCCACATCCTGAGCAGTGATGACGCCTTGCAACTGGACCGTGTGCCCCAGCGCCTGGTCATCGTAGGCGGTGGCGTCATCGGCTGCGAGATGGCCTTCATCTACCGTGCTTTCGGTGCGCAGGTGACTGTGGTGGAAGGCCAGAACCGCCTGTTGCCCATGCCGTCTATGGATGCCGATGTCAGCACCCTGTTGCAGCGCGAGATGAAGAAGCGCCGCATCTCCTGCGAGCTGGGCCGTACCCTCAAGGATGTACGGGTGGAGGATGGCGTGGTGCGTGCCACGCTGACGGCCTCTCCCTTCGTGGACAAGCCCACGCCCGCCCAGCAGAAGGAAGTGCCCGTGGAAGCCGACATGGTGCTGGTGACCGTGGGCCGCTGCCCGGCCACGGAAGGCCTGGGGCTGACCGAGGCCGGTATCGAGACCGACCGCCGCGGCTGGGTCGTGGTGGATGATGCCCTGAAGACATCCCTACCCGAAGTGTATGCCATCGGCGACCTGCTGGGCCCCTCCCGTGTGATGCTGGCCCATGTGGCGGCCATGGAAGGCCTGTGCGTGGTGGAGGGCCTGTGCGGCAAGCCGCGCGCCATGCGCTATGATGCCGTGCCGTCCGGCGTGTTCACCTCGCCCGAAGTGGGCAGCGTGGGCCTGAGCGAGCAGCAGGCCCGAGAACAGGGGCTGGACGTGCGCTGCGTCACCTTCCAGATGCGCGAGCTGGGCAAGGCCCAGGCCATGGGCGAGCTGCCGGGCTTCTTCAAGCTGGTGGCCGCTGCGGACAGCGGTCGCCTGCTGGGGGCGCACATCGTGGGCGCCCATGCCTCCGACCTGGTGGCGGAAGCCGCTCTGGGGGTGGCCAACGGCCTGACCCTGGAGCAGGTGGCCCATACCATCCATGCCCATCCCACGCTGGCCGAGGGACTGTACGAGGCCGCGCTACTGGCGCAGGAGGCGTAGAGAGCCGCATGCACTGGTTGTTGCTCCTGCTGGCCATCTGCTCGGAGATCGTGGCCACCTCGGCACTGAGGGAAACGCAGGGATTCACCCGTTTGTTGCCGTCGCTGCTCTGCATCGGCGGTTATGCCTTGGCGTTCTATCTGCTCTCGGTGGTGGTCAAATATGTGCCTGTGGGCATAGCCTATGCTTTGTGGTCAGGCATAGGCGTGGTCATCGTTTCTTTGGTGGGCTGGTTCTTCTTCCATCAAAAACTGGATTTGCCGGCCACGATCGGTCTGGGCCTCATCATTGCCGGAGTGGCGGTCATGCATCTTTTTTCAAAAAGCATGGAACTGTGATGAAGAGGGCGGCAGGGAATATCCTGCCGCCCTTTCTTTTTTAAGGGAACTGAATCCTTTTGGTCCGGGCTACCGGTCCTCACCCAAAGGACTTATAGGGGCCCGTTGTCCTCCGTTTTCCCGAAGCGGCGGGACACAGGGGAAAGCAGAAGAGCGTCCCGAAGAAGACCTCTTTTTAGGCTGGCAGCAGACCTGCCTTTCGCAACCAGGATTCCACCTGCTGGCGGGCGCCGTCCACGCGGCTGCCGCGTATGGCGAGCCCTTCGCCTGTCTTCGCGGCAGGGCAGAGACGGCGCAGGTCGGCAGGGGCACTGCCGAGGCCGGAGCCTTCGTGCGTGATGAAGGGGATGAGCGTTTTCCCGTCCAGGGCAGCCGTAGACAGGAAGGTGCGCACCGGTCCGGCAAAGGTGCCCCACCAGCTGGGCGATCCCACAAGGATGACGTCATAGCGGCTGACCATATCCAGCGGATTTTTCAGCGGCGGCAGGAAGCCCTGCTGCTTTTCCTTTTTTGCCTGGCTGACGACCGTGTCATAGTCGCGGGGATAGGGGGTGACGGGTTCCAGATCCAGCAGGTCACAGCCGGTCAGGGCCTGGATGTGCCGGGCGATGGTACGCGTATTGCCCGTATGGGAATAAAAGACGACAAGCATGTGGTGTGCCTCCTGCGCTTGAGGGGCAGCGCGGCCCGTGTCCAGAAGGAACAGGCCGCCTGCGAGGGATGCGAGGGCCATCAGGATCTGACGGCGTCCGTTGTTGTATGTTTCCATGCTGATTTCCTTCATGTTCAGCGGCCGGCGTACTGGCTATCGGTAACGGGTTCCAGCCACTCCACGACCTTGCCGGGCTCTGTTTCCTCACAGATGGAGATACGCGTCATGGCACTGCCGGGAGCGGCTCCGTGCCAGTGCTTGACCTTGGCGGGGCAGATGACCACATCCCCGGCCCTGATCTCCTGGATGGGCTTGCCCCATTCCTGGGTCAGGCCGACCCCGGCGGTGACGATGAGCACCTGTCCCACAGGATGGATATGCCAGTGGGAGCGGGCGCCGGGTTCAAAGGTGACACTGCCGCCGCTGGAGCGCATGGCGTTGTTGGCGGCATACAGGGGATCGATGCGCACGGTCCCGGTGAAAAAGCGTGGGGAGCCTTTGATGGGCGTCTGTTGTCCGCAGCGAATGATCTCCTGGCCGGGCTCCCCGGCGGCTACGGTGGAAGGGGCGATACAGACAGCGGCAAGCAGGCCGCCGCAAAGGAGGAGCAGGGAAGCGAAACGTCGCATGACATGATCTCCTGTCATGACAGGGAAATAAGATCGTAGCGGGCATGGCCCATGCCCATGGTCTCCATATATTCCAGCTGGCGCAGGCCGCTGCGGCTTTCGATGCGTTCCACAAGATCGTGCCGCTGCTTTTCAGGCAGGGCGTAGACCATGTCCACCGAAGCCTGATCCACGGCCAGCAGGTCGGTGGAAGCCAGGATGCCGATATCCGGGGCGGTGGGCTCGGCGGCACTGGTCCCCGCGCAGTCACAGTCCACGGACATGCGGCGCAGGACGTTGATGTACGCCATATGCCCCTTGAAGTGGGTGGTGATGGCCTTGCCGCCCTCCACCATGCGCTCCATGAACAGCGGCCCGCCCGCCCACAGATTGGTGCCGTCGCTGTGCAGCTGTGCCTTGCCTGTTTTGCCTGAAGCGCAGCCGATGGCGATATTCTTGAGCGAGCCGCCAAAACCGCCCATCACGTGGCCCTTGAAGTGGGTCAGCACCAGCATGGAATCGTAGTTGAGCAGGTTCTTGCCCACGGCCACTTCCTTGAGGTGCCGTCCTCCGGGGATGGGCAGGGAGACTTCGCCGTCGGCATCCATGATGTCCACCGGGCAGAAGGTCCAGCCGTTGGTCCGCAGGGTCTCGCGGTGGCCTTCCGTGGTCTGGCGGGGACTGGGGTAGAGGACGTTGCATTCCACGATGGTGCTGTTCGGGATGCGGGCTTGCAGGGCCCGCACCATGTCGCGCGGCAGGATGTTGGGGCCGTGGGGCTCGCCGGTATGGAGCTTGATGGCGATGCGGCCCTGCAACGGGGCACAGACCTTTTCGTAGATGCGCAACAGGCTTTCCGTGGTGATCTCGGGCGTGAAGTACACGGTGGCCTTCGTTTCCGCAGGCCGGGCCTGCAGCGGCAGACTGTGGACAGCCAGGGAGCCCAGGGCAAGGCTGCCGGCCTTGATGAACTGTCTTCGGTTCACGGACATGGCATTTCCTCCGTAATGGGGTGGGGAACATCAGCGCGAGGCGAGCACCTTTCGGGCCACAGTGCGGGCCGCATCCGCCTCCTGGGTGCCGACACGGGCGGCCAGCAGGTCAAGGAAGCTCTCCAGTTCTTCCGGGCTCAGGCCGCAATTCATGGCCCCTCCCATATGGAATTGCAGCTGGCCTCCCAGCCCGGGCAGGCTGGCCAGGGCGGCGATGGTGCACAGTTCGCGCGCTTTGCGGTCGAGCACGTCACGGGCGAAGATGTCCGCAAAAAGATGTTCCTTCAAAAACGTATCGATGACAGGGGCAAAGGCCAGGACGCCGGACGGGGGCTGGATCTCCTTTTGTCCGGCAAGGTCGGCCCGGACACGGGCGCCGTAGGCGTCCCGGTCCAGGGAAGGCGGCAGGGGAGAGGCAGCCTTTCCTTCCGCATCCGTGATGCCCCGGGCACGGCGTTGCTCCAGGACTTCCATGAAGACTTGCAGCCCGTTCAGACTGCGGGGAAAGCCGATGTAGGCGTACAGATGGGTCAGGACTTCCTTGATCTCATTGATGCTCAACCCGGCGTCCAGGGCCTGGATCAGGGCCGGGCGCAGGCGCTCCAGATCGCCATTGGCGGTGTAGGCGGACACGAGCACCATGCTCTGCTGCCGCCCGTCCAGTCCTTTGGCCGGGCTGTTGCCCGCCTGCAGCAGCGGGACCAGGAACATCAGGATGACCAGGAGGGGAAGAAGGGATTGTCGTCGCATGGCAAGCTCCTTGAGGAAGATCACGGAACGAACCTAGCGCGGCCGCAGTAAGGGGGAAATATCAAATCGGCGCTAAAAATTGTCCAATCGTCGCAAGGATGGCGGGAGGGCGAGGAAAGGGGCGGAGTCATCCTGCTTGCGGACAGAAGCGGCTGTGCTTTTGCCCGGTGCCGTCGGGAGGCATAAAAAAAGGGACGGCTGCTGCCGTCCCTTTGAGATCGTTGGCCTGATGTGGCTAGACGTTGAACAGGAAGTGCATGACGTCGCCGTCCTGCACCACATATTCCTTGCCTTCCACGCGCAGCACGCCGTCGGAGCGGCAGGCGGCTTCGCTTTCGTGGCTCATGTAGTCGGCGTAAGAGATGACTTCGGCGCGGATGAAGCCGCGTTCGAAGTCGGTGTGGATGACACCGGCAGCCTGGGGGGCCTTCCAGCCCTTGTGGATGGTCCAGGCGCGCACTTCGTCGGGACCGGCGGTGAAGTAGCTGCACAGGCCCAGCGTGTCGTAGCCGGTACGGATGATGCGCACCAGGCCGCTTTCCGAGATGCCGTAGGAGGAGAGCATCTCGGCCTGTTCCTCGGCGGAAAGGCCCTGCAGCTCTTCTTCCAGTTTGGCGCAGATGCAGGCGAAACCGGAATGGCGTTCTTCGGCCAGCTGCTGCACGCGGGCCACAAAGTCGTTGCCGTCGGCCACGGCGGCTTCGTCCACGTTGGCGCAGTAGATGACGGGCTTGGCGGTCAGCAGGCCCAGTTCACGCCAGGACTGGAGAAAGGTCTCGTTGTCGGGCAGCTCGAAGGAACGGGCGCCGTTACCGGCATTGAGGTGCTCCAGCAGGCCCTGCATGATCTCTGCGGCGGCCTTGGCGTCCTTGCTGCCCTTGGCCATCTTCTGCAGCTTTTCCAGGCGGCGTTCCACGCTCTGCAGGTCGGCCAGCAGCAGTTCGGTCTCGATGGTATCGATGTCGCGCAGGGGATCCACGCTGCCGTCCACATGGGTGATGTTCTCGTCCTCGAAGCAGCGCACCACTTCCACGATGGCGGCGCATTCGCGGATATTGCCCAGGAACTGGTTGCCCAGACCTTCACCCTTGCTGGCGCCGCGCACCAGACCGGCGATGTCGATGAAGTCCACGCTGGCGTGGATGGTCTTCTTGGGCGAGACCTTGGCCGAAAGCGCGTCCACGCGCTCGTCGGGCACGGCCACGGTGGCCTTGTTGGGTTCGATGGTACAGAAAGGATAGTTGGCGGCCTGCGCGTTCTGAGCCTTGGTCAGGGCGTTGAACAGGGTGGATTTCCCCACGTTGGGCAGACCCACAATGCCGATGCTGAGGGACATGGCCTCTCCTTGCGGGCTTGGAAGTTCAGGGCCATGCGCCGGTGGCGCAGGCGGAAAAAAGGCGCAGGAGCGCCCGGAACATGTCGTTGGAATGGGGAGTTTATAGGCAAAAGCCGTACGGCTGGCAAGTGCGGCGGCAGTGGAAGGCCGCATGGGCCGCGGAGGAGGGGCGTCTGCCCCCGGCGTGCGGCACCTTGCGGTGTCCTGACGGCAGGAAAGTGGCGCCGTCGTGCTTCCGCCCCCGTACGGGACTTGGCTTGCCTGCTGAAATAGCATAAGACACTGGCGGCACTTTTGCTGCAAACCAATTTTTTCGAGGTCTGCCATGCAGGAAAAACGTATCAGCCGGGGCATCAGGCTGGGCAAGCTGGCCATCGGCGGCGGCGCGCCGGTGATGGTGCAGAGCATGACCAATACCGATACCCGTGACGTGGAAGCCACGCTGGCCCAGATCGACCGCCTTGTGCGCCGCGGTTGCGAAGCGGTGCGCGTGGCCGTGCCCGACATGACGGCGGCCAAGGCCTTGCGGGCCCTGCGTGACGGTTCGCCCGTGCCCCTCATCGCGGACATCCATTTCGACTACCGTCTGGCGCTGGCCGCCCTGGAAGCCGGGCTGGAGGGCCTGCGCATCAATCCCGGCAACATCGGGCCCCGCGAGCATGTGGACCGCGTGGTGGATGCCGCCAAGGCCAACGGCGCGGTCATCCGCGTGGGCGTCAATTCCGGTTCCGTGGAAAAGCATCTGCTGCAGAAATACGGCGGCCCCTGCGTGGAAGCCATGGTGGAGAGCGCGCTCAGCCATGTGCGCATGCTGGAAGACCGGGGCTTCTACGATACCAAGATCTCCCTCAAGTCTTCCTCGGTGCTCGATACCATCGCGGCCTATCGCCTGCTGGCCAAGTCCTGCGATTATCCGCTGCACATCGGCGTCACCGAGGCGGGCGGGCTCATGCGCGGCACGGTCAAGTCCGCCGTGGGCCTGGGCATTTTGCTGCACGAGGGCATCGGCGATACCCTGCGCGTCTCGCTCACGGCCGATCCTGCCGAGGAAGTGACCGTGGCCTGGGAGATCCTGCGGGCCCTGGGCCTGCGCCGTCGCGGGCCGGAGATCATCTCCTGCCCCACCTGCGGACGTACGGAGATCGACCTCTTCGGCCTGGCGCGTGCCGTGGAGGATGCGCTGGCCGAATCCACGGCGGACATCAAGGTCGCGGTCATGGGCTGTGTGGTCAACGGCCCCGGCGAGGCCCGCGAGGCCGACCTGGGCGTGGCCGGCGGCCGCGACAAAGGCATCATTTTCCGCAAGGGGGAAGTCATCCGTTCCGTCAAGGGACAGGACGCCCTGCTCGCGGCTTTTATGGAAGAACTTCAACGACTGCTTAAAGAAAAGGAAACTCACTGATGCGTTTCAGCTCCACCTACATCCCCACGCTCAAGGAATCCCCTTCCGAAGCGGAAGTGGTCAGCCACAAGCTGCTGCTGCGCGCCGGCATGGTCCGCAAGCTCACCTCCGGCGTGTACATCTACCTGCCTCTGGGCCTGAAGGCCCTGGAAAACGTGCAGCGCGTGGTGCGCGAGGAAATGGACGCCGCCGGTTTCTCCGAGCTGCTCATGCCCATGGTCATCCCCGGCGACCTCTGGAAAGAGACCGGCCGCTGGGAGTACTACGGCAAGGAGCTGCTGCGCTTCAAGGACCGCAACGACCGCGACTACTGCCTTGGCCCCACGCATGAGGAAGTCATCACCGACCTGGTACGCGGCGAAGTGCGCTCCTACCGTCAGCTGCCCGTGCGCCTGTACCAGATCCAGACCAAGTTCCGCGACGAGATCCGCCCCCGCTTCGGCCTGATGCGCGGCCGTGAATTCGTCATGAAGGACGCTTACTCCTTCGATTCCAGCGATGCCGGTGCCGATGAAAGCTACAAGCTGATGTACGACGCCTACTGCCGCATCTTCAAGCGTCTGGGCCTGCGCTTCCGCGCTGTGGAAGCTGATACCGGCTCCATCGGCGGCAATTTCTCGCACGAGTTCATGGTGCTGGCCGATACCGGTGAAGACACCATCGCCGCCTGCACCGAATGCAGCTATGCCGCCAACGTGGAACGCGCCGAAGTGGTCTGGAACGGTACGCCCTGCACCGAGACCTGCGCCCCCTATGAAAAGGTCGCCACGCCCGCGGCCCACACCGTGGAAGAAGTGAGCGCCATGCTCAAGGTGGCTCCTTCGCAGGTGGTCAAGACCATGCTCTTCGTGGTGGACGGCAAGACCGTGGCCGTGCTGGTGCGCGGCGACCGCGAAGTCAACGACATCAAGCTCAAGAATCTGCTCAACGCCACCACCGTGGAACTGGCTCCGGCCGCCGTGGTGGAAAAGGTGACGGCCGCGCCTCTGGGCTTTGCCGGTCCCGTGGGCCTGGATGTGCCCATCTATGCCGACCTCGAGCTGCAGGGTGCCACCGACTACGTGGTGGGCGCCAATGCCGCTGACGCGCATCTGGTGCACGTGGACCTGCGCCGCGACGTGAAGGTCACCTCCTACGCCGACCTGCGCTGCATCACTCTGAGCGATCCCTGCCCGCGCTGCGGCGGTGCCATCGAGCTGCCCAAGGGCATCGAAGTGGGCCACATCTTCAAGCTGGGCACCAAGTACAGCGACGCCATGCATGCCGTGTATCTGGACGAGAACGGCAAGGAAAACGTCATGATCATGGGTTGCTACGGCATCGGCATCTCCCGTGTGGTGGCCTCTGCCATCGAGCAGAACCACGACGAGCACGGCATCATCTTCCCGCCCACCGTGGCTCCTGTGGAATGCATCCTGCTCAACCTCGACCCCGGCAAGGAAGAAGTCCGCGCCAAGGCCGAAGAGATCTACGCCATGCTGTGCAAGGCCGGTGTGACCGTGCTGCTGGATGACCGCGAAGAGCGCCCCGGCGTCAAGTTCAAGGATGCCGACCTCATCGGTGCGCCCATGCAGCTGGTGCTGGGCGGCAAGGGCCTGTCCCGCGGCGTGCTGGAATGCAAGGACCGCCGTACGGGCGAAAAGGGCGAGCTGCCCGTGGACGCCCTGGAAACCGCACTGCCCCAGTGGATGGAAGGCGTGCGCAAGGCCTGGGCCGAGCGCCGCGCCTAGGACGGCTGACAGCGGAGCCCCTGCATGCCCGCTGCGTGTGAACAAGAGCGCATCCTGTCCGTTACTGAGCTGACGGACAGGATGCGTCGTACTCTGGAGGGGACCTTCCCCTTCGTCTGGGTCCGGGGCGAGATAGGAGAACTGTCTTTCCCCGGATCCGGGCATATCTATTTTACCCTCAAGGATGCCGGTGCCCAGCTGCAATGCGTCTGGTTCCGGGACCGCCAGATGCGCGGCCGGAATTTCGACCCCCTGACCGGCGAGATCTTTGCCGAGCCCCGGCCGGACCCCGTGCGCCTGCTGCGGCAGGGCTCCGAACTCTTCTGTGCCGGACAGATCAGTGTCTACGGGCCGCGCGGCAGGTACCAGCTGATCGTGGAGCTGGTGCAGGCCGGAGGGCAGGGCCTGCTGGCCCAGGCCTTTGAGGAGCGCAAACAGGCGCTGGCTGCCCGCGGTTTTTTTGCTGCGGAGCGCAAGCGTCCGCTGCCTGCCAGCCCCAGCCGCGTGGCACTGGTGACGTCGCCTGCCGGGGCCGCCATCCATGACTTCATGGAACTGGCTTCCGTGCGGGGCCTGGGGGCCGAAGTGCGCCTGTTCCCGGTGCGGGTACAGGGCGAAGGCGCTGCCGGACAGATCTGTCGGGCCTTGGACGAGATCAACCGCCAGGGCTGGGCTCAGGTCGCGGTGATCATCCGGGGCGGCGGTTCACTGGAAGATCTTTGGTGCTTCAACGAGGAAGAAGTGGCGACAGCCATCTTTGCTTCCAAGATCCCGGTGCTGGCCGGTATCGGCCATGAAGTGGACGTGACCCTGGCCGATATGACGGCCGACGTGCGTGCGGCCACTCCGTCCCACGCGGCCCAGCTGCTCTGGCCCTTGCGGCGCGAATACTGGCAGCGGCTGGACGAGCTTTCGCTGGCGCTGGAACGCGCACGGCAGGGATGGCTGCAACGGCAGGAAGACCGGCTCCGGCGTTGCGAGCGTGGCCTGCGCCTGTGTTCGCCTGCACGCCGTCTTGAAGGGGCGGAGCTGCAATTGCGGCAGTGGCAGCAACGTCTGCTCCAGGCCGGGGAACGTTTGTTGCGGGATCGCGAACAGCGCCTGCAGCACAGTCAGGAGCGTTTGCGGGCCCTCACGGGGCCGGGGCGGCTGGCGCATCTGCAGCAGCGTCTTGCCCTGCTGGAACAGAAGGTTGGCAATGCCGCACATCTGCTGGTGCGCGGCCGTGAGCAGGTCGTGCGGGACTATACGCGTGATCTGGCGCGTCTGGGGCAGGAGGCTGCCTCGCGTCGCGGGCACGAGCTGGAATGTCTGGAGCTGCGCCTTGCGGCCTGCAATCCGCTGGCTCCGCTGGGACGCGGCTATGCCGTGGTACGTACGGCCAAAGGGCGCGTGCTTGCTTCGGCCGGGCAGGGCCGTGCCGGGCAGGACGTGCGCATCCTGTTGCAGGACGGGGAGCTGGAAGCCAGGGTCACTGCAGTGCATCCGCATGACGGGCAGGGAGGGGATCATGCCTGAGCAGTTTTCATTTTTCCAACGGCCGCTCAGCGGCATCCTGGGGGCAGTGGCCCTGCTCCTGCTATGGGCTTTCCCGGCCATGGCGGCCATGCATCTGGACGTTCCCGCACGGGCAGCCCGCGGCGAGGCCATCCGTGTGCAGGCCTCCGGTGACGGACCGGCCCGCCCTGTGACCGTCTTCTGGCTGGAGCGCGAGCATGTCATGGCGGCACAGCCGTCGGGGAGCGGCTGGCAGGCGGAGTTCCTGCTGCCCGTGCCGCTGGACAGCGGCGCCAAAAGCCTTGTCCTGAAAGCACGGACGCAAGACGGCCGACAGGCGGAGGCCCGTGTGGCCTTGTTCGACAAAAAACGTCCCGTGCAGGCCCTGCGGGTGGACAAAAAATATGTGGACCCGCCGGCAGCAGTGCAGGAACGCATCCGCAAGGACCGGGAAAAGGCCGGCAAGGCTTTGGACAACTACAGCCCGGAACGTTTGTGGACGGCCCCTTTTGCGCGGCCCGTGCCGGGGGGCGTGTCCAGCAAGTTCGGGCTCAAGCGGGTCTTCAATGACCAGCCGCGTGGCGTGCATCGCGGGCTCGACCTGCGCGGTGCGGAAGGGACGCCCATCCTGGCCTGTGCCGACGGCCGGGTCGTGCTGGCCGACGATTTGTATTTTTCCGGCAATGCCGTATATATTGACCACGGGCAGGGAGTGTTCACTTCCTACCTGCACATGTCCCGAATCCTTGTCCGGCCGGGCGATGTGGTCCGGCGTGGCCAGATCATCGGCAAAGTGGGATCCACGGGGCGGGTCACGGGGCCGCATCTGCACCTTTCCCTGATCGTCCTGGGGCAGGCGGTGGACCCGGAACCCTTGCTGGAAGCACGTCCCGCTGCCCGGAGATGATGAAGCATGAAAGCCAGAACGACCAAGAAGAACCTGACTTTTGAAGAACGCATGGCGCGCCTGCAGGAGATAGTGGAAGCCCTGGAGAACGGGCAGCCGTCGCTGGAAGAGGGGATGGCCCTGTATCAGGAGGGCATGGAATGTTCCCTGCAATGCCGGCGCCAGCTGGAACAGGCCCGGCAGCAGCTGACGGTCTGGCAGGAAGGACAGGTCCGGGCGTTCCGGCCGGAAGAAAATATGGAAGATTCCCTGCAACAGAGTGTGGAGCAACGATGATGATGTCTACAGAAGCCATGAAGTCCCTGCTGAAAGAACGCGGGAAGCTGGTGGAAAGCTATCTGGCGACCTGTCTTGACGGGCAGGAGATGCCGCCCCGGTTGCGGGAATCCATGCTGTACAGCCTGCAGGCGGGCGGCAAGCGTCTGCGTCCCGTCCTGTGCCTGAGCTGTGCCGCCCTGTGCGGCCTGAAAGCGGAGGACGTGCTGCCCTTCGCCTCCGCCATCGAGATGGTCCATACCTATTCCCTGATCCACGACGACCTGCCCGCCATGGATGACGACGACCTGCGCCGCGGCAAGCCGTCCAATCACAAGGCCTTCGACGAGGCGACGGCCATCCTGGCCGGAGATGCCCTGCTGACGGATGCCTTCGCCCATATGTGCCGGGTGGAACTGCCCGCCGGTCAGGTGCTGCGGGCCATGGCGGAATTTGCCCGTGCCGCCGGTTCGTCCGGCATGGTGGGCGGACAGGAATGGGACATGCTCTACACCGGCCTGCCGCCCGTGAGCATGGCGGAGCTGCGCCGCATGCACGCCATGAAGACCGGAGCCCTGTTGCGGGCCTCCTGCGTGTGCGGTGCGCTGCTGGCCGGTGCCGCGGACGATGTGTGCGAGCGCATCGGCCGTTACGGTGCCGCGCTGGGGGTGGCTTTCCAGATCGCGGACGACATCCTGGATGTCGTTTCGGATACGGCCACTCTGGGCAAGCCTGCCGGCAGCGATGCCGAACAGGGCAAGAACACCTATCCGGCGCTGGTGGGCCTTGACGAAAGCCGTCGTCTGGCCCGCGAGCAGGCGGATGCCGCCTGTGCCGCGCTGGCCGGTTTCAACGGCCCCGAAGCCGAATTCCTGCGTGCCCTTGCCGAGTACACCATCACGAGAGCGGCCTAAAAGATGACGGAGAATACTGCACAGTCCCTGCTGGACAGCCTGATCTCACCGAAGCAGGTGATGGATCTTTCTGACGAACAGCTCCCGGTGCTGGCTGCGGAGCTGCGCAAGCGCATCATCGATGTGGTGTCCAAGAACGGCGGGCATCTGGCCCCCTCGCTGGGGGTCGTGGAATTGACCCTGGCCCTGCTGCATACCTTCAATATGGAGCAGGACAAGATCGTCTGGGACGTGGGGCATCAGGCCTACGCCTACAAGCTGCTGACCGGACGCGCCTCCCAGTTCCACACCCTGCGTACCCTGGGAGGCCTTGCGGGCTTTCCGCGCCGCAGTGAGAGCCCGTATGACCGCTTTGGGGTGGGGCATTCCTCCACATCCATCTCCGCGGCCCTTGGCATGGCCATGGCCCGTGACCTGGCCGGCGGCAAGGAGCATGTGCTGGCCGTCATCGGTGACGGCTCCCTGACCGCGGGCGAGGCCTTCGAAGGCCTGAACCTGGCCGGACATATGGGACGTCGGCTCATCGTGGTGCTCAACGACAACGAGATCTCCATCTCGCCCAATGTGGGCGCCCTGTCCCTGTTCCTGAGCCGTACGCTGTCCCGGCGCTGGGTACGGCAGACGCGCAAGGATGTGCTCCAGCTTTTACGCTCCATCCCCCGTATCGGCCAGAAGCTGGCCCTGTACGCCATGCGCGGCGAATGGAGCTTCAAATCCTTTTTCACGCCCGGCATGCTGTTCGAAGCCTTCCGCTTCACCTATATCGGGCCTGTGGACGGGCACGACCTGCCCGCTCTGTGCCGTCATTTGCAGATGGCGGCAGCCGTGGAAGACGGGCCGGTGCTGCTGCATGTGCGCACCTGCAAGGGCAAGGGCTATGCCCCGGCGGAGAAAGATCCCACGCATTTCCATGGTGTGGGCCACTTTGAGCCGGAAACGGGCCTGCTCATCCCCAGCAGCAACAAGACGCCTTCCTTTACCGGCATCTTCGGCAAGACACTGGTCGAGCTGGCGGAAAAAGATGACCGCCTGCTGGCCATCACGGCAGCCATGCCCGAAGGCACGGGGACGAACCTTTTTGAAGAGCGCTTCCCGGAGCGTTTCGTGGACGTGGGCATCTGCGAACAGCACGCCGTCACCTTTGCCGCCGGTCTGGCGGCCAGCGGCTTCCATCCCGTGGTGGCCATCTATTCCACGTTCCTGCAGCGTGCCTATGACCAGATCGTCCATGACGTCTGCCTGCAGAAATTGCCCGTGACCTTCTGTGTGGACCGGGCAGGTCTGGTGGGCGAGGACGGGGCCACGCACCACGGTGTCTTCGATATCGCCTATCTGCGCCATATCCCCGAGATGACCCTGCTGGCCCCCCGTGACGAGAACATGCTGCGCCATTGCCTGCTGACGGCCACCACGTCCGGTGGGCCCTGCGCCGTGCGCTATCCGCGCGGTGCCGGTATGGGAGTCCCGCTGGATGCCGAGCTGCGTCTGCTGCCTTCTGCCCAGGGTGAGATCGTGCAGGACGGGGAGCGGGTGGCCATCGTGGCCGTAGGCAATCGCGTGCGCCCGGCTCTGGAAGCCGCGGCAGCCATCGAAAAGGAATTCGGCTTCCGGCCGCTGGTCTTCGATCCCATCTGGCTCAAGCCGCTGCCTGCGGTGCAGCTGGCCGAGATCGCCCGCACATTCGACAACGTCGTCTTTGTGGAAGAAGGTTGCCTGGCAGGTGGTTTTGCCTCGGCCGTGCTGGAACGCTGGGCCGATGACGGCCTGTTGCGCGGCCAGCGTATCCGCCGACTGGGTATCGGCGATGCCTTCGTGGAGCACGGGACTCAGGCCCAGTTGCGCGAACTGGTGGGCCTGCGGGCACCGGACATCATCCGGGCCGTGCGGGAACTGGTCCTGAAGGACTGATCATTTTATTGCATCAACGGGAACGAAAGGAGCGTACCTGCCGGTACGCTCTTTTTTTATGTATGCTGGGGAAAAGAAGGCCGGGCGCGCGATTTTGGGATGAGGAAGATCCCAGAGGGATAGCGTTCCGGCAGGAGGATGGAAGGTAATAGGCAGACGTTGGCGAAGATATGCGCACAGGGAACAGGCCTTCTGTACGGAGGGGGAAAGGCCGGGAATCTGCTGCTCTTGCCGCCGGATGCAGTGCCTCAGTTTTTCTGGGCGCTTTGCCGGTTTTCGACATAAAAGCGGATGCTGCCCCCTTTGAGATGGGCCATGATATTGCCGGGCAGCTGGAAGGTGGTGCCGCCCCGGCCATCCTGCCAGGCTTGGTCAAGGGCCAGCAGCGTGGCGGAACGGGCCTGACCGCCGGAAAGGCGGGCCAGCCGGGCAACGGCCCGGTGGTAAAGACGCAGCCTCAGGGCCGCATGCGCCCCCCGCAACAGGGCGCGGGGCAGGGTGATGCTGCCGGAGGCCTCCTGCCAGGGCGTACGGGCAAGATGGCGTTCCAGCTCCTGCTGCCAGTAGTCCCCGTCGATACCGGCCAGTTCCCAGAGATGCAGGCAGGCTTCCTCAAGACGGGGGTTCTCCTGCCGCAGGAGGGGGAGGACGGTATGCCGCAGGCGATTGCGGGTATAGCGGGTATCCGCGTTGCTGCTGTCTTCCCGCCAGAGGATGCCGCAGTGGTGCAGAAGCTCTTTCAGAGCACGGTTATCCGTACGGAGCAGGGGACGCAGCAGATGCCGTTCCGCATCTTCGGCCCGCATGCCGCCCAGTGCCGGCCAGCCGGTACCGCGCAGGAAGCGGAGCAGCTGGTCTTCGGCCACATCGCTCCGGTGATGCCCCAGCAGGATGGCTGTGGCGCCACATGCCAGTCTGGCCTGCTCCAGCAGGGCATAACGCGCCAGCCTGGCTGCCTCCTCCGTTCCCAGACCGTCTTGCCGTGCCAGGCGGGCCACATCTGCCGTCAGGATGCGGCAGGGGATGCGCCAGTCCTGACAGAGCCGGGCCACGAAGGCGGTATCCTCGGCGGATTCCGGACGCAGCTGATGGTCCACCGTTGCCACATGCAGCCGCCAGTTATGCCGGGGGGCCAGCAGGACCATGATGAACAAAAGGGCTGTCGAATCCGCACCGCCGGAAACGGCCAGCAGCCAGCTTTTTCCGTCAGCCATCTTCAGGCCGTCACGACAAAAACGCTCCACATCCAGGCACAGACGGGCCAGCCGGGACGGGAGCGTTTGCAGTTCGGGGATGGGGATCATGCCGCAGGGCATTCCGCTTAGTTGGGGATATTGAGTTCTTTCAGGGTATCCGTGATGTAGTCCATCATGTGGCGCTGCAGCTCGGGCGAGGCATAGGCCACGCATTCACAGCGGATGCGGCCCCGGGCTCGCACCAGCAGCTCCAGACGCAGGCTGGTCTCTTCGCATTCCAGCGCCATGACATAGGGGCCGCACTGGCTTTCGTGTTCCTTCTGCACGGCGCTGAGCATATGGGCGGGGATGGGCAGCCAGTAGATGCCGTCCAGTCCGGCGCCCAGATCCATGGCATCCAGATGTTCGCACAGACGCTTGGTCTCTTCGGCACGCAGGTCATCGATGAGGAAATAGCGCATTATTCGTGCTCTCCGTTGTTCCGGGCACTACAGGTACAGCCCTGGTCAAGGTTGAAGATGCGGCGCATGAGGCTGATGCGCGGCGCGCTGCCTTCCTGCGACATGGTACCGCGCTTGAGGAACATGATGGGGTCGTGGTTCAGCTTGCGGACCAGAGCCAGTGCCATGACTTCGATGGCTTCGCGCGTGGCGTCATCCACATGGCCCAGACGTTTCAGGGTGCGGGCCACTTCTTCATGGGCGGCGTTCTCGCCATGCTGGATGAGATCCACGATGGTGGGCTGCACGTCCAGACTGCACAGCCACTGCCGGAAGATGTCCACTTCCTCGTCCACGATCTCGGCGGCTTTCTGGGCCTCGTCGCGACGGGTGGCCAGGTTCTCTTCCACCACTTCCTTGAGGTCGTCGATATCGTAAAGATAGACGTTGTCCAGGCCGTTGACGTCGGGGTCGATGTCACGGGGGACGGCGATGTCGATGAAGAACATGGGCCGGTTCTTGCGCGCCTTGAGCACACCGCGGATGTCACGGGCGCGGATGACGGGATCCGGTGAACCGGTGGATGTGATGATGATGTCCACTTTCGTCAGATGGGACGCCAGGGACTCGAAGGGCAGGGCTCGGCCATTGAACTGGCGCGCCAGCTCTTCACCGCGCGAGAACGTGCGGTTGGCCACCAGAATCTCGTCCACACCGGCCTGGAGCAGGTGGGTGGCGGCCAGTTCGGCCATTTCGCCGGCGCCCACCAGCATGGCCTTGTGGTGCTGCATCTCGCCGAAGATGCGCTTGGCCAGTTCCACGGCGGCATAACTGATGGAAACGGCGCTGGAGGCCACGGCGGTCTCGGTACGCACACGCTTGGCCACGGAAAACGCCTTGTGCAGCAGGCGGTTGAGGATCACGCCGGTGGCATGGCAGGCGGCCGCCTTGCGGTAGGCGCTCTTGAGCTGTCCCAGGATCTGGGGCTCGCCCAGGATCATGGAGTCCAGACTGGAAGCCACGGAGAACAGGTGCCGCACGGCATCCATGTTCTTGTAGATGTAGACATAGGGCCGGAGCTCTTCGGGGTCGGTACCGCGTGCGGTGGCCCAGCGTTCCAGGATACGGCCCGCCACATCGCCATGACCGGTGGCAAGCAGTTCCACACGGTTGCAGGTGGAAAGGATCATGGCTTCACCGATGACGTCGTCACACGGCAGGGCCCAGTTTTCCCGGCTGCAAAAATCCACAAGGGCGAAACGTTCGCGCACGTCCACACCGGCGGTGCGATGGTTCAGGCCAACAAGTACGATATCACAATCCATATCAACGTCGGTGGATTAAGGTTTGATGAAGGAATGATGCGTTTCCATCAGGGTATTGACGACCACGATGGAGAAAAGGCTCAGGCCGAAGACCAGCACCATCAGGCGGGCAGGCTTGCGGCCGCGCCAGCCGGTAGCCAGACGGCCATGGAACACATAGGCCATGAGCAGCCAGACGATGATGCTGACCACTTCCTTGGGGTCACCGGTGAAGGTGGCACCGTAGACGGGCTTGGCCCAGAACAGGCCGGAGACGACACCCAGCGTGTACAGCGGGAACGAAGCCGCCACGCCGAAGGCATTGATCTTGTCCAGCAGGGAAAGGGCCGGCATGTCCTGCCAGAAGCCTTCCATGCGTTGCTTGCTCTTGATGCGCCGTTCCAGGAACAGGAACAGGGAGCTGGCGGCAAAAGCCAGCGTCATGAGGCCCATGCTGAGGAACAGCGCCCCCACGTGCAGGGCGTAGAAAGACCCCTTGAGCTGGGGAGGCACCTGCACCACGGCGGAGAGATACGGGGCGGAAACGGCAAAGAGGATGAGGGCCAGCGGCGTGGCCAGCAGGAGCAGGGCTTCCTGCTTGTACCGCAGGCGGCTGACAAGCCCGCACAGCAGGACGAACCAGGCCAGCATCTGCAGATAGCCGCCAAGGCTCAGGCCCGTGGGCATGGTCTTGTGGAAGCCGAGCAGGAGGGAGAACGTCTGGCAGACGAATCCCAGTCCCGCCAGCCAGCAGCCCAGCCGCCGCCAGAAGGCATTGCGCAGCAGCATGCCGGCCAGACCGGCCACAGTGGCAGCGCCGTAACAACACAGGGTCAGTAGGGTGGAGGTCTCAGGCGATAACATCAAGCAACTCCGGGATGCGGTCGTGCAGCTTTGGCGGCAGCAGGGCCTGCAGACAGCGCAGGCACGCCTGCCGGTCGCCCTGTTGCAGATGATCCTGCAGGGGCGACTGGGCCAGAGCGCGGAACAGGGCCGTATTGTGCCCTGTCTCGTCGTGCAAGGCAAGGACCATGGGACGCAACCGTCCCATCAGACGGACCATTTTCTGGCGGGCGTCCAGCCAGGTCGTCAGTTCGCCCTTCCAGCGTCGGGAAAGGGCCGGGCTGGCGCCGCCTGTGGAAAGGGCCAGCGCCATGCTGCCGGACCGGGCCACGGCGGGCACGATGAACGAGCCTTCCGCAGGGGCATCGATACAATTGCACAGGATATGGCGTTCGCGGCAAAGAAGGGCGATATGCCTGTTGACCACGGCGTTGCCCGTGGCGGCAAAGACCAGCTGGCGACCGTCCAGGTCCTCGTCACGGAAGGGCCGCTGCTCAAAACGGACGCAGGGCTGTTCCAGCAGTGGAAGCAGGTCTGCGGCAGGGGCTTCCATGTCCAGAGCCAGGATGGAAGCCGGTGCGCAATGCAGCAGCCCTTGCAGTTTGCGGCTGCCGACACCTCCCAGCCCGGCCACGAGACAGTGCATGCCGCTCAGGTCCAGAAAAAGGGGATAGAAATTTTTTTCAGGGGATTCGTGAGGCATGGGCAACTTCCCGGTAGCGGCCCGGACGCACGACAGCCAGCATGCCTCCCTCAAAAAGGCGGCACACTGGCTGTCGCATCGGCTAGAGCCGGATCAGTTCCATAAAATAGGGCAGAGTGAAGCCCATGGACAGCAGCAGCCCGATCACAAGGGCAGGCTTCTGGCGCAGCGGCGTGGCACTGCGGGCGACCAGGGTCCAGAGCAGGGCAGGCAAAAGCCAGAGCAGCACACGCAGGCTCTGGAAAATGGCATCCTGCTGCATGAACACGCCGGTGGTCTGCCAGGTCTGCCAGATCTCCAGCCCGCTGGAGGCCACCAGCAGCAGCCAGAGCAGGACCCAGGCGTTGCGGGCCCAGCGCGTGCACCAGGGGACCATGGTATTGTAGTAGTCCCGGCCAAAATCATCGGCCTTGCGGCGCAGGAGCAGCCACACGGCGCCAAAGGCACCGGCAAGGGCAAAGATCAGGGGCAGGGTGTAGCACAGGGCGCTCAGGTAGGCCTGACCGAACTGGGGCGTGAACAGCTGCGGGATGGTGATGCTGCTGGCCTCGGGCAGGGAAAGGGCATTGTACAGGCGGGTGACGGCCATGACGCCCACACAGGTCATCAGGCCCTGCAGGAAAGCGATGACGCCCAGGATGATGTGCAGCACAGGGTAATTGGTCAGGAATTTCCAGAGCATGAAGTAGCAGCAGGAAACGATGACCGAAAAACCGAACATCATCCAGGTGGCTTCACTGAGCAGGACGATGATGCTGTAGGAATCGAAGCCGTCCAGCGCCAGGATGAGCCACAGGCGGCCCCCCAGCAGCATGAGCCAGCCCAGCATCATGCTCAGGCAGGCCAGTTGCCGCGCACATTTGTTGTAAGCGGAACGCTTGCGCCGCAGGGCTACGATCTCGCCGCAGATGGCGATGCAGGTAAGGCCGAAATAGGCATAGAGCAGGGCAAAGGGTACGATGATGCTCCCCATGTCCAGCCCTGTCTGCAGCAGCGGATTGTCAGCGATGAAGGCGCGTACGCTCTCTAAAAAGTTCCCCATTGTTCCTCCAAAGATTCACCGGATCCCGGTTCTCCGGCAGGGAGACGCCGAGTTCGTGTTGGTTGTGCCTCAAAAATGGCCGTGCTGCAAGCAGCGCTTGCATTGCCGGAGCGCATCGGGCAGAAAAAAGACAGGAGTCTCCCATGAAAGCACATGCCCTCAGTCTGTCCTTGTTGCTTGCGGTCCTGCCTGCCCTGTCGCATCCCGTGGCCATTCCGGCCGCAGACGCGCAGCGATCGCAGAAAAGCTGGCAGCTGCCGTGGTCTGATGGCGGCGGGCCCGTGCACGCCTACCGCGGCCCCGTGCGGGAGGAGTACCTGCAGTGTGACCAGGGGCAATGCCCCCTGCCTGCCCACGAAGGAGGCGCCCCAGCCAGCGGTCCGTCCGAAGGCCTGTCGCCCGAGGTGGAGCCTGCGGCACCCACGCGACAGGATGCCCCTGTGGCGCAGGGCAAGGCTGGGGAAAAGGCGGATCTGCCTGTCGCAAAAGGGCAGGAGATACATTCGGAGCAAGAGATCCCGTCCCGGGAAAAACGTCCGTCCTCCACCGCCGCGACCGCCAGTCCTGCTGCCGGGAAGGGCATGACGGCCCCGTCACAGGAGGTTCCCTCCGCACAGGCACCCTCCGGGGATCCCAAAAAGAAACAGTCCGCCGCCGCTTCCAGACCGGCGGCAAATAAGGCGTCCGGCCCTTCCTCGGCGCAACAGCTTGACGGGGCGGCTCAAGGCGTAGCTCCTGCTCCCGGCGCAGATAGCTCGTCCGATGGCGCGACAGCGGACACCTCTGTGCCCGTCACCGATGAAAAAGCCGCCTATCAGGCGGGGCTGGATCTTATATTGTCGGGGCGTCTGGATGAGGGCATGGCCCGGATGCAGGCCTTGCTGGATCAGCATCCTTCCGGAGCGTATGCGGCCAATGCCGAATATTGGCTGGGTGAGGCCCTGTCCAGCCAGGGCCGGAACGAAGAGGCCCTGAAACACTTCCGTAATGTGGAGGCCCGCTATCCCAAGCATCATAAGAATGCCGATGCCCTGCTGCGTACCGGGATGATTTTGAGGCAGCAGGGAGATGCGGCAGGCGCCGGCAAGGCTTTCCGGCAGGTGGTGCAACGCTTCCCCGCGTCCGCAGCGGCCGCTATCATCCGCAAAAAAGGACTCGTGCAGCCATGACGGATACCGAAGCGCCCCTGTCCGTCCGCTGGGGCGATATGGATGACCGTGCCCGTCGCGAATACTGGGCCGGTCTTGCCCTGCGCCATTGCCGCGGTCTGGGGGCCCGCTCGTGCTGCCGCCTGCTCCGCCATTTCGGCTCGGCCTTCGCCGCGCTGGAAGGCCGGGAAAGATGGGCCGATGCCGGAGTGGACCGGGGCAAGGCCGCCGAGATCTCCACGGGGTCGTGGCGGGTCACGGCCCGGACGGAGTGGGATGCCGTCCGTGATCTGGACGCTGTCATCGTCCAGTGGCATGAGGCGGCTTATCCGGCCCTGCTGCGTACACTGCCAGACGCCCCGGTCCTGCTGTACTGCATGGGGGATCTTTCCTTGCTGGCCAATCCGGCCGTGGCCGTCATCGGCTCGCGCAAGGCGACGCCCCGGGGACAGGCCCTGGCCGGGCATATGGCGGGGGCCTTCGCTTCCTGGGGCATCACGGTGGTCTCGGGCATGGCCTGGGGCATCGACAAGGCGGCGCATGAGGCCGCGCTGGACAGGACAGGCAGCAGCATCGCCGTGCTGGGGACGGGCATAGATGTCCCGTATCCCCGGGCCAACATCCGGCTGTATGACAGGATGGCGGCAAAGGGACTGCTGGTCTCCGAATTTGCTCCCGGCATACCGGCCCTGCGGGAGAATTTCCCCATCCGCAACCGCATCATCAGCGGTCTTTCCCTGGGGGTGATCGTGGTGGAGGCCGCCAGCCGCTCCGGGACCCTCATCACTTCGCGTCTGGCGCTGGAGCAGGGGCGGGAAGTCTATGCCGTACCGGGAGCGGCCCTGTCCGGCCAGAGCCTGGGCTGCCAGGAACTTGTCCGGCAGGGAGCCAAGCCGGTGTTCGCGCCGGAGGATGTGCTGGAAGACCTTGCCGGGCCATTGCGCGATTTTGGCGTGCAGGCCGAACATCTGACACGGGAAGCCGCGGAGCGCCGTCGCCGGGCCGAAGCCGAAGGCACGGGCCTGTCCCGCACTCTTTTTGCCTGTATGCCGCCGGAAACGGATGCGCCAGCGCGAAAGGTCGATCCCGGCGACGGGGAAGGGGCTCCGGCACAAGGGACGGACGGGGAGACGGATACCGCTGCCCCGGCACAGGACAATATCGTCCCGTTGTTACGGGAGCAGGGCCCTTTGCACGTGGATGCCCTGGGGGCCGCTCTGGGACGCAGCCCTGCCGAGCTGGCGCCGGTGCTGCTGGGACTGGAGATAATGGGCCGCATCCGGCGCTTGCCGGGCGCGCGTTACGAGGCCGTATAGATGGGACGACATATCGAAAAGGACACGATGGAAGAGGAGCTCGATCCCCGCACCACCCTGGAGATAGAATCTTTCCTGGCCTGGCTGGACGTGCAGCGGGGCCTTTCGCCCACGACGCAGATCGCCTATGGGACGGACCTGCGCCAGCTGGCCCTTTTCCTTGCGCAGCGTGGTGCCAGTCTTGCCCGTCCTGCCGAGGTGAGCAAAAAGCATATCCAGGCCTGGCTGGCCCGTCTGTACGCGCTGGGAGAAGCCAAAAGCACCATGGCCCGCAAGCTCGCGGCGGCGCGGACGTTCTTCCGCTATCAGCAGCGCATGGGGCGCACGGAAAACAATGTGGCGGCCCAGGTACGCAACCCCAAGCAGGAGCAGCGCCATCCCCGCGTCCTTAATGTGGATCAGGCTTTTGCCGTGCTGGATACCCCTGATGCCCTGGCCGGGACAGGTTCTCCCCGTATCCCTCCTGCCACCGGTGATGCCCTGGCGGCCCGGGACCACGCCCTGGCGGAACTGTTGTACGGCTCCGGCCTGCGCATCTCCGAAGCCCTGGGGCTCGACGTGACGGATCTGCGGCTGGACGAGAGCGTCGTCCGCGTCTTCGGCAAAGGGGCCCGCGAGCGCATGTCGCCGTTGTCGGACACGTCCGTGACGGCGTTGCGGGCCTGGCTCGAGCAGCGGGGCACGCTGGCACCGGAAGGAGAGAAAGCCCTGTTCGTAGGGGCACGGGGCGGTCGTCTCGATCGCCGTGAAGCCATGCGCCGCATAGAAAGGCTGTGCCGTAACGCAGGGGTGGAGCCCGTCTCGCCCCACGCCCTGCGGCATTCGTTCGCGACCCATCTGCTGGATGCCGGTGCCGACCTGCGCAGCGTACAGGAGCTGCTGGGGCACCAGCGCCTGACCACGACACAGCGCTATACGCGGGTCAGTCTGGAGCGGCTGATGCACCTGTATGATGAAGCGCATCCGAGGGCACAGAAAAAATAAAAAAATCACAAGTTCGTCATAAAAGTGAAAAATAGATAAAAAATCAATGAGATAAATTTTGTTTTGCGGTAAAACGGGTCAGGTTTTTTTTTATGGGGGGCTTGGCAAGCCCCAGGTCTTGTGCTAAAGGTAACAAGCGTAAGGCAACTTACACACGTAACTGTGCAACGAAATTCCCAAAGAGGAGATATACCATGGCTGCACTCGTTCTTGGTCACATGAACCCCGATACCGACAGCATCATTTCCGCCATCGCCGCTGCTGACCTGTACAGCAAGCGTGGCTTTGAAGTCACCCCCGCCGCCCAGGGTGCTCCTACCCCTGAGACCGAATTCGTGCTGAAGAAGTTCGGCCTGACCGCTCCTCAGGTTGTGGAAGATGTGGCCGGTAAGGACCTGTACCTGGTTGACTACTCTGACCTGGCCCAGGCCCCCAAAGGCATGGACTCCGCCACCGTGCTGGGTATCGTTGACCACCACAAGCTGGGCGATGTGACCACCTCCAGCCCGCTGGAAGCCTGGATCTGGCCCGTGGGCTGCACCGGCACCGTGCTGAAAAACATGTACGACTTCTACGGCGTGGAACTGCCCAAAGCCATCGCCGGTGGCCTGCTGTGCGCCATCCTGTCCGACACCGTGATGTTCAAGTCCCCCACCTGTACCGAAGCTGACAAGAAGGCCGTGGAAGCCCTGGCCAAGGTCGCCGGCGTGGAAGACGTCATGGCCCTCGGTATGGAAATGTTCACCGTGAAGAGCGCTGTTGACGGCGCCTCCATGTCCGACCTGGTCTTCCGTGACTACAAGGACTTCGACATGAACGGCAACAAGGTCGGTATCGGCCAGCTGGAAGTCGTCGACCTGTCCATCCTCGACAAGGTGAAAGACGGCCTGAAAGCCGAAATCGCCAAGGTCAAGGGCGAAGGCCGCCACAGCGTGTTCCTGCTGCTGACCGACATCATGAAGGAAGGCTCTGAAATGCTGATCGTCTCCGATGATCCCGCCGTGGTCGAAAAGGCCTTTGGCGTGAAGCCCGACGGCGACAGCGTGTGGCTGCCCGGCGTGATGAGCCGCAAAAAGCAGGTCGTGCCCAACTTTGAAAAGGCCTTCAAGTAAGGTTTTTGCTCAAAGCTGATATGGGGCCGCTCCTTCGGGGGCGGCCCTTTTTGTTTGGAAAAACGCCGTTACCATGTGTGCCAGAACAGCAGAGCCAGTTCGAGAGGGGCGTTAAAATGCCGGATCAGGATGTCCCCTGCAGGGTGCCGGAATCGCTTGGAAGCATACACCGGCTTGAGGTGCGGGCTGCCGGGACTATCGTCACTGGGCCAAGATGGAACGATCCTGATTTGGTAAAGCATGGATCCGTTGCCGCACGACAGGGCAGCACGACGACGCAGCTTTGAAGCGAAGAAGCCTTTTCAAAGTCAGGTCCGGTATGGGGCGATGCCAGGCCATAGAGAAAACTGCGGAAAAGATTCACAGGGAAGCGTTGCTAGGGCATATCCGTTCCATCCCCACCTTTTTGTCCAGAACTAGGTAAAGTATTCCCGGGCAGTGAAAGTCCGGTGAAAGATTTGCCAGTGCCGTTACCGGTGCAGGTCCAGTACCATCGCCTGCCGGAGCTAACCAACGGCCAGCTAAATAACAAAAGCGGCCTGCCCCAGAAGGACAGACCGCTTTTGTTGCTATTTGCGGCACAGGGAACGGGATGAAGGGCAGAGAGCTCTTTTATTCCCGGCGCCTGTGTCGCGCTCCGGTACAGGCTATTTATTGGGGAACAGCTCCCGGGCCTTTTCCGCGAAGCGGCGGCCGAAGATCTCGAAATCGGCCTTGCATTCTTCATAATGGTTGCCCACGGCATCCAGAGCCACAGGCCCCAGATGGATGTAGGGCTTGCCGTGGGCAGCGCCGCCGGAATAGACCAGCATGCCCTTGACCAGCATGTGGGGCAGCAGGGTCATGATGGCCACATCGGCTCCGCCCTGGGCGTAGTGGGCGGTGGCGAAGACCCCGCCCAGCTTGCCGGCTAGCTTGATGCCGCGGGAACCTTCATCGAACCACTGCTTCATCTGCCAGCAGGTATTGGCCAGGTAGGTGGGCGTCCCGAAAATGACACCGGCGCACTGGTCGATATAGTCGGCATCCATGGCTTCTTCCACGGAGAAGAAGCGGGTCTCGCCACCTTCGGCGGCCAGACCGCGGGCGATGACTTCGGCCATCTCACGGGTATGGCCGGTCTTGCTGTAATAGATGATGGCAAATTTCATGTTCTGGATCTCCTTCAGGAGGCAGCCGCAAGGGCTGCCTGCCGGTTTACATCTGTCCCAGCATGCGCGGCACAAAGGTCGAAAGATCGGGGAAGATGATGATGACCACCAGGGCCAGCAGGGAGGCAAAGATCAGCGGCAGGGCCGCCTTGCTGATGCGTTCCATGCTGATGCCGCTGATGTTGGCGCCTACATACAGGTTCACGGCCACGGGCGGCGTCACCTGTCCCACAGCCAGGTTGACCGTCATCATGATGCCGAACCAGACGGGATCCCAGTTGAAGTGGGCCATGATGGGCAGCATGAACGGCAGGAAAACGTAATAGATGGAAATGGCGTCCAGCAGCATCCCCGCCAGCAGCAGGATGATGTTGATCATCAGCAGGACGATCCACTGGTTGTCCGAAACAGCCAGAAGCACGGCGGAGCCTTTTTCCACCAGGCCCACAGTGGAGGCCACCCAGGAGAAGAGGCCCGCACAGGTCACCACCAGCATGACCACGGCCGTGGCCCGGATGCTGGCCGCGAAGATCTCGACCAGGATGCTGATGCTGTTGATGGTGCGGTAGATGAACACCCCCACGAACAGACCGTAAAACACGGCCACGGCGGCAGCTTCCGTGGGAGTGAACACGCCGCCGTAGATGCCGCCCAGGATGACCACAGGCGTCATGACCCCCCAGAAGGCTTCCTTCAGGGCGGTGCCCACGCTCTTGCCGCTGGCCTGTCCCCTGTAGCCCCGTTTACGGGAGATGATGAGCACGGCCGCCATGATGAACAGGGCCACCACGATGCCCGGCACGAAACCGGCAGCGAACAGGGCAGGTACGGAGACATCGGCCACGCTGCCGTACACGATGAAGGCGATGCTGGGCGGGATGACGATGGCAAGGCCCGAAGTGACGGAGACGGTGGCCGCGGCAAAGGCCTTGTCATAGCCTGCCTTGGCCATGCCCGGGATCAGGATCAGGCCCAGGGCCGCCACGGTGGCAGGGCCCGATCCGCTGACGGCACCCCAAAAGGTGGCCACCGCCACGGTGGCCAGCGCCAGGCCGCCGGTCATGGAGCCTACCAGGGCTTCCATCAGGGCCACGATACGCGCGGCGATGCCGGAACGCTCCATGATATAGCCGGCCAGGATGAAGAAGGGGATGGCCAGCAGGGGAAATTTGGCTATCCCCGCAAAAAAGTTGTAGGAAAGCATACTGAAGCCCAGGTCCCACTGCCAGACGACGACCAGGGCGGAAAAGCCCAGGGCCAGCGCGATGGGCACACGCAGGATCAGCGGGATGGCGAACAGGACCAGCAGCCAGAAAGCCGGATCGTGCAGCAAGGATGTGGTTTCCACACGGGCCTCCTAATAGCTGCCGCTGCGCAGGTCAGCGCAGGCTCGTTGCAACATGCGAAACATGGTCAGCACAGAAAAAAGCGGGGTGGCGATGGTATACCACCAGACAGGGACGGCCAGCGCTTCGGAAATGACTTCCAGTTCGTATTCGTCCCGTACTTCCAGCCAGCCCGTCCAGGCCAGGGCCCCGAAAAAGCCGAGGCAGAGCGCCATGGAGAGCAGATAGCAGCAAAAGCGTAGCGACTTGGGCAGGGCATCATACAGGATGCTCATGCCCAGGTGGCTGCCGTCACGGAAAGAGCGGGCCGAACCGAGCAGGACGATCCAGACGAAGAAGTTGATGGTCAGCTCCTCAGTCCAGGCAAAAGAAAACGGTGTGCAATAGCGCACGACCACATTGACGAAGGCGATGGTCACCATCACCGCCAGCAGCAGCGCGCCCAGCATCTCTTCCAGGCGCGTATCCAGAAAACGCAGCATCGAATCCATCCGGTGGTTGAAAGAGGAGGGCCGGGCCCTCCCCGCAAAACGAAAAAACAAAGATCAGCAAAGCCTGCCGTACGGGGATCACCCCTAACGGACGGAGGCCATGTCCTCCTCGGCGGCCTTGACAAGGTCAGCACCGATCTTGGCGGTCCAGTCCTTGCGGACGCCTTCCGTGGCCTTGGCCAGGGCGGCGATTTGTTCGTTGCTCAGGCGGGACACCGTCATGCCGTTGGCTTCCATGACCGCGTAGCAATCCGTGGTCTCGGGCAGCTTGCCGATGCTCTTGAGGTAGGCCAGGGCGGAACCGTCGTCCATGCCCAGACGGGAAAGGGCCTTGCCGTACTTTTCCGTTTCGGCGGCGCATTCCAGCAGCAGCTTCTGGTCTTCAGGGCTGAAGGACTTCCAGACGCGGGGGTTAACGCCCAGCATCAGGGGGTCGATGATGTAGTGCCAGTCGCAGTGGAACTTGTGGTAATCCCAGATTTTGAGCGGGATGTTGATGCCGTTGGTGGGGTTTTCCTGACCGTCCACCACGCCCTGCTGGAAGCCGGTGGTGGCTTCGCTCCAGTTCATGTTCACAGGGTTGGCGCCTAGGGCACGGAAGGTTTCGATGAAGATGGGGCTGCCCACCACACGGATCTTCAGGCCGCGCAGGTCCTCAGGCTTGGTGATGGGGCCCTTGGAGGTGGTCAGCTCGCGGAAGCCGTTCTCGGTCCAGCCGATGATCTTGACGCCCTTCTTTTCCACAGCCTGGGTCATCATCTTGCCGGACTTGCCGCTCAGGATGGCGTCCATGGCCTTGTAGCGGTCAGGCTGCACGGCCAGGAAGAAGGGCAGGGCGGGCAGGTTCAGTTCCTTGATTTGGGGCGACCAGTTGATGGTGGAGGCCAGGGCAAAGTCGATGGCGCCGTTGCGCAGCAGCAAAAATTCCGAAGTCTGCTTGCCGGCCAGCAGTTGGCTGGAGTGGTAGACCTTGATGTTGATGCGGCCCTGGCTGCGCTCGCGCACCAGGTCGGCAAAGAACGTGCCGGTCATGCCCCAGCCGGAGGTGGCGCCGGGCACGACGCTCAGTTTGTACTCGCTTTTGTACGGAGCTGCCGTTGCCGGCAGGGCCAGCAGACAGGCGCACACGGCCATGACCGCCCAGCGGTAGAAACCTTTCATGAAACATCCTCCTCAGGATAGAACGTCCTGCCGTGGCCACAGGTCCCCACGACACGCGGCAGCATCTCACAACAGCGGCAGGACGAAATACAGCACAGGCAAAATGACGACCAGGGCCAGGGTGGAAAAGATCCACAGCGCATTGGCCATGTCTACGTCGAGCCCGAACAGGGCCGGGGGCACCAGAGCCGTCATGGCAACGGGCATGCAGGAAAGGACCGTCACGACCCGGAGCGGCAGCCCCCCGTCGATGGTGCCGAGTCCAGCCAGGATGGCCAGTGGCACCAGCAGCAGGGGGACGCCGATGAATTTGACGACAGCCAGGGCCGCGGCCTCGCGCGCGTAGCAGGATACGCGGGAAAGACGCAGCCCCAGCCCGATGGCAAAAAGGAAGAGCACCGTGGCAAGGAGCATGGCGGCCGCAGCCAGAGAACCCAGCGGCGCGGGCCTAGGCACGCCCAGCATGTTGAGGGCAAGGCCCAGCCCCAGAGCGGTCAGGATGAGCAGCAGCACAGGATCAGGCCGGAAGGAGCGCAGACGGAACGCCCCTTCGCCGCCCCCGAGACGGCGTGCCACAGGGAAAGAGATGCCGAAGTAGAACATCTCTTCGCAGATGCGGAACAATGCCACGATGGCAATGGCCTTTTCCCCAAAAAACAGGACGGAGACCAGCGCCCCCACCGCCCCCAGATTGGAGAAGGTCCCGCAACAGTAAAAGCTGCCGGTACGCGGCGCATCCAGATGCAGGGCCCGGGCGACGCGCAGGGAAAGAAGGCCGCCCCAGATCCAGGAGGCGATGCCCAGGAAGGGGAGGGCCAGCAAGCGGGTATCCGGGGAGGGCAGGCCCCACAGGGAAAGCATGGCCGAGCAGGGGATGAGGCAGAAGACAGCGAAGGATTGCAGACGGTTCCGGACGTTTTCCAGCCGGGGACGGGGCATGCGCAGCAGATGCTGCGCGGCATGACCCGCGGCAAGACTGAGAAAAATGAGGCAAAGGGAAAGGAGCAACCTGTCCATAAAAACGCGATCCGGATTCTGGCATCGGCGACATGAAGGCAATACATGTCATTTCTGATTCCGATGCCCCTGTCATGCTAGGCGCAGGTCTTTGTCTTGTCAAAGCCTATCTGACTGCTTGGAAGATTGTCTGGAACGGGGGCGCAGGATAGGTTGCTCGTGCGGGCCGCGCATACGGTCATCCGGAAAGTGCGGTGGCCTTCGCGGGTACGCAGGCTCCGTACCGGTACCGCAACGGGGCCCTCTTCCTTCAAGGAGATATCGATGCAGAAAAAGATGTTTGTTTTCTTTGCCCTGCTCCTGTTCCTGCCTGCAATCGCTATGGCCAGGGATTTCAACGGATTTAGTGCCGATGTGCCCCCGGGATGGGAGGTCATCGAGGAAAAGGATGCCATGGTTGGCTTCGTCTCGCCCGGCAGGGAGGCCGTCGTGACCGTGACGGTGGCTTCATCCCGTGATGTCGATCCGGCGGCTTTTGCCGCGGAGATGGCCCAGGGGCTGGGCGGCAGTGAGCTTGTGGAGGAAGATGGCGTCTACAGTTTCGCGTTCGGGGAAAATGGCGTGGCCGTCGTACATGCTGCCGACGCGGATCTGCGTGTGATCACCATCATGGGAGAACATGCCGTCCTGGAAAGCCTGATCGACAGTATAGAGTGGCACTGAGCGCGAGAGCGCAGTGTCACAGGCTGTGAGGAGGGCGGTTACCGCAAGATTCCGGTCACGCCGGGGGGCTCCCGCTCATATCTTTCAGGCGTGAGGCGGCAGATGCGTAATGGCGGCTGACGTCCATCCGGCAGCATGGGAAAAGGCGGACATCCCTTTTTGAAGAGATGTCCGCCTTTTTACATCGTTTGCAGTCGAGAAGAGCATGACGGGACGAAACGGAAGGACAGCGCCGTTGCCGCCCGGTCCCGCAGGGATCAGGCTCCCTCGCAGGTTGGTCTGCCTTTTAGTGGTTTTGCTTGGCAGGCAGTGCCCCGCGGTGCGTCCACCAGTGGATCATGCCGACGAACAGTGCCCCACCGGCGATATTGCCCAGGGTGACGGGGATGAGGTTGTTGATGGCAAAGTTGCTCCAGGTCAGGCTGGCCAGCGCCTCGGCGGACAGGCCCGAAGCCTTGGCGAAAAGTTCGTTGCCCGCAGCCATGATGCCCGCAGGGATATAGTACATGTTGGCGACGCTGTGCTCGAAGCCGGAGGTGATGAACAGCCAGATGGGGAAGAAAATGCCCAGCATCTTGCCGGTCTGGCTGCGGGCGCTCCAGCAGAACCAGACCGCCAGACAGACGAGCCAGTTGCACATCAGACCCAGATAGAACGCGGGCAGGAAGTCCAGAGCGACCTTGCCGGCAGCGATGCGCAGGGTCACGCCGCCGAGCATCCCGGCGCCGCTGGCGAGCTGGCCGGACGTAACGATCATGTGGGCAAGGAAGATGCTGCCCAGGAAGTTGCCGATATAGACGAACAGCCAGTTGCGCAGCATGGCCGTCAGGGTGATGCGTTTTTCCGCAAGGGCCATGCACATGAGCGTGTTGCCGGTGAACAGTTCCGCTCCCGTCAGCATGACCAGCATCAGACCCACCGGGAAGATGGTGCCTGCCAGGCATTTGCCCAGGCCGTAGGCCTCCGGCCGGGCAAGCAGGTTGAAGGCGGCCATGTTGGAACCTTCCGCGGCAAAGGCGATGAAGGCCCCGGCCCAGAAGGCAAGCACGAGCTGACGCACCCAGCCGGCGTTGGCCTTTTTCTCTCCCATGGCTATCCCAAAGGCCACGGTTTCCGGTTGACTCAGCATAAGCGCATCCATGGTTCCTCCCGGGGATTGTGCTCTTTTGTACAGGGCAAAAAAAAGATTGCCCGGTGAAAACACCAAGCAACCCTTGTTTCGCGTTTTTCCCTGATTGTCAACAGGTTGTGGGGGATAGAGCATCAATCCCCCTGCGGACAGGAGTCGGCGTTCCCCTGAGGGATGCCGTCGGCGATGTCGGCCAGGATGGCCATCACGGCGGCGGCCACCCGGCGGGAAGCCTGACCGCTGGTCCCCGGCAGACCCGGATGCGGACAGGGCTGGAGTACGGTGTCTCCGGCGGCGGCCAGGTCTGCGGCAGAGGCGCAGGGGATATGCCAGCCATCCTCCACAGCGGCCGATCCGGACAGCAGCGGAGGGAGCAGCAGGGCGCGCTTGCCGGCATACAGGGCTTCCCGCTGCAGGGAAGGGGAGTCGGTCACGACAAAGGCGCCGGCACAGACGAGCGAAAGAAAGGCGGTGTGCGGCAGAGGCGGCAGGATGCGGATGCCCTCCGGGATCCGCTGTTCCCGGAAACAGGAAAGGACGGACGGATGCCGCACCAGCAGGATGGGGCGCTCCTGCCGGGCGTGCAGGGCCTGCAACCCTTCCAGCAGGGAGCGGATGTCGTCGGGGCTGCGGAGGGCCGCCGGCCGGGAAAGATAGCAGAGGATGAACTCCCCGAAGGCTGCCCCGTGGCGTTCCGCTTCTTCGAAGGGCTGCAGGCGGGGACGGTTCTGTTCGAACAGATCATAGAGGGTATCCCCTGTGACGCAGGTCCCCCGTTCCATCAGCCGGGTATGCAGGGACCGCTCGTCGGCAGGGTCGAGACAGCAAAGCAGTGTGGCCAGGCGATCCGTGATTTCGGCATGCCGTCCTTCCGGGCTGTCCATGTCTCCCGGGAGTTGCCCGGCGCCCACATGGATGACCGGGATACTGAGCTCCGTCGCGGCCAGCGCCACGGCCATCGTCGTGACGGAATGGCCGTAGACCAGCACCGCGGCAGGGGCTTCCCTGTGCATCAGCAGGCTGGCACTGCCCATGATGTGGGCCAGCAGGCTCGCATCGGAAAGGGAGGCCGGGGCCGGGCCAAGGCGATGGCACGGCGTGATGCCATAATCCTCGAGCAGGGGGGCCCAGAGGGTGGGATCGCCCTTTTCGGAAGAAAGGACAAGGCGGGGCTCCCAGGCGCGAAAGCTCCGTACCGTACGTTCTACGGGGATGTGTTGCAGCAGTTGGGAGCGGCTGCCGGCAAAGACCAGGACTCGCATGTTCATGGACCAGGCCTCCTCGTCACGAAAGCCGGTGGGGACGGCGCAACCGGGCCCACACGCTGCTGAGGGCGAACCAGACGCAGGCCACAAGGATCATGGTGGCACCGCTGGCCGTGGACATCCATTCCTGCGCCGAGAGCAGCAGACCGGCTACCCCGGACGTGATGGCCACGACCTGGGCCCACCAGAACATGCCGCCCGCCGTCTGGGCAAAGTTGCGGCCTGCCGCCGCCGGGACGATGAGCATGGCCGTGATCAGCAGCACGCCCACGGTCCAGACACAGAACATGACGACCAGAGCCAGCAGGCCGGAAAAAACATACTGCCACAGGCAGACATTGATGCCGTGGACACGCGCCATGACAGGATTGAGGGCGATATAGAGCAGGCGGTTGTAGCCGATGATCTGAAAGATCAGCAAAGCGACGAAGAGGATGGCCAGGCACAGGATCTCGCCCTGGCTCACGGTCAGCACGTCCCCATAAAGGAACTGCTGCATGGTGCGGGCCATGCCCGGCTGGCGGCTGACCACGGCCAGACCGAACGCCACGACGGCGGAAAAGACGATGCCGATGACCGTATCCGAGGAAAGGGCGCTGCCCCGGCGCACGGCCATGACGGCCAGGCCCACCAGCACGCCGAAGGCGGGCATGGACCAGTGCGGATCCACAGACAGCAGCAGGCCAAGGGCCACACCGGCAAAGGCCGAGTGCCCGATGGCATCGGAAAAAAAGGCCATACGGAAGGAGATGACCTCCACTCCCAGGGCGGCTGTCATGGGGGTGAGCAACAGGATGGCCAGCAGGGCTTGCTGCATGAAGCTCAGTTTGAGGCAGTCCAGTGGCAGCAGGGAAAACATATGGCAGATGGCGGAGATATCAGGCATGACGCTGCCCCTTGTCTTCCCTGCCCGCAGGCGCCATGCGCAGGGCGTGGCACAGGGCGCCGCATTTGTTGCAGGCGGCTTCAGGGTGTTCGCACTGGTTGGGATACAGATGGATGGGCACGCCGAAAAGTTTCATCAGCGTGGGGGCGAGCAGCGTCTGCTGGGGCGGCCCCTGGGCGACGACTTTTTTGTTCAGCCCGATGACATGGTCGGCGTAATGGGCCGCCAGAGGCAGGTTGTGGGTCACCATGAGCTGGGTGAAACCCTGCTGGCGCCGGGCAGTGTCGAGGACCTCCCAGAAAAGGCGTTCTCCCTGAAAATCGACCCCCGCCGCCGGTTCGTCCAGCAGCAGGATCTCGGGCTCACGGGCCAGGGCCGCAGCCAGCAGGACACGGCGCAGTTCCCCGCCGGAAAGATCGCTCATGCGCCGCCGGATGAGATGCTCCGCATGCACGGGCGCCAGGGCCGCGCGGGCACGCCGGGAGGCACTGCCCTTGATGCCGAGCCAGAGGGGACGGCGCTGATGCCCCAGGGAGAGGAATTCGGCCACGGTCAGGGGCAGGGCGCTGTCCATCTGCAGGTTCTGCGGCACATAGGCCAGGCGGGGTCTCCGGCCGCGGCTCCCCTGCATGCGGATCTCGCCGGTATAGGCGATCTCGTTGATGATGCAGTGCAGCAGGGTGCTTTTCCCCGCGCCATTGGGGCCGACCAGGACCGTGCTGCTCCCCTGGGGGACGGCGGCCGAGATGTCCTGCAGGATGTGGAGGTCCCCGCGACGGACATCCACATGGGCGATGTCGATGGCCGCAGGCTGATTAGTGAGAGAGGGCATTTTCAAGAATCTGACAGTTGTTGCGCATCTGCTGCTCAAAATGGTTCACAGGAGTGCCTTCCGGCCCCGAAGCCAAGGAATCCAGCTGGATGACGGGGATTCCCGTTTCTGCGGCCAGGGTCTCCAGCGGACGGGGCGAGAACTGGGGCTCGCCTATGAGCAGGACGGGCCGTTCTTTCTTGATGTGCTCGATGCATTCCAGCAGCCGGGCGGCAGAGGGGGCCTGTTCCTCGTTTTCCCGCAAAACGTCCATGACTTTCAGGCCTGCGGAACGCATCATGTACGCCAGGGAGTCATGTTGCAGCAGCACGCTGGCACCGGGATGGGCAGCCCCCAGGGCGGCAAGGCGTTTTTCCAGATCCTGCAGGCTGTTTTGCAGGGCCGCAGCATTGTTCCGGATGGTTTCAGCCTGTTCCGGGCAGGCACGGATCAGGGCTTCGGCCATGGTCCCGGCCATCTGGGACGCAGCAGCGGGAGAGGTGAAGACATGCGGGTTGTCATCATGATGATGCTCGTGCCCTTCTTCCTCATGGTCGGAGCTGCCGGCGAGCAGGGCGATGCCCTGGCTGCAGTCGGCCTTGTGGGCTTCCGCCTGGGCCAGTGCCGGGGCAAAAGGCGCCTCCAGTCCCAGGCCATTCATCAGGATCACGTCCGCGCCGGCTACTTTGGTCAGGTCGGCCGGGGTCGGCGCATAATCATGCGGGCAGCCGGTGGCGGCAGGGATCAGCAGGTCGAGCCGGACATTTTCCAGACCAGCCACCAGAGGACGGGCCAGCTGCCAGACAGGGTACGTGGTGGCCAGGACATGGAGAGGCCGGGAGGCCGCCTGTACGGGCAGGGCCAGCAGCGAGAAAAGGGCCAGGATCAGAAGGCTTGCAGCCGTTCGAGAGCTGTACCGGAGTGCGATTGCGAGCATAGGGTAAATCCGAAAATGATTTTCAAAAAACTTAGTAGAGAGGTTGGCTGTCTGTCAACCACAGACTTGCCAGCCTCTCCGGCGGGCATTATGCTGGCAGGAAGACGTCTTGGCAAGGCCTTTTGTGGCCGCCAGTGGCAGGAGGGAACGTGGTACGGATCGCCGGTGTCGTTTTGGCGGGGGGGCGTTCCCGGCGCATGGGCCGGGACAAGAGCCTGTTGCGCCTGGGAGGGGAGGCTGCCCCGACCCTGCTGGAACGGAGCGTCGCTTTGTTGGGGCCGTTGTGTGAGCAGGTCTGGGTATCATGCCGGGCAGGGCAGACCTATGCCGGGCAATGTTGCGTGCCGGACATCTTGTCGGCTTCCGGCCCCATCTGCGGTGTCCATGCGGCCCTGGTCCGCGCCCGTGAGGCAGGCATCCCTGCCGTGCTGGCACTTTCGTGTGACATGCCGCTCATGCACGCCGGCATGTTGCGACGTTTGATCGCGGCTTTTGCCGCATCTCCCCGTCAGTCTTTGATGACGGCCTTCATGGCGCCCAATGGCTGGACGGAATCCCTGGCCGCCATCTACCGGGTGGAGGCTGTCTCTTTTCTGGAAGCTGCGGTGGCGCAAGGGCACTTCAAGATGCGGGAAGCCGTGCCCCTGGAGCTGCAATGCTTCGAACATTATCGCACGGAAGATGCCCGTGCATTCTTCAATGTCAATACGCCGCAGGATCTGCAACAGGCCGCCGTCCTGAGCGGTATCACGGCACAGGAGCCGGGTGGGAAATTTGCCGAAATCCCTGACCGGGCTTGAATCTGCGTCCTGCTTGGGATATTATGCACAATATCCTGCAAATCGTTTTCCCGGCCTCCTGTAAAGCGGCGGAGCTTTGCCGCCCCTTGTTTTTCCGGACGAGGAAGAGAATGTTTTTAAGCAAATTTTTCAAACGGTTTACCAGCGATAAAAAAAACGAGTCTTCTGCGGACAGCAGCCCTGAACATACGTTTGCTGTCCGCCATCATCGTTTCAAACTGTTTCTGACGGCCTGGAACAAATTCCAGGAGAACATGACCTCCCTGGAGTACACCCTGTGCTGTGACCATCCCTTCGGCCTGCACCGGGTGCGGGCCCTGTGCACCAGTGTCGCCACGCAGGTATACCAGTGCATCCAGCACCTCGAACGGCTCAACCCTTCCCAGTGCAAGGCCCTGTACGAACGCTTCGACCATCTGCAAACAGCGGTCGCCAGTGAGGTCTACCCGCGTGTGCAGCTGCTGGAAGGGCCCTACATCATCCCGCTGGAGGAGGCGGGCCGGGCGGCGGAAGTCCATCTGGCCGACAAATCCACGGCCCGCCTGGGCGAGTTGCGCCGTCATAGCCCCGACGTGGTGCCTGACGGTTTTGTGGTGACGGCCGCAGGTTGCATGAGCCTTTTTGCCGGCACCGGGATGCTGGAAGAGATGAACCGGCGCATCCAGGCCGCAGGAGGCTATCTTCCCGAGACCTTGCAGGATCTTTCGGAAAGCCTGAGCGAACTGACGGAAAGCACGCCCCTGCCGGACAGGCTGGTGGAAGAATTTTGTGCCGCGCTGGCGGAACTGCGCAAAAGATGCCCGGGTGAGATGCGCCTGCTGTTCAAGGGGCGTTTGTGGCCCTGCATGGATGACGGCGAAGATACGCCGGGTACGGATCCCGGGCTTCTGGTCTGGGGTCCCACGGTCTCCCTGAACGCGCCCGATATGGACATCCTGGCCTCCCTGCATACGACGCTGGCCCGCAAGCAGCAGGCCCAGGCCCTGGTTTACCGGCGTGCCCGCGGCCTGATGGAAGCCAATGCCCGCATCTGCATCACCTGCCTTGCCGTGGAGGAGGGCAGTTTCGGCGGCATGGCCCATACGGCCAACCCCATCGACCTGAAGGGCGGCAACGTCCACATCTATTTCTGTAACGGCCTGCCGCAGGACATGGAATACTCTCTGGTGCCCGTCAACGTGATGCACGTTTCCCGGACACCGCCGTACAAGGTCAGCGCCCGATGTATGCATGATGCCGAAGACGGCAGCGCGTTTTCCGATCAGGCGGCCGCTGAGGTGGCGGCCCTGGCCATGGCGCTGGAAAACATGTCCGGCTGCCCCCAGTCCATGGTGTGGTTGCGTACGCCCTCAGGCCGGACGCAGGTGCTCATGGCCCGTCCCATGGTCATCAAGGCCCGGACCCAGGAAGAGCGCGAGGAAGAGGCCGAGTCCCGCGCGGACGACAATCTGCCCGCGCCCCTGCTGACCGGCGGCGTCACCACCAGCCGTGGCCGGGCCTGCGGCCCGGTGGTCATCGCCCGTTCCTGGTCCGATGTTCTGGATTTTCCGGACGGCGGCATCCTGGTGGTGCAGCGCGACTTGTACCAGTGGGCCTCGCTAGTGGACCGTGCCGGGGCCATCATCGCCGAGGACGGCCTGCTGGGTTCGCGTTTGTTCTCCCTGGCCCGCGAATTCGGCATCCCGGCCATGTTCGGTCTGGCCGGAGCCATGGAAAAGCTGACTCCGGGCGACAAGGTGACGGTCTGCACGGAGATGGGCTGTGTCTTCACCGGCCAGCTGGACGAGCTGCTGGCGCAGGCCCGCCCGCCCCGTGACTATCTGCCCGGCAGCCCTGTGTACCGGGTGCTGCAGCATGCGGCGGAGCATATCCTGCCCCTGACCATCGACGTGGACAGCGTGGACTTCAAGGCGGCCAACTGCCAGACCTATCACGATATCGCCCGTTACTGCCACGAAAAGGCCGTCAGCGCCATGTTCACCCTGGGCTCAGACAAGCAGTACGCGGCCCAGCGCATCAAACAGCTGCGGGACAAGGTCCTCAAGCAGTTCTGGGTCGTGAACCTCAATGACGGTTTCGGCAAGGTCCAGCCCGGGCCGGTCATCGACGTGGAGGACATCACCTCCATCCCCATGCAGGCTGTCTGGCGCGGCATGAACGCCTACCCCTGGCAGGGCCCCCCGCCGGTGGACGGCAAAGGCTTCCTTTCCGTGCTGTTCGAGGCCACGGCCAATCCCAATCTGGATCCGGCGGCACAGACGGCCTATTTTACGGAAAAGAACTATTTCATGGTCTCGCGCGACTATTGCAGCCTGCATTCGCGCTTCGGCTTCCATTTCGTCTCTGTCGAAGCCCGTCTGGGGGACCGTACACCGGAGAATTATGTGGCCTTCCAGCTGCGCGGCGGGGCGGCCAATATCGAACGCCGCATCCTGCGAGTGCGCTTCGTGGCCGATCTGTTGTGGGAATTCGGCCTGACGCCGGTGGTCCGCAATGACGCCGTGACCGCGCGCCTTGAGGGCATGGACATGGAAGAAGGGCAGTGCCTGCTGGCTGTGGCGGGCTATCTGACCATCCATACCCGCCAGCTGGACATGATCATGCAGGACAGCGCCAAGGTGGCGGCGACCCGCAAGACCATGCTGAACCATTGCCGTATATTGCTGACTGGTGGAGACCTTTCCCAGATTTCAGCCAAGGAGGAGTAGATGCCTTCCACACGGGAATACAGACGCATCTTCCGCCGTCTGTTCGTCACGCATCTGGGGCTTGCCCTTTTGCCGCTGGTGGCATTGGGGATCTTCAGCATAGACCGCATCAATTCCATCTATGATGAAAAGATCTCTGCCGGTATCGAAGCCGTTTGCAGCAGTAAACACCGGGCTTTGGATACCTTTTTGCATGAGCGTGTTTCCCAGATAAAAACGCTGGCCTTCACGCATGACCTTGCCGAATTGCGGGATCCTGACCGCCTGAGCCGTATCTTCACGGTCATGCAGCAGAGCGGGCGCTCGTTCGTGGATCTTGGCATCATCGGCATGGACGGCCGCCACATCTCCTATGTGGGGCCGTTCGACCTGCGCGATGCCAACTACGTCAATGCCCCCTGGTTCACGGAGGTATTGCGCAAGGGCGTTTTCGTCAGCGACGTGTTCATGGGCTTCCGCAATGTGCCGCATTTCATCATCGCCGTCTTGCGTCATGAAGGGGGCGAGAGCTTCATCATGCGTGCCACCATCGACATGGAAGCCATCAACGGTCTGTTGCAGCGCGTGTACTCCGGGGAGCGTAGTGATGCCTTCCTGATCAACGAGCAGGGCGTGCTGCAGACCGATTCCCGTGACTACGGCCGCATCCTTGAGCACTTCGACGTCACCTTGCCCAATGTGCTGCGCCAGGGCATCGCTCTTGTGCCCCTGCCGTCCCAGCCGGGCGACAGCGGCAGCAAGGAGCCTTTGGCGGCCATGATGCATCTGGATGCCATGCCCTGGTTGCTGGTGGTGGTGGACGATGTGCGGGAAAGCCTGGCCCCGCTGCACCGTCTGCGCATCTATATCCTGCTTTTCGTGGGGCTGGGTGCCGTGCTGGTCACGGTGGGGGCCTTCCTGGGGACGCGCTACATCGTCTCCTGTCTGACCGCCGCCGACCGCAAGCAGGCCCATATCGATGCCCGCATGCTGCAATCCAGCAAGATGGCGGCTCTCGGCAAGATGGCCGCAGGTGTGGCCCATGAGGTCAACAATCCCCTCATGCTGATCCAGGAGAACGCCGGCTGGATCCGCGACCTGCTGCAGGACGAGAATCCCAAGAACATGGTCAATTATGACGAGATTATGGAGAGCACGGACAAGATCGAAAAGCACGTGCAGCGGGCCAAGGGGATCACGCAGCGCATGCTGGGCTTTGGCCGGCGCATGAATCCCGGCCGTTCGGAGATCATGGTCAACGTGCTGGTGGACCAGGCGACGGAGTTCCTCAAGACCGAGGCCCGCGGCCGCAATATCGCCATCGAGAAGGAGTTCTCCGCCGATGTGCCGGTCATCCTTTCCGATTCGGCCCAGCTGGAGCAGGTGTTCATCAACATCATCGACAATGCCATCGACGCCATCGGCAAGAATGGCTCCATCACCGTGCGCACCGAACCCTGGGAAAATGGCGCACGCATCTACTTCAAGGATACGGGGCCGGGCATGGACGAAGAGACCATGCAGCGCATCTTCGATCCTTTCTTCACCACAAAGGCAGTGGGCGAGGGTACAGGGCTTGGCCTGGCCATCTGCTTTACGATTCTGGAAAAGCTTGGTGGCCGTATAGAGGTCAACAGCGTTGTGGGGCAGGGGACGACATTCTGCATCAGCCTGCCCGCGGAACCGCCGAGCCAACCCCTTGAAACCAGCGAAGACGCTTAGGAGCATGCCATGCACGCACTCTTTGTTGATGATGAAGTGGAATTCCTGCAGCTGATGGAAAAACGTCTGTCCCGTCGCGGCATGACCATCGTGACGGCTCCTGACGGGCAGAGCGCGCTGGATATCGTCACAGAGGCCATGAAGCAGCCCGAGACCATGTTCCAGGTGGTGGTCATGGACGTGCGCATGCCCGGCATGGATGGGCTGGAAACGCTGCGCCACATGAAGAAGATCGCGCCCAAACTGCCTGTCCTGCTGCTGACGGGCCATGCCTCCCTCGGCGTGGCCGTGCAGGGCATGGATCTGGGGGCCTATGACTATATGCTGAAACCCGTGGCCATCAACGAGCTGATCATCAAGATGGAGGAGGCGGTTCGCGCCGCTGCGTGATATGTCCATATTCACACGATTGCGACACTTGCTGGGCGGGCAGAAAGAGCTGAGCCCCGAGGATCTGGCACGCGAGGAAGAGCTGAAAAAGCAGCTCCGCGAACGTTGTGCCCGTTTCCGTCGCCTGCTGTCCTCCAACAAGAACGCGCTCGAGATCATGAGCGAAGTGGAAGAGGCCCTGGCCGGTTCGCGTCCCTTCGGCATGAGCTATGTCCGCGGTGCCGGTACGCGGGCGGCAACGGCCGTGTACCAGATGGTACGCGAACTGAACGCGCTTTCCGACAACCACTACGAAAGTTTGCAGACCGCTTTCAATGATGTCAGCGGCCGCATCACGGACGTGCTGGAGCGGAAGAGCCTGGTCACGGACGGCCCCTTGCTGCTGCCCCTGACGGACATCCGTCTGGGCGACATGCCGCAGGTCGGCGGCAAAATGGCCAATCTTGGCGAAGTCTCCGCCAATGTGGGGCTAGCCGTGCCGGATGGTTTTGCCGTGACGGTCAATGCCTATCATGCCTTCATGGAATACAACGGGCTGCGTGACGAGATCTCCCGCCGTATCCAGAGCGCGGACATGGACAGCATGGACGACCTGTTCAGCCTGTCCGCCGCATTGCAGCAGTGCATCCTCAACGCGCCCTTGCCGCCGCAGCTGGAGCAGGCCATCGAAGAGGCCGTGGCGGGCATGGTGGAACGTTGCGGCAGCGAGCTGCGTCTTGCCCTGCGCAGCAGCGCCGTGGGCGAGGATGCCTTGGGCGTGACCTTTGCGGGGCAGTACCGCTCGGAGCTCAATGTCCTGCCCGAAGAAGCCTGCGAGGTCTGGAAAGAGATCGTGGCCAGCAAATACGCGGTCACGGCCATGAGCTACCGTTTCCAGCGCGGCATCCCGGATGAGGCGGCGCCCATGAGTGTGGGCGTGCTCAGCATGGTGCAGGCGCTGGCCGGCGGTGTGGCCTACAGTCGTGACCCCGTGGCCAGCCGGCAGGGACGGGGACAGGTGACGCTCAATGCCGTTCCCGGGCTGCCCCAGGCCGTGGTGGACGGGGCCGTCACACCGGACGTGTTCGCCTTCAGTCGGCAGAATCCGCCGGAACTGCTTGAAAAGCACATCGCCCACAAGGCTTTTCGCCTGGATTGCGCTCCCGAGGCGGCTCAGGGCGTCAGCCGTTCCGATCTGGAAGGGGAGGCCGCTGTCCGTCCCAGCCTGACGGATGCCCAGGCCCGCGAGCTGGCGCAGGTGGCCCTGGCACTGGAAGAATTCTACAATGAACCGCAGGACGTGGAATGGGCGCTGGAACCCTATGAAGGCAACACGCGCATCGTGGTCCTGCAAAGCCGTCCGCTGTTCGAAAGCGTACCCGACCAGACGGAAGAAGCTCCGGCGGCAGTGGCCGGGGAAGAGGACCCGGGGGATCTGCCCGTCCTGGCGCAGGGCGGCATGGCCGTCAGCTCCGGGGTGGCCGTGGGGCCGGTTTTCGTGGCCCGCAAGGATGCGGACATGCTGTCTTTCCCGCGTGGCGGCATCCTGGTCATCGAGCGGGCGCAGCCCCGCTGGGCCACGCTGCTTTCCCGGGCCGCAGGCTTGATCAGCGAGACGGGCGGCATGGCCGGACACCTGGCCTCTGTGGCGCGCGAATACAAGCTCCCGGCCCTGTTCAGCCTGAAGGATGCCAGCCAGCTGCTGGAAAATGCCGGTGAGGTCACGCTGCTGGCCGACCGGGGCACGGTACTGGCCGGGAGCCATCCCGAATTGATCCCGGCGGGAGCGACGCCCCCCAACCTTATGGCCGGGAGTCCTGTGTACCAGCGCCTCAAGGAGTTGGCGGCCCTGATGACGCCCCTGCATCTGTTGGACCCGGATTCGCCGGACTTCTCGCCGGCCAACTGCACGAGCCTGCACGACATCACCCGCTTCTGCCATGAAAAGGCCGTGGGCCTGATGTTCGACAGCGAGGCGGCCCTCAACCGCAACATGGGCAAACAGCTCAAGGTGGGCGTCAAGCTGCAATATTGGGTCATCGACATGGATGATGGCTTCAAGCGCAGTATCAGCGGGCCTCTGGTGGAGCTGGGAGACATCGCCTGCAAGCCCATGCTGGCCTTGTGGAACGGCATGGTGGCCGTGCCCTGGGCCGGACCGCCGGCGACCAGCGCCTCGGGCTTCATGAGCGTCGTGTTCGAGAGCACCATGAACCGGGAGCTGGAAAGTACGGCACCTACGGCCATGGCTGACAAGAACTTCTTCATCATCGCCTCGCGCTATATGATCCTGCAGGCCCGGTACGGGTACCATTTCTGCACGGTGGAATGCCTTGCGGGCGAGGATGAGCACGAGAACTTCGTCAGCTTCCAGTTCAAGGGCGGGGCAGCGGACGTCAGCCGCCGCATCCTGCGTGCCAGGATGCTGGCCGATTTGCTGGAGACCCACGGTTTCCGCGTGGACATCAAGAATGACTCCATGTTTGCCGTGGCGGAAGCGTATGATGCCGAAGAGACCCTGCGCCGGACGCGCCTGATCGGCTATCTGCTGATCCACAGCCGTCAGGTGGACATGATCATGAAGGATACCGTGCGTGCGGCGGCCCTCAAGGAAAAGCTAGCCGGAGACATGGCAACGCTGATGGCAAAGCCCTTGCAATTCAGCTGATCGACGGCTGCGGTTGACACACGTGCGGGGTTATATTAGAAGACGGCATGCCTTTTCCGTTCTGGAAAAGGCAGCTTGGGCAGTTAGCTCAGCTGGTTGAGCACCGCCCTTACAAGGCGGGGGCCACAGGTTCAAGTCCTGTACTGCCCACCAAGGAAATCAAGGGGTTACGGATTTATCCGTAACCCCTTTTTCTTTTGTCCCAACACCATTCCCAACACGCACGCGAAAAAATAGCACCAAGTGATGAAAAATCTTCGTGCGTAATCATGCTGCTTGTCTGCGGATTACCTTCAATAAGTTTGCGGCGCTATTGGCAGCAATTTGCGCGCGTATTGGCAGCAGAAAAGCAAAAAGCAAGGCGGGATTTCTCCCGCCTTTTTTCGTTAGTCCTGTTGTCGTTTGGGGTATGGAAGTATCGGCATGCGCAGGCGCTTGATCCAGTCCGTTTTCAGGAAGCGGACATAGCGGAACTGCCGCAGCTTATGCAGCTTTGCCCGTTCTAGGTTGGCCCGCAGGTGTGCTCCACGCTTGCCGCTCTTGAGGTGGGCCGTTACCAGCAATTTATGGTAGACCTCGCCGTCCAGCTCATAGAACGGGCTTGTGTGGCTGCCTAGGTACAGAAAGCTGCATGCCTGATAGACCACGCCCAGCCCCTGGCAGCGCTCATCAGCAAAGGACTGTACCCAGGCCACGGACGGGCAGGCGCGACGGATGTACTTCAGGGCGTAGCTGATGGCCCGGCTCTCGCTGTTGCGCGGGGCATCGTCCGACAGCCACATACGGTTCAGCTCCAGGTATTGTCCTTGTGTAGTGTTTGCCACCACTTTGCCAGCTCTGGCCGGATTGAGGGCATAGCCCCATTGCAGGACGCCAACGAACGCTCCCTCGCGGTAAACGCCCAGGTGCAGGTAGCTGTTGTTGACTACGCGGTGGCTGTAGTGGTGTTCGATGATGACGGCGCGGGCCGTGGCACAAGGGATCTGGGCCACATAAAAGTCGGCCGTGCCGAAGCCCTGCGGCCCTGTTGCCCCCATGATGTAGCCGGGCGGCCCGGCCAGGGGCGGCAGCCAGTCGCTCAGGACCGGCGGATGATATGGTCGTCTGCGTTTTGCGGCCACGGTGCCTCCACAGGAGAGGCTCCACGGCCTGCATGATCGGGGCGCGTGGCCCGCAGAATGGTGTACGCCCCACAGCGGGGGCACTTGAACTCGATATGGGCATCTTCGGCCCGGCCTCTGGCCAGCAGTTTGCCGCAATGGCGGCAGCGGATCTCGGTAATAGTCTCCATCTCTAACGGTTATGGGTTGCGCCCCGGTGTCCGCCCTGATAGGCTGTTGCGCGCTCGTCCCGAGCACTACAGTCGGCGGATACTCCGCACGGGATTCCCCTTCCCGTGTGGGGCCGTGGCGGGCTTGTCAGGCCCGTCGGTGGGGGCGCTACGACGCCCCCGCCACTGTCAAATCTTGTCCAGCCGCAGGCCGGGTGCGGCGTTGACCGCTTTTTTCTTCAGCCTGTAGCGCGTGTGCTGATAGACGCGCAGCAGCATGGTCGGGTCAGCATGGCCCATGACCTCCGCCACCGCTTTCACGTCCGCGCCATGCTCAAGGGCTTCCGTGGGCATGGCATGGCGCAGGCTATAGGGCGTTATGCGCCGCGTGATGCCCGCCGCTTTTCGGGCCTGATGCCAGGCATGGCCTATGCAGCGCACAGGGCGTCCCTGCCAGTGGATGACCCACGGGCAGCCCTGTTTCTCGTCTTCCTCTTTCCACGCCCGCAGCAGGGGCAGGATGTCGTCCCGGATGGGGACGATCCTACTGTCATCCCGCGAGCCCTTGGCAGCGTTGGGCATCCTCATATAGCCCGCCGCCAGATCCACATCCGCCCATGCAAGCCGAAAAAGCTCGCTGGGGCCGATACGCGGCCCGGCCGCCATGCCTAGGACGATCACACGCCGGATATGCGGCGCGGCTACCTTATACATGCGCGCAGCCTCGGCCCGCGTGGGCGGATCGATGCGCCGTGCCCTGGGGCGGTGCAGCCGGAAACCCGCCAGAGGCGACGCGGGCAGGCGGCCCGTCTCCACTGCCCAGGCCAAGACGGTACGCCACAGGCGGACGCGGTGGTGCGCTGTGGTGGCCATGACGCCGCGTGTTTTCTGGACCGCCAGAAACTCCCGTACTTGATCCGCCCCCACCCGGCGGGCCTGCCAGCCCCCGAACAGGGCCAGCAGCTGGTTGAGGTGATGCCGGGTACTGGTGCGGGTCACGTCCCGCGTGATCTGGTGGGCCAGATAGTCCTCTGCCAGTTGGCGGGCCGTCATGGTCGCCCGTTTGTGTTTTGTTGCCATATGGCCTCCTTGTGGGAGGCCATTGCATCAAAATGCGTATACCTCGGCCAGCGAGGCGGGGAATGGGCGCGGGAAAAGCGCGTCATGGATGGCGTGCATCATGGCACGGGCAGCACGTTGGGGATGCAGACCGCCTGTCCCCGTCCCCATGCCGGGGATGGCCAGACTATTCAGGCCAGCCAGCAGGGCGCAACGCACGGCGGCCCGTGTGGCCAGATAGGCTGGCTCTGCCGTCTCTAGAGCGCGCGGCACGCGCATGGTAGGAGCGCAGATGCACCAGGGGATGGGCGGATAACCTGTCTCAACCTGCAATGCCTGCCCCACCAACAACTCGCCGTCGGCCTTTTCCCGAATCATCCGTTGCAGGCGTTGCTGGAGTTGCGGGCCGAAATACTGCGTATAGAGAGCATCCAGTCCCCCGTCCATGAATCCGAACGAATTTGCGGGGCTGGTGACAGCATCCACCTTCACGTGGATGATGCTTTCCCGCAAGACCTCTACACTTCCCTCCAGTTTTGGGGGCAGATATCGCCGCCAGGCATCCACTATGTCCGGCTGTACGTCGCACAGCGTGATTAGCATCCTGCCCCCCTTACGCCTTCACCCAGGTGGGAATTTCCGGCCACGGCGTCTCCTCTCCGCCACCATCCCAGGGCGCTCCCTCCTGCGAGGGCAGATCGCGCAGGGACTGACGGTAAGATTGCAGGACGGTGCGCTGGCCCTCGGAGAGGGGATAGTCCGGCATCAGCAGATAATCGGTCTCAGCCAGGCGCCGGTCACGTTCCGCGCGCAGGCGCTCGAACCGGCCTCCCTCACTGTTGAACTCAGCCAGACGGGCGGCCTCTGCCTCGGCGGCAGTCTGCTCCAGACGATTCTGCTCCTGCTCCCAAGCCGTTACATAGGGGGCCACCAGCGTGTCATAGTCCTCCGGGGCCAGCGCCTGATTGGGACCATTGATCCATTCGGTGTGTCCACTTTTTCCATTCCACTGGAGCGCATGCATCCCGTCTGGAGATGTATAGTCGAAGCACAGGGCGTACCCATCCACGATGATGAGACGGTCATCAGGGACAACGGTTACTCTGGGCATGTCTTTTCTCCTTGTTTTTTTGCCACATGGCGGGGGTGAAAAT
>NZ_DS996355.1:255892-262244 GCF_000156375.1 Desulfovibrio piger ATCC 29098
TGTGCGAATGCTTCTCCGAGCCGCCAGTGGAGCCAGCGGGCACGGAATCCGACGCGCCCCGAATCATGCGGCCGCGCAGGTCGGGCACGGGCAGGCCATTGGTGGTGGTGCCGTCGCACAGGCACCAGTGCATGTCCGGGGCATCTTCCCCCAGCGGGATGGGGAAGCGGTTGCCTTCACCGCCGAAGGTGCCGGAAAAGGGCAGGATGCCGCCTACAGGCACATTGACGGCGGCGAGCTTGCTCTCGATGGCGTCCTTGACGGCCTTGCAGGTGGGGGCCGTGGTCGTGGAATCGGACAGGCCGGACGCCAGCTGGACGATGCCCGCCTGGGTGACGCTGGCCGCCAGGACGGAGAGAAGCCCTTCCGGCGTGATATTCAGCCCGCCGCCCACCTGCACGAGGCCGGGCTTGGCCTTGGTGGCCAGTCCGGGCTTGGCGTTGGTGATGAGCTGGCTGATGGCCTGCCAGAGCTGGCCATTGTCGCTTTTTTTCAGCTCCAGCCCGGCCCCGGTGATGACCGCCACCAGCTCCTCCTGCACGGCATTGAGCCATTCGGCGGAAACGGTGGTGGCCGCCACGGGGACGGCGGGATCGCCTTCGGTGAACTTGTGGTCCGGCGTGGCCGTGGCCGTGTCGATGCGATGCATGGCTATTCCTCGATGTAGGCCACAAGGCCCACGGTATGCGCGGGCTTGCGCCAGTTGATGATGCATTCAAGAATGGGATCGCCCCAGGTGCGCAGGGCCTCGCCCGCCACGGATTGCCCGGCTTTGAACTCGCGCGGGGCATCGCCGGGGGCCGTCACCAGAAACGCATGGCACCAGCCGCCATTGGTCAGGGCATCCCCGGCGGCACTGTGTCCCGCCTTGAACTCCCGGTATTCCGTGACCTTGGCCTCATATCCGGCCAGGGCCGCATAGCGGCGCAGCCAGGCCAGAGAGATGCCGCCGCGCTCCTGCAAGGCCACGGCCAGCAGGGCCAGGCGCTCCTGCAACAGCTGGCCGCCCAGGGCGCAGGGGCCGGGCAGGCCATAGACGCGCTCGTAATCCTCCAGCCACTGCTGATAGAGGAAGGGCCGCAGCCCGCCCACGGCATGGGCGGCATCGGCCTGCACGCGATCCAGCTCCCGGCCTTCCATGGCCAGCGAGGCGGCCAGATGCAGCCCGGATGGGGCATAGCTGACCGGCGGCAGCAGGGCCGCCAGCAGGTCGGCGTGCGGCATTACAGGGCCTCCAGCGTCAGGGTGCCCAGACGGCACCATTGCAGGTCAGTGGGCTGCACGTTGGCGGCCGGGGCGGTGATGACCACATCGGCCACGCCAGCCAGACCGGACACGGCGGCGGCGCAACGGGACAGCACAAGGGTCTCGCCGGGACGCAGGGCCGCTATCTCCGTTTCCAGAGCGGCCCGCACGTCAGGGCGCAGGCTCTCCAGGGTAGCGGCAGCGGCCACGCGCAGCTTGAGGGTCATGTCCACGGGCAGGGCCAGAGGGGCGTAGACCGTGGCCAGGGCCGTCACGGGCCGCTCGGCGTCGATGTGGGCCTGACAGGCGGCCACCACGTCCTCGCCGGGGATGCCGTCCGGGCCGGTGATGACCACATCCACGGTGCCCGCGCCCTGCCGCAGGGGGTAGACCTGGGCGTCGGCCACACCGGGCACCTCCCGCGCCCAGCGCCGGTAATCCGCCGCTGTGCCGCCGGAAGGCGGATTGCGCATGTAGTCCAGCAGCCGGGCCAGCAGGGTGGCGTCGTCCTCGGCATCGCTGCCGCCGGTCAAGGTCAGGCGGGCGGCGGACTGTACACCGGACGGCGCGGCCAGCAGGGTCACGGGCGCGCCATCCAGATCAGGCAACGCCCCGGCGTCCACGGCCTCACAGGGGGCGGCAGCCGTGGCGGCCTCCGCCGCTCCGGACAGCGTCACACCGGCCGTGCTGCGATACAGCACGCCGGACACGTCCCTGGCCTGCGTACCTGCGGGCACCACGGCACCGGCCCGGCCCGTCAGGGTGAGCGTGCCCGTGGCCCGTGTGGCGGGCTTGCGGGTGATGCCGCGCAGGGCGCAGTGCTGCTCCAGATATTCGGGGTCCGCCGTGTCCGGCAGCAGCTGGCGGGCCTGCCAGGACAGAAAGTCATACAGGCCGGACACCGCCGAGGCCGTGGCGCTGGAGCGGGCGAAATGGTCGCTGTCCCTGTCCTGCGGGGCCGTGGGGTCCAGATTGGCGGCATCGCGCAGCATGCGCTGCCGGATGGCGGCAAAGTCGGGGATGGTATAGGGCATGGTCAGGCTCCCACAGGGACGAAATGCTCATAGCTGTAGCGCTGGCCCGTGGCGTCGGTGACGACCACATGCAGCAGGCAGCGCCCGTCATGCGGCTGCGCGGCGCTGACTTCCACGGCCCGCGCCCTGCCGTCGTCCAGCAGGCCCTGCAGGGCCTGTTCCGCGTACTGGCGGGCCAGTAGGGAAATGCGCGGCACGTCCTTTTCCCGTGCCAGTTCATGCAGGCGGCTGCCCAGGGACGGGTCGGCCCACCACGAGCCCAGCGGGGTCATGAGGCGCAGGTAGACGGCATTTTCCAGGCGGCTGATGCGCGCGCCGGTATAGTCGCCGGTGGCAGGGTCTATCCAGGTATCCATGCCTCAAAGACTAGCGGGCATGGGCGCAAAAAAAAGGTGGAAGCTGTTCAGCGCTTCCACCCTTCCTTGGTTGGGGTGCCGTGCTTACTGCGGCTTGCCGGTAGAGCCGCCGCCCGTCTGGACACCGGTATGCGTGTGCCCGGTGAGGCTGATGCCGCCCGCCGTATGATCGCCGGACGAGGTGATGCTGCCGGTCTGGGTGATGTTGCCGCGTAGCGTCATGTCCGCCGTCATCTCCACGCGGTCGCCCTGCTGGCCGGTGGCGGTCATGTTGCCCGTCACCGTGGTTTGCGGGGTATCCAGCACGATGCCGCTGCCCGCTTCCACCGTCACCTGCTGCCCCGCCGTCAGCCGGGCGTTGTTTTTGACGTTGATGGCCAGCTCGTCGCAGTCGATCTCGATGACGCGGCCCTGTTTGATATGGATATACGCGCCGTCCTGGCTGTACATGCGCGCTTCCCCCGGCCCGACCTTGAGGCGGTAGGCCGCGTTTTCCGTGGCGATGATGACGCTGGCGGAGGTGCGCCCGCCCAGAGGGATCACGATGAGGTCGCTGCCTTCGGGCACGCCGCTGGAAAAGCCGAACTGTTGCAGCACCTCCACGGCCTGGGCCTGTTCCCCGGCCAGGGCATCGGCCTGCGCCAGTTGCAGGCCCGGCGCGTCATTGCGGGCCGTGAGGCGGGCGCGGTAGGGGAAGCGCAGTCCGCGCAGGGCACGGGCTATGCGGCTTTCGACGATCTCGATGATGCTCATGGTGGTCTATCCGGCGCAGAGGTCGCAGGTGCAGCAGTCGCCGCCCTTTTTGTGGTGCTTGCGTCTGGCCTTGGGGGCCGTATCCGGCAGCCACAGCGCCCAGGGCCGCAGGTACAGGGTGGTGATGGTGCCGCCCTGGCGGTCACAGGACAGGGTACGCCGGGCCAGCATGGTGTCCACGTCCAGGCCCAGGGGCGTGGAGAGGAGCCGGATATGCATGCCCGGCTCCCATACCGCCCCGCTGTCCGTGCGATGGCCCCGCACGCGGGCCACGGCCTGCCAGCTCTCGAAGATGGAATCGGAAAGCAGTTTGTTGGCCCTGGCCTGCGCCTGGGCAGTGGTCTCCAGGTGGGCGGCATCGCGGATCAGGGGCCGGGCAAAGCCCGCCTCAGCGTCACGGGCCGCGGCCTTGATGGCGGGCTGTGCGCCCTCGTGTTCGTCGCCCGTGCCCTGGCCCAGCACTGTCACCTCCGACCAGCGGCGCTGGCAGTTATCCTCCAGGGACAGGTCCTGCACGTTGTTTTTGGTGCCCGTCGTGTCCAGGATCAGCTCAGCGTCCACGGCCCGGCCATAGTCCGGGGCGGCCACTTTCAGCACACCGTCCGGCGTGAACCACGGCCACAGGCCCGCCAGTTCGGCGGCCCGCTCCAGGGCTTCCCAGGCGCTCATGCCCGGTTCCACAGTGACCTTCTTCCGGCTGTCCCCGCCCTGTACGTCCATGCGGTCGATGCCCAGGGGGCGCAGGTAGGTGGCGCATATCTCCGCCAGGGTCAGCTCGCGCCGAGCCAGCACGGGCGCGGAGCAGTCCAGCAGGACGCCCGCCCGGTCCCTGCCGTGCAGTTCCAGGCGATGTTCTCCCTTGGCCAGACGGCGGCGCACGGCGTCCACACGGCCCGTGAGGATCACGTCCGTACCCAGACGCACCTGCACCTCGGCCCAGGGCTTTACATAGTCGGGGATGGCCGTAGCCGGGATGCCCAGGGACAGGCTCCAGGCATCGGCGGGCGTGAAAAAGTCGCTGTCTATGCTGTAGCGTTCCCAGTCCCTGTGCTCATGCCCGGCGATGGCCAGGGTGATGGCATCGGTATCAGCGGACATAAACAAGCAGCTCCTGATTGGGGTCGATAAAATTGGGATTGCGCACTTGCGGATTGATGCGCCGCAGCTCGTCCGCGCGGGTGAAGTCGCCGTAGAGGCGGTGGGCCAGCAAATGGAAATTACAGGCCAGCCCGGCGGTGCGTATGGCCAGCGGCGGACGGGCATTGAGGGCGGCCTCGGCCAGCTGCTGCATGGCCCGAGCCGCTGTGCGCAGGCGCTCGCAGACGGGATGCACGCTGCCCTGGGGCAGGGCCGCCGCCGTATAGTGCAGGGCGTCATCCAGCCGTGCCCGTACATTGCCCGCAAGCCCTTCGATCTCGCCCGGCGTCAGTGCGGGGGAGGCCATATCGGCCTTGAGCGCCTCGCTGGCGGCCTGTGCCGTGGCCTGGGCCTCCAGCAGGGTCACATGGGTGACGGCCACGCCCTGCGGCGTCTGGGCGCTGCCCACCTCCGGCACCGGGATGGTCGCCACGGCGGGGCGGGGCACGCGCAGGGCCAGCTGCGCCTCGGCCTTGCCCGACAGGGCGCTCTGCGGGCCGGATACCCAGGCGGGGCCATAGGCTCCGGCCCCGGTGGCGTAGGCTTTGACGGCTTCCGGGGCCGTGAGGGACAACAGCGGCAGTGCCGTGGAGAGGACACCGAACGCGGAGACCACGGACGAGGAGGCGCTGGCGGCGTCGGCTTGCAGGCCGCGCACGATGGCCTGCGCGTCGGCCACGAAGGCGGCGGGCACGTCCACATAGGACAGCACGGAACGCACCACACTGCGCCCGGCATCCAGTACGTCCAGCACGCCTTGCAATTCCGTCTCCACGCGGGCCTTGATATTGGCGGCGGTATCCGCCCACTGGCCCAGGGTCTTGCCCAGCTCACTTTCCGACAGGCCCAGGGCCTCGTCCAGGCTGGAGGAAATATCCGCCAGCGCCTGTTCGGCCAGGCTGCGGCTGGAGGTGGCCCCGAAAAAAGGGTTGTCCGTGACGGCTTCCACGGCCTCAAAGGTCACGGTGGCGTAGTCGTGCCGCTCCGCGCTGTGCTGTATCTGCCAGCGGCGCACGGCCACGGTGAGGCTGCCGAAAACGGGATGGATCAGCTCGCCCGGCCCGGCCTCCTCGAAGGCGGCCACCAGCGCCTTGATCCTGCTCTCATAGGCCACGCCCCAAAAAATGGCGGTCACGGGGATGACGCGGGGCTTGCGGCCCAGGTCCTCCACCTCGGCCCCGGAGCGGTACGGGTATTCATGGACGCACAGGGCCTTCTCGCCCCGGTCTTCCACGCTTTGCACTTCAAAGGTGACGCCCCGGAAGGAGGCGTCCTGCAACGTCAGATTCCATGCCATGCTAACGCCCCTCCCCGGCGGCGTGGGTTTGCGCTAACGGCGCGCGGCTTCGCGGATCATGATATCCTCGCGGCTCTGGGCCAGCACGGCACCGTCCAGCTCCAGCGTGCTGTGCAGCTCCACCTTGACGGGCTGCTCCTGCGCGGCCCGCATGTTTTGGGCGGCCTCCAGCAACGCGGCCTTCCATTCCTCCTGGGCGCGGCGGTCATCGTCCCGGCCGGCCAGCGTGGCCAGGCGTTCTTCCAGTCCTTCGCCGGTGTCCAGGAAGGACGTGGTGCCGCCGAACAGCGCCGCGCCGTAGTCATCGAAGGCGTCCGGGCGTTGTTCCGGTCCCCGGCCCGTATCCTTTGCGCGGGCGGAGAGGGCCGTCAGGTAGTCCGTGGGATCGTCCGGGTCATAGGGCAGCTTTCCGGCTGCCAGAGGGGCCTCGACCATGGTTTTTTGATACCACTGCTGCCCCAGCTCAGTGCCCAGGATACCGCCTAGCGTCGCGCCTGCGGCCGCGCCGACGGCCGAGCCCACGGGACCGG
>NZ_DS996355.1:262645-419861 GCF_000156375.1 Desulfovibrio piger ATCC 29098
CCTGCCAGGCCCCGGCCCGCGCCCCACATGGCCCCGGCCGTGACCGTGGCCCCGGCCAGGGCCGTCAGTTCCGGGTTGTCGGCCATGAGGCCGCTTGCCCACTGGATGGCATCCTGCAACGGGCCTTTGACCACGTCCAGCACGCGGTCCATGCCCTTTTCCCACTCGTTGGCCAGCCGGTTGAGATTCTCCTGCGTGGAACTGGTCATGACCGAAAACAATTTGTCGATCATGGCCTCGGGCTTGTTGGTGACACCGGCGTAGACCTCGCTGTAACGGCCTCCCCTGGCTTTTTCCAGGGCGATGGCACCTTCACGAGCCTGCATGTCCCCGATGATCTCGGAAAAAATGCGGTTCTGGATGGCACCCATTTGGTTGCGGATCTCGTCGGCCCGTGCGCCCGTGGCCCCCGGCAGCTCTTTCTTGAGGCGCTTGTATTCCTTGTTGCGTTCCACCAGGCCCTGGATGGCCCCCACGAAAGCCAGGTTCATGTCCTCGCCGCGTTTGGCGGCATCGCGGTAAACGTGGGCCAGGTTGATGCCCTTTTTCGACAGGTTGCTGTAGGCTTCCTTGCTGTTGCGGAACGAGAGCAGGTTCTGGTAGCGGTTGGCGGCCTCGGCGCTGTCGCCTGCGGCGTCGCGGACTATTTCCAGACCTGTCAAATGCTGTGCTGTGCCGCGCAGGCCGCGCATGTCGCCCGTGGCGTTGAAGATGCTTGGCAGGTACTGGGCCATGTCGCGCGTTTCAAAGCTGCCCTCGGCCCCGGCCGTGAGCATCATGCCGAAGACCTTTTCCGCGTCGGCCTTGGTGAACTGGCCGGATTTTGTCCCGGACAGCAGGGTGTTGGCGAAGTCCGCGCCCTCGGCCCCGGCGGCGGTGGCGGCCCGTTGGGTCAAGGGGGCCAGGGCCTGGGTATCCTCAAAGGACATCCCCCCGGCCAGGAAAGCCCCGCGCATGGCCCGCGCGCTGTCCAGCGTGCCGCCGCCACGGGCCACGATCTGCTGATCCAGTGCCCGCAATTCAGTGACACCCGCCTTGATGCCCGCCTCGGTACGCTCATTGAAGGCCACGGTCGCGTCCTGAAGATACTGCCGTTCGCGGGCCATCGGAGCCGCCAGGGCGGTGCGGCCCACGGCCCCGGCCGCCATGATGCCCGCCCCGGCATCCACGGCCCCGTTTATGCCGTTGCCCAGCCCCTGCCCCAGACGGGCGGCCTGTCGGGTGACGGCCTGCATGCGGGACGAGACGCCGTCCAGCGTGCGGCGCAAGCGCCCGGCCTGGGCATCGGCCTGGGACAGGGACTGTCCGGCATGCTGGCCGCTGCGGGCCATGTTCTCCAGGCTGCGGGTGGCGCCGTCGGCCTGCTGTTTGACGCTGCGCGGGCCGTTGCTGCGGGCAAGGGCATCGGTGGCCTCGCCCGCGTCACGGGCAGCGCGGCCCATGCCTTCCACGGCATCCCCGGCCTTGGCGGCCTGTTTGGCCACACCGCCCATGCCGCCTTCTGCCGTGCGTGAGGCGGCACGCACGGCATCCATGGCCTTTTTGGCCGGGCGGGAGAGGTCGTCCCGCAGGGAGAGTTGCACCTGTACGTCAAGATCGGCCATGCTGCTTTTTCCATTGCCGCCAGTCCTGGCGCTTGCTGACACAAGTACGCCGCCCGGCGGGCTGTGCTTTTGGGGGATAGAATATCTCCAGGAATGCCTCGGCCTCCGGCAGGGTCAGGCCCCGCGCCTCCGCGAGGGTGAAGCCCTGCCGGACCAGCGCGGCCTGGGCTAGGCGGAGGGTTCGGCGCAGTTCTCCGCCGGGGCCGCGCCGGCGGCCACGAGTTTTTTTACCAGCTCGTCCTCGGCGTCTTTCAGGATGCCCCATTCCCTGGCGGCCAGACCGGCCAGCAGGCGGGCGCTCATTTTTTCCGCCGGGATGCCGTCCACGCTCAGGCAGGCGGCCCACTTGTGACGGTCGATGCGGGCTGCGCAGGCATTGGCCCCGGCCTCGGCCTGGGCGGCCTCGATGGCATTTTCCACGTCCGCCATGGTGGGCAGGCGCAGGGTAAAAGACCTGTGGCGCTGGCCTTCGTATTCCAGACCGCATGCAAACATTCCCTTGATTTCCATACCTATTCCTCCACACGCTCAACGGCAAAAAGTTTCAGATCGCGTCGGGCCTCGCCTTCGGCCTCGTACTGGTCGCTCACGCTCTGCACGCAGCAGCCGGTGTACGAGACGCGCTTGCCGTTGCCCGAGACGGGGTAGATGGTCAGCTTGGCATCGAAGACCTTCCACCAGTCCAGCGGATCGCCGTCCACGGGGATGGGCACGGTGACGGACAGCTCATGCGTGACGATGCCCAGGCAGTAGCCGCTGATGGTGCGCTTGCGGCGCATGGTCTTGACCGGCATGTAACCGGTGTTGCTGTCATTGGAGACGGAGACGCATTCGATCTCCTTGCCGTCCACCTCCAGGACGACGGCCCCCACATATTCCTGAATGGCCATGTTTGCTCCTTGCTTCAGCCGTTGCGACGAAGGAAGCTACGGATGAAGACAGTAATGTGTTACACGGCAGGACAGACAACGAAAGGCGCTGTCGCTATCCGTAAGCCCGCTGGCGCGGGCAACGGCTACCGCGTGTGTTGGATGGGGGCCTTCAGGAAATACGAAAGCCCCGTGCCGCCACTATGTGGCGACACGGGGCCGGAAAAAAGGTCGAAGGTGTTCAGCGGTTCAGGTTAGGCGGGGGACTCCATCCGGCTCAGGGCCTCGATGATGCCCTGATAGATGTCCTCAAGGCTCAGGTATAGGCCCTGCACATCCTGGGTATCCATGTCCACCCGCGCATCCACGGGCAGGGAGCACAGCAGGCGCTGTTGCCAGCGGATACGGGCGGCGGCGTCATGCAGCAGGTCAGCGGGAAGGCGCGCGTTATCCATGACACACCTCCAGCAAATTCCCCTGCACGGGCAGGGCGGGGCGCTCGGACGCTCTTTCTTCCAGCCAGCCCAGCGCCTGTGCGGCCTTGAGCAGACGGGAGACCTCGCGCCCGTTCACGTCCAGCAGTTTGGCAATGCTGTGCTTGCCAAGCCCCATAGCGTGGTAGCGCACGGCCTGGCGTACCCGGCGCTTCTGGGCAGGGCCGAGACGCCAGAAAAGCTGGGCGGTCTCGGTTCGGGCCTCGTCCAGTCCTTGCTGGTAAGCGGCTTCGCGGATACGTTCGGCCCTGTCTTCCAGAGCCGCCGCCTCCAGCATATTGAAGGCTTCGATGTAGCGCAGCTTCCAGCGGACGGCCTCGGCTCCTGTGAAGCCCATGACCAGCAAGGAGAAACCGTCACGGGTAAGAAGGTAGGCACGGTCTTTGCGAATGCCCCCGGAATGAGGCAAAAACGTATCGATTTCTATGGGCTCAAAATTGAGCCGATAGAAAGATTCCGGGCACTTGGAACGCAATTTGGCAATATCGCGCAGGACATTTTTGTGGCTACGGTTGAAATGGTGCGCCAGCACGTCCGAACGCACGGCAGGCTTGTTTTGCTCTGTTAGGTCGACGCAGATGGTGGAGTTGTCATTGATGAATGACGCAGCTTGCGATATGCTGTTTTCAGCCATGATACACCTCCGTGAAAGGTGGTTATGGTTAGGCGTTGTCAAAAGGTTCCAGCTTTTGGCAACGCCATTTTTTTAGCTTCTCCAGCCCGGAAAAGCCTTGTCCAATGCCTCGAACAAGACGGCCTTGAGGGTCTTCTTGTTTTTGACCGCCAACAATTTGAGCTTGTGGCGTTCTTCCTCTGACACCCGCACGGTCACAGTGACCGCATATTTTTCGGGTTCAGCCTTGCGCATCTCACCTCCTCATTTTTTGAAAAAATGACAAATTGCAGTCAAAACGTCAATAAAAATTTGCGCGCCTATTGGCAGCAAAGCAGGAAACTGTTGTAATAAACAAGGGCCTACGGCCTTGACTCTCCCGAAAAAGGTAGCTGGGACAGCCAATTTCGCGACAGACAGGTGTTCGTATGATGGAAAATTATCCGCAGCCATGTGTGGATCTGGTACTCTCGGAAGAATTTCATATCGTTGTTCTGTTTATGCAGCCCAAATCCAAGTCCTGGCCGCTTGTGCGGCAATATTGCCAAAAAGCGGACTGGTTTTATGAGCAAGGTGGGTATACGGCTGCCTGTTTCAAAGAATTTTCACCAAGAATACAATACCTATTTGCAATCGAAGACATTACATGCGGATGGAAAACGGTTCACTACTTTGTGAAAGGACGCAGGGTTGACCATCTTTACCTTTTACCGTGGATATCTTGTTACCATGAGGCTGTTCGCTGCAATGACTACAGGGCCTACTGCCATACCATCTACAGCGAACCAAAACCCGTTCACCGTGACATGTATATCCACGTTTGCCTTGGCGGCGAAAAGGAAAGGAATAATTCTCCAGAAATCGAAATCGCTCCGCGTCGCTATTTGCTCCCTTGCAGAAAAATGCGCTTCTTCCCTGAAGAACACGCAGGGCATCCGAGTTCTTTGCAGGATTTATTCCAAGCAGAGGCCGTAGTAAGCGGCTATGTCAACTGCCCCTTTCTCCACCCAGAAGATTTTAGGGTGCTGTCATAAGAAACGCCCCATACCGCTAGGTGGGGAAGGGATTAAAAAGCGGAAAAGGCCGGGATCACCTCCCGGCCTTTTCTTTTGCCCTTCCTCTTTCCTTCCCCTACAGCCGCAGGTCGATGACGCCCGCGAAGACGTGCAGGCCGTTGACCACGTCGGACGGGATGCGGCAGTCCAGGCGGTTGGGGTCTTGCAGATCGCGTTCGCAGATGACCCCGGCGGCGTTGGCCTCCACTTCCTCCACGATCTCCAGCTGTTCCAGCTGGCGCAGCACGTCCAGCACCTCGCTGCGGACCTTGGGCGGCGTGCGGGTGGACAGTTTTTCGCGCGGGAAGCGCAGGTCAATGCGCTCCTTCACGGTTCGGGCCACATAGTCCAGAGTGCGGATGGTGGTCATGTCCAGCAGGGAAATGTCCGTGGCCCCGGCGGCATTGCGGGTATAGGTGGAGATGGCGCGCACTATCTGCACCACCTCGCCCGGCCCCACCTCCAGCGGGGTCACGCCATTTTTGAGGGCCACCTCCTGCTCGGTACGGGACAGGCGGGAGGATTCCGGGGGCACGGCCACGCCGGTGAGGACCAGGGTATTGAGCGGCCGGGCCGGGTCCTCCTCGCTGGCGGCTACGGCGCAGTAGGCAGCGGAAAGCGTCTCCGGAAGGCTGGGGCTGCCGGGCAGGCAGGCCAGGGAGATGCGGCCGCTGTTGAGCTGACCGGCCAGGGTGGTACAAAGAGACAGGGTATCCGTACTGCCCAGCCAGGCCGTGGCCCGGCGCTGCTCCAGCGGGCCGCTCACCTTGTCCAGGTGCTCACGCAGGGCCGTGAGCTGTTCCTGCACGGCCCAGGGCAGACAGTACAGCGTATAATCCGCGCCGAAGACGGCGGCCAGGGCCTCGGTGATGTCGGGGTCTTTCTGGCCGCCGCTCATTTTTGTGACGGTAGCCGTCAGGCCGGGAGCCGTGCAGCTGGCGGACAGCGTGATCTTGTTGCCGATGGTGCCCTTGTTTTTGGCGGTCAGGGTCAGATAGGGGGGCGGAGCGACCTGCTCGCCTTCGCCGTCCGGGTCTTCGGGCGTGACCACCGTGGCCGAAACGGGCAGGGACTGCTCTGCATTGAGGGCGGCGGCCAGTTCGTCCAGGACGTTTTGGGCCGTATCCTGCGAGGCGGCGGCCACGGCCACGCTGGTGTCGGCGATGGTCAGGGAGACCACGCCCGCGCCGGTGGCCGTGCCTGTCAGCTCCAGCTTGCCGCTGGCGGCCACGCCCGCCTCGTCCGGGGGCACGGGCAGCACGGACAGGTCCAGGTACTGGTAGGCGCGGATGGCGGCCTGCACCATGAGCTGGGCCTGGCTGCCGTAGCCGAACAGCGCGCCCGCCGTGGCGTCATCGTAGATCTGGACAGGAACCAGCGGGGCGTCGCTGTCTTCGGCCTTCTGGGCGATGATGAGCATTTTCTGGCTGTTGGCGGCCAGGGTGCGCACGGCGTTGGTGGTATTGAACTCGAAATATTTTCCCGGCTTGCGGATGCTGGCCGGGATCTGGTCGAAAGAGATGTTCGTGCTGGCCATTTATGCCTCCTCAGCGTCCGGCGTCACAACGGCCAGGTGGGCGACCCTCTGGGGGGCGCTCACCAGCTCGCCGCTGTGCAGGCGGCGCAGATAGTAGGCCGTGGCCGGGACGGACACGGGCTGATCGTCGGTGATGTAGCGGCGCGGGGCGTCCTCGCGGGGGACGCGCAGGCCGGGGGCTGCTTTGACGTAGAGTTCAACGCCCATAGGGCTCTCCTTATATGCGGATATTGAGGGTCAGGTGGTCTTCCAGCAGGGGCGGATCAGTGGCCGGGTCCTGCGGCGGTTTGCACCAGTAGCGCAGGGCCAGCCCTTCCAGCGGCGGCAGCCAGGGATCGTCCCCGGCATGCGCCTTGCCCGGCAGGGGCTGGCCGTCGGGCGGCAGGTAGCCGCCAGCATCGGTGCCCAGGGGGCGCTCACAGGGCGCTCGCAGCCTGGCCTGTACACGGCAGAGCCAGTCCTGGGCAAAGACGGCCAGGCTGCCCGCCTGTACCTGGCCGGAGAACAGGCTGCGGATGCGGCCGGGGCGCAGGTAGTCCACACCGTCCAGGGCATAGTCCTGCATGGCGGTGAGACGGGCCACGTCGGTCAGCATGGCATAGGCCCCCGCCGTGGCCGGGCCGCCCGTGCGCGGGCCTTCCGTGCGGGGGCTGTAGGCCGCCGCTATGCTGGTGAAGGTCAGCACGCTTTCAAAGCGGGTGCGGGCCGTATCCAGGGCTTTGGCCTCCGTGGCACCGGCAAACGTCACCCAGATGGCCGGGACGGAGGGATAGACGTTTTTCCAGTCGCCCAGCAGCTCGCCGCCATAGCTGCCCACAAAACGCAGGTACGGCAGGCGGGCCTCATGGATACGCCGGATCATGGCGCTTTCGATGGCGGCAATGGGGTACACGGGGGCTCCTTGCGACTAGAAGAAACGGTCATGGCATCCGGGCGCGAACTCCACGCCCGTTTCCGGGGGCTGCGGCTCCGGAGCGTCCGGCGGCGTGGGCACGACGATCTCCGCCGCGCCCTTTGCCACGTCCTTGAGCCAGGCCAGGGCGGCCTTGTAGCGGGCCTCCACATCCTCGGGCACCTGCATGCCGAATCCGGCCGTCAGGTGGTAGCGGGCCATGTCGCAGACGAAAGCCCGCAGGGGTTGGGGCACGCCCGCCGTGGTGTCCAGCGGCACGGCCAGGCGCACGGCCAGGTAGCTGTCCGCCTCGCGGCTGGCCTGGTCCAGGGCCGTGGCCACGCGCTCCACGTCATAGGCCGGGGGCTGGTCGCCTTCCCCCTGATTATCCGCCTGCGGCCAGTCATCCGTGAACACGGGCGGGCCGCAGGCGTCCAGGGCATCGCTTTCCGGCAACGGGGCCAGCCCGATCAGCTCTTGCAGGCCGAAACGGGCCGTCATGTCCGCCGGGCTGGCATAGTGCGACCGAAGGCGCTCCGCAGGAGCGTGCCCGTCCGAGCGCAGCGAGCTACGGGCATCGACAGCAGCGCTTGCCGGGAAGGCGTCAGGCATGGGTGCCCTCGGTCGTGTGGGCTGCGGGCTGGGCGGTGGGCGGCGTTTCCCCGGAGGGGGAGCCCGTGGAGCTTTCCGGCGTGGGAGCCGCCTGTGCCGACACGGCGGGAGAGGGCTGCGGGTCGGGGGACAGTTCCGTGTCCTCGGGGTCCATGATGGCCACATCCAGCCAGGGGTCGGCCTTGAGGGCCGCGTACTCCTCCGGCGTTACCTGCATCAGGCAGCCGCTGGCATCAAAGGTCATGCCGCAGCGGCAGCGCCGGGCCAGGGGCTTTTTGACTTTCACATGCACGTCCATGGGGCACCTCCTTTACGCGGCCACCACGGCGGGCATCAGCCAGGGCACGTTGACGATGGTGGCGGCATCGTACCAGGGGTTGCTCTCGCCGCCGTTGACCAGTTCCACGGCAATGAGTTTGCGGGCGGCGGCGTACAGGGTGGGCGGCACCACCAGCAGGGTGCCCGCCTTGCCGCCGGTGCCCAGGCCCAGGGGGCGGCCGCCGTCGGCCTGGAAGGACTGCATCAGGCCCAGGGCCTTCTCGAAATTGGCGGCGGTCAGGTCGTCACGCACGGCCACGGCCTGCTGCCAGAAGCCGAAGCCCACGTTGCAGCGGTAGCGCACGCCGTAGAGGTACTGGTCTTTCATGAACACGGTGTCGTTTTTGCCGTCCGTGATGGCTTGCAGTTCCGGGCTGGTGCGCTCCTGGAAGATCAGCGGCTTGAGGGTGCGGGACACGTCCAGCAGATACCAGGGCGTCTTGCTCTCCGGGCTTTCCGCTGCGTCGATGAGGTTGGACACCGTGGCATTGCCGCCGGTGCCGTCCACGTTGACGGCCACGGGGTGGTCCTTGTCGAAGAAAAACTGACCGTCGTAGCAGTTGGTGGAAAATCCCTTGCCCAGCAGGCCGAAGACCAGCTCGTCGGGATGGGTGGCGGCGGCGTAGCCCATTTCCTCGAACATGGGCGCGTAGATGCCCAGGTTGTCGTCCTCGATGTCGGTGCGCTTCACGCCGACGGTGCCTTCATAGAGCTTGTTGGTGACGACGTAGCCGTGCTCCTTCATGTCCTTGACGGCGCGGTCGCCCACCCATTCGGACAGTTTGGGGAACTGGCCCAGCCAGCCGTAGGTATTGCTGGCACTGGTGCTGGGGATTCGGGTAGCGACCTTCTGCCAGTGGCCGGGCGCGCGGCCCGCGCCGCGTTTGTACGCGGCATTGAATCCGGTACGCAGACCGGACAGGATGCTGTCGGTGACGATGGGCATTTATTCCTCCTTCGTGGCCTGTCTGGCCTCGATGAACTCCTCGTGGGTCAGGCCGAGGCGCTCGCAGATATGCAGCTCCTCGGCGGTCAGGGATACCGTGCCGGGCTTGTCGCCCGCCGGGGTCTTGCCGCCGGTCTGGGTGCCGGTCAGGGCCTGCACGGGCGGCTGGGTGGCCAGGAATGCTTTCAGGGCATCGGGGGCCGTTTTGGCCAGGCTCTCGGCCCAGCCCTTGGTGGCGGCGGTCAGGCGTCCGTCTTTCAGGGCGGCCTCGATGTCGTCCTTCAGGGCGGCGGCCTGGGCCTCGTTTTTCAGTTTCGCCACTTCGTCGCGCAGCTGGGCAGCCTCCTTCTGGACGGCGGAAAAGGTGGCCATGGCCACGAATTTTTGCGGATCGGGAGCGGCCTCGGCCTGGGCCTTGGCGCTGTCCCGCTCCTGTCGCAGCGTGGTCAGGGCGGCCAGGGCGGCAGCCTCGTCCGCCGTTTCCGGCAGGCCGAGGGCGGCAAGGATCTGTTTCATGGGCGGTTCCTCGTAGGGGGTAAAGGTTGCGCTGGCGGCGTCCATGCCGTCCAGGGCGGGATGGTTGGTCAGGGCCGCGCAAATGAGGCGCAGCACCGCGCCGCTTTGGCGGTCGAAAGCAAAAACGGGACTGATATAGCGGTATTCCCCGGCACGGATGTGGGCGCGGGCCTTGTCCGTCCAGTCTACACCGGCGAACAGGCCGCGCCCCTCTTCCCATTCCAGGGAGGTGATCCAGCCCGCCGCCGGGGCTGGCTGGCCGTTTTGCGCGGCAAGCTGGGTCTGGTGCTCGTAGTCCACCACCAGCGGCGTGGCGGTGCGCTGCCAGTGGGCGATGACAGCCTCGGCATCCTGGGCCGTCAGACGCCAGGACGTGGCGTTGACGCCCCGCAGGTTGCCGGGCCGTCCGTCGCGGGCAGCGAACGTGCCCGCAGGGAAAAGCTGGATGCGACCGGCGGCCTTGTCCTGCCCCGTGTCATCAGACAGGGACAGGGCAATGGCCAGACCGGTAGCAAGGAGGGGGGAATGATGGCGTTCCATGTGTCCCTTGTACGGGACGCATGCGGGGAAAAAAGGTCGAAGCTGTTCAGCGCTTCAACTATCCCCGTGGCTGGTTGGAAGGGGATGCCTTACGGGCGTGTGGTGGGCGTTAGAGGGGCGTTAGATTTTCAGAAACAGGAAAACGTGGACGATGGCCCGCCCGGAAGAAAAACACGGCACACGGACGGCTTGCGGTAGCCTACGGATAGCGACAGCGACTTCGCTGGCTGTCCTGCCGCGTAACGCATTACTGTCTTCATCCGTAGCTTCCTTCGTCGCAACGGCTGAAGCGCGGTCATGCTCCCCGCACGGCCTTGCGCAGGTGGCGCACGATCAGCCGGCGCATCTCGGTCTTGTGGTCCTCGCCTACGCCCAGGAAGGGGCGCGGGGGGATGACGCTGCCGGGGTGGTGCACGGCCTTGCGCAGGATCTGCCGCCCGTTGCGTCCATAGAAGGACAGGGCTTTTTTGAAGCGGGCGCGGATGATGTGCGCCCTGGTACGCGCGCCGAACTGGTGCGCGGCGGCATAGGGGGCACTCACGCCCACAAGGGCAAAGTCCCTGCCGTAGCGAACGCTCAACGTCTGTTGCATCCTGCCCGTGCGGCTCAAGATCTTGCCCGTATAGCCGTCCTCGTACCGCTTTTTTTTGTACGCCGCGTTGAGAGGCGGCCAGGCGGCCCCGGTGACGGGGTCGCGCTCCAGGTCGAAAGCGTCCTCGGCGGCGGAGCGCATGATACCGGCCAGGCCCCGCATGATGGGGCTGGCGTCTTCGCCCTGCCGGGCCAGGGCGGCCAGGCCCTCCACAAGCTGGTCGTCGTCGATGTTTACATCTATGCGGATCATGGCTATCCTGTGCTACAGAGATTTTCCGCTGACTGCTGCTGTACGCGTAAGCTGGTAACGCGCGCCCTCCTTGCAAAAGGGGGCCGGTATCCGGGTTCAAATCCCGGCGGCAACGGTCAGCGGATTTTTTGCAGTTTGCGCCCGCGATGCAGGTTACTGCGTTCCAGGCGGTAGAAGCTGGCCACGCCATCATGGCGGCCCAGCTTTTTTTGTTTCTTTTTGTCTGTGCCCGGCACGTTGACGGGCATGATGCGGCACCAGCCGTCCTCCGGGTCGGGGAATAGATAGAGCAGGTTCTCGTGCGTCTCGTCCCAATAGACGGCCTCGGGCCGGGAAAAAAGGGCGGCCAGCTGCGGATAGACGGCATCCGGTACGGCGGTGCCCTTGGTCTGATGGATACCGCGCCCGGCATGTTGCAGACGGTCATCGGCAAAGACCACTACACCGCTGGCATCCGCTCCCTGGGCACGGGCATGGAGCAGCTCTTGCCAGCGCATGAGGCCCAGGATGGCCGTGCGTTTGCGAGGGGGCTTGTCCTTTTGCCATCCCTCCACCACGGCGGCGAAGCCCTCGTGCCGGGCCGTACTGTTGTTGAAGGCCTGCCGGGCCTGCTCGTACAGGGCCGGGTCTTTCAGTCCCCGGATGCGTTCGCGCAGGATGTTGTCCGCCAGGGACACGGCCCCGGCATTGTAGTCGAAGCCCGCGTCCGTCCAGACCACGCGCCCCGGCCCCAGCTCATAGCCGGTGACGCTGCGGGGCGTTACCTCGCCACTGCGCCGGTCGCGTATGCGTATCTCACGCGAGACCATCTTTCCTTCCGAGCGTTCGACTTTCCAGCCCCGGCGTTTAAGGCGGGCCTCGCTCACGCCCTGCACATAACAGCGGCAGTTCCAGCCGTTAGGCGGGTAATGGCTCTGCCAGAAGGGGTCTTCCAGGGGGAAGATCTTGCCGTGCAGCGCCCGGTGATCGGGCCGGGTGCGGGCGTCATTCAGGGAGACATAACGCAAAAACGGCTGGTCTTCCCTGTTCTCCCATTGCTCCTGCCAGCGCCCGGCGTTGACGGCGCTTTGCACGTTCTGACGGGCGATGAGGCCCAGACGCCACTGGCTGCCCTGTTGCACGTTGATGATCTCGCCCGTGCGCGGGTTGACCTCGTCACGCGGTCCCCACCAGCCCTTGGCGCGCATGACCGGCTCCAGCGTTTGGATGAACCACTTCTCGCTTTTCCCTTCCTTCAGCATTGTGCGGATAGCCAGCTGCAAATCGCGCAGCACGTCCAGTTTGGCGCAGTTGGCCACGGTGAAGGCCGTGGCGTGGGCCTCCTTCCACATGCTGTGCCAGTCGAATGAGACGCGGCGGCCCTTGCGCCGGAAATAGGCCACTGCCTTTTCCGGCGGCAGGGTCAGGGCGTAGGCCAGATCAATGGCGTGCTTCTTCACGGCTGCGTCCTTCCAGTTGTGCCACGAACAGCAGGCGGGACAGGATGTCCGTCAGCTGTGTGGCGTCCATGGCGGGATACAGGTCCGCCAGCCGTTTTTCCAGCGCCTCCGGGGGAAGGCCTGCGGCCACCTCGGCAAAAAGCGGCCCCAGCAGGGCACCGGCGGCCTCGGCCAGAGCGGCGTCCGCGCTGTCGCCCATGTCGTCCAGAGCGTCCTGCCCGGCGCCGGTTCCTTCGCCGTCTTTGTTCGCATCATCCCCGACGGGGGCCGTCAGGTGTGTGGTGGCATTTTGCCTGCCGGGCCGGTCATCGCTGCCGTCTCCGTCCTGCCCGTCGGCGCGGAAAACGTCGTCCTCGTCCAGGGCCACGGGGAGCTTGAGGCGCTCGTGGACGAACTGGCGGCTGATCCTCATGTACGGAGCCAGTTTGGGCAGGGCATCGGCATAGAGGGAAAGGTCTCCGGCCTCCTGCGTGTCGAAACGCCAGTAGGGCAGCAATTTGCGGTTCGTGATGCCCAGGTTAAGCAGGCACAGCGGGGCCAGCAGCTGGCTGGTCAGAGTGGCGGCCAGCTGCATGGCATCCGCCGCCAGCAGGTCGCGCCGGACCTCGTTATGGATGGTGCCCAGGGCATTGGTGCTTGTTTTGCCGTCGGCCTGTGTGGTCAGGGTCCCGCCCAGGATGGCCTTGCTCATGCCCTGTTCACAGCGCGTCACCAGCTGGCCGGGGATGTCCTGGGTGGTGGTCGTGGGCGTCTGGAAGATGACCTCCATGCCCGCCGGGATGATGCCCGCCGCATCCTGCCCCAGGCAGCGCAGGGCGTGCAGCAGCGCGCTTTTGTCCTCCGCCGTGGAGCCGGGCGGGTATTTGCCCAGGCGCAGGGGCAGGCCGTGGATCTGGGTATAGGCGATATTGGCATTCAGGGCATAGGCCCGGATCAGGTAGGCCCAGGCCACGGTGCGGAACAGGCCCGCACGCGGCAGCCAGCCGCTCTTGCTTTTGTGGGTGTGGACCAGCCAGCCGCAGGGCCACAGCTCCGCGCCCTCGGCGCTGCCGTCGCGCAGGCGCAGGCGGTTGCGGTCCGTCCACAGGCACTGGAACCAGGACTGCGGGCGGAAGGTCAGGGCCTGCGGGATATGCCAGCCGTCCACCATGCCCCATTCCAGCTCCAGCGCCGCGAAGCCATGCCCGATGGCATCGGCCATGTCCAGCAGCATGTCCTCCACGCCGGGCAGCATGTCCACCATGGCCCGGACCTTTTCCGCCACCTCGCGTGCCCGCGCGTCATCGCTGCCGGGGATGATGTCCCATTCCAGGGTCAGCAGCGCCCGCTTGCGTTTGCCTATCTCGCAGGCCAGGTGCTCGCAGCGGTCCTCCATGTCGGCAAAAAGCGCGTGCTGCTCCACGATATTGCCCTGTTCGGCGTCGGCCAGGATGCGGCGCAGCTTGCCCGGCGTCAGGCCGTTGGTCAGGTTGGGCAGTTGTTCCAGATACAGCAGGGGCGCGGTGTCGCCGCTTTCGGTCTGTACGGCCCCGCGCAGGGCCTCCGGGGAGGGACGCGGGTTGCGCGGAGGGCGTTTGGCTTTGTATCGCATGGCGTCATATCCATCCATTTTCTAACGGGTCATCGGGCATAGGGGCATCATCTTGCGGGACGCTCTCGAGGGGGGAGCGGGCACGCGGCACGCGCACGAAGGCGTCCCGCAGAGAGACGTAGCCCTGCGAGGCGGCACGCCAGAGCATCTCCAGAGCGTCCGGGCCGTCGTCATGGTCGGCCAGGGGGAAATGCCGCAACTGGTCCACCAGGGCGCGCTGGTCAGGACGCAGCAGGATGCGGCCCTGGCAGAAATAGGGGTGCAGGCTCTCGATGCGCAGGTTTTTGTCCGTGCAGTTCTTGACGGGCGATACCGGCAGGGGCAGGCCCTGCCTGGCGGCCTCGCGCACCAGGACCTCGGCGAAAAACTCTTGGAACTGCACGGCCTCCACGGCCCACAGCACGCAATGCCATTGCCGTTGCAGGGCGATCAGGTCTTGGATGATGCGGTCCGGGTGGCGTTTTTTGATGTCGGCGGCCACCACATAAAGGCGCATGCTTTCCCGTTCCAGGCCGCCCACCAGAAGGGCCGAAGGGTCGCGCCCTGCCCCGGCCTTGCCCAGGCTGGGGTCACAGGCCCCGAAAAAGATCAGGCCCGGCGGCAGCTCGCTCCAGAACTGCATGGCCTCCGCGAAGGGCGCGGCATCCCCCACCAGGGGGTCGTTCTGCTGTTCGCTGTCAAAAGCGGCCCGATCCTCAGCCCTTTTGCACATCAGGGTGTAGAGGGGCCGGAAGTCCGGCCAGCTGACCACGGCCCCGGCGTCCATGCGTTGCCGGTGCTGCTCATAGAAAGCCCGCGCTTTTTCCGGGCCGACCGAGGGCGTCTTGTAGAAGCGCTCCCATATGTCCCACAGGGCCAGATCGTCGGGCATCTTTTCCACGGCGCGGAACGTGCGGCCATGCCATTGCGGCTTTTTGAGGGTGCGGGCCAGCACGCTGTCGTAGTGCAGGATGGTGCCGATGTAGATCACGTCCATGCTGTCGTCCGCCGGGCCGAGGGACAGCACCGTGCGCATGAGCCAGTTCTCTAATTTGTCGCGCTGCTCCGGAGAACGCACGTTCTCGTCGTTTTCCAGATCGTCAAGCAGCACTAGGTCCGGGCGGTGCGGACCGTGCCGCAGGCCGCGCATGCGCTTGCCCGCGCCGAAAGCCTGTATCTTGACGTTGCTGGCCGTGATGATGGTGCCCACGTTCCAGACGCGCCCCTCGCCGCACTGGCCGGGGAAATCGGCCATGAGGCGAGGGTTGCTTTCGAGCTCCACCTTGATGGCCTCCAGGAAGCTGGCCGCCTGCTCGAAGGCATCGGCTACCAGCAAAATATAGCGCTTGCGGCCCGTGACCACGCACCACAGCGAGAAGAACACGTCCACAAAGGTGGTCTTGGCCTCGCCGCGCGGGGCCGCGCAGGCCTGCCGGATGCCTTCCGGGTTGTCCACGGCGGCGGGCAGGGCCGTGTCCAGCCACAGGTGCAGAGCGCTGTCGCCGGTGGGCGTGCCGTCCTTGCGGCGTGTGTAGTGCGGAAAATACGTCCGCCGGAAAAAGGGAAAGTCCCCCTGCACACGCCGGACACGCTGGGCACTGGCCTTTGCGTCGGCCGGGAAGCTGGCGCAGTCCGCCTCGATGGTACGGCGCAGGCCATTGGCCAGGGCCGCAAGTTCCGCCCGAAAGTCGTCCGCTGTCATCCTAGCCACGATGGCCTCCCAGTTTTTCCGCCACTTCGTCCGCGAAGGGCTCCAGCACTTCCAGCAGCGCCGCCGCATGCTGGGGGAACTGCCGCCGCACGAACTCGGTCAGCATCTGGATCACGCGCAGGGCCACGGACAGCTCGTTGGTCTCCGGCAGCACGCGGCGGCTGGCGCTGACCATTTTATTGAAACTGTCCGCCAGGCTGGCCAGGGCCTGCGTTTTTTCGCGGGCCGTCATGTCCTGGGCCTCGATGATCTCGCCCATGAGCGCCTTGTGTTGCAGCACATAGTCGCTCAGGGTCTGGCGGGCCACGGCCTCCATGCCCTCGCCCGCCAGCAGGTTGGCCGCCCGCAGTTTGTCCCAGTCGTCACCCTGCTCCAGCGCGCGGCGCTTCCAGCTGCGCAGGGTGGCCAGGGGCACGTTTTGGGCCTTGGCTATCTGCGTGAGCGGCATGTTGTCGATATAGGCCGCGCGACAGGCGGCTTTCAGGCTTGCGCTGTGGGCCATTATTCGCCGCCTCCGCAGTCCGTATGGCCGCCGTCTCCACCGGTATGGGGCATCAGGGCATCGTCCCGGCCGGGGGCGCAGGGACGAGGTGGCGGACAGGGACGCGGCTCCCTGTGGGGGGCTTGGGGCGTATCCATAAAAAGATCGTCCAGGGGCTGTCCGGAGCGGAAGGGAGGCGCGAAGTCGTCCCGGTAGGGGGGACGGGGGCGGCGGCCTTCCACGGCATCCTCTACCGTTTTTTCCAGACGGGTGCGGCCGCCCGTGACCAGCACCACCAGCAGGGGCGGCACGGGCACGCCCAGCCAGACCAGGTGCCCGATGATGGAGGCGCAGTCCGTCAGTACCAGATAAGCCATGAAAACGTCCGTCACCGGCAGGGCAAAGCCCAGGGCACGGCGCAGGGAAATATCCACGCCCACGGCCATGAGCAGGAAGAAAAAGTAGCAGCTGTAGCGCACCAGGCCGTGATGCAGGCCCCGGCACAGGCTTTTGCCCCGTTTGCAGTGGACGATGATACGGGTCAGCATCTCGCCCATGACGCTGGCCAGCAGGACGCCGAACAGCACATGATCGATGCCCAGGGCCGTCAGGATGGCGGCCAGGGCCGTGCCCAGGGCCACCTTGCCCGGCCACAGTTCCAGCAGCCGGTCGCAGTAGTAGTGGATGGCGTGCAGCCAGTTGATGTCATTCACCTATTTCCTCCAGATGGTCATAAAAGTCGCGCAGGGCCGCCTTGTCGGCTTCCTGTGCCCGGTGGCGGGCCGTCACCTCGTTGACGTAGCCCACGAAATGCAGGGCCGCCCGCAGGCGGCCCTCTTCGTCCGTAGCGGCCTTGATGGCCTCATAGACCGGCACCGGGGACGGCAGGGGCGGGCCTTCCCGCAGCAGGCTTGCCGGTGGCCGGATCGGCTCCGGGCGAGACGGTCCGCAGCAGCCGGTCAAGCTCATCCCAGCGCAGAGCAGCAGGCAGGCCGTCATCCTGTGCCAGATGTTCCAGGGCATGGCGTGTGTCCTCCTCTTGGCGTTGTGCGGCGGCGTGCAGACGGTCGCGCAGATCCACGGCGGCACGGGTGGCGGCGCTCTCCTGCCGGGTAAGGGCCGCCGCCCGCTCTGCCTCGTCGGCCCGCCGGTCCGCATCCCGCCACAAATGCCAGAGCAGGAGGCAGACCAGCAGGGAGCAGCCCAGGGCCAGTACGGACAGCCGGGGCAGTCCAGGCATCATTCACCGCCCAGCATGGCGCGGTAGCCGTTAGCCCGCTTGTCGGGCTTACGGATAGCGACAGCGCCTTCACTGGCTGCCTTGCCGTGTGACGAATTGCTGTCTTTATCCGTAGCTTCCTGCGTCGCAACGGCTAAAGCCATGCAGGTGTCGAAACAGCGCTGTGTGCGGGCCTGCCAGCCACGGCCATAGACGGGCCAGCCCGGCCGCGTCTTGTAGTAGTACAGGCGCTCGGCGGCCTGTGCCCGCAGCAGGTCGCCCAGCCTGCCTTCACGTTCCAGATGACGGATTGCCGTCAGAGTGGCCGGGCCGATCTTGCCGTCCACGGCGATGCCCAGGCCGCAGGCATTGACGGCCCGTTGCAGGATGCGGGGGGCAGCGCCGGGACCGATGTTGTACAGGGTGTCGGCATGGGCCAGAGCCAGGGCGTCGGGCAGCGCGTCGCACTTGCCGGGCCGCCAGTAGCGGTCCCGGTAAATGACCAGGGCATCGGCCTCTTCCATCATCCGCACGTCGAGCGCGGTGATCTTCCCGTCGCCGTTTTTGTCCGGGATGGTCCCCAGGTTGAAGTTCAAGGCCACACCGTACTTGGTGGGGCCTCCGGGGTCGCGAGGATCGTTGGTGTACGTCTCGCCGCCCTCCTCATCCATCGTGAAGTGGAAGGACCGCATGAGAGTGCTTTCCTTGGGCATATGGTCTCCTCGGGTTTCGGCGGCCCTGAAAAAGCAAGGCCCCGTGCCGCCACTATGTGGCGACACGGGGCTGCAAAAAAGGTCGAAGGTGTTCAGCGGTTCAGTATGTCGGAGGCGTTTTTGCGTTTCTATTGGCAGCTATTCAGGAAGCAGTGCAAAAAAAGGTGCCGTGCGATGATGCCCGCTACTTTTTTTCGGCCCAAATGGTATAAATGCCATCGATGATCACGGCAGAAAACTGGTATTTTCCCAAGGTGAAGACATTTTTTTCGCCATGCAGGATCGCTTGATTTGAATAGGTGGCAGCATCGTACAGGGCATCAACCCGTTCTTGATCCTTGCCAAAGCCGGGCATGCACAGGCTTGCCGCCGCAAGCGCAGCGTACATCATATCGTCGATATACCGCGTCCTGCGTCCGTCCTCGCTGGGGATGCGTTCGTCCTTGCTAACGAAGAACTGTATCCGGTTGACCTTTTTGGCTCCGGCCTCATGCCCGGCGACAACAGCCGTGGTGGGGCTCAGACTGTACCACGCGGCGGTGGGGTCTTCTTTGGCCAGCTGGGGCAACCAGGTGCCATTGTACGGCTTGTTGAAGGCAATGAGCTTTTCTTCGATATTGTCCAGGGTCAGGCCGTTGATCTGCCCTGCGGCAAAGGCGGTCACTGCCCAGCACACTACTAGGGCCAGCGTCAGGAAAAGTTTTTTCATGTTGTCCCCCGTTACTTTTTATTTATTAGCCTATAGGAAGAAAACGCGAAAAAAAAGCCCCGCGTGGTGCGGGGCCTGTTTGGGGATCACAGCAAGCGCCCCTGCCGGGGCTGTCTGTCCGGGTCCGGTGGCGGCGGCTTTTTGAAGATGGTCCATACATGCCGCTCCGTGATGTGGTAGCGCAGGGCCAGGCATTGCACGATGCGCCGTTCCGTCAATCCTTCCCTGGCCAGCTGTTGCCGGTCTTTCAGCAGGGCAGCGTCGCGGGCACGCAGCAGGACGGGCTTGCAGTTGGGCACATAGAGCGGGGTCACGGCATAGTGCCGGGCCAGTATCTGCGCGGCCTCCGGGCCGATGCGCCGGGCCAGGTCCGCCAGCATCTGCTGCCCGGCCTCCCGTGCGCCCACGGGCAGGCGCAGGGTCAGGCCGCCGAAGTTCTCCACCAGTTGCAGGGTGGCGGGCAGGCCGATCAGCCGGGCGATGGCCTGCACGGCGGCGGGCAGCAGGGAAATATCCAGACTGCGCAGGGACGGCAGGAAAGCCTCCGTCGTGCGCATGGCGTCGAAGTAGTCCGCCGTGGTGATGTTCGTATCCTGCATAATTAACTCCATTTATTGCACTTTTCTCTGAGCTATGCGTCCTCACGTCCCTGCTGGCGTACCAGGGCCGCCACGCAGGCCGTCAGCTGGGCGCGGCTGGCCGTGCGCAGGCTGGCCGTGTTCCGTGTCTGGCGGCGGATGATGGCGTCCGCATAGGACAGGGGGCGCTCCAGCGAGGCGCACAGGGCCGTGATCTTGGCGTGCAGGGGGCGCAGTTCCTGTGGGACGTTGCGCGGGCGCGGGGTCCAGCCCTTGGCCCGCAGCTCGGCCAGCATGGCTTTCAGCAGGGGCACGGTGCAGCGGGCGGCACTGTCCATCCCGGTGACGCCCTGGAGCAGGGAGCGGTAAGTGGTATCATCCAGGCCCAGGTCTTTCTGGGCGATCTTGACGCTGGCGATGAGGCCCGCGCGCAGTTTGCTTTCCGTCATCGTTTCCCTCCTTGGGCATGGCGTCCCACTGCGGCATTGAGGGCATCCAGCATCACGTCGGCCATGGCCCTGGTCTTCTTTATGCCCCGTCCGCCGTGGAACAGGACGCAGACGGGGCTCCCGTCCTGAGTGTCACGGATGACCCATGCGCCGCCCACTGTGGGCAGCAGGACAAAGCGTTGCTGTTCCATAGGTATTCCTTCGGCTGCTCATCAGGCCCGGCGCGCCGCCGCCGGACGACGCCCCACGCGGGGGCGTTTCGCGATTAGATCTTGCGCAGGGCCTCCCACTGTTGCCACAGGCGGGCGGCCAGGAGTGCGACGCAGAGCCCGAACACGGCATTATCCGTCATGACCGCTTTGGGATCGACGATCTCGGACGTGGCCCCGAGCTCTTCCATCTCCAGGCCGCTGAATGCCTCGGGCACCAGATCGTCCGGCACATTCGTTACGGTGAGTTTTATTTTCATTTTCTATCCTTTACGTCTTCGCTCTGCCGTTTCTCCACGGGGATCGTCCGGCTGTAGGTGAAGGCCCCCAGCTTAAGGGTGACGGTCACGTCGTCTTTGCCGTCGGGGATGTGGACGGCCTCGCCCCGTTCAAGTGCCCACAGGATGCCCACAGCCCCCAGCAGGAAGGAAGCGCAGCAGGCACCGGCAACGCTTAGGGTCGCGGCAATGCCGAACAACAGGGGTTTGTGGAACACGGACGATAGCAGGCAGTTGATAACGACGACGACCGCGGACAACGCTATGGCGTTGCACCAGAAGGATATGGCCCCGCTCATGGCTAGGCCCTTATGTCGCGATCCAGTTTTTCGCTGGGGGCGAAGACCACCACCCGGCGGGCGGGGATGGTCACGGCCTCGCCGGTGCGGGGATTGCGTCCCATGCGGGCGGCGCGATCCTTTGTTTTGAGCTTGCCCAGGCCGGGCAGGGGCACCTCGCCGCCTGCCGTCAGTTCCTGGGCGGTCACGTCCTTCAGGGCCTGAAGCACGGCCTCCACGTCTGCCTGACACAGGGAGCGGCCCAGATGGATACGGCTCCGTTCCGTCACGTTCCTGACCAGATCTTCCTTCGTCATGTTTTCACCTCCTACAGAGCGGCCATATCCAGCGGAATGGCCACATATTTGCCGTGGGCGTCGCGCTCGTACACGCGCACATACGCTTTGCTGTCCAGGATTTGCAGGCTGTCGCCGATGGCCTGCATGGCCCGCTGCCAGCGGTCGTCTTCGATCTTGTGGCGGCGCAGGCCCAGGATGGCGTTGGTGTTGATGCGGCCTTCCTTGTTGATCTGGAAAGCGGCCTCCACGATGACCCGCAAGGGGGAGGGGCTGTCGCGGCTCCATTCCTCCAGGCATTCGTCGATAAGGGCCTTGGCCGCCCGCAGCCCCTCGTCGAAGCCGATGCTCTCATTGTACTGGCGTTTGATGCGGTAACGGCCGTCGAAAGACTGGAGCGTGATATTGCCCTTGTCCCCGCCCAGCTTCGCGCCGTAACGTTCGGCGGACAGTTCCACGAAGGCGGCGATGTCGCCCATCAGCTCCAGCTTGAGCGCCTTGAGCTCCCGCTGCATGGCCTTGACCTTGGCCACCTTTTCCCGCACCAGCTCGTCGCGGGCTTTGTCGATTTCCTTGATCTGCTCCACGGGGATCAGGCAGCCGCGCGCGTCTTCCCAATAGCCGTCGGGGATGGTGATCTGTTCCATGTCGTTTCTCCTTGTTTAACCGGGGAAATGGGGGGTGTTAGGCAGGTCATGCACATGGAAGCGCGGCAACGCCCCGGCCCCTGCGGGCGGCAGCAGTTCCTGTTCCAGATGGCGGGCCTGCGCGGCATGCGCCCGCAGATTTTCCTGCAACATACGCAGGAAGGCCCGCTGTTCCTCGCTGACCTGCCCGGCCAGCACGTCGATGCTGGCGGCGCACGATTCGATGTCCTGACTCAACATGTCGTTTCCTCCGTGAAATTTGGGCAGTTCCGGCACTCCCGCCACTGGCGGAGCGCGTAGGGGTTGGATGTGGGCATGGGGGTGGCGCGCCGCCCGGCGCATATGTCCTGCCCCCAGGGGCCGCCGTAGACCGGGCAGGGGCTGGCCAGCACGCGCAGGATGCGTTCCTCCATGCGGGCCGTGCTGCCCGGATATTTGTCATGGTAGAGCAGGGACAGACTGGCCCTGGCCACGCCCAGGCGGCGGGCCGTGGCGGCCACTCCGTGGGCGGCTATGGCCTCGTGCAGCAGATGGCGGGCTTCCTCACGCATGGGCGGCCTCCAGCGGAAAGATCTTGCCCGTATTGCGGTCGGTGACGCACTTTTCCGCCCGGTTGTAGGCCGGGGCCAGGGGGCCGGTGTTGGCCTCGTCCCGCAAGAAATAGGCGCGGGTGCGGGCCGTCCGGCCCAGGATGCCCGCCCGGAACAGGGCACGGCAGTAATTACGCAGGTTCTCCCCGGCATTGCCCTCGTCGCCGTCGCACACGGTCTGCATCAGGCTGTCCACGGTGAAATGGTCGGCCATGCGCATGACGCTCCAGGCGCGCTGCCGCAGGGTGCGCCCGGCGCTGGTGGCATTGCGCCCCTTGCGTTGACAGGGGATGAATCCACCGTCCGCCAGAAGATTTTTCCCGGCCCTGGTCAGTGCATGCAGGCCATTTTCCGTGTGGATCAGGCCCTTGTGCCGCAGGCAGCGGCAGGCCACCATGACGCCGGGGGTACGGGCATCCAGTTTTGCCGCCAGCTGCCGGGTGAGCAGGGGAGCGGTGGTCAGCTCGCGCAGGATTCGTTCGGCCAGTTGCATGGTCTACCTCGCTTTCACGGTCTTGGCCGTGCGGCTCTGCCAGTCATGGGTCAGCGCCACGCCCGCGAACTGCGGCACGTCCAGCTGGCCGGAAAGGCCGTTGGTGGCGGCGATGCGCTCGATATTGGCCAGGATGTTCAGCACTTCGCGCATGCGTCCGCCGGACAGGCGCAGCACCTCGGCCGTCATGCCGGGCGAGAGCTGGTAGTCGCACAGCTGCTTGCAGGCCAGCGCCACGTCCGCCGCCGAGCAGGGGCCGAACTCCACCACCTGCGCGATGCGGCTGCTGATCTGCTTGTGCCGGGCAATGGAGCGCTGGATCTGTTCCATGCCTATGAGGATGACCGTCACCTCGGCCCGGTCGGAGAAGTCGCGCACCTTTTCCAGCACGGCGGCATTGGACGACAGGGTGAACTCGGCCTCGTCGATGATGATGGGGCACTGACGTTCCACCAGCACGCGCAGGCAGCGCTCGAACAGGGCCTGCGCCGTGCCGCGCCCGTCGATGTTCAGGGCCTTGCACAGCTCCACCAGAAAATACTTGGGCGTCCAGTCCACGTTGGCGCGCAGATACACGGCCCCGGCTTCCTCGGCCCAGCGGTAGACGATGTGCGACTTGCCATAGCCCGGCTGGCCATGCACCAGCATCATGCCCGCCTCGGCGGCCCCGCGCTGCTCCACGGCTTTCACACCGGCGGCGAAACGGGCGTAGTTTTCTGTTTTGACGAAGGCTTTTTTCATTCCATCCTCCCAATAGGTTGCGCTGCCCGCGCATGGCGGGAAAAACGCGGTTTCCCCGCCTGCTTGGGCGCGGGTGTCCGCTCTCGCGTCCACCTGCGGCCCTTTCTTGCGGACCGCTCTAGGCTATGCCCTCGGCGGCATAGAGGTCTTTCAAATCGGCGTATTCCTCGCCCCGGCGGTAGTCGCGCAGCCAGGCGCTGTCGGCATCCGTCCGGGCATCGGGGTTGTGCATGAGCCAGCGGTAGCGCTCATGCGTACAGGCAAAGAGGGGCCGGACCGGTACGGGTTCCGGCGTGGGCGTCACGTCCGTGATGGTGATGGTCTCCACGGCGGCGGCCGGGGCCAGAGCCGGGGCCGTGCTGTCGGCACAGCTGACGGTAGTGGCCGTGTCCGGCCCGTTGTCCCTGCTTTCCGGCAGGACGATGGTCGCGCCGGGGGCCACACGTTGCAGCTTGGCGTCCAGCCGCTTGACCTGTGCCCGTGCCCGCTTCTCGCGGGCGGCTTCCACGCGGCTCTGCTCGAAATAGGGGCGCGAGTTGCCTTCCAGCGTGGCCTCGCAGATGGGCCGTCCGTCCAGCGTCCAGCACCAGACGCGACCGGCATCCCAGATGTCGTACCGGACTTCCACGGCCTCCCCGTGGAACTCCGCCAGCTCAGGCGCGTAGTAGCGGCCGGAATAGAATTGCAGCCAGCCGTTGCGGGTGACGCGGCGCGCGCCCGGCATGAACAGCTCGGCCTCCATTCCCTGCGGTACGCGCACCGGTGTGAAGCCCCGCGCCGTGAAGGTCTGCCAGTATTCCTCCGGGCTGTAGTGGCGCAGGCGGCCCTGCGCGTCCCGGTAGCGGGGAAGTCCCCGGTGCGGCGTGGTGTTGTATTCCTCCACACGGGCCAGGATGTGGCGCTTGAACTCTTCCCAGCTAGGCAGCACGGCCCGCTTGCCCGTCTTGAGGGCGGCCCGCGAGAGCTTGAAATTGCGGTGGGCCGCGTCCCCGTCCATGAGCGCGCCGGTATAGCTGGTCAGCCCCTGCGCCGCCCGTACCCAGAGCGTCTTGACCGCTCGTTCCATAAGGCCCTTGCCCTGCGGGCGGCCCGGTATGGCATTGGTGGGCGTGATCCCCAGACGAGTCATCATGCCCGTGCGGTCGTCCAGCAACAGACGGTTGACGTAGCCCGGCCCGCCATCGCTGTAGAACAGGGCCGGGACGCCGCCGTAACAGCAGGCCATGCGCAGGGCGTCCAGCACGGTCAGGGCGCTTTCGGACAGGGCCACGGAGATGCCCACGCAGCGGCGCGTGGCCACGTCCAGGATGGCCGTGATTTCCGGCTTGAAGGGCTGGCCGTGGTCAGGGTGCAGCACCTCCGCGTCAAAGGTGGTGCCGTCCGCCGTATAAACATCGGTGGGCCACAGCTCAGAGGTGTCGCGGCGCTGGTAGGGACGCAGCTTCAACAGGGCATTGCCCGTGGCCCGTCCGGCTTCGCGCTCAGGCTGGCTCATCTTGGCCAGCAGGCGGCGGCAGGCATGGACGCTGGGTGGCAGTTCGCCGCGCTGGCGCATGGCCCGGCACAGCTCGGCATGGGCCAGCGCCACGGTGGGGTGCTGCGGTTTCTGGTAATGGAAAAGAAATTCGGAGGCCCACGCGGGGGCCTTGGCTGCCGTGCGCTTGGGCGCAAGGGCCGCCTCGCCGCCAGCCAGATAATCGGCATACCAGCGATAAAGCGTGCGCGTGGTCAGGCTGTCACCACGTCGGCGGGCAAAGGCCACAGCCAGCTGTTCCGTGAGGACGGGCGACAGCTCGCCCATCCGGGACGACGTGACTAGGTGCGCCACGGCGGCCTTTTTGCCTACCAGAGGCGCGATGCGGTCCAGCTCGCGGCAGAAGGCCAGACGGGCCGTCACGATGGCACGTTCCCGGTCGGAGAGGGCCGGACCGTTCCCGGCGGTGCCAATAGGGGCACAAATATTGCTGCCAATAGAAGCGCAAGCCGCGCTTTCCTCTATGATGGCAGCAGGTTGGCGCAGCAGCGCCGAGGCCAACCTGTCCCGTATCTCCGCAGGCATGGAGGACACCACCCACAACTTGCCGCCGCCCCGGCCAGCACGGGGCAGGGCCTGCCAGCCCTCACGCTTGGCGCGAATATGCACACTTTTAACGGTAATCCCTAAATAGTGTGCCAGCTCCTGCGTGCTGTATGTGGTGGCAATGGTGTTCACGTGGTATGTCCCTGTTAGTTATCAGAGGTTCTGGGGTCACACAGGTATTTTTCCGGCGCGCCGTGGGTACGCAGCCAGTCCAGCACCTTGGGGCTGTGCAGTTGCCCCGACAGCGTCCGGTAGACAGCCACACTAGAGATGCCCAGCTGCCGGGCCAGTGCCGCGCCGCTCAGGCCCTGCGCGTCCAGCACTTCCTGCAAACGGCGGCGGTAGGTGGCTCGTTTGGCCCCCAGGGCCATCTTTTGGGCATAGGTCAGGCTCATAGCTCGTCCTCCAGCTTACGCAGCTGTCTTTTCATCTTCTTTTGCTGGATCAGGGTGCGGGCGTATTCTGCCAGCTTGCGGTCTTCCTCGGTCATGATGTCCATGCCTACGCAGCGCAGCATGACTCGCAGCGGCTCCGCGTTGCGCGCCGCCGCGCAGAAGGCCAGCAGCGCCAGGATGGACGGCGGGTGCGAGGAATCCGAGGGCGAGAGCATCTTGTCCAGCGTCGCCTTGCCGAAGGCCGCCGCGTTCCCCTTGGTCAGCTTCACGCCCGCCAGCACGGCCAGCTCATTCATCATGTCCGGCAGCGCCTTACGGCCGTCACAGCCCGGGGCTTTAGCGGCCTCACGCATGGCGGCCTTGATGGCCGGAATGGCCCCCGCCAGCGAGGCGTAACCGTCAAAAAGTGATGCTTGTTTCATGCTGTCCTCGTGGTCCGTTTTCGTTTCCGGCAGCCAGCGCGTCACTGGCCGCCGGTGGGAAATCAGCTCAGGCAAGGATGGCCAGCTTGCGGAGGAATTGCCGCATCTGGTTGACCGAAAGCAGGGCCTCCGCAGGCGTGCTGCCGCGCCCGTCTACGAAGAAGCGTCGCTCGCCGCGCAGGTCGAAGTGGGCGTGAATCTCGTACTTGCCGCTCCGAGGCGCGCCGGGGACCTGCATGATGGTGTAGTCATAGTCCCCGAAGTAGGCCCTCAGCTCTTCGCGGGCGCTGTCAAAAAACTTCTGCACGCGGCTGGCGTGGGTGTAGAAAAGGCCGAAGGGCGAGGAAATATGGTCAGGACAATGGCTGAGGGGGTGGTCGGACAGCAGGTCCGTGGAGCTGATTGCGCTCATGGCATTTCCTTTTCCGTCCATGACGTGGCTTGAGGTTGATGCTTCGGTCCATTTTCAACGTCCACCGAGACGTTGACCGGGAGCCCGCAGGGCGTTAGTTTCATTTGTGCGTGCAAATATAACTTCCCACGCCCCTTTTTTCTTTCTTTTTGAAAGAAAAGTCAACCCAAAATGAAGGTAAAACTTCTTAGTTTTACTTCTTTATGAAATATTATTATTTCCTAATGGGTTATAGAAACAGGGATGGCAAGTCGTGGGGTAAAAGTTCTTAAGAGAAAGTTTTACCTATGAGTAGCTTTGGCGAACGGTTAAAAAAAGTACGGGGAGGGCTGACACAAGCCGAATTTGCGGCCCTTTTCGGCATTCCGCAAGTAACATTGGGAAATTACGAAAGGGGAAGGAATGAGCCCCGTTTTGATTTTATCAAGCAAGTTTGCTCTCGTTTTGAAATAAATGTCGAATGGCTTCTTTTTGGGACGGGAGACAAACAAGAAAGCATGGGGCATTCTCCCGCTCAATCTAGCTGTGATGTTGATCTGATTATGATCCCGATGGTTGAGGCCCGGCTTTCTGCGGGGCAGGGAAGCCTGCAAACAGACGGCAACAGTGAGCGATCCTATGCTTTCCGTTCGGACTTCCTGCACAGGAAGGGGAACCCGGACAACATGGTGCTCATGCGGGTGTCCGGTGATTCCATGCAGCCGGAGATATTGAACAATGATGTAGTATTGCTGGACCAGTCGAAGACGGACATTCTTCCTGGCCGTATCTATGCGGTGGGGTTCGAGGAGGCGATCTACCTCAAACGGGTGGACATGCTGCCTGGCAAGGTCATCCTGAAAAGCGCCAATCCGGCATATCCGCCTGTGGAGCTGGATATCCGCGATCAGCAGCGCGACGCCTTCCGCGTCATCGGGCAAGTTCTCTGGAGCGGCCGGGAATACTGATAGAAAGCTGTTCGCCAGCTGCCAATAAAAGCGCAAAAAACGCGCGAACGTGTGCAAAAAATGATGCACGTTCGCGCGTTTTCGTTTTTGGGCCTCTGCGCCCGAAACTCCTTGACCTTCGCGGCCTTACGCCCAGGTGACGGCCTTGGTCCCCACTGCCAATATTATCGCTCCCCTAGTCCTTCTACGTTTCTCGCTATCTCCCTAGAGCACCTGGTCTGCCTCATTTCCACCAGACTCCCTTTTTCATCAAAAGGGAGTCTGGTCATTTTGGGTACATTCAGTACAAGTAGTCATCAGGAAAAAGGTTCTTAGCCTGAAGGAGTCCTAAGGTGAGAGATGAAGTGGATACCGAACAAATTGCGCAAAAGTGGCTGACCGAGAAGCAGGTAAGTGTTTTGACGGCAATGAGCCTTTCGACACTCCGTGCCCACCGTTTTAAGAGGTGTGGTTTACCCTACACGAAATTTGGGAAATCTGTTCGCTATGCCCTAGCTGATGTCGAGGCATTCATGACGGAGCACAAAATTTTTCCTGCAACTGGAAATCCATAGTTGTAGATCCCCCTGAGTCGTGAACGGTGAACTAGCCCAGCGAAGGAGAAACCATCATGAGAGATCTGTACCCCCCTTAACCCACCACTCGAGTCTCTGGATAGCTATCCTACATATATCGTAAGAAATTTTTCCCCTTTCACTCTTTAGCACGGATTGAGTCCTGACTGCTGCTCTTTAAAAATTGAATAGGGATTTCAAGGAACTGTTTTAGTAAGAAATAAATTATAGTTACCTATAGGAGAATACAATGCTGCGTGATAAGGATTATGAGTTTCTGAAGTTTGCCTTTTTAAAGGAATTTATTCTAGATTCCGCAAGACATATTGAGTCTACTTGCAATCCGTATCGTACTGTTTTTGATGATATAACCTATTGGCGTAAAAATGCTTTTTCCTATGTGCATTACATGAATGGTTATGATAAGGAAAAAAATTTCTACAATAACTGTATGGCTTATTATGAATGTGAATTGTATCAAGCATTACTTGAAGCACTTAAGTCAATGGGGATTAGCAGTTCCTCAATATTCGATGTTCATAAAATAAAAGGAACTGCTGTAATCGATGACATCTTAACTAGGAATTATGATGCATATCGATACAAACCTTATAGCCTTAAAAAGATAGGCTGTTTTGAATATAAAAATAAACTAATGCAGTATTCTGATGAGATCGAAGATACTATATTTGGAAAAATAAAAATATACTATGTTAAGTATGAATATAAAAGTGAAAATAGTATAAAGCGCTTGTGGATTCCAGCAATGCATGCATTATAAAGGCAAGTTATAGGTCTACTTCCTCTACCAGCAACCTGCCTCAATAAAGAAAAGATTGAAAAAAATGATACTCAGACAATCATATTTTTTGCTTCTAGTGAAGTTGCGTTAGAATGGTGCCTCATTGATAAAAAATATAAGTTACTCGATGACGGTAAATGTATAGTCTCTGGTATATTCGATGACAGGCACTATGAGGATGTAGATCTGAAAAATATTCTGCGCGGGAAGAAAGTTGTTTTGGTTGCTTCTCATGAAGATGAGCGTCTTGATGGGTTGAAAAATATCATCAAGGTACTTGAGGACTCAACTTACTTGTATATTTACCCTTGGCTCATTACAGAATTGCCCTATTCAAGAGAGGATTTCCACAGTAACAGCATCATGTACGCAAGAGCTGAAAAGAACGACTACTTTTCAAATTTGGAAGATCCAGCCCTGCTGCTGAAGAAAATCGAGAGGGAGGCTCTCTCCGTAGATGAGTACAAGAAATGGAGAAAGGCCATCACCACACCTGAGGTAGCTCCCGGAGGGGCTTCTGGGGAACTCTGCTTGGCCTCTATGAGCGAAATAATGGCTACGAGACAGATGATGCCTAAACAGCCACTGTCTTGGGAGAGGCTGTTTTCTCAGTCGTCGTATGTCATGCTGTGGGGGCCAACCAATTCCTACAAATCTCACGTTACGGCCAAGATCGCCTGTGGGCTTGCTGGAGGACATGAGGTGTTTGGCCTCAGCACAATGGGGAAACACAGGGTAGCCTACTATGATGGAGAAAACGATGAAGAGGCACTGTGCGAAATCATTGCCAGGGTCGGAGAAAACTCCTCTCTCGAAAATCTCCTGTTCCAGAAAGCCCATATGAACCTCCTCAAGAACAAGGAGAAAATCTTTGAGGACTTACGCAGGCAGAACGTTGATATCGTCATTATCGACAACGTCAGCTCGCTAATTCCTGAGGCGACACATGGAGGAACAGGATTTTACACTGACTTTGCCGAAGAGCTGAAGAAACTGGGGATTGCGATGCTGCTCGTCCACCATGCCAACAAAACAGGGCAAGCTCGTGGAGACAACACGCTGGAAAATCTGTGCAAGACGATTTTCTACGTCAAGACTGTCGGTGAAGGCGACCTGGAGAATGTTGACGACTGTTTCTCGAATCCAGTAAGGCAGGCTCTTCAAAAAGGAAATGCTGTGGTCCAGTTGTCCGTGAAAAAATGGAAGCAGGGGGCATGGCATCCTACTCTGATGCTGGAACATGATGAGAACACACAGCGCTTTGAGCTGCTTGCAGGCACATGGGAAAAAAGAGCTCCTGGGCACTTCGAGCAGCCGATAAACCCTGATACGGAAAGCACTCCCAATTCCCGTGAGCAGGTAGTCAAAACTCAGCAGGAGATGGGCAAGGATGCCTCTCTTTCCCCTGATGCCAACAAGGTGCTGAAGGCAGTTGAAGAAGGGATATCCGTGAGCAGGCAGGAGATCGAGGATGTCACAGGACTGAGCAAGAGCAAAACGATTCAGTGCCTCAGCAAGCTGGTTTCAGAGAAAAGACTGGCAAAGTGCGGTCAAGGCAAGGGGACCTACTATACCCCGATTACCCGCTAACCCCACTGGGAAACAGCGCAGTTGAGCTATAAAACCCCCTTGGGAGGTTAGAGCCCCCAAGGGGGTTTTCTGGTTTCTTCCGTACCAATTTCGCCTGAATGAGGCCGAACTGTGGCGAAAATTTGGAGATGCTGTCTCCGTTTACGCTTCGTTTGCGTGCCCAATGCGTCGTAAATCAAGCGAATAATTTTCTATTTTCTAAAAAAGATGATATATTTCAATATGATAATCTAGTATGCCTGGGGAGAAATAATTTTCTGTAAAGGACACTTCTGAAACTCCTCTTCGCCTGGTGCTCCTGTATTCCATCTGCTGCTGAGATAGGCTGGTCTTTTACCCTTCCGATGCCTTGGGAGGATAGCGACTTTTCCTGGCCATGTGCTTTCCTGGATTCTCTCTACTCCCTCAACCAACACTAACCAGACTCCTCCGGAGGAGCACGAGAGAAATATTGCTAAAACGGGACTTGCAACACCATTGCATTGAGGGAGGAATAGCACGCTTTTTGATTTAAGGAAAACGTGGTATGCCCGAGGCATAGAGTGTGCAGGATTTGTGGTATCCCCTAATTGGGGGGATGGTTCACGGAGCTTCCTCATCCAGGAGACGGAGAGGAGAAAGGTATTTTGTTCGCATCTGCACCCAGCTCGACACATGGAAAAAATTTCAGGTAGGCAAGCGAGTAGTCTGAAACGGCGCAGACATGGCTGATTATATCTTGAAGCTCTTTGAGAAGGGGTGATTTAGCTTTCCGCTAGGGATACGGAGATCCCTCAAACTTTGTACAGGGAAGAAGGGGAAAAGCGTAATCCCCTCCGAGGGAAGGTAGAGTTTTGGGGGAGTTAAGAAATATCTCTCACTATTGCTGGTGTAGAGCCTAGTATATTTTATGTAATAATGGAGGATATAGTGAACTACTTGTATGGATTGCTTTATGTCATAGCTGTATATATATTTAATTATATTCTAATGAATAGTGACTTTTTCTCGATAAATATTTTTATAATGAGTTTGTATATAAGTCTTGTTTCGATATCTATATTTATGATGTATCGGCACTATTCAGAGGTGCGCGCAATCTGTTATTCATCTTTAACGAAGGTAAGATTTTTTAGCACGATAAAAATTATTGCTTTAGCCTGTGTATCAAGTGTTACTGCTATTTTTTACTGTGTAAATATTTCTTTGTATTCATGCAATGTTGTTGATGATTGGCGTGTGGCGGCTTGTCTTCCAATTATTTTGTTTGTATCTACAATGGTATGTCACAAATTTTATAAAGAGTGGGGAAAACGGTCAAAAGCTATTCAAAAATCAATAATTTCCATTGCCTGTATAAGTGCCTTGATTGTCTCATGTATATCTGTTTCAAGTTTTTATAAGATAAATGAATCCTTTAGTGAGAAAGAAAAATCGCTTATTTATGAAACTATAAGAGATTTAGGTTTTTCTTCTATTCTTTCAAATGTAATACCTTTTTATGGAATATATTCCGATATAAAAGTTTATAAACGGTATTCTGATCTTGAAGATGGTAAAAGAAAGTACAATCCGTACTATACAACATTCGGAGATGTTAGCACTGCTGCGTGTACGCTACCTAAAAAATCGTCTTTTATTATATTCATCAAAAGAATTGTTGTCTTTTTCGATGTATTTTTTAATTGGCTGGCTAATCATCTTGGGGGATTTGGACTGTGTATAATGTTTATCCAGGAGTTTTTAGGTGAGTTTTCTTTGGCATCTATATACTGTATACAGTTGATGTTATGGTGCGTTCCGTTTGGCTCTGTCCATAAAAAATACTGCGAAGTCTACGGTAAGGATCCAGTATCTATTAAAAAATTTTATGTAAGTAATATAAAGGTTTTTGTGCTTATATATTTTTTTGTATTTTCTGTATTGAATATTACACTATTCTCTTGATGATTCAGGCGAGAATCCTCCGTTTTTTTACGATGGATGCTGCTGAATATATGAAACAGCTCAAGGCCGCGTGGACTTTTTTTAATTTTCGTGAGCACAACTTTGTGAGGGGGAGGGATTCATATTTTATATTCATCTATTTGAAAATACATAATATATTTATTCAAATCTTGTGTCCTGCTAGAAATTTTTCGAGGTGAACATTCGGGAAAGAAAATGGCTATGCCTGGAAATGGATTCTACAAAACCATTGCATTGAGGGAGGAATAGCACGCTTTTTGATTTAAGGAAAACGTGGTATGTCCGAGGCATAGAGAGTGTAGGATTTTGTGGTATCCCCTAATTTTTAGGATGGTTCACGGAGCTTCCTCATCCAGGTGACGGAGAGGAGAAAGGTGTTTTGTTCGCATCTGCACCCAGCCCGACGCATGGAAAAAATTTCAGGTAAGCAAGCGAGTAGCCCAAAACGGAGCAGGCATGGCTGATTATATCTTGAAGCTCTTCGACAGGGAGCTGATTCGATTTTCCGCTAAGGATACCGGTGATATTCCTGAGATCTCCATAACGCACATAGATCAGGATGCTCTGTCACTCATGCCGCTTGGAATGGAAGTGTCGGATAAGGGCCTTGCCCGTTGGCTGAAGCACAGAAAGATTCCCAGGAACAGAGCGTACATCCATTCGTTTCTGGCAAAGACCGGTCTATCTGCGAATAGCACAATGGGCATCATAGATGTCAGCAAGGGGCTTTCTCTCAACGACAGCTACTGGGTTGTACGGGAAGGGGATTCCAAAACCTTTGGCCAGTGCAATCTTTACGACAATAAATTCAGCGAGTTGTTAGCCAATATTGCTTTTACCGGCTATGGCAGCTCTGTTCGTACATCTGTAGTATCGAGTCCTGAATTTACAACGAACGGTATGCTTCCGAAGTGCTGGCGCAGGCAATCTGGCAAAATATACCTTTATAAAGGTGGTACTGTAGGGGCATCAAATACAGGAAATGAGCCCTATTCAGAATACTATGCATGGCAGATTGCCCAGATACTCGGTGTGAATGCAATCGAGTATAATATCGCCAAATGGAAATCGAGACTTTGTTCAAAGTGTGAAATTTTCACCAGCAAGGATATTTCATTTGTTCCTGTGGGCAATATTGTGAAGCAAGGAGGAATGCAGGCAGTCATCGATTACTATGGAACGCTTGATTCTAAGTATAGGGACATGCTGGAGGATATGTTCGTCTTTGATGCTGTCATTGCCAATACTGATCGCCACTTTGGAAACTTTGGTTTCCTTGTGGATGCTGCAACGAATACTCTCAAAGCTCCTGCGCCATTGTTTGATCACGGGAACTCACTATTTAATTTTGCCTCTCCCATAGAAATAGAGAGTAAGGATGTTTTTATTAATTTTGCTGATGTCCAAGCACCAGTGTGTTACAGCAACTTTTTCTCTGTAGCTAAGTCTTGTATGAAGTCAAGACATCGTGAAGGATTACGGCATCTCCTAAACTTTAAGCTGAAGAAACATCCTCGTTATAACCTTTCTTCAAAGCGTTTGAAGTATATTGAAATTGCCGTACAGAAGAGGGCATCACTGCTACTTGAAGGGGAGACTCATAGCGAGAGTGAACTGAGCTTCTGGTAGACGAATAGAGAATGAGAAAACCTTTGAGGTTTGTATTAGAATAATGTCCTTCAGAAGCAGACATGCAAGTAGCGTTACAAGGATTCCATAGAAGCTCTTTATGATCCAAAGAGACAGTTCAAACTATGGAAATCTTCTCTCGATCAGGGAAAAAATGGTGTAGAGCGAATTTTTAGCGGAAAAATCGGATAAAAAATGCTGTCTCCTCTCCTCAAACTGCTAGTCAGCTATGGTGCATAGGTAAGCTTTAAAGGATCTCTGTTTATATAAGAGCGTTACTTTTGTGATATAGTTTTCGTCAAATAAGAATAAAAAAGAGCATAGTATTAAGCTATGCTCTTTTTTTATGTATAAAATAATTCGGACATACATAATATGAAGTTTTACTCTTCATGGTCTCTGTTCTTAAGGTTTGTCACACTCAACCATATAGGGGGTATGTAATACTAATATAATATATTAAAATAGTAACTTTATATAGGAAATAGTTAGTAATTGTTTAAACATTAAAACGACAACTAAATATGCTGATTGAATGTTGAATATAGAAAAGTAATTGATTTAACAAAAAAACAATATGGAATGTGAAAGTATATTTATCCAATACACTGCAAACATGTCATCAGCATATTTGCAGAGTATTGGCTCATTATTGTTTTATGTTCTTTGTCTAAATATGAGGTGAAAACATGAAAAACAAAAACGTACAGTATCTGGATAATATCAAAAATAGTGTCAATGAGTTGTTAGACTTCTATACAGGTAGTCATCGTAAAACATTATCCATCAGGTTTGATGTTAGATATCCTCAAGATTATATTGGAGATACCTCATCAAAAAATATATCTGATTGCATGGCACATATGGTCAAAAAGTATAAACGTCGTAAATGTGATCCGTATTATATTTGGGTTCGTGAACAAAACAAAAGTGATCATCCTCACTACCATTGCTTGTTCTTGTTAGACGGTACTAGAGTTAAGACTTATAACCATGTCTTTAAGAGTGTTGAGACAATTTGGAATTCTACTCTAGATATAGATAGAGAGTCAAAAGGATTGATAGACTACTGCACGAATAAATCCAATAGGGATTATAATGGAAAAATGATTACCAGGACATCTGATATTGAAAAATTTGATTCAAGATTAGATGAGGTGAAACAGCAGGCTTTATATTTAGCAAAAGCATATACCAAAGGTTCTATTCATGATGGACAGAGAAACTTTGGTATGTCACGTTTACCTAAAAATAAAAACATAGATTCTCATGATTCTGATAATAATTAAGGGGATTATCATGGATACTCAAAACAAAAAATCTTATAGTTTTTCAGTGCAGCAGTCACCAAATTCTGAAAATGAGCATACTGCTATCGTATCTGTATCTCTCTGTGATGGTACGATGACAGTATCCAACTTTGGTAGTGCAAATCAGGCTACAGTGAATTCTTACAACACAGTCGATATTATCAATGCTGCTAGAAATGATGCTCAGGCAAAGATTCAAGATCAGATGAATTTCATGTCGTCTCAAGCAGCATATCATCCATCAGTATCTACGGCTCAGAAAGATTCTACATATCCAGTTAATAGCAATTCCAGTACAACAGCGTTGCCACCTTCTCAGCATAAACATGGAGGTGGAAGCAAACTGGCTAGTGAGAAACAGAAAGATTTTATAAAGCAGTTGGCTGATAGAAAGCGTATACATATAGATCAGTTGTGTATGGATATGTTTAGCCACGGTAGTAGTAATATGACAGGTGCTGAGGCAAACGAGATGATCAAGCATTTAAAAAGATCATAAAGGTTTGATAGTATAAAAAGGGGAAGGAGATGATCTTTTCATAGGTTATCTCCTTCCCTGTAAAATTCATCAAAAATGATAGAGCGTATTTTTGTTGAGTTTTATCATCATAGTATTGCGTGGAGAAAAATATCTGTATAAGATCAATTTTATCCTTGCAAGAGGATTCATCTGTATAATATATTTTCATATTATTTGTCTTTATATCGTCAGAGAAAAACATCATCAGATTTCCTTGACGAATGCTTTATCAAATTGATATGTTTTATCACCTTGGAACCCATTCTTGCTCTTGCTATAGTTTTGCCGTTGACTAGTAAAAATATTAAGATGATAGGTGAAATTTCTCGAAGAACTACTAGGCACAGATAGAGCAGCATGATTCATATGCCAGCACGCAGTTATATAGCCATCGATCTCAAGTCTTTTTACGCCTCTGTGGAATGCATGGAGCGTGGTCTTGATCCATTGACTACTCACCTGGTGGTAGCTGATCCCAGCAGAACAGAGAAGACCATTTGCCTGGCAGTTTCTCCCTCATTGAAAGCTCATGGCATTCCGGGTAGAGCACGCTATTTTGAGGTCATCCAGAAAGTACATGCAGCCAATGCATTGCGCAGACAGAAAGCTCCACGGAGGAGATTCACGGGAGAATCCTCAGATGCTCTTGAGCTAGCTGCTGATCCTTCCCTAGCCATAAGTTATCTGGCAGCTGTGCCTCGTATGGCTCTCTATATCGAGTACAGTACCAGAGTTTACAGCGTATACCTGAAGTATTTCTCTCCTGATGATATCCACGTTTATTCCATCGATGAGGTCTTTATCGATGCTACTTCCTATTTGAAAAATTATCGTACATCCGTACATGAACTCACTAAGACCGTCATTCTTGATGTGCTACGCAGCACTGGTATCACAGCTACAGCAGGTATAGGCACAAATCTCTATCTGGCAAAAGTGGCTATGGATATCATGGCAAAAAAAGTAGCAGCAGATGAGGATGGTGTGCGTATAGCCTGTCTGGATGAGATGTCGTATCGTCAGCAGTTGTGGCATCACACCCCCTTGAGGGATTTCTGGAGAGTTGGCAGAGGATATGTCCAGAAGCTGGAAAAGTACGGCATCAAAACGATGGGAGATATTGCCCGCTATTCCATCCATAGCGAAGATTTACTTTTTCGTCTGTTTGGGGTGAATGCAGAGCTGCTGATAGATCATGCCTGGGGTTATGAACCGTGTACGATGGCAGATATCAAGGCATACCAGCCATCTTCCAGGAGCATAGGTTCAGGACAGGTGCTGCACTCTCCCTATGAGGTGGAAAAAGCTCGTCTGGTGGTCAAGGAAATGGTGGACTCGCTTGCTCTGGATCTGGTGGGCAAGCGTTTGGTAACGGATCAGCTGGTACTGACGGTGGGATATGATATCGAGAGTCTGTCCCCTGAGCGTGGTTATACCGGTCTGGTGATTACGGACAGCTATGGACGACAGCTTCCTCAGCATGCACATGGTACGGTCAATCTAGGCCAGTTCACATCTTCCAGCAGACGGATGACACATGCTGTGCTGGAGCTTTTTGATCGCATTGTGGATCAAAAGTTGCTGGTCAGGCGTATCAACCTGGTAGCAGCCCATGTCTTGCATGAAAGCCAGATAGACAAAAAGCCCAGACAACTCGATTTGTTCACCGATTATGCTGCGAAGCAGAAGCGGGAAGAGCAGGAACAGGGACAGCTCCAAAGAGAACGCAAGAGACAGGAGGCTATCCTGAAAATCCGTGAACGCTATGGCAAAAATGCCCTGCTGAAGGGCATGAATCTGGAAGAAGGAGCTACGACCAGGGAACGCAACCAGCAGATAGGAGGGCACAAGGCATGAGCAACAAGTACGATGATATCATCAATCTGCCACGCCCTGAGTCCAAGTATCCCCGTATGCCCAGAGCCAACAGAGCTGCCCAGTTCTCTCCCTTTGCTGCCTTGACAGGGCACGAGGAAGCCATTCGAGAGACAGCCTATCTGGTAGAAGCGCTCTCCAGCCAAGAGGAACCGATAGATCGTGGGGGAGAGCCATGTCGTCGATATGCTTCTGCTGGGAGGACTTCGCTAAGGGCGGATGATGTGGACTTTGGGAAAGAAAATTTTCTAGGAAATTGATGGGAAATTCAAAAAATATCATTATATTTAAGTGTGTTGTTGGAATAATTTCCATATTTCCCTAGATCCCAGGATGCCTGTTTAGTGGGCAGTCTACAAGGGCAAATTGAGGGAGGAGAGTGGGACCTAATGCCTCTCAACGTGCTGCAAGGCCTTGTAAAGGGTAGTTCTGCTCACCCCAAAATGAGCTGCGACTTCCGTTTTGCGCTGCCCATCAGCGACCATCTTGCGAGCGAGTTCTGCCTGCTCTGGTGTGAAGGATGGCTTGCGTCCTTTGTACTTCCCTGCGGCTTTGGCAATGGCAATTCCTTCTCGCTGCCGTTCCCGGATCATGGCTCGTTCAAACTGGGCGACTGCGCCGATGATTTGGAGCTGGAGCTTCTGAAAGGGGTCTTCCGCTTTGCCTGCTGAAAAGGTGAGTCCTTCCTTGTGGAAGGAGACAGAAACATCCCGTTGGTTCAAGCTCTCGATGATCCGCAAAAGGTCCTGAAGATTGCGAGCGAGTCTGTCGATGCTGTGCACATGCAGCATATCCCCATCACGGAGGTAGTCCAGGCAAGCAACCAGCTGTGGCCTGGAAGCATCCTTTCCACTGCATTTGTCGGTGAAGACCTTGTCCAAGTGAAAACCATCGAGTTGCCGGGCTGTGTTCTGATCTGTGCTGCTGACACGGATGTAGCCGATCTGCTTTCCTTCCATGCTTAGCCTCCAAATTGTTCAAATAAGGTTATAGAGACTAAACGTATTTGTCAATTAAATGGAATATGGGCTCTAAATGGACATCTTTCCATCCATTTGTTGGTGTCCATTTGGGGTACAGTTTAAAAATACACAGACTCACTAACCACAAAAATCCCCTACCTACTCGCTATGCTTTTATAGGCTTGCAGGATTCTTTCCTCGTCATTATCATATTTTGTCAGGATAAATTCGATTGATTTTCTTCGTTCTTTAATCTTGTCATTAATATTTTGCAGGCTTTTGAGGTCGCAATTGTAGCCTAGTGCCTTTAAATCTTTTGATATTTTTGATTCGCTTATTCCAAGTATTTTTGCTGTCTCATTATTTTTTCTTTTGTTCTTTTTACAAATAACAATTGCTGCTAGCAGGATATCTTTCTCTGTTTCATTCGTACAAATATCAGTAGCTGACTTCTCGATAAATTCCATAGAGGAATCTGTAAATTTTTTTATAAAAATAAAATCCTCATGATGTCCTTTATTATGTCTATCGAGGACATACTCGACAAGTATCTCATTTTTACTGAGTACCTCTAATTTTATTCCTAAGTCCATTGCCATTCTTTTTTTGGAACTCCCCTGTAGCTCTCCTTCACTATTTGTGTGGTCTACCACAAGAAAAGAGATTCCTTCTTTCGTCAATTCTCTCATCCACTTGATAAAATTAATTGGATCATGTGCAGCGATTAGACTGTAAAAATTATCAATTATAATTAGTTTAAATTTTTTTAGTTGCTGAATATATTTTTCTTGCCATTCTTCATCTAGAATCGTCGAAAATTTAGTATTTTCTTCTATAAATGGGTATACAGAAAAACTTCTTTTCTCATGACCAGTAGTATCATGAGCGCGTATAATTTTTGCTATAGTTTCCTCTATTTTTTGTCCAGCCATTTCCCCGTCAATATAAAGAACATTTTGTGGATCGCAAGATTTCCACGGGCCAATAGCTCTATGGCCAATACCAATTGCTTGTGCAATTGTTAATGCTAAAATAGTTTTTCCTGATTTTTCTTTTGCATAGAGCCAAGTAATACTACAGCTATCAATGATTGGTTTGAGCAGGGGAACTGTCTTTCTTGTGGAACCTGGTATTGTATCATTGGGAGAGGCTATCATGTTTTGTGTTGTAGGTAGAGAAATTGACTTACTTTTTTCCAGTTCTCGTAGAAGAGTATCCATTGAGTAAATAGTCGGCATTATAGTTTCAGGCCTAATGTCAATAAACTGGCATGAGAGATGAAGCCTTTTTAGTTTTTTTGATGCCTCTAAAACCTGTGAATATTTAAAGCTACTGTCAAACAGAAAAATTACTTTTTTATTTTCTATATCTTTTGCATCATCTGGAATGTTATTTATCCCACCATACAATAGGGCCACAGCATGATCTCTCTGGCTCGGATCAGGATTTTCATTTTCGAAGAGATACTGGATATTAGTATTATTACTGCTATCTATAATTAAAATGCTATCTTTGTTTTGTAAACTAGCGGCTTCTGCTGCGGGATATGTAATAAGAGGAAGATCTGGGGGGACGGGGATTTTTAAATATATTTGACTGTTGTGATGTCGCCAGAGCGTAATATATGCGGATGTAAATTCATTGTTATAGGTTCTAATTCCGTAAAAATCACCGATGTATTTACCATAATGGTTAAATAAACGTTCATGTATGCTGGGAAAATGAAAATAAAATCTATCCTCAATCGTATTTTTGTATATAGAGATTGGGTTGTTTTCTTGAACATAAAAAGGCTTTGGTCTATGTGTATCTGATTCGATTTTTTTATGTGCGCTAATATGATCGTATAATTCTTGTATAGCCATACTATAGTTTTTTAAATTTAGTTGTGCATAAAGAGAAATAATATCAAAGCCAAATATTTTCTGATTGAATATGCAGGGTGTCTGTAATTTTTCTATCCAGAAACCAATATTTGGTGTGTTTCCAAAAAAAGAAAACTTGCTTTCCTTGATATAAATTTCATAATTCTTAATTTGAATTTTATTTGCACTTTCGGGAATGTATTCTTCTTGAGTAATTGACTTTATTAGTTGTATTGGATTAGATACGAATTCGGCACAAATTTTTTGCCTTTTATTAATAAGTTCCGCAGTTATGTTTTGAACGTCAATATAAAATTCTATATAATTTAAACAGCGTATATTAAGATTATCGTATATATTAAAATGTAAATACCTGTGCGTGTCTGTATAAATATCTTTTAAGAAAGGAATCATGTCAGAGGAAAACAATGTAGGAAAGTTTGGCATAGTCAATTCACTTGTTTTAAGTTGGTTATTTTTGGCTTTCAATTTATTACATATCAAATATCATAAAAATAGTAAATATTCTCGATTGTATAAAAAAGTCAATCCCACCAAGGAGCTACCTTGATGGGATTGCTTTAACTATATTCCACTGCTAATATTGAGGGAAGAATTGAAATTCAGCATATAACACTCAGTAAGATATGACAATTTTTGATGGGAGGGAGAAATGGACTTCCAGCCAACTCAACAGCAGCAAGCTGTCATCAATCATGATGAAGGCCCGGTTTTAGTTATTGCCGGACCTGGAGCAGGCAAAACGTTCACCCTCGTTGAGCGGATAGTGCATCTTGTGGCGCATAAGGGGATTCAGCCGGAGCAATTATTGGTAGCGACGTTCACTGAAAAAGCCGCCAATGAGCTTACTTCACGCATTGCTCGTCGTCTGATGCAGGAAGGCGTTCAGGCCAACGTAGATGAAATGTACGTCGGTACACTGCATTCCATTTGCCTACGTTTACTTGAAGAGCACAGAGAGTTCACTAGGTTGAGAAAGAATTTCACTTTGATGGATCAGTTCGATCAAAGTTATTTTTTCTTCCAGCATTTACGCCAGTTTGAGGAGCTGGCTCCTCTGTCGCTGCTTGTTAGGGGGAATGTGAATGTCGGCCGCTGGAAAAGGGCGACGCTGCTGTGTGGCTGGATGAACAAACTTTCAGAGGAAGTGCTTTCTGCCGATGCGCTGCAAGCAGACCCAGACGAGGTCATACAGGCGCTCGGCAAATGGTATGCCCTGTATCTATCGCTGTTGGAGAAGGAAAACCTGCTGGATTTTTCCGTTATTCAGCTTGAGGCGCTTAAGCTCCTGAAGAACAATCCCAGGGTACTTACTTCATTGAGGGAAAAGATCCGTTATGTGATGGTGGACGAATATCAGGATACAAATACCATTCAGGAGCGGCTGCTGTTTACATTGCTGGACGACAAGCAGAATATTTGTGTTGTAGGCGATGATGACCAAGGGCTTTACCGCTTCCGAGGGGCAACAATTCGCAATATTTTGGAATTTCCCCGGCGTTTCCCTAAAGGCCGCTGTGCTGTGTATACGCTAACGGTCAATTACCGCTCCGATCCGGGTATCATCACCTTTTACAATGACTGGATGAGCGGTAGTGTGGACGGTTTCTCCTGGCAAGGAGATGGTGGTACGGTATTTCGTCATCCCAAGCGGATTAGCCCTCCAGAGGGCAAGATCTCGCTGAAAACGCCTGTGCTGCGCCTTTCCGGCAGTGCTAGTACGGAAAACTGGCATGAAGAGGTGTTGGAGTTTCTGAAAAAGATGAAGGAGCGGCATCTGACAGACTGGAACCAGGTGGCATTCCTCTTCCGCTCTGTGCGCTGGGATAAGGCAAAGGCGCTGGCAAGCTATCTGGAAGAACATGGTATCCCGATCTATGCGCCTCGCTCTGATTTGTACTTTGAGAGGGAAGAGGTCCGTCTCATGATAGGGGCGCTGCTTTTCCTTTTTCCTGTTTTCAGGGACATACGTGAGCAGTGGCAGAAGAACTTTGGAGCTCTGGCAATCTGGGATTTTTATGATACCTGCCTTCTTCTGTTTGCGGAAAAGCTACGCCAGCCAGACAACAAGGAATTAAAAGACTGGTGTGTACGTCTTGTGCGGGAAGTTCAAGGGATGCGCATTCGCAATACGCCTCTGGACTGGGGTTTTTCTAGCCTGTTTTATCAGCTGATTCAGTTCCCGCTATTTTCAGACTACCTGGAACTTGGTACGTCCTCCAGAGATGAACGCCCGGCAAGAAATTTGGCTATATTTTCACAACTTATTGTAAAATTTGAATATCTGCATCATATTCAAGTCTTGCATCCTGCCTATCTGGAAAAGAATATCGGGGATTTTTTCAATCACTACCTTCGTTATATCGTAGATGGCGGTATAACAGAGTTTGAAGACCCGGGGGACAGCACTCCTCAGGGAGCCGTTTCCTTTATGACGATACATCAGGCAAAGGGGCTTGAGTTTCCAATTACTGTTGTCGGCTCTCTTCATGCTGTTCCTCGTAAGCAGCATACAGATCTGGACGAACTTTTGGAGGCTAGGCACTATGAGCGCCCAGCCTTTGAGCCGTTGGAACGGATTAAAGAATTTGATTTTAAGCGTCTGTACTATACCGCATTCTCTCGTGCAAAGAATCTGCTGATTCTAAGTTGCCAGGAAGAACTCACCGCAAGGGGAAAATTTAAAATACCTTCTCATCCTTTCCATGCTTTCTATGCGAATCTTCCTTCTTGGAGAGAGGCTGATTTCTCGAAGCTGAAAGTGGATACCGTTCGCCCTGGGGGCATCAAGGGACATTATTCCTATACCTCTCATATCCTCATCTATGAAGGCTGTCCCCGACAGTACCAGTTTTTCAAATACTGGGACTTCAGTCCTGTGCGGGAAGGTCCCATGTTGTTTGGTCAGCTTGTGCATCAAACTATCGAGGATATCCATAAGGCAGTACTGCGTGAACAGTCGGAAACCGTGACAGAAGACAATATCCGCCTCTGGTTCGACGTGAACTATGCCAACCTGAGCCAGAAGGAGCGCGTCTATTTGGCTCCGCAAATTCGGGAGGTAGCCCTTGGACATGTACTGCGCTATGTTGAGCGCAAGCAGGGGCGCTGGGATGATATTCGCGGAACGGAAGTAGACGTATCCCTTATCCGGGACGAATACATTTTGACAGGGAAAATCGACCTTATTCAGGGCAAGGGAAATACCGTGGAGATCGTGGATTTTAAAGCAACGCCCAAACCCAACCAGTACGCTGAACGTCACCTCTTGGAACGCTACCGGCGCCAGTTGGAAATTTATGCATACCTTGTAGAGCAGCGCCAAGGGCTTGAGGTCAGCGCCATGAACCTCTACTATACAGGCGAAGAATCCGGTGTGCCTACTTACCGTTTCCCCTATGATGGCACGTCTGTAGATAAAACCATTGCTGCCGTGGATGCGGTGGTGGGCTGCATGGAGCGCAGGGAATTTGCCGTACAGGAGAGGCCTGCTAAATTATGCAAGGAATGCGATTTGCAATCATTTTGCGATAGGTGCGAATGAAACAGGACTGTCTATGCGGGTAACAAAAATTCAGCTCAAGAACTGGAAAAATTTTTCAGGATGTGGATGTAGCGCTGCATTCCCATATGTTTTTGGTGGGCGTCAATGCTGCCGGGAAATCCTTTTCTTGATGCCTTTCGGTTTATGAGCGACGTTGTGGAGGATGGCGTGGGAATGGTTTATCCGGTAAAAGGATTCGGCAACATCGGGAAAGCGGCCACAACCTATGCCTGTCTTGCAGATAACGAAACAGCCGTGCTTGTCCTGACGGACTTCATGGATAGCAAGAGCCCTTGTCCGGTTGCTGGCGGATCACAAGAATTTTGCCAGACTGCTTGGAGTACGGGCGGACAAAATTTCATCTCAGCCGGATATATTGCCGGACCCCAAAAAGCATATTGCTGAATTGGTGCGCCGTTCTCCGCAAAAGGGCATCAAGGCGGATCTGATTTCCGCAACTGGCAGGCAGCACGCTCTACCTGTCAAAAATGGAAAAATTTATTAATGAAGGCTGGGATATTGAGGCTGCCATGCGGCGTTCTCCCAGCCTGAATCGCTGTGTTGCGCGCCTTCGCAGTCTGAATGTCGCCCAGTGACGTGTGGACTGCATGGAAAATAGAGAATTAGCCGTACAGGATTTTACAATGGGAGACTAGAGCATGTCTCAGATAGAGCAAGATATACAGAAATTGCTTGAAGCTATGAATGAAGTATTGGAACAGGAGGGATATCCTATCGATTTCCCCTATTTCAACTTTGACGATCGAGAAAATGAAATTATTCTTACGCTCGGATTTGAGTATGAATATTTTTGTTCTCTCCTTAACCGATGTATGACAAGAAAGTTGATTGCCAAAAAAACGCTTAGCCTAGGCTTTGATGATATTGCACTCACACAGCAGGGGCAGGAGCAAGCCTTATCAAAGAAAAAGCAACAAGGAGGGTTTGGTATGAATATAGGACAATTAACGATTAATGGCCCTACGCAAATTGGAGATGGAAATACTCAGAACTTTGCAAATTATCTTTTAACTATTGAAAGTATGATTGACAATTCTCAAGTCTCTGACGCTGAAAAGAAAAAAGCAAAGGGTTTGTTGCAACAAGTTACTGAAAATCCGCTTCTGAACACGATTATTGGTGGACTGCTTTCTGGCATTATCAAATAAGGAAAGGAATTTCCATGTCCCAGCACAACCTCCCCGGCACTTCCCCCACGAAGGAAGAGAAAGTAGAAGATATGACCTTTTCTCTCCCGCAGCCAGAGCCTATCAAAGGCTTTCCTGAGCTACGCTGGACAGGGAAGCATCCCTTCACGTCTACGCATTACTATCCGGCCCAGTTGAAGGAACGCTATGGGGATCCTGTGGATGGCTGGATGAACCGCATCTACTGGGGTGACAATTTGCAGGTCATGAGTCACCTACTCAAGGAGTTCCGTGGAAAGGTTGATTTAGTATATATTGATCCACCTTTTGATTCAAAGGCTGATTATAAAAAGACGATTACTTTACATGGCAAAACTGCAAACTCTGACAGTACAAGTTTTGAAGAAAAGCAGTATACTGATATATGGTCTAATGATGAATATCTTCAGTTTGTTTATGAAAGATTGATATTGTTGAAAGAACTTATTTCAGATAATGGTTCAATATATATACATTGCGATTATAAAAGGTCTCATTATATAAAATGCATATCTGATGAAATATTAGGAAAAAATTTTTTCCAAAATGAGATTGTATGGAAAAGAACGACTTCGAGAGCTGGGACAGCTTCTTATAATCACATTCATGATACTATACTTTTTTATACAAAAAGTAAAAACTTTATATGGAATCAGCAATATACAGAGTATTCAGAAGAATATATAAGGGCTAATTTTAAAAGTGATAACAATAATAGATTGTTCAGAGAAACTCCTTTGACAGCACCAGGTTTACGTTTAGGTGAATCAGGAAAAGAGTGGCGAGGGGTGAATCCTTCATTGATTGGTAAAGGTAGACATTGGGCAATTCCAAGTTTTTTAGATAAATATCTTTCCGCAGACTCAAAAAAATCTACTCTCAGTGCGCTTGAAGAGTTATATCAGTCTAATAGGATTGTATGGGCAAAAAATGGAGAAGGAAGACCAAACGCCATACAATATATCGATGATTTACCAGGTGTTGAAATTCAATCCATATGGAATGATTTTTCTGCTCTATCTAGTAATGCTTTAGAGTCTGCAAGCTATCCTACTCAAAAGCCAGAAGCTCTTCTTGAGCGTATTATAAAATCCTCTTCCAACCCTGGCTCTATAGTATTCGACTGCTTTATGGGTTCCGGCACTACGCAGGCTGTGGCCATGAAACTGGGACGGCGTTTCATCGGGGCTGACATCAACCTAGGAGCCATTCAGACGACCACAAAACGCTTGAACGGCATCATCGCCGAGAAAAAGCAGGCCCAGCATTCCCTGCTGGATGATGGCAGCAAGCTGTATCTGAATTTTGAGGTCTACAACGTCAACAACTACGACGTATTCCGTAATCCGGTGCAAGCTCGAGAGCTGCTACTTCAGGCGTTGGAGATCGACCCGCTGGAATCCACTGACGTATTTGATGGTATGAAGGATGGCTATAAGGTCAAAATTATGCCGGTCAATCGTATTGCCACCCGAGCTGATCTCAATCCTTTGCTTAACGGTATCAATTATCGGGAACTGGACCGGCAGATGGAACTCTCTCCGGGCAGTCCGGCGGAGCGCATCATGCTGGTATGCATGGGGCATGAGCCGGATCTGACCGCCAGTCTCAAAATGGATATCGGTAGCCAGTACCGGATAGATGTTAAGGTCGTGGATATTTTGCGCGACCGTAACGATCTGACGTTCAAATATGATTCAGAGGCGGACATTGTTGTAGAAAAGGGCGAGCTGGTCATCCGTCAGTTCTATCCCCGCAATCTCCTGCAAAAGCTCTCTATCCTCGACGAGAATGTGGAAGACTGGAGGCAGCTTGTGGAAACTATTGCTATCGACTGGAATTATAATGGTGACGTACTGCAACCTGCTGTTTACGACAATCCTAGCAAGAATGAGCTTGTTCAGGGGCGTTATGTTGTTCCGGAAGATTACGGCATCATACGGGTCAAGATTACGGATTTGCTGTCTGAGAGTCTGGAAATGACGCTGGAGGGAGAGTAATGGCCAGAGGCAGGAAGTCTCAGTCCCTTGTCGGCCTTGATACGACATTTTATCGGGAGCTGTTCCGTTTCTACCGTGAGAACAAGGGATTGATTCGTGCCCACTACCATGTACTGACACGTAGCTTGCTGGACTATAATGACCCGGACAAGCCTCGTGTGGGGCAATTTTTGCGGCGTCCCCAGTTTGAAGCTCTTGAGATCTATATTTTCCTTAAGGAATATCTCAAGCTGCGCCCGGTGCACGATATCTTTGCTGATTGGTATAACCGTCGCAATGGCTTTGAAAAACGATCTGACGTACTGGGCATGGGAGAACAGCATGTCCTGGATGAGTCGCTCACCTTCAATGACGAGGCCTATGCTGCCGTTTTTAAACGTATGAAGGCAGCTCGCCAGGACTACCCCAACTATATCTTTGCACTGACAATGGGAGTAGGGAAAACCCTGCTCATGGCCACCTGTATCTTTTATGACTTTGTTCTTGCCCGTAAATTCCCCAACGATTCGTTGTATTGCCATAATGCTCTGATTTTTGCACCAGACAAGACTGTTCTGCAATCTTTACGTGAAATCGAGAGCTTCGACTTTGCCAAAGTCCTCCCTCTAGAACATGCCAATTGGCTTCAGGCAAATCTCAAATTGCAATATCTGGATGAAGCAGGTGCTACGCTCAATGTCGTCAATAACTCCGATTATAATCTGATTATTTCCAACACCCAAAAAATTTTGCTCAAACGCAAGAGCAAGGCTCCCAGCAGTGCGGAACAGCTTTTCCTGATGACAGGGGAAAATAAAAGCGCCGATGCGAAGTCCGTATATGACGATATCGCAGACCTGTATGGTTTTGATTCCCCGGAAGATGAAGCCGATCTGACCATCAACCAGCGTTTTCTCAAACTGCGCAATCTTCCTCAATTGGGTATATTTGTGGATGAAGCTCACCATGCCTTTGGAGATACGCTGAAAAAGGATTTGCTCGACCCCAAGAAGGAAACTTCTCTGCGCTTCACCATCAATGCCTTGGCCCAGGGCATCAAACGGTTAGGTAGTTCGATGGTTGCCTGCTACAACTTCACGGGGACTCCCTATGTGAAGAACGAGGTACTTCCAGAAGTTGTTTATTCATATAGCCTCAAGGCTGCCATCGATAACAGTTATCTGAAAACGCTACTACTGCATAAATTTTCCAATACCCGTGACAAAGAATTCGTACGGGCGGTGTTGGACGATTTCCTTACAAAATTCGACGGGCGCAAGCTCGAAGGCATGCAACCTAAGCTGGTCTTCTTTTCTCCCAGCATCGAGGACGCTACAGGAACCCTACGGCCCATTCTGGAAGAAGAGCTAAGCAAGCGCGGCATAGCCACTTCCCAGATGCTTATCAATGTTGGCGACCCTAAAGTTACCAGCAATGATGATATCCGGGCTTTCAATGATCTTGATAGTCCAGCATCTGAAAAACGTTTTCTTATTTTAGTGAACAAGGGCAAGGAAGGGTGGAACTGTCGCTCTCTTTGTGGCGTAGCCATGTTCCGTCAGCCAAAGTCTCGTGTTTTTGTGCTTCAGGCATCGATGCGCTGCTTGCGGGCCATTGGTGACCAGCAGGAGGAGGGCCAGGTCTATCTGACCAATGAAAATGCTGAAATCCTTAACGATGAACTACAGCAGAACTTCCGGCTGACTGTAGAGGATCTGAAGCGTTCCAAGCTAGATAGTCAGGAATACGAAGTCCGCATCCTAAAGAAGAAAAAAATCTCCCTGACTCGTGTTCGCCACCTGTACGATTGCAAGGAAAAGGAACTGGGAGAGCCCATTGATTTCAATCTGGATAGCTGGGACGTGGAGCGCTATCGCATCCTTCACACCGAGGAGCGAACTGTTCTCCAGCCAGGAAAAAAAGGGACACAGCAAAGAACAACAGATATCAGCTACATCAGGGAACAGCGTACATGGAGCCCCTATACGCTGGTTGCCGAGATCGCCAGGTATCTTTGTGCCTCTCCGTTAAAGATTGAAGCATTGCTTCGGGATAGCCGTGAAGGTCTGGATGCCCTTGTCGCCAAAGTCAATCAATTCAACGAGCTGCTTTATGATAAGGTTATCCCTGTATTGTTTGAAGCTCTGTATGAAGTGACAAACTACGATAAGCCGGAGCATATAGACGTTGATCTTATCAATGAGCCGGAAAAAGGATTCTTTACTGTACACGGTGATCCACACAAGACACAGCTTTTCTCTGTATGGAATGCCGATAATCAGTGTCGTACACTAACTGACAAAAGTTTCCATCTTGATACATACTGTTTTGACTCTGACCCAGAACAGGATTTCTTCCTGAATGTCATCCGTCAGGATGACATTCAGGAAGTTTACTTCACAGGAATGCTGACTCATGGTCAGACAGATTTTCGCATCAACTATATCGATCCCGATACGCATGGTGTGCGGAGCTATTATCCGGACTTCCTCATTCTGACAAAAACTGGCGACTGGCTTGTGGTTGAGGTTAAGGCTAAAAACAAGATGGATGACCAAGATGTCCTGGCAAAGCAATCCTTTGCCGAAAGTATGCTAAAGGCCAGCAAGATAAAATACTATATGGTTGCCCATACTGAAGCGGCAAGGTGGAAGCACAACCTATAATAGTTGGCGTCGCATTACTGAGGTGTAGTAAAACGAAAGTTGCAGCTCATTTTTGGGTAAGCAAGACTACTCTCTACAAGGTGCTTCAAGACAAATAAAGCAAGACACCGGGCTGAGGACTCCTCATCCCGGTGTCTTATTAATGTCGTTCCTGGCGAATTCTTAAGCTACTTTGGTAGGAGTCTTTGTGAGATCACCCTGCCCAGCAAGAAGTCCCTCCACAGAGATATCCTCATTCAAGTGGTCCCAATGAATCCCGAAAGCACTTAACTCATATTTGTCCCGTTCTGCCTTTGTCGCATTAAGCAGACGAGGAAACCAGGCCAGTGGAACGCCGATTACTCTGGCATCATTCAAGCCGACCCACATAGAATCCTCATCGAACCAAACTGTTTTAGGCGAAATAGTCATGGTAGGCTCCCTTCAGGATCTCTTGTTTTTCTTGGACAAGCTTGCAAATTTTTCGCAGCTCCTGTGCTGAAAATCCTGCATTAAGCATCACAGCATAGGGCTCAACAAGAGAAATTTTCGCTTCGCCATTCTGGCTTCTTACATGGATATGCGGAGCTTTTGTCGGATTTCCTTCATTCGAATAGAAGAAAAATCGATATGCTCCTATATTTAAAATAACTGGCATCCTTTCTCCTGTTTTTGCAAGGATACCGACTTTTTCTCTGGCCGTCCACTGCCTACTCTTCAGAGATTTAAGCAAGGGGATAGCTTTCTTTTTTCATTGCTAATTGTCTGCGCTTAGTATATTTTTATTAAAATTTTTATATAAAAGCTGGCAGCTCTATTTTACTTGGAAGGAGACAAAAATGGCACTCGATGATAAGGATATTTTTGCAGCGATTTTTGCAAAACATGGTAATCAACCCATCGAATACGTCATGGCTGAATACGAGAAGGCCAAACGTCTCAATATGGAGATCGAAAAAAGGCTCATGGAGCAGGCTGAACCTGTAGCGCCTGTTAAGCCTGTGGCTGCTCCGGTCAAGCAGGTGGCATTGATCCCTGAAATCGAGAAGAAGCCTGTTCCTCAGAAGAAGCAGTATACGCAGGCGGATCTGAAGTTCGCTCCTGCTACGGCCATTACGGATAAAAGCATCACCTGTTGCCTTTGCGGTAAGCAAGCTCTGACTTTGACTGCTCGTCACTTGGCCCACCACGAGATCAGCGTAGAGGACTACAAAAAACTTTGTGGCTATGAGCCGACGCAAAAACTCATGGCTCGGGAATATCTCGCAAAGATGACGGATAATGCCAGACGTGCCCAGGAAGCCAGAGCTGCGAAGCGTATGGAGAAAGAGGGGCAGGAAGGATAAGTTGCTAAAAGAGCCCGGCTGGGATGACCAGTCGGGCTCTTTTAGTGATGGATTAGTTTGCCAGTCTTCTGCCAGCCTTGCATGAAAGATATACCTCTGGGCCGTCAGGGCCTTCTTCGACATAGGTGATTTGGTATGTGGCCTCTACCTTACCACCAGCCGAAAGCGAGCCAAAAAAATCAAGAGTTTTTTCTTTTGGGCAGCTGATAAAAACTTGTGCATAGCTTGGTTTCCGAATGGTAAAGCCGACCATCATGCCTTCTTCCTCCACGAAACCAAGATATTCCCCTTGTGTACTTTGGATTGCCAAAATTTGACTGTCAGAATTTTTATGCTGTTTGATTAAATTGACTGCTTTTTCATACATCGTGTCATAGTAATAGCCATCAGCTTTTGCGCTGCCATACTGGTCTGGAGATAGGGAGTTGTTATGTTGAATGACATACAAGTCTCCTATTCTCAGATAAACAGCTATGGTATAGGCGTCCTCTACGGTGAATCCTTCTTCCTCCATCAAGGCTTTCGCGCTAGTGTCACGCCCAGACTTCAACCACTGACGCTGGTCATTCAAGATTTGTTTTTTATACGCACCGCTAAGTTTATTATAGACTTCTTTCCAAACAGCTGAGAGCTCTTGGTCTGCCTGTTTGAAGTAGGGAACTTGTAATAAATCATTGTATTCATTTTCTGTTAATGCATGCGATTTTGTTGGAAAAAACGTTGTCGAAAGACAGAAAATCAAAATGGCAAATAGATGTTTCATTGTAACCTCCTTTTGCCTGATAAATGGTAATCATTAATATATCAAGGTTAAAAAAAGGAAGCAAGTCTGCTGACCTGCTTCCTTTTTTATTTATTAAAAGAAAACCTTGATGATGATCACTCCGCCAAGAGCCCCACCAATAACACATCCAACCAATTGAGGTACGATGAACCAGAAAAATTTTTCCTTTAAGATACTGGCCATGCCACCAGTTGTGATGATGCTGTCGGGTATTGCCAGTTGCCTGATGAAATCGCCAATAAGGGCACCGATGTAGGCCAAGGGGGCAGCAAGGATAAAAATGCCGATGCGACCAAGCATATTGACATGAACAGGGGGACGCATGTGATCCCCCCCAGCATACGCACAAACAAAAGCAAACAGGACAGCGAGAATCGCGTAAAGGGTCTTCATACACTTCTCCTTTGATTGAGGAAAATGAGGTCCAGCAATTTTTGGTAGTGATAATTGCATAAAATGTCAAGAATTGGTTTTTATGCTGTTTTTGAAGCCAGCGCTTTCCCTTATTTTTGTACGCAAAAATGGAGGGATACGTGGCTGGGACGAAAAAGCAGCGACTCGCGGTCATAGTAGGTGCGAACATTACCGCACGACGAAAACTGCTGGGATGGAATCAGGCGGCCTTTGCCGAACGTTTGGGGATGGGAGCAGATTCGCTTTCCAGAATCGAACGTGGCCTTGTCGCTCCTCGCTTTCAACGGTTGGAAGAGATCGCTGAAATCCTGGAATGTTCTGTCGCCGAGCTGTTTATGACCCAGGAAGATCTGGAGAAGTACCGGATCAACTTTTCGTCCCCAAAGCAGGAAGAACTGCCGACCGTCACTAGGAGTGAAATCATTTTCCTTGCGGAAAAGATCATCCAGCGTCTGAAATAAATAAATCAAAAAATTTCACATATATATTATCAAAAAGAAACACATGTGGCCTCGGAGGATTCATCTTCCGGGGCTTCTTTTTTTCCGTAGGGAGGTCTCATGCTGGAATACTGTTCTGCTGAAATATCGGAACTGGCCAAGGCTCTTATCGCGGTACAGCGCGAATTGTTGCCTGCGGCCAGAGATGGCACCAATCCTTTCACCCGAAGCAATTACGCCACGCTCAACTCGGTCATGGAGGCTTGCCGTGATGTCCTTCTCGCACATGGTATCTGGATGACCCAGCTTCCTGTTCCTGCACCTGTGGAGCTTGGTCCGGGACATATCGGTTTGCTGACGAAACTCACACATGCGGAATCCGGTCAGTGGCAAAGCTCATTGGCAGTCGTTCCTCTGCCAAAAGCTGATCCGCAGGGGATGGGCAGTGCCATCACCTATGCCAGACGGTATGCTCTGACAGCCATGCTGGGCATAATCACAGAGGAGGATGACGATGGAGAAGCCGCAAAAATGCAACCGAAAACATCTGGACGCGTGAAACAGCCTAGAAATGGGGCTCAGGTGCAAAAAAGCTTTCAGGACAGACGAACACAGGCGGATAAAGTTTCAGGCACCTCAAAACGGCAATATGGACATTTCGCTGATCTCCCCCAGCTGGATGGCGTGAGCTATCAGATAGTCAGCTCACAGGATGGAAGGGAGTGCATCGTGGCTACAGGAGATACCCAGACTCGTAGTGAAATATTAGCGGGAGCGGGTTTTCGTTGGAACGCACAGCGCAAGTTCTGGTGGAAGTATGCCGGAACTGCCTAACCTGAAGGAGAGGACATGACCCCCTCATCTCTTGTACGAGAGAAAGCCCTGCTGGAAGTGATTCGGCAGGGCTTTCTCGTTTCTTCACGTTCCCAGACGCATACCATGCTTGGAGATCGTACCTCATATGTCGGTATGAGCGATGTGGGCAAGTATCTGGAATGTCCCCGGGCTGCGGTGGCTTCCAGGATCTTTCCTGAGCCGGAAAACCTTGATCGCCTGCTTCCTCTGCAACGTGGTCACTGGTTTGAACAGGGTATCGGGGAAGGATTATCTGCGCTTGGCCTGCGTGTTCTCCCTCAGCTGGAGATCGACTGGATATACAAGGATACACCCATCCGGGCACATCTGGATTTCACCCTGGTATGGGATTCCCCCAGGAAGGCGGTTCGTATTCTGGAGGTAAAAAGTACGGAAAACATTCCTACAGAACCATACCCATCACACCTGATCCAGGTCAAAGGACAAACGAGCCTTCTGGCTGCCTTGTGGCATCAACCTGTTTTCTCCGTGAGGAACACTTCCGGGGAACAGATATGCCATACCCGAACCTTTCCGGAGATATGCAAGCTGCAATGGGGACTGATCATACCGGATACTCCAGAGGAAATCGATCTGGAAGGCTGGTTGCTCTACCTGTCCATGAAAGATTGTCGGGCATTTGGCCCATTTGTTCCGGGGAAAGGGACTCTGGAAGCTGTAGGCAAAATAGCTGAACAATTCTGGATGGATACCTGTTCATGCAGACAACAGCAGCGTGAACTGGATGCTCTCCGTTATGCCAGGGGATTCCATCTTCTGTGCGCTACCTGCGCATTCAATGAGGGATGTCCCAAGTTCCGTCAGGGGGATTTTCAACCGCAATGGGAACTTGCTGTGACCAGACTTGAACAGCTCAAGGAAGAACGTTCCACCCTGGATATCCGTATCAAGGAGATCGAAAGCGCTCTCAAACAGGCGCATCAACTCGCATCCACTACGGATTGGATAAGTACAGGACAGCATCGTTTTCGTCTGGGTATGTCATCTGGCCGACGTACTCTGGATCGCAAGGGTTTGGCACAGGAATTGGCGCATATCTTCCATGAGGAAGGTCTTGATCATATCGATGTGGACGCATTGTTCCAGCGGCATGAGCAGGAAGGAAAGCCTGTTGCCCGTTTGTCCATCACTTCCATCCACTGCAACCCCTCATTCTGTAAGGAGACATCATGGGATACTACTCTGAAGTTGGCCTCACCATTTCTGCCGCAGGCTACAAGCAGCTCACTGGAAAACTGACAACGCTGGAAGATTCGGAACTGCGCACAGTTGTCGAAAACCTGTTGGCGCATGCGGATACCCACTACACGAGCAAAGAAGGCGATCAGCTCTGGTTCTGGAACTGGACCAAGTGGTACAGCACGTTTCCCGAGATCAACTGGCTGCAAGCACAGCTCAACGAACTCGATGCCCAGGACTTCTACTTCATTCGGATTGGAGAGGAATTCGATGATGTGGAGACAGACGGTAGCTGGTGCGAGAATCCTTTTGAAATGGAGGTGTCCCGTGGCATCTCCATGAGAGAAGCTATTGAAGCGTGATCTGTACACCTTTCCTATTCACCCCAAGATCCCTGGTTTCCCATACGGAGGCCAGGGATCTTTTTTCAAGGAGATGACGATGCAAACCATATCTGACGAATTGAGCCGGCTTCAGGTCATCGAACTGGATGCTGGCCAGATTTTTAGCGGCAATCCTTCCGGTACTCCCATCAAGGGATATGCCACCCCCTCTCTGTATACCCCCAGGCTGGACCCCAATTACCTGTTCCATGAATCCAGCAGGGACATCATCGTCTGGCTGCTTTCCCCGGAGGAACCCCTGTATATCTTTGGCCCTTCCGGTTGCGGGAAAACATCGTGTGTCAAACAACTGGCTGCACGCTTGAACTATCCCCTGTTCGAAGTGACGGGACACGGCAGGTTGGAGTTCGCTGATCTCACAGGACATTTGACCGTGCATGAAGGGAGCATGTCCTACGAATACGGACCACTTGCGCTTGCTATGCGTTACGGAGGCATCTGTCTGGTCAATGAGCTGGATATGGCTTCACCGGAAGTCGCAGCAGGACTGCATGGTATCCTGGACGGTTCTCCTCTGTGTATCCCGGAAAATGGTGGGGAACTCATCATCCCTCATCCTATGTTCCGATTCGTGGCTACAGCCAATACCAATGGCGCAGGGGATGACTCCGGTCTTTACCAGGGAACTCAGCGACAGAACCTGGCTTTCACGGATCGATTCATCCTTTGCGAGATGGGCTACCCTGATTCCTCTGTGGAAAAGAAGCTCTTACGGGATCGCTATCCGACGTTGCCCGTATCCCTGTGTGAAACGATGGTGGACTATGCCAATGAAGTCCGCAGGTTGTTCATGGGAGAGGTGAGTGGAAGCAGTCTGAGCGGCAGCATCGAGATCACGTTCTCCACACGCAGTCTTTTGCGCTGGGGCGCTTTGACCTTGCGTTTCCAGCCACTGGCAAAACAGGGAATCCAGCCGGTGACATATGCTTTGGACAGAGCTCTTGCCTACAGGGCTTCACGTGAGACCAGAGCCATGCTGCATGAACTGGCTCAACGCATGTTTCCGCATCTGACAGGGAATGGAAGCGATCTGCTCATGGGAGAGGAAGCACTCGGGTTCGTGAAGCTGCATTGCCAGCGGAGTAGTGCTGTTCCCTATCCCCGTATCTTCCTGCGCAAGGAATACGTACTGGATGGGCAAACTCTGACCAAGGATTGGGTAGGCGATGCTGGTGCTGAAGGACTGACGATTACCTGGGGACGTACTGGACAAAGCGGACAGCAGCATTTTGTTCCTGTGGATACCTGCAAAGACAAAAGCCCTATACTGGAACTGACATCCCGAGCCGCCAAAAAGTTGCGTGAAGGGTATGCCCTCATCAAAACCAAAAGCTCCATTTAGGAGGATCATATGACCCAGATCATTTCCGATATCCGCATCCTGGACAATCTGCTGGCTCTGAACCTGGATATCAGTCTCTGGTCAGCTCGGAAAAAAATGACCGTGGAAGACTTTGGTGGCGCTGAACTCCCTCCCGAAGACCTGGCTTCTTTGGGTTCCAAGCGTATCGCCGATCCCAGTTCGTTGAAGATCTTCTCCACCTTGAAAGCCCGTGCTTTCAGTTTTCTGGACAGGCATGGAGTACGTTTCATGTCTGGTTGGGCTATCCCGGAAGAGAAAGCTGGTGCCATCATTCAGGAACTGGTGGCCATCCGAGACGAATTCCTGCGGGAAAAAGAAGCATTCCTGGCGGATTATGATGAATCCGTCAAAGCCTGGATAGACAAGCATTCCCAGTGGTCGGAAATCATCCGAGATTCCACGGTAAGTCCTGAATATGTCCGGGCTCGCATGGACTTTCGCTGGCAGCTGTACAAGGTATCCCCCCTGGAGCAGCATCCTGATGAAAAGGCAGTTCTGGAATCTGGTCTGGCGGAAGAAGTGGAAGGGCTCGGTAACACTCTTTTCGATGATCTGTCCCGGACTGCAAAGGATATCTGGAAGCGTGTTTATGAGGGAAGGACAGAAGTGACTCACAAGGCCCTGTCACCTTTGCGCACTCTCCAATCCAAACTGGTAGGCCTCAGCTTTGTGGAACCTCATGTGAGCCCTGTGGCTGATATCATCCAGTCCGCTCTGGATAGAATGCCCAAAAGAGGGAATATCACAGGAAGCGATTTGATCCTCCTGCAAGGTCTTGTCTGTCTTCTCAAGGACAGTCATGCGCTCATCCTCCATGCCCAGAAAGTCATCGAAGGAAATTCGACCTGTTCCGTTCTGGATGCGTTGCTCAAAAAGGATGAAAGCGTTCAGCCGGATGAGGACAATCCTTTCGGGACTGCTGAGTTGCCTGTGTTGCCGGAAGTCGTTTCCGCACCGGTACTTCCTGAGATTCCCAGCATGGGGTTGTGGTAATGCAGCTGCGAGAGAAAGACATCCTGGGCTGTTTGCCTCTTCTGGCTTCCGTACTTGGAAATACCTATGGTGTGCATGTGCGTATTGGTGGGTCTGATGCCTGTACGAATGGGAACATGATCCAGTTACCGTCATTGCCTGTAGACTGTGGGGAAGAGCTGCTGCTTCTGGTCAGGGGCTTTATCGACCATGAATCCGCCCATATCCGGTATACGGATTTCAAGGCATTCAAGGAGGCTGCTCTGGATGCGGTAACGAAAAATCTGTTCAATGCCATCGAAGACTGGAGAGTGGAAAACAGACTGGCTGCGGTATTCCCGGGATGCAGGCACAATTTCCACGAGCTGATACGCCGGTTCTTCGTGGAAGATGCGACCAGAGAAAGAGCGGGGGAAATATCCTTCGCTCTTTCTGTTTTGAACTATGTGCTGCTGACAGTGCGTTCCTGGGATGTCCCTGAAGTGTCACAACCACTGAGAGAGGAAATAACCTCTCTGGATACTCACTTCCCCGGTATGCGACAGTCTCTGGATTTCATCCTTGCACAGATCAGGCAGGGATGCCCAGATACGTCCAGTGCCATCCATTATGCCCGCCAGTTGGCACATTGCCTCACGTCCTGGAAATCCCCGTCTCAGGAGGAACAACACCAGGAGAGTGGAACCCAGACGGAAAACACCTCCGCATCGGAAAAAGCCAGAGAAGTAAGCACACCCGAGGCTTCAACTCATGGGACATCATCTGCGGAAAACTCATGCTCACCGGCAGGGGAAACAGGACAGGATATTCTTTCTGGTATCCCGTCAATCGTGGACACTTTGCCAGTAGACATGGGGAATTGGCTGGGGAAGCAACTGGAAGTACATGCAGCGGGAGAGTCTGGAAGAAAGGTCGAGATGGCTGTGGAAGGTTTCTGTGAGGTGCATCTGTTACCGGATCAGGACAGGGAAAAAGCTGTGCGCATGGCAACGGCTCTGAAAGCCAGAATGCTGGGTCTGCTTCAGGCACATACTCTGCGTCATGCTATTTCCGGCAGGCAGGGTAAACTGGAGACAGGAAAGCTGTACCGACTGAGTACGGGAAGTACCAGGGTTTTCCAGAAAAGGGCCAGCGTACACAAACTTGATACCGCAGTGCATATCCTCCTGGACAGTAGTGGGAGTATGCACGGTGAATCCATCAAACTGGCAGTACAAGCCTGCTATGCTGTGGGTAAGGCATTGGAACATCTGTCCGGTATATCCCTTGGGATCACTTCCTTTCCAGCCTACAGAGATGGGAAGATCGGTGTGTTCCCTCTGGTCAGACATGGGCAGAAAATGACTGACAGGATGCAGATGCAGGCTCATGGAGGAACTCCTCTGGCGGAAGCCCTTTGGTGGGTCATGCGCCAGATGCTCATACTCAGGGAAACCAGAAAGGTCGTGCTGATCCTGACAGATGGTGTTCCTGATGACGTGACCCAATGTTTGCAGGCACTGGAAGCACTGAGGAAGACTGGTGTGGAGGTTTACGGCATAGGCATGAAATTCGACTGTATTTCAAGTCTCTTGCCGGATACCAGCAGCAGGGTCATCTCCAGATTCGAGGAACTTTCACCAGCCCTTTTCGAAGTGCTGCAACATGCTTTGCTCAGGGAGACGCGTTATGACTGAGGAAGTGAAAGCTATCTCCGCAACAGGATGGGTCCTTATCGCCATTGCTGTGCTGAGAGCTATCAAAGTCATCATGGACGAGTGCAAGGATAGCAACTAACTGTCTGGATAAATACCATTATAGCCTGCTTGGGGAGGGAATACCCCTCCCCGGGCTGGCTTTCATTTTTTGTGTACATCCAAATGGCTGATTATCTCCTGATAGCATTGGCTGACAGGAAACTCGCTCCCGTATTGTCGTGTAGCCAGGTGGGGAATCTCGTGACCGAAGATCTGTCGAAACACATCTGTATGCAGGTTGAGGCGTTTGAAGAAGTCACTAAACGTATGGCGTAGAGAGTGAAAACTCTTTTTTCCTGTGATTCCGCAACGCTCGATATATCGACTGAAGAAATTACTGACCATATGGCCGTACTTTGGGCATTTTTCGGTTTTACGCAGCTCAGGGAAAAGGCGTTCCTGCCCATTCAGCTTCATCCTATCAACATATTTGATAAAACCATAGGCTAGCAGATCACTATGTACAGGTATCTTGCGGAATGCATTTCTATTCTTGAGACGCTTGTCGTGATGGTCGGTGTTGATATCGATATACCAGATGTTCTGCTCCTGTCGGATATCTGAACAGTGAAGTTGGCATATCTCCTCAAGACGCATACCGGTATAGAGCCCAATAAGTGGAGCCCAATAAAAGGAAGGATGCTTGACGCTGCTTTCCGTGAATGTCTGGGGAGAGAAGAGCAGGGTGATGTCCTCTTGTGTGAAAGCTTCCCGTAAATCGATATCTCGTCGTGTATCCTTGATTTGCAAGGCTTTCGCAGGGTTGGCAGTGAGCAGTCCCTCACGGATGCCCCATTCAAACATGCTGGCGACAGCTTCCACAGTCACATTGACGGTTTTGATGCTCAAAGTGGTTGCAGGAGACATGGCCAGTATTTGCGAGATGCTTTTCCCTTTGTACAGTGGAGATTTTTTCCTGTTGGGCGGAAGTTTGCGTAGCGTATCCCGATAATATCGCAGGTCATCTCGTTGCAGCTGAAGGATATCCCTGTCTCCTAGGATCTCTATCAAGGTTTCCAGCCGTCCTTGCTGAGTAGTCAAATTATCCGCCGTCCAACGCTTATCCGCCAGTTTGCTCTCTGTATAGCGCCGGATGAAGGTAGAAAGTCGAATCCCACGTTTTTTACGGGAAACGTGTACCGGTGAGGCTTCAGGTTCCACAGGTACAGTGGTAGGGGGATATTTATTCAAGTATCGCTTGAATATTTCACGGATGGTATCCGGGCTCAGGTCATTTCGGGACAAAAGTTCTTCACACAATAACAGCAAGGTATCAGGGCAGAGCATCCCGTGAGGATGGTCTGTCCTGATACTGTTTTCAGCGGAACAGGAAGTCACCGAAGAGGAAGCCAAAGCCCCGTCAGGTGATATGGCAGCTACGTGTTTCCCAGGAAATCTTGCTGTGGAAAGTGGGGAAATGTTTGCTGTAACTGGTTGGGATAGTGGGTGAAGACAGGTATCCTGACAAACATATTTCCTGGCAGATGGGGTGAACCCTGTTGCCGAATATGCTGGTTGCCGATCACAAGCAAAAGAAGGAGCCGTGAAGCCTCTTGCATCTCCTGCATCCATGCTATTTGTGACCGTCATTGCTGGTGCTTGAGAAATAGAACAGGGCAGAGCCGTTTTTCGGGGACCACGTTTCCCGTATTCACTGACATCCTTTCCCTGCATGGAAGACAGATGTTGGACAAGGATATGCCGCAGCGTAGGAAGATCAGGTACGCCAGGTAACGAAGCATGCAGCAAGGCAAAAAGCTGGCAGGCAAGCAGCTTGGCTTCCTGACGAAAACAGGTTCCCAGGCTCAGGCGTATCTCGGCATTCCCCAGACGTTTTTTGGCAGCAGCAGGCAGAGCACAACGAAAATAGAAGATGCGGCCCACGCAAAGAAGATGATGGCCGGAACGACGGGTTGTTGGGTGGGAGTGGCAAGTGCCGTGCGGGTGAGCGGAAGAAGCGGCAGCGGATGGCATTTGAGGCACCTTTTGTACCACCTGTTTGACCCAAATTCGTAAAGGCAGGAAAAACAGGGGACAGGATGGGCTTGCTGCACTGCTCGAAACAACAAAAAAGAAAGGGTTGCGGCTAGTTGCCACAACCCTTGATGTCTTGCTGGTGCCGAGGGCGGGAATCGAACCCGCACGGCGGTTGCCACTACCACCTCAAGATAGCGTGTCTACCAATTCCACCACCTCGGCACAAGTGGAGTGATACAGAAAACCGGGGGGCTTGGCAAGAACTTTTTTTCATTTCGGAAAAATTTTTTTGAGCTGCCCTGCCGGAAAGGCTGGGGGCTTGCCTTGGGCACGGCTTACCGGTACACCAAGAAACGGCAAACTTTGCTATCGTTTGGCCTGGAGAAAAACCATGGATGACGGTGTTCGCACTTTTTTACAAAAAACAGGTCCCGTCCTTTGTGTCGATATCGGCAGCGGCACGCAGGACGTCCTTTTGGCCCGTCCGGGGCTGGAAGTCCACAACTGGCCACGCTTCGTCCTGCCTTCACCGGCCCGTCTGGCCGCGCAGCGCATTCGTGAGCTGACTCTGCTCAAGCAGCCGGTATGGCTCTATGGAGAGAACATCGGCGGCGGTTTTGGTCTTGCCGTGCGCGACCATATCAAGGCGGGGTTCGCTGTCTACAGTACCGCCAGCGCTGCCAGCGCCCTGCACGACAATCCCGAGGTCGTCCGCAGCATGGGCGTCCAGATAGCGGAGCAGTGTCCCTCCGGCGCCGTGCCGGTGCCTCTTTCCGATTATTCCCCGGAATTTTTTGCCGGACTGCTGCGGCAGGCCGGGCTCCCGTTGCCGCATCTGGTACTGGCGGGCTGTCAGGATCATGGTTTCCATCCCAACGGCAACCGCATGGGACGCATGCAGGCCTGGACGGCCCTTTTGCAATCCTCGGCCCTGCCGGCCAACTGGATCTATGAGCAGCCGCCGGCGGAGTGCACCCGCCTGCTGGCCTTGCAGAAAAGGACCGGCGGCCCGGTGGCGGATACCGGGACCTGCGCCCTGCTGGGCGCCTTGTGCGTGCCGGAAGTCATGAAGCGGAGCTGGCGCGAAGGGATCACCATCATCAATGTGGGCAACAGCCATACGGTGGCGGCGCTGGTCTATCAGGGACAGGTCCGTGGTATCTACGAGCACCATACCGGCATGCGCACCCTGCAGGAATACCTTGCGGATCTGGAGCAGTTCCGGCGCTCCTGGCTGCCGTGCGAGGAAGTCCTTGCGCACGGGGGGCACGGTACGGCGTTCGGTCCCTACTGTGAGGAGGCCGGAGGCTACGAGCCCACCTACATCCTGGGGCCGAAGCGGGAATTTTTGCAGGGACAGGGACAGTTCCTGGCCCCGTATGGCGATATGATGCTGGCAGGCTGTTTTGGCCTGCTCTGGGGATGGGCGCACAGGGGCGACGCCGCCGGGCGTTTGTAATTCAAGATGGACAAGCAGCAATAAGGTTTTGACATGGAAGTTTTCGATGCAGCGGAATTGTGGAGCAGGGACCAGATCGAACACACCCAGCTGACGCGCCTCAAGGCCACCGTGGCCCATGTGCGCAAGAGCGAGTTCTATCGCCGCCGTCTGGATGAAGCCGGTGTGACGCCCGAGAGCATCACGTCGCTGGACGACATCCGGCGTATCCCCTTCACCACCAAGCAGGATCTGCGGGACCAGTATCCCACGGGGCTCCTGTGCGTACCGCGCAGCGAGATCGTGCGCATGCACTGCTCCAGTGGTACCACGGGCAGTCCTGTGGCCATCTGCCATACGCAGAACGACATCAACTGCTGGGCCGACCTGATGGCCCGCTGCCTCTATATGGTAGGCGTGCGCCGTGACGACGTGTTCCAGAACATGTCCGGTTACGGCCTGTTCACCGGCGGCCTGGGTATCCATTTCGGTGCCGAGCGTCTGGGCTGCATGACCATCCCTGCCGGTCCCGGCAACTCGCGCCGCCAGATCAAGCTGGCCAAGGACTTCAGAACCACGGTCGCCCACATCCTGCCGTCCTACGCGCTCATCCTTGGCGAACATCTGCGCAATATGGGCGAGGACCCGCGCGACTTCCCCCTGCGCATCGCCGTGGTGGGGGCCGAGCCCTATACGGTGGAATTCCGGCGCCGCATCGAAGAGCTCTTCGACATGAAGGCCTACAACTCCTACGGCCTCTCCGAGATGAACGGCCCGGGCGTGGCCTTTGAGTGCCAGAATCAGAACGGCCTGCACGTCTGGGAAGACGCGTACCTGCCCGAGATCGTGGATCCCAAGACCGGCGAGCCCGTGCCCGACGGCGAGATCGGCGAACTGGTCATGACCTGCCTGTGCCGTCAGGGCATGCCCATCCTGCGCTACCGCACCCGCGACCTGACCCGCTTCCTGCCCGGGGAATGCTCCTGCGGCCGTCATCATCGCCGCATCGACCGCATCCTGGGCCGCGCGGACGACATGTTCATCATCAAGGGCGTCAACGTCTACCCCATGCAGATCGAACAGGTCATCATGACCTTCCCCGAAGTGGGGCAGAACTACTGCATCCTGCTGGAAAACGACGGTATCGGCGACGTCATGCGCGTGCAGGTGGAGATCCGCGACGAATACTTTGTGGAAGACATGCGCTGCCTGCAGGGCCTGCAGAAGACCATCGCCCAGCGGCTGCGTGACGAGATCCTGGTGACGCCGCGCGTGGAACTGGTGCAGAGCAACAGCCTGCCCAGCAGCGAAGGCAAGGCCGTGCGCGTGTACGACAACCGCGCCAAGAAGTAGCCTGTATGGAAGGATTCATCGCGCTGGCCTCGTTCAGCCTGGCCTATGCGTTCATCGTCCTGCTGGGGCTGATCCTGCTGCTCAACATCCTTGGCCTGCCCGCCAACTGGGTGGTGGTGCTGCTGGTGGTGCTGTGGAAATTCCTGCACCCGGCCGCCGGGGCTCTGGATGTCTGGTTCTGGATCATGTTCCTGGGGCTGGCCGTCCTGGGCGAGGTCCTGGAAATGGGCGTACAGGTCATGAATGCCAAACGGCACGGCTCCAGCACGTCCGGCACCGTGGCCGGTATGGTGGGGGCCATTGCCGGGGCCATCTTCCTGGCACCGCTCTTTTTCGGGCTGGGGGCGTTCATCGGGGCCCTGGTGGGTGCCTGGCTGGGCTGCCTGGTCATGGAATTGCTGCGTGGCCGTCCCGGCAAGGAGGCCTTTGATGCGGCCTTCGGCACCATGATGGGGCGCTTTCTGGGGACGGTCTGCAAACTGGGCACGGGCAGCGCCATGGTCGTGCTGACGGCCCACCGCATCTGGCCGGATATGGCCGCGGTGCCGCCGCCGTTGCGTCCTGTGGCCCCGGAGCCCGGACAGGTCGTGATGCTGCTGAAGAACTGGCTGTGTTGAGGTGATCATGTCACTGGATTTGTTACAAGTGGTTTTGGTACAGACGCGCTTTCCCGAGAATATCGGCATGGCTGCCCGCGCCTGTGTGAATATGGGCAGCCGCAGCATCCGTCTGGTGGCACCGGAACGCTGGGACAGGGAAAAAGCCCGTCCCCTGGCCACCCCCAAAGGACAGGGCGTGCTGGATGATGTGCAGGTCCTGCCCGATGTGTCGGCTGCCGTGGCGGATTGTTCGCTGGTCATCGGGACGACGGCCCGGACGGGTGGCTGGCGGCGTTCCCTGCTGTCCCCCGAGCAGGCCGCGGGCGAAGTGGCCCAGGCCCTGGAGCGGGGAGAAAAGGTGGCCATCGTGTTCGGCCCTGAGGACCGGGGCCTGGATAACGATGCCATCCAGCACTGCCAGCGGCTGGTGACCATCCCCACCAATCCCGAGGCCAGCTCGCTCAATCTGGCGCAGTCGGTATTGCTGTTGCTCTATGAGTGCGCCAAGGCCGTGCGGGCCCGTCAGCATGAGGCTGCCGGGGAAAAGACTCCGGCGGAGGGCGGCTCCGGCCGCGTTATCTCTTCGGCAGACTATGAACGCCTGCTGGACAACCTGAAGGATATGCTGCTGCGTCTGGACTGTCTGCACGGGGACAACCCGGATTACTTCCTGATGCCGTGGCGGCGTCTGCTGGCCCGGGCCCAGGTGCGGCGGCATGAATACGACGCCCTGATGGGCTTGTGCCGTCAGGTCCGCAACAAGCTGGATGGCGGCAACAAAGCTTAGCCTGCCCAGACAGCTGCAACCGGATTCCAGAACAGCCCCTGAAAAGGGGCTGTTTTTGTATCCTGCGGTCCCGGGCAAGGCGTTTGCGGGATCGGGCAAAACCATGGCGAAAGACCTGTCTGTCGGGCATACCGGATTCCAGAGGTGCAGGGCAGGCGTCGGGAAGGTCTCTTTGCCCAGGCAGGAAGGAGAGGAGGAGAGAGGGGGCCAGCGGACGTGCCCGGAACTTTTTATGAAAAACGGTTGACGAACGCTCCATCAAAGCAGACCATCTGCCCGTTCACGAGGCCGGCCACTGCCATCTGTCTGTGTCCCGGTCAGAGTTAAAAGGAGCAAGATCCATGAGTGGGAAAAAAGTCCTCGTCATTTCTTCCAGCCCCCGCCGGAGGGGCAATTCCGATCAGCTGGCCGATGCCTTTATCGAAGGGGCGCAGGAAGCCGGTCATACCGTGGAGAAGATAAGCCTGCATGACAAAAAGATCGGCTTTTGCAAGGGCTGTCTCGGGTGTCAGAAAACGCAGCACTGCATCCTTCGGGACGATATGGATGACATCCTGCCGCGCATGCAGCAGGCCGAGGTGATCGCTTTTGCCAGCCCCGTGTATTTTTACTCGCTGTGCGGTCAGCTGAAGACCCTGCTGGACCGCACCAATCCCCTGTTCGCCGCGGACTATGCTTTCCGCGACATCTATTTGCTGGCCAGTGCTGCCGATACGGACGAAAAGACCATGGAAGGCCCCAAGAAAGCCATGGAAGGCTGGGTGGTCTGCTTTGAAAAGACCCGGCTGTGCGGTGTGGTGCAGGCGCTTGGCGTGACGGAATCCGGTGACATTCGGAAAACGCCTGCGGCTCTGGAAGCTGCCCGCGACATGGGCAGGGGCATCCGTTAGAGGATGTGTTTGTCTGCCGGATCTTTTGGCAGGCAAAACAGGGCAGGGGACAGTGGCCTCCGTGTGTCTGCCTTGGCAGGCACTATCAGGAGCGGCTGCTGTCCCCTGTTTTTTCAGGAAACATCTTGTCCGGAAGATTGGCTTACTTGTCCGACAGGCCTGTGACGCCGTCCAGCCACGCCCCTTCCAGACAGGCATCGCGCAGGCTGGCCCCGCTCAGGTCAGCGCCCCGCAGACTGGCACTCGTCAGGTTCGCACCATCCAGCAGGGCGTTCTCCAAAATGGCGCCATTCAGCCGGGCCTCCCGCAGGTCGGCACCACTCAGGTCTGCTTCATTGAGCGCCGCTCCGGCCAGATTGGCCCAGGAAAGGTTGGCCTTTGTCAGCTCCGCGTTGACAAGGTTGGCCCCGGCCAGGTCGGCCAGCTCAAGATCGGCGCCCCGCAAATCGGCCCCGGCGAAATTGGCCCCCCGCAGCTCGACGCCCCGAAAATCCTTGCCGGCAAGGCTGGCATTGGCAAAATTTTTCCCCGCCATGCTTTGCGGGTGGGAATGCTGATGGCTCATCGAATCCCTCCTGAAATGGTTCCCAATCATGATAGACCAGGCGACCATTTGACTACAACTGTTTTATCGGGACGGATGCATGGCTGCTTCCGCAAAAGGCCAGGACGGGAAGTCGGGGCGCGCCACATCCTGATTCCGCCAAACCTTTTCGGTGCTCAACCTGTCAGGCACACGGGGCTTGTCGGCAAGAATGCAGCGACAATAAAGGGTACAGAGCCTTTATGCTTCTGGCGGAATGATGTATCCTGCAAGTACGGGCCGGATGCTGTAATGTCTGGCCCGGCTGCGGACAGCTCAACATCCATTTCGGAGAATATCTGCCATGAAAAAAATGATCGCTATCCTGATGGTCCTGGGGCTCGTTTGTTCTTCCTCCGGTCTCGCTTTGAGCGCGCCTGCCCAGCAGGCCGTTCCGGCGGCCACGGCTCCGGCCCCTGCCGCCAAACCCGCCCCCAAGGCTGCGCCCCAAAAGGTGGAGGCAGGCTATCGCGGCAACCCGGAAAGCAAGATCTACCACAACTCTTCCTGCCGCTATTATAAGAGCAAGAGCGTCAGCAAAACTTTTGCTTCTCCGGCGGATGCCAAGGCCGCCGGCTACCGCCCCTGCAAGGTCTGCAAGGGCTAGGGACACGCCGAGAGCTGGTCGCGAACGGCTTTTCCTGTGCGGGCAGGCCCGTCAGGGGAAGCCGTTTTTGGGGGCTGCCGGGCTGTTTGCTGTTATCAACGTTAGGGTAACAGCGTACAGGGGACTGGTCTTTTCTGCCTGTGCTGGAAGCAAGGGCAGGGGGAAGGGCTGCCCTGGATTGGCGGGAAAAGCCTGCCACGCAGCGCATCAGGACAGGCCAGACGGAAGGTGTGAAAATGAAAAAAGGAAGTTCTCGATTTTTTGCTTGACGACGGCCCGTCTTTCCCGTAGATACACCTCATCGCGTCCCCATCGTCTAGCCGGCCCAGGACAACGGCCTTTCACGCCGTCGACAGGGGTTCAAATCCCCTTGGGGACGCCAACAGGAAATCAAGGCACCTGCAGTGATGCAGGTGCCTTTTTTATTGCCGTGTTTCGTGTCGGATATACGCCGTTTTTTTACGTGCGTCCCTCCACGCCCGTCACTTCTTTTCTGTTTTGAAAACGCTTTTCCCCCCACACAAGTTCTGCTATCGTCCTATGCATATCGTTTCATCACTTTGCACAAGGATATCCCATGGCACGTCCCAAAAAAGAAAAGCCGCAGGAGCCGCTGGAAAAGCAGCTTTGGAGTGCGGCGGACAAGCTGCGTAAAAATATCGATGCCGCCGAGTACAAGCATGTGGTACTTGGGCTGATCTTCCTCAAGTACATCTCCGATGCTTTCGAGGCCCTGCATGCCACGCTGACCGCCGGGGAAGGCGAGTACGAGGGGGCCGACCCCGAGGATCGCGACGAATATCTGGCCCAAAACATTTTTTTTGTGCCCGTATCCGCCCGCTGGTCGCACCTGCGCGATCATGCCAAGCAGCCGGACATCGGCGTGCTGCTGGACAAGGCCATGGAAGCCATCGAACAGGAGAACAGCGAGCTTGCCGGCGTGCTGCCCAAGGTCTACGCCCGGCCCAATCTCGACCCGGCCAACCTGGGCGGGCTCATCGACCTGGTATCCAACATCGCTTTCGGGGATACGCCGGAGCAGAGCGCCGACGTACTGGGACATGTGTTTGAGTATTTTCTGGGTGAGTTCGCCCTGGCTGAAGGCAAGAAGGGGGGGCAGTTCTATACGCCGCGCAGCATCGTCGAGCTGCTGGTGGCCATGCTGGAGCCCTTCCGTGGTCGGGTGATGGACCCCTGCTGCGGCAGCGGCGGCATGTTCGTCCAAAGCGAGCAGTTCGTGCGCGAGCATCAGGGCATGCTTGAGGACCTGAGCCTGTACGGGCAGGAGAGCAACCAGACCACCTGGCGGCTGGCCAAGATGAACCTTGCCATCCGGGCCATCGACAGCTCGCAGGTACTGTGGAACAACGAAGGCTCCTTCCTGCACGATGCCCACCCCGACGTGCGCGTGGAATACATCCTTGCCAATCCGCCGTTCAACGATAGCGACTGGAGCGGTGACCTGCTGCAAAACGACGCCCGCTGGCAATATGGCGTGCCGCCCGCAGGCAACGCCAATTTTGCCTGGATGCAGCACTTCATCCACCATCTTTCCCCCCGGGGGCAGGCGGGCGTTGTGCTGGCCAAAGGCTCGCTGACCAGTAAAACTAACGGCGAAGGCGACATCCGCCGCCGCATGATCGAGGAAGGCAATCTGGTGGACTGTATCGTCAACCTGCCCGCCAAGCTCTTTCTCAATACCCAGATACCGGCCTGCCTTTGGTTCCTGGCCCGTGACCGCAAAAACGGCCCCTTCCGAGACCGCAGCGGCGAGATCCTCTTTATCGACGCCCGCAACATGGGCCAGCTCATCAACCGCCGGACCCGCATCCTTACCGCGGAAGACATCGCCACCATCAGCAATGCCTACCACAACTGGCGCAACCCTGACGGTGCCTATGAGGACGTCAAGGGCTTTTGCGCCGCCGTGCCGCTCTCCCGCGTGGCAGAACTGGACTACGTGCTGACCCCCGGCCGCTACGTGGGCCTGCCGGATGAGGAGGACGACTTCGACTTTGCCGAGCGTTTCGCCAGTCTGAAACAGGAGCTGGCCGCCCAGCTGGAAGAAGAACAGCGCCTGAATGCCGCCATCGCCGAGGCGCTATCCAGCGTTGAATTTTTAAAAGAATAACCTACTTCAACATATATAATAATTATGAACACGAGAAAGTACATTCATATTAGAGAAATTTCAAAAAAAATACTATCTGGCGGTACTCCGTCAACAAAAAATAAAGGATATTACTATAACGGAGATATTCCTTGGCTGAATACAAAGGAAATAAATTTTAAAAGAATATACAAAACGGAAAACTATATAAACCAAGATGGATTAAGAAATTCTTCCGCAAAGTGGATACCTAGAGATAGTGTTATTGTTGCTATGTACGGTGCAACAGCAGGGAAAGTTGCAATAAATAAAATACCGCTAACAACAAATCAAGCATGCTGCAATCTAATTATAAATGAAAAAGTTGCTGACTTTAATTTTATATATTATTATTTAGTGAATGAGTATGAAAAAATAATAAAATTAGCATCTGGAGCTGCACAACAAAATCTTAATGTCAGTATTATATCTAATTATATAATATTTCTCCCTCCTCTTTACGAACAAAAAGCCATTGTGGGTGTTCTCAGCAGCCTGGACGACAAAATAGATTTGTTGCAGCGGCAGAATGCCACCCTGGAAGCCATGGCCGAGACCCTGTTCCGGCAGTGGTTCATTGAGGAGGCACAGGAGGATTGGGAGGAATATCCGTTATCTTCTTTTATAGAGATTATTGGAGGAGGAACTCCAAAGACTTCGGAAGAGAGCTATTGGCACGGAGATATACTATGGATGTCAGGAGGGGATATTGCATCTTCACATAAGTCATTTATTTTTGATACTGATAAAAAAATAAGTTCAGAAGGGTTAGAAAATTCATCTGCAAATCTATTACCAAAGTTTTCTACTGTCATTACGGCACGAGGAACTGTTGGAAAAATTTGTTTATTAGGAGAACAGGCAGCCTTTAGTCAGACAAATTATGGCATTTTGCCAAGAATAGCAGGAACGCCTTTTTTTACATTTCTCTTAATGAGTGATCTTCTTTGCTATCTTAAACAATCAGCTTATGGAAGTGTTTTTGATACTATAACACGTTCCACATTTGAAGAGATAAAATTTAATTGCCCTACTGATAATTATATTGTTAATTTTGAAAATATGATATCACCATTTTTTCAAAAAATGTTTTCTAATTGTCGGCAAATCCGTACTCTGGAAAAACTCCGCGATACTTTATTACCCAAACTGATGAGTGGTGAAGTACGGGTACGGGTGGACGGATAGCGCGTTTTGGGGAAGTGGGGGAGCGCGAGGGGGCGAACCCGCTTTTGTCGCGCCAGCCAAAAGGGGTTTCGCCCCCTCGCCCCTCTCCCTATAAGGACAGCAGTCATGGCAAAGATGCAGGAAGCGGACATCGAGGAGCTGGCGCTGGAGCGCCTGCGGGAGCTGGGCTACGCATATGCGCACGGTCAGGACATCGGGCCGAGCGGGGCGCGGGAGCTGCGCGGATCGCTGTCCCAAACGCTGCTGGAACCGGTGCTGGAAAAGGCCGTGGCGCGCCTCAACCCCAGTCTGGTGCCGGCATTGCGGGAAGAGGCCTTGCGCATGGTGCGGCGGGCACACGCGCCGGAGCTTGTCAGTGCCAATGAGGCCTTCCATCAGATGCTTGTCAAAGGGATCAAGGTCAGCCGTTTGCAGGATGGTGCGGAGCGCGGCGACCTGGTGCGGCTGCTGGACTTTGACCGGCCGGAAAATAACGAGTTTTTGGCCGTCAATCAGTTCAGCGTGACCGAGGGCAACGTCACCAAACGGCCGGACATCGTGCTGTTCGTCAACGGCATGCCGCTGGTGGTGCTGGAGCTGAAAAATGCCGTGGACGAAAAAGCCACCCTGCATCATGCCTACAATCAGTTGCAGACCTACAAGGCCACCATCCCCTCGCTGCTGCGGTACAACAGCCTGCTGGTGATCTCCGACGGGCTGGAGGCGCGGGCCGGTTCGCTGACGGCGGACTACGGCCGCTTCATGGCCTGGCGGAGCGAGGACGGCCGCAAGGAGGCGGATAAGTACACGAGCCAGCTGGAAGTCTTGCTGCGGGGCCTGTTGCGGCCCGCGGTGCTGCTGGACATGATCCGCTTTTTTACCGTGTTTGAAAAAGCGCGCAGCGAGGACGCCAGCGGCCAAACCATCATCAAAACAGCCAAAAAGGTGGCAGGTTACCACCAGTACTATGCGGTCAACAAGGCCGTGGCCTCCACGCTGCGGGCTGCCGCACGGGATGATGAGCAACAGGGCAAGGGCGGTGTGGTATGGCACACCCAGGGCAGCGGAAAGTCGCTGTCCATGGTGTTTTATACGGCCAAGATCATGCACTGCTTCCAGAACCCGACCGTGGTGGTGCTGACGGACAGGAACGACCTGGACGACCAGCTGTTCGGCACCTTTGCCGCCTGCACCCAGCTTTTGCCCGAATCGCCCCGGCAGGCATCGAGCCGGGCCGACCTGTGCAGCCTGCTCAAGGTGGCATCCGGGGGCATCATTTTTTCCACCATGCAAAAATTCCAGCCCGAGGAAGGCAACGTGTTTGAATGCCTTTCCGGGCGTCGAAACATCGTCGTCATGGCGGACGAGGCCCACCGCACACAATACGGCTTCAAGGTGCGCACGCTGGATGTGAAGGCCGAAGACCGCAAGACCGTCATCGGCAAGCGGCAGGTCTTCGGGCTGGCCAAATATCTGCGTGATGCCCTGCCCAATGCCACCTACCTTGGCTTTACGGGGACGCCCATCGAGATGGACGATGTGAACACCCCCGCCGTGTTCGGCGACTATATCGACATTTATGATATCGCCCGGGCCGTGGAGGATGGCGCCACTGTGCCCATCTATTATGAAAGCCGCCTGGCCACCATCGAGCTGCCGGAGGAGGGCAAGCAGCTTATCCGCGAGCTGGACGACATGCTGGACGAGAAAGACCAGGAACAGGCGGAAGAGGCCAAAAGCCGCCGGTCACGCCTGGAGGCACTGGTGGGCAGCCCCGCACGCCTGCGTACCGTGGCAAAGGACATCGTCACCCATTTTGAGGCACGGCAGGCTGTGTTCGAGGGCAAGGGGATGATCGTCTGCATGTCGCGTCCCATTGCCGCCGCCCTGTACGGCGAGATCAAAAAGTTGCGGCCTGGCTGGCATGACGACGATCTGCACAAGGGGCGCATCAAAGTCGTGATGACCGGCAGCTCGGCGGATGGCCCCGCGCTGGCGGCTTTTCAGACCAGCAAGGAGGACAGGCGCACACTGGCCGAACGCATGAAGGACCCGCACGATCCCTTGCAGCTGGTCATCGTTTGCGACATGTGGCTAACGGGCTTTGACGTGCCCTGTTTGCACACCATGTATCTGGACAAACCCATGAAGGGCCACACCCTGATGCAGGCCATCGCCCGGGTGAACCGCGTGTACGGCGACAAACCCGGCGGCCTGATCGTGGACTATCTGGGCATTGCGGCGGATCTGAAGCAGGCGCTGGCTTTTTATGGCGACGCAGGCGGCAAGGGCGACCCTGCGCGTATGCAGGAGCAGGCCGTGGCCGTACTGCTGGAAAAGCTGGACGTGCTGGCGGCCATGTTTCACGGTTTCGATGTGGACGCCTATTTTACGGCGGATACGTCCAGTAAGTTAAGGCTGATCCTGGAAGCCACGGATTTTGTCCTGGGCCTTGAGGACGGCAAAAAACGCTTTTTGGAAGTGGTGGGCGCACTTTCCGCCGCGTTTGCCCTGGCAGTGCCCAATAAACAGGCCATGGCACAGGCCGACAGGGTAGGCTTTTATCAGGCGGTTAAGGCCCGGCTGGTAAAATTTGATGGCGGAGGCCGCCCGGACGGGCGACGGCGCGAGGATCTGGAATCCACCATCAAGCAAGTCATCGACAAGGCGCTTGTTTCGGACAAGGTGGTGGACATCTATGATGCAGCGGGCATCAAAAAGCCGGATATATCCATTCTTTCCGAGGAATTTCTGCTGGAAGTGCGCCAGATGCGGCGCAAGAACATCGCGCTGGAAGTGCTGCGCAAACTGCTGAATGACGAATTGCACAGCCGGGCACGCACAAATCTTGTCCAGAGCAAAAAATTGCTGGAACGGCTGGAGAATACGCTCAAGCGCTATCACAACAAGGCGCTCTCCGCTGCGGAAGTCCTTGAAGAGCTGATCAGCATGGGCAAGGAGATGCGCGACTCCAACAAGGAGGCGCAGGAACTGGGCCTGAGCGAATACGAGTATGCCTTTTATCTGGCTGTGGCAGACAATGACTCGGCCCGTCAGCTGATGCAAAAGGACAAATTGCGGGAATTGGCCGTGGTGCTGACGCAAAAGGTACGGGAGAACACCTCCCTGGACTGGACCATCAAGAGCAGCGCCCGGGCCAAGATACGGGCCATCGTCAAACGGATCCTGAACCGTTATGGATATCCGCCTGATATGGCCGAACTAGCTACGGAGACAGTCCTGCGGCAGGCTGAACTCATTGCAGGCGAGCTGGCAGGGGATGAGGACATATAAAGCAAAGCGGGCCTCTCCTTTTGGGAGGGGCCCGCTTGCTTTATACTTTATTATCCTATGGCTCGGCCTACAGCGAGCGTTCTTGCAGGCCGGAGCGGGGCGTACTGTCGGGCTTGGGCGGTTCGGTCACGCCTTCCATGCCGGGCAGGGCATCATGCACGTCCGTGGGGGGAAGTTCGCCTTCGCCCACGCGGGGGATGGCGCGGCTGTCACGCACGGTGAGCTTGCAGGCCAGGCCATAACACTCGTATACAGCGACCACAGTGGCCTGCAGGGGCTCGCCCTTGCGCAGCGGCGGCGGCACCAGCACATAATAGGTACGGCTTTCGGAACCCAGGTGCGGGCGGACATCGCAGGCGATGAGCCATTCGTCCTTTTCGTCGTTGTTCCAGTCCACGATACCCAGCATGGCCAGATTGATGGTCTGGGTAGGATGGACGATGGTGAAACCGGTCTTGCGCACGGTGGCATGGCTGGAAGGCGTGCGCGTGGCGGCAAAGGTGCTGCCCAGATAGACATGGCCCCTGTCGTTGAACAGGAATTCGGGCGAAAGCTGGCGGAAAAGGATCTCGCCATAGTTCTCGCCACCGCCACCGGGCAGGGAGATATAGCTGCCATCGTCGGTGAGCAGGCCGTGGGCTTTCATTTCCTGGGGCATGCGCTGGCTCATGGTCACGAAGCCGGACTTGTCCACGACGGTCACGCCCTTGGCGCCGCAACCGGCCAGCAGGAAGGCCGCGCAAAGCAGCAGAAGAAAACGGGTCATTGGGTACCTCGGTAAAAAATCGTATCAGGAAAAGAGGTGTACGCGCCCCGGCCGGGCTTGTAAAGCCGCTTTCCCCCTGTCTTTTCAGGGAGCGGGGGATGGCGCGGCAGCCGTCGGCAAGGAGAACAGAAAAGGGAGAAAGCCCTGTGCAGGACTTCCTCCCCGGTAGTCATGGGATGTGATGAAGCTTAAAGCGATGCTTTAAGTTCTTCCAGATGCGTGCGGGCAAAGTCCAGCGAAGGATCCACTTCCAGCGCGGCTGCCAGATGTTCCATGGCAGCTTCCTTCTGGCCCAGGAATTTCTCGCACAGGCCCAGATTTGCCAGATCCATCACCGAGCCCTTGTCCACCTTGAGCACGGCGCGAAAGGCAGCGGCGGCCTCGTCATAGCGCTTGAGCTTGAACAGGCAGACGCCCAGCAGATTGCCGTATTCCTTCATGTCCGGGCACAGGGCCACTGCATCGCGCAGAGGAGACAGGGCCCTTTCCCAGTCACCGGTCAGCGTGGAGACATAGCCCTCGTAAAAGGCGGCCAGACCTTTGGCGTCGTTTTCGGGCTGCAGGGGGCGGGCCTGGGCGAAAAGGTCGCGGGCTTCTTCGAAACGTTCCGCGCGCAGGGCCAGCATGGCCCGGAAAAAGGGCAGGAAATGCGCACCGGGGTAGCAGCGCTCCAGCACGGCCAGCCCACGAAGGGCCGTTTCCTCGTCCGCTTCTTCAGCCAGCTTGCGGCCCACGAACAGGCCGATGCTCTGGTTGCGGTCACGCTCGCGGAAAGAGAGCCCCGGAGCGATGCAGTAGTGGGCCGGGACGCCCAGATCGGGATGCGTGGTCTCCACAGCATAGACCTGTACCGGCTCCAGGCCACGCAGCGCCCGGAGCAGTTCGTCGCGGATGTCGGGCGCTTCCACGCTAGGCAGGTCGGACAGGCGGCAGACGGGGCCTTCCAGCAGCCACTGGATGTCTTCCAGACGCTCGAACTTGGAAAGGCCGGAGGCCTCGTAACAGGCCTGCGTGCAGAAGTCGCCGCCCAGCTGGGCGATTTCCGTGACGGCACGGATGGCGGCCTTGGCCGGAGAGGCGGCGGTGCCGGCCGTGAAAACGATCTCGGAGCGGGCCGGGAAGGTGGCCGGGTCCCAGGCCACCGCGCCGACGGTGGGCAGCGGCATGCCTAGGGAGAAATCCTTGAGCACGATATGGATGCCTTCCCGCTCAAAGGCGGCCAGCAGATCGCGCAGGGTGGGATCGTCCACTTCGTGGGGATCGATGGTGGGGGTGGTCAGACGTTCCCGGTCGATGCGACAGCAGACATGGCGCTCCACCAGCTCGGAAAGGCCCTGCAGAAGGGATTCCTCCGGGCTGTTGCCGGCGGACGTGCCGTTGAATTCCCCCAGCAGCTTGAACCAGTCCAGCGGCAGCCAGACGGTGCGACCGTCGGCCAGATGCGTGGCGGGGAAGAAGTTCCAGCGCAGGGTGCTCATGGCTTCGCGGGCCTGTTCCGGGGAAAGGCTGTCGTCCACGGAGCGGCAGATCTCCTCGATGGGCAGCAGATCCTTGCCGAAGCGCTCTTCGGCCTCGGCCCAGGTGGCGCTGACCATGTGCGGCAGGCGCTGCCAGAAACTGAAGAAAGCAAAGCGTTCCATCAGCTCCATCAGTGCGGAGGCCCGGGCCTGTTCCGGCGAGGAACCTTTGCCCATCTGTTTGCGGGTGGGCATGATGCCGCGGGCGTCCCTGCCGCAGACGCTGAGATAGACCGGGATGCCCAGACGGCCCACGTCCACGCGGCGGACTTCGGCCAGGATGTCCAGACCGGCGGTCTGCATGCGGGCCTGCACGCGTTCATAGGTCTCCTGGGGCGAGATGGTCTTGTCCAGGTCGCGGGTATAGCCCTTGGGGCAGGATTGCAGACGGATGACGGGAAGAGTGGTCGTGCTCATGGCTACTGCTTGCGCTCCAGGATATGCAGGACGTAGATGCGGCGCTGTTCCTTGCCGTCGGCATCCTGGCTCTTGACGCCGATATGGCCTTCCTGCACCTGGAAGGTCTTGGCGGCCAGCTTGGCAAAATGCGGCTTGGCGCGGGCCATGTCCGTACAGAACACGGCCTTGCCGCCCGGGGCCAGATGGCGGTCCACGAACTTCAGCAGCGGCCGGTGCAGGTCATCGAGATACAGGAGTTCCGAAGCGACGATGCGGTCGAAGCCTTCGGGGAAGCGTTCGTCCTTGCCGGGGCGGGAAACGTCCAGATAGCAGACGTCGATCAGATCTTGCAGCTTGTTGCGCAGCACGTTGGCCCGGGCGAACTGGAGAGCATCGTTGACGATGTCGCTGGTCACGATATGGCGAAAGCCGTAACGGGAGGCCACCAGGCTGAGCACGCCGCAACCGCCGCCCAGCTCCAGCATGGTCTTGCCCTCGGGCTCCAGCTTGCGCAGGAAGCGTCCCAGCACGAAGGAACCCGGCCAGACCTTGGCCCAGAGCGGCAGGTCCTTCAGCGGGTCATGGATGGCGTGCCGTGCCAGCAGCCCGTCCAGATGGCTTTGCATATTGTTGATGTTCAGGACCTCCAGCTGACCGTCATCCAGCTGCAGGGGGACAAAGTCCACATCGAAGGTCTTGCGGATGTCCGCAAGGATCTGGTCCAGCATCGTCGTCTCCCGTATATTTTTCCGCCTGGGCCGGATACGTTCCGGCTGGCCGGAAAAGGCTTGTGGAATTCTCAGGGGATCACTAGGAAAATCTAAAAAGCTGAAAAAAAGGAGGCGCCCCGCCCGGGGACGCACTCACGAAGCAGACGGCAAAAGGCCGATGCCGACAATCCATACAGGCATTTGCGCCGTAAATCAACATGCCGGCTTGACAGGGCCCGGTGTGCGGGCTAGGCAGAATGCATGAAAACCATCCATCGCCTCGAAATTGTTGTTGCGGAAAGTGATTACGACTGCGCCACCGGCCTGCTGGCCCTGGAAGTGCCCTTTGGCTGGGAAGAGCAGAGCCTGCCCACCGGTGAGACGCGCTTCCGGGTCCATTGCGAGCAGAAAGATTTTCTGGAACGGCTGCAGCTGCTGCTGAAGCAGACCGTCCCGGCTGCGGAAAGCGCTCTTTCCGAGCTGGAAGAGACCGACTGGCTGGCGGCCTGGCGTCAGTTCTTCACGCCCGTGTGTTGCGGCAACCATTTTGTGGTCCTGCCGCCGTGGCTGGCGGATACGCCGGATTTCCCCGGCCGGACGCCCATCCTCATCGAGCCCAAAAGCGCCTTTGGCACCGGCCATCATGCCACCACGGCCCTGTGCCTGCGTGTGGTCAGCGACCTGCTGGAAGCCGGACGCCTGCAGCAGGGACAGCATTTCCTCGATCTGGGCACCGGTTCCGGGGTGCTGGGCATCGGCTGCTGCAAGTTCGGCCTTACGGGCGAAGGTCTGGACATCGACCCGCTGGCCGTGGACAACGCGCTTGAAAACCGTGCTCTCAATGCCATCGCGCCCGAGAGCTTCACGGTGGCCGAAGGCAGTATCGGTGCCGTGGCCGGCAAGCAGTTCGATTTGGTGCTGGCCAACATCCTGGCCCGTCCGCTGACCGAGATGGCGGCCGATATCGTGCGCGCCTGCCGCCCCGGCGGTTGCCTTGTCCTTTCCGGCCTGCTGGAGATCCAGGCTGACGGCGTGACCGCGGCCTACAAGGCCCAGGGCCTGTCCGAACCGCGCCGCATCATCGACGGCGAGTGGGCGGCTCTGGTCTGGGATTCCATTAAATAGGAAATATTCTTGACAAGAGCGGAGCCTCCTGCTAAATAAAGGCATCTTGAACGCAAAAGCCGCAAGGAGCTTTTTATGAATACTGTCACTTTCATGGGTAATCCTCTCCACCTCGAAGGCAACCTGCCCGTCGTTGGCCAGAAGGCCCCCGAATTCACGGTGTGCAACAACGGCCTCGAGCCCCGCGGCCTGAAAGACTACGAAGGCAAGATCGTGGTGCTGGTGAGCGTGCCTTCTCTGGATACGCCCGTGTGTGATATGGAAGTGCGCCGCTTCAACAAGGAAGCCGCTGCCCTGTCCGACAAAGTGCAGATCCTGGCCCTGAGCTGCGACCTGCCCTTTGCCCAGGCCCGCTGGTGCGGTGCTGCCGGCGTGCAGGCCGTGGAAAGCCTGTCCGACTACAAGGACGTGGATTTCGGCAAGAACTACGGTGTGCTGATCCAGGAACTGCGCCTGCTGGCCCGTGCCATCTTCGTGGTGGCCCCTGACGGTACGCTGGCTTACAGCCAGCTGGTGCCCGAAGTGACCAACGAGCCTGACTACGACGCCGTTCTGGAAGCGGTGAAGAAGCTGGCCTAACGGGTCCCTTCCATTGCTCTGATGCTTCCGGGCTCCCTTCGGGGAGCCCTTTTTGTTTGTGTATTTCCTTTCCGCTTGTTACGGATGCAGGTTAAGCCCTTTGTCTTTTGATGCACATGGGGAGAGTGATGTCCATACTGCAAAAAAGGCAATAAAGTGACGCCAAAAGACAGGGACATGCGCCTCAAGAAAAGCGCACTTTATGAACGTTCCTGTCATGATCCGAGGAAGAAAAAAAGGGCAGGGATGACGATGCCCTGGCCCGCAAATCAAAATCACCCGCATAGAGTTTTTTATTGGGAGCCATGGAATACGGCCAAAGCCCATAAAAAAAGGCGCTCCAAAGAGCGCCTTTTCGAAAAGCTGTATGATGCGGCTATTTGCCCATGGCGTCCATGAAGTCCTTGTTGGACTTTGTCCCGCGCATCTTGTCCAGTAGGAATTCCATGCTGTCGATGGAGGACATGGGAGCCAGAATCTTGCGCAGGATCCAGACACGGTTGAGGATATCGTCGGAAAGCAGCAGGTCTTCCTTGCGGGTGCCGGTACGGTTGATGTCGATGGCCGGGAAGATACGCTTTTCCGCCAGATGGCGATCCAGATAGATCTCCATGTTGCCGGTGCCCTTGAATTCTTCAAAGATGACTTCATCCATGCGGGAGCCGGTGTCGATAAGAGCCGTGGCGATGATGGTCAGGCTGCCGCCTTCTTCGATATTGCGCGCGGCACCAAAAATACGCTTGGGGCGCTGCAGGGCATTGGCGTCCAGACCGCCGGAAAGCACGCGGCCCGACGAGGGGGTCACGGCGTTATAGGCGCGGCCCAGGCGGGTGATGGAGTCCATGAGGATGACCACGTCCCGCTTGCGTTCCACCAGACGCTTGGCTTTTTCCAGCACCATTTCGCAGACCTGCACGTGGCGCTGCGGCGGTTCGTCAAAGGTGGAGCTGATGACTTCGGCCTTTTTCACGGTACGTTCCATATCCGTGACTTCTTCGGGGCGTTCGTCGATGAGCAGGACAATCAGATAGACGTCGGGATTGTTGGCATTGATGGCGTTGGCCAAAGACTGCAAGAGGACGGTCTTGCCGGTACGCGGCGGTGCCACGATGAGACCGCGCTGACCACAGCCGATGGGCGACATGATGTCGATGACGCGGTTGGAGAGATTTTTTTCGCCGTTTTCCATGATCAGCTGGTGATCAGGATAGATGGGCGTCAGGTTGTCGAACAGGACGAGATTCTTGGCATTTTCCGGCGGTTCGAAGCCGATCTCCGTCACCTTGAGCAGGGCGAAGTAGCGCTCGCCTTCTTTGGGAGGCCGGATCTGGCCGGAAACGATATCGCCCTTGCGCAGGGAAAAGCGGCGGATCTGGGAGGGAGAAACATAGATGTCGTCCGGGCCGGGCATGTAGCTGCACAGGGGAGAGCGCAGGAAGCCGAAGCCGTCGGGCAGGATCTCCAGGACACCATCCCCGTAGATGGCACCGTTTTGGGAGGCACAGGCCTGCAGCAGGGCGAAGATGAGTTCTTGCTTGCGCATGGAGCTGGCGTTCTCGATTTCGTACTGTTCAGCCAGTTCCATCAGGGCCTGCATGCTGCGGGTTTTCAGTTCTGTCAGGCTCAGGCCGCTATCTGAAAGTAAGGCAGGCGCAGCCTTTTTTTTACGGACATATTTACGGGGTGCTTTTTCCATGGGCGTAGAAAACACGCATTACCGAAAAACGGCAATGCGATGCAAAAAGATGTTATGGGATTGGAAGAAAAAAGGCGTGTGAAAAGCGTGTAGCCTATCTTGTGGCCGGAGGCAAGTAAAAAATAGTTAATGCGCAGTAGTCGCAGGCTGCTTGGCAGGCGGGGAATAAAGGGAGATGAGCTCGGACTGCAAGTCCCGCTGTTCCGTCTTGAGGACTTCGCCCAGTTCTCCGGTCACAAGACTCATGGCCTGTTCCAAAAGGCGCCGTTCACCGAAAGAAAGATCCTTGGTACGGCCGATGAGGAGGAGTTCGCGCAGGACGTTGGCGACGATGGAAAGGTCGGGACTCTTGAGGCGTTCGGAGTATTCGCGGAAACGGCGGTTCCAGTTCTGGCCCGTATGGACGGTCTGCTGGGGATTGTTGCGCAGCGCTTCCCAGATGTGTTCTGCTTCCTTGGTGCTGACCAAAGTGCGCAGACCAACATTAGAGGCATTTTTGACAGGAACCATGAGGGTGATACTGTTGGCCCGAATGCGCACGATATAGAAATCGCACGCCGAACCACCAATATTCTGGCTGTCGATGCGCTCTATCTGGCCCACTCCTTGAGCTGGGTACACTACAAGCTGTTCGGATGTAAACATTTCCGTCCAAGGGTTGAAGTGCCCGCGCCAAACGCGAAGAAAAATAGCAAATGTGGAAAAGATTCAGGTAATCTTTTCCACTGTTAAAAGAACATAGCGCACAACCAATCATTAGTCCAGCAAAAAAATTTTTTGCTGGTCTCATGACAATAAAAAAGCCGGCCTGCGGCCGGCTCATGATCAGGAACGGGTCGCCCGTACAGCGGCCTCCAATCCTTTTTTTGCAAAAATCTCCAGTACTTCAAGTGCTTTATCCGTGGCGGTCCGTATCTTGTCAGCATCTTCGCTGCAAGGACGTCCCAGCACCCAGTTGATGACGTCCCCTTTCTGGGGAGGACGGCCGATGCCGATGCGCAGACGGTAGAAGTCCGGCGTCGCCAGCATCTGGGTGATGGATTTGAGCCCGTTGTGCCCGGCGTTTCCGCCACCTTTTTTGAAGCGCAGCTCCCCGGCGGGGATATCCAGCTCATCATGCACCACCACCAGCTGATCGGGGCGGATCTTGTGCCAGGCCAGCAGGGGCTGGACGCACTGGCCGCTCAGATTCATAAAGGTCTGGGGCATGGCGGCCAGCCAGTCACCGGGCAGACCGCCATAGCGCAGCCGCCACAGTTCACAGGAGAACTTGCCCCCGTTCTGGCTCTGTACCTGCCCGCCTTCCCGGCGGGCATGGTCCAGCAGGCTTTCCACGAAAGCAAAGCCGCAATTATGGCGCGTCCCGGCATACTGATTGCCGGGATTGCCCAAACCAACGACGACACCACCAAAATCCATGACAGTTTCCTTACAGATGAAGAGAGAGTGGCAGGCCGTGACCACTGGCCAGGGCCGCCACATGGGCAGCTGTCCTGGCGGCCACGGCAGGGGAGAGGAGGGCCAGATGGCCACCCCGAGGCAGCCAGATACAATGTTTTTCCGGGGCCGTCACTGCGGCAAACGTTTCCTCGATCAGAGGTCTGGTGAACAGCGCGTCGTCGAGGGCGTTGAAAAGGTAGAACGGGCAGTGGACCGTGGACGCCACCGAGGCGCTGAACAGGGAATACAGGTAGGCCAGAGGGTAGCTGGTCCTGGCTTGCCGGCGATCGAGAGGAAGACGAAGACAACCGGCAAGGATCTTTTTGACCGCCAGATAGCTGAACACCGGCAAAGGTAACCGGGGCAAACAGGTGGCAAGTACCTTCAGCCCGGCCAGCAGGCGTTCGCGCTGTGCCGCCCAGGGGGCAAAACGGGTCAGCTCTATGGCCCGGCGGCTTTGCGGAAAGATCGCGCTGAACGCGAAACAGGCGCGCATCCGCCCACTGCGGGAGGCGTGGGCCATGGCCAAAATCCCCCCCTGACTGTGTCCGGCAAGGAGCAGAGGCCCCATACCGTTATCGAGCAGCCACTGTTCCGCATCCAGGCCATCCCGCAGCAAATCGTCAAAGCTGAACCGGCAGCGGTGGGGATTGATACCGTGCCCGGTCAGATGCAGGGCAGCGACGGCAAGCCCGTTTTTCCAGAGACAGTGCAGGAAGGTCCGGTACTGGACCGGGCAAAACATGGTCCCCGGATAAAACACCAGGCAGGCGGCACCCGGACGGGGCCATAATTCGATACTTACCTGCCGGTTGCCGTGGCGCAGGGTATGGTACTGCAGGGGGGGGAGAGTGGACATGGGTATAAAAATCAGGCCGGCCTCAAAAGAGACCGGCCTGAAAAAAACTGCGGTGAAAGGCGCCTTATTCGGCGGCTTCGGCAGCGTCCTTGCTCTTGGAGAACACGCTCACGATGGCGAAGTTCTTGTCGAACACGGCCTTCACGTTTTCGGGGAGAGTCAGGGTCTCCACGGTCACGCTGTCATTGATGCCCATGTCGGTCACGTTGATGGTCACCTTCTTGGGCATGTCCAGGGGCTTGCTGCACAGACGCACGCTTTCACGATAGGTTTCCATCACGCCGCCCAGCTTGACGCCGCGGGCAACACCCACGAATTCGATCGGCACGTCGACCTTGACTTCCTTGTCCAGATCCACACCGTAGAAGTCCACATGGGTGAAGGCCTTCTTGTAGGGGTGCTTCTGCACTTCCCAGAACATGACGGGATGCACGGTCTTGGTGCCGTTGTCGTCGATTTCCAGGTTGAACACGGCGGTACGGCCCATTTCGGTGTACATCTTTTCCAGAGGCAGAGCAGGAGCCTGCACGGCGATGTTGTCACCCTTGGCGGTGTAGAACACACCGGGGATCATGTCCTGCGTGCGCGCACGGCCCGCAGGGCCTTTGCCGCTACCTTCACGCTTTTGCACGCTCAACGTCTTTTCAATGGTCATGTTTAACTCCTTACCTAGTGCCGCATGAAAGTGCGGGAAGTTTTCTTATTATGGAGTCGGGAAAAACCCGGCATTATACAAAGAGAACGCTGACGGAGGAACCCGTGTGGATGTTGTGGATGGTCTTGCCCAGCAGAGCAGCCACAGACACCACCTGCAGCTTGGGACACTGTGCCAGCTTGTCGCCCAGCGGGATGGTATCGGTCACGATGACGCGATCCAGGGCTTCGGTGGCATTGATGCGGTCGATGGCAGGGCCGGACAGCACACCGTGGGAAGCACAGGCGATGATCTTTTTGGCACCGTACTTGAGCAGCACGTCAGCACCGGCGCACAGGGTTCCGGCGGTATCGATGATGTCGTCAACGATGATGGCGGTCTTGCCTTCCACGTCGCCGATGACGTGCATGGCCTGGGCCTGGTTGGGCTTGTCGCGGCGCTTGTCCACGATGGCCAGAGGAGCGTTCAGGCGCTTGGCGTAGGAGCGGGCGCGTTCCACACCGCCGGCGTCAGGAGAGACGATGACGATGTCGCCTTCGATCTGGCGCAGGGGTTCCATCATGACAGGAGCGGCGTACAGGTTGTCCACAGGGCAGTTGAAGAAGCCCTGGATCTGACCGGCATGCATGTCGATGGTCACCACACGGCCGGCACCGGCCACACTGATGAAGTCGGCCACCATCTTGGCGCTGATGGGGGCACGGGGGCTCACCTTGCGGTCCTGGCGGGCGTAGCCGTAGTAGGGGATCACAGCCGTGATGCGGCCGGCGCTGGCGCGCTTGAGGGCGTCAAGCATGAGGCAGAGCTGCATCAGGTTGCGGTTGACCAGCGGGGGACAGGTGGGCTGGACAACGAACACGTCATCACCGCGCACGTTGTCGCCGATTTCAATGCGCAGCTCGCCATCGCTGAAGGTGGTTGCCAGAGTGGGAGTAAGCTGACAGCCGAGGTGGTCGCAAATGGCTTTGGCCAACTCGGGATTGGAAGAACCCGTGACAATCTTGAGATCGCTGAACATGGTCCGTTCACCTTGCCGATAGCGGCAGCAGTTATGGTTTGGGTGTGGCTGGGATGGAAGGGCTCGAACCTTCGAATGACGGAGCCAAAACCCGTTGCCTTACCACTTGGCTACATCCCAGCATTCATGGGCAGCACAAAGACCTTCCCGTACTGTGACTCCAGGCTTTGCGCTGCCGCCTCGGCTGCGTGACGGGCTGAGAACAGACCGAACATGCTTGATCCACTGCCGCTCATGCGTGCACAAGCGGCTCCTGAATGGAGCAGATGTTGGCGGATTGTCTCTAGCTGCGGGTATTCACGCACAACGGCGGACTCCAAATCGTTACGGATTTGGAGCACGTTTTCTGTGGTGATGCGGAACGTCGTTCCCGTCCCGGCATATTTACCCATCACGAGAAGCGTTTCATTATCCTTGCTCTCCGGATTTGTCAAGCCTTTATCACCAGCTTTTTCCGCTTCTGCCGTCAAATCATCATAGGCGCGGTAGGCCCAGGGGGTGGAGACCGACACGGGCGGGCAGACCAGCACCAGCCACCAGCCGGGCAGCTCAACTGCCGCAGGCGTCAGCACTTCGCCGATACCGGTCACACGCCGGGGTCGCCCGTGGAGGAAAAAGGGGACGTCCGCTCCGACCTTGATGGCGGCTTTTTCCAGTTCTTCCAGCGTCAGAGGCGTCTCCAGGCAGCTATTGAGCCACAGGAGCAGGGCCGCGGCATCGCTGCTGCCGCCCCCCAGGCCTGCGCCGTGGGGGATGCCCTTGCGCAGAGTGACATCCACGCCCGGGCAGGCCGCCTGTTCCGGCAGCAAGGCCGCAAAAGCGGCATAGGCCTTGGTAAGGGTGTTGTGCTCCAGATCGATGCCGGGGGTATCGCAGAACACGCGGATGCCTGCTCCTTCCCTCCGTTCCACTTCCAGAACGTCGAACGGCCGGGCCAGCGGATAGAACACGGAATCAAGGGTGTGATAGCCGTTGGGCAGGACGCCGGTTATCTCCAGCCCCAGATTGATCTTGCAACCGGTGCGGATCTCCACGTTGTCCCCCTACAGGGTCTCGACCACGAAATGATCATTGGTATAGACGCAGATTTCCGAAGCGATCTTCATGGACTCCAGAGCCAGCTCCCGGGCGGGGAGGGTGCTGTGGCGCAGCAGGGCGCGGGCTGCGGAAAGGGCATAGGGGCCGCCGCTGCCGATGGCTGCCACGTCGTCGTCGGGCTCGAACACGTCCCCGTTACCGGAGAGCAGCAGGATATGCTCACCGTCAGAAACAAGGAGCATGGCTTCCAGACGGCGCAGATATTTGTCCTTGCGCCATTCCTTGGTCAGTTCCACAGCGGAACGCTGCAGGTTGCCGCGAAATTCCTTGAGCTTGGCTTCGAACAGCTCGAACAGGGTGAAGGCATCGGCCGTGGCACCGGCAAAGCCGGCCACGATCTTGCCGTCGTACAAGCGGCGCACCTTGCGGGCGGTATGCTTCATGATCATGGACTGGCCCAGGGTGACCTGGCCGTCCCCGGCCATGGCAACCTGTCCGTCCTTCTTGACTGCCAGGATCGTCGTCGCGTGCGTTTCTATCATCGGTCTTCCCAGATTTCCTTGCGTTCTTTGTACACCGCATCCAGCTTGCGGAAAGCCGCACTGTCGGCGGATTTTTCCGTCTTTGCCTTGGCCTGCTTGAAGTAGCGCTCTGCCAGCTTGCGGTTGTTGGAGTAAATGGCACTGTAGGCCATGTGGATGTAAGCCAGCCCGGTCTTGCCTATGGAGCCCAGCGAACGGGCGTAGGCTTCGTGGACATCGGCGGCTTCCGGCACGGCCCGCAGGACTTCCGTATAATAGGGCTGGGCCTGCTGGGCACGGCCGGTCTCATCCAGCATGCGCGCATAAAAGAATCTGGCCATGAAATCGTTTTTGTCCAGTTGCATGGCCTGACGCAGCAGGCCTTCCGCCCTGGCCATGTCGCCTTTGCGGTAGTGGAAGGTCCCGGCTTCGCGCAGTACCAGGGGGTCCTTGGGGGCCAGCTGCAGGGCCTGATCGAAGGCGGCGGCAGCTTCACGCACGTTGTTCCTGCGCGAAAGGACCATGCCCCGGCCCATGCAGGAAAGGGCATCCTTGCCGGAAAAACGCTGCAGGGCCGCCTGGCTGTCTCCATAGCGTCCCCAAAGGACGGTCTGGACCCTCTTGAAACGGCGATTGTCGAACGAGCGGTTGCGGATGGCCGCAGGGAAGGAGCTCAGCCGGGCCTGGATGCCGTTGATACGGTCACCGATATCCGGGTGGGTGGACAGGTAGGCGGGCACACTGGCTCCCGCCATCCAGCTTTTCTGGCGCATGATCTTGAAGCCGCCCACCAGGCCGGAAGGAGGGTAGCCCGCCTTGGTCAGGTATTGCAGGCCGATCTGGTCGGCTTCGTTCTCGTCCAGACGGCTGTAGTTGAGCATGGCGGACTGGCCTGCGCCCAGGGCTCCGACGGCCACGGCGCCGCCCGCAGGCCCGCCCACGGCCACGCCGGCGATGGCCAGCAGCAGACTGCCCACGGACAGATACTGGGCCCGCTCCAGACGCGAGGCCACATGGCGCTGGGTCACATGGGCCAGTTCATGCGAAAGGACGCCGGCCAGCTGACTTTCATCCTCGAAATTCATGATCAGCCCGGTGAAGACATAGACATGGCCACCGGGGATGGCAAAGGCGTTCATGGCGTTATGCAGGATGACGCCGGACGTGAAAGTGAAGGGTTGGGGCGGGATGGCCTTGACCAGACGACGGACAAGGCCATCCACATATTTGCTGACTTCGGGGTCATCGACCATGGGCAGGCTGGAGCGGATGGCCACATCGAATTTGTGCCCCATCTCCTTCTCATCCTTGAGGGAGACCCCTCCGAAGAAGAATGCCCGGGCCGTCAACGGCAGAAGCAGCTGGGCGACCAGGAAGACACTCAACATCACCAGCGCCACAGGGCGACGGAACTTCCCGAAACGATGCAGCATCGTCACCTCGCTAAGCTATATCCCAGACCTGCCCTTCCACGGTGTCGCGCACGGCCACGCCCAGTTCGGCAAGCGCGGCGCGCAGTTCGTCGGAGCGGGCAAAGTCCTTGGCGGCACGGGCCGCGGCACGCTCGTCCAGAAGGGTCTGCACGCGCGGCACGTCGATGTTCAGGCGGGCCGCCCGCTGGTCACGCAGGGCCAGCAGGAAGGTGGCCGGGTCCTGACCGAACAGGCCCAGCTGGGCCGACCAGTCATTGTGGCGTTCGAAGAATTCTTCCAGCAGGCGGCGGGCACCTTCGCCCGCGCGCAGGGCCTTGTCTTCCAGCACGCGGTTGACCAGACGCACCTGGGAGAAGATGTGGCCCAGGGCCTGGGCCGTGTTCACATCGTCGTCCAGCGCGGCATTGAAGCCCTGGCCGTGTTCGTCCCATTCCTTGAGGATGTCGGCGGGCAGATCGACTTTCTTCCACTTGGCCCGTTCCAGAGCCTTGCCGGCTTCCAGCTGGCATTCGTAGATGCGCTGCAGGGCCTTTTCGGACTCGTCCATGATGTCGGCCGTGAAGTCGATGGGGCTGCGGTAATGCTTGCCCAGCAGGAAGAAACGCAGGGTCTCGGGCAGGTAGCTGGCCAGGATGTCGCGGATGGTCTTGAAGTTGCCCAGCGACTTGGACATCTTTTCGGCATTGACCTGCACGAAGCCGTTATGCACCCAGAAGCGGGCCAGCTGGCAGCTGCAGGCGGCTTCGGTCTGGGCGATTTCGTTCTCATGATGGGGGAAGATGAGGTCCTGGCCGCCGCCGTGGATATCCAGGGGCAGGTATTCCTTGCTCATGGCCGAGCATTCGATATGCCAGCCGGGACGGCCCTTGCCCCAGGGGCTTTCCCAGAAGGGCTCGCCGGGCTTGGCCGCCTTCCACAGGGCAAAGTCCAGCGGATCCTGCTTTTCTTCACCGGGAGCCACACGGGCACCGGCCTGCAATTCGTCCAGGCTGCGGCCGGAGAGCTTGCCGTAAGGCGGATAGGCACGCACGCGGAAGTACACGTCGCCGGACGGCACGGCATAGGCCTTGCCCTGGGCGATGAGCTCGGAACAGAGATCCTGCATCTGCTGGATGTATTCGGTGGCGCGGGGCTCGTGATCGGCACGCACCACGTTCAGGCGGTCCATGTCTTCATGAAAGGCATCGATATAGGTCTGTCCCACTTCACGCCAGTCACGCTTTTCCTCGTTGGCGCGGCGGATAATCTTGTCGTCCACGTCGGTGAAGTTGCGGACAAAGGTCACATCCAGCCCCAGGGCGCGCAGGTGGCGCACCAGCACGTCGAAAACCAGGGCGGAACGGGCATGGCCGATGTGGCAATAGTCATAGGCGGTGATGCCGCAAACATACATGTTGACCTTGCCGGGCCGGACAGGGACGAATTCTTCCTTTTTACGGGTAAGGGTATTGTACAGCTGCATGACGGGTCCCACAGACTAGGCGTTGAGGAGATCGATACGGCGCTGGTGGCGGCCGCCTTCGAATTCGGTGGACAGGAAGGTATCGACGATGGCAAGCGCCAGCTCCACGCCCGTGACCCGGGCCCCCAGGCACAGCACGTTGGCATTGTTGTGCAGGCGGGTGAAGCGGGCATGCAGCTCCGTGGTGCACAGGGCCGCGCGGATGCCCTTGTGACGGTTGGCCGCGATGGACATGCCGATCCCCGTACCGCAGATCAGGATGCCGGGCACATCTTCGGCTTCGACAGCATTGCACAGGGCATGGGCGAACACGGGGTAATCGCAGCTTTCCTTGCTGTAGGTGCCGTGGTCGGTGACCGTATAGCCCATCTTTTCCAGATGGGCGCGCAGGGTTTCCTTGAGTTCGATACCGGCGTGGTCACAGGCCATGTGGATGGATTTCATGATCTCTCCTTAGGGTTATTGCTGGGGAGCCGTGTAGCGTTCCAGGGGCAGCACCGGGGTGCTGTCCGGAAGAAGCAGACTCAGCTGTTCGTTACTGAAAGGAACCGGGGCCTGACGCTCCTTGACCAGCAGCACGGCCGTCTGGCCGTCGGGGTGGCGCAGGCTCACGCGGCGGGGCAGACCGGCCTCGTCATACGCGATGGCCATGCTCCAGCCGCGGCTGCCGTTTTCCTGCCAGGCCACAGCCTGGCCCTGGGCGTCGATCTCCAGAAGGCCGCCCACGGCAGAAGAAAGGGTAAAACCGACATGGCCGTTGGCAAGAGCCTGACTGCCGGAGTAGCGGTCGCCGAAGACCGTCACGAGACGGCCGTTGAGCAGGGCCGCCAGCTCATCCAGGGCAAAGGGCACCGGTACGCCCACGCGCAGCAGGGGCTTGTTGCTGCCCTGATGGAAAAAGGCCCGGTTCTCCGTAGGACTGTACACGAGGAATTCATCGCCGGATTCCCAGATCTTGGCCACCACGGCCCCGATACCGGCCATGACGTCCATGCGCAGGCTCCGGCTGTCATTGCCCCAGAGCAGGGCCGTGACACGCCGGGTGTCGCCTTCCGTACCAAAACGCAGACTGGCATTTAAAAGGTAAGGGGCCTCCTTGACGGCCCCGCTGCGGGCCACGAAGGCCTGCCAGCGGTCGGCGCTGTCGGCAGGGGGCACGGTGGAAGGCTGGCGGGCACAGGCCGAAGCCATGAATATCAGGACGATGAGACAAAGGATCTTTTTCATAGGTCCCCCAGACGCTGGCGCAAGGAATCCGCATTGGCAGGTTTGAGTTTCAGGGCCTGTTCGTAGGCCTTGCGGGCTTCTTCTTTCTGGCCCGCGGCGGTGGCGATGTCGCCGTAATGTTCCAGGATCTCGGCTTCAGGCGAGGGGACGAGAGCCACCGCGCGCCGTATGGTCTGCAGGGCCTCTTCCGTACGGCCCAGGCGGAACAGGGCCCAGGCCAGGGAATCCACGATGAAGAATTGGTCAGGGGCCAGACGGTCGGCCCTCTGCAGCAGCTCCAGGGCGTGTTCCAGATCCTTCCCCTGTACGGCCAGGCTGTAGCCCACATAGTTCAGAGCCTGATAGTGCTCCGGGTGGCTGGCGATGATGCCCTGCATGACCTTCATGGCTTCATCGCGTTTGCCAAGGCTGTCCAGAAGGCTGCCGAGGGTAAAGGCCAGTTCCGAGCTTTCCGGGACGATCTCCACGGCCTGGCGGGCCCTGGCCAGGGCCTCGTCCATGGCCTTGAGACGGGCCAGCAGACGGACCTCCAGCAACAGCAGGGTCTCGTTGCGGGCGTGGCGCTGCTGCAGATCGCGTACGGAGGCCAGGGCTTCCTTTTCCTTGCCGGCATCGGCCAGGATCTGGGCCTTCAGACCTTCCGCCTGCACGGCCGTGGGACTGGTGGCCGGGATACGTGCCAGCCAGCTCAGGGCCAGTTCCGTATCGCGGCGCTGGTCGCGGGCGATCCCGGCCAGCATCAGGAAAACGTCGGGCGGCACGCCCGGTTCGTCCAGCATCTCCTTGAGCAGCCGTTCCGCCTGCAAATAATGGCGGCTTTCCAGGAACATGCTGATGGCGGTGAGCTTGAACGCCGCGGCATCCGGGCCCTTGCGGAAATATTTCAGGGCCTTTTCCGGCTGGTTGAGGCGCAGCGAAAGATGGACAAGGCGCAGGCACACGTCCTGCTCGGAGACCTGGAGCTTGAGCAGCTTTTCGTAGATGGTGCGGGCCTCGTTCCACTGTTTTTGCTGTTCGTAGGCATAGGCCAGCTCCACCAGGGCCTCGACGAAGTCCGGCATGGCCTGGATGGCCTTCTGAAGCAGCGGGATGGCTTCCGCACGGCGCTGCATCCCGATCAGAGCCCGGGCATGGTAATAATCCACCATGGGCGTCCGCTCACCGGCCGCGATATTGCCGATGTGCTTTTCCGCCTCATCGAATCTTTTGGCCTTGACCAGCAGCAGGATCAGCTCCATGCGGGCATCCAGGGAATCGGGATGCCGCGCCACGAAGGCCTGGATCTGTTCCAGGCCCTGTTCCGTCTTGCCGTGGGCAGCCAGGGCCTCGGCGCTGAACAGATTGAGGGGCAGATCGTCGGGCCAGACCTGCAGGCCCAGCTCCAGCAGGGGCAGCACCTTTTCCGAACGGCGGCTGTCCAGCCACAGGGCACCTTCCAGCCAGGCCTTGGCCGGCAGGGTGCCGCCGGTCATCTGCTGGGCCGCCTGCAGGAGCAGTTCTTCATCCTCGTCGGCAAGGGCCTGCATATAAAGGAGGTAGGCGTAGGTATCCTTGGCGGCCGGCGAAAGCTCTTTTTCCTCGGGCAGGATCTCGATGCCCTGGAAGGAGGGAGAAGCGGCCCCGCTCCGGGGCTGGGTGGAGGCACAGCCGCCGCATCCCAGCAGGGAAAGGGACAGCGAACCGCTCAGCAGGGCAGAGCAGAGCAGGAGGATGGTCTTGTTTTTCATAGATTATTGAATCCAGGCGTCGGAAAAGTCCTTGATGTCCAGGGCCAGATGCTGGCGGATCTTCTCCAGAAGACGGGCTTCCAGCTGGCGCACGCGTTCGCGGGTCACGTTATATCGTTCGCCGATCTCGCGCAAGGTGACGGGGTCATCTGTCAGCAGGCGGTTCTGCAGGATATAGAGTTCCTTTTCGTTGAGCTTGGGCAGGATGGTCTTGAGCTTTTCGCGCAACAGCTCCGCCACTTCGGAATCCCCCAGGCTGTCTTCGATGCCCGGGCCAAGAGCCGGGAGGAAGTCCATGCGGGTGGCACCGCCGGCATCTTCCCCCACCTGGGCGTTGAGGGAAAGATCGTTGGCGGCAAGGCGCTGGTCCATCTCGGTGATCTGTTCCTCGCTGACGCCCAGACGCTCGGAGAGCATGGCGGCATCGGGATCGAAGCCCTGGGCTATCAGCTTTTGCCGTTCTCGATTGAGGTTGTAGAACAGCTTGCGCTGCACCTGGGTGGTGCCGATCTTGACCATGCGCCAGTTATCCATGATGAACTTGAGGATATAGGCCTTGATCCAGAAGGAAGCGTAGTAGGAGAATTTGATGCCCTTGTCGGGGTCGAACTTGTTGACGGCCCGCATGAGGCCCACATTGCCTTCCTGGACGAGGTCGAGGACGTTCTGCATCCAGCGGCGCTGGAAATCCATGGCGATGCGCACCACAAGGCGCAGATGCGACGAGACCAGCCGGAAGGCCGCGTCGGGGTCGTTATGATCGCGGACCCGCACGGCCAGCTCGTGTTCTTCCTCGGGCTTGAGCATGGGGAAGCGGCTCACCTCGCGCAGGTAAAGCTGCAAACTGTCCCGGCCGCCGGTGGACGGCAGGCGGGGCATGGACGGCGCAGGGAGGCTGGATTCGTCATGGCTGCCTTCGGTGAGCAGCATGGGGCCGTCGTCGCCCACATCCAGTATCTCGCCCTGGTCGAGGCTGTCCTCATCGAGTTCTTCCAGCGAGTCCAGAGAGCTGTCTTCGTCTGCGGCATCCAGGACTTCCACGTCCGCCACAGGCGCGGAAGAAGGGTGATCGGGGACATTCTTGTTGTTTTTCTTCATTATTTTCCTCAGGGGGCTGATGACATCCCTGATGTCGGTGTAGCCCCATGCTATAGTTTTGATTTGTCCTTTTCAATGATTTTCAGTAGTAAAAGCCTTGCGGCTGCCTTGCGGCCGGCCCTTTGACGGGCAGATGCCACATTTTATTACAAAGGCTGGGTACAGGAATGAAATTTGTTCAGCGCCTTGCGGAAAGGCGCCCGTTGTTGCTCGATGGCGCCATGGGGACCATGTTGCAGGCTTCCGGCCTGCCGGCCGGGGTGAGCCCGGAAGAGTTCTGCATGGAGCGACCGGATATCCTTCAGGGTATCCACAAAGCCTATCTCGATGCGGGAGTGGACATCATCACTTCGTGCACGTTCGGCGGCAATCCCTGCAAGCTCCCGGCCTCCCTGGATGTTTTTACCTTCAACAAGCGGATGGTGGAGACCGCGCGCGCCGCTGCCGCCCAGGCCGGACGTCCCGTCTTCGTGGCCGGCAACGTGGGCCCGAGCGGCCATTTTGCCCGTCCTCTGGGCGATATGGAGCCTGAAGAGCTCATCAAGGCCTTCTCGGAACAGATCCGCGGCCTTGTGGCCGGTGGTGCGGACCTCATCTTCATCGAGACCCAGTTCGACTTGGCCGAAGCCAGGGCCGCCGTGACGGCTGCGCGTCAGGTCTGCGACTTGCCCGTCATGGTCTCCATGACCTTCGAACAGGGCGCCAGCCTGACGGGCTCTTCTCCCACCATTTTTGCCGAGACCATGCAGAACATGGGCGTTGCGGCCCTGGGTACCAACTGCAGTCTGGGGCCGGACCAGATGCTGCCCGTGGTGGAAGAGCTGCTGTCCGTCTGTGCCTGTCCCGTCGTCGCGGAACCCAATGCCGGGCTGCCGGAACTGCGCGGCTCGGAGACCGTTTTTCCGCTGGGGCCGGAAGCCTTTGCCCAAAAAACGGCGGCGTTCGCGGCCCGTGGAGCACGGGTGCTGGGCGGCTGCTGCGGTACCACGCCCCGGCATCTGGCGGCCCTGCGCCAGGCCCTGGAAAGCGTGTCCTGCGACGAGCGTCCGGTGGTCAGCCCCGCGGGCATCTGCCTGACCAGTCGTTCGCAGCTCCTGCGCCTGGGAGAAGGGCAGCCGTTCAGCGTCATCGGCGAGCGCATCAATCCCACGGGCAAGAAGGAACTGACCCGTCAGCTGCAGGCCGGGCAGTTCGACGAGGCTTTCCGTCTGGCCGATGAGCAGCTGCAGGCCGGGGCCCGTATCCTTGACGTGAACGTGGGCGCGTCCTTGGTGGACGAGACCGTGCTCCTGCCCGATCTGGTGCAGCGTCTGGTCTCCCGGGTGGACGTGCCCCTGTCGCTGGATTCTTCCAATGCCCAGGCCATCGCCCGGGCATTGCCCTACTGTCCGGGCTCCTTCCTTGTCAATTCCATCAGCGGCGAAGCCGGACGCATGGAGCTGTTGGGGCCGGTCTGCCGCGATTTCGGCGCGCCCTTCATCCTGCTTCCCCTGCAGGGGACGAAGCTGCCCGTCCGGGCCTCCGAGCGTATCGCCATCGTGGAAAAACTGCTGGAGCAGGCCGACGCCCTGGGCATCCCCCGCCGTCTGGTGATGGTGGACATCCTGGCCCTGTCGGTGTCCTCCAAGCCTGAGGGCGCCCTGCAATGCCTTGAGATGGTCCGCTGGTGCCGCAGCCAGGGCCTGGCGACCACGCTGGGGCTTTCCAATGTCTCGTTCGGCCTGCCTGCCCGCGACCTGCTCAATGCCACCTTCATGGCCATGTGCGCGGGTGCCGGTCTGTCTTCCTGTATCGCCAATCCTTCCGCCCCCCGTCTGCATGAGGCCTGTGATGCCGTAGCCGTGCTGCAGGGGAGCGACAGCAACGCCGGTTCATTCATCGCCTCCTATGCCGACTGGAAAGCCAGCGGCGGTGTGGTCAGGGCCGGCACGGGACCGGGCGCCGCTGCCGAGACCCTGGGGGATGCCGTCCTTTTCGGCGATCTGGAGAACGTGCTGCCCCTGCTGGAAAAGGAACTGGCCGCCGGTGCCGAACCTTTCGCCCTGGTGCAGGACGTCCTGATCCCGGCCATCACCGAGGTGGGGACGCGCTATGAGCGCCGGGAGTACTTCCTGCCGCAGCTCATCCGCGCGGCGGAGACCATGCAGAAGGCCTTCGCCCACCTCAAGCCCCTGCTGGAAAAGAGCCGCGGTCCCGAGGAACGCCCCGTGATCGTCATGGCCACCGTGGAAGGGGACATCCACGATATCGGCAAGAACATCGTCTGCCTGCTGCTGGGCAACCACGGCTTCGACGTCATCGACGCCGGCAAGGATGTCCCGGCGGAGCAGATTGTCGCTTGCGCTTTGGAACATAAGGCGCGTATCATCGGCCTGTCGGCTCTGATGACCACGACCATGGTACGGATGGAAGATACCATCCGCCTGGTGCGGGAGCGCGATCTCCCCATTAAAGTACTGGTGGGCGGCGCTGCCGTGACCCAGGCCTTTGCCGATGCCATCGGTGCGGACGCTTATTGCGAAGATGCGGTCAGCGCAGTGCGGGCCGCCAAACAGTTTGTCACAGGATAATCCCATGAAGCGATTTGTTTTGCCCCTGCTGCTTCTGACCCTGTTCCTGCCCTGCCTGGCGCAGGCCCAGGAGTACAAGACCGTGGGGCTCAAGGACCTGACCTCCATCGTGGCCCAGCACAAGGGCAAGGTCGTCATGCTCAACTTCTTCGCCACCTGGTGCCCCCCCTGCCGTGAGGAGATCCCGGATCTCGTCAGCCTGGCGCCCAAATATGAGGGCAAGGTCGTCATCGTGGGGCTCTCGGTGGATGAGGACGCGAGCACGCTCCCGGCCTTCCTTAAACGTCTGAAGGTCGACTACCCTGTATACAGGGCCGGTGATGATGTGATCCGTGCCTTCAACGTGCGCACCATCCCGCACAATGTTTTCTACGGCAAGAACGGGCGTCTGGCCCTGATGGGGTCGGGCATGGTCTCGAAAAAAGAACTGACGGAAATCTTTGATTCTCTCGGAGAGCAAAAGTAATGAGCGACACCTACACGGTACGCCGTGCGACCATGGACGATGTGAAGGATATCCATGCCCTGCTGATGGAAAATGCGCGCAAGGGCCTGCTGCTGCCCCGTGCGCTGATCTTTCTGTACGGCCATGTCCGTAATTTCCTGGTCATCGACGATCCCCGGGGCGGCCTGGCCGCCTGTTGCGCCCTGGCGCCTGTCTGGGAAGACCTGGCCGAAGTCTGCTCCCTGGCCGTACGCGAAGATCTGCGCAAGCAGGGCCTGGGCCGCAAGATCGTGATGGCCTGCGTCGATGACTGTCGCATCCTGCACCTCAAAAAAGTCTTCTCCCTGACCTATCAGGCGGCTTTCTTTGAACGCATCGGCTTCCATGAGGTGGACAAGGGCGTCCTGCCCCAGAAGATCTGGGCCGACTGCGTGCACTGCGCCAAGTACCCCGACTGCGACGAAACCGCCATGTTCCTGGAGCTCGAGTAAGATGAACGCCATCAAGGAACGCAAGATCGTCTATACCTCCGACCAGATCGCCGAACGTGTGCGAGCCATGGCCGCCGAGATCGATGCTTTTTACGGTGATGAGCCTCTGGTGGCCGTCTGCGTCCTTAAGGGTGCGGTGTTCTTTTTCACCGACCTTGTCCGGGCCATGCGTACGGAGAACCTTGAACTGGATTTCGTCCGCCTGTCCAGCTACGGCAAGGGGACGTCCAGTTCCCGCCATGTGGTGTTCAGCAAGGACGTGGACTGCGACATCACCGGCAAGCATGTGCTGATCGTCGAGGACGTGGTGGACAGCGGCCTGTCCATGCAGTTCCTGATGCGCCAGTTCGAGGCCCGCGGGGCCCGCAGCCTGCGTTTGGCCGCGCTGGTGGACAAGAACGAACGCCGCGAAGTGGACGTGCGCGTCGACTTTGCGGGCTTCAAGCTCGAGGAAGGCTTCATCGTCGGCTACGGCCTTGATTATGCTGAAAAATATCGGGCCCTGCCTGATGTGGAAGAGCTGGTCTTCGAGTCCACCGGGGACTAGCCCCTGTCCGCACCTGGAGCCAAATGATGGAAATCCAATGCCCCCATTGCGCCAGCCGTTTCAACCTGCCGGAGAATCTTGCCCGGCCGGGTGCGAAATTGCGCTGCTCCGTATGCAAGACGGTCTTTGCCCTGCAATTGCCTGAGCCTGCTCCTGCCCCTGCGCCCATCCCGGACCTTCTGCCGGACGATGTGGAGCAGCCCCGCCCCCGGCGGCGCTGGCTGTTCTGGCTGATGCTGCTGCTTTTGCTGGCCTGCGGCGGTGCCGCCGTCTACTGGTACTGCTGGCATGAACGCCCCCTGACGCCGGTCCAGGGATCGGCAGCGACCGCTGAGAACATCGCCCTGCTGACCATGAAGGACGTGCGTCAGTACTACGTGAACAACGAGAAAATGGGCAAGATACTGGTCATCGAGGGCAGGGTGGTCAATGAGTTCCCCCAGCCCGTGAGCATGATCACCGTGGAAGCCGTGCTTTACGGACAGGACCAGAAGGTCATCGCGTCCAGTCGCCAGACCGCCGGTAACCAGCTGACCCCTTTGCAGCTTTCCGTGCTGGACAAGGAAGCTATGGCCAGCCGCCTGGCTGACCCCGAGAAGGAGCAGGGGGCCAATGTGACCCTGCTGCCCGGCGCCAGCGCTCCTTTCATGGTCGTGTTCGACAGCCCGCCCAACGATGTCAACGAGTTCTACGTCGCCATCGTGGATGCGAAGAAGGGGGTGCCCCTGCCGCGCTAGGCATCATGACGAAATGTCCTCAAAGCCCCGTAAGGGGCTTTTTTTATGCCTTGGGAATGCTCCTGGGGTGGCGGCAAGGCCACGCTGCAGTCCTGAAAGCTGCAACGTTGCGAAAGAGCGAGTGGGGAAAGGCTATCCTGATCTGCATGTGATAAAAAACACAAATGATGATGCAAATCCATGACGCAATTCCGCATCATGACTGCATCCGCGATGACGCGATATTGCAACGTGTCGTACACAAGAGCCGAAGTTTGCTGCACATGCTTGCATGGGCTGCACTTTTTTTTTATTTTTTATGCCATGGCTAAAACGAGAGAAGTCTTTATCTGTTCAGCCTGTGGCGCGCAGACCCTGCAATGGCGTGGCCAGTGCCCCGGCTGCCATGAGTGGAACACCCTGCAGGCTGCGGCCCAGCCCAAGGCCCTGTCCCGCAGCACTTCCCGGGTATCCGTCCCCGCGGGCAACCGCCCCGTGCCGTTGCAGGATGTGGCCGAGACAGGGCACCATCCCTATCCTAGCGGCATCGCCTCGCTGGACAGGGTGCTGGGCAAAGGCCTGGTACCGGGAGCGGCCATCCTTATCGGCGGTGAGCCGGGCATCGGCAAGTCCACCCTTTTGTTGCAGGTGGCGGGTCTGGTCGCCGCCCAGGGGGGCAGGGTGCTGTACGCCAGCGGCGAAGAATCCCTGCCGCAGATCAAGGCCCGGGGACAGCGGCTCGGCATGCTGCATGACAATCTGCTGGCCATGTCCACTTCCAGTGTGGACGAGGTCATCGCCGCTCTGGAACTGGCGCCGCCCCGCCTGCTGGTGGTGGACTCGGTGCAGACCATGAGCAGCGTCGATGCCGAAGGCCTGCCCGGCAACGTCAATCAGGTGCGTGCCGTGAGCATGGCCCTGCTGGAAGCCTGCCGCCGTCTGGGCGTCACGCTGGTGCTGGTGGGCCATGTGACCAAGGACGGGGTCCTGGCCGGTCCCCGCCTGCTGGAGCATATGGTGGATACCGTCATCTCCCTTGAGGGGGACCGCCGCCAGATGTTCCGCCTGTTGCGCGTCTTCAAGAACCGTTTTGGCCCCAATGAAGAACTGCTGGTCTTCCGCATGGGAGGCCGGGGCATGGAAGTGGTGGATGACCCTTCCACGTTTTTTCTGGGCGATCGTGACGCCTCCCTGTCCGGCACGGCGGTGGTCATGGCCGTGGACGGGCAGCGTCCGCTGGCGGTGGAAGTGCAGGCCCTGGTGGCCCGGACCTTCCTCAGCATCCCCCGGCGTGCGGCCCTCGGCTTCGATGCCAATCGTCTGCATTTGCTGCTGGCCGTGCTGGAAAAGCGCCTCAAGCTCAATTTCGGGCAGGTGGACATCTATGCCAAGGTCGGCGGCGGCATGAAGCTGCAGGAACCAGGGCTGGATTTGGCCCTGGTGGCGGCGGTGCTGTCGTCGTATTATGACGTCCCTCTGCCGGAAAAATGTGTCCTGTGGGGCGAGGTGGACCTTAACGGACAGGTGCGGCCCGTGGCCGCCCACGACCTCCGTCTGGCCCAGGCGCGCCGTCTGGGTTTCGAGCCCGTGATCCATCCCGGCAAGGGCGGTATCGCGACCATCGCGGACCTGCAGCAGAAACTTTTTCATCGTAAACAGTGAGCATAACCATGGCTCTTGAAATAGAACGCAAATATCTCGAAGTCGATTTCGACAGCTTGCGCCATCGCCTGCGTCAATGCGGCGCGCAGGGAGGGGACGTCCATCTGGAACGGAACCGCATCTATGACCTGCCTGACGGTTCCTTGCGTGCCGGGCATCATTTGCTGCGTCTGCGCACACAGGAATGGCCGGATCACGCGCAAAACGTGCTGACCCTCAAACTTCCGCCCGTCTCCGCGCCGGATGCGGCCTTCAAGGTGCGTGAAGAGCGGGAGACGCCCGTTGCCGATGCCGCGCAGATGCACAGCATCCTGGAAGGTCTGGGCTATGTGGTCCGTGCCTGTTATGAAAAGATCCGGGAGACCTGGACGCTGGAGCATACCAGTATCGACATGGATATCGTCCCCTTTGCCCGCGTGGTTGAGCTGGAGGGGCCCGAGGAAGAGATCCTGCGTCTGGAAGCCCTGCTGGGGCTTGACGACGTCCCGGTTAGTACTCAAAGTTATCATTATCTTCATCAGGAATGGCGGAAGCGAAATGATCTGCCGCCCGACCTGTCGTTTGTTTTCACGCCCGAAGAACTGGCCCGCTGGCGCCGGGATCTGGGCCTGCCTATCGTGGAGGATAGCCCTCATGGCCGATGAAACCTGGAATGAGCCGGGAACGGACACTGCCACCATCGTCAAGAAAAAAATCAAGGAACCGGACCGTTACGTGGTCCTGCTCCATAACGACGATTATACGAGCATGGACTTCGTCGTCGGCGTCCTGTGCGACATTTTCCACAAGACACCGGAAGAAGCCACGGCCATCATGCTGGCCGTCCATCAGCAGGGCATCGGCCAGTGCGGCGTCTATACGCATGAGATAGCGGAAACAAAGGTGGCGCTCGTCAGGCGGCGGGCCCGCGCAGCGGGCTTCCCCTTGCGCTGTACCATGGAAAAATATCGTTGAGGCTCGTATGCTCAGTGCTGCTGTTCAGGAAGTTTTGAAGGTTGCCGTCCAGGAAGTGCAACGCCGCAGGCATGAATTGCTGACGGTGGAGCACATCCTGTTCTCATTGACGACCGTGGCCCCCGGCCGCCTGCTGCTGGAAGGCAGCGGGGCCAGTGTGGCGGTGTTGCGCGAACAGCTGGAAGGCTTTTTCCGTAACGAGATGCAGGTGCTGCCGGACCAGGGTGAGCACGAAGTCCACCAGACCGCCGGTGTGCAGCGGGTGCTCGAACGGGCCCTGGGGCATATCCACGCTTCGGGACGGAGCCAGGTGGAACTGGGCGACCTGTTCGTGGCCATCCTGGATGAAGAGGACAGCTACGCTCACTACTTCCTGACGCGTCAGGGAGTAGACCGTCTGGACGCGTTGACCTTCATCTCGCACGGTATGCCGGAAGGGGGCGGATCCCGGGGCGTGGCCCCCGATGCCGCCAGGGAGAAGGAAGAGGGCGAGGCCGGGGAGAATGTCCTGGAAAAATACGCCACCGAGCTCACCGCCCGTGCCCGTGACGGCAAGATCGATCCCCTGGTAGGGCGTCAGGAAGAGCTGGACAGGGCCATCGAGGTCCTGTGCCGCCGCCGCAAGAACAATCCCCTGTTCGTGGGCGATCCCGGTGTGGGCAAGACCGCACTGGCCGAAGGTCTGGCTCTGCGCATCGCCCAGGGGCAGGTCCCCAAAAAGTTCAAGGACGTCAAGATCTACGCCCTCGATATGGGCCTGATCCTGGCCGGTACCCGCTATCGCGGTGAGTTCGAAAGCCGTCTCAAGGCCATCGTGGAAGAGCTCAAGAACATTCCGGATGCGGTGGTCTTCATCGACGAGATCCATACCATCGTGGGGGCCGGGGCCACTTCCGGCGGTTCCATGGACGCTTCCAACCTGCTCAAGCCCGTGCTGGCCAGCGGGGAGCTGCGCTGCATCGGCTCCACCACCCATGAGGAGTTCCGTAACCATCTGGAAAAAGACAGGGCCCTGACGCGGCGTTTCCAGCGTATCGACGTGGGGGAACCCAATGCCGAGGACTGCTTTGCCATCCTCAACGGCTTGCAGACCCATTACGCGGGCCATCACCGCGTGCGTTACAGCGAGACCGTGCTGCGCAGCATCGTGGACCTTTCCAACCGGTATGTCCGTGACCGTTTGCAGCCTGACAAGGCCATCGACGTGATGGACGAAGTGGGGGCCGCCGTTGACCTGCGCCGCAAGGATGAAAAACGGATGGCCGCCGTCACGGTGTCCGACGTGGAACGCATCGTGGCCCGCATGGCCGGTGTGCCCGTAAGGACGGTCTCGGGCCAGGAGCGGAATCGCCTGGCCAATCTGGAAAAGAACCTCAAGCAGATCGTCTTCGGGCAGGAAGAAGCCGTGGAGCAGACCGTGCGCGCCATCCTGCGTTCGCGCGCGGGCCTGGGGCAGCGTCAGCGGCCCACGGGCGCCTTCCTTTTCTATGGCCCCACCGGCGTGGGCAAGACGGAGCTGGCCCGCGGCTTGGCCCAGACCATGGGCGTGGAGTTCCTGCGCTATGACATGAGCGAATACATGGAACCGCACACGGTCTCGCGGCTCATCGGTTCGCCGCCAGGCTATGTGGGCTTCGACCAGGGCGGTCTGCTGACCGAGGCCGTGCGCAAGGCCCCGTATTCTGTGGTCCTGCTGGACGAGATTGAAAAGGCCCACCCCGACATCTTCAACATCCTGTTGCAGGTCATGGACTACGGTACCCTGACGGACAATTCCGGCCGCAAGACGGACTTTTCCCATACGGTGCTCATCATGACCTCCAATGCCGGAACGTTCGAGATGTCCAAGGCCAGCATAGGCTTTGGCAAGGCTGCGCCCGGAGATGCGGCCCGCAAGGCTCTGGGGGCGGTGGAACGCCTGTTCACGCCAGAATTCCGCAACCGTCTCGACGCCATGATCCCGTTCCGGGCCCTCACGCCTGCCATGATGCAGCGCATCGTGGACAAGTTCCTGCGCGAGATCGGGAACAGCCTTGCGGAGCAGCAGGTCACGCTGGCCTCTACGCCGCGTGCTCGTGCCTGGCTGGCGGAAAAGGGCTATGATCCCGCCATGGGTGCGCGCCCGCTGCGGCGTCTGCTGCGCAGCCGGGTGGAAGACGCCCTGGCCGGCGAGCTGCTCTTTGGCCGTTTGCGCCACGGCGGTCTCGTCCGCCTGGGGGTCAAGGATAATGAACTCGTGCTCCAGTTCCCTGACGCGGCCCCTGCACAGGGCGCGGAAGCGGAGGAGGGGGATGACAGCCGCAAAGATGCGTGAGCAGATAGCTCTGTATGCGGCGCAGTTCCCCTCGCCGGGATGCTGCACCGCAGAAGGGATATTGTGTGCCGGTGGCGATCTGCTGCCGGCACGTCTGCTGGCAGCCTACAGTCGGGGCATCTTCCCCTGGTACGGTGAAGACATGCCCCTGCTGTGGTGGTGCCCCGATCCCCGCTGCGTGCTGCCGCTGGATGCCTTCCAGCTGCCGCGGCGCAGTGCACGGGCCTTGCGCAACCATCCGTTCGAGCTGCGGATGGATACGGCTTTTTCCCGCGTCATCCGGGCGTGTGCGGCGCCGCGACGCGACGGAGAGGGGACCTGGATACTGCCCGAGATGATAGCGGCCTATGAACGTCTGCATGCCCTGGGCTATGCCCATTCCGTGGAAGCCTGGCGGGATGGGGAGCTGCTGGGCGGCCTGTACGGTGTGGCCCTGGGGCGGGCCTTTTTCGGGGAATCCATGTTCCACCGCTGCCCCGAGGCCTCGCGGGCGGCCCTTGCGGGCCTGGTGGCGTTCCTGCGCGGGCGGGATTTCCTTTTGCTGGACTGCCAGCAGGCCACGCCCCATATGCTGGCCATGGGCGCGCGGGACATCCCCCGCAAGGAATTCCTGGGGCTCCTGCGGCAGGCGGTGCCTGTCCCTGATCCTGAACCTGTCTCCCAGCTGCCGTGGCAGCCGTGGCGGATGCCTTTCCGCTATGATGCTGCCCTGGGCTGGCTTCCCGACGAGCGATGATGAACCAGTCTCCTTTCAAGCTCCATAGCGCCTATGTCCCCACAGGTGACCAGCCGGAGGCCATCGATTCCCTGGTGGCCAATCTGGAAGCCGGCGTGCCGGAACAGATCCTGCTGGGCGTGACCGGCTCCGGCAAGACCTTCACCATGGTCAATGTCATCGCCCGTTGCGGCCGTCCGGCGCTGGTGCTGGCCCCCAACAAGACGCTGGCCGCCCAGCTCTATAACGAGTTCCGCGAATTTTTTCCGCAGAACGCTGTGGAGTATTTCGTCAGCTATTACGACTACTACCAGCCGGAAGCCTATGTGCCCGCCTCGGACACATATATCGAGAAAGATTCGTCCATCAACGACAACATCGACAAATTGCGCCATGCCGCGACCCATGCTCTGCTGACCCGGCGTGACGTGATCATTGTGGCTTCGGTCTCCTGTATCTACGGTCTGGGCTCGCCCGAGTTCTACGCCCGCATGATCATCCCGGTGGAAGTGGGGCAGCATATGTCCATGGATGCCCTCATCACCCGTCTGGTGGAAGTCCAGTACGAACGCAACGACTATGACTTCCATCGCGGTACCTTCCGTGTGCGCGGGGACGTTCTGGAGATTATCCCCGCCTACCATCACGAACGGGCCCTGCGCATCGAGTTTTTCGGTGACGACATCGACTCCATGCGCGAGGTGGACCCGCTGACCGGGGATGTGCTGGCGGAAGTGGGCAAGACCGTCATCTATCCGGCCAGCCACTTCGTTTCCGCCCAGGACAACCTCAAGCGGACCACGGCCGACATCCGTCAGGAGCTGCTGGAACGGCTGACGGCCTTCAAGGCCAGCGGGCGTCTGGTGGAGGCGCAGCGTCTGGAGCAGCGGACCCAGCTGGATCTGGAGATGATCGAGGAGCTGGGCTACTGCAACGGCATCGAGAACTATTCCCGCCATCTGGATGGCCGCAAGGCCGGGGAACCGCCTTCCTGCCTGCTCAATTATTTTCCCGAGGACTTCATCCTGTTCGTGGACGAGTCCCACATCACCGTGCCGCAGGTGGGCGGCATGTTCAAAGGTGACCGCTCGCGCAAGCAGACCCTTGTGGACTACGGTTTTCGCCTGCCCTCGGCCCTGGACAACCGTCCCCTGCAGTTCGACGAGTTCCGTTCCCTGCTGCATCAGGTGGTCTACGTTTCGGCCACACCGGGCAAATACGAGATGGACCAGTCCCAGGGCATCATTTCCGAGCAGATCATCCGCCCCACAGGGCTGGTGGATCCGGAAGTGGAGGTACGCCCCACCAAGGGGCAGATGGAAGACCTGCTGGGAGAATGCCGGGAACGCATCCGGCGTGGGGAACGGGTGCTGGTGACCACCCTTACCAAGCGCATGGCCGAGGACCTGACCGAGTATTGCTGCAATATGGGCGTCAATGCCCGCTACCTGCATTCGGATATCGATACCCTGGAGCGTTTGCAGATCATCAGGGCCCTGCGGCAAGGGGAGTTCGACGTGCTGGTGGGCATCAACCTGCTGCGCGAAGGCCTGGACATCCCCGAGGTCTCGCTGGTGTGCATCCTGGACGCCGACAAGGAAGGTTTCCTGCGCTCCACAGGTTCGCTCATCCAGACCTTTGGCCGTGCGGCGCGTAACGTCCACGGGCATGTCATCCTGTATGCCGATACGGTCACGGCCTCCATGCGTGCGGCCATGGATGAGACCGAACGGCGCCGGGCCAAGCAGACCGCCTATAACACGGAGCACGGCATCACCCCCCGGAGCACCCGGAAAAGTCTTGAATCTCCGCTGGATGCCCTGTATGTGGATACCAGCTCTTCGTCCCGGGGCAAGGGCAAGGGGCGTGCGTCCCGTCAGGACGATGCCGTGCCCCTGACTGCCGAAGATACCGCGGCGCTGGTCCAGCGTCTGGAAAAAGAGATGCGCGAGGCGGCCCGGGAACTGGAGTTCGAGCGTGCCGCTGCCCTGCGGGACCGCATCCGGGCCCTGCGTGAACGCCTTATCGCCCTGCCGGAGTGATCATGAGTCCAGAACAGCTTTCCCTTTTCGGTGCACCTGCCGCGCCCGCCCCTAAAAAACAGGCCGAGAAGAAGACGGCGGGAAAAGCCGTCGTGTCGTCTGCCGCGTCCGCAGCCTCTGCGCCTGCGGATCCTTTGAGCCTGCCCGAACCGCCCAGGGACAGGCCCCAGGAAAGGATGGCATGGCTGACGACCATCCTGGAGCATCACAACTATCTGTACCATACGCTGGACAAACCGGTCATCAGCGATGACCAGTACGATGCCCTGTTCCGGGAACTGAAAGCGCTGGAGGAAGACTATCCGCAATGGCGCAGCCCTCACTCGCCCACGCTGCGTGTGGGCGGCGGTTTGCTGGGCGGCCTGCCCAAACAGCGTCACCGTCAGCGCATGTATGGTCTGGACAACGTCTTTTCCGCCGAGGAATGGCAGGAATTCGTGGCCCGCATGCAGCGCGCCCTTCCCGAAGCACCTTTGGCCTTCTGGTGCGATCCCAAGCTGGATGGTCTTGCTCTGGAGATCATCTATGAGGATGGCGTCCTGCAACAGGCGCTGACCCGTGGGGACGGAGAGGAGGGCGAAGTGGTCACCGAGGCCGTGCGTACCATCCGTACGGTCCCCCTGCGACTGCGCGGGACCGGCCCCTTCCCGGAACGGCTGGAAGTACGCGGCGAGGTGGTCATCTATAAAAAAGATTTTGCCGCCATCAACGAGCGCCGGGAATCCCTGGGCCAGAAGCTCTTGGCCAATCCGCGCAATGCCGCTGCCGGGGCCCTGCGCCAGCTGGATGTCGCCAACACCCAGCAGATGCCCCTGCGATTCCTGGCCTACAGCCTGGGCGAAGCCCGCTGGGGACAGGCGGAACCCTGCCACTTCCAGCATGAACTGGCGGCCCGGCTGCGTGACTACGGTTTTTTGACGCCGCCTGACGGCAAACTCTGCGCCGATCCGGCCGCTGTAGAAGCCTATGTGGAAAGCGTGCGTCAGGGCAGGGCGGATTTTCCCATGGAGATCGACGGTGCCGTGGCCAAGCAGGATGATCTGGAAGCGCAGGAGGCCCTGGGCTTTACGGCCCGCGCACCGCGCTTTGCCATCGCCTTCAAATTCCCGGCCATGCAGGTGCATACCCGTCTGACCGGTATCGAGATCCAGGTGGGGCGCACCGGTGTCCTGACCCCCGTGGCCCAGCTGGAACCGGTGGCCGTGGGCGGAGTCATGGTCACCCGCGCCACCCTGCATAACGAGGACGAGATCCTGGCCAAGGACGTACGGGTAGGGGATACGGTCATCGTGCAGCGGGCAGGCGATGTCATCCCCGAAGTGGTGGGCCCGGTGCTGGAGGAGCGTCCTTCGGGCGCACGACCGTTCGAATTCCCGCATATCTGTCCCGTCTGCGGCGAGCCCGCCCATCGCGAACCCGGTGAGGCGGCCTGGCGCTGCGGCAATATCTCCTGCCCGGCGGTGCGCTTGCGCTCCATCTGCCATTTCGTGTCCAAAGCCGGTCTGGATGTGCAGGGCGTGGGTCAGAAATGGATAGAGCAGCTGGTCAGCAGCGGGCATGTCACCAGCCCGAAACAGCTGTTCCGGCTCACGGTACAGGATCTGCTGCCCTTCGACCGTATGGGGGACGTGCTGGCCCGCAAGATCGTGGATGCTTTCGACGATGCCCGCCATAATGCCACGCTGGCCCGCCTCATCAGTGCTCTGGGCATCCGCCATGTGGGCGAACAGACCGCCCGCATGCTGGCGGCGCATTTTTATGATATGGATGCCCTGGCGGCCGCCGATACCCAGCGTCTGCTGGAGCTGCCGGACGTGGGGCCCGAAGTGGCCAGCTCCATCCGCAGCTTTTTTGAAAGCCCGGCCAATCAGCACATGCTGGCCGGCTTGCGCGAGGCAGGCCTGTGGCCCGTGGCTGCGGCGGAACCTGCCGAGGCAGCCGGGGAGGGCCCCCTGCAGGGAAAGAACATCCTCTTCACCGGCACGCTTTCCATGGCGCGAGGCAAGGCTAAACAGCTGGCCGAGGCGGCCGGTGCCGTGGTGCTGGGCAGTGTGAGCAAAAAACTGGACATCCTTGTGGTGGGCGAAAATCCGGGCAGCAAACTGGAAAAAGCCCAAAGCCTGGGGATCACCGTTCTTGATGAAGCAGCTTTTTTGGATCTGCTTGCTGACAGGACGGACGCATAACTTTCAACAGAACAGGACAGGTGAAGCAATGAGCACGCCGATCATCGTCATGGGTGCCAATGGCCGTATGGGCCGGACCATCTGCACGCTGGTGCAGGAAGACCCCGCCTTCACGCTTGCGGGCGTGGTGGAACGCAGCGAATTTGCTGCCGGTCTGGCCGCGCTGCCGTGCCCGGTGAGCCAGAATGTGGAAGATCTGCTGCAGGATCTGGACGGCAAAGCTGTCGTCGTGGATTTCACCGCTCCCGAGGTCAGCCTGGCCACGGCCCGTAGTGTGGCCAAGTTCGGTGCGGCCCATGTGATCGGCACCACCGGCTTCACCAATGAACAGAAGCAGGAACTGGCAAAGCTGGCCGAAAGCTGCCGTATGTTCTGGGCCCCCAATATGAGCATCGGCGTCAACGTGCTGCTCAAGGTCCTGCCCGAGCTGACCCGTGCCCTTGGTGAAAAGTACGATATCGAGATGGTGGAGCTGCATCATAACCGCAAGAAGGACTCCCCCAGCGGTACGGCCCTGCGTCTGGGCGAATGCCTGGCCGAAGCCCGTGGCTGGGATCTGGATGACGTCCGCTGTTCCGCCCGTGACGGCATCATCGGTGAGCGCCCCAAGGCGCAGATCGGCATCCAGGCCATTCGCGGCGGCGATGTGGTCGGTGTGCACACGGTCTACTTCATGGGCCCCGGCGAGCGCATCGAAGTGACCCATCAGGCCCACTCGCGCGAGACCTTCGCCCAGGGGGCCCTGCGGGCCGCTGCCTGGCTGTGCGGACAGCAGCCGGGACGTCTGTACGGAATGCAAGACATTTTCTAGAAAATATCTTGAATTTTGACGGGCCCTGCGGTAGGCTCTACACAAATCACGCAGGAAAATGGCGTCGCAGACGCCTACGGGGGCCCCATGCCACAGGTAGCAGCACGCATCAACGACGAGCAGGAACGCTGGCTCAAGGATTACTTTCGTACCAAGAGCGCCGGAGCTGAATTCATCCTGCCCTGGGCCGTGGATACGTTTTTCCGCGCCATGGCCAACATCAAGCAGATGTTCACCGTGGGCGAACTGAAGACCATCGTGGAAGCGCACAAGGATACGCGCCTGCTGCCTGACCACACGCGTTTGTCCTATCTGCTGCTGCGGGTCAGCGATGCCTGTGAGCTCAACAACCTGCACACCCGGCATGGCGCCAGCCGCTCCAGTCTGGAGAGCAAGCTCAAAAGCCTGGATGATACCCAGGCCACAGCCTTGATGGTCTGGGCCTCGGCTTTCTGGGTGAGCCGGAACTGTTCCGCCGGCAACCTGGACGAATACATCAGCGCTTACTAACAAGGACGCCCTGCGCAAGCAGGGCGTTTCTTTATACTTTTTTCTGCATTTCCGGGCCTTCACAGGCCTTTTTTTCGGCCTTATAACTAAAAGGACCGCCGCATGGCGGTCAGTTTTGCCATTTTTCCACACTGCCGTATCCGGGATCAAACCGGCCTTTACTCATGCGCGTACTTCATACATCGGACTGGCATCTTGGCCGCTCGCTTTTCGGCCAGAAACGCTACGAGGAATTTTCGGCTTTCCTGGACTGGCTTGCCCGCACATTGCAGGAAAAAGAAGTGGATGTCCTGGTCGTTTCCGGGGACATCTTCGATAGCGGCACGCCCAGCAACAAGGCCCAGCGCCTGTATTATGGTTTTTTGCGGCAGGTCTATCTTTCCTCCTGCCGGCATGTGGTCATCACTGCCGGCAACCATGACTCTCCGTCCATGCTGGGGGCTTCGCGCGAGATCCTGCAGGTCCTGGACGTCCATGTGGTAGGCAACCTTCCCGAAGATCCTGAGGAAGAGATCAAAGTCCTGCGTGATGCCCAGGGCAAGGTCGCCCTCATCGTCTGCGCCGTCCCCTTCCTGCGTGATGCCGACATGCGTCTGGTGGAAGAAGGGGAGAGCAGCGGCGACAAGGAAAGCAAGATGCAGGAGGCCATCCGCCGGCACTACGCGCAGGTCCTGGAAGAGGCGGCGGCGCTGCGGGATCGTCTGGCGCCTGATGTCCCCCTGCTCTGCATGGGGCACTTGTTCACTGCCGGTGGCCAGACCGTTGATGGCGATGGCGTGCGTGATCTTTATGTGGGCTCGCTGGCGCATGTCCCGGCGTCCATCTTCCCGCCGTGCGTCGATTATCTGGCCCTGGGGCATCTGCATGTGCCGCAGCGGGTAGGGGGCATGGAGCATATGCGCTACAGCGGCTCGCCCCTGCCCATGGGCTTTGGTGAAGCCTCGCAGTCCAAAAGCGTCTGCCTGATAGACTTTGCCGGGCGTTCGGCCCGTGTGGAGTTGCTGCCTGTGCCGGAATTCCAGAAGCTGGAGCGAGTGAGCGGTTCCATGAGCGATATACGCAGCCGCCTGGCAGCGCTGCGGGACAGCGGCAGTTCCGCCTGGCTGGAAGTGGTCTATACCGGCGATGACCTTGAGGGCAGCCTGCGTCAGCAGGTGGAGACGGCCGTGGCCGGGAGCGGGCTGCGCGTCCTGAAGATTCGCAATGCGCGTCTGCTGGACAGCCAGCCGGGCCTGGACGATACGGGCAGGAACCTTGAAGAACTGAGCGAGACGGAAGTTTTTTCGCGCTGTCTTGCCGCCCGGAAGATAGAAGGCGCCCAGGCCGATCTGCTCATGCGCCTGTACGGCGAGATCCTCACCGCCATGCACGAAACCGACAGTAACGCCGAATAGAGGCCGCCATGCGCATCCAGAACATACGTTTCCAGAACCTCAATTCCCTGACCGGTGTCTGGGAGATAGATCTTACCAGACCCGACTTCGTCTCCGCCGGTATCTTTGCCATCACGGGCCCTACGGGGGCCGGCAAGACGACCATCCTGGACGCCATCTGTCTGGCCCTGTACGGGCGGACGCCGCGGCTCAAGACCCTGAGCGACAGCGAGAACGAGATCATGTCCCGTCAGACCGGGGAATGCATGGCGGAAGTGGTCTTCCAGATCGCCTCCGGGCGCCGTTACCGCTGCCACTGGAGCCAGCGCCGGGCCCGGAAATCCCCGGAAGGCAGGCTCCAGGCGGCCCGGCACGAGATCGCGGACGCGGATAGCGGCCAGATCATCTGTGCTCAAAAAAGGGATATGGCCAGGGTGGTCACCGAAATCACCGGGCTGGATTTTGACCGCTTCACCCGCTCCATGATGCTGGCGCAGGGCGGTTTTTCGGCGTTCCTCGATGCTTCGGCCGACAGCCGGGCCCCCATTCTTGAGAGCATCACCGGCACGGAGAAGTACAGCCGTATCTCCATGCTGGTACACGAGCGGCACCGGCAGGAAAAGCTCCTGCTGGAAGACATGCGCAAGGAACTGGCCGGTAAGCCCCTGCTGCCTGTAGACGAAGAACAGGCTTTGCGGCAGCAGCTATCCCGCCTGGAAGACCAGAGCCGCCAGTCCAAAATCCGGCTGCAGCAGCTGCAGCAAGCCTTGCAGTGGTTGCAGGGGCTCGATACGGCCCGGGGACAACTGGCCCAGATAGAAGCGGAAGAGGAAAAACTCGTCCTCAAGGAGCAGGCATTTCGTCCGCAGGCTTTGCGGCTGGAGCAGGCGCAGAGGGCTGCCCGGCTGGAAGGCAGCTACTCTGCCTTGCTGCAACTGCGCCATCAGCAAAACCTGCTGACGGAACAGCGGCAGAACCATGCCACGGAACTGCCCCGCTTGCAGGAGAAATTGCAGGAAGCCCGGCACAAACAGGATGAATGCGCCCGCCAGCTCGAGCAGGCCAAGGCCGAGCAGGCCCGCCAGACACCGTTGCTGCACCAGGTCAGGGCCCTCGACATCCAGCTGGAAAGCTCGGAAAAGGAAGTTCGCCGTGTTCTGCTGGAAGTTCGCCAGCAGGAACAGGCCCTTGCTTCATTGAAAGCTCGCTGTGACAGTCGGCGGCAGGCGCTTGATGATATCCTTCGACAGCAGGCCTCCGTGGAAAGCTGGCTGGAAAAGCATGCGGCGGACGCCGGACTGGTAGAGCAGCTGAGCGGTATCGAGGCCGGTATCCAGCGGGCGCATGATCTGGAGCAAAAGCAGCAGCAACGGGATATGGCCCTGCGACAGATCAGCCAGCAACTGGAGAAGGGCAACGCGCGACTGGCCGAACGTCTCCGGCATCAGGAAGTCGCCGCTGCAGAACTGGCTCAGGTGGAGAACAGACGCCAGCAGCTGGTGGAGGAAAAGGAAAAACTTCTGGAGGGGCGCTCCCTGCTTCAATGGCAGGAGGAATACAACGGTATCCAGAAAAAGATCCTGCTGTTGCAGGCTGTTGAGAAATCCCTGAAGGATGTTTTCCTGTATCATGCCGAGTTGCAGCGCTGGCGGCAGCAGCTGCAGCAATGGCAGGAGCAGCGCGAGCAAAGCAAAGCCTTGCTGGAACAGCAACAGGCCTTGCGGGATGCCCTGGAGATCTCACTGGCCAGCCTGGAGCGTGAACGCATGCTGGCTCTGCGCATCGCCAGCCTGGAGCAGCACCGTGCTTCGCTTGAGGAAGGACATGCCTGCCCCTTGTGCGGTTCGCTGGAGCATCCCTACCTTTTGCAGGGGCTGCCGGCTTCCGATAACTGGCAGCAGGTGGAGGACGTCCGCCGGCGCTTCGCAATGACGGATCAGCAGTGTGCCGCCTTGCGGGAACGGCTGACAGGTCTGGAGCAAAACCTGCTCGTCGGTATGGAGAACGCCCGCTCGCTTCAGGACAAGCTCCAGGGATCACAAGAATATCTTGCCCAGTTGGCAGAGAAGGCCGGTCTGCCTTCCCTGTTGCGGGAACCTCCGGAAAGTGCCGCTACTTTCGTGCGGGAACAGCAGGAGCGGCTGACCGAACTTTTGCGGCAGCTTTATCAGCGGATCTCCGCAGCAGGCAAGCTTGAAGAAACCTGCCGGATGCTGGAGAGCAATGTTCCCCGCATGCAGGAACAGAAGACGATGCTGGATCAGGCCGTCGAGCAGTTCAAACATGAGCTGGCTCTGGCCACTGCCGAGCAGCAGCGCATGCGGCAGGAGTTGGCGCAATTGCGGCAAGAGGGAGAGCAGGGAAGACAGGCGCTCGACACGATGCTGGCTGCCTATGGTCTCGGCATCGCCGGAGGGGAACTCCTGCATATATCATCTGCCTTGAAGACACGCCGCACGGAATGGGAACGTCAGACGGCTGCCCTTTCACGCCTGGCCGCTTCCCGGCAGGAGCTCGAGCTGGCGGCAAGCCAGCATGACCAGGAAGTGAAGTCGCAACAGGCGCACCTGGAGTCGCAACAGCGGGAAGCCCGGGAGCGCGAAGGGCAGTGGAAAAAGCTGCACGAGCAGCGCCTGGCCCTGTTTGCTGAAAAAGATGTCCAGGAAGTCGAGGCCGATCTGGCCCAGGCGGTGACGCGGGATGAGCAGCGGCTTGCCGATCAGACGGCCGCAGTCAGCAGGATGTCGGATGTGGTCACCATGACAGAGTCCGCCATCAGAGAAAAAGATGCCTTGCTGGCCAGTATCGCCGAACAGACGGTGCACGCCGGTCAGGCCTTCGCACAGGGCCTGCAGCAGGAAGCCTTCACCGACGAACGGAGCTTTTTGCAAGCCTGTCTGCCTGCGGAAGAAAGAGAAGGGCTGGAGCGCTTGTCGCAGGAGTTGCACGAAGTCCGCATGGAACTGGCAGGACGGAGCAGGGCGGCCAGGGAGCATCTGGCCACCGAGACCGCCAAGGCCCTGACGACAAAAAACAGGGAAGAGCTGGGGCAGGAGCTGGCAACGCTGGAACACCAGCAGGCAGCCCTGCAACAGGAACAGGGCTCATGCCTGCAACGGCTGGCGGACAATGAGCGCGTGCGGCAGGAGCAGCGCCTGCTCGTGGAACGCATCGAACAGCAGGAACGCGTGTTCGAGCAATGGTCCGCGCTGCAAGAGTTGATAGGTTCCGCTGACGGAAAAAAATTCCGTAATATCGTCCAGCAGATGAATCTTGAATTGATGGTCGCCCATGCCAACCGCCAGCTGGTCAAAATGACCGACCGCTATGTGCTGGAAGTGGGCAACGGGCCGCTGGAGCTGAATATCCACGACAACTACCAGGCCGGGGAGCTGCGCAGTACCAAGAATCTTTCCGGGGGGGAAAGCTTCCTTGTCAGCCTGGCTTTGGCCCTGGGGCTCTCCCAGATGGCCAGCCGTACCACGCGGGTCGACTCCCTGTTCCTTGATGAAGGCTTCGGCACGCTGGATGAAGATGCCCTGGATACGGCCCTGAGTACTTTGGCCAGTCTGCAACAGCGGGGGAAGCTCATCGGCATCATCTCTCATGTGCAGGGATTGAAGGAACGGGTCCCCACCCAGATCGAAGTCCTTCCCGTCGGTGGTGGCAGAAGTCGTATCTTTGGCCCCGGATGTCAGAACAAAGCTGACCTTGATAATTGATAATATATCCTGTTAATAGCGTGACATATGACAAAACTCCTGAAAACGGCTTAAAATCGATTTTAAGCCGTTTTCAGGAGTTTATGATTATTGGGTCGAAAAAAAATTTTTAAGGGCTTAAAATCAAAATTTGAGCTGTACATTTTTGAAAGTCATTCCTGATAATTTATTTCAAAAGCCTCCGAAAGGCAGGCACAGGCAGTATACTGCAAAAATTACCTCCTGAAAGCCAATTATTTAAAGCTTTACATGAACTTTATGGAGGATTTTTCCCTCCTGCCACTCTGTCAGAGAGCAGCGTCCAAAAATTGTCCACCTGTCCAAAAATTAGCCATATCCCGTGCCGGGATTGCCGTCAGCATCTTTGTTGTTTTCTGGCGCTGAATGCGCTATACAAGGGGACTTCACAGGAAATTATTTGTTTAAGGAGCAAATATACCATGACTGACGAAAAGAATCTGTCCACCTTCGAAGAAGGCAGCGAAGACTTCGCCGCCATGTTCGCGGCCCAGGAAGCCGGCACTGTGCGCCTGCAGCCTGGTCAGAAAGTGACGGGCACCATCATCACCATCACCGGTGACTCTGTCTTTGTGGATGTGGGCATCAAGCTGGATGGTATCATGGACCGCAAGGACATCCTCGATGCCGAAGGCAACGAAAGCGTTGCCCCCGGTGACAGCATCGAAGTCTATGTGGTGGGTACCTCCGCTGGTGAGATCCGTCTGTCCCGCTCCATGAGTGGCGCCGGCATGGCCGCCCTGGAAGACGCCCGTGACGCCGGTGTGCCCGTGGACGGCCGCGTGACCGGTACCTGCAAGGGCGGTTACACCGTCAGCGTGATGGGCAAGAACGCTTTCTGCCCCGGCAGCCAGATGGACAGCGTGAGCGTGGCCGACGCCGAAGCCCTGGTGGGCCGCACCATGCAGTTCCTCATCATCCGTGTGGAAAACCGCGGCCGCAATATCGTGGTTTCCCGCCGTGCCCTGCTGGATCGCGAACGTCAGGAAAACCTGGAAAAGGTCCTGGCTTCCCTCAATGTGGGCGATACCGTGGAAGGCCGCATCACCCGTCTGGCCTCCTTTGGTGCCTTCATGGAACTGGCCCCCGGCGTGGAAGGCATGATCCATCTTTCCGAACTGTCCTGGTCCCGCGTGAACAGCGCTGACGAAGCTGTGGCCGTGGGCGACGTGGTGCGCGCCAAGCTCCTGTCCGTCAGCAAGGACGACAAGGGCCGCACCCGTATCTCCCTGTCCCGCAAGAAGGCCGAAGGCGATCCCTGGCTGCAGGCCGCTGACCGTCTGGCCGCCGGTACCGTGGTGGAAGGCAAGGTCGTGCGCATCGCTCCCTTCGGTGCCTTCGTGGAACTGCTGCCCGGCGTGGAAGGCCTGGTGCACCTTTCCGAAATGTCCTGGACCAAGCGCGTGAACAAGGCCGAGGACGTGGTGAACGTGGGCGACGTGATCTCCGTCAAGATCAAGGAGATCAACGTGGAAAGCCGCCGCATCTCCCTGAGTCTGCGTGACGCCGAAGGCGATCCCTGGCAGGATGCCGGCCAGCGCTTCGCTGCCGGTACCGTGGTGACCGGTACGGTGGAAAGCCGCAGCCAGTTCGGCCTGTTCGTGAGCCTGGCTCCCGGCATCACCGGTCTGCTGCCCGCCGGCGTCATCAAGAATGCCAAGAACAGCGGTGACTTCTCCAAGCTGGACAAGGGCGACAGCGTGACCCTGGTCGTGCAGTCCGTGGATACGGCTGCCCGCCGCATCAGCCTGGCCCCCGAAGGTATGGAAGAGGCTTCCGCCGCTGAAGACAAATCCTGGAAACAGCACACTAGCTCCGCTCCCAAGGATGCCGGTATGAGCATCATGGCACAGGCTTTGCAGAAGGCTCTGCAAAACAAACGCTAAGGAGTGTGCCCTGTATGAGGATTAAACACTTTCTCCCTGCCGTGCTGACATTGGTCCTGTTCACGGCAGCGCAATTCGCCCAGGCGGCCAGCCTTCCTGAGTTCAGTGAACTGGCTGCCAAATGCGGCCCGGCTGTCGTCAACATCAGTGCGGAGCGTACCTCCCCGGCTGCTGCCGGTCCTGAGGAATTCTTCGGCGAGATGTTCCGTGGCATGCCGCCGGGAGCGGACCGCTTTTTCGAATTCTTCGGCGGTCCCAATGCGCGCGGAAAGCGTCCTCCGCAAAAACAGATGTCGCGTGGTTCCGGTTTCATCATCTCGCCCGACGGCTACATCGTGACCAACTACCATGTGGTGGCTGACGGCGACAGCATCCAGGTGACACTGGACGAAAGCAACGGCAAGACCGCCCCGCTGACGGCCACGGTCGTGGGAACGGACGAAGACACCGACCTTGCCCTGCTCAAGGTCGATGCCAAAAAGGATCTGCCGTTCCTCAAGTTCGGCGATTCCGACGCCCTGCTGGTAGGGGAGTGGCTGCTGGCCATCGGCAATCCTTTTGCTCTGGACCACACGGTCACGGCTGGTATCCTTTCGGCCAAGAACCGTAATATCCATGCCGGTCCGTTTGACAACTTCCTGCAGACGGATGCCTCCATCAACCCCGGCAACAGCGGTGGGCCGCTGCTGAACATGAAGGGTGAGGTCATCGGCATCAATACGGCCATCATCGCCAGCGGGCAGGGGATCGGCTTTGCCATCCCCAGCAACATGGCGGCCGGCATCGTGGAACAGATCAAGGGCGGCAAAAAGGTCAGCCGCGGCTGGATCGGCGTGACCATCCAGGACGTGGATGAAAACACGGCCAAGGCCCTTGGCATGGAACATCCCTCCGGTGCCCTGGTGGCCAGCGTCCTGGACGGTGAACCGGCGGCCAAGGCCGGCATCGAAGCCGGTGACGTCATCACCAAGGTCAATGGCAAGAGCGTGGAAGATGCCTCGGCCCTGCTGCGAGCCATCGCGGCCCACAAGCCCGGCACTTCGGTGACCCTGGTCGTGTGGCGTAACGGCAAGGCTGTGGATCTGGATGTGACGCTGGGCGATCGCCAGTCCGGCGTCAACAACGGCAAGCCTTCCGAAGCTGGCCAGAAGCAGCAGAACCAGGGCCAGCTTGGCCTGACCGTGCGTCCCATCAAGGATGAGGAGCGCCGCGAACTGAAGCTGGAAGGCAAGGGAGGCCTGCTGGTCCTGGATGTGGATCCCAGCAAGCCCGCTGCCGAAGCCGGAGTCCGCCCCGGTGACGTCATCGTCAAGGCCAACCGTCAGGCTGTGTCTTCGCCCGAAGACCTGTCCAAGATCGTGGCAGGCGAAGGCAGCAAGCGCGGCGCTGTCATGCTGCAGATCAACCGTCGTGGGGAGAACATCTTCCGCGCGGTACCTGTCAGCAGCGGGAAATAATCCCGATATGTGATCGAAAGAGGGGGGCTGAAGCCCCCCTCTTTTTTTTGCCCGGGGCTTGCGGGCCGATAGGGTAAACGATAGAAAAGGGCAGGAGGATACATCATGGCAGTACATCCCCATGCCGGCAAACTGCCGGCGCCCGAGACATTGGAAAACATTCCCGCGCTCGTCAGTGCCTATTATACGGAATCGCCTGATCCGCATCAGGCCGCACAACGTGTGTCTTTTGGAACGTCCGGGCACCGTGGTTCTTCGTTGAAACAGACCTTCAACGAACGCCATATCCACGCCATTACCCAGGCCGTCTGTGATTACCGCAAACAGCACGGCATCAGCGGCCCTCTGTTCATGGGGGGGGATACGCACGCCCTGTCTGAACCGGCCTTCCGCAGTGCCCTTGAAGTCCTGGCAGCCAATGACGTCCAGGTCCGCATCTCCCACGACGGTTCCGCCACCGCGACTCCTGCGGTCTCCCACGCCATCCTGTGCTGGAACAGTGAACACGGTGAGCAGGCGTTGGCTGACGGCATCATCATCACGCCTTCCCACAACCCTCCGGCGGATGGTGGCTTCAAATACAATCCGCCGCATGGCGGTCCGGCCGAAACCGCGGTGACCGCCTGGATCGAGAAACAGGCCAATGCGTATCTTGACCACCTCAATTGCGACGTCCGCCGCCTGCCGTACAGCAGTGCCCGCCGGTCTTCTCTTGTGCAAGGCTATGACTTTACTGCCCGCTATGTGGAAGATCTGCCGCGCATCCTGGATATGGACAGTATCGCGGCTTCCGGCATCGCTCTGGGGGTCGACCCGCTGGGTGGTGCCAGCCTCTCGCTGTGGGAACCCATAGCCGAGCGCTACAAACTGCGCCTGACCGTGGTCAACAAGGCCATCGATCCCACATTCCGTTTTGTCCCCTGCGACAAGGACGGCAAGATCAGGATGGACTGTTCTTCGCCGTATGTCATGAGCGGCCTGCTTGAAATGCGTGACCGCTTCGATCTGTCCTTTGCCTGTGACCCGGACTCGGATCGCCACGGCATCGTGGCAAAAAGCGGCCTGATGAATCCCAACCACTACCTGGCCGCCGTTGCCTGGCATCTGTTCCGCAGCCGTTTCCAGTGGCAGGCCGATGCCAGCATCGGTAAAACACTGGTGACCAGTGCCATGCTGGACAGAGTAGGCCAGGAGCTGGGACGCAAGGTCATCGAAGTCCCGGTCGGCTTCAAATGGTTCGTGCCCTATCTGACGGACGGCAGTTGCGGCATGGGCTGTGAGGAAAGTGCCGGTGCCTCCTTCCTCTGCTTTGACGGCAGCCCCTGGAGCACGGACAAGGACGGTCCCTTGCTCTGCCTGCTGGCGGCGGAAATGGCCGCTCGCGAAGAACGTGGTCCGGACGAGATCTATCGCAGTCTGACGGAGCAGTTCGGTGCTCCGCTGTATCAGCGTCAGGATGCCCCGGCTGATGATCATGTACGTGCCTGTCTCAAGTCCCTGAAGGCTGAGGATGTCCAGATGCGGACAGTGGCGGGATCCCCGGTCACCGAGATACTGACAACGGCACCGGGCAATGGTGCCGCCATCGGCGGGGTCAAGGTTTGCAGCCAGAATGGCTGGTTTGCCATCCGGCCTTCCGGAACTGAGGCCATCTGCAAGGTCTATGCGGAAAGTTTTCTCGGAGAACAGCACTTGCATGCCCTGCATGAAGAAGCCCAGGCTTTGCTGCAGCGCTTGCTGGCCTAACAGATACGAAAATTGGGATCGCATAAAAAAAGGACGCCGTCAGGCGTCCTTTTTTAGCTTCATATCATGTTGCATGCGGCCCACACGGCATCTGCCATCCGGCCTTTCCCACAAGCAAGCCACGTTGTTTCCCCAGGCGGTCTTGCAAGCATAGCCCAACGACAACTGGCGTGGTGTCCCTTACTTAGCGCCGGATCTCCGCAGCCTGGAGCAGAGCAGTGATTTCCGCAGCAGACAGGAAACGGCAGCTCCCCACAGGAAGATCTCCAAGGCCGATGGGGCCCAGGCTGATGCGCTTCAGGCGCAGGATGGTCAGCCCAAGATCCCGGCACATTCGGCGGATCTGGCGATTGACCCCCTGATGCAGCACCATTCGCAACCGCGTATGGCCATTGGCCTGCAAGCGGCTTTCCACTTCGACCGGACGCAATTGCTCTCCCTCAGCCAACGTCATGCCACGGCGCATGGTTGCCAGAGCTGAGGCCGGGACAATACCGCGCACAAGGACGTCGTAGGTTTTGGGTTGATGGTGCCGAGGGTGCATCAGGCGCTGTGCCAGCTCGCCATCATTGGTCAGCAACAGCAGGCCTTCAGAAAAATAGTCAAGTCTTCCAACAGGATAAACTCTATTTCGCCGCATCTCTGTGGTCAGGCAATCCAAAACCGTAGGACGCCCCTGCGGATCGTGCGCCGTACACATGACCTGGATAGGCTTGTGCAGCATGATATAGGAAAAAGAGGTGGGCAGAGCCGCAAGCCGCTGTCCCTCGACCTGGATGACATCATCAGTAAGGATGCGTCTGCCGGGAGAATGTTCCACCATCCCGTTGACCTGGACAGCCCCGGCAAAAATGAGCTCATCGGCCTTGCGGCGGGAACAGTAACCGGAGGCAGCGATGAATTTGTTGAGCCGGACCCCATCCTGCAGGTCATCCTCCAGCCCGGATGGAACCGGCTTGTTCCGTGGAGCAGGGGAGGAATGACCGCCTTGGGGCGATCTGGATACAGGCCGACTTGAGCGGCGTTGGGAGCGTCCATCATGACTATGGAAAGAGGATTTGGCGTGCATGCCTTAGAGGTGTGGCAAAAAAACAGCCATGTCAAGCTCAAGGAAATATGCCTGTGAGGGCAGCTGGGGGAATGATGCGAACAAGGTATCAGCTCAAGCTGGTGTCATGGAAGTATCCTTCAAGTGCTGCTTGAGAAAAATGGCTATCGAAAAATTTGTTTGCCTGATTGGGAGAGAGGAGTGCTGTTTTCGTTCTTACATGGATAAAAGTTTACATAATTATCATTATGGGACAATTAAAATTCATAGGTATTCCAAATGGTAAGAAGCTATTTACTGGATAAGGGTCTCTACGAGGATGTCCTCGTCCCAAACTCCGTGTCTGCCGGGATAAAGACCAAAGCAGAGATTCCCATATGGGACATGGAAGAACGGATACTGACATCTGACCTGACGCACCGCCTGCGTCTGTGCCTTTCCCCGGATCTGGTCATGCCGATGCAATGCCTTCAGATAAAAGCAGGACTGAGATCTTGATCCATGCGGAACCTTCGATCTTTCCATTTTTTTATGCAATTTTATTAGTAATAAATATTATCTAAATTAATTCCTACATTTCCATCTTCCCTGGCGGTAAAAAGACTTCCTACCGGATTTTGCGCCCCTCACGATGTCCATAGCCGGAACTTCCCTCACCCAGTCCCGGTCTGGGGCCCATGGCCATACTGTCAGGGATCTTCTCTGCAGGCTGCCTGCCGCCATATCCACTGCGTATATTATATAATGTTGCACCTGCCCTGCCCCACAGAAATCCACGGCTTCGGGCTTGCAAGAATCTGCCGCACTGCGTACAAGAATGACACGCCTCTTGGCGGATATCACAGAAAGGAGCCAGTATGGGTTTTTGTAATGCTTCGTGCAGCTTTACCCGTTTCAGGATCATCGACCCCATCCCTTCGGAACTCTGGACGCAGATCCCCGACAAGCTGCGCCAGTTCGCCTTTCGGGACATCGACGACCTGCCCGAGATGCAGGCCTATGGCTGGGTATGCTTCGAGGATATGCTGGACTCCGAATGGCGGACGGCCCCCCACATAAAGGAGCCTACCTGCTCTTTTCTCTGCGCCTGGATACCCGGCGCATCCCGGCCGCTGTCATTAAAAAGCATTTGACCCTGGCCCTGAAGGCCGAAAAGGAAAAAATGCAGGAACAGGGCAAAAAGTTCATTTCCCGTGAACGCAAGAAGGAGCTCAAAGAACAGGTCATGCTCCGCTTGCGTCAGCGCTTCCTGCCCATCCCGGCCGAGTTCAACGTCATCTGGGCAACGGATCGCAATGAGGTCTGGTTTGCCTCCACCCAGGGGAAGATGATCGATCTGTTCATGGAGGCATTCCTTAACTCCTTTGAACTGCATCTTGAGCAGATCACTCCGTACAGCTTGGCCGAGACCATGCTCGACGAAGCGGCCATGAGCCGCCTGGATCGTATCGAGGCCACCCAGTTCGCCGCCCTTTCCTGATTCGCGAGGTCATCCCATGAGTGATACACCCTGTCTGGATTCTACGGACAACATTCTTGGCCAGGAGTTCCTTACCTGGCTGTGGTACCAGAGCGATGTGGCGCCCGGAGCCTTTGTGGACAAGGAAGGCCAGCCGTTCTCCGTATCCATGGAACAACGTATCGTCGTCCAGGGCGGTGAAGGCGACGCCAAAGAAACGGCCACCGTCGCCGGCACGCTCTCCCCTCTTCGCGAAGCCCGTTTCGGTCTCGGTACGGGAAAGAAAGTCACTCGCGCCCTCATCCGGCTTGAAAAGGAAGAACTGGCCTTCCAGTTCACCCTCAAGGCCGAGGACTTCACCCTGGGCAGCCTGAAGCCCCCCAAGGTGGAAAAGCCTGAAGAGGACGATGATCCGGACGCCATGTTGCTGGAAAAGATTTATTTGATGGAAGTCTGCCTCGGCCTCCTGGACAGCCTGTATGACCGGTTCCTCCAGCTGCGCCTTTCGCCGCAATGGCAGCAGGAAGTGGCCGACATGCGGCAGTGGATGACCCGGACGGAATAGTAACGGAGGATATGCGTGCAGGCGGTCTGTTCATCCCGCAATGCGGCCCTGCTGCAGCTGACGTTGCGCATCGTGCGCAAACTGCTGTGGATGCTGCTTGTCTTATGGGGGATCACCCTCATCAGCTTCTGGGTCATCCATCTCGCGCCCGGTTCGCCCACCGATATGGAAACGACCCTCAATCCTCTGGCCGGCGAGGCGGCCCGCCAGCGCCTGGAGGCCCTGTACGGCCTGGACAAACCCCTGCATGTACAATATCTGGACTGGCTCTCACGCCTTGTACGTCTGGATTTCGGTCTGTCCATGTCAGCGGACGGGCGCCCCGTGCTGGACAAGATCATGGAGCGGCTGCCCCTGACCGTGGGCATGAACGTCATCTCCCTGATCCTGACGCTCGTCATCGCCATCCCCATCGGCATCCTCTCGGCCTGCCGCCAGAATTCCCTTCTGGACAGGGGCGTGACGGTCTTCGTCTATCTCGGCTTTGCTATGCCCTCGTTCTGGCTAGCATTGCTGCTGATGCTGTTTTTCGGTATCCATCTGCAATGGCTGCCTATTTCAGGCCTGACCTCCATGAATTTCGACAGCCTCGGCCCTGTGGACAAGGTGCTTGACCTGGCACGCCATCTGGCATTGCCGATCCTGGTCTATACCATCGGCAGTCTGGCGGGCATGTCGCGCTACATGCGGGCCTGCATGCTCGAAGTCCTGCGGCAGGATTACATCCTGACCGCCCAGGCCAAGGGCCTGTCCCCCCGCACGATCATCTGGCGCCATGCCCTGCGCAATGCCCTGCTCCCGGTCATCACCCTGCTGGGCCTCTCTGTCCCCGGACTCATCGGCGGCAGCGTCATCATCGAGTCCATCTTCGCCCTGCCGGGGCTGGGGCAATTGTTCTATGCGGCGGTCATGGCCCGTGACTATACCATGATCATGGGCAATCTGGTCCTGGGGGCCGTGCTGACCCTGCTGGGGAATTTGCTGGCGGATGTCTGCTACGGTCTGGCCGATCCACGCATCCGCAGTAGCCGGGAGGTTCGCTGATATGTGTGGTCCCTTGCTGCGTCGCTTTCTCGGCCGTCATCTCATGCTCTGCCTGGGGCTTGGCATCGTGCTGGTCATGTCGCTGGCAGCGCTGTGCGCTCCCCTGCTCGCGCCTTATGATCCCAATGCCCTGCATCTGGACCACATCCTGGAGCCGCCGTCCTCCATGTTCTGGCTGGGTACGGACCGCCTGGGGCGGGACGTTTTTTCCCGCCTGCTCTACGGCGGCCAGATCTCGCTGTGGGTCGGCTTTGTCGCTGTAGGCATCTCCGTCAGCATCGGGACGGGGCTGGGATTGATCAGCGGTTATTTCGGCGGTCTGGTGGATGAAGGGATCATGCGCGGTGTGGACATCATGCTCTGCTTCCCCTCGTTCTTCCTGATCCTCTCGGTCATCGCTTTTCTGGAGCCGAGCCTGACCAACATCATGATCGTCATCGGCCTGACATCCTGGATGGGGGTCGCCCGTCTGGTCCGCGCCGAGACCCTGAGCCTGCGCCAGCGGGATTTCGTATCGGCGGCGCGCCTGTCCGGCTGCTCCACCTGCCGGATACTGCTGCGCCACATCCTGCCCAACACGCTGGCCCCGGTGCTCATTTCCGCCACGCTGGGCGTGGCCGGCGCCATCCTGGTGGAATCCGGTCTCAGCTTCCTTGGGCTTGGTGTTCAGCCGCCCACGGCCAGCTGGGGGAACATGCTCATGGAAGGCAAGACCGTTCTGGAAGATGCCCCCTGGCTTTCCTTTTATCCGGGTGTCGCCATCCTGGTGACCGTGCTGGGCTATAACCTGCTGGGTGAAAGCCTGCGTGACCTCCTTGATCCCCGTCTCAAAAAATAGGTCCTATCCATGCTGGAATATTTGCGTATCCGCAATCTCGCTCTCATCGAAGACGCCGAACTCGACTTTGCCCCGGGCATGAACGTGCTCACCGGCGAAACAGGGGCAGGCAAAAGCTTTATCCTTAAAGCCCTGGGCTTTTTGCTGGGCGACAGGCTGGGCGCCGATATGGTACGGCAGGGAGCGGAAAAGGCCCAGGTCGAAGCTCAGTTCCTGATGGACGGACGGGAGATCGTCATCCGGCGCAGTCTGCTGGCCGAAAGCGGCCGCAGCCGCCTGTATGTGGATGATGCCCTGCGCTCTCAGGAATGCGTGCGTTCCCTGCGGGAACAATTGCTGGCCCATGCCAGCCAGCACGGACAGCAGCAATTGTTGCAGCCTGCCTTTCAGGCCCGCCTCATGGAAAGCACGCTGAAAGATCCCGATTTGTTGTGCCGGCGTGACGAACTGCTTGAACAGCTGCGCTCCGTGGAGGCCCGCCGCAAGGAACTGCGGGCCCGGGAGGCCCACCTGCTGGAGCGCCGGGACATCCTGGAGATGCAGCAGCAGGAGATCGACCGCGTCGCCCCTGAGGCCGGTGAAGAAGAGCGCCTTGAAGAGCAGCGGGCCATCGTCCGTGCCGCCGAACAGACCCGCGAACAGTATGAGCTGGCACTGGGCCTGCTGCATGGCGAGGAAGAACCCGGCCTGCTCGACATGCTGGGACGGCTGGAGCGCTGCCTGCACCAGATGGCTCGGACAGACGACTCCGTCAGCGAGGATGCCGATGCCGTTACGGCCCTGCGTCAGCAGCTTTCCCATCTGAGCGGCCGCCTGCGCCGTCCTCCCCTGCCGGAGGACATGCCCGATGTGGAGCAGATGGAGGAACGGCTCTATGCTTTGGCCCAGCTCAAGCGCAAGCTGCACCGCTCGCTGGACGAGATCCTTGAGCTGCGCGAAGAGATCCGCGAAAACATCTCCTTCCTCGATGCCTGCGCGCTGGATATCACCCTGCTGGACAAGGAAGAAAAACAGCTGGCGGCCCAGCTGCAGGAAGTGCTTTCCGCCCTGCTCCCCCAGCGCCGCGAAGCTGCCGCGGATTTCGCCCGGCAGCTGGAAGAGGAGCTGCGCCAGCTGGGATTCTCCGAGCAGGTCCGGGTCATCCCTGATTTCATGCCACAGGAAGTCTGGCCCGGCCTGATGGATGAAAAGGTGCGTATCCTTTGGGCCCCCAACCCCGGGCAGGCCCCCCAGCCGCTGGACAGGATCGCTTCGGGCGGCGAGCTTTCCCGCTTCCTGCTCGCCCTCATGAGTGTCCGCCCCAAGGCGGAAAGCGCGACCTATATCTTTGACGAAGTGGACGCCGGCGTAGGTGGCCTTACGCTAAACAAACTGGCGGAAAAATTGGAAAATCTTGCAAAACAGCGACAAATGCTTGTCATCACGCACTGGCCGCAGCTGGCGGCCCGGGCACAAAAGCACTTCCAGATCAGCAAGACCATCCGGGACAACGCCACCTTCACGACCTGTGTCCCGCTCGATGCCCGCCAGCGCCATGCGGAACTGGTGCGTATGGCGGGTGGGGGCCAGCAAGGTGAGGCTCTGGCAGCCAGCCTTGAAGGGCGCAGCTATCAGCTGACGATGTTCTAAACATTCATTTCTTAAAGTTTAGCTTTAAGTTTTTTGCAAGATATCATCATAACCTGCTGGAACTTTTTCCATAGTTTCTCCAGCGCATGCCCGGCTTTCACGCCGCTCGCAAGAAGCGTATCTGGCTGCAGGCAAGGCACGAAGACATACGGCAAAAGGGCTCCTTCCTGTTGGGAAGGAGCCCTTTTTTTTCAGATCCGGCCCAAAAGTTTTTTAGGCCGCACTCCCCTGCGTTCCTTGAAGCGTATGCGCCATGCCGCGCACCGGCAGGGCCGCCCGCACGACATTTTCCAGAGCATCGACCGCTGCCGGCAGCTTCCCGGAATTGTCGATACGCACGAGCCGTTCCAGACTAATGGCAGGCAGCGGTGCCAGCGCACGCTGCAAACGTTCTTCCAGATCCTTGCCCTGCTCTCTTCCCCGGGCCAGCAGGCGTTGCCGCAGTATGGCCGGCTCAACCTCCACCAGCACGGGGATAAGGTCAGGATAACGCCGCAGGGCTTCCGGCAGATATTCCCGCGAACCGTTGACGATCACGCAGATATCGTGTTCCAGGCTGCCGTCGATGGAGCGACCGATGCCGTACTGGCAGCCGTGGCTGCTCCAGCGCATGGCCAGACGCCCCTGGGCCTCCAGGGAAAGGATGCTCCCGGCGGAAAGCGCCATATGCTGTTCCCCTCCGGCGCAGGCCGGACGGCTGATATAGCGCCGGGCAAAGGCCACCGGCAGACCGCGCAACCGGGGCCGCAGGGCCGACAGCAGGCTGTCCTTGCCGGATCCCGACGGTCCCATGACATAGATGAGGGTGCCGCGCATCAGTACACCTGCACGCCCTGACGCCAGACATTGCGGACCACCGGCATGTCGTCCATATGGTGGACGCGGACCATGTCCGCGCGGCGCCCGGTATCGATGCGGCCGCGGTCATCCAGACCCACGCTTTCGGCCGGATTGGCGCTGACCAGATTGACGGCTGCGGGCAGCGGCATGATCTCCTTGGCGGCCAGTTCAAAGACCGCGGCCAGCAGGCTGGCGGGCACATAATCGGAAGACAGGGCCCCCAGATGCCCTTCCTTCGCCACGTCCAGAGCCGAGGCATTGCCGGAATGGGATCCGCCGCGCACGACATTGGGGGCCCCCATCATGACCAGCATCCCGTTTTCCGAGGCACAGCAGGCGGCCTCCGTGGTGGTGGGGAACTCGCTGATGGAGATGCCGTTGCTCAGTGCCTCTTCCACATGCTCCACCAGCGTATCGTCATGGCTGGCCATGGGCAGGTGGTGCTGGCGGCAAAATTCCATGACCGAGGCGGCGTTGTCGTTGGCGCAGCTGTCCCGGACCTCTTCCAGTTCGTGCATCATGGCCGTGAACTCTTCATCGGTCCAGGACTTGATGTTGCTGTAATAGGTCCGGTAGGCCGTGGTATCACGCCACTGGCGCTGCCCGGGCGTGTGGTCCATCAGGGAGACCAGCTTCAGGCAAGGCGTGTCCGACAGCGGGAAGAACAGGTCACGCATGCGGGGATCGGCCACTTCACAGCGCAGGTGCAGCAAATGGTCGGCACGCAGCATGCCCGACCGGCGGCAGTGGTTCAGGGCGTCCACACCGCGCCCCAGCATGGCGATGCGCCCCTTGTCATGATATTCGCCCACGGACAGGGCGTCGAACACGGTGGTGATACCGGCCGCCACGATCTGGGCATCATGGGCGAAAAAGGCGGGTTCCGCCTGAGGCCAGACCACTTTGGGACGGGGCACCAGATGCTTTTCCAGATTGTCGGTATGCAGTTCCACGAAACCGGGCAGCAGATAATCCCCTTCGCAGTCGATGCATTCCAGACCGGCCGCGGGCTGGATGTCGCCTTCGTCCACATCGGCCACCAGGCCGTCGCGCACCAGCACATGCCCCTGCATCACGGTGGTGGGCGTCACCACCCGGGCGTTACGCAACACATATTCTTTCATGGATGATCTCCGATTATGCTTCTCTGATCGTTGGTTCTTGGGGATCCGTCTCAGCTTACGGCCTGTCCATGGGGACGATCCTGTCCGCCACGGCATTGCGGGCCACGTCATCATGGAAGATGCCCACGATGGCGCTGCCCCGCTCCCGGGCCTCATGGATGAGGTCGATGACCACCTGCCGATTGATGCCGTCCAGGGAGGCGGTGGGTTCGTCCAGCAGCAACAACGGCATGGGCCGGATGAGCCCGCGCGCGATGTTCACACGTTGCTGTTCCCCGCCGGAAAACGTGGCCGGGGCCACATGCCAGAGGCGTTCGGGCAGGTTGAGGCGGGCCAGCATCTCCTGCGCGGCATCAAGGGCCGTCTCATGGTCTTCACCGGCGTCCAGCAGGGGTTCGGCCACCAGATCCAGGGCACTCACGCGCGGGATGACACGGAGGAACTGGCTGACATAGCCGATGCATTCCCGGCGCACACGGCTGATGGCACGCGTGGAGGCCGTGGCCATGTCCGTCTCGCAGCCTTCACAGCAGACGAGCACCTGCCCAGAGCTGGGCAGATAGTTGCCGTACAGCGTCTTGAGCAGGGTCGACTTGCCGGCCCCGGAAGGCCCGTGCAGGGCCACGCACTCCCCGGCACGTACATCGAAATTGACGTTCTGCAGCGCCTGGATGCGGATGCCGCCCTGCTGGTGCAGGACAAAGGTTTTGCACAGGTGGCGCACCTCCACCACAGGAGCGTCGCCGGCAGGATGATTGAACTGATGCATGAGAACGCTCCTTGTCAGCACTGCAGGATGGAAGAGACCAGCAACTGGGAATAGGGATGCTGCGGATCGTCCAGGACCTGATCCGTCAGACCGGTCTCCGCCACTTCACCGTGGTACATGACGATCAGGCGGTGCGAGAGCAGCCGGGCCACGGCCAGATCGTGGGTCACGAGCACCACGGCCAGCCCCATGTCGCGCACCAGATGGCGCAGCAGGTCCAGCAGGCGGGCCTGGACGGACACATCCAGACCGCCGGTGGGCTCGTCCATGAAGACGAGACGCGGCGTGGTCACCAGATTGCGGGCGATCTGCAGGCGCTGCTGCATACCGCCGGAATACTGGGACGGCGTATCGTCCACGCGCTGCACGGGGATCTCCACCCGTTCCAGCCAGTCCAGGGCCGTGGCACGCAAGTTCCCGTAATGCCGGGCCCCGTTGGCCATGAGACGTTCGCCGATATTGGCACCGGCGCTGACCGACATGCGCAGGCCGTCGCGAGGATGCTGATGGACGAAGCCCAGCTCGGTACGCAGCAGACGGCGGCGATGGGCTTCATCAAGGCTGTGGATATCCAGCACGCTGCCGTCAGCCGCCGTGTAATGGACATGACCGGCGGAAGGTTCCAGACGGCCGGAAAGCATGTTCAGCAGCGTGCTTTTGCCGGAGCCGGATTCTCCCACGATGCCAAGGACTTCCCCGGGCCACAGATCCAGCGAGACGTCCCTGCAGCCGATGCGGCTGCCGTAACGCCGCGTCAGCCGGCGGGCGGAAAGGACGGGATCAAGATTGGTATCCAAGAGGCTCACGGCTATTTCTCCTCCCTGGAAGCGGCAGCGCCGCCCTGTCCGGCCACGCGCCGGGCACAATTGTCGGTATCGGAACAGACGAACATGCGCGTCCCGGCGTCATCCATGACGATCTCATCCAGATAGGTATCGGTGGCACCGCAGATGGCGCAGCACTGATCCCAGCTCTGGGGCGTGAAGGGGTAGTCCTCAAAGTCGAGGCTGACCACATCCGTATAGGGAGGGATGGCGTAGATGCGCTTTTCCCGGCCGGCACCGAAAAGCTGCAATGCCGGGCACTGATGCATCTTGGGGTTGTCGAAACGCGGGATGGGCGACGGGCTCATGATGTAGCGGCCATTGACCTTCACGGGATAATCGAAGCCGGTGGCGATATCGCCATGCCGCATGATGTCCTCATACAGCTTGATGCTCATGATGCCGTATTCTTCCAGCGCATGCAGGGTACGGGTCTCCTTCTCACTGGGCTCGAGCCAGCGCAGGGGCTCCGGCATGGGTACCTGGTAGACCATGATCTGATCCTCGCGCAGGGGCTGCTCGGGGATGCGATGGCGGGTCTGGATGATGCTGGCTTCCCCGGTGTGGGTGGTCGTGGTCACGGCCGCGGTGCGTTCGAAGAAGCGGCGGATGGAAACGGCATTGGTCGTATCGTCCGAGCCTTGGTCGATGACCTTGAGCACGTCGTCGCGGCCGATGATGCTGGCCGTGACCTGGATGCCGCCCGTCCCCCAGCCGTAGGGCATGGGCATCTCACGGCTGGCAAAGGGCACCTGGTAGCCGGGGATGGCCACCGCCTTGAGCAGGGCCCGGCGCACCATGCGCTTGGTGCCTTCATCGAGATAGGCAAAATTGTAGCCTTCCAGCCCGGAGGCCACAGGCGTGGTCGTCAGGTTCTCAGGCATGGCTGGCCTCCGCATGTTTTTCGGACGCGGCAGCAGCCTGCTCTTCCGCGTGCTTACGTTCCCGCAGCTGGCGGATCAGGGAAAGCTCCGCCTGAAAGTCCACATAATGCGGCAGCTTGATATGCTGCACGAAACCGGACGCATCCACGTTGTCCCCATGCATGAGCACGAATTCGGGATTCTGGGCAGGGCCTATCTGGTCTTCCTGCAATTCCCGGGCGCGCAGGGCGCGATCCACGATGGACATGGACAGGGCCTTGCGTTCGTTGTTGCCGAAGACGAGCCCGTAACCGCGGGTGAAGCAGGGCTCGAGGGCACGGCCGGTATACCGGCTGACCATGTCGCATTCGGTGAGCTCCACTTCGCCCAGAGTGATGGCAAAGCCCAGCTCTTCCGGGATGATGGTCAGCTCCACGAAACCGCGGCGCAGTTCTCCGGTGAAGGGATGGACGGCGCCGTAACCGCGCTGGGTGGAATAAGCCATGCCCAGCAAAAAGCCTTCATCGGCACGGGCCATGGATTGCAGGCGCACGGCCCGGTCTCCGGAGCCGTCGGCCGGCAGTTCCAGCGGCTGACGGGTGATGTCCAGGCAGTCATTGCCTTCATGCGAAGGGGCCACGGCTTCCATCAGGCCTTCACGCCCAAGAGCCTCCATGGCTCTGGGCAGCGGTTCCTGCAGCAGGGCCTGCGTGTCGGCCGCCACCATCACCAGATCTTCCTCCGTCCTTTCGGGCTCCACGTCCCGGGGAGCGGTCCCGGGCACGGCCAGACCGCGATCCAGCAGGCGGTGCGTGTAGTCAAAGGTGGATCCCAGGATCTGGCCGCCGGGCAGATCCTTCCACGTGGCGGAGATGCGCCGCTCCACCCGCATGCGGGAAGTATCCATGGGCTCGGAGACACCGAAGCGGGGCAGGGTCGTACGGTAAGCCCGCAACAGGAAGATGGCTTCTACAGCGTCGCCCTGGGCCTGCTTGAAGGCCAGCGCGGCCAGTTCGGGGCTGTACAGGGAGCCTTCGGCCATGATGCGGTCCACGGCCAGCTTGAGCTGCCCTGCCAATTGTTCAAGTGTTACTTCAGGAATTTGCACATCGCCCCGCCGCTCCCGGGCAAGCAGGGCATGCGCCGCGGCAATGGCCTTTTCGCCACCTTTTACAGCTACATACATTGGGACACCTCGTCTGCGGCAGGGCTCAGGCAGGTCGTACGGGGCAGGCCGGTCAGGCGGCCCGGCCCGCAAAGCAGCATGTCCACACCCAGCGGGAATTGCTCATGGTTGCGCTGCCACTGGGCCAGGAAACCAGCCGGCATACGGCAGGAAAAATCACAGTTGCCCACGATGCCGGGGCCGGAAGCGGTGATGGCGGCCGTTTCCCTCTCCTCTACCCCGCCAAGGCAGATGGTCGTGGAGCGATCCGGGTATTCAGCCTCTCCCTGATGAAAACAGCATAGGTCAGGAAGCGCTTCCACACCGGGGACAAAGGCGAACGCGGCCCGATCGGGCTCGGCCACCAGGACCGTGCCGCAATGGAAACGGAACCAGGTCCTGACGTCTTCCGTATCCAGCCCGGGCGCCAACCATACCGTGGTCTCGTTATCGCACAGCGCAAGGGCCAGGGCCGCCAGTTCCGGGCTCAGCCCGGCAGGCAGCTCGTCCGCGGCGGCATCCACAGGACCGGGCTCGAAGGTATGCGCCTGGGCAGGCCGGGACAGCGCGGTGAGGGCCAGACGGAACACCTGTTGTGCCTGCCCTACGGGATCCGTCCAGGACAGGCGGGAACATTGCTGATCGCTCACTGGTCTTCTCCGCGTACAAAGGTGAAAAAGTTGACTTTCGTACCTGCCGCGTCGCGGGCGGCAGCCTTTCTTTTTTCGGCTATGGCCTGTTCCAGGCAAGGCCGCAGCTTTTCGTCCAGCAGCACCGCGTAGCTTTCCTGCTGCCACAGGGCGTCGCACAGGGCCGCCAGTTCCGCATGGCGGGGCGATTCCCCCATGATCCAGGCATGGCCAAACGTCTTTTCTTCCAGCTGGACGACACAGCGGGTGACCAGCACTTCCCCTATGTTGAAGACATCGCCGACATTGCCGACGCGTCCCCGGGCCATCACGAGCCCCGTTTCGGGCCCGCGCACGATGCGGTAGCCAGGCAGGCTGATCCCGGACAGTGCCTCAGCAAGGCAGGTCTCCGGGGCAAGCGCCAGCAGGCGCATGCGTTCCTGCCGCAAACTCATGTTCATGATACTTCCAATAGTCGTTGTGTTAGGCATTCCCGGTTCGCGCCAGAGCGAAGCGGGTCGTCAGGCGGAAGGGCAACGCCCGGTCCGTCTGGCAAAAAAGACACACAGAATCCATGGCCAGGGGCTTGTCGATGACCGGCTCCAGATACTGGTTCAGGGCCGCTTCCACCTGCGCGGCCCTCTCAGGAGGCAGAGGGCCTGTCAGGGTGATATGGAAGCGGAACAGATCCAACACATGATGATAGCCCCAGCGCAGGAGGTTGCGCCGTTCATCACGGCTCAGGGGTTCCCGCCGGTCCACGTCCCTCTGGTCGAGAGGGGCCCGGAAGCGGTCCAGTTCCGTCACGCAATCCCGCTCCAGAGCGGCCATGGCCGATTCCGATGCGGCATCCCCCTGCCGGGGGACCAGGGCCAGAAAATAGGCCTGGCGCGCACCCGAGTGGACGGGCAGCCGCTGCAAACCCAGCGGCGCCGTCAGCCAGGATGCATGGCGTTCCGCCACCTTCCGGCAGACATCCTTCAAGGCGGCAAGCATGCTCTCCGAGGTGGAGCGCAGCTCAAACGGCGCCTTGAGAGTGGCATGCAGGCCGTAATGGGCCGGCGTTTTGGCCAGGGATGTCCACAAACCGTGTTCCACCCCCGCAGGGGCCACGGGGCCGCCCGGCAGGCTGCTGCCGTCCCGGCAGTCCCGGCCGAACAGGGGGGCCATCAGCCGGTATAGGGGCTCGTCCCTGTGCGGGGCGTAATAAAGAGCGTAACGGGCGGCCATCTTACAGCACCATTTTGCGCAGACGCTGGGAAAGCAGGTCGAACAGGGTCACCACCAGCACGATGATGGCCATGACCGCACAGGTCTGCTGGAAGTTGAAGCTGCGGAACAGTTCCCACAGCACCATGCCTATACCGCCGGCACCGACCATGCCCACCACCGTGGCAGAGCGTACGTTGGCTTCGAAGCGGTACAGGGAGTAGGATATCCAGAGGGGGAACACCTGGGGGATGACCCCGAAGATGATCTCTTCCAGAAAGCTGGCCCCCGTAGAACGGACGCCTTCCACCGGCGAGACCTCGATGGCCTCCACCGCCTCGGAAAAGAGCTTGGCCAGCGTGCCCGTGGTGTGCACCCAAAGGGCCAGCACACCGGCAAAGGGGCCAAGGCCCACGGCGACCACGAACATCATGGCAAAGACCATCTCGTTGATGGCGCGGGCCGCGTCCATGAGACGGCGCACCGGCTGGCAGATCCACCAGGGGGCGATATTCTCGGAAGACATGATGCCCAGCGGCACCGCACAGATGACCGCCAGCAAGGTGCCCCAGATCGCCACATGCAGGGTGACGATCATTTCTTCCACATACATGCGCCAGTCCGTGAAGTCCGGCGGGAAGAAATCGGATATCAGGGTAAGGATGTTGCCGCCCTGCTCCACCAGCGCCATGGGCTTCATCTCGGCGCCGCGCCAAGCCCAGGCCAACATGGCCAGGACAAGGCCCCAGATGACCAGGCGGAAGATCTCGGCGCGCAGATCGCGCGGCGGCTGCAGGGCCATTTTCATTTCAGCTTCCATAACGATGCGTTCCTTGTGCCCTGTCCCCGCTTACTTGCCGAGTTCGGCCAGCTTGCGTTCGATCTCGGCGATCTTGGCGGCCTTTTCCTTGGCATCCATATCCTTGTTGCCTTCCAGCACCGTCTTGGCACGGAACAGCTCCAGCTGGCGCAGCGGGATCAGCTGGCTGTTGTCGGACTTGATGAAGGGGCCCCACTGCAGGGCGGTCAGGATCTTGCGGGCCTGCTCCACGTTCTCGCCCTTCACGCCGTAGCTGAAGATGAAGTCCGTGATCTTTTTCTTGGTCTCGTCAGGCAGGTCCTTGCGCCAGACCAGGGGATCGCTGGGGATAAGAGGAGACTTCCAGATCACGCGCAGTTCCTTAGCCTTTTCGGGAGCGGTGATAGCCAGGCGGGCCAGTCCTTCGTTGTTGCAGGTCGCCACGTCCACGGTATTGTTGGCCACGGAGAGCGCATTGGCCTCGTGGTTGGCGGACACGGTACGGGCGAAGATCTTCTGGGGATCCTTGCCGTTTTTGGCAAAGACGTAATAGCCGGGCACCAGGAAGCCGGACGTGGAGTTGGGATCGCCATTGCTGAAGCTCAGCTTGGAGGCCTGGGCAAACATGTCGTCGAGGTTCTGGAGCGGGCTCTTCTTGTTGACGATCAGGCAGGAGTAATAGCCCTTGCTGCCGTCAGGAGCGGTGGTCTGGGCAAAAACTTCGCCATTGGCGCGGTCCACCATCACCATGGCGCCCTTGTTGCCGATCCAGCTCAGGTCGACTTTTTTGAAGCGCATGCCTTCGATGACTCCGGCATAGTCACTGGCAAAAAAGGCTTTGACTTCCATGCCGAGGGCCTTGCTCATATCCTTGAGGAAAGGATCCCAAAGCACCTTGAGGTTCTGGCTGGCCTCGGTGGAGATGATGCCGAAATTGAGGGTCTGCTGGGCCTGGGCAGTCAACGCGCTGCCCAGCAGCATGGCAGAGACCAGCAGGCCGGAAAGAAGACGGGAAAACATGTATTTTCTCCTTGGATAAAATGGTGAGGCAAAGGGATCAGGATGAGCACTAGGCAGCGCGGGACGTCTCGCGGACAGGGCTGCCGGGCAACGGCATCGTTTCCTGGGTATTGGTCTTGGCGGCAAAAAGCTCATCGCTTTCAGCGCCGTAGAGTTCCGCCAGGAACTGGGGCGTCAGACGTTCCGTGGGGCCGTCGTAGACGATCTCGCCCTTTTTCAGGGCCACGGTACGGGGGCAGAAACGCATGGCGTAGTCCACCTGGTGCAGGGTCACCACAACGGTGAGGTCATCCTTCTGGTTGAGGTCACGCAGGGTCTGCATGACATTGCGGGCCGATTCGGGGTCCAGCGAGGCGATGGGCTCGTCAGCCAGCAGCACGCGGGCACGCTGCACCAGGGCACGGGCGATGGCGGCACGCTGCTGCTGCCCGCCGGAAAGGGTACCGGTGCGCTGCCAGGCCTTTTCCCCGATCCCCACACGGGACAGGGCCCTGAGGGCCAGCTCTTTGTCATCCGTATGGAAAGCGCCGGTCAGGCTGCGCCACAGGCTGGTACGGGCCAAAGCCCCCAGCATGACATTGCGGGCCACGCTCATGCGCTCCACCAGGTTGAACTGCTGGAAGATCATGCCGATACCGGCGCGGATACGTCGGATGTCCCGGCTGATGAAGCCGTTTTTCTGCACGATCTCGCTATCGACCCGCACCAGGCTCTCGCCCTTGTCCGCGGCGGTCAGACCGCAGATGTGGCGCATGAGCGTGGATTTGCCGGAACCGGAAGAGCCGATGAGGGCCACCATCTCTCCCGGGGCCACATGCAGGTTGATGTGGGAAAGACCTTTGCTGCTGCCGAACGTTTTATTGAGATTGCTGATGTGGATCATGCGAATGCTCCCGTTGAAGTTGACTGGCTCACAATGGGCGAAACGCATGGCGAAACGGTGACGCGTCCATGATGAAAGCCCAACGTTTGCGTCACCGTTTGCAAGAGGGAATGTGACGGTTCGGAAGCATCCCCTGTACCCTCCAACGACAAAAGGCATCCTTCCACGAAGGGAGGGATGCCTTTTGTTTTCAGTCAGATAAAAGAAGCTTCAGATTTACCAGCGGCTGGGATCGCGGCATTCCTGCCGCCCGAAGGTGCAGACGCCGCACATGTCTGAACTGTCAACGAAACGGCCGTCTGCAGTATAAAAATCGACCACAGGGCCATGCCCGCAGATGACGCACCGGCGCTCATAATCCGGGCAGGCCCGATACAGGGGCGGAAGATCCGGGCTGCCTGCCATCATCTTTTCCACAGAAACACGCGTGAATTCCGGCTGGGACATGATGCTTTCGAACATATCAGAAAAAGCTACGCCGCAAAGGACGGTTCATGTTCTGGGGGACGAACTGACAGCGGGAAAGGCCAAAGCATTCGGAACGCTCGCCGCAGGGAAGACGCGATGCCGTCAGGTGCATGCGCGGGCAGGTGGCCAGGATCCCCTGGTCCAGCATATCCTGCCAGCGGGACTCCACAAGCTGCACCGGCACACGCACCGGTTCCACGGGCCTGGAAGGACGGGCCTCCCTGCTCGTCCGGCCTCGGTTTTCTCCTGTCCTGGGGATTCTCCGGCTGTTTCTGGCCGACGCTTTTTCCCGGTTCATGCGCCGTTCCTTCTGGCATTGGGGGCAGATATGCCCACGGGGCCCGGGAGCAATGAAAGAACGACCACAACGGGTGCAAATGACGGGACAAAATGAGGAAATCATGCGCCACCTCCCTGAAAGGGGCTGGGTGCCGGACAGGATCGAGCAAGGAGGACAAAAGACGGCATCTTGCCGCCGGTCTGCTTCCTGCCCGGATGTGCTTTCAGACTGCCCTGTCCTTTCGTCAACGCTGTGAGCGCCCGGTGACAATTCAGCTCCATGTGCAGCAAGGTGGGCAACTCTTTTCAAACCTTTTCCCATGCGCCCTCTCCAGCCAGTCTTCGTCTCCCGGAAGAGCCGCGCAGCAACCTTCCCCAGAAAAGCCAAACCATCGGCATCCTTCCTGTCATCGTGCCGTCCACCTGCCGCAGCCACCGGACATAAAAAAAGAGCCGGAGCGATCTCCGGCTCGTTGTATCCAAGCGTTGCAAAGAAGCTATCCGCGCAGGGCGCGCTTCAGGGCATCCCTGTAGATGCGCAGGACCATCAGACGGGCATATTTCTTGTTCTCCGCAGGGACCACATGCCAGGGGGCATCTTCCGTGCTGGTACGCAGGAACATCTCGTCCGCGGCACGGGCATATTCGGGCCACTTGTCACGGTTCCGCCAGTCTTCATCGGTGATCTTGTAGCGTTTCCACGGAATGGCCTCACGCTCCCGGAAACGCCGCAGCTGTTCCTCCGGCGAGATGTGCAGCCAGAACTTGAGCAATATATTGCCGTTGTTGGTCAGCTGATGCTCAAAATGATTGATCTCGGCATAGGCACGAGCCCAGTCTTCCTTGGGGGTCAGCTTTTCCACGCGTTCCACCAGGACACGGCCGTACCAGGAGCGGTCATAGATGGTGATGAAACCGGCACGGGGGATGTGCCGCCAAAAACGCCACAGGTAGTGGTGCGCCAGCTCTTCATCTGAAGGCGCGCTGATGGGGATGACGCGCGTGATACGGGCGTCCGTCCCGGCCGTGAGGCGCCGGATGGCTCCCCCTTTGCCGGCGGCATCCCAGCCTTCGAAGATGAGGGTGGACGAGATGCCTTTTTTGTATGCCCGGTACGAGAGCTGGTAGATCTCCTTCTGCAGGCGCTTCAGCTCTTTCTGGTAATGCTCGGGAGCCTGCACGCTGGAAAGGTCGATGGCATCCAGGGTGGAGACCAGGGATTCACGGGCATCTTCTTCCACTTCGGGCACGGATTCCAGCACCTTGAGGCGGGCGGCGCGGGCATCATGTGCGGCAATGGTCCGCTCGATACCTGCGATGATGGCTTTCACCACAGACAGGTTGCGGAAATTGGGATCCGCGGCGTCGATGATGCTCCAGGGAGCGTTGTCCCGGTCTGTCAGCATGATGGCCCGGGACGCGGCGCTGACCATGCCATCGTAATCCGCGGCGATCTTCTTGTCGGACGGCGAAAAATGCACCAGGGCCCGGTTCTCCTGCCGCTCTTTGAGCGCACGGGCATGGTCCTTTTTATTGAGATGGAGCCAGAGCTTGATGATGGCCATCCCGGATTCCGCCAACCCGGATTCCAGGGCCTGCCAGCGGTGCATGCTGGCGGTGAACTCGTTTTCCCCCACATCCTTGCAACAGCGCTGCCGCATGGCCTCACCGTACCAGCCATCGTAAAAGACCGCCGTCTGTCCGGCAGCCGGAAGCTGGCGCCAGAAACGCCAGGGCCAGGGGCGGGCCTTTTCTTCGTCGGTCACCAGCCAGAAAACATGGTTCTGCACATGCTTGCTGTCCATCCATTCCGACAGGAGGTTGATGATGGCGCCGCGTCCGGAACCGACCAGGCCGGCCACCGTGATCAGGACAGGGATCTTGCGCTCGATGCACTGCAACTGCGCATTGAAAAGACGCATGCGCAGCTGGGGGGCTTTTTCTTCAAACTCTTTGTTACTGCATGCTCTGCCAAGGGCTGCCGATTCAAACATAATATCCAACCTTGCTCAAAATGTTTGCACGGGAAGCGGACACACAGCTCCGGCACATTCCCGGCACTCCAGGATAGTCAACGCACATTCTGCTCCTGGAGTTTTGGGACAGCATAGCTTTTTTCTTCGGCTTCGTCAGCCCGCACGAGTGGGACCATCCTGAGAATCCTGCCTCCTTCCTAAGCAGATACCGGGATAGACGAGGCTCTTCGGAGCGGACGCCGTCTGCTCCGTCCACTTGCGGCATGCTGCAAACGGCGAGGTCGTCCCCTATGCGGCTTTTCCTCCCATGCAGGAAACTGCCTGCGTTCCTGCCGTGTTGCATATATCCTTCCCACAGCCTGCAACATATCCAGTTGCGTCTGGACATATTCCCGCGTCGTCAAAGGGCCGCCTTTTTGGCCCTGGGCTACAAGGATGCCAAGCTGTATGACGCACCTTTCCAGGATGTCCACGAGCATCTTATCTTGTTTCACATCATCCCCCATCGCAGTATGCGATCACCTTTACATCTGCCTTGAAAGATAATCTGTCCAAAGATCCTTCCAAAAGACGGAATTATCTGTTCCGGAGTTAAAAGATGATACGAACGCAACTCTTCAGATTCCCTAGCACCCTTCCCCAAATAATGAGTAAAATAAAGTGCATATATAATTATATACATAAAGGAGTGAAAAAACTGTTACTTGTTTGTCTACTTCTAAGCGTATCTTTAGGAGCTAGATGTGCCCAAAAAGTTCATAAGGACTGGTTTGCTCATGATGGAAGCCGTTCTGATGCCATTGTAAAATTGGCTATCACGTGGAATCCTGCAATGGAAATACCGCAGGCAGATCGTGAACAAGCAGACGCCTTGGCAGCGGCAAAGTGTAGAGTATGGGGATATACCGGAGCGGAACCGTTCGGCTCTATTGTACAGCGCTGTACTCAAATGGGGCACAATGGATACTCTGTTGTTTGTTACCAGATGCAAGCTGAAGTCACCTATCAGTGTCTAGGTAATCCCGGGCAAAATCAGCCTGAGCCAGTAGGTAAATCCATCAAACCATAATAGGCAACCGGAGGGCATATCCCAAAGACTTTACCGTCTTCATCCTGCCTTATCCAGGGGCCTTAGAAAAATATGCTCTATGACGGCAAAGGACTGTGTAACCCCGCGAAAAGAAAAGGCCCACGGTGCATTTTGGTGCACTGTGGGCCTCTGGGACATGCGCTGATGGTGGAGGCGGGGGACATAGAACAACATGCTTAACTATTTATAATACAAGAATATCTTTAAAATATATCAAATTCGATACCCCCGAATGTACCCCGTCTCTTTGCCCGCTATACGGGTTCAACTCCCCTGCCCCCTTCGAAGGAAGAAACTGTGATCGAAATGAGCGAAAAATTTTTTTCAGCGCTCAAATTTCGATTTTAAGCCCATAAAAAAATTTTTCTGCAACGTGGTATGGAAAAATACGAAAAACTCCCTAGAACGAAAATATGGAGCGCTTTGACGAAATGGGCTTTTTTTAGTTCTGGGAATTTCCCAAAAGGGACTTCTGCGGGTCAAAAGCGCCTTAAGCACAGACTCCCCATGGCGTGTTGACAGAATTGATAAAATATGTACTTATATCTGTACAAAAGGAGGCGCATATGTCGCAGGCCATCACCTACACCGAGGCACGGCAGAACCTTGCAGAAACCATGAACCGGGTTTGTGACCACCACGAACCCGTCATCATCACGCGCCAGAAGTCTCCCTCCGTGGTACTGATGTCCCTGGAGGACTACAACGCCATCATGGAAACAGCCTACCTGCTGCGTTCCCCGGCCAATGCCGCCCGGTTGCGGGAAGCATTGCACGCCGCTGACGCGGGCAAGACGGTACAGCATGACCTTGAGGACTGACCATGCTGCTGACCTGGACGCCCCAAGCGTGGGAAGATTATCTGTACTGGCAGGTGACCGACAAACGGACAGTGAAGCGCATCAATGAGCTGCTGCGTGATGCGCTCCGCAATCCGTTTGAAGGCCTTGGCAAGCCGGAGCCGCTCCGCTTTGACCTTGCGGGATGCTGGTCCCGCCGCATCAATCAGGAGGACCGCCTCGTGTATCGCCTTGACGAGCAGGGGGCGGCCCTGATCGTCCTCCAGTGCCGCTACCACTACTGAAGGTTTCGCCTTCGCTGTCTACCTGCGTTGACAAGCTCTTTTGTCTACGAGAGGCGGCTCTTCGGGGCCGCCTTCTTTTTTTCCTTCCTTCACTTCTCCTCTCCCAGCCCATTGCCCCAGCCCAGCCGACATGGTAGCCTGCCGCTATCGTCAAGAATTATCCTGAGGGGGAAGATCAAATGCAATTTTTTAGCATAATACTAGGAATCGCCTATTTAGGAATGGGGATTGTCCAAATATCCGCTATTGCAGACGGCATCCATGCTTGGTTGGGATGGGATGGTCTGCTCGCTGGCTTCCTTGCTTTTATTCTTGGATATTTTCCTCTTATTGGCAGTATATGCGGTGTCGCAGGTGCCTATTATGCATGGGGATGAGGTTTAATACCTTCAATCGCTTTATTTTTTTGGTATATACCACTCATAATAGCCTTTTTTGTCACATCATCATTTCAAAATTACTTTAAAAATAAAAAACATACAAAAGAAGTTGATGCTCGTGAAATAGATATTTGTATAAATGATAAAAATTTTTTTCACAAAATTATAAATGGAGATGTGTCACTTCCAATCATATTTTGGATATACGGCGTTGCTGTATCAACAATATGTAAAATATTTATAAAATCAAAATTTGCAGAAAGATTTTTTGCAACCATATATCATAATTATGATTTAATTGGAGTAAAAGTTGTTGGAATAGCATATGATACATTTTTAATTGTATATACAATAATTATTTGTATTGGTGTATGGAGAAGTGCGAATAAATATACAGGCCATTTCATATGGGCAGCAATAGCAAAATTCTTTTCTATTTTATGGATGCTATCCATAATAATCATTGTTGCAGACATATTTAGCCTTATCAATATGCGACTTCCTGGATCCACAGAAGAGTTACCTCAATGGCGTCTTGAAGGATATAAAAAATCCATAGATTCTCTTATTAACCCTTGACATCACCAGCGTTTTATGGCGTCCTCTCCCTACGGAGCCTGAGAAACTCCCACACAACGGACGCCAACCCGTGAGCTTTGGCTATTTTTGTGCCCTGTCAAGGCTGTCTAACGCCTTGGGAGTGGTGTATGCTATGACCATCATGGGTCGGGAGTAGGCTAATACAATACCCTTCGGGGGAATAGGCCTGGCTGTTTGTGTGCAGTTCTCAGCTCCCGGCCCTTTGTTATTCTGCAAGGGCCAATGAGAAAACACACAGAGGTTTACCATGTCACAGGCCCAACTCATTCCCGAAGCATTTTCCCCTTCCGTCTCTCTCCACTCCGGCCGCCCGGCCACCACGTCCCTTGAGGTTGCTCAGTTTTTTGGAAAGCGTCACGACCATGTGATGCGCTCTGTCAGAGATTTGATGGATAACTGCCCGGGAAAATTTACTGCCCCCAATTTTGGGGTGAGTGAATACATCGATGAAACAGGCCGCTCCCTGCCCATGTTCATCCTCTACCGCGACGGCTTCATGCTGCTGGTCATGGGCTATACCGGCAAGAAGGCCCTGGCCATGAAGCTGGCCTACATCGAAGCCTTCAACCGCATGGAAGAGGAACTGGCCCGGCAGAAGGAAGCCGCCCGCAACATCACCCAAGACATCGTGGACTTTCCTGGCACCCTCTCCATCACGCCGTCCAGCGTGGCCGACCGCAAGCCCCTGCGGGCGCTGGTAGGCTCGTGGGCAAAGCTGTCCAACGCGCCCTTTGATGCCTGCTGGAACCAGCTCAAGGCCGCCTTCAACCTCGCCAACATCAAGGAGCTGCCGCAGGAGTGGATACCGGATGCGTTGGCGTGGGTGCAGGCCAAGATCGACGCGCTGCCCAAGGCCCTGCCGCCGCAGCCGGAGCGCCTGCCCCTGTACCGCAACGGCTGCTTCTACCCGCCGCACCGCGACCGGAGCCACGTCCCCGGCCCACAGGAGGCCGCGCTGCTGGAGCTGTGGCAGGACTGGACACGGCGCGAAGCCGACCTCCGGCAAGAGTTCATGGCCATGCTGCGGGAACTGGACGCCCGCCGCGGCGACCTGTTCAGCTACGCCGTGTCCGACCTGGGCCGCAATGCTGATACCATGTTCAGCCCGCAGTGCCTGCTGGACAGCCTGTTCCAGAGCCGCACGGAAGCCGAACAACGCTTCAGCCAGGCATTGGATGACGCCAGACTGCACCTGCGCCTGAGCCTTAACATGGCCGTGGCGCTGGGAAGGTAGGGGCGGGATGCTGCCCTGGAATCCACGGCAAGGGCCATGCTGTCGCTGAAGGCCGTTAGCCGTTAAATGTTTTGACAAGAGCTACCCAAAGTAAAAACACTTGACACGATATTGCTAGGATGCTTACAAAAAAAGGGCGGAAGGTGCTGGTAACACCATCCGCCCTGCGCGAACCCCGCGCCTCCCCAAACATGGTGGAACATATTTGAGCAAGCGGCCCCGGTAGTTCGGCAAAAACTACCGGGGCCGAACCTTATCCAATATCGCTAGCTGCACGAACGCAGCAGGACAGTCAGGAGAAGGGCCACAGCTCCGGCAGTGACCTTGATGGACACGCTGATCTTCAGCATGCACACCACCTCCTCACGGGGCAGGACTTCGCGCTGTCTGGGGAGGCAGACGGAGTATAGGGGAAAGCGACGGGGCCTTCAAGAACATTCCAACGGCCCCGTTGACTTCTCTCCCGAAGCTGACTATCTAAAAAGAAAGGGGTGGTGAGTGCTGGTAACACCCGCCGCCCCGTGGGGCACGTCCCCCGACATTTTCACAACATCGGTTTTAGCACCCCGGCAGAGTGGCACCTCTACCGGGGTGCGGCGTTTATTTGGTCAACATATGTGCTACCAGCGCCGCGAGAAGGCTAGCCAGGAATCCGGCCAGCACATCCCGGAGGAAGTGCTTCATGGGTGTATCCTCCTTTCGGAGAACGCGCCCACACAAGCCTGATACCAAAAAGCCACAGCCGCCGCAACGCAATCAAGTCTCCGCTTCGGTCCACTGGAGCACATCAAAGGCGGATACCCTGCACGGGTTCGGTCCTCCCGTGTGGGGCCGTGGTGCGGTGCCTATTCGCCGCGCCGGTGGGGGCGTTGCAGCGCCCCCGCCTCTAGCCTCTATCAATTCCCGGAACGCGGCATGATCAGGGACAGCGGCGTTCCTTCGCCCTTCATCCATTGCTCATAGCCACGCTCTGCCCGGCGCGTCACCGGACCGACAGGGATCTTCGAGATGTAGCTGCCCAGATCAAGGGCGGACATCACCAGCTTTTCCCCGTCAATATCTCCGCCACGGGTAGCCTTGCCGCCCAGCCCTGCCATCTTCCCCGCCAGTTGCAGAGGCGTATCCAGCGCCGTCGAAAGACCGGCCCGGCGTCCGCCGCCTGCCCCCATTGCAGCCACGAGCATGTCGGCAGCGGGGTTGCCAACAACAGGGAAAGCCATGGCGAACTGCCCCATCGTAGTAGACAGCGCCAGCTTGGCCAGCTCTTCGTTGTCATCATCCTCACCGGTGAACAATCCCTGCGCCAGTCCCTTCATGACCACCATGGCCAAAGCAGGCAGCAGCATGTCGTACAGCTCCATGCGGGCAAATTCCCACTTGGTCACCCGGCCCCGCTTCACGCCCTGCCACATGTAGCGCGTGCGCTGGGCAAACTTCGTCGTGGCCCCGGAAAAGGCGTTGAACAGCCGGACGATGCCCTTGTCACGGGCAAAGGCCGACTTGCTCAGGGCGTCGTTGTCCGGGTTGGACTGGGCGATGATCTTGTCCGCATAGGCCACGGCCTGGCTGTGGTACTCGGAATCCCTGTCCATCTTCCAGCCCGCCGTGCCCCGCAGCTCTTTCATCTTTTTGTGGTAGGCCCCTGCCCAGATGGCCGTGGTGACAGCACAGTCCGCCGCGGCGATGGGCAGCATGCCCAGATTCGCCACGTCCTCCCAGGTATAGACCTGGCCGTCACGGATCAGCGTCATGCCCCGCCCCGGCTCGAACTTCATGGCCTTGCGGGCCAGGTCATCGTCGATATTGCGGAAGCGGCGCTCCATGTAGGGGCTGGCCGCGAACACCTCCCGCACCAGGCCCATGCCCCGTGTACCGAGCTGGGCCAGCCCGCGCGAGACGTTGACCAGCCCCACGTCGCCAACGGCCGGGAAGACAGCCGTCAGCTGCATGAGGGCCGTATTCAGGTTCATGGACAGCGCATAGTAGACCAGGTGCTTGCGGGCCTTTTCAGCCGCCTTCAGCAGCGAGCTGTCAGGCACGGCTTCATCCACGACAAGGCCTTTGAGGTTGGGCCGGAACCGGTCGTAATCCTGCATGCCGAACACCCGCTGGTATTCGGCAGCGAACGTCGGATTATTGATGATCCTGTCCGCCATGCGCACGTCGTATCCCAGTTCGATGAAACGGGCGGAATCCACCAGATGCTTCTGCAGCGCTTGGACGCCAAGCCGCAGGGAACGGCCCGTATGCGTGACACGTCCCATGGTGAAGCCCTTGCGGGCCGCCGGGATGCCGAAGATGCCTTCCGAACGGTCGAGCACGTCTTCCTTGCCTTCCTGCGCCCGCATCTTCATATCCAGACGCGGATCGTACTTGATGGGATAATAGCCGCCGGGCAACCGCACGGTCTCGTCCCCAACGCGCACGGCGAAGGCCCCGGGCTCGATACCCTGTGGGGCGAAACCGTAGAGCCTTTTGTGCGCGGCCTGCGTATCGGCCCACTGGCTGCCCAGCACGTCCCAAACGCCCTGGATGGCCTGCCAGTCAGCGGCGGAAAGGATACCGTCCCGGCGCGCCCTGCCGGCCGTCATCTGCCCCATGGCCGCCGCGTCCAGCTCAAAGAGCGTGGCCGCCGCATCATCGCCCAGCAGCAGCGACACCATGTCATAGGTGAGCCCGCCCTTCCCGTTCCCATCGATGTAACTGGAACGCAGACGCTCCCGGTTGCCGGTATTGCCCATGTTCAGAGCCATGCCGATGACCATTTCCGCCGTCCATCCAGGATCGCCTGCCTGCCTGATGGCCTCGGGCACAGGCACTACGGCCCCCTTCTCGTCCCGGACGTTCAGGGTCTTGCTGCCGTATTTCTTTTCCCAGGCCTTGGCGCTTTGCAACAGACGCACCAGATGCGGCATGACGGCCTTGTGCATGCTGTTCAGGCGGGCATGGTAACGGTCCGTGGCCGCCCGCAACGGACCGTAGACTTCACGCTCCATGACGCCTTCCGTGCTGCCGTCACGGCCCATGACGTTCTGGAACCCGTCGGCCTTGCGGCATTGCCATTCGATGGTGTCGATGGAGGAAAAGCCCCTGTCCAGATCGTCGCCCAAGGAATCCCGGCGACTGGCGTAGTTGGTCTTCATGCCGCTCATGGATGCCGCCGCCTCATCGGCGATGGCCTGCACACGGGCACGCAGGCTCTCCTTGCCGGTGCGGCTCTGCTCACGCCCGGAATGCACCAAGAAATCCAGCAGATTGCCCACCTGCTCCACCTCCAGCGGACGCAGCGCCTTCCAGTCCAGCGCCATGCCGCGCCGGGCTGCCGCTGGATCAGGATTTGCCAGATCCAGCAGCCAGTCCGGGAACAGGGGCATGAGGTCGATGGCTTCCGTATCGTCCACGCTCTGCTGCACAAGATCGCGCAGCTTCATATCGCCGGACTGGGCATCCCAGGCCTGTTGCGGCGCGGGCAGGCCAAAGGCGGACACAAGCTTGCGGATGGCTTCCGTCTGGGCCGCAGGATACGTCCCCGGCTTGACGCGGGCCGCCTTGCGCGCCTTCTTCTGCACTGTGTCCACCAGCTCGCGGACCTTGCGCACTTCCTGCATCATGGCAAAGGCGAAGCGCGCCCGTTGCATGGCTTGCACGGCTTCAACAGGTTTGCCACGCTGCACGGCACGGGAACGCTCGTTGAGGGCCCGGCGCAGGGCGGACACGAAGCGCTGCGCATCGAGCTGGGCCACAGCCATGTCCGCCACTTCCCGGCGGGCAAGGTCCCTGTAGTACCGCTCGGGCAGGCTCTCCTGCTCCATGCGCCGCGCCGCGTCCTGCTCGTTCTGCGCCTGCCGGTCTTTGCCCAGCCTGCGCATGGCCTTTTCCACTGCCTCAAGGTACTGACCGTAGGCATCGCCGGCCAGCAGACCGTCCTCGGGCGATATGGCACGGTCCTGCTCCGCCAGGGCCTGTTCCGCCTGACGTGCCGCCAGCTTGTTCACGCTGCCGTCCTGCACGACGATGACGTCATAGATCAGGTTTGCCAAAGCGTCGGCATCACCGTCCGTCAAGGGGTACTGCATGGCCAGAGAATCGACCGTATCCCCCCGCCCCCTGGCATTCACCAGCCTGGGCATCTTTCTGGCGATGTCCTTTACCATGTCTTCGCCCAAGTATTCCACGAGGGAATCCCGGTTGATGCCGCCTGTGCCGGCTTCGCCGTCCGTCAGGGGTTTGTCCCTGCGGGACACTTCCCGGATGAACGTCCAGAAAGGCGAGGCCTGCAAACTCTCCTTCGCCTGCGCGAACGCCGCACGATACCGTTTGCCGCGCTCCCGGGCCACGGCCCTGTCCATCCTGGCCGTCACTTCGGCTTCGGCCCTGTCACGCAGGTCTTCAAGCTCCCGGCGCTCCGCGGCAGTCAAACCGGCATCCGCAAGGAACTCCTGTTCCAGCTCAAGGGCGGCCCGCAGCGAAGGATCGTTGCGGATCTGTTCATCCGTCGCCAGCAGACGGTCGAATACGCGGCGCACGTCGTCGTCGAGGTCAGCGCCGACATACTGGCGCCAGCTGGCATACAGATTTTTCAGCCAGCGCATCATGCGGGAGAACACGCCGTCCAGCTCCTTCACAGGGGCCCTGCCTTCCCCAAGATACTGTTCAAAGCCACGTGCCGCGTATTCCTGTACCTCGCGCCACTGTTCTGCGGTCAGGCCGCCGTCTTCGGCCATGCCGGCAAAGCGTCGCAAGGTCGCCATATCCCGCCGGGCCTGCGCCAGACCATCCAGATGACGCACATAGCCGGACAGCATCCGCTCCACGGGCAGCAGCTCGCGTCGGCGCTCCGTGTTCTGCTTGCGTGCAGCGGCGATGTCCTCACGCATGGAGGCACTGTCAGCTCCCCTTCCGGCAGCCGCGGCAGCGTCACGCAGACCGGCCTCGCTGTCTTCCAGGGACGCCAGCTCTTCACGGACATCCCGCAGCATGGCTCGGGCCCCTTCGGCGTCCACCTCACCGGACAGGATGGTGGCAAAGGGCGTCGCATCGCGCCCGGACTGCTCAAGATCGGCCCGAAGACGATCACGGGCGATACTGCCGTCATCCGCCGCCACGCGCCGCAGATCATCCACGAAGATATGGGCCGTCTCATGTGGGATGGACGACATGTCCGCGCCCTTGAAGATGCGGATGGCCGCTGTCCGGGAATCGAGCCTGATCCGGGCACGGTCTTTTCCGGCGGTATCAGGCTGGAACAATATCTGCCCCGTCCCGTCATTGACGCCCAAACGTTCCCGGAGTATATTCATCACATCACCCCGGTTCGCTCGGGCTGCGTGTACCACACTACCATCTGGAAAGCGGTCCGCATTGAGCGAGTCGGGGGAAATGCCCCGATTGGTCCGGTGTCCCAAGGCTTCTTCGGAAGTGTCTCGGCCCGGCTTTAGCCAGTCGGGGCTGATTATTTTTGTCAGCTCGTGATCGTAGAAACGGTTGCCGGTTCTGTCTTCCCGCAGCACGAAGCCAACCACATAATCCTGACCGTCCAGCCTGATCTTGTTCGCAAAGATATGCGACATAAGACCAGGCTTTTTCTCTATGGAATCAAGATGGATACCGCTCTCGATGATTTGCGGGATGAAGGGCACGGATCGGGCCAGCAGCTCATCATACCCATGATGAAGACTGGCCTTGATACCAGATGGCGTTACCTGCACCCCCCAGCCGGTATCCGCATTGGCGACCGTCGTCCCCTGGGGAAAGGCGGTACGCGCCCAGTCATGGACGGCCTTGCGCATATTCCGGCTGTCCGCATCAATAGCCTTTCCCGGCCCGAACCACTGCGTGCTGTCGGCCTCGATCAGGGGCATGGCCGCAAAGCGCTGCTTGAGGTCTCGCGCCTCCGCAGACGGCTGATACAGCGCCGCATTGCCCTGCCGCAAATTGACAAGGTCGGCGTCTGTATATATCCTGTTATCGGAAGTATTGGTTGCGGCTACGTCTTTCAAAGACCCCAAAGGGGAAGCAGCCCCGGCGGCCCGCAGCCAAGGCTCCATTTTTTGCCCGTTCACATAACGGGCATTTTTTTTGAGCTGCCGCATGAACCAATGGTTGGAAGGTACGCCGCCGCTTTCCTTGCTGTAGGCACTTTTTACGATGTTGACATGCGCCTGCTTTCTTCCCTTCGCCACATCCAGAGCCACCGGCACCACCACCGTCGCTCCGTTGGCGTCGGTGAGTTCCAGCATGAAGACCAGGTCGCCCTTGGCCCTGCCCGCCGGGCTGTCGGAATCGAACACGGCGATGGGGTCAGCCATGGCCGCCGGGATCTGTTTCCACATCTCCGGCGTCATGTTGGGATGCGTGCCGTCAAAAACGTGCGGCGCGGCATAGATGCCGCCTTGGGCAGCGGCCTTGCCGGTCACGGTATCCCTGCCCAGCAGTTGCATGACCAGCGGCGTTTGCCCCAGCATCTTTACCGGATCGGACGGAAGTTTCCCCGCCGCCACGATGTTGTCCACGGCCACACCGAAATCATGGACGTCACGTTCCAGGCTGGCGCGGGCAGCATCCCCCATGGGCGTCTGTTCGTACAGCGCGGCCTGCCTCAAGGCATCACCATCCGTGTCTTCACCCGCCAGCCCCACGCTTCTCCGCCGCATCAATCCGGCGGCATCCACGCCGTAAGCCGCCTCGAAAGCACGGGCCTGCGCGGTGTTCAGCTTGCCGTAGATCTCTGCGGCCTCCTTGCCCACCAGTGGCACCATCTCCCGTACCAGACGCTGCTCTTCCTGCCGTACGGCATCCGTCCTGCGACGACGCTGCCGCGCGTCTGAAAGGGCCGCCTGCACTTCGTCATTGACATCGATCAGGCTGAGTTCCCGCAGGTTCGGAGCGCCCGGTGTCTGGCGCAGGATATCGTTCACGGCCGTCATCCCTGCGGAATCCAGACGGGCATGCACCCGGGAAAGCTTGACTTCCAGATCGACCCCGCTTGCGGCCGCCTTTCGCGCTTCCTCAAGCGTGATGCCCAGCGGCGTGAGCACGTCCCGCCCCTGTCCGGCCAGATCGAGTGCCGCCTGAGCCGGGATGTACACGGACTGCGCCAGAACGTCGGAAGCGTGGTCCAGCGCATCTTCCATGTAATCCGGAGCTATCTGTTTTGTCTGGCTGGCTTCCACGGCGTCATGCAGGACCGTGTTCTGTTCGGCGAATGCCTGGGCATCCCTAGATGCGCGACGATCGGCGGCAATCTTTCCAGCTCCACCAATTAGGCCAAAAGGCATGGAGACAAATCCCTCATACCATCCTTGCCTGGTCATCTCCCAGAAGTTGTCAAAAAAAAGCCTTACCCCTTCCTCAAGAGTCGTTCCGTTTTTCTCGGCAAGGCCCCAAATACGTGCGGCTTCTTCCGGGTAGGTTTGCAGCCATTCTGTCACGAAGTCAGTACCGACTGCTATGCCAGCATTCTGAAAAATTTGCCGGGCACCTGATGCCTTGAAGATATTGAGGAACTTCCCTGTGCCAAGGGCATCAAGCGGAGCAGAAAGCCCGGCTGTTGCCGCAGCGGCCATGAAAGCCCTGTCTCTTTCGACATTTTCCTGACGCAAAGAGCGATATTGCGAACCGCCTGTCTGGGCCGCGCCAAACATGACGGCACCCAAGGGGCCACCGGCGATATAGGACAAGACGCCACCAGCGAACTGCGGCAGGGCTCTGACTACGTCCCCTGCATAATTTTGTACGGCGGAGTTAGACTCCAGGGGGGCAGGCCGCCGCTTTTCACGTTGCTTCGCAAGTCGCTCCACTTGATCGGCAAAATCATTCGCGCCCAATTTGCCCGCGATAGCCCCAACCGTAGCAACGATATTTTCAGCGGTATCCTCGCCACCTTCTTTCAAATATGTTCCCAAGGCCTCCCAAAATCCTGGCTCATATTGCCTGATTTCCCCAAAGGCTTTGGCCGTGGAGAACACACCGGCCAGCCCGTCCGTATCGTCACGGGCAAGGGCGGCCCGCTCTTTGGAGCGTGCGGCCCACAGGGCAAAGGGGCTGTTCTGTTCTATCCTTCGGGCCTGGGCTTCGCGTTGCGCGTATTGCAGGTCAGCCTCGACCACGCTGTCGGGCAGGCCAAGCTGCAGGGCGGTCGCGCGGGCGGAGGCCACACGTTGCGCGGTCACGCCGTCGGCATCGGCCACTTCCAGGGCAGCACGGATGGACGGTCCATGCGACGGAAAAAGCTCGGGGGGCATGGTCTGGCTCATGCATCATCTCCTTCCACAGGAAGTTCCCAGTTTTGGGCTGTACCTTCCGTCAGCGCCTTGCCGTAACGGACGCCGCCACTGTCCCAGGCACCAAACCAGCCACCACCTTTCAGCGTACCTTGCATCATGGCACGGGCTACATACTGCCGTATCAGGGCCGGTGTCAGGGCTTTGCCTCCCCCCTCCTGCTGCAACTGCATGCGCACGGCCTCATACAGCCATTCGGGGACATCAGCTTTCTTTTTGTCGGGATTCAGCGTCAGGAAAGCCTCATTGACCGATGTTTGCCTGAGCTGTCCGGCATTGCCGCCGTCATCAAGATACGTCAGAGCTTTGTTCGTCTGTTCCGTCGTCATGCGTCTGTCATAGGCGAAGGCATAGACCTCATCCCGCGTCATGGGATCCCCCAGCGTCTGCCGCGTGTCTATCTGCGTACGCAGGTCATCCAGGGCGCGCATGTTAAGCTCATTGGTCTTCAGCTCCCCATTGTAGTCTTCCAATGCCTGCTTTCTGGCCGCTTCAGAGGCGGAAGAGGACAGCACCCGCTGCCGGAACACCAGAGGAGATTCCCCGGCCTGTTTCCCGGCCTGCACCAGCTCGTATGCTTCTCCCATGACCTTGGCATCATCCCGCCTTTTTTCAAAAGCCAGCTCGCTATTGACCAGACCAGCCATCTGCGCCCGCTCTTTCATGTCCGCAATGCCGTCAAGGCGGCTGTACAGTTCCGCCGTCCGCTCTTCAGGCGCAAGCCCTTTTGTCTCGGCGATCCACTGCCCGACCCTGTTGGTGACGGCCTCGGCTCTGGCACGTTCCGCCTCGGCCCGCGCCCTGCTCTCCAGTGCCCTGGCATGGGAAGCGATGGATGCCTCGACCCGGTTCACCTCCCCGCCCAGCAGGTCACGATATTTGTCCAGCGCCCCGCGGGCACCGCTGATGTCATCGTGGGCAAGATAGCCTTCGATGATGCTGCCCGCCGTCTGGCTGTCCAGGCGGGAGAACAGCGCCCGGTTGTCCATGCCTGGCCGCATCCCTTCGATGCGCTGGCGCAGGGCGTCCCGGTTGAACTCGATCAGTTCCTGGTTGTCGTAGTTCTGCGCTACGAGCTTCCGGAACTCCTCCATATCGCCCTGCAGCACGGATTCTTCCCAGGCGCTTTTCTGCTGCCGGCCATAGGCCTGCCCCTGTTCGGTGAAGTGCAGGGCCGCCCCGGACGCCTGTTTCATGAACATCTCCGCAAAGCGGCCGGAAAACTTGTCATCCTGCAGGCGACGCTGTACGGCCGCACGGGCGAACTGCTCGAAATGCTGCCCGGCCCCAATGGCATCCTGCCCCTTGTTTTCGGCCATGTAACGGTCGCGCTCCGCATTGAGTTCCTGCTGCATCCCCAGCAAGGACTGACTGACGCGCGTGGTCTCGTCCTTGACGTATTCCTGGATGGCGATACCGGTGAGCTGCTTCCCCGCCGCCAGCACGTCCGCCAAAAGGCTGTCCTGCGCCGTACCGCGCACGTCCCGGATGGCTCCGCGCGGCGCGCCGGGGTCTATGGGGCCCGCCTGGATGCGCCGGGGGCCGGAGTCGTAGGTCTGTACCCTGATGGCCATGTCTCCCCCTATTTCCACACCGTGCCGCGAGCCTTCTTCGAGAACTCCAGCGCGTCCTTGACCGGATCATTGAACAGGTCTCCAAAGAAACCGCCTTCGCCCCCAAAGCCTCCCGCCGTGGCGTAGGCGCCGATGCCGCTGGCCAGGCCGGAAAGACCGGCCGTCAGCAGGGTGCTGCCCAGCCCCTTCACCGAATTGCCGTACCAGCTGGCGGCCGCGTCGTAGTTGGCGGCGTTGGTCAGGCTGGCTTTGACGTTCTCGTCCGTCTCCCACTGGTTGACGGCCTTCTGGTAACGGTTCAGGCCCACATCCCCGGCATAGCGGGACGCATTGCCGGAAAGCACGTCCATGGCGCTGCCGCTGCTCATGTCCACGCCCAGGGCACCAAAGCTGGCCACGTTCCCGGCCTGCAGGTCGGCATATTGCCGTGTCAGGGCGTTACGCTCGCGGTCAAGGTTCTCGGCCTCGATACGGCCTTTCTCCGCCGTGACCTTGGCCTGGTTGCGTGCGGCCTGGGCCTGGGCCTCGGCCATCTTCTTGTTGTACTGGGCCTGCCGGTTCTGCTGGCTGGTACTGGCGATGCTGCTCAGTGCCGACAGGCCGCCCATGGTCAGGGCCAGGGTCATGGCTCCCATCAGAACGTCCCTCCTCCGGTATAGGGAGAAATCTCCAGGGTGGTGACCAGCGCCAGGATGGTCAGGGGCGTGGCGCTCTGCACCTGGAACACCAGGGGAGAGGCCGCCGACCAGCCGGCACAGGTATCGAGGTCAAGATCCGTTCCTTCGCTGAAGAACGGTGTGGTGGCGAACAGGCCGCCGGTGATGTCGCGGTCGATGATGGGGGCCAGGCTGTCGCCCACCCCGGCCAGGAAGGACATGCTGCGGTAGACCCGCGCCCGCACGGCAAGGATCTTGCGGTCATGCATCAGGCTCCATCCCTGCTGCGTCTGGAGCTCGGGCAGGTTGGGCACCACGCGCGAGACGTAAGGCAGCCCCACATGGACGGACGTGGCGGCCTGCCCCAGCGTCAGGCTGCCGTCGGCCGAGACCTCCAGCCCGTCGATGGTGCCGCCGTCGGCAAAGACCTGCACGGCCTGTCCGGCCAGATGGGCAAGGCCGTCAAAGCGCGCGGCCGCCTCGCCCTGATAGTCCAGGGCGCTGTCCAGATAGTAGGCCTCGGCCAGATCGTCGCTGTCGAAAAAGGGCTCCAGCCGCTCCACGAAGACCTGCCCGCCCCGCCGCACAAGGAACCACACCTGGTCGTCGGGCGTGCCGGGGATGCCGGCCACGTCCACAAAATCCCCCGCCGTGGTATGGCGGTGCCAGCCCACGATCTCCTGTTCCTTCATGTAGGTGAGTCCGGCCAGCGTGCCGTCGGAAAGGACGCTCCAGAGCACGGCATAGGGCTCTTGCTGCCAGCTCCAGGCCACCACGTCCACGTCCCTGAGCATGTGCCGGGCCAGGATGTTCAGGTCCTGCCCCAGGTATTTGTCGGCGCTGTAGTTGTAGGCGAACTCCCGTATGGCCCCGGCGCCGCGCTGCACATAGAGCACGCTTCCTCCCACGGAGAGGGCCGCCACGGCATCGCTGCCGCCGTTGGTGGTCTGGAGCTGGAAGGATGCCGTGGCCGGGGTCAGGGCCACGCCCTCGGAAGGCTCCAGCGTCCATTCGCTGCCTTCCGTGCCAAAGGCCAGGGCGCTGCGGTCAGGCTGCAGCCAGACGATGCGGCTGGCCTGGGTGGCGGCCAGCGTGACTTCGATGGCGTCGTCGTCCTTGGGCGGCGTGGACTTGGCCATGCTCTCGAACTCGCCGGAGCGGGAAAGCCAGATGGTGATGGGGCGGCTGTTGCTGGCGGCAAAGCCCAGGCGCTGCTGATGGAAGAAAACCTGCGAGGGATAATTGCCCTCGCCCTCGAAGGGGTCCTCGTACTCTGGGGGCGTGTCTTCGGTGTCCGCGCCGATGTTCTTGTCGTCGATGTAGGTCTCGTCCGCGCCACCCTTGCCGATGTAGCCGAAGACCCCCATCTTTTTCTTGTACACCCGGTAGCCCGTGGCGCCCTCCACAGCCTCCCAGCTGATGCGGATGTGGAAATCCACGCTGTTGAGGGCTTGGGCCGAGATGCTGGCCGGCTCGGAGGGCGAGGATTCCTGCCCCTTGTCGTCGATGGCCGTGACGCAATAGGTGTAGTCCGTCTTCTTGTCCCCCTCCGGGGTGCCCACCGTGGAGAGCGCGGGCTTCTTGGGCGTGGCAATGGCGGGCATGAAGGTCAGCTCGGACCAGCGCCAGTCGTCGTCGGCATGGCGTGCGAGCTTGCGCGGCGCATAGCCAGGATGCGCGAAGTAGATGACGTCTGCCGACTGGGCATAACGCACCGCCCGCAGGTCGGCGGCGGCGAAGGGGGACTCGAATATCTTGGGAGCGCCCTCCTCGTCCGCCACCACGCGCCCGTCCGGCAGCCAGACCCGCATGGCCCTGTCGCCGAACTCCAGCATGCGGCCCTGCGTGGCGCTGAAGACAAAGGGCACCAGCCTGCCGCCGTCGCCCAGGGCCGTTCCCAGGTAGCGTGTGCCGGGCCTGCGCGTGACACCGCCCTGCGGCATGGGCACGAAGTTGCGCATCTCCCGCGCGCCGGTGCTGTAGCGGGGCTGGTCCACGCGTCCGCGCAGCAGGGGCGAGATCTCGCCGCCGTTGAGGACGTTCTGGGTATGGAAGACCGGCATCAGCCCACCCTCCGTTCCCCAAGGAACACGGACGGCCACGGCGCCGCGGGCGGGGACGCCTGGGCGTCATCCTCCACTTTGGCCCTGTCCAGTGCCTGTTCGAACATCTGCAGGTAGCCTTCCGCCTGCGCGCCGCCCTGGGAGATGTAGGGCGCCATCTCGAAGGCCACGCGCCAGGCCAGCATGTCGGCGAACAGATCGGGAAAGGTCGTCACGAGGCCGCTCACATAGGTCAGCAGCACCCCATCCGCATCGGTCTCCAGCCTGTCCCCCACGATCTCGAAACGGACGTCAGGGCCCGGTCGTGCCGTGAATGGGTCAGGACGTGCCGCCCCCACCACACGCACACTGTCGGACGGCAGAACGAAGGCGAAGGGCCACGGCCCCTGAGCGGCCTCTGCCGACAAGGCCAGACGCTGGCGGCGCAGGGCGAACGACCACGGGTACAGCGACAGACACAGGGTACGGCATTTGTCATAGACGGCCCCCGCCACCTGCATGGCGGGCGTGTCCTGAAAACCCGCATTGCCCATCCGGGCGCCCACCCGGACAAGGGCCGTGTTGAGGACGGACGTTTTGTTCTGCATGGCGTTATTCCTTTTGTGTGGCAGGGCATCCGGCCTGAGACCGGTGATGCCCTGCCTGCAGGCAGGAAAATATAAAGTTTTACTTTAAGTTTTTACGCGAGCGATGGCAGCATCCGTGCAGGATCAGATCGCGCCCGCCTCTTCCCACTGCCACAGGCCTTCCGTGCCAGGCGTCCAGACGCAGGCGGGCATGTCGGCCCTGGCCAGCCAGAGCTTGCCTTCGTAGCTGTAGTAGCTGCCGTTCTTCACGTCCATGCCGTAGAGGAAGGCGAAGGGATGCTCCCGGCTGCCATCCGGTTCGTCACCGGTCTCCGGGTCCACGGACAGCGGACGGTACACGGCCAGCATCCCGGTGGCATCTGGGGGCTGATTCTCGATGGCGGTCACTTCCTGCATCACCTCATAGACGATGCCCTTGTGGGCCAGGCGGTAGCCCTTGGCGTAGGTCTGGCCGGCGGCCCAGTCCGCGAACAGCCCGGCCCTGGCGAAGGTGGCGAACTCGGCGGCGGCGAAAG
>NZ_DS996355.1:421206-450539 GCF_000156375.1 Desulfovibrio piger ATCC 29098
CCGTGCGGCCTGCTCGTGCCCTGCCGCGGCCTGTTCGCTGGCGGCTGCCCGCGAAGCACTGGTGGCTGCTGCCTGCTCGCTCCCCTCCGCGGCCTGCTCGCTGTCAGTGGCAGCCTCCGCCGCGTCCCGGGCGATGTCCCGGGCCCTGTAGAGGGAGGCCAAAAGTTCTTCCGGTGTGCTGCTGTCCGTAGCGTTGACCTTGACCGCCCGCGAAAGGCCGTCGCCCAGTTGCTGGATCATCTGCACCATGCGGTCCAGCTGGCCTTCCGTGGCTTCGGTGTCCACAGTGGCCGTATTGGAAAGGTCGAGTTCCTGCGTCAGGGGCACGGCAGACTCGATGGCCAGCGTGGCACCGGCAGGCACTTTCCCGTCTGCCAGCGTCACCTTGCCGCCCGTCATGTCCCGGAAGACCGTCACGCTGTAATCGGAACCCGGCGCAAGCGTGGTCTGCGTCTCCTTATCCCCGGCAGCGGCCCAGGAGACGTTCACGTCTCCCGTGCCGTACAGGGCAAAGGGCACGGCGTATTCCAGCACACCGGCCGTGACGGTGTAGCGGACAAGGACTTTCTGGACTGGTATCATAGTGCCTCCACAAAGGGCGTGATGCGGCAGGACGGCCCCACCGCATCACGAAAGGGCCCGGCTAGCGGGCCAGATAGGAAAGGACGACGTCCACCGTGCCGCTGCTGGTGGTGTCGGACGTGACCTTGATCTTGACGTAGCGCTTGGTGTCCGGCAGCACGAGCTTGCAGAGGATGTCACCGTCGGCAAAGGACGTGCCCGTACTGGTAGTGCCGGTGATGGTCACTTCGGGCGCACCGGGGATGTCGGCAAACGGCCCGTCTTCCGTATCACTGCCTTGCAGGGTCAGCTTGAAGGTCTTGTCCGCTGCCACTTTCACCGCACCGGCCGCCATGACGGTGACGGCAAGGGCGCCATGATGTTCGCCCACGACAAGGGCGTTGGCGCAGACGAATTCGGCGGCATTGATGGCTTTGCCCTTCTCGAAGAACTGGTCGTACCAGCGATTCTCGGAACCGTAGGAAAAAGACATGTTCCCTCCTCCTTAGGCCACGGCCGTTTCGTTGCTGTCGGGCAGGTTGTAGGAGCCCACGACCTTGACGCCGTTGATGGCGCCCACGATGGTCTGGAGGTCCTTGTCGCCATTGACGTACATGATGTCGGCCTGCTTGATGGCGCCGAACACGCGCTGCACCACGCGGTGATGGCCGAAGATCATGGTATTCTGGGCCGAGCCGTGGATCTTGGCGATGGCGTCCTCGATCTGGGCCAGCGTGGGCAGTTTGGGCGTCTCGCCGTTGATGTTGATATTCACCAGGGCATGGACGGCCTTGGACGGCTTGAGCAGCTGCCAGCCGAAGCGACCGCGATACTCCACGCCGTAGCCGGTCACACCGGGCTGGGAGCGCAGGTGGTACAGATTGCCGCCGTTGATGGGCGTGGGATCGAGCAGACGGCCGGAGTTGAACTGCGTGGGGTCATAGATGCCCACATTGATCTCCTGGTCGAAACGCACCACGAGGATGGAGGAAAGCGTGCTGCCCGTCCCCTTGCAGGAGGTGAACAGCCTGTCCTTGAGGGCCGCCTTGCGCCAGTAGTCGCGCCAGATGGCCAGCTCGGTGTCCATGCCCGCCTGCCGGTAGAACGCATTCTCGCGACGGGCAAAATACTGCTTGGCACCGCCGAACTGCGCGGCCTTGTCCTTGCTGACCTCGATCTCGCCGCCCATCAGGCTGACGTAGGTCTGGCGCAGCTGGGTCTCGGCCTGCATAGTGGGCAGCGGCGCGCCCAGATCGGTGAAGCTGGCGCCGGTGATCTCGTCCAGCACTTCTTCCACGTTCCACAGGCCGTGGGTGGCCGGGATCCATTTCAGCAGGGCCAGGATGGGGGCTTCCTCGGTCAGGTAGTCCACCAGTTCCGGGCGCTTCTTCGCCTTCTCAAGGGCGATCTCTTTGAGCGTCTGTGCAACAGCCATGTGTCACTACTCCTTGAACATGCCCTTGTAGGTATCGACCGCGCTCTCCCGGGCATCGGAGGGAGCGGTACCGCTGCCGCCGGACAGGACATCTTCGGACAGCAGCTTGCCGATCTCATGGAAGGCCCGCACGAACACGGGGTTATTGGCCATGTCACGACCTTCGATGGACGTGGCCAGGCGGCCGTCCATGCGTTTGTCCAGGGCCGTGAACGCCTTCAGGGCCGTCGCCTTGTTCTCGTCAAAGCGGCTGCCCCACTCGCTGCGCAGTTCCTTCACGCCGTCAGCGATGATCTTGTCCGTGATTTCCTTGTTGGCCCCCAGCTGCCAGTCCAGCAGCTTTTGTGCCTGGTCCTGAGTGATGCCGTTGTCCACGCAGAACTGGCGGAAACCGTTTTCCACGCCCTGGTCGATCTGCCCCTTGAAGCTGTCGGGATATTTCAGGGCGATGTCCTCGACCTTTTCCGCCGGGCGGTAGGCAAGGCCGCGTTCCAGGGCCTTGAGGGCCTCTTCCGCGCTTCCCACGTCCTTGAGTTTTTCGCCCCAGCCTTCGGGCAGACCTGCACGCCAGTCGGCAGGAGGCGTGGTGCCGTCACCGGCCGGCGTCCCTTCACCGCCTTGAGGTGTCCCACCCTGGAGCGTGGTTTCCGCGGGGTCGCCCGCAGGCGGGGTACCGGGATCGGTGACAGTAGAGGTCTCGATATCGTTGGACATGAAATATTCCTCCTATTGGATGCCTTGAAGTTTGCACACGATGCGGATGTAGATGTCAGGTACGGCCTGGGCCATGCGGTTGAGGATCTGGTCGGCTATGTTCCGCATCCTCATGTCGTTTTCCGTGACCATCAGGCGGCCTGCCCCCAGCTCCTGCAGCAGCTGGAGCCAGATGCGTTCCGCTGCCGGGGACTGCATCATCTCGAACCAGTCCAGGCGCTCTGCTTCGTCCAGCCGGGCCTGTTCGGCCCGCTCCTCTTCTTGGGTCATGAGCTGAGACATCAAGCGTTGTCCTCCTGCGGGCTGCCCATGACCTTGCCGGCCACGGTGCCCTCGGTCTTGACGTTCCCCATCTTGGCCATGCTTTCCATCATCTGGACTTCCATGGCTGCCTGCTGCTGGGCGGCTGCCGCCTGCTCGCGCTGCTGGCGGATGGCGGCCACCTGCTCGTCACTGCGTATGATGCTGGCAGGTACACCCAGACGTTGGGCCAGTTCGTCCACCATCTGGTCAAGATCCAGCTTGTCCAGGATGGTGGGCTGGCTCTGGGCCCACGGCCCCACCTGGTCCATGAACTGGCCGATGGAGACCGCGGCCGCCTGTTCCAGCATCTGGGCCATGGGCGACTGGTACGAGACGTTCAGCGTGGCCCACGGGCTGAGCCCCTGCGGGGGCGGGGGCAACAGCCCCTCTTCGTCCAGCAGCTGGTAGACGCGCTCGATGCAGAGCGTCAGGACACGCGGCTCATAGCTGGAGACCGTCGGGCCCATGAGCTCGGCAGCACGGCGGCGCCTGTCCATGTATTCGGTCATGGTCATGCCCGCCGGACGTGTCTCAAGGCTCATGTTGGCGAAGATATTTGCCTTCATCACGTCTTCGAGCCGCATGGAGATCTGTTCGATCTCCTGCTGCACGGCCCCCACGGCGGGGCCGAAATTCACTTCATAGAGCGGGCGCAGGGCATTGGACTGGCCGTAGGCCGTATCGGAGATGACACTGCCCGGCATGGCGCGCACATGGCGCTTGAGCGTGCCCGGCGCCAGCAGGGGCGGCTGGATCATCATCTCGATGCCCACGGCCTTGCGCTTCTCCCAGGCCTCGATGCCCTTCTGGTCGGCCAGCGCATCGTCACCAGGGCCGGTACCGTAGACACCGCGGGCATCCTCCCAGGTGGAGAAGAAGAACGGCATGGAGCGGAAACCGCTTTCCCGCAGTAGTTCCGTGCCGCCCTGGTCCTCGTACCAGAAGGAGGCAAAGGGCATATTGCGGTTGTCCCCGCGCTCCGGGTCGCGTTCCTCACGCTTGCGCACCACCTGCACCACCTCGATGGGGGCATAGGGCTGGCTCTCCAGCTTTTGCCGCGTGGCCTCGCACAGCCTGTCCCTGCCGAAGCGCCGGGACATTTCCACCGGCGTCATGCGCAAGCGCCGCACCACGCAGGACAGCGTGCGGTCTTCGTCCAAGGCCACGGCATAGGTGCCACAGGTTTGGCAGGCGAAACGGGCCACGGTACGGGCCGAGGCATCGCAGGAAAGCAGCGCGCAGCCAAAACCCAGCAGTTCGCGGTTGAAGGCATGGATGGCACTGTAGAAGCCGCCCGCGGCCAGCACGGCACGGATGCGGGCATCCACCACGTCCACATATTCGTTGCCGCCGGTGACTTCCCTGTCGGCCCTGTCCAGGAACTGGTGCCGGAACCACGGCGAGGACGCCGGTGTGATGGCCTGCGTCATGCCCGCAGCGGCTTTGCCCAGGGCGCGCTGGGCCGCCGGGTTGAGCAGGTTGGCGTCCCGCAGACATTCCGTCTCTTCGCCCTGGAACAGGCCGCGCGACGGCAGGATGAGCTTGCCGATCTCCCATTGCTGGGCCAGCCGTTTGCTGCGCAGCCCTTCCAGGTGGGCCACCAGCTGTTTGAGCTCCTTCAGCGTCGGGGCTGCCATGGTCTACCCCATGCGCCCCAGCAGGCTGGAGCCGGTGCTGGCGACACCGCCCGAAGTCCCCAGGGGCGAAGTCAGTACCGTGCCGCCCATCTGCTGCCGGCGGCGGAGCTTGCGCTGCTCCTCGTCACGGATGGACTGGCTTTCCGCTTCCTGTTCGGCCTCGCGCGGTGCCTCTTCCGCCTCATAGGTGATGACCGACGGCCCCGAAGACTGCCCGCCGCCAAAGATCGACGAAACGACGCTCCCCATATCCCCTCCTTAAAGATCGTTGCGGTCCAGGCTGGCAAAGGCCATGTCCCGGCAACGTGCCGGAGCGCCCGGACCGGGCATGTGGCAGCCGCCGCGCAGGCGCTGCGGCCAGAGCGTGAACCCAAGTCCCGCCATGAAGCCGTGCAGATGCCGGTACGAAGCGGGATAGGCGGCCAGCAGGGAACGCAGGGGCCAGGTGCGGAATATCCAGGCCACGGCCTCGCGCCCCAGACGGAGACTGTCACGCTGCCAGTCCCGAAAGATGACGAAATGCACCGTACCGCTCAGGCCGGCGGGCACCACCCACAGGGCCCCTGCCAGCCGCCCTTCCCGGACATCATCGAAGGCAAGGCCCATCAGGGTGGTACGCGGCGAGACCGTGTCCAGCCAGTCCAGCACCGTGGGTTCGACCCGGTCCCAGAGCACGGCATGGGCCAGCCCCTCGTCCTGCATCCTGGCCCAGGGCAGACGCCGCAACTCCGGCGTATCCGCCTGGATGAAGCGGTAGGCATGCTGACTACCAGGGGCGAGCATCGTCCTCTCCTCCATCCCAGCTGAACAAAAAGCCGTGGGCATCACGGGCCTGTTCCGGCAGGAACATCTCCTGCCCAGGCTCCGGCAGGGCCACGGGCGCGGCAAAGGTCAGGGCCAGGGCGTCGGCGATGTCCGGCGAAGCCCCCAGGCGCTCCTTGATCTTGTCCTTGGGCTCCAGCACCATGCGGCCCGCGGCGTCGTACCAGTACAGGGGGGCCGAGAGCTCCGCCCGCAGGCGGGGCACGTCGTCCCCTTCATCCGGCAGCTTGCCGCCGGACTTGAGCCACTGGCGCAGGCCGTACCACATCTCGGAACGCCGGTTGGCAAAGCGACCTTCCTGCAACGGTTTGCCGCCGAAAGGCACCTCGATGACTTCATGCCCCAGCTGGCGCAGGCGGTCGATGACGCCCTGCCCCTGCCCGGCGTCGATGAACACGGCGTGGGGGCGGTTCTCCATGATGGCGGCGGCCACCCTGTCGGCCAGCTGCATGTTGTCCAGCCCGCGCATGACCACCGGCCCGTCGACCTTGAGCCCCTGCCGTCTGACGATGACGCTGCTGTCGGCCCCGAAGCGGGCCACGTCCACGCCCAGGATGACGGGCATGCCGCCCACATCGTCCCACGCCAGCTGCCGGGCCTCGGCCTCCAGCACGTCGGGCAACGGGATGAGGATGTCGTCGGAGCTGGCCGTGAAATCGCAGAGCATCTCCTGACGGAAAGCATTGTCGGAAAGCTCCCGGCGCAGGCGCTCCACGTCCTCGGCCGGCAAGACATCCGTGGACGTGACAGGATAGGAGAGCGCACACCAGGCAGCGTCTCCCTGGGCCTGGGCCGCCATGCCGCGCTGATAGAGTTCGGCAAACAGGTTCGCGCCCTTGGGCGTACCGATGAACACGGCGCTGCCCCTGCGGTCGGCAAGAGCGGGCTGCACCACCTCGCCCCAGACCTCGGGCTTCATCTGCGCCACCTCGTCCATGACCACACAGTCGAAATACAGGCCGCGCAGGGCGTCGGATTGTCCGCACCGAAAACGCGGATCTTGGCCGTCCCGGCCCGGGACGGCACCTGTATGCACAGCTCCGACTCATTGACCTGACGGCCGGGGATGACGGCCGAATAATGCTTGAGGTAATCCCAGGCCACGTTCTTGGCCTGGTTACGCAACGGCCCCACATACGCGAAGGAGCCCCGCGGCTTGTCACAGAGCAGCGCCTGCTTGAGCAGATGGTTGATGACCAGCACGGTCTTGCCGAAACGCCGGTGCGCTACAAGGACGGAAAACCGGTGTTCCTCCAGGGCTTCATGGACGCCAGGGTAACGGGGCTTGTAGGGGATGGTGACACGCATGACTATTTCTCCCATGTGATGCTGAGGCCGCCGGAGACCTCGGTCTCTGCCTTGTCCTGGATGCCCCAGGCCTTGCGCTCGCATTCCTGGGCATTACGCAATGCTTCCGATGCGATCTTCAGGCACTTGAGGCGGTCGAAGTCGTTGACGTCCAGAGCCGCGCGCACTTCGTTCTTGAACCCGCCCCACGCCTCCCGCTGCTCGCTGATGACGGCGGCCTTCCTCGCTGCGGCAGCCTCTACCGCCGCGGCCTTTTTTTGCGGGTCAACGGCGTTGACCGTCCCGTTGACCTTGGCCTCGGCCCTGCGGTTCACCACATCGGTCAGGTCGGCCGTCCATCCTTCCTTCCGGGCCCGCCGGCTGATGGCGGCTTTGTTGACGCCATGCCTGCGGGAAAGCGCCCCCATGGTCGCCCCGGCCTCGAATTCGGCCCGGATGGTCTCCCAGTCGTAACGGACAGCCATCCCCTACCCCTTCCTTTCCCGCTCCGCTTCCAGACGGGTCAGACGGCGCTCATGGTCATCGGTACGGCGAAAGAACTCCCGGTGGTCGCGGGAGTTCCCGTCACGGTCGGCAAAGGCCATGATGCATCCCTCACGATGCACCACCAGGTCGTCCAGCTTGTCGCTGATGCGCTTGAGGCAGTAGCTGCCCACTCCCAACAGCAGTACCCACAGGCCGAAGATCACGCCCAGCAGGACGGTGATGAAATGCCCGTTGTCCATGCCCCCTCCTAAAAGCCCATGCCGAACATGGCCGATACGGCCAGCCACAGTTCCTTGCCCATGCTGGGCGGCAGCAGCACGTCGGGCCAGTAGGTGGCGATGACGGGCCGCAGCAGCAGTTCCCAGCCCGCAGCCACGGCCAGCAGGTACATGAGCAGCTTGCGCGGCGTCATGCGTCCGCCGCTGGTGCGTTCCGTCTCGGCGTTGATCTCCATCTGCTGTTGCTGGATCCGGGCACGGTCGGGCAGGATCTTCTCCAGGGCCTTGCCGCCCAGTCCCAGCAATGCGGAAAGCCAGCCCATCACGCCCTCCTCTGCGCCAGCAGGAACTTTTCCAGGGCATCGGCCCGGTTGAGCCAGCCCTCCAGAAAAACGGCCTGCGAAGGTTTGTCGCGGGCCAGCCCCTCGTAGAAAGCGCGGCGCGCCTGGATGACGGCCCGGATCAGGGCGTCCGTGTCACAGGCCAGCGAGGCCCGCGTCCGGGGCCCCAGGATGCCGTCCACCTCGATTTTTACGCCGTAGGGGCCCACACAGGCGTTGTAGCCGCGCTGGGCCAGCTTGACGGACTGGGCACAGCCACTGTTGACGGCGGCGTCGTACAGGGCGCAGGCGGGCCGGAACGGCATGTCGTCCAGACGCAGCCGGTCCCAGAACTCGCGCTTGAACATGGCCTCGGCCATGTCCGGCGTCACGGAACGCATGGAGGCCTTGTTGACGGGCAGACGGAAGCCGATGCGCTGCAACCAGTCGCGGCCCTGCTGGGTCGCGGCGATGCCCTGCACGAACTTGAGCGAGGCCCCGTAGGCCGTCAGGCCACCGGTGTCGGCGGGATGGTCGGAAAAGCCGCCCTCCCAATGGGCGGTGAAGGCATGGACGCGGTGGAAGTTGTCGGACATAAAAAACGCCTCCGGGGTTTTGCCGGAAGCGTAGCATGGGGTTTACAGCTAGAAAAACTAGGGATAATCTAGGAGAGATTTAAAGTCGTATCAGGGCCTAGTTGACATAAAAATTTTTATCCCCAAGAGTCATGGAAAAAAAATTTTTATTCTTGCAGCAATGTCAGTATGAATCTACTCTTTCTGAAAAAATATGCTCAAGAAAACAGCTTACTGCCTATGACGAAGATTTAGTTGTTTATCGGGCACTACGTACAAAAGATATATGTATTGGTAATTTTACGCCACAGCTTGCCAATTCGGCAGATAACAGACAAAAAATAAAAAATGATCCATGTAGTTACTGTGGACTATCTATTTTTCTTGATAAATGTGAATTTAAACATTTTATATTTTCAGCACATTTAAAAAGGCGTTTCCCATATTATGCACAAGGAATAATCAATCAATTCAAAGATGGCCCTATTGAGAAAAAACCAACTCCTGTACATGTTACATGGCATCCCTATAGCAACGTTATTTTCAGCGAGCTTTTTTCTCTCCCAGGAGATGATGCATGATGAAAAACATAAGTGAATGTATTCCCGTACTCCAGTACGATGGAGAAATGTTTATAGGATTCATGCTATCAACATGTTCTATATATTATCAAATAGGGGATGAGGATGGCAATGTCATATGGAAGGTTCTAAACTGTTCAAACTGTCACACAAGCCTCTTAGAATATCTGCAAGGAAAGCTCTCTTTGAAAGTACTGTATCAAAGAGCCTTGGGAAGTTATGAAATTGAAAGAGAAAAAGGTAGATTAGACTCCTATAGCTACGAATTAAGTGAAGATGAAATCCCTTATGACGATAGTAGCCTTTATTCCCCCGCAGAAAATGCCTATAATGCTCTCACAAAATTAATCGAATCAAACTATAAATCATTCATTCTTTCAGACTATAAACAAAAGATTACTTTTTATAAATCATTCAGTATTTCAAATTATAAACAAAATTACATTTCTAATGATTTTGACATATTTAAATCTTTTGAGCGAATCCTTAAACAGCATAAAGAGCATGATACATTTGAATACTCTAATAGTATTCATGTGCAGATGAATTGGGAAAAATCTTTTTCCACACAACTTTCCCTATAAGGAAAACTACTATGACAGACTACAAGCTTGAGCGGATAACATATCCATTTATAAAACTTTGCATAAACAAACAAGACATAAAAGAAAAAATAAACACAACCGTAAGGATAACATTCAATTGTGGCATTCCTAAAGATATTGATAACAAAACTTTTTTGATAGAAACAGAAATATATATTGGAGATGAAGATAGCAAAGCTTTTCAGTGTCGTATTAAACAGAATGCTATGTTCTCATCTCAGACTAAGATTGATAAAGATTGCGTAAATAGTTATGTTGATAACAATAAAGAGTTCCTTTACCAACTCATCAAAGAAAAAACCCTCAATCTAATTTGTAAAGAATTTATGAAAGAGTCTTTTCTTCCTGAAAGCCTCTCTAGCTTGAATGCGAGCTAGTTTCTTAAACATCATCTGCACTTTTTTCCTCTCCACCCCTGGAGCGTAGCCATCTCCGCGCTGTAGCGTTTCCGGCGCCCGTCGCCCTCCACGGCGATGGGCGCGCCCTGCGCTACCCATTTTTTCACGGTCTTCTGTCCCACGCCCATGGCTTCGCAGATCTCCGCCATGGTACGTAGGATGCACGGCACATAGGCCACCCCCCACTGGCCTGAGACCTGCGGGATTGTCTGCTGCGTATCAGCCATACTTCTCCTGTCCTTATCTTCCGCCCAGTTGGCGTCGTTGAAAGCCTTCTGTCTTGTCCATCCCTGCCCCTACTGCACCCGCAGACGCTGCATCTCGTTCCGGGCCTCGCTGTCTCCGCGCAGGGCCTGCAACAACAGGCGGGCCATGTCGCGGTGCGAGCGGGGCCCCACGGCCACTGTCTCCACCGGCAGGGCCGCCGCGTCTTGCCGTCTCTCGGCATGGCGGCAACGGGGCAGCAGGCGCAGGATGTCCGCCGGGCAGGGGAAACGGCCGGATTCCTGCCGGTGCAGCACGAAGGCCCGGCCCACGGCCTCCCTGTCCTGCCCTTCCAGGTCCTGGGCCCAGATGTCGGCCAGCAGGGCCAGCTCTTCCTGTGAGCGCCCTGTCCGGTAAACCGCCTCACATTCTGCAAGGCGCATGATCAGCCAGAGCCTGTCGATCCGCATGTCCATGGTGTCCTCCCGTCTGTGTCCGTTCTGCTTCCCGTGCTTCGAGCAGGGCTCGTGCCAGCTTGCGGCTGTCCTGCTGCCGCTGCTGGAACTCCGTCGGGGCCCGCGGCTCCCGGCCCACGTCCACGATGACGCCACTGGTACCCTGCCCCGGCTGTACGAAGGGCTCGTCATGCCAGCCCTTGCCGTGCAGCCAGCGGGCCATCCTGGGCACCATGCCCCGGGCCCAGCGGCTGTCTTCGGCCAGCAGGCGGGCGATGGCCTCCCGGATGGCATAGCTGGGCGCCAGCGTCCCGTTGCCGTGCAGGCGCATCCATTCGCGCCAGGCCTCTTCCTGCCCCTGCTTCACGGGCCAGAGCTCCCAGCAGGAGAGGAACGCCTGCCATTCCGGGTGCCCTTTGCTGGGGGCGTCGGTCTTCGCAGGGCCGTCAGAGCATGGGCTGCGTCCCCGGCCCTCAGGCACGGGTCCCGCGGATGCCGTTGTGTCCTGCCCGCAGTCAGGCATGGCCTTGCTGCCGGTCTCCCCATCGGCGCAGGAGGCATCCCCGCCGGCCCGCGGGTTCGTCCCTCTGGCCCTGGGGTTCGTCCGTGCCGCTCGCGGGTTCGTCCCGTCCTTCCGGGAGCCGGATGACGGGGCCGGGCTGTCCGGTGGGCGTGCCCCCGCCCGCACACCCACCTCCCCCTCGCTCGCGAGGGGTAAGGGGTGTGTATTATTATAAGCCATAGGGGCTGGAGCAGGAGCAGGGGCAGGGCTCAAATCATCGTCGAACGGTCGTTCAACGGTCGTTAACGGTCGTTCGACGACCGTTCGAGCCTCGTTGACGACCGTTGTCTGGTCGTTGTCCGCGCCCTGAGCGTCGCCACCGGCCCGTCGGCACCCCCTGATCATCCCGTCGATGACGGCCCAACGGTCGTTGGATGTCCGCAAGGCTTCGTAGTCCCGCTTGCTGACGCCCCGGATACCGGCGCCGACCAGCGCCTGGTATTCGTCAGGGAAGACCTTCGCCATGCGCGACAGGCGGGAGGCATCGGAGCGCGACTCACCGGCCGCGGCCCAGGCGTTGTTCTCCTGCCAGTCATGCAGGCGCAGCCCGCCTTCGTCTTCGTCCAGAAAGCCGACGCTCTTCAGCGTGGGCACGAGCGTGCCTTCCTCACCGCACCAGTCCACGGCCAGCTCGATGTCCTCATCTTCCATGCCGGACAGATCGCCGTCAGGACGCACCCGCGCCGCATAGGCCCAAAGCTGGAGCAGCGCCACGACGCCCTCGTAGCCCAAGCGCCTCCTGAGCTTCTTGGTCTTGTGATGGGCGAAAAAATCGACGGATACGCGAAAATCGGAGTTCATCCTCACTTCCCCCAGCGCCATCTGGCGTAGCTCTCGAAGCCGTCGAACAGCTTGCGCACCGCCGGCGGGCATTCGGACTCCAGTACCCACGTTTCCGAAAATTCATCCTCAGTCAGCACCAGCACCTCTCCCGTACCCGGCAGGATGATCTGCCATCTGTGCCGGGGCAGCGGCGCCGCGTAGGCGCGCTGGTACGGCATGGTCACCGTGATGGCCCTCTGGGCCCTCATGGGCAGTTCCTTCTTCATCGTGCCTCCCGTACATGGAAACGGCGCTTCTCCCGCCGCTTCCGGCTCTGTGATTTCTGGATGCGCCGCTTGGGGTTGCGGCGCGGCGTGCGCCATGCCGTGATGACCATGCCGTCACGGCTCACCACCACCCGCAGGCGGCCCCGGGCCCAGGTGCCCGTGCCCTCCCCTTCCGCCACCAGCACGCCCTGCTCCAGGGCCTGTTCCACATGCAGCGCCGTGATGCCCCTCTCCAGGCACCGCCGCACGGCATGGCCGGAAAAACAGCGGATGGCTCGTGTCGTACAGGTATCCGTCATGTATTACGTCTCGTCCTTTTGTGTTGCAGACCTGTCCCGCCCGCTGTCGTATCCTTCCAGCATGCCGGGGTTGCATTCGAGGATGGCTAGATACGTCTCCAGCGCCTTCACGATGACACCGGAGCGCGTCACCTCGTTACCGGTGGCGGCGATCACGTCGAACAGGCGGTCGTACAGCGGCTGTGGCAGCCGCAGGGAAAAGGATTCGCTGCGGGGCATGTGTTCCCTCCCGGCCACAGCAAAGCGCTCACAGGGCCGCCTTGGCGGATGGCGACGGGCCCGCGGCGGGGTCAGGTCGAAGAGGAGGACAAGGGGATTCCGGGGGATAGACGAAAGGCCAGAGCTTCAGCAGCGACGTCCCGGAAATCCCCCGTCTTCCAGAAAGCAGATTGCTGATGGTTCCTTGGGACACGCCAAATTCCCGCGTGATGTCCTGCTGGACATAGCCTGTCCGTTCCATGGCCAGCTTCAGGTCACGGCGAAATGCGTCAAGAGTAAGGGGGATAGTCTTCATGAAAATATTTTATTTCGTAAGAAAATAATAGGCAATGATATTTTATTTTGAAAATATGACAAATGAAATATTTTCTGGCAGGAAGGATATATGGAAAGCGGAAACTATTTGCGAAGCATCATCGCCGGATTGAAGGGCAAGAAGTTCGAGACCTACAGGGACCTTGCCCAAATGGCCAATGTCAACCAGGGCAATCTCTCTTCATTCATGAAACCGGACGGGGATCCAAAACGTCGGGAGACCATGACATTCGATTCCGCGTGGAAGATCCTGAACGCGCTTGGGCTCAAGCTCCCCACACTGGAACAGCAAGAGGCCACCATACGCCGCCCGGCGCCCAATGCCCCTGTGGAAAGGGCCGACGCGGACGGCAGCGTGGCCATCCATGTCTATGCCTTGGCAGGCGCGGGCCCGGCCTTCGATCTGGAAGAAAACGATCCTCTGGCAACCATCCGAGTCCCCCTGGAATATGCCATGCAGTGCGATTCCGCCCTGCTGGTCAAAGGGGACAGCATGGCCTGGACCATCAAAAGCGGGGGCGTCGTGGGCGTCATCCGCCGGAACTTCGACTTCGTTTCCGGGGAAGTCTACGCCGTCCGCCTGCCGTATGAAGGGCTCTCCATCAAGCGCGTCATCGTGGATGCCGCCAGCGGGGAATACATCATCCGCTCCGATAATCCCGACAAGGAAAAGTACCCAGACCGCCGTCTGTCCATCACGGAATATGCCGACATCATCTTGGGCCGTGTGGTCTGGGTCTGGCAGGCGCTGTAATTTCTCGAATATGGAGTAAATATGATCTACCTCGGTGACGAAGAAGATATTATTGATCCTCATAGATATTATGAACAACACAACATATCGAAGGATAGTTTCTTCAGCATCAGAGATACTGAAGAAACGTCTCATAGAAAAATATTCAATAAATTTTCAGGCATCCAGAAAAATAAGGAAAGGCCGACATTTTCTGTTTCTTTTGGAGAGACAATAGTCCCCATCTATGAAACTATGACCCAAAATAAACTAATATATTCAACACGTCATAAGAATTTTTGGCATTACCTGCCTGACAAGACAGCTATTAGAAAAGTTGAAGCTTGGGAGCAACAGCAAAACTTACGCGTTTTTCTCAAAGACAATTTATTTTCATCAATTGCTCTTGATTTATATGAAGACAAGACAAAACAAAGACCAGCAACGGCTTTTTATTATCTGAAATATGCCAGAATAAGCGGTGAAGCATATAAAAAAACATTAACATGGACAGCCAATGAATTTGTCCGGACGATTCAATCCCTCCCTTTTTATAAAGACTGTAAATATATATCCGCCGTCCCTCCCAGGCCTGGGAAAAAAGGGCTCGATTTGCCTGCACTGCTCGCGACAGAAATTTCAAAAAAATTAATGATTGAGGATATTACATCAACTTTTCAATATACAGGTGAAAAAGCGCAGGGAAAAACATTATCTCGGGATGATAAATGGGCCGCATGGGAGGCAGCTGGCCTTTCCTGTACAAAAGATTTAGAAGGCAAGGACGTGATTTTGATTGACGACCTATATCAGTCTGGAATTTCAGTAAATTTCGTAGGAATGAAATTGCAGGAAGCGAACTGCGGAAAAATTTGTGGACTGTATATAGTAAAATCACTCAATGACAAAGATAATATACAGAGAACACCAGGAAGTGAGTGATGCCAACTCTACGGAAAACGATATCCCCATTGCCGCCAATTTCAGTGCGGGAAATTTTCCTGAAAAATGGAAAAGCTCAGAAAATATACTGCATGGGGAATCTAAAATTACTTAATATCCCGGGTGCTGGATTTTGTGGATCTCGCAAAGTTTCTCCTGCAGGAATTTCTGTAGCTGAAGATTGTGCCGTGCAAATTGCCCAATCTGGCTATCCCGTTATTTCAGGCTATGCCGCTGGCGTCGATATGACTGCACATACCGCCGCGTTGGCAGCTGGCGGAACCACAGTTATCGTGCTTCCTGAAGGAATTGACCATTTCAGAATCAAAAAAGAAATAGCTGAGTTCTGGGATTGGAATCGAATTTTGGTCATCAGCCCCTTTGACCCGGAAATGCGCTGGACCGTGTATAGGGCTATGGGGAGGAATCACGTCATCGTTGCTCTTTCACGTGCCATGATCGTTATAGAAGCTGGCGAGAAAGGGGGGACGCTTGCTGCAGGATTGGCATCCTTAAAAGCTCAATGCCCCTTATTCGTTGTTGACTATGGAGAGAACGACTATGCAGTAGGTAACCGGGTTCTTCTTCAAAAAGGCGGACGTTCTCTTAAAAAATCTATCAAGACAAATAGGGCAAGTTTGGGGGCTGTATTGACATGCCTCCGAGGGGAAGTACTTCAAGAACAGCTTTCCCTGCTTTGATTATGTGCTGGAAAGATTTTTTTAGCTAAAAAATGTGATGCCATGGATTTCGATGAACTGAAAAAAGATTACACTCTTCAGCAGCATGAAGGACGCGTCCAAGCTGCCTTGGATAGCAATAAGGGGATGATTGAATTTTCAAAGATGTCCCTGCGAGGTGCTACTATTTTGAATGGCACTGCTGCTGTCGCCATCATCTATTCCAAACAGGTATGGTGGTATTCCGCTGCGTTATGGTTTGGTGGAGGTGCTTTTTTGGCTGTCCTGGCTACAGGGATGACCTACCTTACACAATGGTTGCTCTTTGAAACATGGCGCCCTGCACTCATGGGAGGTGTTATGAAAATTACGCCGGTCCCCCCAGAGACAATTGCCCAAACCAGAGGTGACCGGAGGGAACTTTCTACGGTGGTACGTCTCCAACTAGAGGCAGATCCTCCCTACTGGACTGTCCGTTACTCTGCCATTGGCAGGGTAATCTCGATCATCCTGGTACTGATATCGTTTGTCTGTTTTGGTCTTGGATTGTTTGATGCCTATAGCCTCCTTGAGCAGCAGCCAACTATAGCGCCACAAGAACCATAAATTTCAATTTTCTTGATTTCCCCATCCCGCCCCTTACCGGGCGGGATTTTTTTGCGCCCATTAATTTCTTTTGAAAATATTTTTTCCTTGCCATATGTTTTCAATCGAAATATTATAACCTCACGCACACCGGGAAAGGCCGGGAACACGGGCTACGGCCCAGAGTACCACAAGCCTCCCCCGGTGGACGTTCCCCACAAGTACCGAGCTCGGCAAGCCGCAAGCCTTTGGGAGCGGGAAAGCACGCGACGGCAGGGAAGGGGAAACGAGGTTGGCCCGGGAGAAGGGGCCCCCGCAAGAATGGCCGTGTGCGACACGGCAGGCCGAAAGGCGGCGGGCGGTGGCGACGAGAGCGCCGCACGGGTGGACGCCAGTTGCGAGCAGCCCGTGAAACCAAGACGCTTTCTGACTTCACACCGCCCCCGGATGACCGGGGACGGGAATGGAACCGGAAATCCTCAAGTTCTACTTCAAGAAAAGGACATGCCATGTCATTGAATCCGCAATCCCTCGGTAACGGCCAGGAAATGCAGGAAAGCGAATCAACACGCCGTGCGCGTGTGGCTAAGGCTGCTCTTTCTCAAAGACGTGCTTATGAAGCGAGTCGTACTCATCCATCACCAAAGCCTCTGCCTCCTCATTGGCATGTCGAATCTCGTCTTCAGTCAGAGGACGCTCAACCTGTAACCGCTTGAAAATACAGTTCATGAGGCCGGGCTTTTCTTTCCTCTCCCCTGACCGGCAGCGACAGTTACCCTACCCTGTCGTCGCCGGGACTGGGGCCGCGACGTGTCTGTGCTGCACCAGGCTGTTTTTACGTCGTCGTGGCCGGGCCGTGGCCATCGGGGCCACGGCCTTTTGACCCCACTCAGGCTACTGCTTCACAGGTCCCCGCTTTCCACTCGCGCGGCTGGCAACAGCAAGTGAGACCCGCAATTCATGCACACCACGGTGCCAGGCATCTGTGTACTCGTCCTGCGTCAGCGGACGGTTCTTTTGCCCCTGCTCAACGACGACACTAAGGTAGGCGGCAAGGATCTCCAAAGCAGCACAAAGATGGGTGTGAGAGTAGGACATTCGGCCTCCAACGGTAAGGAGTTGTTTGATCCCCAGCTAAGGAAGCAAATCCTCTGACACAGACTTTTAGTCAAATTTCCGGCAGGTAACCTTCCTTGCTGTGCTTCCCCTGCCGGGGGCCGTCAGCATGGTGCTGGCGGCCCTTGTTGCTCCACAGGGCCCGCGAACCTCGCGGGCTCACCTGGAGCAGCAGGCCAGACTTCCCCTGTCTTTCAATGCTGCGGGCCGCTTCCATCGGGGAGGCGGCCTTTCTTTTTCCCTCCGCTCCCGCTCCCCGTGGAGAGCCCGGCAAAAGCCGCTGATAGCCGGGCCAAGCGCGACCGAAAGGCGGCCCGCCGGGCCGTGCCCGTTACGACGAAGGAAGTTACGGGCATCGACAGCAGAGCGTAACGGGGCGGCGCTTCATTCCGTCGTCATTCCCCCGAACGACAGCGGCAAACGCCCGGTGGCCTACCTTCCCGCCGGGCGTCATTTTTTCAAGGAGTCCGATATGCCAGACAGCACCACCCGAAAGCAGGCCTACTTCTTCGCCTGCCTGGCCGCCATTGCCACCATTGGCGGGGCGGTCGGGAGTCACGAGTACCGCGAATTGAAAGAGGCCTATCATGCCGAACAGGCCCGCTCCAGCGCCCTGGCTGCCCGGCTCCAGGAGGCCATGGCCGCACGGGATGAGGAACAGGACGAAGATCAGGGCACTGACAGCGGCGGCGAAATGGCGGTAGCTGCCGTAAAGACGCTCGCCATCCGCAACAACAATCCCCTCAACGTCAAGACCGTAAAGGGGAGACCGTGGTTCGGGCAGATAGCCGTGGACAAGCATGGGCACGCTGTCTTCGATACGCCGGAACACGGCATTCGGGCCGGGGCCAATGTCCTGCTCAATTACTACACGCGCCACGGTCTGGACACGTTGGACGGCATCCTGAGCCGCTTCTGCACCGGCAACAGGGCAGAGTACGCTGCGTTCCTTTCCAAGCGGCTTGGCATCCAGCCGGACAAACAATTTGACGTCCTGGCACGACTGCCGGAATTGCTGCACGCCATGGCCCGCTTTGAAAGCGGCCAGGAGTGGCCCCGTGAACTGTTCACAGGCTACAGCCTTGTGGCCACAGCGTACCGCAAGGGGCAACGATGATGTCCCGTCGCCTGTGCTTCGTTTACGTCGGAAAAGCAAAATATCTGAAACAAGCCCTCGCAACGCTCCGTATGCGGGGGCTTTCTGCATCAAGAAGGTGAATATCCATGTGCTACAATAGCTGCCCCTGGTTCGAACCGTGGATAGAGCGCTGCCGCAAGCCCCGTGGCGAACGCTGCTGGGAAGAGATCTAGGATGAGGAAGAGCGCCTGTACGCGCTCGTGGAAGAAGACAGTGTGGAGGACGACAATGGAGATGACAGCCATCCGGGCATCCAGCCTGCCTGAGTTGTTCGACTGCCCGGCCCGCTGGGAGGCAAAGCACCTTTGCGGACGGCGCCTGCCGCGCAGTGCCGCCGCCCAGCTGGGGACGGCGGTCCACGCCGGGGCCGCCGTCTTCGACGTCCAGCGCATCCTGGGCAGCCCCATCACGCCCGATGATGCCGCCGGCGAGGTGGTGGACGCCATCCACCATCCCAAGGAAGACGTGGACTGGGGCGAAGACAGCCCCCGGGAAGCGGAGCGCATCGCCCTGGCCCTGCACGGACTGTACTGCCGCAATATCGCCCCGGCCAAGAACTACGTCGCCGTGGAGGCCACATGCGAGCGGCTGGAGATCACCGACCTGGGCCTGGCCCTTACCGGCACCACGGACCGCATCACCACCAATGCTCTGGGCGACCTGGGCATTGCCGACATCAAGACCGGCAAGACGGCGGTCGCGGCGGACGGCACGGTCCGCACGGCGGGGCACGCCGCCCAGATCGGTGTGTACGAACTGCTGGCCGGCGCCGCCATCGGCCAACCCATCGCCGCCCCTGCCGAGATCATCGGCCTGCAGGTGGCCAAGACGGACAAGGGCCGCCGCGCCGCCGTGGGCATCATCACCGGCGCCCGTGAGCTGCTGGTGGGTACGGAAGAACAGCCCGGCCTGCTCCAGATGGCCGCCCGCATGATCCGCAGCGGTGACTTTTACGGCAATCCCAAATCCCAGACCTGTACCGAAAAATATTGCCCGGTGTTCCATGGATGCCGGTGGAGGAGATGACATGAGCTTGGCAACCACCCTCAATACCCTGCAACGCAAGCCCGTTATGGCCACCGGCGATATACCCATCAGCCTGGAGACCATCTCCGGCTTTGAAAACCTCCAGCGCATGGCCCGCATGTTCGTCACGGTCCCCTTCGTGCCCGATACGTTCCGCGCTCCCTACACCGACGAAAAGGGCAAACGGAGAGGCTGCTCCAGCATTGAAGAAGCCATCGGCTGCTGCGTCGTGGCCCTGGACATGGCCATGCGCATGAAGGCCAACCCCTTGGCTGTCATGCAAAACATTTATGTTGTGCATGGACGCCCCGCGTGGACGGCCCAGTTCCTGCTGGCCACGCTCAACAATTCCGGGCGCTTCTCGACCATCCGCTACAAGTTCCAGGGGACACAGGGAAATGACGACTGGGGCTGCCGGGCCGTGGCCAAGGAACTGACCACCGGCGAGATCGAGGAAGGCCCGCTCATCACCATCGGGCTGGCCAAACATGAAGGCTGGTTCAAGAACAGCAGCAAATGGCAGTCCATGCCAGATCTTATGCTCCGCTACCGGGCCGTGTCCTGGTTCGTCCGTGCCCATGCGCCGGAGATTGCCATGGGCCTCAAGACGGAAGATGAGCTGCGGGACACCATCGAGCTGATCCCGCAGGAGGACGGCAGCTGGGCAAAGCCTGTAGAGGAGGCCACGCCTTCCACGTCCGTCGAAACGATCAGGGAAAGCGCCTCTCCTGCCGACAGGGGGCAGGAAGATGCCACACCCGACACCAGCGCACAGGACAAGGCAGAGGCCAGAAGGAAGGCGCAGCAGGAGCTTGAGGACTTGCGCCATGAGGCCCTTGCGACCTGGGAGGACGCGGGCCTCACACTGGAGGCCGCCTGCTTCCTGGCCGGTAGCAGACAGCCCGAAGCCTGGAGCAAGACCGACTGCAAGCGCATCATCAAGGAAGCCGTCGCCAGGGCATCTGCCGTACAGCAGGAACAGCCGGAAGCACCGCAGCCCAAGGAATCCCCTGCCCCTGACTCCACGCAGGCCGGAAGCGCCGACACAGCGCCGGAACCGGAACAGGTGCAGGGCTTCGTCCCTCCGTACCAGACGTTCACCTGCCCCCACAACGGCGCCCAGATTACGGAAGACGACTGCTACGACTGCAAGCACCGCACAGGCTGCCCCCATTGGGAGGCCGCCCCGGCTGCTGATGCGTGATTCTCAGCCATCCATCCTCCCCCAAGCGCCCCGCCGGGGGCCTCGTACCCGGCCATGAGGAGGACATATGCTGCCCACCTTCAATGTCATCACCTGCCGCCGGTGCGGAAGATCGTTCATGGCCCCATCGCCCAGGTACAGGTTCTGCCCTGGCTGCCAGAAGGAAAAACACAGGCGTACCGATGCCGCCCGACGGGCCGCGAGGAGGATGTCGTATGGCAAAGTTGAGAGTTGATTTGACAGGCAAAAAAATAGGCCGTCTTACCGTCATCGGAAGAGCTGAGAACAAAGGAAGACATGTCGTCTACCGTTGCAGATGTGATTGCGGTAATGAAAAGGATATCTTTGCCGAAAGTCTGAGCAGTGGAAACACACAAAGCTGTGGCTGTCTCCAGAAAGAGAGAGCCGCCAATGCCCAAAGAAAGCACGGCGGCAAAGGGACAAAGCTGTATAATGTATGGGCAACCATGAAAGCTCGCTGCCTCAATCCTAACAGCCCAGCATATAAAAATTATGGAGCAAGAGGCATTACGATCTGTGATGATTGGGCCAAAAGTTTCGCGGCATTCAAGGAATGGGCTGACGCCCACGGATATGCTGAGGGGTTGTCCATTGAAAGGATCAACAACGATAAAGGCTATTCCCCCGAAAATTGCAAATGGGCCACCCCAAAAGAGCAAGCTCAAAACAGACGTTTTCGAAAGCCGAAATACAAAGAAATTGTTTACATCGTGGGCCAGGATGGAAAACGCCGGCTGCTCAAAAAGATTCCCTTTGAGGATAGCTAACGTACGCGTGCTGACGCGGGAAGAGCTGCGGCAACTTACCAGCAAGTGAGCATCACCAACGAAAACAGGCCGTTGCCTTCGCACCGTGCGGGGCAGCGGCCTGTTTGTAGGCTATTCCCCAGGAGCTTCCACATCCTGATTAAGAGGTTCAGCATCAATCGGTTGCATAATTGCGAGAGGAATTAAAGTATAATCTATATCTAAATTACCGCAAACAATTTTATTAGCAAGACTAGCCATATTTTGCATTCTTTGAGTTAGAATCAAATCATCAGCAATATTAATATCTGTATTATACTTACCTGCGCATTTTGCAAACAGTAGCACAGGAATAGGATTTATGCCATATGATATTTGTAGTGAGTTAACGAAGCTAGCTAGAGCCCTTCTTTCAAGTGATCCCCAATAGACTTTGCCTCCTTTACTTTTAAAATAAAAAGTTGATTCATCTTGAGAACCAAGACAGGCATTCTTTGAGAGTTCAAAAAATTTTTCACGTTGATTTTTAGGGAGATTTGTGGGGTTACTATGTTTTATTTGTTCAAAGCCAATGTCAATAATAAATCGACGTTGTTCAAAAGGAATAAATACAATTTTACCAGATAAAAAAACAAGTTTATTCTCGTCTATTTCTTTCTCATCCACACAATACTGTTGTAAATGCGTCAGCGTATTGAGGATAGCTTCATCATGAGGATCGATTGTTTCTACGAACCTTTCTTCTCCACCTTTTGATGCGCCAGTATTCCAACCTAATAATTTACAATCGACTTTCACGCCATAGTTGCTTGTATCTGTAGATTTTTTCTCTGTATCAATTTTAATTGTTTTTCCGTGGAAAATCTGTGCCGTTAACGAGCTGAGAATACTCTCATTTTTATAGAGGAAGTTTAAGAGTGCCATTGATTTTCCTCGCACGCATGCGCATTTTTTGTTTTACATCTTGCTGTATTGATTCAATATTCTGATTACTTTTTGAGATATCTTCTACTATGCCAGATAGTAACCGCTCTGCTTCCTCAGAGGACATGTCACCAGAGGCTACCATCTTTTTTATATTTTCTTTGAACTCGTGGATGTTCATGGTATCCTCCATTCCTCATGGTATCTGTGAACTTACTTCGATGCAATGTCTCCCTTGACACCCGGCCGCCTTTTCGGGCAGCATGAAGGCACTACTACACACGGCAGTGTCCGCGCCGCTGTTTCAAAACTACGCGCGTCCTGCCCGGCGTTCTGTGCTGGGTTTTCTTTTTTCAGCTGTTAAGCGCTGCTTAACGGTTGTCTCCTTGCATATTTTGCCGGGCTGATAGCTCCCAATACAAGACCCTTCGGGGGAATAAGAGCAGCGCACCGTGTGGCGTAGTTGAGGCCCGGCATTTCCTCAGAACCATTACGAAGATCGTAACGGCTCATAAAATGCCTACTACTGCACACGGAGGCCATCATGTGCCAGCTTTCTCCCGTCACCTTCCACGGCGACACCATCTTCTGCATCGACTACCAGGGACAGCCTTTTACGCCCATGAAGCCCATCGTTGAAAATTTGGGCTTGGATTGGGCGACGCAGTTCCGAAAGCTCAAGAGCAATGAGAGCAGATGGGGTATTGTCATCATGACAACAGCCCCCAGAGGGGGTGTTTCGATTATCGAAATACCTTCCAACGGCGGCGAACAGGAAATGCTCTGCATGCCCGTCCGCAAGCTGCCCTCCTACCTCAACAGCATCAACCCCAGGAAGGTAGCGCCGGAGCTGCGGGCCAAGATAGAGCTCTACCAGGCCGAAAGCGACGACGCCCTGTGGAACTACTGGATGCACGGCCGCGCCGAACGACCCGCCCCGCAGACGGCGGAAGCCGCCATCACCCCTGACCAGCAATGTACCTTGCAGGCCATCGTCCGGACAAGGGTGGAGGGCATCCCGGCAGAACGCCGCAGCAAGGGCCTGTATCCGCAGATCTGGTCGCGCTTCAACAATCATTTCCGTCTGGGCAGCTACAAGCAGCTGCCCCAATGCCGCATGAGCGAGGCCGTGACCTACCTCACCCGCATGGAGATAGCCCCGGCCCTGCCGCTGCAGCCGGAGCGCCTGCCCCTGTACCGCAGCGGCTGCTTCTACCCGCCGCACCGCGACCGGAGCCACGTCCCCGGCCCGCAGGAGGCCGCGCTGCTGGAGCTGTGGCAGGACTGGACACGGCGTGAGGCCGGCCTCCGGCAAGAGTTCATGGCCATGCTGCGGGAACTGGACGCCCGCCGCGGCGACCTGTTCAGCTACGCCGTGTCCGACCTGGGCCGCAATGCGGATACCATGTTCAGCACGCAGTGCCTGCTGGACAGCCTGTTCCAGAGCCGTACGGAAGCCGAGCAACGATTCCGCCAGGCGCTGGATGATGCCAGCCTGCACCTGCGCCTGAGCCTCAACGTGGCCGTGGCACTGGGAAGATAAGATCAATCGCACAACCGAGAACATGAAGAAGGCCGTCCTTTGGGCGGCCTTTTTTATTGCCCGGCGGCAACGAAAACACGAGACAAAAGGAGAACCCTATGCCCTCTGAAAGCATCCTGCAGACCCCAAGTCTCCCCCCGGAAATCTGTGCGGACAGCGGCCGGATACTGCGAGCCCAGCAGGCCATGCAGTACCTCAACATCTCCAGGAACACCTTTTATCGCTACATCAAGCGCGGCATCATCCCGGCGCCGCGGTATCGGGGCCGCACCCCCTTCTGGCGGCTCGGAGACTTGCGGGGCGTCTATGCCAACCTTTCCGCCACCCCGGAAACAGACTGAGCCCTGGCCCGCAATTCATCCAAATAGTCCGCCCAGGCCTGCATCAGGCGACGGCGCTCCTTTATGTACTCTGCGCGGTTATAGATGGCCCGGATCTTGTCCCCTCCCGTGTGGGCAAGCTGGGCCTCTATAACATCGCCCCGAAAGCCAAGCTCATTCAGCAGCGTGGAGGCCATGGCCCGGAAACCATGGGCCGTCATCTGATCACCGCTGTACCCCATCCGCCGCAGCGCAGACGTCACCCCATTCTCACTCAGGGGCCTGGAACGGGACACCCCAGGGAAGACATAGCGTCCGTCCCCGGTGAACTGGCGGATATCCTCAAGCACCAGCATGGCCTGCCGAGAAAGCGGCACGCGGTGCTCCTTCCGCATCTTCATCTTCTCTGCCGGGATGCGCCATTCCCGCGCCTCCGCGCCTCAAAATCCACCTCTCCCCACTCTGCGTGCCGGATCTCACCTGGCCGGCAGAAGGTCAGCGCGCTGAATTGCAGCGCAGCCCGTACCACCACCCCGCCTTTGTACTGATCCATGCACAGGAGCAACGCCCCCACTTCCGCAGGATCCGTGATCGCGGCCAGCTGCTTTCCCTGGTGTGGCACAAGCGCCCCGCGAAGATCACGGCTGGGATCCGATTCCAGCAAGCCGACCGCGACGCCATAGCGGAAGATCTGCCCGCAGATGCCCAGGACGCGCTGGGCGGTCTCGTAGGCACCCCGGGCTTCTATCTTGCGCAGCATGGCCAGGATCTCCGTTGGCCGTATGCCCGCGATGTCTTTCTTCCCCAGCACAGGATAGACGTTCAGCGCCAGACGCTCCCGTATCGTCTTGGCATGGCTCTCCGACCAGACGTTCTCCATATTGTTGCGCCAGGCCTCTGCCACCTCCTGAAAGGTGCGACCAGGACACGCCGCTTCGGCCCTCGCTTTTTTGAGCAGCATGGGATCGTTTCCGGCTGCTATCTCCTGCCGGCACTGGTCGCGCTTCTCTCTGGCTTCTTTCAGGCTCACCTGAGGCCATGTACCCAAGGCCACCAGTTTTTCCTTTTTCTCGACACGGTACTTGAAGCGCCAATATTTCCCCCCTGTCGGGCTGACCTGCAAATAGAGGCCCCCGCTATCATAATAGCGGGCCATTTTCTCACTGGGTTTGATTGCCTTGATCTTGAGTTCGGTTAGCTGCGCCATGTCCTGCCTCCTGGGGTAGATTGGGGTACATCATGGGGTACCTGCTGAAAGAGCTATAAATATACCCCAAAATGTACCCCCAGATAAAGTGTGCTGCTATGACACAAACAGGGACAAACCGGGACGGCAAGGGACTGTAACCCCGCGAAAAGAAAAGGCCCACGGTGCATTTTGGTACACCGTGGGCCTCTGGGACATGCGCTGATGGTGGAGGCGGGGGGAGTCGAACCCCCGTCCGAGAACATTCCACGCAAAGCGTCTACAGGTTTAGGTCAGGAACAAATTTCACCACCCTGCTCGCCCCTGACCGGGCACAGAGCAGCAATCCCGCCGGTACAGATCTCGTGGAAACTCCCGGCAGGCGCCAAGCTCCACCAGCCTGATGCGATGTCGCCAGCCGGACGTATCAGGCGTCGGCCCGTCTGACGTGACCATCAAATGTGGTCAGGTGCCTCGCTGTTTTTAGGCAGCGTAAGCGTAGTCGTAATCGTTATTGGCAATTACTTTTGTGCCGCTTTTTACGAGGCCAGCGGCGCCTCGACCTGCAACTTTGGTTTCCACATCCCCGTCGAAACCAATGCGCCCCCAATTGGGAATTACTACTATAGGTAATGCTGCCTGCTTTGACAAGCTGTTTTTTTATAGCCTCCCACAACAGGCGCAGAGGTTGCACAAAAAACCTCCAGACGCTACAACCGCCCTTCTGGAATATTTTCAACCCGTACGGAGGAAGCATGGCTTCTGCCACTCGAGATCATTTTTCTTCACGGCTGGGCGTCCTGGCGGCGACGTTGGGCTCGGCCGTCGGGCTCGGCAATATCTGGAAGTTCCCCTCACTGGTCGGCCAGAACGGCGGGGCATCGTTCCTGGTGGTCTATCTGCTGGCATCGCTCTGCATCGGGCTGCCGCTGATGATATCGGATCTCAGCCTCGGCCGCGCCGGACGCAGCAACGTCATCAGCATCTTCCAGAAACTGGCCCCCCGCACCGGCTGGTGGCTGATAGGTCTTTCGGCCATCATCAGCTGCCTGTTGATCCTGGGCTTCTATTCCGACGTGGCTGGCTGGGTCTTCGCCTATATCTTCAAGTCCGCCACAGGCGCCGTCTCCTCGACTGATCCTGCCGTGGCCCAGGCCAGTTTTTCCTCTTTGCTGAACGACGGGCCCGTATCCCTGTTCTGGCAGTGGCTCGTCCTGTTGCTGACGGGGGGCATCATCATGCGCGGTGCCTCGGCCGGCATCGAGAAGGTGACGCGTGTCCTGATGCCCGTCCTCTTCCTGCTGCTGGTAGGTGTCTGCATCCGCAGCCTGACCCTGCCGGGAGCCTCGGAAGGCTTGCGCTTCCTGTTCATGCCCCAGTGGGACCGGGTGGACGCCTCCGTCATCATGATGGCCATGGGGCTGGCCTTTTTCAAGATGTCCCTCGGTATGGGCTGCATGCTGACCTACGGCAGCTACTTCAAGGAAGACGTCAATATCCCGCTCATGGCTACCCGCGTCATGATCTGCGACCTGCTGGTCTCCCTGCTGGCCGGTATCGCCATCTTCCCCGCGGTCTTCAGCTTCGGCTTCCAGCCCGCGGAAGGCCCTGCCCTGCTCTTCCTGACCATACCGGCCGTCTTCGCCTCCATGCCGGGCGGGACCTTCTTTGCAACGCTCTTCTTCATCCTGTCCGCCATCGCCTCCACCGGAGCCATCCTTTCCCTGCTGGAAGTCCCGGTGGCCTGGCTCTCCGAGCGTTTTGCCCTGCCGCGGACCAAGGCGGTGCCCATCCTGCTGGTCGGGCTCGTCCTGCTTGGCCTGCCGGCGACTCTTTCTACCGGTCCTGCGTTGCAGGATGTGAAGCTGTTCGGCCTGACGTTCTTCGACCTGTACGATGCCCTGTCGTCCACCATCCTGATGCCGCTGAGCGGCATCGTGACGAGCCTGTTCGTGGGCTATTTCTGGAAAAAAGAGCATATGCTCGCGGCCTTGGGGGGCGGTATGCCGGCCAGACTGGTGCGGGGCCTGTGCCGCACGGTGACGCCTGTGCTCATCACGCTGGTGCTGCTGCACGGTCTGGGGATCATCTAGGGCAAGGAAAAAGATTCCAGATACGGCATCCGCATACGGTGGCGACAGCAAGATGGCTCCATCCGGGATACTCTCTCATCTGACGGCTTCTGCCGACAACCGACAAAGTTAAACTGCCTCTCCCCGCCATCGGCGGTAAGGAAAGCCCGGCATATCAGCCGGGCTTTCCTGTTTTTTCCTGTCGCCTTCCATGCCTTGCCGGTTACCGGGACGATACGTCCCGGCAGGCCGGACATTCTTAAAGTATTACTTTAAAAATGGATGGATCATATTCTCCGGGAGCAAAAGCTCATCCAGCTCTTCCCGGGTAAGCAGCTGCTTTTCCAGAACAAGATCCATGACAGAACGGCCGCTTTCCAGGGCTTCCTTGGCGATGCCGGCCGATGTTTCATATCCAAGGCGGGTATTCAGGGCCGTCACTATTCCTATGCTGTTCTCCACCAGCTGGCGGCAGCGGTCAGCATTGGCCGTGATCCCCGCCACGCAGCGTTCCTGCAGGGTACTGAACGCCCGGGCCAGCCTGCGGATCCCTGTGAAAAGCGTGAACGCGATGATGGGCTCCATCACATTCAGTTCCAGTTGTCCGGCCTCGGCAGCCAGGGTGATGGTCACGTCCTTGCCGATGATGTCGAAAGCTACCTGATTGACCACCTCGGGAATCACGGGGTTGACCTTGCCCGGCATGATGGAGGATCCCGGCTGCATCCGCGGCAGATTTATCTCATGGAAGCCCGTACGTGGCCCTGAAGACAACAATCGCAAATCATTGCAGATTTTTGATATCTTCACGGCCGTCCTCTTCAGGACGCCGGATGTCTGCACATAGGCGCCGGTATCCCATGTCGCTTCCACCAGATTGTTGGAGAGCCGGACAGGGATGTCACTGATCTCGGCCAGACGAGCAACCACAAGCTGTGCATAGCCCTGGGGAGAATTGATGCCTGTCCCGATGGCCGTGGCCCCCAGGTTGACTTCCAGCAGCAACTTTTGCGCTTCGTGGATGCGCTGGATGTCTTCGCCTATGGTCGTGGCATAGCTGCCGAATTCCTGCCCCAGGGTCATGGGCACGGCATCCTGGAGCTGTGTGCGCCCCATCTTGACGATGTGGGAAAATTCCACGCTCTTGGCCGCAAAGCCCTTTTGCAGAGGGATCATATGCTCCACAAGGTAGTCCAGAAGCCGGAACAGGGCCAGCCGCAAGGCCGTGGGATAGACATCGTTGGTCGACTGCGAGCAGTTGACGTGATTGTTGGGATGGCAGTACTCATAGGCCCCCTTGGGGTAGCCCATGATCTCCAAGGCCAGATTGGCGATGACCTCGTTGGCATTCATGTTCGTGGAAGTGCCGGCCCCGCCCTGGATGCAGTCCACAGGAAACTGATCGAGCATGTTCCCGGCCAGGATACGGTCACAGGCGGCACAGATGGCGATACCTATATCCCGGGGCAATACCTGTAATTCCATATTAGCCAAAGCGCAGGCTTTCTTGACACAGGCCAGGGCCCAGATCATTTCCGGGAACTGGGAAAGCGGTGTCCCTGAGATATGGAAATTGTTCATGGCCCGCAACGTCTGCACGCCATAGTAAACCGAGTCATCTATGGTCAGTTCACCCAGAAAATCATGCTCCAGTCGACTCATGGGACCTCCTGTGGCTAAAAAAGACCACGCAAGCGGCGCGGATACCGGAACCCTGCTTCAAAGCGTACCGGGATGCCGGAGCAAAGTCCACTGCTCCCCTCCTCACTCACAGCTCTTGCCAGCGGCGGCAACGCGCTGTAGGTTCGCCAGAGAAGATTCCCTCGAAGATACAGGAGATGACAGCATGATATTCTTTTGCAGAAAGACTTCCACGGCCGACGGCAGGACACGCTGGTCCGTGTGCGTGCCGACCCTGATGGGCTTCACCACCATTGCCTGGTTCTACTCGGAAGCCCTGGCTGACAATTTCATCCGCCATCTGGAAAGCAATGAAGAGGACCGTCAGCTGGCCAGCCTTGATGCCTGGCG
>NZ_DS996355.1:450559-492021 GCF_000156375.1 Desulfovibrio piger ATCC 29098
TGAATTCCAGTTCCGTCTGGACTTCATCTGGAGCGAAAAACTCCAGCAGGACCGGGCTCTACTGGAAAACCACTGGCAGGATATCCAGAAGGTCCTGGAAGTGTATAATCAGCGCATCCACGACCTTCTGCGTGATACGGCCAGCTATCACAGCGAGGCCTTTACGGCCATCTGGAATGAAAGCTTCCAGGAGCTGGGCGCTATCGCCGGGCTGGAAAAGCTGGCCCAGACTCTGCATCAGCAAAGCCGCGTCCTCCATTCCCTCAAGACGGAGATCGCTGCTAGGGTCCAGCAGGTCATGCCCGCAACGTCGCAGCGTTTGAACTGATCCCTTCTTATGCAAAGGGCACACCAAAGGTGTGCCCTTTTTTATTCAGCGACAAAAAAACATATCGCGTCAAATTTCGATTTAAGGCGCTAAAAAATTTTTTCCGACCCGTGACTCGCAAAAAACTCTTTTTTGCTCTTAGGGGGAATATGGGCCATTTTCTGTTTTTTGACGATATCGGCCCCTTCCACGTTCCCCAAAGACCGCTACAGATAGGTCACAGGTATGCGCCCGAGCCCCATGATCGAAAAAGGCCACCCTTGCGGGTGGCCTTTGGTTATTCCAAGCTCAAAAAAACTATCCGGCATGCGCGGCCAGCTGGGCCTTGGCCTGACGGGCCTCTTCCTCCAGCTGCCCCTTGCGGGCTTCGGAAATCTTCAGGGCCACGGCAAGCGCATCAAGGTAGCTGCGCTCCATGAAATGGTCGATGTCCACGATCATGCACGACAGGCGGTACAGGTCTTCTCCCTGCTCTGCGGACCGGATCTCCGCAGCCAGAGCAGCGGGATCGATGGGAGCATTCAGCAGCTGCCCCAGCAGGGCATTGGTATCATGACCGGGAGCCATCTGCGCGACGACCTTGCTGATACGATCCTGTTCCGTCGCGTCGATGTGGCCATCCGCCCGTGCGGCGAACACCATGGCCCGCAGCAGAAGACGGGCCGTAGGATCCAGCTCCGCAGGAGCCACAGCCGCCACCGGCTGCTGGACGGGCGCCGGTTCCACTGGCTGGCTTTCCTTCTGGGACTGGGACCATTTTTGGTAAAAATTCCAAGCTACTGCGCCCGCACCGACCAGAGCGGCATTCTGCAATGCCCCCTTGGACATGAAGGAACCCAGCAGGGCCCCCAGGGCCCCAGCGCCCACCAGGCCGCCAACACCACCGGGCGCGGCCTTGCTCAGACCGGAAGCCTGTTCCTTGGCCGTATCCATAAGGGAACCGAGCGTCTCACCAATATTTTTTTTATTGAAGATGTCGAAAAGGGACATATGTACCTCTCATGTTGTTGTCTGGCACAGGAGTATTTCCAAATATTTCCTGTGCGTAAACAGCGTATTTCAGAGTACAGATAGGGTCTGATGACCACAAGTCAAGAGGGATACCTTTGAACCTGCTTGCCGATAGCCCTTCCCTTTCTCCACGTGGCAAAGCTTTCCCTGCAAAAATCATACGGCTCGCATGCCGGAAAGCAGCCGGACACGCTCGTACAGTCACTCCCTGCCTGTGACCTCCCCTGCTCCCGCATTTTGGGTGATACATCCAATCGTCACATAACGGACATGCTCGCGCTCCTCTTTTTGCCTAGTGTGACTTTTGCAAAGGCAAGGCTTTCTTTTCATTCCAAGGAGAAAGATCATGACCAAGAGAAAACAGCCCCCCATCGAATGCCGCTTGCGCCCCAACTATACGAAAAAATGTGTCGCCTGTGGGCACGGCCCGGTGGTCGATGTCTATACGCGAGACGGTCATTTTGTGAACAGCACGGCCATGTGCGGTGCGTGCAGCTTTGGCAAGGAAAAATACGCTGATCCTCAAAATTGGTAGCCGACACTGTGTCGGGACCTTCCCCCCTTCCTTCCCCTCTCAACATGAAAGACGCCATGGCAAATGCTGTCATGGCGTCTTTCATGTTGTCGCAAAAATTCTTCAATAATCAAATAATTACATCATATTGCTATAGCCGTCACCTCGAACGTCGCTTCAGGCCAACATTTCCAGAAAGGCCTCCAGACGGACCTTGAGCTGTTCCGTATCCGTGCCGGAGTAATCCGTCACCACCTGCAGGAAAGGCAAGCCCAGCTCTTCGCGCACGAATTTTTTGACACTCCAGGATTCGACATCATACGGCTGGCAGCCCTGCCACGTCAGATCGACCACGGCATCCACGGCAAAGTCCCGGGCCAGCTCGCGCAGGACAGTATAGCGGTGAGGATTTGGAGACATGACGGCACAATGCATGTCCAGGTAACGACGTGCCAGGACATCCAGCGCATCTCCCTCTTCTTTCATGTCCAGCAGGACCTTTTTGTAGCAGGTGCAATTGTCGATACAGACCACACTGGCACCGCATTCTTCCAGCAATTGCACGACTTTGTGCGATCCCATTCCCGTGGGGACGCCTGTCAGCAGGATGCGGGGAGCATCAGGCGCCACAGCCGCCGGAGCATCCTGCAATTCCGCATGGATGGCCTCCAGCAGCCGGATGGCCTGCTCATAATCCGGCATGAACGAGGCCCGGAAACAGATGTCCAGCAGATCAAGCCCCCGCAAAGGCGACGGACGGCGACGGGCCAGGTCCAATACCTTTTTCAGAGCCTGCCGCAGACGGGAGGTCAAATCCATGGCAGCCCGCAGATTTTCTTCCGTGATCCGGACGCCAAAGTCCTGTTCCAGACGCGCCACCAGCAAGGCGTACTGCTCCCGCCAGTAGGCATGGGCGCGTTCGTCCTGGATCTGCGGAAGCTGCAGGAGCATCACGGGCTTGTAGGCTGCCAGCAGTTCATACATCTTTTTTTTGCCGTCACAGGTGGCATCCGCCACCACGATGTCCGAAGCCGCCAGATAAGGGCAACTGTCCTGCAGGGCAAAACCGAAGCTGCTCTTGATCAGGGGACACAGGCAGCGCGGCAAAACCTCTTCCGCCACAGGGATGGAATCCTGCTTCGTCCCGCACAAGGAGACCGGTACGGCACCCGCCGCAAGAGCGATCTCCAGCGGCGAATAGATGCAGAACTGCCCCACGACCTTGCGGCCTTTTTCCTTGGCTTCCTGCAGGGCCAGCACGTTACGGCTGGTCACATCCCGAAAATGTTCAAGACTGGCGTATATCATCTTTATTCTCCCATGCGCTCCGGCGCCTTGCCGGTGTGCGTCGTTACATCAGCGGGCCGCCACAAGGGCCGCGCCCAAAGCTCCCACGGTCTGGGGATCGTCAGGGACATTGACCGGGACACCCAGCTCTGCCGCAAGCAGCCCGCTGAAGGCGGGGCTGGTCGCCAGTCCCCCGGTAAAGGTGCACTCTCCCCTCAGCGGTATGCGAGCGGCCAGCCCCCGCATGCGGCGTGCGATGGACAAATATACCCCCGCAGCGATATCCGCCGGTGCCGTTCCCTGCGCCAGCAGCCCGATGATCTCGGTCTCCGCGAAAACGGCGCACATACTGGAGATGGATACGGGCTTGCCGGCCGCGGCGGCCTGCCCCAGCTCCGGCAACTCCAAGCCCAGGATGCCGGACAAGACCTGCAAGAAGCGTCCTGTCCCGGCCGCGCATTTGTCATTCATGACAAAATCCTGCACAGCGCCGCCTTCCACGGCGATGACCTTGCTGTCCTGCCCGCCGATGTCCAGTACCACGCCCGTGGCAGGAAAAAGCCAGGAGGCACCGCGGGCATGGCAGGATATCTCGGTCACGACCTTGTCGGCAAAGGGCAAGGCCACGCGGCCATAGCCCGTGCCGACCACACGCCGCAGGGCCGCCGTCTCCACTCCCGCAGTACGGCAGGCCGCCTGCAGCACCTGTTCCCCGGCTTCACGGCTGTTCCAGCCGGTGGGCAGGACGGCCCGTCCGAGCACGATCTTTTTTTCTTCATCCAGCACTACGGCCTTGGCGGCCACAGAACCCACATCCACTCCTGCTACCGGCATGGGCAGCCTCCTGCATCGCTTTTTGGTTCATCACGCCTGCCGGCCCCGGCGCTTGAATCCAGCATTTCCAGGATGGAGGCCGTCAGCCGCGCATACTTCGGATCCCCACGATGGCGGGGCCGGGGGATGTCCACCGGTACGACGGCGCGGACCGTCCCCGGACGCGCCGACATGACCACGACCCTGTCAGCCAGGTACACGGCCTCGTCCACCCCGTGGGTCACGAAAAGGATGGTGGTCTTGTGATGCTGCCAGATGCGCAGCAGCTCCCGTTGCAGCAGGATACGGGTATGCGCATCCAGTGCCCCGAAGGGTTCGTCCATCAGCAGCACGTCAGGCCTGTTGGCCAGGGCCCGCGCTATGGCCACGCGCTGCCGCATGCCGCCGGAAAGCTCATGGGGCATGGCGCGGGCAAAGGCGGCAAGATCCACCAGCTCCAGATATTCACGCGCCACCTTGCGCCGCTCTTCGCGACCTGTCCCGGCAAACTCAAGGCCCAGGGCCACATTGTCTTCCACCGTGCGCCAGGGCAGCAGGGAATATTCCTGAAACACCATGCCCACTTCACGGCGCGGCGTCTTCACCGGCTGGCCCCGGTACAGGATCTCTCCTTCACTGACAGGCTCAAGTCCGGCCGCCATACGCAAAAACGTCGATTTTCCGCAACCGCTGGGCCCCACGATGCAGATGAATTCATTCTCCCGCACATCAAGATCCAATCCCTTCAGTGCCAGCACTTCACCTTCACGCAAACGAAAGCGTTTGCGCACCTTTCGGGCAGAAAGCACACTCTCCGTCATACGCGCCTACCGGGAAAACTGTTTCCATGCATATTTGCGTCGCTCTATCCACTGAAACGCCATATCCAGCAAGGCGCCCACCACGCTGATGCTGATCATGCCGGCAATGACCACATCCGTACGCCCCACGGTATAGGCATGCGTGATCAGATAGCCCACCCCGGAAAGACTGCCGGGCAGCATCTCTGCGGAAACCAGACACATCCACGCCACCCCAAGGCCTATGCGCAGGCCATTGACGATGGACGGAGCCGCGGCGGGCAGCAGGATCTTGGTGAAGATGTCCCGCTCGGACGCCCCCAGCACCCGGGCGGAATCCACCAGCGTACGGTTGACCGTCTGCACACCATGCACGGCACTGGTCAGGATGGGAAACAGCGCGCCGATGAAGATGATGAACAGCATGGAAATCTTCAAATTATTAAGATAATAGTATATTTCGCTCCGCGGCAAGCCCATGGCCGTCGCCAGGCTGCTGACGCCGAACCAGGCCAGCACCAGCGGGACCCAGGCCAGGGGCGGGATGGGACGGAACATGCCCAGAAAAAGATTGAGCAGGCGATGCAGACCGGCATAATAGCCCATGGCCACGCCCAGAGGCACCCCCAGCAGCACGGCCGCCGCATAACCGCAGAGGACGCGCACCAGACTGATGCCGATATTGCCTGCCAGCGTGCCCATGGCGATGACATTGTCCAGAGGATGTGCCAGCAGGGTCCCGATCTCCTCCAGCGGAGGAAGGATCAGGCTGTTGCCCACCAGCGTCGCCATGGATTCCCATACGATGAAGAAAAGCACAGGCACCAGAAGAGGCGCCGCCCAGAAGATGATTCGTCCCGGCATAGTCGACCTTGCAAGCAATGGATGGCCTGCGGCAGAGGCTTATCCCCTGCCGCAGGAAAGGAACGACGGTTACAGACAGCTCCGGCTATTTCCCGGTGTCAAGGAAGGAATCATCGATCAGCAAAGGCCGGGCCTGTTCCATGGTCTTGTGGCGCAGGCTGCCGCTGAACTTGTTCATGCTGTCCAGGATACGAAGATAGGTATCCGCGCCGCGCAGCCAGCTGTCATTGAAATTGCCCAGGAACACAAGGCTGGACTTGCGACCGGCCTCGGGCGGCAGGCCGATCCACTGGGCGGCGATCTCGCCGGCCTGCTGGGGATGCGCATTGCACCAGGCCCCCACGCGGGAGATCAGGGCCACGAAAGCCCGGACGATTTCAGGATTCTTGGCAATCATCTCTTCAGAGGCCACCCCCACACAGCAGGGGAAGTTGGCCCACTGCCCGGCGGGAGGCAGATCGCCCAGATTGACCAGCACCTTGCCGATGCCGCGCGTCTGGGCCACTTCGGGGAAGGGAGAAGGACCGACAACAGCTTCCACCTGTCCGGCGGTCAGGGACGCCAGCAGGTTGCTGGTCTCCTTCAGATCCACCAGAAGGACGTCGGCCTTGCTGTCCGAAGGATCAAGCGTCACTTTAAGCCCGGCTTTGACCAGCGCGCCTTCCAGCACGATCTTGGGAGCACTGGTTGGCGAGTGGAAACCGATCTTGACGGGCTCCTTGCTTTCCTTCACCCGTTGCAGCAGGCTTTCCCAGCTGGTCAGGGAAGAATCCTTGGGCACCACCAGCGCCATGCCTTCCGTCTGCAGGGGGCAGACGATCTTCATGGGCGTCCCCTTGTCGATACCGGCCATGATGGCCGTGATGGAGGCGATGCCCATGTCCAGATGCTTCTGGGCAAAAAGCGTGGCGGTCTCGGAACCGCTCTTGGCCACGACCAGATCAAGGATGGCAATGGGCTTGCCGTCCTTGATGAGCTCATAGCTTTCACGTTCCACAAGAGGTTTCAGATAAACGCCCAGATCGCGGAAGGCCTCACCGCGTGAAGCGGCGACCTGGAATGGAGAATGGTGGGTGGTGAAGATGAATCCGGTCTTGAAAGCCGGCAGTTCACCGGCAACAGACAAGGAGCACAGACCCAGCACAGCAATACCGGCCAAAGCCAGCTTGCGGAGGGTGGGCGAAATGAACATGGGCAACCCCCTTTTTGTGATGATATGCGACCACCATGGTCACAAAACGGCAGACCATCCTGCCCGTTGGGCACAAAAAAACCGCGCGAGACTGCGCGGAAGTGATGGGGTGTTGCGAGCTTGCCCGGAGAAAGGCGACGAAAACAGGCGTCAGCAAACCGTCTGCGGCGACAAGGACATACAGCCCCACCACAAACAGCGTCAGGTCAGACCAGACGGAAGCATACGCCAACTATCCATATTCTCTCCAGAAATACTGCACCAAGTATGTTTTGAGCATACGAAGGAAGGAATATAAAGTAAAGTACCCTCCCCTGTTCTCTTGAAAGTTTTCCCAAAACAAACAATGCCGCGTCTGTCTATCGTCAAGAGAAAAGCGAGCCGTACAAAAAAGGGGCGCCCGAAAGCGCCCCTTTATCGTCGACGTATCCGCGAGCCGTCTCAGGACAGGCTCTCGGACCGGTACAGGTTAGAACTTGATCTTGCGGTATTCTTCCAGGGCAGCAGCCTGCTCTTCGAAGGAAGCGAAACCGGCCTGATGCAGGGCATCTTCCACCGTGCTGCTCCAATTCCAGGTCGCGTAGATGACGGGCTTGTGGAACATGGAACGGAAGCTTTCCAGCTCGGTGCGGTAGAAGGATTCCTTGGGCGTATCCAGATGCTCACGCAGCTGCTCGTGGCGACGCTGCAGTTCGCCTTCGTACCATTCCTGGATATCCTGGGGCAGGGTGTACTTCTTCAGGATGTGGCCGTAACCGGCCTCTTCCATCAGCTTGGCCAGGCGCTGGTGATGCTGCTTGCCCAGCCATTCGCCCAGCTTGGACGTGGGGATGTTCTCGGCTTCCACAGCGGCGATGTCGAACACGGTCTGGAAGTAGGTATCCGGAACCACCGAAGCGGAAACGATACCGGCGATGGCCACCAGGCCGCGCAGGATCACGCTGTTGGAGATGCCCTGACCACAGAAGCCCACCTTCTTGCCGTACTTCTGGCCGGTGAAGATGCTGACAAGGATGGCCCAGACCACGGCGGGATCTTCTTCGTCGTAGATGTGGCCCAGACGCGCGTTGTCGCGGTCCGTAGCCAGGACCATCTGGGTCATATCGTTGGAACCGATGGAGAATCCGTCGAATTCCTGGATGAACTGCTTGGCCAGGATGGCGTTGGAGGGGATTTCCGACATCTGGATGATGCGCAGGCCGTCCTGACCGCTGGTCAGCTTGTGCACCTGGCTCAGATAGGTCCGCATGGAGCGGGCTTCTTCCAGGGTGCGCACGAAGGGCAGCATCATCTGCAGGTTGGAGCCGCCGTACACGCCGCGGGCCAGCTTGAAGGCTTCGATTTCCCAGTCGTGGATATTGCGGGACACACCGCGGTAACCCAGCATGGGGTTGTCTTCGTGATGCTCGAAGAGGCTGCCGCCCAGCAGGTTGCGGTATTCGTTGCTCTTGAAGTCCGTGGTACGGTACACGATGGTCTTGCCGTAGAAGGCCATGGCAAACAGGGCCAGGTTCTGGGCCAGCGTCTGCACATAGTGTTCCTTGCCGGTGCGGAAACCGCGGGACTTGATGATGGTGCAGATCTTTTCGGGCAGAGCGCGCACATCGTCCATTTCCTTCTTCAGGCCACCACGCAGGCTCACTTCTTCACGCAGGCGGGCAATGTTGCCCAGCAGAGAAGTCACCACGGGCAGATCCTTGATGCGCTTCACATGCTCTTCCACCGAAGCTTCGATCTCGGCGATGCGCTTGGCCGATTCGGGATCGGAGGGCGAAAGCAGGGCCAGCTCGTCGTCGTAGCCCATGATGATGCGCACATGGTCGGCCAGATCCACGGAGGTCTTGAGGATCTCCAGACGGCGGGAAGCCATTTCCAGATGCTGGTCGATCTTGTGGTCGAGTTCACGCATCTTGCGGTGCTGCAGCAGCACTTCTTCAGCGCTAAGACTGCGGTCGGCGTCCACCAGAGCGGAGACCTCGGCGTTGAGGCCGGTCACCTCGCCCACGTATTCACGCAGGTTGAAGTTGAAAACGATGAGGCCGGCAGCCATCTGCTCGCGCAGAACCTTGGAAAGGTTGTCTTCCAGTTCCTTGAGCTTGCCCTGCACCACGTCTTCCAGTTCGCCGTTGTCGAAGGCTTCCAGAGCCTGGGGATGGATGCTGATATTGCCCAGCATAAACTCGGCACGCAGCAGACCCACTTCGAACTGCGGGAACTCGCGCAGACGGGAGAGGAACAGGGCCTGGCCCACGTCCGCCAGCACCAGACCGACCTTGGTCTTGGTGGTAGGCAGTTTGGCCACGTCCATTTCGCCGCCCACTTCGCGCAGGGGCAGCAGACCGCGATACACGCGGCCGCGGGTACCGTCGACGGTCACTTCCACGCCATCCAGGGCGCGCAGCACATCCAGGCGCTGGATGCCGATGACGGCGGCGATGCCCAGTTCACGCGAGGTGATGGCGGCGTGGCTGGTATCGCCACCCACGTCGGCCATGATGGCGGAAGCCACGCGCATGCCGGGCACCATATCGGGGTCGGTACGCTCGGCGGCCAGCACGTCGCCCTTGGCGACCTTGTTCAGTTCCAGGGCCGAACGCAGGAAGCGCACGGTACCGTGACCGGCACCACGGGAGGCGCCATTGCCTTCCACCAGCACTTCGGCATTGGCGGCAGCCTTGGCGTCCACTTCGCGACGGCGCATGAAGATGGTGGAAGGATGCAGTTCCAGCTCTTCGTTCCAGCGGGTCTCGGGGCGGGCCTGCACGAACCACAGTTTGTCGTTGGCGTCGATGCAGAATTCCGTATCCATGATCATGCCGCCGTAAGCCTTGCTCACGGCGCGCACGCCCTTGGCCACGCGCTCGGCCTGGCTCAGGGAAAGGGCCCAGCGCAGGGCTTCCAGTTCGGGCACGGCCACTTCACGGGTACCACCGCGCTCGTCATAGACGATCTTCATGTCCTTGCAGCCCATCTGACGGATGACGACTTCGCTGCCGTCATCGCGCTGGAAGACATAAAGTTTGTCGGGGGTGACCTTGCCGCCCACCACAGCTTCGCCCAGACCGTAGCTGGTATCGATGCTGACTAGGTCCTTGCGAGCCGTACCGCGGCAACCGGTGGAAGTATCGGCCGAGAAGGCCGTACCGGAGATCACGGGGTTGATCATCTGCATCATGCAGACGGAAAGCGAGGTGTTCTCGATGGCCCATTCCTGCTTGGCGTTGATGGCGATGGCTTCATCGCCGGTCTCTTCAGCACGGGCGATGGCATCGAGGATGGCCTCGCGGCGATAGGTCATGGAGCGCAGGTTGTACGCGGAAGCACAGTCCCAATGGTAGGCTTCCACGACCTTGGCCGGGCCCACCATGTTGAGGTAGGTATCCTGCAGGCCGGCAAAGGCTTTTTTGCGGGAGTCTTCACCGGCAGCCGAGGAACGCACGGCCACGGGGGTCATGTCGTCGCCGTTCTCGTTGCAGATGGAGAGGTAGGCACCGCGCACGGCCTCATCCACGTCCTGGGGGAGATCCACGGACAGGATGGCGGCCTGCACCATGACGGAGCGTTTGCGCAGCTGGTCGATACCTTCGGGAGAAGTGGCGAAACCTTCCACGATGGTATTGATGAAGGTGCGCAGTTTGGTGTGGGACTGGTCCCCTTCCGCAGCGGCAGCGTCATGGATCTGCTTGCCGAGCTGGCGGACGAACTTCTGCAGGAAGTCGGGGTCCTGGTTGATTTCGGGATCATTCCAGTCGATACGGCCGTACTCGCGGTCGACGACCGCGCGAACGATACGCCCGGTAACCTTGGTCTCATCCAGCACCCTGTGGAAGGCGAGCGAAGAGATGGCGCGGAAATAAGGCGCCTGGATACCTTCGATCTGGCTGATGAGGGCCGTGTTGTAGTTTTTGCCACCCACAAGCAGCTCGGCTTCTTCGCCGATCGCCACGATGTCGGCGCCGGTCAGCACCAACTTTTTGCGGATAGCTTCCGGGGATTCCTCTTTCTTAGTGGCAGCCGTTTTGGCCATGACTTCCTCCGTTATACCAGGAAAGAAAGCTTTTGATTGCAATCATCATACCCTAGCAGGCACATCCTGTCCACAATATGACGCAACTGCGCCACACGGCTAGATCACGCGGGATCCGCAGTAAGGACAGAAGGAGACATTGTCCATGGGGATAGGCTGTGCGCAGGCTTCATTGCTGCAAATGCGCGGCACGGGGCCCAGTTCGACGAGCAGCTCGCCTTCGCGCACAGATACCATCTGCTTGTTTTCCTTAAAGTCGGCCGTCTTCAGCACACGCTTCACGACACCATCCACAGGAGCCAGCACGGCCTTTTCCTGCTTCATGATGGACACGTTGAACAGTTCCTCGCCAGCCTTCACGATGTCGCCGGGATGGACGTACATGACCCACAGGTCGCCGTTGCTGGGCGAGGCCACATGGAACTTGTTGGCAGGATCCGCCATGGTCAGGCCCTTGGCCTTCTGGCCGGTGGGCTGGGCGACCTGCACTTCGCAGCTCATGATCTCGGAGTCCAGCACGTAGCGGCAGATGACGACACCGGCATCGTTGGGACGGGAGATGCTCAGCAGCAGCAAATGATGGGGCTTACCGCTGCGGTCATTGAAATAGAGGTCCTGGCCGGGCTTGAGACCTTCGAACCAGACATGCAGGGGCAGGTTGTTGGGATCGCCGTACTGCATGCGGAACTGCATGGTCTTGAGGGCATCGGCCGGATGGTTCAGGTACAGGACGAACTCTTCCTTGGTGGGCTTGCGCTTCAGCAGTTCGGTGCAGGCAGCTTCTTCGGCGGCCAGGTTCACGTCCGGCAGGCTTTCCAGAGGCGAGACTTCGGTACGATTGGCGATGGCGCTCTTCCACTCGGAGCCAAAGGCGCTCTCGTAGACCCAGTCCGCGGGGAAGCCCAGCGGCAGGCGGCCGAACTTGCCCAGCAGCAGCTTGCGGAAGGCGTCGTTGCAGTCCTGGTAGATGTTCAGGCGGGCCTTGCGCATCTCGCTGGACAGCTCGGATTCGGGCGTACGAGTGACTTCGTTGAGCACTTCCAGCAGGAAGCGGACTTCTTCCTCGCCACCGCGCTTCCAGGCCCCGGTCACCGCCAGGAAGGCGGTGTTCCAGGTGATCTGGGAACCGGGCGTCACGTCGTGGTAACGGACGATCTGGCGGGTCCCTTCCAGGAACTTGAGCATGTAGGGCAGCAGATGGATGTAACCCTGCTTCATGGCACCTTCCTGCGAGGAGGAGGTGGCGCCGCCGGGCATGCCGTGACGGGTCACGTCATAGTCGATGCCCTTGAAGTACGGCGAGCAGTAGCGGTCATAGTAGGGCATGATCTGCTTGCAGACGAAGTTGGCGTCGCGGATGGCATCCTTGTTCAGGTTGCACTTCAGGCCCAGCTCGTCTTCCATATAGGCCACCGTGGCCAGCACGTCGCCCTGCCCGTAAGAACGGACGGCGGAACCCAGGCCCACGTCGATGATGTGGGCACCGGCCTTGGCCGCAGCCCCGCAGGAGGGGATGAACAGACCGTCGGTGCAGTGGCGATGGTAATGCAGCACCAGTTCGGGCCAGCGCTTGCGCAGGGCCGTCACCAGCTCGGTCATGAAGCGCGGCGGGCAGACACCGGCCATATCCTTGAGGCCGAGGATGATGCTGCGGGCAGCGGCCTTTTCATCGGCGCCCATGATGTCGGCCATCATGCGCAGGATGTTCTCGGTCACGCCCAGGTAGTGGTTGACGTCAAAGCCCTTGGCCCACGAAAGGGAGATGGCGGGCTGGAAGACCACGTCCTTGCGATCCATGACCACTTCGGCGATGGGACGCATGTTTTCCACATGGTTCAGGAAGTCGAAGCAGCGCACCACTTCGTAGTGATCGCAGATCATCTCGCCGGTCAAGCGCATGAGGTTGCGCGGCTGCGGCGTGTAGCCCAGCACGTTGGTGGAACGCACCAGCAGCTGCTTGAGCGTCTTGGGGGCGAAGCTCTTCCATTCCTTCGCCTCGGAGAAGGGATAGGTCATGTTGGCCAGCATGGCCACATGGAAGTGAGCGCCACCGCCGTTCTCGATGGAGAAATAACCGGCATTGTCCAGGTAGGGACCGATCAGACGGTCTTCGGCCAGGCGGAAACGGTTGCCGGAGTTGGACTGGGTGAAGTCACGCGGCGTGGTATCCGTGAAGTGCACGTAGCCGCTGTCGCGGATGAAGTCCAGCAGGGCGCGGCGGTCGCCCTGAGGATAGGGAGACGGCTGGCGGCGCAGCTGGCTGGGGATAGGCGGCAGCACCGGATCGAAAGCGCCGAGACGGGGCGTGGTGACGGAACGGTATTCCCCAAGCTGCACATGGGGGTTGTAGCCCTTGGCAGAGATCTCCGCCACCAGACGGGCCAGGCGTTCGCTTTCGGGGGCCACGTCCCGGTACTGCATGAGTTCGGGATGGTTGGCCACGAAGTTGGTGTTGATCTCGCCCTTGCGGAACAGGGGATGCTTGAGGATCTGGCGGTGGAAGGGGATGGTGGTCTTGATGCCGCCGATGATGTATTCGCTCAGGGCGCGGTCCATGATGCCCAGGGTCTTTTCCCAGTCGTGGGCATAGGCGATGAGCAGGGAGCCGGCCGAGTCATAGTTGGCCGGGAATTCGTAACCGGCGCTGATGTTGGAGTCCAGGCGCACACCGGGGCCGCCAGGCGACACGTAACGGGTGATGAGACCGGCATTGGGGGCGAAGTTTTCCTGCGGGTTCTCGCAGTTGATACGCACCTGCATGGCGCAGTAGGAGGGACGCAGGTTCTCTTCGCGGTAGCGCAGTTCCGCACCAAAGGCCACGGCGATCTGCTCTTCCACCAGGTCGATGCCGTAACGGCATTCGGTGATGCCGTGTTCCACCTGCAGGCGGGTGTTGACTTCGATCATGTAGGGCGTGCCGTCGGGCGTGACCAGGAATTCCACCGTGGCCAGAGAGTGGTAGCCCACAGCGCGCACCAGACGACGGGCGTAGTCCTTGAGCTGCTCGCGCAGCTGGCGGGTCATGCCCGGCCAGGGCGAGGGCGTGATCTCGACGAGCTTCTGGTGGTTGCGCTGCACGGTGCAGTCGCGCTCGTCAAAGGCAAAGACATTGCCGTACATGTCGGCGATGACCTGGATCTCGATGTGGCGCACATCGGCCAGGAATTTTTCCACGAACAGGCGCGGATTGCCGAAAGAGGCCTGGGCCATGGTGGAGGCCTTGAAGAAGGCGTCCTCCAGCTCGGCTTCGTTATGGATGGCGAAGATGCCGCGGCCACCGCCGCCGCCTTCGGCCTTGAGCATGATGGGCAGGCCGATCTCGGAGATCAGCTGGCGGGCAGTGGCGATGTCCACGGCCCCGTCGGAACCGGGCACCACGGGGATACCCAGCTTGCGGGCCACGGCACGGGCCTGCACTTTGTTGCCCAGCAGGTTCATGGCTTCGGCGGTGGCACCGATAAAGGTGATGCCGGCTTCCTTGCAGCGCTGGGGGAAACGGGTGTCCTCAGAGGCAAAGCCCCAGCCGGGATGGATACCGACCACGCCGCGCTGGCGGGCTTTGTCGATGATGCGGTCAATATCCAGGTAAGCGCGGGGATCGGGTCCGAGCAGAATCAGTTCCTTGGCAGTGGATGCTGACGGCGCAGTTTTATCCACATCGGTGGCTGTCATGGCCGCGACGGCGTCAAAGCGTTCGCGGATGGAGCGACAGATGCGGCGGGCGGGAATGCCACGGTTGGCGACAAGGATCACCTTGCCCTTGAGAAATTCCTGGACGTCTGCAAAGGATTTGTTGGCCATGCCTTTTTGCCCTTTAGTAATGATGCGAAAGACGCAGGCTTCCGCTGTAAAAAACCTCCTGCCGGCCATTGCGCGACAGGCACAGTCCTCCATCATGGCACAGCCCTGTCAGAATGCCCTCGACGACCTCATCGCCATCATCGAGGCAAACGCAGGACCCGCGCCAGAGCAGGAAGCTCTCGGCGAGATCCTTCCAGTTTTTCTTTAGAGAACCGCCGGTACTATACTCGCAAAGCAGGCAGTTTACAAGTTGATACCATAGGCTCTCGGCGGTAAGAAATATTTTTTGTGATTTTTCAGGGCCCGGAACCAAGGCTTTTGCGGGCATGGCGACCCCGGCACGCAAGGTATCCGCCGGCGGTGCCCAAGCCACATTGATGCCGATGCCGGCCAGCAGGACTCCCGCCCTTTCTTCCAGCAGGATCCCTGCCACCTTTGCGGGCGTATCCCCGTCCAGCACGGCGAGATCGTTGGGCCACTTGAGGCGCACCTCGAAGCCCAGCTTTCCCAGAGCGGCCGCCAGCATGGCCCCGGTCACGGTGGAAGCCGCGGAGCCGGCGAACGGCTCCTGCATGGGGAGGCGCAGCGCCGCATAGATGTTGCCGGCGGGCGAGACCCAGTTCCGGCGCAGCTGCCCCCTGCCCTGCCGCTGACTGCTGACCAGCACGCTCTGCCAGGGGGCCAACAGTCCGCGCCGGGCCAGGGTATGCCCCACATCCAGTGCGGACGAGACCTCACCGAAGCGCCAGACCTCAGGCCGCCCGGCCCTTTGCTCCTGCGCCCCGTTATGGCATGATGACGTCATGAAGACCTACCTTGTTGGTGGTGCCGTCCGTGACATCCTGCTGGGACAGGCACCGGTTGAGCTGGATTATGCCGTGGACGGAGACGATGCCGCCTTCCTGGCAGCGCATCCCGATGCCTCCCTCGTGGGGAAAAGCGTCCGGGTCTGCCTGTGGCACGGCTGCGAATTCATGCCGCTCCGGGGTGGGAGCCTGACTGAGGATCTGGCCGCCCGCGACCTGAGCATCAATGCGCTGGCCCTGGATGCCGACGGGCATCTGCATGCCCATGCCACGGCGCTGGAAGATCTGGAACGCAGGATCCTGCGCCCTGCCTCGCCCGATGCTTTCCGCAAGGATCCCCTGCGCCTTTTCCGCCTGGCCCGCTTCGCCTGCCGCCAGCCAGGCTGGCAGCTGCACCCCGATTGTCTCCGTCTGGCGGCGGAGATCCCGGAAAGCGCCCTTGCGGCCATCCCGGCGGAACGGGTGGGCAGGGAGCTGCTCAAAGCTCTGGCCCTGCCCTGCCCCGGCCGTTTTCTGGAAGTCCTGGAGCAGCTCCACCTCTGGCGGCCGTGGTTCACGGAGCTGGAAGCCATCGCCCGCATCCCCGCCGGGCCTGTGCGCTGGCACAGCGGCTCCGTGCTCCAGCATACCGTCCGGGTCATGAACGCCGTGGCCGGAGACGGTCTGGCCGTCTGGATGGCTTTCTGCCACGATCTGGGAAAACTGCTGACGCCTGAGGAAGAACTGCCTCACCATTATGGGCATGAGCAGCGGGGGCTGGCGCTGGTCCGCCTGCTGGCCAAACGTCTGCACCTGCCCGTCCGGCAGGAAAAGGCAGGGCTGCTGGCCTGCGAGCTGCATATGAAGGCCGGGCTGTATGACCGTCTGCGCCCCGGCACACGCCGGGACGTGCTCTGGACAGTGGCCACGCGCGGCCTGACGAAGGAGTTCTGGAGCGTGGTGGATGCCGACAGCAAGCAGGACATCAGCAGCCGGGCACTGGCGGATACGGCCCTCCTCCGCACCATAGGGCTGCCGCCCCAATGGCAGGACAAGGGAACGGAATCCGCCCACAAATTGCGGGAACTGCACTGTCAGGCCCTGGTCACCAGCAAGACGACCTAGCTCCAGACCGTCGCCTCGGCCCTGCTCCGGCACCAGTCGCAGAGGGCGTCCATCTCTTCACCGTGGTCATACCCAGCCAGATGCCCCACGGAATGCGCCAGCAGACGCAACAGATGCTCTGCCGGATCCTGACCATACAGCAAGCATTCCCTGTTCAGCGTATCCAGAGAAAGGAGCATCACTCCCGGCAGGCTCTCGTCACCGGGAAACGACAGCACATTGGTCGGGCCGGTGCAGCCCATATAGCGCTGGTTGGCCCGGGCGATGCAGGCATCATCCACCAGATGGGTCTCCACAGGCCCCAGCGGACAACCGGCCTCCCGCGCTGCGGAAGTCAGGGCATCCAGGATCCTGGCTATCTGACGCGGGGGCACAGGCAGCAGCCACGCCCCCGCCGGATAATGATCGATGACCCGGACAGCCATCATTCCCGCCCCGCCTGTTCTATACGGGCCAGCTGTTCGGCTTCCAGCTTCTCCGCGGCTTCGATGGCAGCGGCATCATGCACGCGGCCGTGATGGTGGCCGCTATGGCTGTTCTCGCTCTTCTCTTCCGCCTCTTTGGCCGCCGGGGCATTCTCATGCCCCTTGGCTTCGGCTTTGCTCTCGGCCGGACGGGCGTCCCCATTCTTGGCTTCCGGGGCCTTGCCTTCCTGCTTGCCTTCGCTCTTGGCCGGCGGATAGGCGATGCGCTGATGGAAGATGCCTGTCAGGATGCGCTGGAAGTTCTCACTCAGGTAATGCAGATCCTTGAAGGTCAGTTCGGACTCGTCGAGCTGGCCTTCGGAGAAGATGCCTTTGATGATGGTATCGATATGCGTCCTGATGCGGGCAGGCGTAGGATCCGTCAGCGTGCGGCTGGAGGCCTCCACGGAGTCCGCCAGCATAAGGATGGCGGCTTCCTTGGTCTGGGGCCGGGGACCGGGATAGCTGAAATCCGATTCGCGCGGCCGTTCGCCCAGATTGATGGCCTTCTGATAGAAGTAGCGGATAACACGGGTCCCGTGATGCTGACGGATGATGTCGATGATCTCCTGCCCCAGCTTGTAACGCTCGGCCAGCTCCGTGCCCTTCTTGACGTGGGACGTAATGATGAGCGCACTCATGGAGGGGGCCAGCTTGTCATGCTTGTTGGGGCCGCCGAACTGGTTCTCGATGAAGTATTCGGGATAGGTCAGCTTGCCCGCGTCATGATACAGGGCCGCCACCTTGCACAACAGACTGTTGGCCCCGATGGCCTTGGCCCCGGCCTCCACCATGTTGGCCACCACCAGGGAGTGGTGATAGGTGCCGGGGATGGTCACCATCAGTTCCTGCATCAGCGGATGCTCAAGGCTCATGAGTTCCATGAGGCGGAAACGCGTACTGTATCCAAAGGCCAGCTCCAGCACGGGGCTGACGGCAAACAGCAGGATGAGGGACAGCAGGCTGTTGATGGCCACGGCCCCCAGCTGCATGGGGAACTCGTTGGGCGAGATCTGCGCCAGCAGGGCCATGCCCAGCCAGATGAGCGCCTGACCCACCGTCAGGGGGATGATGCTCCAGACCACATCCTGCCGGGTCTGGGCATTGGTCACCAGCCAGGTGGCCAGCATACCGCCCAGGAAATGATACAGGAAGAAGGTGTAGTCCGCCTGGAACATGAGCATGGCAAAGAAACACAGCAGCAGGCTCATGGTGCAGTAACGGCGGGCGGCAAAGACCATGGCCACCAACCCCACGCCCCCGGCGATGGGGAAGGCCACGGCATAGTTGGCCATCAGCGTCAGACTGTCGAAACGGGTGGCAAGACAGAACGCCCCCTTGGCCCCCACGCTGAACAGGAACAACACCAGCGAGATGAGCAGCATGTCCTTACAGCGCAGCGGTGTGCCGGGCTTGCCGCTGGGCGCCACGAAGAAGCCGATGGACAGGATCAGGGAGAACAGGAACGCTCCCAGCACCACGCCCCAGCGGACGGGATCGGCGGCGCTTTTATAGAGGGTCTGCAGTTTGAGCTGCTGTTCGCGGCTCACCCTGTCCCCCTTGCGCACCACCAGCTCGCCTTTCTGAATCTGGTAAAAGACGGGCTCCACATTGGCCACCACGGCCTCACCGCGGCGCTGTGTCGTCTCGCGGTTGAGCGTCAGGGACGCCGGGACCGTCGCGGAAAGCAGGATGTTGATGGCGCGGCGGGAATGGGCGTTGAGGGTATCTTCCTGCCGCAGCAGGGACGAGATCTCGGCCAGGAAAGACTGCACATCGGGCAGGGTGGTCACTTCGGGACGCAGCAGTTCCGAACCGTTGTCGAGGTTGCGGATGACGACCCCAGCCCGTCCAGCCCTGGCGGAACGGATGTCGCCCACAAGACCTTCGGCCAGGCGATCCCGGATCAGCGGCATCAGGGTCTTGAGGAGGTACTGCTGCACTTCCGGCAAGGCCAGCTGGGGCAGCACCTCTTCGGCCACCCGGGGCGTCAGTTCTTCCACCAAACGGCGGACAGAGGCCTCCCCTCGCGGGAGGTCCGCCAAGTCTTCATCAGCTCTGGGCAGGGGACGCTGCGCCACAGCCACAGGAGCGGCAGGGACAGGGGCGACGGGGGCTTCTCCGGCCTGCCCGACGGTGGGTGCGGTCTCCGCCGGCTCGGGAGCCGCCGGGGCAGCTTCTTCGGGCACAGGCTTGAGGCTCTGCAAGCCCTTGTGGTCGGCCATCACGTTCAGATGATGCAGGATCCCCAGGATGCGGTTCTGGAACATCTCGTAGGGCTGCATGCTCAGGTCGTAGACCGAGGGCTGGAGCAAAAGCACCTGGCGCTGCCGGGCCTTGCTGGCCTGCACGTCCTCCACCAGGATGTCGCGGTCAGCGATGACGTCGCTGTCCGCCACCTGCCCCGCCACATAAACGCGGCTTTCCGGCGTCAGATTGGCGCCGGCCAGCAGAGAGAGGAAAAGCAGGGTCAGGACCAATACCAGCAGGCCGCGGCCGCAATGGTGACGCGTTCTCAGCGTCTGCCACAGAGCCACCATACTGGAGGGTCTAGCTGTCTTTTTCGGCGTTGTCGTAGGCATTGACGATGGCTCCCACCAAAGGATGGCGCACCACGTCAGCCTTGCTGAAGTGGTGCACGGCAAGACCGGGGATCTTGTCCAGGACGGCCAGGGCATGGACGAGGCCCGAGCGGGCCCGCCCGGAAGACGGGTTCACGGGCAGGTCGATCTGTGAGGTATCGCCCGTGACCACCACGCGCGATCCAAAGCCCATGCGGGTCAGGAACATCTTCATCTGCTCGTGGGTGGTGTTCTGGGCTTCGTCCAGGATGATGAAGGCATCATTGAGAGTACGCCCGCGCATGAAGGCCAGGGGGGCCACCTCGATGGTCCCCACTTCCAGCATGGACGCCACCTTGGGCTGGGGCACCATGTCGTGCAGGGCATCGTACAGCGGACGCAGGTACGGGTTGACCTTGTCCGCCAGGTCGCCGGGCAGGAAGCCGAGGCGCTCCCCTGCTTCCACGGCAGGACGCGTCAGCACGATGCGCTTGACCTGATGCTGCTGCAGCATGGAAATGGCCATGGCCACCGCAAGATAGGTCTTGCCCGTACCGGCAGGCCCCACGGCAAAGACCATCTCGTTCCGGCGCAGGATATCCAGATACTGCTTCTGGGCCACATTGCGGGCAGTCACCGTCTTGCGCGGCGTATTGACGAAGACAGCCTCCTGGAAGACCTGCCGCAGATTGAGCCCGGGATCGGCCGCCAGCATGGCATAGGCCCGGGACATGTCCTGCTGGCTGATACTGATGCCGTTGCGCAGCATGTCATAGAGCTGCACGAACAGCCGGTACAGGCACTGCAGGACCGCATGGTCCGGGCTGGAGAAAAAAACGGAAGCACCGCGGCTGCCTATCTGGGCACCGCTGGCAGCGGCCAGCAGATCCAAATGGGCATTGCGGGGACCAAACAGCTGATTGGCCAGCAAAGGATCATCGAAATCGATCCTTTCCTGAGAGGATGAGAATGAAGCCATGATTTTTGCCTAGCGTATTTTGGGCTTTCTGTCCATGAAGGGTCTTCCGGATCCGGTGCCCATTTTCTTAAAGAGTTACTTTAAGAAATGAAAACTTGCCTTCAAAAAAATAAGGGGGCACCCCAGGCGCCCCCTTGCAACTTTCTACGCTCCCAGACTAGCCGGCCAGCTTTTTGGCCAGCAGTTCATTGACCAGGGCAGGATTGGCCTTGCCGCGGGTCGCGCGCATGACCTGCCCCACAAAGAAACTGATGAGCTTGGTCTTGCCGCCACGGAAAGCTTCCACTTCAGCAGGATTGTCGGCCAGCACCTTGTCCACGGCCGCTTCCAGCGCGGAGCTGTCGGAGATCTGCACCAGCCCCTTTTCCTTGACGTAAGCTTCGGGCATGGCGCCGTTTTCCATCAGGTCGGCAAAGATGTCATTGGCGATCTTGGCACTGATGAGGCCCTTGTCCACGATGCTGACCAGCTCGGCCAGGGCTTCGGGAGTCATGGCACAATCCTGCACATGCAGGGAGCGGGCGTTGAGCTCGCGCAGCAGCGGACCGAGGATGAAGTTGGCCACCTTGCGGGCATCGGCTTTGGCCGCCGCAGCTTCAAAAAAGTCGGCCATGGCGCGGCTCTGCACCAGCACTTCCGCTTCGGGTTCGGGCAGGCCCGTCATGGCGATGAAACGCTGCATGCGGGCGGCGGGCAGTTCGGGTAGTTCCTGCTGCCAGCGGCTGAATTCCTCGTCAGTGATGGTCACGGGCAGCAGGTCGGGATCAGGGAAGTAGCGGTAGTCGTGCGCCTCTTCCTTGCCGCGCATGGAGGCCGTGATGTTTTTCGTGGCATCGTACAGGCGGGTCTCCTGCACGATTTCTTCCCCGTCTGCCAGGGCATCCTGCTGACGGGCGATCTCGTAATCGATGGCCCGCTGCACGTTGCGGAACGAGTTCAGGTTCTTGAGCTCGGTACGGGTACCGAAAGTGGTGCTGCCCACGGGACGGATGGAAACGTTGGCGTCACAGCGGAAGCTGCCCTCCTCCATGTTGCCGTCGCACACGCCCAGATAGGTCACGATGCCGTACAGGGCCTTGAGGTAGGCCACGGCTTCGGCGGAAGAACGCATGTCCGGTTCGGAAACGATCTCCACCAGCGGCGTCCCGGCACGGTTGAGGTCCACATAGCTGACGTTCTCGCCCTGGGCATGGATGTTCTTGCCCGCGTCATTCTCCATGTGGATGCGCGTGATGCCGATACGCTTTTCGGCTCCGTCCACCGTGACCGTCAGATGGCCATGCTCACAGATGGGCAGGTCGAACTGCGAGATCTGGTAGCCGGACGGCAGGTCGGGGTAAAAATAGTTTTTACGGGCAAAGATGGAATTGCGGTGGATGCTGCAATTGGTGGCAAGGCCCACCAGGCAGGCGTAGTGCACGGCCTGCCGGTTGAGCATGGGCAGGGCGCCGGGCATGCCGCCGCAGACTTCGCAGACATTGCTGTTGGGAGCCTGCCCGAAACTGGTGGGGCAGGAGCAGAAAAGTTTGGTGGCCGTAGCCAGTTGTACATGGACTTCCAAGCCGATGACGGCTTCATATGCAGGCATGAAAAACTCCGTGAACCAGATGTTAGGAACGGCTGATGGTCGCGTCGAAATATTTGCCGACGCCGTACTCGCCACGCCGTGTAAAGCGGGCCGGATCGGGCCCGATGATCTGCATTTCCCTGTTTTGCCGCTGCACATCCAGCGCTATGCGCATCTCCTGGGTGCAGCCGGTAGAAAAAGTGGCATCCTTGCCGGACCAGATGGGCGGGACCTTGCGTCCCATGAGGCGGAAGCTTTCTTCGATATCAGCAAACGTCTGGAAACGCCAGACGTCGATGAAGCCGCTCCGCTGTACGCGCTCCCACATGAACATCAGGTCGTCCCCGTCCATGCCCTCCACGAAATGCTCCGCAGGGTTCACGATGAGGACGTTGTCCAGACGTTTGCGCAGATCGCCCACAAAGATCCGCGCCAGTGAGATGGCGGTCTGGGTCTCGCCGGGGATGCTGCCGATGATGCAGCTGTAGAACATGACCGTACGGCCGCTCATGCGGGCCTCGCGCATGCGGGCGATGATGCCGTCGGCATGGGCCGCCACATCCTGCTCGGTCAGCTTCTTCACCCCCGGCGCATGCCGCCGCAGGGCCAGATGCATGTCCGCGCCGTCATGCCAGTAACAAAGGATGTCGCGGGTGAACTCACAGCTGGTGCCCAGCAGCATGTCGGCCGAGCGCCAGCCCTTGGCCAGGATGAGGTCAGCCTCTTTCCAGGCGCGGGAAAAGCTGATGGAGACCCGGTACAGGTTGAGCCGTTCGCGCGTCCCGTCACTGATGACCAGCAAACGGTGCTCGCGCAGATGGCGCAGCAGCTGGTTCTTGCTCAGGTTGGCATCACGGACGATATAGTCCTGCTTCAGCTCTTCGCGCAGGACAGGGTCCTCTTCCACGTCATCCATGGTGGGCGCATAGAAGAAAAAGCCGTCCTTGACGGCAAAAATGACACGATGCTGCATGCGCAGCAGCTTGCGCACCACAGCAAGATCGAAGACCACGCCCCCGTCGGCGTCGCACAGATACAGGATGGTCCGCGGCCGGGAGGCCAGCTCATCCAGATACCCTTCCAGCTCCGCGGCCTTCCGCTCCGCACGGTGGAACTCCTCTTCCAAAAAGCCCCTGTCGGGAACGGAAGTCTCCAGCTCCAGCGTATAGGCGGAAAGGAACAGGTGCCGGACCAGGCTGCAGGCATCCAGGCGGGCCCGGGCCGCTTCGAGCGTATCCGGCAGCGGTGCCTCCGGCATGCCTTCGAGGGCGGCACGCACGCTCTCCGAGCGCAAGATCTCGCGCTGCAGGATATTGAGCGCATGCCGGCGCTGCCGCCAGGGATCACCATCGCCCAGCCCCTGGGCCAGTACGATGTTGGTCATGCGCTTGATGAGCCGCGGCGGCAAGAGCGTGTGCTGGGCAACGGCACTGCGGAAGCGGTAACGGCAGAACAGCAGCAGCGCACGCCGCTGCATCCTATCCGTCACGAGGGAACGCACGAGGCGCACGAGGATGCGCCAGGCGCGGTTGTACTCCTTTTGCAGCCGTCGGGGCATGGTCGGCTCACACAGCAAGGCGAACATGGCGTCCGAACAGGGCAGGTACACGCTGCCGGGACCGCCGGCCACCATGAACCTCAGCTGTTCAGGACTGGCAACGATGTGCGGGTTGAGATCATGGACAAGGTTGTTGTCGATGAACAGATTATACAGCCATGCGTCGAAGCAGGCATCTTTTCCCAGCCGGACATCAGCCATGCGACGCGGCGCGTTTCCCTTCATGCGGGCCTCACTTGTGTTTGGCGCCCGATGCCATATCCGTCACGAAACCACGCGTCCGCAGACGTTCGAAAAACGGCATCTCCTTGCCCACAAAGCAGACGGCATCTTCCAGACCCGTCACTTCCACCCGGTCGCCCACCTGGAGCAGCAGGCCCTCTTGGCCGTCCACCGTGATGTAGGTCTCGGTGGTGCCGGGCAGCAGATCGATGCAGAAGCGGGTCTTTTGCGGGAAGACCATGGGGGGGATGGTATTCAGGAAAGGACAGATGGGCGTGAACACCATGCAATTGAGGCTCGGATACAGCAGCGGGCCGCCGGCGGAAACGCTGTAGCCCGAACTGCCGATGGGAGTGGACAGGATCACGCCGTCACTGCGCAGACGGCACATCTCCTGCCCGTCCACACCGATGTCCATGTTGACGAGCCGCGACAGGGCCGCCCGGCTGAGGACGACGTCATTGACGGCCACGCCCTTGGCAAGGGTGCTGTCGTTGCGCACGACTTTCCATTGCAGGGCCATACAGGTGCGCTCGGGAGTGATGCCCGCCAGGGAATCGGCAAGGCCTTTCTCCCACTGTTCCGGCTGGATGTCGGTCAAAAAACCGACCCTGCCAAAATTGATGCCCAGCAGGGGGATGCCCCGGCCTGCCACCCGACGGGCCACACCCAGCATGGTGCCGTCCCCTCCCAGGACAACGGCAAAATCCAGATCGGGAAGCGCATAGGCGGGATCGTCGAACCCTCCGCTGATGGCCGTGACAGAGTGTCCCCTGGCGCGCAGCCAGGCACCTATTTCAGCTTCGAGACGTGCCGCACGGTCACTGTTGGCCTTGCGGACGACGAGAATATGGCGGGCTTTGCTTTGCATCCTTTTTCTCTACGTTATAGGCGCGCGCAGTGCAAGTGGGAAGAGGCTTTTTATCTTGTCAGGGCAGTGGCTTTGTCTTAAAAATGGTACGGCCGCAGGCCATCAGGACGACACCATGCATACAGCGCAGGACATCATAACGACATACAGCCGTACAGGCACCCGCCTGCGCGAGGGATTTTTCAAAGAACGGACGCCCCTTCTGCAGCAGGCGGCCCTGAGCATGGCCCGCAGCCTTGCCCATGACGGCAGGATCCTCATCCTGGGCGAAAGGGCTGCCGACAGCTGTGCCCGCGCCGCAGCCCAGGCCCTGCTTGACCGGCTCGATCTCGACCGGCCGGCACTGCCGGCCATTTTGATACCGGCCGGGAGCCCGGGAGGACAGACACCGGACAGAGCGGCCCTTCGGCAGCTCGAGGCACTGGCCCGGCCCGGGGACGTGCTCCTGTCCTTCCTCCCTGACGCGGCACAGACGGCCATGGGGCCCGTGCTGGCACTGGCGCAGGAGAGCGGCCTGACCTGCATCACCCTCTGCGGGCGCCCCGTTGCGGACCAGTCCCTGCCCGGGCTCGTGATCGATGTCCCGGATGCTTCCGCGGCCCCCGCCTCCCTTGTCCATGAACTGCTTTTTGCCGCCGGCCATCTTGTCTGCAGGCTGGTGGATTACTATCTTTTCGAAAACGTGACGGCGATCCAGACCGTCGATCCGCAGTAAGAGGTTACACGACCATGCCCATCTACGAATACACTTGCACCAAATGCGGCAAGGATTTTGAGGAACTTGTCTTTGGCGATGACCTGCCCGCCTGCCCCCATTGCGGCGCGGCCGAGACCCGCAAGCTGATGTCCCGCTGCGCCCACTGCAGCGGCGGCAATGGTGGCGATGACTCCTTCGCTCCTTCCATGCCCGCCTCTTCCGGCGGCTGCGCCGGCTGCTCCGGCGGTAACTGCGCCACCTGCGGCCACTAGGAGACGCCATGCGCAAAAATCTCGTCATCGCCACCCGCGGCAGTCAGCTGGCCCTCTGGCAGGCCGAACACGTCAAAGCCTGCCTTGAGTCCCTGGAACCCGGCCTGAACATCAGCCTGCGCGTCATCAAGACCCGCGGCGACATCATCCTGGATGTCCCCCTGTCCAAGGTGGGCGGCAAGGGCCTGTTCGTCAAGGAGATCGAGGAAGCCCTGCTGGACGGTTCCGCCGACCTGGCCGTGCACAGCATCAAGGACGTGCCCATGGTCCTGCCCGAAGGCCTCGTCCTGGGCTGCGTGCCCCAGCGTGAGATCTGCGTGGACTGCCTGCTCTCCAACCGCTACGGCTCACTGGACGAGCTGCCCCCGGGGGCCCGCGTGGGCACCAGCAGCCTGCGCCGCCAGGCCCAGCTGCTCAACCTGCGCCCCGACCTGGAGATCCTTTCCCTGCGCGGCAATGTGGACACCCGCCTGCGCAAGATGAAGGAAGGCGAGTACGACGCCATCGTGCTGGCCTCCGCCGGGCTCAAGCGCCTGGGCCTTTCCGCGGACCGCATGCACCATTTCGAAGCGGCCTCCTTCGTGCCCGCCGTGGGCCAGGGTGCCCTGGGCATCGAATGCCGTGGTGATGACGGCGAAGTACTGGAGCTGCTGTCCCGCATGGAACACCGCCCCACCCGCATCTGCGTGGAAGCCGAACGCGGTTTCCTGGCCGGTCTGGACGGCGGCTGCCAGGTGCCCATCGCCGGCCATGCGGAGATGCTGGACGACGACCGCTTCATCCTTGACGGTCTGGTGGCCGAAGTGGACGGCAGCGTCATCCTGCGTGAACAGCAGGAAGGTACGGCCGCCACGGCACGCGAAACGGGCTTTGCTCTGGCCCGTCATCTTCTGGACAAGGGCGGCAAGGACATCCTTGACCGTCTGTATGCTGAAAACCGGTAGTAATGATGCCCAAGATCCTTCCTCTGCCCACATCGCGACTGCACGCGACGTTCGATCCCGAACGCATCCCCTGGCAGGACAGCCGGGAGATCCCTTTGCCCCGCAACGGGGCGGGCAGCCGCAACGCTTTCCAGCCTCGCGCCATGCAGGCTCTGGACATGGCCCTGAACATCAGGGCCTGTGGCTATAATGTCTATGTTTCCGGCGATGCCAATCTGGGGCGCAGCTATACCCTGCTCTCCTACCTTGGCCCGCAGGCCCGCAAACGGCCGACGCCGCCGGACCTGGTCTATGTCCACAACTTCGATGACCCCGACCGGCCGCGCCTGCTTTCCCTGCCTGCCGGTCAGGGCAAGAAGTTCAAGCAGTGCGTGACCTCCACCGTGGATGCCATCCTGCACGAACTGCCCCGCCGCTTCGAAGCCGCGCCCTTCGTCAAGCAGCGTGCCCGGCTGGTGGACAGCTTCCAGAAGGTCCGCAGCGGCCTGCTGAGCAAGATGACCTCCGTGGCCCAGCACAAGGGCTTCCATCTCGACATGGACGAAGGCGGCAGCCTGACCCTGTACCCCCTGGTCAAGGGCAAGCGCCTGAGCGAGGAAGAATTCGAACATCTGGACGACAGCCTGCGCATGACCCTCAAGCGGCGTGGTGAGACCCTTGTCCAGAGCATGGCCAGCTTCATGCGCCAGTTGAGCAAGGCCGAAGAGAGCTTCCACGACGACGAACGCAATCTGGAACAGACCGTCATGGCCCAAGTGCTGGACGCCCTGCTGCTCCCGGCTCAAAAGAAGCTGCTCAAGGCCTGCCAGAGCGAGGCTCTGGAACAGTACTTTGCCAGCCTGCGCGCGGACATCCTGAAGAACACCGAGGCCTTCCTGCCCCGGGAGGCCGGCCAGTCCGGCCCGGATGTCCCCCATGCGCCCCTGCCCCCGCAGGGCGATCCGCTGTATCGCTATGACGTCAACGTCTTCGTGGACAACAGCGAGCTCAGCGGTGCCCCCATCGTGGTGGAAGACCATCCGACGTCATCCAACCTGCTGGGCTGTATCGAACGGGAATCGGAACTGGGCGCCCTAGTGACGGACTTCACCCTCGTACGGGCCGGGAGCCTGCACAAGGCCAACGGCGGCTTCCTCGTCCTGCGGGCGGAAGACCTGCTGCAGCATCCCAACGCCTGGGAAGGCCTGCTGCGGGCCCTGCGAGCCAATTCCCTGCGCATCGAGGACGGCGCGGAGACCCCGGATGCCGCCATCCGTACCAAGGGCATCAATCCCGAGCCCCTGAAGCTGGATCTCAAGGTCGTGCTCATCGGCACGGAAGATCTGTACGAAGCTCTGGTCCTCAATGAAGACCGTTTCGCCAAGCTGTTCCGTATCAAGGCACAGATGGCCGAACGCATGGATCGCAATGCCGCCGGTGTCCGTTTCTATCTGTCGGTCATCGCCCGCATCGCGGAAGAGTCCGGTCTGCGGCCTTTTGACCGCACGGCCCTGGCCTGGCTGGTGGACCTGGGCTCGCACCTTTGCGAGGACCAGCGCCGTCTGTCGCTCAAGTTCCCGCTGTTGCGCGAACAGATGATCGAAGGGGATGCCCTGGCGGGCATGGAAGGCGCCGAGGTCGTCACCGGCGACATCATGGAGCGCTCCTATGCCGCGCGTACCTACCGGGCCAACCTGGTGGAAGAGATCTTCATGGAAGAGTACGACCGCGAGATGATCAAGGTCTGTACGTCGGGCAGCGCCATCGGCCAAGTCAACGGCCTGTCCGTCACCGGCTACGGTGATTTCGAATTCGGCCTGCCCCACCGCATTTCCTGTACCGTGGGCGTGGGCCATGAAGGCATCATCGACCTGGAAAGGGAAGCCGAACTGGGCGGCCCCATCCACACCAAGGCCATGATGATCCTCAAAAGTTACCTGACCAACCTCTTCGCCCGCAAAAAGCCGCTGGTCCTGGCTGGATCGCTTTACTTTGAGCAAAGCTACGCGGGCATCGAAGGCGACTCCGCCTCCGGTGCGGAGCTGGTGGCCCTGCTCTCTGCCCTGGCCGATGTCCCCGTACGGCTCGACCTGGCCTTCACGGGTGCGGTCAGCCATTCCGGGCAGATCATGGCCGTGGGCGGCGTGACGCGAAAGATCGAAGGTTTCTTCAAGGTCTGTGCACGGCATGGCCTCACCGGCAGCCAGGGGGTCATCATCCCCCACGACAACGTGGATCATCTGATGCTCTCCCCGGACGTGCTCCAGGCCGTGGAAAAGGGGCAGTTCGCCATCTATCCTGTCCGCAGCATCGAGGAGGCCCTGACCCTGCTCACGGGCCTGCCCGTGGGACGCCGCCGCAAGGACGATACGTTCACGCCCGGCAGCCTTTACGATATGGTGGACCGCCGTCTGGAACGGCTGGGCGACTATGCCCAGAACTCCTTCCGCCGGACGCGTAAAGGATAGGCGTCATGCATTGACTTGCCTTCATTGAGCGAGTAAACAGTTCTGGCCGATTGTGAAAAAGACGCTTAACCCCCGCAATGACCATGACTGCAAAAAATAAAAAAGAAGCCCTGCTCCAGGCCGCCAAGGAACTTTTTGGTGAATGTGGCTATGTGGAGACCACTTTCAAGAAGATTTCCGACCGGGCTGGTGTGGCCCTTGGACTGCTGACGCACCACTATGGCAATAAGGAAAAACTGTTCCTGGCCTCGGGACTTGATGTGCTGGAACATTTTCTGGTCAAGCTGCGTCAGGCCACGGCCGATGCGGCCTGCGGCTATGACGCCGTCATGCACTTCTGCAAGGCCTACCTGGACTTCTCTGTGGATAAGGACTCCAACTGGCTGGTGCTGGTGCGCTGCTCTCCGTACAGCGATATGAAGACCAAGACGGACAGGGAACAGATGGATTCCATGTTCGCCCAGGTGCATCGTGAACTGGAAGAACAGATCCAGCGCGGCATCCGGGACGGCAGCATCGTCAATGTGGACAGCAAGGCCACGGCGCAGGTCATCATCTCCCTGATGGTGGGTGCCAACCGTACCCGTGTGCTGACCCCCTATGCCCTGCCGGAGCTCTATGACGAGACCCTAGACTTCGTCTCCCGCTCCATCCGCAAGAACTAGTCCTTCTTCCTCCTCCGCTTCAAGCAAGATCCCCGGCAGCGTGCTGCCGGGGATCTTTTTATTTTCTACTTCAGAAGCGCTCGCTTATGCAGGGGAAAAACGCCCCTCCGTGCCGGGACTGCTCCCCTATGGCCTGCCTGGTGGCCTATGCTGTTGCGGCCCGCAAGATCTTTCAGATCTTCGCACGGCAGCCCTTCTCCGCAAGGCCGTTCCCTCATGCTGCACTCATCCTGAGTACATCCTGACAAAAAAAGGGCCTGCCCTTTACAGGACAGGCCCTCGGCTGATCTTGGGTCGGTTTGCTAGTCGGCGCGACGGCCGATGCAGAAGTAGGCGAAACCACGGCTCCCCATGGCGGCGGGAGAGTAGAGGTTGCGGCCGTCAAAGAGCAGCGGCGCGGTCAGCAGGGACTTGATACGGTCAAAGTCAGGATTGCGGAACTGGTTCCATTCCGTCACCACCAGCAGCGCCTGGGCGCCATCGCACACGCCGTACTGATCGTCCACGATCTCCACCAGGGGGTTGTCCTGGAAGATACGGCGGGCGTTGTCGGCCGCCACGGGGTCGAAAGCCCGCACTTTCATGCCGGCTTCGGTCAGGGCGTTGATGATGTTGATAGAAGCGGCTTCACGCATGTCGTCGGTGTTGGCCTTGAAGGCCAGGCCCCACAGGGCCAGGGTCTTGCCCTTCACACCGCCCTGCGGCGCAAAGTATTCCTTGATGCGCTCGGCCATGTGCAGCTTCTGGCGGGCGTTCACGGCTTCCACGGCATTGAGCAGCTTGGGCTCCATACCGGCGGCTTCGGCCGTGTGGATCAGGGCCTTCACGTCCTTGGGGAAGCAGGAACCGCCGTACCCCACACCGGGATAGATGAACTGGTAACCGATACGGCTGTCAGAACCGATGCCGTTGCGCACGTCGCGCACGTCAGCGCCTACGCGTTCGCAAATGGTGGCGATCTCGTTGATGAAGGAGATCTTGGTGGCCAGCATGCAGTTGGCGGCATACTTGGTCATCTCGGCGCTGCGGATGCCCATGACGATCACTTTGTCACGGGTACGGGCAAAGGGCGCGTACAGTTCGCGCATGACGGCAGCGGCCTTGTCCGACGACGTACCGATGACCACGCGGTCAGGCTTCATGAAGTCGGAGATGGCGTCGCCTTCCTTCAGGAACTCGGGGTTGGAGACCACTTCGAAATCGAAATTCTTGCCGCGGGCAGCCAGTTCTTCGGTGATGATGGCGCGCACACGGTCGGCAGTACCCACCGGTACCGTGGACTTGTCCACCACGATGAGATCGTTTTCCATGGTACGGCCGATCTCACGAGCCACCTGCTCCACATAATGCAGGTCGCAGGAACCGTCTTCTCCGGGAGGGGTACCCACGCAGATGAAGGCGCAGTCGGCGCCCACCAGGCCTTCCGCCAGGCTGGTGGTGAACTTCAGGCGGCCATCGGCATGGCTGCGGCGCACCATGGGTTCCAGTCCGGGCTCGAAAATATGCACGGAGCCGGCATTCAGGCGGGCCACAACATCCTTGTTGACATCGATGCAGGTCACGGAGTTGCCCATTTCAGCGAAGCAGGCGGCGCTCACCAGACCCACATAGCCGGTGCCGACGATACACAATTTCATATGTTTTCTCCCTTGGGGCGCTCTTGACGCCCGACAGTGATAACGTCAAAACAAATCAATCGAGTGCGCAGTATAGCCTTTTTTTTCTTGAGCTTCAACTCCGGGGGCGGATATGCTGGTTGGACTGGGGATGGACCTGACCGATATAGGGCGCATGGAACGTGCCCTGCAACGCCACGGCACCCGTTTTGCCGCCAGGATCCTCGCGCCTGCCGAGCAGGAGGCCTGCCCGGAGTTGCGTCCTGCCTTCGTGGCAGGGCGCTGGGCTGCCAAAGAGGCGGCCGTCAAGGCGCTTGGCTGCGGCTTCAGCCTGGGGATCGGCCCCCGCCATATCGAGATCCTGCCCACGCCGACGGGCAAGCCGGAGCTGCGCTTCACCGGCCCGGCCCTGGAGCGTGCCCGGCAACTGGGCGTGCGCCATATCCATGTATCCATCACCCATGAACGAACCACGGCAGCCGCGGTTGTCGTACTGGAGGCCTGACGATGAACAGGGAATGGTGGTCCGCACTGCCGCCGCTGCCCCTGCCGCACGAGATGCAGCAATGGGACAGACAGGCCGTGGAACTGGGCATCCTGCCGGAAATCCTGATGGAAAATGCCGCGGCCGCGGCATTCCACCAGCTGGGCACCCTGTGCCCCCGGCTTGCGGGAAAGCAAATCTGGCTGTTCATGGGCAGTGGCAACAATGGCGGCGATGCCGCCTGCCTTGCCCGCTATCTGCTTGACGCCGGCGCCTGCCCGCATGTTTTCCACACCCGGCCTCTCGACCATTACCGGAACGAGACGGCCTATCATCTCCAGGCGGCCCGGTCCTGTGGTGTCCCCTTCCTGCCGGTAGGCGCGCTGACGGAGCCTTCCCGGGCCCTGCCCCACCCCGATATCGTTGTGGACGGCCTGCTGGGGACGGGCTTTTCAGGCCAGCTGCGTGACGATGTTCTTCGTCTGGTCTCCTTCGTGAACGAACTTTCTCCCCGGCCGCTGATCCTGTCCCTGGACGTGCCGTCAGGACTGGATGCCACCAGCGGCCTGCCCTGCCCCGATGCCGTCAGGGCGGATATGACGGTCAGCTTCGCCGCCGCCAAGCCCGGCCTGATGCTGCCGTGGGCCCGTCCATACACCGGGGAATGTCATGTGGGCCCCATTGCCATGCCCGCCAAAGTCCGGGAAAAAGGGCCCTGCTCCTTCCGCCTTCTGGACAGCCGGGCCCTGGCCCTGCTGCCTGCCATGACGGCCGCGAGCTACAAGAACACTTACGGGCATATCCTCGTCATGGGAGGACGCCCCGGCATGTGCGGTGCGGGACATCTGGCGGCCCGGGGGGCCCTGCGCACCGGTGCCGGCCTGGTCACGGCAGCCATGCCCGCCGCCGGAGAGGATCAGGTACGCATGGGCTGGCCCGAGATCATGACCCTGCCCCTGGGCGATCCCGGGAACAGGGACTGGCCTGCGCAGCTCCCGGACGCCCTGCGGCAACGCCTGCACCAGTGCCGGGCCGTGGTCATCGGCCCCGGCATGGGGCGTGGGGAAGACAGCCATGCTTTCCTGGCGGCTCTCCTGAAAGAGCCGGGACGTCCGGCCTGCGTGTTCGATGCCGACGCCCTGATGCTGCTGGCAGAGGATCCCGCCCTGCTGGCGTCCCTTGGCCCCGGGGACATCCTGACGCCGCATCCCGGCGAGGCCGCGGCCCTGCTCCACTGCCCGGGCAACACCATTCAGCAGGACAGGATGGCAGCCCTGAACGCTCTGTGTGCGATCGTCCCGTCCGCCGTCGTCCTCAAGGGTGCGGGGACGCTGGTCGGCCAGCGAGACTGCCCCACGGGCCTCAGTCCTCTGGATGTTCCCCAGCTGGCCATGGGCGGTTCCGGCGACGTACTGGCCGGTTGTGCCGCGGCCCTGCTGGCCCGACTGCAGGAAAGCCCCCGATCGGCCCATCAGGCAGCCTGCCTGGCAGTGGCGCTGCATGCCGCCGCCGGCCGGATACTGGCCCGCACCCATCCCCGCCGGGGCAATGTGGCCGGCGAACTGGCCGATGCCCTGCCCCAGGCCATGACCCTCTAACCGGATAGCCCCGCTATGGATGCCTTCACCTTTCTGCTCGAATCCCTGGACGATACCGCCTGCCTCGGCACCTTGCTGGCCGGCATGATGCAAAATGCCCCCCAGGTGCGCGCCCTGCTCCTGCAAGGGGATCTGGGCAGCGGCAAAACGACCCTGACCCGCTCCTTTGTCGCGGCCCTGCCGGGTGGCGACCAGGCCGAGATCTCCAGTCCGTCCTTCACCATTTGCAACAATTATCCCACCTGCCCGCCGGTCCTGCACTGCGACCTTTACCGTTGCCCGGCATCCCTTCCCGACGAAGTCTGGGACGCGCTGGACGCCGATGCAGGCATCTGCATCGTGGAATGGGCCCAGTACATCCCCGAAGCGGCCCTACCCAAGGAATTTCTGGACATCCGGCTGGAGTCATGCGAAAAAGGACGATTCCTGACGGTAATGGCGCATGGGCAGGCGTCTCAGGCTCTGGCGCAGGAGCTGCATACAGCCTGGACCACATCCGGACGGCACGGCTCCCGGACGGATCTGCCCCTTTTTTCGTGAGACAGGTGCATCAATGGAATCTGGCATGAAAATCTTAGTTCAAAAATTCGGTGGCACTTCAGTGGCAAACCTGGAGTGCATGAAGAAAGTGCGCGAAAAAGTGCAGGCCGGGTTGAACAAGGGCTACAAGATGGTGGTCGTGCTTTCCGCCCGTTCGGGCGAGACCAACCGTCTGCTGGCCCTGGCCTCCGAGTGGTCCTCCACCCCGGATCCGGCGGAATGTGATTCTCTGGTCTCCACCGGGGAACAGGTCTCCATCGCGCTCTTCACCATGCTGCTCAAAGACGCGGGCATCCGTGCCCGCTCCCTGCTGGCATGGCAGATCCCCATCATTACCGATGACGATCACGGCAATGCGCGTATCGAATCCATCGACAGCCAGCGCCTGCGCAGCTATCTGGATGAGTACGACGTGCTGGTGGTCGCCGGTTTCCAGGGGTGCACGGAGTCCCAGCGCATCACCACTCTGGGCCGCGGCGGCTCCGATACTTCGGCCGTTGCCCTGGCTGCCGCCCTGGGTTCGGTGGAATGCGAGATCTACACGGATGTGGACGGCGTCTATACCACCGACCCCAACATCTGCTCCAGCGCCCGCAAGATGGATCGTGTCGCCTATGAAGAAATGCTGGAAATGGCCAGCATGGGCGCCAAGGTGCTGCACATCCGTTCCGTGGAATTTGCCAAGAAGTACAAAGTGCCTGTGCGCGTCCGCTCCACTTTTTCCGACGACCCCGGCACGCTCGTTACCCAGGAGGACTCCAGCATGGAAGCTGTTCTTGTTTCCGGCATTGCCTATGATAAGGACCAGGCTCGTGTGACCCTGCACGACCTTCCCGACGTGCCCGGCGTGGCCGCCGCCATCTTCGGCCCCCTTTCCGAAAAGGGCGTGCTGGTGGACATGATCGTCCAGAACACCAGCCTTGACGGCCATACCGACATGACCTTCACCATCTCCCGCAAGGATCTCAAGCAGACCCTGGCCATCATGGAAGAAGTGAAGGAACGCACCGGCGCCACCGACGTGGTCTCCGACGTCAACGTGGCCAAGGTCTCCGCCATCGGTGTCGGCATGCGCAACCATTCCGGCGTGGCCGCCCGTGCTTTCTCCGCCCTGACCCAGGAAGGCATCAACATCCTGATGATCAGCACCTCCGAGATCAAGATCACCATCCTGATCCAGGAAAAGTACGTGGAACTGGCCGTGCGCATCCTGCACGATACCTTCGGCCTGGATTGGGACATCAACTAGTTCAGCTCCTGCCTGCCGGCTGACCGGCCCCGGCCATCCGCCGGCAATATGCCCCATACGATAAGAAAGCCCGGTATCCTGTGATACCGGGCTTTTTCTTTACTCATGCGAATGGTCTGCACAAAACGTTACCGTAGGAAAGCTCCTTTCCGCGAAACGCTGCCTGCCGCAACGGCACCGACCATTCTTTTTTACCATTGAGGGATGGCGTCGTCCTAGTGGCGCATCTCGGCCCCAAGGGCCAGCAGGGTCGTCTGCAGATCCGTCATGCTCTGGCAGATATAGTCAGCATGGACGGACTCCAGCTCCTGACGGCTCCCGTACCCGTACAGCACGCCCACGGTCTTCATGCCCACGGCGTGCCCGCCGACCACGTCATGGAACCTGTCCCCCACCATCAAGGAATGGGATACATCGGCGCCCGTTTCCTGAAGGGCGTAACGCAGTACATCGACCTTGTCGTTGCGGGCCCCGTTCAGCTCGGCACCGGCCACAAAGGAGAAGTAACGGCTCAACTGGAAATGATCCAGGATCTGCCGGGCGAACACTTCCGGCTTCGATGTGGCCAGATGGATGCGGTGTCCCTGCTCGATCAGACGCTCCAGCATCTGGGGAACCCCGGGATAGACCTGATTTTCAAACATCCCCTGCCGCCGGAAGTATTCGCGGTATTTTTCCACCGCCAGCGTGACACGGGCGCTGTCTCCCGGGAAATAACGGGCAAAGGATTGCTTGAGCGGCGGGCCGATAAAGAACAGCAGACTGTCCGCACTGGCCCTGATCCCGAAATGGTTCAGAGAGTACAGAACGGAATTGATGATGCCCTGCTTGGAATCGGTGATGGTGCCGTCAAGATCGAAAAAGAAGGAAGTATGGGCCATAGGCATACCGGGGTTTGCGACTACGAAAAATGCTGTCGGACGTTTTTATTACTATCGCCTCTTGCGGCCTACTGGTCAAGCAGTCCCAGGTGATCCAGCACCAGGGTCGGCTGGCGCTCCAGTCCGGGCAGATCGGAACGCCGGGCTTCCCCGCTCAAAACCAGCAGGAAATCGATGCCGGCATTCTCGGCCAGCAGTTTGTCGGTGGAAAGCCTGTCGCCCACCATCAGCATGTTTTCCGGCGCATAGCGCTGCAACAGGCCGGAAAGCAGGGTCGCATCCGGCTTGCCGAAGATGCGTTCCGGCCTTCTGCCTGTGGCGGTGGCATAGAGAGCCAGAAAGCTGCCCACGTCCGGCAGGGGACCTTCCGGGGACGGACAGACCAGATCAGGATGCGTAGCCAGGAAACGGACATCGTCTTTTTGCAGCAACAGCGCGGAGCGTGACAGTTTTTCGTAGGTCAGTTCCGTGTCATAGGCCAGGATGACGGCCTGCGCGCCTTCTTCCTGCTGTTTCAGCTCGGGCATGCGCTGGCGCAGGTCGGAGACGAAATCCCGGTTACCGACCACATACGCCGTGTGGATGCCTTCCGCCTTCAAAAAAGCCACCAGCGGCGTCACCGGCGAGAGCAGCTGCTCCCTGCGGGCGGGGATGCCCATGCCGTTCAGCTTTTTGATGTAGGTCTCCGGCGCCTTGGAGGTATTGTTGCTCAGGAAGAAGAAATCCACATCTTCCCAGTGCCGCTGCACAAAGGCCACGGCCCCCTCGATGGGATTGTCCCCCATATAGATGGTACCATCCATGTCCAGAACGATGCAACGTTTGTCAGGAAGCCGCATGCCGTGTCCCCCAAGTTTCAAAAATGAAAAAAATGACGGCAAAACCGTGGCGCCCCCGTCCGGCACCCGCCGCCGTGCCGGGATTCTACACAGGCCGATGGCCTGCTGCAAGCGGCGTTTTTCCCGCCTCTTGCCCATCTTGACACAACAATGTCCTGTAAGTAGAGGAAAGGGACGACTTCCCCGTATAACTTTCGCAAACGAAGATTCCAAAGCTATAATTGTCGCTCCTGTGAGCGGAGGACAGCGTGAAAGAAACCACAGTGATCATCATTGGCGGTGGTGCGACAGGTATCGGCATTCTGCGCGACCTGAGCATGCGCGGCGTACCCGCCCTGCTGCTGGAACAGGGGGGGCTGGCCCACGGCACGAGCTCCCGCTTCCACGGCCTGCTGCACAGCGGCGCCCGGTACGCTGTCAGTGACAGCGAATCCGCCCGGGAATGCATCGAAGAAAACATGATCCTGCGCCGTATCGGCAAGCAGTGTGTGGAAGAGACCGAAGGCTTTTTCGTCCGTACCAAACTGGACGACCCGGCCTTCGAACCCGGCTGGGTCGAAGCCTGTGCCCGTGCGGGCATCACCGCCGAGCGCATCGATGTGGCCGAAGCCCGGCGGCTGGAGCCCAACCTGGCCCCCAATATCTGCTCTGTTTACCGCGTGCCGGATTCCTGCGTCGACGGCTTCCGCCTGGTCTGGCACAATGCCCTGTGCGCCCGGCGCTACGGCGGTGACATCCTCACCTATCACGAAGTCATCGCCATCAAGCAGAGCAACGGCAAGGTCACGGGCGTCACGGCCCGCAACCGCATCACTGGCGAAGAGCTGGACATCGCCTGTGAATATGTGGTCAATGCCGCCGGCTCCTGGTCCGGGCAGATCGCCCATCTGGCGGGTCTGGATGTCAGCGTGTCGCCCGACCGCGGGACGCTGATCGTCTTCAACCACCGCTTCACGTCGCGCGTGGTCAACCGCCTGCACAAAAGCTCCGACGGCGACATCTTCGTCCCGCACGGTTCCATCACCATCCTGGGGACCACGTCGACGCCTACTGACCGCCCGGACAACAATACCCCCACGACCGAAGATGTCCTGCGCCTGCTGGACATCGGCGAGCCCCTGTTCCCCGACCTGCGCTCGTACCGCATCCTGCGTGCCTTTGCCGGTACGCGCCCGCTCTACACGCCCAACAATGCCGTGGGTCGTGCCGCCAGCCGCAATTTCCACATCGTGGACCACAAGCAGGACGGTCTGGAAGGCATGGCCAGCATCTTTGGCGGCAAACTGACCACCTACCGTCTGATGGCGGAGCGCATGAGCGACCTTGTCTGCCGCTACCTCGGCAACAACGAGCCCTGCCGTACGGCGGAAGAACCCATCATGGAGGATCCTTCCCCCGAGCTGATGCAGAAAGCTGCCAAAGTCTTCCCGCTCAATGGTGCCGTCCTTGCCGCCGACCGTCTGGGCAGCACGTTTGCCGACGTGGTGGAAAAGGCTGCCTCCGAAACGGACAACGAGCTGCTGTGCGAATGCGAGATGGTCAGCATGGCTGAAGTGGAATATGTGGCCCGCGATCCTGCCACCCACTCCCTGCACGACGTCCGCCTGCGTACCCGCCTGGGCATGGGCACCTGCCAGGGCACCTTCTGTTCCCTGCGCGCCATCGGCGCCCTGACCGAACGCAATGTGCCGCTGGCATTCTCGCCCACGGAAGACGTCTCCCAATTCCTGCAGGAACGCTGGCGTGGTCTGCGCCCGGCCCTGTGGGGCAAGCAGCTGAAAGAAATCGAACTGGGGCGTGCCATCTACGCGGCCACCCTCAATCTGGATGGAGCCGGCAATGAACAAAAGAAATAGCGACGTCCTGGTTATCGGCGCCGGCATGTCCGGCCTTGTGGCGGCCCTTGCCGCTGCCCGGCGCGGCCGCAAGGTCACTGTCCTTTCCCGGGGCGTGGGAGCGCTGGCCATCGGCAGCGGTTGCGTGGACATCCTGGGCTATGTCAACGGCCAAGCTGTTTCCGGCCATCCGCTGGATGCCATCGAATCCTTGCCCGAGACCCATCCCTATCGCCTGCTGGGACGCGATCGCGTGGCTGAAGCCTGCTCTTTCCTGGAAGAAGTCTGTGCCGCTCAGGGCCTGTCCCTGCTGCCCATGAAAGAGAACAATCGCCTGGTCCCCAGCATCATGGGTACCCTCAAGCCGAGCGGCCTGTGCCCGGCCAGCGCCGACGGCGATCTGCTGCTGAAGGCCAAAAGAGTTGCCGTGGTCACCATCGGGGGTTTGCGCGACTGCCAGCCCAATCTGATCATCAAGCAGTTCCTCCGTTATCCTGCTCTCAGGAGCATCGAGTTCACCGAAGTCGTCCTGCCCTCGCCGCTGGGCAAGACGCATCGCAATATTACGGCTCTGGATCTGGCCCGCTATGTGGATCGCCCCGAGGGTGTTTTCTGGCTGGCCGATGCCCTGAAAAAAGCCTGTGGCCGGCAGGATCTCATCCTGCTGCCGCCTGTGTGCGGCGTGCGCAACTTCCTTTGGAAAAAACTGGTGGAACTGCTGGATTGCCCGGTGGTGGAAATGCTTTCCATCCCTCCGGGAGTCAGCGGCCTGCGCCTGCGCACCTGCCTTCTGAACGCCCTGCGCGAACTGGATGTCACCCTGCTGGAAAATACGACGGTGATCCGTGCCGACGTCGCGGACGGGCATTGCCGTGGCGTGGTCACCTCCGGTCTCGACCACGAACACGTCTATACTGCTGACCAGATCATCGTGGCTACCGGCGGCTTCATGGGCGACGGCTTCGAGGCTGAGCCCGGCAAGATGCAGGAAAGCATTTTCCAGCTGCCGCTCTGTCTGGAAAATGGCGAGATGCCTTCCGCCGATCCTTCTGACTGGTCGGAAGAAAACGTCTTTGCCCGCCATGCTTTCGCCACCCTGCGCGTCCGCGTCGATGCACAGCTGCGTCCCTGCTCCGAAGAAGGCTCGGTGCTGCTGGACAATGTCCGTTTTGTGGGCCGCTCGCTGGGCGGCTATGACTTCGCTACTGAAAAAAGCGGTAACGGCGTGGCCCTGGCCACGGCCTGGTATGCCGCCCAATGTGTGTAAGGCAGGTGCATGATGGCTCTCAAACATCCCAATCCTGATGCCTGTATCGCCTGCACCACCTGTGTGGTACAGTGCCCGGTGGCCCAGGCCACCACGAACTTCCTTGGCCCCCGCATGATCGGTCCCGCCTATGAGCGCTTTCGCCTGCTGGGTCTTGCCGAAGAAGAATCCCTGCACTATTGCGCCAACTGCAAGAACTGCGACATCGCCTGCCCCCAGGGCGTCCCGGTCTCCAGCCTGAATATGATGGCTCGTGCCGAGCAGTGCCGCAAAAAGCGTCCGCCCCTGCGGGACTGGATCCTTGGGCACGGCGAATTGATGGCCAAGCTGCTGCGCTACGTGCCTGCCAAGCTGAAGAACTTCGGCATGCTCAATCCCGTGACGCGCTTTGCGCTGGACAAGCTGGGCATCTCTGCCAAAGCTCCTATGCCGGCCTTTGCCGAAAAGAGCTTCCGGCAGCAGCTGAAAAAAATCTGGCAGCCCCATACCAACAAGTATGTCGTCCTTTTCCCCGGCTGCTATCTAGATGTTTACGACCCGCAGACCGGGCTCGATCTTGTGTGGGTGCTGAACCAGGCCGGCTATCATGTCATCGTTCCCAAGGAATTCGTCTGCTGCGGCCTGCCCATGGTCGCCAACGGATTCTGGGACGACGCCCGCGCCAATGCCAAAAAGAATATCGCGGAACTGCAGCGCTGGCGCAAGGAAGGCATCCCGGTCATCACCGGTTGTCCCAGCTGCGCGTTGATGTTCTCTTCCGACTTGCCGGAATACTATCCCGACCTGATGATCGATGGCGTCTCCACAACCCTGCTGGATGCTCAGGCTTTCCTCCTGGATTGCGTGGAAAAGGGAGAACTGCGGCTGCCCGAAAAAACTGTGGACAGCTCTGTGGTTCCTTCCGAGCTCATCTACCACGCCCCCTGTCATTTGCGCGCTCAGGGCAACGGCCTGCCGGGTCTCGATCTGCTCCGCGCTCTACCCGGTATGCATGTCAGCAATGCCGATGCCGGTTGCTGCGGTATCTCGGGCAGTTATGGCTTCAAGAAGGAAAAGTATCCCATCGGCATGCAAGTGGGCTCCGCCCTTTTTGATGCCGTACGCAAAAGCCCGGCGCCCGTGGCTGCTTCTGAGTGCGGCACCTGCCGTGTCCAAATCAAACACGGTTCCGGCAAAGATTGCATGCATCCTGTTTCCGTGTTGCGGCGCTGGCTGGAAGCTGCCCGTTAGTTTGGGTTTCGGAATTTCCGGAGCCCCCTCAATATAGTGAAGAGGCCCCTGCTTATGGCAGGGGCCTCTTTTTGTATGAAAAGAAAACCTCCCGCTAGGCGGGAGGTTCAAAAAAGCTTAAAGCTATAA
>NZ_DS996354.1:0-107001 GCF_000156375.1 Desulfovibrio piger ATCC 29098
CTACAGCCGGGGATTTTTTTGTTTTGGTGGAAAAGCTTGCGGGGAGGGCAACCTTTTTGGAAAAAGGTTCTCCCTCCCCGTGCCCCACCCTTCCAAAAACTTTTACCGGTGGGCCTGTGCAAGGATGGAAAGTCTGTGGCGTGGCCGGGATGACTGTGACCTTGGGAAAGACCATATAATCGAGATACAAGCCTCGTGGCTGCGTTGCAGCAGTTTAGCCGTGGAAGGTACGGACGGAGTCGTGGTAGATCTGGAATCCCGGGCAATGCCAGTCGTTTGGGGAGATGTCCTCTGGCGTAAAGCGGTGTTGTTATCATCCGTAATCCACTGCTCTCAAAAGGCTGACGCTGCGACAGAGGGGGAAAGCACAGACTGTGCGCTGTGAGTGCTCGTTTGTTTTCTGACTGTCTGTCTCCATGAGAAGAAGTGTCCGTCACAGCAGGCAGAGCCTGAGCCTTCCAGTTGGATGGTGAGCCGGGCCTGTCGTCGGGGGAGTTTGGCGCGCGCAGGAATACTTTTCACCGTATGCCTTTCATGAAAAAGTGGGCTTGCGGAAAGTGCTCTTTATATATATTGAAAATAATAACTATTACATTAATAAGGAGGCTCCATGAAAAAAAGTATTCTGGCGATCCCCCTGAGTATAGCCAGCATCGCTCTTTATGCCGGCCTTGCGCTGGCGGCGGAAACGAGCCCGCTCGCGGATGCCATTGCCAAGCAGCTTGAAACGGCGCCGCAATCCATCGACATGCAGGCGGCCCCCGGTTATCTTGGTATTCCCGGTGGGCCGCAGACCAATATGTTGCTGGCTTTTGGCTGGGCCCTCTGGGTAGGCTGGATCTTCTCCATGGTAGGGGCTTTTGGTGGCGTCATGGCTGGTGTGGGGCACATGAGCGTGCACGGACTGGGAGCCTACGCCAAATCCTTTGGACAGACGCCCCTCAACAAGTCCATCACCGACTCCGTCCGGGCTTCCAACCAGATGCTGGCCGGGCTTTCCGCAGCCCTGAGCACCTTCAGCTATTATCGCCTGAAGCGTATCGTGCTGCCGCTGGGGATCGCTCTAGGCCTGGGCTCCATCGTGGGCGCCTTCATGGCCGTCAAGCTGACGGCCGGAAAACTGAATTTTTCCTCTTATCAGGGTTATTTTGGTCTCTTTGTCCTGCTGCTGGGCTGCTATCTGATGTGGGAGACCTCTCCGGCCGGCCAGCGTTCCAAAGCCAAGGCCAAGGAAGCGGCCAAAGCTTTTGAAGCGTCAATCAAAAACAAGAACTCCGGTGAGGCCGTGGAGACCGGTGTCCGCCTGCGCAGCTTCAGCCTGGGGCGCTGCGTTTTCACCTTCTGTGGCGTGGAATTTTCCTTCAATCCCATACTGCCGTTCGTGGGCGGCATCGTCATTTCTTCCATTGCCGCCTTCCTGGGCGTGGGCGGTGGTTTCCTGCTGGTCCCTTTCCTGACCAGCATCACCCAGCTGCCCATGTATCTGGCCGCCGGGACGTCAGCTCTGGCCGTGCTGGTGAGCATGATTACCGGCATCACGACCCTGCTGCTGCACGGCGTGACCGTGGACTGGTCTCTGGTGGGGCTGGAGCTGGTGGGCATCGCTGTGGGGTCGCTTATCGGCCCCTATACCTCCCGTTTCTTCTCCGACATCTGGCTGAAGCGCCTTTTCATCGTCCTTGCCTTGTATGTGGGCACGGATTACGTCTTGCGCGGCTTCTTTAATTACCGTATTTTCGGCTAACTACCGGAGGGCAGGGGCTTTCCCTGCCCTGTTTTTTGATGGGTATGGAAAGTTTTTTGTTATGGATGGATCCCTGGTGCATCGCTCCATACCGCTGGCTCCCGGACCTGCCGGAATGGGGCTACATGGTGGGAACATGCGTGCTGGCGGTCCAGACCGTGGTGCTGGGCCTGCTGACCTTGCGGCTCGGGCAGCGCATGCATGCGGCCCGGCTCAAGGAGTTGCGCGCCGAGATGCAGCATTATCACAAGCTGAGTGAGCGCGCGTTGCGCGAGAGCGGCAAGGAGGCTTACAAGGCTGTCAATCGCCAGGGGCATGAAGCCTTTGGCTATTACTTTTCCCTCAATGGGGCCTTGTGGGTCGCGTCGCTGTGGCCGGTCCCCCTGGCTCTGGCCTGGATGCAGACCCGTTTCGGTACGGTCAGCCCCTCTCTTCCTTTTTCTTTGCCCCTGCTGGGTCCCGAACCGGGCTTCGTCTTCTGGTTCGTGCTGGCCTACATCCCCTTGCGCCTGCTGCTGGGACGCGTGCTGTGTCCCGTCATGCAGGAAGGTCAGGGGACGATCCTCGATTAATACACGCCCGCTTTGCGGGCAGGAGTCCATATATGGCGTCATCCATCGTCTACTCCCTGTGCGGCATGTGCAATACACGCTGCCCTGTGGAGATCCATTGTGAAAATGGCGTGCCGCGCTGGATATGCGGCAATAGCCACAGTGCCTCCGGCGCGGCCCTGTGCCCCCGGGGGGCCGCGTCCCTAGCCCTCTATGCTGATGACGAACGCCCGCAGGGGCCGCTGATTCGTGCCGGAGAGCGCGGAGCAGGGCAGTGGCGTTCCGTGAGCTGGGACGAGGCCCTGGATTATGTGGCGGAACGGTTGAAAACGATCATGGCCACCTACGGGCCGCGCAGTGTGCTCTGGTCCGAGCGGCCCGGGCCGTTCTCCGACATGAGCAAGGCCCTGATGCGCGGCCTGGGCTCGCCCAACTACTGCACCCATGATGATGCCTGTGCCCATAACGTCAATCAGGCCTCCTATTCCCTGACCGGTCACGGGCGCGGCAAATGGATCTATGATTTCAAGAATTGCCGCCATATCGTCGTACAGGGGCGTAACCTGCTGGAATCCCTCAAGGTAGGGGAGCTCAATCAGGTGATGGATGCGCTGGACAAGGGCTGCCGTCTGACCTGTGTGGACGTTCGCCCCACGGTGACGGGTCTCAAGGCACAGCAGAATATCTGCATCCGTCCCGGCACGGACCTGGCCCTCAACCTGGCCGTGCTCCATGTCCTGATCGAAGAAAAGCTCTACGATGCCGCCTACGTGGAGCGTTATGTCCAGGATTTTGAAGCTCTGGCGGACTTCGTGCGTCCCTATTCGCCGCAATGGGCCGAAAAAGAGTGCGACATCCCGGCAGATGTCATGGTGGAGCTGGCGCGTTCCCTGGCGGCAGCGGCGCCGCAGGTCATCTGGCATGGCGGCTGGATGAGCACGCGCTATCCCCAGTCCTTCATGGTCTGCCGTACGGCCTATCTCATCGATGCGCTGCTGGGGGCTTTCGGCAGCAAGGGGGGCCTGTTGCTGGCGGCGGGGCCCAAGGATGCGGGGCGCAAAGGGCTGCGTTCCTTCTCCTCGCTGTATGCTGCCCCCAAAGAAAAGCGGGCGGACGGCGTCGGTTGGTCGGAACCGGCTTTTGCCCCCGGTGCCAGCCTGCTGCACAAGGCTTTTCGGGCCGTGGAAAGCGGGGATCCGTATCCCGTCAAGGCGTACTTTACTCTCAAGCACGACCCTTTGTCCGCCATGCCGGATCCTGAACAGCAAAAGGCCCAGCTGGCCGGTCTGGATCTGATGGTCTCGCTGACGTTTTCCTGGTCGGATACGGCCTGGTTCAGCGATGTGGTGCTGCCCATGCCGTCCTTCGTGGAGCGGGGATCCTTGCTCCAGGTCAAGAACGGCAGCAAGCCTGCCTTCATCATGCGCAGCCCGGCTGCTGATGTCCGTTTCAATACCCGTCCGGACTGGTGGATCCTGGGGCAGCTGGCCCGTCGGCTGGGACTGGAGGACCTGGCATGCGAGACGCTGGAAGATGTCTGGCGTTTCCAGCTGGAAGGCACGGGTGTCGCCGTGGAGGATTTCCGCCATGGTTCCGTCTCCCTCTCCGACGCTCCCATCGATCTTGGACCCCGTTTCGCGACGTCTTCCGGTAAGATAGAGGTCCTTTTCGGCCCCTGGCAGGATGCCGGACTGCCTTCGCTCACCCCCTGGCAGGACGTGCCCCGGCCGGGGAAGGGACAGTTTCGTCTGATCGTGGGCCGCAATGCGCGCCACACCCACTCGCACACCCAGAACAATCCTTTGCTGCACGACAGTCTGCCGGAGAACCGCGCCTGGATCGCCCCTGAACGGGCCCGGGAACTGGGCGTGGAGGATGGGGATACCGTCCGTATGGAAGGCGTTGACGGCAAAGGAGGCGAGATCCGGGTGCGTGTCGTCCCGGGCATGCATCCCGATGCCGTGTTCATGCTGCATGGTTTCGGGCATCGTTTGCCGGTGGAAAGCCGGGCCCGCGGCAAGGGACTGGCGGACCAGGAATTCATGCGAGGCGGGCTGGACAAGGAAGATACCATGGTCCATGGCCTTGCCCTGCAGGAACATTTTGTGACCTTGCGCCCTGTCCACAATGAGCATGCCCGGGAGGAAAAGTGATGAGCCGTTCCACCTGCATCGTTTTTGACGAAAATCGCTGTGTCAATTGCAAGGCCTGCGAGATCCACTGCCGTCAGTGGCATGGGCTTTCCGTGCCCCTATGCCGTCAGCTGGGGGGCACGCCCGCTCTGTCCGAGGGCAAGGTCAGCCTGCCCCTGGGCTTCGTGACCTGTGTACATTGTGCACGGCCCGCCTGTCTTCGTGCCTGTGAGCATGACGCCATGTGGCTGGACGAGGAGAACATCGTCCATATCGATGCCGACCGTTGCACGGGGTGCGGTGCCTGCGTGACGGCCTGCCCCTATCATGTGCCCCATCTGGATGCCGTTACCGGCAAGGCCCTCAAGTGCGATCTGTGCCATGACCGGCGCAAGGCCGGACTGGAGCCTGTTTGTGTGGCCGGTTGCTTGGCCCGGGCCCTGCATGTGAGCAATGATGAGGACATGCATCGAAAAATGAGCCGTCAGACCATCCGCTGGATCAAGGATCTGGCAGGGAGTCCGCAGGATTGATCCGTACGGTCTTCGGCCGATCCGCAGGGGATTTCCATGCAGCAGGGAGGCGTTGCCGCAGCGACGGCAGGCCTCCCTGCTGGCGTTTGGGCCGGAAGAGGATGGGACGAAGCGGTTGACAGGAGAAGGAGGGGAGCATAGAGAAATAGTTTAGTAACTAAACTATTTTTTAAATAAATAATTGCGAGGCTAAAATGGAATGGACGCAGATTCCGGATCTTTCGGAGATCCTGTTATCGTTGGGCAAGCACCCTACCCAGGGGCCGGACATGCCTGAAGGGACGCTGCCTACGGCCCCGGGGCGGATCATCGAAGCTCTGGTGGCCTGTGCCCCCAAGGGGCTCATGGTCAAGGAACTGGCCCAGTTGCTGTACCTTTCGCCGGGCTGCATCTCCCAGACGGTGCAAGGCCTGGTCTTGGAAGGTCTCGTGGTACGGGAGCCTTCGGAAAAAGACCGGCGGGCTGTCTCCATCCGCATGACGGATAAGGGCATGGAGCGCTACCGCTACCATCACGACAAGATCAACGGCATCCTGGATCATTTGCTGCGTGACGTGTCGGCGGAAGACAGGGCCACCTTCGAGCGGGTCCTTGCCATCGCCCTGGAGGAAGGCAAGAAATTGCGGGCAGAACAGGCGCAGGGAGCGGGCAAATGAAAAGATCCGTCCTGTTGTCCCTGCTGTTGCTCCTGTGTGCTGTTCCGCTTGTCCGGGCGGCCATGCCGGGACCGGGCATGCCGCCGCCGGCGCCTGTGGTGGAAGTGGGGGAAGTCCTTGCCGTGCAGGACACCCAGAGCCGCCGCTATACGGGCCGGGTGGTCTCGCCTGCCACGGTATCGCTGGTGCCCCGGGTGGCGGGCGAGATCCTGGAGGTGGGCTTTCGCGACGGCGACACGGTCCAGGCTGGCCAGATGCTCTACCGCATCGATCCGGTACGCTATGAGGCCGCGGTAAAGAATGCCCGGGGCAAGGTCGTGCAGTACAAGGCGGAACACGCCTATGCCCGGGCGGATCTGGCCCGCAATCGCAGCCTGTTCAAAAAGCAGGCCGTCAGCCGTGATGTGCTGGAAAGCGCCGAGCGGACGGAGCAGGTGGCCTATGGTGAGCTGCTGGCTGCGGAGGCAGATCTTGTGACGGCCCAGGACGACTTGCGCAATACCCAGATAGTGGCGCCCATGGCCGGGCGCATCGGGGTCACGGCATTCACGGCCGGGAATTATGTGACCACGTCGTCCGGCACGCTGGTGACGCTGGTCAGGACGGATCCTGTGCGGGTACGCTTTGGTCTGAGCGTTCGCGATATGCAGGCTGTTTTCGGCTCTGAGGAAGAGCTGCGCTCGCTGGGGCGAGTGCGGGTACGCCTTGCCGACGGCACGGAATACGGGACCGAAGGCCGGGTGACCATCGTGGACAACACGGCGGAGGGCAGGACGGACACGGTCCTGGTCTATGCCGAACTGGCCAACCCCCAGAGCCGTCTTGTGCCCGAGAGCACCGTCGTGGTGACCCTGTACCGGCAGACGGACAGCGTCGTGCCTGCGGTGCCCCCGTCGGCCGTGCAGCATGACGTGCAGGGAGCGTTCGTCTATGTGGTGCAGGAGGACGACCGGGTGAGCCTGCGCCGTGTGACGCTGGGGAATCTGGTGGGCGAATCCCAGGCGGTCCGCTCGGGGTTGAACGTCCATGAGCGGGTCGTCACGGATGGCACGCACAAGGTCGTTGACGGGATGAAGGTGGACTACGCCCGCAAGGGTACGGATGCCGGAGTGCAGGACTAGCATGTTCTCGCGCATTTTCATCGAACGTCCCCGCCTGGCCGCTGTGGTGAGCCTGATCCTGCTGCTGGCCGGCGGCATTTCCCTGGCCAACCTGCCGGTGGCGGAATATCCCGAGATCGCGCCCCCCACGCTCTTCGTTTCGGCGACCTATTCCGGGGCCAGTGCCGACGTGGTGGCCCAGACCGTGGCCATGCCGCTGGAGAACGAGATCAACGGCGTGGAGGATCTGCTGTATTTTTCTTCCACCAGCAGCAACTCCGGCTCCTATTCCTGTTCCGTGACCTTCCGGTCCGGCACGGATTCGGACATCGCCCTCGTCAATCTGCAGAATGCCGTCAAACGGGCGGAAGCCCAGCTGCCCAGTGAAGTGACCAAGGTCGGCATCACGGTGGAGAAGCGCGGCAACGACATCCTGGCCATGCTGGCCTTCCAGACTGACGGCACCTCCCTGAGCCTGAACGAGCTGGTCAACTACGTGAACAACAACGTCAAGGATGCCCTGGCCCGTCTGGAGGGGGTCTCCTCCTCGGACATGATGTCGCAGCAGGAATACGCCATGCGCATCTGGATGGATCCCTTGCGCATGTCCGGGCTCGGCATCTCGTCCAGCGAGATCAGGAGCGCCGTGGAGGCGCAGAACGTGCAGGCGGCCGCGGGTACGCTGGGGGCCGAAGGCAGCAACCGCTACGTTTCCTACAAGCTCAATGTGCAGGGGCGCCTCAAGACGGCGGAGGAATTCGGCGAGATCGTCGTCCGTTCCGATGCCGACAGCGGCCGGATCGTGCGTTTGCGGGACGTGGCCACCGTGGAGCTGGGCTCCAGCAGCTATGCCGGCAGTTCCACCTTCAACGGCAAGGAAAGCGTGGGCTTGTCCCTGTACAGGAGCTCCGATGCCAATGCTCTGGCGACCATGAACCGCATCAAGGCCGAGCTGGCCACCTAGGAGCAGCGCTTCCCGCCCGGTGTGAGCTATTCCATCGCCTATGACCCGACCAAGTTCATCGTCGCGTCCATGCGGGAGATGGTGTCCACCCTGGTGGTGGCCCTGATCCTGGTCGTCCTGGTGACGTGGCTCTTCATCCAGGACTGGCGGGCCACGCTCATCCCGGCGGTGGCCATCTCCGTATCGCTGGTGGGGACCTTCAGCGTCATGTACGCTCTGGGATACAGCATCAATACCCTGACCATGTTCGGCCTGATCCTCGTCATCGGTTCCCTGGTGGACGATGCCATCGTGGTGGTGGAGAACACGCAGGGCATCATGGAGCGCGAAGGCCTGTCCGCCCGGGAGGCGGCCATAAAAAGCATGCGGCAGATCACCGGGGCGGTCATCGCCACGACCCTGGTCACGGTGGCCTGCTATGCGCCCCTGGCTTTTTACGGCGGCATGGTGGGGGCCATCTACCGCCAGTTCGCGGTGAGCATGTGTGTGGCTCTCTGTCTTTCCACCGTGGTGGCGCTGACGCTCAGCCCGGCCTTGTGTGCCCTGGTCTTGCGTCGGTCGGGCGGGCAGTGCGCGCCCATCTTCCTGCCCGTCAACAGGTTCCTGGACGCCCTGCGCGGCCGCTATCTGGGCATGACGGGGCGTCTTGTCCGGCGCGGCGGGCTGACGCTGGGCATACTGGGCGGGACCTTCCTCGGCGTATGGCTCCTGTACGGGCATATCCCGCCGTCGTTTCTGCCCATGGAAGACAAGGGCGTCATCTTCTGCAATGTGGAATTGCCCGGCGATGCCGTCCAGGCGCGTACCGATGCGGTGCTGGCCACGGTGCGCGAGCGTCTGTCGGCCATCCCCGGCATCCATTCCGTCATGCAGGTCTCGGGCATGAGCATGCTCAGCGGCAGCGGGGAGAATGCGGCCATGTGCATCGTGGAGCTGGATCCCTGGGAGGAGCGCACCACGCCGCCGACCCGTCTTTCGGCCATCATGGGACAGATCCAGGGCCGGACGCACGATATCGCCGCCGCCAGCATCGTGGCCTTCACACCGCCGGCCATCATGGGCCTGGGCGCCACGGGCGGGGCCTCGTTCGACATCTGCGGCATCGGAGACATCGAAGCCTCCGCGCTGGCCACCGTCACGGATTCCTTTGTCCGTGATCTGTCGGCGCGGCCCGAGACCATGTTCGCCATGACGGCCTATGATGCGGCCACGCCGCAGCTCCGTCTGCGTCTGGACCGTGAGAAGGCCGAACTGCTGGGCGTGCAGGCCGGGACCGTCTTCTCCACGCTCCAGGATGTGCTGGCATCCTATTATATCAATGACTTCACCCTGAGCGGCAATAATTTCGAGGTCAAGCTCCAGGCCGGGGCCGACGCCCGCTCGTCGCTGCATCATGTGGAAGAATTGCTCATCCCCAACAGCAGCGGTGACATGGTGCCCCTGAGCGCCCTTGGCACGCTCCAGTATGAAGTGGGGCCGCGCCAGATCACGCGCTTCAACAAGATGATCGCGGCGGAGATCAACGCCCAGAGCGCTCCCGGTGTCAGCTCCGGCGATCTGTACGCGGCCATCGAGGGCATCGAGCTGCCTGAAGGATACCATATCGAATAGACGGGCCTCAGCTATCAGGAAAAGCAGAACACCGGGCAGATAGTCTTCCTTATGGGGTTGGCCTTGCTGTTCGCCTATCTTTTCCTGGTGGCGCAGTACGAGAGCTGGACGATCCCCGTACCGGTGATGCTGACCGTCAGCTTTGCCGTACTGGGGGCCCTGCTGGGGCTGACCGTCTGCGGAGAATCCATGAGCATCTATGCCCAGCTGGGCCTGGTCATGCTCATCGGTCTTGCGGCCAAGAACGCCATCCTGATGGTGGAGTTTTCCAAACAGGAGCGCGAGGGCGGCAAAGGCATCGAGGAAGCGGCCCTTTCGGGAGCCAATCTGCGTTTCCGCGCCGTGATGATGACGGCCTGGAGCTTCCTCTTCGGCGTTTTGCCTCTGGTGTTCGCGGACGGTGCGGGTGCCGCCAGCCGTCAGGCCATCGGCATCACCACCTTTTCGGGCATGCTGGCGGCCACATGCGTGGGCATCGTGTTCACTCCGGCCCTGTACGCCGTTTTCCAGCGCCTGCGCGAAAAGGCCACACGAAAGTTCCGCGGCGGTCGCGCGGCCCTGTGCCTGCTGCTGGCCGTTGGTCTGTCCGGCCTGGGCGGCTGTACCCTGGGGCCTGATTTCAAGCGGGCTGACGTGGACGTGCCGGAAAACTTCCTGCCCGGCACGCTTGCCGGTACGGGAGCGCCCCTGCGTCCTTCCTGGTGGGAGGACTTCCATGATCCGTTGCTGACGGCTCTGGTGCTCGAAGCGCAGGAGGGCAGCCTTTCCGTCCGGCAGGCCGTGCAGCGGGTGGCCCAGTCGCGGGCGGCACGCATGGAGGCCCGTGCGGAATTCCTGCCGGATGCCACGGGGGCGGGCGAGCTGGCCCGTTCCCGGAACTACGCGCCCGACGGGACAGCCACCAAGCTGGACGCTTCCGTGCAGCTGGCGCTGGCCGTGGATGTGTTCGGCGGGCTGCGGCGCAGTCTGGAAGCGGCCGGTGCCGATTTGGAGGCCGCGGGCATAAGCCTTGCCGACGCACGCGCCTCTCTGGCCGTGGAAGTGGCCACAGGCTACGTGGACCTGCGGCTGGCACAGGAAAAACTCCGCATCGCGCTGGAGAATGTGGCGGTGCAGCGGGATACGGTACGCATCATACAGGCCCGTGCCGATGCCGGTACGGTGGCCATGCTCGACCTGCACGCCGCCCGGGCCCAGATGGAGACCACACAGGCCTCCGTGCCGTCGGCGGAAGCGGAGGTCGTGTCGGCCATCCGCGGACTGGAGGCCCTGGCCGGCCGCAATCCCGGCATGTTCGATGCCCGTCTGTCTTCTTATGGGCCCATACCGGAATTGCGCAGCCTGCCTTCGGCCGTGCCTTCCGATCTGCTGCGCCGCAGGCCGGACGTCCGCAAGGCCGAAGCCGAGCATCATGCAGCCACGGCGCGTATCGGGGTGGCCGAGGCTTCGTTCTTCCCCAGCTTTTCCCTTGTGGGCAGCGGGGCCGTCACTTCCTCGGACTTCGTCTCCTGGAGCGAGGCCATGAAGAGCCTGGGCGCGGGGCCCATGGTGAACTGGAACATCTTTTCGTTCGGCCGCACCCAGGCCGCCGTGGACCAGGCACGGGCCGCCGCGGCAGAGGCCGCCCTCGTATACCGTCAAACGGTCCTGGAGGCCCTGCATGACGTGGAGACCTCCTGGTCGGCCCATGAAAAGGAATCACGCCGGGAGGACGGTTTGCGCGCGGCCAGGGACCACCAGAGGCAGGCCCTGCTGCTTTCCCGCGATCTGTACGCGGGGGGCAAGGGGGACTATCTGGACGTGCTGACGGCCCAGGCATCCAGCCTGAGCGCCGAAACGGAATACGCCTCGCACCGGGCGGCCATGGCCAAGGACGCTGTCGCTCTTATTAGGGCCCTTGGCGGCGGCTGGACGGGTGAAGACATGACGCGGCCCTGATGGAAGAAGAGCCCTGCCGGAGACCGGCAGGGCTCTTTTATGGCGATGGATCGGCTCCATGTCAGTTGGCCGTGACTTCCTTTTCTTCCACCACAGGTGGTTCATCCTCGTCCAGCGTCACGACGAAATAGCGCCGTCCGCTGGTATCCTTGCCCAGATGTTGCTGTAAAACGGGCAGCATGGCCTGCAGCAGGGTGCGAAAATCATCATCCTGTGCCGTACAGCGGATCTCTGTCCGCCAGAGGTTCTTGCCGCGGCCGCCGTCCGGCGCCCGTGTGCAGCCTTCCAGCAGCAGCCCGGCATGGAAAAAGACCTTGGTCCGGGTGTCTTCCTCGCGTACCCAGCGGGTATGGCGAAAATGCCCCCGGCCCCAGGTGTAGGGCACATAGCTGACCGTGGTGTAGATGCGCACGTCGGGCTCGCTGATGCCGAAGCTGATGAAGACCAGGTTATCGCCCTTGTCCTGCGTCTGTTCGTCCAGTTTCAGGGTGTAGCCCCGGGCCGTGAAGCAAGGTTCCAGTTGTGCGGCCACATCCCGGAACAGCAGATCGTCCTCGGCCATGCCTTCCACGCCGGGGCGGGGCACATAGACGGTGCCCGCGCTGTCGGCCTGGGGGCCGCGCAGGGAATCCACGCTCACACCGTACTGGGGGGCGCAGGCGCCCAGCCAGGGCAGGAGCAGCAGGCAGCACAGGATCAGGCAGCGAGGACTGCCGATATGACGGAAGCGGGGACGGATCATGCGATACCCCATTGGGATGCCGAGGCTCAGGAACTGCCCGCCTGTACTAGGCAAGACCGGCAGGCAGCCCCCTTCTGTTCCCGGACGCTTTGTCTGTTGGGGCCTGTTTACAGGGTCGCGCCGAGGGCGGCGAGACAGGAGACCCCGGCCAGCAGCACGGCCAGCAACAGGGTCAGCAGCTTGCCGCCCGTGGAGATGCGGCGCGGGGCTACCTGCATCTTCAGGGCCACCATGCCCTGGAGGATACGCTGCAGGGGCCAGAGCACGCTCAGCAGGAGCCCGCCGGCGCAGATGAGGATCATGCCTTTGACGCCCTGGACTTCCAGCAGCTGGACGAAGGCGTCCTTCCAGGGCATCTGCTGCTGGCTCATGGCGGCGCTGATCTCGTTGATGCGTTGCTGGGACTCCGCTCCGATCAGGGTCGAGCTGGCGGTGGCCATGCCGCCGATGAGCAGGAAGACCAGCAGAAGGAAGAGACCGGCCGAGCCCATGATCCAGGAGGCGTGCTGGGCCTCGTCCTCAAGGCCTTCTTTACGGGCGCTGTTGCGGATCGTCAGGGCCAGCAGGGGGGCGATGATCCAGAGCAGGAAACTCAGGTTGGACAGGGGCGTGGCGAACATGGCCACGAGCAGCAAAAAGTACAATCCCCACAGCGGCATGGGATTGCGGATGGCAGCAGACATGACGGATCCTTGCAAGGGGTTAGACGATCTGCCCGTCACGGGCAGGGGTTCCTCATTTCTGGATAGCATGATGCCTGACGCCCTGCCAGAGGAAAAACGGCCCGCCGGACGTGGTGCCCGGCTGCGAGCTTTTCGTCTCAGGCCTGTTCCGCCGCGTCCTCATGGGGGAAGATGCGGGCCAGCTCTTCCGGCGGGAAGGGGCCGCGGGCATGGCCATCCTCAAACAGCAGCAGACGGGACGCCAGACGGCGAGCCTGGGCGATCCCGTGTGAGACGAGGATGATGGCGTAACGCTCCGAAAGCTGCAGGAGAAGATCCTCGATGCGGCGGGTACTGGCCGGGTCGAGGGACGCCGTGGGCTCGTCCAGCAAGAGGATCTGTGGTTCCAGGGCCAGGGTGCGGGCCAGGCAGAGGCGTTGCTGCTGGCCGCCGGAAAGGGAGCCGGCAGGATCGCCCAGCCTGTCGCGGACTTCCGGCCACAGGCCCACGTCCTCCAGACTGCGCCGGGCCCGGGAGCGGGCCTCGCCCATATCCAGTCCGGCAGCCAGTTGCAGGGGCAGCAGCAGGTTCTGTCCGATGCTGGCCGGCAGCACGTTGGGGGTCTGGAAGACCATGCCCACCTGACGCCGCAGGCGGGAGAGGGCCTCTTCGCCTTGCAGACGGCTGATGTCCTGCATCTTCCCGTCCAGCAAAAGTTCCACCTGTCCCTGCATGCGGCTGTCTCCGGTACAGTCGTGCAAACGGTTCAGGCAGCGCAGGAAACTGGTCTTGCCGGAACCGGAGCGCCCCAGCAGGACGCTGATGCCGTGGCGCGGCAGTTCAAGATCCACATGGTGCAGGATGGCACGGCCGTTGAGGTGCAGGCACAGGTCATGGATGCGGACCAGAGGGGTCATTGCGGTCCTCCCGAAAACGTCAGGGGCGTCATGCCCGGCTGCCGTTCCCGGCGGAAACGTTCATGCAGCCACCAGGCCAGCAGGAGCAGGCCGCCGGAAAGGGCCAGCAGGGTCAGGGCGGCGCCGAAGCCCCGCTGCAGCTCTTCCGGTGTCTGGTATTGGGCAGCCGTGTAATAGATGAAAAAGGGCAGGGCTTCGAAACGCAGGCCCAGACCGGCGGGGAGCCCGGCGTTGGCCACCACGCCGGTGAGCAGGATGACGGCCGTATCTTCGGCGGAGCGGCCCAGGGCCAGCATGACGCCGCTCAGGATGCCGCGGCTGGCCTGGGGCAGTAGCAGATGCCGCACGATCTGTCCGTGGCGCAGTCCCAGGGCGGCCCCGCTCAGGCGCAGGGAGGCGGGCAGGCTCTCCAGGGCGGTGCGCGTGGTCACCACCAGCGCCGGCAGGACCAGCAGGGCCAGGCAGCCCCCGGCCAGCAGCAGGCCGGAACTGGCCCCGGCAAAGCCCAGACGGTGCAGGAACAGGATGAGGGTGAAGCCGAAGATGCCCATCACGATGGACGGGACGCCGGACAGGATGTCCATCAGGCTGTTGAGCAGGCGCTGCATGCGCGGCGGGGCGTATTCCGCCAGGTAGATGCCGCAGCCGATACCGGGCACAAGGGCCAGGGCCATGGTGATGCCCAGCAGGCACAGGGTGCCCAGACAGGCGGGCCAGATGCCGTCCCAGATGGGGAAGCGCCCCAGCAGGGCGGGCCAGAACGGCGCGTCGCCCACCAGCAGGGCGGCATCCAGCACCGGCAGCCCCCGCCAGAGCAAAAAGCCCAGCAGCGCGAGGACACAGGCGCTGCACAGGAGACCGGCGCCGCGCGCCAGCAGGTGCAGGCCCGCGGGGGCATGGCGGCGCCAGAAGGCGGGCACGGGCGGCAGGAGCATGTCCTGCTTTTTTTCCAGACGCCGCAGCACCAGACTGACGCCGGTACTGATGCAGAGCAAAAGCCCCCCGGCCACGAACAGGGAATTGTAGGCCGGGCCGCCCACGTCCGTGGCCGTGACCAGGCCCATGTGGGCGGTCAGGGTCCGCAGCCCGGCGAACAGGTTGTGCGGGACGTTGGGCGCATTGCCGCTGAGCATGAGCGGGATGAGGGTATCCCCGATGGCCCGGCCAAAGCCCAGCAGTCCGGCGGTCAGCAGCCAGCGGCGGACGGCGGGCAGGGCAAGGCAGGCAAGGACGGTATCCCTGCTCATGCCCAGGGAAAGAGCGGGCAGGAGCAGGCGGCGCATCTGTTCGCGCAGGGCCACGTCCATGACCAGCACCATGGTGGGGCTGATGAGCAGGGCCAGGACACAGGCGGCGGAGAGCCAGCACAGGCCGGAGCCCTGTCCGGCGGCCTCCCTGACCAGAGGAGTGAGCAGGAACACGGCGGCAAAGCCGTAGACCACCGTGGGGATGGCGGTCATGAAGCGGATGAGGCCCGTGAGCCATTTTTGCCAGAACGCCGGGGTGGGATCCTGCAGGGCGCAGGCCAGCCCCAGGGACAGGGGCCAGGCCAGCAGCAGGGCGGAAAAGGACAGGATAAGGGAGCCCGCCAGCATGGGCAGGATGCCGAAGTCCGCAGGGGGGCGCCACGTCCAGGAAAAGATCAGGCTGCCTTGGGCGCTCCAGAGCACGGGCAGGGCAAAGCAGCCCACCAGGGCGAACAGCGCGCCCGTGGCAAGGATGACGAGCAGGCCGCACAGGCGGGGCAGGGTACCGCTGTGCCGCAGGAAAGGAAGTGCCATGTGAGTATCCCGGCGGGGCGGCATGGCCGCCCCGCATAGTACGATGACGGATTACTTGCGGCCGGTGGGGATGTAGCCGCTCTTTTCGATGATGGCGCTGCCTTCAGGCGAGTAGATGTAGTCGATGAAGGCCTTGGTCAGGCCGGAAGGCGCGCCCTTGGTGTTCATGTAGAGCAGGCGGGTCAGGGTGTAGGCACCGGAGGCGGCGTTTTCCTGCGAGGGGACCATCTTGTCGAAGGTCAGGGCAGCCACGCTCTTGTCCACATGGCCGATGCCCACATAGCCGATGCCCAGCTTGTCCTGGCCGATGGCCGTCTTCATGGCGCCGTTGGAGTTCACCACGTTGGCGGAAGCCACGATGGGGCCTTTCTTCAGGGCCTTTTCCACAAAGACTTCACGGGTGCCGCTGCCGTCTTCGCGGGTGTAGACCGTGATGGGGGCGTCAGCGCCGCCCAGGGCCTTCCAGTTGGTGATCTTGCCGGCAAAGATGTCCTGGGCCTGCTGGGCCGTGATGGCCCGCACCTTGTTGGCAGGGTTGACCACCAGGGCCACACCGTCGATGGCGAAGGGGAAGCTCTGCAGGCCGTACTTGGCGATCTCTTTTTCCTTGAGGGCGCGGCCGGTATTGCCGATCTGCACCAGACCTTCGCCCACCTGCTGCACGCCCACGCCGGAACCGCCGCCGGCCACGGTGATGCGGATGTCGGGGTTGGCGGTCATGATGTTTTTGGCAGCGCCTTTCATGACCGGGATGTGGGCCGTGCCGCCGGCGATATCAAGCGTGCCGGAAAGGCCCTTGAAGTTGTCCAGGGGAGCGGCATGGGACGTCATGGCAAAGATCAGGCCCGCCATCAGGGCGGGCAGCAGGAAACGGCAGGTTTTCATGATGACCTCTCGTACGGAAAATGTGGGCTGTTGCAGCAACAGCGGGAAACGCGCCACCAGGCGCGTCGCCTCGAGCCGGGAACACCGGCAGAGGACGGGGTGCGCGTGTGCGGTACGGGACCACGACAGCACGCCCCGGGAGCATATCGGGACACATCATCCAGGAAAGGTGCAGGAAAGCGACAGGCGGGCGATGCTGGGCAGCATCTTACCTCGAAGGCATCGCCCGGAAAGGTCTTGCGCTGTCTGGGAGCCGCCAGGACCATCCGTTTCCGGCACACATGCCTGAACGCACAGATCTCCCCACGGGAGTCCGGCGCATGCGTCAGCAGAAACGGATATGCATGGTGACCTCCAGCCATTGCCGCCCAAAGACGGCGGTGTTCACAAGAATGCCCTAGTGTAAGAAGAAAGGAAGGCGGGGTCAATACGATGCCCTGCATACGGCAACACCTTCTTGCCTTGGAGCGGGGAGCATGACTATAGTCTGTCCCCGTTGCCGCAAGACGGCAGCGCGGCGGGATCACTGCGGAACATGTTCGGGAGGTGCACCATGGCGGTAGGCTGGGCGGGCGACAATGCCGTGCAGGACCAGATCCAGGATTCCATAGCTGACGAGGTACGGCGGGCCAGGGCCTGTCTGCCCCGGGGCGAGAGCCGTGCTTTTTGCGAAGAATGCGGCGAACCCATCCCCGAAGCCCGTCGTCGGGCCCTGCCCGGTGTGCGGCTGTGTCTGGAATGCCAGCAGGAAGCCGACAGGGAACAGCACGCCGTGCATCTGTACAACCGCAAAGGCAGCAAGGACAGCCAGCTGCGCTGATCCTGAGCATGAGAGGAAGCTAGTATGTCGGGCTTGCTGGCGCGCCTGCGGGCGCGCATCCCCCTGGAGGAAGGTTCACTGGTCCTGATCACCATGATCTGGGGCGCCACCTTTATCATCATCCGCAGCGCCCTGGAGGCCACGGGGCCCTTCTTTTTCGTGGGCGTGCGTTTCGCTTTCGCCGCCCTGGCCCTGATCCTGTTCTCTCTGCCGCTGCTCAAGGATTTCACCTGGCGGGAAGTCTGGGCGGGCATGAGCATCGGCCTGTGCATCTTTGGCGGCTATGCCCTGCAGACCTGCGGCCTGCAGACCATCACGGCCAGCAAATCGGCCTTCATCACGGCCTTCTATGTGCCGCTGGTGCCCCTGCTGCAATGGCTGGTCATGAAGCGGCCGCCGCATTTGATGGCCTGGGTGGGCATCGCGCTGGCCTTCCCCGGCGTCCTGTTGCTCTCGGGGCCCGATGACAGCAGCGCAGGCTTTGGCTGGGGCGAGATGCTGACGGCCATCAGCGCGCTGGCCATCGCCATGGAGATCATCCTCATCGGCCTGGTGGCTCGCAGCGTCAATGCCCGGCGCGTCACCATCGTACAGGTGCTCATGGCGTCCTTGCTCAGTTTCGCCACCATGCCCCTGGTGGGCGAAAGCGTTCCGCCGCCTTCCTGGCTGGTGCTGGGCAGCGCCTTTGCCCTGGGCGTCTCCACGGCGGGCATCCAGTACGCCATCAACTGGGCGCAGAAAAAAGTCTCGCCCACCCGTGCCACGCTCATCTATTCTTGCGAGCCGGTCTGGGCGGGCATCTTCGGCCGTATGGCCGGGGAGCGCCTGCCGGGGCTGGCGCTGCTGGGCGGTGCCATGATCCTGGCCGGGGTGCTGGTCAGCGAGCTGAAGCCGGGCAGCCGCAAAAAGGGAAAGGACGCGGCGCGGGAAAAACAGGATGCCCGCAGTTCCTAGCAGGGGACCGGGCCCGAAGTCCTTGGGGAAGGCTGGGGACTATAGCCATGCAGGGCGAAAGGGAGTACCATCCACAAAGCTCGAAGTTCCCTGTCTTCGGCTTATGATGTATGTGGACGTCCGGCCCGGCCTGTTTCGCGCGCATGGGGGCAGCCGTTTGTGATGGCTGCCTGCTGGTCATCTCTTTCGGAGAGGGGCTTCGGCAGGGCGGACCAGGAAAAGGGCCCACGGGCGCATGGGGGATCGCTACCGGCAATGCAGACAAGGGGGTGCCCGGATGCAGCCTGCCTCTCTGACGGACGATGCGAAAAAAAGGAAAGTCGCGGAACTGACGCGTCTTTTTTTGCATAAGCACTACTGCGAGAACGATACGGAGCTCCTGCTCTCCCATCTTGATGATGCGTTCAGCTGGTTCGGTGCCGGAGAGCATGAGTACGCCGTCGAGCCGGAGACCGTCGTCAAAACGTTCAGGACCTTCGCGGGCAAGGTACCCCGCTGCGAGATAGGCGAGGAGCGGTATGATGTCATCCGGCCCATGCCGGGCATGTTCATCTGCACGGGCATGCTCTGGGTCGCCACGGCTCCAGATTCCGGCATCTGTCTGCGCGTCCACCAGCGCGTCACTATGGTGTTCCGCTGGACGGCGCAGGGGCCCCGCTGCTGTCATCTCCATCTTTCCAATCCTTACAGCGAAATGGACGCGAGCGACAGCGGATTTCCTGAAAAGATGGCTGAGGAGTCCCGCCGGTATCTTCAGGAACAGATCGAGCTCCAGAAAAGGAAGATCGCCGAGCAGCACGAGGTCATCGCCCATATGTACGTGGAGGATCTTTCCACCGGGCTGTATAACAGAAACAGGTACAACCAGGTCTGTGACGCCCTGTCCGGAAAGGATTGCGGCAGCCTGGGCATCGCCTACTTCGACCTGAACGGGCTGAAGAAGATCAATGACCTCCAGGGCCATCAGGCCGGTGATGCCCTTATCCGCCGCACAGCGGAGTGTCTCCTCCGGGCCTTTGGCAAAAAGGCCTACCGCATAGGCGGTGATGAGTTCATCGTCATCGATCGCGAATCCGGCCGGGAGGCTTTCGAGGCCTGTGTCCGTGATGCGCTCCGGGCCATGGAGGAAAGCCGTATCTCCATTTCCTGCGGCACGTCCTGGCGCGCTGAACATGGCAGTATCGACGAGCAGATCAACGAAGCTGACAAAAAGATGTATCTGGCCAAGCGGGATTTCTACGCCTGCAAGGAGCATGACCGCAGGCACTGCTGGCCGGAACCGGACTGATCCGGGAATTTTTCATTTTTGCCCGCAGGGCGGGGCTGTCCGAGGGAGGCTACGCCTTCTCCATGGCGGCCGATGCGTCTTTTCCGGCATTCTTTTATTTTTTTGAAAAATTCTTTTGCTAAACGCTTGACTCCGTGAGCTGTTTTCTATACATAGCTTCTCACGACGCGCTCGTAGCTCAGCTGGATAGAGCAACAGGCTACGAACCTGTAGGCCAGGAGTTCGAATCTCTTCGGGCGCACCATGCAAATTCAGGCGATCAGTTTTACTGGTCGCCTTTTTTGCTTTGTGTAATGGCGTTGTCAGGGACCTGTATCAGTGCATCCGGCATCCTTTCGCGCTGTGCCGCAAAGCACGAGAGGGCCGTTTGTCAGAGCTCTTTTCAGGCCGCGGGCTCTGTGCTACAAGGCAGACGTCGGCCCGGGCCCGTCTTCCCGGACAGGTCAGAGCCCCCCGCAACGTGCATACGCACATCTCAAGGAGGAAAACAGCCCATGGAAAATAAGGTACTGGAAGTCCTGGTCAATGCCGGCAAGCCCCTGCGTCCTGGTGATATCGCCAAGGAACTGGGGGTGGACTCCAAGGAAGTCAGCAAGGCCATTGCCGAACTGAAGAAGGAAGGCAAGGTCATGTCGCCCAAGCGTTGCTACTACGCTCCGGCGGAATAATCCCTCGCAACGTCGCGTATGAAAAAGGGCGGGCCCGAAAGGGTCCGCCCTTTGTGTATCGACCGCCTGCCGCGCAGAGGCACACGGCTAGGCGTTGACGCCGTCTTCCTTGCGCCAGCGGGCCAGATGGGAGCTGATGAAATCGCAGATGAAGGCCTGCTCCTCGCGGCCATTGCCGTGGATGTCCATGGGCGCGGCAAACTTGTACCGTACCGGCAGGCCGCTCTTGATGGGGCCCAGTTCCTTGAGCTTTTTCCCCGTGCCCCAGGCATCGGTCTTGAGGGCCAGCGGCACCACGGGCACACCGGCCTTGCGGGCCAGCTTGACCCCGATGGTGTTGAAGTGCTGGGGATCGAAATCCGGGGTGCGGGTGCTCTGGGGGAAGACGATGATGGAGATACCTTTCTTCAGGCGTTCCACGCCGCCTTCCAGCACGGCGGTCAGGTCTTCGCGGGGATTGGTGCGGCCCACCACGATGGGATCGCGGGAACGCATGACGGCCCCGAAGACGGGCAGGCTGACTAGGCTCTTTTTCACCACGAAGGTCACGGCCCGGTGGGGCCGGATGATGCCGGGCAGCATGAAGGTCTCCAGCGTGCTCATGTGGTTGGCCACGAAGACGCAGGGGCCGCGCGTGGCGGAGATGTTCTCCATGCCTTCGATGCTCACCGGGCAGCCCACGCGCTCGATGAGCTCCGTCACACGCAGGCTGGCGTGGACCCAGGCGCTGTCATCACACAGACCTTTGGCGGCTTTGCGGCACAGCCAGAGCACGGGGCCCGCCAGCAGGCTGCTATAGAATTTCAGGGCCGGGAAACGGGCGGGAGCGCCCAGCTGCGGGGCCGTGCTGACATAGGTGGAAAGATCGCCGAACGGGGCCTCTACGACCCCTTCTTGATACTGCTGCATCAGGATTCTTCCGTTTTTCTGATTTTATGGATCTTGCGCCACCACTGGCTCAGGCGGGCTTCGTCGCCCATGTCGCGGGGCTGGTAAAAGCGTCGTCCCACGAGCTCGGCGGGCAGGTAGTCCTGCTCCACCCAGCCGTCGGGGTAATTGTGGGGATATTTGTATTCCTTGCCGTAGCCCCATTCCTTTTGCAACTGCGTGCTGGCATTGCGCAGGTGCAGGGGCACGGGCCGCGCTCCGTTGTATTTGACCTCGCGGGCGGCGGTCAGATAGGCGGCATAGCTGCTGTTGCTCTTGCGGGCCAGGGCCAGATAGACCACCGTTTCGGCCAGAGGGATGAAACCTTCGGGCATGCCCACGAATTCCACGGCCTGCTGGCAGGAAACGGCCAGGGGCAGGGCATTGGGGTCGGCCAGGCCCACATCCTCCGAGGCGGAAAGGATGAGACGGCGACAGATGAAGCGCGGGTCCTCGCCGCCTTCCAGCAGGCAAGCCAGATAATACAGAGCCGCGTCGGGATCGCTGCCGCGGATGGATTTGATGAGGGCCGAGGCCAGCTCGTAATGGCTGTCGCCGTCCTTGTCATGACGCATCATGACTTCGGGCAGGGCCGACTTGAGCTGCTCGGGCTCGCGCATCTCCTCGGGCAGGGAAGCGGCGTATTCCACCAGGTTGAGCAGGGTACGGGCATCCCCGTGAGCCGCGGCGGTGATGATGTCCAGCACCTCGTCGCCAAGCGTCACGCCCGTCTGTTCGGCACCGCGCCGGGCCAGTTCCATCAGTTCCGAGCGTCCCAGGGGGCGCAGGCGCAGCACGTGCAGGCGCGAGAGCAGCTGCCGGGTGACGCTGAACGACGGGTTCTCCGTCGTGGTGGCCAGCAGGGTCAGCTCGCCCGATTCCACCAGCGGCAGGAAAAAATCCTGCTGCGCTTTGGAAAAGCGGTGCAGTTCGTCGAGCACCAGGATCTCGATGCCGTTGAGGGAACGGCGCAGGTGCTGCAAGCCCGCTTCCGGCGCGCTGAGACGCAGATAGGGGCGCTTGCGGGAACGTGCCAGCAGCAGGGCCAGTGTGGACTTGCCGCAGCCCGGCGGGCCGAAAAGCAGCAGGCTGGGCAGGCGCTCCGCCGCCATGAGCGACTTGAGACGGCTTGCCAGATGGCTCTGCCCGAGAAAAAGATCGGGATCGTCGGGGCGCATGCGCTCCGGCAGGGGCTTCTGTGCGGTCATGGCTGTCCTTTATTCCGCCGGATCCGCCAGATGGGAGGCCCACCAGTGCAGGCCTAGGCACAGGGTAGCGGCGGTCTCGCAACGGAGCACACGGGCCCCCAGGCTGACGAAGGTGAACTGCGCCGCCCGCAGGCTGTCCAGCTCCCGCTGGGAAAAGCCGCCTTCGGGACCGATGACGTACACGGTGGTACCGGGGCGTCCGGCCAGCCGGGGCGTGAGCATGTTCACGGTGTCCTGCATCTCCCAGGGCAGGATGCGGCAGTCGACAGTGGCGGCGCGGCGGACCAGTTCGTCCACGCCGCCGGTCAGGGCCTCCACCTGCGGCAGCCAGGGATTGCCGCACTGTTTGGCGCCGGCGATGAGCTGCCCCCGGCAGGACTCGGCGGCGTCGGCGGGCAGTTTGCCCTGGCTGTGATCGCCCTGCCAGAGCCAGATGGCATGGGCGCCCAGCTCTACGGCCTTTTCCATGAAGAAGCCGCGGCGCACGGCCTTGCTGAAGGCCAGCGCCATGACGGCACGGGATTCCGGCGCGGGGGCCATCTGTTCTTCCTGCAGGATAAGACGGGCCTTTTTCTTGGCGGTCTCGGCGATGGCGAAACGGCCGCTGCGGCCCTGGCCGTCGAGCAGCAGGACTTCCTCGCCCGGGGCCAGTCGCAGCACCTGGACCAGATGCTTGGCTTCCTGGCCTTCCAGCCAGAGATCGTGGGCCCATTGTTCGGGAGGAAGATAAAAGCGGTGCAGACTCATGATGCGTTGGATCCTTTTGCCGTCCGCGCGCGGCGCACGGCCTTGAAGCCGTCCTGCAGCGAGACGAGACGGCCGTAATTCTTGCGTATCTCCAGACCGGCCTTGGTCAGCCGGGACTCGGGAGGTTCCATGTAGGTGCGGCGCAGGTAGGCATCGGAAAGGATGCGTTCCACGCTGTCCACGATGCCGTCCACCAGTGCCGGGAAAAAGTTGACGATCTCGAATTTCAGGTCCGTCAGCAGTTCGAGGGCCTCGCGCATCATCTGGCGGTAGCCCATGCGGCCCACCTTGGCCTTGCGCTGGGCCAGGTCCTCGAGGATGCGGACGCGCCGTGCCTGCTGGATATAGCTGAAGCGGGTGCAGACCTCGCGGTGCAGCTCGCGCATGTTGCTGAAGGCATCGTCATTGTCCGGCGAATAGAGGTAGCCGTTGAGCACACGGCTGACCTTGGCGAAAAAGTCGTCGCTGTAGCCTATCATGCGCCGCTGGTGCTTGGTGAGCCAGGCATAGAGGAACTTGAGGCGCTTCTCGTCGGTATCGGTGTTCTCCACGATCTCCGTGCGCTTGAAGACGATGCGGCCGGTATACTCGCCGCGCACGATGTCGTTGAGGCGCAGGAACATGTTGGAGGTATCCTTGATGATGTTCAGGCCGGGCAGGGGCGCGCCGGTGAGCGGATGCAGGATCTCCTGCCAGGCCACGGACAGGGCGCGGTCCTGCTGCACGTTGCTGGCATCGAAGCGGTGCTGCCGGTAGGTGACGCGGATGATGACGACCCGGCGGTCACGGTCCAGGAAGTAGCCGCCCTTTTCCAGGGTCTCGAGAGCCTCTTCCTGGTCCTCGTCCACGGAGATGAGGGCGATCTTTTCCAGCAGGGGATAGCGGGTGCTCTGGCCCGTGGACGTATAGGTGGTGATGGTACGGTCCGTCTGGCCCAGGACGCGCAGCATGAAATGCTCGCCCAGCTTGTGCAGCTTGCGGGCAAAGAGCGCGCTGGAGGTGCGGCGTTCCGAGACGATGGGGAAACCGTAGAGCTCCATCAGGTACTGGTAGACGAACATGCGGTTGCGTTCGTAGATCTCGCTGTCGCCGTAGACGAATTTGCCGATGCGCATGCCGAAGCGCTTGAGCTCGCTGTCGATGTCCGACGGGAAGGAGGCGAAGACCCCGGCCAGATGGAACTGCCGGTCCGCATCGAGGGCGAGCACCTGGGCCCTGTCCATGGCCAGCAGATAGGGCATGAGCGAGGGGTAATTGTCCAGGATCACGGTGTCGGCATTGGCGAACTGCTGGCGGAAGATGTCCTGGTGCATGCGCGGCAGGCGGGATGCCAGGGTCTGCACGTTGCGGGCAAGGACCTGGTTTTCCAGCGGGCAGCAGGCGCCGTCGGCTTCCATGACGATGGGATGCAGTTTGTCGAACTGGAAAGTCTCGGAAAAATAGTCCAGCTGGCGGGCAAAGGCCACCATGGAGAAGCCCGGCAGGTCCTTGTATTCGAACATGTCGTTGTCGAACGAGGGCAACAGCTCGCGGCCTTCCACCAGCGGATAGTTCTTGTGTTCCTGGTAGGGCTTGACCAGGCAGAAGCGGATATGCACGGCATCGAGGAAGCGCTTGAGCTCGTCAAGACGCGCGATGACGACCGGCTCGGATGTCGTATAGGCATCCTGCCAGTGAAAGCCGTCCTTGCTGAAGATCTCCTGCCACTTGATCATGTGCAACCTTACCCGATTCTCTGTAAAGAGTAACTGCTTTTGTGGGGAATTTCCAGAGGCGCCCCCGGTATTTGTCGTTTTTGCCCGCCGGTCCGCCGGTGCGGACGAAAAGCTGTTGCGGGCGCTATGCGGCTTTGGTACACTTCCGTGCGTCAGTCCCGGAGCTGTTGCCCGGGCCCACCATCAAACGCGTACCGACATGACTGCCAATACTCTTGAACAACACATCCTCAGCATCGTCTGCAGTGTTTTCGATGCCTACTCCGCCGTCCTTTTCCTGCCCTCCGAAAATGGCGAGGAGCATTATCTCGCGGCTTCTTTCAGCCTTGGCGAAGGGGTGGAGCAGGGGGCCATGCTCTCTTCGGGGAGCCTGGTAGACTGGATCATCCGCAACCGCCAGCAGATGCTGGTCCCCAATTTCGACCAGCACAAGCACAAGCTCGGCTATTACCGGGAAGGCGAGGAAGCCGGCATCAAGGCATTCATGGGTTGTCCCGTGCCCACGGGCGGCGCCCTGTGCGTGGACAGCAAGCGGCAGTATTCCTTTACTGACAGGGACTACAAGCTGCTGCAACTTTTTGCCGAGCTGGTCTCCCGCCAGCAGGCCAGCAAGGGCCGGCAGGAGATGGCCGGTGACATCCCCCGCTATTTCGCCGAGCTGGCCGTGATTCAGGAGCTGCGCTTCCGCTATCGCCGCTGGTCGCAGTTCATCCAGAACTATGTGCGCACCATGGTCGATGCCACGGGCTTCGACTACTGTGCCTTCGCTTCGGTGGACGTCCCCGGCGAGAGCTATTGCGTGGAATGTGAATCCGCCCGTCTGGTGCTGGAGAACGGCGAACCCATGGTCCTGCCCGTGGGCAGCGGCATCGCCGGCTGGGTCTTCAGCAACGACCAGCCCGTCATCAACGAAGGGCTGGAAGGCGCTCCGTCCACCATGCTGTTCGGCAAGCTGCCGGGCATGCCCGATTTCCAGGCCATCATCTGCCTGCCCGTACAGATCAACAAGAGCACGCGTGGCGTGCTGTGCCTGGCCCATACGTCCACGCGCAGCATCGACGAGTCCCTGCGCTCCTTCGTGCGTCAGGCCGTGGACCACCTGGCGCTGTTCCTCGAAAATCTGTACCTGCGGGTGCGTCTGCGTTCCCTGCTGCCGCAGGGCACGGTCCACAGCCAGGGCCCCCGCCGTTACGATCCTGATACCGCTCCGGTGCCGCCCGTCAAGAATCCTTAAGCCATGCTGTCCCGATTTTTCAGCAGGTTCCTGACCCAGGACATTGCCATGGATCTTGGTACAGCCAACACGCTGCTGTACACCAGGAAGCATGGCATTTTCATCAATGAGCCCTCGGTGGTGGCTGTCGACGCGTCCAGCCGCAAAGTGCTGGCCGTGGGGGCCGCCGCCAAGGAGTACCTGGGCCGCACGCCCCAGAACATCTGCGCCATACGCCCCATGAAGGACGGCGTCATCGCCGACTTCGACATCACCCGCGAGATGATCGCTCATTTCGTGGGCAAGTGCATCTCCGGCCTGCGTCTGGTCAAACCGTCCATGGTGATCTGCATCCCCACGGGCATCACCCAGGTGGAGAAAAAAGCCGTCATCGATGCGGCCATGCTGTCGGGAGCACGTTCTGTGTCCCTGGTGGAAGAACCCATGGCCGCGGCCATCGGGGCGGGCATGCCCGTGCAGGAGCCCCTGGGCAACCTGGTGCTGGATATCGGCGGCGGCACCAGCGAAGTGGCGCTCATCAGCATGACGGGCATAGCGGTCTCGCAGTCGGTACGCGTGGCCGGTGATGCCATGAACCTGGCCGTGCAGCATTACCTGCGTGAGGTCTTTCGTCTCGAAGTGGGCGAGAACACGGCGGAGAACGTCAAAAAGATCCTTGGTGCGGCCCTGCCCCAGAACAACAGCCTGCGGCTGGAAGTGTCCGGCAAGGATCTGGTCTACGGCGGCCCCCGGGTGGTGACCGTGACCGAGGGCGACATCTGCGAGGCCCTGCACGATCCCGTCCAGGCCGTGGTGGATACCGTGCTGCGCGCGCTGGAGAAGGCGCCGCCGGCACTGGCCGCCGATGTTTACGACAACGGGCTGCTCATGGCCGGAGGCGGGGCCCTGCTGCGCGGTCTGGATCAGTGTATCGCCCGGGCGACGCATCTGAAGGTCACGGTGGACAAGGATCCCCTGACCACGGTGTTGCGCGGGACGGCCCAGGCCATGTTGTACCGCGAGGATTACGAAGGGATTTTCATCAATTAGGACAGGGACGGGCGTCTGCCCTGGTTCTTGCGGCCGTGGCGCGTGCCATGCCAGAAGGGCGGGCGTGTTTTCGGCCGGGATGGCCGCCGTGCGTCCTGTCCTCGCAACTGCCGTGCGCCCCTGCCGGGCAGGGGGCCGGTCTTGGGATATCGTTTCATGCTGACAGCCCGATTTTTGCAGGATGTGGTGGACGTCGTGCGCGAGAGCGGCGACATCATCCGCCGCCAGTGGGAAAAAACGCATGCCGTCAGGCACAAGGGCAGTATCGACCTGGTGACGGAAACGGACGTGGCCGTGGAGGCTTTCCTCAAGGAACGTCTGGGAGAACTGCTGCCGCAGGCCGAATTCCTGGCCGAGGAAAGCTGTGTGGCCGGGCAGGAGCCGTCGCCCCTGTGCTGGATCATCGACCCCGTGGACGGCACCACCAATTTCGTGCACCGCATCCCCCAGGTGGGGACGTCCGTGGCCCTTTGGGCGGACGGTCATGTGGTGCTGGGCGTGGTGAACGTGCCCATGATGGATGAATGTTTCTGGGCCGGCCTGGGCATGGGCGCCTTTCGCAACGGCGAGCCCATCCATGTGAGCACGGCCGGGACCCTGTCCGATGCCGTGGTGGCCACGGGCTTCCCCTATGCCATCGCCGAACGTCTGGACGATGTGCTGGCCCGTCTGGCCCTGGTGCTGCCCAAGGCCCAGGGCGTGCGCCGTCTCGGGGCCGCCTCGGTGGATCTGGCCTATGTGGCCGCCGGACGGCAGGATGCCTTTTACGAGATGCTGCTCAAGCCCTGGGATGTGGCTGCCGGCTGGCTGCTGGTGGAAGAAGCCGGCGGACGCGTCACGACGCTGGATGGCCGCCCGTATTCCTTCGGGGACGAGATCATGGCCAGCAACGGCCTGGTGCACAAGGAACTCCGCCATCTGCTGGCTGGCGTGACGCCCGTGCAGGCGGAAAGGCGCCCCGCATGAGCCTGCCTGCCGGGGATACGGCCCCCCGCCGTCTGACGGCCGGGGATGCCGCCGCCATGCAGGCGCTGGAGGCGGCCTGTTTTTCCCTGCCGTGGAGCGAGGAGCAGTGCCGTGCCGCCTTTGGCCAGCAGGCCTTCGTGGCCTACGGGCTGGAAGACGCGGGCGTGTTGCAGGGCTATATTTCGCTCTACCAGGCGGCGGACGAGCTGGAAGTGCTCAACCTGGCCGTCCTGCCCGGTGCACGGCGGCAGGGATTGGGCGAACGGCTTTTGCGCACAGCCTTGCAAGAAGCCGAAAAAACAGGTATCAACAGGGCTTTGCTTGAAGTCCGTACCGGGAATGCCCCGGCCATCGCCTTATATGAGAAATGCGGCTTCGTCCGGGTGGGCAAACGGCCCCGCTATTATGCGGACACCGGCGAGGATGCCCTGATCTACCAGTGTGATCTGGCACCGCAGGACTGACAGAGAGGATATTTCCATGCAGAAGATCATCGCTGCCAACTGGAAAATGTACAAGACCCGGCAGGAAGCCCGCGAAACGGCCGCTGCCGTGGCTGCTGCCCTGAACGAACAGCCGGCCCCGCACGAGGTCGTGGTGTTCGCGCCCTTCACGGCCATCGCCGACGTGGCGGATGCCTTTGCCGCTTCGCAGGCGCAGGCCGGTGCGCAGGACGTGTGGCCTGCTGTGGAAGGGGCGTTCACCGGCGAGATCTCGCCGCGCATGCTGCAGGACGCCGGTGCGGTTTGGGTGCTGACCGGGCATTCCGAGCGCCGTCATGTGCTGGGCGAATCCGATGAGCTGGTGGGCCGCAAGACGGCCTTTGCCCTGGAGCAGGGCCTCAAGGTCATGCTCTGCATCGGAGAAAAGCTGGAAGAGCGCGAATCCGGCCAGCTGGAAGACGTGCTGCGCCGTCAGCTGGACAGCGGCCTGCCCGCCGGGGAAAACGCGCTGGAAGGCCGCTTTGCCGTGGCTTATGAGCCCGTGTGGGCCATCGGTACCGGCAAGGTGGCCGGTCCCGACGAAGTGCTGGCCACCCATGCCGTGGTGCGCCGCCTGCTGTGCGAGCGCCTGGGCGAGACCGGCAACAGGATCCCGATCCTGTATGGTGGGAGCGTCAAACCGGCCAATGCCGGTAACCTTATCGGACTTGACAATGTGGATGGTCTTCTGATAGGTGGCGCTTCTTTGGACGCGCAAAGTTTTGTGCAGATTATCCGGGCCTAGGCCTGAAGTTCTTCATTTACGTCGTGCCCTTGGGAGGCTCTTGTGCAGACCCTTATTCTGACGCTTCATATCATTGTTTGTGTGGTGCTCGTCATTCTCATTCTCTTGCAGGCCGGCAAGGAAGGTATGGGCGTCATTTTCGGTGGCGGCAATACCTCTGTGTTCGGCAGCAGCGGTGCCGGCGGCATGCTGGCCAAGATGACCGCCTTCATGGCCGTGGTCTTCGTGGTGACCTCGCTGAGCTACACCTATGTGACCAGCTCGCGTCCCAGCGATGAATCCGCCGTGCTCAAGGTGGAACCCCTGACCATCGAAGATGTGCCTGCCAAGCCCGCGGCCGCTCCCGAAGCTGCCGCTCCGGCTCAGCCTGCCGCCAGCAGCGAAGCTCCTGCGGCTGCTCCGGCTGATGCTGCCGCCCCTGCCGATGCTCCTGAGGCCCCTGCGGCTTCCGAAGCTCCCGCCGCTGAGGCTCCTGCTGCGGACGCTCCTGCGGCCCAGCCTGCCCAGCAGTAGACGTTTTTTTGATCCAATGAGAAAAGCCGCGGTCCTGCCGCGGCTTTTTTTTCAGCAACAGGGGGCTCCCATGACCGACGACAACAGCTTCAAGAACAATCCTTTCAAGGCGCTGGAAAAAGGACGTTTCCCGCAGCAGAAAAAAACGGGTGCCCCGGCGGCGCCGGAAAAACGCGGCAAGCGCATTACACGCCAGGCTGCCGCGCCTGCGGACGATGAGGACGCCTCCCTGTTCCTGTCCGCCATGAGCAATGTGGAGCGCCAGTCGGCTCATGGCAGTGCCGTCCGCGGCAAGGGAGCGGGGCAGAGCGGCTTTGCCATGGAAGAGCAGTGCGCCATGCCGCAGGTGAAGAAGCTCAAGGAAAAGAAGAAAAAAGGCAATGCCCCCCACAAGGAGAACGGGACCGCGGCTCCGGCAGCGCCCGTCACTGCCGCTCCGTCCACCGGCAAGGCGGAGGATGCGGCAGCCGGGCTGGAAGCCGTGGTGGCGGCTTCGGAGGAAGACGACTTTTTGCTGGCCATGAAGCAGGTGACGCCCCTGCAGGGCAAGGGGCGGGACGTGCCTCCTGCCGTGGCCCAGAGCACCCCGCCGCCGTCCGCGGATACCAGCCTGCAGGACTTTCTGGACGGCAAGCTGGAGTTCGCCCTGTCCATGACCGACGAATACATGGAAGGCCATGTGGTGGGGCTGGACCAGATGATCATGAACAAGCTGCGTGCCGGCGGCCTGAGCCCCGAGGCGCATCTCGACCTGCACGGCCTCAATGCCCAGCAGGCTTTCGAGACCTTGCGCGGCTTCATGCGCGGCAGCTGGTACAAGGGCCTGCGGACCATCTTGGTGGTGCCCGGCCGCGGCAAGAACTCCCCGGATGGTGTGGGCGTACTGCGCGGCAAGTTGCAGTCCTGGCTCACCCAGGATCCCTTCAAGCGTGTGGTGCTGGCCTTCTGCACGGCCCAGCCGCATGACGGCGGCCCCGGCAGTGTCTATGTGCTGTTGCGCAAATACAAGAAAAAGGGCCGCGTCTACTGGGAGCGGATGCCAGCTGACGCGGATCTTTACGAATAGGCCGCCGCTGTACGGACTGCGCGGCCATCGATGACAGGCATGAAAGAAGGACGTCTTCGGACGTCCTTTTTTTATGCCTGTTTTTTGTTCCCGCAGGCACAGGCATGCAGGATGTAAAGGGCTGGCAAGAGCGGGGAGCGCATGCCTGCCGGCATATGCGCAGGAGAGGGGCCGCCTTTTATCTCTTCGTATCCTGGGCGTGGAGGCGGCAGGGGGCGCCTGCCGTTTCCGCAGGAGACCGGATAGGTTGGCCGAAGAAGGCTGCGTTTTAGCGTTGCTCCCGGGGCGTGCCGTCTTCCAGCAGGGCGGCCGCATCTCCGAAGCTGCGGACCCAGGCACGCAGTTCCGGTTCGCTGCGGGTGGTCAGGGTCAGGATGAGGCCGCCGTCTTCGCAGTCTTCGATTTGCTGGTTGGCGGTCCAGATGCGCTCCCGTACATAATCGGCGGCACTGGGGGCCACACGGATGCGGAACGTTCGCGGTTCGTGCCAGGGCAGGCCAAAACCGCCGTGTTCGTCATCGTCACGGCTGTAACGGACATGGTCCCCGGTCAGCTCCATATGCTGGATGCGGTGGACGGCCAGGGTGCAGGGATGTTCGACTTCGAGCCCCTCTTCGCCCAGCTGGCCGCCCAGCACATACAGGGCATTGTTCATGGCGGCCATGCGCACGGGGATGAAGCGGTGGACCCGTGGTTCCGTCTTGCCTACGGCCTTGTAGCGGATCCGGCAGACGGTCTGGCAGCGGGCGGCCTGGACGAGGCGCTCGATGGTGTCCGCAAAGGGCGTGTAGTTGATGCGTCCCTTGATGTAGAAGGCGAAATCGTCCTGATCCTGGAAATGCGGATCCGCCATATGCATGGCCAGGCGCTGGATGGTCCTGTCCACACGCTGCAGGGTCTGTTCCGGCAGGATGCCCCCCGCCATGCGACGGCACAGGGTCAGGAAGCGCAGCTCCTCGAAGTCGAGGCCCAGATGCCCCTTTTCCCCGGGATCCAGGCGATACCAGCGGCGGCGCTGTTCCGTGCCCATCTCCAGGGCGATGCCCACGGCGCTTTCGATCTGTTCCATCAGGCGGATGACCGTCTGGGGCGAGCAGTTGAGCTCCCGGGCCAGATCTTGCTGGAAGTGGCGCCTGTTATCGAAGAGCAGCTTGCGGAAAAGACGCAGCAGTTTGTCACCGGTACGGGCATCGGGATCCAGTTTGCTGGGCATGGCGAACCTCCTGTCCGGCCTATGCTAGATGCTGACATGCCGTGAAGCAAGGCCAATATTGCACAGACAGGTGTTTTTTTGTAGGTTCTGGCTGTTTTTTGTGACCTGTACATGCGATGCGGAATGATGTGACAAATAAAAGACAATCATTCCTCTTTGTTACAGAATCGTCACAATAGCGTGGTAGATGTGCTGCCACAGAACAACTGGTGATCCTGAAAGAGCGGTAAGAGCATTATGGAGAAAGCGTTCGCTCTCTTGCAGGAATTGGGAAACAATGGTGGAGAGTTTATGAAAAAAACAGGTAATACGCACATTTATCTTTCAGAATTTCTGGGCACCTTCATCTTCCTGCTGTGCGGCATCGGCTGCGTGGGGGCGCTCAAGCTGGCGGGGGCCAGCTTTGGCCAGTGGGAGATCAGCATCGTCTGGGGCCTTGCCGTGGCCATGGGCGTCTATGTTTGCGGCGGCGTGTGCGGCGCGCACCTCAATCCGTCCGTGACTATCGCCCTGGCGCTGTTCGGGGATTTCGACAAGCGCAAGGTCGTGCCCTACATCCTGGTGCAGATGCTGGCCGGTTTTTGCGCTGCGGCTCTGGCCTATGCCATGTATTACAACCTGTTTGTCGATGCCGTGGCCGCCACGGCGGGCGATCCTGCCAAGATGACGGCGCTGGCCGGGGTCTTCTGTACGTTCCCCCATCCCAAGATCACCTTTTTCCAGGCCTTTTTCGTGGAGCTCGTCATCACGGCCGTGCTCATGTGCCTGATCTATGCCTTGGTGGATGGTCGCAATACGGCTCCCAAGGGCAACCTGGGCGGTCTGCTCATCGGTCTGCTGGTGGCGCTCATCGGCGCCAGCTTCGGCCCGCTGACGGGTTTTGCCATGAATGCCGCGCGTGACTTCGGCCCGCGCCTGTTCGCCGCTCTGGCGGGCTGGGGCACGGATGTGATGACCGGCTATCCGCTTAATGACAATCTGAGCCTGCCGTACTTCCTGGTGCCGCTCATCGCGCCCATCATCGGGGCCTGTATCGGCGGCTGGATCTACAAGCGCATCATCGTGGTGGCCCTGGATCGCAACGCGGCCGCCGAGGACAAGGCCTAAAAGCCCTGGACGGCAGGGTTGATGGACAGGTGCCGCATTCTGCGGTTATCCTGGGCAGGCCGGTGCCTGCCGGTTCCCTTTGAACATCACTGGAGAAAAGCTATGCAAGGCAAATATATCGTCGCCCTGGACCAGGGTACCACCAGTTCCCGCACCGTCGTGCTGGATCAGGACGTCAACATCGTGGCTGTGGTGCAGCGCGAGTTCCCCCAGATCTACCCCCGTCCGGGCTGGGTGGAGCATGATCCCCGCCAGATCTGGGCCACCCAGAGCTCCACGCTGACCGAAGCCCTGGCCAGTGTGGGCATCTCGTCGGACGAAGTGGCGGCCATCGGCATCACCAACCAGCGCGAGACCACGGTGGTCTGGGAAAAGGATACGGGCAAGCCCGTGTACAATGCCATCGTCTGGCAGTGCCGCCGTACCGCGCAGATCTGCGACGAACTGCGCAAGAACGAAGGCTTTGAGGAATACGTGCGGGAAAATACCGGCCTGCTGCTGGACCCCTATTTCTCCGGCACCAAGATCAAGTGGATCCTGGACAACGTGCCCGGCGCCCGTGAAAAGGCCGAGAAGGGACAGCTGTTGTTCGGTACCATCGACACCTGGTTGATCTGGAACATGACCCAGGGCCGCGTGCATGTGACCGACTATACCAATGCTTCGCGTACCATGCTGTTCAATATCCACAAGCTGGAGTGGGACGAACACATCCTGTCCATGCTGGGCATCCCGCGTTCCATGCTGCCCGAAGTCAAGCCTTCGTCCACGGTCTACGGCCAGACCAACATCGGCGGCAAGGGCGGTACGCGCATCCCCATCGCGGGCATCGCCGGTGACCAGCAGGCGGCCCTGTTCGGCCATCTGTGCGTGGAAAACGGCATGGCCAAGAATACCTACGGCACCGGCTGCTTCATGCTCATGAACACCGGCAAGACCGCCGTCAGTTCCAAGAACGGCCTTATCACCACCCTGGCCTGCGGTCCTCGTGGCGAGGCCTGCTACGCCCTGGAAGGCTCCATCTTCGTGGGCGGTTCCGCCATCCAGTGGCTGCGCGACGAGCTGAAGATCGTCAACGATGCCCGGGATACGGAATACTTCGCCAACAAGGCGGAGACCTCCAACGACGTCTATGTGATCCCGGCCTTCACCGGTCTGGGCGCTCCCTACTGGGATCCCTATGCCCGCGGCGCCATCGTGGGCCTGACCCGCGGCACCAACGCCAGTCATATCATCCGCGCCACACTGGAGTCCATCGCCTACCAGAGCAAGGACGTCATCGAAGCCATGCAGGCCGATTCCGGCATCCCGCTGCAGGCCCTGCGTGTGGACGGCGGCGCCAGCGCCAACAACTTCCTGATGCAGTTCCAGTCCGACATTCTGGGTGTCAATGTGGAACGGCCCGCCACGCTGGAAGTGACGGCCCTGGGGGCTGCCTTCCTGGCAGGTCTGGCCGTGGGCTACTGGAGCGGCCTGGACGACGTGCGCAACCGCCTGCACATCGAACGTGTTTTTGAGCCTTCTCCGGACAAGGAAAAGCAGGTGCAGCGTTACAAGGGCTGGAAGAAGGCCGTGTCCCGCGCCCTGCAGTGGATCGACGTGGCGGACTAGACGACAGCCATCAGACAACGTCTGTGATGCGCGGTGCTAGCCGCGCTGGACAAGAGGAAGGGAAGCCCCGGCTTTCCTTCCTCTTCGTTTTTTCAGGGGCAGGGCAGGGGAGGGCGTGGGATCCGTTCCGACGGGGCACGAGGGGCAGCAATACCGGATGACTGTTTGCTGTGCCGCAGGATGGTCATATGGCGCGGCAACGGCATCCTCATGGAACCGGGACAGGGGCGCAGTGGAACAAGGGGGCAGAACGCCTCTGCGGCAAGGCAAAAAACTATGCCGTCCGCATCGGGAAAAGGGGAGGGGGAAACAAGCTCCGAACGTCAGGACCTGGGGGCAGGAGAGCCGGCCAGGTGCGGATCTTGGGCGGCCGGGGAGCGGGAACGGACCTTCTGAAGAAGGTCAAAGCATGAGGAGGGGCCGAAAGGGCGCAGGGACGACCGGGACGCGAGCATTCGGGAGGGGCGGCAGCAGACATGCCGCAGGGCCATGGGCACAAAAAAAAGCCCTTGCAGTTTCCTGCAAGGGCGAAATATGGTGGGCCATCAGGGACTCGAACCCCGAACCAACTGATTAAGAGTCAGCTGCTCTACCAATTGAGCTAATGACCCATGATGTCCGCAAAAGGCGGTTGATATCTTGTGGTGGGCCATCAGGGACTCGAACCCCGAACCAACTGATTAAGAGTCAGCTGCTCTACCAATTGAGCTAATGACCCACGATATCCGCAAAAGGCGGTTAGTATCATGGTGGTGGGCCATCAGGGACTCGAACCCCGAACCAACTGATTAAGAGTCAGCTGCTCTACCAATTGAGCTAATGACCCACAAGCGTGGAAATATATGCGATTTTCAGGATGGTGGGCCATCAGGGACTCGAACCCCGAACCAACTGATTAAGAGTCAGCTGCTCTACCAATTGAGCTAATGACCCATCCGCGAAAAAGAGACCTACCCTTTTGTGCCCTCTCTGTCAACACTTTTAAAAGAAAAAAAAGATTTTATAGTGCCTTCCCAGAGGTATTTGATGAAAAAAACACGGAACTTTGCTGCCCTGATAGGGGTGCTTGTTTTATTTTTGTTTATATTTCATATGGATACGAAAGAATCCGCTGCGGCGGACATCGTATCCGTGCAACCGCATTTTGCTGAAGGTCCTGACGGCATCGTCATGGCTTTGGAGATGGGATTCCCGCAGGGCTATCATGCCTATGCCCATGAATCAGGGGATGCCGGACGTCCGACCACGCTTTCCATCCGTCTGGATGACGGCAGCGGTCTGCCTGTCTGGTATTCGCAGGGCTTCATGCAGCGGGATCTGTTCGATCCTGATGCGACCGTCTATGTCTACGAAAGCCCCACGACCCTGTTCGTCCTTTTGCCGCACGAAGCCCGGCATCGCAGCTTTGAGGCCGTCCTGAGCATGTTGCTCTGTTCCTCGCGCAATTGCCTCCCGGTCTCGCAGGGCATCAGTGGCCAGGTGCCGGATACCTTGCCCGTGCTGGACGAGATGCCCTGGAAGGCCCGCTGGGAAGAGATGCGGCAATTGCCGCCCGTGCTCTCCAAAGGCACGGCCCCTGTTTCCGGCCTGCCTTTTACCATGGATGAGGGAGGAGCGGGCGGCCTGAGCGCCGTCACGGACCCCGCGCAGGATCCGCTGGCCGCCCTGCAGGATGAGGGCAGCGAAAAGCCCCTGCCGCCCCCAGACGGATTTGCCCTGGAGCTGACGCCGCAATATGCTGACGGCTCCGTGGAGATATCGGGGTTCGGCATGGCGCTTGCCGTGGGCATCCTGGCGGGCCTGCTGCTCAACGCCATGCCCTGCGTCCTGCCGGTGCTGACCTTCAAGATCAGCGGCCTGCTGCTCATGGGCGGCAGGGGAGACAAGGAGAGCCTGCGGCGTTTTCGCGAGCACAACCTCTTTTTCTCCGCAGGCATCATGACCCTGTTCACCCTGCTGGCTCTGGTATTGGGCGCCGCCGACATGATCTGGGGGCAGCTCTACCAGCAGCAGAGCCTGTTGCTGGGCCTGGTGATGCTGGTCTTTCTCATGGGCCTTTCCATGCTGGGGGTCTTCACCCTGCCGGTCATCGATCTCAAGGCCGGTGCCAACAGCAAGAATCCGCGTCTGCAGCCCTATCTGACCGGTCTGGTCTCCACCTTTCTGGCCACGCCGTGCAGCGGTCCGCTGCTGGGCGGGGTGCTGGGATGGGCCTTCACGCAGCCGCTGCTGGTCCTGATGGTGGTCTTCTGGGCCGTGGGCCTGGGCATGGCCCTGCCGTACATCCTGTTCAGCATCTGGCCCCAGCTGGCCCGCATCCTGCCGCGTCCGGGCAACTGGATGAAAGTCTTTGAACGCATCCTGGGCTTCTGCCTGCTGGGCACGGCCCTGTATCTGCTCTCCATCCTGCCGGTGGAAAAGCACATGCAGGTCCTGTGCGTGCTGCTGGTGCTTTCGCTGGTGGCCTGGCTCTGGGGCCAGTTCTGCGGCCCTGCCTCCCCCCGTCTGCGCTGCCGCATCATCGGGGCCCTGACGGTCCTGATCCTGGTAGGCTCCTTCATCTGGGTCCTGCGTCCTGCCACACCGCTGGTGCAGTGGCGGGAATTCAGCCCCGAACAGTTCCAGGCCGATCTTGGCCAGAAGGCCATGCTGCTGGAGTTCACGGCTGATTCCTGCCCCAACTGCAAGGTGCTGGAGGCTACGGTGCTGACCGATGAACGGATGCGCAAGCTGCGTGCGCGCTACGGCATGGAACTGATCCGGGTGGACCTGACGGGCGTCAATGCCTACGGCATCCGCCTGCTGGAGGCCCTGGGCAGCAAGAGCATACCGCTGACGGCCCTGTTTCCTGCGGGAGAGCAGGCCTCTTCTCCGCTGGTGCTGCGTGACGTTTACACAGCCGGGACCCTGGAAGACGCCATGGAGAAGGCGTTTGGGCAATAGCCTGAAGTAGTGACCTGAAAACGATGAAAGGCCTGTGGTGATGCCACAGGCCTTTTTTATGGCTTTTGGCTGCGAGGACCCAGGTGCGGCCCGATATCCCGAGGGCTGCCATGAGGGATCCAGGGGGCTGCGAATGCAGGAGGCTTCTGGAAAGAAAGGTGGGCGACTTGAGGTGCAAGGCTGCGGAAGCAGGCTGTACGTTCTCCCATTTGCGAACAGGAAACGGGAGCGGGGCTTCGTGGGACGCAGGCTTGCGGAAAGACGAAGGCCGGCCCCGCAAGGGGACCGACCTGAGAACGCCTGTTTGAGAGAATGTGGGGACTGGAGGTCTCGCCTTCCTGCGCCAGTACGACCGCATGACGGCCGCAGCCCGTACCCGTCAACGCAAGGGCTTTTCGGGCATCGGCGCAACGTCCTCCCAAAAATGCACGCTAGCGGACGTGCAGCAAAGCCCTGTTGCTGCGCAGCTGCAGCTCACTGACGATGAGACGCTCGTACTCGGGGGCCATGGCAAGGTCGGTCTGCATCTGGGTGCGCAGCAGGTCTTCCAGCTGCTGGGTCTCTTCCCAGATCTCCAGCAATTCATTGTCGGCAAGCGTCTTCACGCGCTTGTCGAAAGGTTCATCATCGACGAAAGGCTGGCAGGAGCCCATATCAATCATCCTGTTTGGCGGTCAGAAAAAAGCGGCGTACGGCCGGGTCTTCGGCCAGCAGACGGGCCATCAGGGCAGCGCCCCGCGGGCCGGGATGCAGGCCATCCTCAAGATCATCCATGTACTCGGGCGAGGCCGCCAGAGCGGCGTGCACATCAGCACAGGGATGTCCCTTGCGGGCACATGCCGTCACATAGGCTTCGCAAAGCGAGGCGATGCGCTGGCGCATGGCGGGCTCTTTAACAGGAGGCGGGCAGATAAGCAAGACCGGACCCAAGGCCGAGGCCTGATCCAGCATCTGCATGACCGTGGCGCAGACTTCGTCCACCGGCCGCATCTGGGCAGGGGACATGTCCACCACGCCCGGGCAGAAGGCCAGATGGTTGATGGTGCCGGGGATCTGCCGGGACGCCACTTCGGCCTGCCAGCGGACGGCGATGTCCGTGGAGGTATGGCGGCGCACGCCCATATTGTAGAACGTGGCGGGCGGCATGTCGTACCAGCCGGCCTGGGAGCCCAGCAGCACAAGGCGGCTGACCCAGCCGCCGGGCATGGCATTGTCATTGACGCCCAGGGTCAGGGAATCACCGAAAAAGAAGAACGTTTCCGTAGTGGAACGGGGAGCCATGATGCCTCCTGGTATGAGCAGAACACGTTGGGCGGCATGCTTTCCGGCACGACGGCACGGCCGGCGCAGAGCCGCAAAAAAAGGCCTTCCGCAGCCGGATGGGCATCCATCCGCGGAAGGCCCTGGAATGATTCGTTACGGGCAGACCTGGCCGTCCGCGAAATGCTGGGCCGTCTTGCTCAGGCGCAGCAGCGCCCGCAGGCGGGACTCATCGCCCAGCGAAGCACAGATGCTGGTGCAGAGCAGCAGGGGAGAGAGGTAACCGTCGCTCCAGTCCAGGCTGAATTCCAGGCTGCCGTCCTCCAGTTCCTTCCAGCGCAGCAGGTGGCGGCGGATGTCGCTGGTACGCGGGCCCTTCTTGGTCTCGCGGGTCAGCATGACGCTCTCCTGGGCGGCAAAGGCCGCGAAGCAATCACGTACGGCCTCCAGCGAAAGGCCTTCACCGTCGATGCTGCCGGTACGCAGGCGGAAGGTCTCGGCCACGGACTGTTCCGTGCGGCGGCTCTTGTCCACCTCTTCCACGCGGATGACGGCCATGCCTGTGGGCAGGGCCGCGGCCAGACGGGTATGGACCTCGGCGGCGGACATGGACGTGCGCAGAGTGATGGCGAACCATTCGGCCCGGCTTTCCATGCCCACCGGCAGGGCCCGGCCAAAGGACATCAGCGGCATGGGATGGAAGCCCTGCGAGAAGGCCATGGGCAGGTCGGCACGGCGCAGCGCGCGGTCGAGGATGGCCTGGAGCTCCAGCTGGCTGAGGTAGGAGCTGCCGCCGGTCTTGGTATGCCAGATGCGGTACTGGACGGCCTTGACGGCCAGTTCCGGCGCGATCTGCGGCGGTTTGTTCTCGTGGGTGCGGCAGATGATGCGGCCTTCCTCGTCACGGGCGGGCTGGTGGGCCTGCTGGTCACGCTGGGGGAAGACCAGACGGTTGTGGTGTTCCAGCGGCTGGCCGTCCTCGCCCAGGCTGGCGTGGGGCATGCGCGAAGGCTCGGCCTTGGTATCGCAGGCACCGCACTGGCGGCAGGCATGGTAACGGCAGTCTTCCGTGACCTTTCCCGCCAGGGCGCGCTCGTATTCGCGGCGCAGGAATTCGGGCGAGATGCCGGCCTCCAGATGTTCCCAGGGCAGGTATTCGTCCATGCTGCGGGCCCGGGTGAACTCGTCGGCGGTCAGGCCGCATTCTTCCAGGGCTTCCAGCCAGGGGGCCAGATCGAAACCTTCGATCCAGCTGGTGAAGATACCACCCTTGCGGTAGACCTTTTCCACCACATCGGCCAGACGGCGGTCAGCGCGGGAAAGGATGCCCTCCAGATGGCTCATGGCCGGTTCGTGCCAGCGCAGCTTGAGGAATTTCTGGCCCTTGAATTCGTTGCGCACCACCTGCACACGGCGCTGGATCTCTTCCTGGCTGATCTGTTCCACCCACTGGAAGGGCGTGAAGGGCTTGGGCACGAAGGGCGAGAGCGCAGCCGTGACCTGCAGGCGGGGGTTACCCTTGCCCGCGGCATCGCGCACCTTGCGGCAGAGATCGGCGATGGCTTTGAGGTCCTCGTCGGTCTCGGTGGGCAGGCCGATCATGAAATAGAGTTTGACCTGACGCCAGCCGTATTCCAGCAGCTTCTGCACATGCAGCAGCACCTGTTCTTCGGTGACGCCCTTGTTGATGACGTCGCGCAGGCGCTGGCTGCCCGCTTCGGGGGCCAGGGTACAGCCCGTGCGGCGCAGGCCGGACATGCGCTGCATGATCTCGTCGTCGATGGAGCCCACGCGCAACGACGGCAGCGAAAGGCTGATCTGTTCCTGGGCGCAGCGGCCCAGCACGCCGTGGCTCAGGGTCTTGAGCGCGGAAAAGTCGCCCGTGCTCAGCGAAAGGAAGGAGATCTCGTCGAAGCCCGTTTTTTTCAGGCAGTCGTCCAGCAGGCCGGTGATGGTGTCCAGCGAACGCTCACGCACGGGACGGTAGACCATGCCCGCATGGCAGAAGCGGCAACCGCGCGTACAGCCGCGGGCGATCTCCAGCGACAGGCGGTTGTGCACCGCGCCGATGGGCACCACCTGGCTGGTGGGGTAGGCCACCTTGTCGAAGTCGGCCACGATGCGGCGCGAGGGTCGGGCATGGTCGGCAAAACGGGGCTGCAGACGGCCTTCCGCATCAGGCGTGAAAAACGACGGGATGTAGACGCCGGGGATGTGGCGGGCCTCCTCCAGGCAGCGGTCACGCGTCCAGCCTTCATCCAGAGCCTGTTCCAGCAGGCGCAGCACGTCGGGCAGGGACTCTTCGCCGTCGCCCAGCACCATCAGGTCGATAAAGGGGGCCAGCGGCTCGGCGCTCAGCAGGGCGCCGCCACCGGCGATGACCAGCGGGCACTGGCGCAGATCCTGAGGCCTGTCGGCCGTGCGCAGGGGGATGTTGCCCAGCTCCAGCATGTAGAGCACGTTGGTGTAGCACAGCTCATGGGTGATGGAGAAGGAAAGGCAGTGCAGGTCGCGCAGCGGCGTGCCGGATTCCAGCGTGCCCAGCGGACAGCCGTGTTGCCGCAGGATGTCGCCTGCTTCTCGTTCCGGGGCCATGACCCGTTCGGCCCACCAGTGTTCGTGGCTGTTGACGATACCGTAAAGGATCTTCTGTCCCAGATAGGACATGCCGACTTCATAGGTATCGGGAAAGGCCAGGCCCACACGCAGGCGAACCTGGGCAGGGTCTTTGTGGCAGGCGCCCTCTTCGATACCGGCGTAGCGGCTGGGGCGGGGCAGAATGGGGAGCAGTGCGCGCATAAACATCCCTGTTGTCTGGATACAAAAAAGGGCGGCAGATGCCGCCCCGGAAACCTGATGGAAAACGGGCTACTTGATGAGGCCGCTGCCGGTCTGCACGGAGGGACCGAAGCTCAGCTTGCCCAGGCCGCCGGCCACGGTGAGGTTGGTGCAGGCTTCGATGTACTTGTCCTGCAGTTCCTTGGGGGTGTCGGCGTAGCGGTACAGGAAGTGACGGCCTTCCAAGGTGCCGGTGAAGTTGGGTTCGAAAGGATAGCCGTAGGGCAGGAGCATCATCTGCATGCCCTGCTGGGTGGGGATGCTCTGCAGGCTGGCCACTTCGTTGAGGCAGTCCTTTTCGGCGTCGTACTTGCCGATGACCATCTCACCGGTCACCAGCTTCATGAGGCGGATATCGTAAGCCATAATGTCTCCTCGCAGCATGGGGCCGTATGACGGCCGGACATGCGGAAGTCTCTGAATTTTGCTCCAAATAGGTAGGCGCTGAAAGGCCGGGTGTCAAGAAAATTTCTGTTGCCTTGCGCCCCGAAGTGACTAGACTGCTGCGCATGGAACACAGCAAGAAACTCGACCTCAGCATCTCGGCGGCGGATCTGGAACGTATCGAACGGATCCTGGACTATCATTTTTCACGCCCAGAACGGGTGGCCCTGGCCCTGACCCACAGCTCGTGGGCCAATGAACACGGACTGGGGCAGGCGCACAACGAGCGTCTGGAGTTCCTGGGCGATGCCGTCCTTGAACTGTGCATCTCGTGGGAGCTGTTCACGCGCTTCCCGCAGGCCCGCGAAGGCGACATGACCCGTGTGCGCTCCCAGCTGGTGGGCACCACCAGCCTGGCCCAGCGGGCCCGGGAAACGGGCATCGACCAGCTGTTGCGTCTGGGGCGCGGCGAGGAACAGCAGGGCGGTCGCAGCCGTGACGCCGTGCTCAGCGACGTGTTCGAAGCCGTGCTGGCCTCCGTGTACGAAGATGGCGGCTATGCCGCGGCCCAGAAGGTCGTGGCCCGCATCTTCGGGACATTGCTGGACGAGGTCAGCGTGGGCAAGCCCAAGACCAAGGATTTCAAGACCAGTTTGCAGGAACGCTCGGTGGCCCTTTTCCACGACCGCCCCGTCTATACGACCCTGGCCTGTGAAGGCCCGGAACACGCCCGGCACTTCACCGTGCAGGTCTCCCTGCCTTCGGGGCAGCAGTTCACGGCCAGCGGCAGCAGTTGCAAGAAGGCCGAACAGGAGGCCGCCCGCCTGGCCCTGTGCGCGCTGGATGCACGGGACTAGGCTGCGGGATGGATATATTTTGAGGGGGGAAGGGGACCTTTTGGCTGGCGCACAAAAGGTCCCCTTCCCCCCTCAAGCTCCCCTCATCCCTCCCAAACGCGCTTTGCTATGGAGGATGACGGATGGCTGCTTGCGGCAAGGCAGCCTGTTCTGATGGTCCCCCGAAAAAATGTTGAGCCTGGCCTGTGCTGGTCAGGTTTTTTGTTTTTTCTCTTTCCTTCTTTTTTGCTGGCAGTAGCCGATGGATGGAAGGCCATAAAAAAGGACAGCCGTACGGCTGTCCTTTTTTATGGCTTTGGGGAAAGCGTATTGGGAAGAGGGCGGCAGGGCTGTACCCGTTCGTCGCAGACCTCACAGGCGGCAAGAGCGTATGGCCCTGGGGGAGGCCCCTTCACGCGAGGAAGAGGGATCCCTTGCCGTCTTAAAGATACAGATGCGGCAGCACCTCGCGGGAGTCCAGCCAGATGGTCACGGGGCCCCAGTTGACGAGGTAGACGCGCATGTCCGCGCCGAACACGCCCGTAGGTACGGGACGGCCGCTTTCCTCGCTGACTTTTTGGGCGAAACGGTCGAACATCTCGCGGGACCAGGCAGGATCGCCGGCATGGGAGAAGGAAGGACGGCGGCCCTTGCGGCAGTCGGCATACAGCGTGAACTGCGGCACCAGCAGGACATCGGCCCCGTGATCCCGGGCGGAGCGGTCGAACTTGTCGCAGCGGTCTCCTTCGCCGGGGAAGATGCGCAGATCCAGCAGCTTGCGCGCCATGCCTTCGAAAACAGGGCTGTGGTGGAAGTCCGGGCCGTCCTCATCACCAAAACCGGTCATGACCAGCAGGCCCTTGCCGATGGCCCCGGTGGTCTGTCCGTCCACAGTGACGGCCGCTTCAAGGACACGTTGGACCAGGAGTCGCATCAGTCCTCCTTGGCGGTCGCGGCACCGTCCTGCCGGGCGGCATGGCGGGCTGCTTTCTTGGCCTGCTTGGCCATCTCTTCTTCACGCAGGGCACGACGCAGGACCTTGCCCACGATGGTCTTGGGCAGTTCCTCGCGGAATTCCACCAGGCGGGGCACCTTGTAGGAGGCCAGACGCTGGCGACACCAGCCCACGATGTCGGCCTTGGTCAGTTCCACGCCGGGACGGGGCACGATATAGGCCTTGAGGGCCTCGCCGCGCACACCGTCGGGGATGCCGACGCTCACGCCTTCCAGCACGTCGGGATGCTCCAGCAGGACTTCGTCCACTTCACGCGGATAGACGTTGTAGCCGCCCACGATGACCATGTCCTTCTTGCGGTCCATGATGAAGAAGTAACCTTCCTCGTCCATGACGGCCAGGTCGCCGGTATAGAGCCAGCCGTTGCGCAGGGCGCTGGCGGTCTCGTCGGGCAGGTGCCAGTAGCCCTGCATGACCTGGGGCCCGCGGATGACCAGTTCCCCCAGCTTGCCCACAGGCAGGGGGGCGGTGCCGCTCTCGCTGTCCACGATGCGGGCATCGGTGCCGGGCAGGGGCATGCCGATGGAGCCTTCCTTCTGCTTGCTGTCCTCGCGGGGATTGATGTGGGTGATGGGCGAGGCTTCCGTCAGGCCGTAGCCTTCAAGGATGATGGCGCCGGTCAGCTCCTGGAAGCGGCGGAAGGTATCACGGGGCAGGGGAGCGGAGCCCGAGATGCAGAGCTTGATGCAGGTCAGGTCGTACTGCCCCAGGGTCTTCTGCTGCAGCAGCGAGCTGTAGACCGCGGGCGCACCGGGGAAGACCGTGGGACGGTGCTTGCCGATAAGGTGCAGCACGTCCTGGGGTACATAGCGGGGCAGGGGCAGCACCGTGGCGGCCAGGGCGGCCGGGATGGTCAGGCCCGTGGTCAGACCGTAGACGTGGAAGAAGGGCAGCAGGCCCACGAAGCGGTGCTCCGTCTCGGCGGTCTCCTGGATGATGCTCAGGATCTGGCGGCAGTTGGTGCCCAGATTGCTGTGGGTCAGGGCCACGCCCTTGGGGATGCCGGTGGTGCCGCCGGTATATTGCAGCAGCGCGGGCGTGTTCTGCGGGTCGGCGATGGGTTCGCTCAGGGGCTGGGCGCCCTTGCTGAAGTCCTTCCAGGCGATGACCGTGTCATCATAGGGGATGGGGACGGCCTTCTGGCGGCCCTTGGTGAAACGGTAGATGAGGTTCAGCGGGAAGGAGAGGGCGTCGGCGATACCGGTGACCACATAGGTCTTGATGGGCAGACGGTCACGCAACGGCGCCACGCGGGGCCAGAGCATGTCCAGCAGGACAAGGCATTCGGCACCGGCGTCATTGAGGTTCTGGAGCAGCTCCCGTTCCATGTAGAGGGGGTTGACCATCACGGCCACGGCCCCGCATTTGACCACGCCCCAGAAGGCGATCATGGTCTGGGGCAGGTTGGGCAGCATGACGGCCACGCGCTGGCCCGGCTGGATGCCCGCACGGCGCAGGGCACCGGCAAAGCGTTCCGCGGCCTCATGCAGGGCCTTGTAGCTCATGCGGGTGTTCTGGAAGATCAGGGCCGGACGCTTGGGGTAGCGCGCGGCGGCCTCATCCAGCAGGCTGTACAGGGGCTGGTCGAAGACGGTGACGGTACGGGGAACGGACGGTTCGTAATGGGAGAACCAGGGACGGTGCAGCTCGGGGGTCATGCCATTTCCTTGGTGTTGCGCGTGTGAGGGGGAAGCTGGAACGCCGTGGCCACGGCATAGGCCTTGATGCCTTCACAGGCACCGGTAAAGCCCAGCTTTTCTTCCGTGGTGGCCTTGATGTTGACCGAATCCGTGCCCAGGCCCAGCAGGCGGGCCACGTTCTTGCGGATCTCTTCACGATGGGGAGCCAGCTTGGGGGTCTGGGCCACGACGGTCAGATCCACGTGGCAGAGGGTCAGACCGGCATCCCGGAAGCGTTCCAGCACGTCGTCCAGGAGGACGGCAGAGGAAATATTGTCGAAACGGGCGTCCGCGTCAGGGAAAAGGCGGCCGATGTCGCCCAGGGCCGCACAGCCCAGCAGGGCATCCATCAGGGCATGGAGCAGGACGTCGCCGTCGGAATGGGCGATGACCTCGGGAGCATTGGGGATGATGATGCCGCCCAGCTTCATGGGGCGGCCGCTGCCGTAACGATGGACGTCATAGCCCATGCCCACGCGCGGCACCGGTATGACGGGGGAGCGTTCTTCCAGCAAGGCAAGGTCCTCGGGATGGGTGATCTTGATATTGGCGGCTTCGCCCGGCACCACCAGCACGGGGTGCCCGTTGGCTTCCATCAGGGCCGCATCGTCCGTGGCCGCGCGTCCGGCGGCACTTTCCTGCCGGGCGGCATGGTGGGCGGCCAGCAGGGGAGGCAGGGCAAAGCCCTGGGGGGTCTGCACGGCACGCAGCCGGGCACGGGGCGGCGTATCCGTCACAAGATCGTCGCAGACGACCTTTATGGTGTCCGTGACGGCAAGGCCCGGGATGACGGCCACAGCCCCTGCGGCGAGCGCATCACAAATGCGGTGGACCAGGGCCGCGCTCATGAAGGGGCGCGCGCTGTCGTGCACCAGCACGTGCGTGGCTTCCTTGGGCAAGGCGGCCAGTCCGTGGCGCACGGAGTCCTGCCGTTCCGCCCCGCCGGCCACGGCCAGCCAGGGGATGCCGGGATCCTCGTCGCGGACAAGCTGGGCCAGGCGCTGCCCTTCTTCTTCCAGACAATCCTGGGGAAAGACAAAAACAAGGCCCGCCACGGCCCCGGAACGGGCCAGAGTGCGGGCTGAATGCCAGTAAAGGGGAACCCCTTTCCAGAGCAGGAACTGTTTGGAATAGCCGCCTGTAGCGGCGGACAGGCGCTTGCCCTGTCCTGCGGCCAGAACGAGGGCCCAGGGACGGACGGGAATTCGTGTCATGCTGTACTCGCAAAAAAACAGGCAGGAGTCGAACGATAAGCCGGGTTCTGTTCGCGCCGGGGCGCGCGATCGCCATTCCTCTAGAAGAGCAGTTACCTGCCCTCTCAAGCAGCCTACCCGGAAGGTATGGCCGGGCCAGCCTCCTTCCCTATTTGGCCTTGCTCCAGACGGGGTATGCCGAGCATGCCGTGTCACCACGGCATCTGGTGGTCTCTTACTCCACCGTTTCACCCTTACCCGGCCGGTACGGGACCGGCCGGGCGGTTTGCTTTCTGTGGCGCTGTCCGAAGGTCGCCCTTCCTGGACGTTATCCAGCGTCCTGCCCTGTGGAGCCCGGACTTTCCTCTCCGGGCCAATGCCCGCAGCGGCGATCTGTCCGACTCCTGCCTGTTGATTTTTAGTCCACCAGAGTCTTGGGTTTGGCCGGAGCGGCCTGCAGTTCCATATCCGGGAAGTGTTCGTTCCAGAAGATCAGGCGCTGGCAGTTGGGACAGCTCAGGATCTGCTGGCCGCGCTGCAGCTCGATGAAGGACTGCGGCGGGATGGCGATGTGGCAGCCGGAGCAGATGCCTTCGCGCACACCGACGATGACGGGATGCTCAAGACGCTTGCGGATGAATTCGTAACGCACGAAGACGGGCTGGGGGATGACGCTGGCGGCATGCTGGCGCTTTTCTTCCAGTTCGGCCAGCTTGACCTGGGCCAGCTGGATCTTTTCTTCCAGGCCGTCGCGGCGCACTTCCAGTTCGGCCTGGAGGGCACCGTGGGTCAGGTCCAGTTCGGCCAGGGCTTCGTTCTGGCGCTGCACCTCTTCCATGAGGGTCATCTTTTCTTCCTCACGGGAGCGGTTGATCTTTTCCATGCTGTCCATTTCGCGCATCATGGCATGGTATTCGCGCGTGTTCTCCACCTGCATGAGCTTGTTCTTGCTCTTCTTGATGCGGGCGGAGTCGTCGTCGATCTCCATGGCGAGGCGCTTCTGCTGTTCCTGCAGGTGGGTCAGCTTTTCCACGATGCGTTCGCGCTGGGCGTTGCTGGCATCGAATTTGGCCTGCAGCTCGTCCAGCTGGCGGGGAGCGGATTCCAGTTCCTGACGCACGGCAAAGATGGCGTCGTCCACTTTCTGCAGCTCGACAAGCTGGCGGATCTGGTCAAGATAGACAGCGGTGCTCATGAGGTTCCTCCTAAAGAACGCGGGGATGGACAGGCTGGAAAGGAGAGGCCGAAGGCACGAAGACGACTTCGAGCATCGGGCAGGCGTGCTGCAGGTGGATGGCGGCACGCCGCATCATTTCTTCTTCCAGGCTGTGATGGCCCACGTCGAAAAGACAAAGTTGCGTATCCAGCGCCGTATGGTATTTGACGTCGCCGGTGATGAAAATGTCGGCACCCGCGGCGCGGGCCTCCTCCAGCAAGGAGGATCCCGAACCGGTGCAGTAGGCCACACGCCGGATGTTTTCCGGGCAGGGGCCGCTGACGGTGGCGGTGCTCAGGTCGATGTGCGCTGCCAGCATGCCGGCCAGCTGCGGCAGGTCCACAGGTTCGGCCAGATCGCCGGCCAGGCCGAAGCCGTGCGGCAGTTCCCCCGTGCCGGGGCCGGTGGGCTCCAGCACGGCTAGATTGTCCAGATGCAGCTCGCGGGCCAGCCAGGACGCCGGGCCGTCGCTGTTGACATCCAGCGAGGTATGCGCGGCGTAGAGCGGCACATCGCTGGTCAGCAGCAGGCGCAGGACTTCATGGTAATGGTCGATGCGGTTGGGCAGCGAAGGTTTGAGCGCCAGCGGATGATGGCTGAGGATGCACTGCGCGCCGAGTTCGAGCGCGGCCGTGATGGAAGCCGGGCTCGGATCGAGGCAGACAGCCAGACGCGTGGCGTCGGTCCTGTGCGCGGCCACCTGCAGGCCCGAGGCGTCCCAGGACGCGGCGCCCTGCAGGGGGGCCATCTGTTCTATGATGGTAATGATCTCTGCTATATGCATATCGATCCCTCACAGTAAAAAAGCACTTCCCTGAAACCAGAAAAGTGCTTTCAAAAGCAAAGGGCGGCAGGCTCGCTGCAAATGATCGACACCTGTGTCTGCGACCACTGGGGCCGTAACCAGCAAAATGGTTCAAAGAATCTAGCTGGCCCTGAGCCCGCTGTCAAGCGGGAAGTCGCCCTCTCTTCCTTATATTAAAGGGCGCGCAGGTAGCGCACGGCGTTGGAGAACAGCTGGGTGGCCGGGGGCACGTCGATGGAGCCGCGGGTCCAGGTGGGATAGTTGGTCACATGGTGGAACGCTTCGGGGTGGGGCATGAGGCCCAGCACGCGCCCGCTGGGATCCGTCAGGCCGGCGATGGCCAGGCTGGAACCGTTGGGGTTGAGCGGATATTCCATGGTCGCCTTGCCGGTCTCGGGATCGGCGTACTGCAGGGCGATGAGGTTCTCATCGGCCAGGCGCTGCAGGGTGGCGTCGTCGCGGGCGATGAGCTTGCCTTCGCCGTGGCGCACGGGCATGGCCATCATGGGCAGGTCCTTGGTGAAGACGCAGGGGCTCTTGGGGTTGGGCAGCAGATGCACCCAGCGGTCTTCGTAACGGGCGGAGTCGTTGTGGCTCAGGGAGACCTGGCGTTCGAAACGGTTGTTGTCCAGAGCGGGCAGCACGCCCAGCTTGACCAGCAGCTGGAAGCCGTTGCAGATGCCCAGGATCAGCTTGCCGTCATTGATGAATTCGGTCAGGGACTGGAGCAGGGGAGTGCCCGTGCTGTCCTTCAGATAGCGCCAGCGCATGCTGGCAGCCTGGGCGGCGCCCAGGTCGTCACCATCCAGGAACCCGCCGGGGAACACGAGGAAGTGGTAATCGCTCAGGCGGACTTTGGCGGCCACGATGTCGGAAAAATGCACGACGTCAGCGCGGTCGGCACCCGCGAGACGGGCGGCGTGGGCGGTTTCGAGATGGGAATTGGTGCCATAGCCGGTGATGACGAGAGTATTGACTGTGCCCATGCGGCAGAAGCCTCCTTGCAAGCGGTAGCCACAAAGGGCCACTATAGAAATGGAAAAAGAGACTACCTGCAAAGTTTATAATAGTCAATGCTGGTAAAATGATTCGGATTGGTGTAAAACCTCCCGATTGCGCAAGGGCGGTTTGCCCGGGCGCAGCACATGCGGTCCGGACCACGGTCCGCTGTATGTCATCAAAAGGTAGGAGTTCATGAAAACCAAGTTCATTTTTGTTACGGGCGGTGTGTTGTCTTCCCTGGGCAAGGGCCTTGCCGCGGCTTCGCTGGGCGCCCTGTTGCAGACCCGGGGACTTTCCGTCACCATCCAAAAGCTGGATCCGTATATCAATGTTGACCCCGGCACCATGAATCCCTTCCAGCACGGCGAAGTGTTCGTGACCGATGACGGGGCCGAGACCGACCTGGACTTGGGCCACTACGAGCGTTACCTCAACGTGCCCATGTCGCGCAAGAACAACACCACTTCCGGTGCCATCTACAACCACGTGATCGCCAAGGAACGCCGGGGCGACTACCTGGGCGGCACCGTGCAGGTGATCCCCCACATCACCGACGAGATCAAGCGCACCGTGCTTTCCCTAGCCGAGGGGGACAACGCCCCTGACGTGGCCATCATCGAAATCGGCGGCACCGTGGGCGACATCGAAGGCCTGCCCTTCCTGGAAGCCATCCGTCAGCTCAAGTCCGAGCTGGGCCGCGACAACTGCCTGAACATCCACCTGACGCTGGTGCCCTACCTCAAGGCCGCCGGTGAGCACAAGACCAAGCCCACCCAGCACAGCGTCAAGGAACTGCTTTCCATCGGCATCCAGCCCGACATCATCCTCTGCCGCTGCGAGCACAGCATCCCCGAAGAGATGCGCCGCAAGATCGCCCTGTTCTGCAACGTGGATCAGGACGCCGTGTTCTCCTCCGTGGACGTGGGCAACATCTATGAAGTGCCCCTGCGCTTCTACGAAGAAGGCTTCGACCAGAAAGTGGCCATCATGCTGCGCCTGCCCGCGCGCAACGCCCATCTGGAAGACTGGAAAAAGCTGGTCTACGACTGTGCCAATCCCCAGGGCAGCGTGACCATCGCCATCGTGGGCAAGTATGTGGACCTGAAGGAAGCCTACAAGAGCCTGCATGAAGCCCTGATCCACGGCGGCGTGGCCAACCGCGTTTCCGTGAACCTGCGCTACGTCAATTCCGAGAACGTGGACGACAGCAACGTGGCCGCCACCTTTGCCGGCTGCGACGGCATCCTGGTGCCCGGCGGCTTCGGTTACCGCGGCGTGGAAGGCAAGATCGCCGCCATCCGCTATGCCCGTGAGAACCGCATCCCCTTCTTCGGCATCTGCCTGGGCATGCAGTGCGCGGTCATCGAGTTCGCCCGCCACGTGGCCGGTCTGGAAGACGCCAACTCCGAGGAATTCGATCCCCTGAGCGCCCACAAGGTCATCTACCTGATGACCGAATGGTTCGACTTCCGCACCAAGAACCTGGAAAAGCGCGATGCCGAGAGCGACAAGGGCGGCACCATGCGTCTGGGCGCCTATCCCTGCAAGATCATCCCCGATACCCGTGCCTTTGAAGCCTACGGCAAGGAACTGGTGGAAGAACGTCACCGTCACCGCTACGAGTTCAACAATGCCTTCAAGGATCTGCTGGAAGAAAAGGGCATGGTCTTCAGCGGTACCGCTCCCGACGGCTCCCTGATGGAGATCGTGGAACTGCCCGACCATCCCTGGTTCCTGGGCTGCCAGTTCCACCCCGAATTCAAGTCCCGTCCCATGGCGGCGCATCCCCTGTTCCGCGAATTCATCAAGGCCGCCAAGAACAATCACAAGAAATAGGGCTTTTGTGCAAGAAAAGCCGTTCAGGACGCTCCGCTGGCGCGGGGCGTCCTTTTTTTATGCAATGACTTGAAATATTCCCTTTTTTGTGCTCTCAGGCCAGCCTCCCTTGCCTATTGGTGCAGCATGTGGCATGGTATTTGAAACGTAGAAAATTTTTACTGACAGGATAGCACCCCATGGCATTGGAACTTCGTCAACAACTCAAATTGTCGCAGCAGCTGGTCATGACCCCCCAGCTGCAGCAGGCCATCAAGCTGTTGCAGCTTTCTCGTGTCGAACTTCTGGAGACCGTCCAGCAGGAGCTGCTGGAAAACCCCTTCCTGGAAGAGGCCCCGGCCAATGAGCCCGTGGCTCCGCAGGATCAGGAAGAGTCGCGGCACGAGAAGCCCCAGGACGAAGTCTATGACGAGGATCTTTCCCGCAATGCCGACTGGGAGGAATACCTCGGCGAATTCGCCAGCACGCCGCGCACTTCGCAGGGGCGGGAACTGGAGATCGCGGAAGAGATCTCTCCCCTGGAGGCCCGCTATTCGGCCAAACCCACGCTGGAAGGGCATCTGCTCTGGCAGCTGCATCTTTCGACCCTGACGGACGAGCAGAAGGAGATCGGCGAGATCATCATCGGCAATCTGGGCTCGTCGGGCTATCTGCGCGCCAGTGTGGAAGAGATCGCCGAGATGGCGTCCACCACGCCGGAGGCCGTCCAGACCGTGCTGGAACGCGTGCAGCTTTTCGACCCCGTGGGCGTGGCGGCCCGGGATGCCCGCGAATGCCTGCTGGTGCAGCTGAAGAACCTGCGCTACGACCGTGATCCCATCCTGCTGGAGCTGGTGCAGTCGCATCTGGAAGATCTGGAGGCCCACCGCTACAAGCCCCTGCTGCGCAAGTTCAAGCTGGATATGGAAGGCCTGCGCGAGTACCTGGACATCATCCAGTCCCTGGAGCCCCTGCCCGGGGCCAGCTTCGACGGCAGCGAGCCCACCTATGTGAGTCCTGACGTCTTCGTGTACAGCGTCGGCGACGAATTCGTCATCCTGCTCAATGAAGATGGTTTGCCGCATCTGCAGCTCTCCAGCATGTTGCGTGATGGCGTTCCCTCCTGTAATGAAAAAGAGAAGGACTACGTTTCGGAAAAAGTACGTTCCGCCTCCTGGCTCATCCGCAGTCTGTACCAGCGGCAGCGGACGCTGTATAAAGTGGTGGAGAGCATCGTCAAACATCAGCAGCCCTTTTTCCGTGACGGCGTCACCAAGCTCGCACCGCTCATCCTCAAGGATATCGCCGACGATATCGGGATGCATGAGTCCACGGTCAGCCGCATCACCACCAACAAGTATGTGGCGACGCCGCACGGCATCTTCGAACTCAAATTTTTCTTCAACAGCGGGCTTGAACTGGACGATGGAAGTCAGGTAGGCTCAGAGAGCGTCAAGGCACTGATCAAAAAGTTCATCGCTGGCGAAGATCCCAAATCGCCCCTGAGCGACGAGCGGCTCGGCGAGCTGCTCAAGGAACAGTTGAAGGTCAATATCGCACGGCGCACGGTGGCCAAGTACCGCACGGCGCTGAACATCCCCTCATCCTCAAAGCGCAAGGAACATTTCTGATTCCTGCACCACGGGAGGTTCTATGAACATTGCTTTCACTTTCAAGAACTTCGAGGCCTCCGATCATCTGAAGAAGTATGCCCGTCGCCGTATGGAAAAGATGGGACGCTTTTTTGGCAAGGCTTCCGGACTGGAAGTCGGTGTTGTGCTTACTGTGGACAAGTTCCGGCATCGCTGTGAAGTGACCATCGCCGGCGAGGGGCTGCACCTGAGCGCTTCCGAGCAGTCGTCCGATATGTACGCTGCCATCGACCTTGTGGTGGACAAGGTCGAGGCCCAGATCAAGAAGCACGTCTCGCGCGTCAAGGAACAGCGCCGTCAGGCCCGCAACGCCAACGTGGACGTCTTCACCTACAACCTGGAAGCCGATCCCGATGAGGAACCCACCGTGGTGGGCACCGAGCGCTTCGCGCCCAAGCCCCTGCATCTGGATGAAGCCCTGATGCAGCTGGAATCCATCGGCAGCGAGTTCCTGGTCTTCATCAATGCCGAGACCGACCGCGTCAATGTGGTGTACCGCCGCCGCATCGGCGGCTATGCCGTCATCGACCCTGTCCTGTAAAGACTTCGGGGCCCCCGCAAGGGGGCCCCTTCGAGATTGCCATGAGCCAGACACCATCCGAGGGCGCGGCGGCGCCTGTCCAGGTCTGTATAGTCACCGGCCTTTCGGGGGCCGGTAAAAGTACGGCGCTACGGGTCTTTGAAGACCTGCGCTATTTCACTGTGGACGGATTGCCCGCCGGGCTGGCCGTCGAGATGGTGGAGATGATGCGGCGCGGATCCATGGAACGGTTTCGGGGCATGGCCCTGGGCATGGACATGCGCCAGCAGGATTTTCTGGAAGAGCTCAACGTGGCCCTTGCCCAGCTTTCCGAGCACGGCGTCCGGCCCGTGCTGCTTTTTCTGGAAGCCGGGGCGCAGGAGCTCATGCGCCGCTATGCCACCACCCGCCGGCCCCATCCGCTAGAGCGTGAAGGCATGGGCCTTGAGGATGCCCTGCGCGAGGAACGCACGCGCCTGGCTCCTGTGCGCGAGATGGCGGATCTGGTCATCGATACCAGCCGCTTTTCCATCCATGACCTGCGCCGCGCCATCCAGAAGCGCTGGAGCAGGACGTCGGGCAAGTTGCGGGCCATCCGGGTCAACGTCATCTCGTTCGGCTTCAAATATGGTGTCCCGCGCGAGGCGGATTTCGTCTTTGACCTGCGCTTTTTGCCCAATCCCTATTTCGTAGAAAAATTGCGTCCCCTCAGCGGCAAGGACAAGGCCGTCCGTGACTATGTCTTTGCCTCCGAGGCCGCGCAGGAATTCGAGAAGAAGCTTTTCGACCTGGTGCGCTTCATGCTGCCGCAGATGGAAGCGGAAGGCCGCTACCGGGTGGCCATAGCCGTGGGCTGTACCGGTGGCCGCCACCGTTCCGTCGCCACGGCCGAGGCCCTGTTCCAGATGCTGCGCCAGGCGGATTATCCGGCCAGTATCGAGCACAGGCACCTTGAACTTGGCTAGGAAAGCTGGCACTCTTGGCCTTACGTGCTGCATTTTGCAGAAATTTCAGTTCCAGCGCGAGGTATGTCATGTCGGAACAGCAATCTTCCACCCAGGTCGGCATCATCGTTGTCGCCCATGCCGACTATGGCTCTGCCATGTTGCGCACGGCGGAGTTCATCCTTGGTACCCTGAGCGACTGCACCTCCATCAGCGTGGACATCGCCCAGGAAGTGCCCGAGACCGTGCGCCGTCTGGATGATGCCGCCCAGCGGCTGGACAAGGGCGCAGGGGTCATCATCCTCACCGACATGTTCGGCGGCACCCCCACCAACCTGGCCCTCTCCCTGCTGGGGAGCCATAATGTGGAAGTCGTCACCGGCGTCAACCTGCCCATGCTGCTCAAGGTCTTCACCTGTCGCGAAAAGCCCCTGGCCGAGCTGGCCAAGCTGGCCGGAGAGGCCGGTACCAAGGGCATCGTCGTGGCCGGCAGCATGCTGCGTTCCCGGAACAAAGAAAAAACAGGCGATTGATCCGTATGCTCTGGTTCAGAGTGGACAACCGTCTGGTGCACGGGCAGGTCATCGAAGGCTGGTTGCCCTATGTGGCCGCCCGGCACCTGATAGTTGCCAATGACGCCATGTCCGCGGACCTTCTGCAGCAGCAGATCGTCTCTCTGGCGGTACCGGAACAGGTGGCCATCCACTTTGTGCCGGTGGATGCCCTGCTCGAGACGCTGGCCTGTTGCGGCGAGAGCAGCCTTGTCCTTTTTGCCGACTGTCAGGATGCCCGCAGGGCCCTGGAAAGCGGCGTCGCCATCCGGGCCCTCAATATCGGCAATCTGCATTACGCACCGGGCAAGATCCAGATCTTCCCGCATGTGGCCCTCTCCGAACAGGACAGGGAAGACCTGCGGGCCATGCTGCAGCAGCAGGTGGAGCTGGATTTCCGTTGTGTGCCTTCCGACAAAATCCGGGATGCTTATGAGCAGCTTCTCTGATGCCCTCTGGCTGGGCGTGCACTACGCTTTTTTTTGTCCTCGCGGGGATAGCCCGTTCTTCCTTTGTCTTCAGGCTGGCTGACAGGCCCCTGTTCTGGGCCCTGCTGCTGGGCGCCATCTCCGGCCAGTGGCAACCCGCGCTCTCGCTGGGGATCGTGGTGGAGCTGCTCTGGCTCGACGTCATCGCCCTGGGCAGTGTGGTCCCGCCCTTCGGGACGCTGGCCTTCCTGCTGCTTTTCCCCCTGTCCATCATCCCGGGCTGGTCTGAGGCCCATCAATTCCTTGCGCCCCTGATGTTCGCGGTATTCGCGGCCTATGGCGCCAGCTACGCGGAACGTTACCAGCGGGTGGCGCTCAATCCGCTGGTGGATCTGGTCACGGCATCGTTCTCTTCCGGTCGCGGCTGTACGCCGGGGCAGGCCGTGGCACTGGGGGCCGTGGTGCGTGCCGGTTGGCAGTTCTCGCTCTACATGCTGTGCTATGTGGTCTTGTGGCTGGCCTGTGAGCTGCTGGGGGACGCGATCTTCCTTTTTGAAGGGCAGATGAGCTGGCCCATGCTGTTTGCGGCTAGTATGGTGGGCGGCATCCTTTCCCTGCGCACACGCCGGGCATACGCCTGCCTCGTGGGGATGTTCGTGGCGGTCTGGAGCTTTCTGGCCGTGACCAGGCTGGACATCTTTTAGGTGCTGCCGGGATCCCTCGGCACAGTTCTTTCCTCATTTTGCATAAAAAAGCTGCGTCGTGCATGGCATCACCATGCGGACGCAGCTTTTTTTCGGTCATCGCCGTTGGGCCAGCGCCGGAATATCCCGAGTCCGTCATCCATGGAAAGCCCGCATCCAGGCTAGCGCGGGCACTGCCAGAGCCAGCAGGGCGGACAGCCATTGCGGCAGGGCCGGCCAGCCGCGTCTGGTACGCAGGGCCTCTCCAAAACCGAGAGCCGTTCCGGCCGCCAGACCGCAGATGTGGGCCAGGTAGTCCACGTTCCCTTCTCCCATGCCCCACATGGCCAGGATGCCCACACCGGCCGCCAGCGGCAGATAGCGCTTGCTTTCATGATGCAGGACCATATAGCCGGCCAGGGCCCCGATAGCTGCGAAGACAGCCGTGGAAAAGCCCAGGCTGAGGACGAATTCCCGACGCAGCACCACAGTGAGTAGATTGCCGAGCCCGCCGCCCAGCACCGTCAGCAGCAGGGCCCGCCCCGGCCCCGTCAGCCGGGCCAGCAGGGGCAGCATGATGCCGCCCAGCAGGACATTGCCCGTCAGATGGGCCGCGTCGGCATGGAGGGTAAGGGCCGTGAACAGGCGATGCCATTCGCCGTAGATGCGCAGACGGACATTGTCCAGCGCTCCGGCCTGTTCCCAGCTCACCGGAAGGGGCAGCCCGTCGGGCAGCGGCCACCAGCCGCAACGTAAGCCGTGCCAAAAAACGAGCAGTAGCAGGGGCAGGGCGGCCAGCCAGCAGCAGGCATGGAGCGCGGGCGGCAGGCCCCGGGGGGCCGGGGGGCGCTGCTTTTCCGCATGGAAGTGCTGCAATTCCTGCCGGGCCAGATCTTCCAGCAGGGCAGGGACATAGATGTATTCTTTTTGGCGGAAGCGCCAGAGCTGGTGGGGAAGACCGCAGGCGCTGAGCACAAGGATCATTTCCTGGCGCTGGCCGTAGGAGCTGATGCCCTCGGCGCCGGTGAGGGAACGCCAGTGGGACGGCAGGGGACGCGGGCGACGCTGGACGTGCCAGTATCCCGCAAAAGGGGCGGGCAGACGCAGAAGGCGGGGCTTCATAGCAAAAAAGCCCCGATTGCAGATGCAACCGGGGCTTTGCGGGCAAAAAACAAGTTAGTCCTGCTTGGCGCGGGCGGCGGGCTTGGTCACCACACCGGAACGCAGGCAGCGGGTGCACACGGTCAGGGTGCGCACGGTGCCGTCAGCGAACTGATGACGCACGCGCTGCAGGTTGGGGTTGAAGCGACGCTTGGTCTTGATGTTGGAATGGCTGACAAGATTGCCGACCTGGGGCTTTTTGCCGCAGAAATCGCATTCTTTGCTCATGATGTCCTCCGTATATGCAGAAAACTGTGTGTATCGTTTATGCGGCAAAGCCGGGTAACAGCGGCCGCGCATTGCGCAGGCAATGAGCCATGCATCCAGCATGGCCGCGCAAGCAGTTCCTTTACCCAAGCTTTGCCAAAAAGGCAAGCCTTTTTCCGGGAAAAGCCCAAATTTCTTTGCTGCGGGCTACTTTTGGGGCGTCAGGCACGGGCAGAGCATCCCGCGCCGGGGCAGATCGTCTCCTTTGACGGGGGAGCACCCCGCCTGTCGGGCGTCCTTGTGTGACAGCAGGCGGGCATGGACCCGGCAGCCGATGGCATAGGGGGGCAGCCACTGCCGCCACTGCGGTGTCATGGCGTCGATGGAAAGGTGCTCCAGATCCGGGCAGGCGGTGCAGGAAGCGCAAGGGGCCTCCGGCAGTTCCAGCACGCAGCAGGCATCAGGGCACTGTTCCAGCGTGGCCATGAGGCTGACGGTACGGTGGCGCAGATCCAGCTCGGCATCCATGGCCGTGGCGCAGGTCTCGGCATCATAGCCCAGTTCTTCATAGGCCACCCAGATCACTTCGCCGTTCATGCGTCCGTACAGGGGATGGCTGTTCCGCAGGCGTTTTTTTTCAGCATCGGACAGCGTGGCGCTGTCCACCAGGGGAAGGGTGTCGTCCATGGTCCTCCAGGGGCAAAAAAAGGGGCCGGCAGGGCCGGCCCCGGGATGGCAGATGTGACGGGGTTTACTTCAGCAGACCTTGCAGGGTCTGCTTGCCCTTGCTGATGGTCTGGTCGAATTCCTGCTGCAGGGATTCCATCAGTTCCTTGACGGAGACGATGCTGTTGACCCTGGCCACGTTGGCACCGCAGAAGGCGAAGCCGCGCTCCAGGTTGCCTTTCATGGCGCTGATGAGGGCCTGGGCGATGCAGTAGGGCGTCTTTTCCTGGTCGCAGGTATGTACGCAGTGGAAGACGCATTTGAAGGGTTTTTTGTTGCCCTGGCGGGCAGCCTCGATAAAGTCGTTTTGCAGGGCGCGGCCGGGCATGCCCACCGGGCTCTTGATGATGGTGATGTCTTCTTCCCGGGCAGAGATATAGCTCTGTTTGAAGCGCTCATCGGCATCACATTCCTTGGTGGCCACGAAGCGGGTCCCCATCTGGACGCCGGAAGCGCCGAGGTCGAGGAATTTTTTGATGTCTTCGCCGGTGTAGATGCCGCCGGCGGCGATGACGGGCACGGCGCGGCCTTTCTGGTCTTCAAGGCGCTTGGCGGCCTCGACCACCTGGGGGACCAGGACTTCCAGGGCGAAGTTCGGGTCGTTGATCTCTTCACGCTTGAAGCCGAGATGACCGCCGGCCTTGGGGCCTTCCACCACGAAGGCGTCAGGCAGGTAATCGAAACGGGAGAGCCACTTGCGGGCGATCAGGGTCGCCGCGCGGGCGGAAGAGACGATGGGGACCAGCTTGGTCTTGAACTCTTCCTTTTTCTCTTCGCAGGCCTGCAGGAGATGCTTGGGCATCTCCAGGGGCAGACCGGCACCGGAAAAGATGATGTCGGCACGATTTTCGATGGCCGTGCGCACCATCTGGCTGAAGGTGGTCAGCGCCACCATGATGTTGACGCCGATGATGCCCTGGGTCTTTTCACGGGCCTTGATCAGCTCCTGGCGCAGGGCGCGCAGGTTGGCTTCGATGGGGTTCTTGGCCACATCGGGTTCTTTCATCCCGATCATGGCTCCGGCGATGACGCCGATGCCGCCCTGATTGGCAACAGCAGAGGCGAGGCCGGAAAGGGAAATGCCAACACCCATGCCGCCTTGGACGATGGGCATTTTAGCGGTCAGGTCTCCAATGGACAAAGAAGGAAAAGCCATGATGCAACCTCCAACATGGCGCTATAAGGTAAAGCCCTCGAGGGGCGGTATTGAAATCAGTTTTCGGAAATCAGTACCAGAAAAAACTTGTTTTCACAAGGCTGCTGTCTTTATCAGGCATGGCAAAGTGCCTGATAATCGCACCAGCGGCAGCCTTCGCCCGGGCGGCCGGTGAAATCCGGGCCGTGCTCCATATGCCAGAGCAGCAGGGAGAGGACGTCGAAGCATTGACGGATGCGTTCGTCATTGTCCAGATCCAGCCTGGGGCCGAACAGCCAGTATTCCCGCCCCTTGTCGCGCAATTCCACCAGGGCGGCGTCGTGCAGTTCCGTGAAACCGGCGGCGTGCAGCATGCACAGATAGGCGGGCAGCTGGATCATTCGCAGCTTCTCGGCCAGCTGGTCGAAAACCACGGCGGCCAGCCGGCGGCGATCCTCCAGAGGAAGCCGTGCGTCCCTGACCTGTGCCATCTGGAGGAACAGGGCTTCATCATCCCAAAGGGCCCCGGCAGGGCTGTTGATGATGCCGGTCTTGTAGTCCACGATGCAAAGGCCGTCTTCCCGTCTGTCCAGCCTGTCCAGACGTCCCTTGAACGTATACTCCCGGCCGTTGCAGCGGATGACCTGGGTCAGGGGATATTCCAGCTCCAGGATGGTGGCGGCCGGCTGGTTGCAGAGGTATTCCTCCAGACGGCGCGGGGCCGCCATGGAGAACATCATCAGGCTGTCGGGAGGCAGCTGGGTCCGCAGGTCGTGCTTTTCTATCTGATGCTGCAGCTCGGCGCGCATGACGGCCATGTCGAAGGTCCCGGCCCCCACCGGTTTGCCGCGATACGGGCGGTAGAGCTGTTGCAGCACATCGTGCAGCACAGAGCCCACTTCTGCCGGGTCGTCCTTTTCGTTGACCTCCTGGACAGGCCGGAAACGGCACAGATGTTTCCAGACGAAGGACAACGGGCACCGCAAATAGGTATCCAGGGCTGTGGGAGAGATGGGCGCGGCCAAAAAGTCCCGCATGGCATCCTGCAGGGCCTGGTTGCGTTTCAGGGACAGCTCGCGGGGCGGCATGGGGGCCACGGCACAGGTGGCCACAGCCAGCGGCGGCGTGCCCGGCTTGAGGATGGCCCCGGTACGCTGTTCGTGCGCCCAGATGAGCTGTTCCACAAAACGGCTGCGGGCCTTCTTGCTGTCCATGAGCCCCGAGCGTCCCTGGCTTTCCTGCCAGTAAAAGCGCACTTCGCGGGCGCAGGCGCACAGGCGGTAGAGCGTGTGGGAGGCCGCCCGTTCCCGGCGGCGGGCATCGGGCAGGCCGAGGATGCGGCGCAGGCTGTCCGGCAGCAGGGGATCCTGACCGGGGGCACCGGGCAGGACGTCATCGGTGGCATCGACGATGAAGATGCGGTCGAACTGGAGCAGACGGCTTTCCAGCATGCCCAGTACCTGCACGCCGCCCAGCGGGTCGGCCTCGAAGGGGATGCGCTGCTGTTGCAGCAGCTGGCGGGCCAGACCGTGCAGGAGGCGGGGGAGCATCTCCTCGCCGGACAGGGCATTGTGCTGCAATTCCGGCACGCAGTGGCGCACCAGCCGGTACAGGGCCTCGGCATCCAGGGGAAAGCGTTCCCAGACGGCTTGGCCGTGCCGGGTCAGGAAGTCGCTCAGGCGCAGCAGGGCCCCGGCCAGACCGGCCAGCGTGGCGACGTCGCCGAAATCTTCCAGCAGCAGGTGCAGCAGCTCTTCCAGCAAGGCGCGTTCGGGGCTGGGGGGCGGAAGGGGCCCGTCCGGGCCGGTCGTTTCATCCGCGCATCCTTCACCTTCCGCCAGAGTATCCAGCAGGTCATCCAGGGCCACCAGACGCCTGCCGCTGCGGATGCGGCGTTCCAGACGGCGCAGCAGGGGGCGCAGGGGCTGTCCCGTGCCTGTTTCCCCTTCGGGAGCGGAGGCCTGCAGCATGCCCAGATAGGGATGGCGCAGGCAGGCCAGCAGATGTCGCCAGTAAAAGAGCCCGTCCTTGTCCCGGCCTTCATGCAGGCGGAACAGGCTGTCCAGCAGATGGAAAAGGGGTGAGCGGTCCAGGGGATAGCCCATGGAGATGTTGACTTCCTTGTCCGGCAGGTGATGCAGCACGGGCAGCAGAAGGTCACCGTGGGTCAGCAGGATGGCCGTGGAAGCCTCCGATGGGGCATCCAGATCCCGTTGCAGGGCCTTGAGCTGGGAGTGGAGGTCGTAGCCCGCGAAATAATGCCATTTTTGCCCGTCATCCGCCGGGGAGGGCGTGTCCTCCTCCCAGGGGCGGGCCGTGGCCTGCCAGCGCTGCAACCACTGGACGTGTTCTTGGCAGGCCCAGTGTACGGCCGACCGGCCGTCCTCGTCATGCCGGGCCAGGGCGGGATCCGTATGCAGGCAGACGCGGGCCCCGGCCTGCCAGAGGCTGCGGAGCAGGATGTCCTCGGTCTCGGTGAGCAGGGAAAAACCGGCCAGCAGCACGGGGTGCCCGTCCGCAGGGCGTAGCAGATCGGGGATGTCCTCCGCATGGCGGGCGGCCAGCCAGAAGTCATGGCCCGGCGTGGTCCAGCCCTTTTGGGCCAGCGCGGCTACATAGGCATCACGGATGCGCCCCAGGGCGCCCAGCAGGGCCGCGGCCGGGGGGCTCACCTCGTCGATGAAAGGCAGGTCGTCGGTGACCATGTTCTGGCCCAGCAGCTCTTCCAGCAGGTTGGCCAGGCGGATGCCCCAGGGCAGGAAGGCGCCCGGGGCCAGATCGCCGAAGCGCTTTTCCAGCTCGTGGTCTTCATCGGCCAGATCGAGGACGCAGTCCCGCAGCAGGGCCACCCTGTCCAGCAGGCAGGCCGTGCGCAGCGGCACGGGGCTGGCGTGCATGCGCCACAGGCGCACCATGTCCGGCAGGGAAAGGACCTTGGGCAGCAGGCCGGTGGCCCCGGCAGCGGCATAGATGTCCACAAGATACCGCCACGGACGGTTGTGGGGGACGATGATGACGGCATCACCGGGCCGCCCGCCGCTCCAGAGGTCGGTGGCCTGTTTCAGGGCAGGCAGGAAAGGGTGCTGCCAGGAAAAGATATGGAAGGGGCTGCTCATGCCTCGTCCTCACAGAAATAACGGGGATAGGCTCCAAGATCCGTAAACAGTTCCGAAGCGTTTTCGGGTTCCACCAGGCGGAAGGACTGTTTGTCCAGATAGATGAGCAGACCGCGGGCCACCGCCGTACCGCTCTGTTCCAGACAGCGCAGGTAGCGTTGCACCTGCCGGACATGTTCGTCCATGACCCTGCCGCTCTTGTAGTCCACCACCAGGGTCCCCCAGGACAGCGGGACGATGAGGTCGGCACGCAAGAGCTCCCTGCGGGGGCCGTCGGCGGCCAGCATGGATTGCTCCGGGACGCCGCGCTGCTGCCAGAGGCCGAACTGGGGCAGGCGCAGCAGCCAGAGCAGGCAGGATTCCATATCGGCGGTGACGCTTTCCCTGTCAGGGGCATCCTGACCGTCGGCAAGGGGGATGGTGGCAAGCACCTCCCGCACGGCTGCCCTGATATTGTCCTCACTAAGGCCGCCCAGGGGCAGCTGTTCCAGGCAGGCATGGAGCAGGGTGCCGCGATCCCGTGCGGAAAAGTGCATCCGTTCCAGCGGGTTGCGGTAGATCTTGAGCCGGGGCAGCCATTGCATGGGCCGCCAGTCCTCTTCCGGCACGGAGGGGGCCGCCCGCCCGCCGGAAAGTCGATCGGGAACGGTATCGGCCTCTGCGGCTTCCGGTGCCGGGGCCGTATCTTCCTCTTCATCCTCCGCCACCGGGGGCTGGACAGGATGCAGCACATCGTCCCCGCCTTCCAGCTGGTAGGGGACGTCGAGCCCGGCCTGTTGCCAAAGGACATCCAGGGCGTCGCTGCCGCAGCCCTTGCGCACGGTGGCGGCACTGGTGCGGAAGACAAGGAGCTCTTCCCGTGCCCGGGTGAAGGCCACATAGAACTGGTTGAGCAGTTCCATGGCCTGCCGCAACAGGGCCTCGTAGTAGACCCTGCCGCAATGCGGCCCGTTCTTGCAGACCATGCGCAGGCCGTCTTCTTCCATGAGCACCGGATCGCTCGCCTTCAGGGACGCGTCGGTCCAGGGCAGGAGGACCACAGGGGCCTCGAGACCCTTGGATTTGTGGACGGTCATGATGCGCACGGCGTCGATGCCTTCGGGCATGGGGACTTTTTCTTCCTCGCCCTTTTCCTGCCAGTGGGCCAAAAAGTCGGGCAGGGTGGCCAGCCCCTGGTCCTCGGCATTCTTGAGCACTTCGAGGAAGCAGCGCAGGAAGACATCGGCATCGGGATAACGTTCGAAGACCCGGAGGCGGTCGTACCATTCCATGACCGTGTCGTACGGTGTCATGAGCCCGGCCTGATTGTGGAAAGGCGCCAGCACCGCGGTCCAGAACTCGGGGAAGCCCTGCTGCAGATGCTGGACCAGGGGGATACTGCCCCTGCCCACGCAACTGTCGTGCAAGACCTGCAGATCGGGTACGGGCAGGGGGCCCTGCTGCACCAGGCTGCCCGTGACCACGGTCCAGAGGGCCAGCTCGTCTTCCGCATTGCACAGGAACTGCAACAGGGCCACGCTCTGGATCACCAGGGGATGGGTGGACAGCAGCAGGCTGTTCTCCGTGACGATGGGGATGTCGGCAGCGGCCAAATCTTCGGCCACCAGGGCGGCCTGAGCATTGCTGCGTACCAGTACCAGCATGTCCTGCCAGGGGCGGCGCGGGGCCAGTTCCTGCCGGAGCACGTGACGCAGGCGTCCCAGCACGGCGGCGTTGAGTTCCTCGCTGTTGTCCGCGTCGATGGCTTCCACACGCACGAGGCCGCCGGAAGGCGAGCTGGGCGAAAAATCCTGGGCCGTTCCTGCATAGCCCGCGGCCACGCGTCTTGCATAGCTGTCCAGCAGATCGTCCGGCGTCTCTTGCGGCATCAGGGCGGCAAGGGCCTGCCGGGCCACGGAGGCATCCTCCAGCGGCGAGAACAGGGCGTTGTTGTGCGCGATGATCTGACGGCAGCTGCGCCAGTTGGCCGTGAGCGTTTCGTGGCGCACGTCCGGGGCCAGACGGCGCAAGGGCGCTTCGATGCCGTCAAAAAGGGCCGCATCCCCGCCGCGCCAGCCGTAGATGGCCTGCTTGACGTCGCCCACCCAGGTCAGGGAGCCGCCCCGGGAAAGGGCTTCTTCCACCAGCGGGCTCAGGGCCTGCCACTGTTCGCGGCTGGTGTCCTGGAACTCGTCCAGCAGGAAATATTGCAGGCGGCTGCCCAGGCGGCACAGGGCCTCGGAGACGCCAAAGCTGCCGCTGAGCACCGAACCGGCCAGCTCCGGCACCAGGACGGCGGGCAGGGTGCCCTCCTGTTGCTGGTTGGCTCTCATGGCGTGGACCAGCAGGGTGGCCAGCTGGACGGCCGGGGCGAAATTGCGGGCCGAACGCAGCAGGGCATGGCGGCGGCTGAAATCCGGCAGCCAGGCCGTCAGGGCCTCCAGGGCCGACAGCAGCTCTTCCGTACGCTTCGTTTTGGCCGTGAGGAATTTGTCGACCTCGGGCTCGGCGATGGATTTGAGCTTGAAGGCCCCTTCATCCCGTTCCTGAAGACGCACCAGGGCCTTGCGGCTCGTGGCATGGAGTTTCGTCCCTGCGCGTTCTTCCGCCTCCAGCACGTCCGTGACCAGAGCGATGGTCCTGTGCCAGTGCTGCCGGTGGCGTTTTTCCAGCTCTTCCGGGCCCGCGATGTCCGTGAACTCGCCGCGCAGGATGCCGTCCAGCAGGGGGCGGATGATGTCGCCCAGCTTTTCCCCGGCGTTGAAGCCCTTGCTCTGCTGCACATGGACGATGGCCCAGTAGAGGTCACGCAGCAGTTTTTCCATGGCTTCGTTGCCCTGGGAGGCCTGGTTGAGCAGGGTGTCGAGATAGGGCGTCACGGCATCCATGCTCACGAAGGCGGGCTGGAAATCCGGGGGCAGATCCAGCTGCAGGGAGGCCGAACGTACGATGGCATGGAGCAGGCTGTCGATGGTGCGGATGTTGAGGCTGGCCAGATCGCGCAGGATGACGTCCAGCCAGCGGGCGGCCATGTCGGGCGTCAGGGGGATGTCCTTTTCCGGCGTGCCCAGGGCGATGGCCTTGAGACGGCCGATGACGCGGTCGCGCATCTCGCCGGCGGCGGCATTGGTGAAGGTGATGGCCAGGATCTCGTCCCAGCCCGAGGGGCCGTTGCCCAGCCCGCAGGAGGCGGCAGCGGCCGGTGCCGGTGACCCGCAGGCCGCCAGCAGACACAAAAAACGCCGGGTCAGGTCATAGGTCTTGCCTGACCCGGCGGAAGCCTTGACTTGGTACAGACTAGCCATGCGTCTCCTGCTGCGGCAGCATGCCGGCCAGCATGCCCTGTCCCGTGGATTCCAGCGCGGCACGCCAGAGGTCGGAATAGATGTTGAGCTTGCGGCGGCGGCGCGTCACCAGCTCCAGCGGCAGATGCACGTAGCGGTCCTGGATTTTGCCCACCACCATGTCGGTGCGCCCGGCCATGGCCGCATGGACGGCATACTGGCCCAGGAAGCCGCAATAGACCTTGTCATTGGCCGTGGCCGGTACGGAACGGATGATGTAGCTGGGGTCGATGTATTTGAGCGCGTGGGGGATGCCGCGCGCGTCCATGTAGCGCTTGATCTCGGAGCGCAGCAGGTCGGCCACGTCGCCCAGCAGCAGGTTGCCCGAGGCGTCGGTGGCGCCGGAACGGTCCAGCAGGTGCTGGCCGGCGCCTTCGGCCGCCACGATGACGGCATGATGGCGGCTTTTCAGGCGCTCTTCCAGCGCGGGCAGCAGGCCGCCTTCCCCTTCAAGGGTGAAGGGCGCTTCCGGCACCAGGACGAAGTTCACTTCCTTCATGGCCAGCGTGGCCTGGGCCGCGATGAAGCCCGATTCCCGGCCCATGAGCTTGACCAGGCCGATGCCGTTGGGCATGCCCCTGGCCTCGGTATGGGCGCATTCGATGGCTTCGGTGGCCTTGAAAACGGCCGTCTCGAAGCCGAAGGACTGGGGGATGAAGTTGATGTCGTTGTCGATGGTCTTGGGGATGCCGATGACGGCGATCTTGAGGTTGCGCGCCTGTACCTCGCGGCTGATGCTCAGGGCGGCCTTCATGCTGCCGTCACCGCCGATGACGAACAAAATGCTGACGTTGGAGCGCTCCAGACTGTCCACGATCTCTTCCGCGGACTGGGGACCGCGCGACGAGCCCAGGATGGTGCCGCCGAAACGGTGGATGTCGGCCACGCGTTCGGGCGTCAGCTCCATGGGCTGATGGCCGCAGGCCGGGATGAAGCCTTCCAGCCCGTAACGGATGCCCATGATGGAGGGCACATGGTAGGCGTGGTGCGCCTCCATGACGATGGCGCGGATGACGTCATTGAGCCCCGGGCAAAGGCCACCGCAGGTCACGATGGCGCATTTTGCCCGGCTGGGATCGAAGTAAAGTTTTTTCCGGGGGCCGGCAGCCTCGAAATCCAGGCGTACGGGTTCGGTGAACTCGTCGCAGAGTTCCCTGTCCACCTGTATGGGCAGGCGCACATCATCCACCCAGGTACGGTAGGGCAGCCGGGACGTGAGCTTGGGGGTGCCGAGAGTACGGATGCTGGTATCGATGGCGCCGGGTTGGGTCATGCTTCACCTCGTGGTGGGATGCTCGGTTAGGCAGGCTGCGAGAAGCAGTCGCGCATGGCGGCGATGGAAAGGGCCAGGAAGGCATCCAGCGGCAGGCCCGCCTGTTCGCACTGGCGGATGTTGTCGCGGCAGACGCTGGCGGCAAAGGCCTTGTCCTTCATCTTTTTCTTGATGCTCTTGACCTCCATGCCTTCATAGCCCGTGGGACGCATCAGGGCGGCGGCGCTGATGAGGCCGGTGATGGTCTCGCCGCAGCGCAGGGCATAGTCGAAACGGGTCTCGGGCGCACAGCCGGTCATCTCGCCGTTGTGGGCGCGGATGGCGGTCAGGGCTTCTTCGGGCAGTTTGCCCTCCAGAAGGCGGGCGCCTTCCAGGCCATGTTTTTCCGGTGTGGCTTCCGTGGCGGGATAGTCCACATCGTGCAGCAGGCCGGTCAGGCCCCACAGCTCTTCATCTTCACCAAATTCACGGGCCAGTGCCCGCATGACGGCCTCGGAAGCGATAGAGTGTTGCAGCAGGCCTGCCTGGACATGGTTTTCCGCCAGCAGGGCCAGCGCTTCGTCTCGTGAAATCATGATGGTATTCTCCTTGTCACGATTCTAAAACAGGCAGAACTGCATAGCAAGGGAAAGCCCGGCTGTTCTGGAAAGGAAGCGCGCTGCACGGCAAGGGCGCAGGTGTCGCCATATGGCAGCGTTCCCCCGTATAAAATGGATCCGTGGAGCGGCGGCAGGGCAGGAAGGCGGCTGGCGGCGGGCGGAAAGGAAAAACATTTTTCGGCCCGTACCGGAGCGGGCCCTGCCTGTTGACAGCGGCCCGGATATGCCCGATGTAAAGAGATTCAGATAATCCCCGCAACAAAGATTGGAAACTATGCCAATATACGGTTTGCGCTTTCGCGCTTTGGGACAGACCCTGTACCATACGGGCCCTGCCGATCTGGCCGTGGGCGATCATGTGCTGATCGCGGCCGATCAGGGGCAGGCCCTGGCGCAGGTGGTTTCCGGTCCCTATGATTATGTGGCCGGTGTGGAGCCGGAGAGCCTGACGCCCATCGAGCGCCGGGCCACGGAAGAAGACCTGGCCGAGGGCCGCACCAACGAGAAACTGGCCCGTGAGGCCACGGAATTCTGCCGTCAGTGCATCCGTGACCGCCGCCTGGACATGAAGCTCGTGGATGTGGAGGTCTTTTTTGACCGCAGCAAGCTCATCTTCTACTTCACGGCGCCGGCCCGCATCGATTTTCGCGAGCTGGTCAAGGATCTGGTGCGCGAATACCGTGCCCGCATCGAGCTGCGCCAGATAGGCGTGCGCCACGAGACCCAGATGGTGGGGGCCGTGGGCAACTGCGGCATGGTCTGCTGCTGCCGCCGTTACCTGCGCAAGTTTGCTCCCGTGACCATCCGCATGGCCAAGGAGCAGAACCTGTTCCTCAACCCTGCCAAGATTTCGGGCATCTGCGGTCGCCTGCTCTGCTGCCTTTCCTACGAGCAGGAGAACTACGACCGCTTCCATCACAATTGCCCGCGTCTGGGCAAGAAGTACCAGACTACGCAGGGCACCATGAAGGTCCTGCGGGCCAATATGTTCCGCAATTCGCTTTCCGTGCTCAACGAGAACAACGAAGAACAGGAACTGACGCTGGAAGAATGGCAGGCCCTGGATCCGCATCGTCCCGAGCCCCATCCCAACAATGTCCAGCCCAAACAGGCGCAGCAGCCCCAGAAGGCGGCGCAGGGGGATGGCCTGCTGGTGGTCTCCGTCACGCCGGAGAACGTGGACGATCCCAATCTGTTCGCCGATGTGCTGCCGCCTGATGCGCCCCTGACCGCCGGGCCGGAAGCCCAGCCGCAGGCGGAAGCCGCCCCCGCAGAGAACAGCAAAAGTCGCCGCCGCCGTCGCCGCAAGTCGCAGCAACGGCAGGACGGCGCTGCCGAATAAACGGAGTCAGACGTGAAGAACTTTTACATCACCACCCCCATTTACTATGTGAATGCCAAGCCCCATCTGGGACATGCCTATACCACCATCGTGGCCGACTCCCTGTCGCGTTTCCACAAGACCCTGGGCGACAACACCATGTTCCTGACCGGTACGGACGAACACGGTGACAAGATCGTCAAGGCCGCCGAAAAGCAGGGCGTCTCCCCCAAGGAATTCGTGGACGGCATCAGCGGTCTGTTCCAGCAGCTGTGGCCGCATCTGGGCATCGAGAACGACGCCTTCGTGCGTACCACCGACGAAGACCACAAGGCCCGCGTGCAGCGCTTCCTGCAGCAGGTCTATGATGCCGGTGACATCTATTTCGGCGAGTTCGGCGGCCACTACTGCTACGGCTGCGAACGCTTCTATACGGAGAAGGAGCTGGAGAACGGTCTGTGCCCCCAGCACCTGACCAAGCCTGAGTTCATCAGCGAGAAGAACTACTTCTTCCGCATGTCCAAGTACCTGCCCTGGCTGCGGGAATACATCGAAAGCCATCCCGACTTCATCCGCCCCGAGCGCTACCGCAACGAAGTGCTGTCCATGCTGGAATCGGGCGCGCTGGAAGACCTGTGCATCTCCCGTCCCAAGTCCCGCCTGACCTGGGGCATCGAGCTGCCCTTCGACAAAGATTACGTCTGCTATGTGTGGTTCGACGCCCTGTTGAACTACATCAGCGCCCTGGGCTGGCCCGACGGTGAAAAGTACAAGACTTTCTGGCCCGGCGAACATCTGGTGGCCAAGGACATCCTCAAGCCCCATGCCGTGTTCTGGCCCACCATGCTCAAGGCCGCCGGCCTGCCCATGTACCAGCATCTCAACGTGCACGGCTACTGGCTGGTGCGCGATACCAAGATGTCCAAGTCCCTGGGCAACGTGGTCGAGCCGCTGGAGATGCGCCAGAAGTACGGTCTGGACGCCTTCCGCTATTTCCTGCTGCGCGAGATGCATTTCGGTTCCGACGCCTCCTTCAGCGAAGAAGGCATGGTGACCCGCATCAACGCCGACCTGGCCAACGACCTGGGCAACCTGTTCAGCCGCGTGCTGTCCATGACGGCCAAATACTTTGAAAGCAAGGTGCCCCAGCCCGGCGAATTCAGCGAGGACGACAAGGCCATCGTCGAGCTGTGCGCCACGGCCATGACCAACTATATCCAGCTGTTCGGCAACACCCAGTTCGCCCAGGGCCTGGATTCCCTGTGGGATCTGGTGCGCGCGCTCAACAAGTACGTGGACTCGCAGGCTCCGTGGACCCTGTTCAAGCAGGGCGACACCATGCGTCTGGGCACGGTCATGTACGTGCTGCTGTCGGCCATGCGCAAGGTGGCCCTGTGCCTGTGGGCCGTCATGCCCGATGCTTCCCGCACCCTGCTGGAACAGCTGGGCCAGCAGCCCGGCGAAGGCCCCGTGACCACCTCTCTGGAAGCCGAGGCCGGCAACTTTGACGGTCTGCAGCCCGGCACCGAAGTGGCGGCCAGCTCCAACCTCTTCCCGCGCATCGACGTCAAGGCCCTGCAGCAGGAAGCCCCGGCCGAAAAGGCCCTCAAGGCCAAGAAGGAAAAGAAGCAGGAAGCCCCCAAGGCCGCTCCTGCCGCCGAAGGCCAGAGCGGCGAGATCAGCTTCGACCAGTTCAAGGCCGTGGAGATGCGCGCCGGGACTGTGGTCGTGGCGGAAAAGCATCCCAATGCCGACCGCATCCTGCGCCTGGAGATCGACTTTGACGAAGGCCAGCCGCGCCAGATCCTGTCCGGCCTGGCTGACTACTACAAGCCCGAGGAACTGGTGGGCAAGCAGGTCATCGCCGTGCTCAACCTGGCCCCGCGCAAGATCCGTGGCCTCATGTCCAACGGCATGGTGCTGACCGCGGAAAAGGACGGCAAACTCTCCGTCCTGACGCCTGCCGCGCCCGTGCCCAACGGCAGCCAGATCGCCTAGGATAAACGATGTTCGACAAGGGCGGGGCGGGCTTTTTTGCCGGTGGCAAGAAGGCGCTCCCTTCCCCGTGCTCTTTCTTTTCCCACACCCGTAGGGAGGAACAGGGGAGAGCGGCGGGGAACCGCCCGGACAGAGACAAAAAAGCTCCCCCGTCCGCAAGGGATGGGGGAGACTGGAACAAGGGGAGTACGACCAGCAGGCCGCCTTCCCTTTTTTCATACCTCGCGGCATGATGCGTGCGGCGGGGATTGCAATGCCCGGCGTTTCCGTCTATAGGCTGGCCGCGGGCGCCGGTGCTGCCGGGCCCCCTGGCGGGATGGGCTATTGCCATGCGGGAAGAGCGGCATCCCGTTCCGGGCTCCCGGAAAGGACGGCAAGCCGTCCCGTACGGGCTTCAGGCGCTGTTCAGGAAAGGCGGTGCCTATTCGCTCTTTTCCTGCGTATTGGGATCGAACAGGCGGCCCAGTGCCGCCGCGTCCAACGGGTTGAGGTTGAAGCGCATCCCGGCTTCATCCAGAAGGGCGGCCAGGGATTTTTCAGGATACAGGGCGCGCTGTTCCGCCAGCCAGGCGGCAGCTCGTCGTACCAGTTCCGAAGCGGGCATGATGGTGGCCATGGCGTTCTCCTTTTTGTGGGATACCTTAGCCGAGTCCGTTTCGGGAAACAACGGGTCTTCGGATCCAAAGGACGGCATATATGGATAATTTGTGGGTTGCGTTCATCCTCAGCATCGTGGAAGGGCTGACGGAATACCTGCCGGTCTCGTCCTCGGGCCATCTGGTGCTGGTGGGCGATCTGCTCAATTTCAGCGGTGAAAAGGCTGCGACCTTCCAGGTGGTCATCCAGCTGGGGGCCATCATGGCGGTGGTCGTCCTTTACTGGGGGCGTTTCTGGGGCCTGCTGCGGCCGCAACAGGGCGTGCCCTTTGCCGGGCTGCGCGGCATCTGGATGCTTTTCCTCACCTGCGTGCCCGCCTGTGTGCTGGGCCTGCTGCTGCATTCCCAGATCAAGAGCCTGTTCACGCCGAGCATGGTGCTGATCCCCTTCGTCATCGGCGCGTTATTGATGATCTTTGTGGAACGCCGCCAGTTCCATCCCCGCTATGAGACCCTGGACGACATGACGCCCGGCCTGGCCTTCGGCATCGGCTGCTTCCAGTGCCTGGCCCTGTTCCCCGGCTTTTCCCGTTCGGCGGCCACCATCATGGGCGGCATGATCCTGGGGGCCCGCCGTCCGCTGGCGGCCGAGTATTCGTTCATCGCCGCCGTGCCCATCATGGTGGCGGCCACGGGCTTTGACCTGCTCAAGAGCCTGCACCTGTTCACCGCGGCGGACATCCCCTTCTTTGCCGTGGGCATGATCGGTTCCTTCATTTCCGCACTGATCGCGGTCAAGGCCTTCGTGAGACTGGTGGGCCACATGACCCTGGTGCCCTTTGCCGTGTACCGCCTCCTGCTGGCTCCCTTTATCTGGTATTTCATGGTGCATTAAAAAAATTGGGGAAATCCCCAAAAAATGCTTGCCAAAGGGGAGCAACTTCTGTAGATACATCTCTGCGTTGAGTGGGACACGAAACGCCATTACGGCAAGGTAGCTCAGTTGGTCAGAGCATGCGGTTCATACCCGCAGTGTCGGGGGTTCAAATCCCTCCCTTGCTACCAGAACATGACAGGAAGCCCGGGAATATCCCGGGCTTCTTTTGTTATGGGCTCCACCTGTCGTGTGTTTTTCCATGCCGGATAACGGCCCGCCTGTGGGCGAACTGGCCGGCGGTTGAGGGAAAGCCCCGGAAATGATGTCTTTGCTGCGGAACGTCCTTCATGCGGCGATCGGCCCCTGACGGATCGCGGTGGTTCCGGGATGGACGAAGACGGCAGTGGGCTCCGGCAGGGGCGAGGAGATGCTGCTGTCCCTTGCACAGGGTATGCCCTTTTGGGAGGATTTTCTTCTTTGCCGGGAGAAAATGCAGAAAATACTTGCCAAAGGGGAGCAAGTTCTGTAGATGCATCTCTGCGCTGTGGAAAATCCACGGATGCCCTATGGCAAGGTAGCTCAGTTGGTCAGAGCATGCGGTTCATACCCGCAGTGTCGGGGGTTCAAATCCCTCCCTTGCTACCAGAAGATTCAAGCGGTTCGGGTCTGTCCCGGGCCGCTTTTTTGTTATGGCCTGAGCCTGCTGAGCGCCTCGGCGCACAATGGACGCCTGCCGCGCGGCGTTTTTTGATCTTGCGTCCGCCCTGGATATCCGGTGTCACGCTGTGTTGCCGGGCAAGGGGCTCTGCATGCCTGCCGCATGGTCCCGGATCGAAGCGGAAGCAGAGCGGGGCGATCCGCTCCGGCAAGACGCATGACCACATGGCGGAAGCCGGCGGGATCCGGGGAATATCCGTGCAACCCCCGCGAAAAAGAGGCATTCCTTGACGCCATCAGGGCAAGGCGGTAAGGGGAAACGGACGCTTGTCACCCAAATGTCACCAAAGCGCCACAGTTCGACAGATCTTTGAGGAGGAAACATGAAAAAGATCCTTGCTTTCCTGGTCATGGCCTGCTGGCCATGCCGCTGGCAGCTTCTGCGTGGACCCCTGACGGCGATGTGACCGTCATCGTGGCTTACAAGGCCGGTTCCGGCACGGATACCGGTGCGCGCCTGCTGGCTTCCCAGGCCGAAAAGTATGTGGGCAAGACCCTCATCATCAACAACCTGCCCGGCGGCGACGGCAAGATCGGCTGGACCGAGCTGGTCAACTCCAAGCCCGACGGCCGCACCATCGGCTTCATCAACCTGCCCACCTTCACCACCCTGGCCGTGCAGCCCGGTTCCACCTTCGCCGTCAGCGACGTGGTGCCCGTCTGCAACCAGCTGAGCGAGACCGGTGTGGTGGTCGTGCGCGCCAACAGCCCCTGGAAGAGCCTCAAGGAACTGGTGGATGCCTGCAAGGCCAAGGGCAACCTGCGTTGCTCCACCAACGGTGTGGAAGCTTCCAACCATACCGCTGCCCAGCTGCTGGCCACTTCCGCCGGCTTCGATTACAAGGCCATCCCCTACGGCGGTACCGCCGACCAGCTGCTGGCCCTGCGCCAGGGCGAAGTGCACTTCTCCTGCGCTAAGGTGGCCGACGTGGCCGCCCTGTGCAGTGGTGACAAGCCCGAACTGCGCATCCTGGGCGTGTTCAACACCGCCCGTCTGCCCGAATATCCCGACGTGCCCACCCTGGGCGAGCTGGGCTACTACAAGGAATGGTACGGTTCCGCCCGTGCGCTGGTGCTGCCCAAGGGCACCCCGCAGGAGATCGTGGACTTCTATGTGGAAGCCTTCCGCAAGACCATGCAGGATCCCGCCTGCATCGAGGCTCACCAGAAGGCCGGCATGAGCCTTGATTTCAAGGACAACAAGCAGCTGGCCGAACTCATCGCCGCGCAGGAGATCTTCTGCCGCGACGTGGTCTCCAAGCTGTACAAGAAGTAATCTCTGTCATGTCCCGGCGGGGAAGGGCGACCTTTCCCGCCGTTTTCCATTCAGGCGGTCCGTATGAAACGATCCGATATCGGCGTGACGGCACTGGTGTATGCCTTCACGCTCTTTTTTCTGTACATGACCCTGGAACTGCCGCCGGACGCGCAGACTTATCCCCTCTGCCTCATCGCCGGCCTGCTGGTCCTCAATACCTGCTATCTGGTGCGCTGCCTGTGGCAGCTGCGCCGCCAGGCGGGCATCCACAATGATCTGCCCGATCTGTTCGCGGGCTTCCAGTGGAAGCAGTTCGCCTTCATCTGCCTGGGCTGCGTGGGCTACATGCTGCTCATGTATGTGGCGGGCTTCTATATCGCCAGCATCTGCTATCTTGTGGGCACGCTGGCCTTTTTGCGTGTCCCGCGCTGGCATATCGTGCTGACGGTAGTGGTCATGGCCGCGCTCATCTACGCGGTGTTCACGCTTTTCCTCAAGGTCCCGCTGCCTGTGGGCCTGCTGTTCAAGTAAGGGGATCGTCATGACGGATACTCTGGCTCTCATGGCTGCAGGCTTCATGCATGCCATCTCGCCCATCAATCTGCTGGCCATGCTGGCGTCCACCATCGTGGGCATCACCATCGGCTGTCTGCCCGGCCTTTCCGCCGCCATGGGCGTGGCCCTGCTGCTGCCCGTCACCTTCGGCATGGATCCGGCCACGGGCCTGATCGTGCTGGGCGGCATCTACTGCGGTGCCATCTTCGGCGGCTCCATCAGCGCCATCCTCATCCATACGCCCGGCACGCCCGCCTCGGCGGCCACCGCCATCGAAGGTTACCAGCTCACCCTGCGCGGCAAGGCGGCCAAGGCCCTGTTCACGGCCTGCTTCGCCTCCTTCTGCGGCGGCCTTCTGAGCTGCATCTCGCTGTATTTCTTCTCTCCGCTGCTGGCCCAGCTGGCCATGAAGTTCAAGAGCCCGGAATATTTCTGGCTCTCGCTCTTCGGCCTGACCATCATCGCGGGCGTGTCGTCCAAGTCCATCCTCAAGGGCCTCATCTCCGGCGGCATCGGTCTGCTCATCTCCACCATCGGCATGGACCCCATGGAAGGGGTGCCGCGCTTCATGTTCGGGCAGACCACGCTGTATAACGGCGTCAACACCACCTGCGCCCTCATCGGCCTGTTCTCCATGTCGCAGGTGCTCATCCTGGCGGAAAAGCGCATCGTGCAGCGGCCCAAGGCTTCGGCCATGACCGACCGCTTCGGTTTGAGCAAGGCGGAATACAAACGCATCTCGCCCACCATCATCCGCTCGTGGCTCATCGGCAACATCGTGGGCATCCTGCCCGGTGCGGGTGCCTCCATCGCCTGCTTCATGGGCTACAATGAGGCCCGCCGCTTCTCCAAGCACAAGGATGAGTTCGGCAAGGGCTCCATCGAAGGCGTGGCGGGTTCCGAAGCCGCCAACAACGCCGTGACCGGCGGTTCGCTCATCCCCACCCTGACCCTGGGCATCCCCGGCGAGTCCGTGACCGCCGTGCTCATGGGTGGCCTCATCATCCACGGCCTGCAGCCCGGACCGGAGCTGTTCACCACCTATGCCGGCATGACCTATACCTTCTTTGCCGGTTTCGTGCTGGTGCAGTTCTTCATGCTGGGCGTGGGCATGCTGGGCTGCAAGGGCTTTGCCCAGATCTCCCGCCTGTCCGATGCCATCCTCATCCCGTCCATCTTCCTGCTGTGCGTGGTCGGCTCCTATGCCATCCACAATAACGTGGTGGAAGTGGTCATCATGCTCATCTTTGGTGTCATCGGCTATCTGGCGCGCAAGTTCGATTTCAATGCCGCCGCCATCGTGCTGGGCCTGATCCTCGGTCCCATCGGCGAACGTGGTCTGCGCCGCTCGCTGCTCATCAGTGACGGTGACCCGTCCATCCTCTTCTCCACGTCCCTGTGCTGGATCTTGATCGCCCTGTGCGTGCTGGGCGTGCTGTCGCCCCTGCTCATGGAACGCATGGAACGCCGTATGCGCGAAAGCGCCGAAAGCTAGCCACCAGGCACGGCCGGGCTCTTCGGATGGTCCCGGCATGGAACGATCTGTAAACAAAGACGGCGGATACTCCCATGGGAGCATCCGCCGTCTTCTTTTGGGGTGTGTTGTCGGGGAACGATGTCCGGATACGGGGAAAGATGGCCACGATGGCGCTTTCCGCCGGTTTCGGGATAGTTTTGAAAAGGCTCAGGCCCGTCCCAGGGCGAGGATCTCATCCTTGCTGCGGGGCAGGATCTCGGGCAGGGCGGTGATGAGGCGGCTCACCGGTGTGGACGGATCGGGCCGGCAATGGGCGGCCAGCAGACGGGCCAGACGTGCGGCGGCCAGAGCGGCCGTGGCTGTGGACAGACCGGCGCACAGCAGGCCGGTGACGAGGCCGGTCACGATGTCGCCGGTGCCGCCGATGCATTCCATGGCCGGGACCGAGGGACTGTCCACCACGGCGTGGAGGTGGCCTTCATGGATGATATGGTCGGCCTTGCCCTTGATGATCAGATTGGCGGGGCAGTTGCCGTGCTCCTGTGCCCGGGCCAGCAGTACGGGGATGTTCTGCTCCTCGGCCAGCAGGAAGCCGCGCGTATAGAAGGGGTGGGGCGCTTTTTCATCCGCCAGGAAGGCCAGTTCGCCCACGTCCGGGGTGAACAGTTCGTAGGCATCGGCATAGCCGCTCATTTTGGCCACATACATGAAGCCCGCATCGGCCACCATCAGGGGCGCGTTTTCCAGCTCCCGGACAGCCAGCAGCAGACGGTTGTGCCAGTCCACATCGGGGAAGAGATAGTGGAAGGTCAGACCGCGCGGAGCCAGGCCGGGCAGGGCTTTTTCCAGCCAGGCATAGAGCTGGCGGCTGCCGGAACCGGAGCCGGTATCTCCGGCCAGCAGCAGGGCAGGGGGCGTACAGCCCAGGGCCGTGCAGGTCTGCAGGGCCGTGGCGGCCAGGGCCGCGGTGCCCCGTTCCACAGGTACGGTGCGGCCGTCGGGCAGGTGCAGGCCCGCTTCCGAAAGGCTGGCGGCACGCGGGGCAGAGCCTTCCCGCTCCGGTACCAGCAGGGAAAAATCAGGGTCGGGGATGGTTCCGGCTATGATCCACATGCGAGCTGTCTCCGTATCTCCTCAAAGGCTTTTTGCAGGCTGTAGCAGCACAGGGTCTGCCCCATGCTCAGCGGTTCGGGGGCCGTATCCAGCGTTTTGCCGCACAGGCAGTGGGCCAGCCAGGGCACGTCCGGACAACCGCCGCCGGAGATGTTGACGATGCGCCGGTCGCGGCAGTCCACCGTGATCTTCATGTTGGCCGCACGCACCATGAGCCAGTGCTCCAGACGGCTGGTCTGGAACAGGGACACGGGCTCCAGCAGCACGTCATGGGCGCTGACCACCTGTTCCGGTTCCAGATCGGCCGCTTTCAGGCTGGCCAGCACAGCGGCCTGGCGGATGAGCGGGAAGGCCACCACCATGTCGCAACCGGTGCGCATTTGCGGGGGCGGGCCCTTGACGTCCACGTCAAAGCCCTGCTGCCGCAGCAGACGTTCGGCCCGGATGACGTCGCCCGTATGGGAAAAGGCCAGCAGCCCCCGGTCGGAAAGGGCGCGGGGGCCTGCATCGGCAGCGCTCTCTTTTTTGAACAGACCGCCCAGACGGCGGCCGAGAGAGGAAAAAAGGGAATACTTCGAGGTCATGCGTTTCCTGAAAAGGGGCGGCCGAAGCCGCCCCTGCACGGATCTTGTTAGGCCTGGCGGGCGATCTCCAGCCGCCAGATGCCGTTCTCTTCACTTTCCGTCACGCTGAAGCCGCTGTTGCGGGCTGCGCGGGTCACGTTCTCGCGGCTGGCTTCATTGTCCACCAAGACGGAGAAGGGGCCGTCGGGCTGCTTTTTGGCAGCGGTCAGGAACATCAGGACAGGCTGGGGGCAGGAGAGCCCGCAAGTATCGATAAGGGTCGCCATTACGCACCTCGCTTGCAATTGAAGAAACCGATGAGCAGGCAGACGGCCAGGCCGCCCAGGGCACCCAGCATGCCGTTGGGGCCGATGCCCGCCGTGCTGGAAGCCATGCCGAAGTTATGGGCACAGGCCGCGCCCACGATGAGGCCGACCACGAACACGGCCGCGTCATTGTCGCCCTCACCGGCCATGAAGAGCTGGCGGCCGGGGCAGCCGCCGGCCAGGGCAAAGGCCAGACCGGCCGTCACCATGCCCAGGAAGTTCCACAGGCCGTCGGTATGGGCCACGGGCTGTCCTTCGAAGCCGGGATGGAAGCCGCCGACAGCCAGATTGGCCACCAGCGCGGCGACCAGCATGGCCAGGAAGCCCAGGGCCAGATGCCACTGGTTGAACAGCAGGACGTCACGCACGGCGCCCATGGTGCAGAAGCGGCTGCGCTGGGCCAGGAAGCCCACCAGCAGACCGGCACCGAGCGAGAGCAGGAAGGGGGCGTGCATGGAGCCGGGGCCCTTGAGGGAGTAGAAGAGGACACCGCTCTGGGGCTGGCCTTCCATGGGCGGGTTGAACAGATAGACGGCGACCAGGGCAAGCATGATGCCGGGCAGGATCAGGCCGGATGCCTTGCTCTGGCTCTGGCTGCGGCCCAGGGAGAAGCCCATGCGGAAGAAGACCGTGCCCAGACCGATGCCGACCACCAGACCGGCCAGGCCGAACAGGGCGTTGGCGTCGCCACCGGCCAGACGCATGATGACGCGCCAGGGGCAGCCCAGGAAGACCAGGGCGCCGATGGCCGCGATGACGCCCAGCAGAAAGCGGACGGCCGGGGCGGAACCACCGCGGGCGCGGTATTCGCCAAAGCAGAGGGCGGCGGCCAGGGAACCCAGCACCATGCCCATGATCTCGGGGCGCAGGTACTGGACGATGGGCGCGCGATGCAGGCCCACGGCCCCCGCGATGTCGCGGTTGAAGCAGACCACGCAGATGCCCATGTTGCCGGGGTTGCCGGAGAACTGCAAAAAGACGGCGATCAGGCCGAGGATAAGGCCCGTGACCACGATGCCCGTGGTGGACGAGAAGAAATTGAAGCTGTTTTTCATGCGACCCCCCAAAGACGGGATGCGGCAAAAGTTGGAAAGATGCGCGCAGATCCGTGACGGACCTAGGGGATGGGGGACCGTGATATGGCGAAGGTCAAGGAATCAGGACATGCCGTCGGCGCGACCACCCCGCTGCGCTCCACACCGTGAAGCCGGTGATGTTGCGTCAGGTATGGTGCATGGGCATGGACGTGCTCCTTGGATCAGACAGGTCGTGATGGGATAAGGGCAGCCTAGGAAAAGAACAGGGGCGGGTCAAGTGCTTTTGGGGAAAAAGGGGACAGGTGCCGGACCGGGAGCAGGGCGGGCATAAAAAAAGGGGCATCCGGCGGATGCCCCTGACAGTCAGTTTTTGGCGGTCAGCAGGACCTCGTCCCGTCCGTCCCGTTCTTCCAGCAGCACGTCCACCTGCTCCTGAGGGCGGGTATCCACGCTGCGGCCGATGTAGTCGGCCTGGATGGGCAGTTCGCGGTGGCCGCGGTCCACGAGCACCAGAAGCTCCACCTTGCGGGGGCGACCGTAATCCAGCAGGGCTTCCAGGGCGGCGCGGATGGTACGGCCGCTGAACAGCACGTCATCGATGAGGATGATCTCCGCGTTGTCCACCGGGGCGGTGATGCGCGACTGGCCGATGTGGGGCTTGCCTTCCAGGCTCGTCCAGTCGTCACGGTACAGGTTGATGTCCAGCGTGCCCAGGGGCAGGGGGCGCTGCAGCTTTTGCTGCATCAGGGCGCTCAGACGGCGGGCCAGGTCGGCGCCGCGGCGTTCGATGCCCACCAGCATGACGCGCTCGCACTGCCCGTGCCGTTCCAGCACTTCGCAGGCAAGACGTTCCAGAATACGGGTCATTTCCTCTTTGTCCAGCAGCAATGTCGTGGGCATAATTCCTCCAGAAGTGATGTCTTTCCATACGCCTTTTTACCGGCGGAGAAAAGCCCCGCGAGCGATTGACAATCTTTGGGGCTGACCTTACATGTTACGGGCAACACTGGAGGTAGTGCCATGCTTACGTTGACCGATGCCGCCCAGAAGGAACTGGAAGGTTTTTTTGCCGACAGGGAAAAAGCGACCGTCCGCATCTACCTTGCCCCCGGCGGCTGCTCCGGCCCGCGCCTTGCTCTGGCGCTGGACGAAGCCGGTGAGAACGATACCCGGATCGAACAGGGCGGTTTTGCCTTCTGCATCAACAATGAACTTTTGCAGCAGGTGAAAAGCGTCAGTATCGATGCCAACTACCTTGGCTTTCTGGTGACCCCCGAAGTGCCCCTGCCGTCGTCGGGCGGCAGCGCCTGCGGCGGTTGCTGCGGTGCCTGCGGCAGCCACCAGTAGCCTTTTGCCGGGAAGGCGCGACATGTTCCTTCCCGTGTCATCCCTGCTCTGACGATACCTGTCACCTTCTGCGTCAACAGTTGCCGCACCGGCTCGGGCGCTGCCTTTGACGGCGCCTCTTCCCCTGCGGGATACGGGAAGTCCGGGACGCGGCATCGTCAAGGAGAAGGAATGATCGTTTTGTCCGAGAATGCCCGCAAGGAGCTGGAAGCCTACTTTGCGGACAAGGAACGCCAGACCATCCGTGTGTATCTCGCTCCCGGCGGCTGCTCCGGCCCCCGGCTCGTCCTGGCTCTGGACGAACCCGGGGACGAGGACGCCAGGTTCGAACAGGACGGCTTTGCGTTCTGTATCAACAAAGAATTGCTGCAACAGGTGAAGAGCGTCAGCATAGACTTGAGCTATCTGGGCTTCACCGTGACCCCCGAAGTGCCCCTGCCTTCGGCGGGCGGCAGTTCCTGCGGCGGTTGCTGCGGCAGCTGCGGCAGTCATCAGTAGTCCCTGTCCGGTGGGGCCGGCTGTCCCGGCCCGGCCGGTTTTGTCATAACAGAAGGTCCCGTCTTCTGTTTCCATCAACTGCCGTTACCGGCGGAGAGGGCCTGTTGCCCCAGGGCATCGGTCCCGGTTCCTGACGGGCAGGACGCTCCGCAGATACGGCCCAGAGAGGAATAGGAATGATCACTCTGTCTGAAAACGCTCGTAAAGAGCTGGAAGCCTACTTCGCGGACAAGGAACGCCAGTCCATCCGCGTGTTTCTTGCCCCCGGCGGCTGAAGCGGCCCGCGTCTCGCCCTGGCTCTGGATGAGCCTAACGCACAGGACAGCACCGAGGAAGTTGACGGTTTCACCTTCTGCATGGCCACCGACCTGGTGGCGCAGATCAAGGGCGTCAAGATTGATATGACCTACATGGGATTCACCGTGGATCCCGAGGTGCCGCTGGCCTCTTCCGGCAGCAGCTGCGGCAGTTGCGGCAGCAGCTGCGGCAGTCACTAGGCGGATCGTGATCCGTCGGCTGTCCGTGCGGGGAAATGTTCCCACACCGCCCGGGATGTGCATGCACGCATCCCCCCGGGTCGCTTGAAGCATGGCCCCCGACAGCTACGATAAGAGATCCCGCAAGGCGGCCTTCGGGCCGCCTTTTTTGAACCCTTTCCCAGGATTCGGCGTCGTTGGTGGCGTCGTTTTTGCTTTTCCGGCGGACAGTATGGCAGATATCCTTTCCCTGCTCTCAGGGCCGGCCGAGGCCCGACACTGGCAGCGCAGCGGCATGGCGTCCTGTTGCCGCCTTGCCTGCGCCGCGCTGGCCCAGGGACGCAGCAGCGTCATCCTGGTGCGCGACCGTGAGGAATACACGGCGGCGCGTGCACTGCTGACCCTTTTTTCTCCTTCGCTTTCCCTGGCTGACATGGCCCTTGATGTCCCTGCCTGGAAACTGCCCTTTGTCGCGCTCCCTGCCGGTCTGCTGCTGCGTCGCGACCGGGATTCCTGGGCAGGACGGCTGGCGGCCCTGTACGGCCTTGCCCAGGGCGGTCCCCGCTGCCTCATCCTGAGCACGGAAGCGCTGCTGCTGCGCCATGTGCCCCGCGATTTCTTTGCCGAGCACACGCTCGACCTGACGAGGGGCAGCGACTATCCCCCGGAGCTGATCCTCGATCAGGCCGTGGAGTGGGGCTACGAACGTGTCCCCCTGGTGACCCGACCGGGACAGATGGCCCGGCGCGGCGACATCTTCGACATTTTCCCGTCCGGCTATCCGCGTCCTGTGCGCATGGAATTTTTTGGCGATACCCTGGAAGAGCTGCGCTTGTTCGATGCCGAGAGCCAGCGCTCCCTGCAGGGCCTGGACGAGATGACCCTGCTGCCGGCCCTGCCTTTCGTGCTGGACGCACAGGGCCTGGCCGCGGCCCGCAAGCGCATGGATGCCCTGTTCGCCGGGGCGCGCATCAGCGAGAACGACTGCTACACCTTCAAGAAGACCCTGGATGCCGGCGGGCTGGGCCTGTTGCCGGGCGTGGTGCACGAAAAGGCCAGCACCATCGCGGACTGGCTGCCCGAGGAGCCGCTCTGGTTCCTGCCCGGCCAGGCGGACTGCGATGCGGCCCTGCACGGGACGGCCATGCAGCTGCGCGACCAGCTGGAAGAGGATGATGCGCCCCTGCCGCAGCCGTCCGCCCTGTGCCTGTGCGGCAGTCTGCAGGATCTGCCCTGGAAAAAGGACCGGCATTTTTATCTGGAGCCTCTGGTCATGGGCGTGGACGCCGTGGGGGACGACGTGCAGGAACGTCCGCTCCATGCCTTCACGGATCTTTTCCCCGTCCCCGGTGCGGCGGACCGGCCTTGGCAGCACCTGTCTGCCGGTCTGAAGGAATGGCAGAACCGGCGCCGTCAGGTGGTGCTGAGTTTTTCCTCGCAGCGCAGCCGGGCCAAGTTCCTCAAGCTGGCCGAGCAGGAAGGCATCACGCCTGCCTTGCGCTATGCGCCGGAGCAGCGCGGGCTGTTCGCCCTGGTCTCTCCCTGGCGCTCCGGTGCGGAACTGGTCTGGGACGATGTGCTCGTGCTGGGCGAGGACATCCTCTATCCGCGTGCGGAAAAGAAGACCCGCGCCTCCTCGCGCGCCTTCAAGGGGCTGGACAGTTTCGACGACCTCAAGGCCGGGGATCTGCTCGTCCACCGGGATTACGGCATCGGCCGGTTCGCCGGTCTGCATCATCTGGTGCAGGGCGGGCAGGGCAATGATTTTCTGCTGGTGGAATATTCCGGGCAGGACAGGCTCTATGTGCCCGTGGACCGTCTGGGGCTCATCCAGCGCTTCAAGGGCGGCGAGGGCGCGGAACCGGCCCTGGACCGTTTGGGCGGCGCCAGCTGGAGTTCCGGCAAGGAGAAGGTTCGCAAGGCCATCGAGAAGATCGCGGCCGACCTGGTGGAGATGTACGCCTATCGCAAGGTGGCCAAGGGCTTCCGCTACGATCCGCCGGGCGAGCTGTACCACGAGTTCGAGGCGACCTTCGGCTTTGAGGAGACCCCGGACCAGGCCCGGGCCATCGAGGACGTGCTGGCCGACATGGACAAGTCCGAGCCCATGGACCGCCTGGTCTGCGGTGACGTGGGCTTCGGCAAGACCGAAGTGGCCCTGCGTGCCGCCTTCCGCGCGGCCAGTGAGGGACGGCAGGTGGCCCTGCTGTGTCCCACCACGGTGCTGGCCGAGCAGCATTACCAGACCTTCCGGGCCCGTCTGGCCGGTTTCCCGGTCACGGTGGGCCTGCTGAGCCGTTTCGTGCCCCGTGCCCGCCAAAAGGAGGTCCTCAAGGCCGCGGCCGAGGGACAGATCGACATCTTGCTGGGTACGCACCGCCTGTTGTCCTCGGATGTTTCCCTGCCCAACCTCTCTTTGCTCATCTTGGATGAGGAGCAGCGCTTCGGCGTACGGCACAAGGAAAAGCTCAAGGCCCTGAAAAAGAACGTGGACGTTTTGACCCTGACGGCCACGCCCATCCCGCGTACCTTGCAGCTTTCCATGTCCGGCATCCGCGATCTTTCGGTCATCGAGACAGCGCCGCAGGATCGCAAGCCTGTGGCCACGGCCGTGCTGCGGCGAGATGACGCCACCCTGCGCACGGTCCTGGAACGCGAGCTGGCGCGGGAAGGCCAGGTGTTCTGGGTCTACAACCGTGTCCAGGGCCTGGAGCGCGTGGCCGAATACGTGCGCAAGCTGGTGCCTACCGCCCGGGTGGGCATGGCGCACGGCCAGATGTCGGAAAGCGAACTGGAAAGCAACATGCACAAGTTCTGGCACGGCGAGCTGGATGTGCTGGTCTGTACGGCCATCGTCGAGTCGGGGCTGGATTTTCCCCGTGCCAACACGCTGGTGGTGGACCAGGCCCAGCTCTTCGGCCTTGGGCAGCTCTACCAGCTGCGGGGCCGGGTGGGCCGCAGTGACCGTCAGGCCTACGCCTTCTTCGTGGTGCCCGATACGGAGCACCTGAGCGAAGTGGCCGAGGAGCGGCTGCGCATCATCATGGACATGGACTATCTGGGCGCCGGTTTTCAGGTGGCCATGGAAGACCTGCGCCTGCGCGGCGCGGGCAACATCCTGGGCGAGGTGCAGTCCGGCCATATGGGCCGGGTGGGGCTCGACCTGTATCTGGAGATGCTGGAAGAGGCCGTGGCCCGTCTCAAGGGCACGCCCGTCACCCAGGACGTGGAAACGGAACTCAATCTCGGCCTGCCTGCCCATATCCCCCAGTCCTACATCGAGGATGGCCGGGAGCGCCTGCGCTGTTACAAGGCGCTCACCTCGGCCACCAGCGGGGCGGCCCGTGAGGAAGTGGCCCTTTCCATGCGTGACCGTTTCGGCAGCTTCCCGCAGGAACTGGTCAATTTCATCGCCGTGCTCGACTTCAAGCAGTTCCTGAGCCACTTGCAGGTCCAGCGTGCGGACATCTATCTGGATCATGTCCGCCTGGTGTGGGGCGACGGTCAGACAGCCGTGCAGCCCGAACGCATCCTGCAGCTGGTGGCTTCCATGAAGGGGGCCCGGATGTTGCCCCCGGCGGCTCTCATGCTGCCCCTGCCGGCGGACAAGGACTTTGCCCAGGGGCTGCAGGGGCTGCGGCAGGCCCTGGAAGGCATCCGCACACCGGAATCCCCGGGCGGCACGGCCTAGGCCGCGGCGATTGCCAAAGAGGGAAATATTGGCTATTTTCGGCTGCTACTACAGCCTATGCGCATAACGGGAGAATTTGCCTTGAAAAAATCTGCCCTTTTGATCCTGATGGCATGGCTTTGCCTGGCCTGCACGGCCCAGGCTGCCCAGCTCAACAAAATTGCCGCGGTGGTCAACGGCCAGGTCATCACCATGTTCGACCTGCAGAAGGCCGCGCTGCCTGAACTGGGGCGTGCCCGTCTCAATCCCAATGACCCCAAGCAGGCCGACAAGGTCAATGTGGTCTTCCGCAAGGTGCTGGATTCCATGATCATGGACATCCTGCTGGAGCAGGAAGCCAAGCGCCTGAGCATCACGGCCTCCGACAGCGAGATCGATCAGGAACTGACCAAGATGATGAAGATGCGCCGCATGAACCGCGCCCAGTTCGAAGCCGAGCTGAAAAAGCAGGGCATGAGCGTGGACGAGCTGCGCAAGACCATGAAGACCAATATGCTGCGCCAGCGCGTCATGGGCGCCGAAGTGGGCCGCCGCGTGGTGGTGACCGATGACGAGATCCGCGCCTATTACGAAAAGCACAAGGACACCATGTATGATCGTAATGGTCTGCATATGGGCCTGATCGTCTACAACCCCAATGTCAACGCCAGGAGCATCGCGGCGCAGATCGCTTCCGGTTCCCTTTCGTTCGAAGAGGCTGCCCGCAAGTATTCCATCGCCCCTAACCGCGAAAAAGGCGGCGACATGGGCCCGGTGGAGTGGGGGCGTCTCAATCCCGAGTGGGAAAGCCGTCTGGAAAAGATGAAGCCCGGCGATGTGACCGACATCTTCACCGTGCAGGGCCACAAGGCCCAGGTGCATCTGTTCCGTCCCGGACAGAGCGGCCCCGGCCGTCCCATGACCTTTGAAGAAGCCCGGCCCGTCATCGACAACATCCTGCGCCAGCCCAAGGCCATGGAGCGTTTTGACGAATACTCCCAGCAGCTGCGCAACAAGGCCGTCATCGATATCCGTCTGTAAGACACAGCCTTCCGGCCGGAACCAGACGGGGAGACCCGGTCGGCAGATACCCGCTTTCCCCGTATCGAGGTTTGCATGACTTTTGAAGAACTGGGTGCGGCGCTGTGCGCGGAGCGCGAACGCCGTGGCCTGAGCCTTGATGATGTGGCCGCCCACCTGAAAATCAGCTCGCGGCTCATCCAGGCCCTGGAGAGCGGGGATCTTTCCGCTTTGCCCCATCCTGCCTACACCAAGGGCTTTTTGCGGGCCTATGCCTCGTACATGGCGCTGGATCCCGAAGCCGTGGCGGAAGTGGCGCACGCCCTGCAGCCCGCGGCGGCCACGGAATGCACCGTCATGGGGGGGGACGAGGGCCTGCGCAGCAATCCCGCCATCTTGCGGCACGGTGCCCGTCAGGGCATCGCGGGCTGGCTGCGTGTCTTCATCCTGCTCATCCTGGTGGTGGCGCTGGCCGGTGGTGGCTGGATGCTGTGGCAGCGGGGCGTGTTCAAAGAATTCACCGGCGGCAAGGAACAAAGCCTGCCGACCGCGGAGCCCGCGGCCGTGGCTCCTGCGCCCGAGCCGATGGCCCCGGCGCCTTCCGCCACGACGCCTGCCGCACCTGCGGCGTCCGTTCCGGCCGGTGGTCAGGCCGCTCCCGCCCCACAGGGCAATGGCGGCACGGCCGCCCCTGCCGGTGGTGTGGCTCCCGTGCCCGGCAGCGTGCAGCCCGAACGCAGTGCCGCGCCCGCGTACACGGGCATGATGGATACCCGGCCCGCGGAACTGACCTGGGGCCAGACGGCCAACGCGGCCACGGTCCAGGATACGGCCGCCCAGGATCCCTCCCTGCCTGCGGGCATGCACCGCGTGGTGGTGACCGGCATCGGCGAATGCTGGATGCGGGCCACGGTGGACGGGGAAGTGCGCCAGTTCTCGGTGCACAAGGGCGATATCATCACCCTGGAATTTGCCAAGGCCCTGGAAGTCAAGCTGGGCAACGCCGGCGGGGTGCAGGTCTCGTATGATGGGACGGAGCTGCCGGCTCCCGGTCAGGCCGGTCAGGTGAAGACCCTGGTCTTCCCGCCTGCCGCCAACTGATGGAATGGACCGACCAGGCCCTCGTGCTGCGCATGGGGGCCTTTCGTGAGTCGGACATCTGGCTCAAGCTGTTGTGCCGTGAACATGGCCTGCTGACGCTGTTCGCCTTTGGCGGCAGCCGCAGCAGGCGACGCTTTTGCGGCTGTCTGGACGTGCTGAACAGCCTGCAGTGCCGGGTCCGTTCTTCAAAGGACGGACGTTTCCTCAATCTTGAGGAGGCGGCCCTGCTGCAGGGGCCGCGCCTGTTGCGCCGCAACTGGCAGCGCATGGGGCTGGCGGCCAATTGCCTGCGCTTCGTGGAAGCCATGGGAGTAGGGGAGGACGCCGCGCCGGAAGCCTTCCTGCTGGTGGAGGATCTGCGCGCGGTGCTGGAGGCGGAAAAGGCCCCGCCCGTGCTCCTGCCCCTGTATTTCCGCCTGCGTCTGGCCGGGGCCCTGGGTTTTGCCCCTAACCTGGGGCAGTGCGGCCGGTGTGGCCGGGAGATCAGCGAGGATGCGCTCTTCGTGGTCGATGAAGGCCAGCTGCGCTGCTCGTCCTGTCGCAGCAGCCGCTTCGAGCTGGAGCGCTATGGTGTGGAGATCCCCGCACAGGGGCTTGACCTTCTGCGCCATGTACAGCAAAGTTTCCCGTCCGGGTGGCCGGACGGCGAGCTGTCGCCTCCGGTGCGGCGGGCCTGCGCCCGGGCCATCGATGGTTTTGTCCAGTACCATCTGGGCTTGGCCTGGGAAGGAAACTATTTTCGTCGGGTTTGAGTCTGCCCGTCCCGTCTGCGGGACGAAAGACGAACGAAGGGGACGCGTCGGACTGGCGGCGCCGTAGCTGACGCGAGCGTCGCGTCGTGCCGAAATGTGTTAAAAAAGGACTGCACATGTATTTTCAGGATGTCATCCTTACCCTGCAACGCTACTGGGCGGAGCAGGGCTGTGTCGTGGAACAGCCTTCAGGCGTGGAATGCGGGGCGGGGACGTTCAACCCCAACACCTTCCTGCGCGTGCTGGGCCCCGAACCCTGGAGCGTGGCCTATGTGGAACCCAGCCGTCGTCCCACTGACGGCCGCTACGGGGAAAATCCCAACCGCCTGCAGCGCTACTTCCAGTTCCAGGTCATCATGAAACCGTCTCCCGCCAATGTGCAGGAGCTGTATCTGGAAAGCCTGAACGCCCTGGGCATCAACCCCGCCCAGCACGATATCCGCTTTGTGGAAGACGACTGGGAATCGCCCACTCTGGGCGCCTGGGGCCTGGGCTGGGAAGTGTGGCTCAACGGCATGGAAGTGAGCCAGTTCACCTACTTCCAGCAGGTGGGCGGCATCGACCTGCATCCCATCAGCGTGGAACTGACCTATGGTCTGGAGCGTCTGACCATGTATCTGCAGGGCGTGGAATCCGTCTACGACCTGAAGTGGAACAAGAACGTGACCTACGGCCACATCTACCACCAGAACGAAGTGGAGCAGTCCAAGCACAATTTCGAGGCCAGCAACCCCGAGATGCTGCTGCGTCATTTCAATGATTTTGAAGGCCAGTGCAAGGCCATGCTGGAGCAGAACCTGCCCTGGCCCGCCTATGACTACTGCCTCAAGTGCTCCCACACCTTCAACCTGCTGGATGCGCGCGGTGCCATCTCCATCACGGAACGTGCCGGTTATATCGGCCGTGTGCGCGCTCTGGCTGCAGGCGTGGCCAAACTGTATGTGGCCCAGCGTGAAGAGCTGGGGTATCCGATGCTCAACACCGAGGCGAGGTAAGGCATGGCGACCTTTGTGCTTGAAATTGGCAGCGAAGAACTGCCTGCCCGTTTTTTGGCCGGCGAAGAAGCCGAACTGGCGGCCCGTTTCACGGCGGCCCTGCAGGAAGCCAGTGTGGAACACGGCGCCCTGCATACCATGAGCACGCCGCGTCGTGCCATCGTCATCATCGAAGACGTGAACCCCGTGCAGCAGGAGCGCGAGGAAGAAGTGGCCGGCCCGCCGGTGCGTGTGGCCTTTGCCGCTGACGGCAAGCCCACCAAGGCCCTGGAAGGCTTTGCCCGTACCAACGGCGTGAGCGTGGACGATGTGTACCGCATCACCACCGAAAAGGGTGAATACGTGGCCGTGCGCAAGCGCATCGGCGGCGCTGCCGTTGCCGATCTGCTGGCCGAGATCTGCCCCGCCGTCATCACCTCCCTGCCGTTCGGCAAGCGCATGCGCTGGGGCAGCAACACCCTGGCCTATGCCCGTCCGCTGCGCTGGATCGTGGCCCTGCTGGATGACGCCGTGGTGCCCTTCACCGTGGGCCCCGTGGCTTCCGGCCGTGAGACCATGGGCCACCGCATCCATGGTCATGGCCCCTTCAGCGTGGCCCATGCCAACGAGCTGCTGGCCGTGCTGGCGGACAAGGGCGGCCTGACGCCCGATGCCGCCGACCGCCGCAAGGTCATCGTGGAAGGTGGTGATGCCCAGGCTGCCGCCATCGGCGGCAAGGTGCTGTGGCGTGACGGCCTGCTGGGCGAAGTGCAGGGCCTGACCGAACATCCCGTGCCCCTGCTGGCCGACTTCGATCCTTCCTACCTGGAAGTGCCCCGTGAAGTGCTGCTCACCAGCATGGAAAGCCATCAGAAGAGCTTTGGCATCGAGGCCGCCGACGGCACCCTGATGCCGCACTTCCTGACCGTGCTCAACATCTCCCCCGAGGACATGAGCCTGGTCAAGCACGGCTGGGAACGCGTGCTGCGTGCCCGCCTGGAAGATGCCCGTTTCTTCTGGCATGCCGACCTGCGTGACAATTTCGACTACTGGCTGGAAAAGCTGGATCACGTCATCTTCATCGGCCGTCTGGGCACCATGGGCGAAAAGACCCGCCGTCTGGAGGCTCTGTGTCGCTGGCTGGCCGAGAACGTGGCCCAGGGCAAGGTGAGCGCCGAAGACGCCGCCCGTGCCGGCCGTCTGTCCAAGGCCGACCTGGTGACCGGCATGGTGGGCGAATTCGACACCCTGCAGGGCATCATGGGCGGCATCTACGCCGAGCGCAAGGGCGAGACCCCGGTGGTGGCCCAGGCCCTGCGCGAGCAGTATCTGCCCGCCGGTCCCGACAGCCCCGTGCCCGCCAGCCTGTGCGGCGCGCTGCTGTCCATGGCCGACAAGGCCGATACCCTGGTGGGCTGCTTCGGTCTGGGCATGATCCCCACCGGCGCTGCCGACCCCAATGCCCTGCGCCGTTGCGCTCTGGGCATCATCCGTATCGGGCTGGAGTTCGACCTGCACTTCGACATCCGTCAGCTGTTCGCCCGTGCGCATGAACTCTATGGTGACCGCCAGTGGAAGCTGGCCCCGCAGGAAGCCCTGGACAAGCTGCTGGACTTCTTCGCGGGCCGTGTGCGCAATTACTGGCAGAACCGTGGCGAAGACAGCCTGCTGGTGGATGCCGCCCTGGGCGCCGGTGTGGCTGATGTCTGCCAGTGCGGGGCCCGTCTGGCCGCCCTTGCCCAGTTCAGCAAGGAAGCCGGCTATGCCGAGGCCGTGCAGACCTTCAAGCGTGTGGCCAACATCGTCCGCAAGCAGGGCGCGGCTGAACAGCTTGCCGCTGCCTGGCAGGCTGACCTGCTGCAGGAAGATGCCGAAAAGGCCCTGGCCGCCACGCTGGATGATCTGCTGCCGCGTCTGGACAGCCTGTGGGAGGCCGGTGACCATACCGCCGCCCTCAAAACGCTGCTGGAAGTCCGTCCTGTGGTGGATGCCTTCTTCGACGGCGTTATGGTCATGTGCGATGATGCGGCGCTGCGCGCCAACCGTCTGGCCATGCTCAATGCCCTGGGCACCCGGTTTGCTCGGCTGGCGGATTTTGCCGCCCTGCAGATCTAAAATGTGGCAAGGGGCACCGCCCCTTGCATGAAAATGCGCCAATATGGCCGCAGAGCTTGACAGATATGTCATGCTCTGCTAAGAATCCGTCTTCACACGAAGGCACTATACCTGCATTGCAGGCCAAAATATCGGAGGAATACCGTGGCTAACCATAAGTCTGCCATCAAGCGTCATAAGCAGAGCCTGAAACACGCCGCCCGTAACCGCGCTGCCCGTACCCGCGTGAAGAACGCCGTCAAGGCTGTGCGCGCCGCCATCACCGGTAACGACAAGGAACAGGCCAGCAGCGCTCTGACTGTTGCCGCTTCCGTGCTGGCCAAGGCTGCCGGCAAGGGCGCCATGCACTGGAAGAAGGCTGCCCGCAAGCTGTCCCGCCTGTCTCGCGCCGTCAACGCTATCGACGCCCAGTAGTGCGGCTGCACCGGTCACCGTCATTTTTCCTTGACGGGCACGGCCGGGTAACGTAATATTTCAAACATGCGCTCGTAGCTCAGCTGGATAGAGCAACAGGCTACGAACCTGTAGGCCAGGAGTTCGAATCTCTTCGGGCGCACCATCACAAAAACAAGCGGTTGGCTGTCATGGCTGGCCGCTTTTTTTGTATTCCCAACGCATCATTCGGGGCTCCAGGATACCGCGGGCAGGTATCCCGGGGCTCGGCCCGTGCTGCCGCACCTTTCCTGGTACGGATGCCCCTTCTCGCATGCTCGGCATGTTCTCTCCCCAGGCATGAGCACAGACCGCACAGGTCTCTTGCTTCGAGTGCCGCTTCCGGTGGTCGCCGATGACCGGAAAAGGATACGGGACTGGTCTTCGGGAGCAGTGGAGACGGACCGGGATGTCCGCGGACAGCCGGAAAGGGGGAGTTCTGCGCATGAAACGACACCAAGAGACGCCGCCGGCGGATTCTTCCGCCCCTGATCAGGAAGGGGCGGCTTCCTGCACATCTCCTGTGCTGCCGCCGCATCGGCAGCGCGTGCGCGAAACGGTCAGCGAGCTACGTCTGCTGTTCGATCTTTCCCAGGTCATCGACCATTCCCGCGACATCAGCCACAGCCTGGAGGCGACGCTCTCCCTGATGGCGCAGCATCTGCACATGATGCGGGGCATGATCACCCTTGTCTCTCCCCATACCGGCGAGATCCGAATCGAGGTGGCCCACGGCCTGAATCCCGCCGAACAGCGGCGGGGCCATTATGCGCTGGGCGAGGGCGTTACGGGGCGCGTCATCCAGAGCGGCCAGCCCATGGTCGTTTCCAATGTTTCGGCCAGCCCCATATTTTTGAACCGTACCCGCTCCCGTGACCTGCAAAAGGATACCATCGCCTTCATCTGCGTGCCCATCAAATTCGAAGACGAGGTGCTGGGCGCCCTTTCCGTGGACCGGGTCTTTGCGGATGCCGTGACGCTGGAAGAGGATGAACGCATCCTGACCATCATCGCCTCCATGATCGCCCATGCGGCCCGGGCGCGGCAGAACGTCATGGATGAGCGCGTCGCGGCCATCGAAGAGAACATGCGCCTGCGCAATGCCCTGTCCGCACCATTACGTCCGCATGGCTTTGTCGGCAATTCCGACGCCATGCGCCTTGTCTATGAGCAGATCTCGCAGGTGGCGCCTTCCTCCACGACGGTGCTGCTGTATGGCGAAAGCGGCACGGGCAAGGAACTGGCCGCCCATGCCATCCATTCCGCCGGCAAGCGGAGCAAGGGGCCGTTCATCTCGCTGAACTGTGCGGCCCTGCCGGAAAACCTCATCGAAAGCGAACTGTTCGGCCATGAGAAAGGGGCCTTCACCGGTGCTTCGGGCATACGCAAGGGGCGCTTCGAGCTGGCGGATGGCGGGACGCTCTTTCTTGATGAAGTGGGGGAACTTTCCCTGCTGACGCAGGCCAAGCTGCTGCGCGTCCTGCAGGAACGCTGCTTCGAGCGTCTGGGCGGCACGGAGAGCCTGTCCGTGGACGTGCGCATCATCACGGCCACCAACAGGGATCTGGCCCGCATGGTGGAAGAGGGCACCTTCCGCCGCGATCTCTATTACCGTCTGAACGTTTTCCCCATCCACATGCCGCCCCTGCGCGAGCGGCAGAACGACATCCAGCCTCTGGCGGCTTATTTCGTGGACAAATACGCTGCGGCCAACGGACGTTCGGGCATCCGCATCTCGCTGGCCGTCATGGACATGCTGCAGCGCTATACCTGGCCCGGCAACATCCGTGAGCTGGAGAACGTCATGGAGCGTGCCGTGCTCCTTGTCGGTCAGGATGGTCTGATCCTGCCCCAGCATCTGCCGCGTGAACTGCACAGTACGCATTGTCCTTTCGGCCCTGCGGCGCACAAGGGCCCGGTGGAGCCCTATGCTGCCTCCGGCACGCTGCAGGATCGGCTCGACGAGCTGGAGCGCGCCTGCATCACGGATGCCCTTGCCCGTCATAAGGGGCACATGGGCCATGCGGCCCAGGCGCTGGGGCTCACGGAGCGTGTCATGGCCCTGCGCATGAAGAAGCATGGCATCAATTACAAGGATTTCCGCCAGCATTGATGCCGGGCTACGCCAGGAAGGGGAACCAGAGCTTTCCCTGTGTGCCGCAGTATCTTACCTTGTTGATGACAGCATGAAAAAGGCCCGCCAGAGCATGACTCCGGCGGGCCTTATGCATAAGGGAGCGCTTCGTGCCTTCCCCGCGCTCCGCTATGCTCCGGGGAAAATTCGCCCTGTCTTTCCCAAGAGGAGAAAGGCAGGGGGTGGAGAAAGGGCCGGCTGCATCGATGGCAAAGGGCCCTTCCCCGGCTGATCGTTACAACTGCAGTCCCTGCAAACGCTCCAGGGCTTCGGTGGTATCCTCCTCACTGCCGAAGGCGGTGAAGCGCACATAACCTTCGCCGCTGGGGCCAAAGCCCGCACCGGGGGTGCAGACAAGGGACGTGCGGGACAGCAGAAGGTCGAAGAAGTCCCAGGAGCCCATGCCGTCAGGCGTCTTCACCCAGATATAGGGGGCATGGATGCCGCCGTAGCAGGCAAGGCCCATGGCCTCGATGCCGGAGCGGATACGGGCCGCATTGGCCATGTAGGCCGCGATGGTGGCGCGGACCTGTTCCTGGCCCTCAGGGCTGTAGACGGCCTCGGCGGCACGCTGCACGATGTAGGGGCAGCCGTTGTACTTGGTGCTCTGGCGGCGCTTCCACATATCCTGCAGGCGGATGCGGGAACCGTCCGGGCCGGGGATGGTCACCGCGGCCGGGATGGCGGTGAAGGCGCAGCGCAGGCCGGTGAATCCCGCGGTCTTGGAGAAGGAGCGGCATTCCACGGCCACCTCTTCGGCGCCGGGGATCTCGAAGATGCTGTGCGGCACGTCGCTGTCCGCATCCTTGATGAAGGCTTCGTAGGCCGCGTCATAGATGATGAGGGCCCCGTGGCGGCGGGCATAGTCCACCCAGGCAGCCAGGGCGTCCCTGTGCAGCACCGTGCCCGTGGGATTGTTGGGATAGCAAAGGTAGATGATGTCGGGCACCGCAGCGGGAAAGTCCGGCACGAAGCCGTTGGCTTCCGTGCAGGGCAGATAGATGAGGTCGCTCCAGCGCTCGCCCGTCCACCGGCCTGCGCGGCCTGCCATGGCATTGGAATCCACATAGACAGGATAGACCGGATCGGTGACCGCCACACGGCAGGACAGGGAGAACAGCTCCTGGATGTTGGCCACGTCACACTTGGAACCGTCACTGACGAAGATGTCCGCGGCGTCCATCCGCACGCCGTGGGCCCGGTAGTCATGCGCGGCGATGGCTTCGCGCAGGAAATCATAGCCCTGTTCCGGGCCGTAGCCCTTGAAGGAAGCGGAAGAGGCCATCTCATCCACTGCCGTGTGCAGGGCCGTGATGACGGCAGGCGGCAGGGGGCGGGTCACGTCGCCGATGCCCAGGCTGATGACGGGCAGGGCGGGATTTTGTTCCCGGTGCGCGCGGACCCTGGCGGCCACCGTGGCGAAAAGATAGGCACCGGGCAGTCCGGCGTAATGTTCATTGCTGCGGATCATGGTTAGTCCTCCTGTCCCTGGGCAGGGCTGTATTCTCCAGAAAACACGGTGCGGGCCGGGCCGGTCATCAAAATATGTCCCGTCCGTTCGTCCCAGCGGATGTCCAGCGTGCCGCCGCGCAGCTGCACGGCCACTTCCCTTCCGGTATGGCCGGTAAGGTGGCAGGCCACGGCCACGGCGCAGGCGCCGGTGCCGCAGGCCAGGGTCTCTCCGGCGCCCCGTTCCCAGACGCGCATGCGCACATGTCCCGCATCGATGAGCTGCACGAATTCGGTATTGGTGCGGCTGGGGAACCAGGGATGGTGTTCGAAGGCCGGGCCCACCACAGGCAGGTCCAGACTATCCACATCGTCCACGAAGACCACGGCATGAGGATTGCCCATGGATACGCAGGTCATGGTCCATTCACGATCCAGGACCCGGATGGGCTGGCCGATACACGGACTTTCGGGATCCGATGCCGTGTCGGGGCAGACGGGGATGCGCTGCCGGGCCAGTTCCGGCGTGCCCATGTCCACACAGACACGGGAGGGGCATCCCCCGGCATCGTCCACCCGCTGCAGGAGCTTGATCCCGGCCAGGGTCTCCAGCCGGATGACGGGCCTGTCGGTCAGGGCATGTTCCCAGGCAAAGCGTCCCACGCAGCGGGAAGCGTTGCCGCACATCTCGGCTTCGCTGCCGTCGGCATTGAACATGCGCATGCGCAGGTCGGCGCTGTCCGGTGAGGTGGGCGGCAGGATGAGCACCAGCCCGTCGGAGCCCACCCCGTAATGCCTGTCGCTGACGGCACGGGCCAGCACGGGGATGTCCCCTTCCGCGAGCCGCAGATCTTCAGAGACCCCGTCAAGATAGACGTAATCGTTGCCGCAGCCTTCCATCTTGGTGAAGGCGATCTTACGCATGGTCGTTCTCTCCTCGTGCATGGAACACTTCTTCGGTGGCGGAGGCGGTCTCCGCGTCGTGGGCGGCTTCCGCCTGACGGCGGAGCACGTTCTTGTAATCCAGCGGCATGACCTTGACGAAGAGCGGCAGGGCGGCATCCCAGTTGGCCAGCAGGGACGCGGCCTTGGCGCTGCCGGTGCAGGCCGCGTGCCGTTCCACCAGACGGCGCAGCAGAGCCTGATCCTCTTCCTGCCAGATGGATTCCAGATCCACGCTCTCGATGTTGCAGCGGTTCTGGAAATGTTCGTCCAGGTCATAGACGAAGGCCGTGCCGCCGCTCATGCCTGCGGCGAAGTTGTAGCCGGTGCGTCCCAGCACGACGACGGTACCGCCGGTCATGTATTCGCAGCCGTGATCGCCCACACCTTCCACCACAGCGCAGGCACCGGAATTGCGCACGGCAAAACGTTCCCCGGCCTGGCCGCAGAAGTAGGCTTCCCCGGCGGTGGCGCCGTACAGGGCCACGTTGCCGGCCACGGCCTGTTCCGCTGCCACGAAGCGGGCCCCGGCATCGGGGTGGACAACGATGGTGCCGCCGGCAAGGCCCTTGCCCGCGTAGTCGTTGACGCTGCCTTCCACCTCAAGGGTCACGCCGGGGGCCAGGAAGGCCCCAAGGCTTTGCCCGGCCTGGCCATGGAAGTGGAGATGCAGGCTGCCCTGGGGCAGACCGGCGGCCCCGTGGCGCAGGACGATGCTGCCGGAAAGGCGCGCGCCCACGGCACGGTCCACATTGCGGATGGCCCGCTCGATGCGCAGATGATCGCACTGGCCTGCCAGCACGGGTTCGGCAGCCTGATCGAGATCCTGTTCCAGCGCCGTGGGTTCGCAGACACGGGGGAAACCACCGGCGTGATGTTCGCAGGCCGCGTCAGGCGTCCAGAGCAGGCGCGAGAGATCGAGGGAAGCCGCCCGGCCCGTGATGTCCGTACGCTGTGCCAGCAGGTCGGCATGGCCGACGGCTTCGTTCAGGGAGCGGAAGCCCAGGGAGGCCAGCTCGCGGCGCACGTCCCCGGCCAGCAGGCGCAGGAAGCGTTCCACATGTTCGGGACGGCCCTTGAAGCGGGCACGCAGCTTTTCGTCCTGGGTGGCGATGCCCGCAGGGCAGCGGCCCTTCATGCAGTTGCGGCACATGACGCAGCCCATGCTGACCATCAGCGCCGTCCCGAAGGCGAATTCCTCGGCGCCCAGCAGGGCAGCCACGAGCACGTCGCGGCCGGTGCGCAGCAGACCGTCGGTCTGGAGGGAGACCCGCCGGCGCATGCCGCAGGTCACCAGCGCCTGATGGGCTTCGGCCAGACCGGATTCCCACGGCAGGCCCACATAGTGGATGGCGGAATGGGGACTGGCACCGGTACCGCCGTCATGGCCGGAGATGACCACGCAGTCCGCACCGGCCTTGGCCACGCCCACCGCGATGGTCCCGACACCGCTTTCGGCCACCAGCTTGACGGAGATGCGGGCCGAAGGATTGAGATGGCGGAGGTCGTAGATGAGCTGCGCCAGATCTTCGATGGAGTAGATGTCGTGGTGCGGTGGCGGGGAGACCAGAGAGACCCCGGGCATGGTGGCACGGACGCGGGCGATGTCCACCGTGACCTTGTAGGCGGGCAGCTGGCCGCCTTCACCGGGCTTGGCACCCTGGGCCGCCTTGATCTGGATCTCTTCCGCATGGGCAAGATATTCCGCCGTGACGCCAAAGCGGCCCGAAGCGATCTGGCGGATGCGGGAGCGCGCGTCATGGCGACGGCCGTCCGCATCCGTCCGGGGCGTGTTGCGGGCCGGATCCTCGCCGCCTTCACCGCAGTTGGAGGGCACGCCGCAGGCATTGCAGCCTTCGGCCAGGGTGCGGTGGGCTTCGTCACTGATGGCGCCGTAGGAGATGGCCGCGCCGACAAAGTGCCGCAGGATGGCCTCTTCCGGCTCCACCTCGTCCAGCGGGACGGGCGTCCGGGCCGGGTCGGGAGCGATCTCCAGCAGGGAGCGCAGCGTGAAGCCCTGGGCTTCCTGCCCGTTACAAAGGCTGGAGAAGGTCTGCCATGCCGGGGAGGGAGCCTGTCCGGCCATTTCTTCATTGACGGCCGTATGCAGGGCACGCACGGTGCGGGGGCTCCAGAGGCGTGCCGAAGGGGCGGCCGCGGAGGTGCCGGCATCGTCCCAGGCCTGCGCGTGACGCAGGGCGGCATCGCGGGCCAGCGTCTCCAGACCGATGCCGTTGATGGAACAGGGCGTACCCGTGAAATAGCGGTCGATGACATCCTGTGCCAGCCCCAGGGCCTCGAAGGGCTGCGATCCGCGGAAAGAGCGCAGGGTGGAGATGCCCAGACGGGCGAAAGCCTTGAGCAGGCCCTTCTTCAGGGCGTTGATATAGCGTTCCTGAGCGTCTTCCTCGTCAAGAGGACCGGCGTCCGTACTCAGGCGGCCTTCCCGGGCCATGCGGCGGACGGCATCCAGGGCCGCGTGCGGGCAGACGGCATTGACGCCGTAGCCGATGAGCTGTGCCATATGGATGACCTCGCAGGCCTCGCCGCTTTCCGCGATGATGCCGCAGGCATGGCGAAGCCCGGCACGGATGAGGTGATGGTGCAGGCCCGCGCAGGCCAGCAGGACGGGGATGGGCGCCTTGTCCGCCGTCATGGCCGTATCGCTCACCACAAGGATGGTGGCGCCTTGGGCGATGGCTGCCTCGGCGTCCGCGAACAGACGGTCCAGGGCCGCGCGCAGGGCTTCCCCGTCGCCGTGGGCCGGGAAGGTGGCGTCAAGAGTGACGGCCCGGACGGCGGGACGCCGGGAGGCCCGGATCCGGCGCATGTCGTCCGTGGTGAGGAAGGGATGGGGCAGGCGCAGGACGGCGCAGCTTTCGGGGCCCGGTTCCAGGATGTTGCCCGCACGTCCGGCATGGCCCATGAGCGACATGGACAGCTGTTCGCGGTAGGGGTCGATGGGCGGGTTGGTCACCTGGGCGAAGCGCTGCTTGAACCAGCGGAACAGGGATTGCGGCTCGTCGCTGAGGCAGGGCAGGGGCTTGTCCGTCCCCATGGAGCAGACGGGCTCCTGGGCGTTCTCGGCCATGGGCACGAGGACCTGACGCTGCCAGGCGCTGTCGCAACCGGCCTGACGCAAGCGGCGTTCCAGGGGCGGCAGGGCGTGTGCGGTGTCGTTCTCTTCGCCCATGCTGTTCAAGGTCTCAAGGCGTACGGCATGCTTCTGGAGCCAGCGGCGCCAGGGCTGGGAGCGGATGACCTGCCCCTTGATCTCCGCATCGGGAGCGATGCGGTGATGTTCCACGTCCGCCAGGATCATGCGCCGGGGCTGGAGCTGGCCGCGCTGGATGATGTCCTCTTCAGGCACGTCCACAAGGCCGCTTTCCGAGCCGAGCACCATCAGGCCGTCCCGGGAGACGCTCCAGCGGCAGGGGCGCAGCCCGTTGCGGTCGAGCATGGCGCCCACGCGCCGCCAGCCGTCGGTGAAGACGAGGCAGGTGGGACCGTCCCAGGGCTCCATGAGGGACGAGTGATATTCGTAGAAGGCGCGCTTGTTGTCGCCCATGACGAAGGTGGGGCCGAAGGGCTCGGGGACCATCATCATCAGGGCGTGGGGCAGGGTGTAGCCCGCGCGGACGAGCAGCTCCAGCACATTGTCCAGGGTCCCGGAATCCGAAGTGTCGGGATTGATGACCGGCAGGGCGTCCTTCAGATGCGCCCCCAGCAGGGGCGAGGAAAGCACGGCCTCGCGCACGCCCATGTGGGCCGCGTTGCCGCGCAGGGTGTTGATCTCGCCGTTATGGGCGGCTAGGCGGAAGGGCTGGGCCAGCGGCCACGAAGGCAGGGTGTTGGTGGAAAAACGTTCGTGGAACACGGCAAAGGGCGCGGCGCAATCCTCGTCCGTCAGGTCGGTATAGAATTCGCCCAGCCGGGAGCCGGGGAGCATGCCCTTGTAGACGATGCTCCGGCAGGAGCAGCTGGCCACATAGAACAGACGGGTGTCCTGTCCCTGCCGGCGCAATTCCTTCCAGATCAGGTTCTCGGCCATGTGCCGGGCAAGGAACAGGCGGCGTTCAAGGGCTTCGGGATCATGGAGCTCGGCGGCTTCGGGGGAGCGGGTGTCCGGCAGGACGAGCAGCTGCAAAAATCCGGGCATGGTCTGGCGGGCGGCGGGAGCCAGCACGTCTTCCCGCACAGGGACGTCGCGCTCGTCTTCCACGCGCAGGCCGCAGGCCGTGAAGATCTCGCGGAAGCGCTGCAGGCACAGCGCCCGCAGCGCCGCATCCCGGGGCAGGAAAAGCTGGGCCACGGCCCAGGGCGCGGCGCAGACCGACAACGCGGGCCACTGGCGCAGGAAGAACCCGCGCGGCAGGGGGAAGAGGATACCGGCGCCATCACCGTTCCTGCCGTCACCGCCGCCACGATGGGCCATGCGGGTCATGGCCCCCAGGGCCATGTTCATCACGTCATGACGGCTCTGGCCGTCCAGATAGGTAACAAAACCCACACCGCAGGCATCATGCTCCCGGCGGGGATCGAAAAGACCGTTCATATGTCACTCCTGGGAAGGCTGGGGGAGTGGAGGGAAAACGTCCCCGGGCGGGGATGGTCATGCCCGGCCCGGGGAGACAAAGAGACCAGTTAGAGGATCAATGCAGCCAGAGCATCTCCGCGTAGGAGGGCAGCGGCCAGACGGCGGCGTTGAGCATGCGCTCCAGGGCGTCGCAGTGTTCGCGGCAGGCCTGCATGGCAGGGACAACCCCGTCGCGGGCGATACGGGCGGCCGTATGGGCGTCCGCAGCGGCACGCAACGCGGCGAGCTGCTGTTCCAGGGCGGAAAGGGCACAGCTCAGGCCCACGGTATGGCCGCGCAGGCTGGTGAAGCGCTCTTCCTCCATGGCGGCCTCGGTGCTGACGGCCCGGGTCTTGAGCACCAGATCGGCGGCAGCGGCCTGCTCCTGCAGGGCGACGGGCAGGATCTGCGTGCGGGACATGTCCAGCATGAGCGAGGCTTCGATGGCGATGGTCTTGGCGTAGGTGTCCAGCAGGATCTCCTGCCGGGCCAGCATCTCGCGCTCGGAAAGCACGTTCTGGCGCAGGAACACATCCATGACTTCAGGCGTGTTGTAGCGTTCCAGGGCGTCCACCGTGGTGGCCAGGTTGGGCAGGCCGCGACGGGCCGCCTCCACGGGCCATTCCTCCGAATATCCGTTGCCGTTGAAGACCACGGCCTGATGTTCCCGGAACAGGCGGGGCAGCAGCTCCTGCAGGGCGGCATTGAGGCTCGTGCCGGAACCCACGGTGGCTTCCAGCTCGGTGGCGATGTCGTCCAGGGCGCAGGCCATGGCCGTGTTCAGGGCGATGTTCACCGGCGCGATGGACTGGGAGGAACCCACGGCCCGGAATTCGAACTTGTTGCCGGTGAAGGCAAAGGGGCTGGTGCGGTTGCGGTCGGAAAGATCAACGGGCAGGGGCGGCAGGGAGGAAACGCCGATCTCCATGCTGGTGCGGCCGGGCTTGTGGGTCACACCGTTCATGATGGTGTCGATGACGTCGGTCAGCATGTCGCCCAGATAGACGGAGATGATGGCCGGCGGAGCTTCGTTGGCGCCCAGACGGTGATCGTTGCCCGCACCCACCGTGCCCAGACGCAGGGCGGCACTGTGCTTGTGCACGGCCCGCAGCACGGCGGCCAGGAAGACGAGGAACTGGGCGTTGTCCAGCGGGGTCTTGCCGGGATCGAGCAGGTTGTTGCCCTCGGAATCGCTGATGGACCAGTTGTTGTGCTTGCCGCTGCCGTTGACGCCGGCAAAGGGCTTTTCGTGGAGCAGGCAGATGAAGTCATGCCGCGGCGCGATCTCGTGCAGCAGGTTCATGATGAGCATGTTGTGGTCGGTGGCGATATTGGCGTCCTCGTAGATGGGCGCGATCTCGAACTGACCGGGGGCCACCTCGTTATGCCGGGTCTTGGCAGGGATGCCGAGGCGGAACAGGGCGTCCTCCACATCCTGCATGAAGGCCATGACGCGCGCCGGGATGGAGCCGAAGTAGTGGTCTTCCATCTCCTGGCCCTTGGCGGGCGGGGTGCCCATCAGCGTGCGGCCCGCCAGCAGCAGGTCGGGGCGCAGGGCGGCCAGACGGCGGTCGACAAGGAAGTATTCCTGTTCCGGACCCACACTGGGGCGCACGAAGGTGGCCGTATCGTTGCCGAACAGGCGCAGGATGCGCAGGGCCTGCCGGGAAAGGGCGGAAATGGAACGCATGAGCGGGATCTTGCGGTCCAGGGCCTCGCCCGAATAGCTGTAGAACAGGGTGGGCACATGCAGGGTGCGGCCGATGATGAAGGCAGGGACCGTGGGATCCCAGGCCGTGTAACCGCGGGCCTCGAAGGTGGAGCGCAGGCCGCCGGACGGGAAGGAGGAGGCATCAGGCTCGCCGCAGATGAGCATCTTGCCCGAGAATTCGTTGATGACGCGGCCTTCACCGGTGGGAGTCAGGAACGCATCGTGCTTTTCGGCCGTCAGGCCGGTCATGGGCTGGAACCAGTGGGTGTAGTGCGTGGCGCCCTTGCTGATGGCCCAGTCTTTCATGGCGCAGGCCACGGTATCCGCGATGTCCGGGTCAAGGCGTTCGCCGCGGGCGATGGTGGCCTTCAGCATGCGGAACACGGGCTTGGGCAGGCGCTTCTGCAGGATGTCGAGGGAGAAAACGTCGCAACCGAAGATGGCGTCGATCTCGGTGGCGGGGGGCTGGTGGTCCGGGTGGCTCTGGGCTATCTGCCGGATGGCATCAGTGCGGGCATTCATGAGGGACTCCTTGGAACTCTTTTTTCAGGCCCGCCGGAAAGGGGAGAGGGTGAGACCTTTCGCGGCAGGCCTGATGGGGAGGAAAACGGGAAAATGTTGAACAGCTGTTCCTTACAGGGCGGCGGGGCCGCGTTCACCGGTACGGATGCGGATGGCGTCCAGCACGTCGTAGATGAAGATCTTGCCATCGCCGATCTCGCCGGTGCGGGCCACGGAAACCGCCTGCAGCACCTTTTCCAGCGCTTCGTCATGGACCACGATCTCGATCTTGATCTTGGGCAGGCAGTCCACGGCGTAGGTGGTGCCGCGATAGACTTCCGTATGCCCGTGCTGGCGGCCGAAGCCGCGCACTTCGCTGTAGTTCATGCCGTGGATGCCGATAGTGGTCAGCTGCTGCTTCACTTCTTCGAACTTGGACGGACGGATGATGATTTCGAGCTTTTTCATGATGGGCTCCAGATATTCCTGACAGCAGGTGGAGAGGTCTCGACAGTTACAGGGTGTAGCCGCGTTCGTTGTGCAGGCTGAGGTCCAGGCCCCGGATCTCGGAGGCGGGATCCACACGCAGGCCCACCAGGGCATCCGTCAGCTTCAGCAGGATGCGGCTGACCAGGTAAACGAAGCTCCAGGTGGCGACGATGGAGATGACCTGGACCACGAGCTGCCACGGGTTGCCGTAAAACAGACCGTTGACGCCGTTGATGCTGGCGGAGGCGAACAGGCCGGTGGCAAAGGCGCCCCAGGTACCGCCCACACCGTGGATGCCCACCACGTCGAGGGCGTCGTCATAGCCCAGACGGTTCTTGAGCAGGATGCCGCCGTAGCAGATCATGCCGCCGGCAAAGCCGATGACCAGGGCGGGCATGGCTCCCACGAAACCGGCCGCAGGCGTGATGGAGACGAGGCCCGCCAGCGCACCGGAAATGGCACCCAGGGTCGTGGCCTTGCCGAAGCGCAGGTATTCAAGGAGCATCCAGCCGAAGATGCCGCCGGCCGTGGCCAGATGGGTGGTGACCAGGGCGTGGCCCGCAAGGGCGTTGGCAGCCAGGGCGCTGCCGGCATTGAAGCCGAACCAGCCGAACCAGAGCAGGCCGCCGCCAAAGAGCGTCATGGGCAGGTTGTTGGGGATCATGGGCGTCTTGCCCAGGTCAGTACGGGGGCCCACCGCATGGGCGCAGGCCAGGGCCGCTGCGGCGGAAGCCATGTGCACCACGGCACCACCGGCAAAGTCCACGGCGCCCAGCTTGGCCATCCAGCCGCCGCCCCAGACCCAGTGCGCCATGGGGCAATAGACGAAGACCGTCCAGAGCGCGGAAAAGACCAGCATGGCCGAAAAGCGGATGCGTTCGGCGTAGGCACCGGAGATGAGCGCCACGGTAAGGGCCGCGAACATGCACTGGAACGCCATGAAGACATTGTGCGGCAGATTGGCGACCGGGCCGTTGGCTTCGCCCCCCACTCCTATGAGGAACACATGGTCAAGGTTGCCGATGAGGCCGGAAATATCGCCGCTGAAGGCAAGGGAGTAACCGAACAGGGCCCAGAGGATGGAGACCATCCCCAGAGAGGCATAGCTGTGCATGCACGTGGAGAGGATGTTCTTTGACCGGACGAGCCCGCCGTAGAACAAGGCCAGGGCCGGGGTCATGAGCATGACGAACGTGGCGCAAAGAATGATGAACGCGGTGTCTGCGGGATTCATGGAAAACCTTCCTGTGGTCTGGCGGTGCGACAGGTACCGGACTTGTGCACTGCGGAAACATGATTGCCGTTTTCTCAGACAGCGAGCAGCGGCAGACGTCACAGGACAAAGCAAGCCCTGTGCCATAACCGGTATCGAGGAAGGTTTGTTTTATTTAATATGCTGGAATTACTTATAAAAAATTATTTCTAGGCAAGGGGCATGACAAAACAGGGGAAAATGACTTGTTGGGGAAGGCATATTTCTACCAAAACGTAGAAATGGCATGGACATGCAAGCATGTGCTTTGCGGCACAAACGGGATGTAATGCGGGATAAGTTTGAAAAATCAAATGGATATACTGGATATGCTTATTTTCTACCAAAATGTGAAAAATAATCATACTGCTCATTGATTGAGCGCTCAGTCATGGATGTTTGAGATATATCATTTTGGTATCGTTATCTTTTTTTTGATTTATACCAAAATGTGGACAGGACGCAGTTATCGGGCAGAGCGGACGGCGGCATATCCTGACCGCTTTCTGGAGCGGGGCGTTCCCTGCAGATCAAGGCGGAGCCGGCAGGGGAAAAGCATTTTGGGATAGGGATGCCCGAAAAGGCCGGAGGACCTGCGCAGTGGTCCTGCTATTGCCAGGAAAAGACAGCTTTCGTGCGCTCGCACACGGAATCCTGGACGTGATGCGGGTATCTCCCTGTGGATCGAAGGTCATACCTTCAAACACAAACAAGGAGATCGGCATGCCCGAACAAAGATGGTTGGCAGGAAAGGGAGCCAGTACTCTCAGGATAGGGCGGGCCTGGCTGGGAAGTTGTTGCGGCCTTTTGCTGGTAGCAGCTCTGGACAGGTTCGTCGTGGGAGATTACGGCGTCCCCATGCTGATAGGGTCTTTCGGAGCCTCGGCAGTCCTGCTGTTCGCGGCCCCGGACAGTCCCTTGTCCCGTCCACGCAATCTGCTGGGAGGGCACTTTTTTTCTGCCTTGGTCGGTGTGGCCTGCGCGCAATGGCTGCCGCCCTTCTGGGCCATCTGCCTTTGCGTGCCCACAGCCATCGCCGTTATGATGCTGAGCGGGACCCTGCACCCGCCGGGAGGGGCCACGGCCCTTATCGCCGTAACGGGCGGTGAGCAGATACGGCAACTGGGCTTCTGGTACGCTGTGGTCCCCTGCCTGGCCGGAGCCGCTCTCATGCTGGCCGTCGCCTGGGTCATGACGGCGGTGGTTTATCGGTGGGGCAACCTGCATGGCCGTGTGATCGTGGGGGAAGAGAGAGATACATCGGCTCTCCGCATCCTGTCGGAGAGGGAAAACGCGCGGCCCGTCCGGCAAGATGCGGGGTCCCGTATGGCATAAAGATCAGAGCAGGCCCGGCAGTGGGGAATGCAGGGCGGCAGTTCCTGCCTGTATTTCCCCTGTCATCCTCTATCTTGCCTGCGGGAGGGGAATAGTCTACATTATAAAAGGAGTAACCGAATCACTATGCTTTAGTGGACATTCCCTCTCTAAAGGAGATAGCTTGATGATAAAAAAGGTTTTTACCGTGCTGTTGGGTCTTCTGGTGGCTGGCACCATGATTTCTGTGGACTGTTCGGATGCGGCGGTCAAGCGTAACCGCGTGCGTCCTCGTACGGTCAGCAAACCGGTGACGCAGCCTGCCCCGACGGCCACGCAACAGACCACTCTGCCCCGGCAGCGGCGGCTACGACGACAGCTCCCAGGACGGCTACGTCCCCTGCGGCTACGGCCACCCAGCCCACCACGGCCCAGGGCATGCCCTATGGCCAGACGGCGGCACCCGGCCAGACCATGGCCGCACCCCAGTCGCAGGGTAGCGGTATGGGCAGCGCCCTGCTGGGGGTGGGGGCCGGTCTTGCCGGCGGCTACCTGCTCAACAGCGCCCTGTCCGGCTCTGACGCCACCGCCGCCGAA
>NZ_DS996354.1:107423-161133 GCF_000156375.1 Desulfovibrio piger ATCC 29098
CCGCGCCCGCCGCTGGCGGGCAGGCCGCTGTGGCCTCTGCCCCTGCTGCGGCTGCGCCTGCCTCGCCTGTGGCGAATCTGCTGGGCTATGACACGGCCAACTACTGTACTCAGCTCTCGCAGGGCAATGCGGACATTATGCAGCAGTGTACTGCTGCTGAGACCGCAGCTACGGCGGCTTTCCGCCAGTGTGTGGCCATGTCCAGCGGCCTGAACGGTATCGGCAGTTATGATGCTCTGCTGCGCTGCCTGCGCGGTACGCCCGCTGCCCAATAGATCGGGCTTTCTGTAACCACAAGAAAACCGCCCCGTCTGATGTTTTCAGGTGGGGCGGTATCGTTGTTATGGAAATAGGTGGGAGGCTCTCCTTTTTTAGAAGACCAGTCGGGGCTCTGCCAGCATCCTGTCGATATCCGCGTATGGGATGGAATGCTTTTTTAGCAAGTTTTCGAGGATAGGGCGGTCCCACAAGATGACGCCCGGAAACTGCGCCGCGAAGCAGCCTTTCAAAAAAATTCGTTTTCTCTCCCCAAGATTGTTGACAAGCGGTCCGCATTTCTATAAGAACACCCTCACGACGCGCTCGTAGCTCAGCTGGATAGAGCAACAGGCTACGAACCTGTAGGCCAGGAGTTCGAATCTCTTCGGGCGCACCACAACAAAAACAAGCGGTTAGCTGTAAAAGGCTGACCGCTTTTTTTGTATCTGCTTTCCGGCAGCGAGAGGATGTGAAAAGTTTGTGTGCTCCGTTTCATCGGCATGTCGTCGGTGATGTTCCCCTGTGGAGGTTCGTGGAGCATCCTTGATCTTTTGAGGAAAGAAGAGAGACCCCTTTTGCACTTCGCCCCGAAGAGCCTTTTCAGGCGCGGGATACGGGAATCTTGGGAACGGAGGATATTTTTTAGGGATCGGCCGAGGCAGCCGATCATCCCGGAAATGACATGCGGCGAGCAGGAAAGAGTCGTCCTGCTACCGTACCGTTCGGGAGTTAGAATACTATTGCTCCAACATCTTGGTAGGCAGCCGCCAGATAACAAAAAAAGGCCCCACCGGAAGCGGGGCCTTTTTTATTCAGTCGGAAGCGGGGGCTTCGCGGCGGCTTAGTACATGCCGCCCATGCCGCCCATGCCACCCATGCCGTCAGGCATGGCAGGAGCGTCCTTCTTGGGTTCGGGCTTTTCGGAGATGGCGCATTCGGTGGTCAGCAGCAGGGAGGCCACGGAAGCGGCGTTCAGCAGGGCGGTACGGGTCACCTTCTTGGGGTCGATGACGCCGGCCTTGATGAGGTCTTCGTATTCGCCGGTAGCGGCGTTGAAGCCGAAGCCGTCCTTGCCCTGGCGGACCTTTTCCACAACGATGGAGCCTTCAAAGCCGGCGTTGTGGGCGATCTGGCGCAGAGGAGCTTCGATGGCGTTGCGGATGATGTTCACGCCGGCCAGTTCGTCGTCATCAGCGGGCTTGATGCTGTCGAGCACCTTGGACACGCGGATCAGAGCGGTACCGCCGCCAGGCACGATGCCTTCTTCCACGGCAGCGCGGGTAGCGTTCAGGGCGTCTTCCACGCGGTCCTTCTTTTCCTTCATTTCCACTTCGGTAGCGGCACCCACATGGACCACGGCCACGCCGCCCACCAGCTTGGCCAGGCGTTCCTGCAGCTTTTCGCGGTCGTAATCGGAGGTGGATTCTTCCACCTGGGCGCGGATCTGCTTCACGCGGGCCTTGATTTCGTCGGCCTTGCCGGCGCCGTCAACGATGGTGGTGTCTTCCTTCTTGACCACCACGCGCTTGGCGGTACCCAGGTCGTTGAGGGTCATGTTTTCCAGCTTGGTGCCGGTGTCGTCAGAAGCCACCTGGCCGCCGGTCAGGATGGCGATATCCTGCAGCATGGCCTTGCGGCGATCGCCGAAGCCGGGGGCCTTGATGGCCACGACCTGCAGGGCGCCACGCAGCTTGTTGACCACCAGGGTAGCCAGGGCTTCGCCTTCCACGTCTTCGGCCAGGATCACCAGAGGACGATTGACCTTGGCGACCTGCTCGAGCACGGGCAGCATGTCCTTCATGCTGGAGATCTTCTTCTCAGTGCACAGGATGTAGGGGTTGTCCATCTCGCATTCCATCTTCTCCGCGTTGGTCACGAAGTAGGGAGAGAGATAGCCGCGGTCGAAGCGCATGCCTTCCACCACGTCCATGGTGGTTTCCAGGCCCTTGGCTTCTTCAACGGTGATCACGCCTTCCTTGCCCACCTTGGCCATGGCTTCGGCGATGATGTTGCCGATGGTGGCGTCGGAGTTGGCAGAGATGGTGCCGATCTGGGCGATTTCCTTCTGGTCGCGGGTAGGCTTGGCCAGGTTGGCCAGTTCGCCGATCAGGGCTTCCACGCCCTTGTCGATACCGCGCTTGATGGCCATGGGATTGCGGCCGGCAGCAACCAGCTTCACGCCTTCGTGGTAGATGGCCTGGGCCAGGATGGTGGCGGTGGTGGTACCGTCACCGGCGGCGTCGGAGGTCTTGGAGGCGACTTCCTTCACCAGCTGGGCGCCCATGTTCTCGAACTTGTCGTCCAGTTCGATTTCCTTGGCAACGGTCACGCCGTCCTTGGTGATGACGGGAGCGCCGAAGGACTTTTCGATGGCAACGTTACGACCCTTGGGGCCGAGGGTCACCTTCACGGCATTGGCCAGCTTATCAACACCACGCGCCAGTTTTTCGCGGGCTTTCACGTCGAAGAGAACTTCTTTAGCGGACATTATATTTTCCTCCTGGGAATAATCGAAAAGCGGAGAGTGTGTATGACCGGCGCGTGTGCGTTAGTCGGTCAGGATGGCGAGGATGTCTTCTTCGCGCATCACCAGATGGTCGATGCCGTCCAGCTTGACTTCGGTGCCGGCGTACTTGTTGAAGAGCACCTGATCACCCTTCTTGACGGCCAGTTCAACGCGGGTGCCGTTTTCCAGGACCTTGCCGGGACCGGTAGCGATCACCTGACCCTTGCAGGGCTTTTCCTTGGCGGTGTCGGGGATGTACAGACCGCCGGCGGTCTTTTCTTCGGTTTCCAGGCGCTTGACCAGTACACGATCGTTCAGGGGCTGCAGTTTCATGGTGTCAGATCCTCCAAAAATTTTTATGGCCACGCTTGGGTGGCATGCACAGCGTCCGCGGGGCGGAGCTGAAATTATCGCGTCATGACCGCCGTAAACCATTGCTGCGGTCCCGCAACGGGATAGTAGATAAGACACTCTTTGCGCTTGAAAAGGGGCAAAAAGGAATTTTTTTTGCAGAAAAGTTGTTTTTTAGTATAAAAATAAATTATATTAATATGTTATAAAAATAAAAAACTTTTATGGACCTGTGCTCGCCTTGGTCGTGCGGTGGTGGCCGCCGGAAAAGATCGCGTGGCGGGAAAAGGGAAAAAACAGGGAATCAGTTGCGAAGCCGACGAGGCCGCAGGCCGTGCGCTGCGGCGGGGGACACCGGAGCCGTCGGGAAGACGGAAGGCCCGGAAATGCGGAAGAAGGGACAGGATGATTGCGGGCTGAAAAAAGAAAGGCCCCGCGTGAGCGGGGCCCGGAATGGCTATCTGCAAGATAGGCTAGTCTTTGTTGCCGAACAGCTGGTCCGGCGGCAGGACGGTGAAGCCGTTGGCCTTGAGCAGATCCACGGCCTGGTCGGTCTTGTCGAAACGGAAGATCATGATGGCACAGTCAGCCTCACGGGTGATGAAGGCATACATGTATTCCACATTGATGCCATGCTGCGAGACGAACTGCAGCACGCTGTCCAGACCGCCGGGGGTATCGGGCACCTGCACGGCGACCACGCTGGTGCGGCCCAGGGTGAAGCTGTGTTCCTTGAGAACGGACTTGGCTTTTTCCTGGTCATCAACGATGAGGCGCAGGATACCGAAATCGGAGGTATCAGCCAGGGAAAGAGCGCGGATGTTGACGCCGGCCTCAGCCAGCGTATGGGTCACTTCGGCCAGACGGCCGGCGCGGTTTTCCAGAAAAACGGAAAGTTGTTCAGCTTTCATGGCAGGATCCTCTACGCTTTGGGAGCATCGTCGCCCGAGGTGGGCTTTTTGTCCTTGCCGGGGGTGATGTCGATCTCGTCAGGCTCGGACGAGGCCCGGCGGAAATTTCGGATGGCCCGTCCCAGCCCGCCACCGATCTCCGGCAGTTTGTTGGCGCCAAAGATGAGCAGCACTACGATCAAAATAAGTAACAGTTCCTGCATGCCGATGCCGAACATGGGGGCCTCCCTTGAATGTTGAGCCTTTCAGGCCATTGATTTGAAAAACATACGACGTGAAGGTGCCGAGGTCAAGACGTGTCGCGCTAAAGGACGCCTCGCATGCGTTTGCGTACCTGCTGGGGCGATGCCGGCGCCTTGAACCCGGCCTCGATGAGGCTGTGGGCGACCATATCGCGGGCGGCACGGCTCCTGCCGCCCATGACCACCACCAGCAGGCGGGTCTTGCCGCGGCGTGCCGTGACGATGATGTTGTAGCCGGAGGCCACGGTCCAGCCCGTTTTCAGGCCATCGACACCGGGGATGCCCAGCATGGTGTTGGTGGCTCCCAGGGTACGGCCGTTGAAGCGGAAGGACCGCAGGCTGTGATAGCGCATGGCCTGCGGATGGCTGCGCAGATAGGCGCGGGCCAGGGTGGCCATGTCGCGGGCCGTGGTGCGCTGACCTGCCGCGGGCAGGCCCGTAGGATTCTTGAAGACCGTTCGGGTCATGCCCAGCTGGCGCGCCTTGTGGTTCATAAGGTGGGTGAAATTGCGGCTGTTGCCGCTGATGTGCTGGGATATGGCCATGGCGGCGTCATTGCCCGAAGCCACCGCCATGCCGGTGAGGAGCTGGTCCACCGTGACTTTCTGGCGGGGGCGCAGGCGCATGCTGGAACCGCCCACCCGCGCCGTGGGATGGACGCGGATACTGGTGTTGCGTTTCAGCCGGCCCAGCTTGATGCGGTCCATGACCACATACATGGTCATGACCTTGGTCAGGGAGGCGGGCGGGATGGAAAGATTGGGGTTGTGCTCGTACAGCACCTTGCCGTTGCTCAGGTTGATCATGACGGCGGCACGGGCCCTGCGGGCCGCATCGGCACCGGCAGGCAGCGAGAGCATGGCAAGGACGAGGAGCAGGACGCACAGCCAGCGCCCCGGGATGGTGGGGGAGTGGAACATGAGCTTCAGGCCGTATGGTGGTAGGTTTGATGGGCTTCTTCCACAGCCTGCATGGCGATGGCCAGCAGCACGGGACCGATGATGAGCCCCATGGGACCAAAGCTGCCGAGACCGCAGAGAATGGCGATGATCAGCACGAAGAAGGGGGCATTGATGCCCTGTTGCAGAAAAAGGGGCCGCAGGATGTTGTCCACGCTGGTCACGGCCAGCGTGCCCCAAAGGGCCAGCCCCACGGCGGGCATGGTGGCACCCGAGAACCAGAGGGAAAGACAGAGCGGGCCCCAGACAAGCGCCGTGCCCACGAAGGGGATGGGAGCCACGACCGTGGCCAGCAGCCCCCAGAAGGCGGGCTGCTTGATGCCCGCCACGGCAAAGCCGATGCCGCACAGGACCCCCTGGGCGATGGCCACCAGGACGATGCCCAGCATGACGCCCTGCAGGGCCCGGCGGATGGCCAGGACGAAACGGCGCAGCATGGTGGCCGGGATATGGAATATGCGGGCCGTGATCAGATTGATGCGGCTCGCGTAGGCGGCAAAGATGACCGTGAGCGTCACGAAGAGAAACAGGGTCCAGAGGACGGTCATGGTGCCGCCCAGCACGTCCACGCTGCGGTTGATGAGCAGGCCCATGGTATCGGCCAGCATGGCATCAAGGTTGCTGAGGAACTCCGAGATCATCTTGTCCACTTTGGGATAGTCCGCCAGGCTGTGGCGCAGCTCCTGGAAACGCATGACCCATTCCGGGGGCAGCTGGAAGTTGTTGGCCTGGAGTTCCCGCAACCTGGCCAGACCACCGGCCACCTGGGGCGACACCAGCAGCACCAGGGTGCTGATGGGGATGACCACAGCCGAGAAGATCATGACGATATAGCCGTACAGCGGCAGACGATGGGAGCAGGATATCACGATATGCCCCAGCCTGCCGGGATGGCGCAGACGCAGACGCTTGCGCCAGTGCCGGATCGTGCAGCGCATGCGCCGGTAGACGGGCAACGTGAGACAGGCAAAACACCCGGCCATGACGATGGTGACGGGGTTGGGGCGGAGCAGCAGGAACCAGGCCAGTGCGGCAAGGATGTACAGGAGGCGCGGCAACATGTTGGGCATGCGGGGAACCTTTAAGCGGCAGAATAGGTCTGGGCGAGGATAGCACGCGGGGCCGGAGCTGCCAAGTTCCCTGTGGGAAGAGGGACGACCGCGGGAGAGAAGCCGAAAAAAAGCCCTGTGCAGGGATGCAGCAGGGCTTGGTCGTGTTCCGGTGCCAACGGTTAGTCGAAGATGCTGGAGCCGCGGAAGGTGATGTCCACGATCTCGTAGGTGACGCGGCCGCGCGGGATGTCCACGCTCACTTCGTCGCCCACTTCCTTGCCCAGCAGGGCCTGGCCCACAGGGGAGAGGAAGGAGATGGAACCCTTGGCGGGTTCGGCTTCATCGGGACCGAGGATGGTGTAGGTGCGGCTTTCTTCGGTATCCACGTCTTCCACTTCCACGGTGGAGCCGAAGATGACCTTGTCACCGCTCAGCTTGTCCAGGTCGATCACCTGGTAGAGGGCCATGCGGGACTCGATGTACTTGATGCGCGCTTCCGCCATGCCCTGGCGTTCGCGGGCGGCATCATAACCGGCGTTTTCGCGCAGGTCGCCTTCTTCACGGGCCTCCTTGATGGCCTGGATGATGGCGGGGCGTTCGCTCTTCAGGCGGGCCAGCTCTTCTTCCAGACGCTTGTAGCCCTGCTTGGAAATGGGGATATTGGTCACGGCCATGATACACCTCTGTTCGTCAGATGAAAAAAAAGCGTCCGCTGCGCGGGCAGCGGAGCGCGTGAAAATTGCATTCGTTATTTGGACTATAGCCGTTGCTCCAGTATTGGTCAAGCCCCGCAGGAGAGACGGTCCACCCGTCTGCCGGGCTGCCGCCGGGCATGTTGAGGCTTGCACCGGGAGGCAGCTGCGTATATGGTGAAGATAATTTGAACAACTTCTTACCTTGCCGGAACGCCATGAAAAAATACTTGCGTTACCTGGGGCCCGTACTCATAACGGCACTTTTCGTGCTGGCCATATATCTTCTGTACCATAAACTCAAAGCTTACAGCATCGCCCAGATCAGAGAAAGCATCCAGCAGGTCTCCACAGGCAGTATCTGTTTTTCCATCGGCCTGATGATCGTCAACTACATCATCCTGGTGGGCTATGACTGGCTCGCCCTGAAGGCCATCCACAAATCCCTGCCCCTGCCGCGCGTGGGGCTCGTTTCCCTGGTAGGGCAGGCCGTCAGCTACAATTTTGGAGCCCTGCTGGGCGGTACGAGCGTCCGTTACCGTTTTTATTCGGCCTGGGGATTCTCCCTGGTGGAGATCGTCCGCCTCGTGCTCATGCTGGCCGTCACCTTCTGGGTCGGCGCCCTGGGCCTGTGTGGCGTGGTCTTCCTGCTGGCACCGCCCGTGATCCCGGACGAGCTGCTGGCCAAGATGCCCATCCAGGACGTGCGCTTCCTGGGAGGCATCCTGCTGGCCATCGCCCTTTCCTATCTGGTGCTGTGCTTCACCATCCGCAAGCCGGTGCATATCTTCGGCAAGGAATTCGTCTTCCCCATCCCCCGCATCGCCGTGGCCCAGATGGTCGTGGCGGGGGTGGACCTGATCGCCGCTGCCGCCTGCATGTACGTGCTGCTGCCCGATGATCTGGGCATCGGCTTCATCGACTTCCTGCCCAGCTACCTCATGGCGCAGGTGGCCGTGGTGCTGACCCATGTTCCCGGTGGCGTGGGGGTTTTCGAGCTGGTCATCCTGCATCTGACGCATACTCCGCGCGAGCAGGCCGTTTTTGCCGCGGTGCTGCTGTTCCGTCTGATCTATTTCATCCTGCCTTTGCTTGCCGCCGCGGCCCTGCTGGCCGTGTACGAAGCCCGGCAGAGCCGCAATACCCTGCGGGAAGCGGGCCGGTGGCTTTCGGTGCTTTCCCACTCCATCGCAGCCTACACCACCTTCGTGGGCGGCTGCATCCTGCTGGTCTCCGCCATGTTGCCGACGCTGCCCGCCGTGGTGGCGCAGCTTGATGATTTCCTTCCCCGGTCCCTGCTCATGGGGGGACATCTGGTCTGTGCGCTTTCCGGGGCGTTGCTGCTCTTTGTGGCCTATGGGCTGGAACGGCGCCAGAACCGTGCCTTCTGGATGGCGGTGGTCCTGTTGCTGCTGGGCATCGCAGGGGCCTTGCTCAAGGGGCTTTCCTTCCTGGCCGCCGGTGCAGCCCTGGTGGTGCTGATAACGGTCTGGCTGTCCCGACGCCGCTTCTATCGCTCTTCCTTCTTCTGGGAAGAAGCCATCCCGGCACATTGGCTGGTCCTCGCCTTCGCGGCCCTTGGCCTGGCCATGGGCCTGGGCTGGTTCATCTACCATCCGGCCTGGGACAGGGCCACCCTGTGGGGCTTTGAACAGCATTTCAATGCGTCGCGCGTCCTGCTGGCTGATGTGGGCATCGCTGTCGTGGTCCTGGTGTCGTGGCTCGTCCGGGTCAGTCTGCGGGCCCGCAAGCGCCTGCAGGAACGCAATCTGCAATCTGGGCGCGTCCCGCGTGCCTGAAGCCGAAGCGTATTTGAGGGCTGTCCCGCAAGGGGCAGCCTTTTTCATGGTGGGGCAGGGGACGTGCCGGAGATCTTCCTGCGGGGACAGGCAGGCGGCAGCGGCGGAACTCATCATTCCGGCACGCTTTTTTCTTCGGTCGTACCGGTGAGGATGCCCGGAGGATGGCCGTTCGCTGTATGGCTGCGGGGGCCGGTGTGTGGACGTGTGCCCGTCAAAAATGCCGGACGGCAGACAGCCACGCCGGCTGTTGGCATGATGCCGGTGAGTTCTTTGGGGGTGTCTTTCAGGAATAAAGACGCCCGTTACCATTGGGAGGTATGGACCATGATGACGGAAGAAGCCCTGTACGCCCGGCTCAAGGAGGCGTTGCGTGATGCCATCGCACGGCACCATCTGGATGCGTGTAGTATCAGCCTGAAAAGTCGCGGTCTTACCCCGGAAGAGGCCATAGGCCGGACCGCGCGCACGGACTATCCCATCCTCAATGGCAGGGAAGTCATGCTCCAGGCCCGTTTCGGCGAGGCTCTGGGGCAGGCCTTCACCAGTGCACCGGTGGATTTCGAAGGCTCGCTGGCCGATGTGCTGGCACTGGACACGGCGCAGGATCCCCAGGCAGGCGGGATGCTGGTGGCCACGCTCAATGCCGTCCTGCGCGCCGTGGGCGAGATCGGCAATACGATCCATTGCCGTGACGACGGGCCGGAGCTGTGTGCGGAGCGGTATGCGGCCCTCGTCCGGGAACGCTTCGGCACGCCGCGTATCGCACTGGTGGGGTTCCAGCCTGCGCTGCTGGCTCGGCTGTCCAGGGAATTCAGCGTGCGGGTGCTGGATCTCAATCCCGAGATCGTGGGGACGGTGCGTTCCGGCGTGCTGGTGGAAGACGGCATGGCGGCCTATCAGGACGTGGTGCGGGACTGGGCCGAACTGGTGCTGTGTACGGGCAGCACGCTTTGCAACGGCTCGTTCGTCAACTTTCTGGATATCGGCAAGCCGGTGCTGTTCTTCGGCACCTCCTGCGCCGGGGCGGCGCATATCCTTGGGGCGGAACGCTACTGCCCCATGTCGGCCTGAAGCCTGTCCGGCCGGGCCTGCTCCGGTGATGTCCCGTGCCTCTGACTGTCAGGAGAATGTCGGCTGTCCGACATCATCCTGACGGGTGAAGGGAGCCAGAGTGTCGGCATATGCGGAGGTAAGCATATGACCGACAATGACAGGATAGTTTGTCAGGTACTGGAGCAGCAGCTTTCCCTGCGCTTGCGGGAGGGCTGCCGCGATGTGCTGCTGCACCTTCTGCCTGCTCCCCTGCAGGGGCTGCTGTATATCGCCCTGCGCAGCAGTGCCGCAGGTTATGCCCGGCTGTGGGGGGGGCACCAGCAAGATGGACTGCCGCAGGCAACTGCCCCAAAAGGCGGCGCGCCTGCGACAGGAAGGGGCCCTTTGAGGCGGGCCAGTCCGATGGCGGCGGCAAACAGGGACGGCCCGCGCTTCCCGAAAACTAGAACTTGTAGATGAAGCTCATGTTGACGTTCCAGGCATCTTCGATGCTGTTGGCGCGGTGCCAGCTGCCACCCTTGCTGAAACCTCCCCAGACATCGGACGACTGGTCCAGCCAGAGGGCTATATAATTGGCTTCTACCAGCAGGCGCAGGTTGTCATAGATCTGGTAGGAACTCATGATGCCGAATTCAGCGGCGTAGTCCCGTTGCGTCAGGTAGATGCCGCCATTGGTGTTGACATTATTGAAGTCCGAAGCCGTACCGTACAGGCTGCGGCCTGCATGGCCGGGGACGTCCAGCTCTCCTTTGATGTAGCGGGCCATCCGGGGGGCGTTTGTTCCGTTATAGAAATTGATGCGGATGGTGTGACTAAGCTTGTCGATGAAGCTCAGGTCACGGATACGCGCACCAAAGCCCCATGTGCCGGCCAGGGTGTACCCCAGCACGGCATCGCGGCCGATGGTCCAGGTCCCGAGCGTTCCGAAGCCGGAAAAGCCGCTGGTGCATTCGTTATTGTAGTCGAAGGACGGCAAGCGTTCAGACCCGTTCCTCGGGTTGTCGTCATCGCCGCTGCTGTACCAAGCATAGATACCGGGCGTGCCCCAGTCCAGCTTGTATTCGGCCAGCAGCGAGGCATACCAGCCGCTGCGGTCCAGAGCTTCTTCACCGGAATTGAAGGCGCCGTAGTTGGCGCTCCAGGCCAGCCGGAAGGGATCGGCAGCCGTGATCTCGCCGGTCAGGCCTGCCCAGAATGCCGTTCCGTATGCATAGGCCGAGGTACCATTGGCCTTGTGGGCAGGCAGGGCATACCACGAAGGCCCTATGCCTGAACCGTAGCCGCTGCCATAGTAATCATCGCCGGAGCGGAAGGCATTGCTGCCCACCATGCCCAGCATGGCCCAGGGGGTCAGGCGCACCCCTTCGAAGGTCAGGGGCAGCAGCAGGCCGAACACGTCCACGTTGTCCAGATAACGGTTCGTCCCGTTTGTCCCGCCGCTCCAGTTATCATTGAACGGCCGCGCCCAGAACGCCGTCACGGCGGCATGGTCGCCGAGAGGGGCGGAGACATTGATCCCTGCCACGTCGGCATCGAAGACCTGCGAAGCCTCGGAAGCATAGTCCGGCAGGAAGATGCGCTGGATGCCCATCCGGGTCTTGATGGCCGTGCCGGGGACGACCCAGTCCAGATAGCTGTGCTTTATCTTGACGATGTTGCCGTCGGCCCCCAGAGCGCCGCCTTTGGCGGCGCGGCCCCAGGTGGCGGCGCCGATCTCAAAATAGACCGTCCCCGAAAGGCTTTCCGAAGCGATGGCCTCCAGTTGCAAGCGGACACGCGTCTTGGCTTCGAATTCGTCCTCCCCCCAGCGTCCCCAGCCGGTCACGTGACGGCCGTTACGGTCATTTTTGACGAAGTTCCCCCCTCCGCCGTATTCGAGCATATTGATCCATACGCCCTTGGCCTTGAAGTCCACGGCCTGGCCCTGCTGGGATCCCCCCAGGAGCATGCCGGCCGCAAGGAAAAGGATGGCCAGATGTTTTTTCATGTGTATCACTCCTTTGACAGTAGGTTTACGGTGCTGTTTTTTTGTTTTGGGGATCGCAGAGATATTTTCTGACAAGATTAAGAAATGTTTCATATTCCATGGAAAGAGTCGTGTTCCTTTTCTTGATATAGCCGAAGGAAAGGCATTTCCCGCAGCCGTCTATGGGGATGTCCCGTATGGCATATTTCCTGAAAGAATCGTTCATCAAACGGATGCCGAAACTGCATATATCCGTGTGTAGCAGCATCTCGATGATCTGATTGTCGCTGTTAGTGGAGAAGAGGCTTTTGAAATTTGCCGCTTTGGCCATGCCGACACTGATCCTGTCCAGGTGATGCTCTATGGAAAAAAAGTCATTAACAGGCTGGATGAAGTTGTTGCCATCAAGATCGGAGAAGCGGATGCTTTCCCGGTCATACAGAGGGTTTTGTGGCCCTACGTAGATGCAGGGCTCATGCTGCGAGATCTCGATGAATTCGATGTCCTTGTGGGCAAGGACATGGGAGAAACATTTTCGCTGGTCTTTGGAAAAGTAGACGATGCCGATGTCGGAAATGCCGGTATAGACATTGTCTACGATGTCCTCCACCGTCCCTTCCAGAAATGACATCTTGTATTCATTGTGGTTTATGGCGTTGTACAAAAAGCAGAAAAGCCGCGAGATCATGGTGGACGGATAGCAGGATATGTTGATTTTTTTGTATTTCTTCTGCCGTCCCATCTGCTTCATAAGGCGGACGTTCTGCAGGATGGTGCGGGCCTGGTCGTAAAATTCCCTGCCTGCCTCTGTCAGGGAAACACCGCGGTTGGAGCGGGTGAACAGCGTGACCCCCAGCTCTTCTTCCAGCATGCTGATATTTTTGCTCACGCTGGATTGCGAGGTATACAGGGTCTCGGCGGCCCGTCGTGTACTGCCGAAATCGGCTGTGGTGACAAAATGTTCAAGTTGGCGCAGTTCCATGATGTGCTTGCCGAAAGGGGATGCTGGGGTGGAGAAAGGATGGCCTGCAGGAAGACGCCCGGCAGCGATATTTTTTTCGTGCCGCAAGCAGGGCAATGGGCATGGCGCGCTGCCGCTTCGCCGGGGCAAGCCCGGAAAAACGGACGTTCCGGCACAGGCCGGAAGCTCCTGGACTAGCCGTAAGCCACCAGGGGCGTACCGGCCTTCACGGCCAGAGAGACCGTCATGTACAGGACGATGCCGTCTTTTTCGGCCCGGTAGCAGTCGATGGCACGCCCAAAGATGTCACGTACGGTCCCCAGTATCTCTCCCTGGCTGACAGGAGCCCCGGGAGTGACTTCCGGGTACCAGCACCCCTGATCCTTCGCCGTCAGGTAGACGGCATCGCGGATCTCGCGCTGTTCCCGGTGCGGCGATTCTGCCAGGGGCGGCAACAGCTGCAGATGGGCCAGCAGTGCCCGGATGTCCCGCTTGTAGGCATCCACTTCGGCCCGGGACCAGACGCCGTTGCCGCCCCGTTCGATGAGCAGGGACGGCACGCCGCGCAGAGCGGCGGAGTTATAGGCCCCTGTGGTGGCCGAAGAGAGGACGCGCACGTCCACATCCAGGACTTGCGCAGCCTGGCGTGCCCTGTCTGTGACCTGCTCCTCGGCCACACCGGGGATGAAAACGAAGGGATGCATACTCTCGTGCAGGTCACCGCCGTGCATGTCGGCATAGAAATCGGCGTCGTCCTGCAGGCTGGTGATGAGGTGGGCCAGACGTTCGGCCTGGCTGCCGTCATCCCGGCCTGGAAAGACCCGGTTCAGGTTCTTGCCGTCTTCCGCCACGATCTCGGACAGTCGTTCGCTGAACCCCGAAGCGTTGGCCAGGTGGACGATGGTCAGCCGTCCGGCCACGGCGTCCTGGTCCAGTTCTGACGCCAGCTCTATGGCTGCCTGTATGCTGCAATATTCGCATCCGTGTATGCCGGCGGTAAGCAGCACGCGCGGCCCGGGTCTGTTGCCGTGTATGGTGGTCACGGGCAGGGAGAGGTCACGGTCACGGAGCAGGGCGATCGTTTTTTGTCCTGGGGCGGCTTCCGCCCGCGAAGCTTGATGAAAGTTCATGTACGTCTCTGTCAGGATAAGGTTCAGCAAAGGGCCGCGCTGTCATGCCTGAAGGAAGGCGCGTCACGCAGCCGGGGCCAGTAGCGCAGCAGGAAGAACGACCTGCCGGCATAAAAGATCAGGTATGCGCCCCACAGGCCGTGGTTGCCCCAAAGGGGGACAAAAGCCAGCCAGGCCAGACCAAAAGCCACGAGGGCCTGCAGGGTGGAGAGAAAGACCGGGCGGGTCAGGCTGCTGCCCGTGAACAGGCCATAATAGGTCAGGCCCAGGGCCGCGCATGCCGGGAAGCATATGCCCCAGTCCGCATACCGTTCCGCAGCGGCCAGGACTTCCGGCAAATCGGTGAACAGGCGCAGCAAAGGCGTGTGCCCCAGGGCGTAGATCAGGGTCATGCCCAGCAGGGCCGCCAGGGAGCAGTGCAGAGTAAGGCGCCGTGTCCTTTCCAGAATGGCGGCACAGCTCTGTCCGGCGGCCTTTCCGGCAAATACGCTCGATGTATTGGCGATCCCCTCGAAAACATAGGAGAAGATCAGCATGATCTGGAGGATGACGGCATTGGCCGAGATGGTCAGGGTCCCGAAAGATGCCGTGGTGATCATGAAGATGTTGGTCTGGGTCAGCAGGCAGACCGTACGCAGGAACAGATTGCCGTTGACCCGTGCCATGCGCAGCATTTCCCCCACGCGGACGAGATTGGGGAGCGGGGCAGGGAGGGGAGGCAAGGAATCCCGCATGGCGACCAGTCCGGTGATAGTGGCGAACAGGCAGGCCAGTACGGATGCTGCGGCCACGCCTGAAACTCCCCAGCCGAACAGGCTTACGAAAAGCAAGTCGAGCAGCATGTTGACCGCATTGCCGCCTATCTGCATGAGCAGGGAGGCCCTGATGCGGGCTTGCCCCATGAGCCAGCCCAGTATGGCGTAGTTCAGCAGCGTGAGGGGAGCCGTCCAGATCAGGATATCGTAATAGATCCCGGCTACTTCTCTGGCAGCCGGATCAAGGCGCAACAGGAACATGGCGCCGGAAAAGATGGCATCCCGGCACAACAGGATGAGAGTGCCCAGCAGCAGGGCCATGATGCCCGGCAAAAGGAATGCCTTCCAGGCGGCCTCCGTATCTCCTGTGGCCAGGGCCTGCGCGCTGAACCCCGTGGAGCCCACGCGCAGGAAACCCAGCAGCCAATACAGGGTATTGAAGATGACGGCACCTACGGCCACTCCCGCGATATAGGAAGGGGCGGAAAGGCGTCCCATGACAGCCGTATCCACGGCGCCGATGAGCGGCTGCGTCACCGTGGAGAGGATGAAGGGCAGCAGCATGGCTGCATATTCCCTGCGGGAGGGGGCGGTCAGGGCGGCCGCCTGGGTAGGAACCGGGGGCATGAATCTATCCTTCTCAGGCAATGGCCGCGTAACGATCCTGCCCGGTGCGGGAAGCCCCGCTGCCGTGCTCCACACCGATGCCCATGACGGATCCCAGCAGGTTGCGGGCATAATCGTTACGGATCATGGTGATGCACCGGATATCGTCCACCTGTTCCACGATGGTGCCGGCGTCGATAAAAACGACCCGGTCACACAGGTAGGTGATGCTGGTCAGGTCGTGGGTGATGAACAGGTAGGAAAGCCCCAGATCCCGGCGCAGCTCGATGAGCAGATCCATGATCTGCACCTGGGTGGAAGCGTCCAGCGAGCTGATGGCCTCGTCCAAAAGGATGATGCGCGGCCGGATGGCCAGGGCACGGGCGATGCATACGCGCTGCAACTGACCGCCGCTCAGTTCATGGGGATAACGGGAGATGAACGCGGCCGGCAGGCCCACCTGCTCCAGAAGCTCGCAGATTCGGGTGCGGCGGTCCATGCGCTGGCCCGTACTGCGTTCCAGGGCCCGCAAGGACTCCCCGATGATATGTTCCACCCTGAAACGGGGATTGGCCGAAGAGGTATAGTCCTGAAAGACGACGGAAAGGCTGTGGTGCAGGGCGGCAGCCTCGCGGGCGGAGCGTCTGGCATACAGATCCAGCCCGTTGATGCGCACTGTGCCCCGCTCCGGTTTTAGCAGCCCGGAAAGCACACGCCCCAGAGTGCTCTTGCCGCTGCCGGACTCACCGATGATGCCCAGGCATTCCCCCTCGCGGAGGCTCAGGGAGATGCCGCGTAAGACCTGCTGCCGTTCCCGGCCGAACAGGCTTTTCTGGTTTTCCTTTTTGAATGAGACGTGGATGTCGTCTGCGTGGAGCAGGGTGTTCATGCAGGTATCCTTCCGGGGACAGGAGCATGCAGCGCATCCAGGAAGCGGTGCATGACGGCCCTGTGCTGTTTGATGAGGTGTCGGGTGTAGGTGTCCGTGGCGTTGTCGAAGATCTCTTGTGCCGTACCGCTTTCCACCGCCTTGCCGTCATGCATGACGATAAGCCTGTCAGCGATGAGCGACAGCACGCCAAGGTCATGCGAGATGAAGATCATGGAGACTTCCCCGCGCTGCTTGATGCGCAGGAATTCCTGCATGATGGCATACTGGCTGATGGAGTCGATGGCTGTCGTTGGCTCGTCGGCGATGATCAGCGAAGGCTGCATGCAGATGGCCAGCCCGATCATGACGCGCTGCAACATGCCGCCCGAGAGCTGGTGCGGGTACTTGCGCAACACGTCCGCCGGGTCGTGGATGCGCATCAGGCGGAGTATGTCCCCCATCCTTTTTTGCAGGGGCCTGCCTTTCAGGGCGGTGTGCTCCTGCAGTGTCTCGGCCATCTGCTCCCCGATGCGGTACAGGGGATCGAAGCAGGACATGGGATTTTGCAGGACCATGCTGATCTTGCCGCCCCGCAGGCGGCGCAGCTGTTCCGGTGTCTGGCTCAGCAGGGGCCTGCCTTCAAAGCGGGAGCTGCCGGTGACCTGGAAGTTGTCGTCCAGCAGGCCCAGCAGGGCCTTGCAGGTCATGCTCTTGCCGCTGCCCGATTCTCCCAGGATGCCCAGGCATTCTCCCCTGGCCACGGAAAAGGAGACCCGGTCCACCAGCTGCACCAGACGCTTCCCCTGACGGAAGTGGACGGACAGATCCCTGACGGTGAGGATATCGTTCATTGGCGCACCGCCTTGGGATCGAGGGCGTCGCGCAGGCAGTCGCCCAGCATGTTGAAGGCCCCTACCAGCACCACCACAGCGATACCGGGGACGATCATCTGCTCGGGGTTGGAGACCATGACGTTCTTGGCTTCATTGAGCATGGCGCCCCATTCGGGCACAGGGGCCTGGACGCCCAGCCCGAGGAAGGAGAGTGTAGAGATGTTGAGGATGGCCCATCCTGTATCCAGCGAGGCCAGTACGGCCAGTTCTGCGGCGATGCAGGGAAGCATGTGCCGTGTGAGGATATAGAAGTTCCCGGAACCGATGCTGCGGGAGAAAAGCACGAAGTTCATGCCCGTATACTTGATGGTCGCAGTGCGGATCATGCGGGCGTACCAGGCCCATTTGATAAAGATGCTGGCAATGACCACATTACGGATGTCCACCCCCAGCAGGGCGACCACGGCCAGGATGATGATCTGGCTGGGGAAGGAGAGCATGACGTCCACCACACGCATGATGACTTCGTCCACCGTGCCGCGGAAGTAGCCTGCGGTGATGCCCATGATCACGCCCAGCCCGATGGTGCCCAGCATGGTCAGCAGAGAAAGAAAGAGCGTGGGCCGTATGCCGAAGAGCATGCGCGAGAACACGCAGCGCCCCAGATGGTCCGTGCCCAGGGGATATTGCCAGGAGGGGCTGTCGAATTTGTTGAGGATGTCGTTGGCATAGGGATCGTTGGGCGCCACCCACGGGGCAAAGATGCCCAGCAGGGCCGTGACCAGGACGATCCCCATGCACAGCAGGGCCATGGGATTCTTGAAAAGTTGTTGCAACATTTACGCTTTCCTTTCGCGCAGGCGCGGGTCGGCCACATACTGCAGGATGTCGAAGAACAGATTGAAAAAGACGAAAAGCACGCCTACCAGCAGCACATAGGCCTGGATGACCGGGTAGTCGCGATTGAAGATGGAGGCGATGCACAGACGCCCCACACCCGGCCAGGCGAATACGTTCTCCACCACGATGGTGCCGGCGATGAGCTGGGGGATGCTCATGCCGATGGCGGTCACGCAGGATTGCAGGGAGTTCTTCAGGATATGGCGTACGAGGATGCTGCGCTGCTTCAGGCCGCGGGCCTGGGCATAGAGCACATAATCCTCGCGCATGTTTTCCAGCATGTTGTTGCGGATCAGGCGGATATAGGTGGAGATGTAGCTCAGTGCCACGGTGAAGGCCGGCAGGATAAGGCTGGAAAATCCCCCGTAGCCGCTGGTGGGCAGCAGGTCCAGCTTGATGCTGACGATCCAGATAAGCAGCAGGCCTACCCAGTAAACGGGCATGGCCGTGGTGGCAAAGACCACGCCGCGCATGATGCGGTCGAACCATGTGTCCTTGTAGACGGCGCTCAGGAAGCCGATGGGCAGGCTGAGCACGATAACGTAGACCAGCGAAAGCCCGGCCAGTTCCAGGGTGGCCGGCAGACAGCGGCCTATCTCGCCAAGCACCGTCCGCGCAGGGTTGGTGTAGCTCACGCCCAGGTCGAAGTGCAGGCAATCCCAGAGCCAGTGGGCATAGCGTACCAGAAAGGGCTGATCCAGACCCAGTTCAGCACGGGTCTGGGCGATGAGTTCTTCCGTAATGATGGGGGTCTGGCGGATGCGCAGGGCCACCTCGGCAGGATCGGAAGGGATAAGGTTGATAAAGACGAAGCACAGGAAGGATATGCCCAGCAGCAGGGGCACGGTGGCCAGCAGGCGCATGATGATGTAGTTTTTCATGAGGCGATCCGGGGGGAAAGACAGGGAAGGGCCAGCCTGTGGCGGGATAGCCCTTCCCTGCGGGGACTTCCGTCCCGCTATTTCCCTTCAAAGTACATTCTGGTGAACGGCACTTCGTACTGGGTCTGGTTGAAGCCCACCCCCTTGAGGCGCTTGGTGAAGAGCGCCTTGTTGGTCTCGTAGGTCAGGGGGATGTAGATGGCATCCTCATGCAGATGGGTCAGGGCAAAAGTGAAAAGCTCCTGCCTGCGGACCGGATCGGTGGAGGACATGATCTCCGTGATGGCCGCATCGATCTGGGCCTTGTCGGGCAGGGAAAGCTGGGCGGCATAATCACCGTAGACGCGCTGGCGCATGGCGGCCATGGAAGACTGCGGGTCGTAGGGCATGCCCCAGCAGATGTTGAAGATCATATCGAACAGGCCGTTCTTCATGTTGTCGCGATAGGACTGTTCTTCCTCGCCGCGCAGGCTCACCCTGATGCCGAGCTTGCCGTATTCATGCTGCAGGTATTCAGCGATGGTCTTTTCCGTCACGCTGTTGCTGTTGTAAAGCAGCCCCAGCTCCATGCGCTTGCCGTCCTTCTGGCGAATGCCGTCGGAGCCTGGTTTCCAGCCGGCTTCGTCCAGGATCCTGGCGGCCTTGGCCATGTCATACTCGTAGGGTTTCAGATCGATGTCGCAATAGGGGACACTGCGGGCATACAGCGTATCCGCGGGAAGCTCGGTATTGTGGAACACCCCCTTGGCGATGGCGACACGGTTGGTGGCATGCTGCAGGGCCTTGCGGACATGGATGTCGGCAAGTACGGGATTCTGGCCGTTGAGGACGATATGCCGGGTGGAGGTGGGGGCGGAAAGGGCAACGCCAAAGTCCTTGCTGTCCCTGTATTTGTTCAGGGCATCGGCATCCAGCATGTTCTTGCCCCAGATCAGGTCAATCTCGCCTTTTTCCAAAGCCAGGATACGCGTCTGGTTGTCAGGGATGACCTTGACCACTACACGCTTGATCTTGGGCTGTTCGCCCCAGTAGTTCTCGTTGGCCTCGAACACGGCGTATTCGTCCGTGACGACCTTGGTCAGCTTGTAGGGCCCGGTTCCTACATAAGCCGTCACGCCGTTCTTGGTGGAACCGTTCTTCATGGCCTTGGGCGAGATGATGGCAAAGGGACGGGTCACGCCCAGTTCCGTGAGCATGGGCCAGTAAGGGGCTTTCATGAAGATGCGGAAGGTATGGGCATCAGGGGCATCCACCTTTTCCAGCAGATGCATCATCTCCAGCCAGGTATGACGGGCACGGTTTTCCAGGATGGCGTCGAAGTTTGCCTTGATGGCAAAAGCATCGCACGGGGTCCCGTCAGTGAAGGTCACGCCCTTGCGGATGTGGAAGGTGTAGACCTTGCCGTCGGGCGAGATGTCCCAGCTTTCGGCCAGGCAGGGCTTGTAACCGTCGGCCGTGATGTCCACCAGGGTCTCGAAGATCATTTCCTGCGCGTACATCTCACCGGCATACAGATGGGGATTGAGATCACGGACATCCCGGTAATTGACAAAATTCAAAGTGTCGGTGGCAGTATCCGTGGCCCGGGCATCAAGGCCGGGGAAAAGGAATGTCCCTGCCAGGGCAAGAGAGAAGGCCAGCTTGCCGAATGTGGAATGAATGGTCATGCAGTCCGTCCTTTGTTGTGGAATAAAAATTCATTTTCATTTCCAAGTAAGTCTATGCCACAGTCTGCTGATGCCGCAAAATACTTTTTTCCCATTACCCGTGATAGGAAAGGAGAATCACAGCAGGGCGGATCATGGGCATCCCAGAAGCTCTCCAGACGTTAAGGCAAAGGCCGCAGAAGGCAGGTGCAGCAGGGGATATGCTGGCGATATGGCCCTTGTTCAGCCGCCCGCTGATAGCGCCGGACAACAGGCAGAAGGAATGGCGTACACGAAAGACAGGCGGGAAAGCCCAGAGGGACCTGGAGTACAGCGGACAAAAAAGGCGCACCGGATAACGGTACGCCTTTTATATTTCGTTCCTTCTGAAGGAGGTTTCGCTGTGGGCTACTTCATCTCCTGATAGAATTCGTCCACGGCGGCCAGCACTTCCAGCGGCGGGTTCCAGCCGATGAGCGTGGCCATGAACAGGTTCAGAGCCATGCTGACGGGACTTTCGAAGACCGGCGACAGGTCACGCGGGCGTGCTCCCTTGAGGATGGCCTCCACCAGCCCGGCACTGAAACGGCCTTCCTCGGCCGTGTTGGACTGGGCCACGCTCAGCAGAGCCCCGTGGACCACGTCCGGTGCGCCCAGCTGGGAAAAGGTGGGGATGTGCGCATCGGCCAGCGGTTGCAGCACCTTGCGCATGGCAGCGGCCTGCAGACCGACGTTATAGGTGAGGTAGACGGCCTCGGCCCCTTGTTCCACCAGTTTTTTATGGCAGGCCAGCAGGCGTTCGGAGGCGAGGTCCGCATCCTGGATGTCGAAGGTATCGGTACATCGCAGCAGGGTGACGCCCAGTTCCCTGGCGGCATCCTCGATCTCGTTGAGGGCGATGCTGCCGCGGCCTGCCGGAGTATCCTCGTAGGCGATGCCGAGCTTTTTGAACGCGAAGATATCATGGAACAGCAGGACCTGGCGCTTGAAGCGGTCAGGTTCGATGGGGGCCACCAGATTGTCCCGTCCCGAATCTTCCACCGAGGGGATGATGCCCGCATCCACCGCATCGGTCACGGACGAGACGATGACCGGGACAGGAAGATCCTGCGCGGCAAGATCCTGTCCGGCCCAGGTGCCGAAGGCCAGGACCATGTCCACGTCCTTCTTTTCCCGGATGCGCCGCAGGACGTCCTGACGCACCTTTTCCCTTTGCCGGCTGTCCCATCCGGCGGAATAGAAACCGTCCGCCAGAAAGACAAGGTGCTTGCCGCCCGCATGCTGGTGCAGCCATTCCCACATGCCGCGGGCCTCTTCGCTGTCCTTGGGCAGGGGCACATGCCCGTTCTCGATCAGGCCGCGTTCCTCCAGCCCCAGGGCCAGTCCCTGGAAGATGCGCTGGTAATCGGAAAAGGGGCCGCCTTCCACATAGATCACCCGCCATACTCTGTCTCCGGCAGGAGCATTCCTGGCAGAGGCGGCAAAGGCACAGTCCGGGAGCAGCAGGGACAGGAGCAGCAGACAGGCAAGCATTGGGGCGGCATATCGTGACGTCTTCATGAAACCTCCGAAAGGGACACCGTTCCCTGATGGGGAGCGGTAGGCCGGGAGTCGGGAAGAGACCGTCCCGGCAGAATATCGTGGATGAGGGTCTTGCGGATGTGGGGCATGCGGCAGGTACGGGCCACGGCCCAATAGGACGGGATGAAGTGGATATGTTCTCCCGGCACGGGCACCTGTGGGCAGCCGCTCATGTCCAGGATGGCATAATTGCCGCTGAAGTCGGAGATCCGCCAGTCCGGACGGGCCAGAGAGAGGCCCCGGACGTCCGTGTGCAGGCTGCCGCAGTCCACCAGTGCCCGGAGCCGTTTTCCCAGATCGGGGCAGTCTGCGGGCATCCCCCGCCCGTTGTGAACGCTGTGGCGGGGTGGGTGGATGTCGCGTTCCGTCACTTCCAGCACCGTGGCCGACAGACGGAAGATGTCCTGCCGAAAGTCCCCGGCCAGCAGGGCTTCTTCCCGGTACATGTCCCGGCCGAGCAGCAGGGGATCCCCCATACGGAATTCCATGATACAGCCGGGCGGCCAGTGCGGCCCATGCCCGTGGCGGCGGGCGAACCAGTTCCAGAAGATGCTCCCGCCCAGGCTGACCCGGTGCAGGGCGTGCCCCAGCAGGTCCCCGGCCCGGGCGGCCAGGGCCTCGAGCCGGGCCATGTTTTCGTCGTCCGGGCAGGTACCGTACAGGCAGCCCAGGTTGACGCCGATGCCCGCCACATGGGCACCCGGGCCATGGGAGGCTCGCTGCGACGCGGCAGCCACGGCCCGCAGCAGGGCAGGGGCCTCATCCAGCGGGATACCTTCGCGCATGTCGCCTATATCCACCATGAGAAGGGCCCCATGACGCAGGCCCGCGGCACGGGCGGCGGCATCCAGGGCCAGGAAGGTCGCCTCGCAGGAAAAGGAGCTGCGCTCGAACAGACGGACGACGTCGTCCGCCCGGTCCGGGGGCGCCAGATTGATCAGGATACGCCCTGTGCGGTCAGGCGGCTCCGGGCCGTAAAGAAGATGCTCGGTCATGTCCGCGATGCCGTAACAGGCATAGCCCTGCGTGCGCAGGAAATCGACGATGTCCGGGTGGGAGGCCACCATCTTCAGCACCGGCAGAAAGCGAAAACCCCAGGCCTGCTCCTGACGCTGCACAAGACGCAGGTTATGGGCCAGGGCATCCATATTTATCTCCAGTTCAGGCATGGGGCATCTCCAGGGTGAAAGGCGCAAGGAAAGGCAGGCTCCCGGCGGGCGGGGCCTGTTGCAGGAGCTGCTCCAGCAACTGCGGCCGCATATCCTGACCTGACAGGTCTTCATAATGATACGGCAGCGAGGCCGCCAGAGCGTGATCGACCCGGCAGTCCCGCAGGGACTGCCACAGGGCCGGAGAAAGGCCGCCGGCCAGCCAGAGGTCCGCGGCACCGGCTCCCCGGCCCGTCTGCTGCAAAGGACCATCAGGGCAGGACAGACGCAGGGGCAGCAGTCCCGTGCAGGGCGGACAGGGGCGGAAGGACCCGGAGATGCGTTCCGCCAGTGCGTCTGCGCCGCAGTGCCGCAGGGCCGTACAGATGCCCCGGATCATGCGCGGCAGGTATGAGGTCTGGAAAACACCTCCGGCACAGCGCAGGCCCCTGGCCGCCGCCACGGTGGCGAAATAGAGGAAAAGTGAAGGAAGGATACGTCCTTCCTTCAGGGCCTTGCCCAGAGTGCGGGCATCCAGCGGCAGGCGCCAGTTGCTGTCCCGGGCCGCCTCCAGCGAGCGGAAATCGCGGGCAGGCCGCAGGGCCAGGGCCCGTCCTTTGCCGTCCACGCCCCAGAAGAGGAAGGTACCCCGTTGCAGGCTCTGTGCGTCCCCGGTCCAGCAGGCCCGCTGCCCGTTGAGGGCCTCCCAGACCGCGGCGGCCAGAGGCGGATGCAGGAGCAGGTGCCGGACAAGACTGTCCGGATGTTCCAGATCGGCCGAGATCAGGCGGCCGCACAGCCATTGCATGTCCAGCGAGACCAGGGGCGGGATGTCACAGTTTTCCGGAATGACCTGCTGCCACAGCAGGGCATTCATGATGCCGGCCTGATCCCGGAACGTATGCTGCTCTAGGACGCGGGGATGCCGGTAGACGGCCTGGACAAGACGGTCCAGAGCATGCGTCTCTTCCGGCTGACCGGGAAGGTGCGAGGGCAGGGTGACCTCGGCGGCGGTGAACGCCGGGCGCACGCTGATGAGCCCATGCCGGTCTCGTCCCGGCAGGATGGGCAGTTTGCGGCTGCGGAAACTCACCTCTCCCGGGGTGCCGCATCCCAGCAGTATGCCGCGCGGATAGGCCACATTGTTGGCCGGGACAGCGCCACAGTTGAACAGGGGCACGGCATGGCGGCAGCTCATGGCGAACAGCAGGTCGCCCTGGAAAAATTCCGGATGGAAGTCCACGCCGTGATGGTTGGCCGTAAGGGCATGGAGATCCGTTTCCAGCTCACGACGCAGGGCTTGTCCCACGTCTGCCGAATACAGCCGGGCGCAGGTCGAGGCGGCCAGCTCCTCAAGGTCATCAGCGGCTTGCGGCGGCCGGGGCAGGGAGGCCTCTGCGCCAAAGCCTGCCGCATAGGCCGCCAGTGTCTGCGCTCCTGCCCGTTCGAAGGCCGCCAGCGCGTCCGGGCAACGACTGCGGATCCACTCCCGGGCAAGGGTCATGCTCTGTCTCCCGTATGCCGGGCCGGACGGACCAGCAGCAGGAAAAGAAGGGAAATGGCCACCAGGATGATGCCTGCCCAGCGGGCGGCGTCATCCACGCTCATGATGGCCATGACCGCCCCCACGCAGACCGGGCCGATGACCTGTCCCACGCGTTGCAGGGCATCCAGCAGGCTCATGGCCTGATCCACACCGATGGCCCGGGCGATGTCCAGCTCCAGCAGGAATTCGCTCTGGGCCGGGATGTTGAGACCGGTGGCCAGTCCCAGCAGGATGGAGCCCGCCACTGACGCCGGCAGGGGGGGCAGGATGCAGAAACAGGCCACGGACAGGGCTGACAGGATGCCCGCCCAGAAAAGGAGCGGGCCTTTGTGCAGGCTGTTGCCGACCAGGCGGGCGAACAGGGGGCCGCTGTAGATGACGATGAGGCAGTTGAGCATGTAGATGCGCCCGATGTTGGACTGGGCCACATCGGCCTGCTTGAGGAAGACAGGCAAAAAGTAGTTGAGAAAGCCCACGCAGAGCAGGGCCGAAGGCAGCAGGGCCAGCAGGATGAAGGCCAGGAAGTGGCGGTCCGCCAGCAGACGGCGGATCTGCGGCAGGGTCAGTCTGGCGGTCGGGGCTTCCTCCTGGGCATCCGCTCGTTCTTCCTGTCCACGCAGCAGGCGCAGGGGCACCAGGGCCAGACAGGCCAGGATGACGGCGGAAATGACGAAGACGGGGCCATAGCCCAGGCGTTCGGCCAGCATGGCCCCCAGAGCGCTGCCGCACAGGGATCCGGCATAGACACCGGCGAACATGTCGGCCAGTTTGCCGTCCCGCACCGTATAGGCCTGGGCCGTGAGCAGGGAAAGTCCGTACCCCAGCCCCACCAGGGCGCGGGCGGCGATGAAGAGCCAGGGGTTCCAGGCTAGCATGGAAGCCAGATAGCCTAGAGCCATGCAGATGATGCCGGTCATGAGGGGCGGCCGGGCCCCTTTACGCTTCATCCAGGTCCCGGCAATGAGCACACTGAGGCCGGTCATGCCCATTTCGGCGGAGATGGGCAGGCCCAGCAGCACGTCGCGCGGGAGCATGCCGGACGTGGTGAGTTCGGCCATGCGCAGGGGGATGAAGGAGATGGTCATGTCCATGGCCAGGATGAAAACGAACATCAGCGGGCGGAACAGGGCGCTGCGGTGGGCGTGGGTCTGCGTCGTCCCTTGCAGGCGGGCCTCCAGACTGCGGGAAAGCAGCAGGAACATCTCCACCATGAAGATGAGGGAGATGACCACCAGGGTCAGGATGTCCAGTCCGTTGGCTATCAGGCGTTCCAGCCAGGGGCCGCGCGTGAGGGAGGCCCGCAGCTTCCAGCCTTGTTCCGGCGAATCCCCGCTGACGGAGAAGGACGAGGCCAGCTCCAGCAGGGGGAATTCCTCGCCGCGCGGCAAAAGTTCGGGAAGAGGTCCGGAAGCATGGCTTGAAGCAAAGACCTTGCCGGAAGGCGCGAGGACCTCCAGGACAAGATCCTCACCGTGGGCCGTGGCGGCCCGGGTCAGATAGGCGGACAGGCGGCTGGCATCATCCAGGGAGACGCCTACCAGCAGCAGGCGGTTGAGGTCTTCGGTCAGGATGGCGCCGGTATGTGCGGCATCGTTCCTGAGTCCCTGCGTGTACTGGCGGCTGACGGCATGCAGGGCCAGCGTTCCATTGCCCAGCATGAGCAGCAGGAAGACCGCGATGCACAGGTTTCGAGGCATGCCGCCGGAACGGCGCAGGCCGAGGCAGAGCGACAAAAGCAGGATCCCCGCTAGGGCCAGTCCGCCCTGGAAGAGCAACTGCTGCCGGAATAGGTCCTGGAGCGTGGCGTCCAGGCTGCGGGAAGGCATCCAGACCGCGATATGCCCCACGATGCGCTCGTCCCGGTCCGCGATGGGGGCCAGCAGCAGCTCCCCGTCCTTCAGGGAGAGGATAGTCTCCTTCCCCGTCTGCGGCAGACGGTCGCTGATGTCCGGCAAAAGCGGGAAGCGGCCCCAGTGATGCAGGGCCTTGCCCCGGGCATCCAGTACGGCCAGGGGCATATCCGCCGCCTGGCCCACGCTGGCCAGCAAGCGGTCGACATTGTGATAGGTCTCCAGCTTTTTGCCAAAGCGGATCCCTATGGCCATGCGGCTTTTCAGGGCAGTGGCCGCCACACTGGCCGATGCCTGCGTCCCTTCCCGTGTCGCGGTGCGCAGGGAGGAGTAGAGCAGGGCATCGTACAGCAGCAGGCTGCACAGCAGGATGGCGATCCATCCGGTCAGGATGCGGCCAAGGGGCTTGTGCCGGTCCATCGAGGGGCAAGACTGGTTCATGAAGACGTCCGGGCAGTGGAAGTGGGCTGGGCCACGCTCGCGTTGTGGGTGCGGCAGAAGGCCAGCATGGTGATGTCGTCGGATTGCGGCTCTTCGCCCCGGAAGCGGACAAGCTCCGAGAAGATGAGCGTCAGCAGCTCCCGGGGCGAGGCTCCGCGATGGGCGGCCAGGAAGTCCTGCAACCGGGCCTCACCATAGAGCTCCTTGTCGCTGTTCATGGCTTCGGTCACCCCGTCGGTAAAGATCAGGCAGGTCTCCTGTTCCTTGAGGGTATCCGTGAACAGCGTGTATTCCATGTCAGGGATGACGCCCACCAGCGGGCCGCTCAGCTTGTCCAGCATGCGCGGCGGGGCGTCCGAGGCGGCATCGATGATGTAGGGCGGACAGTGGCCGCCGTTGGCATAGCTCAGTTCGCCGCTTTTGGGATCATACAGGGCCAGGAAAAGGGTCACGAACATGTTGCCCGGGTTGTGGGCCTCGAGCATGGCGTTGACCCGCGACATGGCGGCCGCCGGATCGAGCCCGGAGCCGAGGGCGTAGCGCACGAGAGTGACGGTCATGGACATGAACAGGGCCGCCGGGACCCCCTTGCCGGACACGTCCCCCAAAACAAGGGCCCGCCGGCCGTCGCTGGTGACGAAAAAGTCGTACATGTCGCCGCCCACTTCCTTGGCGGGATCCAGAAAAGCCGAGGCCCGGAAACCGCACATCTCGGGGGCGCCGTCCGGGGGCGGCAGGATGCCCATCTGGATCTCGCGTGCGGCGGAGAGCTCGCCCTCCATGCGTTCCTTGCTGGCGGTGGCTTCCATCAGGTTGCGGATGTTGGTGGCAAGGGCCCCGCCCAGATGGGCATAGGCCCGGGCCAGCTGGCCCAGCTCGTCACGGCGCTCCAGCGGCAGCCCCTTGCTGAGGAGAGGCTCGAGCCGGTCAAGAGCATCGGGGGCGGCAAAATCCACGTTGGCCAGCTGGCGTGTCTTGCGGGTCAGCAATTTCAGGGGGCGCAGCGTCCTGATGAGCATGAGCAGGGCCGTCAGAGCCACCAGCAGCATGATGGGCAGGCTTACGGCCAGCAGGCTGGCCAGCAGGCTGTCGGAAGGTTCCTGAATCTCGTCCAGGGGAGCCGTGAGGGCCACATACCAGCCAAAGGCCCGGATGCTGCCCAGCAGACAGAGCATGTCTCCCTGTGCCGACGGCAGGATGACCTTGCCCATACCGGTCCGGCGGGCTTCCGCACGGGCCGCGTCGAGACCGTCAGGAAGCAGTCCGTCACCGCCGGAGACCAGGATATGTCCGTCACCATCCAGCAGGGCCACGAGCCCGCCGGGGTAGAGGGACATCTCCCTGAATTTTTCCCGGGTGTCCTCCAGCAGTTGTGCCTGGGCCCGGGCGGCCATTTTTTCCAGATCGTCCAGAGGGATCATGGAGACCAGGATCTCCCGTGACGGCCTGTGGCCGTCCAGCGGCAGAAAGTAGGCCAGCACAGGACGGTAGGTGCCGGAGGGGATCATGCGGCCTTCGTTGGTGGCCACGAGACGGGGCAGGTCAAAAACGGCAAAATCACCGTCCCGGGACAGCTGTTTGAGCAGGCGCTGCACAGGTCGTTGCTTGACGTCCTGCAGGCCGGACGACAGGCCCAGCAGGCTCGTCTGGCCGTTGAGGAGTTTTTCCGTATCCAGGATCTCCATGCGGATGCTGTCGACGTCATCCACCAGACCGATACTGGCGGCATCCATGGCGGACAGCAGGGGTTGCAGGACGGTATGGCCCTGTCCGCTGCCCGCTGCCTGTTCCGGGGCCAGGGCCTGCAGCAAGGTCTGGATGCGGGCGGAGGCGTCCCGCAGCTGTGCCTTGCGCAGGAGCACGGAGCGCACCTTGGCGGCCAGATGGTTGAGGGTGGCCGTGTTGAGGCGCTCCTCTTCCACCAGCAGCAGAGTGGCGAAATTTTTTTCTTCCATCCCGATCATGGTCTCCCCGACCCGCTGCCAGGTCAGGTAAAGGACCAGCGCCACGGTAAGGGCCACGGAACAGACCACCAGCAGGGCCAGGCGCAATCGCAGGCTCGCGTTCATGCGTCCTCCCCGTCATGGCCGTGAGCTGCCGTCCTGTCGAGGCGCAGCAACTTTTTGCGCAGGCCTTCCCGGGTGATGCCGAGCAGTTCCGCCGCCCGGCTCTTGTTGCCCTGGCAGGCGTCGAGGGCCCGCTGTACCAGCAGGCGTTCCGCCTGTTCCAGATTGAACGTCGTCCGGATGTCCGGCAGCGGTTCCCGGGGGGATGTATCGGCTGTCTTTATGCCGCCGTGGCGTGCCAGGGCGGCCAGCAGCTTGGGAGAAAGATCCGAGGGGCGGATGACCGTATCCACGGTGAGGGCCGCGGCCCGCTCCATCTCGTTGCTCAGTTCGCGCACATTGCCGGGCCAGTCATAGGCCAGCAGGCACTGCTGGGTGGCCGGGGCCAGACTCAGGGCAGAGCGTTCCATATTGTGCGCATGCTGGGCCAGCAGGTGCCGGGCCAGCAGCAGGATGTCGTCGCCCCGTTCATGCAGGGGAGGGAGCGTCAGCTCGGCCACATTGAGGCGGTAGTACAGGTCCTGCCGGAAACGCCCCTGGGCCACGGCCTGCCGCAGATCCACATTGGTGGCCGCGATGACCTTGATGTCCACGGGCACGGGCCGGGCGCTGCCCACGCGCAGGACTTCCCGCTCCTCGAGCACGCGCAGCAGCTTGGCCTGATTGGGCAGGGACATGTCCGCCAGCTCGTCCAGGAAGAGCGTCCCGCCCGAGGCCTCTTCCACCAGGCCGCGGCGGGCGCTGACACCGGTGGCCACGCCTTTTTCGATGCCGAACATCTCGCTTTCGAACAGGGAATCAGGGATGGCCGTGCAGTTGACGGCCACGAAGGGGGCATCGCGCCTGGGGGAGTGGTAGTGGATGGTCTTGGCAAAGATCTCCTTGCCCGTACCGGAAGGGCCCAGGATCAGGGTGTTGATGGGCCGCCGGGCGATGGCCAGGGCCTGGGCCACCACCTGCCGCATGGCCGGACAGCGGCCGATGATGCGGCGGACGTTGTACTCCTTTTGCAGGGTCTCCACCACCTGCCTGTTCTCTTCATGCAGGCGCAGGCGGCTTTTTTCCAGCTCTTGCGAGAGCTGGTCCACCTTTTCCAGCAATTCCGCCCGGTGGAACTCGCGGGCCTCCACCTTGACGATCATCATGCCGAAGGCTTCGGCCAGGCGTTCCAGCTCCGGCGAGGAGCTGCCTTCGCGGGTCAGGGCGAACAGGGCGTCTTCATCCGCGGGGCGTCCCCAGGCGAGGTCGTCGCACAGGCGTATCAGCAGGGCAAGGGTTCGGGCGTTCTTTTCGTGCATGGCTTATCCTTGGCGCAGGGATTGCACCCAGCGCAGCACTTCCGCCACGGGGCCGATGAGGTCCTGGGGGATATAGGCGTTTTCCGTGCCTTGCTCGTACAGACTGCGTGCCAGCGGCACGTTGCGCATGATGGGGATGCCCTCTTCCCGGGCTGTCTCGATCATGCGCTGGGCCAGCACGCCCTGGCCCTTGGCCAGGATGACGGGCAGGGGGGTCCTGTCTTTTTCATAGTCCAGGGCCACGGCAAAATGGGTGGGGTTGGTCACAAGTACCTTCGCTTTCCTGACGTTGGCGATCTGGTTCTGGGCGATCATCTCCTGGTGCAGCTGCTTGCGCTTGCCCTTGATGAGCGGGTCGCCCTCGCTTTCCTTGAATTCCCGTTTGACTTCTTCCTTGCTCATCATGTGCTGTTTGTTGAACTGCCACCTCTGGAAGCACCAGTCCGCGGCGGCGATGACGCAGAACACGCCCGCCGAAACAAGGACGAGGTCACCGCAAACGGAACCGAGAAGGCGCCACATGTCGCCGATGTCGCCTTGCGGGATGCGGAACAGCTGCGGCATGTAGTCGGAAAAAATGACGTACACGCTGATGCCCAGGATCAGCACCTTGATGATGTTCTTAAGGAACTCCACCAGGTTCTTGAGGGAAAAGACCTGCTTGAACCATTTGTTCATGCTCAGGTTCTCCAGCTTGGGCATGGCGGCCTGCACGGAGAACAGCACGCCCACCTGCATCAGGTTGGCACAAAGGGCCACGACCATGACCATGCCGATGAGCGGCAGGGCCACACGCAGGGCACAGAGCAGGGTGGACGTGACGGCCAGGGGCAGGGCCTCCTCAAAGGGCCTGTCCATGAGCAGCATGGGGGCCTCGCCCATGGTCTGCATGGTATTGAGCATGTCGGAAGACATGGCCAGCAGATAGACGGCCACCGCCATGACGGTCAGGGCAGAGGGCACGTCCTGGCTTTTGGCGACCTGTCCTTTTTCCCGGGAGTCCCGCAGGCGTTTTGGGGTCGGTTGTTCAGTTTTTTCGCTGCTCATAGGCTCAAAGTCTCCCGCGCTCCGCGGCTGCCGTCATGGCCTGCGGGCATGACGGCATCAGTTCCCTCCCGGCAGGAGATTGTTCAGCTTGAGGATGGATTCCCGTGTAAAATCAAAAAGTTCCGGTGCGTGCGACAGCAACAGCCCAAAATAGAAGCACAGCAGGAAGGCCGCGATGCCGCACTTGATGGGCATGGCCAGCACATACACGTTGAGCTGGGACGCAAAACGGTTGATCAGGCCCAGGGCCACGTCGGTCAAAAGGCAGGCCGCCGCGATGGGCCCGGCCAGCAGCAGCATGTGGCCCATGAGCCAGCCGACCTTTTCCGCAAAATACAGGGGCGCTCCCTGGGGCACGTCCAGAGGCAAGAGCTGCGTCACCGGCCAGATGCCGTAACTGGCGTACACCAGCCCCACGAAGGCCAGGAACGCCCCGGAAGTATAAAAGATGTAGACCAGGCTCTGGAACAGGAGCTGGCCCAGGGGGCTGCTCTGGTCACCGGAAAGGATGTCCGCTCCTTCGGCCATGGTGGCGCCCCGCTGGTTGTCCATGAAAAATCCGGCACTTTGCACGGTCCAGAAGACGATGCCCGCAAGAAAGCCGATCATCAGGCCGAGCACGGCCTCCTTGAGCAGGAGCAGGGCCAGCCGTCCGCCCACCGCCAGGGAGAGCGCTGCGGAGAGCGTGATCTCGTCGGTCAGGTGGCTGACGATGACGGGATGCAGGGGCAGGTACAGGGCCAGCACCAGCAGCAGGCGTATCTGGCCCGTCACTACCGCGGAGCCCAGAAAGGGCGCCACGGTGACCAGGGCGAAGAGCCGCGGCATGCCCAGCAGCAAGGCCGTAAGGTGCCCGTAGACCCCGAGTTCCTGCAAAAATTGCGAAAAATCCATGCGTGTCCTGTCCGTGCGTATCCTGGGGCCAGGCTTGCCGCCATCGATCTCCGGGCCTGCCGCTCAGAGCAGGTAGAAGCGGTTGAAGATGTCCTCGCTGTACCGCAATATCTCGCCGCTCAACCATTTGCCCATGAGGAAGAGCGTCAGCCCCACGGCCAGCAGCTTGACGCCGAAGGCAAGGGTCTGTTCCTGCAGCTGGGTGATGGCCTGGATGAGACTGAGCACGATGCCCACCACCGAGGCCACGATGATGGGCGGCAAGGACAGGATCATGACCAGGTACAGGGCCTTGACGGCGTAATCGATGGCAAGTTCCATGCCTAGCTCCTAAAGGCGGATCCGGTTCATGGGCTGGACGCTGATCTCCGGGGTGAGCTCCTGGTAGGAGACCACGGGCAGGCGGTAATGCTCCCCTTCGATAAGGCGGCGCACATAGCGCCGGATGTCCATGCTGGCCAGCAGGACGGGCATCTGGGCATGCTTGCGGTAATCGCCCGCCGCTGCCCCCACCGCCGCGATGAAGCGGCGCGAGGTATCGGGATCCAGCGCCAGAAAGGCCCCGGCCGACGTCTGGCGGATGGCCTTGCGGATGCTCTCTTCCACCGAGGGATCCATGAGGATGGCCGGCAGCATGTTCTGGCCCCGTGAATACATGTAGCTGATCTGGCGCTTGAGGGCCCCGCGCACGTACTCGGTCAGCATGACGGTATCTTTTTCCTTGGGGCTCCATTCGATGATGGCCTCGAGGATGTTCCTTAGGTCGCGGATGGAGACCTGTTCCTGGGCCAGACGCTGGAAGATCTCCGCGATGCGCTGCACGGGCAGCAGGCGGGTGGCTTCGCGCACCAGATCCGGGGCGCGCTCCTCCATGCGGTCCAGCAGATATTTGGTCTCCTGCATGCCGATAAAGCTGGAGGCATGCCGCGCCAGTATCAGGGAAAGATGATAGGCCAGGATGCGCGAATGGGTCATGCAGGAAAGCCCGGCCTGCTCCAGCAAAGGCTGTTTTTCCGCCGGGATCCACAGGCTTTCCACATCAGGCAGGAAGTTTTCTCCGCGCCGTACGTCCAGACCGAGCATGCGCAGGGTATCCTCGCTTTCGCGTGCCAGCACCATGCCCTGTTCCAGATGCCCGCGCGACATGGGGATCTCGTTGACCTGGAGCTCGTAGGACAGGCCCGACAGGGACGAGGAGACACGCAGGTTGATGCCCGGAAAGGGCACGCCGAGGTCGAAGTACAGTGCACGGCGCAGGGCGGAAAGCTCGTCGTTGAGATTGTCGTAATCCAGGGAAGCCGCCAGCCCTTCCGAAATGTCGAGGATGATGGGGACCGTGGGAGCAAAGTCGTCCTGGGGACCGGAGGGCCGCCCCTTGCGTTCCTTGCGGGTAGCGGACTTGAGGGACTGGTTGAGTTCCTTGCGGGCATCCCGGGGCGCGGGGGCGGAACGTATCCTGTCCAGGATGTAGCCGAGACCGGCGATGGCGAAGGCCAGGGCGAACAGCTGCGGCTTGGGGAAACCGGGGATGAGCGCGAAGAGGAAGATCAGCCCGCCCGCCATGAGCAGGGCCTTGGGCTGGGCGAAGAATTGGCCGCCGATCTGCGCACCCACGTCTTCCTGGGTATCACCGGAACGGGTGATGAGGATGCCGGCCGAGATGGCGATGATGAGCGAGGGGATCTGGGAGACGAGGCCGTCGCCGATGGTCAGGATGCCGTAGATCTCCAGGGCTTCCCCGGCAGAGATGCCGTGCTGAGTGATGCCGATGACGGTACCGCCCACGATGTTCACCACGGCCACGATCATGCCGGCGATGCTGTCGCCCTTGACGAACTTCATGGCGCCGTCCATGGCGCCGAACATCTTGCTTTCCTGGCTGATGATGTCGCGGCGGCGCTGGGCCTCTTCCATGTCGATGACCCCGGCGCGCATGTCCGCGTCGATGGACATCTGTTTGCCGGGCATGGCGTCCAGGGTGAAGCGCGCGCCTACTTCGGCCACGCGTTCGGCACCCTTGGCGATGACTAGGAACTGCACGATGGTCAGGATCAGGAAGACCACGGCACCCACCACGAAGTTGCCACCCAGCGCGAACTCGCCGAAGGTCTGGATGATCTCGCCGGCGTCGGCGTTGAGCAGGATCAGGCGGGTGGTGGTGATGTTCAGGCCCACGCGGAACAGCGTGGTGAACAGCAGCATGGTGGGGAAGGAGGAGAATTCCAGCGGTGTCCTGACATACATGGTCATCATCATGATGGCGAAGGACAGGGCCAGATTGGCACCGATGAGGGTATCCACCAGGGCCGTGGGCAGGGGCATGATCATCAGGGCGATGACGGCCACCAGCAGGCCCACCAGGGCCAGGTCGCTATGACGTGTGGTCAGGGAGACGATGTTGCGTGCGTCGGAGAAGAGACTCACAGGCGGCTTCCCCCTGCGGCAAGATAGGCATTGAGGGCATTGCGGGCCTCATCAGGGCGTTGAGCCTGCCACAGGGCACGGGCCCTGAGCAGATGCAGCACGGCATCCCGGGAGGCCAGCGGTCCGCCCGCCAGGACGTGGTCCAGCTGTTCCAGGGCGCGTTCGGGGTCGCCCAGCTCCAGCCAGGCCACCGCAAGACAGCGCCGGGCCCAAAGGTCGGCGGGATCAAGAGCGAGCAGGGCCAGGGCCAGCTTGCGGGCACGCTGGAATTGTCCCATGCGCAGGAAAAGATGGCCCAGCACCTGAAGGGCACGGCCCTGGCCGGTGGTGAGCGGAGAGGTGGCCTCCGCCATGCTAGCCTCCTACCATCAGGCCCGTATAGGCCCGAAGCAATTCGGTATTTTCCAGCAGCGGCGCCAGCTCGTCACGCACGAACGCCCGCACGGCGGGCTTGTCGCTGTCCTTGAGGGTCGTCAGGGCGCCCTGAAGCTCCATGTGGAAAAGCTCGGGCTGGAGAAGGGAACCGTCGCCCACGGGCGGGCACAGGGCCGCCTCCAGCTGCTGGGCCGCCTTGCGGCTGTTGTACAGCTCGTCCAGACCGGCTTCACGCATGGCGCTGGAGGCCAGCGGACGGGCATCAGGCAGGTGCCCTGCCGTCCCGGGATCCATGATGTTCTGTATCCCCAGTCCGGGATCCAGCAGGTTGATGGGGGATGATGCCATGATCAGGCTCCCTGTAGATGGTTCATGACGCGGGCCAGTTCCATGACGGCCTCTTCCAGCAGCGCGGCCGTGGCCTGCCGTTCGGGGAGGCGGGTCAGGAGGATGAGGTTGTCCCCTTTCATGCCGGCGGTCAGGGAAAAGGCGCGCGCATGCCGGTAATGGCACAAGGCCAGGGCCCGTTCGGGCAAGGTGCTGTCATGCGGGGGGAAGGGGCGGGCCAGATAGACCAGCAGTTCCTCTTCGCCATGCCGCTGTTGCTTTTCGAAATACAGGCGCCCCATACCGCTGACATCAAGGGCCACCAGCCCCTGCGGGGAAAAGGCCAGCCCGGGCAGGCCCATGCGCAGGCCGAAAGTGTTCAGTTCGTGGTTCAGCATAAGATCTCCGCGTATGTCTTGGACAAAGGCTTATCCCTGTTCCGCCAGCCAGGCGTCTTCTTCGGCGATGGCGGCATCCACGGCATCCTGGACGGCATCCAGGACCTTCATGCGCCCCTCGTTGCCGTCGAACAGGGACGGGGCGAAGGCGCGCGCGGTATTGAGCAGCTCCTGGAGGAAAAGCACCTTGCGCTCGATGTCCGGAGCGCCGGCTTCTTCGGCCAGGCGGCTGATGCGGTTGCCGCTGATGTAGCGTTCCTTGCGCAGGTCCAGCACCTTGCCCAGCAAGGCCATATCGTCCAGGGGGCAGTGCCGGATCCCGTGGACGCTGCTCCAGCGCTCCAGCAGGCGGGCGCACAGGCTGCGGGCGCTTTGCAGTTGCCGCAGTTCGCCCAGGCTGCCGTTGACGTGTTCCAGATGGCTGGTCTCCATGCTGGGCACGTCGGCCGCAAGATCGCTGGCCAGTGCCTTGTAGAGGAAGTCCATCGCGGCGTCGAAATCCTTGCCGTACGTCTTCTGGATATGGTCGTAGAGGCTGTTGACGTCTTCAAAATGACAGACGGTTTCCCGGTAGAAACTCCCCAGCGCGCCGGCATCGCCCAACCCTTCGAATCCCCGGGCATTGAGCGCGCCGTTGATCCCTGCACGTATGGCAGGGCCTTCCGTACGCTCCAGCTCTTCCAAGGCCTCGTTCAGGACGCGCAGGGTCTCCGGCGGGGTATCGGGGGTGGCGGACAGCTCATCATAGATGTCCTTGAGGGCGGCCCAGGCCTCGGAGGGGTCGGGAAAGAAGCGGCGCAGCTGGCGCAGGGCTTCTTCTTTTTCGGTCCGGGAGTCCAGAAATCCCTTGAGGTCCTTTATCTTCTGGACCTCGCGGGCTCCACGCATCATCTCCTGGTACTTCTTGATGCGTTCCTCCATGGCCTCCTTGATCTCGTCCCTTTCCTTGCGTTCTTCCAGTTCGAAATCATCCGTGGTGTCCGCTGCAAAGGTCAGTTCTTCGGCAGCTTCGGCCAGCAGGGAAAGGGGAGATTCCACGACGGTGACCTCATTGCCGAACAGCGAACCTGTGGCTGCGGAGGATGCCGTCGTATCGCGGGACGTGGGCTGCACCTGGGAGTGCTGGATGGAAAAATCGATGCTCATGACGAACTGTGCCTCCCGATCCCGTAAAAAAATGTTGGCAACACGATATGCTATATGCCAGAATCATGCCACATGTTTCTGGTAGCATGACCCTGTGGCAACAGCAAGGGACTCCCTGTGAGGTCCGCTACCCTGCCTGTACAAATGTCCTGTCCGGGAGGGTGTTTCGAGAACTTTGTTGCTTGCCGAAAAAAGCAAAATATCAAAAATGTTGGCGCTTAGGTGTGTTGGAGAGTATTTTTGATGCTTTTTTAGCCAAATACACGCATGGCACGCTTTATGCTTTACCAATTGCAACTGAATACAAAAGGAGCTTGGTTATGTCGTTTACGGAACAGGATATGAAGAAGCAGATGGAAGATTTTGCCGCCCTCCGTGAAGAATTCTCCCGCCTGGAAAGTCAGGAAAAAGCCATGCGCAAGCAGCTCGGCCTGCCGGAGCAGGAGAAGACGGATCCGGCTTCCCTGACTCCCGAACTGCGCAAGATGGTCGAGGAAGCCGAGGCCGAAGCCCGTCGTGCCGGTGAAGCCCGTGCCGCCCATGCCCGCACCGCCGCCAGACCGGCTGCCGCCAGTGGTATCCCCGGAGGTGGCCGCCGGAACATCGTCCGCCTGTAAGCAAGCAGGGCCCAAGCCTCACGCTGCCGGTGCCGGAAAATTATTTTTTCATTTTTTTCAACAGGGTATAAAGTAAGGAATCCATATGAGCCAGGTCGATCTTAACAATGTCTCTGCAACCTCTTCCTTTGGCGAGCTGGGCCCCACCACGAGCTTGCAGTTGATGTTCGCCAAGCTGCAACTGGAGCTGGCCACCACCGCCAAGACCCAGGCCATGGACAAGATGGACGCCATCGCCAAGGTGCAGGACGAACAGAAGCTCGTTTCCCAGCTTCTCAACGAGGCCCGGCAGGCCAAGGCCGATGCCAACTCCGGTATCGCCGCAGGCACGCAGACCGAGACCTATTCCAACGGGACGACGGAAAAGAACACCAAAAACTGTACCCTGATGTCCAAGGAAATGGTGGACTACATGGATGCGCACGGCCTGGCCTACGACAAGACCGGCGGCGACTACAATCACAGCTCTGATGAATGGGACGTGGCCATCACGGCCCTGGAAAGCCGTCTGGAAGAACTGGGCACCAATACCCAGCAGGAGATGGTCTACGTCCAGGACTACATGGGCCAGTACAACTCCTATCTGCAGGGCGCCAATACCCAGATCGCCAACTCCAACCAGACCCTCACCAATCTGGCCCGTGGCCAGTAAGGCAGCGGCCGACATAAGGAAATGATATGAGCCAAGTCAATTTTTCCTCGACGTCTTCTGTTTCGTTCGGTGAACTGGGCCCCACCACGAGCCTGCAGCTGATGTTCGCCAAGCTGCAGCTGGAACTGGCCGAGACCGCCAAGACCCAGGCCATGGACAAGATGGATGCCATCGCTTCGGCGCAGGATGAGCAGAAGCTGGTCTCCCAGCTGCTCAATGAGGCCCGGCAGGCCAAGGCCGATGCCAATTCCGGTGTGGGCAGTGATAAGGAAAAGACCCAGACTTATGAGCTCCCCAAGAAGGATGCCGACGGCAATATCGTGCGCGATGCTCAGGGAAAGGTGGTCTATGAGACGGTCACCGAGACCGTGCCCAAGGGCAACAAGGCGACCTTCATGAGCCAGGAGATGGTGGATTACATGGACGCGCACGGCCTGGCCTATGACAAGACCGGCAACAACCACTCGCACAGCGCCGACGAATGGGATGTGGCCATCACGGCCCTGGAAAGCCGCCTGGAAGAGCTGGGCACCAATACCCAGCAGGAGATGGTCTATGTCCAGGACTACATGGGCCAGTACAATTCCTACCTGCAGGGCGCCAATACCCAGATCGCCAACTCCAACCAGACCCTCACCAATCTGGCCCGCGGCCAGTAGCCGTCGGAAGGACAGGACGACGGCATCCCCCCAAGGAGCGAGTATGAATCAGATCACTGAACAGGAAAAAGACATCCAGGCCGCCCTGCTGGACATGGCCAAGGCGGCGGGTTTCACGGAAAAGGAATTCCACACCATCCAGGCCGCCCTGGAAAAGGGAGCCACCCTGGCCGATGTGTTCAACATCAGCAAGGATACCCTGGAATCCGGCTATGCCTATGCCTACAATCTGTACAAGGCGGGCAACTACAAGGATGCCGAAAGCATGTTCCGCGGCCTCTGCATGTATGATGGCGACGATCCCCGCTACTGGATGGGGCTGGCCGGTTGCCTGCAGGCCCGTGAGGCCTGGCAGCAGGCCATCGATACCTACGGCATGGCCGGTGTGGCCGGCGGCCTCAAGGATCCCGCACCGTTTTATTATGGCGGCCTGTGCTATCTGAAGCTGGGTGACGGCGAGAATGCCGCGGCTTCCTTCCGCGCCGCCCTGGGGCTGGGCGATGCCTCCGTCCCCGCGCACAAGGCCATCCATGACCGTATCCGTGCCCTGCTTGCCACGCTGGCCCAGTCCAAGGAGTGATGCCATGAGTATGGTTCAGGGAACACAGTCCGGGACGCCTGCGACCGATCTGAGCGCGTTGCTGCAACTGGCGGCGACCCAGCAAGGCTCGAGCAACACCCTGGATGTCAAGGATCTGGAAGAAAGCCTCAATGCGTTGCGTTCCTTCCTGGCTGCGAGCGGCGATTCGCTGCTGCCGGATCTTGAGGCACCGGCCTCGAAGAGCAACGCCACGGTCTCGCTGTCCGCTTTGACCATGAGCGGTCTTTCTCTGGAGACCTTGCTGGATGCTGTGGGCTTCGAGCAGCGCCGCACCGAGACCAAGGCCGGTGTGGCCTCACTGGAGGCCCGCGCTCAGGAGCGCGCCATGGCCAATGAGGAAAAGCTCAAGTCCATCCAGGAGCAGCTGGAAAAGGCCAAGAGCCAGAGTTTTCTGAACGGTCTGCTCAAGGCGTTCAAGGTCATCGGCATGGTCCTGGCGGCCATCGGTTCCGTGGCCATGATCGCCGCCGGTTCTGTGGGACTGGCGGCCGGTGGCTCCGGCGCGGCGCTCATCGCCGTCGGTGTCGCGAGCCTGGCACTGCTGACCAGCTCCATCATGGAGGAGGCATCAGGCGGCAAGGCCGGTTTCAGCCTGTCGTTCATCACCGGCAAGATCATGGAAGCGTGCGGCGCCAGTGATACGGCGATCCAGTGGACGAAGTTCGCCGTGGATCTTGCCACCACCATCGCCATGACGGCGCTCACCTTCGGCGCCGGGGCGGCAGGTACGGCCGGAAAGGCCGCCCAGACCGCTACCAAGGCCGTTTCGGATACGGCCCAGACCATCCAGAAGGCGGCCTCCTGGACGGCCCGTGCGGCGACCATGGCCGGTGGGGCAAACACCATTGCCCAGTCGGCCACCAGCATCGCTTCAGCCTGCAACGAAAAGGACATCAGCTACCTGCAGGCCCAGCAGAAGCATTTGCAGGCCATCCTGGAGCGCATCGCCATGGCCAATGAGCTGGATATGGAACATATCAAGGAAGTGATGCGGCGCTCCGAGCAGACGCTCCAGACCGTATCGGACATCGTCGAGGAAAGCGTACAGGCCAACGTGGCCATCCTCAGCGGCAATCCGGCCATGGCCTGATGCCTGAAAAGGGAGACCGTATGGATACCATCATCACGAATGCAACGGGATACAGTTCCGTCGAATATACCAGGCTGCTGGAACAGGCCCAGGCGAAGGGTGTCAGCGCCGCCAGGGTCGATGAGGCCCTGATCGATGCCATCCAGGCCGGCAAGGACTTTACCGCGGCCGTCAAGGACGTGCGGAGCCAGCTGCCCGACCTGGCGTCGCCCGGGGAAAATTCCGGGGACCTGTCGGGCTGGGTGGCCCTGCCCAGCCCCGCGGCCATGTTCGCTTCCGTGATCCTCAAGGATGCGGCGGAGCAGCGGCGTACCAACCGCAGCATCATCCAGGCGCAGGGGCTGCAGATCGTCGACCTGATGGAACAGCAGGCCGACAAGATCGAGACGGGCGCCATCCAGAAGTTTGCCTGCGCTGTGACCGGGGCCGTAGTGAACATGGCGGCCGGTGCGGCCAGCCTGGGCGTGGCTGCGGCCGGTGTGAGCAGGTCCTCAGACGGCGGGTTGAACATGCGCGCCGGCAATGCAGCGGACGGCCAGCTCACCGCCGCTGTGGCCCAGTCGTTCAATACCATGCTTTCTTCGGTCGGGAGCATGTTCACGGCGGGCGGAGAATTCGGCCAAAGCATGCGTTCTGCCGAGGCCAAGCGTCTGGAGGCCGAGCAGGAACAGATCCGCACCATGATGGAACAGACCAAGCAGACCAACGAGGCGCTCAAGGATCTGGTCTCCAAGTCGCTGGACTTCATGAACTCCATGCAGGCCAACATGAACCAGACGCGCACCAAGATCCTGGGATGATCCGGCAGCGCCCGTAAGGGCGCGCCGGTCCGGAAGAAAAAAGTTTGACGATGCCGCTTGTTTTTGCGTACCGTTGAGCTGTGTTTGGACATGATAGACGTATGCAGGACTGCCTATGGTTTCGCTGGATGACAAGGTCCGTGCCCTTGCGGTGACGGCCGGCTGGAAGACACCCCGTCCGGAACAGGACGGCTCATACAGCTTTCAGCTGGAGGATGGCCTTGATCTGAAACTTTTTTCCCCTGACGGACGCGGGTGTTTTCTGCTGGCTGATCTGCTTGCCCTGCCGGAGGCGGGATATGAGCGGGACAGCCTGCTCCGCAAAGTGGCGGGGCAGCAGGCCGGCATCTGCCGTGAGCGCGCTTCGGTCGTGGCCGTTGAGCGGCGGGAAGATGCGGTTGCCCGGGGCCTGGACGGGGATCGTTTGATATTGCAATCCCGGGTGTCCGTGGACGCGCCCCAGCAGCAGTTCGATGCTGCTGTCCGGGATTTCCTCAATGACCTCGCCTGGTGGAAAAAAAGCCTGGGGGACTCGCCGCGTGAGGAGTTGCCTCCCATGTTCTCCATGTCGGGTACGTTTTTCGGAGGCGTCTATTGAAGCGCCTTGTAGCTGCCTGCCTGTGCTGGATCTTCTGTTGCCTGCTGGTGACGGAAGGTCTTTGCGCGTCTTCCCGCAGCGCCTTCCCGTTCCGGGCGGCGTTCTCCCACTATGCGGACAATGAAAATATCTGTACGGTCCTTTCCGCCTTTGCCCGCGCCGAAGGCTACGGCTCGGTGTGCAGCCCCGCCCTCAAAGGGCAGATGAGCGGCCGCTTCGAACAGGTGGATCCCCGCACGTTCCTCAACGGCATGCGCTCGGCGTTCGGGGTGCGCTGGTATACGCAGGGGCATACGGTGACGTTTTGGAACGACAGCGAGAAGACGGAAGCCTTCCTGGCGCCGTCCACGGTCTCGGCTGCCGCCTTGCGGGACATGCTGCGCAGCGCGGGCATGATCTCGCCGCAGTTGCCCGTCAATCTGCTGCATGCCCAGAACCTGCTCTCGGTCAGTGGGCCGCCCATCTATCTGGACCAGCTGCGCGGGGCCATGAAGGCGTTCGAGGATGCCCAGGGCAGCCGCAGCGTCATGCGCGTGTTCCCGCTCAAGTACGCCTGGGCTGAGGACATGAAAGTCAACAGCATGGATTCCACCGTGACCATCCCCGGTGTGGCCAGCATCCTGCAGGCCATGGCCAACGGGACCCCCCTGACCGGGTCACAGGTGACGGTGCAGCCGTCGGCCCAGGGAGGTCTGCGGGGCAAGGGGCTGATCGCCATGAATGCCTCGACGGATACGTCCCAGGCCGCGCCGGCAGCATCTCAGGGCGGGAAGGATCAGTCCGGGACGCCCTCCGGGCCCAGCATCATCGCTGACCCCCGGGTCAATGCCGTTGTGGTGACCGATGCGGAATACCGCATGAGCTATTATGCCAAGGTCATCGCCGACCTGGACAAGCCCGTGGAGCTGGTGGAGATCCATGCGGCCATCGTGGATATCGACAGCGACTTCTCCCGTGATTTCGGCGTCAACTGGTCCGGTACCGGCGCGTACGGAAAGCACTGGACAGGCGGCGGCAGCGCCGGGGGCACCTCGACCAGCGGCATCTTTCCCTCTGCCGGGGCTTCCAGTGCGGGGGGGCTTTCCTATTCCACCTTGTATTCTCACGGTTCGGACTATTTCCTGGCCCGCGTCACCGCTCTGGAAGAAGACGGTCAGGCCCGCGTGCTGGGCAAGCCTTCCGTGCTGACCATGGACAACGTGCAGGCCTCGCTGGAAAATACCAGCTCCTACTACGTTCCCGTATCGGGCAACGAGTCTTCCGACCTGTTCAAGATCGACTCCGGGACTGTCCTGAAGGTGACACCCCACATCATCCCCGGTCTGCCGGGGCAGGCGGACAGCATCAAGCTCATGGTCAGCGTGCAGGACGACCGGGACGACGGTTCCAACCTCTTTTCTGTGGATCCCAACAACCTTTCGCCCATCAAGCAGACCAAGATCAATACCCAGGCCATCGTGGGAGAAGGGCAGAGCCTGCTCATCGGGGGGCATTATTACGAGATCCAGAGCGATGCGGAGACCGGCATCCCCGGCCTCAAGAACATCCCCATCCTGGGGGGCCTGTTTGGTGCCACGGGCAAGAAGCATCAGCGCATGGAGCGTCTTATCCTGATCACGCCGCGCATCGTCCGCATGGATACGGCCTCCAATGTGCCGACCCGCGTGGACGATCCCCGCTTCAGCAGGACTCCCACCCAGGCCGACTATGAAGAACGCCGTCCCAAGGAGATGCCTGTGGGCGGTTGTGCCCGTCGCCGTGAACTGGCGCCGGACGTGCAGCCCGCACCGCCCGTGACGGTCACGCCCCAGCCGGCGCCCGTACCTGCCACGAACAAGAGCATCCAGAATTCGACCATGCCGCAGCCCATCCTGACTCCCGTCAGCGTGGGGGCCCAACCGGTGCTGACGCCCGTCAGCAGCACGCCTGCTTCTGCCGGAGGCCGGCAGTGACCTGTAGCAGGGGCAGTTCCATCTGCCTGTATGTCTTTTCCGGGCCGCATCTGGGCGCCTGCGTGGAATTGACGGGAGGAAGCTGGGTCGTCGGGTCTGATGATGCCTGTGACATCATCCTGACCGGGCTTGCACCCCGTCATGCCGTTCTGGATATTTCGTCCGGAGACGATGCCTTTCCTGTCCTGGCCGTGACGGCCCTGGATGGTCCTCTTCGTCTGCAGGGGGAAGACCCCGTCGCACCCGGAGAGGCCGATGCTCCCTTGCATCCCGCAGCCGGGAGCGCCTGGTATCTTGGGACGACCTGTTTTGCCTGGAACCGTCCCGGCATCCCCCAGGAAAGTCTTGTACCGGAGCTCTCCCCGCGTGCACGCACTGCCGGAGACGAAGAAGCCGCGCCTGTGGAAGCGGGATCCGTCCCTGTTGTCGCGGCGACGCCGGAGCTGCTGCCGACCGCCAATGATCTTGGCATGGACGCCGGGGCTTCGGAAACACTGTTGCCGGATGTCCCGGAGAGCATCCCCGCCCGTCGTGTCGGCTGGCGGGCGTTGCTTTTGGTGCTGGTGGCGGTCTTTCTGCTCGCCTTGTCCCTGATGGTCAGGCCTGCGGATTCTGATCCTGAGCATTACCCTGAGATCATTAAAAAATATCTTGAAGATGCCGGTATCCGCGGCCTGGCTGTGACCCGGCGTGACCCCGGAGTGGAGATCCGCGGGACAGTGGCGGACGATGTCGCCATGATTCGTCTGCGCGATATGGCACGTGGCTTGCATATCCCTGTGTACATGGAAGTTGCCGTACAGGAAGACATGCTGCGCGCCGTGCGCAGTTCGCTTGGTATCCGCGGTTTCCATCCCGATGTCGTCCTGTGGGAGAACAAGGGCAATCCGCGTCTGCAGATCAGGGCCTATATGAAAGACGAGCTGCTGGAGACAGCGGCATTCACGGCCCTGAAGGCCGAAGTCCGGGGCCTGCCGGCGGTGGACCGGCATATCGTTTACGAAAAGGATCTGGCGCCGGTGCTGGATGCTGCCCTGCAACGGGAAGGTCTGGGGAACGTCCGGGTCATCTACTTGCCGGGCAGGGTGGATTTTTCCGGTGATTTCCGGCCGGAAGACACCAAAAAACTGGATGCCATCCGCCAGGATGCCAGCGAGCTGTTCGGCGTACGGTTGCACGGGACTTCGTCGGCATCGGGCGCCCTGGCCGCTGCGGAACGCTCCCTGACGCCTTCACGGGACGGTGAACCTGCCGGCGCCGCTCCTGCCCGGCCTTTGGGCAATGGCGGCGGGGATCCCCTGGGCGGGCTGCGCGTGACCGGCGTCACCATGTCGCCCATGCGTTTCGTGACCACCGCCGACGGCAGGCGCCTGTTTGAGGGCGCCGTGCTCCCCAGCGGCTGGACCCTGGAGAGCATCGATACCAAAGTCCTTGTCCTGCGCAACGGCAGCCAGGTCGTCAGTCACAGATTGAGAGGTAAATGATGGAAATGGAATCAGCCTTTGACATGCTGGCGGAAGATCCTTCGGGCCAGGGCCTCAAGCGGCTCCGTGAGGAGCTGTTCGAGATGCGGATGGATGTCAAGCGTGCCATGGATGCCGGTATGACGTCCGACGAGATGGCTGTTGCCCGGCGGGTCATGGCCGCAGTGGATTCCGCGGAGAAAGTGGCGGAGCGTGTCTACGATACGCTGAACCGCTGATCCGGGAAAAGCTGCCGCAGACTGTGGCGGCATGGCTGGTCCCTGAGCTCTGGGAAGGCCCTGTCGGCCTCGGAGCCGGGCAGCAGAAAGCGTAAGAGCAAGATGACCGCATTGCGGATCAGTCAGGAGAATATCATGAATATAGGAAGCTCGGGCGGGATCGATATCGGCCAGCTGTTCCAGAATGCCACCAACGGACTGAGCCAGGACGGCCAGGCTTTGCAGGCCAAGATGGACCAGATCAGCGCCTCCGGCGAGGTGGACCAGATGCAATTGTTGGAGCTGCAGTTCGCCATGGGGCAGTATAATGCCAAGCTGGAGACCATCTCCTCGGTGACCAAGAGCATCCAGGATATGCTCAAGTCTCTGGCCCAGAGGACGGGCTAGCATCCGGGAGCGGATGCGTGCAGGCAAGAGAGTTGCTACGGGGCCGTTTTTCGGCCCCTAACACGGGAGAGATATATGGTTTCCGAAAGACAGATGGCCCGCCTGCTGGATCTGGCCAATCTGGCCTGCCAAAAAGGGCTCGTCGGGGAGGCAAGGACCATTTTTCAGGCGGTCCTGGCGCTCCGGCCGGGATTTGCGCCGGCCCTTGTGGGGCTGGCCTTTTCCCATGTGGTCGTGGATGATTTCGATATCGCGCTCGGTATCCTGGACAAGGTCCTTGCGGACAATGCCGCCGATGCCGATGCCCTTGCCATGCGCGGCCTTGCCTGTCTGCTGGCCGGGCGCAGGGGAGAGGCGGAACAGGCTTTTGCCGCCATCCCGCAGGATTGCGCTGCGGCGGACATGGCCCGGGCCATCATGGAAGTCGCCTGACCGGCGGCATGACGTTTTGTCCATCGGGAGGCACGGCGCATGATCCCCGCATCGGCACAAGGCGCGACCAAGCTGCTGGAAGCCCTGGAAAAGCTTTCCCAATGGGCGGGCGAGCCTTCCGGGGAGCGCCCCTCCGGCACGCCGTCGCGGGAGCTGGTCCGGGCCTTTGAGGAGGCGCTCTCCACCGCTCCGGCGGAGGGCCCTGCAGTTGCGGCCGCTGAAGGCGGCACTGCCGCACCGATGGCAACGACGCTCCTGCCGGGACCGGCGGAATCCATGCCGTGCCCGCCGCTTGCCGGAGCTGGGGCGGAAACTTCGCTGCCCCCTGTGGAGCAGGCCGGGAATGGACTTGCCGTGGAGCGGCCCGCCGCAGCCGATGGCGCTGATGTCCCCGCCGGGCAGGCGGTGACGGAGCCGCAGGCCGTCTTCCAGAGCGAAGGGATCTCCCGCCAGGATGCCCTGGAGGAGCTGGGCCGGTTGCTGGAGCGTGTTTCCGGGCAGGGAACTCCCATAAGCCCGCAGGAACTGCTGCATGTGCAGCAGCTTGTGGGCATGCTCAACGTGCAGGCCAAAGTGGGTGTCCAGACATCGCAGCAGACGACGCAAGGCCTGGAGGGCCTGCTGCGCCAGTCCGGTTAGGCACCCGTATCTTATCAGAGGTTTTTTCATGCTGCGTCCCATGCTTTTTTTGCTGCTTTCCCTGCTTTTGCTCCTTTCCGGCTGCAAGGTGGAGATGTACTCGGGCCTGTCCGAGGATCAGGCCAACCAGATGCTTTCCACCCTGTTGCGACGGGGGATCGAGGCGGAAAAACAGGCCGCCGGCAAGAACGGCTATACCCTGCTGGTGGATGACGACCAGCTGGTGCGCGCCCTGCAGGTCCTCAAGGAGAACAGCCTGCCGCGCGAAGCCTTCAAGAACCTGGGGGAAGTGTTTGCCGGTGACGGCATGATCTCGTCCACCTCCGAGGTCCAGGCCCGCATGTCCTACGCCCTGTCGCAGGAACTGGCGGACACGCTCTCGCGTATCGACGGCGTGCTGACGGCCCGCGTCCACGTGGTGCTCGGCGTCAATGACAAGGTGAACAACATCACCATCGCGCCTTCCGCGGCGGTTTTCCTGCGCCATACCCTGGATTCGCCGGTGGTCAACCTCGTGCCCGAGATCAGGGAGCTGGTGGCCGGTGCTGTGGCCTCGCTCAAATACGACAACGTGAGCGTGATGCTGGTCCCGGTGCGGGAAAGCGTGACGGTACCGGATACGAAGCTCCCGTCCCCCCTGTTGTCGCCGGGAGCCCATACGCCCGCCCTGCTGCTGCAGATGCTGGCCATGGCGGCCGTTCTTTTGGCCCTGGGCGTGGGCGGCTGGGTCTACGGCCGCCGTCTGCTGGCCCGTCGTCGCGCGGCCCGTGAAGCCCTTGAGGCCGGGGAGGGGGATGACACCGGCAAGCAGGGTGAGGCCTGATGCACAAACAGTTTTTCGCGGATGTCCTCGTGCGCCGTCCGGTCCTGTGGCAGCGCCTGCTGCAGGCCAATCTGCCGGAAGGCGGACCGCGGCTGCCGGATGATTGCCGTGAACAGCTGGGCGAGGCTGCGGACAGCCTTTGGGACTGGTTGCGGCAGCGGCCGCTGACGCACGGGCTGGCCGCTCCTGAAAACGCTGCCGGACCGGCCCTGTTCTGGGACTATGCCGAAGAGTCGCGCCGCCTTGCCTTGCTGGATGCTCCGGCCCTGCTGGAACTGTGCCGGGTAACGGGCGTTGTCCTGCATGCCCCTGCCATCGCGACGGTGCTGTTGCGGGATGAGGTCCTGCCCTTGCGGGCGTCCCTGGGAGGGGAGACCTATCAGTACGCCCTGCAACGGGGTCGTTACCAGCTGGGAGGCGTGCGGCGCTTCTTCCAGTGGCGGGATACGGATCTTCCTCTGGCGGAGCGCTGTGCCTTGCACGGCAATATGGCGTTGCGTCTGGTGGCCGGGCTTTGGCCGGAAGAGGTGGCTCTGCGCGTCTGCGATCGTCTGCCCGCGCTGCCGGAGGCGGCCGTGCTGCCGTCCCTGACGGAAGAGGAATGCCACGAACTGTGGCGCGGGGTGAAAAAATTGCTGCTCAAGGAGGTGGCTCCGTCATGGGCGCCGTGTTTCGACTGACGGGCAATAGCGTGATGCCCGCCCCTGGGGTGCGGGTGCTGCGCGCGGCCGATTATGCGCGTCTCCTGGAAGCCAACGATGTGCTGGCCGCTGCCCGGGAACGGGCTGCCGCCATGGCTGCCGAAGCGGAAAAGGCCTATGAGGAGCGCAAGCAGGCAGGCTATGAGGACGGCCTTATGGAAGGCCGTATGGAGCAGGCCGAAAAGATGATGGAAACGGCCATGCAGGCCGTGGAATATATCGAGGGCGTGGAAGCCAAACTGGTGGGCGTGGTGACGTCCGCCGTGCGCAAGATCATCGGTGAGCTGGACGACCGGGAATGCACGGTGCGCGTGGTGCGCAACGCCCTGAACGCCGTGCGCAGCCAGCAGCGTGTACTCATCCGCGTTTCTCCTGACGACAAGGACGCGGTGCGGGCATCGCTGGCGGCCATGATTTCGTCCGCGCCCAATGGCGCCACTTTTCTGGATGTGACGGCCGATCCCCGCATGAAGTCCGGGGACTGCATCCTGGAATGCGAGCTGGGGGTCGTGGACGCCAGTCTGGAGACCCAGCTCAAGGCCATAGAGCACGCCTTGCTGGGCAAGATTAGGGAGTCGTAGATGGCCTTCGAATACATCGGCGACCTGCTGGAAGAGGCCGTCCGCGACGTCAATCCGCTGGAGACGCGGGGGCGCGTGGAGCAGGTGGTGGGTACCATCATCCGTGCCGTGGTGCCCGGTGTGAAGGTGGGGGAACTCTGCCTGCTGCGCAATCCCTGGGAAGACTGGAGCCTCAAGGCCGAGGTGGTCGGTTTTGTCAGGAACGTGGCCCTGCTGTCGCCCCTGGGCAATATGCAGGGCATCTCCCCGGCCACGGAAGTCATCCCCACGGGCGAGATCCTTTCCGTCCCCGTGGGCTATGAGCTGCTGGGCCGCGTGGTGGACGGCCTGGGGCAGGCCATGGACGGCGGTCCGGCCATCAGGACGCGCACCCATTATCCGCTGGTGGCCGAAGCGCCCAATCCCATGACCCGCAAGGTCATCAGCAAGCCCATCTCCTTGGGCCTGCGTGTCATCGACGGTGTGCTGACCTGTGGGGAAGGGCAGCGCATGGGCATCTTTGCTGCGGCCGGCGGCGGCAAGTCCACCCTGTTGTCCAGCATCCTCAAGGGATGCACGGCCGATGTTTGCGTGCTGGCGCTCATCGGTGAACGCGGCCGTGAAGTGCGGGAATTCATCGAACGCGACATCGGCCCGGAAGGTCGCAAAAAAGCCGTGCTCGTGGTCTCCACGTCGGACCGTTCTTCCATGGAACGGCTCAAGGCCGCGTATACGGCCACGGCCATTGCCGAATATTTCCGCGATCAGGGCAAGAGCGTGCTGCTGATGATGGATTCCGTGACCCGTTTCGGCCGCGCCCAGCGCGAGATCGGTCTTGCGGCCGGAGAGCCGCCGACCCGCCGGGGCTTCCCGCCTTCGGTCTTTTCGGAACTGCCCAAGCTCATGGAACGGGCGGGCAATTCCGACAAGGGCTCCATCACGGCCCTGTACACCGTGCTGGTGGAAGGCGATGACATGACCGAACCCATCGCCGACGAGACCCGGTCCATCCTTGACGGGCATATCGTGCTCTCGCGCAAGCTGGCCGCTGCCAACCATTATCCCGCCATCGACGTCCAGGCCAGTGTCAGCCGCGTCATGAACGCCGTGGTGGACAAGGAACACAAGGCAGCGGCCCAGGCCCTGCGCAAGATACTGGCCAAGTATGCGGAAGTGGAGCTGCTGGTGCAGATCGGCGAATATAAAAAAGGGGCCGATGCCGAGGCGGATTTTGCCCTGGGGCATATCCAGGCGGTCAATGCCTTTCTGCGCCAGGGACTGGAGGAAAAAAGCTCGTTCGAGGAGACTCTGGCGGCCCTGAAAAAGGTCGTGCTGTAAGCGGGGCACAGGCTCCGCATGCGGCAAAGGTGCATCATGGCGCAACGACTCTATCCTTTGCAGGCCCTGCTGTCCGTCCGCCACTATCGCGAGGACGCCGCCCGCAATGCCTTGCGGCTGGAGGAACGGCGGCTGGTGCAGGCCCGTGAGGAAGTGGGGCGGCGGCAGGCCGAGCTGGAACGCTATCGCGTCTGGCGGCAGGAAGAAGAGGAGCGGCGTTATGCCGCCATCCTGGGGGCCAGCCTTTCTCTGGAAGAGGTGGCGGATTTTCGGGCCTCTTTGGGCGCACTGGCCACCGGGGAGCAGGAACGCTTCCAGGCCGTGCGGCAGGCGGAGGAGCAGGTGCGGCAGCAGGAACAGGCCGTGGCAGGTGCGCAAAGGGCCGTGGCCCTGGCCCGCCGGGAAGCGGCCAAGATCGAGAAACATCGTGATATCTGGCAGGAGAACGCCAAACGGGAGCAGGAGCATCTGGAAGATCTGGAGCTGGAGGAGTTCGCCACCCCTTCCCGCACCAGTGATGATGCCTGAGATCTCCCGCAGGCTGTCCGGCCGGATCCCGCAAGTCCGCATGGCGGCGTATGCTGGAGGTGCCCATGGGCATGGAGATCAGTTCCCGACGTTTGCAGGAAGCGGATTCCCGCATGCAGGCAGAGCGTAAAGACGCGGATCGTCCCGTGGATGACAAAGACAAGGAAAATTTTGACCGGGCCATGCAGGAATCCCGGGAACGGGACGGACAGGGAGGACAGGAGGACGGCCGGGGCGGCTCCCGGCAGGATGTCCTTTCGCCCCAGGCTCTGCTGGACAGCCTGTTCGGCAGCCGTATGCAGAGCATGCAGACGGACGCCGTACAAGCGGCCCCGGCTCCCGGGGATGTGGATGCCCTTGTGAATGAGCTGGTGGATCGCATCCTGGTCTCCGAGCCTGGCAAGGGCTTACCTGAAGTCCGCATCACGCTGGGGCAGGGCCCGCTTTCCGGTGCCGAGCTGTGCCTGGCCCGGGCGCAGGACGGCCAGCTGTTCATCCGGCTTGCCTGTGCGGATCCGGCGTCCTTCCAGACGGCGGTGGGGGCACAGGATGCCTTGCGCAGCGCTCTGGAGCGCAGCGGCGAAAACGTGCGCGTGGAGATCGTCCAGAGCAGGACGGACGGCGGCAACGAAGGCGATGCCCGGCAGGAGTCCCGGGGCCGCCGGGACTACGTCCCCGACGTGGAGTAAGTACGGCCGCCACACGGCGCGCCATGATATTTTCCCCCTCCGAAAGGGGAGCGGACAGATCCCGCTGATTTCGGAAAAGGTGCATCATGTCCCAGGAGATCCCTTCCCGGCCCTTCATCCCGCCGGCGCTGCCGCCGTTGCAGGCGCGGCTGGTCAATGCTCTCGTCTGCCGGGCCCTGCCGTTGTCCGTACCGCTGGATGCCGGAGCGAAACAGCCTGTTCCCTGTACGTTGTCGTTCAATGTCGCGGCGGCCACCGCGGAGCAGGATGGGCCTTTTGTTCCGGCGGCCGTGCTGTATCTGAGCAGTGGCGAGGACTTGTGGCGGCTGGAATGGTCATCTTTGGAGGCATTGGCCTTGAGGCCGGATCTGGCCGCCTGGCGCAGTGCCCTGCCTGCCGGGGAACAGACTTTTGCCCGCCTGCCCGGCGAATTGTGCCTGGCTGTGCTGGAGCGTCTGCTCGTGCCTGCGCTGCAACAGCTGGAACCCTTCCTGGGCTGTGAACTGCGTTGTACCGGTACGACGCAGAGCGGGATCGTCTGGGGCGGGCCGTTGCCTCTGCGGCTGGACCTGCCCGGTGGTGAGGCTGTTTTCCTGCGTCTGTCCTGGGCGGAGGAACGTGCCGCACGCTATGTGCTGGAACGGCTGGAGCAGCTCCCCATGCGCACGGAAGCCAGTCCCCGCTTCACGGGGACGCTGGCCTGTCCGCTGGAGGCGGGGCATATGCATCTGTCCGCAGATGAGGCGGCGACGCTGGTCCCGGGGGATGTCCTCCTGCCGGAGGGCTGGGCTCCCGAGATGCCGCGTCTGCGCCTGCCGCAGGGCAGGGCACTGGCCTGTCGGCTTGGGGAAGGGATCTTGTCCGTGCTGGGACCGGATATGGGCGATCCCGGCCGGGAGCCCGCAGAGAAAGGAAGCGAGGACGGCATGAGTGAAGAACGTCTGGCCCCCACCGGGGTCGTCCAGAGTGATGGGGCCGCCGCGGAATCCGCGACGGTGGAACCCGCGTCCGTCGGGGCACTGGAACTGCCTGTGGTCTTTGAGATCGGCAGGCTGCATCTTCGTCTGGATGAACTGGCAGCGCTGGTCCCCGGGCATACGCTGGCCCTGGGCGGCGAGACGCCGTCGCCCGTCGTGGACATCCGCGTGGCGGGGCAGCTGCTGGCGCAGGGGCGCCTGGTGGATGTGGGCGGCATACCGGGCGTGCAGATCACCCGCATGCATGCCGCCGGACGGGACAGCGGTGCGCCGCAGGGGGCCGGGGATGGAACTGGCCGGGATTAATCCCCTTTATCTCATCGCGGGCCTGGCGCTGCTGGGGCTGGCGCCCTTCCTGCTCATGATGGTCACGTCCTATGTGAAGATCGTGGTGGTCACGAGCCTTGTCCGCAACGCCTTGGGCGTCCAGCAGGTCCCGCCTGCCATGGTCATGAACGGCCTTGCCATCATCCTGACGGTCTTCATCATGGCGCCGGTGGCCATGGATACCAAGGCCCTGCTGGAGGAGCAGCGCTTCAGCGCGAACCCGAAGCCTTCGGAGATGCTGGAGACCCTGCAGGCCGTCTCGCCGCCGTTGCGGCAGTTTCTGGAAAAAAACACCAGTCCCGCCATCCTGCAGGAATTCATGGGCACGGCCCAGCGCATCTGGCCGGAGCACCAGCGGCAGAGCATCACGCGTGACAACCTGTTCATCCTGGTGCCGGCCTTTACCATCACGGAGCTGACCAAGGCATTCCAGATCGGCTTTTTGCTCTATTTGCCTTTCGTTGCCATAGACCTTATCATTTCCAACGTCCTGCTGGCCATGGGCATGATGATGGTTTCGCCCATGACCATTTCCCTGCCGTTCAAGCTGCTGCTGTTCGTGACGCTCGACGGCTGGCTGAAGATCAGTCAGGGCCTGCTGCTCAGCTACCAGTAGCCAGATTCGGAGGTTCTATGGAAGTCATCGTAACGGAACAGGACGGTATCGCCATCGTGGAGCTTGCAGGCCGCATGGACGCCACGACGACACCGGAATTCGAAAA
>NZ_DS996354.1:161153-198959 GCF_000156375.1 Desulfovibrio piger ATCC 29098
TGCGACCCGCGCCCTGCTGGAAGCGGGGAAGCAGCGTCTGCTCATCGACATGTCCCGGCTGGAGTACATCAGTTCTGCCGGACTGCGGGGCATACTGGGGCTCGTCAAGGCGCTCAAGGCCTGTGCCGGCAAGCTGGCCTTCTGTTCCCTGCAGCCCATGACGGCGGAAGTGTTCCGCATCTCCGGGTTCAACGCCATGCTGACTGTCCGCGACAGTCGGCAGGAAGCCCTTGCAGCCCTGGCCGGCTGAGAGGGCAAGGAGGTAGGCAGTGGCCAGAATCATGCTTCCCGCCCGTGTTGACAGCTGCGCGTCGGCCATGGAATTCCTGCGTGAACACCTGGCTGCCGATTATGCCGGGATCCTTGGTTTTGTGGAGCTGGCAGTGGAGGAACTGCTGGTCAATGTGGCCACCTACGCCTATGCCGCTCCCTGCCCGCAGGAGGGCGACAGGAACGCCCACTGGGGTCAGATGGAACTGGGCTTCAGGCGGGTGAGCATGGACAGCGCGCCGTTCCTTTGTGTCTGGATACGGGACTGGGGCACGTCCTTCGATCCTTTCATGGAGACCGCCACGCCGGATACGTCGCTGAGCGCAGAGGATCGTCCCATTGGCGGTCTGGGCGTCCATCTGGTCAAGAACGTTTCCGCGCACCACTGCTACAGTGGTGATGACGGCACCAATACCATCGAACTGTATTTCCAGCTTACCCACGACGAAAGCTGAGCCGTGAAGGATAGCCGCTGCCTTCGTTTCTTCTGCCTTGTCTGCCTGCTGCTGAGCGTTTTTTCGGCCGGAGGGTGTGGCTCCCGGTCGTCCAGACATGTGCCGCCTCCGCCGGAAGCGGCATTGCCGCCGGTGCCCCTGCAGCCCGGCACGGGCATCCTTTCCCATGAATATCAGGAGCAGAAGGTCCTGCCGCGTATGGTGCGGGTCGCTTCCCTGCCGCAAAAAAAAGCCCCGGGCGATGTCCGGCAGGCCACAACGGCCATGACGGCTTCTGCCTCCCAGACCATGACCGTGACCGCCGTATCAGCGGTTGACCGGGACGACCGGCCATCTTCCGCTGCGGCTTCGGCGCAGCGTGTGGCTTTTCGCCCGCCGTCCGCGCCGGTGATCCATGACGACATCGTGCCCCCGGCTCCCGAGGAGTGGCGCCGTCTGGCCCGTGAGGCCGAAGAGATTTTCGGTCTTGACGCAGGGCTGGTTCTGGCGGTCATCCAGGCCGAATCCTCCTTTGATCACACCGCCGTCTCACCGGTAGGGGCCCAGGGAGCCATGCAGATCATGCCCCATACCCAGGAAGAGCTGGGGCTCATCGACCCCTTCGATCCCCGGGCCAATGTCTATGCCGGTTCCCAATACCTGATGCACCAGTTGCAGCGTTTCGGTTCCGTGGAGCTGGCCCTGGCCGCCTACAATGCCGGGCCCGCCAGCGTGGAGCAGTACGGCGGCATCCCGCCTTTTCCCGAAACGCAGGAATTCGTCCGGCGCGTCCTGGTCTATTGGAACCGGAACCTTCCTGCGGATCAGCCGACGCATTCCTGAGATCGGGCGGGCAGGAGCCCCAGTGGCGTCCCTGCATCTGGGTTCACAGCCATTGTGATGACTTGAGGCTGTTTACGCCCCGGTTCCTTGGGGGAGGTCCCTCCGGTGCTGTGCCGGATATCTTTTCCCGCCAGTTTCCTCTTTTTCTCCCGCTTCCTTCGCTCCCTTTTGCTCCCTGTTTACCATGGCTGGAGGTAAGCTGCCTGTCGGAGCATCCGGGATTTCTCGGACGTATCCTGTCCATATCGATTCTTCCGGGGAGGCCCTGTCTGACGCGCTCTCCAGGCTTACTGCGGGCTCTGGCCGTTCGCCCGATAAAGGATGATGCGCTTTCCGTGCGGTACCGCCAGAGGGGAGTGGCGGCGGATGTAGTCGCCCGTTAGCTCCCTGACGGACAGGGGACTGGTGGCCAGCAGGCGGCCGTGCCGCAACATCCCGAAACCATCGCCGCCCGACGCCAGGAAGTCGCTCAGGACCACACCATAACGCCTCTGAGGATCCAGCGCATGTCGTTGGCCCTGCTCGTCCACGATATGGACGCTCCGCAAGCGCTGACCGGCAGGGCGGCTGGTGTCCGCCTCATAGGTCAGGCCCGCCACCTGCAAAAGCTGCGGTCCCTCCCCGTCAGGGCCGGAGACGGCGTGCTCCAGGGCTTCCCGTATCTGTTGGCCTGAATACTCCCGGACGTATACCTGGCCATCAAAAGGATGCAGGGCCAGCAGGTCTCCGCGGGAGATGTCGCCTGCGGGCAGGGAAGCCCGGATGCCGCCGCCGTTCACCAGAGCCAGGCGGGTTCCCTGTGTCCTTCCGTATTCCAGAAAAGCGTCTGCCGTCAGCAGGCCGCTGAAACAGTCGCCCTTGCGGCAGGCTTCCATGCCGTCCGGCATCTGGATGTTATGGCGCCCCACGATCTCCGTGCGATAGCGCTCCAGGCTCTCCGCATAGTTGGCCACCAGACGGGTCATGGCTTCGTCCTGCGGCAGGGCGGGGACAAGCTCCCGGGGGCCGCCTGTCCAGGCCACAGGGATGCCCGCCGCATCGAAGGTGATGCTCAGATCGCCCAGATAGCGGGTCGCGCGGGCGGCCGTCACCACGAGGACGGGAGAGCCGTCCGGTGCGTGTTCCACGATGGGGTAGGGACCATCCTTGGAGCCGGGGCCGAGATAGGTGTGGGTGTGCCCGCCCACGATGACATCGATACCGTTGACGCTGCGGGCCAGTTCCCTGTCCCGCTCCAGTCCCAGATGGGTCACGGCGATGATGTGCCGGATGCCCTGCGCTTCCAGTTCGGTGACATATCGCTGCAGCGTTGTCCGGGCATCCCGGAACGCGGTTTGGGGGCAGGCTGCCGCCAGTCCGGTGACTTCGTCATTGGCCAGCCCGATGATGCCCACTCTGGTCCCGTGTACCGTCCGGACAAGGTAGGGGCGTATGCGGCTCCCGGCCAGCGGGCAGCCCTGCTGCGGCACCAGGTTGGCGGCCAGTACGGGCAGGGGCTGGGCTTCCAGAAAACGGGCCAGCTCACGGCAGCCCTCATCGAATTCATGATTGCCCAGGGTCATGGCGTCATAGGGCAACAAGGCGTCCGCAGCGGCGATCATGGGCCATTTGTTGACGCTGTAGAACAGGGTGCCCTGGAACTGATCGCCAGCGTCCAGGGCGATGATGTTGTCCTGCTCTTGCCGGGCAGTCTGGATAGCTGCGCTGATGCGTGCCAGACCGCCGCGGCAGTCCGAGGCTTCGAAACAGGCATTCATGCGGTCATCGATGCCGGCAAGGAAGGCATGGGTATCGTTCACATGCAGGAGGCGCAGTTCCAGACCATCATCCGGGGGTGCCTTGTGGTACGCAGGAGCGCAGGCATCCATGAGGAGAAAAAGAGCACAGAGGAGGGCCGTGAACGGTGAGGGCAGCGTACGTTCTCGTGACAGATGATGCATGGATATATCCTTTCTGTTTGCCTGATACGCGGAGGAGCGTAGACGTCTGCGGTACGGACCGGGAAAGGAGCTTAAGCGCCGGTCCAGACGAATAGTTTGGAGGAAAATGTTGCCCAGGAGTGCGGGGCACAGGCTGGGCGCCAGGCAGGCTGCCTATCCGTTCCTTGTCGCAGAAAATCCTAGCCGGGTAGGATTCGCGGATCAGGACCGATTGAACGCTCCAGCGTCCCGAGAATTGTTATACGGGGAAGCTGCGAAAGGGAAGACATATCAGGCTGTCCGACACATACACCAAGACAGCGAGGCTTACAAAAAGGCGACCGGCATGGGCAATGAACGCATCCTGCGCAACCTTGCGGCTGTGCGGAGCGCATACCCGCATCTTCCCATCCACTTGCGTACGACGCTCATCCCCGGTATCAATAATGACGAAGAGCTGATCCGGCGTATCGTCGAACTGGCCTGTTCCATGGATGCCGTTCATTACGAGCTGTTGCCCTACCATCGTATGGATGAGCAGAAATACCGTTTTGGAGGCAGGGAGTACCCCTATGGCGGCTCTGCACAGGTGGACGCCGGGATCCTGGTACGTTTGCGGCGTATCGTCGAAGAAGTTGTCCCGGAAAAGGATTGATGTCCGTTTAAAATGGTCTGTCCTCTGTCGGATGTCATATCCTCCAGTGCTGTCAGCATTGGAGGATTTTTGAATATTTGGATATCTAAGTAAAAATGCATATATGGGATATATAAAGAATATCGTTGTTTTTTGATCCTAAATATTATGCTGTATATGATTGATAGTTGTCGACGCAAGTTTTTCTTCCGGGAGAAGTATGCCAAGTCATGGTTTGAATGGCTAAAATAAATAAATTGCGTTGAAAATCAGATGATTGCTTAGATGATAGCGCCCTTGAAATATTCCCCTCTTTTTGCTATCGCTGCCGTCGGCAGACAGAAAAGGGAAAAAGAAAAATCGGGGTGAATAATAAAGGAAGTATTTTTTGCTGATGCAGAAAATATTGCCGTTTGTCTATAACAAGAACATGTCTACCGACTATCTTGAGGAGAATACTGTGAAAAATGTGTTTGTACTGCTGCTTATGATTTTGGCGATACCTTTGAATGTATTCGCTTTTGATATCCGCGGGTGGTGGCAGCTTGAAGAGATGCCTTCCATATTCATGAAGATCAATGAAGAGAAGATTTATGGATTCAAATATAGGATAAGCAAGGATACTGAGGAACGGGTAGAGATCTTTGTCGATAACTCGGATGTTCCTTGCTTTCTTGATAAGAAGGGCGAAGACAGGATACTGCTCATCAATGCTCTTGGAGAGCAAAAGTCCTATAAGCTGGTGACGCGTGATACCAGTCTTCCGCAAAAGGACGTGCGGAAATTGTGTGGTATAGAAGAGTAGATTCTTGCGAACAACTATCCGGAAGGGGAGAGTAGGCAGGAATATGGATGCCTGAGATGGTGGAAAGGCCGTTTTCATGGATCCTATTTTCTGTGGAAGCTGGCTGCCTGATGTAAAGGCAAAAAATATAGTGAGTTGATGCAAAAAGAGGCGTCGCGGCTTTTGCCAGGACGCCTCTTCTGCTTAGATTTCCACAACGTTTTATTCTTGTACCGCAGCACAGACATGAAAAAAAGGCACCTGCATCACTGCAAGTGCCTTGATTTCCTGTTGGCGTCCCCAAGGGGATTTGAACCCCTGTCGACGGCGTGAAAGGCCAACCGGCAGCGTTTGCCGCCATTGAATTTCCTGCGTTTCATGAGCGTACCGGAGCAGCAAAATGCACCGTTATGCACACCAATTTGTAAACGCATCTTGTAAACATCCCCTGGGCGTCTCTGCCCAACCATCCCCCCATCTGACAGCAGGGGCGAGTGCCTTCCCCCTGTTCCCCCATCGGCATGAACGGCCGGGCCAGAAATGTCCTTCTGCGCCCTTCGTCGCTCTGCGTCTTCACCTTGCCTGCGGGTCCTTCTGGGCCTCCCTTTCGGGCAAGGGACTGTGTACTTCGGCCCTCGGCCGCGATTTGTGGAACGGAAAGCGTGGAAAAAAGGAATAGTCATTTTCCCTCACCTTTTCCGTTTTTTCTTTTTTCGCTCATAAATTCAGATGGTTATATAAATGGCGAGAAAAAGCGCAGAGATGAAGGCCAAGGTCGAAGCACGCCGTAAGCAAGAGGCTGCGGCGAGGGCCGAGAGGGGCAGGAAGCCCGTGGAGGTCTCCAAGATTGAGATCTCGAATGACGACCTTTTGGGCTATTTCAACGAGAACCGCGTGGGAGATGCCAAGCTGTACAGCCGTCTCCATCGTGGCACGGTTATCTATGTCAAGTATTGGGATCGCTTCCTGATTTGGGGCGGGCACCATTGGATCGAGGATGATTTCGATATGGCCGCCCAGCGCATCGAGGACGTCTGTGAGCTGTACCTGCGGCTGGCCGAGAGCAAGCAGGCCGAGGCGGCAGAGGAGACCGACAAGAATGAGCGGGCCAAGATCGAAGGTCTAGCCTCGGCGGTTTTACGCCGGGTGAGCCAGCTCCGCGACACGCCGGGGCAGGACAAACTGCTCCAGATGCTGCGCCGCATCCGCGACCCGCTGGTGGTGCTGCCCAAGCAGATCGACCAGCAGCACTACGTCAAAGCCTGCCCTAACGGGGTGATCGACCTCCGCACCGGCGAGCTGCGTCCGGGGAGGCCTGACGAGTATATCCTCAACGCCATCGTGACCGAGTACGACCCGGAGCTGCTGCGGAAGGATGACCCCTGCCCGGAGACCAACCGCTTCCTGCTGTCGTCCATGGACGGGGATCAGGAGCTGGTGGACTTCATCTGGCGCCTCCTTGGCTACGGCCTCATTACGGAACGCCGCGACCACATCTTCACCATCATGTGGGGCGAACACGGGCGCAACGGCAAGGACACGCTCATCAAGCTGGTGACGCATGTGCTGGGTCAGACGCTCTCCGGCGACGTGCCCGTGGAGATGTTCTTGCAGATGCAGCAGACGCGGAACTCCTCGGCCCCGTCTCCGGACGTGCTGGCCCTGCGCGGCATGTGCGTGGCGTGGATCAACGAAGCGGAGGAGGGGCAGCGCTTTGCCTTGGCCAAGCTCAAGAAGCTGACCGGCGGTGGCTACATCACGGCGCGCGGCCTCCAGGACAAGCTCCAGACCACATGGCTCCAGACCCACCTGCCCATCATGACCACCAACGAGCTGCCCAAGGCCAAGGCCGACGACGCGGCCTTCTGGGCGCGGGCAGTCCTCATCAAGTGGCCGCTTTCCTTCGTGGAGCGGCCGGAGCAGCCCTACGAGCGCCCGGCGGACAAAGACCTGAACGAGAAAATCGGGGCCGAGGCCAAGGGGGTGCTGGCCCGCATGGTGCGCGGCAGCATGGAGTACCTGCGGGACGGCCTCAAGATCCCGGACAAGGTGCGGGAATGGACGCGGGAGCAGCGGGCCAGCTGGGACGACGTGGGCCTTTTCCTCTCGGAGTGGTGCATCTCGGAATCCCATCAGGCCAACCCCGCCAACTACACCCTGAAGGTCAACGCCACGGATCTGCATGAGGCCTTCTGCATCTGGTACGCCCGTTACCGGGACAGGCGCTATTCCATCTCCGCCAAGAAATTCGCGGAGGCCTTGAACAAGAAGGACATCGCCTACAAGCGCTCCAACGGCTCATGGCGTTTGGGCATCGACCTGACTGACGAGGCCCGAAAAGAGCTGGACAGCCACCGTGCCTAGAGATGACCTGTCCGCACCTGTCCGCAGGTGCGATAATGTAACCACTCTTGATTGTTGGCAAAAGACTAAAATGGACAGATGGACAGGACAAATACCCATTTCCACACGCATCCCGCATGGGCGCACACTTGCGCATAACATGTCCCCTGTATCTGTCCATCTGTCCAGATAAGAAAAAAGTATAATAAAGTAGGTAGTTAATGGAATCAAAAGGCGGACAGGTGCGGACAGATGACTTTGCTTGATTACTACAAGAGCCGCTTTGGCGAGGCTGTGAAGCGACAGGGCGGCGCATGGAACGGCCCCTGCCCCCTGTGCGGTGGTGAACCGGGGAAGTCCGACCGTTTCATGATCTGGCCGGACAGGGCCGAAAACCTGGGCGAAGTCTGTGCCCAGAACGGGCTCAAGGGGATCTGGTCGTGCCGTCAGTGTGGTGCCAGTGGGGATACCATCGCTTACCTGACCAAGGTGGAGGGCATGGACTTCAAGACGGCGCTGGCGGAGCTGGGGATCGAGGGCAGGCGTCCTTCCTTCCGGCGGCGCCGGGCTCCGGCAGAGCCCCGCCGGGAAAGCTCCCGCTGGGAGCCCCAGCAGTGGCCGGAACCTACCGAGCCGTGGTGCGAGTATGCCGGGAAGCTGCTGGCCGAAGCCGAGGCGGTGATCTGGGAGGAGCCGACCGCGCTGGCATGGCTGGCCAAGCGGGGCATCAGCGAGGAGGCCGTCCGGGCGTACCGGATCGGCTACCTCCGGGCGGAGAGCGGGCGCTTTCCGGGGCGGTTCCGGGCTCGTGCGGCCCTGGGTCTGCCCCCGCGCAAGGGGGATGACGGCAGGGAGCATACCCGCATCTTCATCCCGCGCGGCATCGTGATCCCGACGCTGGGGGCCGACGGGCGGGTGCTTAACCTGCGGATCAGGCGGCACAAGCAGGATCTGCGCGAGCGTTCGCCCAAATACCTTGAGCTGGAGGGCTCCTGCAAGGCCCCCCTGCTGCTCTCCAGTTCACGCCCGGCCCCGCTGGCGGCCTACTTTGTGACCGAGGCGGAGCTGGACGCCATCCTGATCCACTACGCCACGGGCGGCGTGGTGGGGGCGCTGGCCGTCCGCACCAACCGGGGCAAGCCCGATGTCCATGCCCATGAGCGTCTGCGGCAGGCCGTCAGGATCGGGATCGCTCTGGATTACGACGGCCCCGGAGCTGACGGGGTGGAGTTCTGGGAGCGGCATTACCCGGCCAGCCTGCGCTGGCCGACGCCGGAAGGCAAAGACCCAGGCGATGCCTTCCGCCTTGGTGTGGACATCCGGGAGTGGGTCGGCTCCTGCCTGCCTGACAGCATTGCCCTGCCTGAGAGCATGGAGCCCCACAGGAGCAGCATAGCACAGGATGGCGGCCCTGAACAGCATGATGAGGATGATGGGCAAGTGGACACTTCTGTCGCTGGTCAGATGAATGTGGGGGGCGGGGTGGCCCCGGGATCTTGCCCTGAACCTGAAGGAAAAAGCCCATCGCAGCGTACCAGGAGTGGATGCGTCGAGGGTTTCACGAATTTCATCTGGGCCGATGCGAGCATGTTTTCCGCGGCTGTCCTGCGCCAGCTCCGGGCCGCCCTGCCTCCGGGGATGGAACTCGAATTGGTGCCCGCCGCCGTATGCCGCTGCTGGCTCCAGTGGCGGCGGCTCCCGGTAGTCTATGCCCGCTATAGGCGCGAATGGTTGTGGGATGGCGCGTTCCGGCTGGCGAATCCGGGCGTGTGTGATGATTTTGAGGGCAAGGTGGCGTCCTCTCCAGAGATCATGCAGTGGCTGCATGACCACTGGGCTGAGGAAGTCACGACCGAAAACCTTTTTGACCTCTGGGGGATCACGAATGGATCTGACGCAACGGAATGAAGAGCTGGCTGCCATCAGCCGGGAGATGTTCGGGGAAGGGATGCTGCTGCAGGCGGTGGAACCCGCCAGGCTGTGCCTGCTCAAGGACAATGCCCGCTTTTTCAAGCGCGAGACCTTCCGGCAGCTGCGGGACAACATCGCATCGGACAAGCGCCTGTCCAGCGTACCTCTGTGCTACCGGCATGAGGATGGCCGGCTGGAGGTGCTGTCCGGCAATCACCGGGTCAAGGCCAGTATCGAGGCCAAGATCCCCGTGATCCTCGTGCTGGTCATCACGGAGACCCTGGACCAGAGCCGCCGCATCGCCATCCAGCTCTCGCATAACGCGCTGGTGGGAGAGGATGACCAGAGCATCCTGGCCAACCTTTGGTCGCAAATAGAGACCATTGAGGACAGGCTCTACAGCGGTCTCGACAGCGAGGTAACGAAGGAGCTGGGCGAGGTGGAACTGGTGAATTTCTCCACGCCGCAGGTCCCGGCCCACATGGTCACGTTCATGTTCACGGATGGGGAAAAGGAACAGCTGTCGGAGATCCTGGATATGCTGTCCGATGCGGCCAAAAAATCGTCTGCCGTGTATGTTTTCCCCGGGACGCAGTATGAGGCGTTCACCAAGCTGCTCGCAGACGTGAAGGACGCCGAGAAGATCCGCGATAGCTCGCTGGCCATGCTGCTCCTGCTGAAGCTCGGCGCGGAGTATCTTGAGCAGGAGGCCCTTGCCGCTGCTGACCAGGAGGTGGAGGAGGCGCGTCATGGATAGCGCAGGCAAAGCGGCCATTCGGCCCCGGACATCAGCGGCGGAACTCTGTTTTCTGGGCAGGGAGGCGGACTGGCTGGCGGACAAGCTGGTCTACCAGAAGCCCAACGGCAAATATGTCGGCGCTCCTTGCGCGGATGATTTCGGCTACCGCCAGTTCCCGACGCGGGAAGAAGCCGTGGCCTCATGGCGGGAGGCCGCCAGAAAAGCAGTGAGGTGGGAATAATGAGCTTTCTCGGTTCCATCGCCGGGCCGTTGCGCCGGGTACTGGCCTCCTATGCGGATGAGGTCACCGTCCCCGTGCTTCTGCCCTGCGCGGGCAATTTCACGGTGGGCGCGGCCCTGCGTTCCGGCGGCTACATGGGGCGGATAACCGGCTGTGACATCACGCTCTACACGTCGGCCCTTGGTGCCTACCTCGCCGGGGAAAGGCTGCCCGTGGTCGAGCGCGAGGACTGCCCGGAGCATCTGCGCGGCCTTCTGGATTGCAGCGATCCCGCCCGTCTGGCGGCGTCGGTAGCCATCATGCTCGACCTGCGTCAGGTCTGGAAGGCCCAGAACATCTGGCACCGGCGGGTACTGGCCAACTGGCGCCGGAACTGGCCCACGCTCATGGACAAGACGCTGGCCAAGCTGGAGGCCTACCGCGCCCACCTCACGCAGGGGGAGGGCTTCGGCTACGTCCCGCAGGATGCCGTGGCCTTTCTGCAGGAGCATGATCCCGACCATGCGGTCTTCATCGCGCCGCCCACCTTCGGCAGCCGCGATTACATCAACCAGGAGCGGATGCTGGCGGCCTCGGCCTCGTGGCCTGCCCCGGAGTATGGGGAGATCAGCTTCAAGGACGTGCCCATCTATGAGCAGATCACGTCCTTCCGCGAGTGGATGATCATAATGGAGCGCCCCCTGCCGGAGGTCGAGAAGATCCTGGGTGAACCTGTGGCGGTCGTCCACAAGGGGCGCAAAAGCATCACCTACGCCTACGCGGGACACAGCCGGCGCCGCATCGTGACCCGTGGCTACCTGCCGTCGCGCTCCCCAGGCCCGATCTTTCCCGGCGACCGCGTCCTGACCGGTACGGAAAAGCCCGGCCTCGTGCTGCTGGACAAGAAGCAGACCGTGCGCATGAACGAGCTGTTCATGTCCGTCCGGGTGGACTACTTCCTCGCGGACGTGGCCCTGTCCATCGGCCTCTGCCTGGACGGCAGGATCATCGGAAAGCTGGATTTCAACCTGACCAAACACCAGTGGGCGCTGCCGGAGCCGGGCCACCAGATCTATCAGCGATCGGATCTGGCCGTGCCCAGCGTGGAGACGCGGCTGGCCAAGCTGGTGCTGATGATGTGCCAGTCGCATGAGGTCAAGCAGCTCATCGACGCCACCTTCCAGGATGACGTGCGCTATGCCGTGACCACGGCTTTCTCCATGCATCCGGTCAGCATGAAATACCGGGGCGTCTACAAGCTCCACAAGCGTCTGGAGGGGGAGAAGGGCGAGGGCTTCCGGCTCAATTACTACGGGGAGCTGGGCCTGTGGAGCCTCGATGAGGCCTATGCCCTCTGGTGGAAAAAATTCCACAAATAGCCGTTTTTGCAGGCTTTTTACTTGCGCCGGGGTGTCAATATGGTATTGTTTAAGTATGCGAAATACTTATCAAAACACACTGGAGACCGCCATGAAGACATCCCGTCGTGCGTTCCTTGCCCGCCTCATGCGCGAAGCGTGGGCCCTGGCCAGACTGGGGGCCAGCCGCTTCGGAGGGAGTGCCGTGCTGTATTTTGCCATAGCCCTGCGCCTCGTCTGGCGGGACAGCCGTCCCCGTACTGTCTGGCACAAGGGGATAGGCAACCGCTTCCTGCTCCCCGGCATGCCCGTGCCGGAAGGGCTGGAAAAGGCAGGGCAGCTCCTGCTGCCCTGCATAGCAAAATAAAAAAGGGCGGCAATGCCACTTGCCGCCCTCGATAGTAGCGGAGCCTTCTCAGCCACCATCATGCACAAAGGACAGGTTGGCAGGCCCGCTGGCAAAAGTCAAGGAGCCTGCCATGAAGACTGCCAAAAAGGGCATTCGCGCCATCAAGAAAGCCTGCCGGGAAATGGCGCACGAGATGATGCTGCTGGAATACCAGAAGTACGACGACATCTGGTGGAACCGCATCCGCATCACGCCGGAGCTGATCCGGCAGGGGGGCAAGGAGATCGTGCAGGAGATCAACCTCAAGATGCCCAACCTGCTCTCCCGCAGCCCTCTGGTCGATACGGTGGATCTGGTGGCCGAAAAGTTCGGCTTCGAGAGCATCAGCGACCTGCTGGATTACCTGCTGGACTACAAGCCCAGAGGCCCGGTGGAGGAACGCTACTACGAACAATTTCTGGCCGAAGCGCTGGAGGGTGGGGCAGCTGCGGCTGCCCCGCAGGAAGAACCTGTCCCCCCGATGATCGAGGTGGACGAAGTCCCGTTCTAGGAGAGAACGATGATTTGTACCTCTTATTTTTCGAGCAAGGCCCCGCGCGAGCGCAAGGTCTGCATCGCCAAGTGGCCGCCGCGCTACTGGACAGGGCCGCGTGCCCGCCTGTTCGCGCCGGAAGACCCCAGGGCGGTCAACTGGCGGGCGGCCTACCGCAAAAACCTTGAGAGCCGTTTCCCCACGCCGGAAAGCCTCGAGCGCTATCTGGGCAGCGTCCTTGCGCTGACCCCGGAGCCCATCCTGTGCTGCTACGAGGCCGACGCCTCGCAGTGCCACCGGCGAATCCTGGCCGGCTACCTCAAGGAGATGCTGGGCCTGGATGTGCCCGAATGGAAGGAGGCCTCGCTGGAGCAGGGGAGCCTGCTCTAAAAAAAAGGTGGGGATGACAGGTGGCCGCCTGTCATCCCCTGGCTTGGAGGGGATAGGGCCCCGACCAAGAACACCGGAAGCCTATCCCCTCCGTTTGTAAAAATCAAACGGAGGCAGCCGTGGCTCATCACGGACGGGAATGAAGCCCCGCGATCCGGTACGGACGCGGGCATGTGGAGACAGTATGCCGAACGATGTGGAGGAATTGCTCGCCAGAAGCGCCAGCACAGACATCCAGGTTCTGCTGACCGCCAAGGAGAGCGCCAAGCGGGCCGCGCTCGATGATCCTTCACAGGCGAACCTCGCCGCACTGGATCGCGCCTCCAAGATGCTGGAGAGTGCGATGGAGGCAACCAAGACCCTCAAAAATTGGCAGGCAGTGCTGGATCATGTGGCCGAGAATGGCCGTAAACTCAGCAAATCGAAGCTGTACAAGGACATCGGCGAGGGGCGCTTGCGCAAGCAGCCCGACGGCACGTTCCGCCTGCGCGACGTGCAGCGCTACATGGCCAGCCTGCCTACGGCCGGGACGCCGGATGCCCTTGTCCGCAAGGCTGCTGACAGGCAGCGCCGCAAAGAGGAAGCGGACATCCGCAAGGCAGAGGCCGCTGCGGAACGCGAGGAGTTCGACCTTGCGGTGAAGAAAGGGCGATTTATCGCCAAGGATCAAGTCTACGCGGAGCTGGCCGCACGGGCGGTGACGCTCTCTTCCGGGCTCAAGACGGCATTCGAAGCCCGGAACCTCGATCTGGTGGCGCTGGTGGACGGCAATCCCAAGAAGGCCGTCGCGCTGGTGGAGGCCCTGGAGCGCATCTGTGATGACGCGCTCAATGAGTACAGCCGGGAGATGGAATTTGAAGTTGTGCTTGAAGATCTGGAGCAGGGTGCCGAGGAGGTGACAGATGAACAGGAGTAAAAAAGGGGGCAGCGGGCCCCGGGGAGGGGCCCGCTGCCCGTACTGCAAGACGTTCTACAGACATGGCTCGATGGCCCGTGCCTGCCAGAAGACGTTCAGGTGCCGATACCATAACGCCCCCGGAGGGCTGCGCAAAGAGTACATGGATGCCCAGCTCAGGACGAGCATCTGTGTCTGGTTTCTTGTGATAGGGCTGAAAAACAGTTCCGAGCGTCGTCTGCGCGCTCGCGCCATGTCTCTGGATGCCTGCATGGAGCCGCTCTACAGGGATTTGCGGGGCTTTTTCGGCTACAGCAATGCCGCGTTTGATGTATCGACCAGGCCGATCACGCGCCTGCTTTTCAGCCTGTGGCCCTCTCGTCAGCCTGTGGACATCACGCATGTGGCGGCGGTGTTCAGCTCACTCGTCAGCGATCTGCGTTTCCGGCTTGGCCCCTTCTGGGCGAAATGCCCCTCGGAGATGCGGGCGCCGCGTCTTTGGGCCGGTATCGAGCGCCAGTTGGACGGCATTTACGACTACGGTGACCCTGACGGGACTGAGGATTATCCTCATGTGGATGAGGTGCAGCCCCTCTATGACAGGATTCATGCCGCCATCTGGCCGTCGAGGCCTGCCCCGGAGATGCGCCTGTATCTCTCCGGGGAGCGGTTCTGGATCTCCGCCCAGACCAAGGCCGAGGCCCGCGAGATCCTGCGCGTTGAGACGGGCCTCGTGGGCCTGCCGGTGAAGGGCATCGCCCTGGGCGAGCGGCTGTCCGATGGACGCACTGCCGGCGAGCTGCTTTCTCTGGCCGGTGGCAAGCCGGGCATCATCGCTCTGGCCCAGTGACGGGGGTGTGATGAAAGGCCAGCTTGAGCTGATGCCTCTGCCGCAGCCGGAGCCGGTGCGGCGGGTACGTCTGACGACGGCCCTGCCGCACTGGCTCCCTCCCGCCGTGGCCCATGCTGCCGCCGACTATCTGCGGCAGCATGGCGGCAGTATCAGCATCCGTTTCTCCAAGGGCGAAAAGAAGGTCCTGCGCCGTCGCCGTCCCATTCCTGTCAGCCAGTGGGCGGAGCGCCATCGTGTGGTGGAGATGTCCAGCATCCCCGGCAAATGGAAGAACATTTTTACTCCGTATCTTGTGGGCATCATGGACGCCGCCGGGACGCCGGGGGTGGAGACGGTCATCATCTGCAAGAGCCCTCAGACGGGCGGCTCGGAATCCGGACACAATCTGGTGGGCTGGTGCATCGACCGCAGCCCCGGGCCGGTGATGTATGTGTTTCCCGACGAAATCACGGCCCGCGAGAATGCCAAAGACCGCATCATCCCCATGATCGAGACCTCGCCGCGCCTGCGCGAGTACATGACCGGCTACGGGGACGATGCCTCCAGCCTGCGGATCAATCTGGCGCATATGCCCATCTATCTGGGCTGGTCGGGCTCGGTGTCGCGTCTGGGCAACAAACCCATCCGCACCCTGATCCTGGACGAACTGGACAAGTACAAGAACCCCAAGAACGAGGCCTCGTCGGAATCGCTGGCCGAGAAGCGCACCACCACATGGCGGCGGCGCGGGCGCTGCCATATCCTCAAGATCTCCACCCCGACCACGGAGGATGGCCCCATCTGGGTGGCTTTCACCCGCGAGGCCGGGGCGCGTTTCGACTTCTGGGTGCGCTGCCCGCACTGCGGCCTCTATCAGCTCATGGCCTTCGACCGCATCAGCTGGCCGGACAAGGACACGGATCGGGAGCCGACCGCCGAGGACGTGCTGGCCCGACGGCTGGCCACCTACCCCTGCGAGCATTGCGGGACTGTCTGGGATGACGGCGACCGTGACCGGGCCGTGCGCCGGGGGGAATGGCGCGAGCGGACCAGCGGCCTTGAGCTGTCGGCCCATCAGGCCGCCCACCGGCCCACCAAGCTGGGCTTTCATATCCCGGCGTGGCTGTCCTATTTCGTGAGCTTGTCCGAAGTGGCCGCTGCGGCCCTCAAGTACAAGGAGAGCGGCAAACTGGACGACCTCAAGAACCTCCAGAACCAGTACAAGGCCGAGCCGTGGAAAGAGGAACATGTGGATCGCTCCGAGGACGCCATCCTTGCCCTGTGCGATGACAGGCCGCGCGGCGCCGTACCCGGCCCGGTGGACGGCAGGGATCGTGTCTGCGTCCTGCTGGCCGGGGTGGATACCCAGGGCGGCAGCGCGGAGAAGGGGTATTTCCGCTATGTGATCCGTGCCATCGGCTACGGCGAGGATGAGGAATCGTGGCTGGTGCAGGCGGGCACGGCCCCCACCTTCTCGGCGCTCAACGACCTGCTGTGGGGCTCCGTCTACCGTGACCCGCAGGGCCGGGAGTTCAGCGTCCGGGCCTGTATGATCGACGCCATGGGCGGCCGCACCAAGGAGGTCTATGCCTGGGCCATCAGGCACCGGGGGCGCGTGTTCCCGTGGCAAGGCGTGCGCAGCATGACCCAGCCCTATACGCCCGCGCCGCAGGAATATTTCCCGGACGTGCGCGGCAACAAGGTCAAGATCCCCGGCGGCCTCATGCTCTGGCGCTGCGACACGACGTTCTACAAGTCCGACCTGAGCCACAAGCTGGGCATCGCTCCGGACGACCCCGGAGCTTTCCACCTGCACAGCGGGGAGGGGGGCATCCTGGAGCAGTATGCCCGCGAGATGTGCGCCGAGGTCTGGGACGATGAAAAAATGGCCTGGCTCAATCCGCACCACAGGCCCAACCACTTCTGGGACTGCGAGACCATGATCCAGGCGCTGGCGCATATCCTCAACGTGCGGCAGCTCAAGCGCCCGGAGGAAAAAAGAGAGACCCGCTCCGTACCGGTGCGGCAGGTGGAGAAGCTGCGCGGCTCACGACTGGCCGGCAGGTTCGGGAGGTAGCGATGAAGGAAAGGCTGAACTGGCGTGAGGCCTGCGAGGTTCTGGGATGCAGCAAAAGCACGCTTTACCGACTAGTTGCCAACGGGCAGCTGCGGGCCTTCGGTGTGGGCAGCCGTGGCCGCTGGTACTCCCGCACGGAATGCGAGCGCTTTGTGCTGGACAGGTGCGGCATGGCTGTTGCGCCCCTTGCCAAAGCGGGGGCAAGCGGCTAAGAAAAAAAGAAGGCGGCAGGTGCTGGTAACACCCGCCGCCGGTGGGCAACGCCCTCCGAGTTTGGTTACTCGAATTGCGCCCCCGCAGGAATGGCCCTTCCTGCGGGGGCTTGCTGTTATCCGTCCATGAGGCGGAGCAACATGGCCGCTATCACGGCAGCGATGACTGCTGCCGCGATGTCACGCAGGAAGTGGCGCATAGGCATATCCTCCTTTCGGAGGGCGTGCCCGCTGCTCCCTGTAGCACAAGCCATATTGACCCGCAAGATGATGTCTCTTCCGGCCCGTTCGCCACAGTGCAGACTGTTGTGAGCGGGCTTTTTGCGTTTTTTCTGCATTTTTCTTCCCAGTGTTCCCGGTGTTCCCAGTGTTCCCAGACACGCTAAAATTGCTGTGATAATAGCAATTCCATGTTTGCTTGGACCCGTGAAGAACTCCTCTCCCTGCTTGCCGACTGGAAGGCCGCCTACAAGGCGGCCTCCACAGGCAAGTCGTACACCATCGGCAGCCGCACCCTGACCCGTTACGATCTATCGGAGATACGCGACCAGATCGACTGGATCAGCTCGGAGCTGGCCGCGCTCTCGCGTGGGCGTGGGCCTGTGCGTGTCGCCGCCCGGATCGTGAGATAGCCATGCTGTACGATGCCCAGGGCAGACCGCTCTCCACGTCTCGGCGTATGCCGGAAGCCTCCCGTGATGCGGGGGCCTTCCGCGGCTCCCTGTCCCACTGGCGCGGGCCGCAGATCCAGAGCCGTGATGGGACTTCCCGTGAGCGCGAGGTCATCCAGCGCCGGGCGGCTGACCTCATGGCCAACGACTGGTCGGCCAATGCCACGGTGGACACCATCACCAGCAACGCGGTGGGCACGGGCCTGCTGCCCAAGGCCAGCATCCCGGCTGCCCGTCTGGGTATCGCGCCGGAGCAGGCCAGGGCTGTGGGCGAGGACATGGAATGGGCCTTTGACCGCTGGATGCGTGAGGCCGACGTGCGCGGCCAGAACCATTTTTTCGATCTGCAGGCATTGGGTCTGCGCTCCATCCTCTGCAAGGGCGAGTTGCTGCATCTGGCCGTCATGCTCCCGGAAAAGGAGCGTGTCGGCCAGCAGCGCCGCTTTTCTCTGGCCATCCAGGCTGTCACGCCGGAGCGGCTCCAGACCCCGACGGACATGACGACAGATCCCGACGTGCGCGACGGCATCCGTTACACGGCATACGGCAGGCCGGAGGGCTACTACATCGCCTGCCCGCCGCCCTCCGTGCTGGACAGCTGGCTGCGTGGTGGGGGGCTGCTTGCCAATGATTTTCGCTATGTGCGTGCCCGGCTGGGCCACCGCCAGCAGGTCTTCCACCTGTACCGCATGGAGGCGGACGAACAGGAGCGCGGCTGCTCCACCTTCGCCAAAAGCATCGCGTTGTTCCGCAACCTGTCCGACACCATCAACTTCGAGCTGTTCGCCCAGGTGATGGCGGCGCAGTTCCCGATCTTTATCGCCACCGAAGGCGGCGAGCTTCCCGGCTATGTGCAGGAGCAGCATGGCCTGTCCGAGAAAGAGGAAGCAGGGCCGACCTACTTCCAAAGCATCGAGGAAGGCCAGGTCTGGTACGGCAAGGAAAACGAGAAGCCCTATGTGCTGGAATCCAAGCGCCCGTCCTCCAACTTCGCCGCCTTCGTGCGGATCGTGCAGCGGGCGATGGCGGCGGCCCAGGGCATCCCCTACGAGAGCCTGACCAAGGATTTTTCCGAGACCAACTACAGCTCCATGCGGGCCGCGCTCAACGAGGCGTGGAAGGTCTACAGCTACTACCGCCGCTGGCTGGCGCGGGCGTACTGCCAGCCCATCTACGAGATGGTCATGGAAGAGGCGTGGTTGCGCGGCGAGCTTACGCTGCCGGCCGGAGCGCCTGATTTTTATGAGGCCCGCGACCTCTGGTGCAATGCGGACTGGATCGGCCCGGCCCGTGGCTTCATCGACCCGGTGAAAGAGATCTCGGCCACGATCCTGGCCCTGGAGAACCGCCTCATGACGTACAGCGAGGCGTGGGCGCAGCATGGCGGTGACTTCGAGGAGGGGATGGAAAAGCTCCTGCTGGAAGCCCCCCTGCTGCAAAAAGTGCGGCAGGCCCTTCCTGTGTTGGGGACGACCTCGCAGGCAGCGGCCTCCACGCCCGGACGCCGCACCGACGGCAATGACATGAACACCAAGGAGACGACTGATGACGACGCCTGATGGCCTGTGGGCTCTGGCTCCCCAATTCGCCGAGCAGGTGCTGTGCGACATCCAGACCCGCATGACCTCCGGGAGGATGTCCGTTCCTGCCGGGCAGGAGCCCCGGCGTTTCAGCCTGCGGCGTGGTGTGGCCGTCATCAGCATCACCGGCGTGATCTCCCGCAAGGAGAGCTGGTGGGCTGATGTGGGGCAGGACGGCATCCGGCAGGCCCTGGATGAGGCCCGTCAGGATGAGCGCGTCCGGGGCATCCTGCTCTCCTTCAACTCTCCGGGCGGCGTGGCCGCCGGGGTCAAGGAGCTGGCGGACTACATCGCCAGCATCGACGATAAGCCTGTGGCGGCCTATGCCGACGGGCTGACCGCTTCCGCCGCCTACTGGCTGGCCTCGGCCACAGGCCGTGTCTACGCCCCGGCCATGGCCCAGGTGGGCAGTGTGGGCGTCATCTCCGAGGTGCGTAACATCAGCGGCTTCCTCGACAAGATGGGGGTCTCCATCACCTACATCGCCAGCGGCAAGTGGAAAACGGCGGGCAACCCCGTGGAGAAGCTGACCCCGGAACAGACGGCCTATTTCCAGGAGCGCGTGGACGCCCTGCATACTGTTTTTAAGGCTGATGTGGCCCAGCACATGGGTATCAGCCAGGACCCCGCGTGGACAGAGGCACAGATCCTGTTCGCCCAGTCCGCGCAGCAGCTTGGCCTCGTAACCGCCATTGTCCGGGACGAGGATCAGGCCATCAACCGGCTTTTGGAGGTAACGATGCCCGATAACAGTCCTGATGCCCCCGCGCAGGCCATGACGCGCGACCGTCTGGCCGCCGAGGCCCCTGAATTGCTTCAAGCACTGCTGGAAGAAGGCCGGGATTCGGCCAGCAACGATGGCGTTGAGTATGCCCTGAACGCCATGGAAACGGTGTGCGGCAAGGAAAAGGCCGAAGCCGTGCGCGCGTTCGTGGCCCAGGCGAAAGAGCTGGGCCTGTCCGCAAAGCAGCTGGCCGGTCTCGGCAAGCTCATGCCGCAGGCCCCAGCCGTCCAGCAGGCCCCTGCGGAACCGCAGAACAGCAAGTCCGTCATCCTCAACGCCCTGCAGGAGCAGGGCGCACAGGCGCTTCCTGCCGCTCCGGAAGCGCCCTCCACCAAGAGCAAATTGGTGGAGGATGCTGAACGGCGTCGCGCCGAAGTTTCCAAGTAGGAGGGACCCATGAGCAAAGTTACTGCCCATAGTTATGAGTTCGGTCTCCGTTTTTCCGAGCTCGTCATCCATGAAATAGACACCCGTTACAGCCGCGAGAAGGTCATGCTGGCCGCTTCGTGCGGTGATCTGGGCTTCGGGACGGTACTTACCCGTGATGCGGACGGCAATTATACCGCCCTCAAGGAAGCTGATGGCACCCTGGGCGATGCCAAGGCCGTGCTGATCCAGACCGCCCCCAATGCCGATGCCCCTCAGGAAGTGACCGTGCTGCGCGGCTACGCCATCATCAACAAGAACAAGCTGCTTTTCGACAGCAGCGTGGTCAAAAAGGATGAAGCCGTGCAGGCCCTGCATGACCTGGGCTTTGCCATCCGCGCCATCGAGGAGGTGGAAGACGATGTTTAACTGGCCGGATACGTTTTCCGTGGTCGAGATGACCGATGCCGTCAACAAGCTGCCTCTGATGCCCCTGCGTTTCAGCGGCATGTTCGAGACATACGGTCTGCCGACCACGCACATGGCCTTCGACTGCAAGCGCGGCCGTATCATCCTGATTTCTGATTCTCCGCGTAACGCCGATCCTGAGTATGTGACCGGACAGACTGAAAAGCGTGAAACCAAAATCCTGAGCTGCACGCACCTGTCCCAGGCCGACACATTGGCCCCTGAAGACCTGCAGGACGTGCGGGCCTTTGGCTCCACGGAGCCTGTGACGGTGGAAAGTGTCATCAACGACAAGCTCTCCGCCCTCAAGCGCAATCTGGACATGACGCTGGAGTTTCATCGCCTGGGTGCCATCAAGGGCATCGTACTGGACGCTGACGGCAGCACCGTACTGCACAACATTTTCGACACCTTCGGCGTGACCCAGAAAAAGCAGAATCTGAGCTTCCCCGCCGCTGTGGAAGCGGACAAGAACCCCATCCTGAGCGGCATCATGGCCGCCAAGCGCAAGATCGAGACGGCTATGGGCGGCAATCCGTTCACCGGCATCAGCGCCGTCATCGGCTCCAATGCCTATGACATGCTGACCAGCCACGCCCTCGTGCGTGATGCTTACAACCTTTGGGCCGCCAACCAGAGCAGCTTTGGCGATAACGATTACCGCCGTCGCGGCTTCCCCTATGGCGGTATCCTCTGGATCGAGGCCTCTGACGTGGTGGGCGGCCGCAAGCTGGTGGATGACGACAAGGGGCATCTGTACCCCACCGGTCCCGGCATCTGGAAAATGTATCATGCCCCCGCCAACTGGGTCGAGACGGTCAATACCCGTGGGCTCCCGTTTTACGCCCGCATGGACGAGCGAGGGCGCGGCCGTGGCTACGATCTCGAAGTCCAGAGCAACCCGCTCACCATCTGCATGTTCCCCGAAGCTCTCGTGGAACTGACCTTCAAGGCGGCGTAAAATGGCTGATTTCGCAACTGCCTACGCGCCGCTGGCCGGCTTTGAGGGCGGCTGGTGCAACGTCCAGGGGGACAGCGGCGGCGAGACCTACGCGGGCATCGCCCGCCGCTACTGGCCGGGCTGGCCCGGCTGGAAGATCATCGACGGCGAGAAAGACCACAGCTCGTTCGCCTCCGGGGCCAGCGCGTTCACGCGCCATCTGGCCACGGTGCCCGGTCTCGCCGATCTGGTGTCCGGCTGGTATCGCAGCGAGTGGTGGGATCGCCTCGGGCTCGCAGCCCTGCCGCAAGACCTCGCCAACGAGATCTTCGAGCAGTCCGTGAACCTGGGCAAGGGCGGCTCCGGCCAAAAGGTGCAGCTCGTCTGCAATGCCTTCAACCGTGCGAAGGCCGGAAACTCCCTGTTCGCTGACCTCAACGTTGACGGGGTCATCGGCCCCCGCACGCTTGATGCTCTGGCGGCCCTGCTGGCCAGGCGCACCGATGAAAAGGCCCTTGTGCATGCGCTCAACTGCATGCAAGGCGCGCACTACATCGAGCTTGCGGCCCGCAATCCCAGCCAGCGCAAGTTCACGGATGGCTGGATGAAACGTACCCATTGCCCCGACTAAGAAGGAGGAAATCATGAAAAAATATCTTCTGCCCTTGCTGCTCTGCCTCTGTTGCCTCTTTCCCTGCCTCGCTCTGGCAGCGGAGGCGGACACCGCTGTCCCCGGCGCCGACATCGTGGCCACCATCATCGGCTGGCTGCCGGAAAGCTGGGGACAGTGGATCACCTTCATCGTGACCATCTGTGCCGCCATCTCCGCTGTCTGGCCTCGTCCTGCTGACGACGCCAACGTGGTGGTGCGCTTCATCTACGTCATCGTGAATGCCCTTGGCTTCAACGCCGGTCAGGCCAAAAACGCTGACGACGCGGCGGCCAGCCGCAGGCTGTGATGTCATGCCGGTCTGGGCACAGGCGCTCCTGCGGCTGGTGGTGGCGGTGGTGGCTTTTTTCCGCCGGGAGCGCGCGCGGTCTCGCACGGATGCTGTGCGCGCTGACCCTGCTGGTAACTGGATGCGCAAATTCGGGGGCAGCGACAAGCGCACTTCCCCCGGTGCCGATGACGCCGGGAGCCATAGTGACGGATGAGTGGTGGTATGCGGATGGCGGGGAGCTGACCCGGATGGATGGTCAGTGGCTGCATCTGCCCGCTGATGAGGCTGGGGAGCTGCTGCTCTGGATCGAGTGGGTGGAGGATAACCGATGACCACCGAGATACTTCTGGGGGCCAATACCCTGCTGTTCGGCGCGAGTCTTTTCCTGGGCTACGAATGGTGGAAAGACCATAAAGCCCAGCACAGGGAACTTGCCGAGAGCATCAATCGCCTGTCCGAAGTGTATGCGTCGAAGACAGCCGTGTACCGGGCACACAAGCGTCTGGATGAACTGGAGGCCGTCACAGCAGATCATGCCGAGCGCCTGGCCCGGCTGGAGGCGATGCAGGAAATCAAACGGGATTGCTCCTGCGAGAGGTAGCCCATGAGCTTTAAAGGACAGCTTGAAGAAGATCTGCACACGGTCTTTTTCAACCCCGCCGAGTTCGGCGAGCAGGTGGAGCTTGCCGGACATGAGGGCGTCCCGTGTGTCTACGAGCCGCTGGAGCTCACCCCCAGCGAGGGGCACGACCGTCCCGCCGTCAGCTATGAGGGTGTGACCATCTATGTCGCTGCCGCCGATGTGCCGGACGAACTGCGCCCGCACCGCGAGACGACCTTCCGGGGACAGCGCTGGTTCGTGCTGGAATCCTCCTCCGGGGAGACCATGCGCACCATCAGGCTTTATCGAGAGAGGACATGACCATGGTGATGAGCAACTGGCAGCACATGGAGGATGAGTTTCTCCGGGTGACGACGCCCCAGCTCGACAAGACCGTGAAGCGGGCCATGAACGCCCTGATCGGCATGGAGCAGGTCCACAAGTCGCACGCGCTGCGGCGGGCGCTGGAAAAGTCCGTCCAGACCGCGCAGCGCGACGCCCGGCGCACGGCGGCCACCACCTACACGGCCCGTCCCCGCAAGCTCTTTGAGAACATGGACATCGGCTACCACAGCGATGACGACGGTCAGGAAGGCGTGCTGGAGTTTACCGGTTCCTGGGGCCTGCACCTGTACCATTTCGAACCGCTGCCGGCCATCCCCGGCAGGCGTCCGCGCGGCGGCGTGACCACCAAGGTGCATCAGGGCGGCAAGCGCTATGCCCGCCGCGAGAGCGGCTTTGATGCTCCTTTCGTCATGCGGCGCAAACAAGGCGACTACGGCCTGTTCATGCATGTAAGCGGCACGGGCTGGGGCAGCAAGAAAAACAAGGGCGTCCTCGACCAGTGGAAGAACAGCGTGGAGATGCTCTGGGGGCCGTCTCCCATCCAGGCGCTTATGCCGGAAGAGACCCAGCAGCGCATCATCGACCACGCGTCCGGGGTTTTTACCAAAAATCTGCGCCGTGAAGTCGAGGCCCTGCTGGCCAGTCTGACGAAGGGGTAGACCATGGCGACCACACGTCTGCTGTTGAAAGAAATTTGCGCGGCTGTCCGCGAGGCACTGGCCGACTATCCCTTCCCGGCCCCTGACGGCAGCTGGAGTGATGTCCGGGTGTTCCTGCACGGGCTGCCGCAGGAGCAGGGCGACGCCTGCTATCCCTTCGTCATTGTTCGCTGGATCAGCGGTTCGATGGAGGAGGAAACAGCCCAGGTCACGCGCCTGCGCGAGACTGTGGGGCTGGCCCTGGGCGTCTACGCTTCCAAGACGCAGGAGCAGGCGGGCATCCTGCTGGCCGAATTGCTGGATTGCCTGCGTCGTCCCCTCTGGAAAGGGCGCGTCCTCGCGGGGCGCTTTGAGCTGGAAGAGCCGGTCAAGGCCGAGATTCCCACGCCGCGCACGCGCTGGAACGAATACCACCTGGCCACCATCGAGACCGTCTGGAACTACGTCTGGCCGTCGCGCGGCTTGGAAGAACTGACAAAAATGGAGAGACCATGAACCCTACGCAGTACATGTATCTGGGCCCCAACCGGCCTTTCGGGCTGCCGCTGGTGACGCGCGCGATATTTCGCGGCGATCCCGAAAAGACGTTCCCGCAGCTCTCGGCCCTGTTCGAGCAGCACAAAGAGCTGCGCACCCTGTTCGTTCCCGTGGCGGAACTGGCCACGTCCCGCATGTTGCTGACCATGCAGGGCACGGCCTTGCACAATGCCTATGCCGCCATCAAGAGCGCGTCGGCCAAGGCCAGGAAGTAGGAGGAATATCACATGGCAACCACCGGATACCCTCACGGCATCTACACCTCCGAGCAGGCCACCAGCATCCTGCCCGCCCGCACCGTGGACAGCGCGGTCGTCTTCGCCGTGGGCACGGCGGCCGTGCATACGCTGGCCGAGGATAAGGCCCGCCCCGTCAACGTGCCGCAGCTTTTTTACAGCTATGACGAAGCAGTGCAGGCAATGGGCTGGGATGCCGACCATTTCGGCGACTACAGCCTGCAAGAGCTGATCTACAGCCATTTCGCCATCTACCGCGGCGCGCCCGTGGTCTGCGTCAATGTTTTCGACCCGGAAAAGCACAAGAGCGAGGTCGCGGACGAAAGTCTGACCTTCGGCACGTCGGCCCTGGACAAGAACACCGCCAGGCTGGCCCACGGCGGCGTCAGTTCCGTGGAGCTGAAGGATGAGTTGGGCGAGACCACCTATGAGGCGGGCACCGACTACAGCGTGGATGCCGTCAGCGGCCTGCTGACCCGTCTGGCCGATGGCAGCATCCCCGAAGGCGGCACGGTCAAGGCCGGCTACGTCTATGCCGACGTAAGCAAGGTCACGCCGGAAGACGTGATCGGCGGCATCGACCCCGCCAGCGGGCAGGGCACCGGTCTGGAGCTCATCGACGAGGTGTACCCGCGCTTCCGCCTCGTGCCGTCCATCGTGCTGGCGCCGCAGTTCTGTGAAGACCCGGCGGTGGCCGTGGTCATGGCTGCTAAATGCGACGGTATCAACGGCCTTTTCAAGGCCGTCTGTCTGGTCGACATCCCCAGCAGCGGCGACAACGCCGTGATCAAATACAGCGACGTGCCCGGCTACAAGGAGCAGAACAACCTCACCGACGGCCTGATGGTCGTCTGCTGGCCCAAGGTCAAGCTGGGCGATAACGTGTACGGCCTCGCCACGCATCTGGCCGGGGTCATGGCGGCCACGGACGGCGATCATGACGGCATCCCCTACGCCAGCCCCAGCAATAAACGGCTGGACATCACCTCCAGCGGCTATGTGGGTGCTGATGGCCAGTGGAACGAGCTGTGGCTCGACCTGACCAGGGCTAACTACCTGAACGGGCAGGGAATCTACACGGTCAGCAATCTCGACGGCGGCATGAAGACCTGGGGTGGCCGCATGGCCTGCTACCCCAGCAATACCGACCCCAAGGATGCCTGGGACAGCGTGCGCCGCTTTTTCAACTGGCATCAGGCGCAGTTCATCCTGACCTATTTCGCCAAGGTGGACGAGCCGCTGACCCGCCGTCTGGTGCAGACATTCCTCAAGAGCGAGCAGATCAAGTTGGACGGCTATGCCGCCCGCGAGATCATCCTGGGCGGCAGCATGACGTTCAATGAAAGCGAGAACCCTGTGACCGACCTTATCGACGGCATCATGCGCTTCCGCCTGCGCATCACGCCGCCCGTGCCCGCCCGCGACATCGAAGCCATCTATGAGTTCGATCCCGACGCCCTCAACGCGTTGTTCGGTTAAGGAGGCCTACCGTGGGAAGTATCTCCCTGAACAAACCATCTCTTTCCGCGTCTACTATGACGGTACTGACCAGATCGGCGTGGCCACCATCGACCTGCCTGAGCTGTCCTACATGACGGAAAGCCTGTCCGGTGCTGGCATCGCTGGCGAGATCGACAGTCCGACCCTGGGCATGACGGAATCCATGACGCTGAAAATGTCGTTCAATTCCGTGTATCCCGAAATCTACAACATGCTGGACTGGACGCGCTCCAATTTGTTCGAGTGCTACGCCGCCGTGCAGATGAGCGATCCGGCCACGTCCATGCGCACCTCTGTGCCCCTGCGCGTCAACGTGGTGGGCCGTGCCAAGAGCTTCCCCCTGGGCAGCCTTGAACCCGGCAAGAAGCAGGGCAACGAGCAGGAACTGGAAGTGACCCGTCTGGAAGTGCTTCTGGATGGCGAGGAAAAGCTGCTCGTCGACAAGCTCAATTTTATCCATCGCGTGGACGGCACGGATCTGCTGGCCACGGTGCGCGCCCAGATGGGCCTGAACGTCTAAGGAGGACGCCATGAGTGAAAATCGTATGCAGACCGTGAAGCTGTCCGCTCCCCTGCAGGTGGGCGGTAAGGATGTGTGGGAGCTGACCGTGCGCCCGTCCACCATCGGGGACGAAGAAGATGCCATGCAGGATGCCGTGGGCATGGGCAAGGCAACCAACCCGCTGACGACGGAGATGACCTTGCTGGCCCGCATCGCACGGGTTCCCTATGACGCCCTGCGCGGCCTGAGCAGCGGCGATTATCTCAAGCTGCGGGCCGCGTTCAATGTGGTGAACCGCGTGAACGCAGTGAATGCCGATCAGGAAAATCCTACGCCGGAAGCGGCTGGGACGCCGGAACAGGCCTAGCGGAGCTGAGGCAGTGCATGGTGGCCTTGGGCAAGATCGCCCATTGGTCACGCTCCGAGATCCGGGCCATGAGCCCGGAGGTGTTCACAAACTATCTTGATGCCGCCGCCGCCGTCGAAAAGACGGCCAGCGGCGGATAAAGGGTATCATGGCCAAAGAAGTTTCCGTTTCCTTCAAGCTGGGCGCGACCCTTGCCGGGAGCTACCGCACAGCGTTCCAGGATGCCGCCGGCCAGGCGCGCATGGTCTCGCAGGCTATCCGCGAGATGGCAACACGCCCGTGGGACAGCTGGGCGCGGCTCTGGAAAAGCAAGGTGCCAAGCTCACCGGTCTGGCCGGGAAGCTGGAGCAGGCGGAAGCCAAACTGGCCGGTCTGCGAGCCCAGGCGGAGAGCGCGGGAGCTTCCTCCTCCCGCTTCGCCTCTCGCATCAAGGCGGCGGAAAGCCGGGTATTCGACCTGACGGCAGAGCTGGCGCTCAATCAAAAGGAAATGCAGGGACTTGCCCTGCAAGCCGGAAAAGTCAGCGGTAGTGTACAGGCCCTGCAGGCTGATTACGCGGGTCTCGTGAGACGCATGGATCAGGCGAGGGCGGCGCGTTCCGCCCTCCAGGCCCATATGGCCAATACCCGCGCTCTGCAGGCGGAGCGGCAGGAGCTGCAAAGCCGGTTGCTGGGCACGGCGGCTGTGGGGGCTACGGCGGCCATCCCGGTCAAGCTGGCCGTCAGCGCGGAAGACGTGTTCGCCGGCTTGCGCAAAGTCCTGGACGCTCCGGAAGAGGTCATTCAGCAGCTGTTTGCCGATGCGCAGGCCATGTCCAACCGCACCGGCAAGAGCTTTGAGGACGTGGTCGCCATCATGACGGCGGCGGCCCAGGCCGGGCTGGGCAAGACCCGCGAGGAGATGCTGGGCGTTGCCCAGCAGGCCACGAAAATGTCCATCGCCTGGGGTGTCAGCGCCGAGCAGGCGGGCAAGTCGCTGGCCACATGGCAGGCGGCAATGGGCCTCACGGCGGAGCAGTCCCGCCACACGGCGAATGTCATCAATGCCCTGAGCAACGAGATGAACGCCGAGGCCGGGGATATCGACCAGATATTCACCCGCATGGGGCCGTTGATGAAGGCCTCCGGCTTCTCGACGCAGAACATCGCGGCTCTGGCCACGGCCTTCAAGGCCGCCGGGGCCGAGGTGGAAGTCAGCGGCACGGCCATGAAGAATTTCGTCAACGTGCTGGCCGCTGGCGAATCCGGCCTGACCGATGCCCGCAAGGGCATCTACAAATACCTCCAGATCGACCCCAACGAGCTGCAAAGGCAGCTCCAGACCGACGCTATGGGCGCGGTCATGCGCGTGCTGCAGGCCCTCCAGCGCGTTCGTCCGGAGGAGCGTAACTCCATCATGGGGCAGCTGTTCGGCCAGGAAAGTCTGGCCGCCATCGCGCCCCTGATGTCGGAGTACAAGACGCTGCTCAAGGCGGTGAACATCGCCAACAGCGATGTGGCCGGTTCCGTGGATCAGGAATACGCCAACCGGATGAAGACCACGGCCACCTCGCTGGACAAGGTCACGCAAAGCGCCCGTAACCTCGGCATCACCGTAGGTACGGCGCTGCTTCCGGTAGTCGGAGCAGCGGCGGAAGGGGGCGCGTCCGTCCTCAATGTGGTCCGCGATCTGGCCCGGCGCTTTCCCCGTCTGACCGGTGTGGTCATGGGCGCAGGCGCGGGCATCGCCACGCTGGCGGTGGGCGGTGTGGCCCTGGGCCTTGTCCTCAATGTGTTGCGCACGGCGGCCAACGGCTTCGGCGGCATGTTGCTGCGCATGAATGCCGCCCAGCTCACGGCAGCCGGTGGAGCGCAGACGCTGACCTTCTGGCAGCGGGCCTCATCGCTGGCCTCCCTCTCGTGGCGGGACACCCTGGTCGGTGTGGGGGGCAGGCTCTCGGCCCTGACCGGCCTGCTGCGTGGTACCACGTTGTCCACCATAGCCCTCAGCACGTCTCAGCGTGCCTGTGCCGCTGGGGCTGCGACCCTCTCCGGGGGGCTTCGTCTGGTGGGCGTGGCCCTGCGTTTCGCCATGGGGCCGATGGGCGTGGTATTCACGGCTGTGACCGTGGCCGCCGGTCTCATCATCGACAACTGGAGCACGGTCGGCCCGTTTTTCCACTCCCTCTGGAGCGGCATCGTGAGCGTGTTCCAGTGGGCGTGGGGCATCATCAAGGGGATCATGGAGTCCGTGGCCGAGGCCGCGACCTGGATCGGAAAAAAGATCGACGAGATGCCCGTGCTGGGCAGCGCCAAGCGCGGCATCGGCAAGGCCATCGGCTGGTTCAGCGGCGAGGATGAAAAGGCGCAGCCGGCGGCCAATGCCAAGGCTGCGGCGGAGCAGAACGCCGCTCCCAATGCCAAGGCCGCAGCGGACAAGGCCTCTGCCATCGAGGCGCCCCCAATGCCCGACTTGCCCAAGGCACCAGATACCAAAGCCTCAGCCAGTTTGCAGGGACTGGCCGCCGGGGGCGGCGACGAAGAATATTTTAAGCAAAGCTTCAATGATTTTATGGCGGCCGAAGAGGCGGCCAAGAAAAAAGGCAAAAAGGGCGGCGGGGCACGCGCTTCCAGCGGCACCACCGTGGTCACGCTGGCCGGGGACAACTCCCGTCCGCAGAGCCTGTTCTTCCCGGCGGGCAGCCGTACCGGTGTCCCCCTGCCCACGACCGCGGGCAGGTCAACGCTCCTGTCCCGAACGGTCGCCGTGGCCGCTCCTGTCCAGGCAGCCGGTCGCGTGGGCAAGCCCACGGCCTTGCCGCAGACGCCTGCCCGTCTGGCCCGGCGCGGCGGCAATGCGCCCCAGGCTGCCGGGAGCAACGGCCAGATCATGGTGGATCTGACCCAGAATTTTTCGCTCATGTCGTCCGACCCGCGTGCGGTGCGCCGGGTGCTGGAGAGCATCAAGCCGGACATGGAGGCGCTCATCCGTCGGGCGCTGGACAAGATCGCCTCCGACCGCAGGAGGACGGCCTATGCCTGATTACATCAGCCGACAGGGCGAGGCATGGGATCAGATCGCTCTGTCCCGCCTCTCCGGGGAACACCAGATGGGCGATGTGCTGGCCCTCAACGTGGATGAGCTGGACGCGCTGCTGCTCTCCGGGGAGACGCGCGTCAGCGTGCCGGAGCAGGCCGCTGCCGAGCGTGTACGCAGCCTGCCGCCGTGGGAGCGCATGTGATGCGCCGCGCACGGGTAGAAATCAGCATCCAGGGCAAGGACGTGAGCATGGATCTTTGGCCGCACCTCTTGTCCCTCTCCTACACGGACAAGGCGGACGATGAGCTGGACGATCTCCAGCTCACCCTGGAGGACCGCCAAGGGCTCTGGCAGGGCGACTGGCTGCCCAAGCACGGCGACCTCATCAGCGTGGTGATCGTGGCCAGCAATTTCCGCGCCCCCGGCGAGGAAGAACTGGATTGCGGGGAATTTGAGGTGGATGAACTGACGCTGGAATCCAGCCGCGACGGCGGCGACGTGGTGACCATCAAGGGCGTGCCGGCGGCGGTCAAGTCCAGCCTCATGCTGCAGAAAAAAACGCGGGCCTGGGCCGACGTGCCTCTGTCCACGGTGGCAGCGGACGTGGTGGGGCCTGCCGGGCTCGATCTGCTCTACAAGGCCCCGGAGATCGTTTTCGGGCGCGTGGAGCAGCGGCAGGAAGCTGACCTGGCCTTCCTCCAGCGCATCTGCAAGGAACAGGGCTTGCGCGTGGCGGTGAAGAAAAATCTCTGCGTCATCTACTCCGGGCAGGCGGCCGACCAGCTGGAGCCCCTGGCACTCAAGCGCGGCGAACTGGCCGTGGAGCGGGCCGGTTTCAAGCGCACGCTGGACGGCGTCTACACGCAGTGCGTGGTGGGCTACACCGATGCTGCCAGCTCCGAGACCACGGAGAAGAGCTATCAGCCGGAGCTGCCGCCCACCACGGGCCGGGTGCTGACCATCAACAAGCGCATCGAGCATCCGGCGCAGGCCGAGCGCGTGGCCATCGCCGAGCTGCGGGCCAAAAACTGTCAGGAGATGACCGGCTCTTTTGAATGCATGGGGGATACGCGCCTGCGGGCGGGCACGGTGCTGCGCCTCACGGGCTGGGGCAATTTCGACACGGATTACATGATCCAGCAGGCCACGCACAGCCTGGGCCGCGACAGCGGCTACCGCACCAGCGTGGAGCTGGTCAAGGCGCTGGACTACTAGGGGGCGGACATGGATCAGGATCTGCGACAGATCAGACGGGAGATGCGGCCCATTTTTCTGCTGCTGGCAGCGGGCTTGCTGTTCGTGGCCGCCGGTGGCTGCTGGCTGGCTCTGGAATTGTGGGGGTACTGCCATGAGTGATGTGCAGGACGTGCTGGCCCAGACCATCCGCGTGGGCTTTGTGACGGCCCGCCAGCCGGAAAAAATGCGCGTGCAGGTGGAGCTGCGGGACACGGTGACGCAGCCCCTGTCCTCCGCATGGCTGCCGGTACTCTGTCCGCGGGCCTCCGGCGATCTGGCCTATGACCTGCCCGACGTGGGCGATCAGGTGTTGTGCCTGTTCCTGCCCTACGGGCTGGAGCAGGGCTTCGTTGTCGGCGCCATGTACGGCAAGGCCAGCCCGCCGGTTTCCAGCGGGGACAAGTGGCACCGCCGTTTTCAGGACGGCACGGTGCTGGAGTACGACCGGGCCGCGCACAAGCTCACGGCCCAGGTGCAGGGCGATGTGGCCGTAAAGGCCACCGGCAGCGTGCAGGCCGAGGCCACCGGCGATGTCAGCGTCTCCAGCGCGGCCAGCCTGACGCTCATGGCTCCGGCCATGCAGCTGGGCGGCACCGGTGGCGGCACGACCCAGGCGACCATGCAGGGCACGTTCCGGCTGGAGCATGGCGACATCATCGTGGAGGGCGTTTCCTTTTTGCATCACGTCCACGACTGCCCGCACGGCGGTCAGACAGGGGAGCCGCACTGATGTATCAGGGGCTTTTGGGCACGTTCCCGTTCACCGTGACAGAACTGGAGGTCAGTACCTTCCGCGACCTCAAATTTTCGCGCGAGCAGGTCTATGCCGAGCATCGGGTGCTGGCCGGCATCCCCTGTTTGCAGCATATGGGCCGCAACCTCGACCCGGTATCGCTGACCGTGCAGATCGTGCCCCTGACGCCCGTCTCCACCGTGGGCCTGCGCCTGCGTCTGCTGGAGAGCGTGGCGGCCAGCGGCGATGAGATGCCCCTGGTCATCGGCCTCAAATATTACGGGCGGTTTGTCCTCAAGAGTTACGAGATCACCCACCGCCAGCTGCACTACGGCGTGACGCTCTCCGCCGAGGTCCAGCTGGCCCTGCAGGAGTACAACTGATGCCCCCCATCACGCTCACCGTGGACATGGCGCAGCGCCAGAGCATCCAGATCGGCGCCACTGGTCTGGCCGGTCTGGCGCAGGAGATCCGCATGGTGCTGGCCACGCGCAAGGGCTCCGTGCCGCTGGATCGTGATTTCGGCCTCTCCTGGGATCATGTGGACAGGCCGATGGGCGAGGCCATGCAGTACATGGTGGCCGAGATCGGCCAGCAGCTGGAGCGCTATGTGCCGCGCATCCGGGTGCGGGACATCTCGTTTTCCAGCAACGACACGGTGGATGGGCAGCTCATCCCCCGCGTGACCGTCGAGATCAGGGAGGAGTACCGTGGCGATTTCCAGTAGCGTCGATCTGCGCGCCCTGCCTGCCGTGACCTTCGCGCCCTTATCCACGTCCGAAGTCGAGGCGTCCATCCTGACCTCCTACGAGGGGCTGACCGGCGTGAGCCTCCAGCCCGGTGATCCGGTGCGACTGTTCCTGGAATCTCTGGCTTATGTGGTCAGCGTCCAGAACCTGCTGCTCAACTTGGCCGGGCAGCAGGGCCTGCTGGCCTATGCCCAGGGCGCGCACCTCGACCATCTGGGCGCGCTCATGGGCGTGTCCCGTATCCCGGCGCAGTCCGCCCGTCTGAGCCTGCGTTTTGTGCTGGGCGAGCCCCTGGGCTTTGCCGTGCCGATCCCGGAGGGAACGCGCGTGGCCACCAAGGACGGCCAGATCGCTTTCGCCACCGTGTCGGACAGCGAGATCGCCGCCGGTGAGCTGCAGGTGGATGTGGCGGCCCTGTGTACCACCTCCGGCGCGCAGGCCACCGGCCTCGTGCCCGGGCAGGTGACGCAGCTGGTGGACCCCATCCCCTATGTGGTCAGTGTCAGCAACACCACCACGTCGGTTGAGGGAGCCGACATCGAGGATGATGAGCGCCTGCGCGAGCGCATCCGCCTTGCCCCGGAGACATACACCGTGGCGGGCAGCACCGGCGCCTACGAGGCCCGCGTGCTGGCCGTGAGCGCCGACATCGAGGCCGTGTCCGTCACCTCCCCGGAGCCGGGCGTGGTGGACGTGCGCTTTGTGCTGGCCGGTGGAGAGCTGCCGGACGAGGCCATGATCTCGATGGTGCGCGAGGCCCTGTCCGACGAGACCGTGCGGCCCCTCACCGACAGGGTGGATGTGGCCGCGCCTGAGACCGTGGACTATGCCGTGTCCGGGCGCTGGTATCTCCGCCGCAGCGATGCCGTGCTGCTCTCCGGGGTGACGGCCGCCGTGGCCCAGGCTGTTGAGGACTGGCGGCTGTGGCAGCGCTCCCAGCCCGGTCGCGACATCAACCCCACGCGGCTCATCGCCGCCGTGCAGGCCGCCGGAGCCAAGCGCGTGGAGCTGGATGCCCCGGCCTTCCGCGCACTGGAGGCCACGCAGGTGGCCCGCGAGACCGAGATTTCCCTGCTGTTCGGCGGGCTGGAGGATGAGTGATGGCCCGCCGACTTGGAACTACGCCCTTCCGCGAGCTGCTGCCCGATTCCCTGGGCGGCGATTCCTCCATCCGCGCCGCCGCTGCCGCGCTGGACACCGTGCTGGATGCGACGACGCGCGCCATCCCGGGTGTGCTGCTGTACGCCCGCCTCGCGCATGACACGGGCTTTGTGGAGCCCGTGGCCATGCTTCCGCCTCTGGCCAGACTGTCGGAGCTGTCCGGCGGTCTGGCCAGCCTCCCGGAGCCTGTGCTGGATCTGCTGGCGTGGCAGCTCCATGTGGAGGGCTACGAGGCGGCTGTGGACCTGGCCGCCAAGCGCCAGCTCATCGCGGGCAGCCTGCTGCTGCACCGGCGCCGGGGCACTCCCTGGGCTGTGCGCACGGCGCTGGAGACGGCCCTGCGCCTGCCCACGGTCATCCGCCAGTGGTGGGAGTATGAGGGGCGGCCATACTTTTTTCGCGTGCGCCTCGATGTCAGCGATGCCGGTCTGGATGAGACCGGCATCGCTAACGCGGTACAGCTGATTTTTGACCACAAAAACGTCCGCAGCTGGCTGGACTGTCTGGAGACCGTCACCACCCGGCCCCTGCCTGTCAGCATCGCTGTGGCCGGGATCATGCGGACCATGAACCGGGTGCGCCTCTGGTTTCCCCCCAAGCCGGTGCCGTCCGGACGCGTCCATGTGGGGCTGGGCAGCACGCGCTACTCCCGGAGCGTCATCCGGCCCTGGACACCGCCCCGGCCTGTCCCTGACCTGCGCGGACGCATCGCTTTTGCCATCATCTCACAAAGCCGGAGTATCGTATGCCCCAAGCCCTAGCCACTGTTCCCGGCGGTCTGGAGGATAGCCAGACCGTTCCCGGTGTCGCCACCGACACCCCTGCGTATTACTGCCTGCTCACCCAAGCCGGGGCCGTGCTGGAGGCCGCGGCCCATGCCGCCGGCAAGCCTGTCCGCCTCAGCGTCATCGCGGTGGGCGACGGCAACGGCGAGGTCCCCGTGCCTGCCGACGGTGCCGTGGATCTCGTGCACGAGGTCTACCGCCGCCCCATCGACAGCCTGAGCCAGGATGCGGATGACCCCAACGTCTGCTGGGCGCACATCGTCATCCCGGCTTCGGAGGGCGGCTTCTGGATACGCGAGTTCGGCGTCTGGGCCGAGCCGCTGGAAGAGGACGGCCAGCCTGTGCTGTTCGCCTACGGCAACCACGCCCCGTTCTACAAGGCCAAAAGCGTGCTGGGTCAGGCCACCACGCACGAGCTTTCCGTGCCGGTCATCATGTCCGGCACGGCCGAGGTGCAGATCATCGTCAGCGAGAGCGGCTATGCCTCACGGCTGGAGCTGCTCCAGATCGCGGGCGTGGTGGAGGATCTGCGTCATCCCCGGGAGGCCGTTTGGACGCTGGATGAGGCCGTAGAGGATGGCGGCACGCTCACTCTGCCGGAGGGGGTGGCATACCTCCCCGGAGAGCATCTGCTGGATGTGTTTTGGGATGGCGTGGCCTGCTATCCGGGCCAGCAATACGAAGAGATTTCTTCGGCCGATGCTCTGGAATCGACCGCAATCCGCCTGCTTTTCGCTGCTCCGGCCGGGAGCGAGATGCGGGTGCTGGTGCGGGCCTACAGCATCCAGCCGAAGTTGGAGGGCGTGGAGGTGCCGGAAGGCATCGCCGAGCGCGTGGACGCGCTGGAGACACGCCTCGAGGACGTGGCCGCGAACGTGGCCTATGTAGAGAACTGACCAACACATGAGGAAAAATATCATGGCTGAACTGTTCAAAATGAAACTGCTCGACGTCAACAAGAACCAGATCCTGCCCGAAACCAGCGCCGACCAGGTCACGATGGCTGGCGGCGGCAACGTGGAAGCCAAGATCAAATCTCTGGAAAGTGCCTTCGCCGCCGGCACCCGCTTGCTCGGTACTGTGGGCACCGAGGGCACGGTGGAGACCCTGCCCGCCGACAGCTACCAACTTGGCGACATGTATGTGGTCAAAACGGCTGGCACCTACGCCAGCCAGGTCTGTGAGCCCGGCGACCTGATCCTGTGCGTCAAGGCCTACGCCGAGGAGGGGGCTGCTGATACCGACTGGACCGTGATCCAGAGCAACGTGGTGCGCGCCGTCAAAGGCCCGGAAAGCGCCACGGACGGCAACCTGATGGCGTTCGACGGCGCGTCCGGCACCGTGGCCAAGGACAGCTCCCTCAAGGTGGCCGACGTCAGTGACGCCGTGGCCAAGGCCCACGAGCACGCCAACGCCGACATCCTCAACGGTATCTCCGCCAGCGGCGACACCATGACCGTCAACGGCAAAACGTACTATTCCGGTCGCATGGTGGCCATCATCGAAAACGGTGGCGAGATCCCCGCGGATATGAATCCCAACGGCATCGTGTTCGAAAAGGCCGCCGTCTAGGGGCAGGGAGGGAGTCCTGTGTCGTACATCATCAAGGATGCCAAAGGTAACAAAATCGGTATGCTGCCGGACTCCCTCCGCGTGGCCCAGGCTGCCGAGCTGCGCTCCCTTGCTGGGAGCCGCTCGGCAGCCATCGAGGCCGGCACGCAATTCACGGTGCCGCAGTATGAGGTGGGCAGCGTGGCGCTGGAGGTCTTTTTGGACGGCGTCGCCTGTATGATCGGCGAGCAGTACGCCGAGGTCGGCAGCAAGGGCCAGACCAGTACGAAAATCGTTTGGAACATCGAAATCGCCACGGATCGGGACATCCTGGTCCGCTGCAAGTAGGAGGTCAGCCATGTCGTTCCCCGGAATTTTCCGTCGTCTGTTCACTAACAACGGGGCAGGCCCCCTGCTCCGGGGGGATATCATCCCGCCGTCTTACGGTACCTGCTCAACCGCCGCAGGAACGGCGGCAAAAACCGTATCTATCCCCGGGATTACGCTCAAAACGGGCGTGGAGATCACAGTCCGTTTCAGTGTCACGAACACGGCAGCCAACCCGACCCTTAACCTGAACAGCACCGGGGCTAAAGCGATCCGCTACCGCAATACGGCCATTTCCGCTGGTTATCTGGCGGCCAACCGTACATATCGTTTCGTGTACGACGGTACCTACTGGCAGCTGGTGGGTGACGTCGATACCAACACGACGTACACCGCAGCGACCGCCGCGCCCAAGGCTCCGGGCACGGCTGCCGTGGGCACTTCAGCCAAATATGCCAGGGAAGACCATGTGCATCCCGTGCAGACCAGCGTGTCCGGTTCATCCGGCTCCTGCACGGGCAATGCCGCCACCGCTACCAAGATGGCCACGGCCCGCACTGTCCTGGTGAATCTGGCGTCAACGACGGCCGCCTCCTTTGACGGTACCAAAAATGTCACGCCCGGCGTGAGCGGCACGCTGCCCGTCGGGCGCGGCGGCACAGGGCGCACGGACGGCAAAGCCGTCGCTCTGGCGACGAAGCGTACCATCAGCCTGACGGGAGACGCTACCGGCAGCGTCGGTTTCGATGGTAGTGCCAATGCCGCCATTCCCGCCAGTATCCCGGCGCTTGTTCCTGTTGGTGGCATTGTGGCGTTCAGTGGTACCTTTAGCGGTCGTAACCCTGTCGACATGAAGTCGGAAAAAGCCATGACGAACTGGTGTCTTTGTGACGGCACCACTACCAATGGTCTGGCTGTTCCGGATCTGCGGGATCGCATGATTATGGGGGCAGGTACGACCTACAAAAGCGGCGCCAAAGGCGGCTCTGCGACCCACACGCACAGTA
>NZ_DS996354.1:199689-239503 GCF_000156375.1 Desulfovibrio piger ATCC 29098
ATTTTTTAACCCGCCGCAATGCGGCAAAAAATAAGGAGGAAAGACATGTCCAGAGTAACCGTTGTGCCTGCGGACAGGCTCGTGATCGTGGACGGTCAGGCTCTGACTTTCGCGTTTAACGCTCCGGAGCGCATGCACGCCCTGCAATGGGACGGGAAGCAGGGCCACATCGAATGGCTGGGCAGCGGCGATGAGCCACCCCACAATGAGCCCCTGGCCGCCGACAGCTACGCAGGCCAGATCGCGCCGTATGTGGAGCTGTGGAAAGAAGAAAAAGCTCGTCTGGAGCAGGCTGCCGCCGAGGCCGAGGCAGCCCGTCTGGCCGAATACAACAGCGAGGCTGCCCGTTTCGAGCGCCTGCGCGCCGAGCGAGACCGCCGTCTGTCCGCCACGGATTACCTGCTCATGCAGGACTACCCGCTGGATAATACCCTCAAAGAGGCTGTGCAGCTCTATCGCCAGGCCCTGCGCGATCTTCCTTCGCAGGAGGGCGCGCCCTGGGATGGCGGCGGCGAAGAAACGCCGTGGCCGGTGATGCCTGCCGGGCTGGAGGCGTAGGAGGCGGCATGGAGATTATCCTTTGCGCGACGCAATCTGCCCTCTATCCGCCAGTCTTCCCGGCCTCTCTGGCGGACGTTTTGTCGTTCTAGGAGCACATGATGGAACCACACGAAGCATCGGCCAAGGAACGCGGTGAGGGCGTCCTTTTTCAGCGCATCCGCCGCATCACCGGCTATCTGGTGGGCACGCTTGATCGCTTCAACAACGCCAAGCGCGCCGAGGAGCGCGAACGGGTGAAGCACGGCATGGGAGGTCAGGATGCAGGACGATGATGGGCTGTCTCTCCCTATCGGGGGCGTGATCGAGGATGTGTACATCACGGCTCCCGTGAGCCGGGGAGGGGATGGCATCACGGTGTACGGCAGCGATGGCCCTGTGGTTATCCGCAACTGTACGGTCGATCTCGGCCGCTGGCCCTTGGATAAGCTGGATGAAGGCCTCTCCGGCGTGGACGGGGCTCGTGCCGAGGCCCGGATGACTAAGGTCTGCCGCGTAGGCAAGGGCGTCCTCTGGGGAAATGGCGACTACCCAGAATCAGATGCAGCCCGTGGAGAGCTTCTGCTGGAGGACTGTATCGTGCGCGACATCGGACGCCGCGCTCCGGAGGCGCAAGATGGCGTTCGCGTGACCATGAGGCGTTGTGTGATCCGTAACTGGGGCATCCGCGGCAGGTTCTCAGTGCGCGCCTTTGCCTCATGGGCCCACGATGGGGCCAGCATCCGGGCCGAGGACTGTGTTTTCTGGCAGGATCGCTTCCTGCAGGCCGGGCTGCGCGGGCTGGTCGCGGATCTGGCAAATTGGATCGGCTGGTGCTGGCAGCGTCGAGACTGGAACCTTCTGCACTGGTTCCTGCCAGGCGTGTGTCGCGGCCTGACCGCCAGCCAGGGGGGGAAGGTCAGCGCCTGCCGTTGTTATGCCAACCACTGGTGGATCCGGTTGCAGGGGCACCAGGGGGCCAGGATGGAAAAACGGGAGGCTCTGGCCCTCATGGCTCGCCTTGAGAGCAGGATGGTGCCAAGGTAGCTTTTTTTCTGAGTTCTTTTTGCCATAAGGACCCTGGAGGTTCTTTATGGAAAAAGACAGACTGGAAAAATGGCGATTCTCGTGGCGTGACCCGGCGACAGGCAGGACGCGGCGCCGGACGTTCACCTCGGAATCCGAACGTGACGCCTTCGCGGCGACCATGAGACAGGTCATCGAGCGGGAGCGTCAGCTCAAAAAACAGGCTCGGCAGCGCAGTGCCCGGATAAGCGCGCAAAGCCTGACGGTGCGGGAGATAATCCAGCTCTACCTTGAGTTGCAGATAACCCGTCCCGGAACGAAAAAGGCGACGGCCTATCACTGCCGCCCCTTGCTGGCCATGTTCGGCACTCGTAAAGCTAGGATGCTGACCATGCAGGATGTGCTGGCCTTCCGCGAAGCCCAGGCACTGCGGCAGGTGGGATTGTCCACGGTGCGGCTGCGCCTGGGCATTCTGCGTTCCGCGCTGCGCTGGGCCGTGACAACGGGGCGTCTGGCCGCCAACCCACTGGACGGCATGAAACTACCGCGTGTCCGCAGCCGGAGGGCCTCGCCGCCCACAGCGGCGGAAGGACGGAAGATGATGGAGGTCGCCGCCCCACATATCCGCCGCATCATCGCCATCGGCATGTACTGCGGTCCGCGTATCGGGCCAAGCGAGCTGTTCCGTCTGCGCTGGGCTGACGTGGATCTGGACGCGGCCCAGCTCAACATGCCGTCGGCTTCCAAGGCCGATGGCCCTGACGGACGTTTCGTGCCCCTGCGTGGCGATCTGGTGGCGCTCATGCGCCGCTGGCAGGATGAGGACAGCGCCATCGGCTGTCCCTGGGTCATCCACTACCATGGCAGGCCGGTAAAGAGCGTCGGCGCGGCGTGGCATAGCGCCCGTCGCGCGGCAGGTATCCAGCGCCGTATCGTGCCATATTCTCTGCGCCATGCGTTCCCAACGATGGCGCTTGAGCATGGGGCTGACATCGGCAGCCTGGCCGAGATCATGGGGCATACCAGCAAGAGCATGATTCTTGAGCATTACCAGCATGTGACGGCCCACCTCAAGCGTGATGCCGTCCAGCGCCTTCCCTCCATCCTGCCGGAAGAATAGACCTTGGCCCCCCGTTTTCGGGGGGCATTTTTTTTGCCATTTAGCCGATTTTCTTCACTTTTTTGTGTACGACAACGCCACTATATTGTATAGATAAGTTATTGAAATTCAACAACTTATCTCAAAGGAGCCTGAGAATGAGCAGCTACGACATCATCCGCCACGCCAGCTACATCCTGTCCCGCGTTTCTTGGCACGGCCTGCCGGAAACGGCGGTCGGAGAAGCGGGCTACCGCTTCCGCACGGGTGACATGGAAGGGGCGTCCCCTCTTGTGACCTCGCTGATGCGTGATCTCAAGTCCAACATGGAAATGAAGGACATCAAAGCAGCCTTCATCCTGCTGGACATCATCAACAACGAGATGCTGGAAGAGATCATCGAAGGGGCCTAGGCCGTATCATCCCTGCTCCGGTGGTGCCACACGCCGGGGCAGGGCAACCTCAAAAAAGGACACCATCATGAACAGCTACGAAGAAAAGCAGGAAGCCCGCCGGGCACGCTACGAAGAAAAGGCCAGCCGGCTGCGTGACGAAGCGCACCGGCTCCACGACCAGGCCCACGAGATGGCCTCGGCCATCCCCTTTGGCCAGCCCATCCTCGTGGGGCATCACTCCGAGGGCCGGGACAGGCGCTACCGCGACCGCATCCACAATACGTTCGGCAAGGCCTTCGCCACGATGGACAAGGCCGATTACTACGAGGAGAAGGCCGCCAAAGTCGGGAGCGGCGGCATCTCCAGCGATGATCCTGATGCCCTGGACAAGCTCAATGACAAGCTGGAGAACCTGCGGCGGAACCACGAGTTCATGAAGGCAGCCAATGCCGCTATCCGCAAGGGCAAGACGCCCGAAGCCAAACTGGCGAACCTCATGGCGCTGGGCGTGAGCGAAGGGGAAGCGCAGGACATCCTCAAGCCTGACTGCCTGGGGCGTGTCGGCTTCGCGCCTTACTCGCTTCAGAACAGCAACGCCAACATCCGCCGGGTGGAGCAACGCATCCGCGAACTGGAGCGGGCCGCCGCTGCCGAGAGCAGGGAAGAGGAAGGGCGGGGATACACCTACCGGGAGGACACCGAGGAAAACCGGATCATGTTCCTTTTCCCGGGCAAGCCCGATGACGATACCCGCCAGATGCTCAAGGATTACGGCTTCCGCTGGTCGCCCACCAGAAAGGCGTGGGTGCGGATGCTGAACGGTCGTGGCCGTTTCGCCGCCATGTGCGTCCGTGAAAGGCTGGACGCCTGATAAGCAAGCCCCGCTTCGGCGGGGCTTTTTATGGCGCAATCTTGATTTTTGTATTGACAATAAATCAAGATTGCGCCATAAAGGATTCACGGACGGCGGGAAAGCCGAACGGGAAAACAAAGGAGAAAAAAATGTTAAAGGCTACTTGGGCGGCGATGCAGGAAACCTCACGGGAGCTTGAAACTCTCAACGCCCAAAACCTGGGTGAAGGTTCGTGGAAGATTTCTCCCGAAATGGGCGTTGTGTATATCCCCTCTTATCGCGAACATCTCCTTGAAAAGATAGCGCAGGAGGCTGAGGAGGAAGTTTTTCTTCGCCAGTTCGGCCAACCTCTTTATGATGACGGCACACAGTATTCCCTCGTTCGAAATGCTGAATATGGTGAGGATTATTTCCGCCCCGAGGAGCCTGGAACGGAGTTGGATCGTGATGAAGTACGCCGCCACGGCCCTTATAGCTCTCTGATCGAGCTGTTTGACGCAATCATTGATGTCGATATGCAGGAAGCTGAATAAAAAAGCCCGGTTCTGGAGAAACCGGGCCAAGCCCCACGAACGTGGGGAAGTAAGGTAAAAAAAAGAAACCACAACCGCCCCGGCCTGTCAATGGCCGGGGCGCTCTGGCCGAAGAAAATGAAGAATAATATCCCCCGCCCGTTGCAGGCCTTGCATGCCCTGACGCGGGATTATCCCAGGATGGGTCGGATTCTCGACGATTTTTTGTCCAACAGGGAGGGCTTGCCTGATTGGCCCCCATATGTCCTCATGCCTATGGGGGGATGGTACGCCATCGCAAGCTCCCATCTGGCTGGGGGGCAGCTGCTGGGAGTTGATCAGGCCAGTGAGGTCTCTAGGCTGGCGGCTATCGGTGCGTGGCGATACTCACAGGGCATCTACAGGATAGCCCCAGAGCTCCTGCAGGCGCTGCTTGACAGCCCCCTTGAAGGAACGATCCCCACAGATGTCCTGCACTGCCTGCCGGAGTGGTGTCTTTATATCGAGACGCCCGGAATGATTTGGCACGGTGAGGCGTTATACGGCTTTTGGGTACATCTCGAGCATGACGCCAATGATGGTCATGAGGAGCTGCGCCTTTTCCTCGATGCAGAAGGAGGGTTCCAGGCCTACCCCCTGCATCTGGGCGGAGATCTGGGGGCGGCTATCGAAGGATTTTTGACCGAAGCGCGCCGGCATGGTGCTATTTCTGCACAGACGGAGAGTGATGTCCGGGGCGATGCCGAGGGGCTTTCTCGCCTGCTCTCCCTGATCCTCTATCTCTGCACGGATGCGCCGGAAATCGACGATACCCGGCGTCCAGGCAGCAGGCCTGACCATCCCCGGCCCAAGCGTGTCAAAAGCGGTTGGCGGCTTTTCCCGGCTCAGTCGCCCCGCATCTGGACGGTAGGCCAGGAACTTGCTGCTTGGCTGCGGGAGCCTACGCAGGTCAGCAACAGCTGTCCAGAGGGCACAGGTCGCACGGTGCGCGCTCATCTTCGTCGCGCTCACTGGCATGGCTACTGGACTGGCCCCCGCAAGGGCGATTCTCCGCAAAAGTTTGTGCTGCGCTGGATTCACCCCCTCATCGCTGGAGGTCATCGAGATAAGGAGGACGTTGATGGAGACAGATGACAAAAAGTCCGGCTGGGGAGGGAAGCGCTCTGGAGCTGGTCGGCCAAGAAGCCCTCATAATCCACGGAAAAAGATCGCCCGACAGGTGACGCTCGCCCCAGAAATCTGGGCGCTGGTGGACGCAGCCCAGGCATCCAGCGGCCAGAGCCGGACAGAAATTTTTGAGCACTTGATCCGCACAAATCTGGGATGATTTTTGCGAAACGCCCCGCTTCGGCGGGGTTTTTTTATGGTGTAATCTTGATTTTTATATTGACAATAAATCAAGATTGCGCCATAAAGGATTCACGGACGGCGGGGAAGCCGGACGAAAAACAAAGGAGAAAAAAAATGCAGCTCACTTTCAATGGCACTACTTTCCGGGCCAAGGATACCGCGCAGTACAACAACTGCGACGAACGCATTGCCGTCGTCTCCACGAGGGTGTTTCGCCGCGTCATCGACGCCCCCAGCATCGAAAGCCATACCGCTCTGGAAGATGTGATGCGCCAAGGCTTCCTGACCACTGATCGCAACGGCCAGAGCTTCCGCGTCATGACGGTTGATGCTGCCCATGCTTGGGGCTTCAATCTGCCCGAGGGCAATTAAAAAGCCCCGCTTTCGCGAGAAGCGGGGCCGGACACAGGGCGGTGATGTAATGCAGAAGCAGTGATGCTTCAATGGGGCCGGGGGGAGAAATCCCCCCGGAACCGCCCTGCAAGGAAAGAAGACCATGATCCCCCTGGACTGTCAAGGTAGCTGAGGAGAAGGGGATGAAGGACAGCTCTCTGAGGCAGCGTGTCTGCCGTGCATGCGGCATGTCGTTTGTGGGCGGCCCACGCGCATGGTATTGCCCCCAGTGCCGCTTGGAGAGGCGAAAAAAACAGTCGGCAGCGTACAAGGCCCGTAAAAGGACGGGGGATGTGAGAGAACTTGGCAGCACGGATAGCTGTGCCATCTGTGGCACGCCATACACTGTCATCGGGCCGAATCAACGCTACTGCCCGGCGTGTGCCGCGGATGCAGTAAAAGCTGTCGATAGCGCACAAGGGATGGCCTACTACGTCGAGCATAAGGATGCGATGAATCCCGTGCGCAATGAAAAACGCCGGAAAAAAGAGCGAATCTGCCCAATTTGCGGGGCAGCGTACCAGGCCTACGGGAAAAACGGCTATTGCTCGGAGGCCTGCCGACGTGAGGGGAAACGCCTCTCCAATGCAAAGGCTGAAGCCAAGAGGAGGGAGAAAAGGCAGAAGGCTGGCGAAAATCACGAGCTCCAGGATACGCCGCCTGCATCCCAGCAATGATGATGCCTCTGATGGATGATTTCCATACCCAAGTAAAAACCGCTTCGGCGGTTTTTTTTTTGCCATTTCTTCGATTTTATTCATTTTTTTGTGTACGAGGGTGAGCCAATATTGTATAGATAAGTTATGGAAATTCAATAACTTACACAAACAATGTCCGCCGTGCCACAGGCCGGGCGCAACCCTCGAAAAAAAGGAGCCACCTCATGCACACCATCTTTTCCCCCACCGTTTCCCAGGACAGCCCTGATTATCTGGGCCGCCTCGTCATCAGCTACAGCAGGGTCTACACGGTCGTCCGCACCCGCCAGCGCTACGACATCCTTGAGCTGTTCATCGCCACCCCGGAAGGGCAGGACGGGCGGCCTTACGGCCAATGGGTCTCCGCCCATGGCATCGCCGAGCCGTACCGCACCATCATCCACTGGCACCCCAATACGGAGTTTCGCGAGGATCAGTCCAGCTGCGAGGCCCTGTACCAGTCCGTCCTGCAGGCGGATGCCATCCGCGCCCAGGAGAAGGCCAAGGCGAAGCAGGAGCGTCGCGAGCGGGAAAGCCGGTGCGAGGCCTTCTGGAAGGAACACACGCCGGAGTGGGCCAAGGGATACATCGTCGCCGAGCTGCGCGAAGCCATAAGCGACATCATGACCGACTACATCGTGCATAGGGTGACCGAGCGCGTCCTGCTGGGCTTCTCCAAGTCCGACCGCAACAACTTCCGCGAGATGCGCAAGCTGGCGGCCACCTTCGGCCCCACGGAAAAGCTGGCCACGGAAGGGGAGGAGAATCGCGAGAACTATGCGGGCGGCTCCGGCTACTACCTGAGCGGCCCCTATCGTCACTCCGGCTGGACGATCCGCAAGGAGAACTTCAAGTACGGCCTGCCTCGCGGTAGCCAGGCCGTTCTGGATTTCTCCCACTGGCTGGAGACCGCTTCCCGCTAACCACAAAGGCCCCGGCTTCTGCCGGGGCGCATGAAAAGGAGCCTGACATGAACGAAGTGCTGACCATCCTCATGGAGCGAGACGGCCTTTCCCGCCACGAGGCGCTGGAGGTGATGCGTGAGGCCCGCGAGGCCATGCTGGAGGCCCTCGATGAAGGCCTCGATCCCGAAGAGGTCTTTGCCGACATCACCGGTCTGGAGCCGGATTACATCTGGAGCGTCCTGTAATCAGTAACCAGCGCCCGGAAAATTCCGGGCGCACACCATCATGCACGGAGGTTTGATATGGGTTGGCTGTATTGTGACCGCGATGAGCGTCTCAGCGACAAGGAATTTTTCAGCAACGAATTGCATCTGGAGGTGGTGGCGAGCCACAGGGATCGTGGGGAGCGGGTCGTCTACATGGCCGTCCGGCTGGAAAATGGGCTCATCTTCGGCATGGTCGCCCGGTATGACACCTGCCATGACCGGCTGTGGTACGGCTACAAGCTGATCGACGAGTATATGGGGCCGACCTACTATAACTGCCCACCTGCGATCCTGGACAAGCTCTCTCCGCTGGAAGAGCTGTTCCCGGAGCCGTCGGTCTTCCGCCAGTACGCGGTTGAGTGGAGGGCCAAGTGCCGCCGGCACGCTGCCTGAGCATGACCATGGCATAATGGACGGCCTGACCGGTGATCCGGCCGGGCCGTTTTTTCGTCTACCGCGTCCACTCCTGCGGGAAAGGCTCCGGGAAGACCGGGTTGAGCATCACTTTTTCCGCCGGGATCTTCAATTTTTTGGCGATGGCGGCCTTGAGCCGTCTTTCATCCGTGGAGCCGTCCACTTGGAACTTACCGCGCATTTCGCCCCAAAGGCATTGGATCTTGAGTTCCTGGGCAGTCAGACCGCGCGGCGTGGCTTGCAGCGTGTTCCATGTCCAGTCATCTGAGCCGGATACGCCCTTGCCGTCAGGGGCATAGGTGGCTGTAGCGAGGACGGTCTTGCCGAAGGCCGGTCCGGGCTGGCTGTCCAGTGTGATGCTTACCACAGCGGCACGTTTCTCTTGGGCATAATAGCGGGCGGCAGCGATGACAGTGGCTGCCAGCTGGCGCTTGCTGACGGTGGAAGAATCCCGTCTGGCTATGTAGTTCCCCTGTTTGTCCTGCTCCACCAGAACAATACGGACATTATAGCGCAGCCGTCCGGGGATGCCTTCATACGGGCTTTCTTTGGTGGGCGCAAAAAATTGGGCTTCGCTCTGTTCATCCGCCCGGACTGAGAACGAGAACAAGGGGAGAACAAACAGACAGACAAGACCAGCAAGTAGAATCCGGGAAAGACGGGTAGTGACCATAGAACCTCCTCAAAATAGGTTATTCTATTTCCCCATCTCCAGCAATCGTTCCGTCAGCCGCCGGTTCAGGGCGCGTTCTTCTTTCAGTTCGGCTTCCAGCTCGGCGATGCGTCGCTGGCAGTCAGATATAGAGGCCGCTTCTGCCGGGGCGTCGCTGGTAAGCATCTCTCCTTCCTCAAAGTAGAGCCAGTCGCGGTTCAACTCGGGAAAAAGTTCGAGGATACGCGGTAGAATCGGCCAGAGGTTATCTTGGCGCTTCTCGTTGAGATATCCAAAAAAAGTTTGCTGCTTATAGCCCAGTTTTTTGGCGAGTGCTGCATCTGACCCAGCGAAATTCTTAGCTATTTTTTTGACGCGTTCGAAAAGATGCATAGGGATACCTAAAAAAGTTTTTCTGTTGACATAACAATAAAACTAGGTTTATTTTGAAATTCAACAGAGAAACACGATTAAAAACCTTTCCGGGCCTGCCCGGAGCCGCCGGGACTGCCCCAGCAGGAACCGCCAAGAACCATCAAGACAGATACGAGGGGAAAGGCCCGGTCCCGGCGGTATGTTTAGCATCCGTGGCCGTGATGGCAGCCCGCAAGGAGCAGGGCGGTCAGCATGGTCAGCAAAGGAAGAAGATATTTCATGGTTCGCTCACTTGCTGGAGAATTTGCTTATCCGTGCCCGTCGCTGGCCTTTCCGGTATTGTTCGCATCGGCATTGTCCCCGACGCCATCGACCAGCAGGCGGGCCGTGAGTTTGCGGTTCAGGCGGTCTGCCTCGCGCAATTCCGCCTCAAGGGCCGCGATCTTGGCCCGGGCCTCATCGAGCTGCCGTTCCAGATCCCGGCTTGGGGGAGGGGATCCGGCTTCCCGCAGCATGGGGCCGTCCTCGTAATACAGCCACTCCGGCCGGACATCGGGAAAATTTTCCAGGATCGTTGGCAGATGCTCCCAGAGGTTTTTCTGGCTTTTCTCGGTAAGCCACTGGCTGAACTTCTGGGGATAGACACCAATGATTTCACCGAGTTTCGCCTGAGGAATGCTTTTTTTCTGGGCGAGGAAGCGTATCCGTTCGAACAGCTGCATTGCGAAAGAAAGTCCTTTTCCGCCTAATCTTGACGAATAAAGATTTTTTTGATAAAAATAAAGAAAGTTTTTGCAACAACCTATTCAAACAACCTAACAAGAGGGGGATACCATGACAAGCCTGAATCTCCCGCGCTCTGTACTGTTGCGGGTCTGGATGAAGGAACACTTCATCCGCAGCAAGGATCTTGCTGACCAGCTGGGTGTGACACCGCAGCGGGTGAATATGATGATCCGCGCGGAGACCATGCCCTCCCACCACCATGCTACCTGCCTTCGGCTGGGCTTTCCTGAAGACCTGCTCCCGAAGCCGTTTGACGGCCGCCCCGGGCCTGTCAGCTGTCCGCCTATTTTCCCCGGGCTGACCCAGACCGCGGATGTTCCGTCCGGGGTGGGACACGAATAGTTTACCTGCCCGACACGGCGGGCGTCACGCAAGACAAGAAGGGATTTTCGCAATGCAGGATGAACAGATCAGGATCTTGTGCCAGCACGCGGTCAAATACGCGCCCAACGGCATCTCCGCCGAGGCCGTGGCCGATGCGCTGGGCATGCGCTACGCCACGCTGATGTCGCAGCTGTCGGCACAGCCGGGCCACAAGCTGGGGGCGGAGATCGTCCTGCCCATCATGCAGCTGACGGGCGCATCCGCTCCCATGCATCATCTGGCCCGGCAGATGGGCGGTGTGTATGTGGAGCTTCCGCCGGTCTCTCCGGGCAGCCACGAGGTCACGGCCTCGCTGGTGGAGAGCGTCCGCCAGTTCGGCGAGTTCGCCGCGCAGGTGGCGCAAAGCCTCGACGACGGCATCATCACGGCAGAGGAACAGGCCCGCATCGCGCGGGACGGCCAGATGGCCCTGTCCGCCATCCTGAGAGTGATGGAACTCAGCGACAGGGCGCAGGCCGCCAAATAAAAAAGCCCCTCGGCTGCTGCAACAGCCAAGGGGCGAAACTCCCGAAGGAGCAAATGGTATGAGCAAGAATTACTCCCAACCCGGTACGGCTGTCAATCAGGCCACCTACATCGTGACCCTGGATGGCAAGCGGGTGCGCATCATGGCGAATTTCCGCCAGATCATGGCTCTGCTGCCCCTCATCTGCGCTGTCCGTCAGCTCAAGGAGGCGGTGGCGTGATGGGCGAAGGTCTGCTTCTAGGGGCCATCCTGCTCGCAGCTCTGGCGGGCTGCTGGCTGGCTCTGGCCCTCATCTGGAACGTGTCGAACCGTCGGCACATCAGGAGATTGCAGCAGACGCTGCAGGAACGTGAGCAAAAGCAGTGAGGCTGTCATGCCCAGAAAAGAGATTCGTTACGCCTGTCCTTACTGCGATAGCGACTATGCCACGGAAGACGAGGCGCAAGAGTGCTTTGAAAGCCACTATGAAGGCGAGGTTTACAAACTCGACCTTTATTACTGTGTTTTCTGTGGCTTTGAATTTCAAGAAGAGCAGGACTGTCGTGAGCATGAAATACACTGCCGTCACCGGCATGAACCTGTCCCGGAAGAATGGCGTTGCTGCGACAACTGCGAGCTTTGCACTCTGGAGATGCGCCGGACGTTGCCCTGTCCCGCTTACAATTTTGCCCCAAGCCGCCCGGCCTGTTCCGAGTGGCGTCAAGTGAGGAAATAGATGCTGAGTCAAGACCATACCAATGATGCGCTCGGCTTGCTGAAAAAGTTTGTCGAAGACATAGGAAAGAACGTTTGTTCCCCCGAGACTGAATGTATAGAGTTGGTCTTCTGCGCCAAAAACACGAAAGGGCAGGTATGTCGTATGAGCCTGGCCAGCGGGCATATTTCCCCCGTGGAACACTGGAAGATGACGCTTGCCATAGTTGAGCGGCTCGAAGACATGGGCAGGGACATTGAAAACGCCGTCGAGCTCAAGAAAAAAGAGGATGCCCATGTACAGTAGCCGACGCACCAAGCTGGAGATCATCCAGAGCAGCATCGAGCAGATCACCAGCCAGCTGCGTGACCTCGTGGATACCGAACAGGAGCGCTACGACAGCCGCAGCGAACGCTGGCAGGAATCGGAAAAGGGCGAGCAGATGCAGGATGCTCTGGACAGGCTGGAAGAGGCCGTGGATGCCCTTACGGACGCTTCCGCTAATATCGACGATGTCCTGGAGGTGATGTAGCCATGTCTGCCCAGCTGATGCAAAAGATCGCCCCCGGCTGGCGCCGTGTCGCCACGCCCCGCTACAAGAAGGATTACAAGGGGAAGTACGTCACTGCCGAGGATTTCTCTGATGTGCGCCCAGAATTTGTGAAAGTTCCCCCGGACGGGGCCGTCTGCCTCGTGGAGCGTCGCGCCTCGGAGGGCGCCGGCCATGAGTTCCTTCTGTACCTTGAGTGGCGCTGCCCCAACTGTGGACTTGCCACCCATCTCTGGGTTCCTGAATCGTGGATCACGGACGGCAGGCTCGTGTTCGTGGAACCGGAGGAGGAGAAGAGCCATGACGACCGCGCATGAGATCCCGTGCTATCCCGTCCCTCATTATCCGGGATACTGCATCAACCGGCGCGGGCAGGTCTTCGGGCCGCGCGGGATGCTGAAAATCGACGAAAACTACCGCTGCACCCTCTACCGCAAGCGGCACCCCAAGTCCCTCTATGTGGGGGAGATCATGGAGCTGGTCGGCCTGCTGCGCTCGGAATCCACCGTCGAGGAGCTTGAGGATCAGGCCCGCAAGCTGGCCGTCCTGCAGGAGGAGAACGCCGCACTCCATCAGGAGCTTGAAGAGGCCCGCACGTCCTTGCAGCGGGCGCGCAAGATCAACAGCCACTTCATGGCCCGCGACAAGCGGGAGCGCCGGAAAATCCGCGTCAGCGAGGCGGATATGGCCGCTCCGGACGCGGAGATGCTGCCGGAGTATTTCGGCTGGCCAAACGACGTGAAGAGGTAGCCGGACATCCGGCGCAGGAGTTATCCCATGCCTGTCTGGGAAGCTGATGATGTGCTTTCTCTGGACGAGGTCGCCACTGCCTTGCGACTTGACCGCCGAACCGTGCGGCGGGTAGCCTTCCAGCTCGGCGGCAAACGCTTTGGAAGACGCTGGCGGTTTCGCTGGGGCACAGTGATGGAGTTCTTCAACAATGCCCACGAAACTCAAGAGCCGGGGGAACTGCTGGCTGGCGCGTGTCGTCATCGACGGCCAGCAGGTGGACAGCAAGGTTTTCCCTCCGGGCCGCAGCAAAGGCCCGGAGTGGATGGCGGCCAAGACATGGGAGGTCGAGCGAAAAAAAGAATTTTTGGAGCTGCGGGAGCGGCAGCGGAAGACCCTCACGGGCTTCGGGCTGCTCTTGGCATGGGGCGAAGCCTATCTTGACCATGTGGGGCGTACCATGTCGCGGATCACACTGACGGAAAAACAGACGGTCATGCAGGCCTTGTTCGGCTACTGCCGTGAGGCGGGGCTGACAGGCGTCGAAGACCTGACCCGAAGCACATGGACGCTGTTTCTGACTAAGGTGGCCAGCGAGCGCGGCCCACGGCGGGCCAACGTCTACCGCAAGAACCTGCTGGCAGCATGGAACTGGGCTGTGGACAGCGGCTTTCCGGGCTTCCCGCAGGCGCATTGCCCCCTGGAGCGAATCAGGCCGTTTCCTGTGGAAGCCGGGGTGCGTTATGTCCCCCCGGAGGAGGACGTGATAAAAGTCCTCCAGCAGGCACATGGGCAAGATCTGGTGATGCTCCTGACGTACTACTACACCGGAGCGCGGCGGGGCGAGGTGTTCCGCCTGCTCTGGTCGGATGTCAACTTCGATTCCGGGAGCATCCGGCTGGTGGATCACAAGGGCCGGGACGGAAGCTCGCGGGCCCGCTGGGTGCCCATGCACCCGGAACTGGCCAAGGCCCTGCGCTGGTGGCAGGCCGTCCGCCCCTGCGTGGTGGATAACGTCTTCATGCAGGAGCATTGCGACGGGACGCTTGGAGAGCCCTTCCAGCAGCGCAGCAAACTGATGCCGCGCCTGTGCCGCAAGGCAGGGGTCAAGCCCTTCGGCTTCCACGCCCTGCGCCACAAGGCCGCAGCCATAACATTCACTGCCGGCGGGCTGGCCGTGGCCCAGACGCTCATGGGGCATAGCCGTGCCACCACGACGGACATCTATGTCCGCAGCGCCGGATTGTACGGAGATCGGAGCGTCATGATGGACGCTCTGGGCGAGAGCAGTATAGGGATTGCAGCCGAACAGCTGCTGGAAATGGAAATGCCCCGCAGGCCGGAACCCCGCGAGGCATTTTGTAAACATGGGTCTGTAAACAACAGACTCCAATAGGAAAGCGCTTCTGTAACGCAGTGAAATCTTTGGCGTCCCCAAGGGGATTTGAACCCCTGTCGACGGCGTGAAAGGCCGTTGTCCTGGGCCGGCTAGACGATGGGGACGCACTATGAAGTTGTTATGGCTGGGCTGCAAGGACTCGAACCTTGATTAGCGGAGCCAGAATCCGCCGTCCTGCCAATTGAACGACAGCCCATCGCGAAAATGGAACCTACGCAAAACAGGCCTCCTTGTCAACAAAAAAGTCAAAAAAATTTTGAAGAGCCGAATTCGGGAAAAAAGGGGAGCGGTCAGGAGGGAAGATCCACCTGGCGCAGCTACAGGATGATGCATTACAAAATATTTCACATGATATCTAACCTATTGATTTTCCATGGTCAGATGGCGGGATGAATGTTTCTATCCTGTGAGAATAGTTTACTTTACTTTGTCCCTTTGCCCGGTATTATCCTTGGGATATGCGGCCTGTGCGCGCCGCAAGAGCAAGATGCTTTGTGAAAAAAGCCGCTGTCTTTTTTCGGGATGGGAGGGAACGCTCCGCAAAAAAGCCTTCTTGTTGCCATTCTCAATCATGACGTGGCGGGGAGCAGCCCGGCCGCAAACGGAGGTTGTCTGTTATGGAACAAAACAACGAAGTCGTTGTCGACCGTGCCAAGTCGCAGTGGTCCGACTTGTGGAAGAAGGAAGACTACTGGGCCATCTGGATCGGCTTTTTCTTCCTGATCGTGGCCGCATGGCTGTGCTTTGGCCAGCGTCCGGCCCTCGAAGCCAAGTTCAACGAATATGAGACCATCATCAAGGCCGAAGAAAGCAAGCCTTTCAAGACCATCGAATGGTACAAGGCCACTGCCGCCCAGAAAAACGTACAGGCCCAGAAGCAGTCCCAGGTGGCTGATGTCATCGCCTATCTGAAGACGCCCGCCCGCTGGACCGACAATCCTCTGGACGCCCTGATGATGGATCAGGCCCGCGCGGATGAGCGCAACGCCGCCCTCAAGCCCAAGGTCGAAGCCGCCAAGCAGGCCGCTGCCGAAGCTCTGGTCACGGCCAAGGCCGCCCAGGATGCCGCCGCCGCTGCCGGTTATCAGGACGCCGGTCTGAACGATGCCGCCAAGGCCGCCATCGACTCCTGGCAGAGCGCCGAGAAAAAGGCCTCCAAGGCTGCTTCCGGTCTGGCCAAGCCCTTCAACCGCATCCCCACCCTCATCGTGCTGGGGCTGGGGCTGGGCGCCCTGTGCACCGTCGGTGCCGTGTTCATGGGCATGAACCCCGGCAAGTTCTTCGTCTCCTTCCTCATCATCTACGCCCTTTGCGTGCTGGCCAACATCCTGGGCAACCAGAAGACCATGCGCCTTTACGGCATCAACGCCGAGATCTGGTCCATCGCCATCGGCATGATCATCGCCAACACCATCGGCACGCCCAAGCTGGTCAAGGACGGCGCCCAGGTGGAATACTTCATCAAGGCCGGTCTGGTGCTGCTGGGCGCCGAAGTGCTGTTCCACAAGATCCTGGCCATCGGTATCCCCGGCATCTTCGTGGCCTGGGTGGTGACCCCCATAGTGCTCATCAGCACCTTCATCTTCGGCCAGAAGGTGCTCAAGATGCCTTCCCGTACCCTGAACATGGTCATTTCCGCCGACATGTCCGTGTGTGGTACCTCGGCGGCCATCGCCACCGCTGCTGCCTGCCGCGCCAAGAAGGAAGAACTGACCCTGTCCATCGGCCTGTCCCTGACCTTTACCGCCATCATGATGGTGGCCATGCCCGCCTTCATCAACTGGGTGGGTATGCCTGAGATCCTGGGTGGTGCCTGGATCGGCGGTACCGTGGACGCCACCGGCGCCGTGGCCGCTGCCGGTGCCTTCATCGGTCCCAAGGCCCTGCAGGTGGCCGCTACGGTCAAGATGATCCAGAACGTGCTCATCGGCGTGACCGCCTTCTGCGTGGCCATGTACTGGTGCGCCAAGGTGGACGTGCAGGAAGGCCAGAAGGTCAGCGCCATGGAGATCTGGCACCGCTTCCCCAAGTTCGTGCTGGGCTTCCTGACGGCTTCCATCGTCATGTCCGTGGTCAGCTCCTCCCTGGGTGCTGACGTGGGCAAGATGCTGGTGGACAACGGTATCAACAAGATCTCCGTGCCCCTGCGCGGCTGGTTCTTCGCCCTGGCCTTCGTGTCCATCGGTCTGACCACCAACTTCCGCGAGCTGGGCAAGTACTTCAAGGGCGGCAAGCCCATCCTGCTCTATGTCTGCGGTCAGTCCCTGAACCTGGCCCTGACCCTGCTCATGGCCTGGATCATGTTCTACAAGGTCTTCCCCGAAATCACGGCCAAGATCTAAGCTTCATCTGCAATCAAGGGGGCCGTTCCCGGAACGGCCCCCTTTTTTTCCCGAATGTTCCGGTGTAGGGTGATCCTCATGAATGACAGAATCTTCAAGATGGGCAAGCTTGTCCTTTGGGGCGTAAGCCTGTGGGTCTTTTTTGCGGTCATCACGCCGCGTCTTGTGGCCCTGAGCCCTGCCTGGCAGCACTATGACCGTGTCCAGGAAGAGAATGGCTTGGACAGCGGCGCCCTGTATTACACCAATGTCCCTGTGGTACAGTCCGCTGAGGAAGCCATGAAACGTGCCGTCAAAGCGGGGATGGCCGAGCGGCGCGAACTGGCCATAGCCCAGCGACGGAATGCGGAGCTGTGATGACGATGCCTGTGTGCCGTTTTGTGGTCAGCGCCTGTTTGGCCGGAGAATTTTGTCGTTATGACGGCGGAAGCAATGCCTGTGCCGCGGTCCAGGAACTGGTGCGCAGGGGAGAGGCGGTCACGGCCTGTCCCGAGGGGCTGGCCTGCCTGCCCGTACCGCGTCCGCCGTGCGAGATCAGGGAAGGGCGTGTCCTGTCGCAGGATGGCAGGGATCTGACGGAGGATTTCTTCCGGGGGGCCCGCCTGGCCATGGAGATAGCCCGCAAGCACGGCTGCACGGCTGCCATCCTCAAGAGGCGTTCGCCCTCCTGTGGTGTTGGGCAGGTCTATGACGGCACGTTCAGCCGTACTCTTTGTCCCGGTGACGGGCTGTGGGCGCGCATGTTGCGCGAGGCCGGATTCGCCCTGTACACCGAGGAGCATCTGCCCGAAGATATCTAGGCCTGTGGAAGGCCACTTTAGTCGTTGCCCGTCTTCCCTGAGGACGGGCTTTTGTTTTGGGGCGCTGCGGCTTGTGTTTCTCCTATCCATCAGATAAGAAAAAAGGCCGGCAGACGCTGCCGAATGGACTTTTTACGGAACGAGGAACCCATGAAAACCGAATCGCTTTGCCTGCATGCGGGCTATACCCCCAAGAACGGTGAGCCCCGGGTACTGCCCATCGTGCAGAGCACGACCTTTACTTATGACTCCACGGCCGAAGTGGCCAAGCTTTTTGACCTGGAAACTTCCGGCTTTTTCTACACCCGTCTGGGCAACCCCACGGTGGACGCCGTGGAGCAGAAGATCGCGGCTCTGGAAGGTGGCGTCGGCGCCCTGTGCACCTCTTCGGGGCAGGCTGCCAACCTTATCGCCATCCTCAACCTGGCCCGGAGCGGCGACCATGTGGTCAGCATGGCCAGCATCTACGGCGGCACCTTCAATCTGTTCGCCGTGACGCTGAAAAAAATGGGCATCGAAGTGACCTTCGTGGATCAGCGGGCCGATGACGCCGAGATCGAAAAGGCCATCCGCCCCAACACCAGGGCCGTGTTCGGCGAGACCCTGACCAATCCTTCCATGGACGTGCTGGATATCGAACGCATCGCGGCCCTGGCCCATCGTCACGGCCTGCCCCTGATCGTGGACAACACCTTCGCCACGCCGGTGCTCTGCCGTCCCTTCGATTTCGGTGCCGACATCGTCGTCCACTCCACCACCAAGTATATGGACGGCCACGCCCTGCAGATGGGCGGCGTCATCGTGGACAGCGGCAAGTTCGACTGGACTTCCGGGCGCTTCCCCGAATTCACCGAGCCTGACGCCTCCTACCATGGCCTCATTTATACCAAGGCCTTCGGCAAGGCGGCCTTCATCGTCAAGGCCCGCGTGCAGCTCATGCGCGATCTAGGCTGCTGCCAGACGCCGCAGGGCGCCTTCTACATCAATCAGGGCCTGGAGACCCTGCCTTTGCGCATGGAACGCCACTGCCGCAATGCCGAAGCCGTGGCGACCTTCCTGGCCGGCCACGACAAGGTGGAGAGCGTCTGCTACCCCTGGCTGCCGGACAGCCACGACAAGGCGCTGGCCGAAAAATATCTGCCCAAGGGCTGCAGCGGCGTCATCTCCTTCTCGCTCAAGGGCGGCCGCGATGCCGGGGCCCGTTTCATCGACAGCCTGAAGATGGTGTCCCTGCAGGTGCATGTGGCCGATATCCGCACCTGCGTCCTGCATCCTGCCAGCTCCACGCATCGCCAGCTCAGCGATGAGCAGCTCACAGAAGCGGGCATCACGCCCGGCATGGTGCGCCTGTCCGTCGGTCTGGAAAATATCGATGACCTTCTGGAAGACCTGTCGCAGGCGCTGGCGCAGGCTTAGTCCATAACGATACGGTGCAAAATAAGAGAGCGGGTCCCGCAGGGGCCCGCTCTCTTTGCGTTATGGCTGGCAATCCTCGGCCGTTCCGTCAGGAAAAGGGCAGGGGACGTTCAGTTTTTTTACGGTGTTTTGCAAACTGTTTCAGTCTGCGTTGTTGGCGATCTCGGCCATGGTGGCACTGGTGGCCCGGCACAGGTCGTCAGGCGAAAGGCAGAGCTGTACCCCGCGCTGTCCGGCGCTGATATAGATCTGCTCCCAGAGGATGGCATGTTCATCCAAAAAGACAGGATAGTCCTTTTTGGCTGCCAGCGGCGAACAGCCGCCGCGGATGTACCCTGTCAGGGGCAGGACTTCCTTGAGGTGGACCATCTCCACATGTTTGTTGCCGGATGCCGTGGCCAGAGCTTTCAGGTTCAGCTCTGCTGCGGCGGGGATACAGGCCATGATGACGCCTGTCCTGTCGCCGCGGGCCACCAGGGTCTTGAAGACGCAGCCGGGATCCACGCCCAGCTTGTGGGCCATGGTCACGGCGGAAAGATCACTTTCGTCCACATCGGCCTGATGCAGGGTGAAGGGGATCTCCAGACGCTCCAGCAGGCGTGCGGCATTGGTCTTGGCTATTTTCTTGCTGCTCATAGTGCTTGCGATATGCTTGTGATCGAACGGGGATGGCGTCAATTCGTCCGCCAGCAGGCCGTGACCTGCCGGAGGATGTCATCTTGGGCCTGTTGCCGCAGCGCGGCCAGCTGCTCCAGCAGGGCAGGGATGCGGCCGCGAAGGTCCGCCGGTGTGCCGGCATTGTCCACCACCAGATCGCTGGCGGCTTCCTTGCGTTCCGCGGGCCACTGCCAGGCTTCCAGGGTCGCGGCTTTTTCTTCGCTCCAGCCGCGGGTGGCCATGATGCGCTGCAGGCGGATCTCGCGCGGGCAGCGTACCGTCAGGCTCAGGGCCCCGGGCAGGCCGGCCTTGTGCCAGTCGCATTCGAAATACAGGGGGATCTCCGCCACGGCGCAGGCCTTTCCCTCAGCTTCCGCCTTGTCCCAGAAGGCCAGGATGGCGTCCCGGACCAGGGCATGGACCATCTGCTCCACTTCTTTGCGCAGGCCCGGATCCTGCTGCATGGCCTCCAGCAAAGCGGGTTTGCACACGCTGCCGTCATCCTCCAGCAGACGTTCCCCAAAGCGGCGGCCCAGGTAATCGGCCATCTCGCCACCGGGGGCATAGAGCTGGGCCACCAGGGCATCGGCGCTGACCGTAGGCAGTCCCGCCTCTTCCAGGGCATGAGTGAGGGTCGACTTGCCGCAACCGGGGTTCCCGGTGATGACCAGCCGCTGCATGCGGCTGCTGTTGTTCAGGATGGTCTGGATCATGTCGCCGGGCGGCGGGCAGAAAAACTCCAGCTCCTCGCCCGACAGGGGATGGCAAAAACTGATGTGCCAGGCATGCAGCATCTGGCGCGGGGCCCGTGCCGCCACAGGGGCCGGGGCGTACAGGGCATCGCCCAGCAGGGGATGGCCCACGTGCGCCATGTGGACGCGGATCTGATGCGTGCGCCCGGTATGGATGCGCACGGCCACCAGCGAGAAATCCTTGCGCGGACTGCTCCAGAGCACACGCCAGTCGCTGTGGGCCGTTTTGCCGCCCCGGTTCTCCGGGACCACGGCCATCTTGACCTTGGCGGTAGGATGGCGGCCCAGAGGTTCCCGGCAGGTGCCCGTCTGCGGAGGCACGCCCCCCACCAGGGCCAGATATTCCTTGTGGACTTCCCGCCGGGCAAAGGCTTCACTCATGCGCAGGCGGGTAGGCTCGTCCAGGGCCACGAGCAAGAGGCCGCTGGTATCCTTGTCCAGGCGATGGACCACGCCGGGGCGCAGGCCTTCCTGTTCCCGCAAGCGCGGGAAGTGGTGCAGCAGGCGCTGGACAAGCGTGTTTTCGGGGCAGGACGGACAGGGATGGACCGTCAGGCCCGCAGGTTTGTTGCACAGCAGCAGATGCTCGTCCTGCCAGAGGATGTCCACCGCCTCGTCTTCGGCGCGGAGCTCATTGGCCGTATCAGGCAGATCGAGGCAGACCGCCTGACCGGCCTTGAGCTTGAGGGAGGCCGTGGCGACCGGCATCCCGTCGATGCGGCAGGCACCGGCCGTGATGGCACGCTGCACGGCCGCCCGGGAAAGCTCTGGCAACAGGCCGCACAGGGCCTTGTCCAGCCGTTGCCCCACCAGAGCGCCCGCCACGCGGAAATCCAGCTGACGAGGACTTTCCCCGCTCATCAGCGGCCTCCCAGGACGGTGATGCTGTTCACGCGGTCACCGAATGTGGTGGTGCGGTACAGGTTGCGCAGTTCGCTGCCGGGCGTGATGGAGCTGACCACGGCACGGCCGATAACGAAGCGCTCGTTGTCGCTGGCGCCCTCTACGGTGCGCACGCCCCAGACGTTGTGGAAGATGGCGGGCCGTCCCTTGTAGGGGCCCACATAGAGCATGATGTGCCCGCGCAGCCAGACCAGGGTCAGGAAGGGGACACCGTCACGCAGGATGGCCTTTTCCTTTTCCTTGATGCTCATGCCGTCCAGCATGATGCGTCGCCCGCTGCGCGCCTGGGACAGGGAGTTGCGGGGCAGCCAGATGCCGAAGGGGGTCAGCAGCTCACGAGTCAGGGCGGAGCAGTCGCGGTCACCGAACATGCCGCCCCAGCCGTAGCGCTGCCCCATCATGACATTGCCGATAAGGGCCACCTGCGCCGGGGTCATGGGCAGGGGCTTGATGGCGGCTTCCTCGTGGGCCAGCGTCAGTGTGACCACGCCCGCCCGGCTACCGTTCTTGACGGGGACCAGCACCGCCAGACGGGTGTTGTCGCTCTGGGACGGGGCCAGGGGCAGGACCGTGCCGATATTGACCTGTCCGGCAAGGCTGCCGGGCAGGGGGACGTTGTCGCGCAGCACGGCCACATAGCTGCCGGTCTTGTAGCTGGCCTCGAAGGCCTCGTCCACGATGCCGATATCATTGGCGTCCACCCAGCCGGCGGCCACGGGGGTCTCCACATAGTACCAGTTGCCGTCACGGCTGGCGTGGGCGATGAAGACCGGCGTCCCCACCGGCAGCAGGGAATACTGGAAGTAGTCGAAAGGATTGATGCGCGGATCAGGCGTGGGCTCGCTGAAGCGCGGCGTGTGGCTGGGCATCTCGCGCAGGTCGGCATTACGCACCGTGATGCCGTACATGGCCGTGTTGGGGAAGCTCTTCAGGCCGGCGTTGGCGCGCATGGCGTCCCATTCGTCCTGGGTCCAGCGCACATCGCCGTATTTGTAGCCCTTGGCCTTGCGGAAATAGATCTCCACGTCCCGTTTGCGGATGGACGTTTTACGCATGTCCCAAGGGCCGAAGAAGATGCGGTTGAAGCGCGCGTCCTGTTCCGCCTGGGCCTGGCTGTCCAGCAGGGGCGTGTCGGCGCCGGCCTGCTGGGCGAACACGGTCAGATCCTGCGGGAAGGTCCGCATGTCACGGATGGTGCCCAGATGCGGAGAAAGGATGCCGTCCCGCGGCGGGATCTGCTTGCCGCCGCAAGCGGCCAGCAACAGCAGCGCGCACAGCGCCGCCAGCCGAACCCCTGTCCAGAGGAAAGACCGAGTCATGATGCCCCCTTATTTGAAGCTCACCTGATACTTGCGCAGAAAGTCCGTCGGCAGATAGGTCATCTTGGCCTGACGCAGGCCTTCTTCATCCAGATCCTGGGCCCGGTTCAGTAGCTCGAAGCCGTTGCCCGCCTCACGGGAGAAGCAGGCATTGATGGTCTGGTAGACACCGCGGAAACCGTTGAGCCCTTTTTCATAATGGACCCCCAGCGTCTTTTCGTCCAGTGCTTCCCCCACGCTGAAGGCCACCATCTGGCCGTCCACATACAGGGAACCGCCGCACAGGCCGTCCAGGAGCTCCCAGTGGGAGAGCACGCGGTTGATGGCCTCGTTCTCGGCACGCAGGGAAGGGGAGTCCTCGCATTCATGCCACTGGCACCAGTCGTCCTGCAGGCCCAGCACGTCTTCCACCATGGCGTCGTCCAGCGGCCGGTAGTCGATGCCGTAGGCCTTTTCGAACCCGCGCAGGTGATTGCGCTTCTTGTGGTAGCGGTTGCCGGGCAGGGTGGCCAGATCGCTCTGCAGATACAGGTATTCCCACTGGCCGCGCGAATCGTGTTCCTCGACCTTGTCCGGCAGGGCCGTGCGCCAGCGCTCCAGCAGCTCTTCGGGCACGCGGATAAAGCTGCGGCAGGCATCGATGCCGCTGGCAGCCCAGTCCACGGCGTCCCAGTCGCCCACAGGGGCCCAGTAGGTGACGAAGGGCACGGTCTGGCGCAGCCAGCACAGATCGCCGTCAAAGGCCCACTGCAGGCCGAAATACTGCTGCCAGCCCCAGATGTTGGGCAGACTGTAGTCCAGGGAGCGGCGCGGGGTCTTGTGCCACAGTTCGTAGAATTCGGAACGACCGTCCAGGGTGACGGGAGTGAAAGAAAGATTCTTCATCAGGGGAACCTGTTGTTATCTGTTATCGTGATGATGCCGGGCGCGCATGGCAAAGCGGGCCCAGTCGCGGTACAGCAAAACATAAAACATGATGGCCGTTTGTAAACACTGCGAGACCAGCATGGCCAGGAACACGCCGGAGGCCGTGCCCCACAGCCAGTGGCCCAGCAGCCAGCCCAGCGGCAGACGTACCAGCCAGAAGGTGCCGCCGTAGACCATCAGGTTGTAGCGTGTGGCACCCGCGCCCACCATAACGCCGCCCATGACGGTGCTGGCGATGGAGAAGGGCGTGGAGAGCAGGTTGTAGGTCAGATAGCTGATGATCTGGGCCTGTGTGCCCGCCTCGTGGGAGAGCAGGGCCGCCAGTTCGGCCCGGAAAGGCCAGAGCAGGGCCGCCACGACGCTCATGCCCAGCGAGGCGATGGTGATCATCTGCAGGGCGACGCGTTTGGCCTTGGCGGGCTCGCCCATGCCGAGGCAGTTGCCCACCAGCACGGAGACGCTCATGTTGAAGGCCATGCCCGGCAGGAAGAGCAGGGCCTCGATGCGCAGACCGGCGGTGAGGCCCGCCAGGGCGTTGATGCTGTCGAAGGGCAGGGAGGCCACCAGGACGAAAAGCATAAGGTAGCCGGATTGCCAGACGATCTGGGCCGCGCCCGCAGGCAGGGCCACCTTGAGCAGATAGGGCAGACCGGCCCGCAGCCAGCGCGTGGTGGGCAGGGCCCGGCGGCACAGATACCCGGCCCGGCAGAGCAGCAGGCAGTTGGCCACGGCGCCCAGACACTGGGCACCAGCATTGGCCCAGGCGATACCCATATAGCCCATGCAGGGCAGGCCGAACCAGCCCAGGCCCAGCCCCAGACAGCCCAGAAGGTCGAAGACGCAGACCGTGGCCGCCACCCAGAGCGGCGGCAGGACCTGCCGGGTGGCGCGGAACATGACGCCGGTGGCGGCGTAGACATACTGGGCGGGCAGGGCCAGCATGGTGATGTCCCAGAAACCGGCGGTGACCGGCAGGATGCGTTCCGGGACCTGGAGGATGCCCAGGATGGGGCCGCCCAGTTGCCAGCCCAGCAGGGCCACCAGGATACCGGCCAGCAGGCTGCCCAGAACGGTGGTGCCCACATAGCACTGGGCACGGCGCATGCGTTTTGCCCCCAGCGACTGGCTGACCGCTGCCGTGGCACCGCTGGACATGGACATGGCCACGACCATGAGGAACAGGCCGCACTGGTTGACCATGCCGAGCGCGGCCTGTACGTCGGCACTGATGCGTCCGGCCACCCAGATATTGATGAAGCCCATGAAGAAGACCAGATACATCATGAGCATCTGCGGCCAGGTGAGCTTCCATATGGCACGGGGAGAAACGCTGAGATCCGGTTCCGGCATGAGGTGTTCCAGAAATGTGTGCGTGCGGAGGGCACGGAAAAGGTTGGCGGCGGCAGGGCATCAGGCCGGGGCGAAAAGACGGCCTGCTCCGGCAGTCTTTGCAGGTCGTGACCGGCCCGTTGGTTTGCTGGGGGAGCTGTACGCGCTTTCGGCAGAGCTGGAGACGGACGGCGTACGAAGACGGTGATCCTTGAGGAGAGCATGTCCCAGTGGCTGCCGGGCTGGTCAGACCGTCGTCACTGCAGGGGAAAAGCGGGAACGATCGTAGCGGGACGAAGTGTTCGAAGGGGGAAGGGGGGCTTTCCCGCCTGGAAAAGTCCCCTTCCCCCTTATGGGAAATCAGGCAGATGGCCCTGGGTTACAGCAGGCCCTCGTAACAGGCGGCCAGATCTTCCAGGGTCTCGCGGCGGCGGATCAGACGCACGCTGCCGTCGGCCTGGATCAGGATCTCGGCGGCCCGGCAACGCTGATTGTAGGAAGAGGACATCACGAAGCCGTAGGCCCCGGCGTCCAGCACGCCCAGCACGTCGCCTTCATGCAGCAGGGGCAGCTGGCGGTTCTTGGCCAGGATGTCGCCACTTTCGCAGATATTGCCCACGACGCTCTGTTCCACGGTCTCGGTATCGGGGCCCTGCGCGCCCTTGCGGTACACTTCCACATCATGGAAGGAGTCGTACATGGCGGGACGCACCAGCACGTTGAAGCCCAGGTCGGTACCGGCGTAGCGTCTGTCACCGTTGGTTTTGGTGGCGTTGACGCTCCCCAGCAGGACGCCGCATTCGGCCACCACATAGCGGCCGGGCTCCACCAGGAAGCGGCCGGTGTAGCCGGTCTTTTCCGCCCAGCCGCTGATGAGGCCATGCAGGCGGCGACCCAGGTCATCCATGTCCAGGCGGGGCTGGTCTTCATATTTGTGGTAGGGGATGCCGAAACCGCCGCCGAAGTCGATGACTTCCAGATTTTTCAGCACGTCGGCGGGCAGGCGTTCGGCCAGATGCAGCAGGACCTCGGCAGCGGCGATATAGCCATCGGCTTCCATGAACAGGGAACCGATGTGCTGATTGATGCCGGCCAGATGCAGGTCATATTTTTTCAGGACGGCGAACAAATCGTCCAGCAGCTCCGGCGAGACGCCGAACTTGGTCTCCTTGCCGGCGGTGACGACTTTGGCGTGATGGCCGGCGCCGATACCGGGGTTGAAGCGCACCATGACCTTGCCGCCGGGATTGACGCGGCCCAGGGTCTCCACCTGGGAAAGGGAATCCACGCTGATCAGCACGCCGTGCCGGACGGCATTGCGCAGCTCGTCCTCAGAGATGTTGTTGGAGATGTAGAGGATCTCGTCGGCGGTGAAGCCCGCCAGCTGATCCATGTACAGCTCGCCGGGGCTCATGGCATCCACCACCAGGCCTTCTTCGCGGATGATGCGCAGCAGCACGGGGTTGGTGTTGGCCTTGACCGAGTAGTTGACGCCAAAGCCGGGCAGGGAGGAAAGGGCCTTGAGTTCGCGGCAGCGCTGGCGCAGCACGGTCTCATTATAGACATAGAGCGGCGTACCGAACTGTTGGGCCAGATCCAGAGGGGAATGGCCACCATAAAAATTGATACTGTCGGTATAGCTGGAGCGGATCTGGGACATAGGGATTCCTTGGTCTGAAAGGCTGCCGGCTCTGGCCGGCTCAGGAATTGTTTGGGCGCTCAATATATGCTGTTGCCTCCCCCGGCTGTCAAGATGGCAGGCCCGTGGCAAGGGCGATTTCATGGCCGCCGGGGCCGTGCCGCAGATAGGGGACGGGCCCGCCCGCATTGACATGGCAGCCCCCCTGCTTTATTCCAAAACAGCGGAACGGTGGAAAATGCCGCAACGGCATCCGGGTTCCAGCCTTTCACGCGGCCTTTTGCCGCGCATTCTTTTTTTGTAATCAACCGGGCTTGCCCGAATCATACGGAGTATCCATGGCTATCAAGAATGGCGACACCCTGCGTGTGCACTATACCGGCACTCTCAGCGACGGCACTGTTTTCGATTCTTCCCGCGAACGCGAACCCCTGGAATTCACCATGGGCAAAGGCATGCTCATCCCCGGCTTCGAAGCCGCCGTCATGGGCCACGAAGCGGGCGAGACCGTGACCGTCACCATTCCCCCGTCCCAGGCGTATGGCGAAAGCGACCCCGAGCTGGTCTTCACCGTGGACCGCGCCCAGGTGCCCGACCATATCCCGCTGACCGTGGGCGTGCCGCTGCAGCTTTCCAATGAGCAGGGCCAGATGGACGTGACCATCACCGAAGTCACGGATGAAGAGATCACCCTGGATGCCAACCATCCTCTGGCCGGCAAGGAACTGACCTTCGAAATCGAAATCGTCAGCGTCAACTAGGTTCCCGGACGTTGACAAGGGAGCTTTCATGAGCAGCAATTCCGCCCGCAGAAGTGCCGTTCAGGCCATCACCACCTACAAGCCGGAAGCGTCGCCGCTGAACTTCTACGACACCAAGCCCACCGACATTTTCGGCTGTAACGTGTTCACCGACAAGGTGATGCGTGAACGCCTGCCCAAGGATGTCTACAAGGCCCTGCACAAGACCATCGAGTTCGGCGAGCGCATGGATCCCGGCATCGCCGATACCGTGGCCGCCGTCATGAAGGACTGGGCCATCGAAAAAGGTGCCACCCACTTCACCCATATCTTCTACCCCCTGACCGGTCAGACGGCGGAAAAGCACGACAGTTTCCTGATGCCTGACGGACAGGGCCGCATCATCGCCGAATTTTCCGGCGCCATGCTGATCCGCGGCGAGCCCGACGCCTCGTCCTTCCCCTCCGGCGGCCTGCGCTCCACCTTTGAGGCGCGCGGCTATACGGCCTGGGACGTGACCAGCCCCGCCTACATCATGGAAAACCCCAACGGGACCTTCCTGTGCATCCCCACCATGTTCCTTTCCTGGACCGGTGTGGCCCTGGACAAGAAGACCCCGCTGCTGCGTTCCGGCCAGGCCCTCAACCGTGAGGCCCGCCGCGTGCTGAAGCTGTTCGGCATCGAGACCAAGCTGCCTGTGGTCTCCTATGCCGGTCTGGAGCAGGAATATTTCTGCATCGACCACAACTTCAACTTTGCCCGTCCCGACCTGCAGGTGGCGGGGCGTTCGCTGTTCGGCGCCCGTCCGGCCAAGGGCCAGGAATTCAGCGACCAGTACTTCGGGGTCATCCCCCAGCGCGTGCTGTCCTACATGATGGAAGTGGAACGCGAGCTCTACAAGCTGGGCGTGCCCGTGCGCACCCGCCACAATGAAGCCGCCCCCAGCCAGTACGAGATCGCGCCTCTGTTCGAGGCCAGCAACCTGGCCGTGGACCACAACCACATCATCATGTCCACCCTGCGCAACGTGGCCAAACGCTACGGGCTCAAGTGCCTGCTGCACGAAAAGCCCTTCTACGGCGTCAACGGCTCGGGCAAGCACGTGAACTACTCCATCGGCAACGCCGAACTGGGCACGCTGTTCAACCCCGGCGAGACCCCGCACGCCAACGCCAAGTTCCTGGTGTTCTGTGCGGCCATGATCCGTGCCGTGCACAAGTTCGGCGGCCTGCTGCGCGCCACTGTGGCCAGCGCCAGCAACGACCACCGTCTGGGCGCTCACGAAGCTCCGCCGGCCATCATGTCCATCTTCCTGGGCGACCAGCTGACGGAAGTGTTCGAAGCCTTCCGTGCCGGCCGTATCGACGATGCCGCCAACAGCAAGAGCGGCCGTGTCATGAACGTGGGCGTGGATACCCTGCCGCCCCTGCCCACGGACCCCGGCGACCGCAACCGCACCAGCCCCATCGCCTTCACGGGTAACCGTTTCGAGTTCCGCGCCCTGGGCTCCAGCCAGTCCGCTGCCGGTTCCATCACGGCCCTGAACGCCATCATGGCTGACTCGCTGGGCCACGCGGCCGACTTCCTGGAAGGCGACCTGGCCCGCGGCAAGGATCTCAACGCGGCCATCCAGCACTATGTGCAGCATGTCATCGAAGAGCACAGCGCCGTGATCTTCAATGGTGACGGTTACTCCAGCATCTGGCATGCCGAAGCCGAACGTCGTGGCCTGCCCAACCTGCGCACCACGCCCGAGGCCATGCCCGAGCTGATCCGTCCCGAAGTCATCGACCTGTACGAGCGTCTGGGCATCCTGAACCGTGCCGAGCTCAAGGCCCGCTATGACATCTATCTGGAACAGTACTGCAAGACCGTGCGTACCGAAGCCATCCTGACCACCCGCATCGCCCGGACCATCATCTTCCCCGCGGCCATGCGCTATCAGGGCGAACTGGCCGAGACCGCTGCCCGCATGAAGGCCATCGGCAAGGACTTCCGCACCATCACGCTGGACGAAGTCACCGAGCAGCTGCGCGGCCTGCAGGATGCCACCCGCAGCCTGGAAGCCACGCTGGCCAGTGTGGACGGCAAGGGCGATTTCCTGGCTCGTGCCACCCGCTACTGCGAAGAAGTGCTGCCCATCATGGGTGAAGTGCGGCGTTATGCCGACCTGCTGGAGACCCGCGTGGCCGATGACCTGTGGGATCTGCCCAGCTACCAGGAGATCCTTTTCGGAAAATAATTGACAGCCGAAAAGAATTGTGATTTTCTACGCAAAGAACTTTTAACCAACAGGATTGCTTTTCATGTCGTGCACTTTCTCCCACATCTGCTTCCGCACCTTCTGGTGGCGCGCGAGTCAATGTACGGGGGACGTGCAGGCATAGCCTGTTGCGATTGATACGTCACATGCATTGAGCAAGCGCCGTTCCCCCACAGGGGAGCGGCGCTTTTTTTATGTTTTGAAGGAATGACCCTATGAAGACGACCACACCTCCCGACGCGGCCTCCCATGCTCCTCTCGTTTCCCTGCGGCAGCAGGCCCGCTGGCTGCCCGCCGACATGGATACGCCCATCAGCCTGTATCTGGGCATGGTGGGCCGGCAGGACGGCATCCTGCTGGAAAGTGCCGAGGTGGATGGCCGCTGGGGACGCTACAGTGTTCTGGCCTGCGATATGGCCCTGTATGTCCGCTGCCGTGAAGGGCGGCTGGATCTGCGCATCGAGGACGAACGTCTTGCGCCGCTCGCCGTCCTGCAGGGGCTGCCTTTTGTGGAAGGTCTGCGCCGCCTGATGCAGGGCCTGCATCTGGAGGCCCCGGCGCAGATCGAAGGCCTTCCGGCCATAACCCGAGCCCTTTACGGCTGGGTGGGCTTCGGCATGGCCTCCCTGTTCCAGCCCCGCCTGGCCGCTGTCATGCCGCCGGAAGAGGCGGAAAGCATGCTGGTACTGCCCGGGACGCAGCTGGTCTTCGACCATCTGTACAACCGGCTGTGCCAGATCAGCCTGGGCGGACACCGCGAGGTGCTGGGCAGTCGCGGCGCGGAAGGCAGCTTCCGTGTCAGCGGTGACGTCCGCGCCGATCCCGGAGAGGACGGCTACAAGGCCATGGTAGAAAATATCAAGGCCATGCTGCACCAGGGCGAGGCCATACAGGTGGTGCCCTCCGTGAACTTTTCCGTGGCCTGCGAAGGGGATCCCTTCGTGCTCTACCGGCGCATGCGTCGCTACAATGCCTCGCCGTACATGTTCTTTATGCGTCTGGGAGATTTTTGCTTCTGGGGGGCCTCGCCGGAAGTCATGGTGCGTTGTGAGAAGGGCCGTTTGCAATTGTCGCCCATCGCCGGGACGCGCCGTCGCGGCCGGGACGATCTGGAAGATGCCCGTCTGGCGGAGGAATTGCGCAGCGATCCCAAGGAACAGGCCGAGCATGTGATGCTGGTGGATCTGGGGCGCAACGACCTCGGCCGGGTGGCCCAGCCCGGCAGCGTGAACCTGGAGCGCTGCATGGATGTGGAGCGTTTTTCCCATGTCATGCATCTGACCAGCCGGGTCACGGCCCGCCTGGCTCCGGGACGCGATGCCCTGGATGTGCTGGCGGCCACCTTCCCGGCAGGGACGGTGAGCGGGGCGCCCAAGGTCAGGGCCATGGAGATCATCCGCAGCCTGGAAGGCCGTGCCCGCGGGCCCTATGCGGGCTGCATCGGCTGGCTGGGACTGGACAAGGACAGCGTGGACCTGGACATGGGCATCGCCATCCGCAGCATGTGGAGCCGCGAAGGGCGCCTGTTCTGGCAGGCCGGCGGCGGCATCGTCCATGATTCGGATGCCGCTCTGGAATGGAAAGAAGTTTGCAACAAATCAGCCATCATGCGCCTTGTGCTTGAAGAGGGTGACGACCATGTTCCTGCTCATCGATAATTATGATTCCTTTACCTACAACCTGGTCCAGGCATTCTACGCCCTGGGGCACGAGCCCGTGGTGCTGCGCAACGACGATCCCGCCATCCTGGACATGGCCGCGGATCCCGCTCTGGAGATGGTCTGCATCTCGCCCGGGCCGGGCCACCCCTCGCAGACGGGCTTCTGCCCCGAATTCCTGCGCCGTTTGCCGCATCATGTGCCGGTGCTGGGCGTCTGCCTGGGCCATCAGCTGCTGGGCCTGCATGCGGGGGCGCGGGTGGATGTGGGGCCTTGTATCATGCACGGCAAACAGTCCGAGATCGTGCACGACGGCAGCGGCCTGTTCGAAGGCCTGCCCAATCCCATGAAGGTGGCCCGCTATCATTCCCTGGTGGTCCATAGCGGGGAAGGGGAGGGCAATGCGCTGTTCACGGTGACGGCGCGCGCCCCTGAAGGCGAGGTCATGGCCCTGCAGTACCGCGACAGGCCGTGGGTGGGCGTGCAGTTCCATCCCGAATCCATCCTGACGCCGGACGGCCTGCGCCTGCTGGGCAATTTCCCGCAGGCCATCCTGCCCCGTCAGGGGCGGGACGGCGGCATGGCCGAGGTGCTGGAACATCTGGCACGGCGGGAAGACCTGACGGCGGACATGGCATCCCGCAGCTTCGGGGCGCTCATGGACGGCAGGCTGACGCCTGCCCAGGCCGGGAGCTTCCTCATGGGCCTGCGCATGAAGGGCGAGAGTGCCCTGGAACTGGCCCATGCCACACGGGCTGCCCTGGCCCGGGCCGTGCGCGTGGAGGGCATCTCGGGCCCGTGCATCGACGTGGTGGGGACCGGCGGTGACGGTCGTCATTCCTTCAACTGCTCCACAGCGACCTCGCTGGTGCTGGCGGGCATGGGCTACAAGGTGGTCAAGCACGGCAACCGGGCGGTCTCGTCCACCTGCGGCAGTGCCGATGCCCTGGAGAGCCTGGGCATCCCGCTGGATACCGATCCCGCGGCAGTGGCGGATATGGTGGCCAAACGCAATTTCGCCTTTCTCTTCGCCCCGCATTTCCATCCGGCATTCAAGAATATCGGCCCGCTGCGCAAGGAGCTGGGAGTGCGTACCCTGTTCAACCTGCTGGGCCCCATGATCAATCCGGCCCGGCCTAGTCACCTGCTCATGGGCGTGGCCCGGCCGGAGCTGGTGCCCCTTCTGGCGGATACCCTGTCGCAATCCGCTCTTTACCGGGCGGCTGTGGTCTGCGGGGCCGGCAATTATGACGAACTGACGCCCATGGGCCCGGCCACGGCCATGCTGCTGCACAACGGCAAGGTCAGCCCTTTGGAGCTGGATCCGGCCAGATTCGGCTTCCAGAACTGCACGCCGGAGGATCTGGCGGTGGAGAGCCGCGAGGAGGCCGTGGAGGTGCTGCGCCGTTTGCTGGATGGCGAAGGCCCGCGTCCCATGCGCGACATGGTGGCCCTTAATGTGGGGCTGGCCATTTTCCTCATGGAAGAGGGGATGCCGCTGGATGTTTGCATGGCCCGTGCCCGTGAAGCGGTGCGTGCCGGGTTGGGAAGGAGGGTCCTCCATGCTGCTTGAGCGTTTTCTCTGGGCCAAGGCTGACGAAGTGGCGCACCTGCGACAGCAGGAAAGAAAAGGGGACCTGCCTGTCCCCTTCGGCGGGAAACGCGGCGACTTTGCCGCGGCCCTGCAACGGCGGCAGGCAGGCGTGCCGCTGACCGTCATCGCGGAATTCAAGCAGGCCTCGCCTTCCCGCGGTCCCATTTGCCATAGCCTGACGGTGGAAGAAGCTGCCCGGCAGTATGTGGCGGCCGGGGCCGGGGCCCTGTCCATCCTCACGGAGCGGCGTTTTTTTGCCGGTGAGCTGGATTTTCTGGAAAGGGCGGCCGTTCGTTGCCCCGGGACGCCTCTGCTGCGCAAGGATTTCATCTTCGACCCGCTGCAGGTGCGGGCCACGGCAGCCACGCCGGCAGCGGCCCTGCTGCTCATCGTGGCCCTGACCCCGGATGCCGCGCTGCTGCGCCGTCTGCGGGAACAGGCGGAAAGCCTCGGCATGCAGGCCGTGGTGGAAGTCTGCGGCAGCAAGGATCTGGCACTGGCCCGGGAGAGCGGGGCGCGCATCATTCAGGTCAATGCCCGTGATCTGGATACGCTGCGGGTGGACAGACGGGCCTGTCTGGAACTGGCACGGCGCTACCCGCCGGAACAGGGAGAGATCTGGATCGCTGCCAGCGGCATGGATCGCCGCGAGCATCTGGAAGATGCCGCCCGGGCCGGATTCTCCGCCGCGCTGGTGGGGACGGCCCTCATGCAGGACGGGCAGCCCGGTGCTGCCTTGCACCGGTTGCTCCATGGTCGGGAGGAAGGGCATCATGCTGCTTAAATTCTGCGGGTTGCGGCGGCAGGAAGATGTGGGCCTGGCCGCCCGGCTGGGGGCCACGCACTGCGGTTTCGTGTTCCATGCGGGTAGCCCCCGCTGTGTGGATGCCGTGACGGTATCCCGCCTGGAGAGCGGGAGCATGGTGCGCGTGGGCGTCTTCACCGGACAGGACAGTGGCGAGATAGCCCGCATCATGCGGCTGGCGCGGCTGGACATGGCACAGCTTCATGCCGACCAGTCCGAGGAATGTGCCCGGCAGCTGGGCCCGGAACGGGTGATCCGGGTCCTGTGGCCGCAACGGTACGGCGATACGGCCGCTCTGGAAGCCGCAGCAGGACGGTATGCCGACAGTTGCTCCCTGTACCTGCTGGATGCCGGCAGGGCAGGCGGCGGCAGCGGCCGCACGCTGGCCTGGAAGGATCTGGGCAGCCTGCGCCTGCCCCATCCCTGGTTGCTGGCCGGGGGCATGTCGCCCGCAAATTTCCGGCAGGCGCTGACGCAGTGCCGCCCGGACGGCGTGGACTGCAATTCCGGCGTGGAAAAAGCTCCGGGGCGGAAAGATGCCCGGGCCATGACGGATATGGCCCGCCTTGTCGAAGAGATTCTCCGGGATGGTCCGACAGGGCCTTCCGTACGGGCCTGATGGCCTGCATGGAGAAAGGCTGGAGAGCCGGTCGGATAAAAGTTATAAAAAACGATACAGTTCAGATACAGTGGAGAACGACCATGAAGAAAGGCTATTTTGGCGAATTTGGGGGATGTTTCGTTCCTGAGTTGCTGATGCCGCCGCTGCTGGAAGTGGAAGCCGCCATGCGGGACATCATGCCGACGCAGCAATTTCAGGACGAGTTGCAGGATCTGCTGCACAATTATGCCGGACGGCCCACGCCCCTGACCTTCTGTCCGCGTCTTTCCGAAGAACTGGGGTTTGAACTGTGGCTCAAACGTGAAGACCTGCTGCATTCCGGTGCCCACAAGATCAACAACACCCTGGGGCAGGCGCTGCTGGCCAAATACATGGGCAAGACCGCCCTGGTGGCCGAGACCGGCGCCGGACAGCACGGTGTGGCCACGGCTGTGGCGGCCGCCCGTCTGGGCATGAGCTGCACCATCTATATGGGCGCGGAAGACGTGGAGCGGCAGGCCCCCAACGTCATGCGCATGCGCCTGCTCGGGGCCACCGTGCATCCGGTGGAAAGCGGGTCGCGCACGCTCAAGGATGCCATCAATGAAGCCCTGCGTGCCTGGATCGTCAGCCAGCAGACCACGCATTACTGCTTCGGCACGGCTGCCGGGCCCCACCCCTTCCCCACGCTGGTGCGCATGTTCCAGCAGGTCATCGGGCAGGAAGTGCGGGAGCAGATGCTGGCCCGTGCCCAGCGACTGCCGGATGCTGTGGTGGCCTGTGTGGGTGGCGGTTCCAATGCCATCGGCCTGTTCCATACCTTCCTGGACGATGAGCGCGTGCGCATCATCGGTGTGGAGGCCGCCGGTACGGGCGAGCCGGGCTGCTTCAATTCCGCGCCACTCAATCTGGGCAGCCCCGGTGTGCTGCACGGCAACCGTACCATGCTGCTCCAGAACAGTGACGGCCAGATCGAACCTTCGCACTCCGTTTCGGCCGGGCTGGATTATCCCGGTGTGGGGCCGGAGCATGCCTTCCTGCACAAGACGGGCCGTGTGCGCTATGTGATGGTCCGTGATGCCCGCGCTCTGGCTGCTTTTGAAAAGCTGTGCCACGCCGAAGGCATCCTTCCCGCCCTGGAATCTTCCCATGCTCTGGCCTGGGTGCTGGATCATCCCGAGGAATTCGAACCCGGCAGCAAGGTGGTGGTCAATCTTTCCGGCCGCGGGGACAAGGACCTTGCCATCGTGCGCAAGGCCCTGAACCTGCCGGAAAACGGGGACATCTGCTAGCGCGTCTGCGGGATTGCGGCTTAGGAAAGCGGCGGGAGGAGAGCCGCACCGGGGATGCCCGTCCCCTGTGCATGGAGGCGGAAACAGCCACCTCTCCTGCTGCCCGTTTCAAAAAGGCCGACAGAGAGCCACATAACAACAGCCATAACGGGGCGGTCACCATCGGCCGCTCCAGGAGTTCGTCATGCATATCCTTGAAGAAAAGATCCGTGCGGCCCGTGCCGCCGGACGTCATGCCCTGATCCCCTTCGTGACCTTCGGTTTCCCGGATGAAAAGCGTTTCTGGCCCGCGCTGGTGGAGCTGGACGAGAGCGGGGCGGACATCATCGAGATCGGTGTCCCCTTTTCCGATCCTGTGGCCGACGGGCCCGTGGTGGAGGAGGCCTCGCGCCGGGTGCTGAGCGACGGTGTCTGCCTGGCCCGGATCATGGAAGAGCTGAAACTGCGCGCCGGGGTCTTTCGTGCGGGCATCGTCCTGATGGGCTATCTGAATCCCTTCCTGCAATACGGGCTGGAAAAACTGGCGGTGGAAGCCCGCGAGGCCGATGTGCATGGTTTCATCATCCCGGATCTGCCCTATGAGGAGTCCGAAGATATCCGTCGCATCTTCGCCGCACAGGGGCTGGCCCTGATCGCTCTGGTGGGCCCCAATACGCCGGAGGAACGGATGCGCCTGTACGCGGACGTCAGCGAAGGGTACGTCTATGTGGTCTCGGCCATGGCGACCACCGGACAGCGTGCCCGCATGGAGATGCAGGTCGCCGAGACCCTGCAACGGGCCCGCTCCGTGTTCCATCTGCCGCTGGCGCTGGGCTTTGGCCTGGAACAGCCGGAGCAGATGCAGGGCTTGCCGCCGGATACTTTGCCCGATGCCGTGGTCTTCGGCAGTGCCCTGCTGAAACATCTGGATGCCGGCAGGCCTGCTGCCGAATTCATCGCCCGTTGGAAGTAAACTTTAGGGATACCTCCCTGTTCAGGGTGTGTTGAGGGGCGCTGGATGCAGCCCCTTTTGGAGATGGAGCCGTTTCTGCCTGTGCGGAGACGGCTCCTGTTTTTTTGAGGAAGAACGGAGCAGATGAAAATATTTTATTGACATTGAAATTCTTTTTCAATTAAGTTGGCTTTGCAGCAAGTGGGGGCTGAGCGTGAAAACAAGATAAGGAGCCATATATGTGCGTCACTCTCATCGGCGGAATGGACAGACTCAAGCAGGACTATATCGCCGCTGCCCGGCAGGGGGGAGCAACCCTCAAATGCATCAGCCGTAACGAACGGAATTTCGTGGACAAGATCGGTAACCCTGATGCCATCATCGTCTTCACCAACAAAGTCTCGCATGAAGCCAAGCGCAAGGCTCTGCTGCATGCCCGCTCCCGCAATATCCCCATCCATCTGGTGCACTCCTGCGGAGTGTCCAGCTTGCGTGATTGTTTGTCGTCCTCATAAATATTGACATTCATTTTCAAGTTGGATAGGGTTCGGGAAATGAAATTCGTTTTTTCGAACCCTTACCTTTGTTCCACTAATTAGACACACAAGGCCTCAAAGAGGAGTTTTTGGAATGAGTGCTGAAGCCCGGTTTGATGATGGTCAGGGTAAAATGGCCACGGGAGCGTTGCGGATCGCTCTGGCAGGCAATCCCAACTGTGGTAAAACCACGGTGTTCAATGCCTATACGGGAGCGCGGCAGCATGTGGGCAACTACCCCGGCGTCACGGTGGACCGCAAGGAAGGCCATGTGCGCCACGGCAACGCCGACATCACCCTGGTGGACCTGCCCGGGACCTATTCTCTGACCGCCTACTCCATGGAAGAGCTGGTGGCCCGTGCCGAGCTGGGCAGCGGCGATGTCCAGGCCGTCATCAACGTCGTGGATGCCTCGGCCCTGGAGCGCAATCTGCTGCTGACCGTGCAGATGATGGAAATGGGCCTTCCTGTGGTGCTGGTCTGCAATATGATGGACGAAGCCCGCAAGGCCGGTGTGCATATCGATATGGACCGCCTGTCCAAAATGATGGGCATCCCCGTGGTATCCGCCGTGGCCCGTACCGGTGAAGGTCTGCAGCAGGCCCTCGGCGAGGCGGTGCGCCTGGCGGGCGAAGGCCGGCGCCGGGTTCTGGAGCTCAATTACGGCGCGGACATCGATGAAGGTCTGCGGGCCATGTGTGCCATCATCAACCGTGAAGGCCTGCTGAAAAAGTACGCGGCCCACTGGATCGCCGTAAAACTCATGGAAGGTGATGCCGAGATCCGCAAGGAAGTGCACCAGGCCAACAGCGAGGCCGCGGAGGAGCTGGATGCCGTGCGCCGCAAGGTGGCCGAGCACATCCGTACCGGGCACAACATCTCTATGGAAGCCTATATCACCGATGCCCGTTACGGGTATATCCGCGGGCTGCTGCGTGACGGCGTGGTGCGCCAGGATGCGGGCAAGGATCGCCTGGCTCTTTCCGACAAGCTGGACAAGGTGCTGACCAATGCCTTTTTCGGTCCGCTCATCATGCTGGCCGTGCTGTATGGCCTGTTCTATGTGACCATCGAGGTCGGCGCCTATCCCCAAGGGTGGGTGGAAGACGCCTGCGCCGCGCTGGGTGAATTTTTTGCCGGCATCATCCCTGAAGGGGAGCTGCAATCCCTGGTGGTGGACGGCATCATCGGTGGTGTGGGCGGTGTGCTCAGCTTCGCGCCCCTCATCGTCATCATGTTCGCCCTCATCGCCTTTCTGGAAGACAGCGGCTACATGGCGCGCATCGCCTATATGATGGACCGCATCTTCCGCGCGTTCGGTCTGCACGGCGCTTCCGTCATGCCCTACATCATCGCGGGCGGCATCGCGGGCGGCTGCGCCATCCCCGGCGCCATGGCCACGCGCACCCTGCGCAGTCCCAAGGAAAAACTGGCGACCCTGCTGACCCTGCCGTACATGAGCTGCGGGGCCAAGCTGCCCGTGTTCCTGCTGCTGGCCGCGGCCTTCTTTGGTGATCAGGCTCCGACGGTGATGATGCTGGTCATGCTGTCCGGCTGGGTCTTTGCCCTGCTCGTGGCCCGCCTGCTGCGTTCCACCATCATCAAGGGCGAGGCGACCCCCTTCGTCATGGAACTGCCTCCCTATCGCCTGCCCACTCTGTTCAGCGTGCTCATGCACTGCTGGGAACGTACCTGGATGTATGTGAAGAAGGCCGGTACCGTGATCCTGGCCATCTCCATCATCATCTGGGCCGGTCTGACCTATCCCAAGCTGGATGAAGCCGAGTCGGCCAAGTTCGACACCCAGATCGAACAGCTCACGACCCGGATGGAAGCCCTGCCTGCCGAAGACGAAGGCCGCGCCGCCCTGGAAGAGCAGATCACCAAGCTGGAAGAAGAGAAGGGCGCCGCCGAGCTGGCTTACAGCTATGCCGGTCGCCTGGGCAAGGCCATCGAGCCTCTGACGCTGCCCGCCGGTTTCGAATGGCGCACGGACATCGCCCTGCTGGCCGGTGTGGCCGCCAAGGAAGCCGTGGTCTCCACCATGGGCACCGCGTACTCCCTTGGTGGTGTGGATCCCGAGGATGCCCAGAGCCTGGGTCAGCTGCTGCAGAACAATCCCAACTGGAACAAGGCCACGGCCCTTTCCCTGATGCTCTTCGTGCTGCTGTACTCGCCCTGCTTCGTCTCCCTGGTGGTCATCCAGCGTGAGGCCGGTGGCTGGCGCTGGCTGATCTTCAGCATGGTCTTCAATACGTTGCTGGCCTTTGCCGTCTCCGTGGCAGCCTACCAGATCGGGATGGTTGTCTGGGATTAGCCCCATATACGCTGAACGTCCGGTGGCAGGTAACGGTCGCCACCATGGGGAGGGGCTTTTCGGAGCCCCTCTTTTTTTGTGGCGGAGAGTACGGCCAAATCGGCAGCCATAGCCGGAAGCAAGGACGGTAGCCGGGGAGCGGTGGCATGGTTGAATGTAGGCTTGTACCGGGAGACCGTTCGTCAGCCTTTTTATCGAGAGCTAAGATGCCTTGCTGAGTCGATCGCCTCATGGTGGAAAAGTGGGACTATGGCGGCGGGGAAAATGTGGCTTTTACTTTCCGCCGTAGCCTGTGTCCCCCTAAGGGAAGTAGCCGTATGCCGCCCACAAGGAAAAAATGAAGGATATTTTTGTGAACGCGAATACGATGATGACCAGGCAGAGAATTGTCGGGGCAACAGCCTGCCTGAATTAAGGTCATGAAGGCAGAAGAGTGGTGTGGTTTAAGAAGAATTTTTTTTGTTTTTATAATGGGTTGCTTAAAAATATTGTCCGCTTTTACAAATGGGG
>NZ_DS996353.1:0-2001 GCF_000156375.1 Desulfovibrio piger ATCC 29098
CTTGCAGCCACTATCCCTTTATTCCTATAAGTTGCAAAAAATCCGTAAGGTATATGAGCCCTTTTAGAACCTTATTTATGCGCTCTAGTCCTTGACATATCGCTGTGAACAGAATGGGAAAAATCGCAAAAAGGCACCTACCCTGCAGAGAGTATGTGCCTGAAATCTGTGGCGCGCCCGGGAGGATTCGAACCCCCGGCCAAGAGCTTAGAAGGCTCCTGCTCTATCCACCTGAGCTACGAGCGCGTGCTGTCCTTATAGGTGGCAAGCGTCTGTCCGTCAAGAGGGGGCCCGCGGTCACGGTCCGGGCGGTGTGGCGGGGAAGATCACAATGCCTGCCCGGTCTGAAATCGAGGCCCCGGCCGGAGGTCCCTATTTTTTCTTCAGGAGAGGGGGACACGTCCGCCACGCGCCGGCGCCCTTGTCTTCCGCATCCGGGCGTGGCAAATTCTTACGTACTGGCATGTTTTTATCGTTTCAGGCACGCGGGAGGTCCCATGAATTTTCAGGAACAGTGGCGCAAATTGCTCCTTCCCCTGCGCTACGGGGGCAGCGGTGTGGATTTTAAAAAGCTGGACCCGGCCCGCAGCCCGTTTTTGCAGGACAGGGACCGTATCATCTATTCCAGTTCGTTCCGGCGTCTGGCCCGGAAGACGCAGGTGCATCCGCAGGTGCGTAACGACCATATCCACACGCGTCTCAGCCATTCGCTGGAAGTCAGCAGCGTGGGGCGTTCGCTGGGCGCCATGGCAGGCTATTTTTTGCGCCGCCGGGGCGAGCTGCCGGATTATGCCGCGCCGGAATTCCCCGGCCAGATCCTGGAGGCCGCCTGCCTGGCCCACGATATCGGCAATCCGCCTTTCGGCCATGCGGGCGAGTTCGCCATCCGCGACTGGTTCGGGGATCCGGCCAACCACATCTATGTGAACGCGCTGGAGGAGACGCAGCAAAGCGACTTCCGCTGCTTCGACGGCAACGCCCAGGGCTTCCGGGTGGTCAACGTGGTGGAGAACAACCGCGATCAGGGCGGGTTCAGGCTCACCTATCCCACGCTGGCCAGCATGGTCAAATATCCCTGGGATTCCTGGCAGTCCCGTGCGCGTGGCGGCAAGTGCAAGTTCAACTACTATCAGGCCGAGGCCGCCATCTTCGAGGATGTGTTCCGCGCCCTGGGCCTGAAGACGCGCCGGGGCGACTTTGCCCGGCATCCGCTTTCCCTGCTGGCCGAAGCGGCCGACGATACCTGCTACCGCATCGTGGACATGGAAGACGCCCGCGAGCTGGACATCATCACGCTGGCGGACATCCTGAAGGTGGTGGAGCCTCTGGCCCCTAGCCTGAAACTCGATCCGCAACGGCTGGAAGATATGGGCTCCGACCGGGAGCGGGCCGGGTATGTGCGGGCCCGCGTCATCGGCCATGTGACCGCGAGCCTGTTCGAGACCTTCGCCACCCAGTACGAGCGCATCATGCGCCGGGAATGCGAAGGCCCGCTCATGGACATGGCGCCGGAAGACGTACGGGCCTACATGGCCAGTGCCAAAGAGATTTTCAACGAACGCATCCTCAAAAACAGCCACAAGACGGCGCTGGAGATCGGTTCCTACAGCGTCTACAAGCGCCTGCTGGATACGTTCATCCCGGCCTGCCATCGCCGTATCTGCGATCCCGGACGGCTCACCTACAAGGAACAGCAGGCCCTGCAGCTCATGGGCGGGCATGCGCCGCGCCGTGAGGATGACCTGTACGTCTCCTATCTGCGGGTGCTGGATTTCATCACCGGCATGACCGACCAGTACGCCAGTTTCGTGTCCACGCAGTTCCTGGGCACGTCCTGCTAGCGGAAGCATTCTTCACAGGGGCGGAGGGCCCCGGAAGCCGGAGGGCAGGGGCATCCCCGCCTTTCCGGTGCTATGGTGTCGCGCCCTGAAAAGGGCGCTTTTTGATTGGGGCTGCCAGCGTGCGGTCCCCGGGGCATCGGCCTGCCTGAAAGTCCGCGAC
>NZ_DS996353.1:2833-14409 GCF_000156375.1 Desulfovibrio piger ATCC 29098
GTCGTCCGGGCGGAGCAGGGGAAGGGGATCGCCGGCGGACGGGGAGAGCTTGCGGGCCAGGCGGCAGAGCTCGTCCCGGCCGCTCTCCGTCCACTCCGTCAGAAAAGCCATGGCATGGCGGTGCATCTCGTCTTCGCACCAGCGGGCGTACTCTTCCAGGCCGTCGGCATCCTCCGTATGCTGCCGGGCCTCCGGCATGCGCTGCAAATGACGCAGGGCCGTGGCCGCGGCTACGGCGTTGTCGTGCATCTGGCCGAGGCTCTCCTGACAGCGGCGGCACAGGCGGATCAGACGTTCGCCGTTTTTGCCGCCCTGGCTGCCGAAAAAGGCCATCAGATAGCGTAACTGCTTGAAAGCGATGCGCATGTTGTGCAGCAGATCCTCGGGGATCAGGTACCCGTGCGTCCAGCGGTCATGGGCAAGGAGGTTGCGCGTGGCCTGATCCACACCGGCGGCCATGATGTCCGCCAGCAGCATGGGCCGGGCGCGGCCGCGACGGTCCAGTACGGGGCGGCAGGTCTGGGAAGCGGCATTGTCGTCCAGCTTGTGCAGCAAGTCCCGGTAGGCGTCCGAGGCATAGTGGGCCGCGGCACGGGAGAGGGCCCCGGCACGTTCTTCCTGCAGGGCGGCATACAGGCTGCGCAGACCGGCGGGCAGATCCACCGGCCGGAAAAGGGGGGCAGCGCCTTCCGGGGCCTGGCTGCTTGCTGCGGCGCTTTCGACGGCATCGGCGGAGGCGGGACGCAGGGCATAGTCCCTGATGTGGCCCAAAAGCACGTCCGTGTCCCGCACACCACCCAGCAGCTTGCGGGCCGTACGCAGGTCGGGCTCCACAGACGCCAGCCAGTCCTTGCGCAGGTAGGGCTTCAGGCTGCCGAAGACGGAAAGCAGGCTGCGCAGGATGACGCGGGCGTCGTGGATGGGCTCCTCGTCCAAGGCGCTGTCACTGCGGGCCAGCTCATGCAGGGCCCGGGCCTGCTTTTGCAGGTACGCGCTGAAATGGCTGCTGAACAATTGCCCGGAAGGCGGGAGCGGGGCCGGGAGCGGCGCGTCGGTATCGGCGTCGAAGGTCCAGAACCATTCCAGGGAGGACTTGCCGAACAGGCACTCCCAGAGCGGAGCATGGATGACCAGCTGCTTGCGCAGGCGCAGGGGCGTGCGTACCCGGATGAGGAAAAGGACTGGAGGCTCACCGGGCAGGCGGATCTCCAGCGGATCGAAACGCAGGGCGAAGCGGGCCACCTGTACGATGGCCGCCAGTATGACGGCGGTACGCCGCCGGGGATCGTCATGGGGGCACCCCATCGCGGTGAGCAGGGGCTCCACCTTGTCCGTGCGGCCCTTGCCTGCGGTGAGCAGGGTCAGGACCATGGCCAGCAGCCGGTTCCCGGCGTCGTCGAGGCGCTTGAGGGGATGGGTGAGCACGATCTCGCCCGCATCGGGCGTGCCGTCCCCCAGCTCCACCAGCGTATGGGCCAGCACGGCCAGAGGGGCCAGGTCCCTGTCCAGACCATGCTGGGGAGCCAGCCCTGCGAAGATGGACAGGACCAGACCGGTTTCCCGCTGGCGGGCGGCCAGGTCAATGCCGAATAACCGGCAGAGGCGGCGGAGCCCGCAGGGGCGCAGGGCGGGGGAATCATTGCGCAGGCAGCGTGTGCCGCGCCAAAGCAGGGTGCGGGGCGTGATGGGGGCAGCTTCGTCCATGCGGCGTCTCCTTGGCAGGCATCTGCCGGAAAAAGAGGCGTCCCCGGGCCGGGAAGGCAGGGATGACGGCCCGGAGGCTGCCTGGAGCATAGCCTCCCCGAAACGGGTGCGCAAGGGGCAGGCCGCCATCACGGAGAGGGGGCCTGAAGGGGAGGCGGGACAGGCGTGTCGCGCAGGGGGGGGCAGAATGCGGCCGCCCCCTTCCGGGAAGGGGATGCCGGGGAGAAGCCGTGCGGTGGACGGCCACCGTTGCCGTGCGGCCCGGAACGTGCGGAAGGCAGCCCCCAGAACGGGAAACGGCGCGAAAGCCGGGGCAGGGCCCTGCTTCCGCGCCGTGTGATGAGGCTGTTTATAACTGCGTTGCCTAGACTTCGAAGAGCATCTCCAGATCCTCGCGGGTCAGGGACTTCCAGGTGTCCTGACCGGGGATGATGGCCTCGGCCACGCCACGCTTGGCCTCCTGCAGCTTGAGGATCTTCTCTTCCACCGTGTTCTGGCAGATGAGCTTGTAGGAGAACACCTGCCGCGTCTGGCCGATGCGGTGGGTACGGTCCGTGGCCTGGCTTTCCACAGCGGGGTTCCACCACGGGTCGTAGTGGATGACGTAGTCCGCGCTGGTCAGGTTCAGGCCCGTGCCGCCCGCCTTAAGCGAGATGAGGAAGATGGGGATGTCCGGGCTGTTGTTGAAACGGTCCACCTGCTCGAAGCGGTCCTTGCTGGCGCCGTCCAGATAGCAGAAGGGTATCTGCGAGAACTCCAGCCACTGGCGGATGATCTGGAGCATCTGCACGAACTGCGAGAAGACCAGCACCTTGTGGCCGCCTTCCACGATCTCCATGACCATGTCCTTGAAGGCGTCGAACTTGCCGGAAGGCAGGTTGTTGGAGAAGCCGGGCAGGTCGATCTTGAGCAGGCGCGGATGGCAGCAGATCTGGCGCAGCTTGAGCAGGGCGTCCAGGATGGACATCTGGCTCTTGGCCAGGCCCTTTTCGTCTACGTCGGCCAGCACCTGGGCGCGCAGCTTGCGGGCCAGGGCGGCGTAGAGCTCGGCCTGGGCCTCTTCCAGCGCACAGCAGGTGACGCTCTCCACCTTGGGCGGCAGGTCCTTGGCCACTTCGGCCTTGGTACGGCGCAGGATGAAGGGCCGCACGCGGGTGCGCAGGTAATCCAGGGTCTCGGCGTCGCCGTCCTTGATGGGCTTGACGATGCCGCGCTGGAAGGCATGCTGCGAACCGAGGAAGCCGGGCATCAGGAACTCGAACAGGCTCCAGAGCTCGAAGAGGTTGTTCTCGATGGGCGTACCGGACAGGCACAGACGCATGCGGGCATTGATGCGGCGCACGGCGCGGGCCGTGATGGTGTTGGGGTTCTTGATGTTCTGGGCTTCGTCCAGGATGACGGTGTTGAACTCGTACTTCTCCATCTCCTCCAGGTCACGCCGCAGCAAGGCGTAGGTGGTGATGATGAGGTCCGATTCCGCGATGTGCTTGAACATGCCCTCGCGGCGCGTACCGTAGATGGTCAGGCGGTGCAGGCCGGGCACGAACTTTTCCGCTTCGCGCTCCCAGTTGGGCAGCACCGAGGTGGGCACCACGATAAGGTTGGGGCCCTCGAAGCGGCTTTCCACCATATGCTGGATGAAGGCCAGGGTCTGCACGGTCTTGCCCAGGCCCATTTCGTCGGCCAGGATGCCGCCGAAGCCGTATTCCGACAGGAAGTTGAGGTAGGACAGGCCCTGCAGCTGGTAGCTGCGCAGGTTGGCCTGCAGCGCCTTTGGCGGCGGTACGGGCCGCACCTCGCGGAAGGAGCGGATCTTCTCGCGCAGGTTGTTCCAGAAGGAGTCCGTACGCGCACCGGGCAGGTCTTCCAGCAGGCTGTCCAGCACCGGGGCCTCGAACTGCTTGAACTTGGTCTGCGGCGGCTTGCTGGGATCCAGGCCCAGGGCCGTGAGCTTGTGGGCGATCTTTTCCAGCCAGGATTCGGGCAGGCTGGTGTAGGAGCCGTCCTTGAGCTGCACATAGCGCTTGCCGCGGGTCCAGGCCTTCCAGATCTTGTCCAGGGGCAGGGACTGGCCTTCGTAATCCACGCTGATCTCCAGCGAGAACCACTTTTCCTTCTCGTTGCTCACCACCTCGGCGGAGATGGAGGACTTGGCCGTGCGCATCTTGTAGCGCGAAAGGGCGCGCTCGCCGTAGACGCGGTAGTTCTCCACCAGGGTGGGGTAGGAGTCCAGCAGGAAGGCGATGGCCTCTTCCGGCTCCAGGAACCAGAGCTTGCTGGAACGGGCCTGGAAATCCATGCCCGCCAGCTCGTTCATGAGCTGGGCCTCTTCTTCCTGATGGCGGCGCACCAGATAGGTCTGGCCTTCGAAGGTGTAGCTGCCGGTCTGGAAGTCGGGGTTGGGGCCGTTGAGCGTGAACTCGCCGTGGCGGGTCTGGTAGATGTTGTCGATCTCCAGGGTCAGCAGGCTGCCTTCCTCGTCCAGGAAGAGCTTGGGATTGTAGGTGGCCGGCTGGAACACGGGCTCCATCATGCGCAGGAACTGCTGCGGCTCGTAGAGTTCTGACGAGGGCAGGCGCGTCCAGACGCGGTCCAGGAATTCGGAGATCTCTTCCTGCGGCACCACCGGGCGCTCATAGATGAGGTTGTGCACCAGCGAAGGGTACAGGCCCGTCTGCACGGGATAGAAGTTGTGCTGGTAGCAGACCCAGAGCGGCATCTGGCCGTGGAAGGTGATGGGCGCGTCCTCGGGGGCCTCGGCGCCGTGCAGGTGGTCGCTGGGCGCCCCGTTGGCCCGGATGGGCAGGGGCGGGCGGCCTTCACGCTTGAGCAGCACGTCGAAGCTGAAGCCGTTGTCGTCGAAATTGGGCTTGAGCTTGAGGGCAAAGGGCGTGCTCTCGATGCGGCAGGGACGGTCGGTATCCTTCCAGAGCAGGTAATATTCCTTGCGCACGGCCCAGAAGAACCACGAGGTCAGGCCGTCGGGGATCTCCACGCGATGGCCGTAGTAGTCCAGATGCTGGCCTATCTGGCGGGCCACATGCGGCAGCTGGGGCGAGAACTCGCACCAGTCGGGGTTGTTGATGATCTGCTGGAGCGTGATCTCGTTGTGCACGCTGGACAGGCCGGACTTGTTCTGGCGGCCCCGGAAGAAGGAGACCAGCAGACGTCCCTGCTCCGGCTGGAAGCGGAAAATAAGATAGTGCTTGCCGGGCTCGGGCTCCATGTCCGTGGAGAAGAAGGAGCGGAAGCTCTGCTTCCAGTCCTTGGCAGGCGGAGCCACCTCTTCGGCGTCGCCCTGTTCCTTGCGCAGTTCCTCCAGCAGACGCAGGGCCAGAGCCGCCACATGGCGGCATGTGCTGGTGAAGGACTCCGAACAGTTGCACTGGTGGCGGGTGCTGCGATCCGTGATGGAGAAAGTCAGGCTGGGCGTATAGACCTGGAGGTCTTCGCCCTGGATGACGCCTTGCGCCTCCCAGGTCTCGCCCTCCTGGATATTTATTTTTTGCACCCCGCCTTCGGACAGGATATAGTAAGCCGTATCACGGATATACTCCGGAACGGCGTCGTGCAGGAAAGCCTGGCACATCTCCCTGACGACGTTCTGCTCAGATCTGCTCATGCATACTCTCCGCTGCCCGGTTTTCTGCGCGGGCTCCGTTGAAAAATCGCAGTAATAGATTTGGGAGTAATATCACAGGCATCACTTCAATGGCAATAGACGCGCGTAACTTATGAAAAAATATTTTATGAAAAAAAGTTGGTATTTTTCGCCGCTTCCCGGGCAGCGGGCAAGGGCTCTCCGGCAGGGTGCGGCATTCCCTGGAGAGTTTTTTTTATGCTCCTGCTGCTGCTTTGCCTGCCGCTGTCCGCCGCCGCGGATGATGAAGAAGGCAGCATGCCCCCCACGGACGGCGACCGCATCCTGCTGGGCAGCATCGGCGAGGCCTCCAACCTCATCCCGTATCTGACGGCGGATTCCGCCTCCCACGAAGTGGCGGATTTGCTCTATGTGGCGCCGCTGCGCTTCAACAAGGATCTGGAGCCGGAATGCTGGGCGGCGGAGTCCTTCAGCATGGAGGACGAAGGCCGCCTGCTGCGCTTCCGCCTGCGCAAGGGCATCCTTTGGGAAGACGGCACCGAGCTGACGGCCGCGGATGTGGAGTTCACCTACAAGATGGTCATCGATCCGGCCACGGGCAGTCCCTATGCGGACGACTTCCTTCAGATCAAGGAATTCCGCGTACTGGACCGCTACAGCTTCGAGGTCCGTTACGAGAAGTTCTTTGCCCGGGCCGTGTCTTCCTGGATGAACCCCATCCTGCCCAAGCACATCCTGGAAGGGCAGAACATCCGCACCACCACCTTCGCCCGCAAGCCTGTGGGCGCCGGGCCTTACCGCCTCCAGCGCTGGGAGCCGGGCGTGCGCATCGTGATGGAAGCTTCCCCCACCTACTTTCTGGGCAGGCCGCACATCAGCGAGGTGGTCTTCCGCATCATCCCGGATACGGCCACCATGTTCATGGAGACCCGCGCCGGGCGCCTGGACGTGATGGAGCTGAGCCCGCAGCAGTACCTGCGCCAGACATCGGGGAAAAAATGGGCGGAGTCCTTCCACAAATACCGCTATCTGGCCTCGGTCTACAATTTCCTGGGCTTCAATCTGGAACATCCCTTCTTCAAGGACAAGAAGGTACGGCAGGCCATCTCCTGCGCCATCAACCGGGGCGATATCGTCAAGGGCGTTCTGCTGGGGCTGGGGGAACCGGCCTTCGGGCCCTACAAGCCGGGCACCTGGGCCTATCATCCGGGCCTGCGCCCTGTGAGCTTCAATCCCGACCGGGCACGCAAGCTGCTGGCCGAGGCCGGTTTCACGGACAGCGACGGCGACGGCATCCTGGACAAGGACGGCAAGCCCCTGGCTTTCACCATCCTGACCAACCAGGGCAACGAGCCGCGCATCCTCACGGCCACCATCATCCAGAGCCAGCTGCGGGCCGTGGGCATCGACGTGCGCATCCGCACCGTGGAGTGGGCGGCCTTCATCCGGGAATTCGTGAATACCGGCCGCTTCGATGCCATCATCCTGGGCTGGACCATCACCCAGGACCCGGACATCTTCGCGGTCTGGCATTCCTCACAGGCCGTGCCCGGGGGCTTGAACTTCATCCACTATAAGAACCCCGAGCTGGACAAGGTGCTGGAAGAGGCCCGCTCCACGCCGGACCGCCAGCGCCGGACCGCGCTGTACCATCAGGCGCAGGAGATACTGGACGAGGATCAGCCTTACTGCTTCCTCTACGTGCCCTATGCCCTGCCTGTGGTGCAGAACCGCTTCATGGGCATCAAGCCCGCCCTGGCCGGCATCATGTACAACTTTGAGGAATGGTGGGTGCCCAAGAGCCTGCAACGTTACAAGGTGACGCCGTAGAAGGGCGCAGGGCAGGCCTTCCGGAAGACGCGTTTTTGGAAAACAACTATGTTTTGCCGTGATATCGGCATATTATATACGAAGTAAAGATATGTTCCCCCATAGTCATGACATGCTGGGGATGCTGGAGGAGGCAGGATGTGATCCTGTCTCCTCTTTTTTGCCTTTATAAAAGTGGAAAAGTATCTTGAATACAGGAGTGGAAGAGCGTAACGGCAGCCCCATCAAACACCATTGGGGGGTGACCATGTTACGCAAGATCATTTCTTTGACGACGTTTTTTTCCTTTGTCCTGCTGATCATCAGTTCCATCATGCTCTATGTGGTACCTGAAGGCCGTGTGGCCTACTGGGCGGACTGGCGCATCATCTTCACCAAGGCCCAGTGGGGCGATCTGCACATCACCGGCGGGGCGCTCTTTCTTGTGGCCGGGCTGTGGCATACGTTCCTGAACTGGAAGCCGGTCATGAACTACATCCGCGGTGCCGGGGGCGGCAGCCGCAAGCCCCTGCTGGCAGCGGCCCTGATCTGCCTGTTCGTCTATGCGGGCACCCTGCTGGAGATCCCGCCCATGCAGCAGCTGGTCAGCTGGAACGATGCCATCAAGGACTATCAGGCCCGCAAGTACGGTGAACCGCCCTTCGGCCATGCCGAGACCAGCTCCCTGAAACAGTTCAGCGCCTTCCTGGGGCTGGACTGCGGCCTGATCCTGCAAAAGATGGGGGAGGCCGGTTTCAAGGGCGAGCTGAAGCCGGAAAGCATCTTTATCGCCATCGCCACCAGCAATGACATGACCCCGCAGGAGTTGTTCAGCTTCATCATGAAGAGCACAGGGGCCACCATGCCCGTGCGCGGCAGCGGCAAAGGGCAGGGCAAGGGCCAGGCGGCACAATAAGTACGCAGGCTTCCCAGGCGGAAATAAGGACGGGCATGATCTTTGGGGATCGTGCCCGTTTTTTTGTCTTTTTCGTCCGCAGTCACCGGGAATGATATTGCCGGCATACCGGCCCATGGGCCATCGGCACAGGATAGGCAGGGTATGAGAAGCCTCCGCAAGGAGGCCCGCCCCTCGAGCAGGATGGAGCAGCACGAGGCTGTGGAGGGGACAAGGCTATGCCAGTGTTTTTTCTCGAGCCATTCAAAAAGATCTCTTTTCCTGTCCGTCCAGAGGCGGAGATCGTCAAACAGACCGGAAAGGTTTTTCGGGGGGGAGGATGAGGGCCTCGTGGGCTTCCTTCTTTCAAGCCACGCCAGCAGCCTTTGCAACGAGAAGCGTCAAAAACAGAAAAAGCCCTTGCGATTTCTCGCAAGGGCTTGATCGTCTGGCTCCCCGAGACGGACTTGAACCGCCAACCTAGTGATTAACAGTCACCCGCTCTGCCGATTGAGCTATCGGGGATCATTGGTTGCTTTGCTTGCAGCTTTGGGGAAGTAAGGGCTTGCGCTTGCCGCGCAAGCCCTGAAGTCCTTTGTGGCTCCCCGAGACGGACTTGAACCGCCAACCTAGTGATTAACAGTCACCCGCTCTGCCGATTGAGCTATCGGGGAGTGCTGCAAAAGCAACGAAAGTCTTTCTACGGAAAACAGGCCCGTTCGTCAAGCGGAAAAATCATTTTTTCAGGATTTTTTTATCAGGCGCTGCAATTTTTTGTCATAACGCTCGGCTTCGCTGTACACGCAGCCGCAATAGGGCTGGCGATACACACCCCATTCCTTGGAAAAGTCGATGCCTGCCTGCCAGTCGGTGCGAAAATCGCGGTAGACGAAGCGGGGGCCTTCGCTCAGGGGAGCGTCTTCCGCGGCGGCGGCATGTTCCCCGGCGGCCCGGATGACGTCGTGCGGCTGGTAGCGGGAGTAGAGCAGGCTGCTGCTCACATGGGCGTAGCCATGGGCGCGGGCATAAGCCACGGCGGCCTGCATGCGGCTGCTGCAGCACCAGGCGCAGCGCTGCGGGGGCAGGTCGCGTCCGGCCACGGAGCGCAGCCAGCCCACCAGATCCCAGGTATCGTCCTGACAGATGAGCTCGATGCCCAAGCGGGCGGCGCATTCCTCGGCGGCCTCGCGGCGGCGCAGGTATTCCATCAGGGGCTGGATGTTGGGGTTCATGTACCAGGCCGTGACCGTGAAACCTTCGTCCTGCAGGCGCTTGACCGGCATGATGGAGCAGGGGCCGCAGCAGATGTGCAGCAGCAGGCTGCGCTCGCCTTTGACGGGTTCAAAAACAGGGGCCTGCCCCGAAGGGCAGGCCGCGGAAGTTTTGACAGGGGCGTCCGTTACGGACGGATGCTGATTTCCAGACATTTGCCAAAGTCCTGTTCCATGTCGCGCAGGCTGTCGCGCTTGTGGTTGAGCAGATAAAGGCCCAGTTCCCGGGTGGTCTCGAAGACGTACTTGTCGCCGCCGTGGGTCCGCAGGGCACGGCGCATCTCGCGCAGGGCCTGCAGGGCCTGCCATTCGAGGTTGCGCCGCTGGCCCGTGCCGCCGCAGAAGGGGCAGGGCTCCATGGTGATGGAAAGGGCCGAGGAGCCCGTACGCTGGCGCACCAGTTCCAGCAGGCCGAAGGAGCTCATGCGGCCCACGTCGTGGCGGGCGCGGTCGTTCTTCATGGCCGTGCGCAGGGTCTTTTCCACTTCCAGCACGTGTTTCTTGTCGCGCATCTCGATGAAGTCGATGACCACCTGGCCGCCGATGTCGCGCAGCTTGAGCTGGCGGGCGATGGCTTCGGCGGCTTCCATGTTGGTGCGGTGGGCCATGGACTCGAAATTGACCTTGCCGGAGATCTTGCCGGAGTTGATGTCCACGGCCATGAGCGCCTCGGTCTGGTCAAAGACCAGGCGGCCGCCCGAAGGCAGGGTGACCTCGCGGGAATAGATCTGGTCCAGCTGGCGGCGCAGGCTGAAGCGCTCCCACAGGGGCATGCGCACGTCGGTATGCAGGCGCACCAGCTCTTTCTTGCGGGGGAAGAGCAGGGAGACGGTCTCGCGGATGCTGTCGGCCACTTCCTCATTGTCCACCCAGATCTCGCAGACATCGTCGGTCAGGTAGTCGCGCACGGCACGCTGGGGCAGGCCCGGCTCCTGATAGATGAGGGCCGGGGCCGAGACTTCGGTGGCCTTCTTGCGGATGTCCTTCCAGACGCGCTTGAGATACTGGAGATCGTTCTTGAGCGTGGTCTTGGTGGTGCCGGCACTCACGGTGCGGACGATGACGCCCAGGCCCTGGCCGGGGTCGATGCCGTTCATCATCTCGCGCAGGCGGGTGCGTTCTTCATCGCTGTCCACCTTGCGGGAAACACCGATCTGCTCCTGGCCCGGGGTCAGCACCAGGAAGCGGCCCGCCAGTGACAGCCAGGTGGTGAGGAAGGCGCCCTTGTTGCCGGTGGGTTCCTTGACCACCTGCACCAGCACTTCCTGGCCGGGCTTGAGCACTTTCTGGATGGGCGGGAATTTCTTGCCCTTGCTGGGCTCGTGATGGGTCAGCCAGTATTCGGGGTGGATCTCGTCGATCTGGAGGAAGCCGTTCTTGCCCGCGCCGTAGCTCACGAAGGCAGCCTGCAGGTTGGTGTCGATGTTATGGATGACACCCTTGTAGATATTGCCCTTGAGTTTGCGCTGGTGGAACATGTCCAGGTAGTATTCCTGCAGACGGCCTTCCTCGGCGATGGCCACTTCCACCTGTTCGCCGGGCAGCACGCTGATGAACATGCGCCGCTTGCCCGCGGCCACCTTGGCTTTGACCGCGGCCGCACGCACGCTGCCCTTCTTGGGGGCTTCGCTGTCCTCGCCGCGACGGCGGGGACGGGCCGGGGCGTTTTCCAGGCTTTCCACATCACCGGTGGCAGCCTGCCACAGTTCCTCGTCACTGAGATCGTCCGGCAGGTCGGCGGGAGCTGCCGTTTCGGCGCTCTCCTCGGCGTCCTTGTCTGCGGGCTCGGTACTTTCCGCCTGGGCCTCACGGTTCTTGCGGTTGCGTCCGCGTCCGCCGCGACGGCCACGACGACTCTTGCGGCGGGGCTGTTCCTCGCCGTCTTCCTGGCTGCCCGTGTCGGCAGCGGTAGCTTCACTGCTTTCTTCCGTGGTGACGCTCGCCGCATCGGCGCTCTCCGGAGCGGTCTTGGCGGCGGATGCCGCAGGCGTCTCGGCAGTGGGGGCTTCGGCAGCCATGGGGGCGGACTGCTCGTCAGCGGGGCGGGCCTCAGCAGTTCCGGCGGCCTGGTCGCCGTCCCCCGCAGGGGCGGTGTCGGCCTGCTGGCTCACGGCCTCGGGAGATTTCTTTCGGGGAGTACGCTGACGGCGCTGGGCACCGGGCGAGCGACGGGTACCGCGACGGGGGGCGGCGTGCTGTTCGCCGTCGGTATCGGCGGACGCTTCGGCAGCTTCGGGGGCTGCGGTCTGGGCGGGCGTTTCTTCAGCGGCTGCAGCGGCGGGAGCGCTCTCGGGGG
>NZ_DS996353.1:14681-20957 GCF_000156375.1 Desulfovibrio piger ATCC 29098
CGGCGGCCTGGGCATCGCCATTGTCCGCAGCGGCCTGTGCGGTATCTGTAGCCGGGGAGGTCGTCAGCGTGGCCGTTTCTTCCGTGGCAGGGGCGGTCTTGGCGCGCGAACTGCGGCGGGTGGTACGGCGTTTGGGGGTGGGGGTTGCTTCAGCGACATCAGAGGAAGCGGCCGCGTCAGACACGGCCGGCGTATTTTCCTGCGTCATAAATATCCTTTTGGACCGCCGGAGGCGGCGAAATTTGTCAGCCGTTATCCCGACTGAGGGAACAGGCCGGGCACCCGGCCGATGCCGGATGGCGTGTCCGTGAGCGGGCACGGGCCTGGGGATGCCCGGAAAGGGCAGGGCACGGGGGATGGCAGGAGAAAACGCCCGTCACGGGACGGCGTTTTCCTGGCGGCCGGAACAGCCGCCGGAGGGGCAACGTCAGAAAGCGCGGCACCGGGCCGCGCCATGACGGGCGGGATCAGACTGTCTGTCCCCCGCGGAAGCGCTGGGCTTCTCTAATCACAATTTTCAAGGACGCGCAGCTCCACGGACAGCTTGCCGCCGCTGGAGCGCAGCAGCACATAGCCGCCCTGGGCCAGAGCGCCCGGATTCACCACGATGGTGCGGCCCACCCTGTCCACGGCGCGCGCTTCGTGGATATGTCCGCACAGGCAGACATCGGGTTGGGCTTCTTCAAGGAATTCGCGCACGGCAGTAGAGCCCACGTGAATGTTGCCCGGGATGACGTCGCAGGCGCTGTCCTTGGGCGGATTGTGCGAAACCAGCACGGTGTGGGGGTACTTGCGGGCCTTCTGCCAGCTGTTTTCCAGCCAGCCGGCGAAGGTGGATTCAGGAAACTCGCTGGGCGTCCCGAAAGGCGTGAACGTGGAGGCCCCGATGCCGAAGATGGCCGTATCGGGCGTGAGCTCGTGCACCTGCGTGTGCAGGTTGCAGCCCAGGCCGCTCAGCCATTCGTCCACTTCGGGCCGGTCCATGTTGCCAATCTGGGCCCAGATGCGGGGATTGTGCGCCCGCAGAACGTCCATGACCATCTCGGCCTGCTTGACGCCGCCTGTGATGGTCAGGTCGCCGGTGACGATGATGCCGTCTGCCTGCGTCAGCTCGGGGATACGGGCAAACAGCCCGGGCTCGTCGTGAATGTCCCCAACGGCAATCCAGAGATGATCCTGTTCGTTGACGCTTGGCATGGCGGTGTTTCCTTTGTTATAAAGTCACTCCGCGAACTATGGCACATTTTAGCAAGGATGGAAAGACCTCCATGTCCCTTTCCCCCGATGAGCTGAAGAAGGAATTGCGCGCCCGCATGCGTGGGCTGCGGCGCGGCCAGGATCCCGCCCTGGCACGGCAGCGGGCCCGTGCGGCCCAGCAGGCCCTGCTGGACTGGGACGTCTGGCAGCAGGCCGCCCGTGTGGCCCTGTACGTGGCCCTGCCGGAAGAAGTGCATACCGGCTACCTGCTGGCCGATGCCTGGCAGCGCCGCTTGCGGGTCTATCTGCCCCGGGTGCGTCTGGAGCGCGGGCTCATGGATTTCGTGCCCTGTTCCCGCGTGGGGGACATGGCCGCCGGGCCCTACAAGATGCTGGAGCCCCATGCCGGGCTGCTGGGCATGGCGCCCCCGGTGCTGGCCCATCCCGATTTCTGCCCCGACGTACTCGTCCTGCCCGGCGTGGCCTTTGACCGCGCGGGCAACCGTCTGGGCTTCGGCGGCGGCTACTACGACCGCTTCCTGGCGGCCTTCGGGGCCCGGGGCAGCGGTCGGCGCCCCTTGCTGGTGGGCCTGTGCTATGCTTTCCAGGTGGTGGACGCGCTGCCCTCCCAGGATTGGGACCGGCCCGTGGACTGCCTGTGTACCGAAGAAGGACTCGTATGCCTGTAAGTTTCATCCCCTTTGTGTTCCCCGGCGTGGACAATGTGCGCTGCGCCTTCCAGACCCGCTGGCAGGAGGCCGGAGACGGCCCGTACGCCGGTGGCAACATCTCCCTTGCCACGGCCGATGACCGGCAGAGCGTCATCGGCAATCGCCGTGAGCTGCGGGCGGCCCTGGGCCTCCGGCGCATGGCCGAACTCAATCAGGTGCACGGCGATGCCATGATCTTTGAGCCTGAGGCCGTGGAGCCCGATGCCGTGCCCCATTGCGATGCCGACGGCATGGCCACCAGCCAGGCCGGACTGGGACTGGCCATCAAGACCGCCGACTGCCAGCCCATCCTGCTGGCCCACAAGAGCGGCCGTTTCGTGGCCGGCATCCACGCGGGCTGGCGCGGCAACCGTTGCGACTTCCCCGGCTCCGGGGTGCGTCGTTTCTGCGAGCATTACGGCGTGGAGCCGCGTGAACTTCTGGCCGTGCGCGGGCCGAGCCTGGGCCCGGCCCGGGCGGAGTTCATCAACTTTGAGAGCGAGTGGGGCGACGAGTTCCGTCCCTGGTTCGATGCCCAAAGCCGGACCATGGATCTGTGGGGCCTGACCCGCTGGCAGCTGGAGCAGGCTGGGTTGCTGCCGCGCAACATCTACGGCATCGATTTGTGCACGGCCAGCTGCAACCGCCAGTTCTTCTCGTACCGCTGCGTGAAAGCTTCCGGCCGTCAGGCCAGCGTCATCTGGCGTCTGGACTAGCAGGCCGGAGAGCTTGCTTGTCATGAGGGGGGAAGGGGGAAACCTTGGCTCGCGCACAAGGTTTCCCCCTTCCCCCCTCATGCTCCCTCCATCCCCTTTCCAACGCGCTTTTTTCTGAAGGATGGAACCTGTTCGGGCTACGGGGAGGCAGCCCCTGCTGCCGGTCTCCGAAAGCTGGGGGTGTACCGTGTTGGGAGAAGATTTTATTCAAACCGTATCTATTTAGGATAGCTGTATTTTTATGAATACAGAGCGAAGAGCATGATTGGCCTCTCCGGCCGTCTTCATTCCCGGGTATGGGGGACAGCGGGGAGGGCTTATGTGTCTCCCCATACCATGATGCGTCATTGCAAGGGCAGCCTTCGGGCTGTCTTTTTTGTATGTCGACGGGCGTCCGTCGTTCCGCAGCAGCCACAAGCGGTTTTTCCTCGACCTGTCTGCTACCCCTCTCCCTTTCCGTTATACGTTGACAAGCAGCAGCTCCCTGCCTAGAGTAGCGCGTCCATGGTCGCCGGAACCTGCCGGCGTCAAAAGGGAATCCCGTGAGAATCGGGAGCGGACCCGCCGCCGTAAGGCCCGCAGACCAGCTTCCTTCATGTGCCACTGGCAACGGGAAGGCCGGAAGCCGGGGGCCGAGCCGGAATACCTGCCGTGGACCGTGGCCGTTGGCCGCGACCGGTATCGGCACGGGTCTTGCCGAGGGGAGCAAGGGAATACGGGCCTCTTCCAGTGGTGGAAGGGGCTTTTTTTGTTTCCGGGCCAGCGTGCCCGGTCACTGATGGCCATGACAGGACGGACCATGCCGGAGAACAGACTCACCGCCAAGGATGCCTGGAGCGCGCGCCGCTGGTGCTGCTGCGTGCTGCTGGCTGTCCTCTGGTGCGCCTCGTTGCCGCTGGCCTGTCTGCCCGGGCCCGTGCCCGTGGCTGTGGCCGATGTCTGGCAGGCACTGGGAGCCGTGGTGGGCCTGTGCCCTCCGGCGGACGGCAGCATACAGCTGGTAGTGGGACAGATCCGTCTGGCGCGCGTGCTGCTGGGCCTGCTTTGCGGCGGTGCGCTGGCCGTGGCCGGGGTGACCCTGCAGGGCGTGCTGCGCAATCCGCTGGCGGATCCCTTCACCCTGGGCATCTCCGCCGGGGCTGCCTGCGGCGCCAGCATGGCCATCGCTCTGGGCGGGACCCTGGGCATCTGGGCCGGAGGCCTTGCCGTGGGGCTTTCCGCTGCGGCCACGGTCTCCCTGTCGGCCCTGCTGGGGGCGCTGCTGGCCCTGGGCGGCGCGCTCTGGCTGGGCAGCGGGCAGGGGAGCTTTAGGCGCGAGACCGTCATCCTGGCCGGTATCGCCGTGGCGGCCTTTCTGGGCGCCGTGGTGGCCCTGGTCAAAGCCCTCAACGAAGAATCCGTCACCAGTATCGTTTTCTGGATCATGGGCAGCCTGCAGGGCCGGGGCTGGGACAGCGTACCGCTCTTGCTGGCCACCTTGCTGCCGGGGCTGCTGGTGGTACTGCCGGGCTGGCGCAAGCTGGACATGCTGGCCCTGGGCGACGAGCAGGCCGCGCATCTGGGCCTTGCCGTGGGCCGCACACGTTTCTGGCTGCTGGCCGGGGCCAGCTGCATGACGGCCGGTTGTGTGGCCGTGGCCGGGGTCATCGGCTTCGTGGGCCTGGTGGTGCCGCATGTCCTGCGCATGCTGCTGGGCGGCGCGCATGGCCCCTTGCTGTACGGCGCCTTCCTGGGCGGCGGCATCTTGCTGGTCTGGGCGGATGTGCTGGCCCGTTGCGTGCTTTCCGGCGGACAGGAATTGCCCGTGGGCGTGGTGACGGCCCTGCTGGGCGGGCCCTTTTTCGCTTTTCTGGTGCGGAGGCGCTGATGCTGCGGGCAAAGGACATCCGGGCGGCCTACGGCACGGACGAGATATTGCACGGCGTGGATATCGACCTCCATCCCGGTGAGGCCGTGGCCCTGCTGGGCCCCAACGGCAGCGGCAAGACCACGCTGCTGCGGGTGCTGGCGGGCAGCCTGACGCCGACGGCAGGGACGGTGCACCTTCAGGATGCGGACATCCGCCGCCTTTCCCCCCGGGAGCGGGCCCGCCGGGTGGCCGTGCTTTCGCAGCGCAGTGCCGCACCGCAGGGCATGACAGCCCTGCAGATGGTCCTGCTGGGCCGCTATCCCTGGCTGGGCTGGTGGGGCAGCTACAGCGCCGAAGACCGGCGCATCGCCCACGAGGCCCTAGAGGAGACCGGGGCGCTGTCGCTGGCCGCACGGCAGGTGAGCGAGCTTTCCGGCGGTGAATTGCAGCGTGTGGCCCTGGCCCGGACGCTGGCCCAGCAAAGCCCCGTGCTGCTGCTAGACGAGCTGGCCGCCGGTCTGGATCTGGCCAGGATGCTGGAACTTTTCGACCTGCTGGAGCGCCGCCGCCGGGCCGGTGCCGCGCTGCTGCTGGTGATGCATGACTGCAATCTGGCGGCCCAGTATGCCACACGTCTGCTGGGCCTGCGCGAGGGCCGGGTGCTGTTCGACGGCCCCGTGCGCCGCTGCTTCACGGCGGAGAACCTGCGCGCCCTCTATGCCGTGGACCTGCATATCGTTCCGCATCCCCGTAACGGCCTGCCTCAGGCCCTGCCCCTGCGGCCCCGTGGGCCTGAATACCGGGAGGTCTCTCCGCATGATGCCTGATTTGTACCGCCTGCGGCAGCGCCTTGTCGCTTGGGGCTTGCATCCTGGCCTGTGGCGGGGGCTGTGCCTGTGCTTCTGCCTGTTCTGCTGCTCCGTACTGCCTGCCCAGGCGCTGGAGCTGGTGGACAGCAGGGGCGTGACCGTGCGTCTGGAACGGCCCGCGCAGCGGGTCATCGCCCTGTACGGCGCGTTCAACGAGATATTGCTGGCGCTGGATGCCCGCGAGACCCTCGTGGCCCGCACGGCGGCCGATGCAGCCATCCCCGGCCTGCAGGACCTGCCTGCCGTGGGCACGCACATGCGTCCCAATGCCGAGCTGGTGGCGGCCCGGCAGCCCGATGTGGTGCTGCAACTGGCCGGGCGTCAGGAAGTGCTGACCCAGACCGAAGCTCTGGAGGCCGTGGGCATCCCGGTGCTGGTCTACGAGATGCAGTCCTTTGAACAGCTTTTTGCCGTGACCCGCGCTCTGGGGCGGCTCACCGGACGTGAGGCGCGCGCCGAAGCTCTTGTGGCGGACTGGCAGCGGCGTCTGTTAGTTCTGGAGCAGCGCTATGCGGACCAGCCGCCTGTGCGCGTATTCTATGAGGTGCGCTATCCCAATCTGCTGGCTGCCGGACGCGCCAGCATCGTGGACGAGATCATCCGTCATGCCGGTGGCCGCAACGTGCTGGATGCGCCGCAAAAGCTGGTGCGCTGCAATGAAGAGATGCTGGTGGCCCTGGACCCGGAAGCCTACATCCTGCAACAGGGCCCCATGAACCCCGCACCGCAGGCTCCGGCGGAGCGTCCGCATTACCGGGGGCTCAGTGCCGTGCGTTCCGGGCGCGTGCTGCTGGTGGACGAGCATCTGTTCGCCCGCCCCGGCCCCCGCTCCGTGGAGGCCGCCGAGCGGCTGGCCCACTGGCTGCATGGCGAGGCGCAGGGCAGCAGCGGGGAGTGAGCGAGTTTTTGGGTTGAGGGGGGAAGGCCCCTTTGGC
>NZ_DS996353.1:21367-121186 GCF_000156375.1 Desulfovibrio piger ATCC 29098
GAGTATTGCCGTGCCGGCGGTCTCCGGGAGGAGAGGGCAGGAGCTGATTGGAGCTGTGCTTTCACGGTAAAATGCAGTCTTCGCGAAGAGAGAAAGGAAAACAGAGGGCTGTCTCCGGGAGAAAGGATGGGGTACCGCCAGGCTCCGGGGAGGGATCGGACCAGATTTTTGAAGGGCCGTGCTTCGGACAGGCATGTTACCTGCCGGACGTTAAGCTGCCCTGAAAGGATGAGCAGGGGAGAGACTGCCGCGTTCCATCACAACGGCGGCCTGTTTTGCCCTGCGGAGAGATGAAGGAAACAGTCTGTAACCGGGCATGAGCCCGCAACGATACGAGATGACCATGACAGGAACCCTGTACGCTGTGGGCGTGGGCCCCGGCGCTCCCGATCTGCTGACCCTGCGTGCCGTGGAGGCCCTGCGCCGGGTGGACGTGATCCTGGCGGCTGCCTCGCCGCGCAACGACTATTCGCGGGCGCTGGAGACGGCCCGTCCCCATCTGCGGCCGGACGTGCGCCTGCAGCGGCTGGAATTCCCCATGACCCACGACAGGGCCACCTTGCGCGCGGCGTGGGAAAAAGCGGCGGGCATCACGCGCGATGTGCTGCGCGGCGGCGAGAATGCGGCCTTCCTGACCATCGGCGACCCGCTGGTCTACAGCACGTTCGGCTACCTGCTGAAAACGCTCCGGCAGCTGGACGAGTCCCTGCCGGTGGAGATCATACCGGGCATCACGTCGTTCCAGGCGGCGGCCGCGCGTACCCGCACCATTTTGTGCGAAAGCCACGAGACCCTGTGCATCATCCCCGGTATCCGGGACGAAGAGAGCCTGACCCAAACGCTGGAGCAGGCCGATTCCGCCGTCATCCTCAAGGCCTACCGCAACTTCCCGGCCATCGTGTCATCCTTGCGCCGTAGCGGACGCCTTGAGAGCGGCCTCATGGCCAGTCATGTGGAGCAGCCCGAAGAGCGTCTGGCTCCCGTGACCACGGTGGCTGCCGAAGAGGGCACCCCGCCGTACATGTCCCTGATCTTGAGCCGGAAAGGTTCGGGACAGGACGCCTGAGCCCGTCCTGACTTTCGCGTCTGCTCCGCTCAGGCCTCTACTATGGAGATGGGGCCATCCTTATTTCAAAACAAAGGACGTCGCATGCTCAGGACATGTCTACAGCGCAGGCCCACACGATGCGCGGAATGGGGTGTTTTCTGCCGCACGCGTTGCATGTAACCGCGTGTCAGGCTCCCGTACCGCTGTCCGGCGTCGCGGATCGTCGGAGGGAAAAGCGTCGGGCGATGGCTTCTAGATGGCGTCCGTCCGTACCGCAGCAGCCGCCAAATATCTTCATGGCCGTCAGTTCCCGCAAGCCCAGCATGCCGTGGGCTAGGTCGTCCGGCGCGGAGGTCAGCAGGCTGGTAGCGTTGTCCATGACCGCATATTCCAGAGGTGCGGCATTGGCCTGGATGCCCTGAAAACGTCGCCGGACCAGCTCCGTACGGTTAACGGGCTGGAGCAGGGCCTTGCGGACGATGTCGGGATGCACGCAGTTGGTCATGTAGCACAGCGGGGGACGTTCCGTGCGGCTGTCGATGTGCTGGATGGCCGTATGCAGCGGGGTGCCGTCCACCAGCGTCCCCTTGTCCAACAGGGAGAAGCTGATGATATAGGGCAGGCAGGTGGCGGCCAGGGCCCGCGCCATGCCCAGGGCTTCCGGCAGGGTGGGCATGATGCCCGCGTACAGGAAATCCGCTCCGGCATCGGCCAGAATATCGGCTTGCCAAGCATGAAAGCGCCGGGCGTCCTCTTCGTCCAGAGCGCCTTCGCCCGTATAGGCATCTCCTTTGCAGCCCATCAGACCGCCGGTGTAGGTGGGCGTCCTCTCCCACCCTGCCTTGAGCCCGGCCAGCAGGGTCATGCAGTCGCGCAGCAGGCCCTCATCTTCCCCGGCCTGCCGCGTCCGTTCCCTGTTGGCCCGGCGGGTGGGCGTGGTAGCGAGGAAGGGTAGGCCGTAACGGACCGCTGTCTGCCAGTAGCCCTGCCAGAGTTCGCACAGGGCGTGGCGTCCGGCCTCACTGCGCACAAAGGCGGCCAGCGCTACATGCGGATCGGGCGTGAGAGCGTATTCCCGCTTGAGGCGTTCGCCCAACGCGCCTTCCAGCAGCAGGGCATCGTGACGTTCAAAACAGCGAACCAGGGACAGGGGCCGTTTTGTAGACGGTGGAGTGGTGGTGGGTTCCATGCCGAGGTTTTTTTTAGGCTTGTACGTTCGGGCTGCTGCCGTCGAAACGTCGCAATAGAGGTTTCCCGCACATGGGGCGGCTTATCTCATCAGTCAGCAGTCAGCGGCGGGGACCGGCCATCCGGGCCGGAGCAAAGTTTTTTGGAAGGGAGGGGGCGCGGGGGGAGGGAGGACCTTTTGTCCACAAAAGGTCCTCCCTCCCCCGCATCCTGCCTTTCTCTTCTAACAGATGCGCGGCAGCTGGGCGCCTTCGAGCATGCCCAGCAGGCGCTGGCCGCCGATGCGGGTACGCAGGCGCACCTGGCCGGGCTTGCCGTCTTCGGCCACGCGGCCGATGATAGCGGCTTCCTTGCCGTAGGGGCTGGCCTGCATGGCGCGCAGGGCGGCTTCGGCCTTGTCCTGGGGCAGGATGCAGATGCACTTGCCCTCATTGGCCAGATAGAGCGGATCGAGCCCGAGGAAGGAGCAGCCGTTGCGCACGCTCTCGTGCACGGGCAGCAGGCTTTCCTCGATGTCGATGCAGACGGAAGACTGCTCGGCGATCTCGTTGAGGGTGGTGGCCAGACCGCCGCGGGTGGGGTCGCGCAGGACGTGGACCTCGCCGCAGGCGGTGATGATGTCGGCGATCATGTGGTTGAGGGGCGCGGAGTCCGAGGCCACGTCGGTGAGGAAGGACAGGCCTTCGCGGCTGCCCATGACGGTGAGGCCGTGATCGCCTAGGGCGCCGCTGACCAGCACGGCGTCACCGGGACGGGCGGCATGGCCGGAGGGCACGGGAGAGGCGAAGATCTCGCCCACGCCGGTGGTGTTGATGAAGATCTTGTCGCACATGCCGCGCGGCACCACCTTGGTGTCACCGGTGACGATGTGTACGCCGGCGGTCTGCGCGGCAGCGGCCATGTCGGCCACCACACGGTCGAGGATGGAGAGTTCAAGGCCTTCCTCGATGATGCAGGCGCAGCTCAGGTAGCGGGGCCGGGCGCCCAGCATGGCCACGTCGTTGACCGTGCCGTGCACGGCCAGGGTGCCGATGCTGCCCCCGGCGAAAAAGAGGGGCGTGACGGTGTAGGAGTCCGTGCTCATGGCCAGCGGGCCCTTGATGTCCAGCAGGGCGGCGTCGTCCATGCGGTCCAGCAGGGGGTTGGAGAAATGGCGCATGAAGCACTGGGAGATGAGCCGTTGCGAGGCGCGTCCGCCGCTGCCTGCATCCAGCAGAATGCGATCGTCCATGATGATCCCGGTAGTCTTGGGGTTACGGCCGGGCGTCGCTGCGGCGCGGGCCGGAAAAAACGGGGAAGGTGCCCCTTCCCCGTCTGTCCAGAAGCAGGATGCTGCGGCTGTCCATGTTGGCGCTCAGGCTGATGCGGCATGGACAGCCGGAGAGATCCCGCTCCTAAGCCATATACTTGAAGTAGGCCGCGCAGCTGCCTTCGGTGGAGACCATGCAGGGCCCCACGGGGCTGGCCGGGGTACAGGCCTTGCCGAACAGGGGGCATTGCGGCGGCGTGATGCGTCCCTTGAGCACCTGCCCGCAGCGGCAGCCCGGCAGGGGCGGCACGTCCGGCAGGGTGATGTCGAGGCGCTTCATGGCGTCGAAGCGTTCGTAGGCGGGCCGCAGGGCCAGACCGCTGTGCGGGATGGGCCCCAGGCCGCGCCACAGGGCGTCGGACGGTATGAAGTAGGTCTCCAGCAGGGCGCGGGCGCGGGGGTTGCCCTGGTCGCTGACGGCGCGCTGGTAGGCATTGACCACGGCCGGGGCGTCGTCGCGGCGTTGTTCGGCCATGATGCAGAGGGCCTGCAGGATGTCCACGGGCTCGAAGCCGCCCACCACGGCGGGGACGCGGTATTCCGAGGCCAGGAAGCCGTAGGGCTCCAGACCGAGGATGGTGGAGACGTGCCCCGGCAGCAAAAAGGCCTGGACACCGCAGCCGTCCTTGTCGTCCAGCAGGGCGCGCAGCACGGGCGGGACCAGCTTGTGCAGGGAAAGTACGCAGAAGTTGTCCAGCTTGCGCTGCTCGGCCATCATGAGGGTGGCGGCCACGGTGGGCGCGGTGGTCTCGAAGCCGATGCCCAGGAAGACCACGGTGTCGCCGGGATTGGCGGCGGCGATGTTCAGGGCGTCCAGCGGCGAGTAGACGATCTCGATGCGGGCCCCCTGGGCCTGGGCGTGCTTGAGGCTGCGGCCGCCGGGGCCGGGCACGCGCAGCAGGTCGCCGAAGGTGGCGATGATGACGCCGTCACGACCGGCCAGATCGAGGAAGGCGGCCACTTCGGCGTCATGGGTGACGCAGACGGGGCAGCCCGGCCCGGACAGGTGCGTGACTTCCTTGGGCAGCAGGGAGCGCAGGCCGCTCTGGAAGATGGATACGGTGTGCGTGCCGCAAACTTCCATAAAGCGCAGCTCGCGGCCGTCCAGGGCCGTTTGCAGGCGGTCCAGCAGGGCGCGGCAGAGCGCGGGGTCCTGATAAGGAGAGCTCAGGGACATGGCAGGCCTCGGCTAGGGCAGCATGGGCGCGGCGTTGAGGCCGCAGTCCACGGGCAGGCCGCACATGAGGTTGGCATTGGCCAGGGCCTGGCCGGAAGCGCCGCGGCAGAGGTTGTCGATGGCCGAGACCACGATGAGGCGGTTGGTACGCGGGTCCACCACCAGGCCGAGGTCGCAGAACATGCTGCCGCGCACGAAGCGGGTCTCGGGCAGTTTCCCCTTGGGCAGCACGCGGACCCAGGGGCTCTGGGCCCAGGTCTCGCAGTAGGCGGCGTGCACTTCGTCCAGGGTGGTGCCGGGCTTGCGCAGGGTGGTGTAGATGGTGGACAGGATGCCGCGCACCATGGGCACCAGATGCGGGTTGAAGGAGACCCGCACGTCGCAGCCGGCGGCGCGGCTGAATTCCTGCTCGATCTCGGGGGTATGGCGGTGCTTGCCCAGACCGTAGGCGCGGAAGGTGTCGTAGACCTCGCAGAACAGGGAGGGCACCACGGGCTTGCGGCCCGCGCCGGAGGTGCCGGACTTGGAGTCGATGACGATGTTGTCCGGCGAGATCAGGCCATGCTTGAAGGCGGCGTACAGGCCCAGGATGGCCGACGAGGGATAGCAGCCGGGGTTGGCGATCAGGCGGGCCTTGGCGGCCTCGGCGGCGTAGAGCTCGGGCAGGCCGTAGACGGCCTCGGGCAGCAGCTCGCGGCGGGTGTGGGGCACATACCAGTCTTCATAGACATCGACATCGCGCAGGCGGAAGTCGGCGGAAAGGTCGATGACGCGGGTCCCGGCTTCCAGCAGTTCTCCGGCCATCTCCATGGCCTTGCCGTGGGGCACGGCCAGGAAGACCAGGTCGCAGCGGCGGGCGGCTTCCTTGGCATCGAAGATGCTGATGACCACGTCAGAACCGGGCAGGCCTTCGAGGAAGGGATAGAACTCGCCCAGGCGCAGGCCGGATTCGGTGCGGGAACAGGCCATCTCCAGTTTCATGCGGGGGTGGCTGGCCAGCAGCCGGGCCAGTTCCATGCCGGTGTACCCGGTGACGCCCACAAGACCCACTTTGAATATCTTCATCTCCCTCTCCTTTATTTGCTGTCCGGGCCGCATTTGATGACGTATTTCATGCGCAATTCGTAAAGGATGCTCTCCAGCATCTTGCGCTCCTGTTCGTCCAGCCCCTTGGTGGTCTTTTCATGCAGCATCTCCAGCATGCTGATGCTGTGCCGGGCAAGTTCCGGCTGCTGGCTGGTCTGGCCGGTCTCGGGGTCGGCCACTTCGCCCAAATGGACGAGGGCGGCGGACGCCAGGGAAAGGACGAAGGTAGAGAAGGTCACTTCCGGCAGGGGGCCCTTGCCGCCGCAGCCGCATTGGTTCTGACTCATGCTGTTCTCCTGCTGATGCGCTCCGGGGCCGTCCGGGGCCCGGGAGCGGTGCGGCCGCCGCAGCGGCCGCTGCTGTGATCTATCTGACGGCGGGGCAGCTCACGGGCGTGCCGGGCGCCACTTCGAGGGCGGCACGGTACACGGCCAGGCCCTGTTCGAGGTAATTGCGCGCGCCGATGTAGCCGCCGGCGTCCACGATGCTGCGTTCCAGGGCGTAGAGGCCCGCGGCCACGTCGGCCCAGTCCACCCAGCCCATGTGGCCGATGCGCACGATGCGGCCCTTGAGCTGGTCCTGTCCGCCGGCCATGTAGACGCCGTGCTTTTCGGCAGCCAGGCGCAGGACCTCATTGCCGTCCACGCCTTCGGGCAGCAACACGCTGGTGATGCCCCAGGCGAAGTCCTCGGGCGCCAGCAGTTCCAGGCCCATGGCCTTGACGGCGGCACGGGTGAACATGGTCAGGGCCCACTGTTTGCGGTAGATGGCGTCCAGACCGCCGGCCAGCAGCATCTTCAGGCTCACGTCCAGGCCCACGATGAGGTTCACGGGCGTGGTGAAGCGGGTCTGGTTCTTGAGCACGTTGTCGCGCTCGCGGCACAGGTCGAAATAGAAGCAGCCGGTGCCGGTCTTTTCGGCCTTTTCCCAGGCACGGGCGGAAAGGGCCAGCAGGGCCAGGCCGGGAGGCAGCATCAGGCCTTTCTGGGAGCCGGTGACCAGGCAGTCCACGCCCCACTGGTCCATGGGACAGGGGGAGAGACTGACGCCGGAGATACCGTCCACCACGCAGAGCACGTTGCGGGTGCGGGTGATGGCCGCCACCTCGCGCACGGGATGGAGCACGCCGGTGGAGGTCTCGGACATCTGGATCAGCACGCCGCGGATGTCGGGATCGGCATCCAGGGCGGCCGCCACGTCCCCGGCCTTGACGGCCTGGCCCCAGGGGGCGGACAGCACGGTGCATTCCAGACCGCGGGAGCGGGCGATCTCCACCCAGCGTTCGCCGAACTTGCCGGCTTCGGCCACCAGCACTTTCTCACCGGGGGCGAACAGGTTGTAGACGGCGGCGGTCATGGCGCCACTGCCGGAGCAGGACAGGGGCAGGACGGGCTGCGTGGTGCCGAAAAGCTCGCGCAGGTGGCCCTGCACGCGCTGCATGACTTCCTTGAACTGGCTCTTGCGGTGGTGGATCATGTCCTGGGCCAGCGCAAGGCGGACTTCTTCGGGCAGGGGCGTGGGGCCGGGGGTCAGGAGGCGTTTTTTGTTGAGCATGATGCGTCCTTTATGCGCCGCTTACGGCAGCAGATGCGCGATGAAACATTTGAGATAGGCCGTCTCGGGCATGGCGGCATGCACGGGATGGTCCGCACCCTGTCCGCCCGCATAGAGGATGCGGGCCTGCCACTTGCGGCGGGCGGCGGCCTGCTGCACGCAGGAACGCAGGGACTCGGCGGGCAGGTGGTGTGAACAGGAACAGCTTACAAAGACACCGCCCGGCGTCAAGAGCTGCATGGCCAGGGCATTGATCTTGCGGTAGGCGGCCAGGCCCTGGGCAAAGTCCTTGCGGCGTTTGATGAAGGCGGGCGGATCGAGACAGATGAGCGAGAAACGGCGGCCCTGGGCATCCAGTTCGGCCAGACGTTCGAAGGCATCGCCGCACAGACCTTCGATGGCCTTGGTGCGGGCCAGTTCGGGCGCGTTGCGGGCCGCGTTCTCCGTGGCCAGGGCCAGGGCCTGCGGTGAGGCGTCCAGGAAGGTCACGGAGCGGGCCCCGGCAGCGGCGGCCGTCCCGCCGAAGCCGCCGGCGTAGCAGAAGATGTCCAGCACGTCGGCGCCCGCGGCGTAGCGGGCGGCCTCGCGGCGGTTGCGGCGCTGGTCATAGAACCAGCCGGTCTTCTGGCCACCCTGCAGGGGGGCCCGGAAGATGCAGCCGTTTTCCGGCACTTCCAGCACATCGGGCACCGGGCCCTCGCTTTCGTTCTCGCGGGACAGACCTTCCAGCGAACGGGCGGCGATGTCGTTGTCCCAAAGGATGGAGCGGGGCTGCAAAAGTTCGCCCAGCACTTCGCGCAGCTCTTCCTTGCGGGCTTCCATGCCCCAGGTGCCGACCTGCACGGTGAGGTGATCGCCAAAGCGGTCCATGACCAGGCCGGGCAGCAGGTCGCCTTCGCCGTGGCACAGGCGGTACCAGGGCTGGTTGTAGAGGCGCTGGCGCAGGCCCAGGGCGCTTTGCAGGCGCTGGCGCAGCAGGTCGGCGTCCAGGGGCAGGTCGGCCTTGCGGCTGTAGAGGCGGGCGCAGATGAGCGAATGCGGGTTGACGAAGACGCTGCCCAGCACGGCCCCGCGCGCGTCGCGCAGGGTGGCGTTCTCGCCGGGCTCAAAGTCGGGCAGGGGACTTTTGGCGCTGTCTATCTCGTTGCTGAAAATCCACAGGTGGCCGGCACGGATGCGGCGGTCTTCCTCTTTTTTCAGCCAAAGTGTCTTCATGGTAACTCCCGATGGGCAAAAAAGTTTGACGGCGCGGGCAGGAGGCATCCTGTCCGATGCCGCACAGATGACTATGGCTGAAAAAAGGATTTTTCGCCAGCACCATGATGCCCCTGTGCCCTGCGGGAGGGGAGCCTGGCCCGGTGCCGGACGCGTCCGTGCCGTGTGTCGCGGGCATGAAAAAAGGAACGCTCCCCAAAGGGAGTGTTCCTGTCAGTCAGGGCAGGGCCAAAGGAGCGGCGGGCCCCTGCGGCCGGTCAGGGCCTAGTTGGCCGTAAGGGCCTTCATCTGCTCCAGCAGGGACTTTTCGCCGGGCGTCGCGGTAAATACCAGCATGCGGCCCAGAGCGGCGGCATCGATGAACTGGATCCAGGGCATGACCCGGGCCGGGTCCTCGCTGCGGATGGACAGAGTGCCGGGGCGGGCCAGGAAGGTCTGGATGGCTTCCGCATCCCGGGGGTCATTGAGATCGCTGCTCAACGAGGCGCCCAGCATGGGCATCATGGCTTCCATGGCCTCGGGACGGGGATCGATATTGTAGGCCAGGACGGCCGTCAGGCCGTGGTCGTGCAGATCCAGCGACAGGTCGGAGATGGCGGCATCCATCATGCTCGGGTCTTCACTGAAGAAGTTGTAGGCATAGTCCAGATCGACCAGGCCTTCCAGGCTCAGGCGGCCCGTCTGGCGCAGGCAGCTTTGACCGGCAGCATCCGGCTTTTCCAGGGTGTCGTCCTGCCACTTGAGGGCGATGCGTTCCTTGCCCGGGATGGCGATCATCCCGCGGAGGGGCTTCGTGGAAAAGTCGCAGGTCAGGCTGCTCTTGAAATGATGGGGGGCGAGCCCCAGCCAGTCGAACCGCATCTCGCCGGCATGGAACAGGTTCTCGTTCTTCCTGCCGGGCGATTCGATGATGTCGACTTCCTTGACAGTCAGCTGACCAAAGAAGGGCCGGGTCATCATCTGCTTGCCGGCGGCATCCTTCTGGGGCCGCGCGATTTCCATAAGAAGGGCTTCGAGCTGGAGCTGGAATTCGTCGATACCGGTGTCACCGGTACGGCGGACAAGGCTGAGGAAACGCCCGAACCAGTCGGCGTCGGGCAGGAAGATGTCGCGGCTCTCCAGCTTGTCCATCTTGAGCGCGCCTTCGGACCGGATGGTGACCTCGGTGGCATCCATGGTCATCCGCTTCCAGGTGCGGCGGTCCACGCCTTCGATGCTGACGGCGGCGATGGAGCTCTGCATCTGCTCGTCGGGAACCGTGTTGCTGATGCGGATGGGCCCGTAGGTGACCTTTTCCGCGATGGCGGCGATCATGAGTTCGCCCTCGGGCACCTGCTGCCCGTCCAGCAGACGCTTGAGCACGGCGGCGTCCATGGCCACAGGACCGGAGGAGAGCCCCTCCACCGTGCAGGTCACGGAATCCCCCGGTATCAGAGACTTCTCGATAAGATCACGCCCCGTGGCGCTGGAGAACAGGGGCGCGTCCCCTGTGGCGGGCAGGATGCTGTCCCGCAGGAAGGGCACGCAGGCCAGGACGAAGCGGGGGCTGAGCGTCAAGGAGATCTCTTTCAGGGTCGTGTCATACGTGCGCTGGTCAGAGAGATGGATGTTGCCGAGCTTCAGGGTGAAGCTCAGGGGATTGATGTCCACCGTCTCCACGCTGCAGATGGCGGCATCAGGATTGGCAGTGCGCAGGACATCCCGGACGGCCTGTTCCACCAGGGGCTTGCAGGCGAACAATCCTCCCACGACGGCGAGGACACAGATGATGAGTGCGGCCAACAGGCCTTTCGCTGTTTTGGACATGGCAGTAGTTCCTTGGGCAAAAAGGATGGATGGCCACCTGTGAGGGTGGGGCTTTTTTCAAAATAGCCGGGCTCCGGCTGCTTGTACAGAAAAAATGCCCAGGGGGCGCGGGGAACGGAAAGCGCCGTGGCCCGGAGGTCACGGCGCTTCATCGTCAGGGAAGGGGAAGGGCTAGTCCACGCGGTGGTGGCAGCCGATGCTGTTCTTGTTGCGCATGGCGGCCTGGGTGATGACGTAGGCCGTCTGGGAGCCGTGGAAAAGATCCACCAGCGGCTTGGAGATGCGCGTGCCCTTGTAGAAGTCGTGGATGTGGCGCACCAGATCGCGCATATCTTCGAAAGCCCGGCGCAGGCGGGCCTTGGAGCGCGAGATGCCCACATAGTTCCACATGGTGTTGCGGATGTTGGCCCAGTCCTGGGCCACCAGGGCCGGGTCATCGTGATGTTCGTTGCCTTCGTGGCGCCAGTCGGGGATGGCGGCCGCCAGCGCGCGGGGGATGGCTTCGCGGCCGGAGGCGGTGATGCGCGCCAGATGCTGGCCGCAGCTCTGGCCCCAGACGGCGGCTTCCAGCAGGGAGGTGCTGGCCAGACGGTTGGCGCCGTGCAGGCCGGTGCAGGCGCATTCGCCGATGGCATACAGGCCGGGCATGGACGTACGGCCGAAGGTATCGGTGAGGATGCCGCCGCAGAAGTAATGGGCCGCGGGTACCACGGGGATGGGCTCCTTGCGGATGTCGATGCCGATCTCGAGGCACTGGTTGAAGACCGTGGGGAAGCGCGTGGGCAGATCCTGCTTGACGCCGCTCACATCCAGGTACAGGCAGGGCACGCCCCGGCGCAGCATCTCTTCCACCATGGCCTGGGCCACTACGTCACGGGGGGCCAGGTCGCCGCGTTTGTCGTGGCGGAGCATGAAGGCATCGCCTCTGTCGTCCAGCAGGCGGGCGCCTTCGCCGCGCATGGCCTCGGTGATGAGCGGACGGCGGTAGCTGCGTTCCTCATACAGGGCCGTGGGATGGAACTGCATGAATTCCAGGTTGGCCAGTTCCACACCGGCGCGGAAGGCCATGGAGATGCCCGCCCCCACGCAGCCGGGAGCATTGGTGGAGTGCAGGAAGACCTGCCCCACGCCGCCGGTGGCCAGGACGGTCCAGTCGGCCAGGATGGTCTCGGGCTCGCCGGTCTCGGCATTGAGCACGTAGGCCCCCAGACAGCGGTTGGTGACGCTGTAGCGGTACTGGGAGTTCTTGGCGTGGTGGTGGGTGGTCAGCAGGTCGATGGCCGAATGGTTGTGCAGGCAGGTGATGCGCGGATGGATCTTCACCTGGGCCGCCAGGCCGTCCATGAGGGCGCGGCCGGAATAGTCGGCCTTGTGGAGGATGCGGTGGGCACCGTGGCCGCCTTCGCGGGTGAGGTTGTAGGTGCCGTCTTCGTTACGGTCGAAATCGACCCCGGCGCGTTCGATGAGCACATTGTCCACGCAGTCGGGCCCCTGACGGCAGAGGAAGCGCACGGCGCGGTTGTTGTTGTAGCGGTGGCCCGCCACGAGGATGTCGTGTTCCAGGGCGCGGGCTTCGGCGTCACGGGGGGTATCCGCGGCCTTGTAGATGATGCCGCCCTGGGCCAGGGGGGTGTTGCCGTCGTCCAGGTCGGGACCGGCGTTGATGAGCAGCACGTCACGCCCGGCATCGGCCAGGGTAAGGGCGGCAGTACAACCGGCGATGCCGGAACCGATGATCAGGATGGTGACGTGACGACGTGTCGAGCTCATCTTGACTCCTTGTTTCTTGCGCTAGCGTTGGGCCGCGCATACCTGGAGCATGCGGGTCAGGGATGCCCGGGCGGGCGCCAGCTGCTCGTCCTGCAATGTCATGATGGGGGCTGTGCCGGCAGCGACGCCTTGCAGGCAGGCCAGCAGGTTCTCTTCGGTGACCTTGGCCATGTCGGGGCAGATGGCGGGCGCCAGGGGTTCGATCCGGCAACGTCCGGCGAAACGGTCACGCAGGCGGTGGACGAGGTTGGTCTCCGTGCCGATGACCAGGGTGCCGCCTTCGCCGGCGGCCTTTTCCGCTTCCTTGATGAGGTAGGAAGTGGAACCGGAGCCGTCGCACAGGCCGATGAGCTCGGGACGGCATTCGGGATGGGCCAGCACGCGGCAGCCGGGATGGGCGGCCCGGGCGGCCTGCACGCTTTCGGGACGCAGACGGCCGTGGATGGCACAGCAACCCGGCCAGAGCAGCAGACGGCGGCTGGCGGCGGCGCTGCCGGGCCGGCGTTCGCTTTCGGCCAGACCGTCTTTGCCGCTCAGGCGCAGCACATGCCAGTCATCGGGGCCCAGCCCCAGCTGCAGGCCCGTGTTGCGGCCCAGATGCTTGTCGGGCATGAAGAGCACGGCACCGTCGGGCCCGGCTTCTTCCAGGGCCCAGGCCAGCATGGTGCGGGCATTGGCCGAGGTGCAGACCGCCCCGCCGAATTCGCCCACCACGGCCTTGAGCGCCAGGGTGGTGTTCACATAGGCCAGGGGCACGATCTTGCGCCCTGTGGCCTGCAGTTGCAGCAGTACGGTGCGGGCGAGCCCGGCCGGCGTCATGAGCGACATCATGCAGTTGGCGTCCCAGGCGGGCAGATGCACGCTCTGGCCCGGTTTGGCCAGCAGGGCCGCGGATTCGCCCATGAAGTACACGCCGCAGAACACGATATGTTCGGCATCGATGCCTTCGATGCGGCGGGCCAGTTCCAGGGAGTCCCCGGTCACATCACAATGCCGCACCACATCATCATGCTGGTAATGATGCCCCATGATGCACAGGCGGTCGCCCAGTCCTTGCTTGATGGCCGTAATGGCGTCGGAGAATCGAGACATGGTTTCCTTCGGGTTGGGGATGATCAGGCGTTGGCCAGGGTCATGCTGAAGTCGGCAGCCACGGCGGAATGCGTCAGGCGGCCCACAGAAATGAAATCGGGATGGCGGGGGCCGGTAAGGGCGATGTCGCGGATGGTCTCCAGGGTCACGCCGCCGCTCACTTCGGCCTCGATGTGGGCGGGCACCAGTTCCAGGGCCTGGCCCAGCAGGGGGACGCCCATATTGTCCATCATGATGCGGTCGGCCCCGGCGGCCACGGCCTCACGCACATGGTCGAGGGTGCGGCACTCCACTTCGATGGGCGGGCAGGGGGAGTAGGTCTCACGCAGGCGGGCCACGGCGCGGGTGATGGAACCGGCGGCGTCGATGTGGTTGTCCTTGAGCATGAGCATCTCCACCAGATTCTTGCGGTGGTTGCAGCCGCCTCCGGCCTGGACGGCGTATTTTTCGGGCCAGCGCAGGCAGGGCGTGGTCTTGCGGGTATCCAGCAGGCGGACCCCGGTACCTTCCAGCTCGTGCACGTAGCGGGCCGTGAGGTTGGCGATGCCCGAAAGGTGGGTGATGAAATTGAGGATGACCCGCTCGGCCTTGAGCAGGACGATGGCCGGGCCATCCATGCGGACGACCTCGGTCATGGCCGGGACGGTGGAGGCTTCCTCCACCAGCATCTCCACGTGCGGATCGGCGCCCATGACCTCGAAGACCTCGTGGATGACGGGCAGGCCCACCACGTGGGTGTCTTCCTTGGCGCGGATGACGGCATGCATGGGCGCGTCGGCGGCAAAAAGGCCTTGGGCGGTCAGGTCGGGGCCGTCCTCATCCAGGGCCAGTTCTATGGAGCGACGCAGGTAGCGTCGGCCTTCGTCGGAAAAAAACGTGCTCCAGGGTGTGAACATTCTTCTTGTCCCGTCTATGGTGTGCATGGTAAGCCCTGCGCATAAGCACGGCATTACATAGTGATAAATGGCCCGTTGGGGCGCGTCAAGTTTGAGAGCTTTTTCACAACAGCGCAGCAAAAAAGCATTCTTTTTGTCACGAAGATGCTGTATGATACCGCCGTGTTGTGGGAGAAGTCCGTCGGGCAGGCAGAGGCCCGGCACGCGTACAGACGAGGGAGCTGATTGCCATGAGTGAACAAGAGAAGACCCAGACCGCAGACGACCGGCCGCAGATGGCGAACCCGATCCCCGAAGATGACGGGATGGCGGAAGGACATGGCATAAGCATACCCGAGGCCTGCCGCGAGCTGGGGGACGAGGCCGAATTCGTCCACCCCGCCGACCTTGCCGACCATCTGGAGAACCTGAGCCTGGAAAAGCAGGTCTGCGCCCTGCGCCACATGCCCACGGAAGACGCCGCCGAGGCCCTGGCCGAACTGGAAGGCAGTGTGGCCGTGGACGTGCTGGAGAACCTGGATGCCGACGTGGCCGCCCAGATCATCGCCGAGATGGAGCCCGACGACGCCGCCGACGTGCTGGACGAGCTGGACGAGGAACACCGTGACGTCCTGCTGGGCAAGCTGACGCGCGAAGACTCCGAAGAGCTGCGCAACCTGCTGAATTTCGACCCCGACTCCGCAGCCGGTGTCATGAACACCGAGCTGATCCTGCTGGAAGAGAACATGACGGCCGACGAGGCCATCACCCACATCCGCAGCGAGATGGAGGACAAGGAAAGCCCCTACTACGCCTATGTGGTGGACAAGAACGACAAGCTGGTGGGGGTGCTTTCGCTGCGCGACTTGATGCTGGCGCGCCCCGGGACCATCGTGGGCGATGCCGTGTCGGGCCAGAGCGTGGTCTCCGTGCCCTATGACATGGACAAGGGCGAAGTGGCCAACCTGCTGTCGCACTACAACTATCTTGCCATGCCCGTCGTGGACTACGAGGGGCACATCATGGGCGTGGTGACCTATGACGACATCATGGACATCATGCACGAAGAGGCCAGCGCCGACATGCTGGGCATGGTGGGCGCCGACCCCGAAGAAAGCGTGGACACCCCCTGGAAGGAGAGCGTGCGCAAGCGCCTGCCCTGGCTGGTGGTGAACATGGTCAATTCGGCGCTCTCGGCATCGGTGGTCTACATGTTCGAGGGGTCCATCGCCCAGATGGCCGCCCTGGCCGTGCTCATGCCCATGGTGGCCAACCAGGCCGGGAACACCGGCCAGCAGGCTCTGGCCGTCATGATTCGGCAGCTGGCCACGGACCGCTTCGAGACCAAAAAAGCCTGGATGGCCGTGCTGCGCGAGGCCAAGATCGGCCTGGTCACGGGCCTTTTCATGGCCATGCTGGCCCTGTGCGGCGCCTGGGGCTTCACAGGGAACCCGCTGGTGGGTATGGTCATGGCTGGTGCGCTGCTGTGCGACATGATGCTGGGCGCGGTGGCCGGTGGTTCCATCCCCCTCATCTTCCGTGCCCTGGGGCGTGACCCGGCCCAGGCTTCCAGCATCTTCCTGACCACCATCACAGACGGCGCGGGCTTCTTCATCTTCCTCGGGCTGGCCACCATGTTCCTTTTCTAGGCCTGCCCGTACACAACGCAAAGGCAGGTAGCCATGCACGACGTTTGCCGCATCCTGCTGGTGGACGATCACAAATTGCTCATGGAGGGCATCCGCAGCCTGCTGGCCCCCCACAGCCATTTGCGTGTGGCCGGCATGGCCCCCGACGGCAAGGAAGCCGTGGGCCTGGCCGCCACCCTGTCTCCCGACCTGGTCATCATGGACATCTCCATGCCGGGCATGAACGGCGTGGAAGCCAGCCGCGCCATCCTCCAGATCCGGCCCGAGACGCGCATCCTCATCTATACCGGTCACGAGGACCAGCGGCATCTGCTGGAGCTCATCCAGCTGGGCATCATGGGCCACGTTTGCAAAAGCGATCCGCCGTCCGTCCTGCTCCAGGCCATCGATGCCGTGCGGCAGGGGGAGGTCTTCCTCAGCTGTGCGGACCCCGGCGGCTGCATGGCGGCCCTCATGCGCCAGAACCGCCAGCGCCTCAGCCCCGCCGAGGGCGGGCCGGACATCGGCATGCTCTCGCCGCGCGAGAAGGAGATCTTCCGCCTGCTGGCCGACGGCTACAGCGTCCGCCAGATAGGGGATGCCCTCAACATCAGCCCCAAGACCGTGGAGACCCACAAGTACAGCGTGCTGACCAAATTGCGCGCCAGCTCCATCAACGAACTGACCAAGATGGCCATCCGTCTGGGCCTGGTCTCGCTATAGCCCGGTTTTCGGGCCTGTCCTTCCAGAGCCTTCCCTGTGTGGTCCCCTTCCGGCCGTCCCGTGCGGCAGGGCTTGCAGGGGGCGTCTCCTTCCTCTCGGGGCCTGCCGCTCCAAGCCCTCTCTTGCCGTGGCGGACTGCCTTCCCGGCAGACTTCCCGCTCTTGCTCCGATCACCTGCCATATCCGCCGACCATGTTTGCTTGGGGTGCCCGCGGCAACCCTGTCTCGATCCTGCGGCTGTCCCTGCCGTGGTACGTCATAACGGCAGCGGTCTTGTTCCCGTATGCCTGCCCCTTTCCGGGCAGGAGCGGGATAAAAGCCGGCATACGCAAGGCCCTGCGGGAGCATGGCGTTGGCGCAGCAGGCCTTACGCCGGAGTGGAGGCGTCCCGGGCTGTGTCTTCAGGAACAGGCCCGCCCCAGAGCGAGGCCTTCAGGTACTCCAGAAAGACCCTGGCCGGTTTGGAGAAGAGCTGCTGCTTTTTCCAGGCCACGTTCAGGCCCACTTCCATGGCCGGACGCAGGGGGCGGAAGCAGAGCGGACCGTTTTCCGGCAGGCGGATGATCCTGTCCAGGCAAAGTGCATAGCCCATGCCTTCCTCGACCATGATCGAAGCACTGTAGAGCAGGTTGTAGGTAGCCACCACCTGCAGGGCATCGTGCGTTTCGCCCAGCCAGCCCGCGACTTCGTTGTTGACCATGTTCTGCCGGGAGACCAGCAGGGGCAGGCCGCGCAGGTCGGCAGGCGTGATGGACGTCCGGGCTGCCAGCGGCGCGTCCTTGCGCATCAGGACGCCCCAGCGGTCCTTGACCGGCAGACGGAAGAACTCGTAGCCCGCAAGATCCACGGGCTCGATGAAGAGGCCGAAATCCACCAGATCCCGGTCTATCTTTTCCATGACGTCCTCGGCATTGCCGCTGAAGATGTGGAAGGTCACGTGCGGGTGATCCTGCCGCATGCGGCGCGCGGCCCGGGCGAGGAGACGTATGGCGTCGGTCTCGCCGCCGCCGATATGGATGTCCCCGCTCAACAGCTCGTCCGGCGCCCTGAGTTCCGCGGTGGTCTTTTCCAGCAGGCTGAGGATCTCCTGTGCCCGTTTGCGGAAAAACGTACCTTCCTCCGTCAGGGTGATGCTCCGTTTGCCGCGCAGGAAAAGCGTCTTGCCCAGCTCTTCTTCCAGCTCCTGCATCTGCCGGGACAGGGTGGGCTGGGTCACGTGCAGGGCCTCGGCAGCAGCGGAGATGGTCTTTGCCTGCGCGACCGCCAAGAAATAGCGGAGGGTCCTCAATTCCATACGATGCTCCTTTGCCGGGATGCAGGTGGGGCGTCTGCGGCTGGTGCCATTACCGTCCGCCCCGGTCAGGGACGGCGGAAGACCGGCACGTTTGGCCGCATGGCCGGAGAGCGGATACAAAAAATCCCCGCCGGGCGGGGCTGGATGCGGCAGGGGCCTGACCAGAGAGGATACAGGCGCCTTTTGCCCTTGTCCATGTCCGTACCGGAAGGGGGACTTTCCGGGAAAGGGACATCCGGGAGAGGGGCCCCGCATGGTGCGGGGCCTGCCTCTTCCCGGAACCTCCCTGTGCGGCAGCGGGACTTATTCGTCCTGGAGGGCGGCGCCCCGCTGGGGATCGAAATCGTTTTCCGTGCGGGAGATGAAGATGGCCGCGGTGGCGTCGCCCAGCACGTTGATGGTGGTACGCGCCATATCCATGACACGGTCGATACCGGCCACCAAAGCGATGGCTTCCAGCGGGATGCCCACATGGGTGAAGATCATGGAGAGCATGATCAGGGCCGCACCGGGCACGCCCATGGTGCCCACACTGGCCAGCAGGGCGATGAGCAGCACGGAGATCTGCTGATCCAGGGGCAGGGGCATGCCGTAGATCTCGGCGGCAAAGATGGTCACGATGCCCATGTAGATGGCCGTGCCGTCCATGTTGATGGTATTGCCCAGCGGGATGGAAAAGCTGGAGACGCTGCGGGAAGCGCCCAGCTTCTGCACGCTGGTCAGGTTGGTGGACAGGGCGGCGGCGCTGGAACAGGTGGTGAAGCTGGTGAGCAGCGGGGCGCTCAGGCCGCGGAAGAAGGTGCCGGGCTTGAGACCGGCGTAGCGGATACAGGGCAGGTAGGTGATGATGACGTGGATCAGACAGCCCAGGTACATGATGCCGATGAGCTTGATGAGCGGCAGCAGCACTTCCAGACCGTGGTTGGACACGGTGTAGGCCATGAGGGCGAAGACACCGATGGGCGCGTAGAGCATGACCATGCTGGTGACGCGGATCATGACCTCGCTCATGGCGTCGAAGAAGGCGGCGGCAGGCTTGGCCTTATCACCGCACAGGCTGATGGCCATGCCCACCAGCACGGCAAAGAAGATGATCTGCAGGATGTTGCCCTTGGCCAGGGCGTCCACGGGGTTCAGGGGCACGATGCCCATGAGCACCTGCACCAGCGAAGGCGCGGCCACTTCCTTGGCGCTCAGGTTGGCGGTGGAAAGGTCGAGCCCCACACCGGGCTGAAAGATATTGCCCAGGACAAGGCCGATGGCCACGGCCAGGGCCGTGGTGGCGAAATAGAAGACCAGCGTCTTGGCGGCGACCCGGCCCAGACGGCCTACATCGCCCACACTGGCGGCGCCGGAGACCAGGGTGGCCAGCACCAGGGGCACGACGACCATGCGGACGAGATTGATGAACAGGTCGCCGAAAGGCTTGAAGAAGGCGGCACTGATGCCCAGCTTGGGGGCCAGCGTGCCCACCAGTATGCCCAAAACCATGCCGATGCCCATCTGCAGGGGCAGGCCCATTTTCTTGCGCTCATAGGAACCTCACTGCGTGTTGCGTAATGTCACGATACTGTTGCCGACAGTAAGCAAGATTCGTTCCGCGCGCAACGTTTTCCTTGTCTGGGGATATGGCCGGGGAAGATCCCGTGCGCACGTCACAGCGGGCAGCGCATGTCATACCAGCAGGCCTGGCCGTGCTGGCTGTCGGAACGTCCCAGCAGCCGGAAGCCCAGCGCGCTGTAGAAGGGGATCAGCCGTTCCTTGCAGGTGAGGACCACAGCTTCCTTGCCCCGCTGCCGGGCCACTTCCAGAAAATGGCGCACCAGGGCGGCACCGATGCCCTGATGCTGCCGCTGCGGATCCACCACCAGGCCGAAGACGGCCTGATGCGGGGCCTCCTCACGATGCAGTCCGGCATCGTGGTAGAGCTCGTCCCGGCAGGTGTCGAAGTCGGTCATGCAGCCGTTGATATGGCCCACGATGGCGCCGTCGTCTTCGGCCACGAAAAAGCAGTGGGGAAAGACGGCAAAACGAGCGGCAAAGCTTTCCGGCGATGCGGCTTCGGCAGGGGGAAAGCCGCGTGCTTCCAGGGCGGCGATGGCGGGCAGGTCTTCGGGACGGGCTTGTCTGATATGCATGGGAGCTCCTGGGCGGGGCCCGCCGGAGCGGACCGTGAGGTTGATGAGGGGCCGTCGCGGGACGGGATGAAGGTCGGGAAAATACGGCAGCCTGCTGAACGAGGCCCTTTAGGGCGGGCATCAGGGACGCATGGGGTCCTGTACGCGTGCTGCGAGAGGGTGGAAGGCCGCTCTCCTTCCGCGACAAGATGATCCACGGCGGTGTCCGTCAGCTCCTGGGCATCACGGGCACCGCCGGAAGAGAAAGGGACCTTACCTCAAAGGATGAATGCGCTAGGCCGCCTTTTCCATGAACAGGTTCCTGCGGGCGGCTTCGTGCCGGATCTCCTTGCGGTAGCTGTCGTGCTGGCGCAGGTAGAAGGCCAGCGCGTTGGCGAAATTGTCGCCCAGCAGGCCGTCGAGGACCTGGCTGGAGATCTCGCGTTGCAGGCGCAGCAGGGAATGCAGGGCCAGGATGCCTTCCACTTCTTCCGTGGGCATGCTGCCCAGGCGACGCCAGAAGATGTCGTGCGAGCGGGGCAGATAGTACCACATGTACATCAGGTCGAGCAGATGGACGATGGCCTGCCGGGCGGCGTTGGGATCCTTTTCCAAAAGCTGCTGCCAGAACTCGCGGGGCTGATCCTGCATCAGGCGCCGGATGGTGGCCTGGGGGAAGAGCAGGGCCAGCTTCACGAGATTGTTGAAGATCTGGGTGAACTTGCTGTCATACTCCAGGGAGCGCATGCGCAGGTACATATTGCGGTCCGCAAAACCTTCGATGACGGCGGCCACGATGTCCGAGGAGCACTTGGAGACGATGGCGGCGCAGTTCTGCAGGGCGCCCACCGGATCGGCGATGCCCAGCCAGACGAAGCAGACCAGCAGCCCCTTGCCCAGCACGATGGACAGGGGGATGGAGATGGCGCTGCGGAACAGGTTGCCCACGACGGCTTCCTTGGGCAGGCCGCGGAAGATGTTGTGCCCTGATATGTAGACGCTGTTGATCATGGCGATGACCGTATAGACCGCCAGCTCGTTGTTCTGGACCGTGATGCCGAGCCAGTCCTCCAGCAGCCACATGCGGACGACCACCTCCAGCAGGGGGACGGATATGCCCGTGTAGAGCAGCGAGTCCGCCATGCGGCTCCAGCTCACATAGCGGTTCCAGGGCAGGAGCATGGAGCGGCAGAAGGCCCCGCCCCCCACCATGGATTGCAGGACGTTGCGCACGGCCGTGATGGCGAACCAGAGCAGGGCGCCGATCCAGGTCAGGATCCACCAGCTGTCCACATACCAGAAGGCCCACTGCGCGGGGATGAAGCCCAGCAGCACCTTGAGCACGTTCACCAGATTGCTGTTGAAATAGTGGACGTTCCAGGGCGTGGCGGCATCGCGCATCATGCTCACGGGGTCATGCTGTTCCGCATTGATGCCGCGGGAGTCCACGCCGCCCAGGGTCACCAGGTTACCGCCGTCGGGGCTGATGGTGGTGGTCTTTTTTTCCAGCTCCCAGCCCCGGACCACGCGACAGCCCAGATGGTGCAGCAGGGGCAGGCGGCGCAGGGCCTGGAGCCAGCGCGGCAGGGTCGCGGGCTCGTGATAATGGGTAAAGCCGTAGATGTCGGTATGCACGGGCAGGGTCAGGCGCTGTCCGCTCTTTTCATGGCGCAGGGCGGCCCGGGCCTGCGGGGGCAGGGTCTCGGTGAAGACCAGGCCCATGCCGTGCGTCATGTGGGAACGGCTGGTGGAATCCGTGCCGATGCGCGAGCCAAGCCACGAGAGCTCGTAAAAACTCCGCAGCTGGGCCAGGTTGTCCTGCACCTCCAGCAGCAGTTCCCGGCGGGGGGAATCTGCGGGTTCGTCCTGCACGATCCGGCGGACCACCTGCTTGAGGCGCAGGGGGCTGCCCTCGTTGATGGCCCGCTGCAGTTCGTTGATGGCCTCGATATGCGGCAGCTGGCCCTTGGACCAGGTGCGCAGGTTGAACAGTTCCAGATGGGTGATGAGTCCTTTGCCGCGCCAGAGCAGTTCCAGCGTATCCTGTACGTTCAGTCCTTCCAGGCCAAGGATCATCTGGCAGGGATGCAGGGGCACCAGGGACTGCAAAAGGACTTCGGGATCGCGCAGCAGCACGGGGGGAAGATCCTTGTGGGGCGCCACGGGGAACAAAATGTCCGGGTTGGCCTGCGGTCCCAGCCATTCCTGGCGCAGGCTGTCAGGCATGAGGCCCTCTATGGCTTCCAGACGGGCGCGCAGGCGGGCGGCTTCCTCGTCCGTGCCCTCCCTCCGGGGATCGTTGCGGAGCTCTTCCAGGGCCTGTTCCAGGGCGGGCTGCCATTGCTGGAGGATGTATTCGGCCAGATGCAGGGACGATGGCTGGCGCTGGCCCACGAAAGCCAGGAACGCGTCCGCATCCAGCGGAGGCGGGGGCGGGACTTGCAGCTTTCGGGCCAGGTTACCCGCATGTTTCTGGTTCCAGGCCTGGAGCAGGCGCAGGACATGCTGGCGCATCCACTGGTTCACCGTGGCGTATTCCTTGAGGATGGCCGCGATGTCCGGACGCTGGAGCAATTTGATGAAGGCCCGGCTGCTGTGGACATTGAGCGGCGACCAGGTGAATTCGATGAGCTTGTCGTGGAAAGTGGCCCGGAACTCGATGCCGATGCGCACGGTGATGCCCATGATGCGGGCCGCGCGCAGCAGTTCGCTGGCCGCTTCGGGGTCCACGGTATTGTAGTAGACGACCGTGATGAAGCGCAGCCCCTTGAGCCAGGCATCCATGACCAGATGCGTGGGGCTCTTGCGGCCCTTGGTGTTGGCATCATGGACGTGATGGTCGAAGGCCTGCTGGTTCCAGGCTTCGGGCATCTCCAGCAGGTGGTAGCGGCGCAGCAGCGAGCGGATGACATGGGGCGTGCCGCGCACCGCCTGATAGAAATCGTGGGCCAGCGGCAGCTGGATATGGACGTGCGGCGCGGCGCGGACCAGGTCCTTCATGATCTGGATCAGGACGCGGGCCGTGTTCTTCTGCAGGCTGGACAGGGCGGAGTAGAGGACCTCGTCATGCAGGCGGCGCAGGGCCTGCAGGCGTTCCTGCGGGCCGCGGGCCTCCAGGCTCTCCAGCAGGATGATGACGGCGCGGGCGATGCGCATGCCCGGGTCCGTGGTCAGCTTGATGATGCCGCGCGGGTGCAGGCCTTCTTCAGGCTGGGCCAGGCTCATGGACATGTTGCGGGCGGCCACGAAACTGTTGACCAGCTGGATCAGCTGATGGTCCTGCAGATCGAACAGCCAGGACGCTTGCTTGTCCGGGCCGGAAGTGGTGACGGCATTGGCCGAATGTCTGGTGGCGCACATGACGGTTCCCTCGATTGGTGGAGATGCGGGCGGCACTGGGGGCGGCCGGCGGCCGCACGATATGCCGGGCTGTCCCTCCCGGTGTGAAAGAAGAAAATGTGACAAATATCGTCGGGGATTGCAAACGGATGAGGTCGGGATGCCCAAGGGGGACGAAAGGACGGCCCGGGGCGGATGCAAGGCAGGAAGTGCCCCGCATGCGGGGAAGGAGCGGAAGGGACCCCGAACGGCATCCCGGTGGGCCCATAAACGAAAAAACCCGCTGATTGCTCAGCGGGCTATTTTCTCGGTGGCGGAGAGGAAGAGATTCGAACTCTTGGTACGCTTTTAACGTACACACGATTTCCAATCGTGCTCCTTCGACCAACTCGGACACCTCTCCGTGTCGTGAAGACCTGCTCTTTATAGGCAGAACCTTCGGCTTTGGCAAGCAAAAAATCGCATTTTTCGCGAAAAAATTTTTTCTTCCAAAATTTATATGTTATTTTAGTATGTTATCTTCGCTGCTTTTCGTCTCCATCTTCCGCCGGAGATGGTCACAACTGCCTACTCACGGAGCATGATGACGAAAAGGGGTCCCGGCCCTGCCTTTGGCAAGGGCCACGGCAAGGACGATGACCAGCAGGACGAGCAGGGTCTGCCACATGGCCTAGTCCTTGCGATCCCTGTCTTCTTCGCGCTTTTTTTTGCCCATCATGTAAAAAAAGCCCAGGACGGCCACACCGAAGGCCACGATACCGGCCAGATTGAGCATGAAGATGGTATCCATACGATCTCCTGAAAGACTGTCCGGGGTGTCCCGGAGTTCGTCCGTTGTTGCCAGAAGGCCCGGCAGGGGAGCGGGATGGTCCCGCCCCGCCGTTGCCGGGCCGTCAGCATCAGAAAAGGATGGCGCTGCCGTGGCAGCCGCCTATGGTCGTTTTAGATGCCCAGCTGGCTGAAGCCGCTGTCCACGTAGATGACTTCACCGGTCACGCCGTGGGAGAGCTCGGAGGCCAGGAACACGGCGGCACCGCCCACATCGGCGGTGGTCACGTTGCGGCGCAGGGGAGCATGCTCTTCCACGCGGGTGAAGATGTTCTTCAGGCCGGAGACGGCGGAAGCGGCCAGGGTCTTGATGGGGCCGGCGCTCAGGGCATTGACGCGCACGCCCTTTTCGCCCAGGTCGTAGGACAGGTAGCGCACGGAGGCTTCCAGGGCGGCCTTGGCCACGCCCATGATGTTGTAGCCGGGGATGACCTTGGTGGAACCGTGGTAGGTCATGGTCAGCACCGAAGAACCGTCATGCAGCAGGGGCTCGAAAGCGCGGCAGACACCGGTGAGGGAGTAGGCGGAGATGTCCAGGGCCAGATGGAAACCGGCGCGCGACGTATCCAGGAAACGGCCGCTCAGGTCTTCACGGTTGGCAAAGGCCACGGAGTGGACCAGGATGTCCACCTCGCCCCACTTTTCCTTGACCAGGTCGGCCGCGGCCTGGATCTGGGCGTCGTCGGTCACGTCACACTGGAAGGTGAACTCGCCTCCCAGTTCTTCGCTCAGGGGCTCAACACGTTTTTTGATGGCGTCGCCCACATAGTTGAAGGCAAGGCGGGCGCCCTGTTCCTTGAAGGCATTGGCGATGCCGTAAGCGATGCTCTTGTTGTTGGCCAGGCCCAGGATCAGGGCTTTTTTTCCTTGAAGCAGCATGTAGTATCCTCCAGAAAAGTCGCCTTGGCGACGGTGACCACAGGTTAGATGGTGAATTCTTTGCCCGTCAGGATGTGGTAGGCCTCACGGTAGCGCCGGGCCGTGGCGTCCACGACCTCGGCAGGCAGGGCAGGCGCGGGCGGCTGCATGTCCCAGGGCTGGGAGGTGAGCCAGTCGCGCAGGTACTGTTTGTCGAAACTAGGCTGGCTGCGGCCGGGTTCGTACTGGTCCGCAGGCCAGAAGCGGGAAGAGTCGGGGGTCAGTACTTCGTCGATGAGGCGCAGTTCCCCGTCCACGAAACCGAATTCGAACTTGGTGTCGGCCACGATGATGCCGCGGCTGGCAGCGTAGGCACGTCCGGCTTCATAGATGGCCAGGGTGGTCTCCTGGACCTTGCGGGCCACATTTTCGCCCAGCAGGCGGGCGGCCTCGTCGGCGCTGATGTTCTGGTCGTGCTGGCCCAGCTCGGCCTTGGTGGAAGGCGTGAAAAGGGCCGTCTCCAGCTTGTCGGATTCCCGCATGCCGGCAGGCAGCTGATAGCCGCAGAGCGTGCCGGTCTTCTGATAGTCTTTCCAGCCCGAGCCGGAGATGTAGCCGCGTACGATACATTCCACAGGCAGGGGCTTTGCCTTGCGGACCAGCACGGCGCGCCCTTCAAGCTCGTCCTTCCAGGGGGCAAGGGCGGCGGGGAACCGGTCCACGTCGCTTTCCACCAGATGATTGGGGATGATGTCCTTGAACTTGTCCATCCAGAACAGGGTGATCTGGTTCAGGATCACGCCCTTGTAGGGGATGGGCTTGTCCATGATGACATCGAAGGCGGACATGCGGTCGGTAGTGACGATGAGCAGGGTCTTGTCGTCGATGTCATAGATGTCGCGGACCTTGCCGCGGGACAGCAGCGGGTAAGCGCTGATTTCAGTCTTGGTGGTGATGCGCATAGTCTTGATCCAGTTTTGTTTAAGGCACTAGCGCTTGCTGCGGATCTCCACGGAACGGGCGTGGGCCTCCAGCCCTTCCAGACGGGCCAGAGAAGCAATGGCAGGCGCGTTTTCCAGCAGGAAGGCCGGAGAAGTGGCCACGATGCTGGTTTTTTTGCAGAAGTTCTGGACGGAGAGCGCGGAAGAGAAGCGCGCGGTCCGCAGGGTGGGCAGCACATGGTTGGGGCCCGCGAAGTAGTCCCCCACGGGTTCGGGGCTGTGCTGGCCCATGAAGATGGCCCCGGCATGGCGGATGTGGGGCAGCAGGGCCCAGGGATCGCGCACGCACAGTTCCAGATGCTCGGGGGCCACGCGGTTGGCGATGGCCACGGCGGTCATGATGTTGGGCACCACCACGATGGCGCCCCAGTCCATGAGGGACTTGCTGGCGATCTGGGCCTTGGGCAGCTGGCTGCACTGCTTTTCCAGTTCCTGCTGCACCTGCTCGGCCAGGGTGATGTCATCGGTGAGCAGGATGGCGGAAGCCAGCATGTCGTGTTCGGCTTGGGAGAGCATGTCCGCGGCCAGCCAGTGCGGGCGGGCGGAGCTGTCGGCCACCACCAGCACTTCACTGGGGCCGGCCACCATGTCGATGCCCACCGTGCCCTGCACCAGACGTTTGGCCGTGGCCACATAGATGTTGCCGGGACCGGCGATGACGTCCACGGGATCGATGCTCTGGGTACCGTAGGCCATGGCGCCGATGGACCAGGCACCGCCCACGCGGTAGATCTCGTCGATGTCCAGCAGGTGGGCCGCCGCCAGGATGTGCGGGTTGATGGTGCCGTCCTTGCGGGGCGGGGTGCACACGGCCACGCGGGGCACGCCGGCCACCAGGGCGGGGATGGCATTCATGAGCATGCTGGAGAGCAGCGGGGTATTGCCGCCCTGGCCACCGGGCACATACAGGCCCACACGGTCCACGGGCAGCACGCGCTGGCCCAGGATGCTGCCGTCAGGGCGGGTCTGGAACCAGGATTTTTCCAGCTGTTCCTTGTGGAAAGTACGGATGTTGTGGGCGGCTTCGCTGATCTGCTCGCGATGTTCGGGAGAGATGGACGCCGCGGCCCAGGCGATGTCCTGTTCGCTGACGCGCAGGGGCGCGGCAAATTCGGGACAGTCGAAACGGCGGGTATAGTCGATCAGGGCCTCATCGCCCTTTTCACGTACATTGGCGAGGATCTCGCGCACGCTGCCCTCAACGCTGTCGCCGGGATTGAAGCGGCCGTCGAGCCACTGCGAGGCCTTGACCCATTCCTGCTCGGACTGCAGGTGCAAAATTCGGCAAATCATGGAATATACCTCAAGAAAAAAACGCCACCGGAGGGCGCGTGGACGCGCGGAATTGCGCGTCGGACGAATATAGCGAAGGCGTGCACCAATGTCGAGACTTCCGTGCAGGGGCCCTTTGCCGGGCTGTCATCCCCTTGACAGTACGCCGGTGCGTATTTACTCAATACTAGCCGGCACAACGCCGGTGCATTTCTGGGAGGAACCATGGATCGTCACAACGAGAACGATGATATGCATATGAAGGACACGCAGAACACGGAAGCGCAGGAAGAGGCCTGTGCCGGTGCCGAGGCCGGGGATGCCGGGGACGCCGTGCAGACCCTGCCGGAAAACCTGGAAAGCCTGTGCCACGAACATGTGTGCCCCAACTGCACCGAAAAGCGCGATGCCGATGACGCACGCCTGCGCGCGGCCGCGGAGATGGATAATTTCAAAAAGCGTCTGAAGCGCGAGCACGAGGATCAGATCCGCTATGCGGCGGAAAAGGTCATGAGCGACCTGCTGCCCACGCTGGACAACCTCGACCTGGCCCTGCAATACGGCAGCAAGGACGAGGCCTGCAAGGACATGCTCCAGGGCGTGGCCATGACCCGCAAGCTGTTGCTGGAAGCCGTGGCGCGCCACGGCCTGACCCCCGTGGGCACGGCCGGTGAGGCCTTCACGCCCGAACTGCACGAAGCCGTGGGCTTCGATGCCGAGGCCGATGTGGAAGCCGGGGCCGTGGCCCGCGTGCTGCAGAGCGGCTACAAGCTGGGCGAACGTCTGCTGCGTCCGGCCAAGGTCATGATCAAGCAGGGCTAAGCGCCGTTACCCGCAAGACAACCGGAAGGGCCTTCCCCGTTGGGGGAGGGCCCTTTTTTATTGCCGGCAAAGGCGGAGAGGACGCCCTGCCGGTATGCCGGGGGCCTTTTCCCTTCCCTGTCTGCTCCAACGGGGGGCCCCCAGGCATATCGGCAGCCTTGCTGCCGGAGGCTCGCGGCCGGTCGTTGTCGCAGTGGTCTGCCCGGCATCCCGGACAGGGGAGGGCCAGGCTTTGCTGCCGTTCCCTGCGCCAGCGCCGGGCAGTCCGGCAAAACAGCTTGACTTTCAGAAGTATTGCCACCTAGCGTAATGGTAGGTGGCTGTACGGCGGTGAATGCTGCGTGCGGTGCTTTTATCGTGTTCCGACTGTTTTTGTGGGGGATGGATATGAAAAAATTGTATGTCGTGCTCGCGGTCTGTCTTCTGTGGGCATGCCAGGTGACGACGGCAGGGGCCGAAGGCTTCGCCCTGACGGAATGGAGCTCGCGGGGCCTGTCGCTGGCAGGCGGCATGGTGGGGCGTGCGGATGACCCCTCGGCCATCGCCTACAATGCGGCGGGCATCACCCAGCTGCCGGGCACACACGTCATGGGCGGTTTTGCCGCCATCGCGCCCATGGGCACCATCGATCTGGACCTCGCCGACGGCAGCCATACCTCCACGACCACAAAACCGCACATCTGGGCTGCACCGCACGCGTACATCACCCATCAGCTGAACGACCGCTTCTGGCTGGGCCTGGGCCTGTTCTCGCGTTTCGGCCTCGGCAATGAATTCGCCGACAACTGGACGGGGCGCTACAACCTGACCAACATCAATTTCCAGACCTTTTCCCTCGTGCCCACCGTGGCCCTGAAGGTCAACGATGTCCTCTCCCTTTCGGCGGGCGTGGAGATCATGCATGCCAGCTTTGCCATGGGACAGCAGATCCCCAGCATGCAGTATATCGGCTATTTCCCCAGCAAAGGGGAGGACAGCAAGATGACGCTCAACGGTACGGGCTGGGGCGTGGGGGCCCAGCTGGGCGCGCACTTCCGCATGACCGACGAGCTGTCTTTGGGCTTTTCCTATAAAAGTCCGGTCACGCTCAATATCGCCGGCACGGCGGATTTCTCCCGGCATCACAGCAACATGCTGGCCGACCAGGGACAGGTGCCGCACACCATCGATACCGACGTGCACAGCACGGTGCATCTGCCCGATTCCTTCGCCGTGGGCCTGGCCTACCGCCCGCTGGAAAATCTGAGCTTCGAGGTGGGCACCGTCTTCACCCGCTGGTCCACCTACGATTCCATGAACATCTATTTCGATTCCGACTTCCAGTCCATCAACCATAAGAAGTGGCGTGACGGCTGGAACTTCAACGCCAGCGTGGAATACGAGCCCCTGGACTGGCTGGCCCTGCGCGCGGGCTTCTGGTACGAGACGCCGGTCACCAACGAGTCGCACGCGGATTTCATGGTCCCCAGTCACGGCCGCACGGGCGTCAGCGTGGGCGCGGGCTTCCAGTGGGGCAACTGGACGCTCGATCTGGCCTATGCCCATCTTTGGGTGCACAGCCTGGACTATTCGGAGACCGATGCCGCCGGTATCCGTTCGTCCGTGGGGAATGTCAGCAGCGGGAACAGCCGGAACACGGTGGCCAATATCTATTCCGCCACCATCGGCTACACGTTCTGATGGCTGGACTGCCACGTCGGGCATGACAGGCTGTCGGCAAGCGCATGCCGGACCGGAATGCAGGCATGGCCCGGTAACCGCTCTGACTGTACGAAACTGATATTTTTCATTTGAAGGATAAAACGGCGGCAAGCGGGATGGCGCGGTCCGTGCGGGGCAGTCACTGGCAGCAAGGCCACATTGGACCAAAAGGAAAGGGAGGCCTTGAGCCTCCCTTTTTTCGTCTTGTGATGTCGTGATCGACAGTTGCCTTCCGTATGTTCCGGCCTGCCGTCCGGCCATGCCGGATGGTACGGCACCCGCCGGGCCTGCTGCTGGGGGCAATGCCGGTCAGGTAACGCAAAATGCGTTGTCTCTAGCGTCCCCCCTTGAGCCGGGGCAGCAGGCGTTCGGCCAGGTGTTCGCCCAGCCCCTGCAACAGGCGGCTCTGGGCCGCCACCAGGCTGGCGCTGCTCATGCCGGCGTCCTCGCTGGCCGCGTAGATGCCGCGATCCAGTGCCTCCCCGCCACGGGAAAGCTGCCAGCGGGCCTGCAAGCGGGCCGTGCCCGGCGTGTCGCCGTCCAGACGTTCCAGAGCCACGGCCAGTTCCATGTCTCCCTGCCGGTCTCCGGCCGCGATCACATCGATGCCCCGGGGCAGCAGCCGGGCGGCCAGCACTTCGCCCAGCACGCGCCGGGCGCCCTGTCCAAGCGGTTCGGCCCAGATATCCAGTTCCGAGACCTCCAGACGGGTCTGGCCGTCGCTGCGGCGCACCAGGCCGTTGCGGTCCAGATAGTCAGGCACGCTCACCGGTGCGATGCTCAGGCTGGCAGCGGGCAGGCTGTCGGCGGTCAGGGGGGGCTGGCCGCTGTCCAGCAGATAAAAATGCGTGGGCGCGCTGCGGCCGCAGGCGGTCAGCAGGAGCGTCAGCAGGGCCAGGAAAATGGTCGTATGGCGGAGGATAGGGTTCATCGGCGACTTCCTTGTTTGCCGCGGAGCAGGGCTTCAGGGTTGCGTTCCAGCACGTCCATGAACGCCCGCAGGGAACGTACGGCAGCCGCGCTTTCCTGGATCAGGCGGCGCAGCTCCTGGGTGAGGGGGGCATTGCGCTCCACCACGGCCTTGGTGGCCAGGGAAACGGAGGAGACGTTGTTCATGGCGTCACGGGTGCTTTGCAGGGCCTGGGGCAGGTCGTGCTGGGCCGATGTGGCCGCCGCATTCAGCTTTTCCAGGGCCTGGGCCAGGGTCTTCTGGGATTCCTGCATGCCGGCCAGTAGGGCCTGGGCCTCTTCGAAGGTGGTGGCAAAGGCCTTGAGACCGCGCTCCAGCGCATCGCCGGACAGGGCGGCGTTGAGCTTTTCCAGTATGCCCGCCGTGGTACGCGCCATCTCTTCCAGCGGCAGGCTGGCCACGGTGCGCTGCAGGGTGTCGATGGGCGAGGGCAGGGTGGGGATCTCCCTGTCCGGCATGGGGGACCGGAAATTGGCCGGCGTGTTGGGCAAAAAGTCCAGTTCCACGCGGTACTGGCCGGTGATGAGGCTCTGGAGCTGCAGGCGGGCGCGCAGGCCGCGCTGGATCAGGCGGCGCAGGATCTCCTGCCGGAAGTTGTCCGTGAGCTCGCCGGTGACCCCGGCCCGGACGATGCTGTTCTCGTCCAGCCGGATGTAGACCGGGATGGTGACGCTGGCGTCGCGCGGGTTGGCCTCCAGGCTGATGCGCGTGACCTGGCCCATGGGTACGCCGCGGAAGACCACGGGCGCCCCGATGTTGAGGCCGCTCACCGAGCCGTCGAAGTACAGGACGTATTCGATGTCGTCACTGAACATGCGTCCGCCGCCCAGCAGGATGATGCCCGCCACCAGCAGCGCCAGTCCGCCGATGACGAAAGCCCCTACAGCGGTTTTGAATGATTGTTTTGCCATACCGTATCCTGTGGGTTCAGTCCTGTTGTTGGGGGCCGTCGGCCTCGCCGCGCGTCAAAAAGCGCAGGGCCTGCAGCTCGGTGTGCGGGTCGCGCACCAGTTCGGAGGGGTTGCCCCGGGCGGTGACGCGCCGGGTCCGCACGTCAAGATAGATGCCGTTGCTGGCGATGGCGAAGATGCTGGCCAGCTCGTGGGAGACGATGACGAAGGTCGTGCCCAGGGCGTCGCGCAGCTCCAGGATCAGGTCGTCCAGCATGCGGGCGCTCACCGGGTCCAGACCGGCGGACGGTTCGTCCAGAAAAAGGATCTCGGGGTCCAGGGCCAGCGCCCGGGCCAGACCGGCCCGCTTGCGCATGCCGCCGCTGATCTCCGAAGGGTAGTAGTCCTCGAAACCGGCAAGACCGGCCAGGGCCAGCTTGAGGGATGCCTGCTCGCGGATCTCGTCGTCATCGAGGTCGGTGTACTGCTGCAGCGGCAGGCCCACGTTTTCGGCCAGGGTCATGGAGCTCCACAGGGCGCCGCCCTGGAAAAGGACGCCCGTGCGGCGCAGGATGCGGCGGCGCTCTTTTTCGGTGCAGGCCCAGATGTCCGTATCGCCGTAGAGCACCTGGCCGCTCTGGGGCTCCTTGAGGCCCATGAGCGTGCGCAGGAGCGAGCTTTTGCCGCAGCCGGAACCGCCCATGATGAGGAAGATGTCGTCGGCGGCCACATCGAAATTCACGTCACGCATGAGCACGAAGGAACCGTAGCCCAGGGTCAGGTCGCGGACGCGCAGGCGGGGAGTGCTCATGTCAGATGCCCAGTACGTTGCAGATGATGGTGATGATGGCCGTGGCGATGATGATGCCCACGATGGACTGGACCACGGCCGTGGTGGTGGCCAAGCCCACGGCCTGGGCGCTGCGGCCGCAGCGGATGCCCTGATAGCAGCCCGCCAGGGCGATGATGACGCCGAACACCGTGCCGTAGGCGATACCGATGAGCCCGTGGACGAAGGAGACCATCTGCATGGTGGCGTTGAGATATTCGGCGGAACTCAGCCCCAACATGGAGACGCCTACCACATAACCGCCCAAAATGCCCATAAGGTCGGCATAGACCGTGAGCAGGGGCACCATGAACATCAGGGCCAGCATGCGCGGCAGCACCAGAAAATCGATGGGCGAGATGCCCAGGGTGGTCAGGGCGTCCACTTCCTCGTTGACCTGCATGGTACCGATCATGGCCGCATAGGCGGCCCCCACGCGGCCGGACATGACCACGCCCACCATGACCGCCCCCATGACGCGCAGCATGCCGATGCCCACCAGCCCGGCCACATAGATCTGGGCGCCGAACTGCGTCAGCTGCACCGCGCCCACAAAGGCCAGGATCAGGCCGAACAGCAGGCTGGTGATGGAGATGATGGGCAGGGCGCGCACGCCGCATTCGTACATGGCTTCCACGAAGTCCTGCATGCGCATGCCGGCGCGTCCCAGGATGAGGCGCCAGATGGAAAGGGTCACGTCGCCGAGGAATTCCAGAAAATCCGCACAGCGGGGCGGCAGACTCATGACCGCTCCGCCCACCCGGGCGAAAAGCCCCTGCCGGTGGTCGCTGCGGGCGGCCCCTGCCTGGGCCGGGATGGCGAAGGCCAGATGCAGCAGCCGTGCCAGGCCTGCGGGCAGGTCCTGGCTGATCTCGATCCGTGCGGCGCTGGCGGCCTTGTGCAACTGGACGAGGAAGACCAGCAGGCTGCTGTCCCAGGCGTCGAGGGAGGCCGCCGCGAGGTGCAGCTGCCGGATGCCGGGGCCCTGCAGCTGCTGCAGGGCATCGGCACACTGCGGCGGCCAGGGGGTATTGATGGCCCAGCTGCCGGAGACGGTGACCTGAAGGCGCTCTCCGGCCCTGTCCAGGATTACTTGCGGACTTGTTTCCATCTCTATAGTATACGCGTGGGACAGAAGCTACGCAAGGAGGGAGGCCGCTCCCCCGCAGGCTTTTTCCCCTTTTTGCTTACCCTCAACCCCGGATTGCCATGTCGCTGAAACAACGCCTCGGGCTTGCCGCAGAGCCCGTCTTTCTCATGGATGGCTCGGCCTTCATCTATCGCGGCTTTTTTGCCAACAGGAACATGCAGCGTTCCGACGGCTTTCCCACCAATTCCCTGGTGGTGGTCAGCCGTGTGCTGCTGCGCATCCTGCGCGAAGAGCGCCCCCGCTATTTCGCCTTCGTGCAGGACGGCAAGGGCCCCAACTTCCGGCACGAGATATTCCCCCTTTACAAGGCCAACCGTGACGCCACGCCCGAAGACCTGGTACGCCAGCTGGACCCCATCCAGCGCATGGTGCGGGCCCTGGGCCTGCGGCTGGAAGTCTCGCAGGGCTGCGAGGCCGACGACTGCATCGCCTCGCTGGCGGCGCGCTTCGCGGGGGAACACCCCGTCATCATCGTCAGCGGCGACAAGGACCTGAAGCAGTGCCTGGGCCCCAATGTCTATATGTGGGATCCGGCCTCCAAGGAAGAAAAGCTGGTGAGCGAGGCCGACTTCACGGCGGAGAGCGGCGTGACGCCCGGCCAGTGGCCCGACGTGCAGGCCCTTATCGGTGATACCAGCGACAACATCCCCGGCGTGCCGGGCATCGGTCCCAAGACCGCGCGCCAGATTTTTTCCATTTGTCCCAGCCTTGAGGACATCCGCGACCATTTCGTCCTGCTGCCGCCCAAATTGCAGGCCAAGCTGCAGGAACATCTGGAAAACATGTTCATCTGGCGGCAGCTCACCACCCTGAGCCGCGAGGCCTGCCCCGGCGTCACCCTGGACGACCTGCGCGTGCGCCCGCTGGATGCCGCCACCTGCGCCCTGCTCACGGAAGAGTTCGAGCTTTTCGCCCTGCGGCGCGAGCTGGCCGCTCTGGACCGTTTGCAGGCCGCCGAGGCCGACCTGCCCGAGGAGTTCCTGGATGCGGGCAGCATCCGGGAGGACGCTCGGCCCGCAGCCGGGAAAAAGGCGGCCGCGGAACAGGCTTCCCTGCCGCTGGCCCAGCCTGCCCGCAGCGGTCGCGCCACCAGCCAGATGAGCCTGCTGGATGCCATGCCGCAGGAGTCCGCGCCCGCGCTGGATGACGTATCGGCCCTGCCGGACTGCGGGGATGCCCGCGTGGCCCTGATCTGGGCCCACGGTGACCGGGAGGCCCCCTATCTTGCCGTGGAAGGGGCTGACGGCGGCTCGTTGGGAGAATGGCAGTGGACAGGCCCCGTGGCGGAACTGGCCCGCTGGCTGGCCCCTGCCCGCACCCTGGTGACGGCCGATCTCAAGGGACTGCTGACGTCCGCTCCCTGCTGGCAGTTTTTGGCCGGACGTGCGGCGGATTGCATCGACCTGGGCGTGGCCGCCTATCTGCTGAATCCCGAAGAGAACGATTACGGCTGGCCCCGTCTTTCGGCCCGCTGGGGCGCCGTGCTGCGCCATGAACTGGAGAGCAGGGGCGAGACGGCCTCCGGCCCCGCACGCCTGGGACTGGCCATGGCGCAGCTGTTCGAGCAGCGCATGGAAAAGGACGGTCTGCTGGAGCTGTTCCGGCGGCTGGAAATGCCCCTGCTGCCCGTGCTGGCAGGCATGGAGCAGAGCGGGGTGGCCATCGACGCCGCGGCCTTCCGGGCCTTCCTCGACGACGTGCAGGGGCAGCTGGACCAGCTCACGGCCCATGTCTACGAGCTGGCGGGCACGCAGTTCAACATCCGCTCGGCCCAGCAGCTGGGCGACGTGCTGTTCAACGGGCTGGGCCTGCCCGCGCCGCGCAAGACCAAGGGCGGCCAGGCTTCCACCAGCCAGCAGACGCTCGAAAAACTGGCCGGGCAGCATCCCGTGGTGGACAGCATCCTCCAGTACCGCAAGCTGGAGAAGATGCGTTCCACCTATCTCGATCCCCTGCCGCGCCTGGTGGACCCGCAGGGCCGCATCCATACCACCTTCAACCAGAAGGCCACGGCCACGGGGCGGCTTTCCTCCAGCAATCCCAATCTGCAGAACATCCCCGTGCGCGGGCCGCTGGGCAAGCGCATGCGCTCCTGCTTCATCGCCGGGCCGGGCCGTCTGCTGGTCTCGGCCGACTATTCGCAGGTGGAGCTGCGCGTGCTGGCCCATGTCTCGCAGGATCCGGCCCTGCTGGAAGCCTTCCGCAACGGCGAGGACATCCACGCCCGCACGGCGGCCCTGGTCTATGATCTGCCGCCCGACCAGGTGAGCCCGGACCAGCGCCGTAATGCCAAGACCATCAACTTCGGCCTCATCTACGGCATGGGCGCCCAGAAGCTGGCCCAGGAGCTCAAGATCAGCACCACGCAGGCCAAGGACTTCATCGCCCGTTATTTCGAGCGCCTGCAAGGCCTGAAGGAGTTTTACGAAGGCGTGGAGGCCTCGGCCCGCAAGCACGGCTTCGTGACCACTCTGGGCGGTCGCCGCCGTTTGCTGCCGGACATCAATTCCGCCAGCGGCCAGGCCGCGGCCCTGGCCCGCCGTCAGGCCATCAATACCGTGATCCAGGGCTCTGCGGCGGACATCATCAAACTGGCCATGCTGGCCGTGGCCCGTGATGAGCGCCTGCGGGAGCTGGATGCCCGTCTGCTGCTGCAGGTGCACGACGAACTGTTGCTGGAAGTGCCCGCTGACGCCGCCGAAGAAGCCGGGGCCCTGGTGGCCCGCCTTATGCAGGACGTCTGCCCCGCAGGCAAGGAGCTTTCCGTGCCGCTGCTGGTGGACTGGGGCACCGGTCACGACTGGGGTGCGGCGCATTAGGCCCGCTGTTGCACAGCCCATGATCGTTTGGGGAAGGGGAGCTGCTCTCGCATGAGGCCGTGGCCCCTTCCCCCAAATTTTCTTTCCCGCACGTGGGTGGAAAACGGCAGGAGAGGGATTTTCCTGCCATGCCGCTTTGTCCTCACGAATCGGAGCGGGGAGGAGCTCCCATCCCTTTGGTGCAGGTGCTCCCTTCCTGAGGGGCGGCAGAGTGGCCTGATAAATAGGGATAGAAAAAACTAATGTTTTCAGATGGTTTTTTGCTTGGTTCAAATTTTTGGCAAAAAAAGGATGACAGCCGGAGCATTTTGATATACACCAACCCGCAGCCGTCTGGAATACGGCACAAATTTGGCATTCCGTCGTGAATGCTTGACAAGTTGCGCACTTTACGATAAAGAGCGCTTTCTTTGTGAGCGATACTGTCGTCACCCGTTAGGCGGCACGTCGCAGACGGATTTTCCGCCGCTTGATGGCTACTGAGATAAGTAGATGAGGAGTTCATCCCGATGAAGACGTTCAGCCCCACCCCGAAAGACATCAACCACGAATGGTTTGTGGTTGACGCCCAGGATCAGGTGCTGGGTCGTCTGGCCAGCCAGATCGCCCACCGCCTGCGCGGCAAGCATAAGCCCGAATTTGCCCGTCACATGGACAACGGCGACTTTATCGTCGTGGTCAACTGCGAAAAGGTCAAGGTGACTGGCACCAAGATGGCCCACAAGAACTACTATCGCCACTCCGGTTGGGTGGGCGGTCTGAAGACCACCTCCCTGGGCGATATGCTGGCTTCCAAGCCCGAGCGTGTGCTCATGGCCGCTGTGCGTGGCATGCTGCCCAAGAACCGTCTGGGCCGCGCCATGCTGAAGAAGCTCAAGATTTACGCGGGTCCCGAACACCCGCACACGGCTCAGAACCCGCAGCCGCTGACCCTGCCTTACTAAGGAGCGCACGTCATGAGCGACAAATTCGAATACGGCACCGGCCGCCGCAAGACCGCCACTGCCCGCACCCGCGTCTACGCTGGCTCCGGCAACATCACGGTGAACGGTCGTGCCTTTGAAGACTACTTCCCCCGCAAGACCCTGCAGATGATCATCCGTCAGCCCCTCGTGCTGTCCAAGCTGGCTGAAAAGCTGGACGTGCGCGTCAACGTGGCTGGTGGCGGCGTGGCCGGTCAGGCCGAAGCCGTGCGTCACGGTATTTCCCGCGCCCTACTGCTGGTGGATCCCGCCCTTCGTCCTATCCTGAAGAAGGCCGGCTTCCTGACCCGCGATGCGCGTAAGAAGGAACGCAAAAAGTACGGTCTGCGCGCTGCCCGCGCTCGTTACCAGTACTCGAAGCGTTAATCCGCACTCCGGATTACGGAACCTCAAGGGGTGGGTCATTGTTGGCCCACCCCTTTTCTGTTATCTTGCGCCCGTCCTGTCCCGGGAGACGGGAGTACGAGCCCTTTCTTTCGCGGTCCTGCCGGGCCACGCCTTTTGCTGCCGTCCGTGCCCTTGGCCCCTTGCCGGACCGCACCGGCCCTCTTCCATGCCGTCTGGTTGACGATGGATCGTCGAGGCGCCATGTGCTTCCGGTCCTGCCGGATCGCGCCCCGGGATGTTGTCGCCATCTTTTTGCCATGAGGTTTTCCACGCCATGCCCGTGATCCCCGAAGGCATCGCCTATGCCTATACCCACGAGACCACCCAGGCCACGACCGGCTATTTTTCCTGCCAGCCGCCCGCATCCCTGACCCTGCCCCAGGCGCTGGCCCGTCTGGAGGCCACGCCCTTTGATGATTTTTTGCGCCAGCACTGCCTGCGCCAGCTGAGCCGCCGTTCGCCGGAGGAGATCAAAAATCTGGCCGAGGAACTGTACGACCGCGAGACGGACAGCTTCCGGCGCATGGGGCTTGCCGGCCTGCTGCTGGAGTGCTCGCTGCTGGTGCCCGAACTGGCCCATTGCTGCGACAGCTTTCCCGAGGATGCCCTGCAGCGCCTGACGCTGTCGTCCTCCCTGATCTACCTGCGCGCTGCCAGCCGGAAGGATTTTGGCCTCATGCAGGCCTGGAGCGCCCATTTTGCCGACAACATCGCCCGGCACCACATGCTGCCGCACTGGGAAGAACTGGAGCTGGAGCTGCCCTACAGCGAAGAGGAGCTGGAGGTTTGCCGCGAAGGGCTGCGTGCCCGGGCCGGGATGCTGAAGCGGGAACACGCCCGCATGCAGGCGGAAGACCTGCCGCGCCTTGAGCGCCGTCCGGCGCAGGAGACCTACGAGCAGGCCGTCAATGCTTTGCTGGAGAACGATGTGCTGGCCGGTCAGGAGATGCGGCATCAGGCGTCGCTGTCTCCTATCGCGCTGCTGCGTTCCTGGAAGGTGGATCTGGATGTCGATTGCGGCCGCATGCGCCACAGCCTGCGTGGCGAGGCCACGGCCTACGGGCGCGGCCTTTCCCTGGCGGCGGCCCGGGCCTCCTACGTCATGGAGATCGTGGAGCGGGCCAGCAGCTATGTGAGCGTGGCCCGTACCGGTGAGCACTCCTTCGAGGTGACGAACCGTCGCCGGCCCATGCCGCTGATCCATGCTTCCTGCGCCAAGCTGCGCTCCCAGGGCAAGGATTTCCTTCCCCTTTCGTCCCTGCCGCTGGAAACGCCTTTTGAGGATTATGTGCCCCTGTACTGGCTGGAGGCCCGTGATCCGGAGGGCAAGACCGTGCTGGTGCCCGCGCAGGCGGTCTTCCTGTTCTGCAACCTGGACGAGCAGTCCCTGTTCCTGGCCGGCGGCTCCACGGGCCTGGCTTCCGGCAACACCGAGGCCGAAGCCAAGCTGGCGGCGCTCACGGAGATCGTGGAGCGTGACGCCGAAGCCACCACGCCCTTCGGCCGTGAAGGCTGCTTCGTGCTCAAGAGCCGTGACGAGCGTTTGCAGGCCCTGCTGGACGATTATGCGGCTCGCGGCATCCAGATCCAGTTCCAGGACATCACCACGGAGCTGGGCGTGCCGGTCTACCGCTGCTTCGTCATGAGCCGTCGCGGCGAAGTGGCGCAGGCCACGGGCGCCAATCTGTGCGGCAGCCGGGCCGCGCTGGCGGCGCTGACCGAAGTGCCCTGGCCCTATCCCTATGGCGAACCGACGGGGCCTGCCCTGGGCGGCCTGCCGGTGCGCTGGCTGGAAGATTTGCCCGATTACAGCCTGCCGTCGGCCGAAGCCTCCTGCAAGCTGCTGGAAAAGACGCTGTCTGCCCAGGGCCGTACGCCCCTGTATGTGGATATTTCCCGCAAGGATCTGGACATGCCTGTGGTGCGTGCCCTGGTCCCCGGCCTGGAGCTCACCGCGGACTTCGACCGCTTCTCCCGGCCGTCACTGCGCCTGCTGGCCCGCTACACGGCCCGTTGGCAGAAGTAGCAATCTGAGCGGGGGAGGAGCCCCCTTTTGCTTGCGGCAAAAAGCGGGTTCCTCCCCCGTGCCCCCTCCTCCCCCAAAACCCGCTATACGGAGGCATATAGCCGTACCTCAAGCACACGTTATCTGGAGATCATTTTCCGGGCAAAGCAGACAGGGGAGATAACAGAGACCATGCCAGTGGTCATGAAAAAAGGACGCCTTAGCGTCCTTTTTTTGTGATCTGATAAAAGTTTTTGGGAGGAAAGAGGGGAGCGCGAGGGGGGAAAGGAGGACCTTTTCTCAAAAAGGTCTCCGTTCCCCCCTCGCTCAAAACTTTTCGCCCGCTAGGCGTGCATCAGGCGGGCAAGAGCAGCATTGCTCTGCTGGCCTTTTTCTTCCAGCCAGTCCAGGAAGCCCTGGAGCTTGGGAGAAGGATTGGTATGCCGGGGCCAGGCGGCGTAGTAGGAGCGGAACGCCGTGGTGGGAGGCAGGTCGGGGAAGGGAGTGACCAGCTTTTGTTCAGCCAGCAGGGGCGCGATGAGACTGCACCGCCCCAGAGCCACGCCCAGGCCGTGGCTGGCGGCCACGGAAGCCCCGTAGGTATGGTCGAACGTGACGAAGTTCAGACAGTTGGAGATGTCCACATGGTTCCTGTCTGCCCATTCCTGCCATTCGGCCGTGGTGGCGGCATAATGCCAGGCGGCGGAGTCATGGAGCAGGGTGCAGGCGGGCAGGTTCTCGGGGTGGCCTATCAGGTCGTGCTTTTGCGCATATCCGGGTGAACAGACGGGCAGGGTGGCCTCGTCCATGAATTTGCGCGAGGTCAGGCCGCTGACGTGGCTTTCGGCATAATACAGGGCCACGTCCACCGTGGAGTCCCCGTGGAAATCGATGGGGGCGTTGCCGGTGCGCACATGCAGCTGCATGGAGGGGGAGCGCTGCTGGAAGTCGCTGAGCTGGGGGATGAGCCAGGCCAGGGCCAGACTGGGGGCGGCATAGATGGTCAGGGAGCTGAAGTCGTCCTGCAGGAGCTGGGTGATCTCCTCATAGATCTTCTGGAAAGCATTGAGGTAGACGTCGCGCAGGCGTTCCCCCTCCGGTGTCAGGGAAACGGCGCGGGTCAGGCGGTTGAACAGGGGGAAGCCCAGTTCTTTTTCCAGGCGGGCGATGCGGTGGCTGACAGCGCCGGAGGTCAGGCCAAGATGCCGGGCCGCGGCCTTGAAGCTCATGTAGCGGGCCGCGATGGCGAAGGTCTTTATGTTGATGAGGCTGGCGTCATCGTTGAGGACGCGGGCGATGCTGCGGGAACGCTGACGATTTTTGCTGTCGGGAAGCGTCACATTGTCTCCTTGGAGATCCCGCCCGAACGGGGCAGGGGATACGGACAGATATACGTTGCGAAGGGGATATTCCTTTCTTCATGGCCTTTCGTCAATACGGACAGGATGTGCCCGGGAAGAGGAACAGGGGAAAAGATGACCAGCCTTCAACCATGAGGATCTGTGATGAAAATACTTGAAAAATATATTATTATAACTAGTTACAGATAATAAAAAATCAAAAGGCAAATTATCGAAAAAAGGCCTTGGCGCCTGACGTGAAAGAGGATAAATTTTTTCAACTGCGGATGAACCATTTTGTATAGGGGTATCCGCGGGGTTTGTTCGGCTTGGGGTTTATGGCCAAATTCTCCCGGCAAATTGCGCAATGGGCGGATTTGGTGTATCTCAACAGGAATAGCCCTGGAAAAGGATCGCCGGGGCGAGCTCTTTCACCCTCCAAGACCTGGGAGATGATTTATGAAACTGGGCAAATTCGTTGGCTTGGCGCTGATGGCTCTGACCCTGGGGCTGGCCGGCCAGTCCCTGGCTGCTGAACCCATCAAGATCGGCGTGTACCTGCCCCTGACCGGTCAGAATGCCTTTGGTGGCCAGCTTGAGCTGGAAGGTGTGCAGCTGGCTCTGAAGGACATGCCTGAAGTGCTGGGCCGCCCCATTGAACTGGTTGTGGTGGACAACAAGTCCGACAAGGTGGAAGCCGCCAACGCCGTCAAGCGCCTGGTGGAACGCGACAAGGTCGTGGCCCTGATCGGTACCTACGGTTCCTCTCTGGCCATGGCCGGTGCCGAAGTGGCCGAAAAGGCCAAGGTGCCCGGCGTGGGCACCTCCTGCACCAGCCCCCTGGTGACCCAGGGCAAGAAGTACTACTTCCGCGCCTGTTTCATCGACCCCTATCAGGGCGCCGCTGCCGCCACCTATGCCTATGAGAACCTGGGCCTGCGCAAGGCCGCCGTGCTCATGGACATGACCAACGACTACGCCGTGGGCCTGTCCAGCTTCTTCACCCGCTCCTTCAAGAAGCTGGGTGGCGAAGTGGTGGCCAACCTCAAGTACAGCTCCGGTGACCAGGACTTCACTGCCCAGCTCACCGAACTGATCGCCAAAAAGCCCGAGATCGTCTTCATGCCCGCCTACTTCGCCGAAGGCGCCATCATCATGAAGCAGGCCCGCGAACTGGGCGCCACCTTCCGCCTGATGGGCGCTGACGCCATGGACAACCCCGACACCGTGAAGCTGGCCGGCAAGGCTGCGGAAGGTTTCCTGCACACCACCTTCCCCTATGACGCCAAGATGCCCAACATGAGCGCCGAAGCCAAAAAGTTCACCGAAGCCTGGAACAAGGCCTATCCTGAAAAGGAAACCAACGTGAACGGCGCCCTGGGTTACAACTGCCTGTTCCTGATCGTTGACGCCATCAAGCGCGGCAACTCCGCTGATCCCGCTGCCATCACCAAGGCCTTGGCCGAGACCAAGAACCTGGTGACCCCGCTGGGTACCCTGACCATCAATGCCAGCCACGACGCCGAAATGCCCGTGGGCATCATTGAGTACAAGGACGGCAAGCGCGTTTATCTGACCGAAGTCACTCCCAAGTAAGGGATCCGTCTGTTCACGGCGGGGCTCCGACGGGCCCCGCCGTTCCGTCTTCGCGCCCCTTCGGGCGGATAAAGCTTATTTCCAGGTGGCCCCATGACCCTTGACATGTTTTTGCAGCACTGTTTCAACGCCTTGACGCTAGGCTCGCTCTACGCGCTGATCGCCATTGGCTATACCATGGTCTACGGCATTCTGCGCCTGATCAACTTTGCCCACGGCGACATCTTGATGGTCGGGGCTTACTTCGTCTTTTTCGGTACGTTCGCCTATGGCTGGCCCTGGGGTGTGGCCGCCATCATCGCCATCCTCGGTGCCAGCGTGCTGGGGGTGGTGGTGGAACGCGTGGCCTACCGGCCCTTGCGTGACGCGCCCCGAATTTCGGCGCTCATCAGCGCCATCGCTGTCTCCTTCTTCATCGAAAGTCTGGCCGTGGTGGTCTTCACCGGCCAGCCCCGGCCCGTGCTGCAGCCCGACTGGCTGCTCTCGGTCTGGCAGTTCGGTGATGTGCGCATTCTCAAACTCACGGCCTTCGTGCCGGTCATGACCATCGTGCTGGTGGCGCTCTTGCTCTACATCGTGCACCACACCAAGCCCGGTCTGGCCATGCGCGCCATCTCCAAGGATATCGAGACCACGCGTCTTTTGGGGGTGCGGGTGGACAACATCATCGCCTTCACCTTCTTCATCGGTTCCGCCCTGGCTGCCGCGTCGGGCATCATGTGGGCCCTGCGCTACCCGCAGGTGCATCCTTACATGGGCATCATGCCCGGCCTCAAGGCCTTCATCGCGGCCGTGTTCGGCGGCATCGGTTCCATCCCCGGCGCCGTTATCGGCGGTGTGGCCCTGGGCTTTGTGGAAATCATGACCGTGGCCTTCATGCCGGAGCTTTCGGGCTTCCGTGATGCCTTCGCCTTCATCCTGCTGGTGCTGGTGCTTGTGTTCAAGCCCACGGGCCTGCTGGGCGAGCGCATGGAGGAGAAGATCTAATGCGCTTCAATCAAACGACCCTGCTCAACATCGCGCTTATCGTCATTTTCGGTCTGGCCCTGACCCAGGCCGAGGCCTATATGGGCGACTACCAGATCTACATCCTCAAACTGATCTTCATCAACGCCATCCTGGCCCTGTCGCTCAACCTGATCTACGGCTTCACCGGCCTCTTCTCGCTGGGGCATGCCGGTTTCATGGCCATCGGCGCCTATGTGGGCGCCCTGTGTACCCTGCTGCCGGAACAGAAAGAGATCATGTGGATCCTGGATCCCATCATCTGGCCTTTCTCGGTGCTGCACACGCCCTTCTGGGTGGCGGTCATCGCCGGTGGCCTGGTGGCCATGATCTTCGCCTTCATCATCGCCGTGCCCGTGCTGCGGCTGGGGGACGACTACCTGGGCATCGCCACCCTGGGCTTTGCCGAGATCATCCGCGTGGTCATCGTCAATGCCACGTCCATCACCAACGGTTCGCTGGGCATCAAGGGCATCCCCGGCGAGGCGACCCTGCTGACCTGTTATATCTGGACAGTCATCACGCTTGTGGTGCTGTCACGGCTCATATTCAGCAATTTCGGCAACGTATTGCGTTGCATACGCGATAACGAGATCGCCGCGGGCGTCATGGGCATCAACGTGTTCCGCTACAAAGTGCTCTCCTTCTGCGTGGGGGCCTTCTTCGCGGGCGTGGGCGGCGCGCTGCTGGGCAGCCACCTGTCCACCATCGACCCCAAGATGTTCAACTTCCTGCTGACCTTCAACGTGCTGATGTTCGTTGTGGCCGGCGGTCTGGGCTCGCTGACCGGCAGCCTGCTGGGCGCCACCATCGTCACCATCCTGCTGGAATGGCTGCGCGCCATCGAGGAGCCCATGGACTTCGGCGTGTTCGAGATCCCGGGCATCCCCGGCATGCGCATGGTGGTCTTCTCGCTCATCCTGCTGGCCATCATCCTGTTCCGGCGTGAGGGCATCATGGGCACCCGTGAGATCACCTGGAAATCCATCTTTTCGCTGGGGAGGCGCAAGGCATGAGTGCAAGCAAAGTCCAGCCCATCCTGACGGCTGAAAACGTGACCATGCGCTTTGGCGGCGTGACGGCCGTCAGCGACCTTTCCCTGAAGGTGGACGAGGGGAGCATCGTGGGCGTCATCGGTCCCAACGGTGCGGGCAAGACCACCCTGTTCAACGTGCTGAGCGGTTTTTATACGCCGCAGGAAGGTGACGTGCGTTTTGCGGGCAAGAGCATCCGCGGCCGCAAGCCGTTCGAGATCTGCCGCATGGGCATGGCCCGCACCTTCCAGAACATCCGTCTTTCGCCGCACATGAGCGTGCTGGAGAACGTGATGGTGGGCTGCCATGTGCGCCGCCGCTGCCCCTGGTGGATGGCGCCGCTGGGCCTGCCCATGTACTACAAGGAAGAGAAGGCCATCACGGAAAAGGCCCGCGACCTGGTGGAACACCTGAACCTGGCCGAATACATGGACGAGAAGGCGGGCAGCCTGCCCTACGGGGCGCAGCGCCGTCTGGAGATCGCCCGTGCCCTGGCCACGGAACCGCGCCTGCTCCTGCTGGACGAACCCGCCGCCGGCATGAACCCGCAGGAAAGTATCGAACTCATGCACTTCATCCAGGCCATCCGGGATCACTTCGACCTGACCATCCTGCTCATCGAGCATGACATGAAGGTGGTCATGGGTGTGTGCCAGTACATCTGGGTGATGGAATACGGTGCGCTTATCGCACACGGCGACCCGGACGCCATTCGCAGCAATCCCGAGGTCATCCGGGCCTATCTGGGCGAGGACGTGGTGTAGTATGCTGAAAATCAGGGATCTTTACGTTCGTTACGGCGGCATCGAGGCCGTGCAGGGTGTCAGCCTGGACATCAAGCGCGGCAGCATCGTCACGCTGGTGGGCGCCAACGGCGCGGGCAAGAGCAGCATCATCCGCTCCATCGCCGGCCTGAACAAAAATATCAGCGGCGAGATCTCGCTGACCCGCAAGGAGGGCGACGAGCCTGTCTCCCTCATCGGTCTCAAGCCCGAGGAGATGGTGCGCCGGGGCATCTCGCTTTCGCCGGAAGGGCGCCGCATCCTGCCCCATCTGACCGTGGTGGAAAACCTGCGTCTGGGCGCTTACTCGCGCACCGACAAGGACGGCATCAACGAGGACATCGAGCGCGTCTACGCCCTGTTCCCCCGTCTGAAGGAACGCCACTGGCAGAAGGGCGGCACGCTTTCGGGCGGTGAACAGCAGATGCTGGCCGTGGGCCGCGCGCTCATGAGCCGCCCGGACATGATCATGCTCGACGAGCCTTCGCTGGGTCTGGCCCCGCTGCTGGTCAAGGAGATCTTCAACATCATCCGCCGCATCAACGAAGACGGCATGACCGTGCTGCTGGTGGAGCAGAACGCGTTCGCGGCCCTTTCCGTGGCCCATTATGCCTACATCCTCGAAGTGGGCCGCGTGGTGCTGGAAGGCACCGGTCAGGAGCTGCTGGAGAACCCCAAGGTCAAGGAAGCCTATCTGGGCGGCTAGTGCCGTCATCATACGCATGCAGGGGAGGGGACGTTTCCGCAAGGGGCGCCCCTCCTTTTTTTGTACATGACGGCAGGGGAGGAGGGGCTCGTCCCCTGTCGTCCTTTCGTGCCCGCCGTCACATCGCGGTGTCGGCTCTTGTCAGGCGGGCCTTCTGACATTACTGTCCGAAAACGGAGGATGCAGGGCCGGCTGCCGTCAGGCAGGGGGACCGGTCCGTGCTGTTCCCCGGATGTCTTCGGAGGGGCCGGAGACGTCCGCAACCCTTCATAAGGAGTACCCATGCTGCGCATTTCCCGCCATGCATTGCTCATCCTTCTGCTGGGGATACTGCTGTTGCCGCAGCTCGCCGCTGCCGCGCCGCAGGCCGCCCCGGCCAATCCTTCAACCTCTGGTAACGATACCATGCTCGTCCGTCTCAAAAACGGCCTGACGGTCTACATCATCCGGGACAGCCGCTTCCCGCTGGTCTGCACGCGCCTCTATGTGGGCACGGGTTCCGCCAACGAGACCGCCGAGCAAGCGGGCATCAGCCATGTGCTGGAGCATATGGTCTTCAAGGGGACGGAAAAACGTCCCAAGGGGCAGGTGGCCCGGGATGTGGAATCCCTGGGCGGTTATCTCAACGCGGCCACCAGCTTCGACAAGACCTGGTACATCACCGACATGCCCGCCAAGCACTGGAAGACGGGCATGGACGTGGTCAAGGACATGGCTTTCCATCCCTCGCTGGATCCGGCCGAGCTGGAAGCGGAAAAGGACGTCATCGTTTCCGAGCTCAAGGGCGGTGACGACACCCCCACCCGCCGCCTGTTCGAGGACCTGCAGGTGGCCGGTCTGGCCCATACGGTCTACGGACGCCCCATCATCGGCTTTGAAAAGACCATCCGCGCGGTGACCGCGGACGATCTGCGTGCCTATATCCGCACCTGGTACCAGCCGCAGAACATGATGCTGCTGGTGGCCGGCGACATCGATCCCAAGGCCGTGCTGGCCCACGCCGAAGAGCTGTTCGGCGATTTGAAGAACGATGCCATCCTGCCCGAGCCCGCCCCCGTGCGGCTGGAAGGTGCCGCGGGCGGTCCCCGTGTGGAGGTGACGCGCGGGCCGTGGAACAAGGTCTATCTGGGCATCGCCCTGCCTGCTCCCGCCCTGGGCGACCAGCGCTCCATCGATCTGGACGTGCTGGCCTATGCACTGGGCGGTGACGGCACCTCGCAGTTCTACCGCAAGTACCGTTACGAAAAGCAGCTGGTGGACAGCATCAGCGTCGGCAACATGAGCCTCAACCGTGCCGGTCTGTTCTACATGGTCGCCCAGCTGGATGCGGACAAGGTGGAGCCTTTCTGGCAGGAGTTCACCCGCGATCTGGCCGCGCTGGACGCCGGCAAAATCACGCCCGACGTCATCGAGCGGGCCCGCTTCAACTATGAGGACGGCATGGATCGCGCCAGCGAGACCCTGGACGGCCTGACCTCGTGGAAGGCCACGGTGCAGTTCGAGCTGGGCGGACCGCAGGGCGAGGCCAACGTGCGGCATGCTCTGGCCGCCGTGGACAGCGCGCGTCTGCGCCAGGCCCAGGACCTCTGGCTGCGTCCCGATCAGGTGCGCGTGCGTGTGCTGGCGCCCGAAAAGGCCCAGCTGCCCGATCTGGATGCCATCCTGCAGCGCAACTGGCCCGCGCCTGCCGCGGAGCGGCAGAAGGCCGCCGCCGCTGCGGAAAAGGTGGGCAAGCGCGAGATCGTCGATCTGGGGCAGGGCCGCACCGTGATCCTGCAGCCGGACCGCACCATCCCCTATGTGTCGCTGGAGATCCTGCGTCCCGGCGGCAACGCGCTGCTCAAGCCTGCCGACCAGGGCCTGGCCCAGCTTACGGCCGCTACCCTGACCGACGGTTGCGGCACGCGTGACCTGGATGCCATGGAACGCTTCGTGGCCGAACGTGCCGCCTCCCTGAGCGCCTCGGCGGGCGTGCAGAGCTTTACCGTCTCCCTGACGGGCCCGGCCCGCTTCAATGCCGATTACTTCGCCCTGCTGGGCGATCTGCTGCACAAGCCCACCTTTGCCGAGAAGGACGTGCGCCGTCAGGCCGATACGCTGAAGGCGGCCCTGGTGCGCCGTCAGGACAACCCCATGAGCTTCATGGGTTCCAAGATCAACGGCTTCCTCTTCCCCGGCGGCCAGCCCTACGGATTTGATGGTCTGGGCACGGCGGAGAACCAGGACCGCTTCGGTCCCAAGGATGTACAAACCTTCTGGAAGCAGCAGAATGCCCAGCCGTGGATCCTTTCCGTGGCCGGGGACTTTGACCGGGAAAAGGTGCTGGCTTTTGCCCGCAGCCTGCCCGTGCCCACCGCGTCTGCCGTGGATGTGGCCCAGCCGTCCTGGGGCGCCGACAAGCGCCTGCCCCTGTCCCTGCCCGGTCGCCAGCAGGCCCATCTGCTGCTGGCCTTCCATGCCGTGCCGCTGGACCATCCCGACGCTCCGGCGCTCATGCTGCTGGAATCCGTGCTTTCCGGCCAGAGCGGCCTGCTGTTCAACAAGTTGCGTGACGAGCAGGGCCTGGGCTACACGGTGACGGCTTTTTACCGCAGCCTGCCCAAGGCCGGTTTCATGGCCTTCTATATCGGGACCACGCCTCGCAATCTGGACGTGGCCCGGCAGGGCTTCAGCGGCATCATCAAGGACATCAAGACCGATCTGCTGCCTGCCGATCTGCTGGCCAAGGGCCTGAACCGCATGGAAGGCAGCTATTATCGTGGCCGCCAGAGCCTGGGCGCGCGGGCCGACGAGGCCGCCAGCGAGCGTTTGCTGGGCCAGCCCCAGGATTTCCAGAAGCGTTTGCTGGAAAAGGCCGCCAAAGTGACGCCGGAACAGCTGCGTGAGGTCGCCCGCAAGTACTTGCTGGTGGATAATATGTACGAAGTGACCTTGCTGCCCTAGCTGAGAGGGACAGGATCATGAAGACAGGGGAAGGGTTCCGGCCGTGGGCAGGGCCCTTCCCCTTTTGTTTACGGCAGGGGCATTTGTGTCTGCCGGACAGGCCCGCCATCTTGACCGCTGCCCGGGCGGGATTATCTCTGAATAAAGCATCCTGACGGCTGACTGACGCCTGTCTTGTTAGACCGCAAGGGTGCGGCGGCCGATGGCCCGGCCATGCTGGTACGGAAAGGCCGTCTTGCCTATTTCCTTTTTATGGAAATATACCCTGTCATAAAAAGAATGAAATTTTTAATCCTGCGAGGATGACATGAAACTGACGGACATGCATGTGTTTGACAAGGCCCGTGTGGTGGCCAAGACCCTGGGCATCCAGGTGTGCCTTTTCGTGGGCCTGCTGGTGCTGGTCTGGGGCAGCCAGGCTTTCTACGGCGTCATCGATACCAAAAAATTCCCCCAGGCCTACAGCGTGGGCGAGACCGCGAACCTGAGCGAAAACGACAAGGGCAAGCTGCTGGTGGATTCCGTCACCAATCAGCTGCGTCGCGAGATGGGCTCCACCTTCGGCTGGACCATGAACGACATCGTCTTCAACCGCTTCGTGCTGGATAACCGCGCCTATCGCCAGTACGGCGTCTACCACGCCACGCGCGTGCTCATGGACCTGTACTCCACCCAGATCGCCAAGCTGGGCTCCAATGACCGCGAAAGCGAGTTCCTGTATCAGGCCCGCCTCAACGGCTTTGCCGTGGACCCGCGCAGCTTCATGTTCCCCTCGGCGGAAGGCTCCTACAAAAAGGCCCTGAAGCAGGTGGAGGAATACAAGAAGTCCCTGGATACCGGCAAGGGCACCTACAATTGCCGCACTGACGACCTGTACGCGGCCCTGAACACGGTGGTGGGCGAGAACATGCTGGGCTACGCTCTGGGCCTGCTGGCCGATGCCCAGGACATCCCCTTCTACACCCTGGACAACCGCATCTACGAGGTACAGGGCATGGTGCTGGTCATCCGTGATTTCGTGAAGGCCCTGTACGACCTGTATCCCGAGATTGCCCAGAAGAACAATGCCGAGAACATGGCCGCCGCCATGCAGTTCATGAACGACATCTGCACCTATGATCCCATGTACATCACCTCGTCGCTCAACTCCGGTGAGCTCATCATCTCCTACCTGATGTTCACCAAGAACCGTCTGGAAGACATCCGCGACAGCCTGCGCATCTAGCAGGACGTCCTCTCAAGTGCATCAGCAAGGCCGGGGCCCCAAAGGCTCCGGCCTTTTGCGTTTATGGGAGAGGAGGGAAGGGGAGAGGCCGCACCGGCCCGGCGTATGCCGTCTGCCCTGTGCAGGAAAGGAGGCGGCGCGCCGTTCCTCGTGATCCCGTCATGCGTCCGGGCCTCGTCAGTTCGTCTGGCGGGGCTCTTTGCGTCTGCGGATCTGTGCGCGGGCTGACCGCCGGGAATGGATGTCATGCCGGTCGGGCAGAGGAGCTGAACGGTCGGCGACAGGCGAGCCCGGATGCTCCTGCCCTTTTATGGATGTAGACAGAAGAGGCTGCAAAAAATACTGGCCGGAAGGTGCGGAGGGATGGAAATATTTTGTATATATTTTCACAATCAATGATCGCAAGGCGCACTTTTGTCACCGGAAAAGCTCAAAGCGTGACATTCTCCCGGAAATCATTGCAAAAGCGTGCATCCTGCGATGGCGTATCAAGCCATCTTATTTTATAAGGTTTTTCTTTGCACTTTTTATGAAAACTTGCTATTCCTTTTCTGTATCTCATAGTTTGTTCAGGAGAGACAATGAAAGCTGCTGCCATGAAAACCATTCACGTCAAGGACGCTGTCGGCAGCGTGCTCTGTCACGATATCACCCGCATCGTGCCCGGAGGGGACAAAGGGCCCGTGTTCCGCAAAGGACATATCGTGAGGGAGGAAGACATCCAAACCCTTCTGGAGGTAGGCAAGGAACATTTGTACGTGTACGAGCCGCAGGAGGGCGTGCTGCATGAGAATGAAGCCGCCCGGCGCATCGCGGCCGCTACGGCCGGGGCCAACATCACGCTGAGCGAGCCCAAGGAAGGGCGCATCAACTATTCGGCGTCCTGTATGGGCCTCTTGCGGGTGGATGTCCCCACGCTGACCCGCATCAATTCGTTGGGAGAGATCACCCTGGCCACGCTGCACAGCATGCAGCAGGTCAGGCCGGGACAGAACCTGGCAGGCACCCGCGTGGTGCCCCTGCTCATCGAGGAGAGCAAGATCGTCGCCCTCGAGCAGCTGGTTTCCCGTCCCGTGGTGGAGGTCCTGCCCCTGCAAAAGTTCAAGGTAGGCATTGTCACTACCGGCAGCGAAGTCTACACGGGCCGCATCAAGGATGCGTTCGGCCCTGTGCTTCGAGACAAGTTCGCCCGCCTTGAATGCACCGTCATGGATCAGGTCTTCACCAGTGACGAAGTGGAGATGACCTCGTCAGCCATCAGCGGCTTCATCCGACAGGGAGCCGACATGGTGGTGGTGACGGGAGGCATGTCCGTGGATCCCGACGACAAGACCCCCGCTTCCATCCGTGCCGCTGGCGCGCAGGTGGTGAGCTATGGCGCACCGGTCTATCCCGGGGCCATGTTCCTGCTGGGCTATGTGCCCACGGAACGCGGCCGCGTCCCCGTGCTGGGGCTGCCCGGCTGTGTCATGTATTACAAGGCCAGCATCTTCGAACTCGTAGTCCCGCGCCTTCTGGCCGGACTGGAGGTGACAGCCGAGGATATCGCCGGCATGGGTCACGGGGGCTTCTGCTCCGGCTGTGGCGAATGCCGGTATCCCATCTGTCCGTTTGGAAAATAGACGGCGCGGCAGCGACCGTCTCAACTTGCAAGCCGTTTCTAGGAGTCGCATATGGAAACGAAAACGCTTGTGGTCAATGGTATTCCCCGTCAGGTCCTGGTGGATTCCGACACTCTTCTCGTTGACGTGCTGCGCAACCAGCTGCAGATCACCAGCGTCAAGGTCGGTTGCGGTCAGGGCCAGTGTGGTGCCTGCTCCGTGATCCTCGACGGCAAGGTCACCCGCGCCTGCATCGTCAAGATGCGCCGCGTGCCCGACCAGGCCCAGATCACCACCCTCGAAGGCGTGGGCACCCCCGCCAAACTGCATCCCCTCCAGGAATCCTGGATGTTCCACGGTGCGGCCCAGTGCGGCTTCTGCACGCCCGGCTTCATCGTGTCCGCCAAGGCCCTGCTGGACTCCAATCCCGCCCCCAGCCGTGAAGAAGTGCGCGACTGGTTCCAGAAACATCACAATATTTGCCGCTGCACCGGTTACAAGCCCCTGGTGGACGCCGTCATGGACGCCGCCGCCGTCATGCGCGGTGACAAGGACATCGAAGAGCTGCGCTACAAGCTGCCCGCCGACGGCCGCGCCTTCGGTTCGCGTCTGCCCCGTCCCAGCGCCCTGGTCAAGGTGACCGGTCTGGCCGAATACGGCGCCGACGCCGCCGTGCACATGCCGCCCGACACCCTGCACCTGGCCCTGGCCCAGGCCAAGGTCTCCCATGCCATCATCAAGGGCATCGACACCTCCGAAGCCGAAAAGATGCCCGGCGTGGTCCGCGTGCTGACCCACAAGGACGTCAAGGGCAAGAACCGCATCACCGGCCTCATCACCTTCGCCGACAACAAGGGCGACGGCTGGGATCGTCCCATTCTCAACGATACCAAGGTGTTCCAGTATGGTGACGCCCTGGCCATCGTCTGCGCCGACAGCGAGGCCCACGCCCGCGCCGCCGCCGACAAGGTCAAGTTCGACCTGGAACTGCTGCCCGAATACATGAGCGCGCCCGAAGCCATGGCTCCCGACGCCATCGAGATCCATCCCGGCACGCCCAACATCTACTATGAGCCCCACATCGAAAAGGGCGAGGACACCAAGCCCTTCTTCGACGATCCCGAAAACGTGGTGGTGGAAGACAGCTTCTACACCCAGCGTCAGCCGCACCTGAACATCGAGCCTGATGTGGGTTACGGCTACCTGAACGAGCAGGGCCAGCTGGTGATCCACTCCAAGTCCATCGGCCTGCACCTGCATGCCCTGATGATCGCCCCCGGCCTGGGCGTGAAATTCCCCGAAGAGCTGGTCATGGTGCAGAACACCACCGGCGGCACCTTCGGCTACAAGTTCAGCCCCACCATGGAAGCCCTCATCGGCGTGGCCGTGCTGGCCACCGGCCGTCCCTGCCACCTGCGCTACAACTACCAGCAGCAACAGCAGTACACCGGCAAGCGTTCGCCCTTCTGGACCAAGGTGCGCATGGCCGCCAACAAGAAGACCGGCAAGATCGTGGCCATGGAGACCGACTGGACCTGCGACCATGGCCCGTACTCCGAATTCGGCGACCTGCTGACCCTGCGCGGTGCCCAGTTCATCGGTGCCGGTTACGGCATCCCCAACATCCGTGGTGACGGCCGCACCGTGGCCACCAACCACGCCTGGGGCGCGGCTTTCCGCGGTTACGGCGGTCCCGAGTCGGAATTCCCCTCCGAAGTGCTGATGGACGAACTGGCCGAAAAGCTGGGCATGGATCCCTTCGACCTGCGCGAGCTCAACTGCTACAAGGAAGGCGATACTACGCCCACCGGCCAGAAGCCCGAGGTCATGAACCTGCCCACCATGTTCAAGGCCCTGCGTCCCAAGTATGAGGCCGCCAAAGCCAAGGCCAAGGCGGAATCCACCGATGCCGTCAAGCGCGGCGTGGGCCTGGCCCTTGCCGTGTACGGTGCCGGTCTGGACGGCCCCGACTCCTCCGAAGCCTGGGCCGAACTGAACCCCGACGGCTCCGTGACCATCGGCAGCTCCTGGGAAGATCACGGCCAGGGCGCCGACTCCGGCGCGCAGTGCACCGCCCATGAGGCCCTGCGTCCCATCGGCCTGCCTGTGGAAAAGATCCGCCTGGTCATGAACGATACCAGCAAGACCCCCAACTCCGGTCCTGCCGGCGGCTCCCGCTCCCAGGTGATGACCGGCAACGCCATCCGCGTGGCCTGCGAACAGCTGGTGGAAGCCATGCGCAAGCCTGACGGCGGCTTCTACACCTATGATGAGATGAAGGCCGAAGGCCGCGCCGTGCATCAGGACGGCAAGTGGACCGCCCCGGCCCGCGACTGCGGCAAGAACTGCCAGGGCGAACCCTTCTGCTGCTACATGTACGGCCTGTTTATGGCCGAAGTGGCCGTGGAAGTGGCCACCGGCAAGACCAAGGTGGAAAAGATGACCATGGTGGCCGACATCGGCAAGGTGGTCAACCGCCTGCTCACCGACGGCCAGCTCTACGGCGGTATCGCCCAGGGCATCGGTCTGGCCCTCACCGAAGACTACGAGGACATCAAGAAGCACAGCACCATGGCCGGTGCCGGTATCCCCACCATCAAGGATATCCCGGACGACATCGAGCTCATCTACGTGGAGACCCCGCGTCCTGACGGCCCCTTCGGCGCCTCCGGCACGGGCGAGATCCCGCTGTGCGGCCCGCATCCGGCCATCATCAACGCCATCTACAACGCCTGCGGCGCTCGCGTGACCCATCTGCCCGCGTACCCCGAAAAGGTGTTGGCGGCCATGCCCAAGAAGTAAATGGAACAATGACTGTCAGGGGGACCGGTCCGCCGGTCCCCCGTCAGATGCAGACAAGGCTGACGGCATCCTGCTGGAGGGATGCCGTCTTGCCCTGCACCGTTTTTTCTTCCCTGCCCGCCGCAGGCGTGCCGTGTGCCGTATCCGTTGCCTGCCTCGCCATGGGGCATGACGATGCGGGGCCCCTGCCCGCTGGCATCCCGAGGTCCCCATGAGCATTTCCATGAACAGCCAGAGCGCGCTGCATGAAGTGGAGTCCCGCTGCACGCAGGAGCGCCCGCCCCGTTGCCAGTCCCTGTGTCCGCTGGGTCTGGACGCGCGCGCCTTCCTGGGCCATGCCGCCGAAGGCCGCTGGAGCGATGCCCGCAAACAGCTGGAACGTTATCTGCCCCTGCCGGGCCTGCTGGCCCGCATCTGCGACCATCCCTGCGAGCAGGGGTGCCTGCGCGGCGATCTGGGGGGCGCCGTCAACCTGCACGGACTGGAGATCTTCTGCACGGAGCATCTGGGCGTGCAGACCCGTTCCCTGCCCATGCCGCGCAAACAAAAGCGCATCGCCGTCATCGGTGCCGGTCTGGCCGGTCTGGTCTGCGCCTGGGATCTGGCAGGCAAGGGCTATCCCGTGACCGTCTTCCATGAAGGCGAGCCTCAAGCGCAGCTGTTGTCCTGCTGGCCCGTGCTGGCCGGGGCGGGGGCCGCTGCCCTGGATGCCGAATGGGAGGCCCTGGGCCGCCGGGGCGTGCGCTTTGAACAGGCCCGCACGGATGCGGCCTGTCTGCAACAGGCTGCCGGGGAGTACGACGGCGTCCTGCTGGATGCCGGTGCCCTGCCGGAACTGGCGCCCGCGGAATCCGGCATGGAGGCGCAGATCCTGCACTGGCGGGACAATATCTGCTGCGCGGGCTGGGCCAGCGTCACGCCTACGGGCCACCGTTTCGCGTCCGCGTCGCGGCAGGCGGGGCAGGGCAGGAGCGCTGCCCGGACCCTGGAACGCCTGGTGGCCGGCGTGTCCCTGACCGCGGCCCGGGATACCGACGAACGCAGCCTGTTCACCGAGCTGGACGGCATCGCGCCGGTGGAGCGGGTCCTGCCCGTCGCGGAAACCTATTCCGAGGCGGAGGCCCGGCAGGAGGCCGGACGCTGCCTGCAATGCCAGTGCCTGGTCTGCGTCAAGGCCTGCGTCTATCTGCAAAAATACAAGGGCTATCCTCGCGTCTACGCCCGCCAGATGTACAATAATGCGGCCATCGTCAAAGGCCTGCATCTGGCCAACAACCTCATCAACGGCTGCGCCCTGTGCGGCCAGTGCGAGGAACTGTGCCCCGAGAATTTCTCCATGGCCGAGCTCTGCCTGAGCGCACGGCAGGACATGGTGGAGCGCGGCGTCATGCCGCCTTCGGCCCATGAATTCGCGCTGGAGGACATGGAAGCCGCCAGCGGCCCGGAATGCGCCCTGAGCATCAAGGGAGGGGAGGGCGGCTGGCTGTTCTTCCCCGGCTGCCAGCTGGCGGCCTCGCGCGGGGAACAGGTGGAAGCCCTTTATGCCTGGCTGCGTGAGGCGCTGGCCGGGCAGGGCGAGTTTGCCCCCGGCCTGGAACGCGGGCCCGTGAGCCTGCTGCTGCGCTGTTGCGGCATCCCGGCACGCTGGGGCGGTCGTGAAGCGCTTTTCGCCCAGCAGGCGCAGGAACTGCGGCAGCAATGGGAAGAGCTGGGCAGGCCGCGGATCATGGCCGCCTGCTCGTCCTGTCTCGCCGTCCTGCGCGAGGTCCTGCCCGAGGCGCGGGCCCTTTCCCTTTGGGAAGTGCTGGATGCCCTGCCGTGGCCCGAAGGCCTCCCCGGCGGTGCTGGCCGGGGCACGCTGCTGACCATGCAGGATCCCTGCACGGCCCGGTACGATAGGGCATGGCAGGAGGCCGTGCGCTCGCTGGCGCGCAAGGCGGGCATGGTCCCGGAAGAGCCGCCGCAGGGGCGCGACAGGACGGCCTGCTGCGGCTATGGCGGTCTGGTCTGGTGCGCCCAGCCGGAACTGGCCGATGCCATGGCCGGTCACCGGGCCGAAGGGCTGCCGCATGCGGCCCTCAGCTCCTGCATCATGTGCCGTGACCGTCTGGCGGGCAGCGGCAAGCCCGGGCTGCATCTGCTGGACCTGCTGCCGCAGCTGGCCCCGCTGGCCCACGGTCTGGAGCCGGAAAAGGGCCCCGGCCTTTCGGAGCGGCGCGCCCGTCGTGCGGCCTTGCGCCGTCGCCTGGCCCGTGTCTGGCTGGGGCAGGAAGTTGCCGAACCGGCCGCCGGACGGCTGGATCTGATTCCCGGTCTGCTGGAAGAGCTGGAGCGCCGCCATATCCTGCTGGAAGACGTGAACGGGGCCGTGGCGGCCGTGGAAGCGGAAAAGGCTTATTTCGTGGATGCGGAGAGCGGCCATCGTCTGGGCGCGTGGCGGCCGCGCAACGTGACCTTCTGGGTGGAATATACGGAAGAAGGTGGGCGCTGGCTGCTGCATGATGCCTGGTGCCACCGGATGCGCGTACCGGGCAGCGGCGGCGTGCAGGAAAACGGCTGCTGCGGGGAGGCGTAAGATGAGTATCGGTCCCAATTATGAACCGGATGGCGGCAGCTGGACCTGCGGCCGTTGCGGTTGCCCGTTGGAACAGGGCAAGGTGCAGGTCTTTTACCTCAACAGCGCTTTCGACGTCATGCTGCCGCGCTGTCCGCAATGCGGGCTGACCATGGTGCCCAAGTCGCTGGCCGAGGGCAAGATGCTGGAAGTGGAAGCTCTTCTGGAAGACAAGTGAGCCAGCTCTACACCCGGCCGGAATTCAGGCGTATCGCGGGCGAGCACTGGCGGCCCGGCGGGACGGAGATCACGGACAGGCTGCTGGTCCTGGGGCGGCGCTGGCATGATGCCGGGCCGGAGGGCCGCATCCTGGACGTGGGCTGCGGGCCCGGCGGCAGCGTGCGCCATCTGCGGCAGCAGGGGAGGCAGGTCTGGGGCCTGGATACCGTGCTGCGCCCCCAGTGGCGGGCGGAAACACCGGCAGAGGCCGGGGGACTGCCGTATCTGGTGGCCGATGCCTGCGCCGGCTTGCCCCTGCGGGACAGCGTGCTGGACATGATTTTGTGCGAATGCGTGCTGTCCGTGTTGCCGGACACGGCGGCCTTCCTGCGGGAGGCCCGGCGCGTCTTACGGCCGGGCGGCCTGCTGGCGTGCAGCGATCTGTACCGACGTGGGGAAGAGGGCATCCTTGTACCGCAGCCCGCCGGCTGTGCGGCCGGGGCCCGCTCCCGTACGGAGTGGACGGCGCTGTGCGAAGGGGCGGGCTTCACTGTCCGACATTTCGAGGATGCCAGCCCGGCCCTGGCCCGTCTGGCCGCGGCGCTGGTCTGGTATGGCGACAGGCAGAGCCTGCAGGAATGGGGCCTGTGCGGTCCCGACTGCGGCGGCGCGGCGGCCCGGCCCGGTTATGCGCTCTGGATCGCGCAAAAGGAGGAATGATGCATCCCCTGATGATGGATCTTTTGCCGCTGGTGCGGCAGGGCTATTGTTGCAGCCAGCTGCTGGTGCAGTTGCTGGTGCAGGCCCAGGGCAGGGAAGTGCCGGATCTGGTGCGGGCCCTGCACGGCCTTTGTCACGGCATCGGCCAGTCCGGCGGGCCTTGCGGCCTGCTCACGGGCGGGGCTTGTGTGCTGGCCCTGCTGGCGGGCAAGGGCGCGGAAGGCGAGGAGCCCCATCCCATGCTGGCTCCTCTGCTCAATGACTATGCCGGCTGGTTCTACGAGCGTACGGCGGCCTATGGCGGCCATTCCTGCGAACAGGTGGCGCTAGGACTGGGAGCGCGTACGGGGGAGAGCGCGGAGCCCGATCCCGTGGCCTGCGGCGACCTGCTGGCCGAATGCTGGGAAAAGATCCTGGAACTGATCCAGACCTACGATCTGGATTTCATGGCCCATGCCTGAGGTAGATGTGGAGATATTGCACGAGACCCAGAGCCTGTGCCCTGTCTGCCTGCGACGGCTGGATGCCCGCTATGTGCGGCGGGGGCAGAACATCCTTCTGGAGCGTACCTGCCCGGAACACGGTACCTTTGCCGTGGACATCTGGCACGACCGGACGGAAGGGGGCGTCACCCCGCCGCGTTTCGACGGTTGGCCACGGCCCAAAACGCCCTCGTATCCGCGTGAGCCGCGCACGGCGGTCCGGCACGGCTGTCCCTATGATTGCGGTTTGTGCCCGGTCCATGCTCAGCATACCTGCACGGGACTGGTGGAAGTGACCCTGCGCTGCAATATGGCCTGCCCCATCTGCTATGCGGCGGCCGGCGGCGCTGTACCTGACGATCCTTCCCTGGAGACCGTGGGCTTTCAGCTGGACAGTCTGCGCCGGGCCTCGCCGGGCTGCAATGTCCAGCTTTCCGGCGGCGAGCCCACCGTGCGCGACGATCTGCCCGCCATCATCCGCATGGCCCGGGAGCGAGACTTCGGTCTGTTGCAGGTCAACAGCAACGGCCTGCGGCTGGGACTGGAAGAGGGCTATGCCCGAAAGCTGCGCGAGGCCGGGCTGGATTCCGTCTATCTGCAATGGGACAGCCCCGATCTGGAGGGGTGTCTGCCTTTGCGGGGGGCCGTGGCCCTGCCGGGGGGACTGGATCTGCTGGCGGTCAAGCGCCGGGCCGTGGAGCGGTGCACGGCCGCCGGTCTGGGCGTGGTGCTGGTGGCCACCGTGGCCCGGGGCGTCAATGACGACCGTCTGGGGGCCCTGCTGCGTCTGGCGCTGGAGCTGGGCCCCGGCGTGCGCGGGCTGCATATCCAGCCCGTGGCTCGCTTCGGCCGCTATCCCGGGCGGCTGGAAGACGGCCTTCGCTTCACCCTCAGCGATGTGATGACGGCCCTGTGCCGTCAGGCCCCGCAGTGGCTGCGCATGGAGCATTTCCATCCGCCGGGCTGCGAACATTCGCTTTGTTCTTTCAGTTCGCTCTATGCGCGGGAAAAGGCGGCGGACGGCAGCCCCTCTCTGCGCTGGCTGCCTGATGCGGCCCGTTCCTGCTGCGGCCCTGCCGTGGACAAGCTACCGATCCCGGCGGCCGAAGGGGCGCGCAAGTCCCGGCAGTTCGTGGCCAGCCACTGGCGCGGTGACGACAGGCCCCGGGACGAGGGCAAGGCGGCGCTGGCCGATGACTTCGGCCGTTTCCTGGCCCGTGCCGGGGCCGAACAGCGTTTCACCCTTTCCTGCATGGCCTTTCAGGACGCGCTCTCTCTGGACGTGGAGCGGGTGCGCGGCTGCTGCATCCATGTGGTGCGCCCCGATGGCCGCATGATCCCTTTCTGCCTCCACAACCTCACGTCCACGGAAGGCCGGATGCTCTATTCGCAGCGTCTGGCTTGCGGGGAGAGGAAAGATGACAGCATCTAGTCCGAATCCCGCGACGAAAGCGCAGAGCAGGGCACAGGCGCTGTCGCTCCTGCCCCCGGCCGTCCGGCAGGCCCTGGAACACCCCGGCCCTTTCGCGCTGGGGCTGGATGCCTGGCTGGCGGCGGAGTGCGGCGCGACGCACCCCGAAGAGCTGGCCGCCGCGGTGCGGGCACGCCAGCTGGAGCTGCTCAATGCCGATCTGTGCCATATGGCGAAGCACAGCTCCCTGTACCGGCAGCGCCTGATGGGGGTCGGGCGCTGGTCCGCGGCGGGCTTGCGTCCTTTGCGCGATCTTTCCGAGCTGGCGGAGCTGCCGTTCACCACGGCCGACGACCTGCGTCCCGGCGAGGCGCTGCTCTGTGTCTCGCGTGACGAGGTGGCACGCATGGTCACGGTGAGCACCTCCGGCAGTACGGGCGCACCCAAGCGGCTGGCCTTCAGTGATGCCGAGCTGGCGCGCACGCGGGATTTCTTTGCCGTGGGCATGGCCCAGATGGTATCGGCAGGGCAGCATGTGGCCGTGCTGTTGCCGGGCGCCCACCGTCCGCGGGGTATCACGGATCTGCTGGCCGGGAGCTTGGCGCCGCAGGGGGTGCGCGTGACGGCCTGCATGGAACTGGCCGACCTGCTGCTGTGCGTGCCGGATCAGGCCCCGGAAGGGACGGCGGCCCGTCTGGCGGCTGTGCGTGCCGCCTGGCGGGCGCTTGCGGCCACGGCGCCCGCCGGTCTGGGGCTCGTGCTCCTGCCCCGCCAGATGGAGTGCCTGTGGCGTGCCTTTCCCCAGACGCCGCCGGGCCTGTGCGCCGCCCTGTGCGCCGCCGACTGGCTGGATCCCGGCCTGCGCCTTCAGGTGGAGCAGAGCTGGGACTGCCTTGTGCTGGATCATTACGGCTCCACGGAGAGCGCCTTTGCCGGGGCCGTGCAGTGCCGCTGCCGTGAGGGGCGGCATGTGCGGGCCCTGGACCTGCTGCTGGAGATAGTCCATCCTGTGACGGGCAAGGTCCTGCCTGCGGGCGAGACCGGGGAACTGGTCATCACCACATTGCAGCGGCGGGCCATGCCCTTGTTGCGCTACCGTACGGGGGATATGGCCAGCCTGCTGGACGGGCCCTGTGCCTGCGGCAGTCCGTTGCCGCGGCTGGGGCCGGTGCTGGGGCGCATCGAGTATGATGGACAGGGATTTCGAGTGACGCATCCCCGCAAAGGGGGGAGCGAGGAGAGGAGGTCATGCGCCATTACGCTTTGATACTGGCTGCCGGTGCGGCGTCCCGCATGGGACGGTGCAAGGCCCTGCTGCCGCTGCCCTTCCCGGACGGGGAGTGCTGTGCTCTGGAGCGGCTGGCCCGGATGTACGCTTTTTGCGGGCAGCGCTTCGTGGTCACCGGGCATCATGCGGGGCTGCTGGAGCCGGCGGCACCCGGCTGGGGCCTGCGCGCTGTCCGCAATCCCCGCCCGGAAGACGGCATGTTCTCCTCCATCCGTGCGGGGCTCCGTGCCGTGCTGGAACAGGCCCGGGCGGAGGGCGTGGAGCCGGAGCAGGGCGGCGTGTTCGTCCATCCTGTGGACGTGCCCCTGACCCGGCGCCTGACGCTGCTGGCCCTGCTGCGGGCCGCGGACGTCCTGCCGGGGACGGCCCTGCAGGCGGCGTTCTGTGGCGAGCCGGGGCATCCCGTGTTCCTGCCCCTTTCCCTTGTGCCCGCCATCCTTGCCCATGACGGACATGATGGCCTGCGCGGTGCGCTGGCGGTTGTTCCCTGTCGTCAGGTACCGGTGGCCGATGCCGCCATGCTGCCGGATATGGATACTCCCGAACAGTACGCGATCCTGCAGACCATGGCCGCCGGCCACGATGCCCTGACGCGGGACGAGGCCGAGGGCCTGCTGCTCCAGGCCGGTGTGCCGGAGCGGGGCCTGCGCCATGCGCTGGCCGTAGGCCGGGTGGCGGAAGCCCTGTGCGGAGCCCTGGCGGAGGCCCGTGGGGAGGAGGATCCCGTGGAGACGGCTTTGGCGCTGGCCTCCGGCCTGACGCACGATATCTGCAAGGGCGTGCATGGCCATGAGGCCGCCGGGGGGCGGTTGCTGGCCCGTCTCGGGTTTTCCCGCATGGCCGCCATCGTGGCGGCCCACAGGGACCAGAGCGTCCCGGCGGAAAAAAAGCTGGGTGCGCACGAGCTGGTCTATCTGGCGGACAAATACTGCCGGGGCGGTATCTGGGTGCCGGTGGCCCAACGTTTTGCCCAGAAACTGGAAGAGTTCGGCGCTGATCCGGGCGCCCGGGCCGGTATCGAAGGGCGGCGCGACCGGGCATTGGCCCTGGAACGGCGGCTGGCCGTGGAGCTGGGGCGTGACCCCGCACAGCTGGCGCGGAAAGTGCTGGATGCGGCGGACATCAATACGCGCGCGCAGATGCTGGATGCCCGGCGGTCTCTCTGGACACCGCCGTGCCCGCTGGCGGAAGAGGTATAGCATGGAGGGGCTCTGGCTGCTGCGTCACGGTTCTTTGCTGCCCAACCCGGAGCGGCGCTTTGTGGGCGCGCGCGACATCGCCCTGACCGAGGCGGGACGGGGACAGATACGGCAGGCCGCCCGGGCCCTGCTGGCGGAATGCGATGCGGCAAACGGGCTGCCGCCCTCTGCTGCCGCAGCCACCGGGCAGGGCAGACATGCGCAAACGGCGGTTGCAGAGGCAGCGGAGAGAGGGGCGTTACGAGAAGGGAGGACCGGCCAGTATGGCCCCTGTGTGCCGCAACACATCATCTGTTCGGATCTGGGCCGCTGCCGGGAAAGTGCGCGGCTGGTGCAGGACGTCTTTCGTGCCCGGGGCCATGCCGTAGATGTTTTTCCCGATGCGGGACTGCGCGAGATCTCGCTGGGGTTGTGGGAGGGCCTGACCATAGCCGAAGTGGAAGCCCGCTGGCCGGGCAGCCATGCGGCCAGGGGGACTGACATGGCGGGCTTCGTGCCGCCGCAGGGAGAGAGCTTTGCCGCAGTGCAGGCGCGCGCCATGGCTTGTGTGGAACGCTGGCAGGCCCGTTATCCCGGAGAATGTTTGCTGCTGGTCAGCCATGCGGGCGTGCTGCGTACCCTGCTGTGCCACTGGCTGGCCCTGCCGCTGGCCGAGGTGATGCGCGTCCCCCAGCACTATGCCTGCCGTATCTGGCTGCCGGGAAAGGAATTTTTGGGGGAAGAGACTTCCTTCAGCTGGCGCTGAAAGCGTGCGTCCCCCACCCGTCTTTCCCAGGGCTCTTCGCTCGGGAGGATGACAGAACAAGGCGTATGCAGACCTGCGCCCGTCCCTGTGGGCTCTTGGTAAAAGAGTTGTGAGGTGGGCTGCCGGATATGGGCGCCTGGCAGGGAAATTTTCACAAGACGTTGTTTGGCTGCGCTGATGCCGCTGTCAGGTGGAGACGCTCTGGATGGCGGAGCGTAGGGGAAGACGTTTGAAGGAAAAGAGCTTTGCGTCTGCGCAACAGGAGGACGCCACAGGGCAAGCCTGTGACGCTGTCCCATGACAGGGGCGCAGAGCGGTGGGGCCTCCTGCCGGAAGCCCCGGCCGTCGTTCCTAATCCAGGGTCAGGATGACGGACAGGGCCTTGAAGATGACCCAAACGCTGCTGCCCACCGGCGGGATGGGGCTTTCACCGCGCACATGCAGAGCGCAGGCCTGGCTGCCGTCAGGCAGGTTGACCAGGATCTCGGCCAGCATCTCGTCCTGGCGCACACGTTCCACCGTGCCCCGGAAGCAGTTGCGTGTGGCCACGGGGGGCTTGTCCTGGCCCTGGTCGGGCTCGATGATGATCCAGGGGGCCTTGATGCTGGCGGTGACCAGCATGTCCTTGGAAAGCCCTAGGCTCTTGCAGCTCTCGTCCGTGATCATGGCCGTGACGCGCAGGCCGCCCGCCGTGCACAGGACCACGGTGACGATGATGCCCGAGGCCCGCAGCTGTTCGATGCGGCCATGGAAGACGTTTCGGGCGCTGGTGCGCAGGCCGCTGGTACGCTGGACATGCTCACGCAGCAGGGTCTGCGCGGCCTTGAGGTTGTAGCGGATGCTGCCGGACTGCTGGCGCCGGTTGCGCCCGGCGAACATGTCGGCCACAGGGGCGGGCAGGCCTTGGCGGACAAGCTCGAGGATGCGGCTCTGGCGCAGGCTGCGGGCGCTGAGCAGGCCCGCGGGCAGGCCACAGGCGTTGCCGCACTGCTGCAGGCTGCGGCGCACATAGCTGGCATCGCAGTGGAGCAGGGCGCCGCTGGGCGTGAACAGGGCGGGGTCTTCCATCATCTGGCGCAGGCGGCGGCAATGGGTGGCGGGCAGGGGGACCTGCCGGGCATGTTCCCCCTGGATGTGGATGAGCCCGGCGCCCCAGTCCATGTGCCCCAGTTCCAGGGCAAGGGCTTCCACCAGGCGCAGGCCGCCATAGCGCAAGAGCATGAAGATGCACCACAAGCGGGCATGGGCCCGGCGTGCCCGCATGCTGGTCGATTCGGCGTACTGTTGCCAGTACCAGGATTCGGCGGCCAGCAATTCCTGGTCGCTCAGGCCTTTTTCGTCACGCAGCAGGCTGGCGTTGTCCTGGCGCATGAGCTTCTGTTGCAGCCATTTCCTGTCTTCCGTCTCCAGACTGTGCAGTAAAGTACTAAGTTTTTCACGTTTTTGCGTGGAAACCATAGAAAACCTCCCTGAAGCTTCCTTAAAATAACTTGTATCATAAGATGTTACAAGTTGTCGCGCTTTTCGTATAATCCGTGCCTGCCTTGCCCTGCTCCTGAAGGCGCGTAAAGTGCATCATGACAAGAACATAAAAAAGCCAAGGAGGCTTGTATGTTGTTTGAACGAGTGCTTTCCGCCTGTACCAAAAGCGTGTCCCTGGCCGTGGCCGCCCTTGTCCTGGCCCTCAGCTGCGGGCAGGCCGTGACGGTGTCCGCCGGGGAGATGACCGTTTCCGCGGCGGCCAGCCTGACCAATGCCTTTGCGGAACTCAAGACCGCGTTTGAAAAGTCCCATCAGGGCCTGACCGTGCACACCAATTTTGCCGCCTCCAACCCGCTGCTCAAGCAGATGCAGGAAGGGGCGCCGGTGGACGTGTTCGCTTCCGCCGACCAGGAGACCATGGACAAGGCCCAGAAAGCCCAGCTCATCAAGCCTGAAAGCCGCAAGAATTTCGTCAGCAACACTGTCGTCCTCATCGTGCCCGCCCAGGGCAAGAAGTTCGGCAGCCTTGCCGAACTCAAAAAGGCCCAGCGCATCGCCGTGGGTTCGCCCGAAAGCGTGCCGGTGGGCCGGTATACGCGTGATGCCCTGAAGAACGCCGGACTCTGGGAGACCCTCCAGCCCTCCTTCATCTACGGCAACAGTGTGCGGCAGGTCCTGGATTACGTGGCCCGTGGTGAAGTCGATGCCGGCATCGTCTACGCCACCGATGCCAAGCAGCGCGCCGACAAGGTCGATGTCTGCCTGACGCTCACGGGCCACAAGCCTGTCACCTATCCCATTGCCGTAGCCACCACCGGCAGCAATGCTGCCATGGGCCAGGCTTTCGTGGACTTCGCCCTTTCCCCCGAAGGACAGGCGATCCTGGCCCGTTACGGCTTCTCCAAGCCGTAGATTCTGATGGCGGCGTTGCGGGCGCTGCCGTCCTGTTCACACCGGGCCCGGACATGTCCCGACTCCTGCATGTCCGGGTCCGGCATGTTGCGCTGCATGCCTCCGGTCCGGTAATACCGCCTGTGGCCGGAGCGCGGATTGCTTCTCCCTGCCGGCGGCCGGGCCTGCCCCTTCGCCGGTATCGTTGTCCGGATACCGCATGGAATACCTTGTCCCTACCGATCTTGCCCGACCGCTCCTGCTCTCGCTGCGGGTGGCGGGCATCGCGACCGCGCTTTCCTTTCTGGCCGCGCTTTTCGTGGCCTGGCGTCTGGCCCGTCGCCGCGGCCCCCTGCCGGCCCTGCTGGATGCCCTGTGCACGCTTCCCCTCGTTCTGCCGCCCACGGTGCTGGGCTATTACCTGATCCTCGTCGTGGGCCGTAACGGTCTGCTGGGCCCGGCGTTTCGGGATCTTGGCCTGCAGCTCATCTTTTCCTGGCAGGGGGCGGTGGTGGCCGCCACCGTGGTGGTCTTTCCGCTGCTCTACAAATCCGCACGCGCGGCCCTGGAACAGGTGGACCCGCATCTGGAGAACGCCGCGCGCACTCTGGGGGCCTCGGAGCTGCGCATCCTGCTGACCGTTTCCCTGCCGCTGGCCTGGAAGGGCATCTTTGCCGGGCTCATGCTGGCCTTCGCCCGCGGTATGGGCGAATTCGGCGCAACCCTGATGGTGGCGGGCAACATCCCCGGCAAGACGCAGACCCTGGCCCTGGCCATCTACGATGCCTTCCAGGCGGGCAACGACGCCCTGGCGACCCTGCTGGTGCTGGTGACGTCCGGGCTGTGCGTGACCCTGCTCATGGCCGCCGAAGTGCTGGTCAAATACAAAAGAAGGCGGCGCAGCGCATGATCTTTCTGGATATAAAAAAATCGTTCGATGATCCCGGCAGGGAAGCGCCCTTCCATCTGGGCATCCATCTGGAAATGCCGGAGGACAGCCGTACCCTCGTCCTGTTCGGCGCGTCCGGTTCGGGCAAGACCCTGACCCTGCATTGCCTTGCCGGTCTGGTCCGGCCCGATGCCGGCCGCATCGTAGTGGACGGGAACGTCCTCTATGACAGCGAGCAGGGCATCTGTGTGCCTGCCCGGCGGCGGCGCATCGGCTACATGTTCCAGGATTACGCCCTGTTCCCGCATCTGAGCGTGCTGCACAACGTGGCCTATGCCGGCACGGGCCTGCTGCCCTGGCGCCTGAACAGGGAGCAGCACGCCTGGGCCATGGACCTGCTGGAGCGTCTGGGCATCGCTCATCTGGCCCGCCTGTATCCCGGCAATCTATCCGGCGGGCAGAAGCAGCGTGTGGCGCTGGCGCGGGCCCTGGGGACACGTCCGTCGCTCCTTTTGCTGGACGAGCCCTTTTCCGCGCTCGACCCCCTGTTGCGCGAGCGCCTGCGCGGCGAGATCCAGGAGATCCTTGCCGCATTCGCCATCCCCGCCGTCATTATCAGCCATGACCCGGAAGATGTGGATGCCTTTGCCGGGACCCTGGTCACCTATCACCGGGGACGGGCCCGCATGATAGCGGATTATGCTTCCCTGCGCCGGGGGTATGCATCGGCGGGCGACTGCCTGCGCCATCTACAACAGGAGATGCAGGCGGAGAGCGCCCGGGCCGCAGGGCAGTAGCCCGGACCGGGGCCGTCTTCCCGGACGGCAGGACGCCTGTGCGTCATGCCGCCAGGGGACTTTGCTGTCCGGCAGGCGCATGCCCGCATGTGGATCTTTGTTTGCCGTCATCCCTTAAGGGATAGGCCCTTGTCGGAAAGCCTCCTTCGGGAGGCTTTTTTGTTGCAGTCCTGCACCCGGAGAGAGGCGGAAGGATGCATCGCTGCGCCACGGGAAGAAGAGATGGAAAAATTTCTCCAATCCTGTCGCATGGTTTTGCAGAAGGTACGGATTTTGCTTGTCATTTATGAAAGATTTCTTTTGAATAGCCGTGGCGTCAGCTCGTGGCGCCAGGGGGAAAAGATGACGGATTCGGAACGATCCATACCGGGTACGGGGCCCGCAGCACGCCGCGTCTGGCAGAAAGGCCTGCCGCTGGCACTCCTGACGTTGCTGTGCATGACCCTTTTTGCCCTCAACTCCATCCTGTGCCGTCTTGCCATGCTGCATCACGGCATGGATCCGGTCAGTTATACGGCCATCCGCATGACGTCCGGCGCCCTGATGCTTTTTGTCCTGCACAGGTGGCGCCAGCGGCGTCACGGACAGGTGCCGGACTGGCGGGGGCAGGGCAGCTGGGGCGCGGCGCTGGCGCTGTTCACTTATATGCTGGCGTTCTCCGTCGCCTATGTGAGCATGCCCACCGCGGCCGGGGCCCTGGTCATCGCCGTGGCCGTGCAGACCAGCATGATCGGCTACGGCATCCACGCGGGACAGCGGCCCAATCTGGGGCAGACGCTGGGGATAGGCATGGCCATGGCCGGGCTCGTGGTCCTGCTGCTGCCCGGTCTGGAAGCGCCGCCGCTGCCGGCGGCCTGTGTGATGTTCGTGTCCGGTTCCGCCTGGGGGGCCTACAGCCTGTGCGGCCGCAAATTCCGCCATGCGGCGGAGGCCACCACCGACAATTTCATCCGCTGCGTCCCCCTGGTCCTGGTGCTGATGCTGGCCCTATGGTGGCGGCTTTCCCTGCCGCCGCAAGGGGTGGTGCTGGCCCTGTGCGCCGGGGCCCTGGCCTCCGCCCTGGGCTATATCCTCTGGTATGCACTGGTGCCCTGTTACAGTATCGCTGCCGCTGCCGCCGCCCAGCTGAGCGTGCCCGTCATCACGGCCCTGGGGGCGGTGGTCTTCGTGGGCGAGCCCATCACCCTGCGTCTTGTGCTGTGTTCGGCCGCCATCCTCGGCGGTATCTTCATCGTGGCCTTGTGGGGGCAGCGGCATGCTGTGCCCCGGCCTGACGGCAAGGGATGCGGACAGTCGGCGGATACCGCCTCAAGGAGATGATCATGATGCAAGGACTGGAACTTTCCCGGCGCTATTTCGAGGCCTGTCTGCCCCTGTTGCAGGAGCAGGCGGGCGATATCCTGCCCCTGTGCGCCGTGGGGCTGGCAGGGGAGGGCTCGGAATGTCTGGGCTTTGACGATGCCACGTCACGGGATCACGACTGGGGGCCTGGCTTCTGCATCTGGCTTTCACGGGAAGACCTGGCCCGGCACGGGCAGCGGCTGGAAGACGTCCTGCGCCTGCTGCCCGGGACCTTCGAGGGCTTTCCCTGCCGCATGGCACCGGAACGGCGCATGGGACGGACAGGGCCCCTGGCCATGGAGGCTTTTTATGCCCGCTTCACCGGCCGCGATACGCCGCCGTCCGACTGGCGTCACTGGCTGGGCATGCAGGAGTGGGGTCTGGCCACCTGCACCAATGGCGAGGTCTTTTTCGACGGGTCCGGTCGTTTCAGTGCCTGGCGTACGACCCTGCTGGACTATTTTCCCCGGGACCTGCACCTGAAAAAAATGGCCACGCGCTGCATGCAGATGGCGCAGGCCGGTCAGTACAACCTGCCGCGCTGCCTTGAGCGCGGGGACAGTATCGGCGCCATGCTGGCCCTGGGGCGCTTCAGCGAGGCGGCCCTTTCCCTGGCCTGTCTGCTGAACCGGCGCTACCTGCCGTTCTACAAATGGGCCTGGCGCACCGTGCAGGGCCTGCCGCGGCTGGGTGCCGACATGTGTGCGGCCCTGCAAGAGGCCGCAGCGGCTCCCTTGACGACCGAGGCCGGAGGACAGAAAGCCGTGGCGGCCGTGGAAGACATCTGTGCCCTTGTGGCCGAAGAGCTGCGGCGTCAGGGGCTGAGCGACGAGCAGGACAGCTGGCTGTGGCTGCACGGGCCGATAGTGATGCGGCAGGTGCGCACGGTGGAGATCCTGCGCATGGATCTGCTGCGGGATTGACGGGCAGACGGTTGCGACCGGCTGCCCGTTTTGGCAACATGGGGCCAGCATGGCCGGACGTCTGCGCACACAGCCCGGCAGAAGAGATATTTTCAGGAGTGCAAACATGGATGCGAAAAGCTGGATCCAGGAGATCCGTGCCGCTGGCAAGCTGATGGCTGCCGGTGACCTTGCCGGTGCCGAGAGCCGGTATCGTCAATTGCTGGACAAGGGGACGGACAATCCCCTGCATAAGGCTCTGGCCCTGGACGGGCTGGGGCGTGCGGTCTTCGAGCAGGGCCGCCAGGACGAAGCCATCGAGGCCATCGAGGCGGCCGTGAGCCTGCTGCGTGAGCGGCAGGGCGTGCAGGATCCCGCCACGTGCGGTGCTCTGCAGAACCTGGGGCGCCTGTACCTTGCTGCCGGACAGGTGGAAAAGAGCATCGCCGTGAGCCGCGAAGCCGTGGACGGCCTGAGTGCCGCCTTTGGGGAAGATCATCCTCTGGTGGCCGGGGCCATGCTGCGTCTTTCGGCCTGCCTGTACATGCAACGGGATCTGGACGGGGCCGAGGCGCTGCTGCTCAAGGCCCGGGACGTGTTCGAGAAGCAGAGCGGCGACGAGTCTCGTATGGATGTCTCCACCTGCCTGAACAATCTGGGACGCATCCACGAAGAGCGTGGTGATCTGGAACAGGGCATCGCCCTGCACCGTCAGGCCGTGGCCATCCGCAAGGAACTGCTGGGCGATCATACGGAAACGGCCTTCTCCCTGGGCAACCTGGGCGTGGCCCTGGCAACGGCTGGCCAGTGGCAGGAAGCCGTGGATACCCTGCAGGAGGCCCTGGACTGCTATGCCCGTGCCGGACATACCACCGGACCGGACATCGAAGGCTACCGCAAGAATCTTGAGATCTGCCGCCATGCCCTGAAGATGGTGGCGCCGGGGACAGCTCCCCAGGTCAGCGACGACTAGCCGGCCATATATTTTCTGCGACCGACAAAAAATAAAAACGGGGAAGTGCCTCACGGCATTCCCCCGTTTTTTTGTACGGGAAGGAAAGTTGCCTGCGGTAGGGCTGCTCGTTGCGCCTGGCGGCAGGATTATCTGGGCGCGGGGTCAGGTCAGCGATCCGGAGCGCAGACAGGACACAGGCGGCTCAGGGGCCCCGGAGCCTTGATGCACCCCTGGCCGACTGGGACAGGCGCCTCAGCGGCGACGCAGGGCAAAGGCCAGCACAAGGATGACCAGGGCCAGGCCACCGGCGGCTACGGGCAGGGCCTCCATGGCATCCAGACTGGCACCATACTGTTGCCGGACCAACGCGGCCCCGGCAAAAATGATCCCGGCAAGGATGGCCTTGAGGCCCACACCACGCCATTGCCTCCGGCGCAGGGCCGTCCGGCTCCGGTACAGGCTGTCGCCATGGCGTGCCTCGTAGGCGGCCAGATCGAGGCCGCGGCGGGCCAGTTCCGCATCAAAGAGCTCGCGGGCCTGTTCGGTCAGCTTGTGGCGTTCCAGCGCGCACAGGCTCTCATCATCCAGTTCGGCATAGCGCTGTTGCAGCAAGGTCTTTTTTTCGTCGTTCGTCATGGCTGTACGGGAAGGGAAGGTGCCGGGGCCTGCGGAGAGACCATTTCCGGCAGGAAGGTGATGCGCGGCAGGCCACGGCCTTCCAGCGCACCGCGGACACGCTGTTCAAAAAGCTCCCTGCTCATGACCGGGCCGTCCTTCTGGCCATCGAGCGTGACATGGGCTTCCAGCAGGGCCGGGCCGTAGCTTTCCGGGGCGGTCTGATAGCCGCTGGCCGTGGTGACGCTCAGCGGCGCATGCATGAAATCGAGGCTCTGCATGAAGACCCGGAAACGCACTTCACTGTCGTTGCCGGGGCCTTCCCACAGTTCCATGGCCAGGATGGTGCCGGGCGGCAGGGCATTGGGAGGGAAGCCCGAAGCCTGCCAGTCGATGCCCAGCAGGGCGCCGATGGCGGCCAGATTGTTGTCGTTGCCTACAAAAACGGCGCACTTGGCCTCGTTGAGGCGCGGGTCGGCATGCTGGCTGTAAAGGGCCAGGGCCATGTCCCGCAGCAGGGGGCCGCCGTAGATGCCGGCGATCAGCGGCGTGCGGTGCAGGGCATTGAAGATCTCGCTGCGGATGGGCAGGAGCTTGCGCAGGGCCGCGGCATTGGCCTGGCCCCAGGCGGCCTCCTGCTGCGGCCACTGGGCGTACTCCTGCACCAGCAGGTCCACCAGGGTCGATCCCAGACCGAGGCCGCCCCGTATCTCCACACGGCGCCCCATGTCCATGATGGAGATGGTGGGGACCATGTCGGACAGGCGACAGCCGCCGGGCAGGTTGATGCTGTTGCAGGCTTCGGCGGACAGGGGACCTGCGAGCTGGTCCAGCAGGGACATGGGCTCGCCCAGGCTTTCCCAGAACTGGGAGAAGTCCCCGTTGATGTGATCCAGGATGGCCAGGGCGGTTTCGGCCGGATCGAAGATGGCAAGACCGGCCTGGACGGGCTCGAAGAGAGGATCGGGATCCAGATTCACCACGGCATAGGCGGGCAGGGTGCCCGGCGTCAGGCCCTGCAACAGGGCCTCGGCAGTGCCGCGGCTGCGCGGGGTGTTGTCCGCACGCACGAACACCCGGGATTCGGTCTTTTGCGCCGGCAGCAGGTCGGCCTGGAGGTACAGGGCACGCAGGGAGGCCCATTGGGCCGTCAGCAGCTGGGCGCCGCGCGGCGAGATCTGGCCGGGCCCCACAGGCCATTGCGGCCAGGCTTTGCCGGTGATTCGGGGCAGCTGGTTGTCGTCGGCAGGGGCCGCGACACCGTGACGTGTCAGCATGACGACCTTGCTGAGGTGGTAGGCGGAGGGGGCAGCAGACACCGGACAGGGCATCAGGCCCAGGAGCAGGGCGAGCAGTCCGGCGAGGCATGTCCAGGTTCGCATGAGGATCTCCTTTCTTGATGGTAGCATAAGCGCAAACGATGCCGGGGGCAATGTCTTGCGCGAAGGTGTCCGCATCTCTTCCGAACGAGGATGTGACGTTCATGTTACAGGCGTTCGGGCATGGACAAAGCGGCCCGGCGCTGCTAGATTCCTGCTTTCCACCTGTAGAGGAAAACGGCCTGCGGACAGGCCGAAAGCCGCCGGGCGGCGCAGGCGGAGAGAGTTTCAGCAACGACCCGAAAGGGTGGAGCATGGCATGAGCAGACTGACCAATCGAGATTTTTTGAAGGAAACGGACTTTACTTCCGAAGACCTGATCTACTTGCTGGATCTGGCCGCCGCACTGAAAAAAGCCAAGCAGGAAAAGCGCGAGCCCAAGTTCCTGCTGGACAAGAATATCGTGCTGCTGTTTGAAAAGGATTCCACCCGGACCCGTTGCTCTTTTGAAGTGGCGGCCCATGACCAGGGTGCCCATACCACCTATCTGGGCCCCTCCGGCTCCCAGATCGGCAAAAAGGAATCCATGGCCGATACGGCCCGCGTGCTGTCCGGTTTCTATGACGGCATCGAATATCGCGGCTTCGGGCAGAGCATCGTGGAAGAGCTGGCCCGCTATGCCAGCGTGCCGGTGTGGAACGGCCTGACCAACGAATGGCACCCCACCCAGATCCTGGCGGACTTTTTGACCATGCGCGAGCATTGCGACAAGCCCTACAAGGACCAGACCATGGCGTATATCGGTGATGCCCGCTACAATATGGGCAACTCCCTGATGATCGCCTCGGCCATGCTGGGCCTGGATTTCCGCAGCGTGGCGCCCCGGGCCCTGTGGACCTCCGACGAGGTCTACGAACAGGCCTGCGCCATCGCCGAACGGACCGGTGCCCGCATCACCCGCACGGAAGATGTGGACAGCGGCGTCAAGGGCTGCGACTTCCTGTATTCCGACGTCTGGGTCTCCATGGGCGAGCCGGAAGATGTCTGGCAGGAACGCATCAACCTGCTGACCCCCTATCGTATCGACAGCGAGATGATGCGCAAGACCGGCAATGAGCGCTGTGCTTTCCTGCACTGCCTGCCCAGCTTCCATAACCGCGACACCATCATCGGCGAGAAGATGTACCAGCGTTTCGGTCTGGAATGCATGGAAGTGAGCGACGAAGTCTTCGAATCGCCCAACAGCCTCGTGTTTGCCGAAGCCGCCAACCGCATGCACACCATCAAGGCCGTCATGGTGGCCACGCTGGCCGACGTGCCGGACGATTTTGTGAAGCAGGGCAGCCTGTAAGCCGTGCCGTGACCGGCCCGCAGCCTTTTCCCGCCCTGTGACGGCGCCTCTCTTTTCCGGGAGGGCATGGATGGCGGGCCGGCCGGCGACCGGACAACAACTTCATGAATAAAAGAGCGTGCATCCGCAATGGATGCACGCTCTTTTATTTTTTATGCGGCATACGGCAGCGGCTGTCCCGTACCGGGATGGTACAGCAGCCCTTGCATGTGGTTCCGCAAACTGACACCGCATCCCTTCCCATACTCATCGCCACAGCCTGCAGGACGTTTTGCCGGACACATCATGGCGGCCCCTCGCGGATTCTTTCTGCCCGCAAGGGCCGTGCGCGTTTCGGGTCAGGAAGTCTGGCCGTTTGCCGCGCAAAGCGCTTTTTTCATCTGCACACGGGGATGGGAAGGCGGGGCCGTCCTGTGCGTGACACCAGCGTCACAGGGATCGTGACAGCGGTTTTTGAAGGGTGAGGGGGAAGGGGGAGAGGGGGACTTTTTTCCGCTGGAAAAAGTCCCCCTCTCCCCTTGAAAAATATGGATGCGCGATACGCGGCTAGCGGTATTCGCGGCCGGACCAGAGCACGCGGCCGATGACGCGGAACTGTTCGGCGCAGTCGCCGCTCAGATCGAGGGTCACGGGAGGGTAGGCGGGGTTGGTGCTGTGCAGGACGATCTGGCCGGGCAGCAGGTCGATGCGCTTGATGTAGATGGCATCCTCAAAGCCGATGGCATAGAGTCGCCCGGAGACGATCTCGGTCTGGCCCTGATCCAGCAGGACAAGGTCGTTGTCCTGGATCTCGGGCACCATGCTGTCGCCCGAGACACGCATCAGCACCATGCGGCGGGGATTGCCCTTGCGGTGCAAAAAGTCGCTGCGGAAGGCATAGCCGCCCTCCTGCTCGTTGCTGACTTCCAGACTGCCGGAACCTGCGGACAGGCGGGCCACCACCAGGGGCACGGTGATCATGTCCACATCGTCATCCACATCTTCCAGCATGAGGCAGGCGGGCATGGCGCCGGACTCCACCAGCGGGAGGCGCATGGGGCCACGGCCGAAGAAGAGCCAGTCGGCATTGCAGCCTGTTTCCGCGGCGCAGATGCGGACCCATTCGTCCGGGACCTGGCCTTTGGCCAGTGCCTGTTCCACATCCGTCACGGGCAGGCCCAGGGCCCGGGCCAGTTCAACAGCGGTATCCGCCTCCAGCGCCTGCATGAGGCGTTGCACGATTGTCGGATCGGAACGGGAATCGGTCATGGATGATCTCCTCGGCACAGTATGGAAAACGTCATCATGCTAGCAGCAGGGCAGGGGGAAGGCAAGCCGCGGCAAGACCGGACAGGCGGGATGCGGGCGCTCACCCATGCGGGCCGCTTTTTGGGGGGCGCAGGTACCGGCAGGCTGGAAAGGGGCTGCCCGGTATGGTTTCCGGTCAGTGGGCAAGAAAAAAGCCCCGCCGGAGCGGGGCTTCAAGACGATGTGCCGGACTAGGCAAGCAGTCCCTTGGAAGCCAGGACGCCCTTGAGGCGTTCCAGATGTTCGTCGGTCAGCGGACAGAGCGGCAGGCGCATCTCGTCGGTCATGCGGCCCATGAGAGCCAGGGCGGTCTTGACCGGGATGGGGTTGCTTTCCATGAACATGGCCTGATGCAGGACGAAGAGGTCATGATGGATGCCCATGGCGGTGGCGATGTCGCCCTTGGCGAAAGCATTGTACATGGCGGCCACCTTGCCGGGGACGATATTGGATGTCACGGAGATGACGCCGCTGCCGCCGATGGACATCAGGGGCAGGGCGGTGAAGTCGTCACCGGAAAGCAGGCTGAAGCCCTTGGGGCACTGTTCCATGATCAGGCTGCACTGGCTCATGTCGCCGGTGGCTTCCTTCACGCCCACGATATTGGGGAATTCATGGGCCAGGCGGCTGAGGGTGGCAGGCAGCAGGTTGGTGCCGGTACGGCCGGGAACGTTGTAGGGGACCAGAGGCATGTCGACAGCTTCGGCGATGGCCTTGAAGTGGCGGTACAGACCTTCCTGGGTGGGCTTGTTGTAGTAGGGGGTGATCAGCAGCGCACCGTCGGCCCCGGCCTTTTGGGCGAAGCGGGTCAGGCGGATGGCTTCGATGGTATTGTTGGAGCCGGCACCGGCCAGGACGGGCACGCGACCCTTGACCTGGTCGATACAGATCTCGATGACACGTTCATGCTCTTCGTGGGAGAGCGTGGCCGATTCGCCGGTGGTGCCGCAAGGCACAAGGCCGTGGATTCCCTCACTGATCTGGAATTCAATGAATTCGCGATAGGCGGCTTCATCAACGGCGCCGTTTTTGAACGGCGTGACGAGGGCGGTCAGGGCACCGAAAAATTGCATGGTCCACTCCTTGGAACTGGGCTAAATGGGACTGCGGTTACTGGTTGATATATTCCTTGAGCTCCTTCCCGGCACGGAAGAAGGGCAGGCGTTTGGGCACGACAGAGACACTTTCGCCGGTTTTGGGATTGCGCCCGGCATAGCCGCTGTATTCCTTGATCTTGAAGCTCCCGAATCCCCTGATCTCGATACGGTCGCCAGCGATGAGCGAATCCTTCATCGCATCAATGAAAGTGTTCACCACCAAGGACGCATCATCGAACGGAAGATTGCTTTCTTCTGCCAGGGCCTTGATGAGTTCGCTCTTGTTCATCGTTCCTCCTCGTCGGTGAAAGGAGAGCGTTGGTAAAAAGGATGCCAGTCGTTATGATAAGGAATCCTATCCTTTTTGCCGGACGAGGTAAAGTTGCAGGGCAGAAAATGGCAGGGAAATATGCCCGGAAAAGTGCGGAAAATGCCTGTTTTGCGGGCAGGCGCACTTTTCCGGGCCATAAAGGCGCTATCAGCGCTGCTGTTCGTGCCTGTAGAGCAGGTAGTCGTGCTGGAACTGGTCGATCTGGCCGTCCAGGACGGCTTCCACGTCGCCGCATTCGCTGTTGGTGCGGTGGTCCTTGACCAGGCGGTACGGCTGGAGGGTGTAGGTGCGGATCTGGCTGCCGAAGGCGATGGCGTCCTTGCCCGCGTACTGGGCGGCACGCTCGGCTTCGCGCTTTTGCAGCTCAAGGTTGTACAGGCGCGCCTTGAGGATGCACAGGGCCGCTTCCTTGTTGTGATGCTGGGACTTCTCGTTCTGGCACTGGGCCGAGATGCCCGTGGGGATGTGGGTCACACGCACGGCGGAACTGGTGGTGTTCACGCTCTGGCCGCCGGGGCCGCTGGAGCGGAAGGTGTCGAAACGCAGGTCCGTTTCCTTGATGTCCAGCTGGATGTCGTCGCCCACGTCGGGCATGACGTCCACGGAAGCAAAGGACGTGTGGCGGCGGCCGGAAGCGTCGAAAGGCGAGATGCGGATCAGGCGGTGGATGCCACGCTCGCTCTTCAGGAAACCGAAGGCGTGCGGGCCCGAGATGCGCAGGGTCACGCTCTTGATGCCGGCTTCATCGCCGGGAAGGTAGTCCAGCTCTTCCACGGTGAAGTGGCGCCGGGCAGCCCAGCGGGTGTACATGCGCAGCAGCATCTCCGCCCAGTCCTGGGATTCCGTGCCGCCGGCACCGGGATGGATCTCCAGGATGGCGTCCTGGTTGTCCTCCTCGCCGGAGAGCAGCATGACCAGTTCCGTCTCGTCCAGCAGGGCGTCCAGACTGTCCTGCTGCTTCGCCAGAGATTCCAGGGCCTCGTCCTCGCCGCTTTCCACGGCCAGTTCCAGCCATTCGTGCATGTCGTCATGGCAGGTCTTGAGGGCGTTGAGGCGGGCGACCTCATCCTCCAGCTGGCGCTTTTCGCGCAGCAGAGGGGTCAGGGCTTCAGGATTGTCCCAGGCATTGGGGCGGGAAAGTTCCGTTTCGATGGCGGCAAGACGCTGTTCGCTGGCAGCGACGTCAAAGACGCCCCCAAAGGTTGTCGAAACGCTGGTCGAGAGGCTGGCAACGGGCACGAAGATCACTGAGTTGCAACATGGGAACTATCGAAGGGTTGAAGGTGAGGGGCGACGCGTGCCCCAGAAGATGCCGAGCCAGAGCAGTCCGGCGGCCAGCGGCAGCCAGAGCCCGAGCTTGTGATAGACGGTGGCCCCCTGTTGCAGGCGCACACGCCCCCAGAGGGTGTTTTCTTCGAACTGGCCCCCGCGGACGGTCACGCGGCCACGGGCGTCGATGATGGCGGAAATGCCGGTATTGGTGCCCCGCAGCAGCCAGCGCCCCTGTTCCACGGCGCGCAGGGAGGCGAGGTACAGATGCTGGAGCGCCGCCGGAGAGCGGCCGAACCAGCCGTCGTTGCTGATGTCCACCAGCACGTTGGCACCGTGTTCCACACGGGCCTGCGCCAGCCAGGGGAAGACGGCTTCGTAGCAGATGAGCATGCCCAGGCGGAGGTCCCCGTGCATCAAGGGCGCGGCGGAATGGCCGGGCGTGTAGACGCCCACCTCCTGGAGCAGGTCGGCAAGGAAGTTCCAGTTGAGCCACTCCGGCACGTATTCGCCGAAGGGCACGAGGTGCTCCTTGTCATAATGGCCCGCGGTATTGCCCGAGGGATCGAGGAGCAGGGCCCGGTTGAAGACCTGCATGTTGCCCGCGGCGTCATACTGGAAGCCGGGCACGCCGGTCAGCAGGGGGCTTTGGGCCTGGCGGGCCAGGTTGCGCACCAGCGCGGACAGGATGCCGTTGTTGTCGAAATTGAAGGGCAGGGCCGTTTCGGGCCAGACGATGAGGGGATTTTCGCCGGGGTGGCGCGCCAGTTCCGCCTGCGTCAGGCGCAGATAGGTCTCCACCGTGCGGCGCTGGTAGACGGGCACCCACTTCTGGTTCTGGTCGATGTTGCCTTCGGCAAAGAGGACGGCCACGCTGTCGTCCCCACGGGGATCGGCTTCCAGCGGCGTGGTGTGCAGGCGCCAGGCACCGTACCCCAGCAGCAGGGCGGCCAGTAGCAGGCCGGTGCCTACGCAGGCAGGACGGCGCCAGTGCCGCAGGCAAAGGATCACCGTGACCCACAGACCGGCCAGCAGGTAGGCGCCCGTCACGTCGGCAGCCTGTATCCACAGGGGCCAGGCCGCCAGGGCGCCGCCCAGGGGCAGCCAGGGAAAGCCCGCCACCAGCGCATAGGCGTATTCCAGAAAATACCAGGCAAGGCCCAGCAACCAGGCCTGTGCCAGAGGGCCGCGCCCGCGCAGGGCATGGGCCAGCAGGCTGAACAGGCCGCCGGCGCTGGCCAGGCAGGTGGCCACCAGCACGGCGCAGACCGCCGCCAGAGCCATGGGCAGGTTGCCCACAGTGGCCATGGGGATGGTCAGCCAGTAGAGCACGGCCGCCATGCCCACGATGGAGCTCAGCCAGCCGCGACGTAGGGCCGCGCCCGCCGAGGGCGCCGAACTGCCCAGCAGGGCCAGGCACAGGGGCAGCAACAAGGCCAGCGGCGGCAGGGAGATCCAGCCGTTGGGGAACGACAGCCACAACGCGGCAGCCCCCGCCAGGCCGAGGCCCAGGGGGGTGGAACGCAACCAGGCGTCACGCATCTCAGTCTTCCGTTTCAGAGGCCTCGGGCGTGTTTTCCCGGGCCGGTTCCATGCGCAGGTGGCGGATGAGCTTTTTGTCCGCATCCAGCACTTCGAAACGCCAGCCACGCAGGATGAAGACCTCGCCGGGGGCGGGCACATGGCCGGCTTCCATGCTCAGATAGCCGCCGATGGTGTCCACTTCGTCGGAGCTGAGGTCCACGCCCAGTTCTTCAAGGTCTTCCAGCAGGGCACGGCCCGTGAGTTCGTAGACATGGGCCCCCAGGGGACGGATGTCCTCCTCGCGGGGGGCGTCGTGTTCGTCCTCGATGTCGCCCACGATCTCTTCCAGCAGGTCTTCGATGGTGATCAGGCCCGAGGTGCCGCCGTATTCATCCAGCGCGATGGCGATGTGCTGCTTGCTGGCGCGGAATTCCTGCAGGAGGTTGCGGATGGGCTTGGTCTCGGGCACGAAGAACGGTTCGCGCATGATGGCACTGGCAGGCTGGTCGGCCATCTTGGGGTCCAGCAGGCAGCTCAGGATATCCTTGGCGTGGAGCATGCCGACCATGTTGTCCCGGGTGTCGCGGAAGACAGGGATGCGGGAATGGCCCGACTCCACGATGACCCTGGCCACTTCGGGCAGGAGCATGTCTTCGGGGACACAGTCGATGTCGGTGCGGGGCGTCATGGTGTCCTGCACCTGCAGGTCGTTGAAGCGCAGGATGCCCAGGAGCATGGACTCCTCGTCGGGCTCCACCTCGCCGTCGGCACGGGCTTCGATGATGGCTTTTTCCAGGGATTCATCGTCTTCGCGTCCGAAAAAGCGGGTCAGACGCGACCAGATGGTGCCATTGCTACTATGACAGTCGGAACCACCGTCCAAAACAGCCTCCTAGAAGGGCTTTGCCTGCGCGCCGCACCGGCGCCGGGCAAAGGCATGTCGCCGTGCTGGGGCACGGGCTGGGGTGAGGGGGAACGCCGCCGGGAACACAGGTCACGAAGGCGGCGGGATGTCCCGCCGTACCGTGGATGCGTCCGGGCGGACGCGGGAACGGATGCCGCGCCCGGGGCAGGGAAACGAGCCCTGCCGGTGTGTGTGCAGCGCGGCCTCAAGGCACATGCGTACAAAAGGCACCCGTCCTCTCAGGATAACGGGGAACATTCCCCAACGTCAACAGCGCATCCTCCTTTTGTCAGGCAAAGGTGCGCGGCACAAAAAGGGGACCCGCGGCTGGGCCGCAGGTCCCGGGAAAGGCATCAGAGGGACTGCCGCTTGCCGCGTAGCAGGCCCAGCTTGTGCAGATGGATCTCCAGACAGCCCACGGCCGCCGGGGTCACACCGGAGATGCGCCCGGCCTGGCCGAGGTTGCGGGGCCGCACGCGGTCCAGCTTTTCCTCCACCTCGCGGGAAAGGCCCGCCACCTGCCGGTAATCCAGATCGGCGGGCAGCTCCACGGATTCCAGACGCGCGGCACGGGCGATGAGCTCGCGCTGACGTTCCAGATAGCCCGCGTATTTGACGTCCACCTGGACGGTCTCCAGATCGCGCAGGTCGCGATCGGCCAGGGCTTCGGCCAGCGGGGCCGAGATGCGGGCCAGGCGCTCCAGATCCATGTCGGGACGGCGCAGGGCCTCCTCCAGCGTCCGGCCGCGCAGCGCGGCGCGCAGTTCCGTCTCTTCCGGAGTTGCCGGAGCTGTCTGCGTCGCATCGTCGCCGTCGGTCAGCTGGACGCGCACCTGCTGCAGCAGGCGTCGCACCGCATGGCCGTGTTCCATCTTGTCGTTGAAAAGACGCCACTGCTCCTCGCCCACCAGACCGATCCTGCGGCCCAGCGGGGTCAGGCGCACGTCGGCGTTGTCCTCGCGCAGCAGCAGGCGATGCTCCGCCCGCGAGGTGAACATGCGGTAGGGCTCCTCGGTGCCGGAGGTGACCAGGTCGTCCACCAGCACGGCCATGTACGAGGAATCGCGTCCGGGCACGAAGGGATCGAGCTCCTTTTCCCGGCAGGCGATGTTCAGGGCCGCCCACAGTCCCTGGGCCGCGGCTTCTTCATAGCCGGACGTGCCGTTGATCTGGCCCGCCAGCCACAGACCGGGCAGGGCCTTGGTCTCCAGCGTGCCGTGCAGCTGCACCGGGTTGGCATAATCGTATTCGATGGCGTAGCCGGGGCGCACCATGACGGCATGCTCCAGACCGGGGATGGCATGGATCATGGCCTGCTGCACGTCCAGCGGCAGACTGGTGGAGATGCCGTTGGCGTAGACCTCCGGGCTGTCCAGACCTTCGGGCTCCAGGAAGATCTGGTGCCGTTCGCGCTCGGGAAAGCGGGCCACCTTGTCCTCGATGGAAGGACAGTAGCGGGCGCCCGTGCCCTGGATGACCCCGGTGAACAGGGGCGAGCGGTCGAAGCCGGAACGGATGGCCGCATGGGCGGCCTCGTTGGTCCAGGTGATGTGGCAGGGCACCTGCGGCAGCACCGGGCCGGGACCGCGGAAGCTGAAGCGCGGCGGCGGGGTATCGCCGGGCTGTTCCTCCAGCTTGGAAAAGTCGATGGACGCCCGCAGCAGGCGCGGCGTGGTACCGGTCTTGAGACGGCCCAGCGTGAGGCCCAGACGGCGCAGGCTGTCGGAAAGGCCCGTGGCCGGGGCATCGCCCAGACGGCCGCCGGGCAGATGCGTGAGGCCGATGTGGATGAGGCCGGCCAGGAACGTGCCGGTGGTGAGCAGCACATGCCGGGCATGGAAGGTCAGGCCCTGGGCCGTACGCACGCCGGAGGCATGGCCGTTCTCTTCCAGCACCTCGGTCACGGAGTCCTGCCAGATGCGCAGGCCGGGCGTGGAGAACAGGGTCTTCTTGAGGACCTTCTGATAGGCCTCGCGGTCGATCTGGGCGCGGGTGGCGCGCACGGCCGGGCCCTTGCTCATATTGAGGGTGCGGAACTGGATGCCCCCGGCATCGGCCCACAGGCCCATCATGCCGCCCAGGGCGTCGATCTCGCGCACCATGTGGCCCTTGGCCAGGCCACCGATGGCCGGGTTGCAGGACAGATAGCCCAGACGGTCCACATTGCCGGAGATCAGCAGCACGCTCAGGCCCAGACGGGCCAGGGCCACGGCGGCTTCGGAACCGGCATGGCCGCCGCCGGTCACGATACAGTCAAAACGGTTCTCAGCGCTGCATGAGCACATGGGCAAACACCTGGGCGTCCTTGAGGGTGGCGGTGATGGAAGAATGTTCGTCGGGCTGGTGGCAGGTGCTGTCGATGCAGCTCCACACGGCGGCGGGAAGGCCCTGCTGGCGCAGCAGGGCGGCCACGGTGGCGCCGCCGATGCCCACGGGACGGGCCTCCACCTGATAGATGTCCGTGACGGCACGGCGCAGGGCCGCGACCACGAGGCTGTCCACAGCCGTTTCCGAAGCGCGCTGGCAGTGGTCGATGGCCACGTCGATGCGCACGCCGTGATGCTCAGCCACGGCCGTCAGGCGACGGCGGGCGGCGTCCAGCACATGCTCGGGCTCCACGCCGGGCAGCAGGCGGCAGTCCACATAAAAGCAGTCATGCCCGGGCAGGATGTTGACGCTGGGCACGTTGCCGTCGTGGCGGCTGGGCACGAAGGTGGAGCAGGGCGGATCGAACAGGGCATCGCGGCGGGGAAAATCCTTGTGCAGCTCCATGCAGGCCAGCACGGCGGCCGCTCCGGCCACGAACGCGTTGCGGCCCTTGTGGGGCGTGGAGGCATGGCACTGCACGCCGCTGATGTCGACCTTGAGCCAGCACAGGCACTTTTCGGCCACCTCGATGTCCGCGCCCGTGGGGGAGCCGGAGTCCGGTACGATGTACAGGTCGTCGGCACGCAGGAAGCGCTGCTCTTCGGGCAGGGCGGCGTGGCGCTCCAGCACATGGGCCAGACCGTAGTCGTTGCCGCATTCTTCGTCGGCCATGAACACCAGGCCCAGGCTGAGTTCGGGCGTGATGCCGCAGGCATGCAGGGCTTCGGCCAGCAGCAGCATGCTCACCAGGCCCTGCTGGTTGTCCTCCACACCGCGTCCGACGAGCATGTCGCCCTGCCGGACCACCTGCCAGGGATCGGAATGCCACAGGGCCGGGTCACCGGGCGGCACCACGTCCATGTGGGCAAAAAGCCAGAGCGTCCGGGAGGAGCGGCCGGGGATGCGGGCCACCACGTTGGGGCGCAGCCCGGAGGGCACGCGCGGGTCGGCGGCATCCAGACGGCGGATGTCGCTCACCCCGCAGGCGCGCAGGCAGTCTTCGATATACAGGGCCTTGGCCAGCTCGCCCTCGCCGCCGTTTTCCGGGCCCAGGGCACGGAAGGCGGTCAGGTCGCCCTGAAGGGCCGCCACACGGTCCTGGCGCTGGTCCAGCCAGCGCAGGAGGGGGGACAGGGCGCTGTCCTGCGAACTTGTGTTCATGCTGTTTTTCCTTGAAGCCGCCCGGGGCCTCGCGTGCCCCTGCGGACAAATGACAAAAGGGAGGCTGTCGCGACAGCCTCCCCTGTGCAATGTGCCAGAAAATTGCAATCGGTGCGGGATGTTCGCGCCGGGCGCGTCCCGCATGCCGCGTATGGTCTAGCGACCCTTGGCGGCGCGCTTGGACGCCTTCAGGGGGTTGACCTTGGCAGCGGCGGCGACCTGCACCTTCACATGGGTAGCGAAGTTGCAGCGGCCACCGGACCACTTGCTGGCGGGGCTGGCGTAGCTGGAGCAGAAGTTTTCGCCTTCAAACTCGCGAATGCGGTCACAGCCTTCGCACTTGTCAATGATGGGGGAAACCACAAAACCGTTCACAACCACGCCTTCGGCGGTTTTCACGGCATTAAGCAGAGCAGCCATAACGATACCTCCATGCGCCGAAGCGCTTTCGTTTCAGTCTGAATGGGGCACTATAGACCAAAAAACAATGGTGTCAAGTCCCCCCGTGCAAGGGAACCCCGGCCGGGCGGCTTTTCCGCTGCCGCAAGGAGCCGTTCCGGCCCCGGCAGGCAGGGGCGCCACGGGAAGCCTCCGCCTCAGGCCACCTGTTCGGGCAGGCCCAGACGACGCAGGACGAAGCGCCGCATATCGCGCACTTCCGCACACAGGGCCGCATAATCGAAGCGGCTGAAGCGGCCGTCACGATACAGGACCTCGCCCGCCACCATGGTCAGGGCCACCTCCATGCCCGTGGCCGCATAGACGGCGTGGGAGGCTGCATTGAACAGGGGCTGCATGTTGGGCGCGGAAAGATCCAGCGCGATGCAGTCCGCGGGACGTCCCACGGCAAGGACGCCGCCGTCACCGCCCATGGCCGCCGCACCGCCGCGGGTGGCCATGTCGAGCACCGTCCGGGCGGGCATGGTCTCGGGATCGCCCGCCGCCTTGTGCAGCAGGGCAGCGCGGCCCATCTCCGTGAACATGTTGAGGCGGTTGTTGCTGGCGGCACCGTCGCTGCCCAGGGCCAGCCGTACCCCGGCGTCAAGCATGGCGGGCACCGGGGCCACCCCGGAGGCCAGCTTCATGTTGGAAGAGGGATTGTGGACCACGCTCACGCCGCGTCGGGCCAGCAGGGCGATCTCGTCAGCGTCCACGTCCACCACATGGGCCAGGATGGTCCCGGGACGCAGCAGTCCCAGACGGTCGGCAAGGGCCACGGGGCGCAGGCCGTGCTGCTCCAGGCTCAGGGCCGTTTCCTGGCGGGTCTCGGCCAGATGGATGTGCAACGGCAGGCCCAGCTCGTCGGCCAGTTCGCGGCAGGCCGTGAGTTGCGCCGCCGTGGTGGTGTAGACGCTGTGGGGCATGACGGCCACCTGCAGGCGCTCATGTCCGGCCCAGCGTTGCGCCATCTCCCGGGTGCGGGCCAGGGCAGCATCGGCATCGGGGCAGCAGGCGGAGGGGAAATTGAACACGCCCTCACCGGCCAGGCAGCGCAGGCCGGCCTTGTCCGCCGCTTCCATGACGGCGGCTTCGAAGATGTACATGTCCACGCAGGCGGTGGTCCCGGTGCGCAGCATCTCGGCAAAACCCAGCAGACTGCCCAGGCGCACAAGATCGGGCGTCAGGCCCTGTTCCACGGGAAAGATCTTCTGCTGCAGCCAGTCCATGAGCGGCATGTCGTCGGCCAGGCCCCGCAGGAAGGTCATGGCCGCGTGGGTATGGGCGTTGACAAGGCCGGGCATGACGAGCATGCCGGAAAGGTCGAGGATTTCACGTGCCTGCCATGCGGCTGTCACGTCCCGGCTGTAGCCTAGGGCGACGATGCGCCCGTCATCGATGGCCAGGGCGGCGTTTTCGAGGACGCGCCGGTCATCGTCCTGGGTCAGCAGGACACCGGCGTGGAGAAGCGTGTCGCAGGTTTGCATGGATGCTCCTGACGGGTTAAGGTCTGCGGACAGGAAAAACAGGCGTAGTTGTATCCTCATGCTTCGGGGAGGGCAAGAATGGACGCGCTGCTGCTGCACGGTCTGGGGGGAGGGCCCGCTGATATGGATTCGCTGGCGCAAGGGCTGGCGACATTGGGAGTGGCGTGCCACGCGCCCTGCCTGCCGGGACATGGCGCCGGCTGGGAGGATTTCGTGCACAGCCACTGGAGCCAATGGAGCGCGGCGGCCCATGAGGCCTATGCCGCCCTTGCCGGCCAAAGCCCGGAGCCGCCCCTGCTGGCGGGCTATTCCCTGGGCGGCCTGCTGGCGCTGGACACGCTCTGCTGGGCCCGGGAAAAAGGCCTGCCCGCGCCCCGCTGCCTGCTGGTGTTTGCCGCGCCGCTCTACTGGGCCTCCCGTCCCGGCCGTCTGGGCGAACGGGCCTTGCGCTGGCGGCTTGCCTGGAAAGCCTGGCGCCAGCCTGTGGAGATCTGCTCCCCGCGTAGCGAGGCCGCCCGGGAGACCGCGCCCTGGCAAGGGCATGAGCGGGTGGTCTGCTGGCGTCACATGGCCGAGATAGCCCATGAACAGCCCCGACTGCGGGCCCTGCTGCCCGCCTGCGATGTCCCGGTCTGCTATGCCCAGCTCTGGCATGACAGCAGCTGCCCGCGCCGCAATGCCGTGGAGTGGATCTGCACGGCGTCCCGCAGGGCCGAGACCCATGTGCTGCGCACGGTCAGCCGCCACGGCGGTCATCTGCCCCTGTCGCACAGGGAAAGCCGGGACGAGATGGTGCGCATCGCCTGCAATTTCGTCCGGGCCGTGCGGGAGAACTGAAGGACCGTTTCCCCCTGATCGCGTTTTTTGCGAGGCCGGAAGCGGCATCTCTCTGAAGAGAGCGCAGGGATGCCGAACCTTTTCCCAGTGGGTGGGGCAGGGGAGGGGCCTGTCTTCACGTGGCTTTCCGCTGCGCGCGGGAAAACGGTTCCGGGTCGTCCTCCTGTGCAGGTGGCTCCCGGAAGTGACCAAGTTCCCGGCATCAGGGCTCCCTTATAAAGATGCGGCCTGCCTTACGGGCCAAGCGCTATCGGCCAGAGCTCTTTTTTGAAAAGAACGTCGTTGCATGTCCCTTGCCGGCGCATCCGCCATACGGAGGGCTCTTTTTTCGCTCAGGAGAAGGGCTTGCAAGTTTTTTTGCGGCAGGATATGCTTGCGCGCTGAAAATTTGTTACCCCGGGCATCCGCGCATAGTGAGCGGCCTGCCTACAGCATCCCTTTGGAGGTTCGTCTTGTTGTTTGAATCCGTTGCTTTCGCCATGGGTACCCCCCAGGCCGGCGGCGCCGCCCCCAGCGGCGGCGACATGCTGATGCAGTTTGTTCCCCTGATCCTGATGTTCGCCATCTTCTGGTTCCTGCTGATCCGTCCCCAGCAGAAGCGCGCCAAGGCCCACAAGCAGATGCTGGCCGAACTGAAGCGCGGCGACCACGTGATGACCAGCAGCGGCCTGATCGGTCGCATCATGGAAATCAGCGAAGAAGAAGTGGTCATCGAATGTGGCGACGCCAAGCTGCGCATGAGCCGCGGCGCCATCGGCGGCCTGATCGGCAAGAGCGCCGAAAAGGCTGAAGCCAAGGCCGAAGAAAAGAAGTAACATTCCGTTCTTGTTTCGGAATCGGTAATGGTTGCGGCTCCGGCGCCATCCTGTCCGCAGGGGGGCGCCGGGCCGTGTCGGGCGGTTCTGGCTCCGGCTGGCCGCCTCTTTCCGTTTTTACGGACATCTCCATCAAGTGCGGAAGGTATCCCAAATGATTGGTTTGCGCTCGCGCTTGGCCGTGGCCCTGCTCGTGTTCGGCCTGTGCCTTGTCTACGCGTTGCCCAGCGTGCCCTATATCGGGACGGCGCTGGAAAACGTCCTACCATCCAAAAAAATCAACCTTGGCCTGGACCTGAAGGGCGGTATCCACCTGACCCTGGGCGTTGACGTGGCCAAGGCTGTCAGCAACTCGCTGGCGCTGGCCGGGCAGGATATCCGCCGCCTTGCCAAGGACGAGAAGATCGTCGTGCTGCATCCCCGTGTGGTGGGCAATGACAAACTGGAATTTGCCCTGCCCCGTGTGGAGGATGAAGCCAAACTGCAGGAGATCCTGCAAAAGAATTTCCCCCAGCTGAATGTGGGCGAGCCCCGTCGCACGGAAGCCGGTCTGCGCTATGTGGCCGAGTTCCGTCCCGAAGAGATCAACCGCATCGAAGACATGGCGCTGGACCAGGCCCTGCGGACCATCCGCAACCGTATCGACCAGTTCGGTGTGGCCGAGCCTGACATCCGCAAGCAGGAAGGCAACCGCATCCAGGTGCAGCTGCCCGGTCTTTCCGACCCGCGCCGCGCCGTGCAGATCCTGGGCCAGACCGCCCATCTGGAATTCCACCTTGTCCGCGACGACGTGGATCCCAACAAGGCCGTGCTGCCCAGCGGCGTCATGGCCCTGCCCCTGCTGGAAAAAGGTCATGACGGCAGCGAGGTGGCCACGCGCCTGATCGCTGTGGAAAAGGACGCCATGCTCTCCGGTGAGGACGTGGCCGATGCCCAGCCCACCTTCGAGAAGAACCGCGCCAGCGTCAGCCTGAACTTCAACAGTCGCGGCGCCACCCTGTTCGAGAACGTCACCGGTGAAAACGTGGGCCGCCGCATGGCCATCGTGCTGGACGACAAGGTCTATTCCGCTCCTGTGATCCAGCAGCGCATCGCCGGTGGCCGTGCCGTCATCACCGGCCAGTTCACCACGCAGGAAGCCACGGACCTGGCCATCGTGCTGCGTGCCGGTTCGCTGCCCGCGCCCGTCTCCGTGCTGGAAGAACGTACCGTCGGTCCTTCCCTGGGCCAGGAATCCATCGACAGCGGCATCAACGCCGCTCTGGTGGGTGCCGCCGCCGTGGTCGTGTTCATGGCCATCTACTACGGCATGAGCGGCGTCATCGCCGACGTCATGCTCTGCTTCACCATGCTCATCGTCATGGCGGGCATGGCCGGCTTCGGCGCCACCCTGACCCTGCCCGGCATCGCCGGTATCGTGCTGACCATCGGTATGGCCGTGGACGCCAACGTGCTGATCTACGAACGCATACGCGAAGAACTGCATCTGGGGCTCTCGCCCCTGGCGGCCGTCAAGGCCGGTTTCGAGCGCGCCACCATCTCCATCACCGACTCGAACCTGACCACCATCATCGCCACGGTGCTCCTGTACCAGTTCGGCACGGGCCCCATCCGCGGTTTTGCGGTCACCCTGTCGCTGGGTATCGTGGCCTCCATGTTCACGGCCATTTTTGTGTCGCGGGCCATCTTTGAATACTGGGCGCGCAAGTGCGGCCCCAAGGGCATCAGCATCTAGGCTGGCCGGGAGAGAATCATGGCTTTCGCATTCATCAAGCATGACACCAAGATAGATTTTATCGGCAAGCGCCACATCGCCTATGTCATCTCGATCCTCCTGCTTCTGGTGGGTCTGGGCTCGGCGCTGTGGGGCAATGGCCTGCGCATGGGCATCGACTTCGCCGGCGGCGTCATCGTGCAGGTGCAGTTCGCCCAGCCCGTGGAAGACGAAGTGCTGAAGAAGAGCCTGGACGTGCCCGAACTGCCGGGCATCAGCACCCAGCGCTTCGGTGAGGGCACGCGCGATTACCTGCTGCGCTTCTCCTCGGCCGAGAACACCGATGCCGCGGCCCTGCGCACCAACGTGCTGGCCGCCCTGGCCAAGGCCTTCCCCGGCAATGACGTGGAGATCCAGCGCCTTGAGATAGTGGGCCCCAAGGTCGGTGACGACCTGACCAACAAGGCTCTGGGCGCCCTGTACTACGCGACCCTGCTCATCGCCGTGTACATCTCCGGCCGCTTCGAACAGCGCTGGATGGCCGGTGTGGCCATGGCCGCCGTCCTTTGGGGCGGCATGTACCTGGCCGGTCTCACGGGCCTGAGCATGGGCTGGCTGGTGCTGGTGGCCCTGGGCATCACCCTGGTGGTCTGCTTCGTCCTCAAGCTCAACTTTGCTCTGGGCGCCCTGGTGGGCCTCATCCACGACGTGTTCATCACGGTGGGCCTGCTGTCGCTCATGAACGTGGAGATCGACCTCAACGTCATGGCGGCCCTGCTGACCCTGGTGGGTTATTCGCTCAACGACACCATCATCGTCTATGACCGTCTGCGCGAGAACCTGCGTGCCGCGCCCAAGCAGCCCCTGGACTTCCTCATCAACCGCAGCGTCAACCAGACCCTGTCCCGTACCCTCCTGACCAGTGGTACCACCTTTGTGGCTACCCTGGCCCTGTACCTGCTGGGTGGCGGCGTGATCCACGACTTTGCCCTGACCATGCTCATCGGCGTGTTCGTGGGCACGGCGTCGTCCATCTATGTGTCCTCGGCCGTTCTGCTGGCCCTGGGCGACACGGACTTCTACGTGCACCAGCAGGAACGCCCCGTGTACGAAAAGCCCGGTGAGCACGGCATCGTCTAGCCGCTTCGGGCATACCGGATCGTGATCCATGGCCGGGAGGGACGTTGGTCCTTCCCGGCTTTTTTTGTGCGCTCCGGCCTGCCGGTGTTTGCGCCCGCGAGAGCAGGGAACTGCACAGAGATGCCCGTGACGGATACGGTTCCAGGCCTGCTGGCGGGCCGCTCCGCAGGGATTCTGGGCTTCGGCTGGCCCGAGTGCGCCGCCGGGAAATATTTTTTGTGTGACGGTTTCTTGACGCCGGGCAAGAACGTCTTACCTATTGGCAAGAAGACCCGATTGGGGGAGAGCATCATGGCAGTAGAATACAAGGATTATTACAAACTTCTGGGCGTGGAGCGTTCCGCCGGTGCGGACGAGATCGCCAGAGCCTACAAGAAGCTGGCCCGCAAGTACCACCCGGACCTGAACCCGGGCAACAAGCAGGCCGAAGACAAATTCAAGGATATCAACGAAGCCTACGAAGTGCTCAAAGACCCTGAAAAGCGGCGTATGTACGATCAGCTCGGCCCCAACTGGCAGCATGGCCAGCAGTTCCAGGGCGCTCCGGGCTTTGAAAATATGCACTTCAACTTCAACGGCCAGAACTTCGACGGCGCGGGCTTCTCGGACTTTTTCGAGACCCTGTTCGGCGGGCGCGGCAGCCGCTTCGGCGGTGATCCGTTCGGTGGTTTCCGCCAGCAGCAGCCCCGCCGCGGCCGTGACGTGGAGGCCGAACTGCCCCTGACGCTGGAAGAGGTGGCCCGTGGTGGCCGCCGCAGCGTGAGCCTGCAGACGGCCTTCGGCCCCAAGACGCTGGAAGTGAACGTGCCTTCCGGCATCCGCGAAGGCGCCAAACTACGTCTGGGCGGACAGGGCGAGCCCGCTCCCGGCGGTGCGCCCGGCGATTTGTTCCTGCGGGTTCGCTATCTGCCGCATGCCGTGTTCAAGGTGGATGGCGACAACCTGCAGTGCGACGTGGTCCTGGCCCCGTGGGAGGCGGCCCTGGGCGCCCGTGTGCCCGTGCCCACCCTGGAAGGGCAGGTGGAGATGAACATTCCCGCCGGTTCGTCCTCGGGGCGCAAGTTCCGCCTGCGCGGCAAGGGCCTTGGCTCGGCACAGCATCGCGGTGACCTGCTGGCCCGCGTCATGATCCGGGTGCCCGAGCAGCTTTCGGATGAAGAGAAGGCGCTGTGGCAGCAGCTGGCGGACAAGTCGTCCTTCCGGGCCCGCGGCTAGGATGGAGGTTGTGAGATATGAGCACGTCTGACAGAGACGACATGACCACCGTGGTCATGGCTTGCGAAGAATTCATGGCAAGCACCGGCGTCGCGCCCGAGCGGTTGCGTGAGCTGCTGGCCCTGGGCTGGCTGGAAAGCCGTACGGAAGGCACCGACCAGTTCTTCCGGGATGCGGACATCTACCGTGTGCGCAAACTGGAACGCATCTGCTGCGACTTCGAGCTGCCCGTGGTGGGCGGCACCATCATCGTGGACCTTCTGGAGCGCATCGACGCTCTGGAGCACAAGGTACGTGAACTGCAGGGATTGGAAGACTGATCCCCCGTGCCGGGAAGCCCGCGGATTCGGATCCGTCGCGGCGGCCCGCAGACCCCACCCGGCCTTGTGCCGCCGCCCGGACACTCCGGGCCCTCTGGAGCCCGCCTCCGTCCGCCAGCGCAGCCCGCGCACAAAAAACTGATTTTGCTTACCTTCCGCCGTGGGGCGGCCCGTGTACGCACGGGCCCCGTCCATAGCGGCATCGTGGAGGATATATGGACATCAACAAATTCACGGAAAAAGCCCGCGAGGCCGTGACCCAGGCGCAAAGCATCGCCGTGGGCATGGGCCATCAGGATATCGACAGCGAGCATCTGGCGCTGGCCCTGATCCGTCAGGAACAGGGCATCGTGCCCCGCATCCTGGAGCAGATGGGCGTGCAGACAGCCGCTCTGGCCGTGGCCGTGGAGGAAAAACTGCGCAAGCGTCCCTCCGTCTCCGGCGGCGGCATGGACCCCAACCGCATCTCCATCACCCAGCGTCTGGCCAAGGTGCTGGGCGACGCCGAGAACGAATCCCGGCGCATGAAGGACGAATACGTCAGCGTGGACCATCTGTTCGCCGCGCTGGCCGAGAACGCGCCCGGCACGCCGCTGGGCGAGGTCTTCAAGGAATACAACATCAGCCGTGCCAGCTTCGGCCAGGCCATGGAGAGCCTGCGCGGCGGCGCACGGGTGACCAGCCCCACCCCCGAAGACACGGTGGAGGCCCTGAGCAAGTACGCCCGTGACCTGGTGGAAGCCGCCCGTCAGGGCAAGATGGACCCGGTCATCGGCCGTGATGCCGAGATCCGCCGCGTGGTGCGCATCCTGTCCCGCCGTACCAAGAACAACCCCGTGCTCATCGGTGAGGCCGGGGTGGGCAAGACGGCCATCGTGGAAGGCCTGGCCTTCCGTATCGTCAAGGGCGACGTGCCCGAGGGCCTGCGCGGCCACAAGCTCTACGCCCTGGACATGGGCGCGCTGATCGCCGGTGCCAAGTACCGCGGCGAATTCGAGGAACGCCTCAAGGCCGTGCTCAATGAAGTAGAGAAGAGCGAAGGCAAGATCATCCTCTTCATCGACGAGCTGCACACCATCGTGGGCGCGGGCAAGACCGAGGGCTCCATGGACGCGGGCAACCTGCTCAAGCCCATGCTGGCCCGTGGCGAGCTGCACTGCATCGGCGCCACCACCTTGGACGAGTACCGCAAGTACATCGAAAAGGACCCGGCCCTGGAACGCCGTTTCCAGCCCGTGCTGGTGGACGAGCCCACGGTGGAGGACGCCATCTCCATCCTGCGTGGCCTGAAGGAACGCTTTGAGGTCCACCACGGCGTGCGTATCAGCGACTCCGCCATCGTGGAGGCCGTGACCCTGTCGCACCGCTACATCACGGACCGTCAGCTGCCGGACAAGGCCATCGACCTCATCGACGAGGCCGCGGCCCTGATCCGTACCGAGATCGACTCCCTGCCGTCCGATCTGGACGAGGTGAACCGCAAGGTCATGCAGTTGGAGATCGAGCGCGAGGCCCTGCGCCGCGAGACCGACGCCGCCTCCCGTGACCGTTTGGAAAAGCTGGAAAGCGAACTGGGCGAGCTGCGGGTGCAGCAGGGCGAACTGCGCCAGCAGTGGGAAAAGGAAAAGAACGCCATCGACAGCGTGCGCGGCATCAAGGAAAAGATCGAGCAGACCAAGCTGGCCATCGAGCAGGCCGAACGGGCCTATGACCTCAACAAGGCCGCCGAGCTCAAATACTCCACCTTGCTGGCCCTGGAAAAGCAGCTGGCCGATGCTTCCGCTGCCGCCGGTGCCGACGGCCCGCGCCTGCTCAAGGAAGAGGTGCGCCCCGACGACGTGGCCGAGATCGTGGCCAAGTGGACCGGCATCCCGGTGACCAGGCTCATGGAATCCGAACGCGAAAAGCTGCTGCATCTGGCCGACCAGCTGCACAAGCGTGTGGTGGGCCAGGACGAGGCCGTGCAGGCCGTGGCCGATGCCGTGCTGCGTGCCCGTGCAGGTCTGTCCGACCCCTCGCGTCCCACGGGGTCGTTCATCTTCCTGGGCCCCACGGGCGTGGGCAAGACCGAACTGTGCAAGACCCTGGCCGAAGCCCTGTTCGATACCGAGGACAACATGGTGCGTCTGGACATGAGCGAGTACATGGAAAAGCACTCCGTGTCCCGCCTCATCGGTGCGCCTCCAGGATATGTGGGCTATGACGAAGGCGGCCAGCTCACCGAGGCCGTGCGCCGCAAGCCGTACTCCGTGGTGCTGTTCGACGAGATCGAAAAGGCGCATCCCGACGTCTTCAACACCCTGCTGCAGCTGCTGGACGATGGTCGTCTGACCGACAGCCAGGGCCGCACCGTGGACTTCCGCAACTGCATCGTCATCATGACGTCCAACATCGGTTCGCCGCATCTGCTGGACGGCATCGGAGAGGATGGCAGCCTGAAGGAAGGCGCCCGTGATGCGGTGATGGAAGAGCTGCGCCGTCACTTCCGGCCGGAATTCCTGAACCGTGTGGACGAGACCGTGCTCTTCCTGCCCCTGCGGCGTGACCAGGTGACGCGCATCGTGGATCTGCAGATGGATCGCCTGCGCAAGCGTCTGGAAGAACGCAAGATCACCCTGGACATCACGGATGCCGCCCGCGAGTTCATCGCCGGCGAGGCCTACGATCCCGTGTACGGTGCGCGTCCGCTCAAGCGTTACGTGCAGCAGTACGTGGAAACGCCTCTGGCCCGCGAGCTGGTCAGCGGCCGCATCCTGGATGGTCAGGCTGTCCGGATCGACGTCCGCGATGGCGAACTGGTCTTCCAGAACGCCTGATCCTGAAAAACTGTCCCGGCATGGCTCCGGCCTGCCGGTATGATCCCGCACAGCAAAGGCGGCCCTTCGGGGCCGCCTTTTTCGTGTCCCTGCCCGTCTTTGTGGTCCGTTGAAGTGACCACAGCGGGCAGAGCTTCCCGGCAACGCATAGCCACGCGATCCCGCAGAGTCATTTCCCCACCGGGGACCTGCGCCCGCATGTCTGCCCTGGCCCCCATCCCGACCGTCATCCTCCGGAGCAAAAGTTTTCGAGCAGGGAAGGGGGGCGCGAGGGAGGAGGGAAGAGCCTTTTTCAAAACATCCTTGCCTTCCCCCTCGTATCCATCAGCTTGCCCTTTGCGGGCTGAGGGGCTATTTTCTTCCCATCTTTTTTGCAAGGAGCCACCATGTTGCAGACAGCCGCCCTTATTCTGGCCGCGGGCAAGGGCACCCGCATGCATTCCGACAAACCCAAAGTATTGCAGACCGTTCTGGGCGAACCCATGTTGCGCTACGTGCTGGAAGCCGTCCGCCCCGTGTTCGACGGGCGTGCGCTGGTGGTGGTGGGCCATCAGGCGGGCATGGTGGAGGCCGCCTTCCCGGACGCTTCCTTCGTGCACCAGGAACAGCAGCTGGGCACGGGCCATGCGCTGATGCAGGCCATGCCCGCGCTGGAAGGGCAGTGCGAGCGCGTGCTGGTGGTCAACGGCGATACGCCGCTGCTCTCCGAGGACGTGGTGCGTCATTTCGTGGAGGCTTCGGAGGGGGCCGACCTGGCCTTTGCCACCATCGAGCTGGACGATCCCGCCGCCTATGGCCGTGTGGTGCGTGCCGCCGACGGCAGCGTGCGTGCCATCGTGGAAGCCAAGGACTACGATCCTGCGCTGTACGGGCCCGAACCGCACGAAGTCAATGCGGGCATGTACTGCGTGCGCCTGGACCTGGCTGCCCGCCTGCTGCCGCGCATCGGCAATGCCAACAAGAGCGGCGAATACTATATCACCGACCTCATCTCCCTGGCTGTGGCCGAAGGCTGCAACGTGCAGGGCGTGCAGTGCGGCCGGGACGAGAGCCTGATGGGCGTCAATTCGCCTCTGGAACTTTCCCGCAGTGAAGAATTTTTGCGTGAGCGTGTGGTGGACGGCCTGCTGCGTTCCGGCGTGATGCTGCATGCGCCCGCGCTGGTGCGGATCAGCCCCCTGGCCACGGTGGATCCGGGTGCGGAGATCACGGGCCCGTGCGAGATCTACGGCCGCAGCGTGGTGCGTCGGGGCGCCCGCATCGACTCCCATTGCGTGATGCGTGATACCGTCATCGAATCCGGGGCGGAGATCCGCTCCTTCTGCCATTTCGAGGATGCCCAGGTGGGCGAGGCCGCTCTGGTGGGCCCCTATGCCCGCCTGCGCCCCGGCGCCGTGCTGGAAGAGTCCTCGCATGTGGGCAATTTCGTGGAGCTCAAGAAATCCCGTCTGGGCAAGGGCGCCAAAGCCAATCACCTGACCTATCTGGGAGATTCCGAGATCGGCGCGGGCACCAATATCGGCGCGGGCACCATCACCTGTAACTATGACGGCAAGCACAAGTTCAAGACCACCATCGGCGAAGGCGCCTTCATCGGCAGCAATACGGCTCTGGTGGCTCCGGTGCGTGTGGGCGACGGCGCGCTGATCGGTGCGGGGTCGGTCATCACCAAGGACGTGCCCGATGGCGAGATGGGCATCGCCCGCGGCCGGCAGAAGAACCTGCCGCGCAAATCCGTCTAGTCCTTTGCGGAGCTCTGGAAGCTCCGCCGGGGACTTTTCCGCCATGGGCAAGGCTGCCCGGTCATGCGGAGGCGTCAGCCAGGTTCTATCTGCCTGATGCTGTCCGCCCGGCGGGAGAGTTCCAGGCAAAAAATCCTTTGGGGGAGGCTCTGTGCCTCCCCCTTTTTTTCTGGTGCGCAGGAAAAGTTTTTTCTTTTTCCAGAAAGGGAAATTTCGTTGAATGGCAAGGAAAAACAGTTGATTATCTTTGCATGAAATCGTGATTTGCCGCATGGGCCGCCTTGCCATCGGCATGGGGCAGTGCTATACCCAGAATCATGGAAGCACTAGAGCAACTTGAAACGCAGGTACTGGCCCTTTTGGAGCAGAAAGCCCAGCTTCTGGCGGAGACTCGTCGTCTCCACTCCGAACTTGAGGCCACTATCGCCGCGAAGATGTCTTTGGAAGAAGAAAACCGCGAACTGCGCGAGAACCTGAACAAAGAAGAGCAGGTGCGGGGCGATGCCATCAACCGCATGGATGCTCTGCTGAGACTTATTCAGGAGCATGAAAGCGCCGAGTAGGTTTTCGAGTGAGTCAAGAACACTTTAACCTTACCGTTCTTGGTACTGCGGTCACATTCCGCCACAGTGCCGATATGGAGCGTGTGCGTGAGGCCATCGCTCTTGTGGAAGAACGGTTTGCAGACCAGAAACTGAGGTCACACGGTATGCAGAGTAACAAAGATATTCTGCTGACTGTTCTGGCTCTTGGTCTGGCGGATGATTTGTTGCAATCGCAAAAAAAGCTGGACGATGTGCAGAATCGCATCGAGACCATGCTTTCAAAGATAGAAGAGTCCGTTTAAGTCATCAATGACAGCATATTTCCCTGGAGTGTGCGTGATTTATGACTCGGTGCTGACCTTACAAGCATAAAATCGGGAGCTGTCCCTGCTTTTTGTGAGCACGCCCGTTTACGGGAAGCCTGTAGAAAAGTACACGGCCCCCCCTGGGAAACCAGGTTCTGCATCGAAGTCATGACACGGCGCTCTGGGGATTTTTTTCTGTCCTGCACCGTACTCCTTGCACGCTTCGGCGTGGTCTTTGTCTGCAGCCATCCTTATGCCGTTTTTGCGGTCAGAAGCCAGCCCTCCGCCAGTCGACCTCGTGCGGAGGCTGGCTTCCGCCATTTATGATACCCGGGTGATCCCCGTTGATTATAGAGGATGGTTATGGATTTTATGGATATTGTATGGCTGGCCCTGGCCGCTGTGATCGGCCTGCTGGTCGGTGCGCTGGTGCACAAAAGTGTGACCACCAAACGCATCGGCGATGCTGACGAGCTGGCCAAACGCATTGTGGAAGAAGCGCGCAAGGAGGCCCAGGCGCAGAAAAAGGAAATCCTCATCCAGGGACAGGATGACCTTTTCAACCAAAAGCGCGAGCTGGAAAACGAATTCAAGGAACGCGAGCGCGAAGTCAAACTGCGTGAGCGCAAGCTTGAAGAGATGGGCGGCCGGCTGGAAGAAAAGCTGGAAAAAGCCACCGCCAAGGAGCATGAGCTCCTCGCCGCTGAAAAGGATCTGGCCCGCAAGGAACGGCAGCTGGCCGAGTCGGAAGAGTTCCTGCAGACGCGCATCGATGAAGAAGAGCAGCGCCTTTCCGAGATCGCCGGTCTGACGGCGGAAGAAGCCAAGGCCCGTCTGTTTGCCGAGGTGGAGGCCAAGACCCGTCATGAATCGGCCAAGATGATCCGCCAAATCGAGACGGAAGCCAAGGAGACCGCCGACCGCAAGGCCAAGGAGATCCTGTGTAACGTCATCCAGCGCTATGCCGGTGACTACGTCAACGAACAGACCGTCACGGCGGTGTCCCTGCCCAGCGAAGATATGAAGGGACGCATCATCGGTCGCGAAGGACGCAACATCCGCGCCCTGGAAGCCGCGACCGGCGTGGACCTCATCATCGACGACACACCGGAGACCGTCATTTTGTCCGCCTACAGCCCTCTGCGCCGTCAGGTGGCCAAAATGGCTCTGGAACGTCTGATCCAGGATGGCCGCATCCATCCCGCCCGCATCGAGGACATCGTCCAGAAATGCGAACAGGAACTGGATGCCCAGGTGCGCGAAGTGGGCGAACAGGCCACCTTCGATGCCGGGGTCCACGGCATCCATCCCGAGATCATCCGTCTGCTGGGGCAGCTGCGCTACCGCACGTCCTTTACCCAGAACGTGCTGCAGCACTCCCTGGAGGTCTCTGCCCTGTGCGGCATGATGGCCGCGGAACTGGGCATGGATGTCAAAAAGGCCAAGCGTGCCGGTCTGCTGCATGATATCGGCAAGGCCGTCGACCATGAGGTCGAAGGGCCCCATGCCCTCATTGGCGCCGACATCGCCAAAAAGTACAACGAAGGCAAGGACATCGTCCACGCCATCGCCGCGCACCACGAGGATCAGCGTCCCTCGACGGCACTGGCCGTGCTGGTGCAGGCGGCGGACTCCATCTCCGGTGCCCGTCCCGGCGCCCGCAAGGAACTGCTGGAGAACTACGTCAAACGTCTGGAAGAGCTGGAAGGCATCGCCACCAGCTTCGAGGGCGTGTCCAAGGCGTACGCCATCCAGGCTGGTCGCGAGATCCGTGTCATGGTCAACCCCGACAATGTGGATGACGATGCCACCTATCTACTGTGCAAGGACATCGCGGAAAAGATCGAAAAGAACCTGACCTATCCGGGCCAGATCCGAGTGACGGTCATCCGCGAACGCCGTGCCATGGGCTTTGCCAAATAGGGCAGGGGAACAAGGCGTATTCAAGGCGGTCACTTCGGTGACCGCCTTTTCTGTTTTACGGAGACATCGTTGTGTCGCAGGTGATGCGGTCTTTCACTTTCGGGATGGGCCTGGCCTGCGTTCCCAGAGCAAGAACAGCCTTGCGTCTCGTTTATTTTTCATGTCTGCCGGACACGATCATCCTGGTGACAGGGAAAAAGCTTTCTTCTTCAACAGAAAAATCTGGAAGGGAAACTCCTAAAACCGTCTTGCGCTCTAAGGTTCCAACACTCGGAGACCATGCATGGATGGTCTCGCGGATCATGAAAGCGGCAGGGAGGGGAATCCATCACCTTGCCTGATGCCTGGCAGCCAGCTGCATCCTGGCCAGCCGGGAAGAGCTGGATGGCCGTTTGTCTTCTTCTGATTGGGGGACCGCGTCAGGAGGGAGCGCGTCAGGAGGGAGCGCGGTCCGGCATGCTCCGGCAAGCTGAAGAAAACTGAGAAACAACGGAAAGAAGTGCGTACCCTCAAAGGGAATCATACGGCTGATACTCGCCTGCGGCAAAAGTCCTTGTGGAAGATGCATGGCAGTGCGCAAAAAAATGTAAGCAATTTTGCCTGTCTTTCCGGTATGTTGATTGAATAATCAGTCAATATGGAACAAAACCTC
>NZ_DS996352.1:0-4049 GCF_000156375.1 Desulfovibrio piger ATCC 29098
CCAGTATACACTCCGCTATCGCTACGTGACTGGGTCATGGCTGCGCCCCGACACCCGCCAACACCCGCTGACGCGCCCTGACGGGCTTGTCTGCTCCCGGCATCCGCTTACAGACAAGCTGTGACCGTCTCCGGGAGCTGCATGTGTCAGAGGTTTTCACCGTCATCACCGAAACGCGCGAGGCAGCTGCGGTAAAGCTCATCAGCGTGGTCGTGAAGCGATTCACAGATGTCTGCCTGTTCATCCGCGTCCAGCTCGTTGAGTTTCTCCAGAAGCGTTAATGTCTGGCTTCTGATAAAGCGGGCCATGTTAAGGGCGGTTTTTTCCTGTTTGGTCACTGATGCCTCCGTGTAAGGGGGATTTCTGTTCATGGGGGTAATGATACCGATGAAACGAGAGAGGATGCTCACGATACGGGTTACTGATGATGAACATGCCCGGTTACTGGAACGTTGTGAGGGTAAACAACTGGCGGTATGGATGCGGCGGGACCAGAGAAAAATCACTCAGGGTCAATGCCAGCGCTTCGTTAATACAGATGTAGGTGTTCCACAGGGTAGCCAGCAGCATCCTGCGATGCAGATCCGGAACATAATGGTGCAGGGCGCTGACTTCCGCGTTTCCAGACTTTACGAAACACGGAAACCGAAGACCATTCATGTTGTTGCTCAGGTCGCAGACGTTTTGCAGCAGCAGTCGCTTCACGTTCGCTCGCGTATCGGTGATTCATTCTGCTAACCAGTAAGGCAACCCCGCCAGCCTAGCCGGGTCCTCAACGACAGGAGCACGATCATGCGCACCCGTGGCCAGGACCCAACGCTGCCCGAGATGCGCCGCGTGCGGCTGCTGGAGATGGCGGACGCGATGGATATGTTCTGCCAAGGGTTGGTTTGCGCATTCACAGTTCTCCGCAAGAATTGATTGGCTCCAATTCTTGGAGTGGTGAATCCGTTAGCGAGGTGCCGCCGGCTTCCATTCAGGTCGAGGTGGCCCGGCTCCATGCACCGCGACGCAACGCGGGGAGGCAGACAAGGTATAGGGCGGCGCCTACAATCCATGCCAACCCGTTCCATGTGCTCGCCGAGGCGGCATAAATCGCCGTGACGATCAGCGGTCCAATGATCGAAGTTAGGCTGGTAAGAGCCGCGAGCGATCCTTGAAGCTGTCCCTGATGGTCGTCATCTACCTGCCTGGACAGCATGGCCTGCAACGCGGGCATCCCGATGCCGCCGGAAGCGAGAAGAATCATAATGGGGAAGGCCATCCAGCCTCGCGTCGCGAACGCCAGCAAGACGTAGCCCAGCGCGTCGGCCGCCATGCCGGCGATAATGGCCTGCTTCTCGCCGAAACGTTTGGTGGCGGGACCAGTGACGAAGGCTTGAGCGAGGGCGTGCAAGATTCCGAATACCGCAAGCGACAGGCCGATCATCGTCGCGCTCCAGCGAAAGCGGTCCTCGCCGAAAATGACCCAGAGCGCTGCCGGCACCTGTCCTACGAGTTGCATGATAAAGAAGACAGTCATAAGTGCGGCGACGATAGTCATGCCCCGCGCCCACCGGAAGGAGCTGACTGGGTTGAAGGCTCTCAAGGGCATCGGTCGACGCTCTCCCTTATGCGACTCCTGCATTAGGAAGCAGCCCAGTAGTAGGTTGAGGCCGTTGAGCACCGCCGCCGCAAGGAATGGTGCATGCAAGGAGATGGCGCCCAACAGTCCCCCGGCCACGGGGCCTGCCACCATACCCACGCCGAAACAAGCGCTCATGAGCCCGAAGTGGCGAGCCCGATCTTCCCCATCGGTGATGTCGGCGATATAGGCGCCAGCAACCGCACCTGTGGCGCCGGTGATGCCGGCCACGATGCGTCCGGCGTAGAGGATCCACAGGACGGGTGTGGTCGCCATGATCGCGTAGTCGATAGTGGCTCCAAGTAGCGAAGCGAGCAGGACTGGGCGGCGGCCAAAGCGGTCGGACAGTGCTCCGAGAACGGGTGCGCATAGAAATTGCATCAACGCATATAGCGCTAGCAGCACGCCATAGTGACTGGCGATGCTGTCGGAATGGACGATATCCCGCAAGAGGCCCGGCAGTACCGGCATAACCAAGCCTATGCCTACAGCATCCAGGGTGACGGTGCCGAGGATGACGATGAGCGCATTGTTAGATTTCATACACGGTGCCTGACTGCGTTAGCAATTTAACTGTGATAAACTACCGCATTAAAGCTTATCGATGATAAGCTGTCAAACATGAGAATTCTCTGACGAATAATCTTTTCTTTTTTCTTTTGTAATAGTGTCTTTTGTGTCCCCCTGTTTTGAGGGATAGCAATCCCCCAATTTGAGGGATGTTTTATCCCTCGTTTTAGGGGATTTTCCCTCGTTTTGAGGGATGCACCATTCTGAGATGTTTTTATTTGGTCCAAACATGCCGCCTTGCTGCTTGATAATATTCATTCTGACGAGTTCTAACTTGGCTTCATTGCACCGTTTGACAGGTAACTTTGTAATCTCGCTAAGTTGAGAATCGGTGATTCTGTCCATTGGTTTATTCCACCCATAGGTTTTACGCAGAATGGCAAGCAGCACTTTAAACTGTCGCTTGGTCAGATCTTTAGCTGTCTTGGTTTGCCCAAAGCGCATTGCATAATCTTTCAGGGTTATGCGTTGTTCCATACAACCTCCTTAGTACATGCAACCATTATCACCGCCAGAGGTAAAATAGTCAACACGCACGGTGTTAGATATTTATCCCTTGCGGTGATAGATTTAACGTATGAGCACAAAAAAGAAACCATTAACACAAGAGCAGCTTGAGGACGCACGTCGCCTTAAAGCAATTTATAGAAAAAAAAGAAAAATGAACTTGGCTTATCCCAGGAATCTGTCGCAGACAAGATGGGGATGGGGCAGTCAGGCGTTGGTGCTTTATTTAATGGCATCAATGCATTAAATGCTTATAACGCCGCATTGCTTACAAAAATTCTCAAAGTTAGCGTTGAAGAATTTAGCCCTTCAATCGCCAGAGAAATCTACGAGATGTATGAAGCGGTTAGTATGCAGCCGTCACTTAGAAGTGAGTATGAGTACCCTGTTTTTTCTCATGTTCAGGCAGGGATGTTCTCACCTAAGCTTAGAACCTTTACCAAAGGTGATGCGGAGAGATGGGTAAGCACAACCAAAAAAGCCAGTGATTCTGCATTCTGGCTTGAGGTTGAAGGTAATTCCATGACCGCACCAACAGGCTCCAAGCCAAGCTTTCCTGACGGAATGTTAATTCTCGTTGACCCTGAGCAGGCTGTTGAGCCAGGTGATTTCTGCATAGCCAGACTTGGGGGTGGATGAGTTTACCTTCAAGAAACTGATCAGGGATAGCGGTCAGGTGTTTTTACAACCACTAAACCCACAGTACCCAATGATCCCATGCAATGAGAGTTGTTCCGTTGTGGGAAAGTTATCGCTAGTCAGTGGCCTGAAGAGACGTTTGGCTGATCGGCAAGGTGTTCTGGTCGGCGCATAGCTGATAACAATTGAGCAAGAATCTTCATCGAATTAGGGGAATTTTCACTCCCCTCAGAACATAACATAGTAAATGGATTGAATTATGAAGAATGGTTTTTATGCGACTTACCGCAGCAAAAATAAAGGGAAAGATAAGCGCTCAATAAACCTGTCTGTTTTCCTTAATTCTCTGCTGGCTGATAATCATCACCTGCAGGTTGGCTCCAATTATTTGTATATTCATAAAATCGATGGAAAAACTTTTCTCTTTACCAAAACAAATGACAAGAGTCTGGTTCAGAAGATAAATCGCTCTAAAGCTTCAGTTGAAGATATTAAGAACAGCCTCGCAGATGACGAATCATTGGGATTCCCATTCTTTTTTTGTTTTGTTGAAGGCGACACCATTGGTTTTGCCAGAACTGTTTTCGGGCCGACCACATCCGATCTGACAGATTTTTTTAATTCGGGAAAGGAATGTCATTAAGCAGTGGAGAGCGCGTTCAGATAGAGCCACTGATGAGGGGAACCACCAAAGACGATGTTATGCATA
>NZ_DS996352.1:5236-6867 GCF_000156375.1 Desulfovibrio piger ATCC 29098
CAATGCTGAGATAGCTGAAGAGATGGCATATTGCTACGCAAGAATGAAAAGTGATATACTGGAATGTTTTAAAAGGCAGGTGGGCAAAGTTAAGGATTAATTATCAGGAGTAATTATGCGGAACAGAATCATGCCTGGTGTTTACATAGTAATAATTCCTTACGTTATCGTAAGCATTTGCTATCTCCTTTTCCGCCACTACATTCCTGGTGTTTCTTTTTCAGCTCATAGAGATGGTCTTGGGGCGACATTGTCATCATATGCAGGAACCATGATTGCAATCCTGATTGCTGCCTTGACGTTTCTAATCGGAAGCAGAACGCGCCGACTGGCCAAGATTAGAGAGTATGGGTATATGACATCGGTAGTTATTGTCTATGCCCTTAGTTTTGTTGAGCTTGGAGCTTTGTTTTTCTGCGGGTTATTGCTTCTTTCCAGCATAAGCGGCTACATGATACCCACTATCGCCATCGGCATTGCCTCTGCATCGTTCATTCATATATGCATCCTTGTTTTCCAACTATATAATTTGACCAGAGAACAAGAATAACCCGGCCTCAGCGCCGGGTTTTCTTTGCCTCACGATCGCCCCCAAAACACATAACCAATTGTATTTATTGAAAAATAAATAGATACAACTCACTAAACATAGCAATTCAGATCTCTCACCTACCAAACAATGCCCCCCTGCAAAAAATAAATTCATATAAAAAACATACAGATAACCATCTGCGGTGATAAATTATCTCTGGCGGTGTTGACATAAATACCACTGGCGGTGATACTGAGCACATCAGCAGGACGCACTGACCACCATGAAGGTGACGCTCTTAAAAATTAAGCCCTGAAGAAGGGCAGCATTCAAAGCAGAAGGCTTTGGGGTGTGTGATACGAAACGAAGCATTGGCCGTAAGTGCGATTCCGGATTAGCTGCCAATGTGCCAATCGCGGGGGGGTTTTCGTTCAGGACTACAACTGCCACACACCACCAAAGCTAACTGACAGGAGAATCCAGATGGATGCACAAACACGCCGCCGCGAACGTCGCGCAGAGAAACAGGCTCAATGGAAAGCAGCAAATCCCCTGTTGGTTGGGGTAAGCGCAAAACCAGTTAACCGCCCTATTCTCTCGCTGAATCGCAAACCGAAATCACGAGTAGAAAGCGCACTAAATCCGATAGACCTTACAGTGCTGGCTGAATACCACAAACAGATTGAAAGCAACCTGCAACGTATTGAGCGCAAGAATCAGCGCACATGGTACAGCAAGCCTGGCGAACGCGGCATAACATGCAGTGGACGCCAGAAAATTAAGGGAAAATCGATTCCTCTTATCTAGTTACTTAGATATTGGCCTTGGCTTTATCTCAATATTATATGGATCATAGCTGGCAACTAATTCAGTCCAGTAAATATCCTCAATAGGGAATAATATATGCTTCCCATTCCATCGGGAAAAGTTTTGTTCAACACACCAAGCTCAATCAACTCACTAATGTATGGGAATTGTTTTGATGTAACCACATACTTCCTGCCTTCATTAAGGGCTGCGCACAAAACCATAGATTGCTCTTCTGTAAGGTTTTGAATTACTGATCGCACTTTATCGTTTTGCATCTTAATGCGTTTTC
>NZ_DS996351.1:0-54665 GCF_000156375.1 Desulfovibrio piger ATCC 29098
AACTAGCAAGGGCCTGCCCTGCAAGACATCAGGAGAACAGATGGATATGCCAAGGATCTGTCCCGCGTCCTTTGGCATCCATGCTGCTGTCGCTCCTGTAGCGGGAATAGGAGGGACATGTTCTGGAGTGGCAATGCGTGTTTGAAAGATAGAAAAGGATAGATTTTTCATAATATCTTCAATAAAATAAGTATGATAATAAAAATAATATAGTTTTCCATAAATTTCATAATCTGGAACGATCCTGTAGCAGGGTGAGACATTCACTGCGCGACAGTGTCACTCCTCTCCTGTGAGCTAAGCCATGCCTGAGTGCCTCATCTGCAGTTTTTCGGGAACGATATCTTACGATGTTTGCGGCGATGTCCGCTGCAACGGACATACGGTAAGCGCCGGAGGCCAGCGCGGCACCTGCTGTACGACCAGGAGCCCCTTTGGTACGGCCAAACCAGCCGTACCAAACGGCCGTAGCCATCTCTGCGGCAAGGGGAAATACTGAAAGATTTCGCCCCTTCGGCCAGTCCGCGACTTGCAGGAGTGCCCGGCAGGAGAAGAGTGCCCGTAGCCGGAAGGGGCGACCATTCCTTACAGGCCGCATCATGGATGCGTGATAGTGGCCAATGTCCTGTCTTGGCGGTATCGGTATCTTTGTTCCCGGACAGGCGGCCCGGGCGGGATCCTTGTCCCTCCTGCCGCAGCCAGTCCCTTTTCTTTGAAGAGCGCCGTTCCGGGAGAGCTGTCTTCCTGCCGGAAAGGAGCAGCGTATCGCTTCGGCGCGGCGCAGCGTATCAAGGAGATCTATCATGCTGGGAGCCATCATCGGTGACATGGTGGGCAGTCCGTATGAATTCCATCCGTGGCAGGGGGCTGCGGAAGCCTTTCCCCTGTTTTCCCCCCGTTCCCGCTTCACGGACGACACGGTGATGACCGTGGCCGTGGCCCGGGGGCTGATGCAGGCCTACGGTCAGGAGCAGGCCTGCCGGGAGGCCTTCATAGACGCCATGCACGAATATGGTCGTGCCTACAGCCGGGCCGGCTACGGGCAACGCTTTTTTCGCTGGATCGTCACGGGCAGCCGCACGCCGTACAACAGTTTCGGCAACGGTTCGGCCATGCGCGTCTCGCCTGTGGGCTGGGCCTGTGACAGCCTGGAGGAAACGGAACGCTATGCGGCCCTGAGCGCCTCCGTGACGCATGACCATCCCGAGGGCATCAAGGGCGCTTGCGCTACGGCGGCAGCCATATTCCTGGCCCGGGACGGTGCCGGACGGGACTCCATCCGTGATTATATCTCCTTCCGTTATGGGTATGACCTGAGCCGATCCCTGGCCGAGATCAGGCCAGCCTATCGCCATAAGGAAAGCTGTCAGGAATCCGTCCCCGAAGCCATCATCGCCTTTCTGGAAAGCCGTTCTTTCGAGGAGGCCGTGCGCAATGCCGTCTGGCTGGGGGGCGACAGCGATACGCAGGCCGCCATCGCCGGGAGCATAGCCGAAGCCTTTTACGGTGGCGTGCCGCAGCCGATGCGTGATGCGGCTCTGGCCCTTCTCGATGACCGTCTGCGCGGTGATGTGACTGCCTGGTATGCCTGGCTGGCGGTGCACAGGGGCCTCCCGCTTGACAGGAAGGCCGTTCCTGTTCAGGAACAGGAGATATCCGTATCCGCAACAGGGAGAGACATCATGGAGACCATGCCGAAAGCCGGGATGATGGGGCTGTGGGAAACGACAGTGGAAGAAGGAATGCTGGCCGCGGCAGTGGGCAGCGGTGAAGTCCGGGTGCTGGCCACCCCTATGATGATCATGGGCATGGAGCGCGCCGCCATGGAAGCGATACGCCCCTGCCTGCCCGAAGGCATGACCAGCGTGGGCACTCGGGTGGACATCAGCCATATGGCGCCCACCCCCTGCGGCATGAAGGTGCGCTTTGAGGCGAAACTGACGGCGGTCTCGGCCAACGGACGAGGTCTGACCTTTACGGTGGCCGCCTATGACGAGGCAGGTCCCATCGGAGAGGGCAGCCACGAGCGTGTGGTGGTGGACAGGGAAAAATTCCAGAGCCGCGCCCAGGCAAAGGGCGGTCAGGAATAACAGACAGCCGGGCCGACAGAAGCGGTAGCGCAAAAACAAAGATGTACGGACAGGGAGGGGCAAAGGTTCCTCCCTGTTTTCATTTCTGGCGGAAAGTCCGTCTGCTTACGGGCTATTCCTCACGAAGAGGCATGGCTCCCGGCACTGGGGGAAGAGCCTCTTCCTGTCACGGACATAAGGAGGACCGGGGGATATGTTCCCCAGTACAGGCAGGATGCTGGTGCGGAGGCAAAGCCGAAGAACGAGAATGAGCTTGCCCGCAAGTCTGGGGAAGGGTAGGCTCAGCGTGTTCTTCCACGGAAGGAGACGCAGGATGGCACGGCTCAGGGGGCCCGGCAGCAAAGCCGGAGAAGGCCCCGGTCGCCTGTGGGACGTCAGGCCCGGCCTGCGACAATGGAGGGCATGGCTTGCCCTTTGTCGTGCCATCGCGTATTTGCCGGCAACCCCTCTCCGGCCCGGCTATGCATCCGGGCGGATGGAACGTGGTTGCATGGTGCCGCATGGCGAGCCCTCAAGGAGGAAGTTTTGTTTTTTGTCGGATCACTGACCTGCCTGAGCATCTTTCTGGCCTGGCGTCTGGCTGCGCCCTGGTGCGCGCCCTTTCTGGCCGTTTGTGTGACGGCCCTGCTGCAGGTCCTCGCGGCCATGGGGGGCGTGTACCATGAAGTCCGCCTTGCCGTGGCTGTCCTGTCTTTCCTCTCCCTGTTGCCGGTCTGTGCTTCCCTGTTCACCGCAGGGGCCCCCCGGCGTCATTATCTCCGTACGGCGGCGCCTTCCCTGCTGTTTGCGGGCCTGCTGCTCCTGTTCGCCTGGCATTATGCCGGGGCCAGGCTCGTCTATTGGGACGAATTCTTCTGGGGCGGCTTCGTCAAGCATTTGGTGGGGGAGAACGGTCTCTGGGCCTGGGGCTCCGTCCTGCCCCGGCATGATTCGGTGCTGCTCTATCCGCCCATGGTCACCATCCTGCAGGCCCTGCTCCAGCCCATGGGGATCTTTTCGGAGCCTGCCATAGCCGTGGGCGAAGCCGCTGTTCTGCTTTCCGCCACGGGTGTCGTCATCCATCTGACCCGGGAACGGGGCCTCTCGTTCTGGCCGGTCTGCTTTTGTGCCCTGCTGACGTTCGGTCTGCTGCGTTCTCTGGGAGCGCATGTGGACTATGGTTCCTATATCTTCGGTTATGGGGAAAGCCTGCAGACAGCACTCTATACGGCACTTGCCCTGCTGGTGGTCTTCTCCTGTCGGGAACGGCTGCTGCGTCTGCTCCTGCAGGGGGGCTGCGCTGTGCTCATCCTGTGCAAGCCTACCGGGATATTGCTTGTTCTGTGTGTGTTGGGAGCCTTTGCCCTGCGGCAGTTTTGGGGTGTGGCAAGGCAAAGGTTCCGGCATGTCATATGGTCGATCGTCGGCGTGGTCTGGCCGGCTGTCCTGTGCTGGGGGCTGTGGAAGATCTACCGAGCCATCTGCATCACGGGAGCGGCCGGGGCGGATTTTTCTGCCATGGCCAATAGCTGGGGGCTGGAGACCATCCTCGATGCCATTCCTGTGTATGCCTGGGCGTTCCTGATGCGGCCCCTCCTCAGTATCCCTGCCATAGGGCTGCTGACGTTCGCGACCGGTACGGCCGTGTTGCTGCTCCTGTCCTGTGGCGGGAGCTGGTACCTGCTGCGCAAGGATCCCCGGTTGCTGCCCCAGGGCAGGGGCTTTGCCGCGCTGCTTCTGGTGGCAGGCTTTTTAGCCTGGGTGGCGGCCCATGCGTATGCGACCATGGCCTATATGGATGCTCGGGAGCTGGCTTCCGCGGCCAGTTATGAACGCTACGCCGCCGTTGCCATGGGGCCCCTGCTGGTCGGGACGATCTTTCTTTTCCTGCTGCGTGCTGCAAAACAGGGGCATCTGTGGCAGGTCAGGCTCGTACGCTTTTTCAGTGTGGTACTCATGGTCGTGGCTGTGTGTTTTTCGCTGCAACGTCCTGCGGATATCCCCGGACATCTGGCAGAGATGGAGCAAGCCGCCCGAATTCTGCAGCAGTCTACGCCGGAAGGGAGTTCCTGGTGGCTCGTGGCCGGAAAGGCTTCCTACGAGTATGGCATGATCTGCCGTTATCTGGTAATGCCGGAACGCAGCGCTGACCGCGTGAGTGAAGTGCTGGAGTTCAATCCAGTAGATTCCCCGGAGGAACGGTTGCTCGGTGGTACGCTGCCTGCCGACCTGCGGGCCACGGCGCGACGGCAGAAGGTGGATTATCTGCTCCTGTGGCGTGTCCCCGCCGATTTCGTGGCGCGCTACGGCAAGGAGCTGGGGTTGTACGAAGGTGAGGCGTTCCCGCTCCTTCTGCGGCTTGATGCCTGGCGTGAAGGAGAACGGGAGTTGCCTGAAAAGATCGTGTTGCCGGCACAATCTGGCCGGTGATGAGGGGGATGCGGTGCGGCCGTATCCGATCAAGGGGAAAAACTATGGAAGATACCTGTGAACTGACTATCCTGATGCCCTGCCTGAACGAATCCGAGACGCTGGCCACCTGCATCATGAAGGCCAAGGCCTACCTGGAGCGTTCCGGCGTTGACGGTGAAGTGCTGGTAGCGGACAACGGCAGCACGGACGGATCCCAGGAGATCGCCCGCAGTCTGGGCGCCCGGGTCGTGGATGTGGCGCAAAAAGGCTACGGCGCGGCCCTGCTGGGCGGTATCGCTGCCGCGCGCGGCAAGTACACCATCATGGGCGATGCCGATGACAGCTACGACTTCTCCAGTCTGCAGGTCTTTGTGGACAAATTGCGCCAGGGCGTGGATCTGGTCATGGGCAACCGTTTCAAGGGCGGGATCGCTCCCGGGGCCATGCCGCCGCTCCATCGCTATCTGGGCAACCCGGTCCTGAGCTGGATCGGGCGCCTGTTCTTCCGCATCAGCATCGGTGACTTCCATTGCGGGTTGCGGGGCTTCAATACCGAGGCCATCCGTCGCTGCGGCCTGAAGACCACCGGCATGGAGTTCGCCTCCGAGATGGTGGTCAAGGCCTCTATGTACGGCCTCAGCATGGCCGAGGTCCCCACCACGCTGGACAAGGATGGCCGCAGCCGTCCGCCGCATCTGCGTACCTGGCGCGATGGCTGGCGCCACCTCTGCTTTTTGCTGACCTATGCGCCGCACTGGCTGTATATGTATCCGGCGCTGGCCCTGATGGGCGTGGGCCTGCTGGGCGTGCTGCTTTTGCTCTCCGGTCCCCTGTCCGTGGGCAGCGTGACCTTTGCCAACAAAAGCTTTGTGACCTTCGCCATGCTGCTCATGCTGGGCATGCAGGTCATGGGGCTGGGAGTCGTGGCGGCGGGGCTGGCCGGTACGCATCTGCCGGGCCGGGGCGTCAGCCTGCTGGCACGCCTGGCCTCCCGAGACAGACTGGCGTTCGTGGCCCTGGCCTTCCTGGTGCTGTTCGTGTGCAGCTACGGCTATTGCTTCTCGGCCTGGTCCGGTGCCGGTTACGGCAATATGGCATCGCCTTTTGTGGACAATCTGAGCATCCTCGCCATCGTTTTCGGCGCCATGGCTGTGTTTTCCTTCATGCTGGCCTTCATCATCGCCGTGTGCAAGGAATTTTCATCTAAATAGATTTTTGAATTATGATGACTAGAAAAATAATAAAATCTATTACTAAGGGACTGTTTGTATACTTACTGCTTATCTCTATTTGTTGTTCTTTATTGTTTTTGAGCTTTTCTTTGGATGGAGATATAGAGAGTAATGCTTCTATAGGGATATGTAAGATATCAAATGGAGAAATATATCCAAAAGTTCTTGAGCATTACTTGCCGATGCCATGGACATATTTTTTAAGTTCATGGGCCCATTACTTGCAGCAGGATAAATTTACTGACCGTGAAATGCTCAAAGCTGCCATAGCACCAGGAGATAATATTTTTGAGCGAGCTATGGTCCCGGAATACGGACGTTATTGGCATGGATATCTCGTCTTTTTACGTCCAGTTTTGATGTTTTTTCCTTATGAAGAAATAAAATATCTTGGATTGATTGTTCATATTCTGGGCATAAGTATAATTTATTTTTCTGTAAAGAGGATTTCGGATTTTTTAGCAAAAGGGTTAGTAGTTTCTTTTCTCCTGTATGGATGGCTTACTGCTTGGTTGTCTTTTCAATTTTATTCAGCATATTTTATTGTTTATGCTGCAGGAAGCTTAGTGACGAGGATAAAAAAGAGACATATCCTATATTTTTCTTTATAACTGGGATGGCTGTTGCATTTTTTGATTTACTGTCAGTACCATTGCTGACGTTGGGAATTCCATTGCTTATTATTTATGCAAAAGAAAAGAGAACTAATTTTACGAGTATTTTTTTGTATTGTATTTTATGGTTGATAGGCTATGGATTATTTTGGATGGCAAAGCCATTAATAGCAACATATATTCTTCAGCAGAATATTATTGCTGATTTCTATCATCAGGCAATGTATAGGATCGGAGGTTCTATTCCTCGTCCAACAGAAATGCCGATATGGCTTCAGGCCCTCACTATGAATGGTCGTGTATTGGTTGGTCTTATTCCAATCTTTCTTTTTTTCCGGAAAAAAATTTTTTGGAATATCAACAACGGGATGCCATTACTCTTTATAGGCGGGATGCCCATTTTATGGGTATGTATTTTAGCAAATCATTCTGCAATTCATTACTGGTTTACAGCACGGGTATTTATGATAAGTTGTTTTGCGTTGATTGTTTATATTTATAAAATAGATGATTACAAAAATAGTCATGAAAATATTTAATAATAAATTACAGACTTTTTTACTGTTTATTGGAGTAGCTGGCCTTTGGATGTCTTTATCGCCCGCCGTGGCCTCTCCCCTGGGGGCGGACAGCTTCTTCACGGTGGACATCCCCGAAGGCTGGACCATCGAGGCCCAGGACAAAGGCTCCGTGACCATGCTTTCCCCAGATGCCGGCATCATGGTGAGCCTGGTGACAGGTCTCAACGGGACGCGCAGTCGTGCCGACATCGTGGAGGAGTACCGCAAGATGCTGGACGCCCCGGATGTCCGCCCCCGGGCCGATGATGTCTACGAGATGCAGGGCCACGCGGGGAACATCCCCATGCGGGGCGTGCTGGCCCTGGGGGCTGACAGGCATGTGCTCGTCCTGCTGGCCGGAAAGGTGGAGGATGCCCAGGCCCAGGCCATCGTGGATTCGCTGGCCCTGAAAAAATAGCGTCAGGCTGTTCCGGCTCTGTAGCGGGCGGGACAAGAGCATAGTGCAAGACGTTTGCCCCGGAGAGGGTAGAAGAAAAGCGTTGAGGTAAAAAGACCGTCGTCCTTGGGGATGGCGGTCTTTTTTCGTGGCAGGGAGGAAGGCTTTGCACATGGCTGTCCCGGCAGATCCCGGTCCGTACTGGGAAAAGATAGTCGGGCCCGGGGACATGCCCGTGAGGCTGCCATCATGTTGCGGGTCGGACTGGGCTGATGCGCGCGGCAGGTATCGAGCAGGTCGGGAACGTGGTGCAGGGATAGAAGGTCACTCCGCAGGTACGGCTGTGGCCGGAAATGCCGCTGCCCTGCGGAAATGCGGCTCCCGGCCCCTTGTGGGGCGTGTGTAATGGGTATATGCTCCAAAGATTCCGCCTGCCTCTGGCGTGAGCAGGCGGCGCACCGTTTTTACAAGGGATGTTTTCCATGTCGAATCATAGCGAGTACCTGAACAAGGTGTTGTTGAGCCGGGTCTATGACGTGGCCGTCGAGACCCCGCTGGATGAGGCCGTGAGCCTTTCCCGCCGCCTGGGCAACCGCGTGTTGCTCAAGCGGGACGACCTGCAGCCTGTGTTTTCCTTCAAGCTGCGCGGCGCCTACAACAAGATGGCCCGTCTTTCCCCCGAAGAGCTGCGCCGCGGCGTCATCGCCGCCTCGGCCGGCAACCATGCCCAGGGCGTGGCCCTGGCCGCCCGTCGTCTGGGGTGCGAAGCCGTCATCGTCATGCCCGTGACCACGCCCGCCATCAAGGTGGATGCCGTGCGCCGTCTGGGCGGACAGGTGGTGCTGTTCGGTGAGTCCTTCAGCGATGCCTGGCGGCATACGCTGGATCTCATCAAGGAGACCGGCTACGTGTTCATCCCGCCTTTTGACGACCCCGATGTCATCGCCGGACAAGGCACCATCGGCATGGAGATCCTGCGTCAGCATCCCGACCCCATTCACGCCATTTTCGTGCCCATCGGCGGGGGCGGACTTGCCGCCGGCGTGGCCGCCTATGTGAAGAACCTGCGGCCCGAGATCCGCGTCATCGGCGTGGAGCCTGTGGACTCCGACGCCATGCGCCGTTCCATCATGGCCGGTCATCGTGTGGAGCTCAAGGACGTGGGCCTGTTCGCCGACGGTGTGGCCGTGAAGCTGGTGGGCGAGGAGACCTTCGCCCTCTGCCGTGACCTGCTGGACGACATCATCACCGTGGATACGGACGCCATCTGCGGCGCCATCAAGGACATTTTCGAGGATACCCGCGTGGTGGCCGAACCGGCCGGCGCGCTGGCCCTGGCCGGTCTGCGTGCCTACGCCCGCGCGGGCAACCTGCGCGACACCACCCTGGTGGCCGTGGTCAGCGGCGCCAACATGAACTTCGACCGCCTGAGCCATGTGGCCGAGCGGGCGCGCTTCGGCGCCAACCGCGAAGCCCTGCTGGGCGTGACCATCCCCGAAAAGGCGGGCAGCTTCCGTCAGCTGGTGCAGGCCATCAGCAGCCGCAACATCACCGAGCTGTGCACCCGCTTCGCCGATCCGGTCAACGCCCATGTGCTGGTGGGCATCGACATCAAGAACAGCGACGAGGTGGCCTCCGTGCTGGACGACCTGCGGGCCGCCGGTTTCAGCGCCTGCGACCTTACGGACAACGAACTGGCCAAGCTGCACCTGCGCCATATGGTGGGCGGCAATGCCCCCCAGGTGCACAACGAACGCCTGATCCGCTTCTTCTTCCCCGAGCGGCCCGGTGCCCTGCTCAATTTCATGGACGCCATGCGCGTGACCTACAACTTCACCCTGTTCCAGTACCGTTATCACGGGGCGGACTTCGGCCGCGTGCTGCTGGGGGTGGAAGTGCCCGAAGAGCGGCGCGAGGACTTCGAGGAATTCCTGACCCGCGTCGACCGCATGGGGTATCCGCATGTGGACGAGACCGACAACCCGGCCTACAAGATGTTCCTGGGCTGGCATCACGACGACTGATGCCGGTCTGCACGGGCAGACCGTGATGCTTTTCGGGAGGCCGCTCCTTCGGGGGCGGCCTCCTGTTGTTATGGGGCCGGGGAGTCTCGGCGGCAGTGATGGAAGAACGGGAGGGCCGGGACGGGGACGGAAGGAGCTGCTCCCCTCAGGCCGCCGGGTGTCCGCAGCACGCATGCCTCAGGCTGTGGAGGCCTTTTTCTGTTCGCCCAGGCAGCCGGGCCGTCGTCATTGACAAGCCGGGACAGTTGGCCGAACATGGACAAAACCGGTATCGTCAACTTTTTACCGTCTGGCAGGACGCTATGATTCGTATTCAGGAAATTCTCGACAAGGTGGCGGCCAACAACCATGATGCCAATCTGGAGCTGATCCAGAAGGCCTATGTGTTCGCCGCCACAGCTCACGCGGGGCAGACGCGCCTTTCGGGCGAGCCCTATCTGTCCCATCCGCTGGCCGTGGCCTATACTCTGGCCGACATGGGCTTTGACGAGCCCACGGTGGCGGCGGGCCTGCTGCACGATACGGTGGAAGACACCGGCACCACCATCGAAGAGATCGACGACAAGTTCGGCGAAGACGTGGCCGACATCGTGGACGGTGTCACCAAGATCAGCATGATCGTCTTCGAGAACAAGGAAGAGGCGCAGGCCGAGAACATCCGCAAGATGATCCTGGCCATGAGCCACGACATGCGCGTGCTGATGGTCAAACTGGCCGACCGTCTGCACAACATGAGCACCCTTGATTTCCAGAAGCCCCACAAGCAGCGCCGCATCGCCCAGGAGACCATGGACATCTACGCGCCCCTGGCCAACCGTCTGGGCCTGTATTTGCTCAAGCGCCAGCTGGAGGACCTGAGCTTCAAATATCTGCGGCCCGACATCTACAACCAGATCGACCACTGGCTGGACGCGCATCAGGTGGTGGAAAAGCAGATCATCGAAAAGGTGGTCTCCCTCATCCAGGACCTGCTGGCCTCCAACGGTCTGGAAGGCCAGGTCTACGGGCGCATCAAGCACAAGTACAGCATCTATAAAAAGATGCAGTCCCAGTCCCTGACCCTGGACGAGATGCACGACATCATGGCCTTCCGCGTGCTGGTCAAGGACATCCGCGACTGTTACGCCGTGCTCGGTCTGGTGCACTCGCAGTGGAAGCCGGTGCACGGGCGCTTCAAGGACTACATCTCCATGCCCAAGGCCAACGGTTACCAGAGCCTGCATACCACGGTCATCGGGCCCGAGGGCGAGCGCATCGAGATCCAGATCCGTACCGAAGAGATGCACCGGCAGGCCGAACACGGCGTGGCCGCGCACTGGCTGTACAAGGAAAAGGGCCGGGTCAACTCCAAGGACCTGGAACAGTTCTCCTGGCTGCGCGAGATCTTCGAGCGCCAGGGCGACGAAGCGGACTCGCGCGAGTTCATGCATTCGCTCAAGCTGGACCTGTTCAAGGACGAGGTCTACGTCTACACCCCTGCCGGTGATGTGAAGGAATTGCCCGAAGGCGCCACGCCGCTGGACTTCGCCTTCCACATCCACAGCAAGGTGGGCCATCATTGCGCCGGGGCCAAGATCAACGGCCGCCTGATGCCGCTGGGCACGCCGCTGAAGAACGGTGACATCGTGGAGATCATCACCGATCCTTCGCGCAACCCCAACCGCGACTGGCTCAAGATCGTCAAGACGGCCCGCGCCCGCAGCCGCATCCAGCGCTACCTGCGTACCGAGGAACGCGCCCATGCCCTGGCCCTGGGCCGCGACATGCTGGAAAAGGAAGGCCGCAAGGTCAACCTCAACGTGGCGCGCGCCCTGAAGGACGGTCAGCTGGCCATCGTGGCGCAGGAGATGAACTTCGAGAACGTGGACGAGCTGGTGGCTTCGGTGGGCTATGCGCACATCACGCCGCGCCGCGTGCTCAACAAGCTCTATGCCGTCCTGCATCCCGACAATGCCGCGGCCGCGGAACCGGCCACGCCCACCATCAAGGAAAGCAAGGAAGCCGCCAAGCGCAAGAGCGACGGCGTGGGCATCTCCGGCTGTGACGGCGTGCTCATGCGCTTTGCCAAGTGCTGCAATCCGGTGCCGGGGGACCCCATCATCGGTTACATCAGCCGCGGTATGGGCGTCACCGTCCATCGTGCGGACTGCCCCAACGTGGCCAATATGGAGCCGGAGCGCCTCATCTCCGTGCACTGGGACGGCGAGGTGGAAAAGCCCTACGAGGCCGGCATCTTCATCCTGGCCCAGAACCGCAGCGGCGTGCTGGCCGGCATCGCCCAGCTTTTGGCCCTGCAGGGCATCAACATTACGGCGCTTTCCTCGCGGGCGCTGGTGGACGGCCGGGCCGAACTGCGTCTGACCGTGGAAGTGTGCAACGCCACGCAACTCTATGATGTCATCGAGGCCATCCGTGGTCAGTCCGGCATCCTCGAAGTGGTGCGCGATACCGAAGAAGCCTAGGGGCCGTCAGCCCGGCTGCCGTGGAGTAGCCTTTCCCAGCAGGAAACATATGCAGGGGACACCGCAAGGTGTCCCCTTTTTCGTGGAGCAGCCCGCGACAGTTTTGGGCAACTATTTGCCAGGAACAGGTCTGTACCCGGCAGCCGGGGCGGCGTATGCCGGTAAGCACGGGACAAAGGTCCGTTTTCCGGCCGGGACCTGCGGTGGCAGGCTCTGCCGGGCCGTGCCGACGGGGAGCGGGGCGGCCTTTTCTTGGGCCCCTGTTCCCGGGGATGCGGCAGCGGGCCGTCCTTCTCATGCCGGGTATCCGGCACAACCGTTGGACATATCGTGGGGAAAAATATGGACAGGATGCAGAAAGCAGCAGCATACAGGAAGGAACTGGGAAAGACGGGGGCATCGCCGCTGGCCGGGACGGAGCCCGAACTGGCGGCCATCCGGGAGCGCCTGGAATATGGCGAGATCGCCGGGCAGGGCAGTCTGGATGCGCGTCAGCGCCGCCTCATCACGCTGGTCGTCCTGGCCGCCATCCAGACACCGGAAGGGATAGGGGAGGAGACCCGGGCCGCCCTGCATCAGGGCGTGCGCCCGGAAGAGATCCGCGAGGCCCTGTACCAGTGCGCGCCCTATATCGGCTTCCCGCGGACGGAAGCGGCCCTGCGCCATGCGGATGCCGCCCTGGAGGCCGCGGGGATAGCCCTGCCTCTGCCTGAAGGCGGCACGGTGACGGAAGAAGACCGCTTCGAAAAAGGCCTTGCCGTGCAGACCGGCATCTTCGGGGACGCCATCAGCAAGATGCACGCGTCGGCCCCTGAAGGGCAACGGGAGATCCTTGTCCGCCATCTTTCCGCGTTCTGCTTCGGTGACATCTACACGCGCACGGGGCTGGATCTGCCGCTGCGGGAGTTGCTGACCTTCTGTATCATCAGCGCGCTGGGAGGTTGCGAGGCCCAGGTCAAGGCCCATGTGCAGGGCAATGCCGCCGTGGGCAACGGCAAGCAGCTGCTGGTGGATGCCCTGCTGCAGATGCTGCCCTGCATCGGCTTCCCCCGCACGCTCAACGCCCTTGCCTGCGTCAACAGCGTGCTGCCGGAAGCCTAGGGAGCGCGGGCATATCAGCATCCCCGCGCGTCCCGGCGGTGTCTGTTGCCGGGATATGCGGAAGCTGCGGGATGCTCGTGCGCGCAGGAAGGATACGGCCTGAGCGGGGACGGACCGCCGCTTTGAAGGATGCCCCGGCCCGCAGATTGATGGCGCGGGTGTCCTAAAGGCCGCCCGCCCCGGCTTCGCCCAGGGGGGCAAGCGTGCGCTTCCGCTGGATGTCCCGGTGAGGCGGTTCGCCGAACATGCGTTTGTATTCCCTGCTGAACTGGGTCACGCTCTCATAGCCCACGGAAAGGGCCGCCGAGGCCGCGCGCATGTCTTCCATGAGCATCAGGCGCTGGGCCTCGTGGAGCCTGAGCTGCTTGAGGTATTGCAGGGGGCTCAGGCCGGTGACGGTCTTGAAATGGCGATGGAGCGTGGACAGGGACATGCCCACCTGCCGCGCCAGGCTTTCCATGCGTACCGGGGCTCCCAGGTCCCGGCGCAGGATGGAAACGGCCTGCAAGACCTGGCTGTTCTGGGATCCCTGGGCATAGAGCCCGCGCAGCACATGGCCCAGGGGGCCGATCAGCAGCAGATAGTGCAGCTCCTGCAGGATCATGGGTGCGCGGATGGCGATCTGCTCCGGCTTGTCCAGCAGCTCGGCCAGGCGCAGCACCGCTTCCAGAAATTCCGGTTCGGCATCCGCCACGGCGACGCCGGGGCCGTCTTCCTGCGGGGCTTTGCCCGCAGGCCGCATCCTGAGCATGAGGTCCGTCAGGATCTGCCTGTCCAGGTAGAAGAAGAGGGAGAGGAAGGGCTGCCCGGGGGCCGTATCGAAGAAGGAAGACGAGCTGGGCATGTCGATGCCGGAGACCAGGAACTGGCCCCGCCGGAAGACGAATTCCTGCGAGCCGATGAGCGAGCGTTTGCTCCCCTGGACGATGACGGACACCAGCGGTCTTTCGAAACAGCGGTCAGGTGCGGGCGGGTCCTCCCGCCGGACGAGCACCAGACCGTCGATGGGGCTGGGGCGGATCTCCGGTGCGGGAAGGTGCCGCATCAGGATGTCTTTCAGGGCGGCAAGGATATCTTCTTTGATGGACAGGGCTGAGGATGCCATGAGGACCTCCGGTTCGGGCTGCCTGTCCAGTGTAACGAAAAGACGGCGGGGAGAGAAGACGCCGCCAAGGGCGCCCGCGGGCAGGCGGCATGAACAGGCAAGAGCGCCGGAGGAAAGGCCGCCTGTCTCCCCAGAAGTGCCGTCCCCGAGCGGGAACCATACCCCTGGTGACAGGACGGGCGGCAGGGACGGCGGTACGGCGGACGATCCCCGGTCGGGAGAGTGTGGGGCTGTCCGCAAGTCCGGCGATACAGGCCGGGCATAACGATCAACAACAAGGAACGACCATGCAGGAAAAGAGGGGACCTTTCGCCCGGGGCGGTGCCAACACGGCCTATGCCCGGTATTTTGTCGGCAACAGTTATTTGAACATGCTTTCCACCGAAGGGGTCATCATCGGCAACGTGACCTTCGAACCGGGCTGCCGCAACAACTGGCATATCCATGAGGCCGTCAGCGGCGGCGGGCAGATATTGCTCTGCACCTCCGGGCGCGGCTGGTATCAGGAGTGGGGCAAGCCCGCACGCGAACTGCACGAGGGCGACGTGGTCCACATCCCCGCCGGGGTCAAGCACTGGCACGGCGCGGCCAGGGACAGCTGGTTCGTGCATCTGGCCGTGGAGGTCCCCGGTGAGGGCTGCCGCTCCCAGTGGCTGGAGCCTGTCAGCGAAGAGGAGTACGCCCGTCTGCCCTAGACAGGAGGGCCTTCCGGCTGCCGCCCATGGCGCCGCATGCCCCGTGGGCAGCAGACGGAAAAAGGAGGCCGCCGCTGTTCCTGCAAAAACAGCGGCGGCGGAGTGCGCGCGGGAAGGAGAAGCACGCGCGGGAGAGGGGCGGATGGCCCGCCCCGGGAGGGCTAGAAGGTGTAGGCGAAGATCAGCTGGGCTTTCCAGGCATCCTGCTTGGACCAGTTACGTTCGCTGACATAGCTCTTGTCCCAGGTATCTTTGTCCATCATGTTGATGATGTAGCCGAGCTCGAGGTTGGCTTCCAAGTTCTCGTAGATCTGCCAGGAGTTGACCAGGTTGAATTCCAGCAGGCCGTCGTTGGTGGTCAGGTAGGGGCCGTCCTGGGCGGCGGTGGTGTCGTCCCAGGCCACGGCGGAACCCATGTATTTGACCATGGAGGGGCTGTTGGTGCCGCCCCAGTAGGCCACGCGGAAGGTGTGCTTGAGGTCTTCCACAAAGCTCACGTCCGCGATCTGCAGGCCGATGCCCCAGGTGCCGGCGTAGGTCAGATTGTTGTCGTAGAAGTTGTAGCCGGTGCCCCAGGCCAGGTTGCCGTCGCCCATGAAGGACGTGAAGTTGCCCGCGCCGGCGATGGAGGGCAGGCGCTCGGAACCGTTCTTGACGTTGCCGTCGTCACCGGAGGCGTACCAGCCGAAGATGCCGGGGGTGCCCCAGTCCATCTTGTATTCCACCAGGGCCTTGACCAGCCAGCCTTCACGCTTGCTGTTGCCCAGGACCGATTCGACACCGCGTTTGAGCACGTCGTAACGGCCCATGGCTTCCACATAGCCGTAGTTGATGTCGAATTCGATGTTCAGAGGATCGAAGGCCGTGATGGCCACGGGCAGGCCGGCCCAGAACATGGAACCGTAGGCCTTGCCGGTGTGGCCGAGGCCGCCGGGGCCGAAGTTCATGCCGGGATAATAGCCGGGCAGGGTCACGCTCAGGGCGCCGTCGGCGGTCTCCACGCCACCTTCATTGAAACGGGCGTTCTTGCCCTGCATGCCGTACATGGCCCAGGGGGTCAGCTCCACGCCGTCGAACTTCAGGGGCAGCATGAGCGCGAAGAGGTCCATGTTGTCCAGATAGTTCTTGTGGCCGTTGCCGTAGGCTTCGCCGTCGGCATTGGTGCCGGTGTAGTTGTCGTTGAGCGGGCGCATCCAGAGGGCGGTCAGGCCCACGTTCTCGTTGAACTGGTAACTGGCGACCACGGCGGCGGCGTCACCGTCCATGATGGCCGAGCCGCCGGCCACGTTGGGCAGGGCCACGGCCTGCAGGCCCATGCGGAGCTTGAGGTCGGTATTGGGGACCATCCAGTCGATGTAGGCATTCTTGAGCTTCACCACGCTGGTGGAGTCGGCGCCCAGGGCACCGCCGCTTTCGGACTGGCCCCACATCTGGTCGCCGATCTCGAAGAACACCGTACCGGACAGGGATTCGGAGGCCACGGCATCCAGCTGCAGGCGGACGCGCTGGCCGGCACTGAAGGTATCCTCGTGGTGACGTTTTTTGTTGTCCACGTCCTTGATGAGGCTGCCGTCACCAAGGCCGAAGCCCACCAGCCATTCGCCGGAAGCCTTGAAATCGATGGCTTTGGCGCCGCTGGCGGCCCCCAGGAGCATGCCGGCGGCCAGCATGAGGGTAAAAATCTTTTTCATGACCTTCTTCCTTACTGTTTGAGGTTCACATCCATCAGGCGACGGCGGCGCCCCCCGACGCCATGGCCGCCCGGGCCGTATTCCGCGCCTTGGCGCGGGCCTTTTTGTCCTTGCAGCGGCAGTTGGGGCAGGTGCCCTTGCAAACATGCTTTGCCTTCTCAGGGACGATGAGGACCTTGTTGCCGCTCGCCGCCAGCTCGAAGCCGCGGGAGCCTTTGTAGTGGATGCGCTGCGGCGCGATGGAAGCCTGGGGCGCAGAGCGCAGGACGGCGGCCGCCGCAGGCTGGATGCAGGTCACGTGGCGCACGTCGATGAAGAATTTGTTGCAATCGTTACTGTGGCAGCGCATGAGGTTCAGGATGGCACGGGCCTGTTCCAGATCCAGATCCTCACCGGTGGCGATATGCAGGTTGTTGGCGCTGCGGCGGAAAGAGATCCGGGTCTGGGGAAGGTTTTCCAATCTCGGCATGGTGGCTCCTGTGGTAATGTGTTTTGTTGGGCACAAGATGCCATGATTGAAAATTGATGTCAATGGAATTGAAAGTTGTTTTCAATTATTTTTACCTTTTAAACATAAAGATCGAATCATATCAAAATAATGCAGGATACGTGCGGCATTTTCTCCAGCCACAAGGGCTTGCTGATCCATAAAGATGCCCTTGGCGGCCGGAGGGGAGGACACGGCGGAGGAGGCCGGCAAGGCGTAAAAAACGTGCTGCTTGGCTGCCTGTTGCCGTGGCCCTTCCATGCCGGCGCCGGACCGGGCCCCAGCGGGTCCCTGCCGTGCGGACGTCTCGAAAAATCTTTTACTTTGCGATACGATGCGTCCTCAGTAAGGCCCTTGGAGAAGATCATGACGACAGCCACAAGCCGATATTTTGCCCTGCTGGCCCTGACGGCCGCCCTGTGGGGCGCCCAGCCGCTGCTGGTCAAGATCACCATGCGGGAACTGAACCCGTCCACCATGACAGCGGTGCGTTATCTGCTCATGAGCATCACGTTTTTCGCGCTCATGCGCTGGCGGGGCCTGCCGCTCCTGCCGCCGCTGCGTCTGATGCCGGCCCTGCTGCTCATGGGCATCACCGGTGTGGCGCTCAACAATATAGCCCAGTTCACCGGCCTGCAGCTCTCCACGGTTAGCAACGCCACCCTCATCGCCACCACCACTCCGGCCGTGACGGCCCTGGTGGCCCTGATCTTCCTGCGCGAGCGCCTGCTGCCCATCGAACTGCTGGGGATCCTGCTCTCCGTGGCCGGGGCGCTGTTCCTCGTCAGCAAGGGACAGATCGACGTGCTGCTGCATATCTCCTTCAACAAGGGGGACCTGCTTTTCTTCACCGCCCAGCTGGGGTGGGCCGTCTATTCCCTGACGGGTTTCCGCGTCATGCGCCATCTTCCGCCCCTGACGACCACGGCCTGGGCCGGGCTGTTCGGGACGGCGGGCACCTTCATCTACGCCGCGCTGACCGGTCAGCTGGACGTGCACGGCGTGGGCGGCACGACCCTGGCCTGCATGGTCTATATCGTCTGGATAGGCGGTGTTTGCGCTATGATCTTCTGGAACATGGGGGTCAAGGTGGTGGGCGCGGGGCAGGCGGCCATTTTCCTCAACATCATGCCGCTGGTGGGCGTTGTTTTGGGCGTGACTTTGCTGGGCGAGGACTTTGCCTTCCGTGAGGCCTTCGGCGCCGTGGGCATCCTGGGCGGGGTGTATATCCTGACGCACAGCCGCCAGATCATGCGGCGCATGGACCAGCGCCTGATCCGGCGTGCCCGGGAACTGGCGGCCGCCCGGCGTCAGGCCGCGGAAAAGGAATCCCGCCGGGACTGAGCCGGTGGTATGGCATTTAGCAAGGGACGGCTGCGCCTATGAAAGATATCGAATGTGGCAAATACCGGCTCACGGACCTGGCTATGATCCTGCTGGCCGCGCTGTTCTGCTGGTGTGCCCTGCAGGGGACGCTGGAGCTCAATCCCCAGGGCATCGGCATGGACAGCGACCTGCAGAATTATGCCCAGATCATGGAGGCCGCCGAATACCCCGCGGCCTTTGCCCTTGACCCGGTGGCATCGTATTTTCCGCGGGATCCGGGCGTGCCCAACCTGCTGACGGACCTGGCGGGCCTGTTCCCGGGTGGAGACAACGCCGCGGTGGACATGCTGCGTGTGGGCTCGCTGGGCGTCTTTTTGCACTTCCTCGCCTATTACATCCTGGGGCGTTGCCTGTTCCGCAGTCCGTCTCTGGCGGTCCTGCTCTCGATCTTAATGGGCATCGCCGTGCACTGGGCGTTCGGCACCTTCTGGGGCAGCATGCGTTCGGATCCGGTGCCGCGCATCTTTTACGCCGATCTCTGGCCCTTCCTGTTGCTGCTGGCCTGTGCGGCGGTCAAACGCCCCTTGCTGCAGCCCGTGGTCATGCTGCTTTCAGGCTGTGCCATGCTGGTACATACGGTCAGTGCCCTCATGGGCGGGGCCATGTTCTTCATGGCTTTCTTTTTGCTCTGGCAGGGCAGGAGGCCATGGCGCCACGCGGGCCTGAGCCTGCTGAACCTGTTGAGCTTCGCGATCCCCGTTGCTATATACCTGAGGGTCTTCCTTGCGGATACTCCGGCGCCGCCTGTCGAATATGGCGGCCTTTTTGCCGAGGTGCGCGCCCTGCGTTACAGCAAGGACTGGCATGATGTCTGGCAGAGCCTTGCGGACATAGTGCGCTATTATATCTTCCCGGTCCCGCTCTTCCCTGCGGCGGCTGTGTCGGCGGTGGTGCTGTTCAAAAAGCGGCAGCAGCTGGCCGGGCCGGTGCGTACCCTGCTGCGCCTCATGCCCGGCATGGTGCTGGGCATCGCGGGCGGCTGTGTGCTTTGTGCCCTGGAGATGTGGCTGGCCCGCCATCTTGGGCGGCAGAACATGAGCCAGGAGATCCTGCGGGGCACACGCTTCCTGGTGCCGCTTTCCTGGCTGCTGCTGACCTGCCTTTTGTCCCTGTACTGGCAGGGCATCGCTCCCTTGCTGCGCCGGGGCTTCGTCGTCCTGCTGGCTGTTGTTTTGCTGTCGCTGGGGCAGGGCAAACAGGTGGTGGCGGCCCGGCATGCCCTGGCGGACATGACCGGCATGAGCTGGTTGGATACGGCGGAGGCCCGGCAGCTCAAGGTGCGCTCCCTGAGATTGCAGGACGCCCTGCGGGCCCTGCGTGCGCAGGCGGGACCGGAAGAGATCGTTTTCACTGACGGCGATTGTATGGCCGTACGTTTTGCGGCCCGCATGCCCCTGCTTCCCGTGCACAAGGACGGGAACGTCATCTATTATGCGGGCGATCCTGTCCTGGCCCGGCGCTGGCTGGCCATGCAGCAGTGCATGGCGGACGATGCCGGCGGCTACATGGACATCTGGCGCACGGAGCAGGCTGCGTTGCTGCTGACGCGCCATGTGGAGCACAAAGCACAGTTGCTGCGTTACGGCTCCCTGCTTTTTGAGAATGAAGACTGGCTGTTGCTGCGGCGTTCGCCGGTATCTGCGGACGGCGGTGCACAGGCCACGAGGAGTGGACATGCAGACTGAAAAAAAAAGCAACAGGATCGCGGTCCTGATCCCCTGCTATAACGAGGCGCTGACCATCGGGAACGTGGTCAGGGATTACCGGCAGGCCCTGCCGGATGCCGACATCTATGTGTACGACAACAATTCCACCGACGAAACAGCCCGTCTGGCCCGTGAGGCCGGTGCCATCGTGCGTCCCGAGCCCCGTCAGGGCAAGGGCAACGTGGTGCGGACCATGTTCCGTGACATCGAGGCGGACTGCTATCTGATGGTAGACGGGGACGATACCTATCCGGCTTCGCAGGCGGCGGCCCTGTGCGCGCCCGTGCTGGAAGGCCGCGCGGACATGGTCATCGGTGACCGCCTTTCCTCCACCTATTTCACGGAGAACAAACGCCCGTTCCACAACAGCGGCAACATGCTGGTGCGCCGTTGCATCAACATGTTCTGGAAGCGCGGTCGGCAGATCGAGGACGTCATGACGGGCATGCGGGCCATGTCGCCCCTGTTCGTCAAATCCTTCCCCATCCTTTCGCAGGGCTTCGAGATCGAGACGGAGATGACCATCTTTTCCTTGGCCAACAATTTCCGCATCGCGTCCATGCCCATCCAGTACCGTGACAGGCCGGAAGGCAGTTTTTCCAAGCTGAATACGTTCCGGGACGGCTTCCGCGTCCTGAAGACCATCGCCGTCCTGTTCAAGGATTACCGGCCGTTGCTGGTCTTCTGGTCGGTGGCCTGTCTGCTGGCCCTGCTTTCCCTGGGGCTGTTCCTGCCCGTGCTGGGGGAATACATGTCCAGCGGGCTCGTGCCCCGCTTCCCGTCCCTGATCGTGTCCGGCTTCTGCATGCTGGCGGCTTTGCTGAGCGTTGTTTCCGGTCTGATCCTGGACTGCCAGCGCAAGCGAGCCCGGCAGGCCTTCGAGATCCAGCTCAATATGTTGTCGCTGCTGTTGCGGCAGGGTAGCGATGCCCCCCGGCGGGAACAGGCCGGGACCGAATAGATATGGATGAAAAAAAGCCGGGCAGGAGCCCGGCTTTTTTGGTTGGTGCGGCAGCGCTGGAAAAGGCAAGGGAACGGCTGCAAGACAGGGCGCTCGTGCTAGCTCAGGGCCTTGCGCTTCATGATGTAGTTCCAGATCATGACCACGCCTGTGGCCACCACCTTGGCCAGCATGTAGTGCAGGGCCAGCTTGTCCACCAGCAGCCACATACAGACCTGGTTGATGCCCAGACCGGCCAGGCTCGACCCCACGAAGACCACCTGCCGGGCAAAGCTGCGTGCCGCCTGATGGAAGACGAAGAACACGCAGAGGTAATAATTGACGATGACGGCCACGATGAAGGCCCAGGCGGACGACCAGAGATAGTGGACGTCCAGCACGCTGGTCAGCAGGAACAGCAGGCCGTAGTCCACCAGAAAGGTCAGGCCGCCCACGATGCAGAAGCGGAAGAATTCCGCGCCACGGCTGGCAAGGGACATAAGGGCTCCTTTGGGATTGAGGGCTGCCCTGACTTATCCTGTTCCTCGCCGGGGCGCAAGCCGGACAGGCAGCGGGCGATCAGGGAGCAGGCTGGCCTAGGGTATCGGCGCCGCAGGGCACGGGCACGCAGCGGCTAGGCAGGGCACCGGCCTAAAACAGCCCGCTCAACGGTACTGCAAGCCGCACGATGACCGGAGTGGCGGGGAAGGGACGTCCCTGCCGGGATGTTCCTCCCTCCGGTGCTCCCGGCACCGGGGCCTCCCGGGTTGCGTGGCTTGGGGACGGCAGTGCCTCAGGGACGTGCGGGCTCTTCGTTCGCCCCCTCCGCTCCGGCAGGGCGGATCTGTCCCTTGTCCAGCAGGAAGAGGGGAGCATCTGGCTGTATCTCCCGCAGCAGGGCCGCCGTGTGGGGATGGCAGGTGAAGAAGAGCAGCTGCTGCCGGGGGCCGTACTTCCCCAGGCTGAGATCCCCCAGGATGCGGGCCGTGCGGCGTGCCCGGCCGGGATCGAAGTCCACCAGTACATCGTCCATGATGACGGGCAGGGGGCTGGCCTGCGCCGCGTGATCCTGGATGTAGGCCAGGCGCAGGGCCAGATAGAGCTGCTCCTGCGTGCCCCGGCTCAGCTGTTCCGGGCTGACGGGCTCGCCCTGCGGCGGCATGACCCGCAGGCTGGAATCGCCCACGACGGCGCCCACGTCCTGCCAGGCGCCTGCGGTGATGTCCCGGAAGATGGCCGCGGCACGGCGGATGACACGGGGCTGGCGCTCCTTCTCAAAAGCCAGCTTGGCCCTGTGGAGCAGGGCATGGGCCAGACGGAGGCGGCACCAGGCATGGGCCTGCCGCTGCAGTTCCTCCCGCTGGTCGGCTTCCTGCTGCAACAGCTCGGCCAGGGTCCCGTCCTGCTGCATGGCTTCCACGCGCACGCCCAGGGCAGCGACGTCTTCCGCCAGAGCATCTTCTTCCTGCCGCAGTGCCTCCAGCAAGCGCTGCTGTTCGTCGCGGGCCTGTTCTTCTTCCTCCCGGGCTTCTTCGCGGAAGGAAGACAAAAAGGCCTCCAGAGGCTGGGCCCCGGCCATCAGACGCAGGCTGTCCTCCAGCAGCTGGCGCCGCTGTTCCGTCTGGCGCCGTTCTTCCAGCAGGGCCGCAGTTTGCAAAAAGTCCCTGTCGTCCCGGGCCTCTCCCTGACGCAGCAGGGCGACCAGATCGGCCCGGATGCCATCGAGCTCGCTTTCCGCATGGCGGCAGGCAGTTTCCTGCTGGTCCAGCGATCGGCGCAGGCGGGCCTGCTCCGCGGCACGCTGACGGGCGTCCTCCGCAGCTTCGCACAGCATCTCCAGCTGCCGGAGCCAGTCGGCATCCTGCGGTAGGACGGGCCGCCCCAGCTCTTCCAGCAGGGCCGCCAGAGGGGCGCGCAGGGCCTCCACCTCGTCATGCAGGCGTTGCAGGCGCGAACCCTCCTGCTGCAGCTCTTCTTCAAGGCGCAGGCAGGATTCCATGCCATCCAGGGCGGCATGGACGGTCCCCGGCTCCAGGTCTTCCGGCAGGCCCAGAGAATGCAGGCTTGCGATCCAGGCGGTCCGGGCCGTCTCCAGTTGGCGGGCCGCTTCCTGCGTGTGGCAGCGGCTGTCCTCCAGCACCTTGCGGCAACGTTCCAGCAACCCGGCACTGGTCGCGACCTCGGCAGCGGCCTGCTGATGCCGGGCGCGGGCCTCTTCCGCCTCCCGGCAGAGGGCAAGTCCCCGGCGGACAGCCTCCGGCAAACCGGGACAGGCAGCATCGGAGGGGAGCAGGGCCAGCAGTTCCCGCACGTCCTGTTCCGTCTGCTGCAGCGAAGAGGCCGCATGTCCGGCATCGTCCTCGGCCGTGCGCAGGGCCTCCGCCAGTGTGGCGGCGGTGGCTGCCCGTTCGAAAAGGAGCCCTGCCGCTGCCGGGGCAAAAGCGGTGGCGGTGGCTGCGGGCAGTATGGCCTGCCAGCGTTTTTCCTCTTCCTGTACGGCGGCAAGGAGTTCCTGCTCCTGCGTGGCCAGTCGAGCCAGTGTTTGTCTGACGCTCCTCAGTTCCTGACGCAGCCTGTCGTGCTCCTGCAGGAGCTGATCCAGTTGGCGGCGCAAGCCCTGCTGCTTTTCCAGACGGGCTTCCAGCTCGTCGGCATCGGGGATGTCATTGGTCGTGCTGCGCGTCAAAGGCAGATGGGCAAGGCGGTGCTGCTGTGCCCGCAGGCGGCCGGAGCTTTCTTCCAGCAGCTGGCGGACGCGTTCAGCCTCTTCCCGTCGGCGATGTTCCGCCTTCCCGGCCCTGGGCATGCCGCCTGCCAGCAGGGCGAGCCCGCAGAGCGTTGCCAGCCTGCCTGCCCAGGGCGAGGAGGCCAGCTCGGGCCAGGGGATCAGGTCCGGGGCCCACTGTCCGGCCAGCAGGAGGGCCAGGCCGGGGAGCAGGAGCACGATACCCATGCAGATCAGGGGCAGGCTGCCGCCTGTCAGGGGGTGTGCCAGCTGTCGTGCCTGCTGTGTCAGGCTTTCCTGTCGGACAGTCTCGGCGGCGATCCCGGCCCGGAGCGTACGGCAATGCCGCACGGCAGCGGCAAAACGTTCCAGTGTTTCCTGCTCCGGGGCCGGATGGTGGTCGATGGCCTGGACAAGCGCCCTCTCGCGCTGTTGCAGCTTTTCTTGCTCCTGCCGTGTGTGGCCCTGCTGCTCCCGCAGGCTGCGCAGGCGTTCTTCCAGATGCCCAAGGCGGGAGGCAAGGGACAGCGCTTCGTCCCTGTGGCGGAGCAGGCGCTCCGGCCCGGCAAGGTCGTTTTCCTCCAGATGCAGGGGAGCGCAGGCACGGCAAAAGGCTTCCCGGGCCCGTTGCTGCCGCCGTTGCCAGCGGGGGAGATCGTCCTGTTTTTCCTGCCAGTTTTCCAGAAGGCGTTGCAGGTGGCGCTGCTGTCCGCTGTCCAGGGGCGGCCGGCGGTCGGGCAGGGCCTCCAGACGTTGCTGGTGTCCCTGATGGGTCTCCTCGGCCTGGGCCAGCGCGGCGGCGGCTTCGTCTTCCCGCTGGCGGGCCATCCGCAGGGCCGTCGTACAGGTCGCCAGCGCGGCGGCCTGCCGTTCCAGTTCCTCCCGGCCGAAGACCGAACGGTCCGTGGCCCGGATGCGGGCGCAATCCCAGTCAGGTCCCAGACGGGAGAGCTCTTCCTGCAGGCGGCGGGAGAGCTGTTCCTTGCGCAGACGCGCCAGCGGCAGGTCGGTCAGGGCCTGCCGGTAGGTGGAGCTTTGTTCCGTCAGGGCACGCAAGCGGGGCAGGGCCGCCGCAAGGGCCTGATCCGGACAGAGCTCCCGGAGCTGGTCGCGCGTCCGGGCGCATTGCTCGCGCAGGGCCTGTACGGCACGCCGGCGCTCCTCCTCCCGTTCCCGCAGGCGGGCCAGACGCTCACGCCCCTGCGGCGGAAAATCCTGCGGCAGGCCGGAAAGGCGCTCCAGCTGCATCCCCAGCAGATGCCATTCCCGCCACTGCTCCCAGACGGAAAGACGCCGTTCCGTCCGGCGCAGGCTGGTCTCCAGCTCCGTCTTGCGGTGGCGGAGGTTTTCCAGCTCCTGTCTGCGCTGCTGCCACTGGGCGCACAAGGCATCGTAGCGGCTGCTCTGGGCATCGGCCTGGCGGATACGGACCCGCAGCTCCTGCCAGACGCCCGTCTGGACGTTGAGGGGCAGCTTGCGGCCTTGCGGACGATAGACGGCATCGGCCTGCTGTTGCAGGGCGCGCAACACATCGGCCGGGGAACGCAGGCCCGTGCCGAAGCTGGCCCCGTAGAGGGCATGGCGTATGGCCTCGTCGTCCAGGCTCTCGAAACACTGCAATTCCCCCAGACTGAAACCGAAAACATTGCGATAGACCTGGCGGTCGATGCCCCGGAAGAGCTGCTCCAGCAGGTTTTCCGGCACAGGGGTCCCGTCAGGGCCGGTGAGCTGCAGGCGACCGCTGCCCGGGCCGGGGCGGCGATGCAGGTGCAGCAGGCCGTGGGGACCGTTTTCCAGCGTCAGACTGCCCCCGGCCTGGCCGCCGCGCAAAGGCTGGCCGGCCTGCCGTTCTTTGCGCCCGGAGGGGTAGCCGGTGAGCATGGCCCGCAGGAAGGCCAGACAGGTGGATTTGCCGGCCTCGTTGTCGCCCAGAAAGATGTTGATGCCCGGGCCGAGGTCCTCGGCGCCCGTCTGGGCAAGGATGCCGAAGCCGTCTGCGTGGAAGGACAGGAGGCGCATCACTTTTCCTCCAGCATGTCCAGACAAAGAGAACGGGCTTCGTCCAGCAGGCGCTGGAGCTCCTCCCCTTCCGGCATGGCCAGCATCCCGGCGGGGCAGTGCCGGAACAGGGGCGCCAGCTCTTCTTCGGCAAAGGCGGCCAGCGCGTCGGGCTGCCGTTCGAGGCCTTCCGCCAGACGCAGGGCCTCGCCCAGCAGATCCTGCCGTTGCAGGCAGGCGGCCATGTCCACAGCGGGGGCCGTCTCCACACTCAGATCCTTGATATGGACGGGCAGGGGCAAAGAGGCCTGGTGCAGGCGTTCCCGCAGATCGCGGCAGGTCTCCGGGCGGCGCAGCAGGCTGTCCAGCGGCGTACGTCCCTGCAGGCAGAGGCGCACGACCATGAGCGTGCAGGAGGCGTCAGCGGCCTCCGTGGCCGTGGTCAGGGCCTCCAGCAGCCTGTCTTCCACGGCATCGAGCTGTTCCACAGCGTCCAGACCGATGACCAGACGCTGCCATTGCACCGGCCCCAGCGGCAGGAATTCTTCCCGACAGGAAAAAGTGCCGTCACAGGCTTCCGCAGTGACCAGCAGGCAGCCGCGCGGGCCGCCCTCATTGATATGGAGCCCCTGGGTGTTGCCGGGATAGGCGATGAAAGGACTGCGCGCCAGGATGCGGTGTTCATGCACATGGCCCAGGGCCCAGGCATCCAGACCGGCGGCGCGCAGGTCGTCCAGCGAGCAGGGGGCGTACCTGTCCTGCGAGGGGCTGCCTTCCACGCTGCAATGCAGCACGCCCAGCTGGAAGCAGGCTGCGTCCGGCTGGCGGTGGAAAAGGAGGGCCAGATTGCGGGCCTCCCTGATACGGGCATGGCTGATGCCGTGGATCACGGCCAGAGGGGCCCCGTCCCTGCACAGCACATGCTGCTCGGGCTCCGGGCCGAAGATGGTCACGTTGTCGGGCCAGTCCACGGTCTTCAGCCGCGAGTCCAGCGGGTCATGGTTGCCGTGGGCCCAGAAGACGGGGATGCCGCAGGCCTGCAGGCGCAGGCAGCCGTCGCGCAGGGCCAGCTGGGCTTTGACGCTGTGCTCTTCCTGATTGTAGATGTCCCCGGCCAGGACGAGGAAGTCCGGCCGCAGGCGTTCGCACAGGTCGAACAGGCGTTGCAGGGCCGTGAAGGTGGCGTCGCGCAGCTGCGCTTGCAGGGCCTCCCCGGCATCGGTGCGGCTCAGGCCCAGAAAGGGGGTGTCTAGATGCAGGTCGGCGGCGTGGATGTATCGGAGGCTGTTCATGGCATGTCCTTGGCGTGGGCTCCTCCGGCAGAGATATGTTTTTTCCGGCAGCAGGACAAGTTGCGCGCGTGGAAACGTGTGCGGTTGACGCTGTCAAAGCCCGTTGGTATGACTAGCGTTTATACCACAGGGGGAAAGAATGGCGCGAATCCTTTACGGCATCCACGGGACAGGGCATGGCCATGCCATGCGCGGGCTGACCATCGCCCGCCGTCTGGGCGCACACGAATTTCTGTTCGTGGCCAATGACGATGCCCCCAAGATACTGGAACCCGAATTCCGGGTGCACCGCATCCCCAATCTGGGCACGGTGTTCCGCAACTATCAGGTGGATGTGGGCGCCACGGTGCGCAAGGCCATCCCGCTGCTCTGGCACCGCCGGCGCTATGTGGATGAGGTGCTGCGCCTTATCGACCAGTTCAAGCCCGACGTCTGCATGACGGACCTGGAATACTTCGTGCCGCGTGCGGCCGAAAAGGCAGGGCTGCACTGCCTGACCCTCGACCATCAGCACGTCATCACCTGCTGTCGCCATGGCTGGCTGCCGCCGCGCATGTGGTGGGATCACCTGCTGCAGGGCATCACGCCCCGCTATCTGTTCCGGCCCACGGAACAGAACTTGCTGGTCTCCTTCTACGCGCCGCCGGTGCAGCCCCGCTACCATGCCCGCGTAGTGCCGCCCATCCTGCGCGAGAGCGTGCTGCGTCTCAATCCCCGTGACGACGGCCATGTGGTGGTCTACCAAAGCAATTCCACGCACCGCAAACTGGTGGACTTTTTGCTGCAGGCCACGGACCGGCCCTGTTACGTCTTCGGCTATGACCGGACGGAAGGGCGCGAAGGCAACGTCATCTTCATGAAGAAGAGCGAAGAGGGCTTCCTCAAGCTGCTGGAAGGCTGTTCCTACGTCATCCAGGGCGGCGGCCACACCCTGATGACCGAAGCCCTGCACCTGGGCAAACCCATCCTGAGCCTGCCGCTCAAGGCCATGGTGGAACAGTGCTTCAATGCCCTGTACCTCGAACGTTTGAACTACGGCATGCAGGCCGACATGATGACCCTGGAGCCCGCCTTGCTGCGCCGCTTCGAGGAGCGCCTGCCCGAGTTCCGGGCCTCCATCGCGCGCGGGCATTTCTGCGGCAATGATCTGGTCTTCGGTCTGGTGGATACCTTCATCCGCACCGGCACCCTGCCCGTCTCGGGCACGCCGAAGGTGGTGGAGTAAAAGATAAAACGCCACATCGCGGCAGGGTTCGTCCCTGTTTCCATGATAGTAGAAAAGCCTCTTCCGTATATGCGGAAAGAGGCTTTTTTGCATGGAGAGCCCCACGCATGTGGGGAATACACGCTGCCACCGTACTATGCGCTGGCGTACATCGGCTCATCCCCACGCCTGTGGGGAATACGCTGCCTGCGAAGCCATGTACGAGAGCTACCGCGGTTCATCCCCACGCGTGTGGGGAATACCTTAAAAGCATCATGCCCAAAAAAGCGCACGACGGTTCATCCCCACGCGTGTGGGGAATACCATGTCTCCGCGCATGTGCTGTCCGAGAGTTCCGGTTCATCCCCACGCGTGTGGGGAATACGCTCGGAGACGAATTTTGCCATCACAGCCCCCCGGTTCATCCCCACGCGTGTGGGGAATACTCGTCGGCTTTATCCGCGGCTTTCCTCATACCCGGTTCATCCCCACGCGTGTGGGGAATACGCACTGCGAGCTCGCGTTCCATTCTGAGCAACAGGTTCATCCCCACGCGTGTGGGGAATACCTTAAAAGCATCATGCCCAAAAAAGCGCACGACGGTTCATCCCCACGCGTGTGGGGAATACCAGGGAATCAAGGCGGGCAGTTATGGTGCTGACGGTTCATCCCCACGCGTGTGGGGAATACATCGTGCCGCGAGCGGCCGGCAGTGTGCTTTCCGGTTCATCCCCACGCGTGTGGGGAATACGCAGGACATATGGCGGGGAAAAAGCGTCGTGACGGTTCATCCCCACGCGTGTGGGGAATACCTGCGATTTGTGGTGTCTTCCAGCTATACCGCCGGTTCATCCCCACGCGTGTGGGGAATACCTAGCGATGATACCTTTGATCTTTTCTGCATACGGTTCATCCCCACGCGTGTGGGGAATACTTGCCGATGCTATCCGTAATGCTGGTATTAAGCGGTTCATCCCCACGCGTGTGGGGAATACTGCCAAGGACTCCGGCAAGCTGGCCTTTCCCGCGGTTCATCCCCACGCGTGTGGGGAATACAACCGTATTATGACCCTCGAACAGGCAGAAAACGGTTCATCCCCACGCGTGTGGGGAATACTGTTGGCAGCCGTCGCGGAACTGGAGGTCCAGCGGTTCATCCCCACGCGTGTGGGGAATACTTGACCTCAACGCCGGAATTTGCCACAAAGGACGGTTCATCCCCACGCGTGTGGGGAATACGCGCACGAGGTCTTTGTCTACAGTGGCCGAACCGGTTCATCCCCACGCGTGTGGGGAATACGACGACGTAAGTATGCCGACCTCCAAAGCGTCCGGTTCATCCCCACGCGTGTGGGGAATACGCAAGCCTCATTTCCCCCTCCCCCCCTTCTCTCGGTTCATCCCCACGCGTGTGGGGAATACGGCGGCGGCCTGTTCGGCGGCTGGGGCGGCAACGGTTCATCCCCACGCGTGTGGGGAATACTCGCTGCCGGGCGCCAGATGGAAAAAGCGGAGCGGTTCATCCCCACGCGTGTGGGGAATACCCACAAGCGCAGTCATCCATGCCGCATAAAACCGGTTCATCCCCACGCGTGTGGGGAATACTTCGCCGTGACGCTAACAGGGTCACGTGCATTCGGTTCATCCCCACGCGTGTGGGGAATACGGCCTTTTCGTCAGGTAAGACGAGGATATTGTCGGTTCATCCCCACGCGTGTGGGGAATACAATCCGTTGGGCTCCGTGGGATGCGACGTGACCGGTTCATCCCCACGCGTGTGGGGAATACTCTTCAGGAAGATGCAAGAAATAACAGACTGTTGGCAGAGCTCCAGCGTGCTACCGAGCCATGCGTGCTGCAAGCCTGCTCCGATGACGATAAAAAGGGGAAGGAGCTTTGTAAAGCGGCTCCTTCCCCTCGTAAAACACTGCCCGGCAGGGCAGTCACGCTCTCTTGATGTTACATGCCCAGATAGGCGGAACGCACGTCCTCGCTCTTGAGCAGGTTCTCGGCGCTGTCGCTGGTGACGATGCGGCCGTTCTCCATCACATAGCCGCGGTGGGCGATGCGCAGGGCCTGGTTGGCGTTCTGCTCCACCAGGAAGACCGTGGTGCCGTTGGCGTTGACGCGCTGGATGATCTGGAAGATCTGCTGGATGATGATGGGCGCAAGACCCAGCGAGGGTTCGTCCAGCAGGAGCAGCTTGGGCCGGGCCATGAGGGCGCGGCTGATGGCCAGCATCTGCTGTTCGCCGCCGGACAGGGTGCCGCCGGTCTGCTTGCGGCGCTGGGCCAGGATGGGGAAGAGGTCGAACACATAGTCCATGTCTTCCTTGATGCCCTGCACGTCGTTACGCAGGAAGGCGCCCAGGTCGAGGTTCTCGCGCACGCTCAGGTCGGGGAAGATGAGGCGGCCTTCGGGCACCTGCGAGATGCCCAGGCGCACGATCTCGTGCGGAGGCAGCTCGTGGATGGGCTCGCCGTTCCAGAGGATCTCGCCCTTGCGCGGCCGGTTGATGCCGCAGATGGTCATGAGCGTGGTGGACTTGCCGGCGCCGTTGGCACCGATGAGGGTCACGATCTCGCCGTCATCCACGCGCAGGGAAACGTCGCGCAGGGCCTGGATGTTGCCGTAATAGGTATCAATGCCCTTGACTTCAAGCATCTTCGCTTTCTCCCAGATAGGCCTGAATGACGCGCGGGTTGCTGCGCACTTCCGCGGGAGTGCCGGCAGCGATGCGCGAACCGTATTCCATGACATAGATGCGGTCGGACAGGGACATGACCATGCCCATGTCGTGCTCGATGAGCAGGATGGAAAGATCCCGGTCCGCGCGGATCTGGAGCACCAGATCCTTGAGCTCGTTGGTCTCCTGCGGGTTCATGCCGGCGGCGGGTTCGTCCAGCAGCAGCATGCGGGGCTCGGTGGCCAGGGCGCGGGCGATCTCCAGACGGCGCTGGGCACCGTAGGCCAGGTTGCAGGCCTTTTCGTTCCACAGGTCCTGCAGGTGCACGGTCTCCAGCAGGCTGTAGGAGATGTCGATGGATTCCTGCTCTTCACGGCGGGTGGCGGGGTTGCGGGTCAGCGCGCCCCAGATGCCGGCCTTGGTGCGGCAGTGGCGGCCGATCATCACGTTTTCCAGCACGGTCATGTCACTGAACAGACGGATGTTCTGGAAGGTGCGGGCCATGCCCAGCGCCGTGATGAGGTGGGGCTTGCGCCCGTTGAGCAGATGCTTCTCGCCGTTGGCGCCGTACAGGTGCACGGTGCCTTCCGTGGGCTTGTAGATGCCGGTGACGCAGTTGAAGAAGGTGGTCTTGCCGGCGCCGTTGGGGCCGATGAGGGCCACGATCTCGCCTTCGTTGACGGTCAGGTCCAGCTCGTTGAGGGCGCGCAGACCGCCGAAGTCACGCGTCAGGCCCTTGACTTCAAGGACGGGTTTCATGCGCGTTCTCCTTTGTTGCCGCCCTGCAGGGCAGTGATGCGGTAGCGGCGGCGCTCACCGGTGACGAGGCCCTGGGGCCGGAAGATCATCATGATGACCATGATGGCGCCGAAGAGCAGCATGCGGTACTCGGAGAAGGCACGCAGGTATTCGGGAGCCAGGATGAGGATGGTGGCGGCAATGACCACGCCCACGATGGAGCCCATGCCGCCCAGCACCACCATGGACAGGATCATGGCCGATTCCATAAAGGTGAAGCTGGCGGGGTTGATGAAGGTGGTCTTGGCCGCGAAGATGACGCCGGCGAAACCGGCCCAGCAGGAGCTCAGGGCAAAGGCCGAGAGCTTGACGCGGGCCAGGTCGATGCCCATGGCCTCACAGGCGATCTCGTCTTCGCGCAGGGCCTGCAGGGCAAGGCCCACACGGGAGTTCTTGAGGCGGCTGATGACGATGATGGTCAGGATCACGGCCAGCAGCACCAGATAATAGATGAAGATGGTGTTGGCGGCGATCTCCAGCTCCTGGCCGAAGAAGGAGGGGCCGGGGATGTTCTTGATACCGCCGGAACCGCCGGTGAGGCTGGTCCAGTTGAGCAGCACCAGGCGCACGATCTCGCCGAAGCCCAGGGTCACGATGGCCAGATAGTCACCGCGCAGGCGCAGCACGGGGAAGCCCAGGGCCAGACCGAACACGATGGCCATGAAGCCGCCCACGGGCAGGCAGGCCCAGAAGCCCAGGCCGAACGCCTGGTTGAGCAGGGCGTAGGAATAGGCGCCCACGGCGTAGAAGGCCACGTAGCCCAGCACCAGCTGGCCGGCGATGCCCACGGCGATGTTCAGGCCCAGGGCCAGGATGACGTAGAGCATGGCCGAGATCATGATGTTGGTCTGGTAGAAGGAGCTCACCAGAGGCATGGCGATCATGACGGCCAGCAGCAGGCCGAGGCTGGTCAGGCGGGTGGTGGTATTGCGGCTGGGCAGGGTGACCAGGCTGTGCAGGCCCTTGCCCAGGCCTTCAGGCAGGCGGATCAGCGGGATGCCGCGGGCCTTGCGGCTGAAACACCAGTTCCAGAGCATGGAAAGGAAGAAGATGGCCACGCCCAGCAGGATGACCCTGTCGAACTGCCATTCCACGGTCTGGTCGACGCTGTTGAGTTTGATGCCCATGACCGGGAAGGTCAGGAGCATGAACCAACAGGCAGCCAAAAGGGCTTTTGTAAGATATTGCATCATGATTGGCTACACCTTCTGCACTTTCGCTTTGCCGAGGATGCCGTCGGGACGGAAGATGAGGATGAGGATGAGCAGGGCAAAGGCCAGGGCATCCTCATAGTTGCCCGACAGGTAGCCGGTGGTCATGCTCTCGGCGATACCCAGCACGAGACCGCCCACCATGGCACCGGGGATGGAACCGATGCCGCCGAGCACCGCGGCCGTGAAGGCCTTGAGGCCGGCCAGGAAGCCGATGCCGAAGTTGACCTGTCCCATGTGGGAGGCGATGAGCACGCCGCCCAGGGCCGCCAGGGCCGAGCCGACGATGAAGGTGAGCGAGATGATGCGGTCGGCGTTGATGCCCAGCAGCAGGGCCATCTTGCGGTTCTGCGCGGTGGCGCGCATGGCCTTGCCCATGCGGGTATAGCGGATGAACAGGCTCAGGGAGACCATGGCCAGCGTGCTGGTGACGAGGATCAGGAAATCACTGGGGCCCATGATGTTGCCCAGGTAATCCAGAAATTCCATATCCGGCAGCAGGCGGGGGAAGGGGACATAGTCAGAGGTCTGCGCCAGCAGCACATAGTTCTGTAGGAAGATGGACATGCCGATGGCCGAGATGAGGGGCGACAGACGCGGGGCGCCGCGCAGGGGTTTGTAGGCCACCTTTTCCAGAGTATAGCCGTAGGCCGCGCTCCAGACCACGGCCGCGAGGGCCGCAACGATGAGGATGCCTCCGGCGGGGAAACCGACGATGCCTAGCACACCGGCCACCAGCAGGGCCGTGAAGGCGCCCAGCATGTAGATCTCGCCGTGTGCGAAGTTGATCAGTTCGATGATGCCGTACACCAGCGTATAGCCCAGGGCGATGAGGGCATAGATGCTGCCGCGTGTGAGGCCGCCGAAGAAAAGTTCGATAAAGTACTGGAAGTCCATGCCGTTACAGGGGCTGCGGTTTACCCGGGCGCAAGCGGGCAAGAGGGCGCGGAGGCCATGCCTCCGCGCCCGTGCGCCATAGTATCCTATTAATGCAGAGTGATGCTGTGGTCGCTTTCGACGAACTTGCCGTCCTTCACCACGTAGACGGACAGGCCCAGACCGGTGGCGTCACCGGCCTTGTTGAAGGACATCTTGCCCAGAGGGGTGTCCACTTCGGTGCTCTTCAGAGCGGCCATGATCTTGTCGGTCTCGGTGCTGCCGGCCACTTCGATGGCCTTGATGAGGGCCTGGGTGGCGGCATAGGCGTTGTAGTAACCAAAGCCGGGCTCGCTGCCGAACTGCTTGACGTGGGCTTCGCGGGCGTGCTTGTACATGGCCAGGGTACTGGTATCCTTGGGATAGGAGGCCATGACGCCTTCGCTGTCCTTGCCGGTCATCTTGAGGAAGGTCTCGTCCTTCACGCCGTCAGGACCGATGAGGGGGGTCTTGACGCGGTCGCGGCGCATCTGCTGCACCAGCTTGGAGGCGGTGTTCTGGTAGCCGCCGAAGACCAGGACGTCGGCCTTGGCGCGACGCAGCTTGCGCACCACGGCGGAGAAGTCCACGGCGTCGGGGGTCACGGCTTCGAACAGGACGGTCTCGACGCCGGCCTTTTCGAGGATGCCGCGGTTCTGCTGGGCAAAGCCCTTGCCGTATTCGCCGTTGTCATGCAGGTAGGCGACCTTCTTGGCCTTCAGCACTTCGATGATGTAGCTGCTGGTCAGCTGGGCCTGGGCATTGTCGTTGGCCACGGTGCGCAGGAACAGGGGGTGCTTGCCTTCCAGGGTCAGGGCAGGCGTGGTGGCCGTGGGAGAGATGCTGATGATGTTGGCGCTTTCATACATGGGCAGGGAGGCGTTGGTGGCGCCGGAGCAGATGGGGCCCATGATGGCCACGACCTTGTCGGAGATCAGCTTGGTCGCGGCGTTGGTGGCCAGTTCGGGCTTGCACTGGTCGTCCTGGGCCACCAGTTCGATCTTTTTGCCCAGCACGCCGCCCTTGGCGTTGGCTTCTTCAATGACGATCTTGGCGGCATTGAGGCTGGGGACGCCGTACGAGGCCAGGTCGCCGGAATGGGCGCCCTGCACGCCGATTTTGATGGTGTCGGCGGCCATGGCAGGAGCCGCAACGGCAACGCTGCACAGCGCGGCCATGAGCCAGGTCATGCACTTTTTCATTTTCTCCCTCCTTGAGAGACTCCATGCACTGCCGGGCGTCGCACAACAGCAAAGCGACGTCTACCTTGCGGCAGTATAAGCCCTTTCTATTGCATCTTTATCTGATTCCTGTCAATGCGGTTTGCCGGATGGACACACAAATCCATCCCCTCCGCACGGCCACATATCTACTGTGATTTCTTGTGGCTGGAACGCAAGTGCAGGCGCATGGGCGCATGCGTGATGCCGAAGATGCGGCGCAGGGCGCGTTCCAGATAGCGGGCATAGCTTTCCGGCACGCGGTCGGCGTCACTGACGAAAAAGACGAAGGTCGGCGGCTGGGACTCGGCCTGGGTCAGATAGAAGAACTTGGCGCGCACGCGCTTGACCACCGGGGGCTGGTGGCGGGTCAGCACTTCTTCCATGGCCCGGTTGAGCTGGCCGGTGGGCACGCGGATGGCGCACTCCTCATGGATCTTGCGGGCCATGGGCAGGATCTTGTTCAGGCCCGTGCCCTTGAGGGCCGAGACCGTGAGGATGGGCACGTGCTTGCAGAAGGCCAGCATCTCGCTCACGTTCTGCAGCAGCTGCTTGAGCTGGCCGGCGGGCACCAGGTCGCACTTGTTGACCAGCACCATGAAGGGGATCTTGCGGGTATCCAGCAGGTCCATGAGGCGCTTGTCCTGCTGGCTCACGCCCTCGGTGGCGTCCAGGGTCAGCAGGGTCACGTCGGCCTTGGTGGTGGATTTGAGGGCCGCGTTGACGGAATACTTTTCCACGATGTCCGTGATCTTGGTACGGCGGCGCACCCCGGCGGTATCCACGAAAACGTAATCCTGGCCGTCGCGTTCGAAACGCACGTCCACGCTGTCACGGGTGGTGCCGGCCACGTCGGAGACGATCATGCGCTCTTCACCGGCCAGGGCGTTGATCATGGAGGACTTGCCCGCGTTGGGGCGGCCCAGCATGGCCAGACGCAGGGCCGGGGGCTCGTGTTCGGCCTCGTAATCATCGGGCAGCAGGTCGGCCAGTTCTTCGGTGAGGGCGCGGATGTTGTGCCCGTGCTCGGCCGAGACCGGCAGCAGGGGGAAGCCCAGGCTGTGGAACTCGGCCAGCAGCTCGTCTTCCTTTTCCAGACCGTCCACCTTGTTGACCACGCAAAGGGTGGGCAGGCCCATGCGGCGGATGTGGGCCGCCAGATATTCGTCCAGGGGCAGCAGGCCGTCACGGCCGTCCACCACGAAGGCCACGGCACAGGCGTCCTTCATGGCCGCTTCGGCCTGACGCAGGATGTCGGACTCGAAGCCGCGGATGCCTTCGGGGCCTTCGGTGACCATGGCATGGGCATCCAGGGTGATGCCGCCGGTATCCACGATGCCGAAATCAGGATGGCCCTTGCGGCGGACCACGCCTTCCATGCGGTCACGGGTCACGCCGGGACGGTCATGGGTGATGGCGCGGTTGCTGCGGATCAGGCGGTTGAACAGAGTGGACTTGCCCACGTTGGGACGTCCCACCAGAACGATGCAGGGTAATGAGGACATGGGTCTCCCTTCGGCCATGACAGGCCGTTGTTGCGGAAATGTGGCCGTACGGGGCGGCGGGCATGGCGCACGGAGAAACAGGATGGAAAAAAGGCCCCTCAAAGCGGGGTGAGCGCCACACGCTGCGCTTGTGTAGCATCCTTGAGGCCGTTTGAAAAGAAAAAAATGCCTTGCGGGCGAATTTGTTGGGACCATCCGGAAAGAGATGGGCAACATGGTAAAATAAAAGACTTTTTTCTAGGACAGTGGAAAGAGGACGAACGCGGCCCGGTCGGTCGCAAAAAAACAGTCCCTGCCGGTCCGAAGGGCCTGCAGGGACTATGTGGGTGTGGCTGATCGCTAGGGCCGCCGGAGCGGCCGTGGCCCGGAGAGGGGGCCTTTGGGAAAAATGCGGTGCGGGAGGCCTCAATCGTTGCCCTCGCTCCGGCTCTCGCTGACGGGCAGGGGCAGCAGCAGACGGAACAGGGCCCCGCCTTCGGGACGGTTGGCCGCCGTGATCTGTCCGCCGCGACCGTGGGCAAGGCCCGTGGCCACGGAAAGGCCCAGGCCCGCGGCCCGGCCCGCCTGGCGGTGGGTGGTGAAGAAGGGCTCGAAAATATGGGGCATGATGTCGTCGGCGATGCCGGTGCCGCTGTCGGCCACCGAAAGCTCGTACCAGGTGGTGCCGTCGTCATCGGCGGGCAGCAGCCGGGCGCCGATGTCCAGCGTGCCGCCCTCAGGCATGGCGTCCAGGGCGTTCTCCACCAGATGCAGGCAGATCTGTTCCAGCTCCAGCGCGGAGCCCAGGGGGCGGGGCGCATCCTCGCCCCATTCCGGTGGGAAGTGCAGCCGGCAGGTCACCTTGAGGCTGTCCATGCGGCCCTGCAGCAGGGTCAGGACACGGGAGACCACGGCCTGCACGTCCATGGGCGCGCTGCGGGGATCCAGGCCCACACCGGCCATGAGCAACTTGCGGGTGATCTCGCGCACGCGCATGCTCTGGGTCACGATGGCCTTGAGGGACTCGCGCAGGTCCTCGATGTCGGGCAGGGCCTCGGCCTCGGGGCTGTCCAGGCTGTCGCCCATGAGGCCCGCGGCCTGGACGATGATGTTCAGGGGGTTGTTGACTTCGTGGGCCACGCCTTCGGCGATGCGGCCCAGACTGCGCAGGCGGGCCTCTTCGGCCAGGCGCCGGGCCTGACGCCGGGATTCGGCCCGCTCCCGGGCCTTGCGGCATTCTTCCAGCACCGCGTCCAGCGAGACGGGCTTGGCCAGCCAGTTGAGCGCGCCGCGCCGCATGGCCTTGACCGCCTGGCTCATCTCCGTGGCGCCGGAGAGCATGACCACATCGGGGCGGGGTTCATGTTCCTGCAAAAGCTTGAGCAGGGAGACGCCGTCCATGCCCGGCAGGCAGACATCCAGGAAGACCAGATCCCATTCCTGCCGGGAGAGCATGCCCAGGGCCGTTTCCGCATCGCCGGCCACGGCAGCCTCGATACCGCGCAGCTCCAGGCGCTGTGCCAGCGGTTCGGCAAATGCCTGTTCGTCGTCGACGATGAGTACACGCATGACGTCTTTCCCCCTTGCGACAATGCGTCAACATGATGCACGCCCGGAGCGTGCGGGATCTTTCCTGTCCGGCGGCAGCCCCGCCGGACAGGGGCAATGGCGGCCTAAAGCTTGTGCTCGGCCAGGAGGTCTTTTTCGTTGAGGACATCCTGGGCGGCATCAAAGTCGCCGCCTTCGGCCAGGCTGACAGCCACCATGGCGTTTTCCACCTTGTCGCGGTAGGCCATGCGGATGCTGTTCAGCAGCTCGTCGATGTCCATGGGTTTCTTGAGGAAGTTGTAGGCGCCCATGCGGTAGGCCGTCTGTTCTTCGGCATCACCGCCGTGACCGGTCAGGATGATGACCTGCACCTGGGGGTTGCTTTTCTTGACGCTGCGCAGCACTTCGAAACCGTCCATGCCGGGCATGCGCAGGTCCAGGACGATGACGTCGGTGGGCTCTTCAACGGCTTTGAGGGCCTGCGGGCCGTCATAGGCCACGCGCGCTGAAAAACCGCGCATGGCAAGGCGCTCGGCAAGCGTGTCCACAAACTGTTTTTCGTCGTCTACCAGCAGAATCTTGATCTCTTCCTTGCTCATGCCATTCTCCTTCACCCGGTGATGCCGGGAAAAATGTCGTTCTAGTCTTCACTCCCGCAGGCGGAAATGGAGAGGAAAAAGCGTTGTGCCGGATCGCGCCAGGGCATCAGCAGGGCCTGCCAGCCGGGCCGGGGCCGGGCGTTGAGCAGGGGGCTGCCCGTGAGGGCCGCCAGGGCCATGTCGCGATTGGCGCCGTCGCAGACTTCGATGATGATGCCTTCCACCTTGTTCTGGCGACCGGCGGAAAAGCGGAGCTTCACCTGCCCGCCCACGGAGGCGCACAGGTCGAAGATGTCCAGCAGGGCACGCAGCACCGCCAGGGCGGGCACGGCGGACCACACGGGTTCTTCGCTGTCGGCACATTCCAGCACCATCTGCACCGCGCGGGCCCGACGGGCCGCCATGAGGCAGAAGGTACTGGCCACACGCGCCAGGTCGCAGGGCGCGTTCTCGTTCTCGCTGTGGCTGACCTGGGCCAGGTACTCCATGCACTCGGCCAGGGCCGCGCCCCGCAGGATCTGCTGCTGGGCTTCCTTCAGGGCCTTGATGACGCGCGGGTCGGCGGACTTGTCCGCTCCGGCGGCCAGCTGCACCATGTCCTGCGCCAGACCGGCGGATTCGCGGATCACGGCCAGCACATTGCGCATGTCGTGGGTGGCCGAGGCCAGCAGACGTCCCATGCATTGCGAATCGGTCATGCTACGCCCCCCTGGCCGGATCGGTGCTTTTGCCGCCGGAACGGGCCGCGGCTTCCAGCGTTTCCAGGAACATGCCCAGGCTCAGCGGCTTGGTCAGGCAGGCGAAGGCACTGGCCACGGGGCTGTCGCCGGAATCGTCCACGGAGTCATGCCCCGTGAGCACGATGACCGGCAGGCCGGGGTATTTCTGGCGCACCTGCTGCAGGACGGCGTCCCCGGTCATGCCGGGCATGAGCAGGTCCACCACCATCACGTCGGGCAGGGCCTCCGCGGCCGCCATCTCGTCCAGGGTGGTCAGGGCCGTCTTGCCGTCCAGGGCCACCCGTACCTCGATACCGCGCAGATCCAGACGCTCGGCCAGGGTCTCCACGAATTCCTTCTCGTCATCGGCCAACAATACACGCAGTGCCATCTCAAGCCTCCACAGGACGTTCCGGCGGTGTAAGCGGCAGCGTGATGCTGACCGTCGTGCCCTTGCCTTCGGTGCTGTCCACGGTGATCTCGCCGCCGAGACGGCGCACGATACCGTAGGTGATAAACATGCCCAGACCGTTGCCCTTCTCCTTCTTGGTGGAATAGAAGGGCTCGAAGATGTGCTTGATCACTTCCGGGCTCATCCCCTTGCCGTTGTCGGTGACGCGCACCAGCAGGCCGCCGTCGGCCGTCTGGCTGCAGGCGATGTCCACCTTGCCGCCGTCGGGCACCGCATCCAGGGCGTTGCCCATGATGTTGAGGAAGACCTGCTGCAGCTGGCCGCGGTCGGACACGATGTCCGGCAGACCTTCGGCAAAGTCCGTGCCGATGGTCACGCCGCGGTTCTTGGCGCCGCGTTCCAGAAAGCCCATGGTCTCGGTCAGCACTTCGGGCACGCTCAGTTCCTGGCGGTTGGCCTCCATGCGCCGGGCAAAGCCCAGCAGACGGTGGGTGATGCCGCGGGCGCGTTCCACGGTGCTCTCGATGGCCTCCAGCAGGCTGATGAGCCGTTCCTTGCGCTCGAAGTTGCCGCTCATGTGCAGCAGGTCGAGGCCAAGGCCCGCCTTTTCGTTGATGACGGCCAGGGGGTTGTTGACCTCGTGGGCCACCCCGGCTGCCAGCCGGCCGATGGAGGAGAGCTTCTGGTTGTGTTCCATCTGGGCGAAGACCGCCACGCGGCGTTCGTCGCTGGCCTGCAGGCGCCCCACCAGGTGCTTCATCAGCAGGTGCGAGACCAGCACGATGATGGCGATGCCGCCGCAGAAGACCAGCAGCAGTTCGCTGCGCAGGGCCGTCCAGGGTTTGTAGATGTCCAGGGTGGGCTTGACGGCCAGGAGCATGAAGTCCGTGCCCGCCAGGCTGGTATAGGCCACCATGAGATCCTGGCCGCTGTCGTCCTTCCAGGGCCGCACCGTGGTCTCGAAGGACTGGGGCGGCAGGGTCAGGGGCAGCTTGTCCAGCACCTTGCCGTAGAAACGGGAGTTGGTCTGGAGCACGCCCCGGCTGTCACAGAGGAAGGCGTCGGTATCCTGCATCAGGCCCACGGCCGCCACCAGGCGTTCCAGCCGGGAGGTGTCGATGGTCACGCGCAGGGTCCATTCCCGGCCGCTCTCTTCCATGCGGTGCACGGCGATGACCATGTGCGGGAAGCCGCGCAGTCCCAGGAAGACGTCGCTGATGTAGCGGCCCTTGACCTGGGCCTCGCTGAGCCAGGGCTGTCCGGCGTAGTCGGCGTCCTTGAGCTTGTAGGGGCCCACATAGGCCACCTGCCGTCCGTTCACATCCACCAGGCCCATGTCCACGAAGCCCTGGAACTCGCTCTTGAGCGCCAGGAAGACGCGGTTGAGGGTCTGCTCGTTGGTCAGGTCGTCAAAGCTGTAGGCATGGGCGATCAGACTGACGGTGGAGGCCCGTTCGCCGAGGAAAAGCTCCATCGAGGCCTGCGATTTGCGCACCATGGCGTAGAGCGGGTTCTCCATCTCCCGTTCCAGGGTGCTCATGTACTGGGCGTGGTTGATGCCGGTGAGGATCAGCAGCGGCGTCACCGACACCGTGACCATCAGGATGGTCATGATGCGCCGCAGTGAGCGGTAACGCGCTGGTGATACGGCGTCCGGCACTTCCAGCAGATGCCCGAAATACGCTTTGATTGCAGAAAACATGCGACCTCCCGCGCAGGAACGGCGCGGCCTGTGATCCGTCGGCCTAATGCCCGCCGCCCACCAGGATGCCGGAGGCGGCCAGCACAAGCACCAGCACTTCGAGGATGGCGATGACGCACAGCAGCCACTGCTTGCGACGCGCCAGGGAAAGCGCCAGCTGGGCGAAGCAGACGATGGTCAGGCCCGCCAGGATGATGATGCCCACAAAGTTGCAGATGTCGCCCTTGCCGATGAGGGCCAGCCAGCCCCAGCCCTGCGGGATGCTGCCGGCGGCACGGTAATCGGCGGCGCTGCCGGTCCACAGGCGCGGCAGGTCGTCCAGGGGGATCTGCGGGGTGAGGATGCCCGTCACGTACAGGATGTAGGTGATGAGCATGATCACGAAACCGATGAGGGAACCATAGAACAGAGTATCGGCATAGCGCAATTGCGCGGGCGAAGCCTGGATGTCATTCTTGTTCATTTTTCTGTCTCCTTCATGCCCGGTGGCTTACCAGCCCAGGCCCTTCAGCAGCGCCTTGGCGCCAGAGAAAAACAGCACGGCGATGACCATGATACGGATGAACTTGGGCTTGGCCTTGGCCAGCAGGCGCACACCCACCACGGAACCGAGCATCAGGCCCACGATGGACGGGATGGCCATCAGCGGGATCACGCAGCCCTGGTTCAGGTAGACCCAGGCGGCGGAAGTATCGGTGATGGAGAGCAGGAACTTGGAGGTACCCACGCTGACCTTCAGCGGCACGCCCATGAGCAGGTTGAGCACGGGCACGTTGGCCCAGCCGGCGCCCAGGCCGAACATGCCGGCCATGATGCCGATGACGATGAACAGCAGCAGACCGGCCAGGGTGCGATGGGTCTTCCAGTCCACCACTTCTCCGGTGCTGGGTTCGAGGAACACGCCGTTCATGCCCAGGGCCAGGCCCACGGCGTCCTGCTTGTTGACCACGGGACGCACGGAGTTCTTGGAGAAGAAGAGCAGCACGGCGATGCCCAGGATGGTCACGCCAAGGCAGGTCTGGATGATGTCGGTGGGCAGGGCCAGACCCAGCATGGCGCCCACGATGGAGCAGGCCGAGGCGATGAGGGCCACGGGCAGGGCCAGACGCAGGTTGGCGAAGTTACGGCGCAGCAGACCGGGACCGGCAGCCAGGGCACCGGCCAGGGCCACCAGCAGGCCCGCGCCGCGGACGAAGTCCAGATGGAAGGGGAAGAAACCCGAGACCAGCGGCACGAAGAGCACGCCGCCGCCCACACCGGCCATGACGGCGATGATGCCGAGGATGAAGCAGAAGAAGAGCAGCGCCACAGGCCAGAACCACCAGGGATGGTTGTCCACGACCTGGGCGGTCTGCACGTCGCCCGTGGTGGCGGCTACCGGCGAAGGCGTCACGGCCGTATCCTGGGCATCGGCCACGGTGACGACGCTCGTCTGGGCGGCAGGAGCCGTAGCGGCGGCATCGGCCGCCATGCTGATGGCCGGACAGGCCAGGACGAAGGTCAGGAAAAACAGAACGAGCCACTGCCCGGCAGCGGCTTTGACGGCACGGGCCGTCGTTGCAAGTGCGTTGCGCGCCATGTGATCCCCCTTTACTGTCTGGTGGGGCGATGCCCCACATGCATTCCTTTTGATGGCCTTACCCTACGCGCACGGAGGGGCGGCCGGTATCAGGAGAATCCTGAAATTGGCTCCATCAGCGGCCCGTGGCCGGAAGATACGGTGCAGATGACTGCTTTTATTCGTTATTTTCTTCACAAAAACGCTCCCCATCCCCGTATACGGCCAGGAAAACCTCTCAGGAGGAAGAGCGGACATGGGGAAATCTCCCCATAGAGGCGGGGCAGGGCCGCTTTTTCCCGAGGCCTGCTCCGGGATCCCCGGAGAGGGACACGGGCCGCAGGGGACACGGGGCCCTGAAGGACATGGCGGACAGGGAAAAGAGGGCCCGGAGGCTGGAATGCGGCCACAGATGGGGACGATCTCCCGAAATGCAGGCGGCAGGCCTGCGGAGGACACAGGCATGTGCCGCCCCAAGCTGTCCCTGCAAAACAAGGACAGCTTGCCGGCAGCGGACAGGGCGTGCGGTCTGCGCTGTTCCGGGCCGCGGGCAGCAGGGCCGGGCAGGGGAGAGGCCGTCAGGGCTGGGAGCGCAGAAAGCCGGCGGCAATTGCCTTGTCCTGGGGCACTGCACGGCGCACCTGAGGAGGCTTTGCCGGACGCAGGACGTAAGAAAGCCCCCGCAGGGCAGGGGCTTTCCGGTCAGAAGGCGGGCAGCGGCAGGATATGACGGATGCCGCTGTGTGATGGAGCAGGCAGGAGGAGGGGGGATCTCCTGCTTCGGAGTCTATCCTTCGGAGGCCGGTTCCTTCTTGAGGGAACGCAGGTAGGCCAGTGTCTCGGTCTTGACCACCGGGGTCAGCATGATGAGGCCTATGAGGTTGGGGAAGGCCATGAGGGCGTTGAAGATGTCGGACAGGGTCCAGACCAGATCCAGCTTCATGGAGGCCCCCAGGCCCACGGAGATGATGAAGGCCCAGCGGTAGGGGATGATGGCCTTGTTGCCCAGCAGGTATTCGATGGCCTTCTCGCCGTAGTAGCTCCAGCCGAGGATGGTGGAGTAGGCGAAGAGGATGATACCGATGGTCACGATAAGGCCGCCCAGTTCGCCGGGCAGGCCCGTCTCGAAGGCATAGGAGGTGAGGGGGGCGCCGTTCTTGCCGGACGTCCAGACGCCGGTGACGAGGATGACCAGACCGGTCATGGAACAGACCACCAGGGTGTCGATGAAGGTCTGGGTCATGGAGATGAGCGCCTGCACCACGGGCTGGCTGGTGCGGGCGGCCGCGGCGGCGATGGGGGCGGAACCCAGGCCGGACTCGTTGGAGAACAGGCCGCGGGCCACGCCCAGACGGATGGCCATCATCACCGTGGCACCGGCAAAGCCGCCGGTGGCCGCCACAGGCTGGAAGGCGCTGGACACGACCATGGCCAGGACGCCGGGGATCTCGGTAATGTGCATGAGGATGACCGCCAGCGCGCCCAGCACGTAGAGGGCGATCATAACGGGCACCAGCAGGGCGGTCACGCGGCCGATGCTGCGCACACCGCCGATGATGACGGCGGCGGTCAGGCCCATGAGCACGATACCGGTGATGCCGGGAGCGATGGAAAAGCTGTGGTTGAGGGCGTCAGCCACGGAATTGGACTGCACCATGCTGCCGATGCCGAAGGTGGCGATGGCCGCGAAGAAGGCGAACAGGGTCGCCAGCCATTTCCAGCCCAGCCCGCGCGAGATGTAGTACATGGGGCCGCCGCTGAAGGTGCCGTTCTCGTTCTGCACGCGATATTTCACGGCCAGCACGGCCTCGGCGTACTTGGTGGCCATGCCCACGAGGCCGGTCATCCACATCCAGAACAGGGCACCGGGACCACCGATGTAGATGGCCGTGGCCACACCGGCGATATTGCCGGTGCCCACGGTGGCCGAAAGGGCCACCATCAGAGCCTCGAAGTTGGAGATGTCGCCCTGGGCCTTCCTGTCGGGGGTCTTGCGGACGATGAGGGTGAATGCGTGGATCAGATGACTGAACTGCAGGGCTCGCAGGGAAAAGGTCAGCCACAGGCCCGTGCCGACCAGAAGGATCATCAATGGCCATCCCCAGACATACCCAGAAACCATGTTCAAGAAATCCAGCATGTTCCCTCCCGGAAAAGAGGCCGCAGCCGCGTGCCTCCCGGCGTCTTCGCATTAAACTGAATACGCCGTTGTTTACAAATATTAAACCATGCTATAAAATTTTTTTGCGACTGCAAAGGGGTTTCAGCCGCAAAAGCTCACATCTTTCACATTTCATCCGATGCCGCTCTTGCGGGGATGCTCCGGGGAGCGGACACAGGGGGAACCATGATCCGTTCACTTCTGTCCTGCCTGCTGATGCTGCAGGTGCTGCTTTTTTCCCTTCAGGTCGCCACGGTACAGGCCCGCGCGGATGCCGCCACGGAATACCAGATCCAGACCTTCCCGCTGGAACGCAACGGCATCGCCCTGCACCTGCAGCGTCTGGCCGTGGCCGGGACGCAGCCCCAGCGCCAGATCCTGCTGGTGCACGGCCTGACCTATTCTTCGCATGAATTCGACGTGAACTATGCCGACTACAGCCTGGCCCGCTACCTTGCCGCGCGCGGCTTCGCCGTCTGGACCTTCGACGTGGCCGGCTACGGCGATTCCCAGGAAGTGGAAGACGGCTTCATGCCCAATTCCGACTACGCCGCCGAGGATGCCGCTGCGGCCGCGGCCGAGATCCTCAAGGTCTCCGGCCAGAAGAAGCTGGATGTGCTGGGCTGGAGCTGGGGCACCGTCACCAGCAGCCGTTTCGTGGCCCGCCATCCCGAGATGGTGAAGAAGCTGGTGCTGTATGCGCCCATCATGGTGGGCCTGGGCGCCGCTGAAGTGAAGGTCCCCTTCAATCACAATACCTGGCTGCATGCCGCCGGCGACTTCCAGACCACCAAGGACGGCGCCATCGACTACAGCATCGTGGATCCGCAGGTGGTGGCCGTGTTCCAGTCCAACTGCTGGCGTTATGACAAGGACTCCAGCCCCAACGGCGGCCGCCGCGACCTGCTGGTCTCCGCGGAGACGCCCCTCATCGATCCCGCTTCCATCCAGGTGCCCACCCTGGTCATCGGCGGGGACAAGGACCCGTACCTGAACCTCGACAGCATGCGCGCTGCCATGGACAAGCTGCCTTCCGGCTCCAAGCTGGAGATCATGCCCGGCGCCGCCCATGCCATGATGATGGAAAAGCCCTATTACAAGGAATTCCGCCAGAAGGTGGTGGAGTTCCTGGAACATTAGCCCGGACCGCGTCAGGCCGGGCATCCCGGCTTGACGGCAACGTCCCGTCATGACATACCGCCCCGTTCATCAGCGCATGCCGACAAACGGGGCGGTATCGTTTTAAGAAGGGGGGAGGCACGCCAGAGGGGGCGGTACGCCGGGAGCATGGTCGTCCGTCATGCGGACGCGCCGCCGGTCTTCAGGCTGTCGCGAGGATCTTTTCAGGATGTTTGGGAGGGAGGGCGCACCTTCCATTCCCTGCTATTGGACCGTTACGCTTCCATCTCCACAGGCAGGCCGAGCATGGCGCGGCGCAGCATGTCCAGGGCGTGGCTGGCGGCGCGCTGGCGGGTCCAGGCCCGGCCCATGTAGCGGCCGTGGGGACGCATGACGCGCAGCCAGGTCTGCCGGCCGTTGCTGAGGGCGATGTAGACCAGGCCCACGGGCTTGGTGGCCGTGGCACCGCCGGGGCCCGCGATGCCGGAGATGCCGACGCCCCAGGTGCTGCCGTAGCGGGTGCAGGCCTGTTCGGCCATGCAGCGGGCCACTTCGGGGCTGACGGCGCCCACGCTGGCCAGCAGCTCTTCGGGGACGCCCAGCAGGCGGGTCTTGGCCTCATTGGCATAGGTCACGATGCCCTGATGGAAGACCGACGAGGCACCGGCCACGTCGGTGATGCGCTTGGCCAGCAGGCCGCCCGTGCAGGATTCGGCCGTGGTCAGGGTCTCGCCGCGTTGCAGCAGCAGGGGCACGACGACGCTTTCCAGATTCTCCACGTCCACACCGTAGACGTGATCGCCCAGACGACGGCGGACGGCATCGCGCACGGGGACCACCAGCCGTGCGGCTTCTTCGGCAGTAGCGGCCTTGGCCGTGATGCGCACGAACATCTCGCCGTCGGTGGCGTAGGTGGCCACCGTGGGGTTGGCGGCATCGGTCATGTCGCGCAGCCGCAGTTCGGCATCGCCTTCGCCCAGGGCAAAGGTGCGCACCATGCTGGAATGGATGCAGGCCCCGGTCTTTCGGGCAAGCCAGGGCACGACCCCGTCATGCAGCATGGGCAGGAGTTCGGACGGCGGGCCGGGCAGCAGGATGACCAGCTTGCCGCCTTCCGCAGGCGCGGCGCAGCCCGGGGCCGTGCCCACACTGTTGGCAAAGGCGTGGCTGCCGTGCGGCAACCAGGCCTGCTTGTACTGGTTCTCGCCCACGGGCCGGTCCCCGAAGTATTCCCGCAGCCTGCGCAGGCTGTCTTCATCTTCTTCCAGCGGCAGGCCCAGGACGCGGGCCACGGTCTCCTTGGTCAGATCGTCGTTGGTGGGACCAAGGCCGCCGGTAGTGATGATCAGGTCGCTGCGTTGCAGGGCGGCACGCAGGCATTCTTCCAGGCGGGCGGCGTTGTCGCCCACCACGCAGGCATGGTGCAGGTCGATGCCCAGGGTGGAAAGGGCGCGGGCCACATGGGCAGCGTCCGTATTGATGGTGTGGCCGAGCAAAAGCTCGGTGCCCACGGAAATGATCTCGGCGTTCATGCGATGTTCCTTGTCTGTGGGGATACGTCGGGGGCGGCTCAGGCGGTGAAGACGCCGGCCAGCCAGCGGCGGAAGAAATCCTGTCCGGCGGCAGCGGCACGGCCGCCCAGGTCGCGGGCATCCTGACGGATGGCCGCCACGTCCAGACGGGCGGCAGCCAGTTCGCAGGCATGGCCCATGAGCCAGTGTTCCATGCGGGAAGCATCGGCCTCGGCATGGAATTGCAGGGCCAGCTGGCCGGGTTCTGCCTGGAAAGCCTGATGGGGCGTGATGTCCGTGGAGGCCAGCAGGGTGGCGGCGGGCGGCAGGTCGAAGGTATCGCCGTGCCAGTGCAGCACGGGGGCCCCGCGCAGGGCCGCCAGGGGCGAGGCTTCGCCGGCGTCGGTCAGGTGCAGGCAGCCCCAGCCGATCTCCTTGGCCTTGCCCGGATATACCGCCGCGCCCAGGGCCTGTGCCATGAGCTGGGCCCCCAGGCAGATGCCCAGCAGGGGCCGCCCTTCGCCCAGGCGGCTGCGGACGAGTTCCAGTTCGCGGACAAGGAAGGGATAGGCCGCTCCGTCGTGGACGCCCATGGGGCCGCCCAGTACGATGCACAGATCGGCATCGCGCCAGTCCCGTGCATCCGGGAGACCATCCGCCACATGGCAGGTCTGTATCGTCCATCCCGCTTCACGGAGGACGGGCGCCAATGTCCCAAGATCTTCAAAAGCCAGATGTTGCAGTACGCAGCAGCGCATGGGGGACCTCCTGTGGGGAGCGCGTCCGGTGCCGTGGGAGGCACGGGCGTTCCCGCTGCTCCCTGTCATACACGGGGAATGGCGGGAGGGAAAGGCTTGCTCCCGCCATGCGCTTTTGATAAGAAATCATATATGATACCCGGATGGACCCTATGAGTGATGTACCTTTGCCAGCTGCCTGGTATGAATCCCGTGTCATGGATGCTGCGGATCCTCTTTGGCAGTGGGACGTCCACAACGACCGCATCGTCCTGAACCCGGAGTCCGCCGGCCTGCTGCACGGCAGGACGGAGAAGGCTTACCGGGGAAGATGCGGGGCCTTCTGTGACGGCCTTGCCGCTGACCGGCAGGAAAGCGTCCGGCAGCTTTTCAGCAGCCTGCGCCGCTCTTCTTCCGATAGCGCCATGGAGATCCTGCAGACCGTGGGCGAGGACATCATCTGCTGCCGTGCCATCGTGCTGGAGCGGTTTTCCTGCGGTACGCCCCGCCTGATGGTGGGGGCGCTGACCCGGCTGGACGGCAGGGGATGGCTGCATGAGACCGCCGGGGAAGGCCGCTGGATCTATGACTGTGCCCGGGAAGAGTACACGCTGGACAGGAACTGTGCCCGGCTGCTCCGCCTTCCCGACAGCGGCGTCCTGCGTCTGCCCCGCCAGGCCATCCGGGACATGCTGGGGCCCGATGCGGCACGCTTTTTTTCCAGCCGTTTTTCCCGGCTCATGAACGCCCGTGACCATGACGGCAGCTTCGTGGAGCGCGTGCTGCTGCATCTGCCGGACGGCAGCCGCAAGAATTTCCTGGTCTCCGGCACCCTCGTGGGCCATGACGGTTCCGGGCAGCCCCTCTTCGTGACGGGGAACCTCGTGCAGCGGGGCGGGGAAGAACCGCTGGAGGCCCTTTCCAGCAAAAGCTGCGAAATCTCCCTCATGGCCCTGTTCGGCAGCGGGGACGGCCTGTGGGACTGGAACATGGAGACCAACGCCATCTATTACAGTCCCCGGTACATCGCCATGCTGGGCTATGACCAGCGCAGGTTCGGCAATACCTTCGAAAGCTGGCGGGACAAGCTGCATCCCGATGAACGCCCGGCGGTCCTGAAGCGGCAGATGGACGTCATCATGTCGCCCCGTTACGGAGACAGTTACGAGCAGTCCTTTCGCATGCTCAAGGCGGACGGCACCTATTGCTGGATCCTGAGCCGAGCCCGTGTCCTGCGGCGTAACGCCCATGGCCGCGCCACGCGTCTCATCGGGCTGCACACGGACATCACCACCACCCAGGGGGAACGTGACCGCCTGGCCGAGATGATTGAGTATGATCCCCTGACGGACGTCCACAGCCTGGTCTATTTCCATAACGAGCTGGACCGGCTGGACATGCAGCCGGGCAAGGTGGTCAGCATCATCAGCTGCGACGTCAACGGGCTGAAGCTGATCAACGACTATCTGGGACATGACACCGGCAACAGCATGTTGCAGACGGCCGCCCGTCTGTTGCGGAGCTCGCTGCGCTCCACGGACTGCGTGGCCCGGCTGGGCGGTGACGAGTTCGCCGTGCTGCTGCCCCGGTGCAACCTGCGCGATGCCGCACGGGTCCTGGAAAAGATCAGGGAAGTTTTCCGGCATTACAACGAACATTCCGGCAATGTGCCGGTCATCATGTCCTTTGGCCTTTCCGGATCGGAAGAGGCGGCCTCCCTGCGGGAGGTCCTTGCCCTGGCCGACCGCCGGATGCTCCACGAAAAGCACGGCAGCCGGCTGGTTTCCGGCCATGCCATCAAGGCCTGGATAGAAAAACGCAAGGATTGCGTGGTATCCCTGGAGGAGAGCCGATATGATGGGTGAAGCGCCCGACCCCAATACAGTCATCGTGGATCCCCGCGAAGGCGGGCAGAAGCTGTTGCAGTTCCTGCAACGGCGTCTGGACCTGCCGCCGTCACTGCTGCATCGCTGGATCCGCACGGGTCAGGTCCGCATCAATGGTGGCCGGGCAAAACCGTTCGGCCTGGTGGCCGCGGGCGACAGCGTGCGCCTGCCCCCCTTTGCCCTGGGCATGAGCCGCAGGAGCAAGGCCACGGGGGGCCAGGCCTCCCCGGAACAGGGGCATGAGCCGCGTCCGCGGGCGCAGGCCCTGCCTCCGGCCCCCCGCCCCCTGCAGAAGGACGGGGACCTCTGGGTCTTCTGCAAACCGGCCGGTCTGCCCACGCATCCCGGCACCGGCCATGAGGACAGCCTGTCCAGCCGTCTGGCGGCCGGAGCGGGGGATGCCCCGTTCAAGCCCACGCCCGTCCATCGGCTGGACAAGGATACCTCGGGCATCCTGCTGGTGGCCGCCAGCTTTGCCGTCCTGCGCGAGATGACCACGGCCCTGCGTGAGCGGCGGATGAAAAAAGAATACCTGGCCTGGGTGGAAGGGCTCTGGCCCCATAGCGGGGTGCGCCTGTTCCGGCACTGGCTGCGCAAGGAGGCCGGGACCGGGAATGGACGGGAGCAGATGCATGTCCGGCAGACCGGCGCGCCGGACAAGGGCGAGACGGAAGCCCTGCTGCTGGTGCGGCCCGTGCGTGTGGAGGATCGGCGCAGCCTGCTGCTGGTGCGGCTGCTGACCGGCCGGACCCATCAGATCAGGGCGCAGCTTTCGTCCCTGGGGCATCCCATCGAGGGCGACGTCAAATACGGGGCCCGTGGGCGTGCCTCCGGGACCCCCATGTACCTGCATGCCATGCGGGTCATCCTGCCGGACGGACGGCGCTTCGCCTGTCTGCCCGACTGGCCCGCCGACAGGCTGCCGCGGGCCGTGCCGGACGAGATCGACGAGGCGACGGCCCGGCAGGGGAACTGAATCCTGATATGTCCATGACGAAAGGGGACGGCAGATGCCGTCCCCTTTTGCGTTTCAGTGTGGTGCGTTACCGGAAGGCAGCTCCCTTGCGGGCAGGGACCGCACGGACAAAAGGGATCTTCTTCCGGGGCGCGCTAGTGGGGCAGGGGCACGTTGGTCTGGAAGCCGGTGGACAGGCACTTGGCAACATGGGCGCCGCTGCCGTCGTAGACATCGACTTCGTAGGTGAGCACGTGGGCGCCGTTGCGCACCAGGCGGGCCTCGGCCTTGAGGGGGCTGACCATACCGGGGCGCAGATACTCGATGGTGGTGGACAGGCTGACCACGCCGTGGTCGTTGCCGGCATTGGCCGCACAGCCGAAGGCCACGTCGGCCAGGGAGAAGATGGCACCGCCGTGGGCCACGCCCATGCCGTTCTTGTGGTTCTCGGTGATGGGCATGGTCACGCGGGCGTACTCGCGGCTGACTTCTTCGATGCACATATCAAGATGACGCACGAGCTTGTCGTGCTTGCGGACATAACATTCCATGTGGACTCCTTGTCCCGCCGGGCGGGGATAAAAAAGGCCGGAAGAACTTCCGGCCCTTGTGACTAGTAATAGTTCTTCTTTGCGTATACTACGCTACTTGTTGGATGCCGTCCAGCTTCCAGGTGCCGCCGTCGAGCTCGCGGACGAAATGCCAGATCTCGCGCACATTGGAAGGCGTGGGCTGATCGGGGCGCTCGCGCATGAGGACGTCGAAGTAGACCTGGGCGCGTTGTTCCTTGTCTTCGTTGACCACGCTCAGAAGCTGGGCGTTGACCAGCAGGATCTCGGTCTTGCTGGGCTCGGTCTCTTCGGCCAGCTGCTGGCGCACGGCATCCATGACGGCCGGGCTGGCGAACTGGGCGATATCGTTGAGGTCACGGTTGTCCCAGGCGGCCTGGAGGCGATTGTAAGCCATCTTGGCGCCGCGCAGGAATTCTTCGGCATCGAAGTCGGCGGGCATGGGGATGACCACTTCGGGCTGGCTGTTGTAGGTGTTGTCCTGGCTGCTCAGGGTGTCCCAGCCGGCGGCAGCGGTATCATTGCGCTGCAAGGGGGGCTCCATGCCGCCCATGGGAGCATTGCCGGCACCGGCGGGAGCGGGCTGGGCCTTGCTGCGGGAGCGGGCGAAGAGCTTCAGGCCCACGAAGAGCAGGATGCCGAGCAGCAGGATATCCATGATGCCGCCACCGGAGAAGCCGCCGCCGAAGAGCAGGGAGCCGATGAGCGAACCGGCCAGAAGGCCGCCGAGCAGACCGCCCATACCGCCGAGGAAACCCTTGCGCTGGGGCTGCTGGGCCTGGGCCGCCTGCTGGCGCTGCTGCGTGGACTGGCGCTGCATGGCGCTGGGGGCCTGGGCGGGCTGGGACATGGAAGGACGGCTGCCGAAGGAACGCCCGCCGCCCAGACGGGCGGCATCGGCCGTGTCGGGCAAGGCATACATACAGGCGCCTCCCAGCATGATGAGCATGGTCAGGATAGCTTTGATCTTCATTGATATCTCCGTAAGGGTGAAAGATGCGTTCAGGCTTCTTTTCTCAATACCATGTACTATAGCTGGCTTGGGCAAAAAGGCAAGGCCCGCAAGGCTCTCCCGAGGGGACGACCAAAACTGCCCGATGATAATCGTGGGAAATACCTGCTAAAAAAAGTGTGTTTTCCGGCTTATTTGTTCTTGTCGGGCTGGTCCGCCGCATCCACGTACAGCCAGAGGACGCTCCCCAGGATCAGGGGGGTGGGCTGGCCGTCGGGTCCCTTGAGGGGCTGGCCGGGCACTTCCACCACGCAGCACCACCAGCCGGGCGCCCCGGGGATGAAGGTGAACTGGCCGTTGGCGTCGGTACGGGCTTCCAGATCGTGCTGCCAGGGCAGAGGACCGGTCTTTTTTTCCGTACGGATGCGGTCCATGTACACACGGGCGTTGACCAGGGGACCGTCAGGCCCCAGGGCCTTGCCCGTGAAGCTGCTCCCCGCTGTCAGGCCGAAGGGCCGGGTCAGGGGCAGGATCTCCAGGCGCAGACCGGCAGGGCGTTCCCAGCCCTCTTCCACGCCGCAGACCGGCAGGATGCTTTTGACGTACTGCTGTTCGAAACATTGCCGTTCCGCATTGAGGCGCGGGCGGGTCTCGGTGATGAACTGGTAAAGGCCGGGCTGGTCGATGGCCACATTGGCGCCCCAGGCCTTGGTATCCAGGTACAGGCTCTCTTCCATGTCGCCCAGCAGGTCACGCCGTTCGGGTTGGGGCGTCCCGTTGACGAAGCGCGTCCCGGCATCGTGCCGCAGCACGGCGAAGAGCTGCGGCATGTCCATGGGCTGGGCGGCATGCTCTCTGGGGCGCATCAGGCTGATGAGCATGTCCACCTCCGCATTGAGCGGCGGCGGGGCGGGCTGGGCGGCTGCCTGGGTCTTGTCCTCCTCAGCGGGGGTAGCTTCGGCAGGGGCATCCTTGCCTTTGTCGGCGTTGTTCCGGGCCTCTTTGGCGGCAGGAGCTTTGGTCGTTTGCGCTTCCGCGTCTTTTTTCTCGACAGGAGCGTCGATGACGGTACGGCTGGGGATGAGCAGGGTGACTTCGGCGCGGGCCGGGGCAGGAACAGTCAGGGAGACGGCCAGGGACAGCATACAGCCCAGCAGGGCGGCACGTGGCAGTGACATGCTTCGATCCTTATTTTATGGGTAATATAGGGCAGATGTAGCAATTTTCCCCATTTTTGTCATGCGCCATTTCCGGGGGCGGTTCAGGGCCGGGGCGTACGTGCCAGGGCCAGGACATCCACACGCGCGGCCCCGGCGCGGAGCAGTTCCGCTCCGGCGGCCCGCAGGGTGCTGCCCGTGGTGATGATGTCGTCCACCAGCCACAGGTGCAGACCGCGGACGTCGGCGGCCCGGAAGCTCCCGGCGGCGTTGCGTCGTCTTTGGGCCGCAGAGAGCCCTGTCTGGTGGGGGATGTCCGTCGGGCGCCACAGCAGGTCGGGGCGGACGGGAAGGGAGAGCGACAGCCCCAGCGCCACGGCCAGCTCGTGCGCCTGGTTGTAGCCGCGTCGGCGCAGGTGGTCCCTGTGCTGGGGGATGCCCAGGATAGCGTCGGGCAGGGGCAGGCAGGAGGCGGCATCCAGCAGCATCCCGGCCATCAGGAAGGCCAGGGCCGGTTTGCCGCCGTGTTTGAAGCGCAGGATGAGCTGGCGCAGGGCCCCGCGGTACTGGCCGTGCAGCGCCAGCCCCTGCCAGGGCGGCGGGGACGCCAGACACTCCCCGCACAGCAGCGGCTGCCCGGCGGCAGGCCAGGGCAGGGGCAGCCCG
>NZ_DS996351.1:54981-64638 GCF_000156375.1 Desulfovibrio piger ATCC 29098
TACGGGCCCAGGGCACGGGCGCAGGCGGGGCAGAGTCCGTGGGCCCGCATCCCGGCCTCCGGGCCGGAGACGGCGGCCCCGCCATCATCCACGGGCGTGCCGCAGACCGGGCAGCGGTGTTCGGTGAATCCCAGCAGCCGGGCCAGGCGGAGCAGGGGAGAGGGGTGCCGCAGCGGCGCCTCGGGGATAACGCCCGGCTCCTTCTCCCTGACATCCTCTTGCCCGGCAGGGATCACGGGCGGCCCTCCGCCAGACGGACGGCCCAGTCCCGGCCCCAGCGTTCAAGGTCGGCACACAGGTCGGGACGGGAAAGCAGATCCTCGGGACAGGAGAGGCCCCGGAGGGTACGGGTATCCGCCAGTTGGGCGCCGAAGCTGGCAAAAAAGTATTTCAGGCCCAGCAGGCTGCCGGTAAAGAGCTGTTCCCCGCGCGGGCGGGCCGCCGCCAGAGCTGCCAGCACGACGGGGCCTTTGCCTGCGGGACGGCCCGCCTCGACCCCGGCCCAGATGCGCTGGGAACGGTCCACCAGGGCCTTGGCCTGGGCGGGCAGGCCGTAAAAATAGACAGGGGACGTCCAGAGGACCACGTCCGCGGCGGCGATGGCCGCAAAGACGGCCTCGGCATCGTCCGTCCGTGCCAGCGGGCAGACATGGGGCGCGGCGGCACAGCTTTGGCAGCCCCGGCAGGGACGAAGATGCTTTTCCTGCAGGGCTATCTCCTCCACGGGTCCGCCGCCGGACAGTCCTCCGGCGATGAGGCGGGCCATGGTATGGGTGGTGCCGTTGGCGCGGGGACTGCCCAGCAGGGAAAGGATGCGCATCAGACGAAGTCCCCGCAGAAGGGATTGTTGCGGCGTTCGTTGCCGATGCTGGTGGCCGGGCCGTGTCCGGGCAGGACGGCCGTTTCTTCCGGCAGGGCGAAGAGCACCTTGCGGATGGAGTGCAGCAGGGTGTCGTGATCGCCGCCGGGGAAGTCCGTGCGGCCCAGAGAGCGGTAGAAGAGGGCATCACCGGTAAAGACGGCCTTTTCGTCCGGGAAGTAATAGGAGACGCCGCCGGGGGTGTGGCCGGGGGTATCCAGCACGGTGCAGGCCATGCCGCCGAACACCTGCCGGCCCGTGGGCAGGTCGCGGCTCTCGAAGGCGGGCACCGGCGGGAAGCCCCAGATGCCGCCGTCGGAGGATTCCGTACCGATCAGGCAGGCATCGTGGACCGGGGAGTAGACGGGGGCGCCGGTCTCTTTGACCAGCGTGGCCACGCCGTACATATGGTCGAAGTGGCGGTGCGTGAGGCAGATGGCGGCCAGCGTCAGGCCCTTGGCGCGCAGGTCGTGCAGGATGGGGGCGGGATCGCCGCCGGCATCGATGACCACGGCCTGACCGTCCTTGTAGACGAGGTAACTGTTGGTCTCCAGCGGACCCAGAGGATAGACGGAATACGGCATGGGATCCTTCCTTTTGCGAATGGGATTTTCTTCTAGGTAGCGCAGGAGGGTCCGGGGGGCAAGCCCGCCCGGTGGCCGGCATGTCCCGGGCATCGTTTCTTGATTTTTTCTAGACAATACCCGGGGGGACAACTACACTGGCGGCATGAATACCGCTCCTTCCGCCTGTGATCTGACCCGCAGGGACCTCATGGACATGGACGCCCTCCTGATGCAGGAGCTGGGCAAGTTCATCCACTGTTCGCACCATGCTCTGTATTTCCCCACCAGCCACGCGCCGCGCCAGCCGGAACTGCTGCCGCGCGAACGCCGCCTGCTCCTGCCCCTGTACCGGCAGGGGAGCCTGCTGGGCGTGCTCATGCTGCACGGCGTCAAGGTAAGGGATGCTCGTATCCTGTTGCCGCAACTGCCTGCTATCGCTGATCTTTGCCTGGAGTTGCTGGCCCGGGTCAAAGCCACGCGCGTGGATGCCGTGACCGGTCTGGCCACGGAGAACGTGCTGTACGGCTCCATGGAGGACGAGGCCGCCCGGGTGCGCGAGATCTTCGCGGATCCTTCCCGGGGGGACGGACAGACCTCGCCCCTGCACCGGTTGTGCATGGGGCTGGTGCTGCTGCATTTTTCCAACGGGCGCGAGATCGTGGGCCGCATGGGCTTCCGCTTTGCCGATGAGCTCATGCGTCGCGCGGCCGAGGCCTTGCAGGAGGAGCTGCCGTCGGATGTGGTGGCCGCCCGTGTGGGGCGTTTCGGCATGGCCCTGCTGCTGCCCTCCGTGAGCGGCCGCAGCGCCTGCCAGAAGATGGCCGAGGCCGCTCTGGCTCGCATGGCCGGGGCCGCCATGCCCGCACCCCTGACGGGCAGGACCATACGTCCCCGTCTGAGCGCCGGACATGCCGTGTACCCGCAGGACATGGAGGGCGCCGAGCTGCGCCTGCCCATGTTCGAGCAGGCCCGCATGCTCATGGAGCGAGCCCGGCTCGCGGCCCGCATGACCTCCCAGCCCGGGGCGCCGCGCGTCATGCCCTTTGCCCGCATCCTCCAGGATGGCGGTACCGTGCTCCGGGCCCTGCCCCAGGGGCGGGTACGCGTGGGCCTGGGGGCCCAGGCCAAGGCCCGGGAAGGCATGCGCTTCGCCGTCTGGGGGCCGTCGGGGCAGGAGGGCTCCGGCAATCAGTACAAGGGCGAAGTGGTGCTCCTGCAGGTACGGGAATTCCACTCCGTGGCCGAGACCGTGCATCTGGCCGATGCCACGGCACCGCTGGAAGCCGGGGACAGGCTCAGCCTGCTGGAAGTGCCCTCCCTTGCGGCCTCGCATCCCCATACGCCGGGCGGGAAGGCCGCTGCCGCCGATGGGCCCGCCACGCCCGGACAGGAAGGCGCGGCCGCAGCGGATGCGGAGACGGAGAGCGCCCCCGCCGGGAGCGTGCAGGAACTGCGCGCCCGCGTCCCCGTGCTGGAGGACGGTTCCTGCGCGGGCATCTACGGCCATGGGGACTTTTTGCATCTTTTCGCCCAGGAGAAAGAGCGCACGGGGCGCTTCGTGCTGGCCATCGTGCGGGTGGATGTCCCGCATGACGCGCGGCAGGAAGCGGCGCTGGGCGAGTGCCTTGCGGCATGGCGGCAGATCCCCGAACTGTGCGCCGGAGAGCCGCTGGCCGGTCTGTACGGCAGCAATGCCCTGATATTCTTCCATGCGGACAGCCATGCCGAGGCGTTGCTGCCGCACTACGCCGCCCTGTGCGCCCGGCTGGAAGATGCCGGACTGCCGGTCTCGGCCGGTCTTGCCGGTTATCCCCTCCTGCATTACCGCAAGGGCGAGATGCCCGACTGCGCCCTCAAGGCCCTGGAGTACGCCCAGTTGCTGCCCTCGCCGCGCGCGGGCCTGTGCAACTCCCTGGCCCTGAACATCAGCGCGGACCGCCGCTATGCGCTGGGGGATGTCTTCGGCGCCATCGACGAATACAAGCTCGCCCTGCTGGCCGATGCGGAAAACGTGCTGGCCCGCAATTCCTTGGGTGTCTGCATGGCCGCCCTGGGCCGGTATCACGAGGCCCGGCGGCATTTTCTGGAAGCCCTGCGCTACAAGGGCGATGCCGGGCCGGAACGGCAGGAGCGCATCGCCCAGACCCATTACAATCTGGGCACGGTCTGCCAGCAGCTGGGCGAACGCCGTGCCGCGGCCCGCTATTACCGGGAATGCATCAAGGACGCCCCGGAGCATGTCTATGCCCATCTGCGTCTGGGGCAGCTGTGCGAGGAAGGCGGGCGCCGCAACGAGGCCCGGCGCTTCTACGAACTGGCCGCCGCCATCGAGGACAGACAGGCGGAACAGGCCGGGGAACAGCGGCCCAGCCTTGCCCGGCGCTATCTGGCCCGGCTCGCGGCCCGGCAGCGGCATGGCGGCGAGGCCCGCGAACTGCTGCACGATACCCTGCTGCGCAATCCTTTCGATGCCGCGGCCATGCTCCTGCTGGCCCGTCTGTATCTGGACGGCGACGAGGATCCGGCCATGGCCGAGCTGCTGGCCCGCAAGAGCGTGGGCCTGCGCGATACGCCCGAGGGCTGGCAGGTGCTGGCACGGGCCCTGCGTGCTCTGGGCCGCGAAGAGGAAGCCAGCCTGGCCGAGGCGCATGCTTCCGTGGGCTAAGGGGACCGCGTGGGCGGCCGCGAAAAAGGGGCCGTGCATGGCTTCGCGGCCTGAGCAGGCTGCGCGGGCGGGCCGGGGAGGAAAAAAGGGCGGCCATCCCAGCTGGATGGCGGGAAGATATTTCTCCGCTTCGTGTGTCCGGCGGAGAGGATGCGGGACGGATCAGCCGTGCCGTGCATCGTGAAGAGGGGGGAGCCTGCGGGCCCCCCTCTTTTCCTATCTGCCGGCAAGCGGACATGAAAAAAGGCCACCCGCATGACGGATGGCCCTGGATGTTTGCGATGGCTGTGAAGGATAGGCCTAGCGCCCCAGCAGGGCCTTGCTGGCCGGGGTCAGGCCGCGCAGGCTGTCCACGACCTTGGCCGTGCCCAGACCGGCCGGATCCTGTTCCATGATGATGAGGATGCGGGCGTCATCGGCGCTGACGCGGGTCAGGGTCTCCATGGCCATGGCCCGGCTGCGGGGCGTACCGCGGAAGGTCCACATGTTGCCTTCCTGCTGCAGATTGGTGGGGGCGTCCTGCATCTCGCGCATGCGGGAGGCAAAGGTCCTGGCGTCCATCTTGTCCTTGTTGGGCAGGATGAAGATGGTGATGTGGGCCTCCACGGCTTCCTCGCCGCGTTTGCCCAGCAGGAGCATGTATTCGTCCGGATGACCGCTCTGGAAACCGGGGCGTTCATCACTGGTCCAGCCGTCGGGCAGGTCCACGGCGAACTGGCTGAAGGTCTTTTCGGCGGCCGGGGCACTGACGGCGGCGGTCAGCAGGAACACGAGAGCAAGAAGAATATGGCGCATAGCTGATCCTTTGGAGTGGGATAAGATGTCCCCGCCAGCATAGCCCGCGGCGGGGACGGGGGCAAGCGGGGTCAGGGCCGCGGCAGCTGGGTGAGCGGTACGGCCATGCGGATGATGAGGAAGCACCAGGGCAGGAGTTGCAGCACAAGGTTGCGGGCCTTCTGGGGCCGGTACAGGAAGACGCTCCAGCTGATGATGGCCAGGGCCGCCAGCACCGACAGGATCAGGGCGTTCATCTGGGGCATGATGTCGAAGGGGACGCCGCTGTGCAGGCTGCGCAGCAGGGCGGCCAGCAGGGTACTCCAGAAATCGATGATGGAAGGCAGGTAGCCCACCACGGCCCAGACCGCGCACCAGCGGACAGCCAGGGTGAACGGCCGTTCGTCCGTCAGCGGCGCGCGATGGCGCAGGTACCAGAGCCAGAGCAGGGCCGCGCCGCCCGCCAGCGAGAGATAGCGGAAGAGCAGATGCAGGGCCTGGCGGATCTGGAGCAGGATGAAGTTGCTGCGTTCCATGCCTTGCGGCGGGTCCAGCAGCAGGCCTGTGGACAGCAGACTGCCCAGCAGGAAGAGCAGCAGGGCCAGCAGGCAGCCCCAGAGCGTCAGGCGCAAGTCGCTGGTGCGATAGGCCGTGATGGCCGGATCAGCAGCGTCGGGCCAGTGCCGGGAGGCACGCAGCAGGCCCCAGAGCAGCAGGGTGGCCGGCAGCCAGGCCAGCAGGGCCACGGTGGCGGGCTGGACGAGGAGGTCGGCCAGCGGGGGCATCTGCGGTTGCCGCAGGGCTTCCAGCAGGAGCATGAGCGGGAACAGGGGCAGGGCGACGGCGGCGCAGAACAGGCCCAGACGCAGGAGCTGGCGTCCGCCCCAGAGGCACAGGGCCGCATTGCCTTTGCGGCCGGCCAGCAGGGTCATGAGGATGAAGAAGGGCAGGGCCTGGGCCGTCTGTGCGAACAGGGCCTGCAGGTTGCCCAGCCAGTATATGAGGATGAAAGTCATTTGCATGGGTCACTCTCCTGCCCGCTATATAAGCGTTGCCCGTGCGGGCTGCAAGAGGAAGGGCCGCACGGCCGTATCCCTTGCCGCGACAGGCACCGGAAGGAATACAGGCCGTATGGGGCCGTGACCGTGGGCGTGGCGGGAACGCCTCCCCCGGCTTGGGGCACGCTGCCCGGTCGGGGATGCTGCGGCGGAAAACTTGCCGCCGCCGTGCGCTTGAGGTATGACTCGTCTGTTTCACCTCCGTCAACCTGCGGGATAATCATGTCATTTTTTACTGTTTTTCTGCTGGCTGTGGCCCTGTCCATGGATGCTTTTGCCGTGGCGCTGGCCTCGGGATGCGCCATCCGCGAAGTCCGGTTGCGCCAATATGTCCGGGTCAGCGTGGCCTTTGGCTTTTTCCAGTTCTTCATGCCCGTGCTGGGCTGGTTCCTGGGGCAGTCGGTGCATCATTTCATAGAAGCCTGGGACCACTGGCTGGCTTTCGTGCTGCTGGCGTGGATCGGCGGCAACATGCTGCGCTCCGGTATCGGCGGCCTGCGCCAGGGCGAGCCCGTATCCTGTCCCCAGAGCGACCCCACCGCAGGCTGGAACCTGCTCCTTCTGGCCGTGGCCACCAGCATCGACGCCCTGGCCGTGGGCCTGACCTTTGCCATGACCAATACCAACGCCTTCCTGCCTTCCTGTCTCATCGGGGTGGTCTGTGCCGCCATCTCGGCCTGCGGGCTCTTTTTGGGCAAAAAACTGTCTTCGCTGCCCATGCTCAACGGCTGGGCCGAAGTGCTGGGCGGCGTGGTGCTGCTGGGCATCGGTCTGAACATCCTGCACGAGAGCGGCGTCATCTAGCCTGCGCGAAGGCCGGAGGCCCCTGCCGGATGTTGCCGAGCCGCGCCAAGATGCCCTATAGTGCCGGAGGCCCGGAGGTCGTCCGTGCCGCAGGCATGTCCGAAATCGTCCGGCGTGCCGGAGTGTTGAGAGGAGACCATGATCAGTATCTGCCGTTATCATGATATTTCCGTGGGGCACCGCATCTGCGGTCACGAATCCCACTGCGCCCGTCTGCACGGGCATAATTACCGCATCCATTTCACCTGCACCGCCGACGAGCTGGACGCTCTGGGGCGCGTGCTGGACTTCCAGGTGGTCAAGGAACGCCTGTGCCAGTGGCTGGAAGACCATTGGGATCATCGCTTCCTGGTCTGGGACAAGGATCCCCTGCTGGAGGGCTTGCGGGCGCTGGATCCTTCGGTGAGCGTCCTTCCCTGCAATCCGTCCGCCGAGAACATGGCCCGCTATCTGGGCGAAGTGGTGGGGCCGGCCCAGCTGGAAGGCACCGGGGCCCGTCTGGTGGCCGTGGAAGTGGAAGAGACCGCCAAGTGCAAGGCGCGCTGGAGCCTGTGATGCGGACCCTGGCGGTCAACGAGTTTTTCGTCACCCTGCAGGGCGAGGCCTCCTTTGCCGGGACGCCTGCCGTGTTCGTCCGTTTCCAGGGCTGCCCTGTGGCCTGCCCGTGGTGCGATACGCAGTACGCCGCCCGTCTGGACGGCGCGACGCTGGATTTTGCCGCCGTGCGCGCCAAGCAGGGGCCGGGAGCGGGCTATGCCGATGTGGAGCCCGAGGCCCTGCTGGCAGCCATCCGGGAGGCCGGGCCGCGCCATGTGGTGCTGACCGGCGGCGAGCCCTGCCGCCATGACCTTACGGAGCTGACCTCCCGGCTGGTGACGGAGGGCTTTCGCGTCCAGATCGAGACCAGCGGCACCATGCCCATCCGCTGCCATGCGGATGTCTGGGTGACCCTGAGCCCCAAGCTGGACATGCCCGGCGGTCTGGAAGTGCGTCAGGATGCCTGGGAACGAGCCGGAGAGATCAAGTTCCCCGTGGATACGGCCGCGGACCTGGCCCGTTTCGAACAGGCGCTGGCGGTGGCCCGTCAGGCAGCGAGCCGTCCGCTGACGGAGCTCGTCTGGTTGCAGCCCGTGAGCCAGGGGAAGGAAGCCACACGCCTGTGCGTGGAGGCGGCCTTTGCCCATCAGTGGCGTGTGAGCGTCCAGGTCCACAAATATCTGGATCTGCGCTGAGCGATCCACAGACAAGAGACATCTATGGATAGGAAAGGCGGCATGCGCGGCATGTCGCCTTTTTCTTTGGGCCGACAGCAGGGTGGGAGATGTCAGGCAAGCGTGACACCCTCACCGAAAGAGGAAGAACGTCGCCAGAGAGGAGCCGCGGTCATGCCTGTTGAGGTCGCCGTATCGGCCGCCCCTCCGGCAGCGCTGGCGGAGGATGCAAGGCAACGCCTGGGAAGGTCCGGCCGCGGCACTGGAAACGAAAAGGCCGCACGAGGGGGAGGCTCCGCATCCTTCTGACAAGCCGGTCATCCCCGCGAACAGTCCTCATCAGGCGCGAAAAACGGCTCAGGTCTGCCCAGATGACGAAAAAAGCCACCCGAAGGTGGCTCGTATATTCGATAGATCATGCCGGTCTAATGGCGCTTCAGGCGCTTCATCTCGTCCTGCATCAGCTCCAGGCCGACAAGGATGTTGCGGCGCATGGCTTCCATGAGTTTTTCTTCGTCCTTTTCGCGCATGGCGGTCAGGATGTCCTTGTGCTGCTGGATGAAGAGCGAGATGTCTTCGGGGGAATAGCGGCGGGTATTGAGGAAACCTTCCACATAGTCCAGCAGGTGGCTGTCCACGGCCAGCAGATGGTGCATCCGCGAAAGGGAATAGAGCTGCAGGTGGAAGTCCCTGTCCTTGTGGAAGAAAAAGTCGGCATCACGGGTATCGGCCAGGTCACCGGCTAGCTGTTCCAGCCTGTCCATGTCTTCGGCGGTCGCCTGCTGCATGGCTTCCTTGGCCAGGGCGCATTCCACCTGTATGCGCAGGTTGAAGATATGCTCTATTTCCTTGGAAGAGGGCGGCATCATGACGATGGCCCCCTTGTAGGGGATGTTCTGGACCAGGCCGGATTTGTCCAGGCGCATGAGGGCATCCCGGATGGGGCCGCGCCCCACGCCGAGCTTTTTTTCCAGATCCACAAGGACAAGTCGGGTGCCGGGTAGGGCCTCACCGGACAGGATCATGTCGCGGATCAAATCGTAGGCCGCCAGCGATTTGATGGTAGAAGCAGTACTCATGGAAACTCCTTCTGTAAGGTACATATTTTGATAAATAATTTATAAAATTATGTCAAATGGCCCAGAACGGCAAAAAAAGGAGGAAACTCGCCTGCATGGCACGTTTTTTGTGCCGTCCGGCAACAGGGCAGGGAGCCTTCGGGCAGCCGCGCAACAGGGGCACGCTGTCCGGGAGATATGTCCGGGTACAAAAAAAGGGGCTTTCTCCTAAGAGAAAACCCCTGAATTTGCTGGAGCGGGAGACGGGATTTGAACCCGCGACTTCAACCTTGGCAAGGTTGCACTCTACCACTGAGTTACTCCCGCGCGGGATGCGGAACGATCCGCTATGGAAAGGACCTCGTAAGAAGTCCGTGACGGCTTGTGGAGCGGGAAACGGGACTTGAACCCGCAACCTTCAGCTTGGGAAGCTGACACTCTACCGTTGAGTTATTCCCGCCCGAAAGGGCAGTTTTTTATGGAGCGGGAGACGGGATTTGAACCCGCGACTTCAACCTTGGCAAGGTTGCACTCTACCACTGAGTTACTCCCGCACACTGGCACGGTATATCGCGATCGTTTTTTATGGAGGCGACATCCAGATTTGAACTGGAGAATGGAGGTTTTGCAGACCTCTGCCTTACCACTTGGCTATGTCGCCT
>NZ_DS996351.1:65138-90975 GCF_000156375.1 Desulfovibrio piger ATCC 29098
CATTTGTTGGAGCGGGAGACGGGATTTGAACCCGCGACTTCAACCTTGGCAAGGTTGCACTCTACCACTGAGTTACTCCCGCTCAACGAAAGAGGGTTCTACGCTAGAGACCCCCTTTCTGTCAAGCAGCTTTTTTCATTTTGTCGAAAAATAAAAAATTAATTTCCCAACATGCTGCTTTTAATGATTTTATTCCGTGGGACGCTTGTCGATGATGCGCTTGGCCTTGCCTTCGGAGCGCTGGATGGAGTGCGGCTCCATGAGGCGGACCTTGGTGGTGACGCCCAGGAATTCCTTGATGCTCTTCTGGATGGAGCTTTCCAGGCTCTGCAGCTTGCGGATCTCGTCGGCGAAGAGGGTCTCGTTCATCTCCACCTGGACTTCCAGGGTATCCAGGTTGTTCACGCGGTCCACGATGATCTGGTAGTTGGGGCTCAGGTTCTGGTTTTCCATGAGCAGGGCTTCGATCTGCTGCGGGAAGACGTTGACGCCGCGGATGATGAGCATGTCGTCGCTGCGGCCACGGATGCGGGTCAGGCGCACATGGGTGCGTCCGCAGCGGCAGGGGGTGTAGTCCAGGCTGGTCAGGTCGCGGGTGCGGTAGCGGATCAGCGGGATGCCTTCCTTGGTGAGGGTGGTGATGACCAGTTCGCCCACCTCGCCCTCGGGGAGCTGTTCGCCGGTGACGGGGTCGATGATCTCGGGCAGGAAGTGGTCTTCCCACAGGTGCATGCCGCACTTGGATTCCAGGCATTCCATGGCCACGCCGGGGCCCATGACTTCGGAAAGGCCGTAGATGTTCAGGGCATTGATGCCCATCTTCTGTTCGATGTCCTGGCGCATCTCTTCGGTCCAGGGCTCGGCACCGAACACGCCGGTGCGCAGGGGCAGGTCACGGAAGTCGATGCCCACTTCCTGGCCGGCTTCCCACAGGTGCAGGGCGTAGGAGGGCGTACAGCACAGGGCCGTGGCGCCGAAGTCGCGCAGCAGGTAGGCCTGGCGACGCGTGGCACCGCCCGAGGCCGGGACCACCGTGGCGCCGATGCGCTCGGCACCGCCGTGGGCGCCCAGACCGCCGGTGAACAGGCCGTAGCCGTAGGCCACATGCACGATGTCCGTCTGGTTGACGCCGGCGGCGGAGAGGCTGCGGCCGGCCAGTTCGGCCCAGTTGTGCAGGTCGCGGGCGGTATAGCCCACCACCACGGCCTTGCCGGTGGTGCCGCTGGAGGCGTGCAGGCGGACGATGTTGTCACGCGGCACGGCGAACAGACCGAAAGGATAGTAATTGCGCAGGTCCTGCTTTTCGGTGAAGGGCAGGTTCTTCAGATCGGCCAGGCTCTTGATGTCGCCGGGCTTGATACCGCTCTCGTCGAAGCGTTTGCGGTAGAAGGGCACATTGGCATAGACACGGGAGCAAAGGTCCTGCAGACGGCGCAATTGCAGGGCTTCGATATCTTCGCGGGGCAGCGTTTCCTTGTCGATATTGAAAATCACGGCGTTTCTCCTTGAAATCCTGAGTAGTCTATGGATGACGCAAAAGCCCCCCAAGGTCAAGATATCTGCTTGAAAAACATGGATAACATATTGCAATGCAATGTCTTTTTTTATGCCTGGGACAACGCGCCCGGGCCCCTCGGGGCCGGGTGGGATTGTTGCCCTCGGGTACGCTTTGAGGTATGGGAGGGACATGCAAAACCTTATCTCTACCCCCAAGAAATATTCGGAACTGCCTACGGCGGAAAAAATGGCCGTCATCAAGGCATGGCTTGAGGAACACAAGGCTGTCGACGTGGTCGAGATCGACCTGGCCGGCCAGGGTGCCTTCACGGACGCCCTGCTGGTGGTCAGCGCCACCTCCGTGCGTCATGCCCAGAGCCTGGCGGACGGCGTCTCTGCCCTGTGCCATGAACAGAACTTCGAATACCTGCGCATGGAAGGCTACAACACCGGCCAGTGGATCCTGGTGGACTGCAACGACATCGTGGTCAACATCTTCCAGCAGTCCGTGCGCGACCTCTACCAGCTGGAGAACCTGTGGGGCGCGGCTGCCGCTGCCCTCAACAAGGAGCCCCGTGCATGACCCCCACCCTGTTGCTCATCCTTGACGGCTGGGGCCTGACGGAGAAAGGGGAAGGCAATGCCCCCTGGGTGGCGGCCACGCCCCATCTGGATGACCTGATGGCGCGCTGCCCCCACAGGCGCCTTGCCGCCTCCGGGCGCGAAGTGGGCCTGCCTGCCGGCTATATGGGCAACTCCGAGGTGGGACACCTCAACATCGGTGCGGGACGCATCGTCTATCAGGACATGACGCGCATCGACGTGGCCCTTGAAGACGGCTCCCTGTTCCACAACCCCGTGCTGCTGGACGTGCTGGAAAAGACGCGCCGCAGCGGCGGCCGCCTGCATCTGGCGGGCCTGCTCTCCGACGGCGGCGTGCACAGCCACATCAACCATCTGGTGGCCCTGTGCGCCATGGCTTTTGCCGCCGGCGTGCCGGTACGCATCCACTGTTTCATGGACGGGCGCGACACCCCGCCCCAGAGCGGCGCCTCCTACGTGCGCAACCTGCTGGAACAGATCGTCCCCATGAAGGACGTGCGCGTGGCCAGTCTGGCGGGGCGCTTCTACGCCATGGACCGCGACAAGCGCTGGGAGCGCGTGTCCGAGGTCTGGGATCTCATGGTCCACGGCAAGGGCCGCAAGGCCACGGATGCCGTGCAGGCCGTGGAAGATTCCTATGCCGAGGGCGTCAGCGACGAATTCCTCAAGCCCGTGCTGCTGGAAGGCGAGGATGCCTCCACCCTGCAGGACGGCGACGGCCTGTTCTTCTACAATTTCCGCGCCGACCGCATGCGCGAGCTTTCCCAGGCCTTCGTGGACGCGGACTTCACCGGTTTCGACCGGGGCAGGGTGCCGCAGCTGGCTGCCGTGGCTTCCATGACGGCCTATGACGCCCACTTCCCCCTGCCGGTGGCCTTCCCCAAGGAATCCGTGACCATGGGCCTGGGCGAAGTGGTCTCGCAGCAGGGCATGCACCAGCTGCGGCTGGCCGAAACGGAAAAATACGCGCACGTCACCTATTTCTTCAACGGCGGTGTGGAAGAACCCCTGCCGCTGGAAGACCGCATCCTCGTGCCTTCGCCGCGCGAGGTGCAGACCTATGACCAGAAGCCGGCCATGAGCGCCCGCGAGGTCACGGACAAGTTCGTGGAAGCTTGGCAGAGCGGCCAGTACGATCTGGTGGTCTGCAACCTGGCCAACGGCGACATGGTGGGCCATACGGGCGTGCTTTCCGCCGCCGTGGAAGCCTGCACGGTGGTGGATGAATGCGTGGGCCGCATGGTTGCTGCCGTGGAGGCCCGTAAGGGCCGGATGCTGCTCATCGCCGACCACGGCAACTGCGAAGTCATGAAGGACGGGCAGGGCAAGCCCCAGACCGCCCACACCACCAATCCCGTACCCTGCATCCTGCTGGATGCTTCCGGCAAGGAATGGCGCCTGCATGACGGCAAACTGGCCGATGTGGCCCCGACCCTGCTGCGCATGTGGGGCATCGCCCAGCCTGAAGCCATGACGGGGACGTCTCTGGTGGAGGAAGCCCATGTCCGGTAGCCAGAGACCTTTGGAGCCTGTGGCCCCTGACGGCATGGAGCTGCTGTTCTTCTACCGCTGCCCCCACTGCCTGCGCCATGTGCCGCTGGTCAATCCGGTGGAGCCGCGCAATGTGCGTTGCGATGGCTGCGGCAAGCAGTTCCCCATCATCCCGGTGGACGAGCACGGCCTGCATTATGTGCGCATCATGCTGGCCAACGGCAAGGCCGCTGCCAATCCCGACTATCTGTAAGCATCGCCATACGGCCGGAGGAGAGCCCCTCCGGCCGTTTTCTCTGCTGCGATGCTTTTTCTCCACGCTTCCAAATATACCGAGCAAACGACATGAAGATCTGTCCTGTCATCTTGTGCGGGGGCGCCGGCACTCGTCTGTGGCCCCTGTCACGTCGCAAGTATCCCAAGCAATTCATGGACTTGGGCGGCCATACGCTGTTCGAGGACACGCTGCAGCGTCTTGCGGCCGTGCCCGGGCTGGCCGCGCCCGTGGTCATCTGCAATGAAGAGCAGCGCTTCCTTGCCGCCGCAGCCTTGCAGCGTCAGGGACTGGGCGGCCAGATCCTGCTGGAACCGGAACCGCGCAATACGGCACCGGCCATCGCCGCCGCCGCGCTGGCCGTGACGGCGGCCTGCGATGTGGAAGACGGTGACCCCATCCTGCTGGTCCTGCCTTCGGATCATGTGCTGGAAGATCTGCCCGCCTTTGCCGCCGCCGTCGCACAGGCTGTGGAATGCGCCCGTGAAGGGGCCCTGGTCACCTTCGGCGTCACGCCTGACCGGCCCGAGACCGGCTACGGCTATATCGAAAAGGGCGATGCCCTGGCCTCCGGCTTCGCGGTCCGCCGTTTCGTGGAAAAACCCGCGCAGGAAGCTGCCGAAGCCATGCTGGCGCAGGGCGGCTATTTCTGGAACAGCGGCATGTTCGTGTTCCGTGCCTCCCAGTATCTGGCCGAGCTGGAAGCCCAGGCCCCGGCCATCATGGCCGCGGTGCGCAAGGCCTGGGCCCTGCGCCGGACCGATTACGACTTCATCCGCCTGCACGGCGAATCGTTTGCCCTGTGCCCCTCCGATTCCGTGGACTATGCCCTGATGGAAAAGAGCGCGCATGTGGCCATGGTGCCTCTGCCGTGCCGCTGGAGCGACCTGGGATCGTGGGAAGCCATCTATGAGAACAGCGCGCAGGACGCGGAAGGCAATGCCTGCGTGGGCGATGTCCTGTCCCAGGACAGCCAGGGATGCTACATCCATGCCGGAAGCCGCCTGGTGACGACGCTGGGCGTGAAGGATCTTGTGGTGGTGGAGACCGGGGATGCCGTGCTGGTGGCCGACAGGGCACGCAGCCAGGAGGTCAAGAGCCTGGTGGCCCGACTTGCTGCCCAAAATCGCCACGAACAGGAGATGCATCTGCGCGTCTACCGGCCCTGGGGCTGGTATGAGACCCTGGCCCTGGGCGAGCGTTTCCAGGTCAAGCGTATCCAGATCAACCCCGGTGCCGCGCTTTCCCTACAGCGGCATCAGCGCCGGGCCGAGCACTGGGTCGTCATCGCCGGGGAAGGGCTGGTGCGTGTGGGGGACGAAGAGATGCACCTGCATGTGGACCAGTCGGTCTACATCCCCCAGAAGACCATGCATCGTCTGAGCAATGCCTCGGCGCAGCCGCTGGAGATCGTGGAAGTCCAGACCGGCGATTATCTTGGCGAAGACGATATCGAGCGCTTTGATGACCGTTACGGACGAGGATAAGCCCGTAATCGTCTGAACCGTCAGCAGAATAACAGAGGCCGCGGGAAATCTCCCGCGGCCTCTGTTCGTTATGGACGCTCGCTCGTAGACCCGTGGCGCCCAATAAAGCCCCCCACTGAGCGAGTGGTTATGGCTCCAGAAACACAAAAAAGGGCGGGCAGCCCGATAAAGCCTGACAGTCCCTCAGAGCCCGTCCGGTATAGGCACAGCCAGATGGATGAAACGGATTTTTCTTTGCGATCATCCAGAGGTGTTTCCTGGTGTCACAGGGCAATCACCGGGCACAGGACGGGCCAGGAAAAAAGTTTTTTGGCGAGGAAGGGGAGCGCGAGGGGGAGGACGCACCTTTTGTCCACAAAAGGGGGGCCTCCCCCTCGCTGTGCAGAGGACGCCTTGCGCGAGCAGACGCGCCGCCGCCTTTTGTCCTGCAGGCATAAAAAAAGGGGGAGCATTGCTGCTCCCCCCAAAGATGACACACGGTCGAAGATTACTCTTCGTCGCCTTCCCACTTGATGAAGCCGGGATTGACGTTGACCATGGCGTTGACGATCAGTTCCACCAGGCCGCCGTAGGCGAAGCTGTTCTTGGTGTACAGATCGCTGTGTTCCAGCATTTCGCGGATCTGGCCCTTGCAGTTGGAGCAGGGAGCGCAGATGTACTTCTTGGTTTCGGGGCCAAGGCAGTCCTTGAAGGCCTGGGCGATCTGCCACATCTTTTTACGGCCGGAGATGTTGCCGCGCCATTCGTCGATGTTCTGACGGGTCATGATGGCGAAGCCGGAACCACCGCCGCAGCAGTAGTTGTCCACGCCGTGGCAGGGCATTTCGCGGAACTGCGGGGCGATCTTGTGCAGGATCTCGCGCTGGGGCTGCACGATACCCATCAGACGCACGGCGTTGCAGGGGTCATGCAGGGTGACGGGGAAGTTGTTGCGCGAGGGATCCAGCTTCAGACGACCGGACATGACGATGTCACGCAGGGTCACGTAGCAGGATTCGCGGGGCACCTGGTATTCGTAGGGGATGACGCGGTCGGCGATGACGGTCATGGCCTTGTGGGCGTGGCCGCATTCACCGATGACGATCTTCTTGGCGCCCAGTTCCTTGGCGGCCTGCATGTGCTGCAGGGCGATACGGGCGGTCTGGGCGTCGTCGTAGAACACGCCGTAGTTCACGCCGTCATAGGCCACAGCCTTGCTGGACAGGGTCCAGGACAGGCCGGCTTCCTGGAAGATCAGGGAGAAGCTGGCGATGTTTTCGGGCCAGGCCATGACTTCGCCGGCGTTGTGGATCAGCAGGATGTCGGCGCCCTTCACGTCGAAGGGGGTGTGGATGCCCACGCCGGTGATTTCCGTGTAGTCCTCGTCGATGAACTCCACGTTTTCTTTCACCACGTCGGGGGTCATACCGGTGGAGGAGCCCACCTTCATCTGGTTGATGGTGCCCTTTTCGTGCAGTTCGCGGGGCGAGAAGCCCAGTTCCTGGCTGAACAGCTTGCGGATTTCACGGGCGATCAGGCCGTTGTCCACACCGATGGGGCAGGTCTGGGCGCAGCGACGGCAGAGGTTGCAGCGGTAGGCCAGTTCGCCCAGGCGGGCAACGGTCTTCCAGTTCAGGCCCATGTCGCCGTAACGCCATTTGGCCAGAGGCTCCTTCTTCACATACTGCTTGTAGATGCGGCGGAAGATCTCGGAGCGGTAGTTGGGACGGTACATCTCGTTATGGCCGGACATCTCGTACAGATGGCAGGCGTCAGAACAGGAGTTGCACTGGGCGCAGTAGTCCATGCTGGTTTCCAGCATGGGCAGGAAGGTCCAGTTGTTCTCCTTGCTGAACAGCTTGCGCATGCCGTCCAGGAAACGGTTGACCAGCTCTTCTTCTTCCTGGGGGGTCTGGGGCTTGGGGATGTTCAGCACGCAGACTTCGTCCAGAATGCAGGCCACTTTGGCCTTCTGCTCGTCGGTCACAGGCTTCCAGGGCATCTTGACGAGGTCAAGGCCTTCCACATCGGGGATGTCCTTGAGGTCGATGCTGACCATCTGGCCTTCGGCCGTGGAAATATCAGTCAAACGCAGCGTATCTTTCATGATGTACTCCCTAGTCCTTCTTGGGGGATTCGGTAGCGATGTCCAGCCAGGTCTTGGTGCCCTGACCGTTGATGTGGTCGGCAGCCCAGCTCACCTTGAACTGCAGGGCCTGCTTCATCTTCTCGTTGTTCTTCTGGCTGAAATCGGTGGGGGTGTCGCCCCAGCGGATGTCATGGTAGGTGAAGTACTTGAAGATCAGGTGGCCCATGTGGGTCATGGGGATCCAGATCAGCACGAAGAAGCCGAACAGCATGTGGATCACGAAAGTGGTGCTGTTGATCTCGGCGAAGTTGAAGGTGAGCAGGTTGTAGATGAAGTCACCGGACATGCGGGCAAAGGAGGGGTTGAAGGCCCAGGCCACCAGACCCACCAGGGCGAAAACGATGAACACGCCCAGGTTGAAGAAGTGTTCGGGGGTGGTGTACTTGCGCAGGCCTTCGTCGTGCAGGCGACGGCAAATCAGACCGATGCCGCCACCGATGATGCCGAACATGCCCACCAGGCTGATGGCATTGATGACGTTGTGCACGAAGGTCAGGAAGCCGCCGTCGGGATTCATGCCGAACAGGCGCAGGAAGGCAGCCACGACCAGGATGATGGTGCCGCCCATCAGCATGTACAGACCGAAGTGGAAGGGATAGGTGCGGAACCACAGCTTGAGGTTATGGGTGAAGGTGGCGTGCAGGAAGAGCACTTCTTCCAGCAGGGCCTTGATGTCGCCCATGTGGTCGACGTGGCGGGGCTTGGTCCACCAGTCGGTCTCTTCCATGAAGCTGCCGCCGTAGGAGCCTTTGGGGCCTTCATGCGGCACGGGGTAGAGCTCCCAGCGGGCGTGCAGGGGGCTGGCAGCCAGGTAGCCTTTCACCTTGATGGCGGCAGTCGCCACAAAGCCGATTACTGCAAGGTAGGCCAGGATGTAGAACAGAGTTGTCATGCGTTTTCTCCCATGAGTCGAGATGCCTGCGGCATCGTGGTTTCTGCGCATGGCCGAGCCAGATCCGGTCATGAGCAAGAGGTGCAGCGCACCAGGAACCAACCTCTCCAGAACAGTGCGCCGGGATCCGGCGGGTCGGATCATGCCGGGGCATGACCTCTCGCCGCCTGGTCTCAGGCGCGGAACAATTCCTGCCTTCTACCGTAAAATGCAAGAAATGCAAAGATGGCACGCAGATTCCCAAAATACTCCGACCTGGCTATGTTTTCTTGTTTATATAATTATTTAAGTATGTTAACTTGAACGAAACCATGTTTTGCGCGTATGAAAAATTTTTTGACCTCCTTTTCACAACACGTCGGCTCCGGCGGAGGGGGATGCGTCTTTGCCACAGGTCCTCCCGGCTTTTGCCGGAAGGTCTCGTTTCTCTCTTATCAGGAATTAATCACAAAAAGGGAGGAGGGAAGGGGCCCTCAACATTTTGTTGCATTGGGAGGCTGCAGGCGCTGGCAGACGGCGGCAGCAGATACGGAGGCCTGGGGGCAGTCCGGAAATGTGGCGGGCTACGGTGCCCGGGACATGGCATGACCATGCGGGGACCGCCGGGCAACATAAAAAAAGGCGACCGCCATATGACGGTCGCCCTGATGTTCAGCGGAGGGGAGGGCCTACTGGCCCAGATCCACCAGCACGGGGTTCTCTTCCAGATCTTCCAGGAACTTGTCCGGACGTTCCTTCTGGTCGGGCACGGTGATGTCGCCGTGGACATACTCGCGATAACCCGTACCGGCCGGGATGAGACGGCCCACGATGACGTTTTCCTTGAGGCCGCGCAGGTAGTCCATCTTGCCCTTGAGGGAAGCCTCGGTGAGCACCTTGGTGGTTTCCTGGAAGGAAGCCGCCGAGATGAAGGACGAGGTGGTCAGCGAAGCCTGGGTGATGCCCAGCACCAACGGTTCGGCGGTGGCGGGCTGACGGCCTTCGGCGATGGCCTTGTGGTTCTCGGCCTTGAACTCGGCCTTGTCCACCTGTTCGCCCACCAGGAAGCTGGTGCCGCCGGAATCCAGCACGGTGACCTTCTTGAGCATCTGGCGCACGATGACTTCGATGTGCTTGTCGTCGATGCCCACGCCCTGGAAGCGGTACACTTCCTGGATCTCGTCCACCAGGTAACGGGCCAGGTACTTTTCACCGCGGGTGCGCAGGATGTCGTGCAGTTCGGGCGAACCTTCGGTCAGCGGATCGCCGGCTTCCACGAAGTCGCCGTCGGCCACGGTGATGTGCTTGCCCTTGGGCACCAGGTATTCCTTGGAATCACCGATCTCGGGGGTCACCACCAGCTTGCGCTTGCCCTTGGATTCGCCGGCGTAGGACACGGTACCGGAGATCTCGGAGACCACGGCCATATCCTTGGGCTTGCGGACTTCGAAGAGCTCGGCCACGCGGGGAAGACCACCCACGATGTCCTTGGTCTTGGAAGTTTCGCGGGGCTTACGGGCGATGATGTCACCGGCCTGGATGGCCTCGCCGTCCTTGACCATGATGATGGAGCCCACGGGCAGGCTGTACACGGCGGACGCCACGCTGTGCGGGCGCTGCTTGACGTTGCCGTTCTCATCGCAGACCGAGATGGACGGACGGTAGTTGGTGGTACGGTATTCCATGATGGTCAGGGAGGCCTGACGCGTCACGTCGTCCACCTTTTCCTGCACGGTCTTGCCGTCCACGATGTCGGTGAAGCGGATGATGCCCTCTTCTTCGGACACGAAGGGTTCGTTGAAGGGGTCCCACTCGGCCAGCACGGTGCCCTTGGTCACTTCCTGACCGTCGGTCACATGCAGGCGGGCGCCGTTGGGCAGGATGTACTTTTCACGTTCGCGGCCCTGCGGATCCACGATGGTCAGCTGGCCGCTCTTGCCCAGCACCAGCTGGATGCCGTCACGGTTGGTGACGGCGCGCACGCGGTTGAGGATGACGCGACCGGTGTTCTGGGCTTCGAACTTGTTCTTTTCAATGGTGCTGGATGCGGTACCACCGATGTGGAAGGTACGCATGGTCAGCTGGGTACCGGGTTCACCGATGGACTGGGCAGCGATGATGCCCACGGTCTCGCCGGTGTTGACCAGGTGGCCGCGGGCCAGGTCGCGGCCGTAGCACAGGGCGCAGATGCCGCGCTCGGCCTGGCAGGTGAGGGGCGAACGCACCGTGATGGAGCTGACGCCGTGTTCACGCAGCACAGCGGCCTCGGCCTCGTCGATGAGGGTGTTCTCGGGCAGCAGCACCTTTTCCGCGTCTTCGGGATCGTAGACGGGGTAGAGCAGCACACGGCCCATGGCGCGTTCCCACACCGGGGTCTTGATGTCGCCGCCTTCGCGCAGGTGGGTCAGCTCGATGCCGTCCACCGTGCCGCAGTCGTGTTCGGAGACGATCACGTCCTGCACCACGTCCACCAGACGACGGGTCAGGTAACCGGAGTTGGCCGTCTTCAGGGCGGTGTCGGCCAGACCCTTACGAGCACCGTGGGTGGAGGTGAAGTACTGCAGCACCGACAGGCCTTCGCGGAAGGACGAGGTGATGGGCGTTTCGATGATTTCACCGGAAGGCTTGGCCATCAGACCGCGCATACCGGCCAGCTGACGCATCTGGTCCTGGTTGCCTCGGGCACCGGAGGTGGACATCATGAAGATGGAGTTGAAGCTCTGGTTCTTCTCTTCACGGCCGGTCTTGGGATCCTTCAGGATATCGTAAGAGATCTCCTTGATCATTTCCGTGGAGACGTCCTGGGTGGCCTTGGTCCACACATCGACGACCTTGTTGTACTTTTCGGTACGGGTGATGATACCGTCGCGGTACTGGCGTTCGATGTCGTCCACCTCGGCCTGGGAAGCGGCCAGGATGTCCTTCTTGCGGGCCGGGATGATGAGGTCCTTCACACCGATACTGACACCGGCGCGGGTGGCGAACTCATACCCCATGTTCTTCAGATTGTCGCAGAGGATGACCGTGGCCTTGATGCCGCACTGGCGGTAGCAGTTTTCCACCAGCTTGGCGATCATCTTCTTGGTCAGCACCAGGTTGACGTTCTCGAAGGACATTTCCTTGGGCAGGATGTTGCTCACCAGCACGCGGCCGGGCGTGGTGCGGTAGGTCTTGCCGTCGGGCATGCGCACGTTAATGCGGGCGTGCAGGGACACGGCATCGGCATCATAGGCGGCTTCCACTTCCCAGGGACCGCAGAAGGTCATGCCTTCGCCCTTCTCGAAGCTGCGCTCGGAGGTCATGTAGTACAGACCCAGAACGATGTCCTGGGAAGGCACGATGACAGGACCGCCGTTGGCGGGCGAGAGGATGTTGTTGGTGCTCATCATGAGCACGCGGCATTCGATCTGCGCTTCCACGGAAAGCGGGATGTGCACGGCCATCTGGTCACCGTCGAAGTCGGCGTTGTAGGCCGAGCAGACCAGGGGATGCAGACGGATGGCCTTGCCTTCCACCAGCAGGGGCTCAAAAGCCTGGATACCCAGACGGTGCAGGGTAGGGGCACGGTTGAGCATGATGGGGTATTCGCGCACCACTTCCGAAAGGATATCCCAGACCACCAGCTCTTCACGCTCCACCATCTTCTTGGCGCTCTTGATGGTGGAGGCATAACCGCGTTTTTCCAGCTCCGAGTAGATGAAGGGCTTGAACAGCTCCAGGGCCATCTTCTTGGGCAGGCCGCACTGATGCAGCTTGAGGTAAGGACCCACGGTAATAACGGAACGACCGGAGTAGTCCACGCGCTTGCCCAGCAGGTTCTGACGGAAGCGGCCCTGCTTGCCCTTGATCATGTCGGACAGGGACTTGAGCGGACGACCGTTCGTACCGGCGATGGCGCGACCGCGGCGGCCGTTGTCGAACAGGGCGTCCACGGCCTCCTGCAGCATGCGCTTTTCGTTGCGGATGATGATGTCGGGAGCGCCCAGTTCGATCAGGCGCTTCAGACGGTTGTTACGGTTGATGACGCGGCGGTACAGGTCGTTGAGGTCGGAGGTGGCGAAACGGCCGCCGTCCAGGGGCACCAGGGGACGCAGCTCCGGCGGGATGACGGGAATGACTTCCATGATCATCCATTCGGGCTTGTTGTTGGACTCCAGGAAGGCCTCGACGATCTTCAGGCGCTTGGTGAGCTTCTTCTTCTTGGTCTGGCTCTTGGTGGTCTCGCTTTCTTCGCGCAGTTCGGTGCGCAGCTTTTCCAGATCCAGCTCTTCCAGAAGGGAGCGCACGGCTTCGGCGCCCATGCCCACGGTCAGGGCGTCTTCGGTGCCGTAGTGGTCCAGGATCTGCAAGTACTGGTCTTCAGAGATGACCTGACGGCGCTGCAGATTGGTCTGGCCGGGATTGAGCACGATGTAGGAATCGAAGTACAGGACCTTTTCCAGATCGGCCATGGTCATGTCGAGCAGGGTACCGATCTTGGAGGGCAGGGTCTTGAGGAACCAGATGTGGGCCACGGGCGCGGCCAGTTCGATGTGGCCCATGCGCTCGCGACGCACCTTGGAGGCAATGACTTCAACGCCGCACTTTTCGCAGACGATGCCGCGGTGCTTCATGCGCTTGTACTTGCCGCAGTTGCACTCGTAGTCCTTCACGGGGCCGAAGATCTTGGCGCAGAACAGGCCGTCGCGCTCCGGCTTGAAGGTACGGTAGTTGATGGTTTCCGGTTTCTTGACCTCACCGTAGGACCATTCGCGGATGGCTTCGGGCGAGGCGATGGAAATCTGGATGGCTTTCAGGTTGCGGATGTTGGTCACATTGGCCGACGTGCCGCGTGCAGTGAAGAGATCGTCCAGGCTCATATATCTACCTTGCTTGTCAAAAGCTCGTTACAGTCGTTGTGGCGTATGGTTGACGCTCCGTCCCGGGGAATGGCGCGGCCGGGCATCGCGCGGTGGCGTGATGCCCGGCGCATCCATGAACTATTCCTCGGGTTCCTGGTCGCGCACGAAGCCGATACGCTTGGGCTTTTTCTTGCCGTCTTCCTGATGCAGGGTCACGTCGAGGCCCAGGCTCATGAGTTCCTTGACCAGAACGTTGAAGGATTCGGGCAGACCGGCTTCCAGGAAGTTGTCGCCCTTGACGATCTTCTCGTACATCTTCACACGTCCGGTCACGTCGTCGGACTTGACGGTGAGGAATTCCTGCAGGAGATAGGCGGCGCCGTAGGCTTCCAGAGCCCAGACTTCCATTTCACCCAGACGCTGGCCACCGAACTGCGCCTTACCGCCCAGCGGCTGCTGGGTGACCAGGCTGTAGGGGCCGGTGGAGCGGGCGTGGATCTTTTCGTCGACCAGGTGGTGCAGCTTCAGGATGTACATGACACCGGTGGTCACGCGGTTCTTGAAGGGCACGCCGGTGCGGCCGTCGTACAGGATGGTCTTGCCGTCGCTGTCCTTGCCGGCCTTTTCCATCCAGCCCCAGATTTCTTCTTCGGTGGCGCCGTCGAAGACCGGGGTCTTGGTCACGATGCCGTTGCGTAGCTTCTTGACCGAGGCGATGAACTCTTCGTCATCCATCTTGTCCACCAGCTCGCTGATGGCCGGGGAGTCGAAGACGTCCTTGACCTCGTCACGCACCACCTGCAGGGCCGCGCCGGAATCCAGCAGTTCGGCCAGCTGGCGGCCAAGTTCCTTGGCGCCCCAGCCCAGGTGGGTCTCCATGATCTGGCCGATGTTCATTCGCGAAGGCACGCCCAGGGGGTTGAGCACGATGTCCACGGGGCGACCGTCGGCGAAGAAGGGCATGTCTTCTTCGGGCAGGATGCAGGAGACCACACCCTTGTTACCGTGACGGCCGGCCATCTTGTCGCCCACAGAGAGCTTACGCTTGATGGCGATGTGGACCTTGACCATCTTGATGACGCCGGGAGGCAGATCGTCCCCTTCGGTGACCTTCTCGCGCTTGGAGTCATAGATGGCGTGCAGGTAGTCCACCTGATGGTCGTAGTCCTTGAGCTGGTCGGCCACGATGTCGTTGACTTCCTTGCTCTCGAACAGACCCTGCAGCTTCTTCACCGGGATGGCGTCCAGCTGCTCGCGGGTCAGGGCGGCACCGGCTTCCACCAGCACTTCGCCCTTCTTGTTGCCGGGGACGCTGACGGCGGTCAGCTTGCCCAGCACATGGGGGGCCAGCACTTCGCGGGTGCGGTTGCCCAGAGCGCGCATGTGATCGGATTCCTTCTGATCCAGCACGGCGGTGTCGTGGGCCTCGATGGCCAGGGTGCGGTCGTCCTTCTCACCGGAACGACGGTTGAACACCTTGACGTCGATGACCGTACCTTCCACTCCCGGGGGCACCTTGAGGGAGGTGTTCTTCACGTCGCGGGCCTTCTCGCCGAAGATGGCGCGCAACAGCTTTTCTTCCGGGGTCAGCTGGGTCTCGCCCTTGGGGGTGATCTTGCCGACCAGGATGTCGTCAGGCTTCACGGCCGCACCGATGCGGATGATGCCGCTGTCGTCCAGGTTGCGCAGCATGTCTTCGCTGACGTTGGGGATGTCGCGGGTGATCTCTTCGGGTCCGAGCTTGGTGTCGCGGGCCACCACTTCGAATTCTTCGATGTGGATGGAGGTGAAGATGTCCTCTTTCACGGTACGTTCGGAAATGAGGATGGAGTCTTCGTAGTTGTAACCGCACCAGGGCATGAAGGCCACCACCAGGTTCTTGCCCAGGGCCAGCTGGCCTTCGTCGATGCCGGGACCGTCAGCGAGGATCTCGCCCTTCTTGAACACCTGACCGGGGTAGCAGGTGGGCTTCTGACCAAAGCAGGAGTTCTGGTTGGACTTGTGGAACTTCAGCAGGTCATAGGCGCGCACGCCGCCCTGTTTCTTGTACAGGTCGCCTTCGTAGGAGACCACGATGCGGTCGGCGTCGGCGTATTCCACCTTGCCGTCGGCCTGGGCCACGATGCAGGCGCCGGAGTCGCGGGCCACGTCGATTTCCATGCCGGTGCCCACCAGGGGCTTTTCGCTGCGCAGCAGCGGCACGGCCTGGCGCTGCATGTTGGAACCCATGAGGGCGCGGTTGGCGTCGTCGTGTTCCAGGAAGGGGATGAGCGCGGCCGAGATGGAGACCATCTGGCTGGGCGAGATGTCCATGAGGGTCACCTCGTCACGGGAGCGCATTTCCACTTCGCCCTTGACGCGCACGGTCACGAACTCGTCCAGGAAGTTGCCGTCGGCGTCCACGCGGGCGTTGGCCTGGGCCACCACCTGATCGCCTTCGCGGGAGGCGTCCAGATGCACGATCTCGTCAGTCATGCGGCCATTGCGCACCACGCGGTACGGGGTCTCGATGAAACCGAAGTCGTTGACCTTGGCGAAGGTGGTCAGCGACACGATCAGACCGATGTTGGGACCTTCGGGCGTTTCGATGGGGCAGATGCGGCCATAGTGGGAGGTGTGCACGTCGCGCACTTCGAAGCCGGCACGCTCACGGGTCAGACCGCCGGGGCCCAGGGCCGACAGGCGGCGCTTGTGGGTCACTTCGGACAGGGAGTTGGTCTGGTCCATGAACTGCGACAGCTGGGAGGTGCCGAAGAATTCCTTGAGCACCGCGGCCACAGGCTTGGGATTGATCAGGTCGTGGGGCATGAGCGTGGAGATCTCCTGGATGCTCATGCGTTCCTTGATGGCGCGCTCCATGCGCACCAGACCGATGCGGTACTGGTTCTCCACCAGTTCGCCCACCAGGCGCACGCGGCGATTGCCCAGATGGTCGATATCGTCGGCCGGACCGTGGCTGTCCTTCAACTGCACCAGCACCTTGATGGCGGTGAGGATGTCGTTGTCGGTCAGGGTGCGGGAATCTTCGGTGTCGGGCAGGCCCAGGCGCTGGTTGAGCTTGTAACGGCCCACCGGCGAAAGGTCATAGTAGTCCGGGCTGCGGAACAGGTTGTCGAAGAAGCTGGCGGCGATCTCGGCGGTCGGCGGGCTGGAAGGACGCAGACGACGGTAGATCTCTTCCTGGGCCTTTTCCTGATCGGGGATGCGGTCCTGCATCAGGGTGTCGCGGATGGAGGAAGAGGTGTCGGTGCCCTTGGTGTGCAGCACGGCGATACGCTCGATACCGGCTTCGCGCATGCGCTCCAGCAGGCCGGGAGTGATCTCGTCGGCGGCTTCGGCCAGCACTTCACCGCTGCCGGGAGCGATGACGTCTTCGGCCAGGAACATGCCGTCCAGGGTGTCGGGACGCACTTCGATGGCCTTGATGCCCGCTTCACAGACCTGACGCCAGCCACGCTTGGTGATGGGCTTGCCGGCCTTGATGAGCACGGTGCCGTCTTCGGTGGCGATGTCGGAGTAGGCGTTGTCCTTGCGGTACAGGGACTTTTCCACTTCCCACATCAGGGTGTTGTGCGGCTTCAGCAGGTAGTGCTCGCGGGTGTAGAAGTACTCCAGGATGTCCATCTTGCTCATGCCCATGGCCTTGAACAGGATGGTGGCGGGCATCTTGCGGCGACGGTCGATGCGGACATACAGGATGTCCTTGTGGTCGAAGTCGAAGTCCAGCCAGGAGCCACGCATGGGGATGACTCGGCAGGAGTAGAGCACCTTGCGGCTGGTGTGGGTCTTGCCGCCGTCGTGTTCAAAGATGATGCCGGGAGAACGCTGCAGCTGGTTGACGATGACGCGTTCGGTGCCGTTGATGATGAACGTACCCTTTTCCGTCATCAGGGGCAGGGTACCAAAGTAGATGCCCTGTTCCTTGATGTCGCGGATGGTGCGGTTGCCCGTGGCTTCATCGGTGTCATAGACCACCAGGCGCACCTTGATGTGCACCGGGGCTTCGTAGGTCAGGCCCTTGGAGATGCACTCGGCCTGGTCGTACTTGGGCTCGCGGATTTCGTAGCTGACGAATTCCAGGCTGGCGGTCTTGTTGAAATCTTCGATGGGGAAGACGGTGTGGAACACGCCTTCCAGACCTTCCTCCTTGTTTCGATCGGCTTCGGCAACGCCTTCCTGCAGGAACTTGCTGTAGGAGTCGATCTGAAGATTGAGGAGGTGCGGAATGGGGAGAGTAACGTTGATTTTGCCGAACTGTTTGGTAAGCTGGCCCATGCGATACCTCAAGGTAGGTAGCGGTTGCGCTTCGGCTGCCGGCGTTGCACCGGAACGTCCGGTCGGCATTCTGCCCGTGCAGACCGCTGTGGACAGACTGCCAAAACGCCAGTCATGCCGCGATCCGAAGCGTACAATCTATATCTCTCAGTGGGATCCGGTTTTCACAACGCGCAAAAAGGACAAACGACACTTCCCCGCGTTGCCGGCAGGGGTGAGGCCGCTTGTCTTGAAAGAAAAGGCTATGCGCGTCGGGCGTTATCTACCAGAAAAACCAGATACTTCTCCCACAACAGTTTTGGAACGAAGAGACATACCGCAAAAGCATGGTTTTTGCAAGCACTTTTTCCGCAGCCCGGAAGCTCCCCAGGAGGGGAGAGAGGAGAGGGCCAGGGGGCTGCCGTGAGCAGCCTGGGCAGTATCTATCATGCCTGTGCCGCCGGGGCAACGCCGGAAAAAAGAAACTCCGTCTTTTTTGTATGGAAAAAGACGGGGCGTCAATGGAAAAAAGCGGGCTGCATCAAAAAGACACAAACGGGGATCCGCAGGATGCCCGCCGCCTGGGGAAGGGCAATAAAAAAGGCGGGGTTTGCACCCCGCCTTCAAAAAGATCGGAAAAACCGAACTTACTTCACTTCGACAACAGCGCCGGCTTCGGTCAGCTGCTTCTTGGCTTCTTCGGCTTCTTCCTTGCTCACGCCTTCCTTCAGGGTGGAGGGGCAGCCGTCGACCTTTTCCTTGGCTTCCTTCAGGCCCAGGCTGGTCAGAGCGCGCACGACCTTGATGACGCCGATCTTGTTGGCGCCGGCTTCCTTCAGGATAACGTCGAATTCGGTCTTTTCTTCGGCAGCGGCAGCGGCGCCACCGTCAGCGGGGGCGGCCATCACCATGGCAGCGGCGGGAGCGGCAGCGGACACGCCGAACTTTTCTTCCAGTTCCTTGATGAATTCGGACAGTTCCAGGACGGTCATGTTGGAGATGAACTCAACAACCTGTTCTTTGGTCACGGACATGGTAAACTCCTAGCTCTTTGGCTAAAATTTGGTTGATTGCTTTTCTTGCTGCGAAAGCCTTAGGCGGCTTCGCCCTTCTTTTCTTCGATGGCCTTAAGCGCATAGAGCAGGCCGCGGAGAACGTTGGCGAACAGCGAAACAAAATTGGTGGGCACGGCGTTCATGGTGCCGAGCAGCTGACCAAGGAGCTGTTCCTTGGACGGCAGCTTGGCCAGGGCTTCGACCTGTTCGGCAGACATTTCCTTGCCTTCCAGGCTGCCGCAGCGCAGCTGGAACAGCTTGCTCTGCTTGGCAAAATCACTCAACGCCTTGGCCACCGCCACGGGGTCATCGAAACCAAGGGCAATGGCGCTGTTGTCGTGGAACTTGTCCTTGACAACGTCATGCGTGCCACCGGTAAAAGCGATACGGGCCAACGTGTTCTTGACGACGTAGAATTCGCCGCCAGCCTTGCGCAGGTTCACACGGAGGTTCGTCAGCTCTTCCACCGTCATGCCCTTGAACTCGGTCAGCACCGCAAAAGAAGCACGATCGGCATTCGCTTTGATCGCTTCAATGACGGCTGCTTTTTCAGACCTGGTCACGTGATACCTCTCACGTTCGGGGTTGCCGGGTGGAATGCCGAGCCAAAGATAAGTCTGGACAGGTGGATTAAAGGCCTTGCGGCCTGCCTGCCGTCTTCGACTCGAATTCCCTTGCCTTAGCCAGTAAATTCAAATGCGGGGATTGCTATTACTGCAATCCCCGCACGATGTCAACTAAAAAATGGGCTTAGCCTTCCAGGAATTTTTTCACCTGGGACATATCGATCTTGAAGCCGGGGCCCATGGTGGTGGACACAGCCATGGAGAGCATGTAGGTGCCCTTGGCGCCGGAGGGCTTCAGACGATTCACGGTTTCCAGCAGGGCCTTGAGGTTGCCCAGGATCTTTTCGGGACCGAAGGAAACCTTGCCCAGAGGAGCGTGCAGAACACCGGCCTTGTCGACCTTGAAGTCCACGCGACCGGCCTTCAGTTCGTTGACGGCCTTGGTCACGTCGAAGGTAACGGAACCGGTCTTGGCGTTGGGCATCAGGCCGCGGGGGCCGAGCAGACGGCCGATCTGGCCCACCAGAGCCATGACGTCAGGGGTGGCGACGGCGGCGTCGAAGTCCAGCCAGCCTTCCTTGACTTTGGCCACCAGGTCTTCAGCACCCACGAAGTCGGCGCCGGCGGCGGTGGCTTCGGCCTGCTTTTCACCCTTACAGAAAACGGCCACGCGAACGGTCTTGCCCAGGCCGTGAGGCAGGGTCACAGCGCCGCGCACCATCTGGTCGGAGTACTTGGGGTCAACACCCAGGCGGATGGCCACGTCGACGGTTTCGTCGAACTTGGCGAAGGAAGCGCCCAGGGATTTGCTCACAGCGTCTTCAACGCTCAGGCGTTCCTGCAGGTTCACGCCTTCGAGAGCTTTGCGAAAATTTTTGCCATGCTTGGGCATGTCTTTATCCTTTCGTTTTATCTCCTGCCACACATGGACTGCTCCAGGTCTGGCAGTACAATTGATCAACGAGGGGCAGCCAGGCTGCCGTCATCCGGTAAACCGGTCCCTACTTGATTTCGATGCCCATGCTGCGGGCGGTGCCGGCGATGGACTTCACAGCGGACTCAAGGGTGGCGGCGTTGAGATCGGGCAGCTTCAGCTTGGCGATTTCTTCCACCTGGGCCATGGTCAGGCTGCCAACCTTGTTACGGTTGGGTTCGCCGGAGCCCTTTTCGATCTTGGCGGCCTTCATGATCAGCACCGCGGCCGGGGGGGTCTTGGTGATGAAGGTGAAGGAGCGGTCAGCGTAGACCGTGATGACCACAGGGATGATCATGCCCTTCTGGTCCTGGGTGCGGGCATTGAATTCCTTGCAGAAGCCCATGATGTTCAGGCCATGCTGACCCAGGGCGGGACCCACCGGCGGGGAGGGGTTGGCGGCGCCGGCCGGAATCTGCAGTTTGATTTTGGCAACTTCTTTTTTGGCCATGATGTTCTATCCTTATGACTGGAACAGCGCCCTGCGGCGCTGCTCCGATGCTAGCCCTTGGAAACCTGCACGAAATCCAGTTCCACCGGGGTTTGTCTTCCGAAGATGGAAACGGACACGCGCAGCTTGCCCTTTTCGTAGTTGACATCGTCCACGACGCCATTGAAGCCCTCGAAGGGGCCCTCGATAACCCGAACGTCGTCGCCGCGTTCGAAGTTGAACTTGGGCCGGGGGGTCTCCTGGCGACTTTCCATCAGCGAGAGGATGCGCGCGGCGTCGCTTTCGCTCATGGGAGTGGGGCGGTTCTTACCCCCCACAAAACCGGTGACCTTGGGGATGGACTGCACCAGATGGCAGGAAAGATCCGTCATAATCATGCGGATCATCACATAGCCGGGGTAGAATTTGCGGGTACTGGTGCGAGGCTGCGAGCCGTTCTTGGAAGGTTCGATGACCTTTTCGGTAGGCACGACCACTTCCTGGATGAGGCCATTGTCCTCGCCGGAATCCATCATCGCCTTAATGGTCTTCTGCACGCGCTGCTCGAAACCGGAGTAGGTGTGCACGATGTACCAGCGAGACTTCTTCCCCAGTTCGGAGTTCTCGTCGATAACGGGAGTGTTCATATGTGCCTTCAGGAGAGGATGCTCTTGATGATGGCCGAAAGCCCCAGATCCACGAGGCCAAGCACGATCGCCATGACGGCAACAAAGCCCAGAACCGCAAACGTCGCTTTGCGCGTTTCCTTGAGCGTAGGCCACGTAACCTTACGCAGTTCGCCGCGAGAATCTTCGATATATTGCGCCAGGCGGGAGATGGGGTTGGGGGTCTGTTCGGTCTTGGAGTCGGCTTGCGCGGATTTCTTTACCATGGTGCTTCCCACAAGATAAAAAATGGCAGGGCAGGAGGGATTCGAACCCCCAACTTGCGGTTTTGGAGACCGCCGCTCTAGCCGTTAGAGCTACTGCCCTGCGTACCGTCAGGGGGGAGGGGTGCTCCCCCCTGCGGAAGTATTGTTACCTGGTTTCTCTGTGAAGCGTGTGCTTCTTGTCCCAGGGACAATATTTTTTCATTTCCAGACGCCCGGTGGTGTTCTTCTTGTTCTTCCGGGTGCTGTAGTTGCGACGCTTGCACTCAGTGCAGGCAAGGATGATATTCACTCTCATGGTACTACTCGATGATTTCGGTCACCACGCCGGAGCCCACGGTACGGCCACCTTCACGGATGGCGAAGCGCAGACCGGCTTCCATGGCGATGGGGGCGATCAGTTCCACCAGGAACTGGCTGTTATCGCCAGGCATGACCATTTCCACGCCTTCGGGCAGGTTGATCACACCGGTGATGTCGGTGGTACGGAAGTAGAACTGAGGACGATAGCCGGAGAAGAACGGGGTGTGACGGCCACCTTCTTCCTTGGACAGGACGTACACTTCAGCCTTGAACTTCTTGTGGGGCGTGATGGACTTGGGAGCAGCGAGCACCTGGCCGCGTTCCACTTCGTCACGCTTGGTGCCGCGCAGCAGCACGCCGATGTTGTCACCAGCTTCGCCCTGGTCCAGCAGCTTGCGGAACATTTCCACGCCGGTGCAGGTGGTCTGGGCGGTGGGCTTGATACCCACGATTTCCACCACGTCGCCGACCTTGATCACGCCGCGTTCCACACGACCGGTCACCACGGTACCACGGCCGGAGATGGAGAACACGTCTTCGATGGGCATCAGGAAGGGCTTGTCGATGTCGCGCTCGGGATCGGGGATGAAATCGTCGCAAGCCTGCAGCAGTTCGATGATGCACTTGGCTTCAGGAGCGTCGGGATCGTCGCATTCCAGAGCCTTCAGAGCGGAACCACGGATAACGGGCACGTCGTCGCCGGGGAAGTCGTAGGAAGACAGCAGTTCGCGCACTTCCAGTTCCACCAGTTCCAGCAGTTCTTCGTCGTCCACCAAGTCGCACTTGTTCAGGAACACGACCAGCTGGGGCACGCCGACCTGACGGGCGAGCAGGATGTGCTCACGGGTCTGGGGCATGGGACCATCTGTAGCGGCCACCACCAGGATACCGCCGTCCATCTGGGCAGCACCGGTGATCATGTTCTTGATGTAGTCAGCGTGGCCGGGGCAGTCCACGTGAGCGTAGTGACGCTTTTCGGTTTCGTATTCCACGTGGGCGGTGGCGATGGTGATACCACGTTCCTTTTCTTCGGGAGCCTTGTCGATTTCGTCGTAGGAAATGAAGCTACCGGAGCCCTTCAGACCGGCGATCTTGGTGATGGCGGCGGTCAGAGTGGTCTTACCATGGTCGATGTGGCCGATGGTACCAATGTTAACGTGGGGCTTTTTGCGTTCGTATTTTTCCTTGCCCATTGTACGTCTCCCTGAGGATAAAATTTGTTGCGGTTACTGTACTTTCAACCTTGAGCATGGTTTCGAACGCCTGCTCCCGGTTTCTTGCCACTGCCCGCATAAGTCCCTGTGTTGTTGCCCAGGGAACGTGCTTTGACAGGAAAAAGGATGACTGGAAGGGAAAAATGCAGGAATGGAGCGGGAAACGGGATTCGAACCCGCAACCCTCAGCTTGGAAGGCTGATGCTCTAGCCGTTGAGCTATTCCCGCATCCTCGATGCGTGTTGTTTTGCAGGCCAGCGAGCCGGCCCCCGGGTTTCGGCATTGCCCGGTACTGCACCGTAGTTCCCGACAGTCTACCTGTCTCCTACAGCCAAGGCAGTTGTTAGCATGTGCCACACTTCTTATTCAGAAGTGGTGGAGGGGGGTGGATTTGAACCACCGAAGTCTTACGACGACAGATTTACAGTCTGTTCCCTTTGGCCACTCGGGAACCCCTCCACTCTGAGTTGCAAGCGATGTTGGCTTGCAAGATTTTCAGTCTGGCGTGGGCTTGTCCGGCTTTGCTTCCGGTGCCCTGCTGCCCCGTTCGGCTTTCGCTTTCGTGAGGCATTCGTCAGCAGCAAGGATGTGTTTACGGAAAACCGGCCCCTTTGGCAAGCACTTTTTTGCATTTTTTCGAATTTTTTTGCTTAAAAATAAAAAATAAATAAAAACAATATATTACAATATGGCGTTAACAGTCTGTTTCTCTTGCCTTAGGGCCCGTTGGAGGCTTTTTCGATCAGGCGGGCTTCAAAAAGGGCCTGAAAAAGTTGTTTCAGCTCGTGCCGGATGCGTGCTTTGGGGACGCCGGGGAAGGTCTCGATCAGCAGGGAAAGGGCTTCGTCACGCGACAGAGGTTCGGAAAGCAGCTGCCAGACCACGGTCCCGGTGCCGTCGAGGCGGAAGATGCGGTTACCGTGGCTGTCGGTAAGGAAGAGGCTTTGCCCTGTCTGCCGGCAGCTCAGATCCGCTCGTTGCCGCCACAGTGTCCTGCTGTCCCCGGTACCCCCGGGGGGCTGGGAAGCGTGCCGGCCGTGACGGGCGGGCGGTACCGTCACTGGAGAAAGGTTCGCGGGCAGGGGCGCGGCCGGAGGCAGCAGAGGGGCCTGCTGGGCCAGGAGCGCCGCGGCTTCGTCCAGATCATCATATCGCAAGATGCGGCAGGGCAGGGCATCCAGCAGTTGCGTTCCCAGTCTGAGCACCTCCGGCGCACCGCCGTCCGGGATCAGGAAACGCGCCAGCACGTTGTCCATGCCGGTGGCGGCAGGAGTGGTCAGGAGGGCGGCACGGCTGCCCGGCGTGCGTTCCAGCAAGATCACGGCATCGGGGCGGTTGCGCTCCCCCCAGGACGCCAGCCTGTCGGGAGAGGCGCCCAGATAGCCATAATGACGGTCCCGTATGCCCGGGCGCTCGGCCATGAAGCGTTTCAGGGCAGGTGAAAAGGGCAGGGGCAGCCGCAGGCGGGGAGGCACGCCAAAAGAAAAGATCCTGCCCTGATGAAGGCCCAGCATGTCATCGCCGAGCCCACGGGCCGCGTCGGCCATGAGGCGGGCGACGAGCGTGCTCTTGCCGGCGCGATTGTCGCCGCAAAAAAGCAGGGTGCGTCCGTGCAGGCGCACGGCCGCGGCATGGAGGGAGATGAGCCCGGGGCAGGCATGGCAGCAGGCGGCCACCAGTTCTATGGCCAGACTGCACAGCAGGCAGGCCCGGGAAGGCTCATGGCGGGGAGCGGGAAGCCAGGGAGAGCGCAGACGATAGCCCAGCCCCTGTTGCGCGACGTCCAGCCGCGGCCCTGTCCTAGATGAGGAAGATGGAAGTGTGCCGGGAGGAGCGGATATGGCCGGGAGCCCTTCAGGCTGCGAGGCATGGGGCCAGAGCCGGAAAAAATCGTCCAGCGCGGGCAGCAATCCTTCGCAGTCGTGCAGGCGCACGGCTCCCGGCACACCGGCAAAAAAGATATCCTGACACGCCATGTCTAATAACGATCCGGCCGGAAGCCTCCCAGGGCGTCATTGAAGGTGTCGCGCAGGCGGTCTCCGGCTTCGCGATGCCAGCCTTCATTATAGCGGCCGTCATAACGGTCACGGTAATCATAGTTCCGGGAGGGACGGGAATGGCGGCGCGAGGGACGACTGCGGCGGCTGCGCCGGGAGTAGCGGCTGCGTCGGGAATAATGACTGCCGTGCGTATAGCGGCTGCGTCGCCGATGCGAGGGCCGGGAATGGGCCTCGGCCTCATTGACGCACAGCAGGACCGGCGTCGCATAGAGCAGGCCCGTGGCGGCCAGGCCGGCCAGGAAGGCGCGGCGCTTGCTGCGGAGGCTGTCTTCGGAAGGGGCGGATGATGCTGTCTTCATGATGCCCTCCTGCCCGGGAACGGGTCAGGTAAAAGTATGCTGAATAGCAGACGAAAAACGGCCTGTCAGAAGAGTGTGCCAGCAAAGCGGGATCTTGCCAAGGGGCAGCGTCCGTGAGGCTGTGGAGCCAGTCTGCGGCGGCAGGCATGAGCGAAGCGTCAGGATGGGCATGACCGGCACTGTCGTTTTTCCGGCAGGGGGTTATCCGGGACGAAAGGTCGTCCTTTGCCGCATCATGCCGGGCTGCTTCCAGGACAAAGGTGGGCAGTTGCCGGACGGCATGCGGGCGGCGCCCCTCTGCCGGATATGCCTGCAGCGGGAACACGGTAATGCCGGGCGGCACGATGTCAGCAGGTCCGTTGCCGGGCCCGGGCCAGGAAGGCGTCGGCCTTGCGATACTCCGGTGCATCCAGCAGGCTGGTCACGGTGAAGACCAGCAGGGAGAGGCAGACGCCCAGGATCACCTGCAGGGCCGATTGCTGCGCCCAGAAGGCGGGCAAAGGCAGCCCCAGGAAGATGGCCAGATTGTACAGGCAGTAGGCAAGACCGCAGAGCATGGAACACAGGGCGCCCCTGCTGGTGCCGCGCCGCCAGAAAAAGGC
>NZ_DS996351.1:91807-98278 GCF_000156375.1 Desulfovibrio piger ATCC 29098
GAATACCTTGGCCGCGCAACCAGGTCAGTTCCCTGGTGATCTGAACCCGGCTCATGCCGAGGATGTCGGCAATGTCTTCTTGTGTCATCTTGATGACCAAACCGGTATTGGCGGGCTGATTCATGGTGAGTAGGTAGAGTAGGTTACATAACTTCACTCTGGAGGTATTAAAGTCTTGGTGTATGGTCTCGAAGAGCATGCGGTTCATGCATGTGGCGTAATGATTCACCACGGCCAAGGCAAGAGTGCTGTTGGCAGCAAACATTCTGCCAAACTGCGCAATTCCGAACTCCAGTACCCGTACATTGCACAGTGCTTCTACAACAAGGGCCAGTTCGATCTTGAACTCGTTGGTGTGGTAGCCAGGCAACATGGTTCCTGGTCCGTGGAAGCTGATTATTTTGCGTCGCCCGGACTCGTGGCTGGCAAAGAACACGGTTGCCCCTTGAACGTAGTACTGAACACAGTCGTAGGGATGGCCGGGCTTCCACAGGTACTCCCCTTTGCGAAAGATTTTTTCCACATGTGGCTGTGAGCGTAAATATGAGTCAAAAGCGGAAAATTCACCGGCAAAATAGAACCCTGGTATCAACATACACCGTTACCTCAACAGCGGATGAACCGCGCGGACCACAGGGGCCGTGTTGCCATCGTATACCCGGCGCGACAAACTTGTGAAGTCTGCGGATGCCCTTACTCTTTGCGGAAACGCCAGAGATTGCAACATGCGGATATTCATAGTCAAATATGAAGTTTTTTCATGATAAGGGGCATTACGGGTAAAAATCAATCCGTGAAGTCGATCACGCCGCTGGGTACGTTGTTGCCTGGTGGCAACGGATCACGGTAACGCATGGTACGTGCCTGCTCGGCGAGGGTCGGAAGACGGACAGCGATGGTGCCCCGGGAACGTTCCGAAGGCAGGCCGAACTCACGTACCCCGTTGACGCTCTTTTCATAAAGACGGACAAGCCAATCGGTTTGTCCGTCTTTTTTCATGTCTGATGTTGACCATGCGGCCATACAAAAGTCCTATTGGATGATGGTTGCACGGACATCCTGGCAGATGACAGAAACGGTGGACGTGACGGGGACCGTCCTGAGCCAGGTGATGGTCGTAGCCGGAAAGTCGTTACCATCCGCTTCATCGTAATCGACGCCCCGCGTGCACAGCAGGCCGTCCACAAACACCTGCAGGGCGTTGTTGCCGACAAGATATTGAGGCACAATATAGGTGTCCCCGCTCGCGTATTCCTTCAGCCTGGTATTCGGCAGGGAATCCTCACGAGATGTCACGACGCCCAGACCGTAATCAAGCATGGAAGCCTGGACGATCAACCGCATGAGGTCCTTGACGGTGATAATGGTGCCGTTGAGGATGCCGGCGTTCTGGAGGCCGCTCACCGGTATTTCGACGCGGATGTCGTGGGACGGGTCGATGGTGTCGTTGAAGCGGATGTAGTCGGACAGTTCGCCCGGCTGTCCGGCTTCGAGGTACTGATTCGCCTCGCCAGCTTCGCAAAGGATACCGTCAAGGAAGACACGTAGCTGCCCGGCTCCCACGATATACTTGGCAGGCAACTGGAATTTTTCGTTCGCCGGGATGACATCCTCACGTGTCCCGGCGGCGGACGTGAAAATGCTCGCTGTCCAGGGTTCCTCAAGCTGGGTCAGTCGGGTATCGGTACGGTTCATGTACCAGTTGAACCACTCGTGCGGCGGGATTTCCTTGATCCAGCCCTGCTTCTGCTTGTCGGTGCTGGGAGCGGCCACGTTGCTTTCCGGGGCTTCAGACGCCCAGATGACATTTGCCTGCATGACTAATCCTCAAGTTTTGAAGTGAACAGCGCGGCGCCGAAACCGGCGGAGCTTTCCGCACCGTAGAAGCCAAACCGTACCCGATCGGCGGCCAGTGTACTGAAATTGGCGTCATTGAAACCGGTCGCCCGCAGGGCACCGAGGAAGCCGAAGAAAATCTCGATCGTGACGAGGCTGAAGTCGACGGGCTTCGACCATGCCGACCATTCCCCGATATCGGACAGATGCCTGCAGGCTACCGTGTACTCACCATTGATTGGCAGTTCGCTTTGGTCGATCAGGTCTATAGGAGTCTGCTTGTCGGTGGAAAAGGTGGTGATCGGCGTGCCTGTGGCCTTGTCGGAGATGAGGTATTCCGTTTTCGCAAATGGATCGCGATAAGCGTTGAAGTAGCCGGTGTTGTCGAGTTTCAGAAGGTCGCGGAACACCTGCTGGTTCGCCGTGGGGCTAGTGATGCTTGGTGTCCTGATGGTGCTCACGCTCTGCTTCACTGGGGTGGAGAACAGCGCCATATGTTTCACCCGGACACCCGGAGCATCCTTCCTGACCGTTACGCGAAGCTGTGTGAATCCGCCGTCGACAAGGTAATATTCATCGAACCAAGCTTCATCAGCTGTCATGGACACCTTGCTGATCTCAGCTTTTTTCCATGCTCCTGAGATGCGTCCGTCGCGGTATTCTACGGTCAATTCTCCGGAACCCGTGTCACGGCGGATGACGAGCGTGCCGCGAGGCGACTGCTCCAGCACTGTCGTTATCTTTGAGTAATAGACACCCCCTGGAGCACCGGTACCGAGGCCTTCGGATATTTCCCAGTCCGTATAGCCGAGCGTTGCCGGTGTCCGGTAGGTGTTCTTCAGCAAGTTCTTGAGGATGATACGTCCCTTGTCCAGGAGTTCCCTGATCTCGACTTCTTCGGCATTGATTCCGTCGGAGATAAGCAGACGCATGCCCTGACGCAGACCTGACGGATCCGTGACATCTGTCGTCATCGGCAACAGCACAGGTGACCGTGCGGTTTTCGATGTCCCGCATGATGAGGTCACCTGTCCACATCTCGAACTCGAAACCGAAGTCCGCATACTTCCAGTCGAGAAGGACCGTCTTCGTCAGGCCATGGATGAGGATGCCGTCGTCACCGATGACATCGACGACTTCTTTCTGGAGCGCGGATATCTCGTCCTGCGCGCCTTCTAGGGCGGACGACACCGTCTTCAGGGGAACCTCGAAAAGCAGTTTGCCTTCATCGATGGCCGCGTCATCCGCCACCATGTCATTGGTCACCTGATGGCGCCCGCCTTCGGTGTGTTCAGCCTCGGCACTTTGTTTCAGGAACGCGGTGCGGTTGGTTATTTGCGTCGGGTGTACGTTGATGACGCCGTCCTCACCGCCAAGGATGGGGTCGGTCTTCTGGATGCGATAGACTTCGTCCACCCAGCGGGCTTTTTCTCGAATCTCTGCCATGAGCTACACCGTGGTATCCATGTGGGTGAAGATGTCCGACCAGCGGGAGACACTGCCTTCTGCGTCGGTATGCCGGATGCGCAGGTACAGGATCGGCGTGTCCGCCAGCTCCGGAGGAAGGGAAATGGTGATGTTCCCGTTTTTCACGTCTTCCGACGGGATTATGGTATTGTAATCGTCATCGCCCATGTATTCAGATGTGGATACATCGATTTCCATGGATTCCATAGGGATTCCATATAGAGTTCCGTAATTACTTCCCTTAATGGTTATTGTCCCGTCGCGGCGCGAGGCGGAAAGGATCTCCGGCTGCTTCACGTCCTCGACCCAGGTCACGGCCACCACGGGGCGCACGATGATGTAATGCACCCGGAACGGGTACGTACCGTTCGTGTAACGGAGGCGGATGGTCATCGTTCCCTGAGGCAGGGAGAAGTTGTCGTCCACTGTCCCGTCGGAGTACTCTCGGCCAGGAAGGGCTTCGGCGGTACGCCATACTGAACTGCCCGCCAGGCGGTATTCCGCTGTTACCGTCACGTCACCGCTGTCGCGGCAGACGATGAGCTTCCCGGAAGAAGCATCGGCCAGCACATCCAGTTCTTTCGAGATGTAGGTGAAATCGCCGTTGGCTATGGCGCCGGTCAGGCCGTCCGGATCCGACAGCAGATTGGTCGCCGCGAAAAGGCCGCTGGCGCGCGTGACGTGCAGGCGCTCCATGCAGCATATGCGCCTGTCGGTCAGGATGGACATGATGACGACTTCTTCCGGCCTGCCGCCGTCCTCGTCGCAGACGATGTATGACTTGCCGACTTCAAGACCTTCCGTGCTTTCCACGTCCAGGGATTCGTCGCCGTCGATCTCACTGAGCAGCTTTGTCGATGCGAAGTTCATGGAGGTCACGCTGTCGGTGAACAGCTCGTATGCGCTGCGGCTGCCGGAGTATTCCTGGCTCAGCGGGATAAGTCGTATCATGGCCCCGGAAAAGGACAGGCTTACGTCCTGCATCAAATCGGCGCGGCTGCGGAGTTCGTCTGCGGTGAGCAGGGCTTTGCCGATGGCTTCGTACAGCTCTTTTGTGCCGTAATCCAGCGCGAGACGGTTCTCCGGAATGTTGATGCCTGGCTTGAAGTCCTTGTCCGTCAGGGAGTGATGCCCGTCGGAACTGTGGCCGGTCTCCAGGAACTTCTTCAAGTAGAGCGTACGGTTGCCAAGCTGGAACCACTGGATGTTCGAAGGGCCGTCCTTGCCGGTTACGGGATCATAGCCCAGCACCCTGTCCGTGATGGCAAGCTGGTGGATGTGCTCTTCCCAGACAGGTTCACAGGGAAGGGTGAATGAAACTTGCGGCTCAGGCATCGTTATCCTCCACGGCCACCTGGCCGTACTGTGCGCTTTCCGACCAGAGGGACACGTTGCCGTCGTCGGCGCGGTAGCGTGCGCGCCACCAGACGGACTCTCCGGGGTTCATGGGATGCGCGGCAAGCACGGCGTCCTTCAGATTCCAGACAGGCGCGACATCGCCAGAGGCGGGGAGCGTCACCGTCTCAACGGCATCAGCGAAGTAGTTGTCCGCGGCCAGCTGGATCTCCGTGCCCGCATGTTTTGCATCATACAGGGCACCGAAGCGTTCGAGCTTGAAGTCCGCAGCGATCACCTTGGGGGTACGTACCGTACTGGGCAGTACACCGGTGGTCGAAGACATGAGCACGATATGGTCGACGTCCGTATCTCCAAGGGCTGTGATACGGAATGCCATGCGACCACCCGGGACGTCGTAGATGGAGCGGTAATTGCCACTAACGTCATCCGTGTAGGTCCGGGTGCAGGGAACCTCCGTCCAGTCGGTCGGGCTGTCGTTCTCACTGTGGTACTCGACCGTGAAGCGGACGTCTTCCGTATGGCTGATGATGAGGCGCCCCTGTTCGATATCGTCCAGCAGCTTCGTCATCACGGTCATGTATGTGGCACCGGCACTGGCTTCGGCCTTGTTGCCAACGTATTCCCACGAGCTTTTGGAGAGCACGGCTGTATCATTGGTGGAGAACTGCATGATCTCATGCAGCAGGACACGCCGCCCGGTAAGAATCTCTTTGATGGTTACCTGCTGCTGCGCGCCGGTTTTGCGGTCGATGATGAGGTAGGATTCGCCGGACGCGATGGTGCCCGTGGTTTCCAGGTCAATGGAATCATCTCCGGCGATGGTCTCGATGACCCTGACATCCTGGAAAGCATCCCTCAGGGAGAAGTTGTCCGTGAACAATTCGAAAGCATAGCGGGTGTACCCGTATTCCCAGGACATCATCAAAGCGTCATAGATTGCCCTAAGAGGGGTGCCCATGGTTCCGGAGATGCTGTCCAGTCCCTGTTTAATGCTCGACAGGATGATCTCAGTTTGTCGATCTCTACGCGTATCCGGCTGGTGGGAACTGAGAGGCGCAACTTGCTTTCCGCGATGGCCGCCAGGCGTGCGACGTGATGTTCACAAAGCAGATGAGAGCCGTCCGGTTGGTGGTCCATGGCCAGAAGGGCACGCAAGTATTGGGTACGCCATGCCAACTGCCTGGCCTGCACGTTGTTGATACCGAATTCTCCCCCCATCAAGGGGTCGGTACGTTCGATGGCGTAGACCGGGGTTACCCAGATCGGCGACTCTTTGAGGACGTCCATCCGGGCCTCCTAAAAGATGATGGACCACTCGCCGTCGAAGGCGATGTCGCTCGCCTTGTAGATGGCTTCGCGCGTCTTTCTTGCGAACAGGCTGTCGTCCTCGCACAGCAGGCCGTATTCCACGATGTTCATGCCATTGGCCTCTTCGTAGCCAAGCTGCCACTTGAACTTCACGACGCCTGGTTCCGGAAATTCGTGGGCCACGATGGCATTGCGGTACATGCCTGTGATGATGGTATCTGTTGGTGTGGGAGGCTCGTCATTGATACCTACGGCAAAGCGGCTGATGCATTTCGACGGGTCGCCTTCGCTCACCAGTTTGGCAAGGGCTTCCCGGGCCGAGTTCACGATCATGTTATGATCACGGTACTCACGGATGACCATTCCGGAACGATCGATGACCCGCATGGAAAAGACGCCGCGCAGAGGAGTGGTTTTGTCCTGGATGGAAAATTTAGCAGACATGGCAGCCTCGGTGGGTGGATTCACGTTGCTAAATATTGGGCGAGCTGAAGGTCTGCC
>NZ_DS996351.1:99110-102698 GCF_000156375.1 Desulfovibrio piger ATCC 29098
GCATAGCAAAGGACACCAGATGTATCTGATGCCCTTTGCGATTTACAGACTACCGTCTGTGTGATGGAGGTCGATGGTTGCTGAAACGTCCCGGTTTATCACGTTTCGGCTCCCTGTGAGGAAGCTTCCCACCCCTTGGGGGCGGTCCACCAGGCCTTACGCCATGTCCTGGAGGAGGTCTATGGTTTGCAGGTCCACGGGGAGGCGGCGGGGGAGGCCTATGCCCTCTTGGTGGCGGTGGAGGCGGTGGAGACGGACGGTGACCTCTGGGAGGAGGTGGATAGTAACCCCCAGAGGGAGGGACACACGCTGTGAGGAACCCACCGGACAGCAACGCACAAAGGCTACCAAGAAAAGCACGCCTGTTCATGGAAACTCCTTTTGCCCCTTATCACTTATTATCTCCTGGCATGAGGACAGCATCAAGTCAACATATTTTCGCCGTAATCCGCCTTCCACTCTCAACCTGTTGATATCCGATGATGCCTGCAGGAGATATATCCTGGCTGTTTTCAGCTTGCCGTAGAATCACTCCTATACTTTTCAAAAATTCGCAAAAAGAAGATTTGTTTCGTCCCCCGCTAGATAAGCGTGCGTATCCAGAATTGGACGGCAGTCCTCTCGACCTATGTCGACCAATCAGCCTCCCTACCGCACAGAAAAGAGTTTGCCTTTTTTATTGACAGTGCGCCTTGTATTGCCTAAGGAGATTTTCCTTAAATGCGTAGTGATAAAAGTTCAACAGGCTGCGGATTCAAGTCTTTTCATCCCGACCAGAAAAACGCTGGAAAAGCCGATTGAGAAACTCCGCCGGTCTTAAGGCGGCGAAGCCGATGAAATCCTTTTCCGTACCCCATCCCTCCAGGGAGGAGTGATCCGCACGCCATCTATCCGCCGGCCGTGGAATCAGTCGACGGATAGGGGCGACTGTGGATTGAAGCATAGCAACAGCGGCTCTGGCGCCCTGAAAAGACTCCTGAATCTCGGCTTAGCCATGATAGGAGGTAATGTTTCTTATGGAAGGGTCACTTGGCATTAATGCCGTCACGGTCATCTTTGCCGCATTGTGCGTCTTCGCCATCGGCTACAGGTTCTACGGGCTTTACATCGCCCGTAAAGTTCTGAACCTGAATGACGCCCGTCCAACCCCGGCGGTCAAATACGCGGACGGACACGACTACATCAAAACCAACAAATTTGTGCTGTTCGGACACCACTTTGCGGCCATTGCTGCGGCTGGCCCGCTACTGGGCCCCGTGCTGGCGGCCCAGTTCGGTTATATGCCCGGCATGCTCTGGATTCTGATTGGCTGCGTCCTCGCGGGCGGCGTCCATGACATGGTGGTGCTGTTCTGCTCCGTACGCCACCGCGGCCAGAGCCTGGCCTACATCGCCACGCAGGAAATCGACAAAACCACCGGCACCGTGGCGGCATGGGCGGTTCTCGCCATCCTGATACTGACGCTGGCCGGTCTGTCCATCGCAGTTGTCAACGCCATGCACAACAGCCTCTGGTCCACTTACACCGTGGCGGCAACGATTCCCATCGCCATTATCATGGGCCTGTACATGCAGATCTGGCGTAAGGGCGACGTGCTGGGCGCATCCATCATCGGCGTGGTTCTGCTTCTTCTGTGCCTGCTCTCCGGCCCGATGGTCGCCGCCCATCCCGAAATCTTCGGCTGGCTGGATATCGACAAGAAATCCATGTCCATTCTGATTCCGGTTTACGGCTTCATCGCCTCCGTTCTCCCCGTCTGGCTGCTGCTGCTGCCGCGAGACTATCTCTCCACCTTCCTGAAAGTGGGCACCATTCTGGCGCTGGCCATCGGCATCATCTTTGTCATGCCGCACTTCAACATGCCTCCTTTCACTAAGTTTGTTGAAGGCGGCGGCCCCATTGTCGGCGGCCCTGTCATTCCCTTCATCTTTATTACCATCGCCTGCGGCGCGCTCTCCGGCTTCCATGCCACCATCGGCACCGGAACCACGCCCAAGATGATTGGCCGGGAACACGATGTGCTCTTTGTAGGCTACGGTGCCATGCTGCTCGAAGGTTTCGTGGCCATTATGGCGCTGATTGCCGCCTGCGTGCTCATTCCCGCAGACTACTTTGCCATCAACTCGCCTGAGCAGGCCTTCAATGCCCTTGGCATGCAGGTTCAGGAACTGCCCCGCCTGGAGCAGGAAGTTCAGGAAAGCCTGATGCACCGTCCCGGCGGTTCGGTCTCTCTTGCCGTCGGCATGGCCCATATCTTCTCACAGATTCCCTTTATGCAGCATCTGATGGCCTACTGGTATCACTTCGCCATCATGTTCGAAGCCGTGTTCATCCTGTCCGCTGTGGACGCAGGTACCCGCGTGGGTCGCTTCTTCCTGCAGGAAATGCTGGGCAAGATTTCCCCCCGCTGGGGAGACAAGAACTGGTGGCCAAGCGTCATCGTCACCAGCTTCATCTTTACCGGTGCGTGGGGCTATCTCGTCTATAGCGGCGACATCAGCAACATCTGGCCACTGTTCGGGATCAGCAACCAGCTGCTGGCTTCCGTAACCCTGCTCATCGGCACTACCGTATTGCTGCGCATGAACAAGGCAAAGTATGCCTTCATGACCGGTATTCCCGGAATCTTCATGACCTTCATCACCTTCTGGGCCGGAATCTGGCTGATTCTCTACCAGTACATACCCAACGGCAAGTACCTGCTGGTTTTCCTCAGCCTGTTGGTTATGGTCATGATGCTCTTCGTCATCTTCGGTACTCTCCGTCGCTGGCGTGTGCTCTTGAAGGAAAACACTGTCACCAAGGATAGCTACGGTGACGAGTTCAAGGAAATCATTCCTGAATAAGCCGCTCGTACACACAACGCCTTTGCAGTAAGGCAATAAAAAAGGCCCCTGTGAGGGGCCTTTTTTATTGCCGAATCTCGGGATTCCGAAGCAGAGTGCAAACAAGTCATGCGAGACACCGCATACAGCCAGCTGCACACAGGCCCGAAACATCCGGCCCCCAATTGCCGGACAGGGCATGATCCAGGTTCTTTGTGGGCAGGGCCTCCACCTTGCTTAGCCCCCAATAACGCATCATGAGTGGCAGCTCAACTGGAAGCAGGCGTCGTCTTAGAGCCGGGCTTTGTGTCAACTCAACGCCCGTTTTTTTGACACAAACATGGCTGTCGCAAATGGAGTAGCGACAAAGAAAAATCCTAACTCCGGTAAGGACATTTATTGAGTGCACCGAAACTCACCAAGACAAACCGCGCAATATTTTCCTGTCCCACAGACAACCATAAAACGTCAACAGCTCGGACATCTCCATGTCAGATATCTACACTCACACCACGTCTCTCGAAAATCTCACGCGCATGCTCGATGGCAGCAGGCACATCATGGCATTGCGGCACCTTGCCCGGACGTCACCAGACACGGAAGTCTCCGTCGAACCACTTCCCATGCCCATCCGTAGACGCATGAAGGCCGGTGATGCCTACGAGCGCATGCGCGGCGTGAAGGATACGGACCGCGTCTTTCTCTCACACAGAGGCTGGCTGCCAAATTACGGCGACGCCGTCGTGGTGAAGCGCCTCTCTCC
>NZ_DS996351.1:103530-118628 GCF_000156375.1 Desulfovibrio piger ATCC 29098
GTCGCCTTCAGCCGTCAGAGCGTCCGCAGCCTCGGCGATGGATTTAATGGCCGCAGCGTTGGTGCTGGCGGCATGGGCAGCTTCTGCCAACGTATCGGCCACAGCCGTAGGGGCGTCAGACTTATCGACTTCTTCTTCGTTGGGTTCTTCCAGGTCTTCTTCCATACCTTCGTCAGGCATGCCGCCGGAAGCGCCCATGACAGCATTCACGACCTCTGGTGGCAGCGTCTCTGGAGATTCCGCCATGGCTGCCTGGAGCTCTTCAGGAGAGTCCAGGCCGGCAAACTTGGCCAGAGTGGTGAAGTAAGCCTCATCGTAAACGGCAGCGGTTTTTTGCATGATGTCCGCCTCGTCGTCGGCGCCAGTGAAGGCATCAACCGTCACCGCATACGCATTCTGTTCGATCTGCTGGAGCGCGGCAGTCTTGTTCATCTGTTCCATGCATGACGCCGCGAAGAGTTCGCCGAAGATCTGAGCTTCCTTCTTCAGGGCGGCGGTGTGCTCGTTGATAAATTCATCCGTCACAGCCTTGAGCGTTTCCTTGGCATCGACGACCTGGCTGGACGCTTCTTTCACCTGCTGGGCGGCTGCGGCGACTTCTTCCGCTGTAGAGACCGCGGGTACTGCCTCGACAGCCGGTGCGGAAGGAACGGCTGCGGTCGGGGTGACGGCGGCCTGGGGGGCAAGAACATCTTCAGGAGCCACGACGATCTCTCCGGCCGTTTTCTGCCGGGCCTCTTCGAACTTCCTGAGGAGATCAGCGAGTTTGGGTGTATTTCGGACAGCCACAGGGCTTTTCCTCCGGTATGTTTTCAGGGATGGCAGCCTGATCTGTCAGGCAAGCTGCCTAAATATTGGGAGGAGTCTGGAAAGTCTTTCAGGATAGAGCAGGAGCGAAAAGAAAAAAGGAACTTTTGTGGTATAAGGATATGTCAGTGACTGTGTAGATGACCGGCTCGAAAACAGGCAAGACCTGCAGCTTGTACAACGAAACGCAATGACCAAATGAAACGTGATGTCCCGGAAACATCAAACATCACGGAGATTGGAACATGAGCTGGTACAATCCGAACACCTGGTCTCCCGACGGCAAAGCCATTTTTGTCAATGTCGTGATCGGCGTCGTGATCGCAGGCCTTGAGATCTTGCGTCAATGGCAAGAAGAGCGAGGAGATTTCGATAACGATAACTGAGAGTTGCGGAGGTAGGAACAGACACTGAAAAGGGCGGCATACCCATCAGGTATGCCGCCCTGCTTTTGTGGCAGGATGATTTTTAGCCTAGTGGCGTAGGATGGACATTGTCCCGGGGCGCCGGACGTAAGACGGGCTTTATGTCCTGTAAGACAAAGCCGTTACCAATAGCGGAAAGCCTTTCTTCAGTATGTGGAGCGACGGTGATCAGCTTGAATACTTTGAGCCTGTACTTGACACTTCATTATAATACAAATAAGTAATATTTTGTCACAATACGACAAATCTTGCATTGGTTTTCATGAAAAATCATATGAAATGTTTATCTAGGTAGGACGATATTTCATAATTTTATTCATGCAATAATTTATGAAATATTTTCTGCTTTTTATAACAGCCTATGTTTAAATGAAAACTGCCTTGAGATGTCGTACCACACTATCACAATGAGGAGGCATATGATGTGGACCCAAGTGTACAACCCAACAGGTAACGCCGTATTCTCTGCGTTGCTGGCGGCCATCCCGCTGTTTGCCCTGTTCTACATGCTGGCCGTGCGCCGCTCCAAAGGTCACTATGCAGCGGCCGTAGCCGTGGTCCTGTCAGCAATCCTGTCCGTATTCGTTTGGGGGATGCCCATGGGGACCGCTGCCAGTTCCTTCCTGTATGGGGCAGCTTTCGGCCTGTTCCCCATCGTCTGGATTGTGGTCACGGCTGTGTGGGTCTACAACATGACGGTGGAGTCCGGCGAGTTTGAATACCTTAAGCAATCGCTGGCCAACCTGACGGATGACCGTCGCCTGCAGGCCATCTTCATTGCCTTCGCTTTCGGCGCGTTCCTGGAAGGTACGGCCGGTTTCGGTACGCCTGTGGCCATCACTGCGGCCATGCTGGTGGGGCTCGGCTTCAAGCCCCTGTACGCCGCCGGTGTGTGTCTGATCGCCAACACGGCCCCTGTGGCCTTCGGTGCCATCGGTGTGCCGATTATCGTTGCTGGTCAGGTGTCCGGCGTGTCCGATATGACCATCAGCGCCATCGTGGGCCGTCAGCTTCCCTTCTTGTCCATTATCGTCCCGCTGTGGCTTTGCGTGCTCATGTGCGGCTTTAAGCGTTCCATGGAAGTGCTGCCCGCCATCGCCGTTGCCGGTGTCTGCTTCGCCGGTTCCCAGTTCCTGTTTTCCAACTTCCACGGCCCGACCCTGCCCGACATCATGTCGGCTCTGATTACCATTATCGGCCTGGTCGTGCTGCTGCGCGTGTGGAAGCCCGCTACCACTTGGCGGCTTGAGGGTGAGAGCGATGAGGCCGCCATCAGTGGTGGCGCTCCCATCAGCTTCGGTGTCGTGCTGCGCGCCTGGAGCCCGTACATCATCCTGGCCGTCATGGTCTTCCTGTGGGGCCTGCCGCAGTTTAAAAACCTTCTCAACGCTGTCCCCGGCGCTGTGCTGACCTTCGGCTGGCCCGGTCTTGACGGCATGGTCATGAAGACTACCCCCATCGCCCCGGCCGATACCGTGTACGGTGCCAAGTTCACCCTGAACTGGCTCTCCGCCGGCGGCACGGCCATCCTGCTGGCCGGTGTGTTTTCCGTGCCCCTGATGCCCGGCTACGGTTACGGCAAGGCCATCAGCTGCTTCTTCCGCACTATCTACATGCTCCGTTTCCCCATCCTGACCATCGCCATGATCCTCGGCCTGGCCTATCTGATGAACTACTCGGGCATGAGCTCCACCCTGGGTATCGCCTTCACCCTGACGGGCGGCTTCTTCCCGCTGTTCGCCCCCCTGCTGGGCTGGCTGGGTGTGTTCCTGACCGGTTCTGATACCTCTTCCAACGCCCTGTTCTGCGGCATGCAGCGTAACACTGCCGAAGTGGTGGGCATGTCTCCTGAACTGGCCGTGGCTTCCAACTCTTCCGGCGGCGTCACCGGCAAGATGATCTCTCCCCAGTCCATCAGCGTGGCTACCGCTGCCACCAACATGGTGGGCCAGGAAGGCGATCTGTTCCGTTTCGCTCTGCCCCACAGCCTGGCCATGACCGTCTGCATCTGTATCCTGACTTGGCTGCAGGCTGGTCCGCTGCGCTGGATGCTGCCCTAGTATTGATCCGGCGTGGTCGTTGGCCGCGCGATATCGTATGAACAAGGCCGGTGCTCTTCAAAGAGCACCGGCCTTTCTTTTTTGTTTTTCGACTACGATAGGCTTAAACTGGTTCTCGGCGCCGGATCAGCTTTTCGGTATGCAGGCCGACAGGCCTGAGAAGTCGGCATCGACGATGTACGACTCAGGCTGAGGCGTCTTCAAAAACATGGACATGTACCACGGAAGGTAGGTCACCTTTCCGTCCGTGGAGACATTGTCCATGCAAAACACGATCGCTTCGTCAAACTTCCATTCACTGACGCCGAGGATGTTGTTCAGGGCCGCGTGCCGCCGGTAATCCTTGCCTGATTTGATTTCCACGGGGAGGCACTTCGGGCCGAGCTGCAGGACGAAGTCCAGCTCTCCATATTTCTGTTTGTTGAAGTACCACAGCTTGAAGCCGTTGGCGGCGAAGATTTGGGCAAAGGCGTTCTCAAGAAGGCTTCCCATGTTGATACTCAGGTCGCCATTCAGGATGCTGAACTGGATATTGTCAATCCCGGCGGCGCAAAGCAGACCGGTATCAGCCATGAAGAGTTTGAACAGCGTCCGCTGCTCGTTGAGCCGCAACGGAATGACTGGTTCTGAAACATTGTAGCAGGGGAGGGTCACACCTGCATCACGCAGCCAGACGAAACTGTCTTCGTACCGGACATAGCGTGCCGCTTTGTTTATGGATGCCAGCATGAAGCGCCGGTTTTTGTCATCCAGCTGTGAAGGGATGCTGTCGAAGATGTCTTGGACTTTTGTTTTTTCACGTCCGGCATATTTCGCGATATCGAGCCGGTACAGGCCAAGGATGTCCCGCTGCTGCGAGACGACTTTCTGTATGTCATGACTGGAGACGAACTCCTGGACGACCGCCGGCATGCCTCCGGTCAGAACATAGAGCCTGAACAGGCGGCTCAAGGCCTCGTGCACGCCAGCGGAGACCGGCTTTCTGTCTTCGAAGGAACTGCGGACATGGTCGAGCACGTCTTCAGGTATACCGTTGGCCAGAGCGAATTCTTCCAGATCCATCGGATACATCCTGTGAATCTCTTCGAAACCGACCGGATAGGAATGTGTCTCGCCACTGTTCACACCCAGAAGAGAACCGGATTCGACGTAGTCGAAGCGACCGTCCTCCACGAGAAATTTGATGGCTGTCCTGGCGTCAGGACACTCCTGGATCTCGTCGAAGAAAATCAGTGTTTTTCCAGGAATCAAAGAAACGCCTAGAAGCGCCGTGATGCCCATGATGACGCTTTCCACATCGCGACCCGCCCGAAAAATCTCCTTCGCCTTTGGCAACTCGATGAAATTCAGCTCGACAAAGCATTCGTACTGCTCCTTGCCGAAGCGGCGGATCAGCGATGTTTTGCCTATCTGACGCGCTCCGGTTACGAGCATGGCTTTCTTATTTTTGTTATCCTTCCATTTTAATAGGTTATTGTAAAAACTGCGTGTGAGCACAGGCCTCTCCGTGGGTTTTGTGTGTCGTTTTTTGAGTTTCTTTTCACGGATTTTGTAACGTTTTTTTGGACTGTGCAAGTCGTTTTTGTAACGTTTTTTGAAGATTCGGTAGCGCAGGCAGGCTACGAAAGGAAGCAGTCCAGCGCATTTGTCTTCCGTATGCTTCGTAGACCATTTCTCCAAACAGCGTGTCGAGTGTGAGCAGGTGCTTGGTTTTTCGCGCCTTCGACGCAGATGTTGAAAAAATTACAAAAGATTTTGTCTAGTTGCCTCCATCCAGACAAAAGGAGAATATTTTTTAAGGTATTCAGACGTGAGTTGACCTTCGCAGTAGTATTGAAAATGTCTGGCGCGCATTTCCTTGCTCGCCCCGTCATCAAGCTTGAGTCGGTCAATTGTTTTCTGGATACGGACTTTTTGCTCACCTGGCAGTTCAGGATCAGGAAAAATGTGTCCTGTTACGAGCTCGAGATGGAACCAGCTGTTTTCTACAGAGAAAGGATCAAGGACATCGTCGTAATCGCGTTTTCGGCTATTCATTCGTGAGCAGCTTAGCCGGTAATTCGCCCACTCATAGGCAAGAGCGCTGCTTTTTGATTTTGCGACAAAGTGGTCAACAGTTGCTCCGCCAACGGCAAACTCAAAGAATACAGCGAGGTAAGCACAGTAACCACCGTAGCTGTCGTACAGATCTTTTAGGCATACTAACCAGTACCGTGGAATATCGACTCCTTTCGGTACTGGTCCGTGGATATCGAAGTTCTGGTTCCTCAACCAATCAAGACCTTTCCGCCTTACCTTTTCATCAAAATCATGAGGCTCAGGCTGTTGATCGACATGTATCATCGCAGCCATCCTTTTTTCTCTGCGACATATCGCCAACGAATCCAGAACGGATCGATTTCTGATAATGCGTTGCGCAGAAGGACATCTACCTGTCTGGCTTCAGACATACCAGTATTATCGCAGGATAACAACGCTTTTGCTTTTTCTATGGCGGCCTCAGCCTCCCGTGAGTAACCGGACTTCATGTCAAAAGCATCACTGGTCAGCCAGTTGCATACATTTCCTTGTCGAAAAAAAGTTCTTTCAGTAAGACAGACTTTGTCACCAACAAGATCAATGTCAAACCAGACATCCTGTTTGGCGTCAAAAACGGACTCGACGGATGACATGACAAGCGGCGAGTGAGTAGCCAGTATAAGCTGGACTTCCGCATGCGGCATCAGTCTGTCCATGATGTTCATCAGGGCGGGAATGATCGATCGCTGCCACTTAGGATGCAAGTGTGCCTCAACCTCATCTATAAGGAAAGTCGTCTTATTGGATGGGCGTTCGCCAAGCAGTTTTTTTGCTCTCAAATGCTCTTCCCAGCACCAAACCAGAAAATACGCCAGGGAAACTATCCGCCGCATGCCAGAAGACGCGTGTACTACGGCCACTTCTTGACCATAAGGCATCTTCAGTGTCGGCATGTCTCTCACATCATCAAGGCTGATCCGTGTGAGTTCACCGGGAACGAGCTTTTCTTCATCCGGAGACGAAAGAGCTTCAAGCACGGACTCCAAGTAGGAGAAAGCCGTGCCTTTCTCCTTCTGCCATCCTGCCCAATCCCTGATCAATCCATTGCAGAGCCAAGTCCCGTCTTCCCTCTGGAGACCATCCCAAACTTCTGTTGGGCTAAACACGTAGGCAGCTGGGCGGGCATTCCCATCTTCACCTTTTGACTTCCAGTAATTACGTGCCGGATCCCATACGGCAAAGCTGCCATCCGCCATCGCGTAGAAGACTAGTCCAGGATTGGCGGGGCGTCCCTGTTTTGCCGTCCAGCCCTGCAGACGCGGCATGAACCGGCTTTTGGTCTGCATCGGTTTTGATGCTGCAGAGAACGAAAAGTCTATTTCGGCCTTTCGTGTCTTGTCCGTTGGCAGAGCCATTTTTCCTGCCGTAAGCTTTGGATTGAGTTCGGCCGGCCAGTGTCGTGTCATGGCCCACCAAACGATGTCCAGCAGGAAACTTTTCCCGAGCCCGTTATCACCGGTAAAGAGATTCAGGCGTGGGCCAAAGTCCAGCGACATGCTGGATGCCGGGCCGACATTGGATATGCCAAGATGTGTGATCAAGCCTGAAACTCCTTTGTATATGATGGTACGAAGAGCACTTCCAGCATGCAGAATTCCAGAACCATGTCAACAGTTCAAGGAAGCGGCATGCCAGTCACGCCTGTCTTTTCATCGTCACAGGCGGCACGATACGCCGTCCGAACCGCGGCATGCGAAGCATCTGTGATCCGATCAGTCCACTGCCGATCGTAGTCAGTACCGGATGCTCCTTCACGAAGCGTCCGGCCTTGAGCGCCATGCCGCTGATGCCCGGTTGTTCCGCTTTAACATCTGCCATGTCGCCATAGCGCCACTTGTTGTACATGTAGTCCAGCGCCAGGGCTGGTGGCAGGGCAAGGCCGGCCACCGTGCCGAAGCGTGGCATGCTGCTGGCAGTTTTCTTGAACTTCCAGCTTTCGGTGATGGTCGTCATGGGGATCTCTTCGCAAGACTCTGTGGTCACCTTTTCATCATCCCTGCTCTCCCGCAGGGAAAAAGCGCCGACCGATGCAGCGCCCAACAGTGACGCGGCCATGATCTTTCCGAGTAATGTGGGCTCTCCCAGAGCAGCGGTAATGGCGCCCAGGGCCAGTGCCGAGCCTGCGGCAGTAGGTATGTCCACGGCTCGTGAAGCCACTTCCTGCTGCGCCGTATTGCGAACGAAGTAAAAGTAAGGCGCCGTGACGGCCACATTGCCGTGCTTGTCTTTGACAGTCATGGGGGCGAAGTTCTCCGCGCGCGGGTCAAAGTCCCTGCGGATGCGCTCTGACAGAGTACGGCCATAGTGGATTTGGCCTTCCAGTGGCTGGCCGAAGGCCTCCCCTATTTTTTCCAGAGCCCCTTCCGGAGCCATGCGGGTGAGCATCCGGATGCGCAGCTCAGCCACAGGACGCATGACTTTGATGACGAGCGTACGTTTTACGGGGGAATCGGCATCCCCGGGGCATGGGGCGAATACTCTGTGCAGGAGCGTATCCATCAGTGACGGGCGTTCGCACAACTCGGTGAGGGCTTCCGGCAGCATGGAGAACATGCGCCCCATTTCTCTGTGCGTTGGACAGTGGCCCATAACACGACTGCCGGCGAGCCAGGCGGCGTCGCCGAGACTGACGGGCGCTCCCAGATGATGCATGGCCGAAAGGAACATGGCAGGGCCCACGCCCATGGAAGAAAGCCGCTCGTAGGGCATTTCCGGATATTCCATGTTATGAAATCCGTTGCGTGCAATATGGACCACGGCGCGGATAGACGCATCTGTGTCGGCTGGTATATCAGCCGAAGCATCCGCGTTTTCGGCTTTTGAAACATCGCCCGGCTTTTCCGGTTTCGTATCGGCCACCACGCCCTCGACTTTCTTGATGATGTCCGAGACCTTTTTGAGCGCCGCGAGCTTCTGGGAGATGTCCTCGGCATGCTCACCCAGTTCGGCGGAGGAGACGAGAGTTTCGCCGTCTCCGTATGCACCGCGCAGCGAGGCCCGTTTGTCCAGCATGTGGGCAGTGGGATCGGCAGGCTTGGCCACAATGGATATATCGAAGAATTTGGGATTCGGGTTGAGCGCGTAGACCTGGCGCCCGTCAGGAAGGATCTTCTTCATATTGAAGCGCAGGTGATCGCAGTAATCACGCCGTGTAGGGGCCTTGTTGCCGCAGATGGAGCAAACGTCGTAGGTGACCGTGCAACCCATGGAGACGAACAGGGGCTCGCCGTTCGTGATTTTGCTGACGGTTCCTGCGGCCTCCGGCTTGCTTTTGTCGATGCGCAGGATGAGTTCCACACGATGCATGTCGTCATTGTACCAGGAGAAGACAGGCTTGCCGATCCCCTTGGCGGGATCCTTGTTTACATGCTGCAGGAAGACATTGGCATTGTCGACGAAGTGCTGATGGGTATGCTTGAGGTCTTCTTCCGTGAAAGCATCGCCGTTGTTGTTGCAGCCGTAGTATTCTTTGGCGGACACACCAATCACCCAGAGGTAAGAGTAGCGGGGGTCCTGGGGGATGGTGTCCCAAAATTCCTGGATTTCGGTGGATGCTGTTTGGGACGCTGACTTGATGAGGGACGGGACAAGTTGTGGGTCGATGAGGTTGACCCGGGATTCGCCGGTTTCGGGGACTTCATGCCCGAGGTCGATGATCTTGTACATGTATGGAGGCTCCAGTTTGCACCCAGATGGCCGGGATCCGGCAGGAAGTTGTGGTGATACTGGGAAAGATTGTGGTGTGAGAGAAAAGGGATTTATCAAACGTGATTATAACAAATTCAATAAGATAAATTTCTGAGTTTTTAGGTTGGGGACAAAATATTGCATTTTTCTTGCAGGGGGGGGTGATGTTATAGATTGGAAAAAATATCGGAGGAAAGGCATGGCGGATATAAAGAAATACGAGGAATATTATTCGAATGAATCCTTTATGGACAAGGTTAGTCGGTGTGCTGCCATGGCCGGTAGAGAAGTTTTGCTCAAGGCATTCCAGCTTTATTATGTGCTAGGCAAGCCTGACGTCCCTGTTTGGGCCAAGGGTACGATTATGGGAGCGATTGGGTACTTCATCCTTCCTGCTGATATTGTTCCGGATATTTTGCCGGCAGCTGGCTACGTTGATGATCTTGGGGTACTCGCAGCAGCGCTTATTACAGTTTCCATGTACGTTGACGATGAAGTGACGGCGAATGCTGAGAAGAAAGTTAATCAGCTGCTTGGGTAGTCTGCTCTTATAGTATTTTTTATGAATGTTGATAGCTAATATGGTAAAATAGAAAAATGATATAAGTATGTCATTATTTAGGCAATATGAGTGCATTATTTTTTAGCTTTATAATAATACGTCTGATATGTATGACGAAAAAATGTTGGAGAATAGTTATGTACATAAGGTGTAAAAGATGTGGATATAAAGAGACGATAAATAAAAGATTTTTCTTTAAAATATTAGGAGGGGCTGTTTCTGGATTTGGTTTCTATGCTTGGGTAGCATATATATTTGTTGGGACAGGACTAGCGTTGCCTATATGTTGTGCAATAGTTGCCGGTGGATTAGCAATGGCTGAATTTTCAAATGAAATTGCTGAATGGGTTAGTTTTAGATATGATTGCTCAGATTGTAAGAATCGTGATTGGGAGATTATTAATTGATGTATATGTACGGTTCTCTTAAATAATCATAAAGAGCATGGGAGCGGGCGCTGAACTCAGCCAGACTCGCATCCGTCGCTTTCAGTCCAGCGCCACCTTCACGAACAAACTTGGTCACAAAAGCTGCATAACTAGCTGAAAATACCTGCCCGTGAAATCTCCATCAATTGCGGTCGCGTGAATACTGACTAAACAGCCGAGCCGTTCTGTTATACCTAGTCAAATCTATTTATAACTAGACAAATAGATTCAATGCTAACTTCCTGCTTCATTGAGACCGGTTTCACTTTCTCCGAAAAGAAAGCCAGAGCCTTCCTCTCCACAGGCTTGCACCGTGGAACTCACGGCATTGTTTCTTAAGTTGATGGCAGCATTGACGTCACGATCATGGTATGCTCCGCACTCGGGGCATACCCAGTGACGCACAGACAGAGGCAAGGCTTCCAGCCGGTAACCACAGTCCGAGCATGTTTTGCTGCTGGCGAACCAGCGGTCAGCCACAACAACTGTCCCGCCGTATAGACTGCTTTTATACTCCAGCTGCCGACGGAACTCATAAAAGGCGCCATCTGCTATGGATCTGGATAAACGTCTGTTTTTCAGCATCCCGCGTACATTCAGGCCCTCGATTCCTATGATGGAAAACCTTCTGGCCAGAGATGTCGTAAGCTGATGTAGTCCTTCCTGCCTGATATTGGCGATTCTGGCATGGAGCCTGGCGAGCTTCCGTCGAGCTTTTTCACGATTCTTGGATCCACGTTCTTTTCGCGAAAGGCTTCGTGAGAGTCGCACGAGCCTTTTGACAAGCTTACTGTAAGCTTTCGGTCCCTGTATCACTTCTCCTGTGGAGAGCGTCGCAAGGGCTGATACTCCAAGATCGACACCAACCGCTTCTTGGTTCTCGTTGCGGTGCTGTCGCCTGTCTTCCGTACCCACCGTGATGCTCACAAACCACCTGTCGGCCATGCGGGAAACAGTGGCCGATACGAGCTTCCCGGAAAATCGCAAAGCCTCACGCATCCTGACCCATCCAAGCTTGGGGATCCGTATGCGTGTTCCCTGCACGGCGAACTGATCATTGGAAATGCTGAACCTGTCGTGTACGCCCTTCTTCCTGAACTTCGGATAGGCGGCACGATGCGCGAAAAAGTTCTTGAAGGCTTCTCCCAGCTGGATGATCGCCAGTTGAGGAGCACACTTTGTCACCTCGAGCATCCAGGGGAAGCTTTCTTTTTTGATCTCGTTCAGCTGTTTGCGAAGGGAAAACTGGGAAGGCTTTGGAAGCGTGTTGTCCTCGCGCCATGCCCTGTACTGGATGCCCCATTGTTCAAGAGCCCAGTTATATGCGAACCGGGCAACACCTGCCGCACGCATCATGTACGTTCGCTGATGATTGTTGAGGTCAAGGGCTATCTTGTGGGCCATCAGCACAGGGCATTATCCTCGACTGCTTTTTTGACGTCTTCAAGAAGCTTTTTGTTTTTGTGGGATCGACTGCCGTAAAGTCTGGCGGAAAAGACAGTGATCATCTCCAGGACGTCTTTGGCAAGATCTTCTTCAAAAGAGCATTCTTCCCCTTGGTTGAGGATGACGACTTCAACATTTTTTGCTTCGCAGATGGCGAATACGAGCTCAGCGCCAAATCTGAGCAGCCGGTCTTTATGGGTTATGACGAGCCGTCCGACATTCCCGGAAAGGATGGCATCCAATAGACGGCGCAATCCTTTTTTATGGTAGTTCATTCCTGAACCGAGATCGGAAAGCAGCGTGAAGTTCCAGCCGTGTTGTGCACAGTAGAGCTCGAGTACCCGCTTCTGCCGTTCAAGATCTTCCCGCTGGTCATGGCTGGAGACCCGGGCATAGGCAATGGTCATGCGGGCGGTATCCGCAATTGCCAGCTCAGGCTTGAATTTTGTAATGTCATATCGACGGTGTTTGCCGACTGTACGCTCAGGAACCAGTTTTCCACGCTCTTCCCACCTGCGAAGGGTGGAAATGGACACTCCGAGCAATCGCGCTGCTTCACCTATCGTGTATAATCTACTCATAAAGAGCATATTTACATATTTTTTGACATATTTCAAGTAATCAGTTTAAGCCCCGGCCGCACCCCAATGGACAGGACTGCCGAACACATATCCATCGTAGTTGGCGGCAATGCCAAGGAATTCATTCACACGGTCATCGAAAACGCAAACGCCGCGCTCCACGCATTTGCGGCAGTCGATACAGCCGGAAAGCGGCTTGCACTTCTTGACAGCGGCGGCCACACTGGTGTCGTTCGTAACGTCAAGGTGCACTGCGATCGCAGTTTTTGGGAATCGTCGGACGAGGTCCTCCAGCGTTTCCGGTGTCCTTGCTGTGACAATGACCTGCTTGCCCTGTTCCAGGGCCGTTTCGGCAAGGTTCCTGCCGAAACCTGACGAACATCCTGTGATCAGCCAGGTTGCTTGCATATGCTGTGTTTCCATCCTGATGCTCCGCATAAGTTTGTATTTGTACGGATGCTACCTCACGCTGCTGAAACCGGCTATGCCCATTTGCTCCTGATCATTGAGAGAAAGCATCCGCGCAGATGACTCCAGGCTGTCGCAGGCGAACATCTGGGAAATTTTTTCTTTTTATTAAAAATAGTTTTAATAAAAAATTCCGTCTGGCGCAGGCCAGACGGAATTACTGTTTAAGGCTTTAGCCTGTTGGCAGGCTACCGGTGGTTGCAATTTGAATAAGCCTAGAGGCTGGAAACTGTAGGCATTTGATTGTTATCCGGCATTCAGCGCTGAGACGAATACTGGCGCAGTGCCGTCGATGGATCCATCCGGATGGATCGTGATAGTGAGATGGGAGCGCTCCGTATAGCTATCCTCTCCGCTGCCTTCCGGTCGCGTCCAGGTAGAGTGGCGCACATGGATATCACCGCTGCTCGTGCGGCTTATGTCAAAAGTATATCTGGCGTTGCTGCTATCCAGCGAGTGCCCCACGGCCTGCTCCAAGCGGCGCAGCAGAAAGTTGGAGTTCTGGCTCATGGCTCCGCTCAGAGTTCGCCGTTGCGCCTCTGAGATGCCGGGTGCCAATTGATTCACCTGTGCGTCGAAATCGCGCACAAAATCACGGACACGATCGCCTAGAGCGGCATCGCCTTTCCGGGTTCTCGCCACGATTCACAATATTGCGCAACTCGGTCCAAGCTCTGGCAACCATGTGTTCTCTTGTTTTCATGCTCAGCGTGGTGTTGGCGTTGTTGGCCTGGTGAAACGTGAAGGTGAGCGGGCCGCCATTGAATGCTAGCTGCAATCCGGCGCATTCGGTAAACATTCTGAAATCCGTCTCACGGTTCGCGCCATTATCTCTGTTTTTGGCCGCGAGGGTAATATTATCCAGGCTTTCCAGACGCATAGTCACGTCTATATCCCTGCCTTCATGTTGAGCTGCGTGTATTATTTCATACGGCAGCTGGAAAAGTGCATGGGTTACGCTATCCATCTTGCCGCCGCCACGCCAGTTATGCAGCCCTTCGCACTGGGTCTCCTTTAGTTTTTCCAGCCTGGCTTTGAAAGCGTCAGCAAAATCGCGTGGGTTGTCCGCCGCTGGCGGAAGAGCCTCGCCGCTGAAACATGCCTGCCAGATGGTCGAGCGGGTCAGTGGGCCGCCGTTTTGCAGTTCGCGCATCCTGCCAAGATACAAACTGGAGAAGATAAGGGAGCTATCATCGGTGCCTCCCGCTGCTGTCAGAGCACAGAGGCGGCACTTGTCTTCCAGATTGCCCGGAGTGCGGGACAGAAGTCCTTCCGGCGCAGCAGGACTGCTCTCCCTGGAGAGCATATAGCGTATGCCTCCCACTTTGCCTTGGCTCACGGCCTCAAACATTTCCTCCTCACTGCCAAGGGCAAGACGGCCGGAAAGCAGATCCTTCGCAACAGCGTCCTTGATTTCATGGCGCAAGGCACTCATGTCGCTGCCGGGGGGTAAGGCCGTTTCGTGCATCTGATTAATATATGCATCAATGGCGTTATCCAAATTATGCTCTGTCGGTGCACCGTCTGGCGAAATGCCGGAAATAAAGTTGCTGGTCACGAGTGTAATGTTCCTGGCCTCGGCATCCACCTGCATGATCATGCCGGCAGTAAGCGGTTTGCCTTGCCCCATGGGGCCCTGCAGCCGATCCGAGGCCATCTGAAAAGCCGTGTCGCCGTATTTTTGCTTGATAGAGTCCAGAAAGGCGCTCATGGTTGCCCGGTGCGTGGAGGCCAGGGTGAAAAAGCTGCGAAAACCGCCCACATCTTTCAGGGTGTTTCCGGAAAGTTTCACGGTGCTGTCTGCGGAGTGGGCGCGCTGCGCCGTCTGCACAAAGCTGTTGAGATTGAGATCTATGGCCATATAGCATCCCTGTCGCGTTACGCGGTTAAGTGTTCAGCGTGGGCGTGTGCGGGTCCGATCTTACCTTCAGGCCAGTTTAGGCCCTGATGGCATTCGCAGAAAATAGGTACGCGCAATTCTCATTTTCCGCCGTACCCCCCTGTTTCTCCGTCCCGGGCAAATCCGATGCTTCCTCACACCGCGCATGCCAGTATTCTGCGGTACGCAAAAAATTTGCCACCAAGATTGGGAAGTTTTGCACCGTGAGGGTCTGCATATCTTTAACTATCTGTAATGTAACGAATGTAAGTTCAACATCCAGCGCCAAGGTAGCCCCGCAGGTCTGATGGAACAGGTATTGCCCCTGCAACAGCTTCTGGTAAAAAAGTTCACGCCCCTGCGTGGCACAGTGCCTACGGAAGCGGTCATAAATACCTGTTCCGGGCCTTCAAGGTATTCAATGAGCAAAGGAAATTCACCACAGTCGCAAAAGATCTTGCCATCATCGCCAACTTTGATGGTAGTATTAGCTTTTTCGGCCAGGGCCCGAACAAGTTCCTGAAAGTGTTTTTGCATAGCCTCTCCCAAAATGACAGGGGTTGAACAGGACTTAGTCCTCATCAGTATCGCCAATCATGTTTGCCATGACACGGGTTTTTACGAGCACTTGCAAGCAATATGCCGAAAGGGCAGGAAAAAGCAAGGTAAGGCGGCC
>NZ_DS996351.1:119460-137362 GCF_000156375.1 Desulfovibrio piger ATCC 29098
GCGTGTCTGGCGCTGGTTTGTCGTGATGGCCACGACGGCGCGGTTGTTCTTCGTGGTCAAAATTTCAAGATAGACGTCAACCCTGTCAGGCGTCAGACGGGCATTGTACCGGATGTCGAGGACGTTGATACGCAGCAGGCGCTCCTGATTGTTCCCGTCCGATCTCTTGATGAATCCGGTACAGCGCTGGACGTCATCATGGACCTCAAGCGTTAGTTGTGGGAGGAACGCCTGGGAAATCTGTGTATGGTGCATGGATACGCCGCCGTAGTCCGGATCGAAGGCATCGGATCCTCGACTGGTAAGCATGTATTTGACGACCTTGCCTGCGATGACCTCGATGCCGAGTGCCGAAGGATCTTCGGGACGCACGAGCTGCATGTATTCGCTGGAATTGTTCTGGTCGGCGTAATTGCCTGTCGGTGTGTACAGTCTCAGGTCAATCACGTTACTCCTCCGGCTTCTCTGTGATCTGGGCATCCCGGACTTCTTCGATTCCCGACAGCATGGCCAGGATGAGTCCCTGCTTGTACGCCAGTCGTGACTTCCTGGTTTCAAGGTCGCGGGCGGCAATATCGTAAAAGTCCTTGCGGCTCCGGTTGTACAGCTTGGCCATTCGGGTACAGGATTGTGTTGTATCGTAGGCGTTGCCCATGGCCAGCAACTCGGCAGGCATTTTGGCATGGACGGATGTGAAGACGGCGTTGGCGATGGTGCGCCCGTCGGTAGACAGGGCGTTCATGCCTTCCTTCTGGGGAGCCTCGTCCGGTGTCTTGTCGTCCGTCTCGCCTGCGGCTGTCCTGTCGCCCTTGGACAGCATGGAGCTCATGGAGCCAAGGTACTTGACTATATCCATGGGGGAGGCAATGCTCATGCTGGTCTCCGTTACGAAAATCTGCGCCTGATGCCTGGGCGTGCCATGATACCTTCGATCTTCTTGCGCAGCAGGTTCTTGCGGTAGGAAAGCTGGGAGAGCGTGATGCCGAGCCGCTTTTGCAGGTCAGCGTTGGAAAGCACGGCGGCGCCGTTGTATCCGGTCGTGTATTCGAAGAGCCACTTTTCGTCTGGGGAGAGCTCCATGTAGATACCGGACAGCAGCATGTCATCGTCCCCGTCGTCCTGGGCGGAGAAAAAATCACCGGACACGGTCGGGCCGGATTCCAGCAGGTCGCGCCGGTTGTAATCGCGGAAACGGGTTATTTCCGCCGCTGTCCAGCCGAGTTCGTCATGCAGCTCATCGGTGGTCGGTTCCCGGCCCAGGATCGTCGTGAGCTGGTCGACAGCCGTGTTGTAGGTGTTGACCTTCATGGTGATGTTCTCGGGCATTCTGACCGTGCTCTGGTGCGTGTAGACGATACGGCTGAGGGGGAGCAGGGAGTTCGTCACCCATGTGGCCAGCGCGGCGCCGGAATTCGGATTGTAGCTGTCCAGGGCCTTTTTCGTGAGCAGCTTCGCTTCGTTGAGCAAGATGTCACGGGGGATGGGGCCAGCCCATTTGTTGACCTGGCCGTTGATGACGCCGCTGAACCTGTCCAGCAGTTTTCCCAGGTTGTCTGACGACGGGTTGCGTTTGTATTCGTGCCAGAGGCGCATGTCCTCATCAGCGAAAGTGGCGTTGAGGGGGGCGGGGCGGACTGCGGGCATAACAAAACCTCCGCGGAAAGATTGCCCGCGGAGGTTTTGACTATACAGGATCACTCGAAGGCAAAGAGTGATCCACCTATTTTTTCAAGGTTTTTTCGGCGTCACATCGATTTTGGGCGGAACCATCCCCCTTCAGCCAGTATTTCCCAGGACTTGGTCGCGTCAATGCCGCGTCCTTCTTCCGTCTGGCTGTGCGTATCTCGTGGATTTGCGCCACTTTCGGCATATAGCTGGTTGACGCCTGCCAAAAGTGGCATCTGCATCGGTTCATGAACGTTCATGCATCGGGAAGGAGCGACGACGAGATTGCTTACGGCTACGATTTTCGTTAGCTTCCGTGCGGAAATTCGGCCTTTTTCGGCTAATGGGGTCCCCGGCACGGGAACACGCCGCATCGCAGCCATGGCGACAGGATGAAGTGAGCGGGCAAACAGTAATTCTTTGGCCAACTCCTCGGGTGTGTGTTCTGGTCCTATTGGCTCAAGGCAGTAGTAAATTTCGAGTCCGGCTTTGAGCAGGGCCTCGAGTGAAGCTTCTCGCTCTTTAGGGGAAATGCCAGTATCAACGCCTTCGCGCAGCCGTCGGATATGATAGGCTCCGTCACATCCACTGTCGCGCAACCGCTCGGCCATGCATGCGTCAAGGTCCCCGATATTGGCTACGAGACTTACCTTATTGGGCAAAATAGAGCGGGCGGCTGCAAAAAATTTCAGAGCTTCTTCTTGGGGAAAATCGGCTGTAGTCATCAGAAAGAGAGCATCTATGCCTTGAGTCAGCAGGTTCTCGATCTCCTGCTTCACCTGAGGGATGGTTTTCTGCCACCTTCCATCCATGCTGTAATGAGACTTTCCCATAGAGCAGAAAGCACAATTTTTAGAACAAGGTTCAGCGTTGATTCCGATTTGGGCAAAGACATAGCCTCGCGAACCATAACTTGCACGACTTCGGGCTTCTGAAGCGGCTAAGAGGCGATAAAAATCGTTTCCATGAACGGGCATAGCCAGCAAAGTAGCAATCTCTTCTTCCGTAGCGCTTGCCGAGCCTTGCTCTCGCCAGCGCTGAAGGATAGAAGATTTTTTTCCTCTGGGAATCATTGCTGCTCCTTTATCGAAAAGAGTTCCAATTGCGTCGTAACATATCCTCTTCAGGGTGAAAGTTTAGGGCATTTCTTGCATCGATACAAGTGCTGTTTGATCAGAGACAGGGTAGCCATATTTTCAGCGGCTGCTCTTTGCTAAACATAGCAAAATAAATATTGCTTACTATACCTGTTTAAAGACACTACAGATAGTGATCTCACGACTTTAAGCTGAGGAAGATCTTTATGATTATTAGAAAAGAAACAGTTGCAGATCGTGACAATGTATATTATGTCATAAAACGTGCCTTTGAAAGTGCAGAACACGCAGATGGAAACGAACATGATCTGGTAAATTCCCTGAGAAAAGGAGATGCTTTTATTCCTGAACTATCATTAGTTGCTGAAGAAGAGGGGAAAATCGTAGGGCATATCATGTTCACAAAAGCAACAGTTGATGGAAAAACAGTTTTGGCTTTAGCTCCGCTTTCCGTTTTGCCTGAGTATCAACGAAAAGGAATTGGGAAATCTTTGATACGGGAAGGACATAGCATCGCAAAGCAACTTGGTTATACACATTCCATCGTCTTGGGTAGTGAAAAATACTATTCTAGTGAAGGATATGTACCTGCAGAGGATTTCGGCATAAAAGCTCCTTTTGATGTTCCTCGTGAAAATTTTATGGTTTATATGATAACTAAAAATGGTGACGATCTTCACGGAATAATAAGGTACGCTCAAGAGTTTGGTATTTGATAACACAAAGTCTCCGCAAACAATCTTTCCGCGGAGACTTGGGGGTATATAGGTGAGGATTAAGGATCAGGTGCGTGTCGTCGTATGGGCGTCACGAACAAGACAAGTGGCTCCCACACGTTGACCAAGGCTTGTCGGGGGGCTTGCAATCTTCTGGAAAAATGCTTATAAGAAGGTGCTGGGAAGTGATAGCACACTCCCTGGGTAGGTACGCACTAGCGTCCCTTGCTGTTACGTGGTTATGTCACATACTTTCAGCCCTCGCCCGGTGCCAGCCGGACGGGGGCCTCTGTTTTAAGCTACAAGCCGGGACGAGGCCCGGAGCTTTTTCTGTAGACCGCTTCCAGATAAAAGTCCCGATTTCACCTAAGGATTTGTACTTCACTCCAGCAGGGTAATAAGTTCGTCCAGCTGGCTCATTTTCGATATCCTTCATAATAATAAGACTGCTCTATGCCCTTAAAGATGACTTCACGGTCGTCCGTCCGGTCGGTCAGGTTCGGCTGGATGAGGAAGCGCAGTTCAAGGTCGTTGACGGGGCTCCGTTCCATCGCTTGAAGGTACTTGTCCCGGTCTATGTTCCGCCAGTCCACCACGCGCTGGAGGTTCTTTTTCAGCATCATGTCCAGCCAGATACGTGTGGCGCGACCGTTCCCTTCCCTGAAGGGATGGGCGATATTCATCTCCACGTACTTGGCGATGATGTCTTCAAAGGTGGCTTCGGGCATCTTTTCAATGGCGGCCAGGGCTTCTTTCAAATACAGGCAGTTGGCGAAGCGAAAGTTCCCTTTGGAGATGTTCACTTCCCGTATCTGCCCGGCAAAGTCATACAGGCCTCCAAAAAGATAGGCGTGGATCTGTTGCAGGCCTCTGGTGGTGCCCACTTCCATTTTTTCGATGTCGCCGCTTTCATACAGCCGGTGAGCGTTATCAAGGCTAATTTCGTCAAGCTTCATAGCGCTATCCCTCGATTTCAGCGATTGTCTGTCAATTTCGGCACGAAGCACGGATTCACGAGCGACGATTACCTCTATCTGCTTGTTGAGTTCGCGAATATCCAGCACTTCCAATTTAAGCCCAGACGTCCACGCTACCGCGAAGATCGTTGGTGATGTTCCATATCACACGACGGAGCTCTGTCCGCTCCTGTTCTTTCCTCTTGTCACTCATTGTTGCTCTCTCCTACCGGAAATTGAGGGATATCTCTAAAAGACAAACCAGGAAAGGCATCTATGAGCGGCGGCTTGCAATCTTCTGGGAGAATGCTTATAAAAAAGGTGCCGGGAGAATGCTGCCAACACTCCCCCGGCAGGTACGACGCACTAGCGTCCCCTTGATGTTACGTGGGTATGCTACATGTTTTCAGCCCTCGCCCGGTGCCAGCCGGACGGGGGCCTTTGTTTTAGCTTACAGCCGGGACGAAGCCCGGAGCATCAGACAAAGGAGCGTCAGCAGCGCCAAGAGCACAAGGCGTCTCATGCGGCTAACCTCCCTTACCCGGCAAGCGGGAGTTTGCGCCGTACCGAACGCATGGGAAGGAGCCACGTAACGGGGGAATTCTAGCTTTTTGGGACGGAAAAAGCAATGTAACTGCAGCTTGACAGTATAGTTTCCGGCACGCCTGTTTGCACGCGAGGATCGGCACTACTCATAGACCATCGTCGCGAACTCCTTCGCTTGTATCTGGAGCAGCAGGGAACGCACATCGGATTCTACCTCGGCAATGGCCTCACTGGCATCGAGTGTTTGTGGACCATCCTTTTCGGAGCCATCCCGTCCTTTGTCCCAGGCTTTCTCCATGATCTTGTCAGCGGCCCCCTTTTCATCTGCTTCCTGTGTTTTATTCACTGTACCGGAAGATGTTCCATTGAATGTTCCGTTCATGGCTTCAATACGGGAATCAATTATGGAGCCGGTACCAGAATCATTCGATAATTCATCAAAAGAACCTATCAGCTCTTTTTCCGGGATGTTTGAAGAACCGTCTTCCGCGCTGTTTCCGGTGTTCCCTTCATTCACCCTGACCGTCTTGAAGATTTTCAACGGTCGTCTTTTTTCCAGGAAATCACCATGTAACTGAAGCGGTGTCTGCGGGCCTTCGGGACCATTCCCATATGTTGCCGTGAAGCCCATATACGCGCAGTAGTCCTCGAATGTGACGATGTTCCGTCGCATGTATTTGTAGGCTTCACGGGGATTGCTGTGCGGTGACGCCGTCGATGTGTCCGGCGAGGTCAGTTCGGAAAGCAGGGTGGCATAGGATACGGCATCGGCGCCCTTGACATCTGACGCTCCCGGCGTGCCGAGTATCGTCTGGTAGATCTCCGTCATCCGGCTCTGGGACTGCGTGATGTTGTCTACCGCCGTCAGCGGGTGGTTGATGGGGATCGTCGCGGCTTCTTTGAGGAGGCGGGCGAAGTTCATGCTGATGCTTGTCCTGACCTCGGTGCCGGAGATGCTGTGCTCGACCGCCAGGACGTGGCCCGCGAAGGCGAAATGGGTATCATTGTTGTCGAAAACGACACCGGGGAACCCTGGTGTGACGTAAGGGGCAAACTGACAAGTCGCCGTAAGCTGCCGTGGGGCGTACTTGAGGTTGAGCAGCTGGCGGCGGCAGAAGCGTTCCTTGAAGATCTTCTCTGCTGCCAGAGTCGATCCGGTGTTGTCCTGTACCCCGCTGTTCATGAAGGGTATGTAGTGGAACCAGCGTGGCGTCCCGACCTGTCGTACCCACGGCCCCGTGAATTCCTCGACTTTCAGGAGTTCGTTGCTCAGGGCGCGGATCCCTTTATGGCCCTCAGGGATTTCGAAATCAGTATAGGTTTCGGAAGGGTAGAAATCCAGCAGGCCGGTCTGGGCCAGCTTGCTGCTGGTGTTCCCGTTGACCAGCTGGGCGAGGGGGCCGAACAGGTTGTGGATCTGGATGCGGGTTGGGGAACCTTTGTACTTCTGACTGGTCTGGATACTCGTCACCAGAGTCCTGTGCAGGACATTACACTGCGGTGGCATGGAATCCGTCAGCAGTGGTTTCATGCAAGACGACACCAGCTTCGCCGGGACCTCTTCCGTGCCGGCTTCCTCATCTGCCGGGATGGCTGCATGATAGGCCGGATTGGTGATGTAGAGGTATTCATATTCCATCTCGTCCACGAGAAACGTCAGCAGTTCGCGCAGCGTTTGCTCCTCGGAGGCGTTCACGGCGCCACGTACCAGCAATTCCATGGCATGGAATGTTTGCATGCCATAGATCATGGGGAAGGCGGTAGCCATGTCGTCCGTTTCCGGTAATCCGGCTATCTTCCATGCCGTGCCTTCCTTTCCGGCTTTGTCGAAGTAGGGGAGGTATTCGAAGCGGTCGAGCAGCTTGAGGGCTTCCGCTTGGTTGCGGAAGTATTGTGACAGCTTCGAAGCGTGGAGCTGTCCCAGTGGAGGATGATACTCTTCGCCTGTTTTCGGATCGACCTGCCCGGCCATCTGCATGAAGGCGTAGATATTTTCCAGGTATTGTGAGGGATATTTGATGGGGAGTCCGTTATCCAGGGGCTTGAGCCCGTAGCGGAACAGGCAGTGCGGGAAGGTGATGTCCGACGTGACCACATAGGCGGCCTGTTCCTGGTTGCCGGCCCCAGACATAAGGAACATGTCATCGAGCTGTGTCATGAATCTGACTTTGCAATCGTTCAGGATATCGAAGTACGAGATGGCGTTGATGGTGACACTGCGCTCAAGAGGGCTGTTCATGTAGATCTTGGATTCGATGAATCCTTCGAAGAGCAGGATGAAGTGCGGCGACTCCACCATGGTCTCCTGCACGAAGACGTGGACCGGGACACGGTCCGCTTCCCCAAGAGAAAAAAGCTCCGGGTACGCCGGAAGCGCAATTTCTGCTGTTGGGGGCTCATTGAAGACACAGCGGATGTTCACCGAGATCGTGGGCAATAATATGCCTGCGATGTAGACCCGGCACTGGAGAAGGTTTATGTTTGCATTTTCCGCTGACGATGTGCTTGCGGACGGAGTCTGGTCAGTCTCAGGCATGGGAAGGATTACCTCTAAGAGCTTTTAGCTTATAGAATTAAATCGTTATAAAGATATTGAGTAGCTAGTGCAGATCAATAATGTTATATAATAGAATGATGATATCACGTTTAATTCTGTGACGAAATAATTTCACATGCGATTCGAATACATAGATACTTATTGAAAATACATATTCAACAAAAATATTGCTACAATCATCGTAACTGTTACGGCCCATTTTTTTCATCAAATAGTCAATAAACGGACCTCGTCATCGCCTTTCGACGTCCGTACGCTGTCGGTGACAACTTCCGAAACACTGTCAGTGCCGTGCAGATAGTCGAATGTCACGAGACTGCCGTTATGGGTCACCTTGAGCGACAAAACAAGCATGGTGAACGTGACGATGATGACATCTTCCTGGGAGCTGCTCTCACTCAGCTGCATACTCGTTACCGGACCTGAGTAGACCGAGTCCAGGCAGCGCAGCATGGGCACATTGCCAGTTCTGGCAACGGCGGAAAGACGAAGTCTGTTTTTGTAGCAGTCAACGAGGTATTGCTTGCCGTAATTTTCCGGGCCATCGACGAGGACGCAGCTGACCGTCATATGGAGCGGCTTCTTTCCAAAACATATCTCCCCGAAGATGTCCCCGACATAGTGGGAAAGCTGCATGTGCTCTTCAAGGTTGAACTGGATACTCTGGACAAGAAGGTCAATGTTGAGCGGAGATGTGGCTGTCGCTGATTCATAGAAAGCCGCGCGACCTGTGAAATCGTCCGGGCTGTATAGCGAATCGAGCGCTGAAAGCGTGTCTTCCGGTGTTGTCGGCTTGCGCCAGTCAAAGGGATCTGTGGTTGATATCCCGGTAGATGTGGAACGTTCTTCTGCAGGCATTCGGCTCAGACCATGATGGTTTCACGAGGTTTGGTGGACGTTGGATTATTGTCACTGACAGGCTTCAGACTTGTTTCCGGGTCGGAAGAAGATCGCTGTTCTTCTCCGGCCTGTTCTCCCTGTTCCAGACCATTTTGCTCCTGTTCATTTTTCTTGGCGGCCGACGTTGCCACAGGGGATGCCGTCCCGTAATAGCCAAGCTGCAAGGGGTCACGGCTGTTCGCCATTTTGTAGCCATAAGCGTGCCCCTGAATACTGATGTTGACGTACGTTTCGTTCTCCACGGAGGACTCGATGACGAGAGCTTCGATAATGATCTTGAAGGACGTGTCCTTGCTGACGAAGGTACAGGTACGTTCTTCAACACTCAGCTTGCGGGCACGCAGCCCGTCGACATAACGTTTCAGGAACTCGAAGTGGTGATTGTTCGACGCTGTCCGCAGCAGCATGCCGGTAATGTTGACCTGTACCGGCAGTGCCCCGGCGGCGAAGACGGATACATTCTCCGACAGCGTATTATGGACAAGGGATTTTTCCGAATGTCCTTCCGTGATGCTCGTGATGATGATCTGCCAGAAATTCGCCGTCGATGTCTGGGGGGTGTCCGCCTGTCCTCCGCCTGTCGAACCGGATGCCCCTCCAGAAGCGGTGGCGCCCAGTGCGAAATATCCCGTCCGGGATTTGGTGAGGGATGCGGATTTGCTCGAAGATATGTAACCTGCATCGAAGATGGAGACCGCCTTGGTCGGGGTCGTCACTCCACTGTCGGTATTGTATCCGTAGACATCGTTGTAGAAACTCTGGATATCGAAAGCCATCGTCACCACCTAGAGCTTCTTTTGCAGGCTGGCCAGTGTCTGCTTCACGCCATTCAGTGTCGTCACCAGGTCATTCTTCAGCGTCTCGTTGAGTGTGTTGAGCGTGCCTGAGAGACCTTGCATGGTTTCTCCCATGCCGGAGCCTGTGCTCTTGCCGGCAAAGTAGTCCGCCTGCTGCTGTTTTGCATCGGTCTGTGCCCGGAGATCGCGAAGGGCATCTGCCTGTGCCGCACCGGGATCGCTCTGGGCGGATGCGGATGCCGCGTCGAGCGTTTTTGCGGCTCCGGCGGTGTAGGCGTCCGCTCCGTATTTGCCCAGGTCGACGGAGCCGGTCCGCTTCCTTTCCTCGGCCATTTTGGCGACAAGGGCTTTGTCCGCCGCGCTGCCGAACATATCGACGCGACGCTGGAACTCCTCGAAATTTGCCATGGCATCCTGCGCGGAGTTGAAGCGGTTTTTCTTTGCGAGCTCGTTCAGGCCGGCGACGTGGCGTGCCACATTGGGCGTAAGTATGCCCAGGGCGACACTTCCATTGGCTCCCCTCATTGCCGTCTGATTACGGGTCATGAACAGCCGTGAGGCCCCCTTGTTTTCTTCCCAGAGCCGTGCGCCGACGTCACCAAGGGCATCAAGGGTTTTCTGGTCAGCGGAAAAGCTCTTTATCTCGTCCGCCCGCAACGTGCCGTCGCGGAGCATGCGCTCGACCGCCTGATCGTCCATGCCATAGCGCCCCGCGATCCCGTTGATTTCCTTGCGGATGCTCCCACGTTCTCTTTCATTAGCTGAAGCGTTGTAAAATTTGGTGAGCGCGCGCAAGGAGACCAGCTGTCCATAACGTTGGGTTTGCGGACATGGCGGTCCGCACGGTAGCCAGATCTTCCTTGCCGAGACCGTGCAGGGCATTAGCTGCGTAATTTTCCCATGCGTTTTCAGATCGTCCGGCGTAAAATTCGTTCAGTCTTTTGCTGCGCAGCTTTACGGCATCCTCTTCCGCTCTCTTCCAGTCGATGAGCCTGCGGCTCACGTCGTCGTCTTTGCTCAGATCCCCATTTCGAACGGATGCGGCCGCCAGCAGCCCCTGGACCTCCATATCCCTTGAAAGCGCGTCCACGAGGTCCTCACGGGCTTTTTCGTTCAGATCTGGACGCTGCTGCGCGATGAGCCGCGTCAGAGCTTTACGGGCCTCGTTCTTGCGACTCACGGGGGCATTCAGGGTACGATAGTCGACATCGAAAGCGTTCGTCTCACGCAAGGCGGTATCGAGGGCGTCCTGCCCGATATCCATTCCGAGCTTTTTTGAGAGCAGTTCGGCATCATCCTTGAGAGAGCCCCCGGACAGCCTCCTATTAAGGACATTTGAACCGAAGTATGCGTTCATGCTCATGGCATCGTAGACCGTCCCGTCCACTCCTTCAGGATTCAGGGCGAACTGGGCTGCGGACAGCTCCCCAGTAAGGCGCTTGATGTCCTCGTCGAGGGTGTTGCTCACGGAGGCCTGGGATGTGGAGGGTGTGCCGTCGAGGGCGTCGAAGGCCGCTTTGTAGGCTGTGATCTGCCGCCCGGCGGCTGCGTATCGGCCATAGGCTCCGTTTCCTGAATTCAGACGGCTGCGTGTTGCAGCGTAAAGTTTGTCAAGGAGCTGTTTTTTCCCAGAAGTTGTAGACGCCAGTCCTTGAAAGTCTTTAAGGGACATACTGCTGAATGCAGCCCTAAAGTCTCTCTTCGCATTGCCGGCGCCACGATTGTTGGCGAGGTCATACAGGATACGGCGCCAGCCTTCATCCTGCAAAAGAATACCAACCTTCTCACCGGTCTGTTCTTTTGATCCACGCTGTTCAGCAAGCGCATACCAGGGGCGTACATATTCATTAATGGCTTCGCTATAATATGCTGCTCTGAAGTCGTCTCCAATGCTTGAGTCGATAATATCTGTGTAAGCATCCTGAGTTCTTTGAAGAAGAGCTGTCTCTTCAGACGTCAATCCTAGCCCTGCTGCGTCTATTTTACGCAGTACTTCTTCAGCTGTGGATCCAGTTATGCTTCTTAGGCGCTTGTCTCCAAGCTTTTTACGAATGTTGTCGAGCATACGGCTGTCATCACTACCACTGGATAAATCGACCCCTTTGCTTTTAAAGGCCTCCAGAAATCGCTCATTCCCTTTTTGATTCAGGAAGCTGATCATATTGGTGGTAGTGAACTGGTTTGTCCCAAAGGAGGAGCCACCGGCATCGTAGTAACCGCGATATCCTCCCTTTCCATCACGCTGTACCCGGCCACTTACACGTCCGTTACGAACCCGGAAACTAATTTTTCTCATCCCCTCGCCACCGGTTTCTTCGTTGAGCATCACGAGGTTACGCCGTTCCCAGTCGTCAGCTTCCAGTTTTCCGCCTGTCCAGGATGCCTCATCCGTCGATAGAGACAGCTTTCTCACGGTATCCGCGGCCTTCTGGCGTGTCTTCTCATCAGCGAGAGAGGATGATGTTTCCCTGACGTTGCTGTTCACACTATCAGTGCTTGGTACGTACCCGTTGGCTATGGCATCGCTGCGTTCGACGAAACCGGCGTAAGCACCCGCGACACGGCCAAAAGTGGATTCGCTGAATTTGGTGAGCGTTTTGTCGAAGTCGCGGGCAAGACGGCGGAAGGGGTTTGCGGCAAGATCCTCTTCCTCACGGCGTTTTTGTCTGGCCAGATGTGCCTCACGAGCCACCTGTTCCTGGAATTCATTGCTGTGAAGCTGTTGCGCTTTGATGCGGGCGATCTCGGGGGAATAACCTTGCATGCGCAGGCCGAACTCCGTGGCCCCCATACCTGATCTGCCTACCTGTTTGCCTATGGCATTGGCCATGATGCCGCTCAGCACGTCACCGCCGTATTTGTCCACGGCCTCGCCCCAGAGGTCGGGCTTGTTACGCTGGAAGGCCATCATGGTGTCCAGGTTGTTCAGACGGCCGGAGCGGGATACCAGGAGGTTCATGGGATTCTGGCTGTTGAGGATATCCGTGAGGCTGACGTTCCGGTCGAGCCCGGTCATGGAATCGTTCGCCAGATAGGACAACAGCAGGTCCTGGATTTTGTTCTGGGCCTGGGCGTCCTGCTGTGTCATGGTCTGGACCATGCCTGATACACCGCCATGTCGGGCGACCATGGCCGGATTGATAAGGCCCATGCGCTGCGCCTGCGTGATCATGGCCGCATTGCCCATGGCCTGTATGGACCCTTGGTAGTTGTTCAGGCCCATGGAGGAAAACAGGAAAGCCCCCTGCTGACCGTAGGTGTTTACCATGTCACTATGGCTCATGCCGGCCATGCGGGAGAACATGTTCTCCTTGCGCAGGATGTTCTGGAATTGCGACATGTCCGCACCCATGGTCTGCAAGCGCTTGAACTCTTTCATCAAGTCCTTGAAGTCCGTGGATCCGACGACCTCCATGACCGTTGTCATGGTACTGCGCAGCTTCTTGATGATGTCCTTGTACTGCGCCGCGCTGCCAGCGTAGTCGAACATGCCGTTTTCGATGCCAAGCTGCATCATGCGCCGGTAGTCGCCTTCCTTGAACAGGACGTCCCCAGCCGCGCTCATGCGCGTGAAGCTGTCGATATTTCGTGCGGAAGCCGCATTGAACCCCATGCCGGTGGCCAGGTTCACTTCCCGTCCTCCGGTAATCTTCGGCATGGTAAGGTTCTGGAGCGCGCGCAGGTCGCGGACACGGTTGATGACCGGTTCCGCAAGGCTGGGCATGGCCAGACCGGCTATGGCGCCAGGAATGCCGCCCAAGGCACCGAGGGCCAGCGATGACACGCCGAAATCGAATACCGTACCGCCGAGGGCCAGCATCTGGTCGCTGGAATGGCGCCGGATGGCGCTCATATATTGCTGCTGGTTGACCGCGGGATTGTAGGTGTTGAATGTGTACTTTGGCAGTCCGAAAGGGGCGCCGTAGCTGCGGATCATCCATGACTGCAGGAAACCGGGAATCTGATTTTGGTAGTCCGTTGGTGCCGGTCCAGGCAGTGTGCGAAAAGCGCCGTACTCGGCAGGGGTAAGGTATTGGGCCTGCGGCATATAGCCCATCTGGCCGCCGGTTAGATACTGGGTGGCAAGAGGGCCGTAATTCGTGAAGATGGGCGATTGTTCCTGCGTGATCACTTGCTATCACCTGTCGTACCATTGAAGCTGTTGTCGCGCATGCTGTCGACGGTTTCTCTCAGGGCCTCCATGGCTTGGCGAAGCTCCTTTAGCGAAGCGAATCCCTGCTTGTTGGCTTTGTGCAGGCCGGCAGTCATGAGGCCGAGATACCGCGTCCTGTCGTCGTCTGTGGCCTGTCGTGGTGCCTGGGCCGTCCTGGGCGCACCGGCATTATAGGTGCCGGAGGGATCGGCAAGGGCGGAAACGGCATCCAGGTACTCACGTACTTTTTTCAGGTAATCATCCCTGGCCCCATCCTGCAGCCCCGACGACACGGACAGGAGCAGGAAGACATCGAGCATCCGTCCCCCGAACCACTGGCCAATACCGTGCTGGTACGCCTGCCTGGATATGATATGTTCGCGCAGCAGACGAAACTCCACACTGCGCCTAAGGTACTGCACCCCGGAATGTCTGAGGATCTCGGCCCTTACTTTTCCTTCCGGGGTCGCATAAAATTTTTGACTGCCCAGTCGGATGTCGCCACGGCGATGGTCCTGTCGAACACCGCCAGCTTGTTCACCAGAGCGTTCTGGATGATATACGGCATGTCCTGGACGCGCTTTCTGGCTTTTTCGAAATCCTCTTTTGTTTCGACGCGATACGTCTCATCCCTGAAGGCCGCCATGGACGCCGCCAGATTGCATACGGCGACCAGGTTGTTGTAGCGCATCATGGAGACGCGGTCGTTGTCCGCGGTCTCCCGGTCGACAAGTTCCAGGATGTAGTCATCGACCCACGAAGGCCGGACCCGAAACTCCACCGGGATGCGGTCGAACAGCTCGAACCGCCAGGAAACGTTCCCGGACGTGATCAGACATTCCAGGACGTCCCGGATATCGTCGTCCGTAATGTTTCGCGCGTGCAGAAAATCCAGATAGCTCTTGATGACGGATTCGGGCCCGAATTCTTCCAGCGGGCTTTTGATGCCTGCCTCTCCGTCGACCTCTGGGACAGTGGGGACAGGCTTCTCATTCGCTACTGTCGCGGGTGGGACGATCCCTTCAGCCTGTGCCCCGGAACGTGCAACGCTGCCGGATATTGGACGTGATGCGGAACGAATATCCATTTTTCTCTCCTTGCTCAGTCAGTGAAAACGAAGTCGGAACCGGTCACCATCCGGCCCTCTATCTCGCCGGTGACGGGATCGCCCACGCGGACAACGGCTTTGCCTTCGACGAACAGTACCTGGGACTGCCCGACAGCAGTACAGGAATGACCGCAATCGCCACGGCCCAGGCTGCCTGTGACACAGACATTTTTGTTTTCGATACAGGGAAAATCCCCTGTGACCATCGTCCCCTGTACAGTATGGTCACATATCCGACAGAAACCTTCGAAGCGGTCACCAACGCAGCAAACTGGCAGCGGCATGCCGTACCTCCTAGGCCGTCATCGCGACTTTGGCCTTGGCAAGTTTGAAATCTTCCGCGACCTTCATGGCCGTTTGCTGGGCGGCTGTCGTCGGACGTGCCACGGCCGCTTCCAGGCGGTTGCCGGCCTCGTCAACGGCACCGTTCAGCGATTCCCAGATCTGCTTCGCGCTGGTGGCGGGAAGTCGTTTGGCTACATCGTACATGGCGCAGGCCGCTTCCACACAGCGCTCCAGCTCCTCGAGCTTGTCCAGCCAATCCTTGACGCCCAGACGGTTCAGGGTGTCGTTGAAAAGTTTCGATGCGTTGCTGAGCGCTTCGGCAGGCGTCTCCTCAAGGGCGTCGAGCGCTTGGTTGGCTTTGGAACTCAGGGCGTTCTTCAGCTTGTTGAGGAGTGACTCGATCCGATTCCCGGCATCCAGCATGTCGAGGACATCCTCTATGAGCTGTCCAAGCTCGGATTTGGCGATATACGGGCATTCAAGGGCTTTCTGCAGGGCACGCTTCAGCTCGGCCACGGAGCCGGCGCCGCTGAGCAGTTCGTCGATCGCCTTGGAAACGTCATCGAAGGCCTTCAGAGCGCCATCCATCAGCTCCTTGGCTTTGTCGAACGGATAGTCGAGGAGCTTCCTGGCCATGGACATGAGGCGCTTTGGAAGCTGCAGCAGCTTCTCCAAAGACTTATGGACCTGCTGCAGAGCACCGAGAGCCATTTCACAATCAGGAGACGTGAAATCCACGTCCGGCACATCGGGGAGTGTATCGTCAATACGGTCCAGCGTGGTCTTCTCCACACAGAGCGGGCCGAAGACATGAGTGTATCCTTCAGGGCATTTTCCGTTTTCCGCTTGTGGTGTCGCCATGCAACTATGCCTTTCTGATGTTGAGGGCCGAGCAGGTGACATCCACAGGCCCCACGTTATTCGACCTGGATACGAGCGTGATGCTCTCAGCCCCGATCCGCAAGGCGCCACCGACCTGAAGGTCAAGGTCGGAACCGACGGAGTGGTGTTCCTTGTTGCCTACAGTGAAATCGAGCTTGCCAAAGATGGCGCGTGTTTCATCGCCGCCCACTTCGACTGCCCGCTTGCCGTCCACCTGGTAATAGTCATTGCCCATGACGCGAACTTCATTGTCCTTGCCCACAGACATCAGGGCATCCTGGGAGGTGGCCAGCACAAGCTTCCCGTCGGTACCCATGACGATGGCGCCGTAATTCTCGCCATCGACGCTATTCACCCGCACGCCGAAACGCGAATCAGGGGCGTCAGGGGTGTCGCCCAGATAAAAATGGGTCGTGGGGGTTCCGTTTCCCGGCTGGGCTTCGTCGCTGTATTTGGCGCCGCCCACGATGGACATACCTGTACGGCCTGAGCTGCCGTGGGAGAAGCTGATGTCGCCAAAATCTGTACTGATGGTCAGTTCTCGGGCGATGATTTTTACGAAGTCCATGAGGGCGCCCATGATGATTTGGCTCATGGGGGAGGCTTTAAGAACAATGCCGCCTTCGGACAGCAACGCGAGTTCCGCGCCGCCGTCCGTGGAGAGGACTTTGTCACCAGGCATGTAGGAGGATGACCTGCCGCAGGTGTAGGAATCTCGATTCGTCGCGCCGTATGTGAAACTGTTGTCCCCACCGGAATCTGTGGAAGTGCTGCTCGTGGAGATGGGGACAGAAGGCTGTGCGGCGACAGGGACAGTGCCCATGATGTAGGGTTGGCCATCGATGTAGGTGTAGAAGACGACGGCGCCGGGCAAGTTGCGGCCCCAGGAGACATCGTTGCTCTGGATGCCGCCTGTGGTGTTGAGGACCGGCACGCCATAAAGCATCCCCCCCTTCGTCTTCAGGATGTCGCACGTGAGGGTGGCGGGGTTGGCGGTGATGACCGTGGCCGTGCTGAAATATTCTGGATGACCGGTATGTCGGGCGATGCTTTCCATGCGGAAAGATTGACCGGTATCTATGGGGTGATTCAGAAACTTTGTTTGTATTTGCGTTTCAGAAGTGATACGCAAACGGTATATCGATGAGTGCTTTAGGTGTCTGCAAGCAGGTATTTTGAATTTTTTTGATGATATGTCTCGCTTTATGAGGAGAATGTTGAATGGATGACACGAATTTGAAGAAACAACTTGGAAAATCAGGGATTATCGTTCTTATTTTGATTCTTGTTATCCTAACAACAGGCAGCTTGTTTGCTAAATATATTTATAATTCAAGACTTGAATCCATACGAGACCAAGTGATGATGGAATCTAATGAATATAAGTCTCGTATTTTAAAACAGATTGAAAACAATTTTGAACTTTTATCTGTATTATCATCATTTCTTGATGTTGAAAATACATCTGATAAAAAACTTTTAGCAGAAAAATTGAATTTAGCAAACAGAAAAAGCTCATTGATGAGTCTTATTTATGTTGATACAAAAGGAAATGCTACCCTCTCTATACATAGAAGCAGACTAGTATACGATATTAAAATTTCTTCTCTGCCTGATGAGGTTCAGCGTGTAATACGGCTTTCTCTATGTGGAGAATCAAATATATCTTTCATATTCAAAAGTCCAATAATAAATGATAATGTGTTTGTTTATAGCGTTCCTGTATATAGTGGAAATAAGATAGTTGGAGCACTTGCAGCAAGTGATACTCTTGGTATATTTCAAGATATATTATCAGGAAGAACTATTTTAGGTGGTGGCGGATATATACATCTTTTAAACTCCAGGGGTGTTTTTCTTTTGCACTCCCCGAAAGCTGTCGTCGCTGAAAAGCTGCCGACCATATTTGACGGACCATATATCAAGGAAGAATCCAGGGAAAGTATCTATGCCGCCATGCAACGTCAGGAACAGGTATTTTCTTCCTTTGAATATGAAGGGAAGACTTACCCATTTTTCTTGGAACCGATAGGATTCAATAATTGGTATTTATGTTGTGTAAACAATGGGGAAGGGCTGTTCAGCTTATCAAATTCTTTGCTGTTGGTCATCGAAGCTGCCTTTGTCATTACGCTGTTGCTGCTGATTTCTTTTATATTGTACGGATATTACCTATATAGCCGTTACACAAAACGCCTTACAAACCTGGCATATTACGACCAGGTCACTGGCGCAAAAAA
>NZ_DS996351.1:137680-147850 GCF_000156375.1 Desulfovibrio piger ATCC 29098
TATGGTCTGGTTCAGACAGCATCTCCCTGCGTCCCTAAAAGATTCCGGCAATGCCGTCGTAAAGATGTGTGTCAGACAATATCCTTTTCTTGTGGAAATATTCGGTCAGGAAAAAAGCACCTATTTTCTGAAGCAAGTCAAGGAAATTGCTGACCGGCATGTGCGGGAAGATGAATTTTTTAGTCGTGATACGGATGACTATTTCTATTTTTTGCTCAATGATATTGATAAAGATATTATATGTGATAGGCTGAATTCGTTTTTTTATGATCTTAACGAAAATATCGATATCGGAAATATATATTATCAGCTTGCTTTCTATTGTGGTGTATCAATTTATGATGGCGAAGGCGACCCAGAAAAGAATGCAGAGCTTTTGATGACCCATGTTCAATTTGCCCTTGAAAAAGCTAAAGGTGCGCACATTAATTTTATATGGTTTTTTGATTCAGAGCTTCATATAACAGAAGAACTTGAAAATTATATCGAAAGCCATATGCACCAGGCGTTGGAAAATAAGGAATTCAAACTTTTCTTGCAGCCGAAAAAGAATCTGCATACCGGCAAGTTGGAAGGCGCAGAAGCGCTTGTTCGCTGGAAACCTTCTAACGGACGTATCCTTTCACCAAATCAGTTTATTCCCCTATTTGAGAAAAATGGATTTTGTGTTGAGCTTGATTTTTATATGATCAGGCAGGCGTGTTGTCAGATTAACTCTTGGATCAATCAGGGGATCGAGCCTGTTCCTATCTCTGTAAACCAGTCAAAGCTTGTATTTTTCGAGCGCGACTATGTGGAAACTTTACAACAGATTCTGGATGAACATCAGATCCCGGCAGAACTCATCGTTCTGGAGATTCTGGAAGGATTGGCCATGGATAGTACGGATTTGCTTAACGAGAGAATAGGAGCGCTTCAAAAAGCCGGGTTCCGTATCTCTCTGGACGACTTCGGAAGCGGCTATTCTTCCATGAACACCCTAAGCCGTTTGAAGATCAACGAGCTCAAGCTCGACCGGGGTTTTCTGTTCAGTAACAGCAGTTTGGACCGTGAACGAAACAGCCTCATCCTGGAACAGATTATCCAACTTTCGCATAAACTTGGCATTTCTACTGTCGCTGAAGGTGTGGAAACTGTAGAAGACGAGGAACTTGTGCGTTCTATCGGCTGCGATGTCGGACAGGGATACCTCTATCATGCCCCCATCAGTGCGGCAGAATTCACGGAAATCTATATGGTCGACAGGAAGGCCCCCCGGTAGGGCCAGAGTCGTTCAAAATTTTGGCCGGCTTTGTGATCAGCACAAAGCCGGCCATTTGCGTAGAGCGTATGGAGAGAGTTCTCTAGTTCAGGGAGCCGTAGCTACCGATGACGGAGTCGAGGGCGCCTTTGTCGATAGTATCGTACGATGTCCATGGGATAAGCCTGTCCGCCATAAAGCTGACCTGTTCCATGATCATGGCTTGGCCTGACTGGATGGCCGTGTTGCGATTCAGCAATGTGCAGACTTCCAGGTATTGGGCTCCGGCGACCACGGAGCCGTCGGCAAGCGTCGCCGGGGCGTTGTACACGATGCCCATGCCGAACGGCACTCGGAAGATGTCTTCTTCCAGATTCTCGTTCCAGATACCGTCGCCGGAAATGGCTGAGCTGTTGTACTTGCTGTTGCGGTCCGTAATGCCGGTACCGAACTCGGCGTTAGCGTAGATGGCATTGAGCAGGTTGCGCCCCAGGAAGAGCAATCTGCCGATGGAGCCTTGAACCGGGGCGTTTGTTGCCGCGAAGATGTGCCTGCGTGAACCGATGGCTTTCACCGGCTGCACGCTGCGCGTTTCAGAAAAGTTGATACTGTTCAGAAATCCCACTGGATAGAACGAGTTGTCGCTGCTGGCGTGAGACAGACGCGGTGGACCGACAACGACCAGACAGTCGTCAGGCAGAATGAGCGTGAGCTGCGAAATATCGTGCTGGTGCTCGACAAATGCCTCTTTGTATTGATCGACCCAGGAAGACTCGTCCCTGACAGGAGCTGTGGCTTCGATTTTGTCGATAGGGGAGAATGACATATTGACCTACCTTGTCGCCTAGTTGCTGGTGATACGCATATGGACCGCGGTAAGGTGCAGGCCGATCGTGTTCAGCGGGTACGGGAAGGAAACTTCCGCGATCATTTCCACACGATCACGGACATCCTCCATCTGGGCGACAGACGTAATATTGTAATCAAGGACGCGGCTGCCGATTTTGGGGCTGGTATCCAGCTTCAGCGTCTCAAGGACGCCGCGCAACGCCGTACGCAGGGTTGCCAAAGTCGACTGTGTGATATTGTACTGCCCGATGAAGGCATTCATCGTATCCCGGCAGATGTATGACACATAGTCGAAGTTTTTGACAAAGGAGAGCTCCTGCATCTCGAGTGTCGAGCGGTCTGTCGTGAGCTGGTGGCGGATGTGGGGCGGAGCAGTGGACGAAGCCTGCACGAAGATGAATGTGCCGCCATCGGCCATAGCATCGAGCTGGTCGTTGTTGAAGTAGCTGTTGCTGTTCTTCAGACCGTCGATGCCGGCGATGGACAGGCGCGTGAAGCCGTAATGGGACGGCAGTCCGCCGATGCCACCGGCCACGGCGCAGGCCAGATAGTAACCAGGGAGCTCGCGCTCGCCGACAATGCACACATCAGGCCAGATATTCACGAACCGGCTGGAGCCGTAGGCCTTGGATGTGGCCGCGATCTCGTTCGCCTGTCCCAGCTTGTCGAGGCTGTGCATGACTCGGAACCGGTACTCCCCGGCCTCTGTGAACAACTCTTCATCAAAAGGCGCGGACTGCGTGATGGTGAGCAGGTCCTCGGACACGACGGACGACACTGTGTACTCGTGTTCCGTACCTCCGAGGTCGGTCATGACGAGAGTGTCGCCGGCATCCACGTAACTGGAGAGGAACGCGGCTTCCTCCGACAGCAGGCGAACCAGGTCGCCGTCACCGTCACGGCTGACCTTGCCGGTCCCGGTCGCGACCTCCTTCTCGGTCACCAGATGCGTGCAGCCCAGGGCGATACGCCACATGCCGCGTTCCGGTTGCGACATTTGCTCGGCGTGGAGTTTGAACATGGACAGCACGGACGCGTCGAACGTCAGGGGAACCAGCGCGTAGACAGGATCGTGTGTCTCCAGGCGGTCCTTGGCGGCCTTGTAACCGGCAAGATCATCAGAGTCGACGCCGATGCACTTGATGCCGATAGCGGCGTTGGCCATGGCAATGTTCACGCCGAAAGCCAGAGGGTTCTCGGGAACGATCTTGCCGAGCTGGCCTTCGATTTCGTCGGTGGAGTAGAGTGTAAGGACATCCGACAAATCCTGTCGAAGAGCCTTGTAGCCGATATGTAGTGACGCGATACTCCGTTTCGATCGCGGCAGGAGCATCAGGGTCAGTCTTATCAGTCAGTTTGACGACGTCGCCGACAAGGATGCCTTTCGGGTAGCTGTCACCATCGAACAGGAGGCAGTTGCCGGTGCTGAGAACACTGGCACTGAGGTCTGAGTACAGGCGCACACGGGCATTTTTCAGACGAAAAGAGACTGACTTCTCGTCGATGAGCGCACCGGGAGCGTTGTTGGGGAAGAAGCCGCTCTCAATGCCGGCTTCCGTGTATTGGCCATAGAGGGCATTGCCTTCGTCCTCCACAGCATCGACGATGTGATAGCAGGGGCCGATGATACAGGGAGGGAGCGACGCGGAGGGCGTCGTCGTGGAAGTATCAGCGTACTCCTGGAAGACCATCACCATGGGGCTTGTATAAGCCATAGCCAGTCACCTGTATATTTCTGAAGTTGTATGCGCGTGGAACGCTTTGCAGAAATATTGGCGACGGATGGGGAGGAGGTTAAACCGGTTCGGAAAAGACGCGTTTTCACATTTCGCTATGCACAGGAATACCTCCAGAGAGGCCTAAAAAGTTGTCTAGCTAGACAAAAACCTACCAAAAAAGTTGCCGATTTTGTTTTTCAGAAAGCATTTTTGATGCTTTTTTAGCCAAATACACGCATGGTACGTTTTATGCTTTATTCACTTGCAACACAGTGAACACAAGAGGAGCTTGGTTATGTCGTTTACGGAACAGGATATGAAGAAGCAGATAGAAGATTTCACTGCCCTCCGTGAGGAGTTTTTCCGCCTGGAAAGCCAGGAAAAAGCCATGCGCAAGCAGCTCGACCTGCCGGAGCGGGAAAAAACGGATCCGTCTTCCTTGACTCCCAAGTTGCGCGAGATGGTCGAAGAAGCTATGGCCGAGGCGCGCCGTGCCGCCCAAGCTCGCACCTCCCTGCCGGGCGTCAATACCCAGATCGCCAACTCCAATCACCACCTTACCAATCTGGCCCGTGGCCAATAACCTACGGCCAACAAAGGAAGTAATATGAGCCAAGTCAATTTTTCCTCCACATCTTCTGTTTCGTTTGGAGAACTGGGCCCCACTACAAGTTTGCAGCTGATGTTTGCCAAGCTGCAACTTGAACTGGCCGAGACCGCCAAGACCCAGGCCATGAACAAGATGGATGCCATCGCCAAGGCGCAGGAAGAACAGAAGCTAGTCTCCCAGTTGCTCAATGAAGCTCGGCAGTCAAAAGCCGATGCCAAAAATAAAAACAGCAAAGATATTACGACAACTTATTATACATATGACAAGGATGGGAAGGTCACCGGATCTTATACGGAAACAGCTCCTAAAGGGAAAGACTATAACCCCATGAGTAACGAGATGGTGAAGTACATGGATGAACATGGTCTCGCTTACGACAAGACGGGGAACGATCACATGCATACCGCAGACGAATGGGACGTGGCCATCACGGCTCTGGAAGGCCGTCTGGAAGAGCTGGGCTCCAATACCCAGCAGGAGATGGTCTATGTGCAAGACTACATGGGCCAGTACAACTCCTACTTGCAGGGCGCCAACACCCAGATCGCCAACTCCAACCAGACTCTTACCAGTCTGGCCCGCGGTCAATAACCTACAGCCGACATAAGGAAGTGATATGAGTCAGGTCGATTTTTCTGCGACGTCTTCTGTTTCGTTCGGTGAGCTGGGCCCCACCACGAGCCTGCAGCTGATGTTTGCCAAGCTGCAGCTGGAACTGGCCGAGACCGCCAAGACCCAAGCCACGGACAAGATGGATGCCATCGCCAAGGCGCAGGAAGAACAGAAATTCGTTTCCCAGCTTCTCAACGAGGCGCGGCAGGCCCAGGCCGACGGTAACAGCGGCACGGGAGTGGGGATGACCAGCATCAATGGCGTTACGGTCACGGGCAAGGATTGCTATCCTATGTCCCAGGAAATGGTGGATTACATGGATGCCCACAAGCTGGCATATCCCAATGGCGATGGGGATTACATCCTCGGCAAGGACGAATGGGACGTGGCCATCACGTCTCTAGAGGGACGCCTGGAAGAGCTGGGCACCAATACTCAACAGGAGATGGTCTACGTCCAGGACTACATGGGCCAGTACAACTCTTACCTGCAGGGCGCCAACACCCAGACCACCAACGCCAACCAGACCCTCACCAATCTGGCCCGCGGCCAGTAGCCGTCAGACAGAGCGACGGCAGCACTGCGGTGGCCCGCTCACGTCCGCTGAGGCGCAGTCGTTCGGTACCATGATCTCTGCGGCCAGGAGCATGTTCACGGCGGCGGAGAGTTCGGCAAGAGCATGCGTTCTGCCAAGGCCAAGCCCGGAAGAAAAAGTTGGGCTCTTGACTGGTTGAGAGGACTTATGCAGGTCACCTCGCCAGTCAAGAGCCCTTAAAAAGTTCTGCAGCATCCTCAAGCAAACTCTGAAATCCTCGTTGCGATGCTCCGAAGCACTTCGCTTCTTGTTTCCTGTGTCCACTTGTACTGGATGGAGTAGTCGAAGTTCAGCTGAGCGTGGAAGATGGTGTCATCATCTTCCATCTTGGTCACTTCCGATAAACTGATGGAGTTGACCATGTGGATACCCAGCAGCTTCGGCATATGGGTACGGCACATGAGCATTAGGCTGAAGACGTGCTGGGCTATGATTTCGACCTCGGCCTTCGTCTTGCTGATCACCTGGATATTGATGGAACTCGTGACGAGATTCGAACCTGTTTTGAGATGCGTCGGCAAATTCACATGCGCCAGGTCGCCAACGACGGTGGGCCCGGCCCCCTGCATGCCGCGCGAAACGACGACAAGGGGCTTTTTGCCGTAAACTTCCGAATCTTTGTTCAGGGCGACGTCGAAGGCGACGCCTGATTTGTTGAAGTCGTCTCGGACGTAGCGGTATGGGTAATCCTCAGGCAGTTCCTCAAAGGTGATCTTAAGGAGTTGGAGAAAGAGTTCGACCACATGGAGCGGTGTGTCATACGGAATGATAGGATTGCCGAGGGGTCTAACAGCCATACGCTTACCTTCCGTCCACCGGTTTGACAGGCTCTTGATCTGGCTTGCGCCATTTCGTGAGCTTGTATTCCTCACTCCCATAGGTCACGGCGACGGCCGATGCTATCTGAGCTATGACGTCGCCGCGCATGGCCACGATATGCGGTTCCACATCGTATATCTTGAATACTTCCTGGGTCTCTTCGAAGATGATGAGGGCCTGGTCTTCCAGGATGGGAGCGCCCAGGATGACAATCTGTTCCTTGGTGCCGTTGGGGTTTTCCGTGTTCCCCAGCGGGGTGGCGATGCGGTACCCTGGGCCGAAGTCTACCAGCGTCCAGAAATCTCCAAGATATTCCCAGTTTTTCAGAAAACCTGTTCCGTGACAGACGGGGCAGTTCGTAAGCAAGCGTTCACCCGTCACGGAATTCGTGCATTTCGTACAGCGCTCGCCACCTGCAATTTTGTAGATGGATGCATGCTGCCCATTGTACATTCTAGCTATCTTGATGAGATCTTTGAGGATCTTTTGGGAGTAACCTTTGAGGTAGCGGTAATTCGTGTGATGGCCGTAGTTGAATGGGACGGCTTCGCGCTCGGGACCGAACCTGACACTTCCGGATGCGTCATATCCGGTATCCATTCCGAAGTCCATACTCGCCTGGACCCCGTCACGGAAGATGGGGGAAGAGGCTTCATGCCTGCCGGCAACGCTCTGATTGTCGTCAGCCATAGGTCACCGTGCTAGTTGCGGAAGCGGTACTCGTTGATGGCCATATAGGGGGAGAAGCTGCCACCCCAGGCTTTTTCCTGGTTGATGTACATCTTGAACTCGCGCAGCTTCTGGTCGAAGAGACCTTTGTAGTATTGGGCAAGCTGGTTGTATTGGGGAAATTTGTCGTCGATGCCCGCGTTGAGGCCCTGGGCGTTATACGTGACCTGGTTGCGGAGTTGGCGTTCTGCCTCGCCGTTGGCCAGATGGTGCAGAACGCCATACAGCATGACGGTGTCCGAAGGGAAATCCTCAAGCGTGTAGCTGGTCACAGGCGCTACGATATTGAAGTCGCTTACGGTGAGCTTCATGGCCAGTTCGACAAGCTTTTTGACGGACTGGTACTCGCCCTCGAGGAGCACGTTGTATTCCGGCGTGTCCTTGGCGTAGGTGCGGATGTCTTCAACGGACAGCACGAGGATCCCCCTTGCGGGCTACTTGCCGTCGACCTTGGCTGTTTCCGGCTTGCTTGTTTCATCCTTGGCAGACTTGCCCTGCTTCTTCGGAGCCTCGGCCTCTGGTTGCTGCTTCTCTGATCCGGCAGGCTGTTCCTGCTTTACAGGAGTGGCGGGGACATCAGCTTTCGGCATACTTTCCTTGAGGATACCCTTCTTCACAAGCTTGGCGACGGCCAGCGTCTCTTCGGACGTCTTCGGCACGTCAGGAAACTTGTTGCCGGGAAGGATGCGGAAGCGACCAATCACGACTGGGGCATTGGAGATATTGACGATCATCGGTATTCCCTTTGCTTTCTTGCATTGAGAAATGCCGGCGGATGAAGAGTCCCGCCGGCATTTCACGGAGGGCTATTCGAGGGTGACCTTGACCACACCCTTGGTGTTGCCGATACCGAGACCGGGCGATTCGTAGGTGTGGAAGTGGATCAGGTCAGCCTCTGTCTTCATGAACAGAGTGGCGTCCTGCAGGAAGAAAAACTTGATGAAGAATTCCGGCTGGGTGAAGAAGAAAATTTCGTTTTCCTTCACGAGGTTGTCCTTGATGGTGGTGACCACGGGCAGACCCAGGAAGGTCTCTTCGCCTTCGACGCCACGGTTGAAGCGGGCCTCCTGGGGAGCGAAGCCGATATCTTCAGTTTTCAGCTTCAAGCTGTCGATGTAGGTGTTTTTGTGCATCAGCACTTTGCCCAGAGGCAGGCGCATGCGGATCATGGCCTTCATGCCTTCGGCGAAGGCATCCTTGAAGGTGTTGGCCGCGGTGGAGGTGGCGACGCTGACGGCCTGTTCGGCGGCGTTGTCGGCGACGATCTCGTTGAGGGTGTCGATGAACTTGCTGTCCTCTTCCTCCTGGATCATCTTGACCTGATTTTCCTTCAGCCAGTCGGTGATGGGCATGCGAATGGTCATCAGCTCGAACTTGGACTTGGTGATGCGTTCGGCCTCAATCTTGGCGAAGGGGATGCGAAAGCGCTTGCCGTGGAAGTAACGGCGCTCGCCCGTACCCTTGAACGGCACGAAGGTGGCCTGGGAGGCATCAGGTTCGATTTCGCAGATGATGGAGGGCATGTCGTCCGTGCTGACGCCGTCAGGTTCCACAATGGGATCCAGCTCATCAGCGGTCACGGTGCGGGATTCGAACAGGCGGCGCAGGATGCCGTCTTCATACAGCTTCTGCCGGATATACAGTGAGGAGTTTTCCATGGCCTCTTTGATCTGGCCATTGAAAACCTTGTCGCAGAATGAGCTGTTGAGCAGCTCGGTACTCACGTTGACGGTTTCGATATTCATGGTCTTGCTCCTTCCCGGCCAGGCTTAGCGGGCTTCATGCCACATGACACGCATCAGGCCTGAGGTGGCATCATATTTCAGAACGCGGCCCAGTACCTTCTCGCCTGCGGCGGCCTTGGCGAATTTCCCGTCCTTGGCTGTGAGCTGGTCATTGGCGGCATAGGTGTCTGCGGTGTAATGGTCCTTGTCCACTTCGATGACGATCTGGTGCATCAGGCCAGTGTACGTACCTCGCACCTTTTCGTAACCGATAACGAAGGCGCACATGGGGTCGGTGGCCGCGGCGGCGGCAGTGAAGTTGGCAGGAGCGATCTTGCCGTCGGTGACGGTGACGATCATGCCGTCAGTGATGGTGGCACCGGTATCCGCCTTCAGGACTTCGTCGATGGCAGCATTGGAGGGCCAGCCTTTACGAACATTATACATGCTGGATATCCTTGTGTGTTGTTGTCTATGGTGGTTCAAAAAAAGCGTCAGCGAAGCAGGAAATTCGTCAGCGCATCGCCTTCGGGTATCGCCATACCGCTGAGGCTTCCGTAGTCAGCTGAGTAGCCAGCGGTCTTCTCATTGATCTCTTGCTCCTCGATAGCCGCAGCCACTTTTTCAAAGGCATCCGCAAGGTTGACGAGGGCTTCAGTAGTAGATTCGTTATTCGTCTGCGTACCCATCTATATATCCATATCTATTTTCATTTGTGGAACCGATTACGTAACCATATAGGAAATCAGTGGCGGTCTCCGAAAAAGATGAGGAAATCTCGTACCTTTTCCGGATCGAGTTCGATGGTCGCGGCGGTCTTTTCCACAGGGTCAGGCAAGGTGCCGGCTACAGAACGAATCTCCCGTGCGAGATTCCGCAGGGCTTCGGATATCGATCCCGGTGTGCTGTCAACGGTCGTCATGGCGCAGCAGGCTCCGCAGGTTGTCGATGTTGATGACCGGTTTGGGGGCACAACTGGTCAGAGAGGCAGCTTTGATATCCCCGGCGAGCTTACGCAGGGGAGCCGCAGCTTCTCGCAGAAGGGACGCGACCTTTTTCCTGTTTTCCGGGGACAGAGACATTAGCGGACTCCGTTGGCCATGTAAGCCATCACGTTATCGTACGCTTGGTTGGCGATCTTGGGCAGATCGACGTTCCCTTGCTCGTCGACATAGCTGTCGGCGATAGCAGCTTCCGTCGGCAGTCCGAGAGCCTCAGCAGCGGCAGCTGCTTCAGCGCCTTCGCCCCCTGCATCCTCGGCTGCATCCTCTGCG
>NZ_DS996351.1:148682-193265 GCF_000156375.1 Desulfovibrio piger ATCC 29098
GGACCAGCGGCACGAACACACCGGTGGTGATGATGTCCGAAGCGATCCAGGTGATCTCGAAGATGGAGCGGATGCGCAGGGCGATGAGGATGCCCACGGCCACGATGGCCAGCGTAGCCAGCCGGGACAGGCGCAAACGGGTCTTTTCATCGTAGCTGCCGGGGAGAAGGTCCATGACCAGGGTCATGGCGCCGGTGTTGATGAGGGAATCCATGGTGGACATGATGGCCGCCGAGATGCCCACGAAGACCACCGCCGCCAGCAGGGGCGACATGGAGCTTTCCACCAGGGCGGTCACCACGCCGCCCTTGGGCAGGGTATCGAACAGGACGATGCCCGCCATGCCGGTGAGGACCACGATCAGGTACAGCGGGATGTAGACGAAAAAGCTCATGACCGTCATGCGCCGGGCATCCCGTGTGTCGCGCGTGGCCGAGATGCGCTGCCAGACATTGGCCTGGATCATCCACGAACAGCCGAAGGTGATGACGTACATCAGGTATTTGGGGGCACCTGCGGTCAGGCTCATGAATTCCGGCTTGCCGCTGCGGGCCGCTGCTTCCGCGATGGGGGCCAGACCTCCGCATTCCTGCATGGCCACCACGAAGACGGCCAGGGCGGACAGGAGCAGCAGCACGAACTGGATGATGTCCGTGAGCACCACGCCGCGAAAGCCTCCGAACATGGAATAGACCAGCACGATGAGCGTCTCGGCCAGCACGCCGCCCTCATAGCCCATGCCGAGGAAGGTCCCGAAAAAGTCCCCTACGGCCACCATCTGCGAGGCGGCGGAAAACAGCATGAAGAACAGGATCATCAGCGCCAGCAGCCGCGCCACGGGGCGGGAATAGCGGGCCTCCATCATGGCGCCCTGGGTCAGATAGCCCACGCTGCGGATGGCCCGCGCGCCCAGGCCCATGAGCAAGGTGGCCACCAGCACGGGCACGCCGTAGTACCAGAACGCCCCCATGCCGTCGGCAAAGGCCAGATCCGCCGTGGACAGGGCCGAGCCCCCGCCCCACCACGAAGCGATGAAGGTGATGGACAGGGCCCAGAACGGCAGGCTGCGCCCGGCAAAAAAGTAGTCTTCCACGTCGCTGTTCTTTTTTTCCTTGAGGACGACCAGCAGCAGGGTGGCAAAATAGAGGATGAGGCCGATAAGGGAGGCGGTCTTGAGCATGAGGATTCCGCGGAAGGCTGAAGGTGGCGGGAACGGGAAAGGCAGGACGGTTCAACGGGCCAGGTTGTGCAGGATGCCGTCCAGCAGCGTCATGCAGGCGGCCTGGTCCGCAGGCGGGATGTCCTGCCAGAGCCTGCGGTGCAGCGCTGCGGAGATGTCCGTCTGGACTTGGCGCAGAGCCTCGCCCCTCTGGCTCAGGGACACCAGCTGCACCCGTGCGTCCTGGTCTGAAGGCCGGCGCCGGCAGTAGCCGCGCTCCTGCAGGGTATCCACAAGGCCCGTGACCGTATTCTTCTTGCGGCCTATGCGCCGGGCCAGCGTGCTCATGGGCTGGGGAGATTCCTCGAACAGGGCATGGAGCACGGCCCCGTGGGCGGGCAGCAGATCGGTGATACCGCGGCGGGCAAGCTCGTCACAGATATGCTGGTTGACCCGTTCCCGGATGCGGGAAAGCAGATCGATGATGTCATTGGGGGAGGTGGCAGGCATGGGATTCCTCGCACAGGAAATGGGGCGTTTTTAGTTCGTGGGCGAACTAATCGCACAAATATGCTGGAAAATCAAATAGGAAGCTTTGACTTAACTTTTTATATATTATTTGATATTTATTTATAATTATTGCGAATTATGCTGGTATTACTTTTGCCAGCAGAACAACAGGAAAAAGGCAACTAAGCTACTTTTCCATAAAGTGAAGGATTCATGGATAGTTGTGCCCTTGAGGCCAGTGTTGCGTATGAGGATTTGGTGGGGAGCGTGCTTCATGCTTACCGAGATGATTCCCAGAATTACCCCTGGATAGTGGGGTTTTCCGGTGGCAAGGACAGTACGCTTGTAGCCCATCTTGTCTTTGACGCCGTGATGCAGGTGGCCCCTCGCAGGCGAAACAGACAAATCTATTTTGTTTCCAATGATACGCTGGTGGAAAGTCCCTTTGTGACCCGGCAGGTGCAGGAACAGTTCGATATGGTGCAGTGCGCTGCGGACTGTTTTTCTTTACCGATAACCACCGTCATCACCCGGCCTAAGCTGGAACATACCTTTTGGGTGCTGCTTATCGGCAAAGGCTATCCCTGCCCCAACCAGAAGATGCGCTGGTGTACGGACAGACTGAAAATCAAGCCCACTTCCCAGTTCATCTTGGACAATGTTTCCCGTTTCGGGTCGGCCATTATTGTGCTGGGTGTCCGCAAGGATGAGAGCTCTAGTCGCCGTCAAAGTATCGAACGGCACAAAAATCTGGAGAATTCGTACCTCACACCACATGGCACCTTGCGCGGGGCCTTTATCTATCGCCCCATCGTGGAGCTGACCACCAGTGATGTCTGGTATCTGTTGGGGCATTATGATCCCCCGTGGGGCGGGACGCATGAAAAGCTGATTCAGATGTACCGGGATGCCGAGGGGGGGGAATGTCCCATGGTGTTGAGCCAGGAAGAGGCGCCGGGCTGTGGCACCAGCTCCAGTCGCTTCGGCTGCTGGGCCTGTACTGTGGTCAACAAGGACAAAAGCCTGCAAGGCTTTGTGAACTCCGGGCAGAAAAAATACCAGCTGCTCATTGATTTTCGGGACTGGCTCCAAGCCATCCGCAACGATCCTGCTTATCGGCAGGCGCGACGGCGCAACGGCCAGCTAACCTTTCTGGCTTCGGGAAGAATCATGGGGGGGCCATTCACCCTCAAGGCCCGGCAGGAGATTCTTCAGCGCTTGTTAGATGTTCAGGAACAATACGGCGAGCCTTTGATTTCCGAAGAAGAGACCCGCTTGATCCGGGAACTGTGGGCCACGGAGATAGCGGAAAAGTTTTCACGAGGTTGTGATGAATAACGATGAATTGAAAGATCTGCCTCTGTGGGGAGATCCTGAGACCAATGCTCTGTTTGAACAGCTGTGCAAGGAGTCTGGTATCCCTTCCTCACAGATTCGTGCGCTTCTGGCTTTGCAACGACGCTTCAATCATATGGAAAGAGCGCGCGGAATCTATGAGGAAATGGACAACTGTCTGTCGCAGGGAGAATTTTGATGCGTATTTCCTATTTAAAGCTTGTTAATTTCAAGTCATATAAAAATCAGATCTTCGAGTTTCCCCCAAGCAGAGAGGACAAGAACCTGATTCTTGTGGGGGGATTGAATGGTTTTGGCAAAACTTCCTTTTTAGAAGCCTTGTATCTTGGCCTTTATGGGGCACAGGCCCTGCACTATCTTGGACGGGCCGGTTTCAATCTTGATAAGAAGAAAGAAAATTACAGCAAGTTTTTGAACCGTGCCTTCTGTGGAATTGCAGATACGGACAGTATGTCCATCACTATTGAATTTGTTGACGACGATAATAATGGCTATCGGATTACGCGAACCTGGCATTTTGATAATAATCGCCATTGGGATGGCGATACAAATGATATCAGGGTGTTTTCTGTGCAGAGTGGGGTCTGTCGCCGTCCTGTGAATCCTGACGAATGGGACAATGTATTGGCCAATGACTTTTTGCCAGCAAATCTTGCACCGTTCTTTTTCTTCGATGGTGAGGAAATCAAAGAACTTGCTGCCGAAAGTATGGTCAAGCAGGTCAAAGTCGGTATAGAGACATTTCTTGGTGTTGTTGAGCTGTATCAGCTTCAGAAGAGACTACGTGAGTATAATATAAATAGAGGGCGAAATGTAACAGAGGATAATAAGGATACAGTTAAGCGTCTTGATAAAGAATTGCAAAGTCTTGATTTACGTATCAAGAAAAATGAAGAAAAAGAGAACGAACTCCACGAAAAGCAGAAAACTATCGAGCGGGAGATCCAGCGGGTACAGGACAGAATGATCACGCTTGGAGGTTCTGACGGCAGTATCGCATCCATCAAATCGTTGACGGAAGACATCAATACCTACAGAAACTTGATAGATGCAACGCGCAAAGAACTCAGCGAGCTCCTTTGTAAAAAACTTGCCTTGCACCTTATGGCGTCCACAACGGTGCATTCCTTCTTCGAGCAGGCACGTAGGGAACAGGCGACCCGTCAATGGCGGCGGAAATGTGCCGCCCTGGAAGCCCAGAGAGAGAAGTTCCTGGCCAGCTTTATGGCGATGGATGCATACACGCCACCTTTGGATGAAATCCAGAAAGGACAGATGCGCAAGGCTGTCTGTACGGCTTGGGAGGGGATGTTTTTTCCCATGCCTGCTGATTGTGCGGAGAAGTGTCTACACGACTACTTGAGTGATGACCAATTGAAGAGGGTTAGTCAGCTGTATGAAAAAACACGTGTGGGTCGCCGGGAAATTTTTGCCAAGCGCGATGAGCTTGCCAGCCATGAGCGGCAGTTGCAAAGCCTGAACATGCAACTGGCCAAGCTGGAAGGTCTGGACAGTTCCGGCAAGCTGGTCGAAGAGCTGAAGGCTGATATGGAAAAATACACAGGTTTACGTGATGCCTGCATAAAGGAGCAGACGACCGTCGAAAACCAGCTCATAGCCGACAGGGCGGCCTACCCGCAGAAAAAAGCCGAATATGAAAAAGCCTACCATCAATATATGCAGAATGTTCCCATGCATACATTGCTGGGCAGGGCGAGGCGTATAGAGAATTTTATTGTAAAAATTGATCCCTGGACTGTATCCTGTAAAGAAGAAGCAGCTTCAGGAGGAGCTGACACGAGTTTTTCGAACTCTTTCCCACAAGCATCATGTGGAGCGTATCACGCTGGATGACAATGCAACGGCACATTTGTGGGGAAAGGACGGCAAAGAGCTGGATTTTGACAAATCTGCAGGCGAATCCCAGATTTTTGCAACAGCTCTGATTCTTGCTTTGGCAAATCTTTCTGGCTTGAATGCTCCTATGATCGTGGATACGCCGCTTGGCCGTCTGGACAGCCTGCATCGTGAAAAGATGCTGCAATTCTGGACGGAAACGGACCGTCAGGTGATTTTGTTGAGCCAGGATGAGGAAATCGACAGGGCGCAGTTCGAGCAGCTCAAGCCCTTCATCCTCAAGTCTTATTTGCTAACCCATACGGATATGGGCAAGGGGATCGGTCTGACTGTGGCCCGTGAAGGATATTTTTAGGTAGGTACTTGCCATGCAATTCAGTATCAGTGAATTTTTTCTGACGAAATTTTCCATAGGCCGCAGCGGGGCGAGTCTAACCAAAGATTTTAGGGGGAGGCTTGGTCTGGCAACCAATTATGAGGTGGCCCGTCTGGCCATTGGCCTTTCCATGACGCAGGGGACATATCCTCCTAAAAATGCTTCAGGAAGTGGATTAACCATTTGGAGTGGTACACTGTTCGATCATGATGACTATTCCTTATGGATAGGTCTGCTCATCACCAACTATGTACAGTTTCATCCCGAAAGAGCAGGCAGTATTTCTATGGAGTTATTCCAAGAAATCGTGCAGACCCACTGGGATAATGGTCTGACCATCATGCAGGATGTCTGGGAAAAATCCGGTGAGGATTCAAACAAATTTTGGGATATCCTGCTTCATAGTTATGCGGATATTCCCGATGAAGTGGCGCCCGTCATTGATTCCGCCCCCGATTCTTCCCCCTCTTTTGCCGCAGGAGCCGTGCGCCTCGTACTGGGCAAGGTGCTGCGCAAGAACGGTGAAACGGGTGATGAGTTCGTTCATGAGGTCAACGGTGCAGGCTATGCGCCGCACATCGCCATCATGGGGCAGGCCGGCTCGGGTAAGACGCGCGTCATGACGCATATCTTGCAGCAGATGAAAAAACAGGCCCAGTGTCCTGCCATTTTGGTGGATTTGGGCAAGGGAGATTTAGGGTGTAATAATGCCCTGATTCAGTCGCTGGGCGCTACCGTGCTTTCCGTGCCGGAACAACCCATCCCGTTGGACATGTTCCATGTGGCTGACATGTCCGACACCAACTTGACCACAGCGGCTATGGAAAATTTCCGTGACGCTTTCGCCCAGGTGGCAGGCAAGCTGGGGCCCAAGCAAAGTGATAATATCGCCGAGGCCCTGCTGCCCCTGTTCCGTACCCAGCAACGCATCACCTTCCAGAAGATTAAAGAGACTGTAGATACTTTTTACGCTGACAACGGGCTTTCCAAGGATAGCGTGGTCTCCACGGTTAATAGCCTCACCCTTCGTGAACTCTTCCGGCCGGAGCTTTCGCCGGATGAATTTTTCCGTAAAAGCTGGGTCATTACCTTTGCCAATGCCCGTACAGAGGTCAAAACTTTTGCTGTCTGCCTGTTATTGTCTGCGCTGGACTTCTACTTCAAGCGTCAGCCTGAAGCCGCGCTGGATGCAGACGGCTATCGCTCATTACAGCTGGTGCTGGCCATTGATGAAGCCCGGGAACTGCTAGGTATGAATCATGTGGGCCTGGCAAATAATATTCGCCTGCACCGTTCCAAGGGCCTTTCTGTAATTTTGGTTTCCCAGAGCCCAGATGACTATGACGGTAAGAAAGATGATTATCTGGAAAATATTGGCCTGCCTCTCTGTCTCAAGACTAATGCGGCCAGTCCGCGTAGCCTGAAGAATATGTTTAAGGGAGACGTCAATTTTGCTTCCTTGCAACCTGGGACTTGCTATAGCGTAGACGCCAGAGCCAGTAGACCGGTTTTACTGAAACTGCAATTCGATAACTAGGCTATCTTCCACAGTTAGCGAGCGCATAGAAAGAACGCGGGGCATTGTGCGATGTCCCGCTTTTTCTTTGCCATTTTCCATTTCCTGGAACATCCATATGGGATAACAGGCAAAAAGGAGATGCTTTCATGGACAAGAATGGGCCTGTCTTCCCCTGTCCGCATTGTGGTTCCCGCCATACGGAACTGAGCCGGGCAAGCCTGCCTTTTCTGCCGGAATGGCTGCACCATCTGTTGCCCGTGTCCGGGACATGCCCTGCGCAAGGCAGGATCATCCTCATCTGCAAGGATTGCGGGAAAAGGTGCGTCATGTATATCATGTAGGGGGAGGGCCCCTGCCATGGCGACCATGTTTCCTGCTGATGTGACCTCGTTCCTGACCTCGGGCGAAGAGGCGACCTACAGCTTTTTGCAACGCACGGCCCGGCCGGACGGCAAGTTCCTGTGCTGGTACGCGCCGGACATCGAAGATCGCGAGCCGGACTTCATCCTGCTTTCGCCCGATTGCGGCCTGGTGGTGCTGGAGGTCAAGGACTGGATCATCGACCAGTTGCTGGAGGTGGACGGCAAAAGCGTGCTCCTGTCGGTCAACGGCCGGGAGGAGCGGCGCAAGCAGCCCCTGGCCCAGGCGCGGGAATATGTGGGCAGCCTGCTGACCCTGCTGAACAAGCACGCGCCCCGCATGGCGGACGGCAAGCCCCTGCTGCCCTGTCCCGTCACCGGCGGGGCCGTGTTGCCGCACATCAGCCGTGAGGAATTTCGGGCTGCCGGTCTGGGCGATGTCATGGAGGAGGGCCGGATCATCTTCTGGGACGAGCTGCACGAGGAGTCCCCGCTGCGACGGGATGCCTCGGGCCGCAGTTTCGCGTGCTGGCTCGCGGAGCATTTCCCGCCCCTGTTCCCCTTCCAGCTCTCGGGTTCCCAGATCGACTGGCTGCGGGCCCGGATCTTTCCTGTGGTGCGGCTGGAACTGCCCGTGCGCGGCGGGGCGCAGGCCTCGGCCCAGGACGAGACCATCCGTGCTCTGGACCGCGACCAGGAAAATCTGGCACGCGGCATGGGCGCCGGGAAACAGCTCATCATCGGGCCGTCCGGCAGCGGCAAGACGCTCATCCTGGCCCATCAGGCCTGGAACCTGCCGCGGGTGGACAAAAAGGTCCGCCGTGTGCTGGTGACCTGCTTCAACCTTTCGCTGGTGGGCTACATCCGCCGTCTGCTGGCCCGCAAGGGCGCCAGCCTTGGCCCGGACGGCGTGGAGGTGGTACCGTTCTACAGTGTGTGCGAGCGTATCCTGGGCGAACCGCTGACCCATGCCGAGGAGAGCGCGTATTACGACCTTATCGTGCAGGAAGCGCAGGAACGCCTGCAAGGAGAGCATCCGCTCAAGGGGCACTGGGACGCCATCCTGGTGGATGAGGGGCAGGATTTTTCCCCGGAGATGGCGCAGGTCCTGCTGGCCCTGTTGCCGCCGCACGGAGTGCTGACCGTGGCCCAGGACGAACAGCAATGCCTGTACCAGCCGGAGGACAGCGGCTGGGAAAAAATGGGCATCGCCGGTTTGCGGCTGCGCCGTCTGCAACGCCAGTACCGCAACACACGGGCCATCGCCCGGAGGGCCCTACGCCTGCTGCCGGAAGATGAGCCCGTACCGGAACTGGCAGGCGCGGAAGGGGAGGCCCCCTGCTGGCTGCAAAGCGCCGATGCGCCTTCGCTGGTGCGCGACGTGGCGGATGCCGTGGCCGCACTGGTACGAGAGGGCGTGCCCATGAGCGAGATAGCGATCCTCTACGCTCATTCCCGCATGGAAGGTCTGGCGGCCAGTCTGCCGGAAAGCCTGCTGGAAGCGGTGGAGGCCCGGGGCGTCATGGCCCGCTGGGTGGCCCGGGATGCGACCAGCAAGCGCTATTTCGACATTACCACGGACAGTGTCTGCATCTCCACAATCCACAGTGCCAAAGGACTGGATTTTTCCCATGTCTTCCTGCTGGGCATGGAGCGCCTCCAGCCGGAGAAGCCCCGCCAGCGGCGCCTGGCCTATGTGGGGATGACACGTGCCCGGGAGCATCTGACGCTGGCCGTCTGCGGCCGGGAAGGGCTCGTCCTCTTGCTGGCGGAGGCAGGGCGGTAGCCTTGTGGGCCCCATCCGCTCTCCTTCATACCCGAGGGACAGGTGGCGTCAGCCGGGGAAAAAGCCCCGTGCGAAAGCCCTTGCCAAGCGCCCAGGATTCATCTAAAAGAGGAGAGATGCTGGTGTGGCTCAATCGGTAGAGCAGCTGATTTGTAATCTGCAGGTTATGGGTTCAAGTCCCTTCACCAGCTCCAGGAAAAAGCAAAAAGCCCTTACGGAAATCTCCGTGAGGGCTTTTTTGTTTGGGGTTCCACGGGGAGCCCTGCGCGGATTTTCCTGCTACGGAAAAATACTCTTAAAATCCCTCAAAATAATCTCTGGAAAATATTTTCATCGGTGCGGCCGGGCAAGTGTTTGCGGCGCTATTGGCAGCAATTTGCGCTCGTATCGGCAGCAGGAAGAACAAGATCAAGGCGGGATCTCTCCCGCCTTTTTTGCATGACCGTAATGGGACGTTGGGGAAAAGAATAAGGAAAACAGTTATTGCAACCAACGTTTTCCCTTTCAGGAATTATGGCAAACCATTTGCAAAAAGATAGCATAAATGACTTATGTTGATGCTTATCTTTTATTTTTTCAACTCATTGGAAAATAAAATAAAGTATTCTTCATGATCTTGTCATATAGACTTTTCATACAGTTTATTTTATATTTGTTGGCAAAGACTCCAGCATAAATGAGACACGGCTGCGACAGAGTGAAAAAATTGGGGGCGTCCATTCCAGATACTGGAATGGATGAGGAGGAAAGTCCCTTTATCCGGCAGTGCTCTCAGTCTGGAATTCCCTTGCGAGCAAGGAGGCGTGATGGATCTTCCCCGACCCCTCAACGACTGGTCAAAGACGCATGATGGCGTGCCCGGCATCCCTGTCCGCCAGCACCTGCTGGCAGTGGCCTGCGTGACCGAAGCCTTGCTGCGTCGTTATCCATGCCTGTGTGATCGTTGCGGCATCACGCCGCAGGCGCTGTTCTTTTTGGCAGCGAGCCACGATGTGGGCAAACTTTCCCTGGATTTCCTGCAAAAGTCGTCTGTCTGGCTGGAGCGCCAAGGCCTGGCAGAAAAGGCGGCCCAAGGAAGCTGGAAAACTGTCTATGCCCGCCCCCACCCCCGCATATCCTGCGACAGCCTGCAAAAATTCCTTGCCGATAATCGCCTTGCCAACAAAAAAACTGCCGCATGCTGGGCAGCTGTGGTGGGGGCGCACCACGGTCGTATCTCCAAAGCCTATTCTTCTGCTCCTCTCATCCTCAAGGAGACGGAACGCCTTCTGGAAGAGGAGCGTCAAACCTGCCTGCGCGAATTGTGGGAACACTTTGGGCGGCCATCCCTGCCGGAGGTCTCGGACAAAAACGATCCTGTGCTCTGGTGTGTGGCCGGGCTGGTGACGCTGGCAGACTGGCTCGGCTCCGATGAGCATTTCTTTCCTCCAGACACGCTGCTGGACGAAGATTCCCTGCGACAACGGGCCGGAAAAGCCGTCGAGACCATCGGGCTGGGGCTACCGCCGGTCGTCCAGGGACTGGATTTTGCAAAAATCTTTTCCGGGCGCGCTCCCTATCCTTTGCAAGCGGAGGCCGCGGCGGCCATCGACAGGCCCGGCATCCATGTCATCGAGGCGCCTATGGGCATGGGCAAGACGGAGGCGGCCCTCTGGGCGGCCTATCATCTGCTGTCCCGGGGACAGGCCGATGGCATTTTTTTCGCACTCCCCACCCAGGCCACCAGCAATCGCATGTTCCTGCGTTTTGCGGATTTTGTCCGGCGCGTCTGTCCTCAGGCCGTACCGGCCCAGCTCATCCACGGCAATTCCTGGCTTCAGGACGAGCTCAAGGCCCTGGTCTGTCCCGCCACCCCCGGGATCGAGGCTGATCCCTGCTGGTTCAATACCACCCGGCGTTCCCTGTTCGCTCCTTTCGGTGTCGGCACGGTGGACCAGGCCCTGCTGGCCGTGCTGGCCGTCAAGCATTTCGCCCTGCGGCGCTTTGCCCTGGCGGGCAAGGTCGTGGTCATCGATGAGGTGCATACGTATGACATGTATACCGGCACTCTGGTGCGCTACCTGTGCCGTGAGCTGGAGCAGCTGGGATGCACGGTCATCATCTTGTCCGCCACACTGACGGAAGAGGCCCGCTGTTCGCTGCTTTCCCTGCCTGCCGGAGAGGAAGGCAGGGATATTCCCTATCCCCGTATCAGCGGCCGGGCCGCGAGTGATGTTTTGCCGGAGCGCTGCCCCCCGTCATTGCCGGACAAGGTGGTGCATGTGATGCATCCCGGACGTGGAGAGGCTCTGGCGCAGGCCGTGGAGCTGGCCGGGCAGGGGGCCCAGATCTTGTGGGTCTGCAATACGGTGGCGCGTGCGCAGGAAGATTTCATGGAGCTCAGGCAACGGGCGGCCACCCGCGATGGGGGGCCTGACGTGGGCTTGCTGCACTCCCGTTTTCCTTTTTACCGGCGCGAGTTCCTGGAGCGTGAGTGGATGGCCCGCCTGGGACCGGAGGGAGAACGGACAAAAGGCTCCATCCTCGTGTCCACCCAGATCGTGGAGCAGAGCGTGGACCTGGATGCGGACGTGCTGTTTTCCGAGCTGGCTCCCACGGACATGCTTTTGCAGCGGCTGGGACGCCTGTGGCGGCATCCGCGCGATGGGCGTCCCGTGGAGGCCCCGCTCTTCTGCCTGTTGCGGGAAGGCGTTCCCTGCGAGGAATTCCGCCATCTGGAGGCCGCAGCGATCATGGCCAGCCTGAGGGAAAAGGCCTTCGTCTACAGCCCGTATGTGCTGCTGCGGACCCTGGAGCTTTGGGAACCGCTGGAAAAGCTGACCCTGCCGTCCGGCATCCGGGGGCTGATGGCCGCGACCTATACGGAAAAAGATGTCCCTTCGGGCTGGGAGGCACTGTATGCCGAAGATTACGGCCGGGATCTGGCCGACAGACGGCTGGCGGACATGGGCACGGATATCTGGCAGGTGGCGCTGGATGATGCCGTTGCCCTGAAGACCCGCCTGTCCGCGGACGACGCCCTGATGGTCCTGGCCCGGGCCAGGGAGGGGAACCGCATCGTCCTGCTGGAAGGCGGTGAGGCCGCCATGCCGTCGGATGGCCGCATCTCGCTGGCCGCGGCGCGGCGGCTGCATCGCAATACGGTCCGGATCCCAGCTTCCTGTCTGACCGGGAAGCCACAGGACGGACAATTGGCACCCTATCATATCGACGGCTGCCTGCTGGTTGGGGAGGGCGTCCTAGTGGCGCCGTCCCTCAGGCCCGGCAGGGCGCTGTACTGGGATGAAGACCTGGGGGTCGTCATCCGCAAGGAGGAACGATGAATCTTGTCGATGATCCGTGGATCCCCTGCATCCGGCGGGACGGCATGGTCCGCCCGGCGTCCTTGCGGGACTGTTTCACCTGTGACGATATCGTCGATCTTGCCGTGCGTCCACATGAGCGGGTGGCGCTCATGCGTCTGCTGCTCTGTGTGAGCTACGCGGCCGCAGGCATACCGGAAGATTACGATGGCTGGGAAGACCTGCGGGAAAGATTGCCTTTGGAAGTCCCTGTCTATCTGGACCAGTGGCGGGATGCCTTTGAGCTTTTCCATCCGCAAAAGCCGTTTTTGCAGGTGGTCGGGCTGCGCAGCGCTTCTGCCTCCGGGGACCTGACGCCGTGCAGCAAGCTGGATTTTTCTCTGGCGACAGGGAGCAACAGCACACTTTTCGACCATGCAGCCCTGATGGAACGCGCGTTCACGCCGGAATGGCTGGCCCTGAACCTGCTGACCTACCAGATGTTCAGCCTCGGTGGCCTGATCGGCTCCGTGTGCTGGGGGGAGAAGACCACGGGGCGCTCGTCCTGTGATGGTCCCTGCGCGCCCGGTTCCATGCTGCATACCTTCCTGCGCCGGGACGTCTTGCTGGACAGCATCCATGTCAACCTTTTGTCTGAAGAAGAGCTGCATGACTACCAGCAGCTTGGAGAAGGCTGGCAGGGCAGGCCCTTGTGGGAAAGGTTCCCCCATGGCCTGGATGACGCTCCGGCCATCCGCAACGCGACAGAGACGTTCCTGGGGCGGATGGTCCCGCTCACGCGGGCCGTCCTGCTCTCGCGTGACGGAGCAGGGATGGTGCTGGGCGACGGACTGGCCTTTCCCTCATATACCAGTCCCCAGCGTCCCTTCCCGCCGGAAGTGACGGCTACGGTCATCGCCGGCGGCAAGAAAGACGTACGCTTCCTGCTCGGAGCCCAGCCGGACAAGGCCATCTGGCGTCAGTTGGCGGCCCTGACGGTCAAGCGGCAGGGAGATGGTATCGGGGGCTGTGCGGCCCTGATTCATGGTCATGAAGAACAGGGGACAGACCTTGTGGTCTGCGGCCTTTCCCGGGATCAGGCTGATGTGGTCGATGTCCTGGAGTCCGTGTTCCATGTGCCTGGTGCCATGTTCCAGACAGCGGGACATACGCTTTATGAAGGCGAGGTCGCCAGAGCGGAAAATATCGCCGGGGGGCTGGGCGACGCAGTGGAGCGGTACCGGCGTCTTGTGGACGGCGGCTGGGAAGCACGGCTGAAGCTGGCCGGTCCCAAGAAGGGGGGAGAGTTGGCCCGCCTGAAGGCACAGGCCTTCCGCTGTTACTGGACATCTGTAGAGACGGGGGTGTCCCTGTTGTGGGACATGGTGCGGACCTGCGGTAGTGAGGCCTTTGTGCCAGTACAGCGGGCCTGGTGGGCACATCTGGAAAAAAGCGCCCGAGCAGCCTATGCCGCTGCCTGCGGCAAGGATACGGAGCGGCAGATGCGTGCCTATGTCACGGGCAGACGCATCCTTGCTGGTCGTCTCCGCAAGTATCTGGAACATGACGGGAAGAAGGAGGAGGCATGAGCGCCCTGATGGAATTTTTGTTACGCAACGCGGACAACAAAAGGGTGATGGCCACACTGCGTTGCGGGCTGGTGGAAAGTACCGAGATGCGGGCATGGCCGCTGCTGGCGCATCTGGACGGTATCGGCAGCAGTCAGCGTGCCCGTGCCGTGCGCACGGTAGCGGGTTTGTTCGCCCTTCATCCCCGGGATTGCTCTTCCGGCAATATGGGGACCGTGTGTCGTCAGCTTTGCGGCAGCGATGAGACCCCCTGGGCCAGCGGTCTGGGGGCGGACGACAGTCCGGGCCCCATGGGGCGCCGTTTTCTCTATCTGCTCAATGCCGACAGGGAAGAGATCTGCGGACGAGTCTGCCGCCTCGTGCGCTATGCGGGCAGCAGGGACATCCCCGTCAATTACACAGCGCTGGAAAAAGATCTTTCGGAATGGCCACGGGCCCGGGAGGCCTGGGCCGCAGCCTTCTGGGCCCCCGTAGCTGATGAGACGGCGGAAAACGGGGGAGAAGCGTCATGAGCTGGCTCGTACGCATGCTTTTGGACAGGCAGGCCCTGGCGCGCTGCCGTTTTCGGGACAGCTATGCCTGGCATCAGGCCCTGTGGGAGTGCTTTCCCGCCATGCCGGATGCCGGACGGGATTTTTTGACCCGCACCGACTGGCTGCCCCAGGGCTGCCGGATCTATCTGCTGTGCCGCAGGGAGCCCGTCCGTCCGGACTGGTGCCCGCCGGGATCCTGGGCCGTCAAAAATATCGCCCCGGCTTTTTTGCAGCATGGGACGTATGCCTTCGACCTGCTGGCCAATCCCACCCGCAAAGTAGCGGCCTTTGACGCTGGCGGTCAGCGTACCCGTAACGGCAAACGCCTTGCCCTGCTGGATGAGACATCCCGTCAGGCATGGATGGAGGCCAAGGCCGGGCAGCACGGTTTCTGTCTGGACGGGCCCCTGGCTCTGGATGATGCCGGGGCCAGCATCTTCTGGCGGCGTGCCTGCGCCGGGACGCATATCGGCGTCCGTTTCAGGGGCCGTCTTCAGGTCACGGACCGGGAACGTTTCATCCATGCTTTTTATCACGGTATCGGTAGCGCCAAGGCCTTCGGCTTCGGCATGCTCCTGCTGCAACCTCTTTCCTGAGACTTTTCAAAGGAGAACACGCCATGCGTCATCTCGAACTGCATATCCTCCAGTCTGTCCCTGTGGCCTGCCTCAACCGTGACGATTTCGGCTCTCCCAAAACAGCACTGTTCGGCAACGTGCAGCGTGCCCGCGTTTCCAGCCAGTGCTGGAAGCGTGCCGTCCGTGAGCTGATGCAGGAGGAAGTCCCCGCTCTGTTCGGTGGTCAGCGTACCCGCCTTATCCTGGATCCGTTGTGCCGGATCTTGCATGAACAGCATGGTCTTGCGGAAGAAGAGGCCCGCAAGAAGGCGGAGGAGCTGGGGGCTGCGGTAAGCAAACTGGATACGCCGCCGGTACGCGTGAAGACCTTGTTCTTCACCTCGCCGCTGGAGCTGGAAGCCCTGGCAGCGGCCTATGTTGCCACCGGCAACGCCAAGAAGGCCGTCAAGGAACTGGCGAAACATCCGCTCAAGGATGCCGCGGACATCGCCCTGTTCGGCCGCATGGTGGCCAGCGACCATTCCCTGACTTTGGAGGGGGCGGCCATGTTCAGTCATGCCCTGTCCACGCACAAGGTCTCCAACGAGATCGATTTCTTTGCCGCTGTGGATGACCTGCAGCCGGAGGATGAAGCCGGTGCGGGCATGACCGGGACGCTGGAATTCAATTCCGCCACGTACTATCGCTTCGCGGCCCTGAACCTTGACCTGCTGGAGCAGCATCTGTCCGCCCTGTCGGCCGAGGAGCGCCGGGAGGTCGTGTGCAATTTTGTGACGGCCACCCTGCGTGCCGTACCCGGAGCGCGCAAGAATTCCATGAATGCTGCGACCCTGCCTTCCCATGTGCTGGCCGTGGTGCGGGAAAAGGGGCATCCGGTGCAGCTGGTCAATGCCTTTGAGAAGCCTGTCTGGACCAGGGGCGGGCTGATGGAGGAATCCGTCAGCCAACTGGAGCGGGAATACACGCATCTGAAGGAGACCTGGGGGCTGGAAGCCACGCTGGAGTGCCGTATGCCGGAGCTTTCTCTGTCCGTCTTGCTGCAGGAGGTCGAACAGCATGTGCGCTGAAACGGTCTGTCTGGCCATACGGCTGGAAGGGCCCCTGCAAGCCTGGGGCAGCGCCAGTCAGTATAACAGGCGCCTGACGGATCTTCTGCCTTCGCGCAGTGCTGTGACCGGTATGTTGTGCGCGGCCCTGGGGCTGGGCAGGGGATCGACGGAAGAGACCGACTTCCTGCGGGAAATGACCGGCGTGCGGATGCTGGCGGTAGTGGTGCCCCGCCGTATGGGGGGGACGGCGCTCCCTGTGCGTCGCCTGGAGGATTATCATACCGTGCAGGATACGGCCAAAGCGGATGGCGGTCTCAAGGATTGTCACATCACCCGGCGGCAGTATCTGCTGGATGCCGCCTTCCGGGTCTTCCTCAGCGGCAGTCGGGCGCTGCTGGAAAAGGCCGGAGCAGCCTTGCAGGATCCGGTTTGGGGCCTGTGGCTGGGGCGCAAGTCCTGCATCCCCACAGCCCCTGTTTTCGCAGGGATCTTTGCTGATGAACAGGCAGCTATCGCGGCCTGTGTCCCGGAAGGTCTGGACGGGTGCCTGCGCTCCCGGGATGCGCTTTCCTTTGCTGAGGGTACGGACAGCGTGGCAGACATGCCGTTGAGCTTTGCTTCTTCGGCACGTGCCTTTGCCCTGCGCAGGGTGCGTTTGGATCACGGAGACGAGGATGCGTCTTGATTCGGAGGTCATCCCCATCAGGGAGCGCAGCGCCATGCTGTTTTTGCGTTGTGGCCGTCTGGATGTGGAAGACGGCGCCCTGGTGCTGGTGGATGCCGCTGGCGTGCGGATGCAGATACCTTTGGGCGGGATAGCCTGCCTGCTGCTGGAGCCGGGGACCACGGTCACACATGCGGCCGTGGCCCTGGCTGCGGACTGCGGGACCTTGCTGCTCTGGATCGGAGAGGGCGGCGTGCGCCTGTACTCTGCCGGGCAGCCCGGCGGTGCGCGGGCGGACAGACTTTTGTATCAGGCCAGGCTTGCCCTGACGGACGATCTGCGCCTGAAGGTCGTCCGGGCCATGTACCGTTTTCGCTTTGGGGATGAACCGCCGCAACGGCGCAGCATCGAACAGCTGCGCGGTATCGAGGGGGTCCGGGTCAGGACGCTCTACAAGGAGCTGGCCGCACGTTACAAGGTAGCCTGGGGCCGACGCAGCTATGATCCGCGGGACTGGGATGCCGCCGATCCGGTCAACAAGGCCGTGAGTGTGGCCAACCACTGCTTGTATGGTATCTGCGAAGCTGCTGTCCTGGCGGCGGGCTATGCGCCTGCCATAGGCTTCATCCATACAGGCAAACCGCTTTCCTTTGTTTACGATGTGGCGGATCTGTTCAAGTTCGATACCGTGATTCCTGTGGCCTTTCGGGTAGTGGCTGCCAAAAGCCGGGATGTGGCCCGTGATGTACGTCTGGGATGCCGTGACATGTTCAGGGAACAGAAGTTGCTGCGCCGCATCATCCCCGTGATGGAAGAGGTCCTGGCAGCTGCCGGCCAGGCCTTGCCTTCGGCACATCCCGAGGCTGTCCCTGTGGCTTTTCCTGACAAAAAGGGGCTGGGTGATGCTGGTCATCGTAACTGAGGCCGCCCCGCCCCGGTTGCGCGGCTATCTGTCGCGCTGGCTGCTGGAAGTCCGTGCCGGCGTCTATGTGGGGGATTATTCTGTGCGCGTTCGTGAAAGATTGTGGAAGGTCGTCAGTGATGAGATACAGGAAGGGAATGCGGTGATGGCCTGGAGCACGAACAGCGAGTCAGGATTTTCCTTTGTGACGACCGGGAAAAACCGCAGGGAACCGGTGGACTGGGACGGCTTTTCCCTGGTTCGATTCTTGCCGGATCAGGCTGTACCTGATCGGTAGATTTTTGCAGCGATGATAACCTTTGAGAACTCTTCATGTTTTCTGGAGTATTCCCCACGCACGTGGGGATGAACCGCCCTTCGTCTCGCTAATGCTTCTGTCCGCGCTGTATTCCCCACGCACGTGGGGATGAACCGCCGCTGATCTTCCAGGAGCGCACCAGCCCGGAGTATTCCCCACGCACGTGGGGATGAACCGGGGACCGCGTGCAAGGGCAACAGGTGGTCGATGTATTCCCCACGCACGTGGGGATGAACCGGTGCTGGGCTGCCGGAAGACCGCGCAGGATGCGTATTCCCCACGCACGTGGGGATGAACCGGCTGATGAGTGCCTGCCAGATGTTGTGCTTGCGTATTCCCCACGCACGTGGGGATGAACCGCTCGTGTTCGTCCCTCGATCCTATTGTGGTACGTATTCCCCACGCATGTGGGGATGAACCGAATATTACCGACGAAATCAAAAAGACCAATGAGTATTCCCCACGCATGTGGGGATGAACCGCACTATGTCAGGTGTCACGGATGTGACATGCAGTATTCCCCACGCACGTGGGGATGAACCGAAATACATTCTTCTTTTTTATTGTCTTCTTTGGTATTCCCCACGCACGTGGGGATGAACCGAGCTGCAATGGCTGCCCCAACGGTAGACCGCGCGTATTCCCCACGCATGTGGGGATGAACCGTGCTGCGGCAGCTTTTGCTTCTGCCCCGGGTCGTATTCCCCACGCATGTGGGGGTGGGGCATACCGTCCGCCGCAGGCACACCAAAAAGCCCGGTATGGGAATTCCATACCGGGCGTGCCTTGCGGGCGGGTGCCGTCAGCCTGTCAGCCCGCGGCGGGGATGTGTTTGCCGACTAGGCAAAGAACATCTTGGACAGGGTCATGGGATCGATGTACTTGCCGTCCTTGTAGACGCGCATGTTGCCGGAGGCGATCTCATCGATGAGGATGACCTTGCCGTCGGCGTCATAGCCGTATTCGAACTTGATGTCGTACAGGACCAGGCCCTTTTCCTTCAGGTCGTCGGCCACGATCTGGGTGATTTTCTGGGTCATGTCCTTGATGTCGTCGTACTGCTTGTCGGTCATCACGCCCAGGGCCACCAGGGCGTCCTTGGTGACCAGGGGGTCGCCCAGGGCGTCGTTCTTGAAGGTGGTTTCCACATAGGCGGGCAGGTCGGCGCCTTCTTCGATGTAATCACCGTAACGGCGGATGAAGCTGCCCACGGCCTTGTGGCGGCAGATCACTTCCAGGCCCTTGCCGAAGGGCTTGGCGGGCAGGACTTCCATGGTGGTGTCGGCCAGGTTGGCGCTCACATAGTGGGTCTTGATGCCGGCGGCATTGATCTTTTCGAAGAAGTAGATGGACATGCGCAGGTTCACGTCGCCCACGCCGTCGATGGTCAGGCCCACGGAGTTCTCGCCGGGATCGAAAACGCCGTCCTTGCCGGTGCAGTCATCTTTGAACTTCAGCAGATAGTTGCCGTTTTCCAGGGCATAGACGTTCTTCGTTTTGCCAGTGTAGATGAGCTCCATTTTCGATACCTCCGTGAAGCTATGGTGGGAGAAAAATTTTGCTTCGGCCCGGCAGGGCCGGTCAGAATCAAAAAATGTCCGGTATGCATATAATTATTATAGTGTGAAATCAAGCAGGGAATGCAGGAGATATTTTTTACTGCATAAAGCCTATGCATCCAGGACAAGAAGAGGGAAATTTTTTATTTTTATTTAATTTTATAAAAATATCCTGCGCGATGAATGGAAAAAAATTCCATAAATGGCGTTATTATGTAGTGTTACATTTGTTTTTTATGTTTTTTGTTGCAGTATGTTGAAAGCATGATGGCTGCATCGGGACCACGTGTTGATTCCTGTGTGCGTTTTTCCCTGATGCATGGCCCGGCGGCAGCCCGCGAGGTCTTGAAAAAAAATGAAAAAAGTCCCCTGACCGCGGTGGCCAGGGGACTTTTTGTTTCAGGCAAGGGCCCTACTTGTTGTCAGCCAGGTTGGCCTGTTCAAATTCGTCCAGGGCCTTGCTCACGACCTTGGCCAGACCGATGAGGGCGATAAGGTTGGGGAAGGCCATGAGGCCGTTGAACATGTCGGCCAGTTCCCACACCAGGTTCACCTGCAGCAGGGAACCCATGACGATGAAGCACATCACCACCACGCGGTAGGGGGTCACGCCGCGGGTACCGAACAGGTACTTGACGTTCTGCTCACCGAAGAAATACCAGCCCACGATGGTGGAGAAGGCGAAGAACAGCAGGCAGATGGCCACGAACTTGATGCCGAAGGCACCCAGACCGGTGGAGAAAGCCTTCTGGGTCAGGGCGATACCGGTGGTGGTACCGTCCAGGGCGCCGGTGACGAAGATGACCAGGGCGGTCATGTTGAGCACGACGAAGGTATCGATGAACACGCTGACGATACCCATCAGGCCCTGCTGGGCGGGGTACTGCACCTTGGCCACGGCGTGGGCGTGAGGCGTGGAACCCATACCGGCTTCGTTGGAGAACAGGCCGCGGGCCACACCGTAACGGATGGCTTCCTTGACGCCGGCACCGATGATACCGCCGGTGGCGGCCGAAGGATCGAAGGCGCCCACAAAGATCATCTTGAAGGCGGGGATGATCTGGTCGGCATTGCTGAGGACCACGAACAGGCCACCGATGACGTACAGCAGGGCCATGAGGGGCACCATCTTTTCGGTCACGGCAGCGATGCGGCCGATACCACCGAAGAAGACGAAGGCACCGCAGGCGGCGATGATCAGGCCCATGACCAGGGGCGGCACGTCAAAAGCGGTCTTGAAGGCGTCGGCGATGGAGTTGGACTGCACCATGTTGCCGATGCAACCCAGGGCGATGATGATGGAGACCGAGAAGAACACGGCCAGCTTGTGGCTGCCGAGACCTTTGGAGATGTAGTAGGCGGGACCGCCGGTGATGTGGCCGGCGTCGTCGCGGGTGCGGTAGACCTGGGCCAGCACGGCTTCGGCAAAGATGGTGGCCATGCCGAAGAAGGCGGCGATCCACATCCAGAAGATGGCGCCGGGACCACCCATGGCGATGGCGGTGGCGGCACCGGCCAGGTTACCGGTACCCACCTGGGCGGCGATGGCGGTGGCCACGGACTGGAAGGAGCTCATGCCGTGCTTGTCGGCGCGCTTGCCCTTCAGGGAAAGGTCACCGAAGAGCATGCGCACGGCCTGTCCGAACTTGCGGACCTGGATGAACTTCAGCCGGATGGTGAAGTATATGCCCACACCACACAGCAGCGGGATAAGGCAGTACATGCCCCAGATGAAGCTGTTGATGTTGGAGACAAGTTTCGTCAATTCTTCCATGGTTTCCCCCTCAGGCTATCCGGCCTGCATGTCATCCGGCAGGAGAACCCCGTGTCCGTCCGTCGTCTGGCAAGGCATGTCGAATATGGAATGATGGTGTCATGTTCCCGGCAACCTTCGCGAGATTCATGTATGGATGAATGATATGCATCCATACAGGGTCAAAAAAACAGCGCGTCTTTTCCCTCTTCGGGATGGGCCCGGTCCGGATGCCGGTATGATGGTGTCCGGCGGGCAGAGGCGCTGTCGTTGTTCGCTATGGTTGTCGTCGATTTATCTATGCATGTGCAATATTAAACCGTAACGAGAAAAATGTCCATGCCGGAATTGATCGGAAATCATTTCCTAATCATCGAGTGGATATTTTAAAAATACTAGTGATTCCATATTGTTGTAATATAGTTACGAAAAGGGCCTGCTCCGGGATGGCCAGGGCGGAGCGTCGTTGCTCTTACTGGCCGGAGAGGGATGCACAGCTCGCATAGACTGGAAAAGGCCGGAATCAGGGCCGGGAGGGGAATTTTCCTGCCATGGCGGCCTTACAAAAAAATGTTGCCGGGAGAAAGCACGGGCGGATCGGGTGAGGCAGGCCGGGAGAAGGACAGACCAGGCTCGGGCAGGATCAAGACCGGAAGGGGGACGAGCCTGCAAGCGAAAAAAGGTCATCCAAAATAAAAAAGGGACCGCACGGATGGCAGTCCCTCAAAGTATCAGTCCTCGTCCCGGACGCTGCTGCGGCGTCTGCGGCGGGGCTTTTCTTCTTCCATGTCCTCGGGCAGGTCTGGTGTGGAAAGCTGTTCCCGGATGCGGTCGCGCTCCTCCCGGGGCTTGGCCACCAGGCGCAACTGCTTGACCAGTACCTTGCCGATGACCAGCACTTCTTCCACATCGGCCAGCTGTTCGAAGTCCGGGGCATCGGGGCTGAAATCTTCGGGAGCGTCCCGCAGTTCTCCAGAAGTCATCCTGAAAATATACATGACGTGCCTCCGTGGCAGCAGTTTTGAGTTTTTCGTATCCAGCTGGACAAAGGGCGAGGTGCGCAACAGGGCCAGCCGTTCTTCCGTCATGGCGCGACAGGGGAAATGCCGGCAGGCCAGACAGGCCAGCAGGGGCCGCTGATGCCCTTTGAGCGGGCAGCGGAGGGCTTTTTCCGTGGGGTCTGCGTATCTTCCCATGACGAACACCTTTGCCTTGCTATAGCAAAGAGTGCCTTCCGGGCCTAGCCGCCGACGGCAGAAATTTTTCCGCCGGGTGGCGGATGCGATGCCAAAAGGCCGCGTGCAAGAGCGGCTTGCAGCCTGACGATGCCTGCCGCGGACAAGGCCGGACGCACCGTAGCCGATAGACGGCATGCAGTGCGCCGCCACGGATGCAAAAAAACGGGAGAGGCGAGCACGACTCGCCCCTCCCGCGTGATCTTCGCTATCCGGGAACGGATCAGGCCCGACGGGCCCAGGTGCAGCGGTCCAGACCGGCCAGATCCTGTTCTGTACGGGGCTCGCTGTACCCTACCTCCGCCAGCAGGCGGCGCACGGCCCCGCCCTGACGGTAGCCGTGTTCCATGACGATGAGCCCGCCCGGCTTCAGGGCCCGCTGTCCGGCGCGGATGACGGCGTGCAGGTGGCGCAGGCCGTCCTGTTCGGAAAAGAGCGCGCTGTGCGGTTCGTGGTGCAGGACTTCCGCCATGACCTCGTCTTCTTCCGCGGCGGCGATGTAGGGCGGGTTGCTGACCAGCACGTCCAGCCCGCCCGGCAACAGCGGCGGCGTGAACATGTCTCCCCGTACCAGGGCCAGACGGTCAGCGGCTTGCAGGCTGCGGATGTTGCGGGCCGCCACGGGCAGGGCCCCGGCGCTGTATTCCAGCAGCAGGCCCCGGCTGTGCGGCAGTTCAAGGGCCAGCGTGATGCCGATGCAGCCCGTGCCCGTGCCCAGATCCGCAAAGCGTACCTCTCCGTGCCCTGCGCATTCCCGCAGCACGATCTCCAGTAGCAGCTCGGTCTCCGGCCGGGGGATGAGGGTCTGCGGGCTGACCTCGAAATCGCGGCCGAAGAACTCGCGTCGTCCCGTGATGTGGGCCAGCGGCTCACCGGCACAGCGACGGGCGGTCAATGCACGGATGGCGCCGGCCGCGTCGTCCGCCACAGGGGAGGGCATGGCCAGCATCAGGCCGATGCGGTCAAGGTGCAGCACATGGCCCGCCAGCAGGCGGGCCTCCAGCGCGGGGGCGTCCGTGCCTGCGGCGTGCAGGTCGCGGGTCAGCGAGGTCAGCAGTTCCTGAAGGGTCATATCCTTGTCCTCTGTACGGCCGGGCAAAGTGAAAAAGGCCCGGGGCAACGCCATGTCGTCCCGGGCCGTCCGCGTCACCGCTTTTCAGGGGCGACGGCGGCGTTATTTCTTTTCCGTGGCCGGAGCGGCTTTTTTGGCCCGCGCGGCCGTCTTTTTGACAGGTTCAAAGGCCAGGGCCAGCACATCGTCATAGGTATGCGCGGGGTGGACCTTGATCTTTTTCAGCAGTTCCTTGGGGACCTCTTCCAGATCCTTGACGTTCTGGCTGGGGATGATGACATGCTTGAGCCCGCGTGCCACACCGGCCAGGATCTTTTCCTTGATGCCGCCCACGGGCAGCACCCGGCCCTGCAGGGTGATTTCGCCGGTCATGCAGGTATCGGCCCGTACGATGCGGCCGCTCAGGGCCGAGATCAGGGCCGAGGTCAGCGTCACACCGGCGGAGGGGCCGTCCTTGGGCACGGCACCGGCGGGCACATGGATGTGGATGTCCTGCGTGTCGCTGAAGTCCGCGTCGATGCCCAGGCTGTCGGCCCGGCTGCGGATGTGGCTCATGGCGATGCGGGCGCTTTCCTTCATGACGTCGCCTAGCTGGCCCGTGAGCTGCAGGTTGCCCTTGCCCTTCATGCAGGCGCATTCGATGGTCAGCACCTCGCCGCCGGCCGGGGTCCAGGCCAGGCCCAGGGCCATGCCGGGCATGAGGCGCTTGTCCTTCTCGTCCTCGATGAAGCGCGGCGCGCCCAGCAGCTTTTCCACCACGGCGCTGTCCACGGTGAAGCTGCCCTTCTTGCCTTCGGCACGCTGACGGGCCAGCTTGCGGCAGATGGAGCCCAGCTCCCGTTCCAGGTTGCGCAGACCGGCTTCGCGGGTATAGCCGCGGATGACGGCGGTGAGGGCGGTATCGTCCATGATGACGTCACCTTCACGCAGGCCGTTCTCCGTCACCTTCTTGGGCAGCAGATGGCGTTTGGCGATCTCCACCTTTTCCTGCATGGTGTAGCCGGGCAGGCTGATGACCTCCATACGGTCGCGCAGGGGGGCCGGGATGGTCTCCAGATGGTTGGCCGTGCACAGGAACATGACCTTGGAAAGATCGAAGGGCACGTTCAGATAATGGTCACTGAAGGTGTGGTTCTGTTCGGGGTCCAGCACTTCCAGCAGGGCGGACGAGGGATCGCCCCGGAAATCGGAGCCCAGCTTGTCCACTTCGTCCAGCACGATGACCGGATTGCGCGTCCCGGCCTGCTTGATGGCCTGGATGATGCGGCCGGGCATGGCGCCGATATAGGTGCGGCGGTGGCCGCGGATCTCGGCCTCGTCATGCATGCCGCCCAGGGACAGGCGCTGGAAATGACGGCCCAGGGCCCGCGCGATGGAGCGGCCCAGGGAGGTCTTGCCCACGCCTGGAGGGCCGGCGAAGCAGAGGATGGGGCCCTTGGACTGGGGATTGAGCTTGCGCACGCTGAGGAATTCCAGGATGCGGTCCTTGATCTTGTCCAGACCGTAATGGTCCTCGTCCAGGATGGCCTTGGCATGGGCGATGTCCAGACGGTCGCGGGAAAGCTTCTTCCACGGCAGTTCCACCAGCCAGTCCAGATAGGTGCGCACCACGTTGGCCTCGGAGGAGTCGGCGTGCATGCCGGAGAGGCGGCGCAACTGCTTGTCGGCTTCCTTGCGCACGTCCTTGGGCAGGCCCGCCTTGTCCAGGGCCTTGCGCAGCTCGTCCAGCTCTTCTTCGCCTTCGGAGGCCGCGTCGCCCAGCTCGTGGCGGATGGCCTTGATCTGCTCGCGCAGGAAGTATTCCTTCTGCGCCTTGTCTATGCCTTCGCGGGCCGTGCTCTGGATGTGGGCCTGCATGGTGGCCACTTCCACCTCGCGCTCGAGCTGGATGTTGACCAGCATCAGGCGTTCCACGGGGTTCACGGCTTCGAGGATGCGCTGGGCCTCGGCGGTCTTCATGCGCAGGTTGGCGGCAATGAGGTCGGCCAGACGGCCCGGCTCTTCCACGCCCTGGAGCACGGCCAGGATGTCTGGGGAGGCTACGCCGCGCAGCTGGAGCACCTTTTCGCTCTGCTCACGGGCGGAGCGCAGCAGGGCTTCTATCTTGGCGTCGCGCGGGGGGGTCTCTTCCTGCAGGACGGTGATGCGAGCTTCCAGATAGGGATCCACACGGTGGTAGCCTTCCACCCGGGCGCGGCTGGCGCCCTGCACCAGGATCTTGATGCGGCCGTCGGGCATCTTGAGCATGCGCATGACCTGCACCACCGTACCGGCGGTGTAGAGGTCATTGGGGCCGGGATCCTCGGTGGATTCTTCCTTCTGGGTGCAGACCAGCAGGTGGCGGCCCTTCTTGAGGGCGGCCTCCACGGCTTTGACGGATTTTTCGCGACCGATGAACAGCGGCAGGATCATGTAGTTGAACACTACGACATCCCGGACGGGCAGCACCGGCAGCAGGTCGGAGATCTGCTGTTCGCCGGGGGCCGACGCCTGTTCGTCGCCGGTCGTCCCCTGGTCCTGTCCGGCGGCATCCACCGCTTGGCTCAGGGCATCCTGCAACTGGGACAGCATATCTTCCAGCGGATGGTCGTTCTTTTTCTGATCAGACATATATACTCCCGGACTGCTTACAGGTGTCTGCACTGGCAGATGCTGTAGCAGCCATTATCGGTGACGATCACATGGTCCAGAAAGCGCAGCCCCATGTTGACGGCCAGTTCCCGCACGGTGTTGGTGAAGATGATGTCGGGCTGGGAAGGCCGGGTCTGGCCGCCCGGATGGTTGTGTACCAGGATGATGCCGCTGGCCTTGTAGCGCAGGGCAGGCTCCAGCACGTCACGGGGCAGCAGGGGGACGCTTTCCACATTGCCCTGGCGCAGGCGTTCCCAGGCCATGAGGCGGTTGCCCGCGTTGACCATGGCCAGCCAGCATTCTTCCTGCTGGCTGCCTGCCAGACGGGCCCGGGCCATCTCGGCCACGGCCTGGGGCGTCGCTATTTCCTTCCCTTGCAACAGGGGCGCAGCCGCATGGCGGGCCAATACTTCGCGCAATACCTGCCACAGGGAGAGCAGGCCGGGGCCGAAGCCCGGTACGGCCAGCAGCTGTTCCGGCGGTGCGTCCAGTACGCCGCGGATATTGTGGAAACGCAGCAGCAGTTCCCGAGCCAGAGGTTTGGTATCCTTGCGCGGCTGCCCGTAGCCCAGCAACAGCTCCAGGATCTCATAATCGGCCACAGCCAGAGGCTCGCGAGCCAGTCGCTGGCGCAGGCGGCTGCGGTGGCCGCTATGGGGTGAGGCAGAGGATACGGACATTGCGGTCATAAGGTAAGATGCTTTTTGGCAAGCGCAAGGGGGGTGGGATGGTATCTTTTGAGGGGGAGGCCCCTCATCTCCGCTGTCGAGGCCCGTAAAGTTCCTTCGTCGCTAACGGGCACGGCCTGCGGCCGCCTTCGGTCGCTGCTGGCGCGAGAGGGGTCTCCCCCTCAAACTCCCCCTTACCCAGCGCGCTTTATTTGAAGCCCCAGAGGACGCCCCCACAGAGAGCGCCCTCTGGGGCTTCGTGACAGTCATAAGGTCGAACTGGCTGATGATGCCGTCCTTTCCCTCTCTGTGCCGGAGAGCTCCATGAGCGTTCACGATGGTTTTATAGGATAAAGCACGACCGGAGAACTGAGAGCCGTCGTGTTCCATACCTTTCCGGAAGACATGGTCCTTTTGAGCCGAAGGTCTGACCGTCATGCAAAAGTTTTTAGAAGAAAGCGCGTTTGGGGGAGGATGGGGGCTTGGGGGAAGGGCCCCCCTTTTCGCGCCAGCAAAAGGAGGTCCCTTCCCCCAAAAAAACGATGCAGGCCGTGCCTGTTGCGACGGAGGAAATACGGGCATCGACAGTGGAGCAAGGGAGACCCTTCCTCCAAAAAATCTAGCGTCGGGCAGCGGCGAAGAGGGCCACAAGATCGGTGGCCAGCTTGTCCAGACTTTGCTCAGGCGTGCAGCGGCCGCTCTTGATGGCCAGCTCGGCATCCATGATCATGCCCAGACAGCGGGCCAGGGCGGCGGGGCCAAGACGGCGGGCCAGCTGCTGCTTGGCGTTGGCTTCGGAGGGATGGAAACGGACCTTCTCGCCCGCGCAGGCCTGCCAGAGCTGGCGGAACTCGCGGGCCAGCAGGGAGAGCAGGGGGAAGAGCAGGCCTTCCACGTCCTTGCGGCCCCGGGCCAGCTCTTTCCAGACGGCGGCCAGATTGCCGGCTTCCATGTGGCGGATGCAGGCGAAGATATTGCATTCCGGGGCCCAGGAACTGGTGGCCAGCATATCCGTGGTGACGGACCAGGGCATGGCCTGCCCGTCATCCGCCGGTCGCAGGAGCAGGAGCTTTTCCAGTTCGTTCTCCACGGCCTGCGCATCGGGGGGCACGGAGGTACAGAACTGTTCGAAAGCGTCGGCCTCGAAGGGGATGCCCAGGGCCTGGGCGCGGTCGCGGACGTATTTCTTGATGCTGCGTTCGCTCAGGCCCTCACTGCGCCAGATCCAGCCCTGCTGGTCGGCAAAGCCCAGGCAGCGCAGCTTGGCGATGTGGGCCGGGATCTTGGGCTGGCCTTTTTCCCAGGCCACTTCCAGGCAGAAGAACGGCCAGCACTGTTCCGAAGGCCAGGCCAGGGCGGCGGAGATCTTTTTCCAGACCGCGGCGGGCCAGAGGTGGGCCTGCCGTACCACCAGCAGGCGCGGCGTGCCGAACAGACACTGGAGGGTGAGCTGCTCCCAGAAGCGCGGCGAAGGCTCCTCGTCCCCCCAGTGGACGTGGCGTTCCCAGCGGCTGCTGTCGCCCTGGGCGCTCACGAGGGTTTCCAGACGGGCCTGCAAAAGGCGGCTGTCCGGGCAGACGAGAAAGGAAAAACCGGGTCTGGGCATGGCACGTCCTGAGTTTTGGATGGAAAACGACGTTGCGGGGAAAAAAGGCGGACGGCATGTCCGGGCCTTCTTCCCCCGCAACGGTTCAGTTCGGTAGGGCGGAGCGGGGCTCCCTGCGGGCTAGTTGGCCACCACGTTGACCAGCTTGCCGGGCACCACCACGACCTTGCGGATGGTCAGACCGCTGGTGTGACGCTGCACGGCGGCGTCGGCCAGGGCCACTTCTTCCATTTGGGCCTTGTCGGCACCGGCGGGCACGTCGATGGTACCGCGCAGCTTGCCGTTGACCTGCAGGGCGATGGTGACGGTGTCCTGCACCAGGGCGCTTTCCTCGCACACGGGCCAGGCTTCTTCCTGCAGGGAAGAGGTATGACCCATGCGCTGCCACAGTTCCTCGCACAGGTGCGGGGTAATGGGCGAGAGCAGGGTCAGCACCGTGGCCATGGCCGAAGAGAAGACGCGGTTCTCGGCGTCGCTCTTGCCCAGCTTTTCGCGGGACAGGTACATGGCGTTGACCAGTTCCATGACCGCGGAGATGGCGGTGTTGAACTGGAAGCGGTTGCCCATGTCTTCGGTGACCTTCTTGACCGTCAGATGCTCGCGGCGGCGCAGGTCGCGGGCTTCGGGCGTGGTCACGTCGTCGGCACCGGCGCCGCAGGCCTTGACGGCGGACAGGCGCTCGGCCTCGTCCATGAACAGGCGCCAGACGCGGTGCAGGAAGCGCGAGGAACCTTCGATGCCGCTGTCGGACCAGTCGAAGTCACGCTCCGGCGGCGCGGCGAAGAGGCAGAACAGACGCACGGTGTCCGCGCCGTACTTGGCGATCATGGCCGTGGGGTCCACCACGTTGCCCTTGGACTTGGACATCTTGCTGCCGTCCTTGAGCACCATGCCCTGGGTGAGCAGGTTGGTGAAGGGCTCGTCCAGGCCTTCGGGGTAGAAGCCCAGGTCGCGCAGGACCTTGGTGAAGAAGCGGGCGTAGAGCAGGTGCAGGATGGCGTGTTCCACACCGCCGATGTACTGGTCCACGGGCAGCCAGTACTTGAGGGCGTCCATATCGAAGGCGCTCTCGGTGTTGCGGGCGCCGGTGTAGCGGGCGAAGTACCAGGAGGACTCCACGAAGGTGTCCAGGGTATCGGTCTCGCGACGGGCCTCGCCACCGCAGACGGGGCAGGTGCAGCGCACGAAGGAGTCGGTCTCGGGCAGGGGAGAGCGGCCGTCTTCGCGCACATGGGCATCCAGGGGCAGCAGCACGGGCAGGTTCTCTTCCTTCTCGGGCACCACGCCGCACTTGTCGCAGTAGATGACCGGGATGGGGGCGCCCCAGTAACGCTGGCGCGAGATGTTCCAGTCACGCAGGCGGAACTGCGTGGTGGCCTTGCCCTTGCCTTCCTTTTCCAGGCGTTCGGCCACGGCCTTTTTGCCGTCGGTGTTGGGCATGCCGTCGAAGTCGCCGGAATTGACCATCACGCCTTCGGTGGTGAAGGCGGCTTCCATGGTGGCGGGGTCGAGGACCTCGCCTTCGGGGCTGATGACCACCTTGACGGGCAGGCCGTACTTGCGGGCGAATTCGAAGTCACGCTGGTCGTGGGCGGGCACGCCCATGACGGCGCCGGTACCATAGTCGGCCAGGACGAAGTTGCCCAGCCACACGGGCACCTGCTGGCCGGTGAAGGGATGGATCACATAGGCGCCGGTGAAGATGCCTTCTTTTTCCAGATTGTCGGACTGGCGCTCCAGACGGTCCATGTTGCGGATGCGGGTCACGAAGGCGCGCACTTCGTCGGCCTTTTCGTAGCCTTCGATGAGCTTTTCCACCAGCGGATGTTCGGGGGCCAAGGTCAGGAAGGTCACGCCGAACACGGTGTCGGGACGGGTGGTGAAGACTTCCAGATGGTCGACACCGTCCAGGGGAGCGGGCAGGCCGAAGCGCACGGCCGCTCCGGTGGACTTGCCGATCCAGTTGCGCTGCATGGAGAGCACGCGGTCGGGCCAGCCGCCTTCCAGCTTCTGCAGGTCCTGCAGCAGTTCGTCACCGTAGGCGGTGATGCGCAGGAACCACTGGGTCAGGTCCTTCTGTTCCACATGGCTGTCGCAACGCCAGCACAGGCCGTCGATGACCTGTTCGTTGGCCAGCACGGTGTGGCAGGAGGGGCACCAGTTCTGGGGCGCCTTTTTGCGGTAGACCAGGCCCTTTTCCAGCAGGCGCAGGAAGAAGCTCTGCTCCCAGCGGTAGTACTCGGGGCGGCAGGTGGCCACTTCGCGGGACCAGTCATAGGAATAGCCCAGACGGCGCAGCTGCGCGCGCATGTTGTCTATGTTGGCATAGGTCCATTTGGCCGGATGGGTGTTGTGCTTGATGGCGGCATTTTCCGCGGGCAGGCCGAAGGCGTCCCAGCCCATGGGATGCAGCACGTTGAAGCCCTGCATGCGCTTGCAGCGGGCCACCACGTCACCGATGGAATAGTTGCGGACATGGCCCATGTGGATGTTGCCCGAGGGGTAGGGGAACATCTCCAGCACATAATACTTGGGTTTGTCGCTGTGATGGTCGCAGGCAAAGGCATCCTGCTGCTGCCAGCGCTCCTGCCATTTCTGTTCGATGTCCTGCGGGGAATAACGATCTTGCGTCATGACACTTGTCTGCTTTTAGTTGGTGGAATCCTCTCCGGCGGAGAGGGAACCCTTTTCCAGAGCCTTGGCGGCGGCGTCCAGAATACCGTTGACAAAACTGGTGGCGTTGTCTTCGCCGAACTGGCGGGTCAGCTCCAGGGCCTCGTTGATGGCGACCTTGGCGGGGACGTCCTGGCGGTACAGCAGTTCGTACATGGCCAGGCGCAGCAGGGTCAGCTCCACGCGACCCATGCGGTCCACGCGCCAGTTGCGCGAGAATCGGCTGATGGTCTTGTCCAGTTCGTCGCGTCTGCTCCACACTCCCTGCACCAGATCCCAGGAAAAACCGGAAGGCAGCTCGCCTTCTTCGCTCTCCTGATGGTCGGGGGACTGCAGGAAGGCGCGGCGCACGTCTTCCAGCGAGGTGGCGTCAGCGAAGGACAGCCCGTACAGAACCTGAAAAGCCTGGGCGCGTTCGCCCCGGCGGCTGGCGGATTTACCCTTGCTCATGGATTACAGCTGCTCCAGCACGCGGATGGTTTCCAGCATGGCGGCGGCAGCTTCCACGCCCTTGTTGCCGCCCTTGGAACCGGCGCGTTCGATGGCCTGCTCGATGCTGTCGCAGGTCAGCAGGCCGAAGCCGATGGGGGTCTTGTACTGCAGCATCACCTGGGCGATGCCCTTGCTGGCTTCGTTGCACACGTAGTCGAAGTGGGGGGTGGCGCCGCGGATCACGGCGCCCAGGGCCACGATGCCGTCATACTTGCCGCTGGCGGCCAGCTTCTGGCAGACCAGGGGCATCTCGAAAGCACCGGGGATGCGCACGATGGTGATGTTCTTGGCATCGAGGCCGTGGCGTTCCAGGTAGTCCAGGGCGCCGCCGGTCAGGCGGTCCACGATGAAGTCGTTGAAACGGGTGGCCAGGATGGCGATCTTGAGGCCTTTGGCATCAAGCATGCCGCTGATGGTAGTGGGATTGCTCATGGTCTGCTCCTAAAGAAAACCGTTTTGCAGTAAAAATTCCTTGTTGATGCCGCTGCTCTTCTGCGGCGCGGCGGGCCCGTCGGCCTGGCACTGCATGATGCGGCGCACGTATTTGCCGATGAGGTCCGTCTCCATGTTCACGCGGCTGCCCGGGCGCCAGTGCAGCATGGTGGTGCGTTTCTGGGTGTCCGGGATGACGTTGACGGTCAGGAAATCCTTGCCGCAGGCATTGATGGTCAGGCTGATGCCGTCCAGCGTGACGGAGCCCTTTTCGATGACTTCCGCCGCGAAGGCCGGCGGGAAGGCCAGCGTGCAGCGCAGGGAGGAACCGGCCTGTTCCACGGAACGCACCGTGGCCACGCAGTCCACATGGCCGCTGACCAGGTGCCCGCCCAGGCGGTCGCCCAGGGCCAGGGCCCGTTCCAGGTTGACCAGATCGCCCTTGCGCAGGTCGCCCAGGGTGGTGCGGGAAAGGCTCTCGCCCGAAGCATAGACGGTGAAGGTGGAACCGCTGTGCCGTTCCACGGACAGGCAGGCGCCGTTATGGGCGATGGACTCCCCGTCCACGATATTTTCCAGAGGGAAGAGGGGGCGCACTTCCATGCGGCACTCCTGGCCGCTGCGGCGCAGGCCCACGATCTCGCCCTGTCCCTGGATGATGCCGGTAAACATGGTCTACTCCTGAGGAATGGCCGGACGCAGCTGCAGGTGGACGTCGCCGTCGCACAGGGTCGTGCGGCAGACGCGCAGGTCCAGGGCCTCGGCCATGGTGAGGGGGCTGCGGCCGTCGAACAGGGGCGCGGCCTCGTTGTCGCCCAGGATGCGCGGCGCCAGATGCAGCAGAAATTCGTCGGCAAAGCCCGCTTCCAGCAGGGAAAGGGCCAGATGCCCGCCGCCTTCGCAAAGCACGTAGGGGCAGTGCAGTTCCTCGTACAGCATGTGGAACATGGCCGGGAAGTCCGGGCAGCCGCGCTGTCCGGGGCCCAGGGCCAGCACGCGCACGCCCATCTGGCGCAGGGCGTGGGCCGCCGTGGAAGCCGCCGCCGCAGGCGAGCAAAGGAAGACCGCCTGATGGGGACGCTCCTTGAGCAGGTGGATGTCGCCCGCAGGATTGGGCAGACGCGAGGTCAGCACGCAGGCCAGCGGCTGCTGTTCCACCGTCTCGCCGGGGATGCGGGCCGTAAGGCAGGGATTGTCGGCCCGGAAGGTGCCGCCGCCCACCAGCACGGCGCCCCCGGCACGGCCGATGCCGGCACGCAGGCGATGCACCAGGGCGCGGGAACCTTCGCTGCTGACCCAGCGGGAGTGGCCGGTGCGGGTGGCGATGCGTCCGTCCATGGTGGCGGCCATCTTGAGGATCACATAGGGGCGGCCCTGCTGCCAGGCCAGGAAATCGGCCACCTGGTCGCGGCATTCCTGCTCGCAGACCGGGCCGATGACTTCCACACCGGCGGCACGCAGGCGTTCGGCGCCGCCGGCCGCCTTGGGGGTGGGGTCGTACAGGCCGATGACCACGCGCTTGATGCCCGCGGCCAGCACGGCTTCGCTGCAGGGCGGGGTCTTGCCGTAATGGTTGCAGGGCTCCAGCGTGACCACCAGGGTGCACTGGGCGGGATCGATGCCCTGACGCTGCGCGTCGCGCAGGCACTCCACCTCGGCATGGGGCTGCCCGGCGGCATGATGCCAGCCGCGCGCCACCACCTGACCGTCGCGCACCAGCACGGCGCCCACGGTGGGGTTGGGGCAGGCGCTCCAGCGGCCGTTCTCGGCCAGGGTCAGGGCCTCACGCATGAAGGGGGCAAAAATGTTCTCAGACATGCTGCGGTCCTTTGAGCATGTCGGGCGAGAAGGGGATCTGCTCGAAGGTCACGCCGGCTTCGCTGAGCATGGCCAACCCCAGTTCGTCGGGATAATGCTCGCTGTACCAGATATGCTTGATGCCGCAATTGATGAGCATCTTGCTGCACATGGCGCAGGGGAAGGTGGTACAGTACAGTTCCGCCCCGGCGATGCTCACACCGTGCACGGCGGCCTGGATGATGACGTTCTGTTCGGCGTGCAGGCCGCGGCAGATCTCGTGGCGCTGCCCGGAAGGGATGCCCATCTGTTCGCGCAGGCACCCCGTCTCCAGACAGTGGCGCACACCGGAGGGCGCACCGTTGTAGCCGGTGGCCAGGATGTGTCTGTCCTTGACGGCGATGGCGCCCACCTTGCGGCGCAGGCAGGTGGAACGCTCGCGCACCAGATAGGTGATGCTCATGAAGTAATCGGGCCAGGGCATTCGTTGCATGACAGTACTCGCAATAAAAAGTTGGACTACCTTACACGCAGCCGGGGCAAAAGCCAAGCCCGCCGGTGGCAGGGACCACGGACGGAAAAGGCCGCCAGAGGCGGCCTTTCCAAAAGGGGGCTTTTCCTGAGGTGTCCGTCATGCGGCAGCGACCGGCAGGTCGGGGCCGCCGGCGGGCGCGGCGGAAAAAAAGAGGGAGGGCCCGCCGCCCCGCAGGGGACAGCGGCGCCCTCCCTCCCTGTCGTGCATGGTTACCAGGTGAACAGGGGATAGGCGCGGGCGAATTCCTCCACGCGGCTGCGGATGGCGGCCAGGGAGGCAGGTTCGTTGCGCTTTTCGATGGCTTCCACGATGAAGGCCGCCACCTGGCGCATCTCGTCTTCCTTCATGCCGCGGGTGGTCAGGGCAGCGGTGCCCAGACGCACGCCGGAGGTCACGAAGGGCGAGCGTGTCTCGAAGGGGATGGTGTTCTTGTTGACCGTGATGCCGGCGGCATCGAGGGCGTGTTCGGCATCCTTTCCGGTCACGTCCTTGTTGGTCAGGTCCACCAGCATGAGGTGATTGTCCGTACCGCCGGACACCAGCTGGAAGTCGGCATCGATCAGGCACTGGGCCAGCACGGCGGCGTTCTTGACGATCTGCTGGCTGTAGGTCTTGAAGCCGGGGCGCAGGGCCTCGCCGAAGGCCACGGCCTTGGCGGCGATGACGTGCATCAGCGGGCCGCCCTGGATGCCGGGGAAGATCTGGCTGTTGAGGCTCTTGCCGCGGGTCTCGTCGGAGAGGATCATGCCGCCGCGGGGACCGCGCAGGGTCTTGTGCGTGGTCGTGGTGGTGATGTGGGCGTACGGGATGGGGCTCTCGTGCAGACCGGCAGCCACCAGGCCTGCGATGTGGGCCATGTCCACCATGAGGACGGCACCCACTTCATCGGCGATGGCGCGGAAACGGGCGAAGTCGATCTTGCGGGGATAGGCGCTGGCACCGGCCACGATGGCGGCGGGCTTGTGCTCGCGGGCGATACGGGCCACTTCGTCATAGTCGATGCAGCCGGTTTCGCGGTTCACGCCGTAGAAAACGTTGTTGAACAGCTTGCCCGAGAAGTTGACGGGGCTGCCGTGGGTCAGATGGCCGCCATGGCTCAGATCCATGCCCAGGATGGTGTCGCCGGGCTTGAGGAACGAGAAGTAGGCGCCCATGTTGGCCTGGGAACCGGAGTGGGGCTGCACGTTGGCGTATTCGCAGCCAAAGAGCTTCTTGGCGCGTTCGATGGCCAGGTTCTCGGCGATGTCCACGTATTCGCAGCCGCCGTAGTAGCGCTTGCCCGGATAGCCTTCGGCATACTTGTGGGTCATCACGCTGCCCTGGGCCTCACGCACGGCCGGGGAAACAAAGTTTTCCGAAGCGATCAGTTCCAGTTTGGTGACCTGACGCTGGGATTCCAGGATGATGGCCTGGGCCAGCTCCGGGTCCTGAAGCAAGATTTCGTCCATTCTACCGCTCTCCCTTTGAGGCTAGTCGTTCCACTTCTTCAGGATCAGGCTGGCATTGGTGCCGCCGAAACCGAAGGAATTGCACATGGCGTATTCACAGGGGATATGGGCGGAACCGCCGGCCATGTAATCCAGATCGCAGTTGGGATCGGGATTTTCCAGATTGATGGTACCGGGCAGCCAGCCGGTATGCAGGGCCATGGCGGTGAACACGCTCTCCACACCGCCCGCGGCACCCAGCAGGTGGCCGGTCATGGACTTGGTGGCAGAGATCTTGATCTTGGAAGCGTGCTCGCCGAACACCAGCTTGATGCCCTTGGTCTCGGTCTTGTCGTTGAGCTGGGTGGAGGTGGCGTGGGCATTGATGTGCCCGATGGCCTCGGGGGCCAGACCGGCGTCACGCAGGGCGTTCTGCATGGCGCGGGCCATGCCTTCGCCGGAATCGGCGGGAGCGGTCATATGGAAAGCGTCGTCGGAGGCGCCGTAGCCCACCACTTCGGCGTAGATCTTGGCGCCGCGGGCCTTGGCGTGTTCCAGTTCTTCCAGCTGCAGCAGACCGGCACCTTCACCGATGACGAAGCCGTCGCGGGCGCCGTCGAAGGGACGGGAAGCCTTGGCGGGATCGTCGTTGTAGTGGGAAGAAAGGGCCTTCAGGGCCGTGAAGCCGGCCACGCCCAGAGGCGTCACGGTGGCTTCCACACCGCCGGTGATGGCCGTGCTGATGCGGCCCAGCAGGATCTCGCTGAAGGCGGTGCCGATACCGTGGATGGCGGAGGCACAGGCGGTGGTGGTCACGATGTTGGGGCCTTTGGCGCCGGTGAAGATGGCGATCTGGCCGGGACCCATGTTGGAGATGAGCATGGGGATCAGGAAGGGAGAGACCTTGCCGGGACCACCCTGCAGCAGCTTGGCATGATAGGTCTCGATGGTCTTCAGACCTCCCAGGCCGATGCCCAGGATGACGCCCACGTCGTAGGCGTTGTCGTCATTGATGACCAGGCCGGAGTCTTTGAGGAGCTGCTGGGCGGCCACCACGGCGAACTGGGTGAAGCGGTCCATGCGGCGGGCCTGTTTGGCCGGGATGAAATCTTCGGCAACGAAGTTTTTCACTTCGCCGGCAACGCGCGAGTCATAGTCGGTGGCATCGAAAAGGGTGATGGGGCCGATACCGGATTCGCCGGCAAGCAGGCGCTTCCAGGTGGTTTCAAGGTCATTGCCCAGAGGGGTGATGGCGGAAAGACCAGTGATGACAACGCGCGGACGACTCATGGATACTCCTTGGACAGGCGGGGTCTTGTGCCTGGAAAAAATCTCGTGTTGAGGCCGGAAGGGGAAAAACGCACCGGGCAAGCCCGGTGCGTTCCAATTTTTCCGGCAGACAGGGAAAAACTTAGCCCTGCTTGCTTTCGATGTAGCTGATGGCGTCCTGCACCTTCAGGATCTTCTGGGCGTCGTCATCGGCGATCTCGATGTCGAATTCTTCTTCCATGGCCATGATCAGTTCGGTCAGGTCCAGGGAGTCAGCGCCCAGGTCTTCCACGAAGGAAGCTTCGGGCTTCACTTCTTCAGCGCTCACACCCAGCTGGTCCACGATGATTTTGGTCACTTTGGCTGCAACTTCAGACATGGTTATCCTCCAACTCGCTTTGTGTTTTCCGGTAGCGGGAGCGGCAGCGTGCGCGGCCGCAGTTTTTAGCAGTACATGCCGCCGTTGACGGCCAGCACCTGGCCGGTGATGTAGGCAGCCTTGTCCGAAGCCAGGAAGGCCACGGCATCGGCGATCTCCTGGGCGGTGCCCATGCGCTTCAGCGGGATGGCGGCTTCGTAAGAGGCTCGCACATCGTCGCTCAGGGCGGCGGTCATGTCGGTTTCGATAAATCCGGGGGCCACGGCATTGACCGTGATCTGGCGCGCGGCCAGCTCCTTGGCGCAGGACTTGGTCAGACCCAGCAGGCCGGCCTTGGCGGCGCTGTAGTTGGCCTGGCCGGCGTTGCCCATCTGGCCCACGACGGAAGAGATGTTCACGATGCGGCCGTGACGGGCCTTGGTCATGATCTTGGCGGCTTCGCGGGTGCAGATGAAGGCACCGCGCAGGTTGATGGTGATGACGCGGTCGAAATCGTCATCCTTCATGCGGACCAGGAAGCCGTCCTTGGTGATGCCGGCATTGTTGACCAGCACGGCCAGATTGACCTTGCCCTTGATATGTTCGGCAAAAAAGGCAGCCACGGCCTCGCCGTCGCCCACATTGAGGGGCAGGGCCAGGGCACGACCGCCGGCAGCCTCGATCTCCGCCACGGTCTTGTCGGCTTCTTCGGGACGGCTCACATAGGTGAGGATGACCTGATAGCCGTCACGGGCCAGGGTCAGGGCAACGGCGCGACCGATGCCGCGGGAACCGCCGGTAACCAACGCGGTAGGAGTGGTGGAATCAAGATTGCTCATGATGCTGCCTCAATGGATTTTATGATATAGCAGAAAAGGGCCGAGTTCAACGTCGCGGCGGCCTAGAACTGCAGCAGGGCCGCGCCCCAGGTCAGGCCGCTGCCGAAGGCGGTCACCAGCACGCGGTCCCCGGCCTTGATGCGGCCCTGGGCCAGAGCTTCCACCAGGGCCAGCGGCACGGAGGCGGAAGAGGTGTTGCCGTATTCGGCCACGTTGGTGAACACGTGATCCAGATCGATCTTCAGGCGGCTGCCCACGGCCTCGATGATGCGCATGTTGGCCTGGTGGGGCACGAAGAGATCGACATCGGCGGCCGTGAGGCCGTTGCGCTCCAGCAGTTCCTGGCAAACGCCGGACATCTGGCGCACGGCATGCTTGTAGACTTCACGGCCCTGCATGGAGATGAAAAAGTCGTCGCCCACGGGATCGCCGGGCTTGTACTGGCAGGTGGTGCCGCCGCCCACGATGATGAGGTCATGCAGGCTGCCGTCGCTCTTGCAGATGCTGTCCTGCACACGGGCCAGGGCGTTCTCGGGATCGCTGTTCAGGATGCAGGCGCCGGCGCCGTCACCGAAGAGCACGCAGGTGCTGCGGTCGCTCCAGTTGACGCGGCGGGTAAGGGCCTCGGTGCAGACGAAGAGGATCTGGGAAGCCGGGTCCTGGCAGAGCAGGGCGTCCGCCAGATGCAGGCCGTACAGGAAGCCGGAGCAGGCGGAGCCGAAGTCGAAGGACATGGCCGGGCCGGCACCGATGTTGCCGCCGATGATGCAGGAAAGCGAGGGGCTGAGGTGGTCCGGCGTACAGGTGGCCGTGAGGATGTGGGTCAGCTTGGCAGCATCGAGACCGGCATCTTCCAGCGCCTTGCGGGCGGCATGGGTCCCGAGGTCGGAGGCGTTCTCTTCCTGAGACAGACGGTGGCGACGCTTGATACCGGTACGGGTGGTGATCCACTCGTCGTTGGTCTCCACCAGTTTGCTCAAATCGTCGTTGGTCAGGACCTCGGCGGGGACGTAGCTGCTGAGGGCGTGCAGATAGCAGTTTGGCTTCATAGAGATACCCGTGGCTTAAATGGCGCGTGAGAAGCGGGTGAGTTCCTCGTTGGCCAGGATGGTTTCGGCAAGACGGTCGTTGGTGCCCTTGCGCACAAAGGTACCGGCCATCTTGATGGCATTCTGCATGGCTCGGGCGCTGGAACGGCCGTGGCAGACGATGGCCAGACCCTGCAGGCCCAGAAGGGGCGCGCCGCCGTATTCGGCATAGTCGATGGTGGTGGCGAACTTTTTGAAGGCGCCCTTGGCCAGCATGCCGCCCAGGGCGGGCAGGAAGCCGGAGGTAAACAGGCGCTTGAGCATGCGGACCAGGGCCGAGGCCAGGCCTTCGCTCATCTTGACCACCACGTTGCCCACAAAACCGTCACAGACCACGACATCGATATCGCCCGTAAAGATGTCGCGGCCTTCGGCATTGCCCACGAAGTTGAGGTTCTGGGCGAGTTTGAGCAGTTCGTAGGCTTCCTTGACCTGGCTGTTGCCCTTGCCTTCCTCTTCGCCGATGCTCAGCAGGCTGACACGCGGGGCCGCATAGCCCAGCAGGTCACGCGCGAAGGCGTCGCCCATGAGGCCGAACTGGAAAAGATGATAGGGCCGGCAGTCCACATTGGCGCCGGCGTCCAGCACGACCACGGGATTCTTTTCCGTGGGCAGCAGGGCAGCCAGCGCCGGGCGTTCGACGCCCGGCAGCCGACCCATGATGAACATGCCGCACGCGACCGTGGCACCGGAATGTCCGGCGCTGACCACGGCTTCGGCCTTGCCGTCCTTGACGAGACGGCAGGCCACCTGGATGGAAGCGTTTTTCTTGCGGCGAAGAATGTCCGAAGGCTTTTCATTCATGTGCACCACATCATCAGCCTGGACGATGTCGAAATGCACGTTGGCAAGGTCGAGCTTGGCGAGTTCCGCTTCTACCTTGGGGGTATCCCCCACAAGGAGGACGTGCAAGTCATGAAGCCTGGCGGCGTCGATGGCACCAGGAACAACCACGGAGGGGCCAAAGTCCCCTCCCATGGCATCAACGGCTATGATGGGGCGCGCGTTCATTACTCAGCTTCGGTCTTGGCGATCACCTGACGGCCCTTGTAAGCGCCGCAGTTGGGGCACACGCTATGGGGCACGGTGGGCTCGCCGCAGGAGCAGTAAATGACGGTGGGGGTGGCCACGCGGTCGTGGGAACGACGCATGCCCTTGCGGGAACGGGACTTTTTGTTTTGCTGGACAGCCATGATGTTCTCCTTCTCCGAGAGATCGGAAATGATATGCTTTTTGGGCGTGAGTGACCCTATGGGCCAAGCTCAAGAGGCAAGAGCCTAGCAGAAAAAAATTTTGATGTCTAGTTTTTGCGCAACTTCAGCCCGCGCAGGACGGCCATGCGCGGATCGCCCTCTTCCGGGGCGCACTGGCAGGGGCCGTCATTGAGGTTGGCACCGCACTGGGGGCACAGGCCTTTGCAGTCGGGGCGGCACAGGGGATTGACCGGCAGGGCCAGGACGAACTCTTCCCAGCAGATGGCGCCCAGATCGAGATACGACACGCCGTTCTCCACCACGACGCGACTTTCCAGCAGGTCTTCGCCGGTGGTCGCGGCCTCTTCGTCTTCGGGTTCGGCGGCGGTCTCCTCAAAATTTTCAAGATGCGAATCCACGGTCACGGTCACGTCTTCGGCGCAACGGTTGCAGGGCAGCACCACGGTACCGGTGATGCTCCCGCGCACCAGATAGCCGCCTTCCAGGGGCATGATGCCGAGCTCGGCCTTCAGGGGATCGATGATGCGGCAGTCCATCTGGAATTCGGCCAGCGGTCCCTGCCAGATGGCGGGATCGTCCAGCGTCATGTCCTTGCCGGAAGGGGAAATCTCACTGAGCGGGATACGATAGTTCTGCATGGTCACCTCAATGCGGCCTTCTTACTCGGCGCTCAAGCCTGTGTCAAGCCCGGAAGGGGCGGTGTCACAGGCCTTTGCGCGGCTCAGGCCACGCAGGAGAATATCAGCATCCCGGCCAGGGCCACGAAGACCAGACCGGCCACACGGTGCATGAGCATCTGGCCGCGCGGCGAGCTGTTGAACCAGTGGGCCAGGCGGCCGCCCAGGGCCGAGACGGCCGTGAAGACGATGAAGGCCGCCAGCATGAAGAGCAGGCCCAGTTCCATGACCTGCAGGGCCACGCTGCCGCGCTCCGGCGCGCAGAACTGCGGCAGGAAGGCCAGGAAGAAGAGCGTCACCTTGGGATTGGTGATGTTCATGATGACCCCGCGGCGGTACAGGCCCCAGTAGCCCAGGAAGCGGCTTTCCTGCAGATGGGCCATGCTGGCCCCGGCCCGGAAGGAGAGCCAGGCCAGATAGAGCAGGTAGGCCGCCCCGACGATGGTCAGCAGGGTGAAGGCCAGCGGCGAGGTCATGAAGATGCCCGCCACGCCCACGGCTACTATTGTTGTATGGAAGCACAGGCCGGAGATGAGCCCCAGGGTGGTGGCCACACCGGCCCGCATACCGTACAGGGCGGACTGGGTGAGGACGAAGATGATGTCCGGTCCCGGAGCAAGGGCCAGCATGAGGGCAGTAGCGAAAAACGTCAGGACAGTATCCAGGGGCAGCATTGGGGAAACTCTTTCAGGGCCTGTTCCTTGCGGGAGCGGGGCAGTCGTTTGATGTGATATTCCAGGCGCAGGGCCTCCTGCCGGGACGTGCAGGCCCGGGAAAGCAGCAGGGCAACCGGCCTGCGCGGGCGCGTGTAGCGGGCCCCGCCGGGCAGACTGCCGTTGTGCTGGGCCAGACGCCGGTCAAGGTCGGTGGTCACGCCGCAGTACAGGGTGTCATCGGCGCAGCGCAGCAGATAGACATGCCACGTGGCATCACTGGAAGCCACCGGAAAGCCAGCCTACCAGCAAAAAGCTGATGGTCCAGCTGAGGATGCGGCCGGGCCACGGGTTGGGGGGATTGCCCGCCAGCATGGAGCGCATCTCGCGCATGGAGTTGAGGACGGAGCCGATGGCGTGGAAGACCATGAAGCCGATGCTGGCCAGCAGGCCGAACTGGATCCCGGCGATGATGATCAGCGCCAGGGTGATGCCGGGCGCAAGGCCAGCCTGCCGGCTGCCGCCCGAGGTCCAGATGGTCTGGAAATGCAGGCCGCCGTTCCAGGGGCTGCGGCTGCCGCGGAACTGTTCCTGGCCGTAACCGCCCCGGCAGGAGTGCCCGTAAGGGCCCTGGCCCCTGCCGTCGTCACAGCCGTCGTGGATGATCTCGGCCTCGATGACGCGCTCGCCATCACGGGACTGGCCGTTGTCGCTCCGGGGAGAGGGGTATCTGTTCTGGGGATCGGGATTGAAGGGGGACATGATACTCCTGTATCAGGTAGGAAGGTTATAGCGGGCGGCCATGGCCCGCAGCACGCCCCTGCCCAGGCAGCGGGCGCGTGAGGAGACGTGGTCCAGGGGCACGTGGTCCAGCGGTTCGATGTCGCACACCTTGGCCCCCGCGCGCACCGGAAGACCGGAACGCAGCAGGCCGCGCAAACGGCCGGACAGGGGCGCCGTGACGGGGACACCGTCCACCCGGCCCACTTCCCGCCCCTGAAGGACATGGCCACCCAGGGACAGGGGGCTGGAGAAGATGCCCGCGCACGGGGCACGGCCCACGCGCTGTTCGGTGCGGCCGTGTTCGCAGGGGATGCCGGTATCGGCAAGAGCTTGTCCCCGCCAGAGGCAGCGGCCCATGTCCGGGCCGAAACTTTCGATGACGCAGTGGACGTCCCGTCCGGCTTCGATGCCCGGGCCCAGGGCGATGACCAGGTCCGCCATGTCCGGGGAAAGGCCGCGGCCCTTCTTGCTCATGGTGGCGTCCACGAAGACCTGCGGGCAAAGCTCGCGCAGGCTCGCGCCGTCCTCGTCCACCAGCAGGGGCAGACCCCCGTCCTGCCAGAGGGCACGGCAAGAGGGCACATCGGGGCACAAGCGGGCTTCGAGCCCTTCCACCCGGGCCACGCCCTCGAAGACCGCCTCGGAAAAGACCACGAAACGGCGGATGGCACGCGGTCGGGCGCACTCCAGCAGCACGAGCCTGTGCAGGCCCGCGCGCCACAGCTCCAGGGCCACACCGGTACCCATGTCTCCGGCGCCCCGGATGACGACGAGGGGACAGAATCCTTTTTGCATCATGACAAAAATGCATCTTGCCGGGCCAGTCGTCAAGGGCCGGTGGGCGCGTGGACAGGAGGCTTGTGTCCCGCCGGGCGGCGGCGTATGGTGGCATGCACGCGTGTCCCGGACTGATGCCGGACGAGGAAACGACACGCAAGGAGAGATCATGAACAAGATACTCGCGACAGGCCTGCTGGGCCTTGCCCTGGTGAGCGCCATCCCTGCCGTGGCCGCGGACAGCAAGGCGGACAAGACCTGGCAGGAAGCCTGGACGGCCTACAATATCGGCCAGTACAAGAAAACGCTGCGCCTGTTGCAGCCCCTGGCCACGGAAGGCGATGCCCGCTCGCAGGTACTGCTGGGCCGTTGCTACGAGAACGGACTGGGCGTCCCGCAGGATCTGACCACGGCCTTCAAGTGGTACATGCTGGCGGCGGAACAGAACGATGCCGAAGCCCAGACCCTGGTGGCCTATATGCTGCGTTCCGGTGCGGGCGTCCCGCGTGACACCAACGGCTATCTGCAGTGGATGCAGCGTGCGGCCCAAAGCGGCTATGCCGAGGCCCAGTTCAATATGGCCCTGATCTACGCCGACGGTGAACTGGTGACCAAGGACCCCGAACAGAGCTTCGACTGGGCCAAGCGTGCCGCCGAACAGGGCAATGGCCAGGCCCAGCGTTTCCTGGGCGCCTGCTATGAAGTGGGCTTCGGCGTACCGGAGAATGCCACGGAGTCCGCCCTCTGGTATGCCAAGGCTGCCCAGCAGGGGCTGGAGCGGGACGGCAGCATCTTCTCGCACATCCGTCAGTATCCCAAACCGTAACTTTTGCCGCCTGTCGCCGGCCTGCGGCACGACCGTACGCCGCAGCCGGAGCCAGACGGATAAAAAAACAGGGCCTGCCTCCCTTTCCCGGGGAGACAGGCCCTGTTTCATGAGCGATCGAAAAAACGGTGGCGAGCCAGCATATCTCATGCGCGCCGGAGGGCGCCCCGTCCCGGGCTGCCTGATTTGTCGCGTGGCGCATCGCATGCGCGGCGGCAAGGCGACGTAATCTTTCCGAGAAGCATCCTTTCTTGCCTTCAGGCCAGCAGCTTCCCTTCCCGCGTTATACCGGGGGACGGTGAGTCGCGCGCAGCCTGCGCGACACAAGACCTTGCAGTGATCCGGTCAAAAGTTTTTGGCAGGGATGGGGGAGTTTGAGGGGG
>NZ_DS996351.1:193304-219181 GCF_000156375.1 Desulfovibrio piger ATCC 29098
TCCTTATTATTCCTGCTCTTCAGCTTCCATGTCGGCCAGCAGCTGGCGGATGCCGTCCAGGCGGGCGGCTGCCGTATCCTTGAGGCCGGCGTGGAGCTCGTTGCCGATGATGCCTTCCAGCGTATCGGCCAGCCAGGGGAAGAGGCTGTCGGCCAGGGCCTCGGCCTGCGTCACGGAAGAAAGGCCGCTCAGGGCCTGGCGCTGCATGCGGATGTAGATCTCTTCCGCCGTGGCCAGGTTGCGGTGGCGGGCGGAGAACAGATCGCCCAGGCAGGGCGTGGTGCAATCCTGCGCGGCGGCTTCCAGCGACTGGCACTGGGCCTGCATGGTCTGGCGGAAGCCGTCTTCGGGCAGGCCGTCCTTGTCCTTTTTGTTCTTGGCGTAGGTCTGGGCAGCGGCGGCATAGGCCTGGGCGTCACAGACCAGCGGCAGGAGCTCGGCGGCCTGTTCCAGGCTCTCGCGCTGGTGCTCCAGACTGTGGATGATTTTGCGGGCAAAGGCGGCCATCTTGCAGGCCCCGGGCTGCCCGGCGGCGTGACCGGCCTCGGCGGCTTCGGCTTCCTGCATGGCCAGGTTCAGGTCTTCGGCCACATGCAGGATCTCCAGACCCAGCATGGCCTGGAGGTTGTTCTCGGCGCGGGCCTGTTCCAGCAGCAGGATGTCCAGACGGGTCTCCTGCTCCAGATCGAGATATTCGGGCGACATGCGGCAGACCTGATCCATGACCTGGGCCACGTGCTCTTCCCAGACCTGCTGCAACACGCTCTGGTCGGGTTCCTTGGCGTGCTTCTGCTGCGCGGGCAGAGCGGCCACATCGATGCCGTCCAGATTGAAGTTCTCCAGTCCCTTGGGGCCGTAGCAGCGGGCCAGACGGGCGGCCAGGGCCTGATCCAGCGGGTACTGGCTGATGAGGGCGGTGATGGCGTTCTCGTCAGCGCCCACGCGCTGGGCCTGGGCGATGTCCTGCAGGACGCTTTCCTTGTACGCGGACAGCTCTTCGGGCTGCATCATGACGAACTCCTGAAAAGCCGGACGATCCCGGCGTGTGATCTGTTGAAGGTAAGGGCGCGGCGCAGCCCCCCTTGTCTCGCGGGGCGGACGGTGCCGCAGGCAACCGTGGCCGCGGGCCTGTCCCGGACTGCCTGCCGGAGCAGGAAGACGGACGGGAGGGCCGGGCCGGACGGCGATGGCAGGGACGCGGGAGGCGTTCCCCGGTCTGCCGTCGATGGCTGCCGTGTTCAAAGGGTAAGCCTCAAATGGCATCTGTGAAGGATGCGGAAGGAAATTTCCGGGAATTTGTGGCAACAGGCAGGGCTGCGGGCGATAGCGGTGCCGCCCGCCCGGAGAAGGGCGGGAAAAGATGTCTGTGCAGCACGGACGGCAAAGGGACAGCCGGGCCCCTAGCGACAGGAGCGCAGGGAGAGAAGCGGGCCGTGGCTGCCCGGAGCCCGCCGGCTGCGCGCTACGGATCAGCCGGAGAAAGCGGGGATGCGCCAGGGGCCCGCCCGAAGGCAAAAAATCAAAAGGGCCCCTCCCGCACGGGAAAGGCCCTGCAACGATATCGTTCGCGCGTGCTAGTCGGTCACAGGCTGCCAGTCCTTGATGCCCACGTCGATGGAGGCCACTCCCCGGTAGTAATCCAGGCGCGGCGTGTAGGCCACACGGATGCGCGAGCCCACGGAAGAAGGCGGGAAGGCCGTGGCCATGTTCCAGCCCTTGGCCATGAGGGTGATGCCGCTGGCGCTGTCCTTCAGGCGCAGGCGCACATGGTCGCCGCTGTAGCCCAGCGGGCTGCGGTCCACCACCGTGAGTTCCGGGGAGGCGAAGACCGGTTCGGCATTGCCCGCCCCAAAGGGCTGCATGAGTTCCAGCTCCTGCAGGAAGGCGGAGTCCGACGCCTGCTGGAAATCCAGCTCGCATTCCAGCAGCAGGGCCGGAGTCAGGGGCTGCTCGCCCAGTTCGTCCGCCACGACCTGTTCGAAGGCCTCACGGAAGCGCTCCAGCTGGTTGGGTTCCAGGCGCACGCCCGCGGCCAGCTTGTGGCCGCCGAAGCCAGCCAGCACATGGGCCGTCTTCTGGAGCCCGGCGTAAAGGTCGAACTCGCGGATGGAGCGGCCCGAGCCCTTCATCATATTGTTGTCGTCACAGAGGATGATGGTGGGCCGGTAAAATTCTTCCACGATGCGCGAAGCCACGATGCCCACGATGCCGGGGTGCCAGTCGCCGCCGTAGAGCACCAGGGCAGGGCGCTGGCGCTGTTCCAGCTGGCGGTGGGCCTGCTCGCGGGCGGCGGCCCAGATGCGTTCCTCTTCCTCGCGGCGCTGGGTGTTGAGGGCATCCAGATGCTGGGCTAGGCGGAGGGCCTCCACATGGTCCTTGCTGCGCAGCAGCTGGAGGGCGGTGTCGGCCGCGCCCATGCGCCCGGCGGCATTGATGCGCGGCGCCAGGCGGAAGACCACCTGTCCGGCGTTGAGGCGAGCGGCCGCGTCGGAACCGCTCACGGTCTTGAGGGCGGCGATGCCGGGGCGGGCGGCCTCGGCCAGCTTGTCCAGCCCGCCGCGCACGAGGATGCGGTTCTGCCCGCCCAGGCGCATGACGTCGGCCAGCGTGCCCAGGGCCACGAGATCCAGCACCTTGTCCATCTTGAAGCGGCGGCCCGTGTGCGGGGCCAGGGCCGCGTTGACGGCGGCCATGAGGAAGAAGGCCACGCCCACACCGGCCAGATGGGGGCAGGGCATGTCGTCTTCCGGGCCCAGACGGGGGTTGCAGATGGCATCGGCCGGGGGCAGCTCCGGCGGCGGCAGATGGTGGTCGGAGACGACCACGGTCATGCCCAGTTCGCGGGCGCGGGCCACGGCGGCCATGTCGGAGATGCCGCAGTCCACGGTGAGCAGGATGCCGCAGCCCTGCGCGGCCAGTTCCTCGATGGCCGGGATGTTCAGGCCGTAGCCTTCGCTGCGGCGGTCGGGCACATGCCACAGGGCTTCCAGACCGTGGGCTTCCAGCACGTCCAGCACCAGCGTGGAGGAGGTGATGCCGTCCACGTCGTAGTCGCCCCAGACGGCCAGCTTCTTGCCGTCCAGCAGGGCTTTGCTGATGACCTCGGCCGCCTGCGGGAACTGGGGCCAGCGGGACGGCGGCACCAGATCGGGCAGACGCGCGGAAAGATAGGCATCCAGCTCTTCGGGGCTGTCCAGGCCGCGCCGCCAGAGGATGTCCAGCAGCAGGGGAGAGATGGAGAGCTCACGGGCCAGACCGCGCGGCGGCGAACCGGCAGGGGGCTCACGGAACAGCCAGCGCTTCATGCCGCCACCTCCATGACAGGCCCGCGACGCCGGATGCTGCGGCGACGGGACATGCTTGTGGTGCGGAAAAGGGCAAGAGGGGCGCTGGCTGTCATGCTGTCTCCTTTAGACGGCGGCTTTCATCTCGGCCTGGATGGCACGGGCGGCCTCGGCGGGCGAAGGGGCCTTGAGGATGGGACGTCCCACCACCAGGAAGTCGGCACCGGCCTGCACGGCACGGGCGGGCGTCATGATGCGCTGCTGGTCGTCGGTATCGGCGCCCGCGGGACGGATGCCGGGGCACAGGCAGCGCAGGCCCTGACAGGAGGCCTTGATGCGGGCGGCCTCATGGCCGGAGCAGACCACGCCGTCCAGACCCCAGCCGCGGGCCTTGCCGGCCAGCTCCAGGGCAAAGTCCGAGGGATCGGCGCTGATGCCGGGCATCTCGCCGGGGCCGAAGCTGGTCAGGGCCGTGACGCCGAAAAGCTGGGGAGCCTTGCTGCCGTAGCTGTCGGCGGCGATACGGGCCTCGCTGCACATGCGCTCGCCGCCCTGGCAGTGCAGGGTCAGCAGTTCCGCACCGGCGGCGGCAGCGGCCTTGACGGCCTGGGCCACGGTGTGGGGGATGTCGTAGAATTTCATGTCCAGGAAGACATGGAAGCCGAGGTCGTGCAGTTCGCGGATGATGTCCGGGCCGGCCAGGGTGAACAGTTCCATGCCCACCTTGCACCAGGGCACGGCGCCTTGCAGTTCGCGGGCCAGGACGAGAGCGTCTTCCTTGCGGGGCAGATCCAGAGCGACAATGAGTTGGGCAGCCATCGTTCTTCTTCCTTTAAAGGAGGTGTCCGTTGTTCAGGGCCTCCACCAGCCCGGGGCGGCAGTGGGGGGCCAGGGTCGCGGCCAGGTAGGCGGCGCGCAGGTGGTCGTAAGCCGTGTCCAGGTCGTCATTGACGATGAGGGCATCGTAGTGGGGCGCTTCCTGCATCTCGGCACGGGCATTGGCCAGACGGCGCAGGATGACTTCCTCGCTGTCCAGGCCGCGGCCGCGCAGGCGGCGTTCCAGTTCTTCCATGGAGGGCGGCAGGATGAAGAGGAAGCGGGCATCGGGCATGTTCTTGCGCAGCTGGGCGGCGCCCTGCACGTCGATGTCGAACAGGATGTCCTGACCTTTGGCCAGCATCTCGCGCACAGGGGGCAGGGGCGTGCCGTAGAAGTTGCCGTGCACTTCGGCCCATTCGGCAAAATGGCCCTGGTCGCGCAGCTCCACGAAGCGCTCGCGGCTCAGGAAATGATAGTCCTTGCCGTCCACTTCGCCTTCGCGGGGGGCGCGGGTGGTGCAGGAGATGGAATAGCCGAAGTTGGGGAATTCCTTGCGCAGGCGCTTGATGAGCGTGGTCTTCCCTGTCCCGGAGGGCGCGCTGATGACCAGCGCGATGCCGAGTCTGTTCATGATGTCAAAATCTCCTCCCGCAGGCGGGGCCCGCGGAGCTCAGTGTCGGACGACCGTGACGGGAACCCGCCGGCTATTCGAGGTTCTGTACCTGCTCGCGGCACTTTTCCAGTTCGTTCTTGAAATCGACCACCATGCGCGAAAGCTGCACATCGGGGATCTTGTTGCCGCAGGTGTTGATCTCACGGAAGCATTCCTGCAGCGTGAAGTCCAGACGGCGACCGGCATCCTTGCCGGCATCCAGCAGCTCGTGCAGACGGGCAAGATGGGTGTGCAGGCGGGTCAGCTCTTCGGTGACGTCCAGACGGTCGGCCAGGATGGTGACTTCCTGCAGGAAGCGGTTCTCGTCCAGGCCGTTGACGGCTTCCAGCGCCTCGTTGAGGCGTTCGCGCATGACGGCGGCGCGCTCTTCCTTGATCTCGGGCGCGCGTTCGGCGATGAGGCCGGTCCATTCCTCCATGCGCAGGATGCGGGAGTGCATGTCGCGGGCCAGGGCGCGGCCTTCGGCGGCGCGGGCGTCGTTCCAGTCCTCCAGGGCCAAGGACAGGCCTTCTTCCAGAGCCAGGGTCAGGCCCTCGTCCACTTCGTCACCGGCATCGCCCCACAGGCCGGGCAGGGCGAGCAGGGCGTTGTAGTCGGGGGTGAAGGACTCGCCGCGGCGGGCAGCCAGTTCTTTCAGGCTGTCCAGCATGGCTTCGGCCTGCATGGCGTCGAAGCGCGGCGCGGGGCCGGTGCCGCCGGTGTACTGGAGGGTCAGGCTGATGTCCACGCGGCCGCGGGAGGCGAAGCGGCGCACCACTTTTTCCAGGCGCGGCTCAAGGCTGCGCACGCTCATGGGCAGGCGCCATTTGAGGTCCAGATGGCGGCTGTTGACGCTTTTGACTTCCCATTGCTGGGTAAAGCCTTCGCTCTCTACCAGGCAGCGGCCGAAGCCGGTCATACTGCGCAGCATAATATCCCCCTGAAGTGAAAATATTCCAAAAGAATAGGCCAAGCAGCTCCATAATGCAAGGAACGCGCCCGCGCGGCTGGATACATGCCGCGGAAGGCGCGTCCCCAAAGTGAACGTATCCTGCCAGGATACGCGAGCCTAGGCTCAGGAGAACTTGCCGTTGCCGCCGCAGGCGGAACCGGAGCTGGGCGCGGCGGGGGCACTGCCGCAGCCGCCGGCCTGACCGCAACCGGCAAGGCCCTTGCCCATCTTGGAGGCCAGCGGATGCACCGGGCCGGGCTTGAAGGGGAAGGCGCCGGTCTTGAGCGGGCTGGGCACGCTCATCTGGCGCTGGGTCTCGGCATGGCCGCACTGGGGGCAGGCGGGCGTTTCGTCACCGAACGCCAGCTCTTCGAACTGGGCCCCGCAGGCGGGGCAGACAAAATCATACAGGGGCATGGAGCACTCCTTGCCATGTTTTGGGCCGCAGCCGGGGCCGCGGGACAGTGGGGTGTATCGGCAGGCAGCCGCCGGGCCGGAAAAGCACCGGCCTGCCTCTTGTCTGTAACGTTCCGCTGCTTATATAAGCAGTATATGAGCGATGGCAAGGGCGGGCCCGGCTTCTTTGTTCCGGACGGGCGCCTTGCCGCACAGGAGAGTATCACGATGAAAAAGATTCTGCTGCTGGCCGGCGATTATGTGGAAGATTACGAAGTGATGGTGCCTTTCCAGATGCTGCTGATGCTGGGCTACGAAGTCCATGCCGTCTGCCCGGGCAAAAAGGCCGGAGATTTCGTGCGTACGGCCATCCATGACTTCGAGGGCGACCAGACCTACAGCGAGAAGCGCGGCCACAACTTCGCCATCAACTATGACTTCGACAAGGTCGATGTAGCCGACTACGCCGGTCTGGTGGTGCCCGGCGGGCGCGCTCCCGAATACCTGCGCCTCAACGAGCGCGTACTGGAGATCGTGCGTGAATTCGACGCCGCCGGGAAACCCATCGCCGCCATCTGCCACGGCCCCCAGCTGCTGGTGAGCGCGGGCATCCTCAAGGGCCGCACCTGCACCTGCTATGCGGCGGTCAAACCCGATGTGGTGGCCGCCGGTGCCACCTGGCATGACTTCAACGCCACGGCCAGCAACGCGGTGGTGGACGGCAACCTGGTCACGGCCCCGGCCTGGCCTGCGCATCCGGCCTGGATCGCCGCCTTCGTCAAGCTGCTGGGTGCCCAGATCAGCATCTAGCCAGCGAATAGCGATATCCCCTGACAGGGAAAGAGGGAGCCGTGCCGCAGGGCAGGCTCCCTCTTTTTTATGGTTTCATCTGTCGAGCCCGGGGCGCGGAACCGAATGCGCATGCGGGCGGGGCATGGGTGAGCCCGGGATGCAGGCTCAGAGGCGGCACATCCCCATCCGGCAGGGGCCGGATCAGGCGATCGGCGGGAAGAGGCAGGCCTGCCGGAACGGGCCTGTCTTCTTCCTCCGGCGGATACGTGTCACTTTATTTTGTACGGGCAAGGAAGACGGCGTCGTTGCGGTAACGCACCGCAGGCCGCGTGGACGGGCCGCTCAGGTTCCCGCTGTTGTCCTCGGCAAAGATGCCGCGCTGGCCGATGCGCGAGATGAAGCCGGGATGCGCCTGGTAGTGGGGCTTTTCCGGCTGCTGGGGGATGGGCGTCACGCTCTGGAGCACGAGGCAGGCGCCCACACGGCCCGCCTGGGCAGCGGCATCGTCGGCGGAAGCGGGGACGGCACTTTCCCACGTGGCCCGGCCCAGACGGACATAGCCGTCGGCAAGGGCCGCGGCAAGGCGTTCTTCCATGACGGAGGCCGGGATCTTTTCCACGCGGGGGGCTGTACAGGATTCAAGGGTATCCACGGGGCGGACATGATCGTCCGCCGCCTGATAATGACGGGAAAAACCGCCGGCACAGCCGGATGCCAGCAGGGTGAGGCTCAAAAGGGCGGAGAGAGCATAGCGGCAGGACATGGCATTTCCTCTTCTGGTTGCAGGGATGCGGCCGGGAAGGAGGGAAGTTCGCACCCGTCATCCATGGAGGGAGTGGAGAGCGGCCGGGGCAGGGCCTGTGCCGGGATTCTCCTGTCCGGCCGAGGGGACAGGCAGTATAAAAACATATTTAACTGCTATGTTTTTATTTCAGAAATCAGAACTTTTAGCAAGTCCTTCCCGGCAGCCGCCCCGCCGCATCGTCCCATATCCTGAGAGGAAGGGGCCGGAGAAGGGCTTGCCGCTGCTGTCGATGCCTAGAGCTGTCCTGCGGGCGTGCCCGGCAGGGCTCCGTGACCGGCAGCGACGGGACGACAGGGGCCCTTCCCCGGGTTCCCCAAAAAACAACGATGCCTAGTCCGCCAGCGGCTCTACCAGCAGGCCCTTCTCCGTGACGGAAAGGGGGCGCACGGCCAGCAGTTCGCGACCGGGATGGGCCCCGGCGGGCAGGATGCAGGGCACATAGAATTCATTGACGCCCTTGATGGCTTTGCGACGGCGGGCGGGGGCCTGGTCGGGGGCGGGGCTGTCGGCGGCCAGCAGCATGCGCGGCAGGGCCAGCTGTGCCTGACAGAAAGCCTGGCGGCGTTCCTCCACGGCGGCGCGGACCCTGGCGGCCCGCTCCTGCTTGACCTGCTGGGGCAGGTGGCCGTCGAAGCGGTCGGCGGCGGTACCGGGGCGGCGGGAATAGGGGAAGACGTGAGCATAGCTGAACGGCGTCTCGCGCACGAAATCCAGCAGGCAGGCCACATCTTCCTCACGTTCGCCCGGGAAGCCCGCGATGATGTCCGCCCCCAGTCCCATGACGGGCCAGTGGGCGTGCAGGCGTTCCACGGCACGCTGGAGCATGGCCGCCGTGTAGTGGCCGCGTCCCATGCGGCGCAGCACGGGCTGGCTGGCATGCTGCAGCGAGATGTGCAGCTGCGGGCAGAGCATGCGGCAGGCCATGAGGGTCTCCACCCCTTCGTCATCGAGTTGCGACGGCTCCAGGGAGCTGATGCGGAAGCGGCCGCGTCCGGCGAATTCCGGGGCCAGAGCGGCATCCAGACGGCGGAGCAGGCTCCAGAAATCACCGAAATCGGCATTGTCCCGGCCATACTGGCGCAGATTGATGCCCGAGATCATGATCTCGGCATGTCCGGCCAGCAGCAGGCGCCGGGCCTCGGCGATGACGTCTTCCGGCGGGCGGCTCAGGCAGCGGCCGCGGGTGAGGGGCACGATGCAGTAGGTGCAGCGGTGCTGGCAGCCGTCCTGTACCTTGAGCACGGGACGGGCGCGCCGGAAGCCGCTGATGGCAAAGGGCGGGTAGGAGGGGGCCTGCGCTTCCCCTGTCGGAGCCAGCTCTCCTTCCGTCCAGGGCCCGGCCAGCAGCAGGCGCTTGTCGCCCTGGGGCAGGATGAGGTCCGGCTGCACGCAGTCCTCGTGGCCGTGCCGGCGGAAGTCCTCGAACAGGCGGGCCGCGCAGCCGGTCAGGATCAGGCGGGCGGCGGGGGCCGCACGACGCAGGCGGAACACGGCATTGCGGGCATCGCGTTCGCCACGGGCCGTGATGGCGCAGCTGTTGACGCAGACCACGTCCGCCTGGGCGGGGTCGTCGCATTCCACACCGCCACGGGCCTGCCAGGCCTCGCGCAGGGATTGCGTTTCGTACTGGTTCACCTTACAGCCAAAGGTAATGAAGTAGAATTTCCATGCTTGCATGGCTGCTATGTAGGGCAAAGGCCGTCCCCTTGACAAGAGGCGGCCGGGACCCGCTGGAGATGGACGATGAAAGGATGTGTGTGGCGGCACCCCTCCCGCTGGGGCGGGCTGCTGCTGTGGCTGTTGCTGCTGCCGCTGTGCTGTACGGCGGAGACGGGTCCCGGCGTCGGGAATGGCGAGCTGTCCGGCCTGTCCGCCGAGGACCGTATCAACCTGCTGTGCCTGCGTTCGGCCTATCCGCAGATCAGGGCCGTGGAGGCCGGATCCGACGGCATCTGGCTGCGCCTGGAAGGGGAGCGGCGGGTTCTCTATGCCTCGGCAGCGGAACTGGCGGCCCATCCTTATGATGATGCGGCCCTGCTGGACAGGGAACAGCGTCTGGCCCGGCGCCTCGATACCGCACGCATGGACGTCTCGCTGCGTGCCAGCATGCATCTGCCCTATCTGCCGGATCCGGAACGGGCGGCCACGCCGCTGGGCTATTCGCCCGGTCGCTGGCGCAGCTATGCCTTTTTGAAAGCCCTGTACGGTGCGGATGCGGCCACGGTCCGCCGGGGCCTGGGCGGGACGTCCCTGCAGGGGCGCAAGGTGCGGATGAGCGGGGCCGCCGCGCGGGCGCTGGCCGCCGTGGATGGCCGCCTGCGCGAGGCCGTGCGGCAGCGGCCGGAGCTCAAGCCCTGGCTGGTCTCGGCCGGAGGTTTTTTGTGGCGCCCCATCGCCGGAGAGCAGCGCCTGAGCCCGCACTCCTTCGGTATCGCCATCGACCTGAGCCCGCAGCGGGCGCCGTACTGGCGCTGGGCCAAGGTGGAGCGCCATCCCCTGCAGCAGTCCTACGACAGCGAGATCGTCCGGGCCTTCGAGGCTGAAGGCTTCATCTGGGGCGGCAAATGGCACGAATATGATCTGATGCACTTCGAATACCGGCCCGAGATCATGGCCAAGGCCCGCCTGCTGCGCCAGCTGGAGATGGCAGGCGGGGACGGGCGGGACGGCGGGACAGCCGCGTCTCCTCATGACCTGTCGGGAGTGGTGCCGGCAGGGGGAAGCAACGGCTGAGACATCTGTCCCGATGAGCCGTCCCCGGCAGGCAGCGAGCCGGGGCGGGGATGATCTGTCGTCGCAAAAGTATTGCGCAGGAAGGATCTGCAAAAAAAGGAGGGGTCCCGTCGGGGCCCCTCCTTCGTCATTCGTATGGCAGGACGACCTAGTCCTGACCGGTGGCCGCGGCCTCGTCTACGACCCAGATCAGGTCGCCCACGCTGGGGCGCACCATCTGGGCAGGCAGGGTGGGCTCGGCCAGCAGATCCAGCACCTGGCCCAGCACCTGATGTTTTTCCTTGCCCGTGACCAGGAACATGCAGCAGCGGGAGTTGTTGATGACCGGCAGGGTCAGGGTCAGGCGGTCGGCCTTGCGTTCGGGCACATACTGGTCGATGACCAGGCGTTTGCGTTCGGCCAGGGCCGGAGAGTTGGGGAAGATGGAACCGGTGTGGCCGTCATCGCCCATGCCCAGGAGCATGAAGTCGAAGCGGGGCAGATCGTTGGGGCCGATGTTGAAGTCCTGGCGGATCTGCTGTTCGTATTTGACGGCGGCTTCCACGGGATCGATGTCGCCACGCATGCGGTAAAAGTGGGTGGCGGGCACATGGCTCAGCAGTTCGCGGCGGGCAAGGCCGTAGTTGCTGTCAGGATGGTCGGGGCCCACGCAGCGTTCGTCCACCCAGAAAAAGCTCATCTTGTCCCAGGGCAGGCGGTCGGCCCAGTCACTGGCCGCCAGCAGGCGGAACAGGGGGATGGGCGTCTGGCCGCCGGAAAGAGCGATGCGGAACACGCCGCGTTCGGCCACGGCTTCTTCACAGGCGGCGGCCAGGATATGGGCGGCGCGCTCGGCCATGGCGGCAGGATCTTTATGGATATGCACGGAAAGATGGATGGATCTGCTGCGCGCTTTCATGATGATCTCCTTATTGTGGACTGCGCAATAAAAACGGCGCGGCACGGGATGCCGCCCGTGTTGCTATCATTATATCCAGGACGTACCACCATAATGCAGGCCGGTGCCGGCGGCAAGCCCCCTGATGCCTGCCTGCCGGTATCTGCAGGACGGGAAGGCTGCAAATCCCCTGCGTCGCAGCGTTCGGGAACAGAAAAATTTTTTCCTGTGATTCAGGGATGCTGCTTTTGTGCCGGGGACTGTCCGGCGGCGCGCAGGGAGTCATATTCCATGACGGGGCGGGAAGTATCCAGTCGGGGGCGCAGGCGCAGGGGCAGGGGCGTGCCCGTACGGCGGGGCGCCATGTCCAGACGCAGGACGCACCAGGCCCCGAAGGGCAGGCGGGAAAGGGCCGCGGCACGCATCTTCGTCCCGTGATGCCAGCGGCAGGCGGGCCGCCAAAGGCAGCTTGCCGCGTGCAGTCGTCCCGGACGGGCGGCCAGCAGGCGCCAGGCTGTCCAGAAGGGCAGGGAATGCCCGGGCCAGGCATGGCGACGCCCGTGCAGGCGCCAGGTCAGCCAGGGCAGGGACGCGCTGTTCCAGAAGGTGAGGACCAGGCCGCAGGCCGCCACGCGGCAGGCCTCGCCCAGTGCCGCGGGCAGGGCGGCGGGCGGCAGTTCGTCGGCCCGCAGCAGCACCCAGTCGAAACTGTTGTCGGCAAAAGGCAGCCAGTCCGGGGCCGCGGCTTCTATCTCCACGCCTTGCGGGGCCCTGTGCCGGGCCTGTTCCCGCAGGGCCGGAGAGGCCTCGCAGGCGCTCAGGTCAAAGCCGCTCTGCCAGAGCGGGGGCAGGACATGCCCCGCCCCGCAACCGATGACCAGCAGTTCCCTGCCCCGGCGCGGCCAGGGAGCCAGCATGGAAAGCAGCAGGGCTGTCCTTTCCGGCAGGGCGATGTGCTGGTGGAACGGGCTTGGGGGCTGGAGGGGCATGCGGGCTCCTTGAGGGTGAGGGGTCTCTATCCTGCTAATGTAGGGCCTGCCGAAGCGGCAGGCAAGAGGGATGCGGGATGAAGTCCCGATGCTCCCGCAGGGGATGGGGCCCTGCGGGAGCGGGGAAAATAAGAGATGGGCAGAGGGATCCAGGGGGCGATGCGTTATCGCGGCGCACGCAGGACCAGCAGCAGGATCTCGGAAGGCACGCCCAGGCGCAGGGGAAAACCGCCCCACAGGCCGCTGCCGGGGCCCACATACAGACGGGACTCGCCCTGGGCGTACCAGCCGCGCACGAAACCGCCGTTGAACAGGGCCACGCCCTGATCCAGCAGCAGGGCCAGCCCACCGTGGGTATGGCCGGAAAGTTGCAGATCGACGTCCGGGGCCGTCTGATGGAAGAGCTCCGGCTTGTGGGCCATGAGGATGCGCGGCCGCGGCGTGCCCTCCAGGGCCCTGTGCGGGTCGGGGCCGGGCAGGCCGAAACGCTCGGCCGCATTGTCGGTGACACCGGCCACGGTCAGGTGGCCGCCCCGTACCCGCAACACCACGGCCTCGTTCTCCAGCAGGGTGATGCCGTGGGCGCGCAAAACAGGCCGCCAGGCAGGAAGATCGGAGTAATATTCATGGTTGCCCGGGCAGGCGAAGACGCCCAGCGGCGCCCGCAGGTCGGCCATGGGCGCGAAGTCCGCATGTCGCAGCGCAGGGCTGCCGTCCATGAGGTCGCCCGTGAGCAGGATGATGTCCGGCTTGAGGGCATTGGTCCTGTCCACCACGGCCCGGGTCCATTCGGCGGGAAAGTTGCGGCTGATGTGCAGGTCCGTGAGCTGGGCCACGCGCAGGCCGTCCAGGGCGGGGGGCAGGCCGGGCAGGACGATCTCTTGCGTGCGGACCTCGGGGATGCGCAGGGCCGCGGGCACGGCCAGGGCCGTCATCACCAGGGCCACCAGCAGCAATGCGGCCATCTGCCGGTTGCTGCCGGGCAGGGCCGGAAGGCCCGGACGCAAGCGGCGCGCCAGCCACCAGACAAGGCAGGCGCCGTCCCGGAGCAGCGAGAGCAGGGCCAGCAGGAAAAAGAGCACATGCGGCACGCCCGTGCTGACCAGGACCCAGCGCGGCAGTTCGGGATTGAAGGTGGCGTAGAGCAGGGAAAAGATGTGCAGCCGGAAGCCCACCAGCAGCACCAGCAGGGCCAGCAGCGTCTTGAGCGGCCGTTTGCAGCGCAGGGGCAGCACGCAGCGGACCAGCATATAGACGCAAAGAATGGTCGTGACGATCTTGAGCATAGGCAGGGATGGAACGGAGCAAGGAAAGTTCGGCTCCGGGACGGGCGGCAGGGAGACCGCCCGGGGAACGCGGGGAGCCGGATGGGGAAAGGAGGGGCATCACTTGGGGACGCCCCTCCCGGAGGGGTTTAGAGGGCGGCGATGGCTTCCACTTCCACCTGGGCGCCCAGCGGCAGGCTCTTGATGGCCACGCAGGAACGGGCGGGGAAGGGCTCGCAGAAGTATTTCTTGTAGACTTCGTTGACCTTGGGGAAGTCGTTCATGTCAGCGATGAACACGGTGGTCTTGACCACATTGGCGGTGGTCAGGCCCTGGGATTCCAGCAGGGCCACCACGTTCTTGCAGCACTGCTCGGCCTGGGCGCAGATGTCGCCTTCCACCAGCTTGCCGGTGGCGGGATCCAGCGGGATCTGGCCGGAGAGGAAGAAGATGTCGCCCACGCGGATGCCCTGGCTGTAGGGGCCCACGGCGGCAGGAGCGTTGGGGGTGCTGATGACGTCCTTGTTCATGAGGAACTCCTTGCGTGTTGGCTGCTACTTGAAGACAGGCAGCAGGTTGAAGACATACAGGGTGTGGCAGACGGCCACGATGATGCCGTAGACCAGCAGCAGGGGCACGGTGGTGGAACCGCCGGGCACGCGGTACAGGCTGGCCTGGAACTTGCGGCGGCTGGCGCGCAGCAGCAGGGCGGGCACGATGACCGACCAGATGGAGGCCGCCAGACCGGCCCAGCCGATGGCGGGCAGGAAGCCGTCGGGCCAGATGATGCCGCCGATCATGGGCGGCACGAAGGTGATGAGCATGGTCTTGGTACGGCCCAGACGGCTGTTGTCGAAGCCGCACAGGTCGGCCATGTAGTCGAACAGGCCAAGGCCCGCGCCCAGGAAGGACGTGGCGATGGCGAACAGGGCAAAGGCTTCCAGCATCTTGAGGATGATGCCGCCCAGGCTGGTGCCGGAAGCGGCCACCAGGTCGCCCACGTTGGTGATGTGCTTGAAGTCGTCACGCGGGATGATGCCGTCGGCGGCGGCGATCCAGACCACATAGCAGAGCAGGGCGATGACCGTACCGATGCGCAGGCAGCTGTTGATGGTGCGGGCGTCCTTGCCCAGATACTTGATGAGGCTGGGCACCGAAGCGTGGAAGCAGAAGGAGGTCAGATAGGTGGAGGCCGCGCCGAAGATGAAGATGAATTCGCCGCTCTGGCCGTCCAGGCCCAGCATGGAATCCAGACGGGCCTGGCCGATCATGCCGCCGATGGACAGCAGGAAGGTGATGACCATGCCGCCCATGAGGATGGCGGACAGGCGGTCCACAGCCTTGGAGCTCCACCACACACAGGCCGTGAGCAGGATGGTGAAGATCAGGCTGGTGAGGACACGGGGCGGCGTGATGCCCCAGCTGGACTGCAGGGCATGCTGGACCACGGAGCCGCCGCTGCTGACGTAGGCATAAACCAGCGTGTAGAGCACGAAGGCCACGGAAAAGCCGTTGAGCACGCTCCAGAAGGAGCCCAGGGTGTTCTGCACCAGGGTGTGCAGGCTGTCGCCGGGCTCGAACAGCAGGTTGACTTCAAGGATGGCCTGACTGGCGCGCAGCATGCAGAACCAGGAAAGCAGCATGAGCACCATGGACCAGTTGAACCACATGCCGGCCGAGGTCATGGGCAGGGCCAGCATGCCCGCACCGATGGCCGTACCGGCCACCATCATGGAACCGCCCAGAGTGCGTTGGAAACCCTCACCAAAAATGAACTTCATGAATCCTTCTCCCCGGAATCAGACGTTACGGGACGCGTTGCCCAGAAGTTGGAGAGCAGCGCGCCGGAAATGTTCTGCCAGACGCTGAACAGGGCGCCGGCAATGGCGGCGGCAGGCGTGAAATGCGCCAGCGCCAGGGCTGTGGCCAGCCCGGAATTCTGTGTGCCTATCTCGATGGCCAGGGCGCGGCGGCGCGGCGGCGCAAAGCGCAACCGGCAGGCGGCGAACCAGCCCACGGCCAGGCCAAGGAGGTTGTGGGCGATGACCGCCGCGAAGATGGCGGGCCCGGCCGAAAGGATGTTCTGCGCGTTGACGGCGATGATGCCGGCGATGACCAGGGTGATGACCAAGGCCGAGGCCAGCGGCAGGAAGGGCATGAGCCTGTCCACCAGGCCGCGCTGGAAATGGTGCAGCAGCAGGCCCAGCAGCACGGGCACCAGCACGATCTTGACGATGGACCAGAAAAGGCCGCCCATGTCCACCGGCACCCACACACCGCCCAGCAGCCAGGTCAGCGGCGGGGTCAACAGCAGCGAGACCAGGGTGGCCGCTGCCGTCATGGCCACGGAAAAAGCCACGTCGCCGCGGGCGATGAAGGTCAGCACGTTGGAGGCCGTCCCGCCCGGGGCCGTGCCCACCAGGATCATGCCCATGGCCAGTTCAGGCGGCAGGGCGAACACATGGCACAGGGCAAAGGCCAGCAGCGGCATGCAGCCGAACTGCACCAGCAGCCCCAGCCCCAGGTCGCGGGGATGACGCAGCACATGGCTGAAATCCTGCCAGTGCAGGGTCATGCCCATGCCCAGCATGATGATGCCCAGCATGGCGGAGATATGCGGCGCCACCCAGGAAAAGATCCAGGGCTGCCACAGGGCCAGCGCCGAGAAGGCGATGATGATGACACCCATGAAGCGGGTCAGTGCGACACTGAGCCTGCGCAAAACCGACAGCATGCGACCTCCTCCTTTGCGGCATGATGAACCATGCATCTTGGCAGACTCAGGGCGGCAAATCAAGCCGTTCATCCGGCCGCGGGAACAGACGAAATCCCCGGCAGGGGACGTGGAAAAAAGCTCGCCGCTCACGCATCCCTGACGCCGGGCATGTTCCTGTGGCTGCGGCGTACGCTTGAAAAGTGGCGCAAGCCCGGCTAGACTGTACGCCCTGCCGGCCCGGCCGGCACACATCATTTTTGAGGATACTATGAGCAACGAACCGGACAAGATCATTTATTCCATGATCCGCGTGTCCAAGCGCCACGGCCAGAAAGAAGTGCTGAAGGACATCTCCCTTTCGTACTTCTACGGGGCCAAGATCGGCGTGTTGGGCCTCAACGGCGCGGGCAAGTCCAGCCTGCTGAAGATCCTGGCCGGTGTGGACGAAGCCTTTGACGGCAAGACCGTGCTGGCTCCCGGCTACACCATCGGCTACCTGGAACAGGAACCCCTGGCCGGGGAGACCCGTACCGTGCGCGAGGTGGTGGAAGAGGGTGTGAGCGAACTCATGGCCATCGCCAAGGAGTTCGAGGAAATCAATGCCCGTTTCGCCGAACCCATGGAACCTGAGGAGATGGACGCCCTCATCGAGCGTCAGGCCCAGGTGCAGGAACTGATGGACCACAAGGGCGTGTGGGATCTGGACGCCCGGCTGGAAATGGCCATGGACGCCCTGCGCTGCCCGCCGGCCGACATGACCGTGGACAAGATCTCCGGTGGCGAACGCCGCCGCGTGGCCCTGTGCCGCCTGCTGCTGCAGGCCCCGGACATCCTGCTGCTGGACGAACCCACCAACCATCTGGATGCCGAATCCGTGGCCTGGCTGGAGCGTTACCTCTCCACCTTCCCCGGTACGGTCATCGCCGTGACCCACGACCGCTACTTCCTGGACAACGTGGCCGGCTGGATCCTGGAACTGGACCGCGGCCGGGGCATCCCGTGGAAGGGCAACTATTCCTCCTGGCTGGAGCAGAAGCAGAAGCGCCTGGCCAATGAGGAAAAGGCCGAAGCCGACCGCCAGAAGACCCTGGCCCGCGAACTGGAGTGGATCCGCATGTCGCCCAAGGGCCGTCATGCCAAGGGCAAGGCCCGTATCAACGCGTACGAAGCCATGCTCTCCCACGAAAGCGAGAAGCGCGCCCCGGATCTGGAGATCTACATCCCGCCGGGACCGCGTCTGGGCAAGAGCGTCATCGAGCTCACCGGCGTCAGCAAGAGCATGGGTGACCGTGTGCTGATGGAAGATGTCAACGCCATCATCCCCGCCGGTGCCATCGTGGGCATCATCGGCCCCAACGGCGCGGGCAAGACCACGCTCTTCAAGATGCTGGTGGGGCAGGAACAGCCCGATACCGGCACCGTGAAGGTGGGCGATACCGTGCAGTTCGCCTATGTGGACCAGGGCCGCGAGTCCCTGGAACCGGGCAAGAGCGTGTACGACATCATCAGCGAAGGCCACGACACCATCAAGCTGGGCAGCCGCGAAGTCAACGCCCGTGCCTACTGCACGCGCTTCAACTTCCACGGCGCCGACCAGCAGAAGAAGGTGGACGTGCTTTCCGGTGGTGAGCGCAACCGCCTGCACCTGGCCCGGATGCTGAAATCCGGCGCCAACGTGCTGCTGCTCGACGAACCCACCAACGATATCGACGTCAATACCATGCGCGCCCTGGAAGACGCCCTGGACAACTTCGCCGGCTGCGTGCTGGTGGTGAGCCACGACCGCTGGTTCCTGGACCGCATCGCCACGCACATCATGGCCTTCGAGGGCGACTCCAGCGTCATCTTCTTCGAGGGCAACTTCAGCGAATACGAGGAAGACCGCAAGAAGCGTCTGGGCAAGGAAGCGGAGACCCCGCACCGGCCCAAGTTCCGCAAGCTGACCCGCTGATGTTCGCCGCGGCTGTCCCGTCGTTCCGTGCCTCCGCCGGCATGTGCGCGACGGGGCAGCCCGGCCCCGCCTTTCCTGTCTGCCGCCGGGACGCCCCGGCAGCAGGGCATTCCCGGAGGCACGGCATGGTGCCGTGTCCCCGTCCCGGCCGGGGCGTCTTTCCCGGCCTTTCCCTCCGCCTTCCTGTCCGGGGCGCCCGCCCCGGGATCCTTTTCCTCTTCCCGGCCTGGGCCCAGGCCGCCTGCCGCTCCCGGACAGGACGACATTACTGACTTTAAAAGTCAGGAACAGGATGATGAAACAAAAGACAACTGGACACCGTCGTATCCCTTCCCGCCTGCTGGGAGTCTCGCTCCTGCTGGCGGGCATGAGCCTTGTCCCCGTATCTGGCCCGGTCTGGGCCCGCGAAGGCGCCACCGCGGCCACGTTCGGCCTGGTGGACGAAGCGCCGCACACCTTCCTGCGCCCCAGGCAGGTCTCCCTCTTCCCCACCCACGCGCTGGTGCAGGGGGAAGAAGAGCTGGAGATCCGTGTGCGGGACGGCGTGGGACGTGTGGAACTTTTCGTGCCCGAAAACGCCCGCAACCTGCAGTTCGACCTGGGGGACGTGCGTCTTGCCAGCTGGCGCAGCCGGGTGGCCCCGGCCGCCGTGGCCGATGGTGATGCCCGCCGCCGCCAGGACCTGCTGGCCCGCAAGCGTGCCGTGGAAGGCGAGCTGGAAGCCGTCTCGGCCCGCCTTGGTCTGTGGACGGCCCATGCCGGGGAGCGCAGCCTGGAGGCCCTGGAAAAACTGGATGCCCGCATGGCCGAAGTCATCCCTCGTCTGCGTGAGCGCCAGGCCGCCCTGCAGCGTGAGCTGAAGACCATCAGCAGCGTGCTGGCCAGCCTGCCGCGCGTGACGGAGAGCGGCCAGCTGGTGATCCTGCTGCTGGACGACGCCAAGGCCGGGAAGGTCCGTGTGCGCTACGCCTACACGCTGGACAACAGCGGCTGGGATCCCGTCTATGATCTGGACGCCCGCCCGGAAGAAGGTACCGTCCGCGTGCTCTTGACGGCCCGGTTGCGCCAGAATTCGGGCATGGACTGGCGCGGTTGCGATCTTTCCATCGTCTGGCAGGACGCTCGTCCGCTGGAAGCTCCTGTCCTGCCTGTCTGGCGGGTGGACGAGGGCCCGGTGCCGCGTCCCTATGCCCGGGCCGCTGCGGAATTCAAGTCCGCTCCCGTGGTGCTGGCCGCCCGGGCTGACAGCGCGGCCAACGCTCCCGCGGCCCCCGTGCCGGTGCTGGACAAGGGCACCTATGCCCGCTGGGATCTGGGCCGTGTGACCCTGCCGCAGGGGCAGGAACGCCTTGTGCTACGACAGGAAGAATGGAAGGCCCCCTTGCAGTGGGTGGCCCGTCCTGACGAGCAGGGCAGCCCGGTGTGGCTGATGGTGGAACGGGCGCTGGACAGCACCCCCTGGCCTTCGGCCCAGGCCGAGTTCTCCGTGGACGGCCTGCCGGTGGGGTCGGGACGTTTTGTGCCTGAAGGCAATAAAGTGCGTCTCTATTTCGGGGTGGATCCCCGGGTGTCGGTGACCACCACCACGGACGACAAGCGCCGTGGTGAGACCGGGATCATCGGCAAGCGCCAGACCTGGAGCTGGAACTGGACTTACACGGTGCACAATGCCCGTGCCCAAGCCGTGACGGTGCGCGTGGAGCGGCCCGAGCCCCTGCCGGTCAACAAGTCCGTGGAAGTGTCGCTGGACGGCACCCGGGCGCAGAAGGGCGAGGATCACAGCCTGTTCTGGAAGGTGGAGGTGCCTGCGGGCGAAAGCCGCAGCATCAGCCATGGCGTGAACGTCAGCGCTCCGGCCGAGCTGGGCCTGAGCCCTGTGGCGCCGTAAAACGTTTTTGGTGTGATCCCCCTCTGCCGCGTGGCGGCAGGAGGGACGCAGAGGACAGACAAGGGCGGGATTTCCCGCCCTTTTTCGTATCCTCGCGGGCTGCCGTCGGGCAGGGAAAGTGGAGAGGGAGCAGTCAGGGATCGCCGGGGGAAGGAGGAGACGTTTTTTGTAAAAACTGTCCCCTCCTTCCCCCGGGCCCCCATCCACCCCTGAAAAAACTTTTATTCAGGTCGGCATGCCGGTCCCCGTCGCTGTCTGGTGAGGTAACAGGTATGGCGTCGCTGAGCGTATGTAGGGCTTCGTTTCAGGACCGGGCGTGGAGAGGTCCAACAGGCGGAGGAGAGTGGTTAGCGTGCGGCTATGCTGGAAGAAGGAGAGTTGCTCGTGGGGTAGGCAGCGGGACAGGGCCGTTGTCCTGCTGTGGCGGGCTGGAGGGAAAGGAGAGCCCGGTATCCGGCGGCATCGGCCAGGGGGATGCCCGGGACGGGAATGTCATGTCAGCAGGGCGAGCCCGCTGCATGCTGGGGGGAGGGCTGAAGGAGAGGGCCTGTCAGGGCCGGACGGCAGTCTGACGCCGGTGGGATACCGCGATGCCGGTGTCTGGCGTCAGGGCGTGCGCTGGGCATGAAATGCAGAGCAAAATGCTTGGTATGTGATATTTTATAAAATAAAACCGGGCGGTTCCCTTGATTTTAGGCTTGCGGCCCGCAGGCGAGGGGCCTATAGTCGCGGACCTCTGCGGAGCTGTTCCGCTGTTTTCTGGCCTTAGAGGGAATGAGGTGCGTCATGTCAGAACATACGCTGCACTATGGTGATATTTCCTGGACCATGCCGGTGGCCGACAAGAACCTGGCGGCCGTGCTGGAGTCCAATCCTGTGTCCTTGCCGGTCATGGAACCGGATCAGGCCGTGCGTGAGGCCCTGCGCCATCCCATCGGCTCGCCCTGCCTGAAGGACATCGTCAACCCCGGCGAGAAGATCTGCCTGCTGGTACCCGATGTGACCCGCTTGTGGCAGTCGCCCGCGGTCTACGTCCACGTGATGGTGGAAGAACTCAATGCCTGCGGCATCCCCGACAGTGACATCCTCATCGTCACGGCCACGGGCACGCACCGTGCCCATATGGGCGACGAACAGGCCCGCCTGCTGGGCGAGGACATTTGCCGCCGTATCCGCGTCATCGACCACGACTGCCGCGATACCGCCCATCTGGTGCATGTGGGCGATACCAGTCGCGGCACGCCGGTGTGGTTCAACAGCTACGCCATGGCCTGTGACAAGATCATCATCACCTGCGGTGTGGTCTATCACTTCCTGGCGGGCTTCGGTGGCGGCGGCAAGATGCTGCTGCCCGGCATCGCCGGTTACGAGACCATCCAGCGCCATCACAAGCAGGCTTTGAACCCCGGTTTCGGCAACGGCACCAACGCCGATGTGCGCAGCGCCAACATGGCGGACAGCAACATCTTCCATGCCGACATCTTCGAGGCCGCGTCCATGGCACGGCCCTGCTTCGGCCTCAATGTGGTGGTCAATGACGATTACCGCATCATCAAGGCCTTTGCCGGTGACTGGGTCCAGTCCCATGCGGCGGCCTGCCGTCTGGTGGACAGCATGGAAGGCGTGACCATCCCCGAGCGTACGCCCCTGGTGGTGGCCAGTGCGGGCGGCTATCCCAAGGACATCAACCTCTACCAGACCATCAAATTGCTGAGCAACGCCCTGAGCGCCGTGCAGCCCGGCGGGACCATGATCCTGCTTTCCCGCTGCTCCGAAGGCTTCGGCAACCCCGACGTGGAGACGCAGATCTGCGCCTACAGCGACATGCAGGCCCGCGAAAAGGCCCTGCGCGATACCTTCTCCATCGGCAGCTATGTGGGCTTCCTCTTCGCCGAAGCGGCCGAGAAACACAACCTCATCCTGGTGACGGACATGGATGCCGCCCTGTTCGGCAAGACCAAGATGCATGTCTGCCATACCCTGGACGAGGCCCTGGACAAGGCCCGCCACTTCCTGGGACAGGAGCTGGACGTGCGCACCATCATCATGCCGCACGGTGCCTCGACCCTGCCCAAGCTGGCGGTCTAGCGACGACAAGCCGGCGCGGGTATCCCCGGGTACCTGCGCCGGATCGAAGGATGGTTCCCGACCGGATGCGGGGTCCGCACGCGGGCCGTACATCCGGCACGGGGAACTGCACAGGAAATGCTTCCCGGAAGGGAGCCTTCTCCATGCGGGAAAGGCCTCCGGCAGGCCGGGAAGTTGTGAAAAACGACGCAGCCGGAGTGGTCTGCGGATTCAAAAATCCCGCCAGCCCAGAACTGGCGCGGACTTTGGCAAATTGCCTGTCTTGGCGCAGACTTGTGATTTTTTACAATTATTTCAAAATGTTGTAAAATACTTACAAAAACTCTGTGTTGACACGTGAGGCACCTTTTGCCATCTTGAGCGGGCAGAAGCGCTGCTACGAGCTTCATCGGGAATCCCGTGAGATCCGGGAGCGGACCCGCCGCCGTAAGTCGCAGAACCTGCTCCCCCCGTGTGCCACTGGCAGCCGCCGGGAAGGCCGAGAGCAGGGTGACGAGCCGGAAGACCTGCTTCTGCCGCTTGTCCATGGGGACAGCCTCACGGCAACGGGTTTTTGCCGCTGGGAAGGGACGTCATGACACTCTGTCGCCGGGCGTCCGTATCTTTTTTCCACCTTTTTTATGATCTTATCAGGGCACAGGACCTCCCTCACCGGGAGGGTCTTTCTTGTTGACCCTGGAACATGGAGCAGGAAAACATGCTTGCGAGCATCATCAAGCGGGACGGGACCGAGGTCGCCTTCGATTCCGTCAAGATTCTCAATGCCATCACCAAGGCCAACAAGGCGTCCGGCGAGGACATGTCCCCCACGGATCTCCTGTTCGTCACCGAAAAGGTCTGCCGCAAGCTCGAAGCCCAAAACCTCCGCCATGTGGAAGAGATCCAGGACGTGGTGGAAGAGACCCTGATCCAGTACGATTACGCCAAGACCGCCAAGGCCTACATTCTGTACCGCGCCGAGCACACCAAGCGCCGCAACGCGGAATCGTACCTGATGGAGATCTACAAGACCCTGACCTACGCGCCCGCCATCGAAGAGGACATCAAGCGCGAGAACGCCAACATCGACGGCGATACGGCCATGGGCACCATGCTCAAGTACGGTTCCGAAGGGGCCAAATATTTCACCGACAACTACGTCCTGCCCAAGGACGCCTCGGCCGCGCACATCAACGGTGACATCCATATCCATGACAAGGATTTTTACATGCTCACCGAGACCTGTTGCCAGATCGACCTGATCCCGCTGTTCCGCAACGGGTTCTCCACCGGTCATGGCCACCTGCGCGAGCCCAACTCCATCGAGAGCTATTCCGCCCTGGCCTGTATCGCCATCCAGGCCAACCAGAACGAGATGCACGGCGGCCAGAGCGTGCCGCACTTCGATTACGCCATGGCCGGCGGCGTGGCCAAGACCTTCCGCAAGGAATACCGCCACGCCTTCACCGCCTTCGTGCGCATCAGGACCGGCATGGATGCCGCCCAGGCCGAAGAGTTCAGCCAGCAGATCCTGCTGCCCGTGATGCCCGCCATCCGCATGGCCGATGTGGATGAACTGGGCAAGCGCATGGAGGGCCTGGTGGCCGAGAACGAGCGCGAGCTGGTGCAGGCCGCCCATGCCTATGCCGCCGAGGAAGCCCTGCGCATCACCGACCGCCGCACCTATCAGGCCATGGAAGCCTTCGTGCACAACCTGAACACCATGAATTCCCGCGCCGGCGCGCAGGTGCCCTTCAGCTCCGTCAACTACGGCACCGACACCTCCGCCGAGGGCCGCATGGTGGTGCGCAACCTGCTGCTGGCCACCCAGGCCGGTCTGGGCAGCGGCGAGACTTCCATCTTCCCGGTGCAGATCTTCAAGGTCAAGGAAGGCGTCAACTACAACGAAGGCGACCCCAACTACGACCTGTTCAAGATGGCCATCAAGACCTCGGCCATGCGTCTGTTCCCCAATTTCAGCTTCCTGGATGCGCCGTTCAACCTGCAGTACTACAAGCCCGGCGACTACAACAGCGAAGTGGCCTACATGGGCTGCCGTACCCGCGTGCTGGGCAACGTGTACGACCCCGACCGTCAGGTGACCTGCGGCCGCGGCAACCTGAGCTTCACGTCCATCAACCTGCCCCGCCTGGGCATCGAGGCCAAGGGCGATCTGGACCGCTTCTTCCAGCTGCTGGATGAGCAGATCGACCTGGTGTTCCGCCAGCTGCTGCACCGCTTCGACATCCAGTGCTCCAAGAAGGTGCGCAACTATCCCTTCCTGATGGGCAACGGCATCTGGCTGGATTCCGAAAAGCTGGACTGGGACGAGAGCGTGGCCGAAGTGCTCAAGCACGGCACCTTGACCGTGGGCTTCATCGGCCTGGCCGAGACCCTGGTGGCGCTGACCGGCAAGCATCACGGCGAGAGCGAAGACTCCCAGAAGCTGGGCCTGCGCATCGTGGAGCACATGCGCAAGCGCTGCGATGACGAAGCCGCCAAGACGCATCTCAACTTTACCCTGATCGCCACGCCTGCCGAAGGTCTGAGCGGCCGCTTCGTGGCCCTGGACCGCAAGAAGTACGGCGTCATCAAGGGCGTCACGGACCGGGAGTATTACACCAACTCCTTCCATGTGCCCGTGTATTTCCCCATCAAGGCCTTCCGCAAAATCGAGCTGGAAGCGCCCTACCACAGCTTCACCAATGCCGGTCATATCACCTATGTGGAGCTGGACGGCGATACCTGCAAGAACCTGGAAGCCTTTGAGACCATCATCCGTTTCATGCACGACAAGGGTGTGGGCTACGGATCCATCAACCATCCGCTGGACCGCGACCCTGTGTGCGGCTATGTGGGCGTCATCAACGGCCAGTGCCCCCGCTGCGGGCGCAAGGAGGGCGAGGCCGTGAGTCAGGAAACGCTCAAGATGCTGCGCCGCAAGTATCCGCACATGCCCAACTGCTGCCGTTAGTTTCCGTCACTTTTTACCCCAAGAGGAGGAGCCTGGACCATGCTGATGAAATCTGAACTGACCGAGACCAAAGCCGAAGTGAAAATGGTGGGCGAAGGCGTGGCTTTTGAACGCGTGCGCCGCATCACCGGCTATCTGGTGGGGACGCTTGATCGTTTCAACAACGCCAAGCGTGCCGAAGAACGCGACCGCGTCAAGCATGCCTAGGCTCCGCATCAGCGGTATTGTGGAAGAGTCCATCGTAGACGGTCCCGGACTGCGCTACGTGGTCTTCACCCAGGGCTGTCCCCATCATTGCCCGGGCTGCCACAATCCGCAGACCCATGATTTCGACGGCGGAGAGTTCCGGGAGACGGACGACATCCTGCGTCAGTTCATGGAAAATCCCCTGTTGTCGGGCATCACGTTCTCCGGCGGCGAACCCTTCGTCCAGGCCGAGCCCCTGTGCCACTTGGCCGATGCCGTGCACGCCGCCGGCAAGAACGTCTATGCCTACAGCGGCTACACCTGCGAGGAACTCTACAGCCTTGCCCAAAAGATCCCGGCCGTGGGCCGCTTGCTGGACAAGGTGGACGTGCTGGTGGACGGGCCCTATGTGGAAGCCCTGCGCGATCTGGAGCTGGATTTCCGCGGCAGCTCCAACCAGCGTGTCCTGGACAGGGCCGCCATCGAAGCCCTGCGCCCCGTGGAGGCGTGATTTTTATCGGGGTCTTGGCT
>NZ_DS996351.1:219201-279452 GCF_000156375.1 Desulfovibrio piger ATCC 29098
GGGGGAAGGAAGGGGCGTTTTTTGTAAAAACTGCCCCTTCCTTCCCCCAGGCCCCCATCCAACCCCGAAAAAACTTTTCTCAGGTCTGCATGCCGGTCCCCGTCGTTGTGCGGTGCCGGCTGGCGTCGCAGCCCGTATTTCGGAAGCCTGCCTTGTGCAGGCTTTTTTGTTTTGGGCGCTCGCCGGGCACTGAAGGGAAGGGCGGGAACATGATGGCAGCCTGCACTCATGCCATGGCCCCGGATCAGAAGGATGCGTGGCAAGATGGCCAGTCGCCCCCCCTGTGATGCACTGGCCGGGGATACCCGGTATCCGAAACCGTTATGGCGCTGTTCGTTGCCGTGTGCATGAAGGCACGGTGACGATCTGCCGTCAAAATGGATGCGTGATGTTTGCCGTGTCCGGCCGGAAGCGCGTGGCTTTTTGAAAGAAAAAATGCCTGCGGGTATCACAGGCAGCGGTGGAGCATCATGCGCCTTTTAGACGAAAGCCCTCCTGGCCTGTGGCCGGGAGGACTTTCGTCTAAAAGTATGAGCGGTTTTTGAAGGAGGGAGGGGTGCAGGGGAGGGAGGGAACTTTTTTCCGCAAGGAAAAGTTCCCTCCCTCCCCGCCTGTCCTTCGTTAGTTCTTGAAGGGCGAGATGGCGCGCAGGGTCTTGATGACCTGGGGCATGTTCTCGACCACGAAGTCGACCTCTTCTTCCGTGGTATAGCGGGAAAGGGAGAGGCGGACGGAGCCGTGGGCGTAGGTGAAGGGCACGCCCATGGCACGCAGCACATGGGAGGGTTCCAGGCTGCCGGAGGTGCAGGCGGAACCGGAGCTGGCGCAGATGCCCAGCTGGTCCAGCATCAGCAGGATGGCTTCGCCTTCCACGTTCTTGAAAGCGATGTTGGTGGTGTTGGGCAGGCGGTTCTCGGGATCGCCGTTGACCATGCAGTCAGGGATGGCGGCCAGCAGGCCCTGCTCCAGCTTGTCGCGCAGACGGGCCACCTGGGTGCGTTCTTCCTGCATGTGCTGCCCGGCCAGCTGGGCGGCCATGCCCAGGCCGACGATGTAGGGCACGTTCTCGGTACCTGCACGGCGGCCGCGTTCCTGGTGCCCGCCGCGCAGGAAGGGACGGAAGCGCACGCCCTTGCGCACATAGAGCACACCGATGCCCTTGGGCGCGTGCAGCTTATGGCCGGACAGGGAGAGCATGGAGATGGGCTGCTTGCCGAGGTCGATGGCTTCCTTGCCCACGGCCTGCACGGCGTCGGTATGGAAGAGCACACCCTTTTCGGCGGCCATCTCCGCCATGCGGCTGATGGGGAAGACGTTGCCCACTTCGTTGTTGGCGTACATGATGGAGACCAGCGCCGTGTCGTCGGACAGGGCGGCGGCGTATTCGTCCAGATCCAGACGGCCCTTGTTGTCCACGCCGAGCAGGGTCACGCGGTAGCCCTGGCGTTCCCAGTACTGGGCCACGTTGAGGATGGCGGGATGCTCCACGCGGGTGGTGATGAGGTGGCGCTTTTCGGGCTGGGTCTGCAGGGCGGACCAGATGGCGGCGTTGTCGCTTTCGGAGCCGCAGGACGTGAAGATGATCTCGTCGGGATGGGCGCCCAGCAGGGCGGCCATGCGTTCGCGGGCTTCCTCCACGGCGCGGCCCACCTGGCCGCCGAAGGTATGCATGCTGGACGGGTTGCCGTACAGGTCCGTGAGGTAGGGGAGCATGGCTTCCCGGACTTCGGGAGCCACGGCAGTGGTCGCGTTGTTATCGAGATAGATGGTCTTCATGGCTAGGCTTCCTCGACGACGATGTCGGCTTCCACATGTTCACGCAGGACACGTTCCACCAGGTTGCGGATGGTCACTTCGCTGGAGCGGCACTGGGCGCAGCGGCCGCGCAGGGACACGACCACTCGCTTGCCGTCCACGTCCACCAGCTCGATGTCGCCGCCGTCGGCGGCCAGCTGGGGACGGATCTCTTCTTCGATGGTCTTCATGACCAGCTGCATGCGCTGCACGTTGGTCATGCGGGGCTTGCTGACCGGGCGCAGTTCGGTAAGGGGCTTCTGCTTGAGCTCGGCGGCCAGGATTTCGGCGATCTGGTCCTGGCAGTCACCGCAGGCGCCGCCGGCCTTGGTGTAGTTGGTGATCTCTTCCACGGTCTTGAGGCCGTTCTCGCGGATGGCGCGGATGATCTGGGCATCGGTGATGCCGAAGCACTTGCAGACCAGACGGCCTTCCTCATGGGCATGGGGCACGGGCGTCTCGCCCTTCCACTGGCGGATGGCGGCTTCCAGAGCTTCCTGGCCCATGACGGAGCAGTGCATCTTTTCCTTGGGCAGGCCGCCCAGGGCCTCGGCGATCTCCTTGTTGGTGAGCTTGAGGGCGTCTTCGGCCTTCATGCCCTTGACCATGTCGGTCAGCACGGAGCTGGAAGCGATGGCGCTGGCACAGCCGAAGGTCTCGAAGCTGGCCTTTTCGATGATGCCTTCATCGTTGATCTTCAGATAGAGCTTGAGGGCGTCGCCACAGGCCAGGCTGCCCACTTCGCCGATGGCGTTGGCGTCTTCCATGGGGCCGGCGTTATGAGGACGGAGAAAATGTTCATGGACGGCGTTAGTGTAGTTCCACATGATGTTCTCCCGGATCCTGGCAACAGGATCTTTCTGATTCGATGATGTTTTGCAGGGTCTGGTGGCGCAGGAAGTCGCGGACGTGTTCGTCCAGCTGGTGCCAGAAGGCCCTGGTGGAGCAAAGCCCCTCGCGCTGGCAGACTTTGCCGCGTCCGAGGCAGGAAACGGGGGATATCTCGCCTTCCAGATGCAGGAAGACGTCCTCCATATTGATTTCTGACGGCGGTTTGGACAGGGCGTAGCCCCCGCCGGAACCGCGTACGGCACGCAGGATGCCCAGCGGCTTGAGGGCGCGCACGATCTGTTCCAGGTAGCCGGGGGAGATGGACTCCTCCTGGGCCACCTGCCCCAGCTGGAGCAGGGAATTGTCGGGCTGGGCCGCCAGACGCAGCAGGAAACGGAGACCGTAGCGGGTTCGGGTGGAAAACTTCATGGCAGCCTCGCTCAGGAGTTTTGGCCCTGCATGACGAAGTCGTAGGGGGTTTCCTGATAAACGTAGTAGTTGAGCCAGTTGTTGTAGAACAGATGGGCATGGGCCCGCCAGTTCATGCGCGGCAGCTGGCTGGGATCGTCATTGGGGTAATAGTGACTGGGCACATGGGGATTCATGCCGCGGGCCAGATCCCGGCGGTATTCCGCATCCAGGGTCCCGCGGTCGTATTCCAGATGACCGGTCATGAAGACCTGGGAGTGGTCCAGGCTCTCCACCAGGGTCAGGCCCGCCTCGTCGGATTCGGCCAGGATGCGCAGGTTGGGCGTCCGGCGCACGTCTTCGGCGCGGACCTCGGTGTGGCGCGAATGCGGCGCCGGGAAGTCATCGTCGAAGCCGCGGAACAGACGGCAGTCAGGGTGCAGCACCTGGTGGCGGAAGATGCCCGAACGCTTTTCAGGCAATTCGTACTTGGGCACACCGTAAAAGTGGTACAGGGCGGCCTGGGCGGCCCAGCAGATGTAAAGCGTGGAGAAGACATGCCCGTTGGCATAGGTCATGATGTCCAGCAGTTCCTGCCAGTAGTCCACCTGTTCGAAAGGCAGATGTTCCACGGGCGCCCCGGTGACGATCATGCCGTCGAAGCTGCGGTGGCGGATCTCGTTGAAGGTCTTGTAGAAACGCTCCAGATGCTGCAGGGGCGTGTTCTTGGACTGATGCTCCGCCGTGCGCAGCAGGGTGATGTTGACCTGCAGGGGCGAGTTGCCCAGCAGGCGCAGCAGCTGTGTCTCGGTGGCGATCTTGGTGGGCATGAGGTTGACGATCACGATATCCAGCGGACGGATGTCCTGGCGGATGGCGCGTTCGTCGGTCATGACAAAGATATTTTCACTTTCCAGAGCGCTGCGTGCAGGCAGGTCGGCGGGAATCTGGATGGGCATGGTTTCCTCGTTGGTCAAGATGTGTTCCGGAATAAAACATAGTAGTCAGCTATGTTTTTGTCAAGGCTATTCCGGGATTTTTTGTAAGGATTTACCGGGGCAGGCGGACGGTGTGGCAATGCAGGGCGGCGTGGCTGCCGGCGGCTTCCTGCGCCTGGCGGGCCAGATGTTCCAGCGCGGCGCAGCAGGGGACGCTCATGCGCAGCAGGGTGACGCTGGCGGGCCGCATGGCGAACAGGCGGGCCAGACGTTCGGCATAGTCGCCGTTGTTGTCCAGCTTGGGGCAGGCGATGACGGGGATACGGCCCTGCAGCCAGTCCGCATGCAGGCCGGGCAGGACGAAGCCGGCGCACTGGGCGGCCAGCAGGACGTGGGCCCCGCTCAGGAAGGGGGCCTGGGGCGGCAGCAGGCGCAGCTGGATGGGCCAGCTGGGGGTGCGGGCACGCAGGCTGTCGGGGATGTCGTCGTCAGCGGCGGAAAAGAGGGGCGTCAGGGAGGGAGCGGCAGCGGGGGCGTCGCCGGGGGCCGCGAAGGTGCGGAGCCGGCTGCCGGGGCAGCCCTGCGGACGGGCCTGGCCATCGCGGGCGGCCTTGGCGGCCAGGGCCGCTGCTTCGTCAAAGGCTTCGGCCTCGCGCATGACGATGCGCAGGGCGCCGCGGGGGCAGTTCAGGCAGGCACCCAGGCCGTCGCAGTAGCTGTCGCGGATCAGGCGGGCCTTGCCGTCCACCACGGCCAGGGCCCCTTCGGCGCAGTCCAGCACGCACTGGCCGCAGCCGTCACATTTTTCTTCGTCGATCTCGATGATGGGACGTTCCATAACACCTCAGGCTTTCAAAAGGATATCTACAAGTTCTTCGGCATCGGCGGCCACCATGTCCGCTCCGGCGGCCTGTACCTCGGCCGCGCCGCGGAAGCCCCAGGCCACGCCTACGGCCGTCATGCCCGCATTGCGTGCCGTCATCATGTCCACGTCGCTGTCGCCCACATAGGCGCAGTCCTGCGGGGCCACGCCCATGGAGGCAGCCATCTGCAGAAGGACCGTGGGGTCGGGCTTGAGGGGCGCGTCATGACGGCCGCCGCGCACCGCGTCGAAACGGATGCCGGGAAAATGCAGCGGGACCAGCGCACAGGTAAGGTCTTCCGGCTTGTTGGAGAGCACGGCCAGCCGGAGCCCGGCATCCTGCAGGCGGCCAAGGGCCGCGACAAGGCCGGGATAGGGCGTGGTGCGGATGCTGAGGTGGGCGGCATAATAGCGGCGCCCTTCTTCGGTCAGGGCATCCAGACGTTCCTGCGGTCCCTGGGCCACCACCGATTCGGGCAGGGCCCGGCGCATGAGGATGGGGAAGCCGTTGCCGACCATCTGCCGGTAGGCGCTGACAGGATGGACAGGGTAGCCGTGGGCGGCAAGGACGGCATTGCAGGCGCCGCCGATGTCGGCAAGAGTGTCCAGCAGGGTTCCGTCCAGATCAAAAAAACAGGCTTTCATGTGACCTCCGAAAGATGGGCCGGGCAGGGTGGCCGTCAAGGCAGGACGCAGTATAGCCGCAAAATCATCCGGCGGCAAATGTCATGCCGTTTTCACAAGTCGTGGATAGCCTGCAAATTCTGGACATGGATACGGGCTGTTTGCTATTCTGGAGTCCGGTGGCGGATCTCGCTGCCGTCTGATTTGGGAGGTTGTTTATGCCCCGACACGTTTTGACTCTCAACGATCTTGGTGAAGAAGGTTCCTGGCTGCTGGTCCAACAGGCACGCGGGATCCCTGATGCGAAGAGCCGTACCGACTTCATGACGGAACGCACGGCTGTGCTGCTGTTCGCGCAGGATTCGTTCGCCGAGCGGCTGTGCGTTTCGGCGGCTGTGCGGCAGATGGGCGGGTCCCTCGTCTTCCAGGGCGCTACGGGCGGCTGGAAGTCCGAGGTGGAGCGTTACCAGCGCCAGATGCTGGCCGTCATCGACTATTTTGTGGACTGCATGTATGTCTACGGCATCCCCGGTCTGGCCACCTCGGTGGACAGGGATCTGGTGCAGTTCCCCATCATCAATGCCGGCAGCCCTGATGCCCATCCGGCCCATGTGCTGGCCGACGTGGCCTGCATGCTGCGCTATACCCGAGACGATCTCAAGAAGGCCCGCGTAGGCTGGCTCGGTTGCACCAACGGCACCCTGTTCTCCCTCATCGAGGCCCTGCGCTACTTCCCCTTCAGCCTGCAGGTGGCCCTGCCGCCGCTGGAGGACCGTCCCACGCTGGAGACCTATGCCCGTCATTGCGGCGTGAAGGTGGACTTTGTGGATACGCCCCAGCAGGCCGTGGAAGGCTGCAACTTCGTCTATGCCGGTTGCCGTTCGGGACTGGATGACGAGCTGGCGCAGCAGTGGAAGGTGGATGATGCCCTGCTGTCCCATGCCGACCAGAAGGCCCGCGTCCTGCTGGGCACCAGCCCCATGCAGGCCATCGAGGTCGCCAGCGACATCCTTGCCAGCCCGGCATCGCTGCTGCTGTTGCAGTCGGAAAACCGTCTGCGCGTGCACAAGCGCCTGCTGCACTGGGTCTTTTTGGAAAACGAACGGGCCATCTAGCCCCCAATCGTCCTTCAGATGTCCACGATGGCTGTCCGGTCTTGCCGGGCAGCCATCTTTCATTTTTTGGGCCCTTTCCCCTTCCTGGGCGGGCAGCTCGTTTCCTGGGGCTTTCAGCGAAAGGGGATCTCCAGACGATGCCGGATGATGGGGCGGGGGGCTTCGTTCTCCGGGATGGCCAGAGCCACGGCATAACCATCCCGGCCGATGGCACAGGGGGCCCACCAGTGTTCGCCTTCGTCCGGAAGGGCTTCCTGGATGCTGGCATGGTGCCCTCCGCTCTCAGCGGAGACGAGCACCCTGTCCAGACCGGTACCCAGCCCCTTGCCGCATGCTTTCATCACCGCTTCCTTTCTGACCCACATGCGATAGAAGCCGCGGGCATAATCGTCCGGGGGCAGCGCATCGAGGGCCAGGCGTTCCCGGGGATGGAAAAAGTCCGCGATACCGTGTGCATCCACAGCGCTCCCCGTCCACTGGATGTCACAGCCGATGGGGCAGCCCTCACAGACGGCCAGCAGGGCCTCCGTACCGCTGTGGGAGATGCTGAAGGGAAGGTCGCGCCAGCAGGGTTTTCCCCACGGACCGTAGGAGAAAACGATGTCGCAAGCCCGGACGTCCGGCCTGTGGGCGGCAAGGATGGTCTTTGCGCAGGCCCGGCAGAGAAGGAAGCGGCTGCCGTCGCGGGGCCTGCAGAAACGGGCCCCGCGTTCCAGCTCCTCGGGGGAAAGAAGGGGGCGCGCCCAGGAAATGCCGTTCTCCGCATGGGCCAGGCTGAACCGCCAGAGATGGATGGCGGCCGAGCGGTACACACGTTTGCGGCCGGAACAGAGGACACCTGTGGTCATCAGAGGAACTCCCGGAAGCGGATGGTGACATATTTGAGCATGCCGAAGAGCTGCACGATGGCGATGTTCACACGCGTAGACAGCGTCAGGCCGCTCAACGGCAGGCCGTGGAAGAAAGGAGTTTCGCTCACGGCGGCGAAACGGGGGGACAGGGAGGCCAGGGCCGGGACCTTGTCGATGCAGAACGTCATGGGCGCATACCTGTTGCCGGAGCGGGCCACATAGCGGTTGCTGATGCGCATGCCGAGGGAGGACACCGCATCGAAAAAAAGCGTCCCCCCGGGAAAACGCCCGCTGAGGAAGGGCAACAGCGCCCCCATCAGGTCCGTGGGCTGATAGTGGAACACTCCGGCTGCCAGAAGGAGGACGCCCCGTTGCCCCGGGGCCTCCACGGCATCCGGCCAGAGGGGATCGAAAATGTCCCGTGCCAGGAGCCTGTGCCCTTTGGCAGGCGGCAGGAGCGCCTGCCGGGCCCGGATGACTTCCGGCAGGTCCACATCATACCAGACAGCCTCGGCAGGGGGCTTGCGGTAGACGGCGGTACTGAGGCCGCAGCCCAGGTTGATGATGGTTCCTTCGGGGTGGCGGGCAAGGAAATCCCGGACGGTGCGATCGATGTTCATCTCGCGGGCCAGGCAGCAGACCTGGCCGTATTCCTTGAAGGATCTCCTGATCTCCGAGAAATCGAAGTCCAGTTGTTTCAGAACGTCCACGGCGACGGGGTCGTAGGCGGCCTGCGGGTTGGCCCGGCAGGGGGTGGCGCAGCACCACAAGGGGATGAGGAGCGTTCTGGCGATATCGTCCGTGAGGCACGCTTCTATTTTCATGGCAGCTCCGTGGATCGGCATCCGTTTGGGGCTCAGAACGAGTACCGGACGCCGAGATAGAGATGGTCGTTCCTGTCATACTGGCCAAGGTCGTTGCGGCGGTCGCCGCCAAAAAGCATGTAGCCGGCCAGGAAGTGCAGATCGTCGCTGTATTCGTATTCGGAAAAGATCTCCACGCAGTAATCCCCGTTGCTGGCGAAAAGCTCCCCGCGTATGCCGGCCGTCAGGCTCTCGTCCAGGAATTTGTCGGAGACGGACCAGCTGATGCCGTAGCGGTCCCTGACCTTGCCGGGCACGGCATCGCCGTCGTGGCTGAAAAAGAAGGCCTGGAGGTTGACGTTCAGGTTTGTCAGAAAATTCCTGTCCCATCCGAGGATGGCCTCGTAGTCCGTGCGGCGCTCCACCGTGATCTCGTCGGACTGGAAGGGATAGCCCGCCTTGATGGTGAATTCGCCCCGGAAGGTGGAGACCCACAGGGATACGGCGGTATTGATGCCGAACGCCGTATAGGGCTCGTAGATCTCCTTCACCAGGGCCTGCATGCGCTGCCTGTCCAGACTGGCCGTGTAGAGAGGCTTGTGCTCGTAGCCCCGGTAAAAAAGGAAAGCCACGTCATAGCCCGGGCGGAAAAATTTGAGCCGCGCTGCCGCTTCCGGCTCGAAAGGGCCGTCCTCACGCTGGCGGCGGACGAAACCCGCACGGGCGTACTGGCGCAGGGTCCGCAGCGAGCTGTCTTCCCAGGGCGATCCGTATTCGGGCAAGCGGCTGAAACGGGGGAAGGGGATGAGCACAAGGTCGAGCAGGCCCGCGCCGTCGAGGTTGGCCCGCAGGTCGACGGCCCCCACCGAAAGCCTTTGGCTGCTGCGGGCTGTGGCGATGGGGTTGCGGAAGTCCACGGGATTGATGATGTCGAAGGTGCTCAGGCTGTCGGCTTCTCCCCAGCGTATCTGCTGCATGCCGATGATGAGGTCCAGATACCGGGAGTCCAGGGTCACATAGGCCTCGCCCAGTTCGGGCGTCACGATGTGTTCCTCGGAGTCCCGGCGCCCGGGCACGGAAAGGTCGGCATCCACATGGCCGCTGACGTAGCCCCGTATCCAGGAGTCCTGGTTGATATTGGCTTCGAGCCGGAAGCGCTGGGCCGCGGACAGGGGGGTCGCCTTGTAGGGCGACTGACGGTAGGTCGTTTGCAGATTGCCGGACAGTTTCAGCCAGTCCGGCATGAGGGGCCTGTCCCCGTCCGCTCGGGAAAGGGAGGGGAAGAGCAGCAGGGCGGCAGCCAGCAGCATGGCCGCGGTACGGAAGCGGACAGAGCGGCACAGGCGCATGCCTTCGGCTGCGGGGCGGGGAAAACTGGCAAAGGGCATGGTGGGCGATCCGACGGGAAAGGTTGTGGAGAAGGTCTGCCGGGGCGGGGATCCGGGAAGGGCCGTGGAGGCCCCTCCCGGAAGGACGGAGCTAGCGCTGCAGGGCGCTGTGCTCGAAATAGGCGTCGCTCAGGCCGACGTCATAGCGCAGGTTGGACCAGTCGATGACGGTGAAGGAGCCTTCCCTGGGGCGTTCGACGCGCATCTGCGTCACGGTCCAGATCCCGTCGATCTTTTCCTGGCGGGAGAAGAAGAGTTTTTTCACCAGACGGTCTTTCTTGTCATAGTAGTCCGCCCGCAAACGCAGCAGGGTATCCTTGCGCACCCACTGCACCTGGCGGGAATACTGGGTCTCTTTCCCCTTTTTGGGGGTGCGCTCCAGGATATAGCAGTCGATGCCGTCCACGTTCTCCTCGCCTTGCAGCAGGTAGTCGTACTCGTCCACGTCGTCGAGGTTCTGGATGTCTTCATTGGAGAGGTCACTGCGCATGAATGAGGCGAACTTGCTGGAACCGCTGATGCGGCGGACAAGGCTCTCGGCCGGCAGGTAGACCCACATGTCGTCATCCTGCTCCAGGCCGCGGTAACTCCAGACGAGATATTTGGTGCCGTTGACGTCGGCGGGCCTGTCGAACACGATCAGACTGTATTCGTCTTTGCCGTCCTTGCCGAAATGCTTGGAATAGGTCTTGAAAGAGCGCGTCAGCACCTTGCCGCCGCGGTTGATGCTCATGACGGCTTCGCTGTAGGAGTCCTGGCTCGTGTCGACCTGGTCCATCCGGACGGCCAGATCGTAGCCCGCCTTGACGGGGTCTGTGATCGCGGGAGCGGCCTGGGCGCTGCCGGCAAGGAGCAGCGTGCAGAAGAAAAGGGCAAAGAGTCTGTGCGATGCGATGGTCATGGAGTTCTCCTTTCGGGATGATGGTGATGTTCAGGCTCGGACCTGCGGCTCGTGTTCCTTGCCCAGGGGCTTGAGGAAGGAGAGCAGGGCCGGGGAAAGGGTGAGGTCGGCGAGGCAGCCCCAGAAAAAGGCCGCCGCCCCAAGGATGCCGAATTGCCCCGTGGTCCTGACGGCAGAAAGCGTGAAGACCAGGAATCCCAGCATGAGGGATATGGTCGTGAAGGTGACGGGCTGTCCTACCGTGCGCACGGTCGCCAGCAGGCTTTCACGATAGGTCCCCTTGCGGGCGAACATGCGCTGGAAGGTGACGTAGAAGTGGGTGGTGTCGTCCACGCATACGCCGATGATGACCGAGGAGAAGATCATCAGGACAAGGCTCAGGTCGATACCGGCAAGCCCCATGAGGCCCATGGGCATGAGGATGGGCACGATGTTGGGCAGCATGCTGATGCAGCCCAGCACCACGGAGCGCAGGCACAGGATCATCATGAGGCCGATGGTGATGACGGCGCTGGCAAGGCTGGCGGCCTGGCCGGAACCCACATAATCGGCCACGGCGGTCAGCCAGGCCATCTGGCCCGTGTATTCCACGCGCAGCCGTCCGCCCAGCCGGTCGCGGACGAAGGTATCCATCTCCTGCATGAAGGCCCGTACTTCCTGGGTGCCCATATTCCGTGTCTGGATATGGATGCGCGCCACATCGCTGAGCAGGCTCAGCTCCCTGTCCAGGTTCTTCCCGCCCGACGTTTCGTAGAAGAACAGGTACTGGCCGGCCAGTTCCTGGGAATCCGGCAGGCGGTGGAAGGCCCCGTCATCCCCGTGCAGGACTTCATTGATGCGCTTGATGATGTCCACGATGCTGTGGGTCTTGACGGTGCCGGGCAGGCTTTCGGCGTGGCGCTGCAGGCGCTCCATGTCCTGCAGGAAACGGAGCTCGCGGGCGCCGTTGGCCTTGCCGCTGTCCACCATGATCTCCAGGGACATGGAGCCACCCATGAAGGTATCGAAAAAGTCGGAGTCTCGGCGCAGTTTTTCCGAGGTGCTGATGTCCTTGACCGTGTTCGTTTCCACCACGACCCGCTGGTACAGGCAGGCCCCGGCCAGGGACGTCACGAGGAAAAAGACGATCACGAGACGCGCATGATCGATGGACCAGCGGGCCAGTCCTTGCAGGGCCGCATCGAGGCGGCAGAGCAGACGGTCATGGACGCCCCGCCGGATGGTCGCCTCCTGTTCCGGGCGGATCATGTAGGCGATGGGCGTCAGCGTGATGGCCAGGACGAAGGCGATGGCCACGCCGATGGCGGAGTAGATGCCGGCCATGCGTATGGGGATGATGTCCGTGGTGAGGAAGGAGAGGAAGCCCATCATGGTCGTCAGCGACGTGAACAGGCAGGGGATGAAGACCTCCCGCATGGTCTCGACCATGGCTTCATGATGGACGGTCCCCCGACTGCGGTGCAGGTGGTACCCGGCGATGATGTGCACCGTGTCCCCGATGCAGACGGAAAAGAGCATGGTGGGCAGCATGATGTCCATCATGGAAACGGTCCAGCCCGCCAGGCTGATGATGCCCATGGTCAGGATGATGCTGATGCAGATCACGGCCACGGGAGCGATGACGGCCCGGATGCCGTTGCCCATGCGGAACAGCAGCAGGGCCTGGAGCATCAGGCAGACCAGGGTCAGCTTGACGGTCTCCTTGCGGGTGATCTTGTCGCTTTCGTAGTCCTGGACGGGCGGCCCGGCCAGATGGGTTTCCAGAGAGGCGAATTCCGGCCGTTGCAAGACGCGGTACACTGCCGGGGCGATGTCTTTGCGCGGGTCGTCGGCCCCGTCGGGATAGCGTTCGCATTCGAGCACTATGGTGGCGATGGTGGCGTCGGGCGAGATCAGGACGTTCACGAAGTCGTCCAGGGCCAGAGCTTCTTTTTTGAATGCCCTGATGGCCTCGGGATCATCAGGGATCTCTTCGAGGCCGGGACCCACCATGACCTCGTCCCCGTGAGCGCGGATGTATTCCGCCGACCCCAGCCACTTGACCTCCCTGATGTGGGGCACGTCCTTTTCCAGGGCCAGCGCCAGGGAATCCAGGAGTCGCAGCGTGTCACGGTCGAAGATGTCCCCGCCGTTCCTGACGGCCACATAGACGAAGTCTTCATTGCCGAAGAGCTCCCGGAAGCGTTCGATGGCCACGACGGCGGGATCGTCGTCCGTGAAGAAGGATTCATCGGAGTTGTCGAAGCGGAGGTCACGCATCAGGAAAAGGGACCCGAACGTGAGCACGGCCACCAGCAGAAGGACGCCGTAGCGCCAGGTCTCCAGAAAGCCGACGAACGTGCGGGCGCGGGTCAGGGCGCGGGACTCCTTCATCGGGTCTGCTCCAGCATGCGGCCGAGTTCCTCACGCAGGAGCATCAGGAAGGTGTCCTCGTCCTTTTTGAGGAAAAAGTGGTCGCCCGGCAGGATGTGCGCGGCGAACGCCCCGCGGGTCTGTTCCCGCCAGGCCTCGAGGTCCTGCCGGCAGACTTCGTCATCGGCGTCCCCGGAAAAGACGCACAGGGGCACATCCAGGCAGGCATCGCAGACATAGCTTTCGTCCATGGCGAAATCCGCCCGCAGCAGCGGCCGGAACATGCGCATGAGATCCGGCTCGCGCAGGATCTCTTCCGGGGTCCCTGCCAGCTGCCGCAATTCCGCGTCGAAAGCCTCGTCGGGAAGGTCGCTGAGCAGTTTGCGGGGCGGCATGTGGACGGGGCGGCTCCCTGAGACCAGCAGCAGAGCGGGCGGACGGCCCTGGAGGACAAGGCGGCGCGCCACCTCGAAGGCGATTTTGGCCCCCATGCTGTGGCCGAAAAGGATGCAGGCGCCGTCGAACCAGCCGCGGCCTTCCTCGGCTTCGAACAACGCATCGGCCAGGCGGTGGATGCTGTAATAGCGCGGTTCGCGGAAGCGTTCCTCGCGACCGGGCAGCTGTACGGCCCGGACATCGGCCAGGCCCCGGAGGTTCCTTTCCCAGTTGCGGTAAAAAGAGGCGCCGCCTCCCGCATGGGGAAAACAGAACATCTTCGGCCGGGCGGGAGAGGCGCCGGCGTTCCCGGAAATCTCCTGCGGCCCCGCGAGCCATTTGCCAGTATCCATGGTTCCTCCTTGTCGTCATGCTGCCCGTGCCGGGTCGTCCCCGGCACGGGCAGACCGGTTAGGCGTGTTTTTTCAGTAGACGGGCCAGTCTGGCGGCGATGGCATCCACGCTGCCGGGATCATGGAGCAGGTTCCAGTGGTCGGCATCCACGGCCAGCTCCTCGAAGCCCGATCCCGCCAGTCCGCGCCAGTAGGCCGTGCGGGCGTCGTCCTCTTCCATGCTGTTGCTGCGGACGTAGAGCACGGGCAGGCCTTCCAGGGGCTGCGGCGCATAGGAGCGCAGGGCCCTGAGGTTGGCGTCGATGATCTCCATGACCCGTCCGGCCATTTCCAGGTCGTCCTTTTCCACGGCAAGCTGTCCGCTGCTGCGCAGGGCCTCGGCCAGGACGCGGGCCCGTGCGGGGGCGTCCAGTGCGGCCAGGTCCCCTTCGCTCATGCCCAGGGCCGCAAGGGCCTTTTGGGGCGCGGGGGCCACCAGCCCGAGCAGGGCGGCAGGATCATGGGCGCGGCTGTCATAGAGGCTGTCCCAGGCGGGCTTTGAAGGCGGATCGAGCAGGACCAGCGGCAGCAGGTGTTCTCCCTGGCCGCCGGCCAGCAGACGGCGGGCCGTTTCCCAGGCCAGGAAGGCCCCCATGGACCATCCGCCCAGCAGCAGGGGCCGCGGGAGCCCCTCCACGGCCTCCAGGGCCGCGGTGACCATGTCCGGGAAGGCGGTACGCAGGGGACCACCATCAAGACCGGCGCTCTGGAGGGCATGGAAGGAGACCTCTCCGAGCTTGGCGGCCAGCGGGGCATAGGCGTTCACGAGGCCTTCCACGGGATGCATCATGCACACGGTCGCGGGGCCGTCAGCGTCATGCAGGCAGACCAGTTCGCCGGCAGAGGCACCCGGGGCCCTGTGGTCCACGAGGGCGGCCTGTGCGGCCACGGTGGGGGCCTGCAGCAGGTCACGCAGGGTCAGACGGCAACCGAACTCCCGCTCCAGCTGCCGGAGCAGCTGGAAAGCGGAGAGGGAGTCCCCACCGCTCAGGAAGAAGCTGTCCGTCACGCCCACGTCGTCCACCCTGAGGACGTTTTTCCAGATGGCGGCCACGGCCTGTTCCGTCCTGGTCCGGGCGGTGACGCCCGTACGGGGGCGCTGCCGTACGGCACCGCCTGACAGGCGTTTCCTGTCCACCTTGCCGTTGCGGGTCAGGGGCATCCTGTCCAGCAGCGTCCACGAGACGGGGATCATCCAGGCAGGCAGGTGCCCGCGCAGATGGTCTTCCAGGGGACGGGGCGTGAAGCGTGCCACGGACGACGGGCCTTCGCTGAGGATGACCTCCAGCCCCAGACGGCTTTCCAGGGAAGCGGGGGGCATCAGGAAGGACGGCCGGGAAAGGCCCGCCTCCGTCAGCGCCTTCGTCCACAGTTCCCGGGTCAGCAACGGCTGCTCGGGACGGAATTCCTCGTCCCGGGCGCTGTCGAAGCCCTGCTGGAGCCCCATGCTCAGGTCGAAGGGCAGCTGGAAGACGGTCTCCTCCTGCATGAGCAGGATCCCGGACGGCTTGAGCAGGCCCGCCAGGTACTTCAGGCTCCGCCTGATGTCTGCCGCGTCATGCAGGACATTGCCCGCAAGGATGAGGTCATAGCCATGCGGCTCGAAGCCCATGAGGCGGGGATCCTCATCAAGGTCCAGCAGACGGTAGTTGACGAAGGGATAACCGGTGAACTCCTCGCGGGCCCTGTTCAGGAAGAAGGGGGAGATATCCGTGAAGTCATAGGTCACGCCGTTGTCCGGCAGGCCGGGCAGGACGAAGCGCGTCACGGTGCCGTAGCCGCCGCCGACTTCGAGGATGCGGAAACCGTTTCCGGAAGCCGCCGCCAGCCCGGTCACCAGATCCGCCGTCAGCTGGTTGCTGGCGCCGAAGATCTTCTGATAGAAGCCGGGCACTTCCGCGGACGTGTAGAATTCCGCCGAGTGCACGTCTTCCCTGAGGATGGCGGGGAGCTCGCGCACGGTGCGGGCCAGCAGGGCCATCTCCTGCGGGCTGTAGCCCAGTTCTCCGGCCCTGTCGGCGCAGAAGGCCAGGCAGGCTTCCCTGTCGGGAGCCGTGCCGCGACGCTGCCATACGCCGTCCCCGTCCCTGTCCGCGAGGCCCAGATCGTGCAGGGCCTTCACGGCCCGCGCCAGCCAGCGCCCGTAGCGGGGACTGATGCCGCTGTCGTGCAGGAAGGTCTCCGTGTCACGGTAGCCGTGCCCGAAAAAGCCGAGCTCTTCCAGGGCCGCGGTGACGGCAGCCGCATAGAGTTCCTTCATCTTGTCCCAGACAGGCAGGAAGCGTTCCTCGTCAAGGCCTTCCCGGCCGTCCGTCCGGAGCGGGAGCCCGTCCTCCAGACGGCTTGCGGCGCGTTCTTCCCGCACGATCTCGCCCCGGTGTCCGGGATCGGCTTCCACATAGGCTGCCAGCGACAGCTCGCCTTCCGCGCCCTTGTGGAGCAGGACGGCCGCATTGTTCACCGCAGGATGGGCTTTGAGCACGGATTCGATCTCGCCCGGTTCCACGCGGTAGCCGTGGATCTTCACCTGCTCGTCCTTGCGGCCGAGGAATTCGAGGGTGCCGTCGTCGTGGTAGCGTGCCGTGTCTCCCGTGCGGTAGAGACGGGGATGCCCGTCCCCGGCCGGCAGGAATGCCCCGGCCGTCTTTTCGGGATCGTTCCAGTAACCGAGGGCCAGGCCGTCTCCGCTGATGTAAAGGTCTCCGGCGACCCAGTCGGGACGCGGCTGGAGACGGTCATCCAGGACGGCGAAGGCCTGGTTGGCCAGCGGTCTTCCGTAAGGCACGGAGGCCCAGCGGGCATCGTCCGGGCCCGTCTCGTGGAAGTTGGACCAGATGGAGGCCTCGGTGGCGCCGCCCATGGCCATGACCCGGATGCCCGGGACGAGCTGCTTCAGGCGCGGCGGCAGGGACTGCGGGATCCAGTCGCCGCTGAAGATGGCCAGGCGGAGGGGCAGGGGCTGTCCTTCCCCTTCGGCCGCGGCATCCGCCAGCAGCTGGCCGAGGGCCGGGACGGAGTTCCACAGGCTGACCCGGTGCTCATGCAGCAGCCGGACCCAGGCCTGGGGCTGCAGGCTCTCTTCCTCGTCCGGGATGACGACGGCGCCGCCGGCTGCCAGCAGGCCGAAGATGTCGTACACGGAAAGGTCGAACGACAGCCGGGCGAGGGCGAGGATGCGGTCCTCGGCATCCACGCCGTAGCGCCGGTTGACGTCAAGGATGGTGTTCATGGCCGCCCTGTGGGAGATCATGACCCCCTTGGGCGTCCCCGTGGAGCCCGAGGTATAGATGATGTAGGCAAGATCGTCGGGGGCGATGTCCACCTGCGGCGGGAGCTCGTCCTCGCCCGCTTCGGCCAGCAGGTCTGCCGCCACGAGGCGGATGCCTTCAGGCAGGGGCGCGGCGTCCGAACGGCCCACGACGACACGCACGCCGGCATCGGCCAGGATGGTGGCGATACGGGCATCGGGCTGGCCGGTGTCCAGCGGCAGATAGGCGGCCCCGGCGCGCTGGATGCCCAGGACGGCCACGACCTGTTCCCAGCCTCTGGGCAGAAGGACGGCGACCCGGTCGCCATGCCGTACCCCGGCCGCGTCCAGTTCCCGGGCCAGGGAGCGGCTCAGGCGTTCGGTCTCGCCGTAAGAGAGGGCCCTGTCCGCACTGATGACGGCGGTGGCATCAGGCCGGGACCCCGCCATGCGCAGGAAGGGGGCGAACATGGGCTCGCCGGGCATGTCCAGGGCCGTGTCGTTGACCGCCGCGCGTACGGCAAGCTGCGATGCCGGGAGGCGTACCGGCACGGCATCGTCCCAGGCCGCATCGTCACGGGAGAGGCGGCGCAGGGCCTCGGCGTAGGCTTCGAACATGGCATCGATCATCCCGTCAGGGAAGAGATCGCGTACATAGTCGAAGACGATGCGCAGCTCGCCGTCCACTTCGAACAGCTGATGGTCGAGCCAGACCTGCGGGGTCTGGGAGATGCTGTAGACCTCGTGCCCCATCTGCCCGAGGGCAAAGGTGCCGGAAGAGGATTCCATGGACAGGGCGCTGGTGAAAATCACGGGCATGATGCCCGCCGCCGTGCCGCGTCTGCGGCCCAGTTCGCGCAGGACGCGGATGCCGCTGAAGGAACGGTGTTCCATGTCGTCCCACAGGCGGCTCCACAGCCGTCCAGCCCGGGTCTCGAAGCTCCCGCCCTGCGTCAGGTCCACCGCCAGAAGGCTGTTGGAGGTGAATTCGCCGACCAAGGCATTGACCTGGCGATGCAGGGGCAGGCGGTTGAACAGGGTCAGATTGATGCAGAAGCGCTTTTCTTCGCTCCAGCACCCCAGGACTTCGGCGAAGGTCGCCAGGGCCACGGCCGTGGGGGCCAGGCCGCGGGCGTCGCCGCGCTGCTTGATGCGCTGCCAGGTCTCCTTGTCGAGGGTCGTCATCCTGCGGCTGAAGACGGGGCGGTCGATGGCGGCAGGGCTGGTGGCCAGCGGCAGCCGCGGCGCGGCGGGCAGGTCATCCAGACGGGCGAGCCAGTAGTCGCGGTCCCTGGCATAGATCCCGGTGGCCCGGTAGCGTTCCTCGGCCAGACGGTAGTCCCGGAAGGTGATGTCCAGCACAGGGAGCTTGTCCTCCTGGCCATTGTAGATGAGCGAGAGCTCGGCGAGCATCTGGCTGATGCCGTGGAAATCGCTCAGGATGAGGTCGAAGCTGAGGTGGATGCGCAAGGCATCATCGGGCAGCAGGGAAACCTCCACTCGGAAGTTGGGCCAGCGGCCCACGTCCAGGACTTCGTGGGACATCTCCATGCGGATGCGCTCGAAGTGGGCCGCGGCTTCCTCCGGAGAGCTCTGGCGCAGGTCATGCCGCCGGATGGTGTAATGCGGGACTTTCTCCAGCACCTGCTGGCGTTCGCCGTCGAGGATGATCGTACGCAGCATGGGCTGGCGGAGGATGAGACGGTTCCAGGCCTCTTCATAGCGGTCGGCGTCCAGGCCCCGGGCCTGGGCTTCGAAGTAGAAGTGGCAGCTGACGCCGCCGAGGGCCAGGCCGGACTGGTCGCGGCCTATCCAGTAGGCCTGCTGCATGTCCGAGAGCGGGAAGGGCTCGAAAGCCTCTTCCGGCGCGGGGACGAGCAGGGCCGAAAGGCCGGCGCCTTCCTCCTTCGTGGCGGGGGTGCCGGACTGCACGGCCGGTGCCGTTTCCTCTTCGCCGGAGGCCGGGCCAAGGTCACGGGCAAACCTGGCCGCCATGGCCTGCACCGTGGGCGTGGCGGAGACTTCGTGCGGCGCGATGCGGATCTTCAGATCCCGGCTGATACGCTGGAACAGGTCGAGGCTGATGAGCGAATCCATGCCCAGGCTGGTCAGGTTGACATCCTCGGGGATGGCATCCTCTTCGAGGCGCAGGAAACCGGCGATCTCTTTCTTGAGATAGGCGCGCAACCGTTCTTCCCTTCCGCTCATGGGAAGGGTGCGCAGTTCCGCGGCAAGCCTGCTGTTGCCCGCGGTCTCGGCCGGGCGGGCGGCAGCGGCGGCGGGGCTGTGCCGGAGCTCTTCGTACATGGCGGCGCCGGCAGTAGCCTGCAGGATGGGCAGCATCCGGTTCCAGTCCATGCGGGTGACGACCTTGCTCCCCTCGCCGGACGCCATGAGCCTGTCGAGGACGGCAAGTCCTGTGGCCGTATCGAAGCCCTCGACGCCCTGCTGGCGGATGCGGTCGAGGATGCCCAGACGCACCACGGTCCCCAGCTCGCCCCAGGCTCCCCAGTTGATGCTGAGGCCGGGGAGGAAGTCAGCGCGGCGGGCAGCCACGAGGGCGTCCATGAACGTGTTGGCGGCCACGTGGTTGGCCTGGCCGTGCGTACCGAAGACCGAGGCGATGGAGGAGAAGACCACGAAGTGGTCGAGCGCCAGATCGCGTGTCAGTTCATGCAGGAACCAGCTGCCGTCCACCTTGGGGGAGAGGACGGTATTGAAGCGGGCCCAGTCGAGACGGGACAGGGGCGCGTCGTCCAGCAGGCCGGCCAGATGGAAGACGCCCGCCAGCGGCATGGGAGAGGGCAGCAGATTCGTGCCGAACGCCTCGGCCAGGGCGGCCCTGTCCGTCACGTCCACTTGCAGGAGGCGGACATCGCATCCTGTGGCGGCGATCTTTTCCACCGCGGCCGCGCCGGCGGAACCGGCCTCAGGCAGGCGGCGTCCCAGCAGCCATACCTGTCCGGCACCGCGGGCAGCCAGGTGGGCGGCCAGCGCCAGGCCCAGGTCGCTCAGGCCACCAGTGACGAGATAGGCCGCCTCCCGGCGGATGCCTTCGTGCCTGGGGGCAAAGTCGTTGCGTACGACGACCTTGCCGATATGGCGTCCTTCGAGCATGTAGCGGAAGGCGTCCCTGGCGGCATCCATGGTGAAGACGCGCCGGGCTATGGGGGTGTAGTGCCCGGCGGCAAAACCTTCCATGACGGCGGCGAAGATGCCGCGCATCTGCGCCTCGTCCTCCTTGCCCAGTTTTTCAAGGTCGACGATGTGGTATTCGATATCGTCACGGATGGCCGCCACCTGTGCGGGCGTGCGCAGATCGGTCTTGCCGATCTCGATGAAACGGCCGCCTTCCGTCAGGCAGCGCATGCTGCTGTCGGCCAGCTCGCCGGTAAGGAAGTTGAGGACCACGTGTACGCCCTGTCCGCCCGTGGCCTTGAGGACCCGGGATTCGAAGGCCGTGGAGCGCGAGGAGAAGACGTGCTCTATACCCATGGAGCGCAGCAGGGCGCGTTTGCGCTCCGTGCCCGCCGTGGCAAGGATGACCGCGCCGCGTGCCCTGGCGATCTGGATGGCGGCAAGGCCCACGCCCCCTGTGGCCGAGTGCAGCAACACCCGTTCGCCGGGCTGGAGGCGTGCCGCATGGACGAGCGCCTGCCAGGCGGTCATGAAGACGGTGGGGATCACCGCAGCGTCGGTGAACGGCATGCCTTCCGGTATGGAGGCCGCAAAGGCTTCCCGGGCATAGACGTGGGAAGCGAAGGAGCCGTACACGGTGGTGAAGACACGGTCGCCGGGGCTGAAGCGGGTCACGCCTTCACCAACGGCGGAGACCGTGCCCGCGCAGTCGAGTACCAGGGTCCTGATCTTGTCGGCCACGCCCATGGCTACCATGACGTTCTGGAAGTTCATGCCGTAGGCTTCGGCCGCGATCTCGATCTCGCCGGGCCCGGGAAGGCGCCGCTGCAGCGGGGCGACCCGGATGTTCTCGATGCCCGCGCCGCCGAGATCCAGATGGTAGGCCTGCGTTTCGGGACGGGCCAGCGGGGCGTTGCGCACCTGGCGGGCGGCAGGCAGGCCGCGTACCAGACGGGGGGCCAGCAGGCTGCCGCCGCGCAGGGCCAGCTTGTCTTCCTTGTATCCGCGAGCGGTCAGCAGGCCGCACAGAGTGGGAAGCTGGGCCTCGGGAGCGGCCACGGGGTCCATGTCGATGATGACCGGCGCGATGTTGCCCAGTTCGTTGGCCACGGATTTTTCCAGGCCCCAGAGCAGGCTTTGCGCGGGGACGGGCTGATCCGAAGCGCGGGCGGCCTGTGCCTGGCAGGTCAGCGCGGCCAGACGTACGGACGGGCCGTCCTCCTGTGCCGCCAGAGCCTGGGCCAGATGCAGGAAGGCCTGGGCCGTATGGTTCTTGAAGGGAGCTTCGCCGCCGCTGCCCAGGAAGTCGGTCTCGTAGCAGTCCAGGCCCCAGAGGAACACGACGCCCCGGGGCGTGCCGCCCTGCCGCCAGTCGCGGATCAGGCGGGCGAAGGCGTCGGCATCGCTGGGATCGACGGCAGCCATGTCGTCAGGATGTCCCGTACCGGCGCAGGCCGCGAGCATGGCCGTAGCGCCCTGCTGTTCCAGCGAACGGGCGAGGGCACGGGCAAAATCCGTATCGCGACCGGCCAGGATGAGCCAGTGCCCGGCAGCGTCCCCGGCTTCCGGCATCAGGGCCTGGCGCCAGACCACGTCATAGCACAGGTCGGTATGCTGCCGCTGCCCGGCCTTGAGCAGTTCCAGCGTCTCCTTGTTGGTACGGCGCATGGTAAGGTTGACGATCTCGCAAACGGGCTCGCCTTCGGGGGTGAAGATGGTGAAACTGGCAGAGAACATCTCCTGCCGGAAGCTGTCGCCTTCCTTCATGACGGCCCGGCACCAGACCGTTTCAGGCGCACGCCCGTGGAAGATGACTTTTTCCACGCTGAACGGCATGAAACCGTCGCCCGTGAGATCATCCTCGGTGGCGGCAAGAGCGGCGACCATGCTTTGCAGGCAACTGTCGAGCAGGGCCGGGTGGATGATGAAACCGCCTTTTTTGCCGCGTTCGGCGCTGTCCAGGGCCACTTCGGCCACAGCTCCGCCCCGGGTGCGCCACAGGCGCCGCAGGCTGCGGAAGGCCGGACCGTACTGCACGGCCCCGTAGGCATCGAATTTTTCGTAAAAGGCCTGTACGTCCACCTCGTCGCAACCTTCACGCAGGCGGTCCAGGTCGACGTTTTCGGCAGAGCGCTCGTGGGCGGGGGCGAGCTGGCCGGAGACATGCTGGTGCCATTCCCCCTGTCCTTGCCCGGCGCCCCGGCTGAAGATCTCGAAATCGGCCCCGTTTTCCGTGGGAGAGACAAGGACCTGTACGGTGCGTTCGCCTTCGTCGAGCATGAGGGCCTCGCGCAGCACCACATTCTCGAGCCGGATACGGTCCGTACCGAAATGATCCATGCCCGCGGCGGCGGCCAGGTCGAAATGCGCCGTGCCCGGAACGACCACGATGTCGAAAACGCGGTGCTGGGCCAGGAAGGGTTGCAGGGTGCCGCTCACCGCCGCCGTATACTGGCTCACGGCCAGGGGGGAGGAGAGGCGCCGTCCCAGCAGGATATGGCCCGTGTCGTCTCCGTCCGGTGCGTCCGTCCGGGCGGGCGCGATCCCGGTACTGAAGGCCTGGCGGCTGCCGTTGCCGTTGCGGGCGATGATGACATGTTCGTCAAGGTCGCCGTCGGCGGGGGCAGGGTAGCAGGCCGTCCTGTCGAATCCTTCCGTGTCCAGCATGCGTGTCCAGCCCTCGGCGGTCAGGAAGGGATTGTCGCCGCGCAGTTCCCCGTCACGCAGTTTGTCGAGCAGGCAGCCGAAGGATATCTCGAAGCCCATGGCCGGCCGGGGCAGGGTGATCTCCCGCAGGAGGAGCAGGCCGTCCGCGGCCAGCACGGCGCTGATGTGGCGCAGGGCGGCGGTCAGGTCGGCAGTGGCGTGCAGGACATTGGCGCAGACGACGATATCGAACTCGTCGGCATGGAAGCCCTGAAGGAACGGGTCGCGGCTGATGTCCAGCGTGGCATATTCCACGAAGGGGAAGGCGGCGAAGCGGTCCCGGGCCCGGGCCGTGAACAGGGGGGAGACGTCCGTATAGACATAACGGGTGCGTCCTGCGGGCAGGACGGGCAGCAGGGCCGAGGTCGTCCCGCCCGTGCCGGCGCCGATCTCCAGGATGGAGAGGGCGCGGTCCATGGGCAGGGCATCGGCAAGGGCCTTCAGGCTCCTGGCCATGATCCCGTTATAATAACGGCTTTGCGGGGTATCCTGGTAGATGCTCTCCACGGCGTCAGGATTGCCGCCGGGGAACATGACCTGTCTGGGATCCTTGCGGCCTCCCAGTATCTCGCGGAAATTCTCGCCGCAGCGTTTCATGAACGAGAGCAGCGGGATGTTGTCCAGGACAAGGTCCTGATGTTTTTCATGGCATCCTTGTGGCATGGTCATTTCTCCATGTTTCCTATGATTGACGGTCAGAGAGGCCGGAGGCCTCCTGCCGGTCGAGCAGGCTGGTCACACGATCCCTGAGATCCCTGTCCGGAGCGGCCGGGCGGCCGTAAGAGCCGGCGGCGTCACGGGCCAGGAGGCCTTGTTCGGCCAGGTTCTCCAGCAGGCGCGGAAGAAGCTGGTCGAACCGTTCCGGCAGGCCTATGCGTGCGGCGATGTCCCGGGCGGTATGGAAGCCCTCATCCGGGAAGGCCCCCAGATCCGTCAGGGCCTCGAGGGCATAGCCGGAGCAGAAGGTCTCGATCATCCGGGCATGCTCCCGGTATTCGGTGCCGTCGGGGCGGTCGTCTTCAGCGCCGGAGGCGGATTCGGCAGCCCGGGTCAGGCGCTGCCAGATGTCGTCCTGCGAGGCGGCCGGGGCGGCGGTGCTTCCGCTGGCTATGCCGCGGAACGAGTCGTCCACCCAGTGGCGTTCCCCCTGGAAGGGGTAGAGGGGCAGGTGGAGGCGGCCCCAGTGCTGGTCCTGGGCAAATGCTGCCCAGTCCACATCCGCTCCACTGCGGTAGAGGGCGGCCAGGGCCTCGCATGTCTGGCGCCATTCCGGGGTCCCGGCATGCATGGCGGCGACCCAGACGCCGTCTTCCCCGCTGTTCTCCAGGGCCTGCTCGCGGCGGCAGAGGGCCGTCAGCACGCCGGACGGGCCCAGCTCCAGCCAGGCCGCGGGAGCCATGTCCCGCAGCGTGCGGAAGCCGTCGAAAAAGCGCACGGTGGAGCGGATATGCCGCACCCAGTAGTCGGCCCCGGAGATCTCGGCAGGCCCGACCAGCCGGCCGGTGACATTGCTGACCACGGGCAGGCCGGGGGCGTCATAGGCGATGCTTTCGGCCACACTGGCGAAGTCGTCGAGGATGGGATCCATCAGGGAAGAATGGAAGGCATGGGAGACCGGCAGGTGACGGATGCTGATGCCCAGGCTCCCGGCCTTGTCGGCGATGCGGGCAAGGTCTTCCAGCGGGCCCGACAGGACGGTCTGCGTGGAGCCGTTGACGGCGGCGATGCCTGTCCGTTCCGGCGTGCCGCAGGCGGCGAGCAGGGCGAGGACGTCCTTTTCGGAGGCCAGCACGGCGCTCATGCCGCCCCCGGCGGGCAGGGAGGCGATGAGGCGCCCCCGTGCGGCCACAAGACGTGCGGCATCCTCCAGGCTGAACACGCCTGCCAGGGTCGCGGCCACATATTCACCGATGCTGTGTCCGGCAGCGGCCAGAGGCTGGATACCGAAGGACTGCCACATCCGGGCAAGGGCATATTCCAGACTGAACAGGGCCGGCTGGGTGAAGGCGGTGTTGTCGAGCAGCGCGGCCTTGTCGGCGTCCCACATGACGCGCAGCAGGGGCTCGGGCAGCAGAGGGTCGAAAAGGCGGGCGCAGCGGTCGAGCTCCGCACGGAAGCACGGCTGCGCCTGGTAGAGTTCCTTCCCCATGCCCGAACGTTGCGCCCCCTGACCGGTGAAGAGGAAAACGGGCCTGTGTTCGTCGCCCGTGTTCGTGGTGGTCCACTCCTCGTGCGTCATCGCCGCGTCAAGGCCGGAGCGCAGTTCTTCCAGGCTCTCGCCTACCACGGCGAGACGGACGGCGTGATGTTCCCGGCCTTCCTGTGTGGTATGGCAGAAGTCGGCCAGATCGAGACCGTCGGCATCCTGCCCGGCCAGGAATTCCCCATAGCGTCCTGCCAGTTCCTTCAGGGCCTTTTCGCTCCTGGCGGAGACCACCATCAGAGGGTTGGCGACAGCTCCCGCACTGCGGGAGCCTTCCCGCTGCGGCGCTTCCTCGAGGATCAGGTGGGCATTGGTCCCCCCCACACCGAAAGAGCTGACGGCGGCGCGCCGGGGGGAGAAGCCCTGCGGCCAGTCGATGGCCGTCTTGTTGACGAAGAAGGGGGTGGACGCGAAATCGATACGGGGGTTGGGGCTGTTGAAATGGCAGGTAGGGGCAATCCGGGCGTGCTTGATGGAAAGGATGGCCTTGATGAGGCTGGCCACCCCCGCCGCCACTTCCAGATGGCCGACGTTGCTCTTGACCGATCCCAGAGCGCAATAACCGCGTGCGGGGTTGTTGCGGGAGTAGATGCGGTTCAGGGCCTCGACCTCCAGCGGGTCACCGAGATAGGTGCCGGTACCGTGCCCTTCCACATAGGCGATGGTGGCGGGATCGACGCCGCTGACGCCCAGGGCCTCGGCGATGACTTCGCTCTGGCCTTCGAGGCTGGGCGCGGAATAGGCGACCTTGGAATTGCCGTCGTTGTTGATGGCCGTCCCCAGGATGACCGCGTGGATGTCGTCGCGGTCGCGCAGGGCGTCTTCCAGGCGTTTGAGCAGCACGACGCCCACGCCGTTGCCCGAGACGATGCCTTCCGCCTGGGCGTCATAGGGGCGGCAATGCCCGTCAGGCGAAAAGATCATGCCTTCCTGGTAAAAATGGCCGTGCTCCTGCGGGATGTCGATGCCGCTGGCGCCGGCAAGAGCCATGTCGCACTCGCCGTTGAGCAGGCTCTGGCAGGCCAGATGCACGCTGACGAGGGAAGTGGAGCAGGCGCATTGCAGGTTGAAGGCCGGGCCCCGCAGGTTGAGCTTGTAGGAGACGCGGGTGCACAGATGGTCGCGGTCCGTACCGATATGGCCCTGCATGAAGCGCGCCGTGCCGTAATCCGCCAGGTCGGCGCACATATAGTTGACGTAGTAGGTGCTCAGGCGCGTGCCGCCGAAGACGGCGACGGCGCCGGGATAGGTATAGGGATTGTAACCGGCATCCTCCAGGGCGTGCCAGCAGGTCTGCAGGAACTGGCACTGCTGGGGGTCGATGCAGATGGCTTCTGTCGGGGTGTAGCCGAAGAAGGCGGCATCGAACAGTTCCGCATCTTCCATGATGCCCGCGGCCCTGACATAGGTGGGGTCGGCTATGGTCTCCGGATGGATGCCTGCCCCGCGCAATTCGTCGTCCGTGAAAAAGGTGATGGACTCGGTCCCGCTGACGAGGTTTTTCCAGAATTGCCGGGTATCATTGGCACCGGGGAACCGGCAGTCCATGCCGATGACGGCGATGGCGTTCTCCGGGACCTTGTTCGTTTGTGGATGCATGGCATGCCTCGTGCGCATGGCGCTTTTGAAGGGTTGGTGAAAGGATCAGCGTCCGGTCCGTTGCCTGGAGCGGGTGCGCATGCGCCGTTCGGCCCGGTCCATGCCGCGGTCGAAGGCGGAGGCGCTCCCGCCGCCTTCCGGCGCGGATATCTCTTGCGCGGTCGTGCGCGGCGTCCTGTTGTCCAGCCAGGCTGCCAGTGCACGGATGCTGGTGTGCTCGAGCAGGGTCATGAGCGGGATATCCGTGCCCAGGCGTTCCCCGAGGGCGGCCTGTACGGCGACAAGATCAAGGGAACTCAGGCCCATTTCGAAGAAGCGGCTGTCGATGCTTATGTCGTCGCGGCCCAGGACATGCGCGATGGCTCCGGCCACCAGCCGTTCTGTCTCAGATCCGGGCTGTGCCCCCTTCATCCGGGGGAGTTCCTGGTCGGGGTCGAGTACGAGGCTCTTCCTGTCGACTTTGCCGGAACTGGTCAGGGGAAGGCTTTCCCGCATCAGGATCATGCCGGGGACCAGGAAGGAGGGCAGACGCTCCGCCAGCCATTTCTGGAGCTCTTCCGGCGCCGGAGACGTGCCGGGCCGGCAGGCCACGAAAGCGGCCAGCACCTGGCCCGCCTGCCTGCCCCTGACCGTCAGGGCGGCGGCCTGTTCCACGAAAGGATGCTCCATGAGGGTGTTCTCCACCTCGCCCAGCTCGACCCGGTAACCGTTGATCTTGACCTGATTGTCCTGACGGCCGAGGAATTCGATATTGCCGTCGGGCATGTAGCAGCCCAGGTCACCGGTGGCGTAGAGGTCTTCCCCTGTGCCGGGGTGGCGTATGAAGCGCTCGGCCGTGCGTTCGGGATCCTTGAGGTACCCGTCGGCAAGACCGTCACCGGCGATGTGCAATTCGCCGGGGACCCAGTCCGGGCAGTCGCTACCGTGGCGGTCGAGGATGAAGAACCTCTGGTTGGCCAGCGGTTTGCCGTAAGGGATGCTCTTCCATTGCGGCAGGACGTCTTCCACGGGGAAGAAATTGGACCAGATGGAAGCTTCCGTGGCGCCGCCGAGGCTGAAGAGCCGCAGCTCCGGCCAGAAGGCCCTGATGCGTCCGGGCAGGCCCAGGGGGATCCAGTCCCCGCTGAGCAGGGCGCAGCGCAAGGGCGGCAGGGCAGCGGGATGATGCTCCAGATGGGCGGCAAGGATCTGGAGGAAGGGGGGGACGCTGTTCCAGATGCTCACCTGATGCCGGTGCATCAGCTCCAGCCAGTGGGCCGCTTCCAGACGTCTGGCGGGATCCGGCAGGACCAGGGCCCCGCCCGCGCCGAACAGGCCGAACATGTCCCAGACGGACAGGTCGAAGGTGAAGCGCGAAAGGGCAAGGACCCTGTCCGAAGACCGCAGCCCGGTCAGTTCGTTGACGGCCCTGATGGTGTTGACGGCGCGTTCGTGGCGGATCATGACCCCCTTGGGAGCGCCCGTGGAGCCCGAAGTGTGGATGACGTAGGCCAGCGCGTCAGGACGGCTGACGCATCTTTCGAAATCAAATTCGGAATTCGATTTCAATAAATCCTCATCCATGACCATGACGGGCAGGCCCGCGGGCCAGGGCAGGGACGCATGGCGGCGCTGCACCAGGACGGACCCGGCCCCGGAATATTCGAGCAGATGCTTGAGGCGGGCAGGGGGGACAGCGGCATCCACGGGCATGTAGGCGGCTCCGGCACTGCTCACGGCCAGGGCCGCGACCGCTTCTTCCCAGCCGCCGTTGCTGACGACGGCCACAAGGCTGCCCTGGCCGCAGCCCCGGGCCATGAGCCTGCCGCAAAGGGCCTCGGCAGCCCTGCCCAGATCCCGGTAGCTCAGGCAAAGATCGCCGTCCGCCAGGGCCAGGGCCCCGGGGGCATCTCGCAGGGAACGGGCAAAAAGGCTGTCCAGCGTCCCGCGGCCCGCATGGGGGAACTCCCGGGTCGTGGCGTTGGCCGTGCGGCGGCGTCCCAGCTGTTCCTGCGGCAGCAGGGGCAAATGGGGCTGGTGCCAGATCCTGTCGTCCCGGGCCAGCATCCGGAGCAGGCGACAATAGGCGGAAAACATGCTGTCCACGAGCCCTTCGGGGAAGAGTTCGTCCACGGCATCCCAGTTGAACTCAAGGCAATCGTCCACCTCGCGGACCTGATGGTCGATCCAGACCTGCGGCGTCTGCGTGATGTTGTAGACCATGCGCCCGAACGTGCGCAGGGCCGGATGGGTGCCGTGCTCGTCGCCGAAGCCGATGGTACTGGTGAAGACGATGGGGATGATGTCGGCGCTGGAACGGCCCGTGCATCTGCTCCATTCGCGGATGACCTCCACGCCGGAGAAGGTGCTGTGATCCATGTCGGCCCACAGCTGGGCCTGCAGGGCCCGTGCGCGCCGGAGGAAGGATGCCGTGCCGTCGAAAGAGCAGGCAAGCAGGCTCACGGACGTGAAGTCGCCCACGATCTCCCCGACTTCGGGATGCAGGGGCAGCCGGTTGAAAAGCGTGACATTGAGAGTGAACTCGTTCCGGCTGCTCCAGCGGGCCAGCACCTCGGCATAGCAGGCCAGCAGCAGGCCGGAGACCGTCAGCTCGTGCGCGGCGGCCTTTTGGCGCAGGTCCGCCCAGGTCTTCCGGTCGAGCTGCGCCGCATGGCGGACGAAGCGCGGGCGCTCCACCTGCGCGGGCGGGACGGCCAGGGGCAGGTCCGGCGCGGGCGGCAGGGCGGCGACACGCTCCAGCCAGTATTCTTTGTCCTTCCGGTAGCGCGGGCTCTTCCTGAAGGCTTCCAGTGCCAGCACATAGTCCCGGAACGAAAGGTCCAGGGGGGCCGGTTCCCGTTCAGGATACCGGTAGAGGCTTTCGAGCCCGTTCATCATCAGGTTCATGCTGTGCAGGTCGGCTACCAGCAGGTCCAGGCTGATGTGCAGGCGGATGGGACCGCCCGGCATCCGGGTGGCGGCCACACGGAACAGGGGCCATTCCTTCGCGGAGAGCACTTCATGCCCCATGCGTTCCCGGCATTCCAGCACCATTTGTTCGGCAGCCCCGGCATCCAGGCCCGTCGCGTCCTGTACCGTGACGGTGAAGGGCGGCACCTCGGGCAGGATGCGTTGCCGTCCGTCCTCCATGATGACGCAGCGCAGCATGTCGTGATGCCGGATCAGCCTGTTCCAGCAGGCCTCCCAGCGGGGAAGGTCCAGATCCTCCGTTTCCAGCTCGAGATAGACGTGGCAGGAGACATTACCGAGCACGAGGGCGCCTGTCCGGCCCACCCAGTAGGCCTGTTGCATGTCCATGAGCGGGAAGGGCTCATGACGGGCGGCGCTGTCGGGAAGGATGACGGGCAGGTCCCCGTCCTGAGCCCTTTTCCCGGCGTCGAGCAGGGAGGCGATCCGGGAGGCCAGAGCATCGATGGTAGGCTCCTTGAACAGCAGGCTGCGATCCACCCGGATGCGGAACTGCTTTTCCAGCGACTGGAACAGGTCCAGGGCCAGCAGGCTGTCCACGCCCAGCTCGATAAGGTTGGCATCGCCGGGCAGGTTCGCGGCGTCGGTCCGCAGGATGGTAGCCACCTTGGCACGGACGGCCCGCATGACGGCATCCCGGCTGTCCCGGCCCGCGCTGTCCGCTTCGGGCGATACGGAGGCTTCGCGGTCGTCCGCTGTGGCGGGGCAGAGCGATCGCAGCAGGGGCGGCAAACGGTCGCTGTCGTAGCCTGCGGCATAGCGGGGCCAGTCCATATGCAGCACGGCGGCCCTGCACTCGTCGCGGGAGAGGAGGCGTTCCATGACGGCAAAGCCTTCCTCGGGCGCAACGGTATGGATGCCTAAACGGGAAAGGGTGCGGAGGTCGGCCTGACGTACGGCCATGCCGGCATCACGGAAGGCGCCCCAGTTGATGCTGAGGGCGGGCAGGCCCAGATGGCGGCGGTACAGCGCGAGCTCGTCAAGGAAGGCATTGGCCGCCGCGTAGTTGCCCATGCCCATGGGGCCGAGGAAGGAGGCCGTGGAGGAGAACAGGACGAAGGCTTCCAGCTGGTGGTCCAGCGAGATCCGGTGCAGGTTCCAGGCGCCCTCCGCCTTGGGGGCGAGGACCCGTTTGAAGCGCGACGCATCGAGGCGGAGGAGCCTGTCGTCATCCAGCGTCCCGGCCAGGTGCCAGATGCGCTTCAGAGGCGGCATGTCTTTCAGGGCGGAGTCCACGGCATGTCGCAGGGCGCTGCTGTCGGACACGTCGGCCAGGGCCAGACGGACAGTGCAGCCCTGTTGCCGCAGGTCTTCCAGCAGGGCCGCTTCCTCCGCCGCAGGCTGGCGGCGGGCCAGCAACAGCAGGTGACGGCAGCCCCGGCGTACGCGGTCGGCGCACAGGCGCAGGGCTATCCCGCCCAGGCCGCCGCTCACCAGTTCCGTGCCGGAGCATGCGGGATGCCCGGTTTGGACGGCGGCGGGCCAGCGCAGGATGATCTTGCCCGTGTGGCGCGCCTGCATCATGTGCCGGAAAGCAGCGTCATGGCGGTCGGCGGCAAAGACCGTGACCGGCAGCAGGGCCAGCTCTCCCCGGGCGCATCCCTGCATGGCACGCCGGAAGATCCCGGCCATCAGGTCGGGCCGGTCGCGTCCCAGCTCCACCAGATCCAAAGGACGGTAGCGCATGAGGCCGCGTTCGGTCCGGTAGTCGCCCGCCTGGCGCAGACCGCTCTTGCCCAGCTCCACGAAGCAGCCATTGTCCGCCACCAGCGTGAAGGAGGCTTCCTGCGCCTCGCCGGCCAGGGAGTTGAGGATGATGTCCACCCCCCTGCCGCCGGTGGCGTCCAGGACTTCCTGGGCGAAGGCGGTGGAACGGGAATCCATGACCAGTTCCGCCCCGAGCGATCGGACCAGCTCCCGCTTGGCCGGGGTGCCTGCCGTGGCGAAGATGCGGGCACCGGCCCTGCGGCACACTGCCATGGCGGCGAGTCCCACGCCGCCGGAGGCCGCGTGGATGAGGACGGTCTGTCCGGCGCGGATGCCGGCAAGCTCCTCAAGGCCGTAGCAGGCCGTGATGTAGGCGACGGGCAGCGCGGCGGCCTGTTCGAACGAGATGTCCGCGGGCAGGGGGCAGGTCATGGCGGCAGGCAGGGTGATGTGGGTCCGCAGGCAACCATAGGCGCTGACCGCCACGCGATCCCCTACCTGGATGCCGGAGACGCCGTCACCCACAGCGGTGACGATACCGGCCCCGTCACTGCCCACGGCGGTCTCTTCGCCGGGGTAGATGCCCATGACCATCATGACGTCACGGAAGTTGAGGCTGGAGGCCGCAAGGGCCACTTCCACCTCGCCCGCTTCCGGGGAGCGGCGTTCCAGCGGCTGCCAGCGCAGGTTGTCGAGACCGGGACCTTCCATGACGAGGGCCCGGGGGCCTGCCGCTCCGTCGTCCGCCCTTTCAAGGCGGGGCAGGAGGCGGCGGCCGTCACGTAAGGCCTGACGGTCTTCCCCGTCTTCGCAGGCAAGGGCCCGGAACAGGGTATCGTCGGCCTCCGGGTGCTGGAGATCCATGAGGCGCACGCGCAGGGCGGGATGCTCCATGCACACTACCGGGCCGAGGCCCCAGACGAGGGACTGGCCGGGCAACGGCCGTTCATGGGCGCCAGCCGCAATATCGGGGCCGAAAGTCCCGCTTGTGAGGATCACGAGATCGAGGCGGGCCTCCATGTCCCGTGCCCGCGCCTGCCGGACGATCTCCAGCAGGGGCAGCACGCTGCGGTCATAGGTCCCGTCAGGATCAGCCATGCCCGGGACGCCCAGGGGCCAGGCATCCACCACATGCAGGCGGCCCTGTCCGTCAGCAAGGGCATCCAGAGCCGCAGGAAGGCCGTCCCGTTCCGCATGGGAAAGGACGCGGCAGTGGCAGCCGTCAGATTCCAGGCGCGTCGCAAGTGCCTCGGCCAGGGGGCCGGGATCTGCCAGTACGAGCCAGCGCCCGTCCAGCCGGGCCCGGCCGGGGAGCTGTTCCCCCTCGATCCAGCGGACAGCGTAACGGGCGGCCTCCGGGGAACCGGCCTCTTCCTCGACGCCCTCAGGCGGCAGGGCACTCATGCGCAGGCCTTCCATGCGACCGACGGCTTCGCCGTTGCCGTCGAAAAGGCTGACGTCCAGCAGGAACGTGCCCGTATCGCCGGGATCCCCGGCCGGGCTTTCCCGCAGCTCCAGCATGACCTGCACATCAGCGGGGCACTGTTCCGGCAGGTCCAGATGCCGGCAACCCGCCGGGACGAAGATTCTGTCCGTATCCCTGTCCTGCTGGGGGATGCAGGAGAGCACACCCTGCAGGCAGGCGTCCAGCAGGGCGGGATCCCAGCCCCAACCGTCGCTGGAGTTGCCGGAGGAGACACGGGTCCTGGCCCTGCCCCGGCCGCTGCGGATCTCCCGCAACAGGCGGAAGGAAGGCCCGTACGAGACGCCAAGACCCTGCATGGCGGCATAATAGGCCGCTATGTCCTCGGGCATGTCCTCGTCGCTTGCCGGTGCCGCCGCAGGCATGGAGCATGCCGGGCCTTCGATGCCGGCTCGCGCGGTCCTGTGCCAGGCCCCGGGAGCTTCGGGGGCGGTAGAGGTGAAGAGCTCCATGACGCCCCGTTCCCTGTCGCCTTCCAGGATGAGCTGGAAAAAGACGTCCCGGTCCCCGTCCAGCGGCAGGGGACGAAGCAGGGCCACATGACCGAGACCGCAGTCTGCGCCGTATTCCCGGGCGGCGGCCGCGCGCAGGAGCTCGAGGAGCAGGCTGCCCGGGGCGATGCTCCTGCCCGCTACCCGGTGTTCCCGCATGCGTTCCAGTTCCTTGCCGCCAAGGCGGCCCCCGTAAAGGATCTTTCCTTCCGCAGTTGTGAAGCGTTCGCGCCACACGGGATGGGAGAGGGCTTCACGGCCGGTGCCATCCGTGCCGGTGCTGTCTTCTTCAGGCCAGAAGCGGCGGCGCTGGAAGGGAGTCAGGGGAAGCCGGACGCGACGGGCGCCCAGACGCAGGGCTTTTTCCTGGAGGGCGTCCAATGCCTTGTCGTCACCGGCCATGTAGGCCAGGGCCACCCGCTGGAGTCCGTCATCCATGAGGTCGCCGGGCACGTCCCGCGCCTCCGTATGTCCGGAAAGCAGCATCCCCTCGGGCATCCCGCCCCGGGCAAAGGCGTGCAAAGCCTCCCGGAGCGCGCCGGTCGAGGTGGCGCGGACGGCCAGCCGGATCTTGTCCCGGCTGCGTGAGGCCCTGGCCGTGAAGCAGATGTCGGCAAGGGAGGCGGACGGGGCATCCAGCGCCCGGGCCATGCGTCCGGCAAGGGCACGCAGCATGGTCCCGGTGCGCGACGAAAGGACGAAAAGATCCGGCGTGCCGTCAGGCAGGTGGCGGGAATTCACCGGCTCTTCGGGAGCCTGCATGATGACGGCATGGGCGTTGGACCCGCCGATGCCGAAGGAGCTGATCCCGGCGGCGCGTGGTCTTTCCGCATCCTTCCAGTCCGCAAGGGCCGTGTTGATGTAGAAAGGGCTGGCGTCGAGGTCCAGGGCCGGATTGGCTTCCTCGAACAGGGGGTGGGGCGGAATGTGGCCGGTATGGACGGCCATGACGGCCTTGATGAAACTGGCGATGCCCGACGCGGCATCGGCATGGCCGATGTTGGCCTTGACCGCGCCGAGGGCGCAGAAGCCCCTGTCCTGCGTGAAATGGCCAAAGGCCTTGCCCAGGGCGGCGAATTCGATGGGGTCGCCGAGGGCCGTCCCGGTGCCGTGGCTTTCGACAAGGCCGATATCACGCGCGGAAAGTCCCGAGAGGGATATCGCCTCGCCGATGACGGCGGTCTGGCCGAATTCGCCGGGCGCGGTATAGCCCACCCGCCGGGAACCGTCATTGTTGACTACGGAGGCCAGCACCACGGCATAGATGTGGTCGCGGTCGCGCAGGGCATCTGCCAGCCGCTTCAGGACGACGACGCCCGCCCCGCCGGAAAAGACCGTGCCCGAGGCATTTTTGTCAAAGGGGCGGCAGTAGCCGTCACGGGAGAAGATCATGCCTTCCTGGAACAGGTAACCTTTCTCCTGGGGCACATCGATGGCCACCCCTCCGGCCAGGGCCATGTCGCACGCGCCGCTGCGCAGGTTCTCGCAGGCCACGTGCACGGCGGAAAGCGAGCTGGAGCAGGCCGTCTGCACGCACAGGCTGGGCCCGTTCAGGTTCAGCTTGTAGGAGACGCGCGAGCACAGGTAATCCTTGTCGTTGCCCACCAGGCACTGGAAGGCTTCGGCACCGTTCCCGGCTTTCAGGCCGCGGCACGCATGTTCCAGATAGGCACTGATGCGGCTGCCTGCAAAAACGCCGACGCTCTTGCCTTCCAGACCGCCGCCGGGCAGGGGCGTATATCCGGCGTCCTCCAGCGATTCCCAGGCGCATTCCAGGAAGGTGCGCTGCTGGGGGTCGATCTTTTCCGCCTCGCTGCCGGCATAGCCGAAAAAGGCTGCGTCGAATTTGTCGATGTCCCCCAGGCTGTAGGTCGCCGGGACGTAGTTCGGGTCGCGCAGCAGGCCGTGATCCACGCCCGCTGCGGCAAGGTCTTTCCGGTCCAGGAAGGTCACGCTGACCTTGCCTTCGCAAAGGTTGCGCCAGTATCCGTCGAGGTCGGGAGCACCGGGAAAACGGCAGCTCATGCCGATGACGGCGATCGCTTCGTCAGTGATGTTCATGCTGTCCATGACTTTCTGTCCTGCGGCATCTTTCGCTGCCGGTTACGAATTGCTTTCCGTGCCGGGAAGGCTGTCCTGCGGGCCGAGGTTCCGGGGCGTGACGGCATGTGCCGGGCCGGGCCTGCGCATCTGCCTGCGCAGCCGGGCACGCCGTCCGGCCATGGACATGGCGTCCTCTGCGCTGTCCTCCCCGCCCTGCGGGGCCAGGAAGGCGGCAAGGTCCCTGATATTGGGATGGGCGAAGATGTCCGTGATGGCCACCTGCCTGTGGAGGAGTTCGCTGATGCGCCGCTGGAAAAGGACCAGCTGCAGCGACGTGGCGCCGAGATCGAAGAAGTTGTCCAGCACGCTGACCGTCTCCTTGCCGAGCATGTCCCGGATGATGGCGGTGAGCTGTTCTTCGGTCTCGCCCTCGGGATGCACGCATGCCGGTCCCGCAGCGGGGCCGGCCCCCAGCGCGGCCAGCTGCCTGCGATCGACCTTGCCGTTGGCGGTGAGCGGTATGGCATCGATGACCGTCAGGGTCTGGGGCACCATGTAATCGGGCAGCCACTGCCGCAAAAGACCTTGCAGATCTTCGGGCGAGAGCCCCCCGGCCGCGGCCTGGTGGGGAAGGGATTCCGCCAGGGCACGGGTGAAGTCCCAGCCCGGTTCGCGGGTCACCGCCCCCCCTGTCAGGCAGTGCAGGTAGCGTTGCCCGGCTCCCAGGGAGAAGCTGCCGCGCAGCCTGTCGAAATCCAGCGCGCCTATCTGGCACAGACCGGCCCGCAGTTCCATGGCGGTCTCTTCCAGCAGCTGGCTCATGAGTCCGGCTTCGATGAGGACGAACTCTTCGGACCTGTCCCCGTAGAGCGGACGGATGGCCTCCATGTCGGCCACGAGGAACAGGGCGAAGGCACTGTGGGAGAAGATGTCGGCATTGTGGCCGGGGAAGACGGTGGCCGCATCTTCAGGGGCATCGGCCATGCGGACGAGGGCGTTTTCCAGCGGATGATAATAATAGCAGCCGCCATCCAGCTCCCGGATCCTGCCGGGCCTGACCAGGACATAGACCTGTACGGCATAGGTCCAGCCCGCGGAGCCGTAGCGGTGCCTGACCACCGGCCACTGGGGGATGTCCAGGCCGCGCAGGCAGCCCAGCAATCTTTCGAACGCTTCCCGTTCCATGGGGGCTTCGGTGAAGCGGCGCGACGAGATGCGGCGGGAGAACAGGGACAGGCTGGTGGCCTCGTCCTCCGTGGCGAGACCGATGCGGGGCAGGCTGTCGAGGTCCTTGCGGAGGTTGTGCCCCGCCTGTTTGTAGGCCAGGCGTTCCACGTCATCCACAAGGGTGATGCCGACGTCCCTCATGCTCCGGTACCGGGCTTCGCGGGCTTCCGGGCTTTCGTCGGACGGTGCCGGCATGACTGCCTGCGGTGCGGGAGACACGAAGCCGGCGAGCCTGTCGCCCTTGTCGCTCCTGAGGGCGATGACGGCGGCATTGCCCACGCCGGGGAGGGCGTTCAGGGCCCGTTCCACCTCGCCCAGCTCGATGCGGAAACCGTTGATCTTGACCTGGCTGTCTTTGCGGCCGAGGAATTCCAGAGTGCCGTCAGGCCAGTAGCGGCCCAGGTCTCCCGTGCGGTACAGGGCCTGCCCGCTGCGGGGATGGCGGAAAAAGGCCGCGGCCGTTTTGGAGGGATCGTTGAGGTAGCCGCGGGCCAGGCCCGCCCCGGTGATGTACAGGTCACCGGCCACAAGATCCGGGCAGGGGCTCAGGTCCTGGTCGAGGACAAGATATCCCTGGTTGGCCAGCGGACGGCCGTAGGGGATGCTGTGCCATTCTGCCGGGATACGGTCCACGATCTGGATGTTTGACCAGATGGCGGCTTCGGTGGCCCCTCCGAGGGCGGCAACGGTCATGTCCGGCCACAGTGCGTGCATGCGGTCCGGCATGGCAAGGGGGATCCAGTCGCCACTGAGCAGGGCCAGGCGCAGTCGTTCCGGCCTGTCTTCGGGGTGGTCGTCCAGATAGTCGAGCAGCAGCTGCATGAGCGAAGGGGTGCTGTTCCAGACGGTCACGCCCTGTTCCCGCATCAGGCGGCACCAGGCCGCGGGATCCCTCTCCTGTCCGGGAGCGGGGATGACGACGGCGCCTCCCGCTGCCGTGACGCCGAAAAGGTCGAACACGGAAAGGTCGAAGGACAGGCTGGCAAGGGCGATGACGCGGTCACGGGGCCCAAGGTCCAGACGCTGCCCCAGGTCAGCCAGGGTATTGTGGGCTGCGGCATGGCTGACCATCACCCCCTTGGGCAGGCCTGTGGAGCCGGAGGTATAGATGACATAGGCCAGGCCCTCCGGCGATACGTCCGTATCCGGAAGGGGCGCCGCGGCCGGGGCCGCTTGTTCCGGGAAGGCGCGGAGGACGGGGACGGCCTCGCTGCCGCAGGCTTCGGCCCTGGCTTCCAGGCCGGGCTGCACGAAGCAGAAGCGGACACCGGCATCCTTGAACATGTAGGCGATGCGCTTGTCCGGCAGGGAGGGGGACACGGGCAGATAGGCTCCCCCGGCCCGCAGGATGCCCATGACGGCCACGACCTGTTCCCAGCCCTTTTCCATCATGACGGCCACGATCTCGCCGGGACGCAGGCCCCGCGAACGCAGCCCGTTCCCCAGCAGGCGGGAGATGGATTCGGCCTCGGCCCGGGACAGGCTGACGCCTTCGCCGATGACGGCGGCAGGGGCTCCATCCCGGGAGGCGTGGTCCAGGAAGGGGGCGAACAGCGTACGCGGCGGGATGGCCGCTTCTGTGGCATTGGCCGCATGGCGGACGTCTGCCTGTGATGCGGGCAGCCGGTGCAGGGGCACAGGCTGCTGCCAGAGAGCGGCATCCTCGCACAGGGCCGTGAGGAAGTCGCCGTAGACGGTGAACATGGCATCGAGCATCCCCGAGGGGAACAGGTCTTCCACCGCATCCCAGGTATAGACGAGCTGGCCCCGGTATTCGCAGACCTGATGGTCCAGCCATACCTGCGGCGTCTGGGAGACGGCATAGGCCAGCTTCGCTCCCAGGCCGTCGGCCGCGGCGAACGGATCGTCACCGCTGAGGGGCAGGGCGCTGGTGAAGACGACAGCGGAGCGGGAGGACGTCATGTCCTCGCCGTGATCCTTTGCCAGTTCCCGCAAAACGTCCACGGCGGAGAAACGGCTGTGTCCCATGTCCCGGATCAGCTGCCTGCCGAGAGCCGTTGCGTGCTCCAGGAAGGTGGCGCCTTTTTCCCTTTGGACTTCGAGCAGCAGCAGGCGGGTGAAGTCCCCCACCACGGCCCCCATTTCCTCATGCCGGTACCGGCGGTCGAAGGTCGTGAGCATGAGGCAGAAGTGCGGTTGCGCCGTCCAGCGGGAAAGGACGAGGCTGAAGGCCGCCAGCAGCAGGCCGGAGGGCGTGAGCCCCTGTGCGCGCCCCATTTCCTTGAGGCGGGCCCAGCGTGCGGCATCCAGCATCGCCGTGCGACGATGGAAGCGGGGGGTGCCGAGGCTTTGCGGCGTCCGTGCCAGAGGCAGCTCGGGACCTGCGGGCAGGAAGGGCAGGCGCTGCAGCCAGTACTCCCTGTCCGCCTGCCAGGCGGGCGTGTCCTTTTCCGCCTCGGCCGCCAGGACGCAATCCCTGAAGGAAAGGGCCAGAGGGCTTTTTTCCATTCCCGGGTCGGCATACCAGGCGGCGAGATCCTGCATCAGGATGCCGAAACTGTAGGCATCGGCCACCAGCAGATCCAGTTTGACGTGCAGGCGTACGGTAGCGGCATCCAGACGGCTTGCCGTGATCTCCAGCAGAGGGGCCTTGTCCGTGGGCAGTACCTTGTGGGAAAGCTGTTCCCGTTTCTGCCGGAGGACGTGTTCCTTCTCCTCTTCGGCCAGGGCGGAAAGGTCTTCGAGCGGGATGCGGCAGGCAGGGACCGCAGGCAGGACGCGCTGCCGTCCGTCAGGCGTGATGACGCAGCGCAGCATGTCATGCCGTCTGACGAGGGCATCCAGGGCTTTTTCCAGCCGGGGGACGTCCAGTCCCGTGAAGTCCGCTTCCACATAATTGCTGCAACTGACGCCGCCCAGCGTCATGCTGCCGTCCCGTCCGATCCAGTAGGCGTGCTGCACGTCCGTCAGAGGGAAGGGCAGGTGCCTGTCTTCGGGACGGGCAACGATGTCCGTCATCTCCTGAGGGGCGGGAGCGGTCTGTCCCTGCAGGCACAGACGTTCCCGCAAGGCGGCCAGAGTGGCAGTTTCCATGAGCAGGGCCGGAGGCAGCGTCATGCCGAGGCGTCTGCTCAGGCGTTGCGCCAGCTCCATGAACAACAGGGAATCGAAACCGGCCCTGACCAGGGGCGTCTCAGGGGACAGGGAGACGTTTTCGGGCAGGCGCAGGACGGCGCGGGCCTCGCGGGAAAGCAGCGCCAGGAGCTCCGCATCGTCAAGACGGTCCGCACGCGCCGTCTCCTGCATGACGCACGATACGTCGGGGATCTCCAGCGGGGCGGGAGAGCGGCGTGCGGGCAGGGCGGCAGGGGCGTCTGTCATGTCCGTGCCGCCGAACCAGAAGCGCTCGCGTGCAAAAGGATAGGTCGGCAACGGTATGCGCCGGGCAGCACTGCCCGCATGGACGGCAGCCCAGCGCACGTTTGTACCGCGTGTCCAGCAGCAGGCCAGCACCGCGGCCATATGCTGCGGCGTCGCGGCGGCATCGGGAGCGAAGGCGGGGAGCAGCAGCGGCGTGTCCGCGGTATTGCCGTCGGGGAGGTCGCCGGGACGCATGGCCAGGATGTCGGCGGATGGGGCAAGGCGCCGGGCCTGGGCGATGGCATGGGCTTCTTCCGGGGCTCCGGTCGTGGGGGCATATGCCCGCCAGAAGGCGGGATCGCGGGCTTCTTCGGCGGAGATGAGCCTGCTGCTACCCAGATTGAACAGGGGGAGGGAGACGGTCCCGGCTTCCGGGGCGCGGACCTTGAACTGCGGGATGGGGGCTCCATCATTTTCAAGGGCCCGGTACAGGGCAAGGCCTTCTTCCGGGTCGAGATGGCCTGCAAGGCAGGCCGCCACAGACACCGTCGCCGGTGTGCAGAGGATGGCCGCAGGTTCGCCGAGCATCCGGCGCCAGGCTTCGGCCGTGGCCATAAGATCCAGGAACGCCCTTGCCTGTCCATCCGTCTCCGTCCCGGAGGGCAGCTGCTCCAGCAGTGCGGTGCGGGCTGAGGCCAGCGGCGGGACATCCGGGAGGGAAGCGTCGGGGCAGCCCGTCATGCTGTCGAGGAAGAAGACCACCGGACGGTGCGGCGCGCTGTCCGGCACATGTCCCATGAAGGGCACGGGCATCCCCGAGGCGAGCTGTTCCAGCCCCCGGACGATATCCGGGCCCGCGAGGGCCGCACGGCAGGGCAGGGAGGCCCGGCCGGTGCCGCAGGTCAGGCAGGCATCGGCCATCTCCCGCTCCGGCGCCCGGGCAAGGTATTCCCTGTAGTCTGCCGCCAGCTCCCGCAGCTGGCCTTCCGATGCGGCCGCCAGCGGCAAGACGGGGAGAGGTCCGGGGAGCGTGCCGGAAGGCGCGTCTGTCAGGGGAGCTTCTTCGAGGATGACATGGACATTGGTCCCGCCAAAGCCGAACGAGCTGACACCGGCCCGGCGGGGACGTCCCGGGGTCCGGGGCCACGGGGTGGTGGCGACGGGGATGGCGGCCGGGATGCCGTCTGGCCTGATCTCGGGATTGAGGCGTTTCAGGTGCAGGTGCGGCGGGATGGCCGCGGCCTGCAGGGAAATGAGGACGCGGCAGACCCCGGCAAGACCGGCGGCAGCCTCAAGGTGGCCGACGTTCGTCTTGATGGAGGAGACCAGCAGGGGGCGATCGGCCTCCCTGCTGCCGCTGTAGACATCGCTGATGGCGCCGAATTCGATGGGGTCGCCCAGGGGCGTGCCGGTGCCGTGGGCTTCGATGCCGTCGATGTCCGCGGCCGTAAGCCCGGCGTTATGGAGAGCTTCGCGCAGCAGGCGGGCCTGGGCCCGGCGGCTGGGGGCCGTAAGGCCGTTGCTCCGGCCGTCCTGGTTGACTGCCGAGCCGCGGACGATGCCCAGGATGGGATCCTGGTCGTTCAGGGCCCTTTCCAGCGTTTTAAGAACGAGCACCACGCAGCCTTCGGCGCGGACATAGCCGTCGGCGTCGGCGGAAAAGGTCTTGCAGCGGCCGTCCGGGGCCATGAGATGGGCGTCGGTGAAGATATCCTGTCCTTCGCTTCCGGCCAGGATATTGACGCCGCAGGCAAGAGCGGTCTCGCATTCGCCGTCCCGCAGGCTGCGGCAGGCCAGGTGCAGGGCCAGCAGCGAGGACGAGCAGGCGCTGTCTACGGCCATGCTCGGGCCTTCGAACCCGTAAAAATAGGAAAGGCGGTTGGCCGCGATGCTGTGGGCGTTTCCCGTCCCCACATAGGCGTTGAGGCTCTGGCCGCACTGGAGACGGCGGTTCTCGTAATCGGAAGAGCTGATGCCCGTGAAGACGCCTGTGCGGCTGCGGCGCAAACTGTCCGGCGCGATCCCGGCCCGCTCCAGTGCCTGCCAGGAGACTTCCAGCAGCAGGCGCTGCTGGGGATCGATCTCCACGGCTTCGCGGGGAGAGATACCGAACAGAGCGGCATCGAAAGCGCTGATGTCGTCCAGAAAACCGCCCCAGACAGCCCTGTCCCCGTCTTCAGGAGCGGCCGTACCGTCCCGGTGGGCGGGGTCGCGCCGGGTGATGGCATCCTTGCCGCCGAAGAGCAGTGCCTCCAGAGCCTCGGGGCTGTCGGCGCCCGGCAGACGGCAGGCCATGCCGATGATGGCCACCGCCTGTTGTCCGGCGCAGTGCGCGGGCAACGGGGCTTCATCGGAAAGGTCCCCGGCCATGAACGACGCCAGCGAGGCGATGTCGGCATGGTCATAGAACAGGGTCGCGGGCAGAGGACGGCCGCAGGCCTGCTGCAATTCCCCGGTCAGGGCCACGGCCGTGGCCGATCCCATGCCCAGGGAGCTGAACGGCGTGTGCAGGCCCACGCTGTCTGGGGAAAGCCCCAGGCGCGCGGAAAGGCCGTCACGCAACCAGTTTTGCCAGGCCTCGCGGGAGGCGGGGGCATCCTGCTCCTGCGGGGGGCGGTTCCAGGCGGGGGCCCCGGCGCGGGGCTCTTCCCGCCATTCCGCCAGTACGGGCAGTTCGCCGTGAAGGTAAAGATGGCGGCACAGGGACTGCTGGATCTTGCCGCTGGTGGTCTTGGGCACGCCATGCCGCTTGCAGAGGACGACGGCGCAGGGGGAGATGTCGAATTCTTCGGAAAGACTGCGCCGGATGGCCGCCAGCGTCGCCTCGTGGGCTGTCGCGGGCAGGCGGGTCTCGAAGACCATGACCAGCCGTTCGCCGGCATCGCTGTCGATGCCGAAGGCGGCAGCGCCATTCTGCTCCAGCCCCGGCACGTTCTGCAGGACGCATTCCTCAAGGTCCTGCGGGAAAAAATTGCGGCCGTTGAGGATGATCATTTCTTTGCATCTCCCGGAGACGAAAAGATGCCCCCCGGACATGAAGCCCATGTCACCTGTCCGCAGGAAGGGCCCTTCGCCGGATCCGGCCAGCACGGCATGCAGGACGGTCTTCGTGGCTTCGGGCTGTTCCCAGTATCCCGGAGAAACGCACGTCCCCCTGATCCAGATCTCGCCCAGCTCCTTTTCTTCGACCTCCCGGCATGTCTGGGGATCGACGATGCGCACGTCATTGTTGCGCCCGGCCGTGCCGCAGGAAAGCAGCGGCATGGCATCGGCGTGCTGCTCCTGCAGGAAGCGTATGCGACCTGCGGCATATTCCTGCTTGTCGAGAAAAACGGCAAAATCGCCGTCATTTTTCCAGCAGCCTGTGGTGAACAGCGTGTTCTCCGCAAGGCCGTAGCAAGGATAGAAACTGGCAGGATCGAGACCGGCGGAACTGAAACGCTCCAGGAAACGGCGGATGGTCTTCAGGCGGATGGGCTCGGAGCCGCAGTAGCAGACGGAAAGCGAACTGAGATCCAGCTCCCGGAGCCGATCCTCCGGGATGCGGTCGCAGCAAAGGTCGTAGGCAAAGTTGGGGCCGCCCGTCAGCTGGGCGCGATAGTGGGTGACGGCGCGCAGCCAGCAGAGAGGTTGGCGCAGAAAGGCCATGGGAGGCATGGTGACGCACAGGCAGCCCAGATGGAGCGGCGTCAGGATGCCGCCCACGAGGCCCATGTCGTGGAAGGGGGGCAGCCAGCTGACGGTGGGAATATTTTCCCGGAGCCGCATGTGCCCGGCGATGCTGTCCAGATTGGCCATGATGTTGCCGTGAGTGATGATGACTCCTTTGGGGCTGCTGGTGGAGCCGGAGGTATATTGCAGCCATCCGGGCGTATGCGCAGTCAAAGGAAGTTCCTGCCAGGACCGGGACAGGGCATCGTCGGTCTCATCAAGGCAGATGATCCGTATGCTATCGGCAAAATGGACGCGTTCGGCCAGTTCTTCCACCGCCTTGCGCAGACGTGCGGAAGTGATGAAGACGCGTGAGCCGGAGTCTTCCACAATGCGGGCCAGACGATTGAATGTGCGGGCCATGCGGGCCAGACCCGGAGGTGTCATGGGAACGGCGATGGCCCGCGCGTACAGGCAGCCGAAAAAGGCCGCGATGAATTCCAGGCCCGGCGGCAGCATCAGCAGGACGGGACGGCCGTCGCCCTGACCTGTGGCCTGGATGGCCGCGGCAATGGCACGTGCCCGCATGTCGAGGCGGCTGTACGAGCAGAGCTCGGCATTTTCCGCTTTTCCGTCGGGAAGAAAACTGAGCGCCGGAGAGTCGGGGTGGCTCAGGGCTTTTTTACGGATGCCGTCGATGATGGAGACGAAGGCATCATCTTCGGTCTTGCATGTCGTACCGGGACACTGCGTCGCCATGTTCCCTCCTTTTCTGGGTGGGCCAGAGCAAAGGGCATCCCGTGGGCACGGCGGACAGACCGGCGCAAAGCTCCGGTCATGCAGACCGGTAGCGGATAAGCGCACGAAGGAGCGGGGCCGTTACACCGGGGGGTGTTTGTTCTGGCAAAGTGCCCTGGAGCGTTCAGCTGGAAGCTGGCACCGGGCATACAGGACAGCAGGGAGTTCCGCAGAAAGGAGCAAAGGAGGATCTTCTGGATATGATGCCGGGGAGAATCATGGAGGGCAGGCCGGTGAGGGACACGGGGAGGCGTTTGCCGCGGGGCAGGCTGGATGCGGCGGAGAGCGAGCGGGAGGCAGGGTAGTGCATGGCAATGGGGTCTGGCTGAGGGTGTGGGAGGTTTCTTGATAAAACATATTGAAAAAGAATTTCAAAGTCAATAAGGAAAACGTAATTCTTCAAAAAAATTATATTTTCGTAAAAAAGTCGTTCCTCCTCGTGTAAACGAAGGCACGACATGCTGAAAATCATCGGGGGGCTTGCTGGTGGTACGGCGGGCTTCGCCGGGAGCAGACAGGGACAAAAAAAGCCTGTCCCCAAGGACAGGCTTTTTTACGTGCAATGTGTGTGTCGCAGCTAATCCGCCGCGATCTCGTACTGGTCCAGTTTGTCCCAGATGGCGGTGATGACCAGGGCCATGACCGCAGCCAGACGGGCCTGGATCTTCTTCAGGATCTCGGGCGTGATGCGGCTGTCCTCGTCATAGCCCAGGCGGCGGCAGAAGAGCACGGGGCACTGGTGCTGCTTTTCCTGCGCCAGCAAGGGCATGTAGGCGGCAAAGGGGCCGTCCACGAAGGCATTGAGGCTGTCCTCGGAGACAGGCACGGCCTGGGTATGCAGGCTGGCGCCTTCGGCTTTGGCCGTGGCGGCCAGCAGTTCGCCGGTGCGGCGCAGATAGCCCACCAGCACGCTATTGGGCGCGTGCTGCATGAGCCCGGCCGTGACCGTGGCGTGGACGAAGGCCCGCCACTCGGCGCAGAAGTCGGGCAGGGCGCCGGGCTCCGTCAGGCAGGCTTCGGGGATCTCCGCACCGAAAGCCAGATTGACGATATGCTCGCGCTTACTGTTGAGCTCAAAGAGGATGCAGGCGGCATCCATGCCCTGGGCGGCGGTCAGTTGTTTCTTGGCTGCCATGACGGCCTCACTTCTGGTGATAGCGGGAAAGATAGACCTCATAGCCGTGGGCGCGCAGCTTGCAGGCCGGGCACCGGCCGCAGCCGTAGCCCCAGGGATAGCGCTCGCCGCGCGTGCCTTCGTAGCAGGTGTGGCTCTGCTCAAGGATGCAGTCCACCAGCGGCATGCCGCCCAGGTCTTCGGCCAGGCGCCAGGTATCGGCCTTGTCCAGCCACATGAGCGGCGTATGCAGAACGAAGTGGCTGTCCATGCCGGTATTGAGGGCCACCTGCATGGCCTTGATGCTGTCGTCGCGGCAGTCCGGGTAACCGGAGGAGTCGCTCTCGCACACGCCCAGCACCAGATGGCGGATATCCTTGCCATAGGCCCAGGCCGCGGCGTGCATGATGAACAGCAGGTTGCGGCCCGGCACGAAGGTGTTGGGGATGCCCTCGCCTTCCTGTTCGATAGGCATGTCCGAGGTCAGGGCCGTGTCGGCCAGCTGGCGGAACAGGCTAATGTCCAGCAGGGTGTCGGGCCCCAGGCGGTCCTGCCACTCCGGCTTGAGGGCCGCGATGGCGCTGCGGACCTTGCCGCGGCACTCCAGCTCCACGGAGTGACGCTGGCCGTAATCGAAGCCCAGCGTGCAGACGCGGGCAAAGCGGGAAAGGGCCCAGGCAAGGCAGGTGGCCGAATCCTGGCCGCCGGAAAAGATGACCAGGGCCTGCTGGTCGGAAAGGGGAGGCTGATGGGACATGATCTTATTTTTCCTCCGGCCAGAAGGGGCAGACGCGGGCCGGGGCGTAACCGGCCATGAAGGCATCCATGAGGGTGCCGAAGTGGATGCGGTTACGGGGCTTCATCTTCTGGGCGTCAGGGCAGTCGGCAGGGAAGAAGCGCAGGGAATTGCGGTTGCCGGTGTAATTCTTCAGGGCTTCGGGGCGGGAGAGCACCTCGGCCCACATGCCGCGCCGTTCCTTGATGGCCTCGGCCTGCAGGGCCAGCAGCCAGTCCTGGTACTCCTTGTCCAGCCCCTTGTGGGGATAGAAGAAGGCCGCGCCTTCACGCACCATGATGCCGTTGAGCGAGCGTCCGTCCTTGAGGCGCACGTCCGCGACGATGCGGCCGTACTTGTCCTTGCCTTCCTTGTCCACGGCAAAGAACCGGACCTCCTGGCCGCGGGCCAGACGGGTGAGCAGCTCCCGCGCTTCGCGGGCGTAGAACTGGGGCTTGCCCTTGCGCGGCTTGAGCTCCGGCGTATCGATGCCGGCCAGGCGCACGCGGCTGCGGTTGGTCAGCTGCATGGTGTCGCCGTCCAGACAGGAGGCCACCGAGGTCTTGCCCCGGACGGCGATCTGTTCCAGATGGGGCAGGGCGTCCGTCTGTGCGCGGCCCGTGCCGGGGAAGGCCCCGGCCACGAGCACGCAGCACAGGAAAAGGATCAGGCAGAGGCTACGCAGCATGGCTAGTTTTCGTAGTAGGAACGCAGGGGCTGGCTGCGCACGGGATGGCGCAGCTTGCGCAGGGCCTTGGCTTCGATCTGGCGGATGCGTTCACGGGTGACGTTGAAGAGCTTGCCCACTTCTTCCAGGGTATGGTCGCTCTTTTCGGCGATGCCGAAACGCTTGCGCAGCACCTGCTCCTCGCGGGGGGTCAGATCGGCCAGCACGGCCGCCAGCTGTTCGGACAGCTTGGTATTGATGACTTCCTCGGCGGGGGCCACGGCCTTCTTGTCCTCGATGAAATCGCCCAGGCTGGAATCTTCCTCGTCGCCGATGGGCGTTTCCAGAGAGATGGGCTCCTTGGCGATCTTGAGCACCTTCTTGACCTTTTCCACCGGGTATTCCATGCGTTCGGCGATCTCTTCGGGCGTGGGATCGCGGCCCAGTTCCTGCACCAGGTAACGCGAGGTGCGGATGAGCTTGTTGATGGTCTCGATCATGTGCACCGGGATGCGGATGGTGCGGGCCTGGTCCGCGATGGCGCGGGTGATGGCCTGACGGATCCACCAGGTGGCGTAGGTGGAGAACTTGTAGCCGCGCTGGTACTCGAACTTGTCCACGGCCTTCATGAGGCCGATGTTGCCTTCCTGGATGAGGTCCAGGAACTGGAGCCCGCGGTTGGTGTACTTCTTGGCGATGGAGACCACCAGGCGCAGGTTGGAGCGGATGAGCTCCTGCTTGGCGCGCATGGCGGCGGTGTTGCCGCGCTTGATGCGCCACAGCACTTCTTCCAGATCGTTGACGTTGTGGCAGCACTTTTCCTGCAGGCGGCTCAGGATCTCGATCTTGCCGATGATCATTTCCTTGAAGGAAAAGAGCTCGTCCACGCTGAGCTTGAGATCGCGGGCGGCATCATTGGGATTGATGGTGCGCTGCTCGAGGCCGGTGAACATCTCCTGGATCTCGGCCTGGGTACGGCCGGTGGACAGGATGTAGGCCGAAAGGTCGCGCTGGCAGTTGTGCATCTGGCGCACGTAGTCCTCGACCGTTTCGATGATGCGGTCGATGAGGGTCTTTTCCAGCTTGATGTCGCGCAGGCGGGTGACGATCTCTTCCTTGTAGCTGATGATCTCCTTCTGGATGGCGGTCACCTTGCGGTCAAGGGTGTTGCAGTCGTCCAGCTTTTTGTAGATCTTGCGCTTTTTCTTGAAGATCTGCTTGATCTCGTCCAGCAGCAGGATGACGCGGGAGCGCTGGTTGAGCTCGTCCTCGCTGGGATCGTCTTCTTCGATGGTCTTGACCACGTCCTTGAGCTTGATGCGGTTCTGGCGCAGGTCCTCGCCCACGTTGATGAGCTCTTCCACGGCCACGGGCACTTCCACCAGGGCGTAGAGCACGTCCTGTTCGCCCATCTCGATCTTTTTGGCGATGACCACTTCGCCGTCGCGATCCAGCAGGGGCACGGCGCCCATCTCGCGCAGGTACATGCGCACCGGATCGGTGCTGCGCGAGGAATAGTCGGCGGATTCTTCGTCTTCGGCCAGCTCCAGGGAGCCGTCCATGGCGTCGTCGTCGGTTTCGGTGGGCGTGGCGGAGATTTTTTTGCCGTCCTTTTCGGAATCGACGATGGCGATCTCCAGCTGCTCAAAGATGCCGATGATCTCCTCGAACTGCTCGGGGGTGTTCATCTCCACGGGAAGGGCTTTGTTGACCTCGTCGAAGGTCAGGTAGCCCATGCCCTTGCCCTTGGCGATGAGGCTTTGAATTTGCTGGATATCTTTAAGATTGCTCATGTCCCTGCTCCAAGGTTTCCTGCAGTGCGCGAAGATATTCCAAATCAGCGGCAAAGTCGCCGGTGCCGGTGTTCTGCCGCAGGGCGGCCGTCACGGACTGGCGCTGGGTTGCCGCATAATAGGCATCAAGATCATGGCGCAGGGCTGCCAGCTCCCTGTCGCCGTCATCACGGGGGGCCGCTTCGGCGCCCCGGCAGAAGGACCAGAAATTCTTTTCGCGCTGGTCCAGATGGTAGGGGGCCTCGTCGGAGCCCCATTCTTCGATCTTGTCCCACAACTGACGGGCGATGTCCGACTGCAGGGCCAGGTCAGCGCCCAGGTCCCGCAGATCGTCCAGTCGGTCGGGGTAGCGGACCGCATACATCATGATCTGGCGGTCACGCATGTTCTGTCGCGCCCGGCTGGGGCGCGTGGTCTGTCCGTCAGGGCCGGGACGTCTGCTGTCGGCCAGTCCCTGACGCAATTCCGCCTCGGAAAGCTGCAAGTGGGTGGCCAGCCGTGACACATAGGGGCTGACCAGCTCCGGCACTTCCACATGGCGCAAAAAATTTTTAGCCCATTCCACGGTCTCGCGCGGGGCCAGGGCGCGCAGCACGTCCAGACAAAAACGCAGCCCGTCCGGCGCCTGGGCCTGCAGTGCCTCGAAGGCCTCCACGCCCTGCGTGCGCAGCAGGCTGTCGATGTCCTCGCCTTCGGGCATCAGGACCACGGTGCAGGCCAGACCGCGGGTGAGCAGCATCTCGCAGGAGCGCAGGGCGGCCTTGCGGCCGGCGCGGTCCCCGTCGAACAGCAGGGTGAGCTGCGAGGTAAAGCCCGAAAGGCGCTTGATCTGGTCCGGGGTCAGGGCGGTGCCCAGCACGCCCACGGCATTGTCGTAGCCGAACTGGTGCAGGGTCAGCACATCCATGTAGCCCTCGGTCAAAAGGGCCCGTCCCTTTACAGTAATGCCTTTTCTGGCCTGGGCAAGACCGTAAAGATGTTCTCCTTTCTTGTAGATGGGCGTATCGGAGCTGTTGATGTACTTGGCTTCGTCCTCGTCCGCGATGATGCGCCCGCCAAAGGCGATGACCTGGTTGGAAAGGTTCTTGATGGGAAAGATGAGGCGGCCCCGGAAACGGTCATAGACCGAGCCCCGGTCCGAACGTCCCACCAGTCCGGCCTCGGCGGCCAGGCGCATGTCGTAGCCCGCGCGCTGCAGGGCCAGATCCAGCGAATGCCAGTCGCGCCGCGCCCATCCCAGACCGAAACGTTCCACGATCTCCGGGCTCAGGCCGCGCCGCTGTATGTAGGCCCGGCACTCCTCGGCTTCCGGGCTTTTTAGGGCCGCGGCAAAGTGGGCCGCCGCCAGCTCGTACATGCGCAGCATGGTCTGGCGGGAAGAACGCCGCTGTCGGTCCTCTTCCTGCCGTTTTTTGTCAACGGGCCCGCGCTCCAGGGTGATGCCGGCCTCGGCGGCCAGCTGCTCCAGGGTCTCGCGGAAATCCAGGCCGTTGATCCGGCCGTAGAAATCGAAGATGTCCCCGGACGCCTGGCAGCCGAAACAGTAGAACAGGCCCTGTTCCTCGTTGACCGAGAAACTGGGCTTGGTCTCCTGATGGAAGGGGCAGGGCGCCACCCAGCGCGGCCCGTTACGCTTGAGATCCACGTAACGGCGCACGATATCCGTGATGTTGAGCCGCTCCTTGATGGCGCGGATGGCATCTCTGGACTGCATGAGGCCCCCGCCGGACTGCCCGGCTGTGCTAGCGCAGGTTGACGATGGTCATGCCATCGCCGCCGCGATCCTCCGGAGCGGTGGCAAAACGGGCCACGGCCGGGAAGGAGCGCAGGAAATCATGGATCTGGCGACGCAGGGCGCCGGTGCCGCGGCCGTGCACGATCTCCACTTCACTGAAGCCGGAAAGCAGGGCCTTGTCCAGGAAGCGTTCCACTTCGGCCTGGGCCTGGTCGGCACGCATGCCGCGCAGGTCGAGGCGCAGGGCGGGCGCATCGTCGTTGGCGATGGCGGCCTTGACCGGGGAGACGCGCTGCGGCGCACGGGGGGCCGCAGCCTGGGCGGACTGGCCGCTCTGGCGCACGTCCTTCATGGCGGCCCACAGGCTCACGCCGTTGAGGTCCACGCGCACGCGCTTGCGGCGTTCATCTACGTCGGTCACCACGCCGCGCTTGTTGAACACGGTATGGAAGACCTGCTGGCCGGGCGCGAAATGTTCGATCTGCGGCAGCACCGAGGTCTCTTCCTGCACCACGGGCGCGGCCAGATCGGCACGCAGGCGCGACATTTCCTTCAGGGCCTGCTTGTGCGTGGCGCGGCCTTCCTTCCAGGCGCGCATGAGCTCGCCGGCCTTGGCGCGCACTTCGTCATGCAGGCGCAGGCGTTCCTTCTCGGTCTTCTCGCGCATGATCTGGGTGTCGCGGCGGGCCTTCTCCTGCTCCTGGCGCAGGCGGGCGATCTCCTGTTCGCGTTCGGCGGCCAGGGCATTGAGGCGGCCCAGCAGGGCGCTGGTGTCCTGCCCGTCCTGCAGGAGGTAATGTTCCGCACGGCGCAGGATGCTTTTCGGCAGGCCATGCTCGCGCGCCACGTCCAGGGCCTGGCTGGCGCCCACCTGATCGTAGGCCAGTTTGAAAAGGGGCTTCTTGCTCTGCGGGTCGAAGAGCACCGAAGCGGCCCGCGCGCCTTCGCGCGACAGGGCATAGGTCTTGAGGGCCGGGAAGTGGGTGGCGGCCAGCACGAAGGTCTGCTTGTCCAGCAGGCCGTCCAGCACGCCCTGGGCCAGGGCAGCGCCCTGGGCGGGGTCGGTACCGGCGCCGAATTCGTCCAGCAGCACGAGTCCGGTGCTGTCCAGATGCTTCCAGGCCTTGGCCAGATGCTGGATCTGGGCCGTGAAGGTGGAAACGTTGTCTTCCAGGCTCTGTTCGTCACCGATGAAGGCATCCACACGGCCGAACCAGGGCAGGTGCGAACCGGCGGCCGCGGGCACGGGCAGGCCGCTCAGGGTCATGGCCACGCACAGGCCCAGGGTCTTGAGGCAGACGGTCTTGCCGCCGGCGTTGCCGCCGGTGATGATGAGGGCCCGCTCGCCGGGACGCAGCACGATGTCCAGAGGACGCACCTGCTGCAGGCCGCCGTTCTTGCCGCGTTCGTCCTTGCGCTGGCGCAGGCTGACCAGGGCCAGCAGGGGATGGCGGGTCTCCAGCAGGCAGACGCCTTCCTCCACGGGCGAGAGCGGCACGCAGCGGCCGTCGTATTCGGCGGCCAGACGGCGCTTGGCCTGCAGGACGTCCAGCTGGGCCAGCAGTTCCAGGGCGGCACGCGCCCCGGGCAGTTCGGCCAGCAGCAGGCTGCGCAGATAGGCCAGCACCTTGTGCTCTTCCTCGCGCTCCTCGCGCTTCAGCTCCTGGAGGCGGTTGTTGATCTCCACCAGGAACATGGGCTCGAAATAGCAGGTCTCGCCGGTCTGGGACCAGTCATGGATGATGCCCTGCATGCGGCCCTTGAAGTTGGCCTTGAGGGGCAGCACGTAGCGGTCCGAGGACAGGGTCATGAACTCGTCCTGCAGCCAGGCCAGCATGTTGTACTGCATGGCGTAGTCCTTGACCCGGCGCATGCAGTTCTGGTGCAGGCGGCGCAGTTCGCTGCGCACCTGGAAGAGTTCGGGCGAGCTCTCGTCGCGGATCAGGCCGTCATCGGAGATGCAGCGCAGCAGGGCCGCCGTGAGCTGCACGGGCAGCGGCGTCTCCTGGGCCAGGGCCAGCAGGTGGGGCCACTGGTCCTCGGCTTCGGGCAGGGCGATGGAGGCATGGGCGGCCTTGGCCAGCCGCAGCATCTCGCGTAGGGCCCAGAAGGCATCGGTATCGGGCTGCAGGCCGGGCTTTTCGGCCACCCGCAGGAAGGCGCCCACATCGGGGAAGGACCCCAGGGCAAAGCCGCCCTCGCCCATGGGACGGGCGGCCCAGACGGCGGATTCGTCATACAGGCGCGCCGCATGGGTGACGGCGGCGGCGTCTTCCAGCGGACGCAGCTCGAGAGCACGCTCGCGACCGGCCGGGGAAAGGCACAGGCTGGCGAGGTGCTCCGTGATCTGCGGGAATTCGAGCGCGTGGAGAGTACGGCTGTGGATCATGAGGCTCTTAGGCGGTCAGGCGGGCCTTGACGGCGGCGGAAAGGGCCTTGCCGTCCACACGGCCCTTGTGGGTGGCCATGATGGCGGAGATGACCTTGCCCATCTCGCGGGGCGAGGTGGCGCCCACTTCGGCGATGGTGGCATCGATGAGGGCGGTCAGCTCTTCTTCGGTCAGGGGCTTGGGCAGATAGCTCTGGATGACGGCCAGTTCGGCGGCTTCCTTGTCGGCCAGATCCTGACGGCCGGCGGTGGTGTACTGCTCGATGGAGTCCTGACGCTGCTTGCCTTCCTTGATGATGAGGTCGAGCATCTCGGCATCGTCCAGGGTGCCGCCGGGACGGCACAGGTCCACCAGACGGTTCTTGACGGCGGTCTTGAGCAGGCGCAGGACGGTCAGACGCACGGCGTCCTTGGCCTTGTAGGCCTGGACGTAATCTTTTTCGATAGTTTCAAACAGGCTCATGGCGTTGGGATGGGTAGGGGGTGAAAAGAGGAACTGCGGAAGACCACGAGGGCCTTCCGCAGTTCAAAGGTGACGTGCAAGGCCTGAGAACTAGGCCATGTTCATCTTTCTGATTTTCTTCATCAGGCGCTTACGGGCAGCAGCCTTCTTCTTCTTGCGCATCACGCTGGGCTTTTCGTAGTGCTGGCGCTTTTTCATTTCGGACAGCACACCGGCCTTTTCCACCTGCTTCTTGAAGCGGCGCAGCGCGATATCGAAGTTGTAATCGTCTTCGTTCAGAAACACTCCGGGCACGAATATCACCCCCTCCTGCGAGAGCTCCGGCCAGGCCGGGCAATGACGCGGGCGTCATTCGACCTTGTTTACAAGGTCAAGGACAGTCTTGTAGTCCTGATGCCCAAAAAAGGCAAGCATTTTTTTACAGGACACGTAAAGGAGAGGGCAGCGGGCGCGGGCCCCTGCCGGAAGGTGCCGAAAGGACGGAAAGGCTACTCGGCGTCGGTATCGTCTTCTTCGCAGGCGTCGAAGACGCTTTCCTGCATGTCCAGCAGCAGCTCCACATAGCGGCGCAGGTTGCTGCGGAAGAGTTCCGGCGTGGCCAGGCCTTCCACACAGAAGCGGATCTCGAAGCATTCGTCCTCGATCTCGCCGATGTAGGCCTTGGCGATCCGGTATTCGCGGGAGGCTTCGGAAGCGGCGCTGTAGAAAAGCTCCAGCTGATCCATGTCGTCCACTTCGAAGGCGCAGACCAGAGAGAAGAAGTCCTTGTCTTCCTCGTCGAGGATGAGGGAAAGGGAGATCTCGCCCGCGAGGAAGGAGATGTCGCCGTCTTCGTCGATCTCAGGCTGGAAGCCTTCTTCAGCCAGGGCATCGAAACAGAATTTCTTGTCCATGAGGGTGATCCTTTTCCCGGCGTGGCCGGGGACGGGGCTTGGCGGTCCTGGGGACCATGAGGAGGCGGCGGAGAAAAGATAAAACAGGCGGGGCCTGTTTTATCTTTTCCGGAAAATGGGGGTCGGCTAGTCGAGGGCGTCCTTGAGCATCTTGCCGGGACGGAATTTCACCATCTTGCAGGCGGGGATGGTCAGGGTCTCGCCGGTACGGGGGTTGCGGCCCTGGCGTTCCTTGCGGGTCTCCACCACGAAGGTACCGAAACCGGTCAGGGTCAGCCTGTCGTCCTTGGCCAGGGATTCTTCCACAGAAGCCAGGAAGGCATTGAGCGCGCGTTCGGCAGCGGCTTTGGTCAGATTGGCCTTGGCGGCAATCTTTTCAACCAGGTCAGCCTTGGTCATTGGGATATCCTCCTCATCTCGTCAGTGATACGCCATGTCCGCCGCGGGGCGGATCCCCTCTGGCGTGTTGTTTTTGTAAAACTACCTGTCAGGCAATCAGTTTTTCAAGGGGTTGTCAAGCAAGGAAGCCCCGAAACGGCTGATATGCTGAAAGTCCGCCACCGTGAGCTGTTCCGGCCGCAGGGTGGGCGTGATGCCGGCCTGTTCGATGGCTGCGGAAAGCCACGGTGCCAGCGGGCAGCGCCGGGCGATGCTGCCCAGCTGCTTGCGGCGCTGCTGGAAGCAGACCTTGATGACCAGGGCCAGCAGATCAGGGCGGTCTGGGCGCTGGTCCAGGGGCAGGGGCTCGAAGGAGAGCACGGCGGAATCCACCTTGGGCGGCGGGCTGAAGGCGCCGGGGCCCACGATGAACTCCATGCACGGCCGGGCAAAGCTCTGCACCCAGACCGACAGGGCCCCGTAATGGCCGTTGCCCGGCCCGGCGGCCAGGCGCTGGCCCACTTCCTTCTGGACCATGAAGGCCGCCCGTACCAGGCCCGTGGCGCGGGAGAACAGGTCCCACATCATGGGCGAGGCCACGTTGTAGGGCAGGTTGCCGATGATCTTCCACGGATTGTCGGGCGTGATGCGGCTCCAGTCGAAGCGCAGGGCGTCCGTCAGCACGGCCTGGGTACGCGCCGAGCCCAGGCGCTGGCGTTCGGCGGCCCAGTGGCTGTCCTTTTCCAGCAGCACCAGACGGGCATGGGGCTGGGCCTCGATGGCGCGGGTCAGGGCGCCGGGGCCGGGGCCGATCTCGATGACGTTGTCCGTGTCCTTGGGCAGCAGCAGGGAGGCGATGCGGTTGCAGATGCTCTCATGCCGCAAGAAGTGCTGGCCCAGACTTTTCTTGGCCTTGGGTTGGGTGCTTTCGTTCATCAGGGCAGGTCGAAGCGGTCAAAGGTGAGTACGAGCCCGGCCCGGCCCTGGGTGGCCGAGCGCAGGGAGGTCGAAAAACCGAAAAGTTTGCGCAGGGGCGCCAGCCCGCGCACATGCTTGAGCCCGGAGCGGTCCTCCAGGTCTTCCACACGTCCGCCGGCCGTGCCGAACAGGCTGATGGCCGCGCCCAGGAATTCGTCGGGCACGCTGATCTCCACCTTCATGAGCGGTTCCAGCGCCACGGGCGATGCCGCGGCTAGGGCCTCGCGCAGGGCCATGCCCGCGGCCATGTGGCAGCCGGGCACGGTGGTCTGGCCCTCGCGCCGTTCCACGGCGGTCAGGGTCACTTCCACATCCTCCACGGGATAGCCGGTCAGGGCACCGCTCTGCAAGGCATCGCGCACGCCTTCCAGGGCGGCGTCCAGCAGGGGCTTGGGCAGCAGCTTGCGTGCCTCGGCTTCGTCGGCGGGCAAAAAGTCGCCCACCAGCACGCTGTTGCCCGTGCCGCGCGGCAGGGGACGCACATGCAGCTCCACATGACCAAAGTGGTGTTCCTTGCCCAGTTCGCGGTCGAATTCGCCCTGGCCGTCGGCTTCCTTGCGCACGGTCTCGCGCAGGATGACCTGCGGATGCCCTGCCCGGGGGGAGATGCCGTATTCGCGGGACATGCGTTCCAGCAGCACGTCCAGATGCAGTTCGCCCATGCCGGAGACCATGCGGCAGGCCGTTTCCTCGTCCATGCGCACTTCCAGCGTGGGGTCTTCGGCGGCGTAGCGCTCCAGGGCCTCGTCCAGCACCTTGCCCTCGTCGGCATTGCGCGGCTCCAGGGCAAGGGTGATGACCGGCGCGTAGGAGTCGATGGCTTCCAGGGCCAGCAGGCGGCTCTTGTGGCAATAGGTCTCGCCGGTGTGCGCGCCGCGCAGGCCCACGAGGGTCACGATCTCGCCGGTGGAGGCGCTTTCCAGCTGCTCGCGGCGGTCGGCATGCATGCGGTAGATGCGGCTGATGCGGTCCTCGGTCTTGGCGGCGGTATTGGTCAGGGCGTCGCCCTCGTGCAGACTGCCTGCGTAGACGCGGGCAAAAGCCAGCTTGCGGCCGTTCTCCATGAGCACCTTGAAGATCAGCACCACGGCGGGCGCGGCGGCATCGGGAGGCACGGGCACTTTGTTGCCCTCGCTGTCGCGGCCCACGGGCGCGGGCACGTCCAGCGGCGAGGGCAGCAGGTCGCAGACGGCATCCAGCACGGGCTGTACGCCACTGTTGCGCAGGGCGGAGCCGCAGAGCACCGGGGTCACGGCCCGGCTCAGGGTGGCCCGGCGCAGGGCGGCGCGCACGTCGTCCAGGCTGTATTCCCCGCCTAGATACAGGTCGAGGAAAGGCTCGTCGGCCTCGGCCAGATGCTCCAGCAGGCTTTCCCGCCAGGGCTCGGCCACAGCGGCTTCCGCCTTGCTCCAGGGGCGGCGGGTCACGGTGCGGCCCTGGTCGGCCTGATCGAAGTCCAGATGCTCGCGGGCCAGCAGATCCAGCACGCCGTCGAAGGCCTCGCCCTCCCCGTTGGGGATGGTCAGGGGCAGGGGATTGGCGCCCAGACGTTTTTTCATGCCTTCCAGCACATTGGCGAAGTCGGCGCCCATCCGGTCCATTTTGTTGATGAAGGCGATCTTGGGCACGCCGAAGCTCTCCGACTGCCGCCAGACCGTCTCGGACTGCGGTTCCACACCGGCCACGCCGCAGAACACGCCCACCGCACCGTCCAGCACGCGGAGGGAGCGCTCCACCTCGATGGTGAAGTCCACATGGCCGGGCGTGTCGATAAGGTTGATGGTGTGCTCGTTCCACTGGCAGGTGGTACAGGCCGACATGATGGTGATGCCGCGCTCCTGTTCCTCGGGCATGTAGTCCATGGTGGCGGTGCCGTCATGGACTTCCCCCAGGCGGTGGATCTTGCGGCTGTAGTAGAGCATGCGCTCCGAGAGCGTGGTCTTGCCCGCGTCGATGTGGGCGATGATGCCGATATTGCGGATGTTCTTCATGGCAGTCTCGTCAACGTGTGGGCCGGGGGATCCCGGCAAGATGGCGAAAGTATGCGCTTTCCCGCCGTGTCACGCAAGCGGCGGGGCTGAGGGCGGCCGTGGCGCCGCGGTCATCGTTTGCTCTGGCCGGGCGTGCTACAGCAGGCTGAAGGCCCGGCGACGGCAGCGGAAAAAGTCCGGCGTCAGGCCCGGATGCAGCCAGAAGGCCTCGCAGCCGGGCGCGAGCATCAGCTCCACCGCGCCGTTTTCCTCTTCCATGACCAGCCGGGCGATATCGTCCTCCTCCAGCACGGCGGCGGGCAGGCAGGGGCCGGGCAAAGGCCCGCCGTCCAGCACGGCCCGGGCGGCCTCGCCACGCAGGGCCTGTGCCGCGCAGTCCGGGCCGTGGGCAAAGGCCAGCAGCTTTTCGTCCACGGCAACGTCCTGCGGCAGCAGGAACAGGGGCAGGGCGTCTTCGCGCCAGATGCGTCCCGGCAGCTTGTGGCGTTCCGGCAGGGCGGCCTCGTCCAGACCGTGCAGCAGGACCACGCGGCACCGGGGCAGCTCGTCCGTCAGGCGCGTGAAATCGGCAGCCGGAAGGGCAAAGGCATCTTCCACACCGGCCAGCTCCAGGGTCACCAGTACTTCGGGCGTGGGCTCACCGCCAAGACAGAAAGCCCCTGTCAGCGGGACACCGGCCAGGATGGCGGGCATGAGGGCCGCCGCCAGACGGGCGGGCGAACGCAGCGAGGCCGGGAAGGCCACCAGGGCAAAGGGCGCCGGGCCGTCCGTGACCGTCCGGCGGAAGCCCCGGCGGGGGAAGCGCTCGTCCCGGCAGGTCCGGCTGTCCATCTCTCCGGCGTGGGCCTGATGCAGGGCCAGCGCGGTCTTGATGGCGGCACGCAGATGTGCGGGCGTGCCCTCGTAAGCTGCGGCGCGCGGTTCGTCAGGTACCCGGAAGGCTTCCAGCCGCTGGGGCCAGGCCGGGCCGCTGTCCTCTTCCGCGAAGATGTCCTCACAACCGGTGGGCATGCAGATGCTGTCCATGAGGGCTCCTACAGGCTGTCACAGGCCAGGGCGTACAGGCGGGCCTCCATGAGGCGGCGGGCCGCCATCCGTTCCGGCCAGAAGGCCGCGGCACGGCGCAGGGCGGTATCCGAAGCCCGGTCGGCAGGTGCAATGCCATGCCAAGAGAGCACGGCGGCGTCCTCGGCGGCTAGGGCCAGCAGCTCGTCCGTCAGGGGCCAGCCGCTGGTCAGGGGCGCGGCGGCGCACTGTTCCGGACCGTGGCCCATGTACACGGCGTGGGCGTTCTCCAGCACCAGTTCGGGATCGCGGCTCAAAAAGATCTTGGCGCCCGCACGCAGGGCCATGTCCAGCAGGGAATGATCGGGCTCGCCCCATTCGGGCAGGGCCATGAACAGTTCGAAGGGCGCGTAGATGGCGGCCGTGATCAGATCGCAGGCCAGGCCGCACTGGGCACCGCCCAGCCAGGAGATGCGCAGGCTCTCCCAGTCCCCGTGCCGGGCGGCCAGCAGGGCCAGGTCGGCCAGGGCCTGACCCGGCGCGCCCTTGTCGTTGCCCGCATTGACCACCGCACCCGGCAGACCGGCGGCCAGGCAGTCTAGGGCGCCACCCTTGAGCCCGGCGGTCAGGCAGAGCCCGGCATGGGCGTAAAGCGGAGCCTGAAGGTCACAGGAGGCCATGTCCTGGGCCCAGAGCGCGGGCGGCAGCATGTCCACGTCCATGCCCAGCTGACGGGCCGCGGCCGTGGCGGCCAGCACGTCCTGCGTGTCGGCGCCGTCAGCGGCCAGCAGCAGGGCCGTCTTGCCGGTCAGGGGGGCTGGCTGGCCCTCCATCTGCATCAGTTGCCAGAAGGTGGACTGTCCCAGGTCACGGATACGCAAGATCTGCCGGGCCATGATAACTCCTTGTGCTGTATGTGAAGGCGGCGAAAGGGTGGGACGAGGGGGAAGAGGGAAACCTTTTGGAAAAGGTCTCCCTCTTCCCCCTCGAGCTCCCCCATCACCCTTGCCAAAACTTTTTATTCAGGTCCATGGGACTGTGTCGCAGCGCCTCGGGCAGCCATCCCGCTCCGGTCCCCCGGTGCTGTGGAGGGGCTGCACGCCGGAAGGGCGTGCGTCCTTGCCGTGTCGTCATGTCCGTGTCGGCGCGGGCACCGTCTTCCGGCCAGGCAGCGCGAAGCGCTTTCCGGAAGGTTGCGGCAACGGACACGGAGCGGGCACGGGGCCGGCGGAAACAGCACAAGGACTGGCCTTGCCCTGTCGCCAGTGCATGGCGGTGGCAAAGACCGGGCCAGCCTTTTGGGCTTCCGGAGCATGGCGGGCAGCAGCCCGGCACAGCGAACAGTCTGGACAAATCCTGCGCTATGGTCTGCCACAAATCAAGAAAATTTCTGTTTTTTGCGGGCAGGGGCCGGTGACGGCGCCGGCGTCCTTTGCGGGGGGCGAAGGGCAGGTGCGGGCCAATTCCCGCACGGCGGCGGCAAGAGACCGATGGGCTGGTTCGGAGAGCGGAGAGAAAAGAGACCGCGGAGAGGGGAGAGCCCGGCCGTCAGAGGGAAAGGACGGTACGGGTACCCGCGGACAGGCAGGGATGCCGCATCGGGCCGCAGTGCAAAAGGCCCCTGTCTCGTAGGGGCTGCGCCGGAAGGCACCATGCCGGAAGAGGGGACGTCCGGCTGTATGTGCTGCTCCGAAGCCTTACAGAGTATCGGCATGTCCCGGGCCGACGGATCACTGCACACTTGTAACGATTGGGGACCGTGCCGTCGTTTGCAGAAGCTCTTTCCCCAATAAAG
>NZ_DS996351.1:279472-309537 GCF_000156375.1 Desulfovibrio piger ATCC 29098
CGCGCTGGGGAGGGGGAGGGAGTTTGAGGGGAGGGGGGACCTTCTCGCGCTAGTAGAAGGTCCCCCCTCCCTCAAGAAAACAGCATACTCTGCTCAGGGCCGGGGGCATTCGCGCCAGCGGGCATTGAGCAGGAAGTGGGCGTCGGTCTGGACGCCGGGATCCTTCATGGCCTTGGCGGCAAAGGCCCCCCAGGGCAGGGTGGCGCAGTCTTTGGCGGAGCTGCGGGCGATATGCATGAGCTTGCCCTCGCGCTTGTGCTGGTCGAACAGGAGCACGGCGGCCACACAGGCGGCATCGAAGCGGCCCATGTCCAGCGACTTGTCGATCAGGGCCGACAGGCGGGCGTCCTTGCTGTCATGGGTGGCGAAGCCCGTGGAAGCGTTGGTGATGGACTCACGCAGCAGCTTGCCTTCGGGGTCGGCTTCCAGGTCGATGTGGTAGGTCTGGGCCACGGCCACGAGACCGGGCTCCAGCGGCGGCACCTCGGGCTTGCCCAGGTTGCGCCACAACCAGGTGCCCAGCACGGCTACGCCCATGACGGCGCAGAAGAGCAGGGGCACTTTCCAGCCGGTGGCTTTTTGCTGGCTCATGCGCGCTCCTGCAGCCAGCTGCGCAGCTGCTCGATCTGGCGGGCCACGGAACGGGGACCGGTACCGGCGGGCGTCTCGCGGCGGCGCACGGCGGCGGCGTAATCCAGCACGGCATAGACGTCATCGGCGATGCGGGCGTCCAGCTGCTGGAGCTCGGCCAGCGAAAGGTCTTCCAGGCCCTTGCCCTGCTTTTCGGCCAGGGCCACGGCATGGCCCGTGACGTGATGGGCCTCGCGGAAGGGCAGGCCCTTGCCCACCAGATAGTCGGCCAGTTCCGTGGCGTTGAGGAAGCCGCGGGCGCAGGCGGCGCGCATGCGGTCGGTGCGGAAGGTCAGTTCTTCCAGCATGCCGGCCATGAGCATCAGGGAGGCGTCCACGGTGCGGTCGGCGTCGAGGAAACCTTCCTTGTCTTCCTGCAGGTCACGGTTGTAGGTCATGGGCAGGCCCTTCATGATGGTCAGCATGCCCATGAGCGCGCCGTAGACACGGCCGGTCTTGCCGCGCATGAGTTCGGCCACGTCGGGGTTCTTCTTCTGGGGCATGATGGACGAGCCCGTGGAGTAACCGTCGGAGAGCTGCACGAAGCCGAAGGCCGGGTTGGCCCAGATGATGAGCTCTTCGCACAGGCGGGACAGGTGGGCCATGATGCAGGACCCGGCGAACAGGGCCTCCAGCACGAAATCACGGTCGGAGACGGCGTCCATGGAGTTGCCGTAGATGCCGTCGAAGCCCACCTCGTCGGCCACGCTCTGCGGATCGAGGGGATAGGTGGTGCCGGCCAGGGCGGCGGAGCCCAGCGGCGAGATGCGCACGCGCTTGAGCACGTCGTCCAGGCGCATGCAGTCGCGGCGGAACATCCAGGCATAGGCCAGCAGATGGTGGGCCAGGCTCACGGGCTGGGCGGGCTGCATGTGGGTGCAGCCGGGCAGGATGTCGTCCTGATGGCCGTCGGCGCAGGACACCAGGGTGGCGCACAGATGGGCGGCGCGCTGCTGCCAGGCCGTCAGGCGGTCGGCCACGAACAGGCGGAAGGTCAGGCCCACCTGGTCGTTGCGGCTGCGGCCGGTGTGCAGCTTTTTGCCCACGTCGCCGATGATCTCGGTGAGACGGGCCTCGATGTTCATGTGCACGTCTTCCAGCGCCGGTTTCCAGACGAAGGCGCCGGATTCGATCTCCTGCTTTACGGCATCGAGACCGTTGACGATCTGTTCGGCCTCGTCGGGCGTGATGACGCCCTGACGGCCCAGCATGCGGGCATGGGCCTGGGAACCGCGGATGTCCTGGGCATAGAGGGCGCGGTCATAGGTCTGGGAATCGGTATAGGCGGCCACGGCTTCTTTGGGACCTTCGGCGAAGCGGCCGCCCCAGCTCTGATTGGTGCTCATGGAAAGATCTCTCTGCCCCGGGAGGGGCCGGTGTATGCGCTGCGGCGCGCGATGACAGGGGGCCGGAAACGGCGGCGCCCCGTGCGGGATGCGGACGGGGCGGCCTTCCGGATGGAAAGAACGGGGCGGACGGGTCTCCCCGTCCGCCGTGAGGAAGACTTACTTGCCCAGCTTGTTCTGGACCGCGGCGTACATGCCGAGGCGCAGGCAGTTGAGGCGGATGAAGCCGGCAGCGTCCTTGTGGTCGTAGTTGCCGCCTTCGAAGGTGGCCAGGTCTTCGGAGAACAGGGAGAAGGGAGAGGTACGGGCCAGGGGCCACACGCCGCCCTTGTACAGCTTGGCGCGCACGGTACCGGTGACGGTCTCCTGGGACTTGTCCATGAAGGCCTGCATGGCTTCGCGTTCGGGCGAGAACCAGTAGCCGTTGTACACGGCGTGGGAGTAGGGCACGGCCAGCATGTCACGCAGCTGCAGCAGTTCGCGGTCCATGCACAGGCCTTCCAGGTCGCGGTGCAGGGCGTAGAGCAGGGTGCCGGCGGGGTTTTCGTACACGCCGCGGCACTTCATGCCCACGTAGCGGTTCTCCACCATGTCGTCACGGCCGATACCGTGCTTGCCGGCCAGTTCGGCCAGGGTCTTGATGATGGTGTAAGGCGACATCTTTTCGCCGTTGACGGCCACGGGGTTGCCGTGCTCGAAGCTCACTTCGATGATTTCGGGCTCGTTGGGGGCCTGTTCCACGGGCACGCAGCGCTCGTAGCAGGACTCGTGGGGAGCGTTGCCCGGATCTTCCAGCTCGCTGCCTTCGAAGCTGGTGTGCATCATGTTGGCGTCCATGCTGTAGCGCTTGGCTTCCTTGGAGATCGGGATGCCGTGCTTTTCAGCAAAGGCGTTGAGGGCCGTACGGGACATCAGGTCCCATTCGCGCCAGGGGGCGATGACCTTCAGGTCGGGGGCCAGGGCCTTGGCGGCGAACTCGAAGCGCACCTGGTCGTTGCCCTTGCCGGTGGCGCCGTGGGCGATGGCGTCAGCGCCTTCCTTGCGGGCGATGTCCACCAGGGCCTTGGTGATGATGGGGCGGGCGATGGAGGTGCCCAGCATGTAGCGGTTCTCGTACCGGGCGGCGCCGCGCATCATGGGGAAGACGAAGTCGCGGGCCATTTCTTCACGCAGGTCCACAACGTAGGCCTTGGAAGCGCCGGTCTTGTAAGCCTTGGCTTCCACACCGCTCAGGTCTTCGGGCTGGCCAAGATCGGCAGTGACGGTGATGACTTCGCACTTGTAGGTTTCGATCAGCCACTTGAGGATGACGGAGGTGTCCAGGCCGCCGGAGTAGGCGAGCACAACTTTCTTGATGTCTTTGTTCATCGTAAGGCCTCGTAAAAAAGATTGAGAGGGAAGCAGTATTCTCCAAAAGCCCGTCCTTGGCAAGTACGAAAGGGGGGCAAAAGGCCCGCAGGCGCACGCTTTTGCCCCGGCCGTGGCCCTGGCCGGACATCCTGCCGGGAAGGGCGGTCCGCATCTTGACGAAGACAGCGCAAGCGGATAGAAAAAAACGTTTTAACCGGATGTCTTCCGTGCAATGCGCCATGGGGCGGCAGGGGAGGCACCCGGAGGGGCAGGGCCGCACCCCTGCGATTTTCCCAACCATACAGGAACATCCAATGCCCAAACGCACGGATCTACACAAAATTCTGGTTATCGGCGCAGGTCCCATCGTCATCGGCCAGGGCTGTGAATTCGACTATTCCGGCTCCCAGGCCGTGAAGGCCCTCAAGGAAGAAGGCTACGAGGTGGTGCTGGTCAATTCCAACCCGGCCACCATCATGACCGACCCCCACATGGCCGACGCCACCTATATCGAACCCATCGAGCAGCAGACCCTGGCGGCCATCATCCGCAAGGAACGCCCCGATGCCCTGCTGCCTACCCTTGGCGGACAGACGGCGCTCAACGCCGCTCTTGGTCTGGCCAAGAGCGGCGTTTTGGCGGAGTGCGGCGTTGAGCTCATCGGTGCGCGTGCCGAAGTCATCGAAAAGGCCGAAAGCCGCGAACTGTTCCGGCAGGCCATGGAGAACATCGGCCTCAAAGTGCCTGCCAGCGGCATTGCCCACAACATGGATGAAGTGCGCGCCCTGGGCGACGTGCTGCCCTTCCCGCTGATCATCCGCCCGGCCTTCACCCTGGGCGGCACCGGCGGCGGCATCGCCTACAACATGGCCGACCTGGAAGAAGTGGCCGGTCACGGCCTTTCCGCCAGCCCCGTGTCCGAAGTCATGATCGAGCAGAGCGTGCTGGGCTGGAAAGAGTTCGAGATGGAAGTCATGCGCGACAAGAATGACAACTGCGTCATCGTCTGCTCCATCGAGAACGTGGACGCCATGGGCGTGCACACCGGTGACTCCATCACCGTGGCCCCGGCCCAGACCCTGACCGACGCCGAATACCAGATGATGCGCGACGCTTCCTTCGCCATCATGCGCGAGATCGGCGTGGAGACCGGCGGCAGTAACGTGCAGTTCGGCATCAACCCCGACAACGGCGAGATGGTGGTCATCGAGATGAACCCGCGCGTGTCGCGTTCCTCGGCCCTGGCCTCCAAGGCCACCGGCTTCCCCATCGCCAAGCTGGCCGCCAAACTGGCCATCGGCTACACCCTGGACGAACTGCGCAACGACATCACCCGCGAGACCGCGGCCAGCTTCGAGCCGGCCATCGACTACTGCGTGGTCAAGATCCCGCGCTTCACCTTTGAAAAATTCCCCGGTGCCAAGGACGAGCTGACCACCTCCATGAAGAGCGTGGGCGAAGCCATGAGCATCGGCCGCACCTTCAAGGAAGCCCTGCAGAAAGGCCTGCGCTCCATGGAGATCGGCGCCTCCGGCCTGGGCTTCAACTTCCGTCGCGAGCTGCCGCCCCTGCCCGAGATCATGGCCGGTCTGCGCAAGCCCCATTCGCGCCGCATCTTCACCCTGCGCCAGGCCCTGCTGGCCGGCGTGAGCGTGGAAGACATCCACGAGGCTTCCGGCATCGATCCCTGGTTCATCCGCCAGATGCGCGACATCGTGGACATGGAGACCCGCATCCGCGACTTCGGTCTGGCCAACGACATGACGCCCCTGAACCCCGAGCTGCCGGAGATCCTGCGCGAAGCCAAGGAATACGGCTTCTCCGACCGTCAGCTCTCCGAGATGTGGAAGCGTCCCGAGACCGACATCCGTCGTCTGCGCAAGGAAATGGGCATCGTGCCCACCTTCTACCTGGTGGATACCTGCGCCGCGGAATTCGAAGCCTACACGCCCTATTACTACTCCACCTATGAAAAGGGCGACGAAGTGCAGACCAAGGACTGCCGCAAGGTGCTGATCCTTGGCGGCGGCCCCAACCGCATCGGCCAGGGCATCGAGTTCGACTACTGCTGCTGCCACGCCTCCTTCGCCCTGCGCGACGCGGGCATCATGGCCATCATGGTCAACTCCAACCCCGAGACCGTGTCCACGGACTATGACACCTCCGACCGCCTGTACTTCGAGCCCCTGACCTTTGAAGATGTGATGAACATCGTGGAAAAGGAAAAGCCCGAAGGCGTCATCGTGCAGTTCGGCGGCCAGACCCCGCTGAACCTGGCCGTGCCGCTGATGCGCGCCGGCGTGCCGATCCTGGGCACCTCTCCCGATGCCATCGACCGCGCCGAAGACCGCGAACGCTTCCAGGCCCTCATCGAAAAGCTGGGCCTGCTCCAGCCGCCGAACGGTACCGCCATGGACCTGGATCAGGCGCTGGAAGTGGCCGAGCGCATCACCTATCCCGTGGTGGTGCGTCCCAGCTACGTGCTGGGCGGCCGCGCCATGGCCGTGGTCTATGACAAGGAAGAGCTGGTGGATTACTTCCGCGAACAGGTGCCCGAAAAGCCCGAGCATCCCATCCTCATCGACAAGTTCCTGGAACATGCCGTGGAAGTGGACGTGGACGCCCTGTCCGACGGCAAGGAAGTCTATGTGGCCGGCATCATGGAACACATCGAAGAAGCCGGTATCCACTCCGGTGACTCGGCCTGCGTGCTGCCTTCCTTCTCGCTCTCCTATGACCATGTGGCCCTCATCGCCGCCCAGGCCGAAGCCCTGGCCCGCGAGCTCAAGGTGGTGGGCCTGATGAACATCCAGTTCGCCATCAAGGGCGACGACCTGTACATCCTTGAAGTGAACCCGCGTGCCTCGCGCACCGCGCCCTTCGTCTCCAAGGCCACCGGCGTGCCGCTGCCTTACATGGCCACCCAGGTCATGCTGGGCAAGACCCTGGACGAACTGGATCCCTGGAGCATGCGCCGCGGCGGCTTCACCTGCGTCAAGGAAGCCGTGCTTCCCTTCCAGCGCTTCCCCGGCGTGGACATCATCCTCGGACCCGAGATGCACTCCACCGGCGAAGTCATGGGCATGGGCAGCGACTTCCCCGAAGCTTACTACAAGAGCCAGCTGGCCTCCGGTCAGGATCTGCCGCAGGGCGGCAATGTCTTCATCTCGGTCAATGACCGCGACAAGCCCATCCTGCCCGAAGTGGCGGCCATGTTCGCCGACCTGGGCTTCCACCTGCTGGCCACGCGCGGCACGGCCCGCTACCTGCGCGAACGCGGCCTGGAAGTGGAAGAAGTGCTCAAGGTCTATGAAGGCCGTCCCAACATCGTGGACCGCATGATCAACGGCGACGTGGCCCTGGTCATCAATACGGCCTCGGGCAAGAACACGGCCCGTGACTCCAAGTCCATCCGTCATACGGCCGTGAGCTACGGCGTGCCTTACTGCACCACCGTGGCCGGTGCCAAGGCCTCGGCCATCGCCATCGGCAAGCGCCGTGAAGACACGCATGTGGAAAGCCTGCAGGAATACTACGCGCGGGAAGCGCGGGGGTAAGATATGAAAGCATTACTGGTACTTGAAGACGGTTTCTGCCTTCAGGGCAAATCCTTTACCGGCGATTTCGAAACCGGTGGGGAAGTGATTTTCAATACAGGCATGACCGGCTATCAGGAAGTGCTCACCGACCCCTCCTATTACGGGCAGATGGTGTGCATGACCTATCCGCTCATCGGCAACTACGGCATCACCGCCGAAGACATGGAATCCGGCCGCGTGCACATGCGCGCCCTGCTGGTCAAGGAATGCTGCAAGGAGCCCTCCAACTGGCGTTCCAAGGAATCCCTGCCGGACTTCCTCAAGCGCTGGAACGTGCCCGGCATGGAAGGTCTGGACACCCGCGCCCTGACGCGCCACCTGCGCATCAACGGCGCCATGCGCGGCATCATCTCCACCCGTGACCTGGATGTGGAGAGCCTGCGCGCCAAGGCCTGCGCCCTGCCCAGCATGGAAGGCCAGAACCTGGTACCCTTCGTGGCTGCCCAGAAGCCTTACATCCTCACGGCCGACGGCCCCAAGGACGCCCAGTTCGACGCCAACGGCGCCTACGCCTGGCAAGGCACGGGCATCCCGCTGCTGGTCTATGACTTCGGCGTGAAATGGAACATCCTGCGCCTGCTGGCCGAAGTGGGCTTCGAGCCCCTGGCCGTGCCGCCTTCCTTCACGCCGGATCAGGCCCGCGCCAGCGGTGCCAAGGGCGTGTTCCTGTCCAACGGCCCCGGCGACCCCGCCACCCTGAAGGACGAGATCGCCATCATCCGCGAACTGGTGAAGGAATTCCCCGTGACCGGCATCTGCCTGGGCCACCAGCTCATCGGCCACGCCCTGGGCGGTACCACGGCCAAGCTGAAGTTCGGCCACCACGGCTGCAATCATCCGGTCAAGGATCTGGGCACGGGCCGCATCGAGATCTCCTCCCAGAACCACGGCTTCCATGTGGTGCTGGACGGTCTGGACGATGTGGAAGCCACCCACATCAACCTCAATGACCAGACCCTGGAAGGCCTGCGTCACAAGACCCTGCCCATCATGAGCGTGCAGTACCATCCCGAAGCGGCCGCCGGTCCCCACGACGGGCGTTACCTCTTCGAACGCTTCCATGAGATGATGAAGGCCGCTCTGGCCTAACGATACCTGGCCTGGGGAGGGGAGCTGTTTTTGAGAGGTGATCTCTCATCGCTGCCAGCAAGAAAGAGGTTCTCCCAAGACTCCTCCCTCTCCAGCACGCCTTATCAGCCATCTGTTTACAGGGCTCTTCCCGTGAGGGAGGGGCCCTGTTTTTTTGTCGTGGTGGGAAGGGGCAAGACTGCGGAGATGCGGAGGGATACGTCTGTGGTAAGAGGCCAGGGGAGACCCGGGGGACGGAAAAAGAAAGTCCGTCCGGGAAGAGCCGCTGACGCAAAATCCGGGGCCAGCGCATGACGATGCCGGGGATATGGATATGCGGCTGTCAGCGGCGGACAGTTTGGAAGGCGAAGGGAAAAAAACGTTATTCCCGGGCCCTGACGTTTTGCTCACGCTCTTGGTGCCAAGGTTCCGGCACAGGCTTGCCATCACCTGCGCACTTGGGCTATCGTCGTGATATCGGTCCGAATCTGCTGCAGGCAGGTCGGCCTTCAACTGTCCGCAAGGGCAACAGACCAAAGGAGTCTGGAGTGAAAAAAGCCATCATGAGCCTTTGTCTGGCTGCGGCGCTTGTGTTCGGAGCTGCCGGCGTTCAGGCGGCAGACCAGGACAAGGGCAACAACCCCGTGCTGCAATTCACGGGCAGCGTGTGGCAGAAAAGCAGCCTGGACAACAAGCTGAGTTTCCTGTTCGGCATGGATACCGCCATCGCCACGGAATACTTCGTCAACAGCCGGGAAGCCGAACTGGCCGCCAAGAATGGCAAGATGCCCGTATCCAACCTGTCCAAGTTCGAAAAGGGCTGGATGAAGGCGTTCAAGGACGTGAAGCGCACCACCATCGTGGAAGAAGTGGACGCCTGGTATGCGGCCCATCCTGACAGGCTGGATCGTACCGTCCTGGGTGTGCTGTGGTTTGAACTCATCGAGCCGCGCCTTGCGGCCGCTCAATAACGGATCGTCCCTCACGAACTGATACGCTGATGCGTATTGTGGAGACTTCTATGAAAAAACTGTTTGCGATCATCTTGATGGCCGCCTTCATGGCGACGGGCGTCGCCTGCACCAATATGTCCCCCACCCAGCAGGGCGTGGCCAGTGGTGCCGCGCTGGGTACGCTGGGCGGTGCCGGCGTGGCCGCCATTTCCGGCGGTTCCGTGGGCTGGGGCGCTCTGGCTGGTGCCGGTATGGGGGCTCTGGCCGGTGGTATCGTAGGCAACCAGCAGGAAAAAAGCCGCTACCACCATCGTGGCTGGTAACCCGTTTTTCCTTGCTTCGTGACAGCGACCGCTCCCTTCGGGGAGCGGTTTTTTTTATGGCCTTTATCCTTGCGTCCCACGGTGCGAAAGGAAAGACCACCCACTATGCGGATGCTCTTGCTCCCCAAGACGTCATTTCTTCACTCCCCGGAAAAGATACCATCCTGTCTCGCATGTCCTTCCATACGAAACATGCCGGATGGACTTGCCTTTCTCCATATTCCCGGGGGACAAAGGCATTGCGCGCTGTCTGGCGCGTTACTCCATCCTGCCATAAATCAGAGCAAAAGTTTTTGGGAGAGGATGGGGGAGTTTGAGGGGGAAGGGGAGGACTTTTTTCAAAAAGTCTTCCCCTTCTCCCTCAACACATACTTGCCTCAGATAGTCCCATCCGGCGGGCCCTGCCAGCGGCGGCACAGCTGGTGGGACAGCCCCAGCTGATCGAAAATGCGGCCGCAGAACTGGCCCATGAGCCCTTCGAGCGTATCCTCCCCGCTGTAGAAAGCGGGCATGAAGGGCATGATGACGGCCCCGGCCTCACTGGCCCAGATCATGTTGCGCAGATGGATGCGGCTCAGGGGGCTTTCCCGGGGGACGAGGATCAGGGGGCGGCGCTCCTTGAGGGTCACGTCGGCGGCGCGGTGCAGCAGGTTGGTTCCGGCACCGGTGGCGATGCTGGCCAAGCTGCTCATGGAGCAGGGGCAGACCACCATGCCGTCGTGCTGCCAGGAGCCGCTGGCCGGGGCGGCCCCCAGACAGGCCGCGTCGTGGCTGACGTCGGCCAGGGCGTGCAGGGCGGACGGAGCAAGGCCGCATTCCGCTTCCAGCACGGCATGGGCGCCGGGAGAAAGGATGAGATGGCTCTCCACGGCGGGCAGGGCGGCCAGATGGCGCAGCAGGCACAGGGCCAGAGGCATACCGCTGGCGCCGCTGACGCCTACGATGATTCGTTTCATAAAAGCTCCTTGGCCGTATCCGTCCCGGAAGGGGGACGCTGCCGCAGGCAGCGGAAGGCCGCCCGCATGACGTGATGGCAGGAAAGCGGTCGGGGACGGGATGCTGAGGATACGGTGGGAGGAAGGAAAAGAAAAGTCCCCCCTGCCACACGGACAGGGGGGACAAAGCGACTAATCGCGCGGAACCTAGCCCAGGTTCACGATGGATTCTTCGCCGGTCTCAGCGTGCAGCACGTGCACGGCACAGCCCAGTCACGGGTCGAAGGCGCGGATGGTGCGCCCAACATTGACGGGGTTGTTGATATCCGGGACCTGCACACCGATGAGGGCTTCTTCCAGAGGACCACGGCGGCCCTTGTCGTCGCGGGGCGAGCAGTTCCACAGCGTGGCGGAGATGATCTGGTAGCTGTCGATCTTCTGGTCCTTCACACGGATGTAGTGGACCAGAGAACCGCGGGGCGCTTCGGAGCAGCCATAGCCTTCGGCGCTCTGCGGGATCTCGAAGGGAGTGAAGGTCTCGCCGTCGGGCTTGACTTCCTTCAGCCAGCCTTCCACGGCATTGGCGATGAGCAGGGCTTCTTCGGCGCGGGCCACGTGACGGCCCATGATGGAGAAGACCTTGTCCCAGCCCAGGTCGCGGATGGTGCGGGCTTCGATGCCGAACTTTTCCTTCAGCATCTTCACGCCCACTTCGGACAGCGGCGCATTGGCCACCCACATGCGGGCGGCGGGGCCCACTTCGATGACTTCGCCGTCGTAGCGGGGAGCCTTGACGAAGGAGTAGGCGTCCTTCTTGTCCAGGTTGGGGTTGGTCTCGGCGCCGTCGGCACCCTTGCCGGTGGTGGCGTCGTCGTACCAGGCGTACTTGAGGTCTTCGGTGATCTTTTTGGGATCGAATTCCACGTCACGGCCATTGAGGAAGACACCGGCCTTGAGCAGGTGGGTCTTGCCGTCGTCGGTCATGGGGAACACGCCGAAGCAGGAGCAGCCGTGCACGCCCTGGCCCTGTTCGAACAGGTCCTTGTACACGGAGCCCACGATGTAGGTGATGGGCAGGTATTTTTCGACGATGAACTGGCGCACCTTCTTGAAGCGGGCCGCGTATTCCAGCAGGGCTTCCTTGGTGGGCATTTCAGTGGCACCGCCAGGCACGATGCCCTGCACATGGGGCATACGGCCACCGAAGAGGGCGACCATCTCATGGGCGATGCGGCGCACTTCCAGGGCTTCCAGATACTGGTCCACGCCCACCTTGTTGGCTTCGGGGGGCAGACGCAGGTCGGGCTGGGCGAAACGCGGCACGAAGGGCGCGGTATCGGGGCCAGCCACGAAGTCCAGAGCGGCCAGATGGTAGAAGTGCAGGATGTGCGACTGCAGGTAGTTGGCGCCCAGGATCAGGTTACGGGTGATGCGGCCGTTGCCGGTCACCTTGATGTTGAAGGCGTCTTCCTGCGCCAGGGCGGAAGCCATGGCATGGGAGGTGGGGCACACGCCGCAGATGCGCTGCACGATCTGGGTGGAGTCACGCGGGTCGCGCCCTTTCAAAATCTGTTCAAAACCGCGGAACATCCCACCGGTGAGGTGGGCGTCCACAACCTTGCCGTTCTCCACCACCACTTGGGCCTTGAGATGGCCCTCGATTCTGGTGACGGGATCGATGGCGATAGTGGCCTTGGCCATAAAGCTCTCCTTTGAACGTCAGAAAAAATGGAAAAGCCGGGCCGCTTCTAGTTGCTGTAGAAGGGGCTCTGTCCGTCGGGGAACGAGGGCTCGGTGCAGCCGATGCAGATGGCGTTGGCCACGCACCAGTTGACGCCGTTCCATTTACGTTCAAACGAGTCGCAATACGCACCGGGGCCCTTGCAGCCCAGGTCGTAGCGGCAGCCGTCCTTCTCGGTGAAGGTGGCGGAGAACTTGCCTTCGTCGTACTTGCCCAGATAGGGGCAGTTCTCGTGCACGTTGCGACCGTAGAAAGGCAGCGGACGGCCTTCGCTGTCCAGCAGGGAGACCACTTCGGCCAGACCGGCTTCCAGGCCCTTTTCCTTGATCTTCTGGAGGGCCAGGGCGATGGTGCCCACGATCCAGTCAGGCTGGGGCGGGCAACCGGGGATGTTGACCACGGGGGTCTTGATGCCGGCCTGCTTGAGCAGGGCACCGGTACCCATGGCTTCGGTCACGGAACCCTTGGCAGCGGGGATGCCGCCGTAGGCAGCGCAGGTACCCAGGGCCAGCACGGCGGCGGCGTCGGGAGCCAGCTTTTTGACCAGGTCGGCCATGGTGATCTCGGTGTGGCCCTCTTCGGCCACCACGCAGTAGCGACCATCCTTGGCCAGCGGGATGGAACCTTCGATGGCCAGGAAGAACTTGCCCTTGAAGTTCTTGGCAATGTTCAGCATGTGGGTGTAGGCGTCGTGGCCTTCACCGCCCATGACGGTAGGATGGTACTCGAGGCTGATGATCTTCAGCAGCACATCAGCGATGGAGGGGTTGACGTTGTTCAGCAGCGACACTGAACAACCGGTACAGCCCTGTCCCTGCAGCCAGATGACAGGGGGGCGTTCGCCAGTCAACGTGCCGGCCAGGGCCTCGCGCACCGCAGGATGGAACATCTGCGCAACGCCGAAACCCGCCACTGTGCCGGTGCACAGTTTGACGAAATCACGCCTGTTGAGACTCATGCATGCCTCCTCATGTTGGCGTAGTGAAAAAAAACGGCAGTCGGGTTATGCCAAACGACATAAGTAATATGGATGTACCAAGGCCGGAAGATTGTGTCAACGTAACAATCCGAAGAAACAGGCTTAGGACAAGGGATTCCGAGCTCTTTGCTTGTTTTTTTGACGGGCCTTTCAGCAGCTGAAGATACGCAGTCCGGCATAGCCCACGACGTGTTCCGTATCGTGCGAAACAGCGGCGGACGTCTCGTGCATGACCAGGGCAGCGCGCACTGTGGCATCGGGCGTCCAGGCGTGCAGGGCATAGAACGCCAGAGCCAGCGGCGCGGCCCCGCACATGCTGATGCCCGCCCGGGCCACGGTGGCCAGCAGGGCGTCGGCATCGCCTTTAAGGGCGGCTTCCAGGGCCAGGTCGTCCTTGCGCAGGGTGGTCTGCTGGTCTTCGTAGTGGTTCATGTCCGAGCTGACCAGCAGCAGGGGGCGCTGGCCGTCGCGGTCCCGGCAGCGTTCCAGCACCCGGGCCAGACGCTGGCCGGCCGTGCGCAGCACGGGGGCCTGTCCGGTACCCACGCAGACCGGCACCACATGCAGGGGAGCATCACCCGCGCAGACCTGGAGGAAGGGCAGCAGGACTTCGATGCTGTGTTCCCGTACGTGCCCCATGACATCGGCGCTGAAATCCTCGTCGGCCTCGCAGAGCAGGCGGGCCATCTCGCCGTCCACGGGCACGGGCCCCAGCGGGGTCTGCCAGGCCCCGGCGGGCCAGACGGACAGGGGCGTGCCCAGGCCGGTGTGGTTGGGGCAGAGCAGGAAGACCGTGCGCGGCAAGCGCACATGGGCCAGGGTGGCGCCGATGACCCGGCCGCTGTAGACATGCCCGGCATGGGGAAGCATGAGGCCCGCCAGATGGGCCGCATCCTCGGCGGCAAGGGCCGAAGCGGGCAGCGCCGCCCCTTGTTTCAGGAACGACTCCACTTCGGCACGCAGATCGGCCGGGACATCGGTATAAAAACGGCCTGCGACAGCGGGCTGGCGAAGATGCATGGCGGTATCCTCCCGAAAAGATCTTGGACTGGAAGGAGCATAGCGCCGGCGGCGGACAAAGACCAGCAACACCGGGGCAGCTTTCCCGACCGGGAAAGACAAATATGGGCAGAAGTGCGGTGAGGGAAGGGGCTGTGAGGCTGCGCCGGTGTGCCTTTTTCCAGAGCCGTGTCCGGCGTCTGATCCTGAAGTACGCACTCCCCCGACGGCTGGCTTTGGGGATGCGCGGCAGCCCGTGACCATGGCAAGAGAAAAAGGCACCTTTGTATCTTAACGGCGCCTTTCTGCATCATTTCTATTGTGCAGGATCCTGCGGGGCCGCTCCTGAAACGTTTGCCAGTCCCATCAGACGGGTCGCTGGCATGATCTCACTGAGCGCATCCTGTTCGGCCAGCCAATGGGGCAGATCGGCAGATCGAAAAGAAAATGCTGATGACCCGGAGCAGGTGTACTGCCTTGGGCAAGCCCGGGAAGAGCATCAACAGGCGGCCATATGGGCGGCCGCCAGCCACAGCATGCTCAGACAGAAATGCGCCAGCAGCAACTTTCGTCTGGATGACCATCGGCACAAGTAAAGTTCTATTCCAGACAAGAACCAAACGATCAGACACGCGAGGTGGAGCAAATAGAGACCTTCCGAGGCATAGTACCACAGTTGGGCCACGGGCCCTTCGCCGCCCCACAAGTAGGCGTATTTCTCTGGTCCTGTTTTGATGCTCCACAGTTCACTTGCCCATAATATGGTCATGAAGCAGCAAAACAGCAGCCATATAAATTCCCATGAAAAAAGCTTCATGAATGAGAATTTATTATTCATTGTATTTTTGAGGGTACCTAACTTTCAGAAGTATGGTTTTATGATGATCTCTCAAACGCTTGCCAACTGCTTTCATGGCATGGCCGAGATCGATATATGCACAAGTTCCGGGGAAGCCGGAGGTGGTCAAGCGGTACGGCTTTTTTCAGGGACGGCTTCGCCTGTCCTGAACTGGGGCAAAGGGAAAAGCTCTGTATGCCCGTTCGAGAAGGGGGGCCCCGCGTTCGTGCGCGACCGAAGGCGGCCGCAGACCGTGATCGTTGCGACACAGGAAACTGCGGGCATCGACAGCGGTGAGAAAAGAATCCCCCCCATTCGACGAAAAAATGCCATGCCCGTTGGCGGTAAAGACGCCGTACGGGCATGGCACACTGTCAAAGTTACCGGGCTTTTTCCTGTTTTTTAGAACAGCTGCACGCCGCCCAGCCAGTGATGACGGACGCGGCCCTGCATCTCCTGGCCCAGGAAGGGGGTGTTGTAGCTCTTGGAGTACAGGGTCTCGCGGCTGACGGTCCACTTTTCTTCAGGATCGAAGAGGAAGAAGTCCGCCGGATCGCCGGGCTCGAAGCGGTTGAGGGGCAGCTTGAAGATCTCGGCCGGGCGCACGCTCCAGAGGCGGTGCAGGTCGGCTTCGCTGATGACGCCCTCGCGCACCAGCTGCCAGGTCAGGGTCAGGGCCAGATCCATGCCCGTGAAGCCGCAGGGGGCCTCGTCCAGGGTACGCTCCTTTTCATGGGCGGCGTGGGGGGCGTGGTCGGTGGCCAGGATGTCGATGGTGCCGTCCTTGATGGCCCGGCGCAGGGCCTCGCGGTCTTCGGGGCGGCGCAGCGGCGGGCTGACCTTGGCATTGGTGTTGTAGCCGTCCAGCGCGGATTCATCCAGCGTCAGGTAGTGGGGGCAGGTCTCGGCCGTGACCTTGACGCCGCGGGCCTTGCCCCAGGCGATGATGTCCACGGTCAGGGCGCTGGAGACGTGGGCGATGTGCACGGGCAGGTTCAGGTATTCGGCCAGCATGATGTCGCGGGCGGCCTGCACGGCCTCGCCCACCGGGGGCTGGCCCTTGACGCCCAGGCTGCCGCTGAGGGGGCCTTCGTTCATGACCCAGCCGCGGGCCAGGGTGCTGTCCTCGCAGTGGTCGATGAAGGTCAGGCCCAGGTCGGCGCCGTATTCCATGACGCGGCGCAGCAGCTCGGTGCCGGGCATGGGGCGGCCGTCGTTGGAGATGGCCACGCAACCGGCGTCCTTGAGCTCCTGCAGGGGGGCCATCTCTTCACCGGCCAGGCCCACGGTGGCGGCGGCGATGGGGCAGAGGCGCGGGCCGTGGGGGTGGGTCTGGGCGGCGCGGTCCAGCATGAAGCGGGTGACGCTGGCGTTGTCGTTGACGGGCTTGGTGTTGGCCATGCACATGACCGAACCGAAACCGCCGCGGGCGGCGACCTCCAGACCGGTATTGATGTCTTCCTTGTATTCGAAGCCGGGCTCGCGCAGATGGACGTGGGCATCCACCATGCTGGGCATGAGGATCAGGCCGCGGGCGTCCACGATCTGGCTGCCTTCGGGCGCGGCGTGATGGCCGGCGGGGGTCATGGTCACGATCTTGCCGTCCCGCACCAGCAGGTCAACGGGGGCGTCCAGGTGACGGGCGTTCTTGATGCACAGGGTCATTTAGCAACCTCCATCGTTACGGGTGGCCAGCAGGTAGAGGACGGCCATGCGGGTGGCCACGCCGGACGCCACCTGATCGAGGACCAGGCTGCGCGGGTCGTCGGCCACATCGTTGGAAATCTCCAGCCCGCGGTTCATGGGGCCGGGATGCAGGACCTTCACGCCGGGGTGGGTGAGTTCCAGATGACGTTCGGTCAGACAGAAGCGGCGGGAATATTCGGCCAGGTCGGGCAGCAGGCCCGCCTGCTGGCGTTCCAGCTGCAGGCGCAGGCACATGACGGCGTCGGTGTCGCGCACGGCCTGGTTGAGGTCGCCGTACACGTCCACGGGCCAGGATTCCACACCGGCGGGCAGCAGGGTGCGCGGCGCGCACAGACGCACCTTGGCGCCCAGCATGGTGAGCAGGTGCACGTTGGAGCGGGCCACGCGGCTGTGGGCGATGTCGCCCAGGATGAGCACCTGCTTGCCGGCAAAGGCATCGCCCCAGACCTGCCGCAGGGCGAAGCTGTCCAGCAGGGCCTGGGTGGGGTGGGCATGCCAGCCGTCGCCGCCGTTGACGATGCCGCAGGAGACGCGCTCGGCCAGGAACTGGGCCGCGCCGCTGCTGGGATGACGGATGACGATGACGTCGGGCCCCATGGCCTGCAGGGTCAGGGCCGTGTCCTTGAGGCTCTCGCCCTTGTTGAGGCTGGAACCGGACTTGGCCAGGGAGTAGGTGTCGGCGGAAAGGCGCTTGCCGGCCACATCGAAAGACGTCTTGGTGCGGGTGCTGTTCTCCACGAAGAAGAGCACCACGGTCTTGCCCTTGAGGGTGGGCACCTTTTTGACGGGTCTCAGGTTGATTTCCTGGAAACTGGCGGCCACGTTCAGCAGATGACGCACGTCCTGTGCGTCGAGCTGGGTGACGTCCAGCAGGTCTTTGTGCGGCCAGCGGTATGTAGTATCTGTAGTCATGGCGTCGTGGGGTTGCAGGATTAAAAAAAAGCCCGCTCAACGGCGGGACAAAAGAAAAACCGGGCAGAACCCCTGCGAACGGCGTTCACAGGGCGCAGATCACCGCGGTACGTTGCCAGACATTTCATGGGGGCAAACCTAGACGCTGCCGGGCGCTTTGTAAAGCAAAAAGTCAGTTGACGCTTTGGGGGGCTTTGTCTACTTTCTTGAGGTATTGCGCCGGACCAGCGGCAGGTGTCCGGTGTCTGTCCCGAGGGCGTGACGGGGCCCGTGGCCCCACGCCTTTTTGTTTTTTCTGCCGTTTCTACGCGATCGCGCCTCCGGGCACGACCTGCGCTGTGCCATGGAAGGGAGGTCGTCATGCTCGTTTCAATTCTTGTCTATTTGTGCTGCGGCGCCGTGGCCGGTGTGCTTGCCGGTCTGCTGGGCGTGGGCGGCGGTATCGTCATCGTGCCCATGATGGTGGCGGTCTTCCCCAGTCAGGGCGTCCCCGCCGAATATGTGCAGCAGTTGGCCCTGGGCACCTCGCTGGCCAGCATCATGGTCACGTCCATCTCCAGCAGCCGGGCCCACCACAAGCGCGGTGCCGTCCACTGGGACATCTTCCGCAACATCACGCCCGGCATCCTGCTGGGCACCTTCCTGGGCGGTCTGGTGGCCACCCACATGCCGACCCTGTTCCTGAAGGCGTTCTTCATCTGCTTTTTGGGCTTCGTGTCCCTGCAGATGCTGTCCAACTATCGTCCTCCGGCCAGCCGTGAGATGCCCGGAGCCCTGGGCACCGCCGGTGTGGGCGGTATCATCGGCCTCATCTCCAGCTTTGTGGGCATCGGCGGCGGGACGCTTTCCGTGCCGTTCATGAGTTTCTGCAACGTGCCCCTGCATCATGCCGTGGGCACCTCGGCCGCCATCGGCTTCCCCATCGCCGTGGCCGGTACGCTGGGCTACATCGTGGGTGGCTGGAACACGCCCGGCCTGCCCGCCGACTGTCTGGGCTTCGTGAACCTGACGGCCTTCTTCGGCATCGCCGCCGCCAGTTTCATGACGGCACCCATCGGTGCCAGGCTTTCCCATTCCCTGCCCACGGACAAGCTCAAGAAGGGCTTTGCCGTCTTCCTCATCATCGTGGCCCTGCGCATGCTGCTGGGCCTGTTCTAGGATCATCCCCGGGCGGACCGGGACCGTCACCGTTTCGGGGCCTCGCGTCCCTGCCGAGGCCGTCGTGCTCTTTTGCGGAGCGCGGCGGCCTTGGACGGAATGGGCCTGTCCGTCCCTGTTTCAAGGCTGGCACGCGGCCTTCCACCGTAACCATTTCGAACCGGGAGACCCATGAAGCTGAAAACATACAATAACAGGCTCGCTGAGTCCGTCTGGTGGAACCTGCTCTGGCTGACCATCGGCGCCTTTTTCGTCACCGTATGCGTCAAGAGCGTGGTGGCCTCGCACGCCATGCTGGCGGGCGGTGTCCTGGGCATGGCCCTGCTGGTGTTCTACAATACCGGTCTGCTGACGCCCCTGATCTGGTATCTGCTGCTCTCCATCCCCATCTGGGTCTGGGGCTGGTTCTTCGTGGGGCGCCGCTTTTTGCTCTACACGGCCTACGGCACCATCTGCACCACCATCTTCGGCATGTTCGTGGACTTCCAGATCCCCATCAACAACGAAGTCTACGCCGCCGTGGTGGCCGGTGTGCTGCACGGCACCGGCGTGGGCATGATGCTGCGCACCCTGGGCAGCGGCGGCGGTACGGACATCATCGCCGTGGCCCTGAAGCAGCGCTGGAACATCCCCATCGGGCAGTTCAGCTTTGCGGTCAACATCTGCATCTTCCTGGTGGGTGCGTTCAGCCTGTCGCTGGACATCATCATCGCGTCCACCATCATGATGTTCATCTCGGCCAATACGCTGGAATATGTGGTGGGCCTGTTCAACCACCGCAAGCTGGTGATGATCATTTCCGAGAAGGGCGAGGAGGTCAGCGAGGCCATCCTGGCCAGCGAGCGCTTCGGCGTGACCCTGATCCGGGGCAAGGGCGCCTATTCCGGCGGCGACAGGGAGATCCTGCTCACCGTCACCAACAACGTGGCCCTCAAGCGTCTGGAGAACCTGGTCTTCATGGTGGATCCCAAGGCCCTGTTCGTGGTGGAGAACACCTTTTACGTGTCCGGCGGACAATTTTCGCGCCGGAATTGATGCCCTATGCTGCAAGAACATGACGACCGGCTCCGCATCATCCGCGCCCGGACTATCCTGGATATGCTCGGGGAGCGCCCCGCCACGGGCCGCGACCTTTTCCGCCCCCTCAAGGGCCTGGACAATGCGGCGCTGCTGGTACGCGGCGGGCGCGTCCTGGACGTGCTGCCCTGGAAGAGCGTGCGCGTGCCCGCCGGGACCCCGGTGACGGACATGGGCGACGTGACCCTGATGCCCGGCAGCATCAATGCTCACTGCCATCTGCAACTGTCGCATACGGCGGGCCGGACGCTGTTCGGCGCGGGCTTCACGGCCTGGCTGCGCAGCCTCATCGCCCTGTTGCGCGAAGAGCACGACGGCACGGCCCTGGCCTTGGCCTGCCGGGACATGGCCGAAGCCGGCACGGCCCACGTGGGCGATTACGCCGGGGACGGCCTGCTGGCGGTGGATGCCGCCGTGCGGGCGGAAGGCATGGGCGTGACCCATTTTTGCGAATGGTTCGGCGGTCAGGCCCCCTTCATCGACGACGGGCGCCCCTGGCCGCCGCGCTGCCGTGCCCTGCTGGAGCGGCAGCCCGAGGTGGCCGCGCGCTGTGCCCCGGCCGGGCACGCCCTGTATTCCACGGATGCCCGCGTGCTGCAGGATGCGCGGCAGTGGTGCCGCCTGAAGGGGCGCCCCTTCGCGCTGCATCTGGCGGAATCCGAGGACGAGACGCGCCTGCTGCTTGACGGCGAGGGCCCCCTGTGGGACTGCTACCGGGGCATGGTGCTGCCGGAAGACTGGGCCGTGCCGCATCTGCGCCCTGTGGCCTATGCCCGGCGTCTCGATCTGCTGGGCCCGGGCACGCTGGCCGTGCACGGCGTGCAGCTGGAGCCCGCCGAAGTGACGGCGCTGGCCGCCAGCGGCAGCACCCTGTGCCTGTGCCCCCGTTCCAACGAATATCTGGCCGTGGGCACGGCGCCCGTGGCCGCATTGCTGGAGTCCGGCCTGCTGTGCTGCTTGGGCACGGACGGCCTCAGCTCCAACACGGATCTGGATGTGCGTCAGGAAGCTGTTTTTTTGCGCGAAAGGCTGGACGTTGCCCCGCAGGCCCTGATACGGTGCCTCACTGTGAACGGGGCCGCCGCACTGGGCCTTGCCGGATACGGGCGCCTCGAGCCCGGGAGCAGGGCCGTTTTCAGCGTGCTGCCTGAAAGCCTCTCCATCTGATCCCATGCTATTTCGGCCGGTATGTCTCCGGTCTTCCACGACAGTTGTCCTTCATATTCACCGAATCATCAGAACGAGCAATAACGGGAAAGGTTATGAGCGAAGCAATCCTTGACTGGAAGGAAGCCATGGCGCGCGTGGATACCACGCGCGGGCTCTATGTGAAGCTGCTGCGAAACTTCATCGAGACGGAACGGGACACCCCCGTCAAGGTCTCGGTAGCGCTGAAGAACGGTCAGCAGGAAGAAGCCCGCGCCATGGTCCATGCCACGCGTGAAGCTGCCGCCGAACTGGGCGGCAAGGCGCTGGCGGCGGTCGCGCTGGAGCTTGAGATGGCCATCAAGGCCGGTGCGGACACCACGGTGGCCCTGCACCGTTTTGACAGCATCACCACGGATACCCTGGTGGCCATGGCCACGGTGGCCGCACAATAAACAGATGTTTTTCCGCCCGTCCCCCGCATCCCCGATGCCGGGAAGGGCAAAAAAGTCTTTTTTTTTCCATCGTTGCAACTGTCGTGGAAGGCCCTTTCCGCCCCGGACGGGGAAAGAGGAAAGGGCTTTTTCTTTTGTACGTTTTGGGATATGCTGTCCGCTTGCAACAACTCGTACCTTTGGGAGAGTACCTTATGAAAAAGCTCGGGCTTTTGCTGGGAGTGGTAGCCTTGCTTGTGCCTTCGCTGGTTCTGGCGGGCGACATCAAGATCGGTCTGATGTGTCCGTTGACGGGCAAATGGGCCTCCGAAGGGCAGGACATGAAAAACATCGTGAGCCTGCTCGTGGATGAAACCAATGCCAAGGGCGGTATCAACGGCAGCAAGGTGGAACTGGTGGTGGAAGACGACGCCGGTGACCCGCGCACCGCTGCCCTGGCGGCCCAGAAGCTGGCTTCCGCCGGTGTGGTGGCCGTCATCGGCACCTACGGCTCCGCCGTGACCGAAGCCACCCAGAACATCCTGGCCGAATCCGAGCTGGTGCAGATCGGGACCGGCTCCACCAGCGTGCGCCTGACCGAGAAGGGCCTGCCGCTCTTCTTCCGCACCTGCCCGCGTGACGACGCCCAGGGCAAGGCCGCTGCCGCCGCCATCATCAAGGCCGGCTACAAGAAGGTGGCCCTGCTGCACGACAACTCTTCCTATGCCAAGGGCCTGGCCGAAGAAAGCCAGGCGGCCCTGGAAAAGGCCGGCGTGAAGATCATCTTCTACGATGCCCTGACCCCCGGCGAACGTGACTACACCGCCATCCTGACCAAGCTGAAGGCCGCCAACCCCGACCTGATCTTCTTCACCGGCTACTATCCCGAAACGGGCATGCTGCTGCGCCAGAAGAAGGAAATGGGCTGGGACGTGCCCATGATGGGCGGTGACGCCGCCAACCATCAGGACCTGGTCAAGATCGCCGGTCCCGAAGCCGCTGCCGGTTACTTCTTCGTGAGCCCGCCGCTGCCGCAGGACATGGATACCGACGAGGCCAAGAATTTCCTGAAGGCCTTCAAGGACCGTTACAAGACCGTGCCCGTCTCCGTGTGGGCCGTGCTGGCCGGTGACGCCTACAAGGTGCTCGAGGCCGCCATCGCCAAGGGCAACGACGATCCCGAAAAGATCGCCGAATGGCTCAAGCAGCTCAAGGAGCTGCCCACCCTGTCCGGCAAGATGGGCTTTGACGAAAAGGGCGACCGCGTGGGTGATTTCTACCGCATCTACAAGGTGAACAACGCAGGCAAGTTCGAGCTCCAGGCTCGATAGAAAAGTCATCCGAAGCGGGGCGGCGGGCAGTGAACGCCGCCCCGCAAACTGCGCCGTGGGGCGCATGACCGAGACATGGAACAGTTTTTTCAACAACTTTTGAACGGCCTTGCCGTGGGCGGCATCTACGCGCTGGTGGCCCTGGGCTACACCATGGTCTATGGCGTGCTCAAGCTCATCAACTTCGCGCATGGCGACCTGTTCACCATCGGCGCCTATCTGGGCCTGACCCTGCTGGTGAGCTGCAACCTGGCGGGCGTGCTGCCGCCGGTGGTGGCCGTGCTGGCGGTCTTCATCATGGTGGGCATCATGGTGGCCATCATCGGCTGCCTGCTGGAACGCGCCGCCTATCGCCCCCTGCGCAAGGCCGGGCGCCTTTCGGCCGTGGTGTCCGCCCTGGGCGCCTCCATCTTTTTCCAGAACGCCGTCATGCTGGTCTACGGCGCGCGCTTTTACGTCTATCCCGACTGGCTGCGCCCGGACTTCACCGTTGACCTCTTCGGCATCGCCGTGCCCGGCGTGCGCCTGATGGTCATCGCGGCCAGCGTGATCCTGATGCTGGCCCTGTGGGCCTTCATCCAGCGCACCCGCATCGGCGCGGCCGTGCGTGCCGTGGCCATCGACCAGGGCGCGGCCCGCCTCATGGGCATCAATGTGGACCGCATCATTTCCCTGGTCTTCTTCATCGGTCCCGGTCTGGGCGGCGCCGCGGGTCTCATGGTGGGCATCTACTACGGCCAGATCGACTTCACCATGGGCTGGTCCTACGGCCTCAAGGCCTTCACCGCCGCCATCCTGGGCGGTATCGGCAACATCCCCGGTGCCATGATCGGCGGCCTGCTGCTGGGCGTCATCGAAGCCCTGGCCGCCGGCTACATCGCCATCGCCTGGAAGGACGCCATCGCCTTCACGGTGCTGATCCTCATCCTGATCATCCGTCCCACGGGCATCCTGGGCGAAAGGACGGCCGACAAGCTATGAACCGCACCATCGTCATCGTCGGGCTGGCGGCGGCCCTGCTGGTCCTGCCGCTGTTCACCAATCCCTACTGGACGGACGTGTGCGTCAGCATCGGCCTGTATGCCCTGCTGGCCCTTTCGCTCAACGTCATCCTGGGCCAGGCCGGCATCTTCCATATGGGACATGCCGCCTTCTTCGCCGTAGGGGCGTACAGCACGGCCATCCTGAACACCATGTACTACTGGCCCATCTTCCTGACCATGCCGGTGGCAGGCTGTGCGGCGGCCCTGTTCGCCCTGGTGGTGGCGCGGCCCATCATCCACCTGCGCGGTGACTATCTGCTCATCGTGACCATCGGTATCGTGGAGATCGTGCGCATCGCGCTCATCAACGACGTGGGCGGCCTGACCGGCGGTTCCAACGGCATCTTCGGCATCAGCCGTCCCGTGTTCTTCGGTTTCCGCATCTTCAAGCCCCTGCATTTCTACTATCTGGTCTGGGGCATGGTGGGCGTCAGCCTGCTGCTGTTCTATGGCCTGTGGCGTTCGCGCATCGGCCGCGCCCTCAACTGCATCAAGGAAGATGACGTGGCCGCCGAAGGCTGCGGCATCAACGTGACCCATTACAAGCTCATGGCCTTCGTGCTGGGCGCCTTCTGGGCCGGTATGGCCGGCACCCTCTATGCCGCCAAGATGACCACCATCGCGCCGGAATCCTTCAACTTCATGGAGTCCGTCATCATTTTCGCCGTGGTCATCCTCTCGGGCGGCAGCCAGCTGGGCGTGCTGGTGAGCGCCTTCCTGTTCATCGGGCTGCCCGAACTGCTGCGGGAGTTCTCCGGCGCGCGCATGCTCATCTTCGGTCTGGCCATGATGCTGATGATGATCTGGCGTCCCCAGGGCCTCATGCCGCCCAAGAGCCGCCGTTACGGCGTGGCGGCACTGCTGGAGGCCATCAAGGCCCGCGCCTGTGCCGCCGCCGACGGCAACGCGGTCCGCCTGGCGGAAGGTGCCCGCACCGCGGAGAAGGAAGGAGGCCGCGCATGAGCCTGCTGCAACTGCATGAGATCAGCAAGATCTTCGGTGGCCTGATCGCCATCAACGAGCTGTCCTTCTCGGTGGAGCAGGGCAGCGTGGTGGGCCTCATCGGCCCCAACGGGGCGGGCAAGACCACGGTCTTCAACTGCATCACGGGCAACTACAAGCCTGAGCACGGCAGCATCTCGTTCGGCGGCCGTGACATCACCGGCAAGCGCCCGCACAATATCGTGGAGATGGGCATCGCCCGCACCTTCCAGAGCATCCGCCTGTTCGGCAAGCTGCCCGCGCTGGAAAACGTGCTGGCCGGCCGCCACTGCCGCCTGAAGTCCGGCTTTTTGTCCTCCATGCTGCACACGCCTTGGCAGCGCCGCGAGGAAAAGGCCGCCGTGGAACGCTGCATGGAAGAGCTGGAGTTCGTGGGCCTGGCCGACCATTACGCCGAGGCCGCCAGCAGCCTTTCCTACGGCAACCAGCGCCTGCTGGAGATCGCCCGCGCCCTGGCCTCCGACCCCCGGCTGCTGATCCTGGACGAGCCTGCGGGCGGCATGAACGACCAGGAGACCGTGGCCCTGGTGGATACCATCGCGGCCATCCGTGACCGTGGTATCACCGTGCTGCTCATCGAGCACGACATGCGCCTGGTCATGCAGATCTGTGAACACCTTGTGGTGCTGGAGAACGGCACCCTCATCGCCCAGGGCACGCCCGACCATGTCCGCAACCATCCTGCGGTCATCGAGGCCTATCTGGGTTCCGACGATTCCGAGACGTGGTAATATGGCACTGCTGACGCTATCCAACATACATGTCCGTTACGGCAGCGTGGAAGTGCTGCACGGTATCGACCTGCACGTGGACGAAGGGGAGATCGTGACCATCCTGGGCGCCAACGGCGCGGGCAAGAGCACGACCCTGCTGTCCATCAGCGGTCTGGTGCGGCCCTGCGAAGGGGAGATCATCTTTGACGGCAAGCCCCTGCTCAAATATCCCAGCCACGAAGTGGTGAACCTGGGCATCGCCCAGTCGCCCGAAGGCCGCCGGGTCTTCGGCACCATGAGCGTGCTGGAGAACCTGCGCCTGGGGGCCTTCTGCATCCGCGACAAGGAACGCAGCGAGCGGACCCTGGAGTGGATCTTCGAGCTGTTCCCGCGCCTGTTCGAGCGCAAGCAGCAGCTGGCGGGCACCCTTTCGGGCGGCGAGCAGCAGATGCTGGCCATCGGGCGTGCCCTCATGGCCGAGCCGCGCCTGCTCCTGCTGGACGAGCCGTCGCTGGGCCTGGCTCCGCTTCTGGTGCGTTCCATCTTCGAGACCGTGCGCGCCATCAACCAGAAGGGCGTCACCGTGCTGCTGGTGGAGCAGAACGCCCGTGCGGCCCTCAAGCTGGCCTCGCGCGGCTATGTGCTGGAAGTGGGCAACGTGGCCATGGAGAACACGGCCGCCAACCTGCTGGCCGACGCCAGCGTGCGCGAAGCCTATCTGGGCGGCTAACCCTCCGTCCGACACATGCGATAAAAAAGAGCCCCAGCCTGATGCAGGGGCTCTTTTGCGTTATGGTCCAAGCGTGGGGATGCCATACAGCCGGAAAGAGGGGGACGTGCTGCGGGCGGTTCCAGCCTGCGGCGGTTTCGATGTCTGGATGGCATCCGGACCTGCGCGGCAGGATGTCATCCTGTCGGCGGGCATGGCCGCAAGCCGGACGTTATGTCCTGTCTGCCCCGTGTCCTCCCTTGCTCCTTGTTCATTCCAGTCTGCCTACCGTGCGGGTCCGCCGCAACGGGGATTCCCCTCCGGTCTTACTTGTCGATCTGGCTTTCCGTGAAGGCGTCCGCACGATGCCCCATGAGTGTGATCTTGGCGTATTCCCGTTCGAATTCTTCCAGTTCCGCAGGCGTCAGGCGCACGGCGGCACCGCCGAGGAAGTCGTCGAGATGGGCCGGGTTGGTCGTACCGGGGATGGGGGCGATCCAGGGGGCCTGGGCCAGGAGCCAGGCGATGGCGAACTGGGACATGGTGCACTGCTTGCGTTCGGCCCAGGCGCGGATCAGATGGGGAAGGGGCATGTTGTGCTTCAGGGCTTCCGGAGTGAACTGCGGCAGGGTGGACAGGCGCCCTGTGGTGAAGCGGCTGTTCTCGTCGATGGCGCCGGTCAGGAAGCCCCGCCCCAGAGGGCAGTAGGGGACAAGGCCGATGCCCAGTTCCCGCAGAGTAGGGAATATCTTGGTCTCCGGTTCGCGCCACAGAAGGGAGTATTCGCTCTGCACGGCGCTGACGGGCTGGACTGCATGGGCCCGCCGGATGGAGGCCGCGCTGGCCTCGGAGAGACCGAAGTGCAGGACCTTGCCTTCCCGGATGAGGTCTTTCACCGTTCCGGCCACGTCTTCCATGGGGACCTTGGGGTCCACGCGATGCTGGTACAGCAGATCGATGTGGTCGGTACGCAGACGCCGCAGGGAACCTTCCACGGCCCGCCGGATGTGGTCGGGGCGGCTGTTGAGGGCCGTGGGCCGACCTTCTTCGACGCCAAAACCGAATTTGGTGGCGATGACCACCTTGTCGCGCACCGGGGCCAGCGCTTCGCCGACCCATTCCTCACTGGTGTAGGGGCCGTAGACCTCGGCCGTATCGAAGAAGGTCACACCGTTGTCATATGCCCGCCGGATCAGGGCGACCATGTCCTTCTTGGCATAGGTGCCGCCGTAGTATCCCACCATGGGCAGACAGCCCAGGCCGATGGCAGAGACCTGCAGCGAGCCGAGACGGCGTTGCGGCATGGAGTGGGGCAGCTGCGTGCTTTTCGCCGTGGACGGGGCGGACGGTGTCGCGGCATGGCCCATGCCGCACAGGGGAGAGGACAGAAGGGCGGCCGCTCCGACGGCCAGGCCACCGGCAAGGAAGCGGCGGCGGGCAAGCTGTTTTTCTTTCGTGATCGTATCCATGACATACCTCCGTCAGCATCTGGCTGTCTTTCCTGTATAGGCAGGGGACACGGAGGAAGAAAGAAACGATCTTTGCAATTAGTTGCCTGTTTTGGGCGATGACGTCAGACCCGGCCGGATGTCGGCAGGATGCTGATGGCCTCATCTTCGCAGGCCGGCCATGAGGACCTGCATCCCGCCCCAAAGAAAGGTTTTGATGGGCATAGAGAAAGGGGCGCTTTTTTTCCAAAACGCCCCTTCTCCCGCAAAAAAAAGAACAGTGCCTATCTGCCCGCGAACAGGGCCAGGGCCCGTCCGGCGGCCATGCCGCTGGCCCAGGCCCAGTGCAGGTTGTAGCCGCCCAGCAGGCCGGTGACATCCAGTAGCTCGCCCACGATCCAGAGGTTTTCCCGCACCGTGCTTTGCAGGCTGTAGGGATCCACCTGCCGGGTGTCCACGCCGCCGCGGCAGGCCTCGGCTTTTTTCAGTCCGGCCAGACCGGCGGGGACCGTACGGAAGTCATGGATGCGGGCACATATCTGCTGCCGGGCGGCACGGGAAAGCTCGGCGATCTTGCGTCCCGCCGTCTCCGGCGGCAGCAGGGCGTCCACCAGACGCTGGGGCAGCAGGCGGCGCAACAGCCCGCGCGGCGTCTGTTTGCCCTGTCCGGGGCCGTCCAGCAGGGCGGCCAGATCGCTGCCGGGCAAAAAGTCCAGAGCCACTTCCTGCCCCGGTCGCCAGAACAGGGAGGCCTTGAGGCTGGCCGGGCCGCTGATGCCGTCATGGGTGAAGAGCAGGTCGTCCTGCCAGACGGGATCCGCGGCCAGAGAGGGGGAAAGCCCGGCCTGCGGCAGGTCGATGCGCACCGGCAGGCTGATGCCCGCCAGATTGTCGTCCAGCCAGCCGGGCGCCATGCGGAAGGGGGCCAGTGCCGGAGCGTGTTCCACAAGGCGGTGCCCCAGCGCCTGGGCCAGGCGGAAGCCGCTGCCCGTGGCCCCGCACTGCGGCCAGGCGGGACTGCCCAGGGCCAGTACCAGACGGCGGCAGCGCCAGAGGCCCTGCGACGTGCCCACCTCGAAGCCCGCGCCATCAGGCAGGGGCACCACGTCATGCACGTCGGTCTGGCAGTGGAGCGTGCAGCCCTGACGACGGCAATCCTGCACCAGGGCATCCAGCAAACGTTTGGCCGGGACAGTCAGGAACATCTGGCCGTGGGCGCGTTCCTCCATGGGCAGGCCCCAGCCATGCACCAGGTGTTCCATATCCTGCGGCGTGAAGGCATCCAGTGCCGGTTCGCAGAAGGCGGGATCGTCACAGGCATAGTGATGGGCCGCCAGACGGCGGTTGGTGAAGTTGGCTTTGCCGCCGCCGCTGATGCAGAGCTTGCGGCCGGGGGAGGGGGCACGTTCCAGCAGGGCCACGTCCAGGCCGTGGGCCGAGGCTTCGCGGGCGCACATGAGGCCCGCCGCGCCCGCCCCCAGGATGAGGACGTCCGTTTTCCGGGGAGCGGCGTTTGACAGGGCCTTTCTGACAGGTCTAGGATGAAAATTTGCTTGCATCCCACCGTTCTTACACGAGGCCTGCCGTCATGCCAATACTGCCCAGCCGTTACCGCGCGCCGCTCTGGCTGCGCAATGCCCATGTCAACACCATCTGGTCCGCCAAATGCCGCCGTCTGGACTTTCCCGATGCGGCACAGGCAGCCCGCTGCCGAAGGGTGCGCCTGGATACGCCGGACGGGGATTTTCTGGACGTGGATGTCTACACGCCCCCGCCGGGCCTGCCGGAACGCGGGGTGGCCATCCTGTCGCACGGTCTGGAAGGGCACAGCCGCCGCCGGTATATCCTGGGCCTGGCACGCGTGCTGCTGGAAGAAGGTTTCCGAGTGCTGGCCTGGAACATGCGCGGCTGCTCCGGCGAGCCCAACCGGACGGACCGTCTGTACCACATGGGCGTGACGATGGATCTGGCCACGGTGGTGCGTTACGCCGAGCAGTGGGATCTGCCCATCCTGCTGGTCGGGTTCAGCATGGGCGGCAACCAGACCTGCATGTATCTGGCCAAGGAACAGGTCTCGCCGCTGGTGCGTGCTGCTGCCGTGGTCTCCGTCCCCTGCGATCTGGTGGGCGCGGCCAAAGTCATGGACGGGCCCGGCTGCCGTATCTATTTGCGCTATTTCCTGCGGACCATGTGTCCCAAGGTACGTGAAAAAGCGGCCCGGTACCCCAATTATCCTTCGGTGGAGGGCATCGATAAGTTCCGTACCTTTGCGGAATTCGACGGCCGTTTCACCGCGCCCCTCTATGGCTACGCCAGTGCCCGGGACTACTGGCGCGAGAACAGCTCGCTGCCCTGGCTGCCGTCCATCCGTGTGCCGCTCTATATGCTGCTGGCCAAGGATGACCCCTTTTGCTCGCCTTCTTGCTACCCCGTGGACATGGCGGCCCAAAGCGGGATCCTGCATCTGGAAGTGGCCCCGCACGGCGGGCACGTGGGCTTTGCCCAGTCCGGCAGGGACTATTACAGCGAAGAACGCATACGCGATTTCGTGCGCTTACAGTGGTGAGTCAGGGGAGTGGAAAGATGGATTTGAGGGGGAAGGGCCCTTTTTCTGGCGGAAAAAA
>NZ_DS996351.1:309943-324053 GCF_000156375.1 Desulfovibrio piger ATCC 29098
TCCCAAAAACCGCTCATATATTTTTTTGACAGTGACGCGTGGTGCGGTGGGCAGCCGTCACTGTCGGTCCCCCGGTGGGCATGATGGAGCCGGATGGGAGAGGGTTCTTTAATGACGGCCTTCCCGGAAGCGCTATGGTCGGGAAGATATGTATGGCGTGCTGCTGGATATTGCCCGGAAGGGCGGATGCGCTGAGGGCGTTGTGCCGAGAGACGCTCCCGGCGGAACCCGCTTTTGTTTTCCCGGAAGCGGGAAAGGATCCGTGCTCTAAAAGGCAGATAGGGCGTTGAAGGGAGCGCACGGGTATCGCGTGTCTTTGGCCATACGACCGGCACATGCTGCATCCCTCCGGTTTTCAGGCACACACTTTTTCCTGTTTTTATGGTGTGCCGGGGGACTGTGAGCGAAGGGCGTGCCTGTATTTTCCCGCGACCTCTATCTTCCTGAACAAAGCGCGTTTGGGGAAGGGGTGGGGCTTGGGGAGGGGGAACCCCTTTGTGCGCCAGCCAAAGGGGTCCCCCTTCCCCAAAAAACGACCTATTTGCCGCGGGCCAGCTGGCGGTTGGTGCGGGCCGTGGCCTGGGCGGTCAGCGGGTCATCGGGCCAGGGATGGCGCGGATAGCGGCCGCGCATCTCGGCACGCACTTGCGGATAGCCGTTACGCCAGAAGTGGCCGAGGTCGCGCGTGATCTGCAGGGGGCGCCCGGCAGGCGAGAGCAGGTGCAGGGTCAGGGGCACGCGCCCGTCGGCGATGTGGGGCGTGTCCTCGCAGCCGAAGAATTCCTGCAGCTTGGCAGCCACGAAGGGCCCGCCTTCGGCATCATACACGATGGGATGGGATCTGCCGGAAGGGGCCTGCCATTGCGCGGGGGCCAGCTGTTCGAGACGTCGCGGCAGAGGATAGGGCAGCAGGCAATGCAGGGCATCGGCCAGTCGTGCGGGGGAAAGCTGGCGCAAGTCGGTGCAATTGCCCAGATGGGGCGCCAGCCAGTTTTCCAGCTCGTCCCGCAGCCAGTCTTCGGAGAGGTCGGGCCAGGGGTCGCCCCATGTCTGGTGCAGCAGACGCACACGGGCCAGCCACTGTCGTGCGGGCTCGTCCCAGGGCAGGACACGCAGCCCCTGGTCGCGGACGAACGCGCACAGGGCCAGGGCGCAGGCGTCGCCATCGGGACGGGGCAGCGGGGCATCGTCCAGCAGCAGGGCCCCCAGACGGCGGCGACGGCGGGCATTGACCTGTCCTTCCGGGCTGACGTTCAGGTCTTCGCTTTCGGTGATCTCTGCGCGGAAAAGTTTTTCCAGCACGTCATGGTCCAGCGCCGCGGCCAGACGGATGCGACCGCGCGTGCCCGCATCCACGGCGGCCACGGCCAGCACCTCCTGTCGGGCCAGACTGTCCGTCAGGGGCAGGACGGCCGCCTTGCCGTTACGCATGAGATACTGGGCCATGCCGTTGTTCTCGCCACTGCGCAGGGCCACCCGCTCGGGATAGGCCAGAGCCACGACCTCGCCCAGATGGGGCAGCTGCTGCCGCGCCGTACGCAGCAGGGAAGCCCCGGAAGCATCCGGGGCGTTGCCGGTGGGGATGTCCGCCAGGCGGGCCATGCGCTCCGCCCATTGCCGCAGGCGGCGGAAGGAGCCATGGCTGTCGCTGGGAGAACAGAAACGGTCCAGGCGCAGGGCCAGCGACGCATCCGCCAGCGGCAGGGGATCGCGCTCATCCAGCAGGGAGGCCACACAGGCCGCCAGAGCGCCGTAGCCGTGTTCCCGGGCGCGCAGCAGCAGGCAGGCCAGCCGGGGCGGCAGGGGCAATTTCACCAGCTGCCGGCCCAGGGGCGTGGGCAGCAGTTCCTCCGTGCCGGGCGTGATGGCCCCCAGCCCGGCCAGCTGTTCCCGGGCCACGGCCAGATGGGCCTTGGGAGGCAGATCCAGCCAGGGCAGGTCTTCGGGCCTGCGTGCGCCCCACACGGCCAGTTGCAGGCAGAACGGGGCAAGGTCCGCGTCCAGGATCTCCGGGCGCTGCTGGGGGCGGAAGTCGTGTTCTTCGGCCTGTTGCCACAGGCGGCAGCAGATACCGGGCTCCAGACGTCCGGCGCGACCGGCCCGCTGCCGGGCCCCGGCCAGCGAGACGCGCACGGTCTCCAGACGGGAAAGGCCGCTGGCAGGGTCGAAGCGGCTCTCGCGGGAAAGGCCTGCGTCCACCACCAGACGGATGCCTTCGATGGTCAGGGAGGTCTCGGCGATGGCCGTGGCCAGGACGACTTTGCGCTCGCCCGCGGCCGCCGGGGCGATGGCCGCGTCCTGCTCCTGCGGGCTCAGCATCCCGTAAAGAGGGTAAAGGCGGGTATCCGCGGGCAGGCGTCCCTCCAGCAGCTCGGCCACACGGCGGATCTCGCCCGTGCCGGGCAGGAAGGCCAGCAGACTGCCGGATTCCTGACGCATGAGGGCGGCGATGACATCGGCCATGTGCGGCCACAGGGCCTGGGGGCCGCTGTGGGCCGCGGCGGGCGGCAGCGGCAGATAGCGTTCTTCCACAGGGAACTGGCGTCCCTCGCAGGCGATGACCGGCGCATCCTCCAGAAGGGCGGCCACCTTGTGGCTGTCCAGCGTGGCGGACATGACCAGCAGGCGCAGGTCGGGCCGGAGCACGGCCCGGCTCTCCAGGCAAAGGGCCAGCCCCATGTCGGCATGCAGGGAACGCTCGTGGAATTCGTCGAAGATGACGCAGCCCACGCCGGAGAGTTCGGGATCGGCCAGCAGGCGGCGGGTCAGCACGCCCTCGGTGATGATCTCCAGCCGGGTCCGGGCCGAGACGGCGCTTTCCTGCCGCATGCGGTAGCCCACGGTCTGGCCCACGTCCTCGCCCAGCAGGCGGGCGGCGTAACGTGCCAGGGCCCGGGCAGCCACCCGGCGCGGCTCCAGCAGCAGGATCTTCCTGCCCTCCAGCCAGGGGGCCTCCAGCAGCCACAGGGGCACGCGGCTGCTCTTCCCGGCGCCGGGAGGGGCGCTCAGGACGGCATTGCCGTGCTCCAGGGCACCGGCAAGTTCCGCACGGACGGCATCCACGGGAGCGGAGGGAAGGTCGGGGCAACGGTAAGGCCGGGCAGCGGCAGAGGAATCTTTCATGTCAGTCGCGCGAAAGGGGAGATGCATCCCTGTTTTTTTACTGGAAATTGATGGTCTGTCAGTGTATTGACAGTGTAAAGGCCATGAGCGTGGAGAGTATTCATGGAGCTCAAGAGCAATGGAATCATCGGGCAAAGCGCCAGCCTGGCCGGTGTGTTCAAGATCCTGGGCAAAGTGGCGCCCACGGACAGCACTGTGCTTGTAACCGGGGAATCGGGAACAGGCAAGGAGTTGCTGGTGCGGGCCCTGCATGCCGCCAGTCCCAGGGCTGACAGACCCTTCGTGCCCGTCAACTGCGGCGCCATCCCCCGCGATCTTCTGGAAAGTGAACTTTTCGGCCATGAAAAGGGCGCCTTCACGCACGCCCTGCGTTCCCGTCCCGGCCGTTTCGAACTGGCAGACGGGGGCACCATCTTCCTGGATGAGATAGGCGAGATGGAGCCCGGTCTGCAGGTCAAGATCCTGCGCGTGCTGCAGGAAAAAGAGATCGAACGCGTGGGCGGCACGGGCTGCCGCAAGGTGGACGTCCGCATCGTGGCGGCCACCAACCGGGATCTGGAAGCCGCCGTGGCCGCGGGCACCTTCCGCGAAGATCTTTATTACCGCCTCAACGTCATCCCCATCCATCTGCCGCCCCTGCGCGAACGGGGGCAGGACGTCCTGCTGCTGGCCCGGCATTTCCTGGGCCGCTTCTGCCGCAAGAAAGAACGGCCGCCGCTGGAGCTTTCGCCCGTCGTGCAGCGCATCCTGCTGGCCTATGCCTGGCCGGGCAATGTCCGTGAGCTGGAGAACGTCATGGAGCGCCTGAGCGTGCTGGTCGACGGCCATATCGTGGCTCCGGAGGATCTGCCCGCACGCCTGCTCCAGAGCGTGGGGGATATTGCGTTGTTGCCGGAAGTGGAAGAATATGCCCCTGAGGCTGATGTCCTTTCCGGGGCCGGGAACGGCGAGCCCGCGGTGGCTGCCGGCAGTCCGCCCTCCGGTTTTGTCTGGCCGGATCTCCGGATCCTGGAGGCCCAGGGGATGGGACTGAAAGAATTCCTGGATGCCGTGGAGATGCATCTTATCGAAGAAGCCCTGCAGCGGACCGACGGGGTCAAGAACCAGGCTGCGGAGCTTTTGGGCATCAAGCGGACGACCCTCATCGAAAAGCTGAAGAAAAAAGGCCTGTAGCCGGTACGACCGGCGGCTTTTGACTGCGGGCCTGCCCGCAGGTTTGCCTGCCCTTGCGGCAGGAGGAGGCTATCATGAACATGAAAATGGCAAGTATCCTTTGTCTGGTCATCATGCTGGCCGGCTGTGTGGCCGGGCAGCAGCGCGGTCTGGTGGGTGATACCTATGTTTCGTCGTCCCAGCCCGCCCTTGCCCTCAAAGCCCGGGAGCTGCCCCTGATGGGCAGCACGATGGGGGCCTCGCGCCTGACAAGTTCCGGCGCCATGGGCGGGCTCATCGTGGACAGCTGGATCACGGTCTACGGCAAGGGCGACGGCGCGTCGCCGCTGGCCATCGTGGCCCATGGCGAGTTGCCTGACGGCTGGTACTGGGACGGCATCATGCGCCACCCGTTCAGCATCAATGAAGGTGTGGAGACCATCGGCGGCGTGAGCTTCCAGGCCTGCACCTATGTCACCAGCGAAAAGCGTGACGCCTTCCTGCCCCTGGAAGACCCCGAAGGGGCCCGCATCCTCGCGCAGGATGGCCAGCCGCCCCGCCGCTGGCTGGCGCGCATGTTCGCCAACCGTTTCGATTTCGACAGCGACAAGATCGTGCTGGAATACCGCGAGCCCCTGCCCGAGGACATCACCTCCATCACGGCCCTGCCGCTGGGCCGCGCCGACTATATCGCCGCTTTTGAGCAGCGTGCCCGCGAAGCCTTCGCGGTCGAGACCGCCGGTGTCCCTGCCGCAGGCATCATGCAGCAGCGCAACATCGGTACATTGCAGTGGCGTTACATGGATGAAGCGTTCTGGGGTACGGTCTCTCCCTATGACCGTATGAACTGGCGTTAGCCCATCCTGGCGAAAAATATACGATTTTGCATTTCGCCTCTATTGACGAAACGCTGTCGTCTATTGTACCCAATAAAAAGTTGCTGAAATCGGTGCAACATGGGGATGCAATTCCACTGTTGCAAGACATACGCATGAGGTACACCATGGATGATTATTTGAAAGAAGCACTGGAGATTGCCAGGGCGCAGGCCAGCGTGCGCGTCATGTCGGAAGAAGAAATCACTTCGTTTATCCAGAAAGTGGCTGCCGGTATCCGTACCGTTGCCGAAGGCGAAATGCCTGTGGAGCTGGATTCCGCCGACATGCAGCAGGATGCCCGCAAGTCCATCAAGGAAAAATCTGTAACGTGTCTTGAATGCGGCAAGACCTTCAAGATCCTCACCAAGCGCCATCTGGCCATGCACGGCATGGATGCCGCGGCCTACCGCGAAAAGTGGGGCTTCAAGAAAGATACGCCTCTGGTGTGCAAGGCGCTGCAGCGCGAGCGTCGCCGCAAGATGAAAGACATGAAGCTGTGGGAAAAGCGTCGCAAGGCCCAATAGCACAAACACCCGCCGCCCGGCGGGTTTTTTCTTTTACCGGAACCGCATATGCTGCCCTGGTGCAGGGCCATATGCTCTTCCGGGTGAGCAGACCGCTCCCCATCCCTCCGGACAGGCATCTGCCCGGCGCCTGTCTCCTTCGTTCCAAGCATTCCCCCCAAGGATCCATCGCATGAACCATCCTGTTTTTTCCGTACCCGCCACGCCCGCCGAGGCGGCCCGTCTTCTTGACGAGCCGCTGGAAGCCCTGCTGGACAGCGCCGCTGCCCTGCGCGAGCAGCATCACGGCAAGTGCATCAGCCTGTGCGCCATCATCAATGCCCGCAGCGGCGATTGCGGCATGGACTGCCGCTTCTGCTCCCAGAGCAGCCACAACCATACGCCCATCGCCCATTTCCCCTTCCTGGGGGCCGGTGAACTGCGTGAACGCATCCTGCGGCTGGCTGCCTGGCCCGTGCGCCGTATCGGCATCGTGACCAGCGGCGGCGCCCTGGAGGAACAGGAACTGCATTGCCTGCTGGCCGTGGTACGCGATCTGCCTGAAGACGTACGCCGTCGGGTGTGCACTTCACTGGGGCGGCTGCCGGAAAAGCATCTGCGTGAACTGGAACAGGCCGGTGTGCGCCGTTACCATCATAATCTGGAGACCTCGCGTGCCTACTACCCCCGTATCTGTACCACCCAGCTCTGGGATCAGCGGCGGGATACGGTGCTGCGTGCGCAGGCAGCGGGCCTTTCTGTCTGTGCCGGTGGCTTGTTCGGCCTGGGCGAGAGCTGGGAGGACAGGGTGGACTTTGCCTTCAGCCTGCGGGAGCTGGGCGTGCGCCATGTGCCCATGAATTTCCTGCATCCCCATCCGCAGACGCCGCTGGCCGGCCAGCCCCTGCTGGAGCCGGAGGAGGCTCTGCGCATCATCGCCCTGTTCCGGCATATCCTGCCCGAAGCCAGCCTGCGCATCTGCGGCGGGCGGCCCGAGACCTTGCGGGAGCGCCAGAGCGATATGTTCCGGGCCGGGGCCGATGCCCTGATGACCGGTGATTACCTGACCACGCAGGGCATGGGCGTGGAAGACGACATCCGCATGATCGAAGCCGCGGGGCTGGAGGTGGCACGTCCATGAGCGCTGGAAAGATGACAGCGGGCATTCCCGGCGGCAGGGGGGCCGTGCAGGGATTTTTCGTGACCGGCACCGGGACGGACGTGGGCAAGACCGCGTTCACGGCGGCCTTGCTGCGGGCCCTGCGTGGCCGGGGCGTGGCGGCCCAGGCCCTCAAGCCCGTCCAGACCGGCGTGCGGCCGGAGCAGCTGGCGACGTCCGTTCTGGCCGACGGCGTGGCCTATACGCGTGCCGTGGCCGATCTTCCGCCTCTGGTCCCGGCCCCTGCGGCGACCCTGCATTGTTTCTGTTTGCCCGCCTCGCCGCATCTGGCGGCAGGGGAGGAGGGCCGGCGCCTGACGGTGGCCGGCTTGGCCGCGGACGTCCGGGCCCACTGGCAGGAGACGGAGGCCTCCCTGCTGCTGGTGGAAGGGGCGGGCGGCATGGCTGTGCCCATCAATGAGGAAGAAGACACGCTGGACTTCATGGCGGCCCTGGATCTGCCTGTCCTGCTGGTGGGCAGCAATTGCCTGGGCGCGCTCAACCATGTGCTGCTTTCCCTGCAGGCCCTGCGCCTGAAGGGGCTGCATCCGGCGGCGGTGATCCTGATGGCGCCGGAGGAGTCGGAAGGTCTGAGCGCCGGGGAACGTCATGACCGGGAACGCGTCCTGGCCGACAACCCGGAATTTTTGCGGCGCCGTCTGGCGGCCTGGGGCGAGGATGCGCCGGTGGTCGTCCTGCCCCGCGTGGCCCGGCTGGATGCGGCGGGATGGCAGGAGCTGGCCGATGCCTGCGCCGTGCTGCTGCCCGCGCTGGCTCGGCATGTACCGTCCGTGACAGGTCAGGCTGCAGCTGCGGGCACGGAAGAGCCCCTGCCGCTGCGGGACAGACGCATCCTCTGGCATCCGTACACGTCCGTGGTGGATCCGCTGCCGGTCTTCGCGGCCTCGCGCAGCCACCATAACCGCATCGTGCTGGACGACGGCCGGGAGCTGGTGGACGGCATGTCCTCGTGGTGGACGGCCATCCACGGTTACAATCATCCGCGTCTGGTGGCCGCGGCCCAGCGTCAGGCCGGGAGGATGCCGCATGTGATGTTCGGCGGCCTGACCCACGCGCCCGCCGTGGAACTGGGCGAACGCCTGCTGGCCATGCTGCCGCAGGGCCTTGCGCGCGTCTTTCTGGCGGATTCCGGTTCCGTTTCGGTGGAGGTGGCGCTGAAGATGGCCCTGCAATACCAGCAGGGCATCGGCCAGAAACAGCGCACCTGCTTCCTCACGCCCCGGGGCGGTTATCACGGCGATACCACCGGCGCCATGTCGGTCTGCGATCCCGTGACCGGCATGCACTGCCTGTTCACGCATATGCTGCCGCGCCAGATCTTCATGGAACGGCCTTCCTGCCGTTTCGACCAGCCCTTCGACCCGGCCAGCCTGGATGATGCCCGTCGCATCTTCGCGGAGCAGGGCGACCGCATCGCGGCGGTCATCCTAGAGCCGCTGGTGCAGGGCGCGGGCGGCATGTGGTTCTATCATCCCGACTATTTGCGCGGTATGGCACGTCTGTGCCGTGAGCACGGGGCCCTGCTGGTCTTCGACGAGATCGCCACGGGCTTTGGCCGTACCGGGACGCTGTTCGCAGCGGAGCGGGCCGGTGTCTGCCCGGACATCCTGTGCTGCGGCAAGGCTCTGACAGGCGGCGTCATGACGCTGGCCGCCACGGCCTGCACGGAAGAAGTGGCCCAGGGCATCTGCCGGGACGGCATGGTCTTCATGCACGGGCCCACCTTCATGGGCAATGCCCTGGCCTGTGCCGTGGCCTGCGCCAGTCTGGACATCCTGGCGGAGGGCCGCTGGCGCGAACAGGTGCCCATGCTGGAAACGGCCCTGACAGCGGGCCTTGCTCCCTGTCGGGAGCTGTCGCAGGTGGCGGAGGTGCGTGTGCTGGGCAGCATCGGTGTGGTGGAGACCACCCGGCCGGTGAACATGGCCGCCATGCAGGACTTTTTCGTGCGGCGGGGCGTCTGGATCCGGCCCTTCAACCGGCTGGTCTATGTGATGCCGCCTTATGTGAGCCCCCGCGAGGACGTGGAACGCCTTTGCGCGGCCATGCACGATGTCCTGACCCTGCCCGGAATGCTGGAGTAGGGCAGGATTGCCGGGAAGGGATGTTTTGGGGAGGGAGGCCCTGGCAACCAAAGAGGACCCTCCCTCTAAGCCTTCATCCTTCCAGCAAGGGCTTTATTCAGGAGGCCGGAAAAGCGGAGCTGCGTCACAGCCCCGCCTGTCTGCTGCTCCCCGCTGCAGGGCAGGAAAGGGCGCCCCTCCGACCATATCCTGACCATAGCGAAGGCCCCGTCTGCCGTTGGCAGGCGGGGCCTTCGCGAGTAAAGCGCGCTGGGGAGGGGAAGGGGAGTTTGAGGGGAGGGGGGACCCCTCTCGCGCTAGGCGAGGGGGCTCCCCTCCCCTCAACAACATTTCTGCGCTACTTCTTCCCGCCTTCCTCTTGCGGCGCGGCTCCCGCACCGGCCAGCAGGCCTATCTGGCCACGGAAGATGACCTTGGTGGCCGTCTCGTCGGCCAGTTCGGCCACATCCATGAATTTTTCCAGCAGCTCCAGCAGGTAATAGCGGTCGTTCTCGCAGCCGTCCTTGAAATCTGTTTCCAGCTCGCCGGAGCGCATGTAGTTCTCAAATTCTTCAAGATCTTTCACTGTCAGCATGGTCGTTCTCCTGTAGCCTCCGGAGACGACGCAGGCCGCAGGCGCCCAGCATGCGGGCCAGGGCCAGGACCGTGTCGATCTCCTCGCGGCTGATATGGTCATAGTGGATGCCCGCGCTGACGCATACCGTGGACTTCAGCGCACGGCAGTAGTCCCGGGCCAGCGGCAGGGCGGCCTTGTCGTCGTGGTGCCCTGTGCGGCGCAGGACATGCAGACGCACGCCATCTTTCGTCCCGGCGGTGGCAGGCGTGGCCGCAGTCTGTCCGGCGGCCTGGGCAGGGGCTGCCTCCGGGGCACCCGGGGGCGTGGCGTCTGCGGGCTCGGCCAGGATCACGGCGCCGATGTGGGCATCGCCGCCGGTCAGCAGCAATTGCCAGTCCTGCCCGGCGGGCAACAGGCGCAATTCCAGGGCCAGCCGGCCGTGCGTGCAGCGCAAAAGAAAGGGCTGGGGTTTCTCCATCCGCAAAGCATGCTGCAGATGGCATGCAAAGGCAAGCCGAAGGCAGGCATCCGCTTGACCCAAAGCCCTGTAAAAGGGTAAGTAACAGGCAAACAAAAAAGGAGAAGCCATGGCTCTTGATCCCACCAAGCACCCTGACTGGCAGATCGCCCAGGATGCCGAAAAATCTATGAAAACTGTGGAAACCCTGGCTGCCGAGCTGGGGCTTGAGAAGGACGAGCTGCTGCCTTACGGCCACTATATGGGCAAGATCGAGCAACAGGCGGTGCTGCGCCGTCTGGCTGACAGGCCCAATGGCAAGTATGTGGACGTGACCGCCATCACGCCGACCCCGCTGGGCGAAGGCAAGTCCACCACCACCATCGGTCTGGTGCAGGGCCTCTCCAAGCGTGGTGTCAAGACCACGGCGGCCATCCGCCAGCCTTCGGGCGGCCCCACCATGGGCATGAAGGGCTCCGCCGCGGGCGGCGGCCTGGCCCAGTGCATCCCGCTGACCCCGTATTCCCTGAATTTCACCGGCGACATCCACGCCATCACCTCGGCCCACAACCTGGCCATGGTGGCCCTGACCTCGCGCATGCAGCACGAGCGCAACTATGACGACGAAAAGCTGGAACGCCTGTCCGGCATGCGCCGCCTCAACATCGACCCCACCCGCGTGGGCATGGGCTGGGCCATGGACTTCTGTTGCCAGGCCCTGCGTAACGTCATCATCGGCATCGAAGGCGACGGCCGCCGCAACGACGGTTTCATGATGCGCTCGCGCTTCGACATCACGGCCGCTTCGGAGATCATGTCCATCATGTCCCTGGCCCGTGACCTGCCCGACCTGCGCAAGCGCCTGTCGCGCGTGGTGCTGGCCTTTGACCGCGCCGGCAATCCCGTGACCACCGCCGATCTGGAAGTGGACGGCGCCATGATGGCCTGGCTGCTGGAAGCCAGCAAGCCCAACCTGATCCAGACCATCGAAGGCCAGCCCGTGCTGGTGCACGCCGGTCCCTTCGGCAACATCGCCCTGGGCCAGAGTTCCATCATCGCCGACCGCGTGGCCCTCAAGCTCAGCGACATCCATGTGACGGAATCCGGCTTCGGTTCCGAGATCGGTTACGAAAAGTTCTGGAACGTCAAGTGCCACATGAGCGGCCTCAAGCCCGATGCCGCCGTCATCGTGGCCACGGTGCGCGCCCTCAAGAACCACGGCGGCGCCCAGCCTCCCATGCCCGGCCGCCCGCTGCCCGAGCCCTACACCCGCGAAGACGTGGGCCTGGTGGAAGCCGGCTGCGTGAACCTGCTGCGCCACATCGGCATCGTGCGCCGTTCCGGCGTGTCGCCCGTGGTCTGCATCAACGCCTTCGCCACCGACAGCAAGAACGAGATCGCCGCCATTCGCCGCATCTGTGAAGAAGCCGGTGCCCGCGTGGCCCTGTCCGAGCATTGGCTCAAGGGCGGCGACGGTGCCCTGGAACTGGCCGATGCCGTTATGGACGCCTGCAACGAGCCCAACAACTTCGCCCCCCTGTACGACTGGTCCATGCCCTTCGAGCAGCGCATCGAGACCATCGCCAAGGAAGTCTACGGCGCCGACGGCGTGGAATTCTCCTCGCTGGCCAAGCAGCGCATCAAGGAACTGCAGGCCCGTCCCGACGCCGAAGAGCTGGGCATCTGCATGGTCAAGACCCAGTACTCCCTGTCCGACAATCCGGCCCTCAAGGGGGCGCCCACGGGCTGGCGCCTGCATGTGCGCGACTGCCTGTTCTATGGCGGTGCGGGCCTGGTGGTGCCGGTGGCCGGCGACATCAGCCTCATGCCCGGTACGGGTTCGCGTCCTGCCTTCCGCAATGTGGACGTGGATCTGGAATCCGGCCAGGTGACCGGTCTGTTCTAGGCCTGTCCTGACAGTATGACGCTGTGATACAAGGAGACCTTCCTGCCCCACTAGGGCCGGGAGGTCTCCTTTTTTTGTCGTGCCCCTTGGAGAGGAGCGTCAGGGAAGGGGAGGGAAGGGATCTCACAGCATGCGGGACAGGATGTGCCGGCGGGGAACGCTGTCTCTCTATCGAGAGGCAGATATTGACAGGGGTATCAAAAAATAGTATTTATTCGCAACTGGCTGTCATTGATGGATGGCCTGTAGCGTTCCTGCCTGATTCCAGGGATTTGCGTCATCGTGTTCCTTACAGGGGCAAAGTATATGCAATCATCTGGCATGGCAGGATTTTTTTATGTCTTCCCCCTGCCTTTCGCCGGACGCTCCCTGAGCGTGCCTTGCAGAGCCGAGCCCTGTCCTGACCATGTGTTGGTGCAGGGCTTTTGACGTTTACCTATTTTTTGAAAGATACCATTTTTTCTCCGGGGGTCCCTCATGGCCGATATCCGTCTTGCCAAGCCTGCTGCTGGTACCACGCAGACCGTCCCCAGCGCTCCTGACGGGCGCTTCATCTTTGATTTTCCTGCGGATGCCGCGACGCTGACCCGCAGCGGCGACAACCTCGTCCTGACGTTCGAGGATGGCGCTTCCATCCAGTTGCAGGATTTCTACACCACGTATTCCAAGGAAGAGATGCCTTCGTTCCAGGTGGAAGGTGTGGAGATCAGCGGCCAGGATTTCTTCGCGGCCCTTGGTGAAGACCTGATGCCCGCCGCCGGCCCCGCTGCCGGCAGCAGCGCCTCGCGCAGCGGCCGCTACAACGAATACGGCGGCAGCGACCTGCTGGACGGCCTCGATCATCTGGGGCGTCTGGACATCGGCTTCGACGGCGGCGTGCAACTGGCCACAGATACGGTGGAGCCGAGCCCTTATTATGAGGACGACCACGGCGTGACCGTGACGCCGTCCGCTCCCGGCACGGATCCTGATGATCCGGACATCCCCGTCCAGGGAGAAGATTTCCCGCCGACCATGCCGCACGATGTGCTCCAGGTGGACGAATCCGCCCTGGATGGCGGCAGCGGCGGGGGCTCCGCGACGGCCGACGGCAGCATGAGCGTCTCCGCCCCTGACGGCGTGGCGACCATCACCATCGGCGGCGTCGTCGTCTGGCAGAACGGCGTCCTGACGGGCAATCCCGTCCAGACGGATGAGGGGCACCTGGACGTGACCGGCTTTGACGGCACGAACCTGACCTATACCTATACGCTGGACAAGGCCACCCAGGAACACGGCAAGGAGGGTGGCGGCGAAAACGATGCCATCGCCCACGAAATGGAAGTCGTGGTGACGGACAGGGACGGCGACAGCGGCTCGGCTGTGATCCGTGTCGAGATCACCGACGACGTGCCCACCATCGAGAGCTTCGGGCACGACGTGACGGAAGGAAGCAGCACTGCCATCAATGGCGACGCCCTTGCAGGCTCTGCAGCCGGTGCGGACGGCGCGGACTTTGCGTGGACGAACCCTGCGCAGCAGGGCCAGTACGGTACAATCACGCTGAACGAAGACGGCACCTACAGCTACACGCTCGACAACGACAATGCGGTGGTGAAGGCGCTTTCCAAGGACGAAACGCTGACGGAAGAGTTCACGTACACCTACAAGGATGCGGACGGCGACGTTGCCACGGGTTCCGTGCTCATCACCATCAACGGCGTGGACAACGGCGTCGTGGTGACGCCTTCCGACCCGTCTGCGGAATCGGAAGTGGTGACGGTGTACGAGTCCGGTCTTGACGACGGCTCTCAGGCCGGGCAGGCCGGCGCGCCCACCACGGCCGAAGGCTCGCTGAGCATCAGTGCGCCCGACGGCGTGGCCGGCATCGTCATCGGCGGCGTGACCGTGTTTGAAAACGGCGCGCTTACGGGCAATAAGGTTTCCACGGATGAAGGCGTCCTCACCGTGACGGACTTCGACGCAGCCACGGGCGAGCTGAAGTTCACCTACGAGCTTACCGGCAACACCACGGAGCACGACGGCATCGGCATGGACAATGTTTCCCATGACCTTGCCGTGACCGTGACGGACGCGGACGGCACCGAGGAGGGCAGCACCATCACCGTGACCATCGTGGACGACGTACCGACGATCAGTGCGGCAGCTGACGCAGCTTCCGTCAAGGAAGGCGATCCGATCACCGGCACGGTGGACGTCGACTTCGGTGCGGACGGTGAGGGCTATCTGACGCTGGACGACCAGGAGATGTCCAAGAACGCCGAAGGCAAA
>NZ_DS996351.1:325425-325796 GCF_000156375.1 Desulfovibrio piger ATCC 29098
CCGAAGGCGGCAAGGATATCGAACTGACGGAAGGCACGCTGAACCTGAAGTACGATACCGCGAGCGGCAAGCTGGAGTACAGCTTTGTGCAGGATACGGCGGCTGTTCATAAGAACGGCGAAGCTCTGACGTCAGAAAAGAGCTACGACATCGACGTAACCTTCACGGACAATGTGGGGCAGAACGTGAATGCCGACCTGACGCTGACCATCGAGGACGACGTGCCGAGCATCAGTGCGCAGGCATCTTCCGAGTATGTGAAGGAAGGTGATCAGATCACCGGCACGGTGGACGTCGACTTCGGTGCGGACGGCGAAGGTTATCTGACGCTGGACGGCGAGAAGATGACCAAGAATCCCGAGACCGGGAAG
>NZ_DS996351.1:326912-383000 GCF_000156375.1 Desulfovibrio piger ATCC 29098
GGAAGGCGGCAAGAATATCGAACTGACGGAAGGCACGCTGAACCTGAAGTACGATGTTGAGACCGGCAAGCTGGACTACAGCTTTGATCAGGATACGGCGGCTGTCCATAAGGATGGCGAAGGTCTGACGGAAGCAAAGAGCTACGACATCGACGTGACCTTCACGGATAATGTGGGTCAGAACGTGAATGCCGACCTGACGCTGACCATCAAGGACGACGTGCCCACCATCTCCAGCGTGGATGCCGACAACGACGGCAAGCCCGACATCACCTTTGAACGTTATCCTGATGTGGACAGCGAGGATACGCCGTTAGGTGATGGAGCGAAAGCTGACTTTACTCAATATGGTACTTTCAAAGATCCTTCGGGTAAAGAACACGCCGAGGAATATAAAGATAGTCCCATATGGAATGGTAACGTTACAATTACAGGTGGTAGAGTACAGTATACTTATGAAGGTGTTGTTGGAGAAAAAGACCCTCGTAAGGTAACTGGTGTAGCAATTATTGATTCGAATAAAGATCTTGCATACAGCGAACATATCGTGAACCCCAATGTTGCGGATAAGGAGCAAAACGTTGGGCTTACGGTATCCGGAAAAGAGGAAATATCTGCAGACAGAAGCTATAATGAAAATGGTAACTTCACAGGCGTAGCTAACCAAAGCGATGCCATTATCGTGACGCTGCCGGAAGGCACTGTAGCCTATGGATTGAACCTGAAGCTGGGAGCCTTCTTTACGGAATCTTCTTCCACCGAAGGGACTAAGTGGGATACGGTGGCTGAACAGGCTCTGCTCACGTTCTATAAGGATGGGGAAGTCGTTCTGATATATCCCGTCACGGCTAACTCCGCAGACGGCTCCTACACGGTTCCGGCGGATCTTGTCATTACGGAAGGCTTTGACAAGGTCGTCATTTCCGCTGTGGACAATTCCTGGAACAGCGACGACAATTTCGAAGTTGAGCAGTCCGACTTTGTGGTGCAGGAAATCGGTTTCGTCACCCTGCCGCCGAATGAGGTCATGTTCCGCTATGAGGGCGATCTTGTTTCGGATGGCGGCGCGGACGGATTCGCCGACGGTTACACATTCGCTTTCTCCGACAAAATGGGCGAGAGCATGAACGTGACGCTGGGCGATGGGGAGACCGTGGAAGCAAAGCTGACCATCACGGAAGGCGACAACGGTAGCTCCATCCTTCTGGCAACGGTTCCCGGAGCCGACGACAAGACTGAAAACCTCTTCTCCGTGACGCTGGATGCCGACGGGCACTGGAAGTTCGATCAGTATCAGGAATTCTCCATGCCTGACGGCAGCGACTTTGAACTCGGTTTCATGACCAAGGACAATGACGGCGACAAGGCCTATGAAGAGGTCACGCTGATCACCACGACGGAAACCAATATCGGTACCGGTGGCGACCATGCGCCCACGTCGAACGCTGACGTTATCGTTAACGGCAACAGCGGCCATGACAATTTCGTGGGCGACCCGGGCGGCGCGACGGAATCCACACAAACAACCTACACTGATCTCAATGTGGCACTGGTGGTGGATACGTCTGGCTCGATGGATGGTACTCGGATGAGCGAAACCAAGGAGGCCCTGAAGGATCTTTGTGACCAGCTTAAGGAACATGCTGACGAGGGTGCGGACGTCAATCTCTCGCTCATTGGCTTCAGCGGAGCCTTGAACATCAATCTGCCTGTCGAGGACATTACGGGAATTGAAGAAAATTACCGTAAGTTTACACTTCGTGATGGGGATACCATCATCGGAAAGGTCGGCACTGAATTTAGTGTTACCTCTTACGTTCCCTATGATGACTGGTCTGGCGGACAGATCTCTAGCACTACAACGTATAGAATTACGGAGGACGGTACTCTTCAGCGTTGGGAAAGTGGATTTATGGGCTGGGGAGGTTCATGGGAAGATGTACGCACCTTCTCCACAGAGAGCTTGACGGGGTATGAGGCTGTCCTTGCGCAGATTGATGATATGGAGGCTATTGGCGGTACCGTCTATTCCGACGGATATGAAGCCGCAAAGGACTGGTTCGGCGGAAAGACCAGCCCCGACTCCCTGCAGAACAACGGTGGAGAAAACATCGTCATCTTTGTGACGGACGGTGAGCCTAACAACGAGTGGTCTGCCAAAAATGCGTACAATCAGCTTGTTGCAGCTGTTGACAACATCACGGTAGAAACAGTCGGCATCGCGATAACGGATAAAGATGCGACTGATCTTCTGAACGGATTGACAACCAATAACAATGGCGCGCACTTCATCGAAGATGCCAGTAAGTTGGGCGACGTCTTCGGTGAAATCGTCAGCGATATCACTACCTCCACCGTGACTCCCGCTGCGGATGACGTCATCCTCGGCGGACGCGGCAACGACATGCTCTTCGGCGACGCCCTGAATGCGGACTACCTCCTGGGAAAAGAATACACCTGGGAAGGCAAGGATACGTTCGCCAAAGGCAGCTCGTGGGATATCATCAACGCCTATCTCGTTGCGACGCTTGGCCATAATCCCAGCGAAGGAGAAATAGCCAAGTTCATCGCACAGAATGCCGACAAGCTTGGTCTGACGGATACCGTTGCCGACAGTGCGGGCGTTGTTCGTGGTGGTGATGATATTATCCTCGGCGGTTCCGGTGACGACATCGTCTACGGCCAGGGCGGTGACGACCTGATCTTTGGTGACGGCAGCGACACGGCAACCGATGCCACGTCCATCGGGACGCTGGATACGCTGGACACGCTGCTGACTGCGGCCGGAGCCGGAGAAGACGGCAGCTATGCCGAACGGATACGTGATCTTGGAACATCGGAAACTCCAGACCAGCCGAGCGAGCTTGACCGCTTCATAGACAGCCTTGAGGGTACAGGAGGTATCGAAAAGGATACTGACGGCAACGACCAGCTCTTCGGCGGCGCCGGTGATGACGTGATTTTTGGCGGCTCCGGCAACGACTTCATCGACGGCGGCGAGGGCGAAGACGCCATCTTCGGCGGTGCCGGCAACGATATCATCGTCTACGACAACAATGATTATCTGGTCAGCGGCGGCAGCGGCATCGACTTCATGGTCTCTGACGATAAGAGCCTGACGTTGAGCCGCTTGTTGGACAATTCCGTCGACGACAAGCCCCTCGTCAGCGGCATCGAAGTGCTGCTGAAGGGCGAGGATGCCCTGAGCCTGACCAGCCTTGACCAGCTGGCCAAGGATTATGGTATCACGCTGGGTACCAACGCTGAAGGAAAGGAAACCTTGATACTGGATATGGACAAGTGGACGAAGACGACGGACGGTATCTATGCCTTTAATGGTGGTGCTGAGGACGGCGGTCTGACCCTGGAGACCAATCTGACACCGGTGGAGGCCAGTGATCCGGCCAGTGAGGCCGTACAGCAGCAGGTCTTCACTCTGGAACACGGTAACGGTTAACCATACACACGGCGGGGCGGCCCAAAGGCCGTCCCGCCTTTCAACATCCTTTAGGGCTTCCATGCGCATCCTTTTCGTCAACCACACCTTCCCGGGGGATCTGGGGCCGTTGCTGGCGGCTTTTGCCGCGCAGCCGGGATATGAGATCCTTTTCGCCTCCTGTCGGGGCAGACGGGATTTCAGTGTGCCCGGGGTGCGGCATGTGGTGCTTTCGCCTTCCCGTTCCCGTCGTCTTGTCGGGGACGGGGCCGGAACTTCTCTGGACAGGGCCGTGGAGATGGGGCGGCAGGCCCTGCAGGCTTTCCGTCTGCTGCGGCAGAACGGCTTTGTGCCGGACATGGTGCTGCTTTCTTCCGCCCTGGAACAGGGCCTGTTCCTCAGGGATGCGTTCCCCGAAGCCTTCGTGGCCTGCTTTGCGGAAAGTCTGCCGTCCGACGGGCTGGCCGGGGACGGCAAAGGCTTGGTCCGCCATTTGCTGCAATGCCGCCAGATGCAGCAGAGCGATCTGGTCATCAGGCTGGCGGCAGAAGGGGTGACTCGCGATCCTGAACAGCGGGGCGCCGTGACCTTGCCGTATCCGGTGGATACGGACTATTTTTCTCCCCTTGCCCCAAACGGGGCGACCGGCCCCAACGCCGGGGCCCGGGTGCTGTGTGCTGTCCGGGATGCGGCGGATGTCTGGCAGATGCTGCGTCTGGCGGAAGCCTTGCTGGCCCAGTCTCCGGGCTGTCGTCTGGTGCTGCTGTGCGAAAGTGCGGCAGGGCGTGAATCACTGGCGGAGATCGGCACTTCCCTGCCTGCCGGGATCGAGGTCCCGGAGCGCCTTTCCCTGAATGCCTATCGGGATCTGCTCCGCACGGCGGCCGTCATCACGGCCCCGGCGGCAGCGTGTCTTTCCGCGCCGGTGCTGTTGGAAGCCATGAGCTGCGGGGTGGTGCCGGTGCTGGCAGGCGATGCGTCGCACTGGCCCCTGCTGCACGACGGCGGGGGCTGCCTTTGGTGCGGAGGGGAGGAGCTTGTCCCCACACTGGCAGGAGCCCTGTCGCAGCCGGGCCGTCTGGCGGAGCTGTCCCTTGCCGCACGACGGACCGTGGAGCGGTATTTTCGGCGGCAGGATGTCATCCCCGGGCATCTGGCCTTGCTGCATCAGGCCCGGGCCGCGTGGCTGCGAAAAAGGCAGGGCGGTACGACGTCCTGATGCGGCAACGCGCATGGCTGGGCGACCGTCTGGCGGCAGCCGGGCGTTCTTCCTCATCTTCCGGGCAGGAACGCGGCAACAGCAATGCGGCCATCACAAAACATGACAGATACAAAAAGACCGGCGCCCTGTTGCGGGCCGCCGGTCTTTTTGTGCCTTCTGGCGGGGCATGCCGTCTTTTCATGCTGTACGGGCCATCCCGTCACCTCCTCGCCATCTTCCCTCATAAAACACGCTGGGGAAGGGGAGGGAGCTTGAAGGCAACGGAAGCTCCTTTCGCCCCAGTGCGGCCGGATGGCGGCCCGCAGGGCCTGCCCGTTGATGATGCAGGAGCTTTACGGGCATCGGCGGCAACGCAAAGGTGTCCCCTTTCCTGTATTGCAAAAAACTACATCCCGGGCTTCATGCCCGCGGGCCAGAAGGAGGAATTCCGGCGACCTTCGCCGTCCAGGGCCCAGCCGAGCCCCCAGCCCGCCAGAGAGAAGGCAAAGCCCACGAAGAAGGGCGGCAGCGCGGCCAGGGAGGGCCAGGGCATGGGCAGGATGGCGAACTGCGGGTGTGTCATGAGGTACCAGAGCATGCAGCTCACAAAGCCCGCAGTACAGCTGCACCAGGCGGCCAGGCTGCTGCGCTTGCCAAAGCGCACCAGGGCCACATAGGCCACCAGCACCGTGGAGCCCACGATGCTCCAGCTGGTGGTGCAGAGCATGGCGATGATCTGCCCCTTGATCTGGGCACAGCCGCCGCTGAGCAGCACGCAGAAGACGATGCCCGCGAACCACATGCCGCGCGAGGTCTTGCGGCCCGGCAGGTCTTCGGCGATGGCCGCCACGGCGATGTGGAAGATGGCCGTGGCCGTGGACAGGGAGGCCGAGACGATGGCCAGCACGAAGAGCTGCAGGCCGATGTCGGGCAGCAGCATCTTGACCAGGGCGGGCATGACGTCATCGGGCGAGGCCACTTCGGGCATGAACAGGCGGGCCAGGCTGGCCACATAGTAGGCGCCGCCCACCAGCACGGTCAGTACCAGCATGGCCAGCGGCGTGATGCGGTTGACCTGCCGGGCGGAGTTGAGGGCAAAATGGCGCTGGATCATCTGGGGCTGGGCCCAGACCGCCACGGACGTGACGATGACCAGCGAGATGATGAACCAGCCCTGTCCGCCGTCAGCCAGCGAGACGAAACCGGTATTGGCCGTCGCGGTGGGGGCCAGTTCCGCCAGCCGGGCCATGCCTTCCAGCGGGCCGCCCACCTTGTCGAACACGGCCACGGTGAGCATGCAGATGCCCACGAGCATGACGAAACCCTGCATGGCCTCGGTATAGAGCACGCCGCGCAGGCCGCCCATATAGATGGCCGCCGCCACCAGCAGGGCCACGATCCAGACCAGCAGCCAGACGGGCACAGGCATGATCTGGGCCAGCAGCAGGGCCGCGCCCTTGATGACGGCCGAGGCATAGACGCCCAGGAACACGGCAAAGATCAGGGCCAGACAGCGGCCCAGCAGGGGACTGCGGTGGCCGTTGGCCAGCAGCTGCACCGGCGTGCGGGCCTGCAGGTTGCGCTGGCACAGGCGGGTGGGCCAGGCCAGATAGCGATAGACGATCCAGGTCCCCAGCCAGACGTTGCCGGCGGCCACCAGCAGCATCTGCATGCCGTAGGCATAGGCCAGCCCGCCAAAGCCCACCAGGGCCACGGCGGAGATATAGGTAGCCACATAGGCAAAGGCCTGGATGCCGAAACCCACGCGGCCCGAAACCATGACATCGTGCCCGCTGCCCTTGCGGGACAGCCAGATGAACAGGGCGATGTAGCCGCCCCAGATGAGGACATCGGCCAGCATCTAGCGCCCCCTTCCCTGACGGATCAGGCTGAAGAGGGAAAGCACCAGCGCGGCCAGCAGCGAAAGCACCGCCAGCAGCACCGGGGCATCCGCCAGCCCCAGAACGGAAAACAGTTCCATACGCAACTCCGGTTACGGTCTGACGGGAACGGCAGGGAGCCGCCTCCCGAATATAGACAGCGTAGACAGAAGTGCTGTCCCGAGGCAAGTCCATTTTCCCTTTTTTAGCGGAAAGGAGAGACTCTCCGGCCCCGGGCCGGAAAGCGGAGAGGGAAGCCAACCCACCGGGATACATAAAAAAAGGGCCCCGAAGGGCCCTCGTGTACGGAAGGTCGGGCACGATCAGCGCTTCCAGGGCGTGATGGCGCACTTGATGCAGTCATCCTGCCGCTGTTCGAAGATGCGGTAACCTTCCAGGATCTTGTTCAGGGGCAGGCTGTGGGTGATGAGCGGATTGGTATCGATGCGGCCGCGTTCGATGAGGCGGATCAGCTCCGCGCTGTGGGTGGCGTCCACACCGCCGGTGCGGAAGGTCAGGTTCTTGCCGTACATCAGGTGCAGGGGCAGGCTCTGCGCTTCCTCATACATGGCCACCACGGCCACGGTTGCATTGGGACGGGCCACCTTCCAGGCGGTCTGGAAAGTATCGTGTCCGCCCGCGCATTCGATGACCGCATCGGCCCCCAGTCCTCCGGTGGCGTCGAGGATGCGCGCTTCCACGTCGTCCGCGGCGGCGTCGAGCGCCAGGTCGGCATAGCCGCGTTCCCGGGCCAGGTGCAGGCGGCTGGGCAGGATGTCCACGGCGATGACCTGCGCGGGGCCGAACAGGCGCGCGCACTGCATGGCGCACAGGCCCACAGGTCCGGCCCCCAGTACGGCCACGCTGTCGCCGGGGCGGATGGCGGCCAGTTCCGCACCGAAGTAGCCGCTGGCCAGTACGTCACCCACCAGCAGCACATCCTGATAGGACAGGGAATCAGGGATGGGGTCGAGCCCGTTGTCCGCAAAGGGTACGCGCACATATTCGGTCTGGCAGCCATCGATACGGCAACCCAGCTCCCAGCCGCCGTGGCGGCAGTTGTTGACGTAGCCCTGGCGGCAGAACCAGCAGGTGCCGCAAAATGTCTCCACATTGGCGGCCACACGCTGGCCGGGGCGCACTTTGCGCACCTCGCTGCCCGTTGCCACCACTTCGCCCACGAATTCGTGCCCCAGTACCGTGCCGGGCAGGGCACGCGGCACCGCGCCGTTGCGGATATGCAGGTCACTGGCGCAGATGCTGGAAAGTTCCACTTTGACGATGGCGTCACGCGGATCCCGTATCTGCGGCAGAGGACGCTCCTCCAGGCGCAGGTCGTTGGTGCCGTGATAGACCAGTGCATGCATGGTTTCAGCCATAAGCCCTCCTTGTGCGGACATGCAGCCGTCATATCCGTCCACTATGGCGGGCTTTGGGCGGTGTGTAAAGCGTTCCCGCTTGGCCTTGCTGGCTGACTAGTCGTGGTGCGGCCGTTCTGCAGCATCAGGGCTTGCGGATGGACACGGACAGATCGTCTTCCGTGGAGCAGAAACGTTCCCGGCAAAAGTCGCGGCGGTCTTCCAGTAAACGGGGGACAAGATCCGGTACATCGACGGCCAGAAGCAGGCCGGACATGGTTGTGTGGCTGCGGGCACAGCCCGGCTGCGGGAACTGTGGCAAGATGGGACTGTCCCGCCACTAAGGGAAAGATGTGGAATATGAAGGCGGGTGAGCGATAAGCCATCCCGCCCGCAGGCGGGCAGACATGCAGGAGGGGAGGATGGACAGTATCATGCAGGCGGAGACAACGCCCCGGCCTTGTCCCCAAACGGGAAGATGGAAGGGCCGCGCGGCACTGGCGGGGGCATCGCTGGCCTTTGTGCTGGGCGCGGCCCATTTTTTCCGCAGCGGACAGCATGGCCTTTTTTTCGTTTGTCTGGTTTGGGCCGGGCTGCTCTGGCGGCCGACGGCCTGGCTGCGACGCAGTGCCGCGGTCTTCCTGCTGGGACTGGCCGCGGAGTGGGGCATGACCACGCTGGCCCTGGCCCGCTGGCGTCTGCAACTGGGACAGGACTGGATGAGGATGGTCTGCATACTGGGCGCGGTGGCCGTACTGACCCTGCTGGCAGCCGCCGCCCTGCGCAGTCGCTCCTGCCGCCAGGACGAAGATCCCGGCCCCCGTGCCCAGGCACTGGCCTGTCTGCTGGTCTCGGGCCTGCTGTTGCTGCCGGACGGATTGCGGCCTGATTTGTTGCTGCTGCACCGGCTCGTGCCCGGCTGGGGAGCGGTTCAGGCCCTGCTGGCCGGTCTGTGGGCGGGCCTCGTCTACGGCTGGCTTGCGGACAGGCGGCGGGCCCCGCTATGGCGACGGCGCATCTGGTTGCTTTTCTCTTGCGTGTTTTTCGGGCAGCTGCTGGCGGGGATTTTCCTGCATAGCCTGTTCCTTTTGCAGGGCGTGCCGCACCTGCCTGTGCCTGGGCTCATCCTTTCCGGCCCCTTGTACCGGGGCGGAGGGTCGCTCTTCATGCCCGGGCTGTTCGCGTTCTCGCTGTTGCTGGTGGGCAGTGCCTGGTGCAGCCATCTGTGCTATCTGGGTGTCTGGGATGCCCGGGCGGCGGATACCGGGCCCCGCAGCGGCCGGGGCGTGCCTGCGTTCTGGCGCAAGGTCCGCTGGGCCATGCTGGTTGCCAGCCTGTTCCTGCCTCTGGGCGTGCGCCTTGCCGGCCTACCGTGGCCCTGGGCCCTGGTCCTTGCCTTGGCGCTGGGCCTGGTCCTGTTGCCCTGTGCCCTCTGGCTGAGCCGACGGCTGGGCATCCCCGTGTACTGTTGCGGCATCTGCCCGCTGGGGCTGACGGCCAACCTGTTGGCGCGCCTGTCTCCGTGGCGTCTGCGCCGGAACGGGCGCTGCACGGGATGCGGGGCCTGCGCGCGGGCCTGCCGCTACGGTGCCCTGCGGCTGGACGGGACCGGCAAGGTCGCCGGCCCGGACTGGCGTTGCACCCTGTGCCGGGACTGCATGTCCGTCTGCCGTCAGGAAGCTCTGGAGATCCGGTGCTGCGGACAGGCAGGGGCATGGGTGGAGCAGGCATTGATCTGTTCGCTGAGCGTCCTGCATACGCTCTTCCTTTTCATGGGACGTGTTTGATGCCTTGAGGGGCTCGCGAATCCCGGACGTTCCCCGCGCATAAAAAAGGAGGACGACCGTGATGGCCGTCCTCCCGCGTTTCGTCGGCAGGTGTTTTTTAGGGCAATACCAGGCGGAAATCGGGACGGAAGCTGTCCAGCAGGGAGAGCAGCTCCTTCACCGGTTCGGCGTTCTGGAGCAATCCTTGCTGCACGGCCTGTTCAGGCGTCAGGCGGCCTTCGAACAGGGCCATCATCTGCAGGCGGGTGCAGGTCAGCAGGGGCGCGCGACGATCGCGGTCCGCCTTGTGCGCCGTGAGCACGCTGTTGGCCAGGTGCAGTTCCCAGCCTTCCTGCGTGTCTGTCAGACGGATGAGCAGATCCAGCGTCTTGCCCTGGGCCCGGACACCATCCAGGCGTACGCCCAGATAGTCGAAGTACAGGGCTGCGGGCATGGCCCGGGCCTGCGTGTTGACCGGGCTGGCGGCATTGGCAGGCACGGCGGGCGGCAGGCCCCGCAGGTCGCGGGCGCCGCTCAGATAAAAGTTGCGCCAGGGGGCGCTTTCGGCCTGATAGCCCAGCTGTTCCAGGGCATCGGCGGCCAGCTCGCGGGCGGCCTTGTTGTCCGGCTCGGCAAAGATCACATGGTCGAGCACCTGGGCCACCCAGCGGTACCGGCCGGCCTCAAAATCCTTGCGGGCCCGCTGCAGGACAGCGTCGGCACCGCCCATGTATTCCACATACTTGCGGGCGGCCTCCACCGGGGCCAGCATGTGCAGGTGCGCGGGATTGCCGTCGAACCAGCCCAGATAATAGTTGTACACGGCCTTGGCATTGTGGTTGAGGCTGCCGTAATAGCCGCGCAGGCTGAAGACCCGTTGCAGTTCGGGAGGCAGGCGCAGGGTCTCGGCGATCTCCAGCATGGTCTGGCCCTTGTTGGCCAGGTGCAGGGTCTGGTCGTTGATGTAGCGGTACAGGTCCCGCATCAGGCCCAGCTCGGTGCGCACCCGTTCCGCCCCCCAGACGGGCCAGTGATGCATGCCGTACAGGACTTCCGCCTCGCCGCCCCAGCGTTGCAGGCTCTCGTCCAGGGCACGGCTCCAGCACAGGGGATCGCGCGCCTTGGCCCCGCGCAGGGTGTAGAGGTTGTGCATGGTGTGCGTGCAGTTCTCGGCGGCGGTCAGGGCCTTGAGCTCGGGGATGTACCAGTGCATCTCCGCCGGGGCCTCGGTATTGGGCGCCATCTGGAAGATGAAGGTCAGGCCGTCCAGTCGCAGGGTCTCGCCATCCTTTTCGATGAGGCGGGTGGGCTCCAGCAGGCCCGACGTACCCCGGGAGGTGGCCAGCCCCAGCCCGGCGCCCACATGTCCGCGCGGCGAGGGCGGCAGCAGGGAGCCGTACATGTACTGGGCCCGGCGGCTCATGGCATTGCCGGCCAGCACGTTCTCGGCCACGGCCGCTTCCATGAAGCCCTTGGGCGCGATGATCTGCACCTTGCCGGCGGCCACGTCCTTTTCATCCACCACACCGTGCACGCCGCCGTAATGGTCCACATGACTGTGGGAATAGATGACGGCCACGACCGGCTTGTGCGGCCGGTGGGCGTAATAGAGCTTGAGGGCCGCCGCGGCGTTCTCGGCGGAGATGAGGGGATCGACCACGATGATGCCGCTGTCGCCCTCGATGATGGTCATGTTGGAAAGGTCGGCATTGCGGATCTGGTAGAGGCGGTCCACGACCTTGTAGAGGCCGTCGCGCAGCACCAGCTGGCTTTGCCGCCACAGGGAAGGATTGACCGTGTCCGGCGCAGGGGTGGGCATGATGAGCGACGGAGGAAAGTCGCGGCTCATGGCCGGGGCTAGGAAATCATAGGGGACCAGGTTCCAGGTCTCGCGGCCGGCGGCATCGAGGATGCGGCCCCTGTCCGGCAGGGGAGCCAGAAAGCCGCGCTGGGCGTCCTGAAAATCCTGGCGGTCGGCAAAGTCCACTTCTTTGCTCATGGCGGCATGAGCGGCACGGGTATGCTCCGTGGCAGGTTTGCTCATGTCCGCGGCATCGGTGGCCGGGGCCGCCCAGGCAAAGCCGGGACCGCAGGACAACAGAGCGGCGCACAGGGCCGAGGTCAGCAAGCTACGCATATGTTCCCTCCATAAGGGCTATGCTCGGGAAGAGGCGCTGCACAGGAAAGCAGGCCTTGGGAAACTTCCGGCACGGGGCAGATCGCCGCTACCGGATATTTTGCCAGTATCGCGCCCGGTCCGGGCGAATGCAAGCGGATTCCGGGCCGGTGCATGCGGCCGGGACAGGTCGCATGGAAACGAAAAAAGGCCGGAGGTGTTCCGGCCTTGGGGCACGATCGATGGAAAAGTGGGCTGCCCGCCGCAGGATCACATGCTGTGTTCGAAGTAACGGGCCACTTCCGCAGGGTCGGGACGGCCGTCGGGGCCGTACTGGCTGAGGATGAGCATCAGCTTGAGGCGGGCCTTGGCTGCACTCAGTTCCCCGGCCATGATGACGCCCATCTTGTGCTGTTGCAGCATGCCGCCTTCGTAGCCGTATTCGTCCAGCACGCGGCCGCCCGTGCGGGTGGCGTTGACCACGATGATCCCTTTTTCCAGGGCGCGCGCGATGCCGGGGATGACATAGGGCGGCACGTTGCCGCGGCCGAAACTTTCCACCACGATGCCGTCCACGCCGCGCGAGACGGCAAAGTCCAGATAGGCGGCGTCGGAGCCGGTGACCAGCTTGATGAGGTCGACTTTCTTGCACAGGCTGTGGGGCAAAAAGGTCTGGCGGCCCAGCTGGGCCCTGCGGAAGATGACCCTGTCGCCGTCCACCACGCCCAGGGGGCCCCACCAGGGGGACTGGAAGGTGGCCACGTTGGCGGCGTGGGTCTTGGTGACTTCGCGGGCGGCATGGATCTGCTCGTTCATGACCACGAGGCTGCCCATGTTGCGGGCCGAGCGGGAGGCCGCCACGCGCACGGCCGCCAGGATGTTGCGCGGCCCGTCGGGGCTGAGCTCGTCACCGGAGCGCATGGCTGCCGTGAAACAGACAGGCTTGTGGCCTTCCAGGGAAAGGTCGAGGAAATAGGCGCTTTCTTCCAGACTGTCCGTACCGTGGGTGATGACGACGCCGCTGATGTCGTCCATGGCCAGATACTGCCGGACCATGGCCGCCAGGCGGAACATGTGGTCAGGGGTGATGGCCGGGCTCGGCAGGTTGTCGAACTCGCGTACTTCCAGATCGCAGACGCTGCCCAGGCCGGGGATGGCCCGGACGAGGTCCGCACCGTTGACAGCGGGCACGGCCGCGCCGGTCACGCTGTCATGCTGCATGGCGATGGTGCCGCCGGTAGTGATGATGACGACTTTTGACATGGGTGGTTCCGTATGTCTTGCAGAAAAAAGGGAAAAACAGCCGGCGTGCCGCCCCGGACGGCGGCAACGGGAGACTTGTACCCGACTTGCGGACTTTGCTCAAGGATATGGCGGGGAAAGGTATTTTTATTCGATGGCGGCCTCGGGGGCGTTTCCATCCTTTACGCTGCATCTGTCCCATGCTATTAGAACTCATTTGCCTTTTTTAGCCGTCGATCCCGCATCTTTCAGTCTTTCTTTCGGGTAACATCATGAACATGCATGAAAAGATCCTGGATAACCTGCAGGAGCTGGTCTACATCGCCGATATGGAGACCTACGAGCTGCTCTACTACAACAAGGCACTGGCAGAAGAGTTCCACATCCCCCAGAGGTTGCAGGGCAAATGTTACGAGATCCTGCAGGGGCGGCGGGACCCCTGTCCTTTTTGTACCAACAGCAAGCTTTCCGAAGACGGCTGCTATGTCTGGAAGTTCTACAACCAGCTCGTCGGGCGTCACTTTTTGCTGAGCGACAGCATCTGCGAGTTCAACGGCCGACAGGTCAGGACGGAGATCGCCTCGGACATCACGGAACACATGCTTTTGCAGGAACAGCTGGACAAGAACCTTTCCCTGCAGAACTTCATCAACCATTGCGCCCGCAAGCTGTATCGGCAGGATGCGGACCTGCCTTTCCTGATCGACGACGTGCTGGCTGCCATCGGTGAGTATTTGCAGGCGGACAGAGCCTATATCTTTGAATTTTCCGGTGATGTCGTCCGCAATACCTTTGAATGGTGCCGTGAGGGCGTCGTGCCGCAAAAGGAGTTCCTGGCCAATGTCCCTGTGGGCGTCATCGCCCGCTGGATGCCCAACTTCCACGCCCATCAACCCATCCTGATTACGGATCTGGAAAGCCTGCGCATGGCCAGCCCTGAAGAGTATGCCGTGCTCAAGCGTCAGGACATCCATTCCCTGCTGGTGTTCCCGCTCTGGAACGGCAAGAGCCTGCGCGGTTTCGTGGGGGTGGACAATCTGGACCCCGATCGCATCGACTCCTCCCGGGTGCTGCTGTCGTCCATGAAATTTTTCCTCAGTTCCTCCCTGTGGCGGCGGGATTCGCTGAGCGAGCTCCATTTCCTCAGCTATCACGACCAGCTGACCGGCGTGTTCAACCGCAACGCCTTCCAGCGCGACGTGCAGAAGCGGGATGCCGACATCGGCGTCATCTTCCTGGACATCAACGGCCTCAAGGACATCAACGACGGCGACGGTTACAGCGGAGGGGACGCTGTCCTGGCGGCGGTGAGCCGTTCCGTCCATGAGCTCCTGCCGGATACGGCCGTGTACCGCATGGGCGGTGACGAATTCGTCCTGCTGTGGCAGGGCGGTGACGAGCGGGAATTTCGCAGGGACGTGGAGCGGGTGCGTTCGCTGTTTGCCGGGACGCTGGGCTTTACCGCTTCTGTGGGCTGTGCCTGGGTACGCCGTGAGGACGACATCGGTGAGGGGCTCATCGCCGCCGATGCTCGGATGTTCGCCGCCAAACGGGATTTTTACCGTTCCTCGCCCCAAAGCGGCCGCTATCGCAGCGGACTGGACGACGTGCTCGACCTGGCCCGGCCCGGCCCGGACGTCTGGACGAGCTGCTGGCTTCGGACAGCTTCACCCTGTATTGCCAGCCCCAGTTCCGGGTGGCGGATGGGGCGGTGGTCGGCGGCGAGATCCTGCTGCGCCTGATAAGTGACGGCAAGGTCATCCCGCCCGCGCAGTTCATCCCTCTGCTGGAATCCCTGTATACCATGCCGCAGGTGGACCTGTATGTGTTCGGCAAGGTCTGCGCCTGCCTGAGCCGCTGGCGGGAGGAAGGGCGGCAGCTGGTCCCCATGGCCGTGAATTTTTCCCGCACGACGCTGGCCTTCCCCGAAGTGGCCGACAGGCTGGAGGAGATCAGGAAGGAATTCGACATCCCGGCCGAACTGTTGCAGGTGGAGGTCACGGAAACGGCCAGTACGGAGGATTACCGCACGTTCCAGCAAGCCGTGGACAGCATCCGGGACAAGGGCTTCCGGGTGGCCATCGACGACTTTGGCGTGGCCTATGCCAATCTCATGACCCTGGCGCGTCTGGGCTTCGATGAACTCAAGCTGGACAAAAGCCTGATGGATGACCTGTGCGACAGCGACAAGCGGCAGCGTCTGCTGCGTCTGGTCATCGAGGCTGCGGGCGACATGGGGATCCGTACCGTTGCCGAAGGCGTGGAGACCGAAGACCAGCTGGAGGTCCTGCGCAAACTGGGCTGCCCCAGGGCACAGGGCTATCTGCTCAGCCGGCCGCTGCCTGTGGAGAAATTCGCCGCATTGCTGGCTTAACAGGGAACGTAAAAAGCCGCCTCAAGGGGCGGCTTTTTTATGGGCCCCAGCCCGTCACAGCGGGGGCGTACCATGGAAAACCACCTGTGATACGCGTGGTTTTGCTGTGTTCCCGGTGATGATCGCGGCCGTATGCGTGAGCATGCGGCGTTCCGTGGCGGCCTGACGGTGGCTCTCCTTACAGCCCCAGATGTCGATAGATAGCCTTTATGTCCACGCTCTGGCGCACCACCTCGGCCAGGCGGTCCAGCGAGGCTTCCAGATCGCAGCGCACCAGCTGGCGGCCCTGCGGCTCCAGGCCCACGTCCTGCCGCACATGGTCCAGCCAGGCGCGGCGGAAGGCGTCGTCATCGAACAGGCCGTGCAGATAGGTAGCCCAGCGGCGGCCGCTCACATAGCCGCAGACACGCTCTTCCGGGGAGCCTTGGCCTTCGCGCACGAAGAGGGGCAGGGCCGAAGGGCCGTGGCTGGTATGGCCGTGATGGATCTCATAGCCGCCGGTCATGACCGGCAGCGGCGTGGCCGCCCGGCGTACGCTGACCAGCGTCTTGTCCGCCGCAAAGGTGGATTCCAGATCCATGAGCCCGAGGCCGGGCACGGAAGGCGCGGCGGATTCCAGCCCCAGCGGGTCGAGGATGGCGCGTCCCAGCATCTGGAGCCCGCCGCAGATGCCCAGCAGCCAGCCGTCCCGGGCGGCATGGCGGCAGATGAGGTCGGCCAGGCCTTCGGCCCGCAGGGCGGCCAGGTCGGCGGCCACGCTCTTGGTGCCGGGCAGGATGACCACGTGGGGCTGCCCCCAGTCTTCGGCCCGACGCACGGCCCGCAGGCGTACGTCCGGTTCGGCGGCCAGAGGCGTCATGTCGGTAAAATTGGACACATGCCGGGGCATGACCACGGCGATGTCGAGGATGCCGGGCGGGGGCGGCGTGGTGTCCGCCGCCTGCGACCAGGGAAAGCCCGCCATGTCCTCATCCGGGATGTTGATGTCGCGCAGCCAGGGGATGACGCCCAGCACCGGGATGCCGGTGGCCTGCCGCACATAGGCGTGGGCTGGTTCCAGAAAAGAGGCGTCGCCCCGGAACTTGTTGACGAGCCAGCCCGCCAGCAGGGAACGCTCCTGCTGTTCCAGGGTCATCCAGGTACCCAGCAGCGAGGCATAGACCCCGCCGCGGTCGATGTCGCCCACCAGCAGCACAGAGGCCTGCGCATGGGCGGCCATGCGCATGTTGACGATGTCGTGCTGTTTGAGGTTCACCTCGCCGGGACTGCCCGCCCCTTCCAGGACCATGACTTCGTGCCGGTCGGCCAGCGTGTCATAGGCATCGCGCACGATCTGCCAAAGCCCGGTCTTGTAGCGGAAATACTCGCGGGCCTGCATGTGCCCCACCGGTTTGCCCAGGACGATGATCTGTGACCCGGTCTCCGAATGCGGTTTGAGCAGCACGGGGTTCATGAGGGCCTCGGGATCGATGCGGGCCGCCTGGGCCTGGACGATCTGGGCGCGCCCCATCTCTTCGCCCATGGCGGTCACCCCGGAATTGAGGGACATGTTCTGGGCCTTGAACGGAGCCACATCGTAGCCGTCCTGCCTCAGGATGCGGCAAAAGGCGGCGGCCAGGATGCTCTTGCCCGCATCGGAGGACGTGCCCTGCAGCATGAGGGCGGGACGCCGTGAGCGCGGGCGCGGCGGCACGGACGCGGCCGGGTGCAGGATGCCGCGCAGGGCGTCGGCCAGCCGCCGGTGGTCTTCTTCCAGCCGCACGGCGGCCCGGAACCAGCTGCCGTCCTCCATTCCGCGATAATTGGAACAGTCGCGCACCGCGATACCGTATTCCCGCAGCAGGCGGGCATACAGATCCGCCGGGGCCTGTCGGCAGCGGAACAGCACATAGTTGGCCAGCGAGGGAAAGACCGTGATGCCGGGCACGTCGCGCAGGCAGGCGCACAAATGCTCGCGACGGCGGCGGTTCTCGTCCCGTGTCCGCTCGGCAAAGTCCGAGGTGTCCGCCAGCACGGCCTGTGCGGCGGCCAGGGCAAAGGCATTGACGCTCCAGGCGGGCAGCTGCCGGCGCCATCGCCCTGCCCGCTCCGCCCGCGTGACCAGATAGCCCAGCCGCACGCCGGGCACGGCATGGAATTTTGTCAGGGAACGCAGCAGTACGGCATTGTCCGGCAGCTGCGGGATGAGGGAAGAGGCGTCGTCAGGGCCCGCATAGGCGGCAAAGGCTTCGTCGATGACCCAGAGCAGGTCGGGGCGGGCCTCCAGCAGGCGGCGGCAGGCCGCAGGCGGCAGGAAGGAGCCGGAAGGGTTGCCCGGATTGGCCAGCCAGACGGCCGCCCGGGCCGGGACGTCCGCCAGCAGGGAGATTAGCCGCCGGAGCATGTCTTCGTCACTGTCCCCGTCACGGCGCACGCCGCAGTCTAGATGGCGTACCTCCAGACCGGCCAGACCGCAGGCCAGGGCGTATTCGCTGAAGGCCGGTTCGATCACGGCGGCGCAGGGGATGTCTTCCTCTTTGAGGGCGCGGGCCAGCAGGTGGATGAGCTCATTGCTGCCGTTGCCGAACACGAAACAGTCCGCGGGCAGGTCGTAGAGACGGGCGGCGGCCTCCATGGCCTCTTCCGCATGGGGCGAAGGATAGGCCGAGATCTGGTCCAGGGCGCGGCAAAGAGCCAGACGCAGGAATTCCGGTGCGCCTTCGGGACGGACGTTGACGCTGAAATCCAGCAGACTGTCAGGCGTGCGCCCGGCCAGTGCGGCCATGCGCAGCCGGTCGCCGCCGTGAGCTTCAGACTTCATGGGGATCCTCCTCGAAGGTCGGTGACGGCCTGTCCCCGCCGAGTGGGGCGAGGGCGGACAAGATGCGGGCCGCGCAGTGTTCGGGGCTGGTGCGGCTGGTATCCACACGCAGCTCACCGGGCAGGGGCGTATGGATGTCCCGCGCCTGGCGGGCGGCATGGGGCCAGTCCGGTGCGCGGTCGGTACGGCTTTTTTCCCGGCGTTCCAGTTCGTCCAGTTCGCAGCAGACCTGTACGGGCAGGATGGGGACGCCCCGCAGGCGCTGCCACAGATCGGCGATCCAGTCCGGGCGCTCGCCCAGCACATGATCCACGATGGCCCACGCCCCGGCGTGCGCGGCTTCGGCCGTGGCCGCATGCAGGATGGCGGTCAGGGGCAGGCCCGTGGCGGCCAGGCCCTGCAGCAGGGCCCCCGGACGGCCGGGACAGGCCCGCAGCAGATCGTCCATGGAGAGGATGATGCTGTGGCGACCGAGATCGGCCAGCAGTTTTTCCTGCAGGGCGCGGGCCAGGGTGCTTTTGCCCGCGCTGGAGGGGCCGTTGAGCAGGATGACCTGCCCGGCAGGCGTGTGGGGTGCCGGAGCGGCAGATGGCGTCTCCGCATCCACGCCAGCATCCGCGGCCGCATCGGCCAGGCCGCCCCAGTAAAGATGTACATAGCCCGCCCGCACATTGCCGTGACGCACGCCTTCGGGGCGGGTGCCCGTGCGATCCGTGACGTCATAGAGGGGCGCGTAAGGCCGGTGCAGTTCGATGTGCGACCAGTGGAACTCGTGGCCCCGGCAGGTCTCCAGAGGCAGATCCAGGGGCGCGCCCCCCGTGAAGCGGACATCGCGGTAACCCAGCGAACGCAGGCCCTGTCCCATGCGGGCCGTGGCCTCCAGCACACCGCACATGGGCCAGACGCGGCGTTCCCCGTCCAGACCGTGACCTTCGGCGGCGGCCTCCAGCCCGGAACACAGGTACATGTAGCCGCCGCATTCGGCGTAGATCTCGCCGCCCGCGGCGGCAAAATCCCTGATGGCGCTACGCATGGCCGTATTGGCGGACAGTTGGGCGGCAAAGGCTTCCGGGTAGCCGCCGCCCAGATACAGGGTGTCCGGCTGCGGCGGCAGGGCCGTATCCCGCAGGGGGGAGAAGGGGATAATCTCCCAGCCGCGGGCGCGCAGGGCGTCCTCGTTGGCGCGGTAATAAAAGCAAAAGGCCTCGTCCCGGGCCACAGCCAGGCGCCGCTGCCGTTGCCCGGGGGCGGGCCGGGGCTGCGCGAGCGGCCGGGGCTGGCGCGTCAGGGCCAGCAGGCGGTCCAGATCCACATGTTTTTCCGCCAGTTCCGCCAGACGGTCCGTCCAGGCCGTATCGCAATCGCTTTCAGCAGCGGGCAGCAGGCCCAGCTGCCGTTCCGGGATGCGGCAGGCCTCGTGGCGGGGCAGGGCGCCCAGCAAGGGCGGCAGCCCGGTCTTTTCCAGTGCCTGACGCAGGATATCCGCATGGCGCGGGCTCCCGGCATTGTTGGCGATGACGCCGACCAGCCGGACGCCATGACGTGCCGCCTGTTGCCGGAACCCCTCCACCAGCGCCGTCAGGGAGGCGGCCATGCCCCGCACGTTGACCACCAGCAGCACGGGCAGGCACAGCACACGGGCGCAGTCCAGGGTGCTGCCGGAGAGATCGTCCGGAGAGCGGCCGTCCAGCAGGCCCATGACGCCCTCGCAGATAGCGGCGTCGGCCCCCTGCACGGCGGCCCGCCACTGGGCGCGCACACCGGCCTCGCCCATCATCCAGGTATCCAGATTGCAGGCCGGGCGGCCGGTGGCCAGGGCATGGAAAGTGGGGTCGATGTAGTCCGGCCCGCATTTGCAGCCCTGTACGGCAAGGCCCCGGCGGACAAGGGCCCGCATCAGGGCCACGGCCACGGCGGTCTTGCCCTCGCCGGAGCGGGGGGCGGCCAGGCAAAAGGCGTGGAAGGCCCGCATCAGCGACCGTCCGCGGCGGACGCGGGGGCGTCCTTGTCCAGATATTTTTCCGCATAGCCGCGGGCTTCGAACAGCGCACCCTGATCCGTGACCGTGCGTGCGCTGCCGATGAGCACCAGCGTGGACATGTCCACGTCATCGGCGGGCAGGTCGGCCAGGCGGCCGATCCAGCGCGTCTCTTCCGGGCGACCGGCATGGCGCACGAAGGCGCAGAGAATGTCGCCACCGCGCGCTTCGCGGAAGATGTCCAGGGCCTCGGCCAGCAGCTGGCGACGCTTGCGCCCGGCAGGATTGTACAGGGTCACGGGCAGGGCCGACTGCGCCACGGCCCGCAGGTTGCGGCGCACTTCGTCAGCGGGCACCAGCAGGTCGGAAAGGCTGACCAGCGAAAAACCGTTCTGCAGGGGGGCCCCCAGCGCGGCGGCGGCCGTGCTGGCGGCCGTGATGCCGGGCAGCACCCGGATGGGCAGGGCGCGGAAGGCCTGTTCGCGGGCGCGCAGTTCGAACAGCAGCCCGGCCATGGCCAGGATGCCCGGGTCGCCGGAGCAGACCATGCAGACCGTGGCCCCGGCAGCGGCAGCGGCCAGGGCGTCGCGGCAGCGTTCCACCTCGCCCTTCATGCCGGTCTCGATGAGGCGCTTGCCGTGGATGCGGTCGCGGATGAAATCCACATATTTGCTGTACCCGGCCACGGTATCGCAACGGCGCAGGGCAGCGTCCACTTCGGGCGTGAGCTGGGTGGGATCGCCGGAGCCCAGGCCCACTACCAGCACTTCGCCGTGCCGGGATGAGGGGGCCATGGACGCCGTGGCACCTGCCGGAGAGACCGCAGCCGGTCCGCTGTCTTCATGTTCCGCCGGGCCGGTGATGGCCAGTCCGCCGGTGATGCGGGCCACACGCCGGGTCAAACGATCACCGGCATGATCCGGGCCGTCCAGCAGGCAGACGGCATGGCGGCCGCTCTCGGCGCAGCAGATGACGGCAGCGTCCCCGGTGGCGGCAGGCAGCAGGGGCAGGGCCTGACGGGGCGTGCCCAGGATGATGTGGGCCTCGAAGCGGGGCAGGGCGTCGGCCAGAGCCGCGGCCATGTCGGCCACAGGCTGCGAGACAGGCTGCTGGTCATCGGCCGGGCAGGAAGCAAAGATCACGGGAGCGGGGGCATCGCCCTGGGCCAGTGCGGCGGCCAGCGTGCGGGCTTGGGCCAGTCCTGCCGGGCTGGCGGCGTACAGGGCGCAGGTACCGTGGAAGGCTTCGTCGGGCAGGCTGTTGCGGTAGCCGTGGGAAAAAGATCCGTCGTACAGGCGCGAGGCGGCCGCGGAAGCAGCCAGGGCACGACCAACCAAAATCAGGGATTGCCGCCGGAAGCCTGCTTCGTCCACCTTGCGGGCCAGATCGGACACCGTGCCGCGCACGACTTGCTCGTCAGGCCAGGAGGCGCGGTAGACGGCCGCGGCGGGCGTATCCGGCGCAAGACCGCCCGCATCCTGTAATTCCTGCATCAAGTCAGCCACTTTGCCTGTGCTGAGGAAAAAGGCCAACGTGGCCCCTGTGCGGGCAAACGTGGCGGCCTGTTCGCCCGCGGGCATGGGCGTGCGGCCGGGCGTACGGGTCAGGACCACGCTCTGGGCCGTTTCCGGGCCGGTCAGTTCGCAGCCCAGAGCGGCGGCCGCGGCGAACACGCTGCTCACGCCGGGGGTGATGCGCACGGTGATGCCCCGTTCGGCCAGCCCCCGGATCTGTTCGTCGATGGCGCCGTAAAGGGCGGGATCGCCGGTGTGCAGACGTACCACACGTTTGCCCGCCAGCGCGGCCTCGCTCATGACGGCCACCTGTTCCGCCAGATCCATGGAGGCGCTGTCCCGGCAAAGGCAGTCGGGGCGGCAATGGCGCAGCAGGGCAGGGGCCACCAGCGACCCCGCATAGACCACAAGATCGGCTTGCTGCAGGGCCTGCAGGCCGCGCATGGTGATAAGGTCTTCCGCACCGGGACCGGCGCCGACAATTTCCACAAAGGGCATGTTCATGGGCAAACTCACAGGGAGAGGTAAAAGGCTCCGGCCTCAGGGCGGTCAGGGCCTGTCGATGAAATAGCGCAGGCCGATGTCCGGGGCCTGTCCGTCAGGAGACGTGTCTTTCGGGCTGTCGTCCGTGCCGTCGTCCGGGAGCGGCAGGGGGGCAGTGGCCGTGCCGGGAGCCTGCCGCAGGCTTTCCTTGAACAGAAAGGCGCCGTCAAAGTCGAAGACCAGCAGGTGCAGGGAGGCTACAGCGGGAGCACGGCGGGAAAAATGTTCCAGGGCCGCCCGGGCCAGTCCGTGCAGCACAGGCAGACGTCCGGCTTCGGGGATGGAGAGCAGGGCCTCGCGCACGGATGCGCTGTGGTGCAAAGCTTCGTGCAGGGCAGTCTCTCCGGGCAGGCAGGCCCGCACCTGACGGCGCAGCAGGGCCATGTCCTGTTCCACCTGATGGGCGTGGGTGTTGGCAAAGCCCGCGGCATATTTGCAGAGCTTGCCTGCCATGCAGGCCACGACCACTTCCTGCATCTGATGGCCGGCGGCGATACCCAGACTGTCGGCGATGAAGTCCCCGATGCAGACGAAGGCGCTTTCCGGCCACTGGGGCAGCTGGCGACGGGCTCCCGCCTGGGTGCGGCCGCCGGTACAGAAGACCATCCCGCGGCCGCCGCTGCGCTGCCGGGCCCGTACGCACAGGCGCACGGTCTCCACATAGGCGGCGTGGCTGTAAGGCCGCACCAGTCCGGTGCTGCCCAGGATGGAGATGCCGCCTTCCACGCCCAGCCGGGGATTGAGGGTGTGGCGGGCCAGCTCCGCGCCGTTCTCCACGCCCAGTTCCAGCAGCCAGGAGCCTGCAGCCATGCCCGCACGGGCAAGGTTTGCAGCCAGCAGACGACGGGGACCGCCGGTGACGGCCCATTTGCCGGGCGGGCAGTCCAGGCCCTGCCGTGTGCAGCGGCCGATACCTTCCACGGCACGCAGGATGAGCACGGCCGCGCCTATGTCGAGGCGATGGTCCTCCGGCCGGGCATCTTCGGGCGCGCAGGCGGAAAGGCGGGCAAAGAGCACCGCACCATGCGTGCAGTCGGGATCGTCGCCGCCGTCCTTGACCATCTCGGCCATGCGGCCCGGAGCGGGCGGCCACAGGGGCAGGAGACGCTCCTTGCCGTCGCCGAACAGCACAGGCACCACGGCCGGTGGCGTGTCCGTCCGCAGGGACTGCCAGCAGGCCACGGCTAGCGCGGCCGCACAGGCGCCGGTGGAATAGCCCCAGCGCAGGGACGTGTGGTCTTTGCGGCCCATGGCGGTCTAGGCACTCTCCATGACGGCGTGCAGGGTGGTGACGGCAAGGGCGCTGCCGCCGCGGCGGCCTTCCAGCACGATCTGGGGCACAGGGCAGCGGCCCAGGAGTTCTTTGGATTCCACCACGTTGACGAATCCCACGGGCATGCCCACCACCAGGGCCGGGCGGACGCCTTCTTCAAGGATATAGCGGGCGATGCGGGCCAGGGCCAGCGGTGCGTTGCCGATGAGCACGATGCCGCCATCCAGCAGGGGGCGGGCTTTTTCGGCGCTGCACAGGGCGCGGGTATGGCCTTCGGCGCGGGCCCGTTCCACCACATCGGGGTCCGTGATGTAGCAATGCAGGTCTTCAGGCCCATAGCCCGGATGGAGCATGCGCAGTTTGGGCAGGGACAGGCCGGAGCGCAGCATCTGGGAATCACAGAAGATGGGGGCCTTGCGGCGCAGGGCGGCCAGCCCGGCGGACACCGGATCGTGGCGGAAAACAAGGGTATCCGCGATGTGCATGTCCGCCGTGGTGTGGATAAGGCGGCGTGCCACGCGCCAGTGCGGGGCGGACAGGGTGCGATGCAGGTCGCATTCGGCCTCGATGCGGCGGAAGCTTTCCTGCTCGATCTCTGCGGGGCTCATGTTCCAGCGAATCGTTTCCATGGGATATCCTGCTGAACAGCAGTCAGAAAGGTCGGGAAAAACGCGACAAGAATGCAGAAAATCGGCGTGCTGTGCAAGAGGGGAAGTGCAGGCTTGGGAGGCCCGCCAGCCGTACAGGAGCCGCTTGGGAAGAAGCGCCTTGCCCGATGGGGACAGGCAGGCACGCTGGCGTCAGCCTTTGACAGGCGGACGGGAAGATATGCGGCAGCGTGCCGTGAGCCTAGGGAAGAGGAGGGGATGCGCTGGCGGCGATGCCCCGGATTTGTGCGCTGGCCGGCCAGCATGGGGCGGGATGTCGTATCGGGGCAGGCGCGGGGTACGTATGTGCGTGATAAATGGCCGTGACGCCGCAGCGGGTACGGCGTCACGGAAAAAGCGGGACTGTCCGGGACAGGCCTACAGCGAGGCCCCAAAGCGGAACGCCTGATCCAGAACAGGCTGCCCTGCTACGGCACCGGCTTCGAACACACCGCCGGCCAGGACCTGTCCGCGGTCTTTCCAGCCGAGGAAGCCCAGGAGCGCGTGGTAGTAGTCCAGCACCGGCTTCCAGTTGTCTGCGCTGTTGCCTTCGGCCGCCATGATGAGCGCACACTCTTTTTGGGGATTGGCATAGCCGGGGAAGCATTCGGCCACGGCAAAAAGACGATCAAAAGCCGTCTTCAGCTGGCCGGAAAAACCCCAGTAATACATGGGCGATGCCAGCACAATGATGTCGGCTTCCCGGTAGGCGGGGTAGATGAGCCCCATATCATCCTTTTGCACGCAGGGACTTGCGGGGTCCTTGCCGCCCTTCACACAGCCCAGGCAGCCGTGGATGTCCAGCCTGTGCAGGTCGAACCGGGTCACCTGATGGCCCGCGCTTCGGGCACCGGCGCTGAAAGCATCGCACAGCATGGCCGTATTGCCCTTGCTGCGGGGACTTCCGTTGAGGATGAGGATCTTCTTGCTCATGATGTTTCCTCCTGTGCCGCATAGGCGGCACTGTGGTTGTGGCATGGCTCCGCGCGTATCCTGCCGGGTCAGGCCGGAGCATGCTTTGGCCATTTGCTGTGGCTGGACCCGCTGCCCGGGCTTGCGGGCGTGGAGGAGTGGCCATGCCTTTTGTTTTCTTCCGGCGGACGGATGATGGCTGTCGTGTCCGCATGGATATTTTTGTAATAATCACTAAGAAAATGTCAATACCTTTGCGCCACCTGGTGCCCAGGAACAGGCAACAGGAAAAGCGGCAACAGGACTAAGATGTACGGACAGCGGAAGAGCGGGAAGGACAGGCAGGCCTGCGGCCTACGGGAGGCGCGGCGGCAGCATGCGGACGGCGTGGGCCGCGATGGCTTTGAGCTCGGACTGGAAGAGCCCGTCCCGGGCCTGCAGGGACAGGCCTTCGAGCAGGGTGTTCAGCGCACCGGCCAGGGCCGGGACATCGGTATCCGGGGGGATCTGTTTGTCGTTGATGGCCCGGCGGAGCCTTTCGGCAAACATCTGCTTGGTGGCCAGACGGAGCTGGCGGACGGTCTCGATGATCTCTTTCTCGTCCGCCGCGATGTTGACGGCCGCCAGGACCACCATGCAGCCGCAGGGCGTTTCCGGGGAAAGCAGGATCTGCGCGGCTTCCTGGAAAAAATCCTCGACCGCCGCATAGATGTCGGGGGCGGCCAGAAAGCGTTGGGCCGGGGCCTCCCAGTAAGTCTGCTCGTAATGGCGCAGGGCTTCCAGAAAGAGCGTGGCCTTGTTGCCGAACGTGGCGTAGAGGCTGGGGGGATTGATCTTCATGGCCTTGCACAGGGATGCCACAGAGGCCGGGGCGTAGCCCTGCTGCCAAAAGACCTCCAGCGCACGGTGCAGGGCCAGGCCCCGGTCGAAGGTACGCGGGCGGCCTTTGCCGCGCGCTGCGGCATCAGAGGTACGGTTTGTCGGCATGAGCATTCCTTTGCTTGGTTGTCTGGGATGATGTGTAGGCCAGGGGGCAAAAAAATTCAAATGCTCTTTCCGGACAAGGCAAGCGGCGGGGAAATATTTTTATAATTTACACTAAACAAATAAGCCGCAAAATTGTTCACGACGGATGGATGCCCCTGCGGCCCCACGGCACACCGCCTTACGGCAGCAGACTTTCCCGCATTTCGGGCTGCTGCTGGCGGCAGCGCTGGAGGTTGGCGCGCACCGCCTGCTCCGAACGGTTGGCGTAGCAATAGACGCAGGAGTGCGGGCAGCTGTCATAGGCGCCGATATCCTTGCTGGGGATGCAGCCGCAGGCCGTGCGTTGGCCCGTATCCTTGGGGGCGTTGGCGGCTGTCGCCATGCCGGGCAGCAGGGAGAGCTGCCGGCGGGGTGCCAGCTCCGCCTGTACCAGTGCATCCTGCGGGCAAAGGCGGCGGATGAGGACATCATCGATACATTTGTTTTTATGGATGCCCAGGGCGCTCAGGTCGATGCCTTCGGCGCAGGTGGCCAGCTCCAGCCGGTGCGGCCAGCCGGCGTTCAGGGACGCGATGCCCCGGGCTAGTTCCCGCATCTCGTCCACCGTGGGCGCGCGGTAGGCCGGATCGAGCCTGTGTAGGGCAGCGGCGGTCTTGCGGTACATGTCCACGAAGCTGAAGACGAGCTTTTCCGTATAGGGGGAAAGCTCCCGCCCCAGCCGGTCGAGGCGTTCCAGCAGCGAATCCGTACTCAGGCGGCCGCCCACGATGAGAGGATCGTAACGCCAGATGAGCCGCTGCGGGCCGATGGCGTCCGCCAGCCGCTTGAACGTCTCCAGACGGCGGCACAGGGAGGGCAGGCCGGGCTCCAGCCCCTCGGCCTCGTAGGCATTGAGGGTGTACTGGAAGTAGAATTGCCGCCCTGTGGCCGCGATCTCCGCCAGATGCGGCAAGAAGGGCGCGGGATGCTTGCTCCAGAAGACGAAGACGCGCGTGCGGGCAAAGGAGATGAGGCTCTCTTGCCGGCTGTTGAAGGGATTGCGCCGACGGCAAAAGCCCGCCCGCAGCCGGGCCATGAACCACTCCCCGTGGAAGGCGGGGATGTCCGTGGCACGGCTGGCGGAGATGACGAGGGGGGAGTGGGAGGAGATGGATGGCGGCATGATAATGTTCAGCGCAGTGTTGCTTCCTTGTTGGAGGCATTCGGCCTGTACGCTGAGGAGGCCGGCCTTGGTCCGTGGATCGTCCCAGATACGAAAAAAGCCCTTACGATTCTTCGTAAGGGCATGATTTCGTTGGCGTCCCCAAGGGGATTTGAACCCCTGTCGACGGCGTGAAAGGCCGTTGTCCTGGGCCGGCTAGACGATGGGGACGCACTATGAAGTTGTGATGGCTGGGCTGCAAGGACTCGAACCTTGATTAGCGGAGCCAGAATCCGCCGTCCTGCCAATTGAACGACAGCCCATCGCGAAAATGGAACCTACGCAAAACCGGCCCTCTTGTCAAACAAAAAAATGAAAAAAGTAGATATTTTTTTGAATGAAAAAAAAGACAAATTATTTTGGCATGTTAAAATCTTGATTTTGGGCATGAAAAAGGCCGTCCCGTTGGGGACGGCCTTGAAGGTGGCAGATGATGCCGCTTGGTCAGCCTTATTTCCAGTAGATCTTGACCAGGTTGGTGCCGCGTGGGGTGGCCGTGGAGCCCTTGAGCTGGCCGGCGGTGATGACGGCGCAGTCATTGGGCAGGAAGTCCGGGCTGTTGTGGATGAAGTTCTCGGCGCGGCTCAGATGGCTGGGGTCGCTGGCCGGATCGGCGACGAACACGGGGTGCACGCCCCAGACGAAGTTCAGGGCCTTGATGGTCACGGGGTCGGGGGTCAGGGCATAGATGTCCTGGGGAGGACGGCGGCTGGAGACCTGACGGGCCGACGCACCGCTGAGGCTGTGGGAGACGATGGCCTTGGCGTGGGCCTTTTCGGCCAGCAGGCAGGCGGAGTACGCCAGGAATTCCGGGATGCCCTTGTTGGCGGACGGTTCTTCCAGCTTGCGGTCATCCACCAGCAGCTTTTCGGCCTCGTCGGTGATCTTGCGCATGTACTGCACGGTCTCCACCGGGAAGTTGCCCATGGCGGTCTCTTCGGAGAGCATCACACAGTCGGCGCCGTCCAGCACGGCGTTGGCCACGTCCGTGGTCTCGGCGCGGGTGGGGGCGGGGCTGTTGACCATGGAGAGCAGCATCTGCGTGGCCACGATGACCGGCTTGGAGATGGCGTTGCAGGCGCGGATGATGCGCTTTTGCAGGGCGGGCAGCAGGGGCAGGGGGCATTCCACGCCCAGGTCGCCGCGCGCCACCATGATGACGTCGGTCTCCTTCAGGATCTCGTCCAGATTGTCCACGGCGTTCTGGCGCTCCAGCTTGACCACCACCGGCACGCGGCGGCCCGAGGCGGCGATGAGCTGTTTGGCTTCGCGCACGTCGTCGGCCGTCTGCACATAGGAGATGGCCACGGCATCCACGCCCAGGGCCAGGCCGTCGCTCAGGTCCTTTTTGTCCTTCTCGGTCAGGGCGCGCACTTTGGTGGCCTTGCCGGGCAGGGCCAGGCCCTTGCGCGAGGTCACGAGACCGCTGTTGTTGGCTTCCAGCAGCACCAGGCCGTCGGGGCGGTTCTCCTGCACGGTGAACTGCAGGCCGCCGTCGGCCAGCACCATGCGGTCGCCGGGCTCCAGGGTCTCCAGGATCTCGGGATGGTCGAAGGGCAGGAAGGGCATCTCATCGGTGCGCTGGTCGGAAAGGCCCAGCAGCAGCCGCATGCCCTTGGTGACCTGGATGGTCTTTTCCTGCACGACGCCCAGACGGATCTTGGGACCGGACAGGTCCTGCATGATGGTGATGGGCTTGCCCAGCTCCTTTTCCACTTCACGGATGTCATTGATGATACGGACGAAATCCGCGGCCGAACCGTGGGAGAAGTTCAGGCGGAAGACGCTGACGCCCGCTTCGACGAGCTGACGCAGCTTTTCCTTGGAATTGGAAGCCGGGCCGATGGTGGCGACGATTTTGGTTCTCATATCTTTATTCCTTTCATGCCCGTGCGGGGACACGGACTTTCTCTAATAAAGCTGTATGTCCAGAAGAAACTATCCGGGCTTTCCAGCGGGTTGTCAAGCGGCAGGCGCGGCGGCAGCGGGCAGGGGCGTCCTGCGGCATGCCGAAGGCAGCCTATTGGAATGATTGGCAAATAAAATTATACGATTGTCACCGTCCCGTCATGTTCCCTTGACAGCGGGGGAAAGGGTGGGGCATAAGTGGGAAAACGTGGTAAATAGTGGGCGACAGGTGGTAGGATCGGTGGCAAATCTGTTTATCCAGAGCGCATATCGCAATCTTGACGCCAAGGGCCGTCTGCTGCTGCCGCCAGAGTACAGGGATGCCCTGCTGGCCGCCGGGGATGGTTCCTTCTGGCTGACCATAGGTCTGTACGGAGGCCTCAAGGCCTACATGCCTGCGGATTGGGAAGCCATCGTCGAAAAGCTGAACAGCGTCCCCCTCCCTTCCATGAAGCTTTCCCACGTCAAAACGAAGTTGCTCGGTCTTGCGCAGCGGATGGTCCCCGATGCGCAGGGCCGCATACGTATCCCGCAGCCCCTGATGCGTGCCGCCGGTCTGGAAAAGGACGTGGTACTGGTGGGCATGGCGGACAAGTTCGAGATCTGGGATCAGGCCCGCTTCGATGCCCTGCTGGTGGAAGACGTCAGCGATGAAGTGGCGGCCTGTCATCTTGATATAGCTCTTTAGAGGTAAGCATGACCATGCAGCAGCAGGGACAGGAACGAAATGCGGCTGATCTGCACATCCCTGTCCTGATGAAGGAAACCCTTGCGGCCCTGCAGCCCGTGCTGGATGCCGGAAGGGATCGCCCCGTGCGCATCCTGGACGGCACGCTCGGCATGGCCGGGCACAGTTGCGCCATGTTGCAGGCGGCCCCCATGGCGGAGCTCTGCGCCCTGGACCGGGACGAAGAAGCCCTGGAACTGGCCCGGCGCCGGCTGGAACCTTTTGGTGATCGCGTCCATACCTACCATTGCCGCTACAGCCAGTTCGAGGAAGCCCTCGACGATTTGGGCTGGGAGAAGGTCGATGCCGTGCTGCTGGATATCGGCGTCTCCTCTTTGCAGCTGGACGAGGCGGAACGCGGCTTCAGCTTTTACGGGGACGGGCCTCTGGACATGCGCATGGACCAGCATTCCGGCGCGCCTTCGGCCTGGCACTGGGTCAATCGCGAGAATTTCGACCGCCTCAAGGAATGCATCGCCACTCTGGGCGAGGAGCCGCAGGCCGGGCGCATAGCCCGGGCCATCGTGGATGCTCGCCAGAAAAGCCCCATCGATACCACCGCCCAGCTGGCGGCCCTGGTGGAGAAGGCCTATCCGCCCGCGTGGCGCGCCAAGGCCCGCCGCCATCCTGCCACGCGCACATTCCAGGCCCTGCGCATGGCCGTCAACGACGAGCTGGGCGAACTGCGCCGCTTTCTCGATGCCATCCTGGGCCGTCTGTCCCTGGGCGGCCGTCTGTCAGTCATTTCCTTCCATTCCCTGGAAGACCGCATGGTCAAGCAGACCATGCGCTACTGGGCCGAGGGCTGCCGTTGCCCCCGGCATGTGCCGGTGTGCGTGTGCCACCATGTGCCGGAAGTCGAGATCCTGTACAAAAAGCCCGTACAGGCCGACGATGACGAGCTGGCCGTCAATCCGCGTGCCAGCAGCGCCAAACTGCGGGCCGTGGAGAAAATAGCCGAGGCCGTTTCATGAAGAAGCTGTCGGTCGGGCTGCCGTTCCGCGGACAGGGCAAAGTCCAGACCAAAAGCTGGCTGCTCCTGCTGGCGCTGGGACTGCTGACCTGCATGACCATGTGTCTGATCCTGGTCTGGAGCAATATCGAGCGCATCGATACCACCTACTTCATCAATATCGCCCAGAACAAGTTGCAGGAACGCAAGGCCCTGCGCGCCAAGCTGGAAGTGGAGCGGGAGCGTCTTCTTTCCCCGTACGAGCTGCGCCGCAAGGCGGAGGAGATCGGCATGAAGGAGCCGAAGCCGGGGCAGGTCCGGCGTATGGAAGCGCACTAGCCGGCAAGCATCACAAGCGGGGGACGCATGTTCAAATTCTCATCCGATACCGGAGACAAGAAACGTCGTCCGGGCCGTACCGTATCGCGTACCGTACGCAGCGGTGGGGCCCGGCGTGTTTCTGTTGCGCCCAAGAACAGGGGGCTGAGCTGGGTCGACAGGGTGGACTGGGCCAAGGCCCGCATCGCCGCTGTCGTAGCCATATTCTGCGTCCTGTGGCTGGGCCTGTGGGGCCGTGCCTGGTATCTGCAGATGATCGAGGGCCCGCGTCTGGCCGACAAGGCCCGCCGCCAGCATATGGCCACGGAGCTGGTCACCGGCAAGCGCGGCATGATCATGGACCGCAACGGGCAGGTGCTGGCCCGCAGCGTGGAGGCCCGTTCCGTCTATGCCCGGCCGCAGGAGATCCAGGATTTCCTGACCATGGCCAACACCCTGGGGCCCATCCTCGGCATCGAGCCGCAAAAGCTCTATGACGAGCTTTCCAAGACCAAACGCCGTTTCGTCTGGGTGCGCCGCAAGGTGGACGATTACACCGCCGAGGCCGTGCGCAAGGCGGGCCTGCCCGGCATAGGCCTTTCCAAGGAATACGACCGCGTCTATCCCTTCAAGCATCTGGCCGGGCAGCTGCTCGGCTTCGTGGGCGTGGACGACAAGGGCCTGGAAGGCCTGGAACGTTCGCTGGACGACCGTCTTGCGGGCACGCCCACCCGCATGGTGGTGCAGCGCGACGCCATGGGCCGCCGTTTTTACCTGCATGAAGAAGGCAAGGACGAGCTCCGCGGCGAGGATCTGATGCTGACCCTGGACGTGCAGTTGCAGTTCATCGCCGAAGAGGCCGTGGCCCGTGCCGCCCGGGATTTCGATGCCCGCTGGAGCGGGGCCCTGGTGGTGGACGTGCCTAGCGGCGACATCCTGGCCTGGGCGCAGTATCCCTTCTTCAATCCCAATACCTACCGGCAGTCCAGCCCCATGATCTACCGCAACCGGCTGGCCTCCGACGCTCTGGAACCCGGGTCTACCTTCAAGCCCTTCGTCATGGCTTCGGCCCTGCAGGAGCGCAAGATCAACCGCAATACGGCCATCGACTGCGAGAACGGCAAGTGGGAGATCAAGAAGGTGACCATCCGCGACACCTCGCGGCAGGGCGTGCTGCCCGCGCACAAGGTGTTGCGCTATTCCTCCAACATCGGCATGGCCAAGATCGGTCTGGAGCTGGGTTCGCCCACGCTCTACAAGTACCTGCGCGCCCTCGGTTTCGGCGAGAGCACCTGCGTGCCCGTGGCCGACAGCCGGGGCATCCTGCGCCAGCCCCGTTCCTGGAGCGAGGCCGACCTCATGTCCGCTTCCTTCGGGCAGAGCGTGTCCGTCACGGCCCTGCAGATGGCGCAGGGCTACTTGACCCTGCTCAACAACGGGGTCTACAAGCCGCTGCGCCTGCTGCGCGAGCAGGTCAATGTGGAACAGCGTTACGAACGCATTTTTTCCGAGCGTGTCTGCCGTGAAGTCATGGGCATGATGCGCGACGTGGTGGAAGAAAAGGACGGCACCGGCAAGCGGGCCCGCATCGAAGGGGTGGAAGTGGCCGGCAAGACCGGTACCGCCCAGAAGGCCGACCACAAGGCGGGCTCCTACGGCGCCAAGCGTCTGGCCTCCTTCGTGGGCTTTTTGCCCGCCGACAATCCCCGCTATCTGATCGTGGTCCTGGTGGACGAACCCACCAAGAACCAGTATGGGGGCGTGGTGGCCGCGCCCGTGTTCCGCGAGATCGCCTCGCGCGCCATCACCTACAGCGGCGCCATCGTGCCTGATGCCACCAGTCAGGCGGAAAAGGACGACAAGCCGGACAAGGACAAGGGCCGTCAGCGCGGCCTCAAGCTTTCGCGGTTGGACGTGCCCTTCCTGGCCAAGGAAGACGTTCAGACCAGCCGTCCGGCGTCCATGCAGCAGCCCGGCCATCTGGCCAAGGCCTCCAGCCGGGTCCCCGACGTCAAGGGCAAGACGGTGCGCAACGCCGTGGAACTTTTCGCCCGCGCCGGGATCGTGCCGGAACTCAAGGGGACCGGCACGCGCGTGGTCAGGCAGAGCCCGCCGCCGGGCACGGCCTGGCCCAAGGAAGGAGAAAACGTCACTTACATTCTGTGGCTCTCGGAGAGGTAACCGTGAATCGCGAATTCGAACAATTGCTCGATAAGGTGCGCCGTGAGGGAGGGGAGATCCGCTCCGACTCGCGTGAAGTCGGCAAGGGGGACATCTTTGTGGCTGTCCCTGGCGTCAATGCCGACGGCGCCCGTTTCATCCCGCCGGCCGTGGAGGCCGGTGCGTCCACCATCGTCTGCCTGCCCGGAGGGGCCGAAGCCGAGGCCGCCCGCGCCGCCGGCTGCACGGTGGTCCATCATGACGATCCCCGCGAGGCCCTGTGGCGTCTGGCCGAGGCCCGCTGGCATACCGGCAGCCTGCCGCTGCGCGTGCTGGGCGTCACCGGCACCAACGGCAAGACCACCAGCGCCTACCTGCTGGAGCATCTGTTCACGGCCACCGGACACAAGGTGGGCGTGCTGGGCACGGTGAGCTACCGCTGGCCCGGCCATTGCGAGGCCGCGCCCCTGACCACGCCCGACCCCCTGCGCGTGCACGCCATGCTGGCGGCCATGGCGCAGGCCGGGGTGGACATCGCCGTCATGGAGGTCTCTTCCCACGCCCTGGAACAGCAGCGTGTCTGCGGGGTGCCCTTTGCCGGGGCTTCCTTCAGCAACCTGACCCAGGACCATCTGGATTTCCATCAGGACATGGAGAGCTATTTCCGGGCCAAGTCCCGCCTGTTCCTGGAGCTGCCCCGCGCCGACAAGGTCATGGCCATCAACGGCGATGACCCCTGGGGCCGCCGCCTGCTGGAACTGTGCCCGCGTGCCCTGTCCTTCGGCCTGCAAAAGGCGCTCCCGCAGCAGCGCCACCTGTGGGGCGAGCTGCTGTCCGCCGGTACGGACGGCTGTCATCTGCGCATGCATCTGGACGGCCAGCAGTGGGAGCTGCGTTCGCCGCTGGTGGGGGCCTTCAATGCCTCCAACCTGCTCTCCGTGCAGGCCCTGGCCCTGGAACTGGGCCTGATGCCGGACGATCTGCGCCATCTGGAAGGCTTCCACGGTGTGTGCGGCCGTCTGGAACGGGTGCCCAATGCCCGCAAGCTGCACGTCTTCGTGGACTACGCCCACACCCCGGACGCTCTGGTCAACGTCCTGAAGGCCCTGCGCGGTGCCGGTTTCAAGCGCATCGTCACGGTCTTCGGCTGCGGCGGCAACCGTGACCGCACCAAGCGCCCCATCATGGGCGAAGCGGTGGCCCGCTATTCCGACGTGGCCGTGCTGACCTCGGACAATCCCCGTTTCGAGGATCCGGAAGCCATCCTCAAGGACGTGCTGCCCGGTCTGCGCGAAGACAGGGAAGTCGTGGTGGAAGTGGACCGCCGCAAGGCCACGGCCAAGGCCGTGGAGATGCTCGGTCCCGATGATGCCCTGCTGATCGCCGGCAAGGGCCATGAGGATTATCAGATCATTCAGGGCACCAAACATCACTACAGTGATCAGGAAGTGGTGCGGGAGCTGTTGGGGTGCGCCTAGATCTTGCTGAAATCGTTCGTTGCCTGGGCTGCGCCCGGGATGTGAAGGTGGCCGACGGCAGCGTGACGGTCACTTCGGTCGTCACGGACAGCCGCGAGGCCGTGCCCGGCAGCCTGTTCGTCTGCATCGCCGGCGAGCGTGTGGACGGCCATGATTATGCCGCCCGTGCCGTGGAGCAGGGCGCCGTGGCCGTGCTGGCCGCCCGTCCGCTGGAAGGCCTGTCCGTGCCTGTCCTGCTGGTCCAGGACACGGTGCGCGCCCTGGGGGCCGTGGCCGCCCTCTGGCGCGGCAAGTCCTCCGCCCGGGTGGTGGGCATCACCGGCTCCGCCGGCAAGACCACGGTCAAGGAGCTGCTGGCCCATGTGCTGTCGCGGCGCGGCAAGACCGCCTGCAATGCCCTCAACCTCAACAATCAGGTGGGCATGCCCCTGTGCATGCTCAAGACCGACGGGGACGAGGATTTCTGGGTCTTCGAGGCCGGTATCAGCCATGAAGGCGACATGGACGAGCTGGGGGCCATCCTCCAGCCCGACCTGGCCCTGATCCTCAACGTGGGCGCCGCCCATACCGAAGGCCTGGGCGAACGCGGCGTGGCCTGGCACAAGTCCCGTCTGCTGGCCCATCTGGCCCCCGAAGGCCAGGCCCTCGTGAGCGCCGACTATGACGACCTCGTCCGCGAGGCGCGGGCCGTGTTCGGCGACGTGCTCTTCTTCACGGCCAGCGGGCGCCCGCTCTCCTATCGTGCGGCCTATGCCGGGTGCAGCGATGGCGTGCACGGGCAGTACCGGCTGTGGCTGGACGGCCGTCCCTGCGACGTGATCGCGCCCTTCCGCGGCGATTACGGTACCGAGAACTGCATCGCCGTGGCGGCGGCCGCCCACATGCTGGGCCTGACCGCCGAGGAGATCGCCGCCGGTTTCGCCGATGCGCAGCTGCCGCCGCAGCGTTTTGCCCGCAGCCGTCGCGGCAACTGGGACATCGTGGACGATACCTACAATGCCAATCCGCTTTCCATGGCCCGCATGCTTGACGCCGCGGCGGAAAGCGCCCAGAAACGGCCTTTCGTGGTGGTGCTGGGCGAGATGCGCGAACTGGGCGGCGTGGCTGACCGGGAGCATGAACGCCTGGGCAGGCATCTGGCCCAGCTGCGTCCTGTGCTGGTCTTCTGGCGCGGCGGCCATGCCGATGCCGTGCGGGACGGGCTGGAACACGGCCTGTACACGGGCAAGTTCCTGCCCGTGGATTCCGGCGAGGCCTTCGTGCAGGCCCTGCGCGAACATCTGCCCGCCGATACGGGAGAGCAGGGGGGCCTCATGCTCTTCAAGGGATCGCGCGGCAACCATCTGGAAGAATTGCTTGAAGCTCTGGAGCAGAGCGACTGGCTGCCCGGCAGCCGTACGGAGAGTCTGTAGATGCTGTATAACCTGCTGGTACCGTGGGCGTCCGAATGGACGGCGCTCAATGTTTTCCGGTACATCACCTTCCGTTCCATGGCCGCGCTCATCACGGCCCTGGTGCTCTCCATCCTGCTGGGCCCCCGGTTCATCGCCTGGTTGCGCCGCCTCAAATGCGGCCAGCATATCCTGCATGAAGTGACGGCCCATGCCTGCAAGGAAGGCACGCCCACCATGGGCGGCCTGCTGATGCTCTTCAGCCTCACGGTCAGCCTGCTGCTTTGGGCGGATCTGGGCAACTTCTATATCTGGCAGACCCTGCTGGTGTTCTGGGGCTTCGCGGCCGTGGGTTTTTGGGACGACATGACCAAGCTGCGCCATGCCGAGAACCGCGGCATCAGCGGCCGGGCCAAACTGGCGGGCCAGCTGGTGGTGGCCGTGGTGGCCATGCTCTTCCTGGTCATGGACCCCGGCTATTCCAGCCAGCTGAGCATCCCCTTCGTCAAGGACTGGGCGCCTGATCTGGGCCCCCTTTACCTGCCGTTCGGGGTCTTCGTGATGGTGGCCTCATCCAATGCCGTCAACCTGACCGACGGTCTGGACGGTCTGGCCATCGGGCCCTGCATCGTGGCCGGCATCGTGTTCGCCATCTTCATCTACGTGACGGGCCATGCCCGCTTCGCCAACTATCTGTTGCTGCCCTATACGCCGGGCGTCGGTGAGGTCACGGTGTTCTGCGCGGCCCTGGTGGGCGCGGGGCTGGGCTTTTTGTGGTTCAACGCCTATCCGGCCCAGGTCTTCATGGGCGACGTGGGCTCGCTGGCTCTGGGCGGCGTGCTCGGCTATCTGGCCCTGCTCTGCAAGCAGGAACTCATCCTGGCCGTGGTGGGCGGCCTGTTCGTGGCCGAGACCCTGTCGGTCATCATGCAGGTGAGCTATTTCCGCTGGACGGGCGGCAAACGCCTGTTCCGCATGGCGCCCCTGCATCATCACTTTGAACTGAAGGGCATACCGGAATCGAAGATTATCATCCGGTTCTGGATCACGTCCGCACTGCTGGGGCTGGTGGCCCTATCGGTACTGAAACTGCGCTGATGGCGGCAGGGCTCCGGCTGTGCGGCAGCCGGAGCCCGCTCGCTGTTTTTACCCTGTCCGCCGTTCCTGCCGGTGCAGTGCGCGGCAATATCTTATCCGCGAGGAATGTGACATGGCTCAGAATGAAGATCGTGGCCGGTGCATCAAGGCCGGTGAACTGGCTGTAGTGGTGGGCGCCGGGCGTTCCGGCAAGGCAGCGGCCCGTCTTCTGTTGCGGCAGGGCGCCCGGGTGCGCCTGCTGGAGAGCAATCCCCAGGCGCTGGACGAAGCGCAGGCCGCGGCCCTGCGCGCGGAAGGCATCGAACTGGTGCTGGGGGACCAGGGGCCGGAGCTTTTTGCCGGTGCGAAGCTGGTGGTGCCCAGCCCCGGCCTGCCCGTGGTGCGCCTGCGCGAGATGATGGGCCCCCACGCCGATGCGGAAGGTACCGAGATCCTGGCCGAGATGGAGCTGGCCTGGCGCGCCCTTGACGGCGAGCCCGTGCTGGCGGTGACCGGCACCAGCGGCAAGACCACCACGGTCAGCCTGGCGGCGGCCATGCTGCGGGAGCAGGGCCTGCGTGTTTTTCTGGGCGGCAATATCGGCACGCCCCTTTCGGAATATCTGCTTTCCGGCGAAAAGGCCGACGTGCTGGTACTGGAGACCTCGAGCTTCCAGCTCCAGTGCTGCTCCACCTTCCATCCCCGGGTGGCCGTGGTGCTGAACATCTCGCCCAACCACCTGGATTACCACAAGGACATGGAAGAATACATCGAGGCCAAGTTCCGCCTGTTCCGCTGCCAGACGGAAGAGGATCTGGCGGTGCTGGCGCCCGAGCTGGAAGAGACCGCCGCCCGTTTCGGTCTCAGGGCCCGCAAGGTCTGGATCCGGCCTGAAGGCCGCTTCCCCGACTGCCCGCTGTTCGGCCAACACAACCAGTTCAATGCCGAGGCCGCCTGGCAGGCCTGCCGTCCCTTTGGCGTGACGCTGGAGAACGCCGCCCGCGCGGTGGCTGCCTTCAAACCCCTGCCCAACCGGCTGGAATCCGTGGCCCGCGTGCACGGCGTGCTCTATGTGAACGACTCCAAATGCACCACGGTGGCCGCTCTGGAAGTGGCGCTGGAAGCCATGGACCATCCCGTGCACCTGCTGTGCGGCGGCAAGTTCAAGGGCGGGGATCTGGACGGCATGAAGGATCTGCTGCGCCGCAAGGCCAAGAGCGTGAACCTGTACGGGGCCAGCCGCGAGATCTTCGAGGCGGCCTGGCAGGGCGTGGTGCCCCTGTGCTGGCACGAGCGCATGGAAGACGCTGTCCTGGCCCTGCAGGACAAGGTGGGGGAGGGCGATGTGGTCCTGCTGGCACCGGCGACCTCCAGCTTTGACCAGTACCGTAACTATGTGGAACGCGGCAACGACTTCAAGCGCATCGTGGGAAGCCTGGCATGAAGAACATGTTCCTGAGCAGGAAGGAAAAGAAAAAGGAAGAATCCGCTCCCCAGGGCGGGGGCATCTCGCGTGCCCTGGGCAAAGTGAGTTTTGAAGGCTTCGATTGGTGGCTGTTCACCCTGATGCTCATCATCCTGGCCATCGGCCTCATCATGGTGCTGTCGGCCAGCGGTATCGTGGCCGAGCAGGTCAACGGTGACAAATACTACTTTTTCAAGCGCCAGCTGATCTTTGCCTGCGGCGGGGGCCTCGTGCTCTGGGGCGCGGCCCTCATGCCCCGCAGCTGGCTCTACAAATTGCAGTATCCGGCCATCTTCCTGTCCCTGTTCCTGCTCCTGCTGACCCTGTCGCCCCTGACGCCGTCCATCAACGGCGCCAAGCGCTGGATCCCTCTGGGGCCCGTGAACCTGCAGCCCATGGAGTTCGTCAAGATCTCCCTGGCCCTGTATCTGGCCTATTTCATGAGTTCCAAGCAGGCACTGGTCAAGACCTTCAGCCGGGGCGTCATCCCGCCCTTTGCCGTGACGGGCCTGTTCTGCGGCCTGCTGCTGTTGCAGCCCGACTTCGGCAGCGCCGTGGTGGTGGCCAGCATTTTGTTCTTCATGTGTCTGGCCGGGGGCACACGCTTCATCTATCTGTTCTTCGCCATGATCCTGGCCTGCGCCGGCGCCATGGCCCTGGCCATCCTCGAGCCATACCGTCTGCGCCGTCTGCTGGCTTTTCTGGATCCGTTCGCCGATCCCACCGATACGGGCTACCACCTGGTGCAGTCCCTGCTGGCCATCGGCTCGGGCGGCTTTTTCGGCGTGGGCGTGGGCGCCAGCCGGCAAAAGATGTTTTATCTGCCCGAAGCCCACAACGACTTCATCATGGCCGTGCTGGCCGAGGAGCTGGGCTTTGTGGGCATCACCGTGGTCATGCTGCTGTTCGGTCTGCTGTTCTGGCGCTGTTACCGCATCATCATGCGCCAGACCGAACTGCGTGACCGGCTGACGGCCTTTGGCCTGACGGTCATCCTGGCCATGGGTGCCGTCATGAACCTGGCCGTGGTCATGGGGGTGGCGCCGCCCAAGGGCGTGCCCATGCCCCTGATGAGCTACGGCGGCAGTAATCTTATGGCCACCATGCTTTGCGTGGGCCTGCTCATGAATTTTTCTCGCACGGCCACGGGCAAGGAGGGGAGCATATGGAAAGAGTCCTCTTAACCACCGGTGGCACCGGCGGGCACATCTTCCCGGCGCTGGCCGTGGCGGAAGCCCTGCGTCTGCGCCATCCCGGTGTGGAACTGCTGTTCGTGGGGTCGCAGTACGGTCCGGAACAGCGTCTGGCCCAGGCGGCGGGCATCGATTTCATCGGCCTGCCGGTGCGCGGCTTCCTGGGGCGTGGCCTGCGGGCCTTTGCCGCTGCGGGGCGCATGGCCTGCGCCGTCTGCCGGGCCCGGGGCATCATCCGGCGTTTCCGCCCCCAGGTGGTGGCCGGTTTTGGCGGTTATGCCGCCTTCGCGCCCATGCTGGCGGCCCGTCTGGCCGGTGTGCCCACGGTGCTGCATGAGCAGAACGCCATCGCCGGCATGAGCAACCGCATCCTGGGACGTCTTGCCCGGCGCATCTGCCTTTCCCTGCCGGGGACCGAGGGCTTCGATGCCTCCCGGACGGTACTGACGGGCAATCCCGTGCGGGCCGCCGTCGTGGCCCTGGCCGGGCGGCAGCATGATTTTTCCGGCAAGCGCCTGCTGGTCATGGGCGGTTCGCTGGGGGCCCATGCCCTGAACGTGCATGTGTGTCGGCATCTCGACACCCTGCGTGCCGCGGGCATCGAAGTACGCCACCAGACCGGCGTACGCGACGAGGCCGCGACCCGCGAGGCCTACGCGGCGGCGGGCTATGATCCGGCCTGTGTGAGTGCCTTCATCGATGACATGGCTTCGGCCTATGCCTGGGCGGATCTGGTGCTGTGCCGCGCCGGAGCCACCACCGTGGCCGAGCTTTGCGCCGCGGGCCTGCCCTCGGTGCTGGTGCCCTTCCCCTATGCGGTGCATGACCATCAGACGCGCAACGCCCAGGCCCTGGTGGCCGAGGGCGCGGCCCTGATGCTGCCCGAGGCCCGCATGGAGAGCGACGGCCTTATGGCGCAGGTCACGGACCTGTTGCAGGATACCGGCAGGCTGCGCACCATGGCGGCGGCGGCTTCCGGCTGTGCCCGCGTCCGCGCGGCGGAGCTGGTGGCCGCGGAACTGGAGACCGTGTGCGCACGGTAAGTTCACGACAACATCTTCTTCTGGATAGAGAGAGACATATGGACAGCAAGATTCGGCAGATTCACATGGTGGGCATCGGCGGCGCCGGCATGAGCGGCATCGCGGAAGTCCTGCTCAACCTGGGCTATGACATTTCGGGCTCGGACATGAGCGATTCGGCCGTGGTCAAACATCTGCGCAGTCTTGGGGCCCGCATCGCCGTGGGCCATGCGGCCGAGAACGTGGGCAACGTGCAGGTGCTGGTCAAATCCACGGCCATCGCCGAGGACAACCCCGAAGTGGTGGAAGCGCGTCGCCGCAACATCGCCATCATCCCCCGCGCCGAGATGCTGGCCGAACTGATGCGCCTGCGCCAGGGCGTGGCCATTGCCGGTACGCACGGCAAGACCACCACCACGTCCCTGACGGCCTCCATCTTCGACACGGCCGGTCTGGACCCCACGGTCATCATCGGGGGGCGTCTCAATGTCTACGGCACCAACGCCCATCTGGGTAGCGGCCACTACCTCATCGCCGAAGCCGATGAATCCGACGGCTCCTTCCTTTGCCTGTTCCCCATCATCAACGTGGTCACCAACGTGGACGAAGACCATCTGGACCACTACGGGACCCGGCAGGCCATCGACGACGCCTTCGTCCAGTTCATGAACAAGGTGCCGTTCTACGGCCTCAACGTGGTCTGTGGCGATGATCCCGGCGTGCGGGCCCTGCTGCCGCGCGTCAAGCGTCCGGTGCTGACCTACGGCTTCGCCGCCGACAACCAGCTGCGTGCCGTGCTGCTGGAATCGGGCATGACCAGCCGTTTCGAGGTTTGGCGCGATGACCAGAAGCTGGGCGAAGTGACTCTGCCCCATCCCGGCCGCCACAACATCCTCAATGCCCTGGCCGCCATCGGCGCCGCCACGGCTGCCGACATCCCCTTCGAGCGCTGCGTGGAAGGTCTGGCCACCTTCCGGGGCGTGGGACGTCGCTTTGAATTCAAGGGCGAACGCAATGGCGTGACCGTCATCGATGACTACGGTCATCATCCGGCCGAGATCGCGGCCACGCTGGCCACGGCCCGGCAGGTCTTCCCCAATCGCCGTCTGGTGGTGGCCTTCCAGCCGCACCGCTTCAGCCGCACCCAGGCCCATTTCGGCGAGTTCTGCAAGGTCTTCGATGTGGTGGACCAGCTGGTGCTGACGGAGATCTACGCCGCTTCCGAAAAGCCCATCCCCGGTGTCTCCGGCGAGAGCCTGGCCCAGGGCATGCGTCAGGTCTCCGAGACCCCTGTCACCTACTTCCAGACCATCGACGCCATGGTCAAGGGCCTGGACGATATCCTGAAGCCCGGTGACGTGCTGCTGACCCTGGGGGCCGGTACCATCACCCGTGTGGGCCCTGCCTGGCTGGAGGGCGGCAAGGATGCGTGAGATCCTGTCCCCGTCGCTGGCAGAGCGGACATCACTGCATCTCGGGGGCCGGGCCATCGCTGAACTGGTGCTTGAGCGTGCCGAGGATTATCCGCTGCTGGCAGAACGGTTGCAGCAGCTGGGCGGGAGCCCGTTCATCATTGGCGCGGGCACGAATCTGCTTGCCCGCGATGGTGAATTACCAGTCGTGCTGCTTCGTTCTGCAATCAAGGAAGGCCCCGAAGTCGTCTGGGAATCTGAAGAGCGGGCCCATGTGCGGGTAGGGGCGGGCGTGCCCCTGCCGCGCCTGCTCGGTTTTTGTGCCCGGCGGGGTTTCGGCGGTCTTGAGGGCCTTGTCGGCATCCCCGGGAGCGTCGGGGGGGCCGTGGCCATGAACGCGGGTTCCTACGGTTGCGAGACATGCAGGAATCTCTTGGAAATCAAGGCTGTTGTTGATGGTCGCCCGCAGGTCTTCCCGGCAGCGGAACTGCAGTATGGTTACAGAACCTTGCTGGTGGACGGCAGAAAAAACGGTTTTCTTGTGCTCGAAGCCATATTTGACTTGACCAAGACTGACAGGGATGGCATTTCTAAACTCATGCATCGCAATATTTGCGAGAAAAAGTCTAAACAACCTGTGACAGCGTGGAGTGCGGGCTGCGTATTCAAAAATCCGGCCCCGGACAAACCAGCCGGCATCCTTTTGGATAGGGCCGGCTTTCGCGGCAGGCGGCTCGGTGGGATGGCTTTTTCGACCATGCATGCCAATTTTTTGATAAATGAAGGGAATGGCAGCGCGAGCGCCGCGTTCGAGCTGATCGAGAGTGCGCGGCAGGGGGTGCTGGAGCTGTTCGGCATCACGCTGGAAACGGAAGTCAGGATCGTGCCGTGACCTTTTCGCTGAAAAAAAACCGGCGCAATACGCGTTCTTACAGCGGCAGTTCGACGCCTGCTCCCAGTCGCAGCACCGCTTCCCGCCCCAATACCCGCAACCGGACCAAGCCGGCGAGGGAAAAACGGCAGTTCTCCCTTTGGAGCAAGCTGCAGGGCGGGCGTGTGCAGCGTTTTTTTTGCGTCCTGCTCCTGCTGGCAGGGCTGGTCGCGGCTGTGGCAGGTCTGTGTGCCGGCTCCATCTGGCTGTACGGCAAGGCCACGACCAGTGACTTTTTCGCCACGCGGCATATCGACGTGGCCGGAAATGTCCGGTTGTCGCGGGAGATGGTCCTGCAATACGGCGGCCTGAAGGAAGGGGAGAACTCCCTGGCGGTCAGCATCGCCGAAGTGGAGCGCAAGCTGCGTGCCACGCCCTGGGTGGAAGAGGTCTCGGTCAAACGGTTGTTGCCGGACCGCTTCGTCATCAAGATCAAGGAGCGTATGCCCACCTTCTGGGTCCACAAGGACGGGGTGTTGTATTACGCCAATGAATCCGGCGAGGCCATCGCCCCGGTGGAGAGCCGCAACTTCCTCTCCCTGCCGACGCTGACCGTGGAAACGGGGGCCGAGGATGACGTAGCCTACCTGCCGCGATTCATGAAGGATCTGCATGCGGGCAGCCTGCCGGTGGAGGCAGGGGCCATTGCGTCGATCACGGTGAGCCCCGCACGGGGTATCGAGATATATTTGGAAGACCGCGAGATGCGGCTTTCCATCGCAACGGACGACTGGGCCGGGAATCTTGCCCGGATCGGCCTGACGCTGGGGGATCTGGCACGCAGGCACGAGCTGAAGAACGTGCGTGAGGTGCGCTCTGTCAACGGCAGTGTCTGGGTGACGCTCAGTCAGCCCATGCGCGGATGATGTTTGGTGAGGAGTAACTATGGCGGATCTCATTGTAGGCCTGGATATCGGCACTACCAAAGTGTGCGCGGTCGTAGGGGAAATGGCGGAAAACGGCCTGGTGGATGTCGTCGGGATCGGCACCCGTCCCTCTCACGGCATGCGCAAGGGCGTGGTGGTGAACATTGAGCAGACCGTGCAGTCCATCCGGGGCGCCATCGAAGACGCCGAACTCATGGCCGGCTGTGAGATCAATTCGGTCTATGTGGGAATCGCCGGCGGGCATATCGCCGGGATCAACAGTCATGGTGTCATCGCCGTCAAAGGCGGCGAGGTGGGCCAGCGCGACGTGGAACGCGCGCTCGATGCGGCCCGCGCCGTGGCCATCCCCGCCGACCGTGAAGTCATCCACATCCTGCCGCAGGAATACATCGTGGACAACCAGCGCGGCATCGCCGATCCGCTGGGCATGGCGGGCGTGCGCTTGGAAGTCAAGGTGCACATCGTGACCGGTGCCGTGACCTCGGCCCAGAACATCGTGCGCTCCTGCCACCGCAGCCAGCTGGAAGTCTCGGACATCGCGCTGGAATCCCTGGCCTCGGCCAAGGCCGTGCTGACGGAAGAAGAGCGCGAGCTGGGCGTCGCTCTGGTGGATATCGGCGGCGGCACCACGGACATCGCCATTTTCGCCAACGATTCCATCAAGCACACCCATGTGCTGGCGCTGGGCGGCCAGAACCTGACCAACGATATCGCCTTTGGCCTGCGCACCCCCATTGCGGCGGCCGAGCGTATCAAACTCAAGTACGGCTGCGCCCTGACCGACATGGTGCGTCATGACGAGTTCATCGAAGTGCCCACTGTGGGCGGCCGTGATCCCAGCCGCATCTCCCGCCAGATCCTGGCGGAGATCTGCGAGCCGCGTATGGAAGAGATCCTGTGCCTGGTGAACCGGACGCTGGAAAACTCCGGTTACAAGAACTTCCTGGGTGCAGGCGTGGTGCTGACCGGCGGCACGGCCCTCATCGAGGGCTGTCAGGAACTGGGGACGCAGATCTTCAACCTGCCCACGCGCATCGGTTACCCCCGCAATGTGGGCGGGCTCAAGGACGTGGTGAACAGCCCCAAGTTCTCCACGGCCGTGGGGCTGCTGCGTTACGGCGCGGAAAAGGAAGTTTCCGGGCAGAAAAAGTTTACTCCCACGCACAGCGACAGCGGCGTTTTCGAAGGCCTGCTGGCGCGCATGAAGAAGTGGTTTTCCGACATTTCCTAAAAAAACAAAGCGGGCAAGCTTTTAGAGTATTTGAGGAGAGGGAACTATGTCACAATCCATTGTTGATGATATCGACATCACGCTGGGCAATAACGCCAAGCTTAAGGTCATCGGTGTAGGCGGTGGCGGCGGCAATGCCGTGCAGAACATGATCACTTCCGGTCTGCAGGGGGTGCAGTTCATCTGCGCCAATACCGATATGCAGGCCCTGAGCCGCAACAATGCTCCGGTCAAGATCCAGCTGGGTGAAAAGCTCACCAAGGGCCTGGGTGCCGGTGCCAATCCCGCCGTGGGCCGCGAGGCCGCTCTGGAAAGCGTCAACGCCATCCGGGAAGCCATCGGTGATGCCGACATGGTTTTCGTGACCGCCGGCATGGGCGGTGGTACGGGGACGGGGGCCGCGCCTGTCGTGGCCCAGACCGCCAAGGAGATGGGCGCCCTGACCGTGGGTGTCGTCACTAAACCTTTCTCTTTTGAAGGTGCCCGTCGCCGTCGCTTTGCCGAAGAAGGTCTGGAAGAGTTCAAGCAGCATGTGGACTGCCTGATCACCATCCCTAATGACCGTCTGCTGGCCTTCGCTCCCAAGAAGACCCCGTTCTCTGCCATGCTGCAGAAAGCCAACGACGTGCTCTTCTACGCCGTCAAAGGTATTTCCGACGTAATTCTGGCCGACGGTATGATCAACCTCGACTTCGCCGACGTGCGCACCACCATGTCCGAATCCGGCATGGCCCTGATGGGCACCGGTGTGGCCGCCGGTGAGAACCGCGCCCGCGAGGCCGCCCAGCGCGCCATCAACAGTCCGCTGCTGGAAGACGTGTCTCTGGAAAGCGCCAAGGCCGTGCTCTACAACATCACGGCGTCCATGGACATCTCCACCGACGAGATCGCCGAGATCGGCGACATCATCGCCGATGCCACGCCCGAAGATACCAACATCATCTTTGGTGTGGTCTATGACGAGAACATCGGCGACGAACTGCGCCTGACCGTCATCGCTACGGGCATCGATCCCAGCGCCACGGTGGTGCAGCCCGTGCCCGAGCCGGTGAAGAGCTCCAGCGTGACCAAGTTCCCCGGTTCGCAGGCCGCTCCGGCCGCCCGTCCCATGGAAGCGCCGCAGGCTCCTGCCTATGAGCAGCCCCGTCCGCGTCCCGTGCGCCAGCGTGGAGACTGGATCCCCCAGAACTCCTATCCGCAGGGGGGCTATGGTCCCTATTCCGCCCAGGATCAGTTCGAGAAACCGACCTACCTGCGCACAGGCGCCACGCTGGGCCAGCAGCCCATGCCCCGGCGCCAGCACAACCCCGGTCATGAGGACTTCACGTATAGTGAAGAAGATTTCGAGATTCCCACGTTCATCCGCACCCAGGCCGACTAGGCCGTGCGGCAGGCCTCTTCAGGCCGTGGACGCATGAAATTTCAGGGCTCACCTCTTCGGTCCTGAAATGCCCGCCGGGAGGCCCATGGGGGGCCTCCCTTTGTACCGTTCCGGTGCACAAAAACGCCCGCAAGTTCGTCTTGCGGGCGTTTTTCGTTATGGAGTGCGATTCTGCTCTTTGTCGGAGAGGAGAAAAGGTGCTGTTTTATGTCTCAACCACCTCGCTGGTTGATCAACGCCCTTGGGATTCACACCACAGCAATAATCCATGTCGCATGGCGTCAGGGTCGGGGAGCTGGATGAAATTGCGGTGAGCAACAGCGTCTTCTATGTGCGGGAGGAGGAGACTCTGAGCAAATTTTGTTCGATCTGAAGAAGCAAACATATCTTTGAGTGTATCGCCAGTCAGGCAGTCAGCCAGTTTTGCGGTAATCATTTCTACTTCATGTTGATTGAGTAGATAGTCTTCTGCGAGATGCAAAAATTCTTTTTCTATGATGTCGACCATTTCCTTGGCGTCATCTTCTACAAATTTGTCCATGATGGCACTGGTGGCGCAGGCAGCAGCTGAACCGAGGCAGAATGAGCCTATGATTCCCCCGATTATGGCACCAGCGGCATTACCGATTACTGGAACGCATGATCCAAGAGCTGCTCCAGCCATAGCACCTCCTGCCCAACCAGCAGTGCCACCCGCAACAGAGCTTACTGTCGTCGTTACATTTTTGAATAATTGAGCACCAGAAATCCTTCCGCGGAAGGTATTGACAATATCGACAGATGAAAGAACTACAATAGTAGCAGCTGCAGTGATAATATTTACGCGTAGCAGTTTTGCAGCGCTATTCATTGCAGCTCCTCCATAGATATCCTTTCCACTTCGAAAGGCATTTGCGAGCAGTGACGCCCCTTTGTTCCCCATACATTTGACAAGATAGTCGCTCACTCCTACAAGTGCCCGATTTAATCCTGCTTTTGTAACCTGTCCTGCAATAATGGCAGTCATAAAAGAGGTGCCAAATACAGAAATCCCATTATGAACAGCCTTTTTCAAGGCAATGTCAAAATTATCTCCATTCCAGAGAGACGTAGCAAAGCTAATGACAGAAGTTATACCAAAAGAATATGCTGCGATAATACTTCCATTAACGGCATCATATGTTAAGGACTCAATAGTACCAGCTTTAGCGATATTTTTTACCTGCTCATAAGTAAAATGTCCTTTTTGTACAATATTCTTAGCTTCATCTGGATTTGTTACACCAGGGACTTCACCCCGTCGAATTCTTTCACGCATAGCTGCAAGTGCTGCGTCATATTTATCTGACGGGACTTCGACTTTCATAGGTGTCCCATCATCATTTAGATAGCGATACTTGTTGTCCTTAAAGCATTCAGATATACATTTACTACCTGTTTTGCAGTATTTTGACTGAATATAGATGCCATCGACAAGTCTGTCGGGCCCATCTTTGATGTTACTATCGCCGACAATATGGGCATCATGCCCAGATAATTTGTCATAAAGATGATTGGCGCGTTCAGCTGCAAAGCCATGTCCCCGAGCAGCGCAGAATTTTTCTTCCCCATAAACCGTCATGCCAGAACTAACATTGCTGTATATTGTACCAGGAATAGTGGATGTTTCAAATTCTGGTGAAATAGAGTTTATAGTAGAATGATATTTATTATGGATATTTTCATTCTCATTTATTTCCTTATTAATATTAAATGTATTTTTTGATATGCTAATTGTGTGCTCTAAAAAATAGTGAACAGCCTGCATATTCCATATTTCTTGATCGCAAATAAAATATTTATTATTTACATCATATATTTCAAGTGTGTTTTCATCTTCATCAAGTATTAATGATTTAATGCTAATATATGGTATGGATAAGATTTCATATGGGATAATATGTTCTTGATATTCAGTTTCTCCTGTATTTATAATATGTATAGATTTTGTGGTAAATATTATGTCCTTTGGCGTAATTGTTGTTGGTCTATATAAAAATCCAATTATATTATTAACTTGAATACCATCTATATATGATACATATTTAATGATCTCATCAAGGTCGGGAGGCATGTCGACAGGGGCGGCTTTTCTCCAAAGTGGTAGACAATATACGGATTGAAGATTTTTGTAGATTGTGTCTTCTAAATCAAAAGTTATTTGAGAGATAAATCCAAATTTTTCGTTTGCCTCATTAAAAATCCTATGAAGATTTTGTTCAAATGTCATACTAAGCCCCCTTGCTATAGAGATATAAAAATTATATTTAGATTATTGATTATATGTCAACTATATGTTTAAACATATGTTTTAAGAATATGATATTTATATCAAAAATGGCATGGAAGAATTATCGAATGTAGCAAAATATTAATTGTATCAGAGAGCCGCCGTCACAACAGAGCGCCGCTGTCCAGATCGGGGGAATGGGGCTTGATGTCCAGCAATGGCGTGCCATCCAGCATGTCCACATGCGAGACATGGAGGATGTTCCCGTCCCGGCGCAGCAGCGGTACCAGGCTCATGCCGATGCCGCCCGGACGGCAGGGGGCCCGGGTGGTGAAGACGCCGCGTTCCTGCGTCTGCCCATGCGGGATGACGTGCAGGCGCGGAGCCTCTGCCCGGTGGAAGGCGAAGAGCAACCAGATACGGACATAATGCTCCAGTCCTTCGAGCCCGGCCGCGAATTCGGGGAATATCTCCACCTGGCCGGTGAAGTCTGCGGCGTGGATGGGCTGCCGGGGCGTTTGGGCCGGATCGGTGTGCGGGGTGTGGATGATGCCGATGGGGCGGCAGGTGAACAGGGGCAGCGACATGGACACCTCCTGTGCATGTTTTCCCGGGGAATGCCACAAGGTACGGGGCTGGCGGGCAAAGGAGCATGCGGCCCTGGTGTCTTGCATGAAAGCAGGGTCCACGAACCGGCTGGGTGGCATGCCCCGGCAAAAGACGTATTGCCCGTTCGTGCCGGCCGCAGTGCTGGTGGAATGGGGACGACGCTTTTCCTATTCCTGTGGGGCGGCTGCCGCGCCATCATCTTGCGGACGCAGCTGCGGTGCGTGGATGGCCAGCCAGACACAGGGCTTGCTGGTCTCCAGTACACGGTGGCGTACATGCTTGGGCAGCAGAAGACACTGGCCGCGTTCCAGGGACACTTCACGACCATCGGCAAAGCCCAGCCGGGCGGAGCCTTCCAGCAGCAGGACCCATTCGTCCTTTTCCTGATCGTACCACTGGCCTTCCGGCGTCACATGGCCCCAGGAGACGATGCGCTCCACCAGCAGGCCGCTGTCCGAGGTGAGCAGGGGAGAGAAATGTTCCGGCGTGCCGGGAAGATGGATGTCTTTCGGCAGCGTGAGCAAAGAATCCATGATGCCTCCACAAAATGAGCGGACTGGAACACAGGACGCGCGGCCAGCCCGGTAAAAGGATGGCCCGAAGAGAGCATAACGGAAGGGCCGTCCTTTTATAGCCCGCGGACGGGCGGGAGAGTTCCGCAGGGACAGGAACGGGGCTCAGGGGGCCCCGCCCCTGTTTTTTACGAAAGCCAAAAGCGGCCTAGTCCAGCCCCATTTTTTTCATGCCGGAATTGAACAGGGATTCCATACTGTTGCCGAAATCCGACAGCCCCTTTTCGATATCATCCATAGTATTGGCGCGGCGGGCCGGCTTGTCTGCCAGTGAGGGATCCAGAGTCTCCAGATCATGGATGCGCTTGCGTAGCTGGTCGATCTCGAACCAGGCCAGGTTTTCCATGGCGCTTTGGCTGTTGGGATAGTTTTCGGCCACAGGGCGCATGCTGGTCTTGTACGCCAGCCAGCTGTGCTGGCTTTCTTCCAGAGCCTCCAGGCAGGCTGTGCTGCGCTTTTCCGCTTCGGGCCCGGAGAATTTTTTGCAGATGCCCTGCATGGCCTGATAGCGGGCATCCAGTTTTTTCTGCCAGTAGTCACGCTCCAGATCCAGGCACTGTTTTTGATCGGAACTTTTGGTGTTTTTCTTGATGCAGGCTTCGAATCCCGGGGCATGTTCGGCCGCCATGGCGGGAACGGACAGCAGCAGGGCGGCCAGCAGGGCAGGCAAAAGGCGTTTCGTGGGCATGGGGACTCCTTGTGTCATATGCCGCAAGCATACGGTATGCGGCTGTTCCTGTCAGCAGGTCTACCAGCCGGTACGCCGACGGCCGTGGACCAACAGGCCGATACCCAGCAGCAGGGTCAGGGCCTCGGCCAGGGGGATGGCCCAAAAAATATGTTCGTCTTCCAGCCAAAGGGCGAACAGGCTCAAAAACAGGGCGGGGAAGACCAGGCTGCGGCTCAGGGCCATGCCCACAGCCTGCAAGGAACGGTTGAGCCCCGTCAGGTAGCAGGCGATGCCCATATTCAGACCGCTGAAGAAAAAGCTCCAGCGGAAGTCGGCGATGAAATCACAAGCCAGGCTGCCCACAGCGGCGTTGTCGGGCAGGAAAAGGCGGGCCAGCTCCTGCGGGTAGAGGCTGAAGACAAGGAACATGATCACGCCCAGCGCCAGCAGGCTCAGCAGGGCGACGCGCAGGAAACTATGCGTCCGCTGGCGCAACCCGGCGGCATGATTGGCACTGACCAGTGGCGACAGGGTATCGCTGAGGCCGTAGGCCAGGGTCAGGCCGAACCACGAACCGTAGCTGACCACGGTGAAGGCGGCCACACCGGAGGAACCGAAGCGGGCCATCATCAGATGGTTGATGAGCAGGATGATGCTGCCCACGGAGATCTCGTTGATGCTTTCCGCGCTGCCGTTGAGGCTGGCCCGCAGGATCTCCCGCCAGCCGCAGCCTTTGAGGGTCAGGCGCAGCAGGGCACGGCGGGAAAGGAAGTGGATCAGGAACAGGAGCAGGGTACAGCTGAAGCCCAGCCCCGTGGCCAGGGCCGCCCCTTGCACGCCCCAGCTGAAGCGGGCGATGAATAGGTAATCCAGAAAGATATTGACGCCAGCGCTCAGGATGAGCCCCAGAGAAGCCAGAGTGGGATGTTGGTCCACCCGGGCGAACTGCGAAAGGGCGTAGGAGGCGGGCAGCACAGGGCTGAAAAGCAGGATGGTGGTCAGGTACTGGTGCGCAGGCCGTATCACGTCGCCATCCGCCCCCAGCAGCGTCAGCAGCAGCGGCCGGAACAGCAGAGAGAGCAGCGCCAGCACCAGACCGGCCAGCAGGATGAGCAGCATGGTGCGGCCAAAGACCGCCGAAGCGGCACGCAGATCGCCCCGTCCCACATGGTGGGCGCTGCGGACCGTTCCGCCCACGGAAAGCATGACACCCATGCCGAAGAAAATACTGAAGACAGGGCTGACGATATTGACGGCTGCCAGAGCCTGGGCACCGACATAGCGACCGATGAAGATGGTATCCACCAGACCGGCGGACGAAAGCAGGAGAAAGGCCGCGGACCAGGGCAGGCCGTAGCGGAAAAAGGTCTGGGCCACGGGGCGGTCCAGCATGCTGGCACGATTTTGGGACATGGGAACCTCGTGATGGCTGCGCAGGGCAGGCCCGGGACTTGTACCATGCGGCCAAGAAAAGCGTCAACGCGCCGCGCGGAAGCGGGAAAAAGCGGCGGGATCCGGGAAAGGGGCTTGACATGGCCGCCGCAAGGATTATGCTCAATTGTGCAAAACGTCCGCAAGCCTGGTATCCTTTCCGGCTGCGCGCCCGTTTTGCCAGATATTGGAGAAATCATGCCGCGTCCCAGACAGTGCCGCTATGTGGCCACCACTCCCAGTGTCACCTACTTCAAGCCGCGGGGCATCCCCATGACGGCCCTGGAGGAAGTCTGCCTGGGAGTGGAAGAACTCGAAGCCCTGCGTCTGGCGGATCTGGAAGGCCTGACCGGTTCCGAGGCCGCCTGCCGCATGCGTGTGTCCCGGCATACGTTCGGCCGTACTCTGGCCGCGGCCCGGCGCACGGTGGCGCTGGCCCTGGTCACGGGCCGGGCCCTGCGCATCGAGGGCGGTCATTACGCCCTGGCCGAACCCGATCCCCGGACTGCGGACGCAAAGGAGAATACCATGCAGAAGATTGCCATTTCCAGTGAAGGCCCCACCCTTGACGATCTCGTCGATCCCCGTTTCGGTCGCGCGGGCGGTTTCGTGGTGGTGGATCTGCCGGACATGAGCGTGAGCTATATCGACAACGGCGCTTCCCAGACCATGAGCATGGGCGCCGGCATCGAAACCGCCGAACGCGTGGCCAACGCGGGCGTGCAGGTGGTGCTGAGCGGCTATGTGGGCCCCAAGGCTTTCGACGCCCTGAAGGCTGCGGGCATCAAGGTCTGCCAGGATGTGAGCGGTACCGTCCGGGAAGCGGTGGAACGCTTCCAGAAGGGCGAATTCCCCTTTGCCGACGCGCCCAACAAATAGGGGAGCCTTTATGCGTATCGCCATTGCCAGCGGCAAGGGCGGGGCAGGCAAGACCAGTGTGGCCGCCTCCCTGGCCAGCGTCTGGGACAGCCCCCTGGTGGCCGTGGACACGGACGTGGAAGCGCCCAACCTCCACCTCTTCCTGCCCCCGCAGGTGGAGGGGAGCAGCAAGGCCTGGCTGGAGGTGCCTTCCCTCGATCTGGCCGCGTGCAGCAAGTGCGGCAAATGCCGCGAGATTTGCAGCTTCAAGGCCATCGCCTCCTTTGCCGGCAATATCAGCATCTTCCCCGATATGTGCCACGGCTGCGGCGGCTGTTTCGCCGTCTGTGCGGACAAGGCCCTCAAACCCGTGGGCCGGGAACTGGGCGAACTGGAACACGGCACAGTGCTGGACGGCACGGTCCGCTTCCTCATGGGCCGTACCCGTATCGGCGAATCCATGACGCCGCCCCTGCTGCGCCAGCTGCGGGCCCGTCTGGACACCATGCTGGATGCGGTCCCGGCCGATGCCATCCTCGATGCGCCTCCCGGGGTCAGCTGTCCGGCGGTCACGGTCACCCGTGATGTGGACCTGATCCTGCTGGTGGCCGACCCCACGCCCTTCGGTTTCCATGATTTCAGATTGGCGCATCAGGCCTTCCTGCCCCTGAACAAGGCCATGGCCGTGGTCATCAATCGGGCCGGGGCCGAGGGCAATGCCGATGGCGACGCCGCGGTGCGTGGCTACTGCCGTGAGCATGGCCTGCCCCTGCTGGCGGAGCTGCCTTTTGAACGGGCCGCCGCCGAGCAATATGCCAATGGCCGCCTGCTAGCCGCGCTGTCCCTGGAATGGAAACAGCGTTTCGAACACTTGCGCGATGCCCTGTGCCGTCTGGGCGGGGAGGTGTGTCATGCGTGAGATCGTCGTCATCAGCGGCAAGGGCGGGACGGGCAAGACCACGGTCTGTGCCTCCTTTGCCCATCTGGCCGAAAACAAGGTCATCTGTGACCTGGATGTGGATGCCCCCGACCTGCACATCCTGTTGCAGCCGGAGGTCAAGGAACGCACGCCGTTCATCTCGGGACATAGCGCCCGGATCCGTCAGGATGACTGCATCCGCTGCGGCCAGTGTGCCGATCTGTGCCGTTTCGAAGCTGTCCGTCCCCATGACGGGGGCTTCCTCATCGATGACCATTGCGAAGGCTGCGGCGTCTGCGTGAAGCTTTGCCCGCAGCAGGCCATCGATTTCCCCGACAATCACTGTGGTGACTGGTACGTGAGCGACAGCCGCTTCGGTCTGATGGTCCATGCCCAGCTTTTCCCCGGGCAGGAGAATTCCGGTCGTCTGGTGAGCCTGCTCAAGGCCCAGGCCAGGGAACGTGCCAGGGCCCTGGGGCTGGAGACCATCCTGTGCGACGGTTCGCCGGGCGTGGGCTGCCCCGTCATCAGCTCCCTGTCGGGGGCCAGTCTGGCCGTAGGCGTCGTGGAACCCACGCCGTCAGGCCGCCACGACTTCAGCCGCGTGGCCGATCTGTGCCGGCATTTCCGCATCCCGCTGGCCATCATCATCAACAAGGCTGATCTCAATGTGAACGAGGCCGATGCCATCGCCGCGGAATGCGCCGAACACGGCCATACCCTGCTGGGGCGGCTGCCCTTCGATCCGGTGGTGACCCGGGCCATGGTGCAGCGTCGTGCCCTGACAGAATTCGACAATCCTCTTGGCAACAGCCTGAAGGACATGTGGTCGGCCCTTCAGGATATGCGCACCGGCCGCTAGGCCGCGCACCTTCGACCAGAAATGGAGCGTTTATCATGAGCTTTCTTCTTGCCGTGCCTTCCTGCATGCCTGGCGGTCTCGATGCCCAGATGGGCATGCACTTCGGCCATTGCGACATCTACACCATCGTGGAAATCGAAGACAACGCCATCAAAGCCGTGGGCACGCTGGAAAACGTGCCTCACCAGCAGGGCGGCTGCATGGCTCCCGTGCAGCACCTGGCCAGCCATGGCGTGAAAGCCCTGCTGGCCGGCGGCATGGGCATGCGTCCGCTGATGGGCTTCCAGCAGGTGGGCGTCAACGTCTTCTTCGCCGGTCAGTACCCCACCGTGGGCACTGCCGTGCAGGCCTTCCTGGAAGGCAAGCTGCCTCCCTTCACCATGGACTTCACCTGCGGTGGCGGCGGCCATCACTAGGCCGTGGGGTCCGCTATGGATATCCTGATCGTTACCTCGCGCCCCGAACACTGGGCCCCGGTCCTTCCGGTCATGGAAGGCCGTGGTGCTTCTGTCCGGCAGGCGGGTTCGCTGGAACAGGGCATGGAGCTGGTGCGCCAGCAGGCGCCCGCTCTGGCTGTGCTCGACCTGGGGCTGGAGCCTGAGGAGCTGCGCAAGGCTGTCATCGACATCCTCATGGTCAATGCCATGATCCATACGGCCGCTGTCAGCCCCATGACGGCGGCGGAATTCCACGACAAGATGGAAGGGCTCGGCATGCTGATGTCCCTGCCTGTGGATTTCTCGGTCCAGGACGTGGAAAAGATGATGACTGCTCTGGAAGGCCTTGCAGGATAGAGACCTGCTGAGCTGAGAACAAGGGGGATCCTTTGGCCGGGCTGTTGCCTGGAGAAGGATCCCCTTTTTTGTGGCAGCGATTCCCGTGCCGGCGGCGCCGGGAATGCGTTCTGCTGTATTCCCTCTCCGTCAAGACAAAAAAAGATTCCATCAATGCCTTGTTCCGGCATAGGGGGCACGAGCCTTGTATACGGGCAGCCTTTTTGCTGGAAATATTGTTTTTTCCGCCGCAAGGGAGGCGCAGCCCATATTTGGCGAAGAAAGGAGAAAAGCGAAAGGGAAAGCGGCAAAGAAATTTTTAGGAAATTTTGCCTGTTTTTCCGGTGTGTTGATTGAACAATCAGTCAGTATGGAACAAAACCAC